>NZ_CP104205.1:1175000-3864532 GCF_025244665.1 Maribacter litopenaei | reverse complement strand
GGCCACAAAAAAGTAATAGAAATAAGATTCTAAAACTTATACCTTTATGACAGAAGTATAATACGTAGTCCATATCACAATTAGTTTATGTAAGATTTGGACTACAATGATATTGAATGAAGCGTACTGTCTAATTAAGGAAAAGGAATTATTCGATGAACTACATAGCACATTCTAAAAGTATGTTGTGAAAGTGCATTTTCTTGAGGTTTGTAAGATTATTCCTTCTTTTAATGTTTGTTATATTTCAGAACAATATAAACTGGAAAGTGATCACTATACCCACCCAAATACTTTTTGCCAACAAAAGTTCTAAAGGGGTTTCCCTTGTACTTTCCTTTTATTTCCTTTAAAAAATCATGGTCAAAGATATTGGCCGTATCAAAACTGTGGCTTCCCTTTTGGTACTTGTAGAATTTGTGCGACAGTAGTATTTGATCAAAAAGGCTCCAGGTTCTTTTATAACTGGCACTGCCGCGAGACTTGGGTATATGTAGGCTTTCCATAGGGTTATGTAAACCTGAATTCTGTAAAAGTATTTGAATGCTATTCGAGGAGGGGTCGTCATTGAAATCCCCCATTACGATGTATTTAGGGTCGATTTCATCCTTTTGAATAGCGACCATTTTATCTTTTATAACCTCGGCCGCGGCGATTCTTTTATATTCCGTTAGTTCCGCGCCATCCCTTCTTGACGGCCAATGATTTACAAAAAGGTGTATTTTTTCGCCATTTAAAAGTCCACATACATAAAGAATGTCCCTTGTTGTATCACGTACCCCGTCAGGATTACTTACCATGAGCGCTAAAGCTTCGGAGCCCAGCACCTTGAAATACTTCCGATGATATATGAGTCCAGTATCGATACCCCGTTCATCGGGCGATTCATAATGCACGAAATCATAATCCACATCCACCAAGGGATCCGTTTCGATTAAATCCCTTAACACCGAATGATTCTCCACTTCCGCCACTCCTACAATCACAGGAGGGTAGGGATTAGCCGTGTGGCCAATCCTGTGAATCGTCTTGGCTAGTCCGAGATAATTTCTTGCGATACTTTTTGGGAGTCCATTTTTTGAATCCGTTCGGAGTAAAATCCTCATCCAGCGTTCTTGCATTATTCTCAGCGTCAAAAAGATTCTCCAAATTATAGAAAGCTATAGTAAATAATTGTTTTGATGTTTTCTTTTTGAAAAATGGAAATCGCATATTCTTTTTTTAGGCAAGAACTTTACTCGATAATCAAGATTAAAATGCTCCTTAGCTTGCCCCAAATTTAAAAATTTGTTCCTTCCAATGCTTTGACTATATACACCAAGGTATTTTACTGTTATAGCTTATTCTCTTTTCCGTAGTTTTGCACTTTACTATTTTATGCTAGAAAAGAAAACTACAGAATACGAAAAAGCAGTTCTAATTGGAGTCATCAATAGGGAACAGAATGAGGAAAAAGTCACAGAATATTTGGATGAGCTAGAATTCCTTACCTATACGGCTGGTGGGGAAGTTGTAAAACGGTTTATCCAACGTGTGGACGTGCCTAATCCAAAAACCCTCATTGGAAGCGGTAAAATGGAAGAGGTTGAACGTTTTGTGGAGGAAAATGAAATAGGCTCCGTTATATTCGATGATGAGCTAAGCCCTGCCCAGCAGCGAAACATTGAGAAGCAATTACGGTGTAAGATCATAGACCGTACCAGTCTTATTTTGGACATCTTTGCCCAACGTGCCCAAACCAGCTATGCTAGAACCCAAGTAGAACTGGCACAGTATGAATATCTTTTACCACGCTTGACCGGATTATGGACGCACCTGGAAAGACAAAAAGGGGGTATCGGGATGCGCGGCCCCGGTGAAACGGAGATAGAGACCGATAGACGTATCGTAAGAGATCGTATCACCCTTCTTAAGAAGAAGCTGGATAAGATAGATAAGCAAATGGAGACCCAACGTGGTAACCGTGGTTCCTTGGTACGTGTCGCCCTTGTTGGATACACCAACGTAGGAAAGTCTACCCTAATGAACGTTATCAGTAAAAGTGATGTATTTGCCGAAAACAAGCTTTTTGCCACTTTGGATACCACAGTGCGAAAAGTGGTTCTTGGAAACCTTCCTTTTTTGTTGAGCGATACAGTAGGTTTCATTAGGAAGCTGCCCACCCAATTGGTCGAAAGCTTTAAAAGTACCTTGGATGAAGTTAGGGAAGCAGACCTACTTCTTCATGTGGTAGATATTTCACATCCCCAATTTGAGGAGCATATCGACTCCGTGAATCAAATCCTTTCCGAAATTAAAAGTTCCGATAAAAAGACCATAATGGTCTTCAACAAAATTGACCAATATAAAAATGAGGTCATTGAGGAAGATGATTTAATGACTGAAAGAACCTCTAAACATTTCACTATTGAGGAATGGAAACGTACTTGGATGGAAAAGATTGGTGATCGGGCCTTGTTTATCTCTGCCTTGAACAAGGAAAATTTAGACGAATTCAGAAAGCGGGTGTATCAAGAGGTCAGGGACATACATGTGACCAGATTTCCATATAATAACTTCCTTTACCCTGAAAATTTGGACGAATATCAATAGTAATTTGTGTAGTTCATCGATCAAATTTATCCACTCGTATTTTACACCACATTTTGGGTCGGGTTCACAACATAAATACTGCCAAAGCAAGAAGTGGGCCGTACCTTTACCAGGTGTTTAAGTGATAGTGTTGACCCCAAATCAGTATTTAACTTCTTAAGCTAAAAGTAAAACCCCAAATTTTACGATACCTACTTAACCAAAAAGCCCTCCTAAAAAGGAGGGCTTTTTTTATGTTTTACAATTCGTTCGTCTTTTTAGAAGGCGTAGTTCAAACCAAAAAGTACGTAAGTCTGTAGGTCATTCTCTATATTGTCAAATGTAGCTGCCGGATTTGGAGTTGGTCCATTTAGAGCATAATTCAATGCTTCTTGCTTGTTGTTTCTCAAACCAAACTCAAATCCAAGTCCAATTCCATTCCAAAGGGTATATCCAAAGGAGTTGATCCAAGTATAGTTGGAAAGATTGCTACTCTTGTAACTTTGGAACATGGATAGATTGGTCTTAAAATTAACGGCACCGATTTTTCTAGTGTAATCCGCTACAATCTTGGCTCCCAAGGAAGATTCAAAAATGGTGTCATCACTACTGAACACAAAGTTATAGTTCAATGGATGGATTACAATGACCATATCTGTTATGGGTGTCCAAGTGGCTCCAACCCCAAGGTCCAAATATCCGGGATCATTAAAGTTGTTTAAAATGGTTGTTCTATATTCCCCCAAACCTGATATGGCAAATTTTTCGCTTAGTTTTTGACCGTAAAGCGACGAAATGGTAAATACATCGGATGCCTGCCTGAAGCTATCATCATCGTTTGGGTCATCCTTATCGTCAAATTTTACCCACGCAAGATTTACGTTCATGGAGTTTCTCCGGAAGAATTTTTCTTGTTTTAAGTTAGCGAAACCGTTAACGGTAACACCTATATTTCCTGAAGCATTGTTTGGAGTGCCTTGGGCATACCAGTTTTTAAAGTTGGTCAAATTTGCACCAATGGTACCGAACGCACCTTTTTTCCATCCTGGAAGGGCATCTATCTGTGCTTGAATAGCATCTACCCTACCTTGAATGGCCTTAATAGAATCCTTTTTAGGTGCCATCTGGGCTTTCAACTCTTCCTCTGTTTGCGCAAAACCAGCAGCACAACCAAATAGAAGAACAGCGATTAAAAAAATGTTTTTCATGATTTAGTGTTTAATTAATTAGACACCAAATGTACGAATAGTCGCTTTTTTGTCGCAGAAATTGCATAATTATTTGCGCTTGAAAAGGGGAACGGAAGAACAGGCTTCCCCATACATAACGGACTTTGCGACTTCCTGTAATCTTTGAATCAAGTAGATATAGGCGTTAGGGGGTACTGGTTTGTTGCTGCAACCTTTTACTATTACTGGCTTATCCCTATAGTCCGAATAGTCTAAACCACCCAAAATGTTATAATATAGAGAAGTTTCCATATCTTCCAAGGAACCCTGTACTACATGTTTGGCATAGGGCCTTAATTTGGTTGTTACCAACAAAAAAGCCCATCCTGGAATAATGGCATCACTGGAACAGGTAATGGCCACATAATTATTTTGATATTGGCTCCAATCATGTTCTCCCAATTTATTCCTAAACTCTTTTTCCCTAAGGATTATACCCTCATATAACCAGTCCTTAATGTCCAAAAGGATCCTTTTCCCGAGATGGATAATATTCCTCCAAGTTGAACGTAACCAATTTACTTTGGGCAACCCTATTTACGATTTCATCCTGCATAGGCACTTACAAAAGTCCAAGTTCCAATTTGGCCTCCTCACTCATCAAATCTTGGGTCCAAGGCGGGTCAAAGGTAATCTCTACCTCAGCATCCTTAATGGCATCCAAGGATTTTACTTTTTCCTCTACTTCCACGGGTAGTGTTTCTGCCACCGGACAGTTAGGTGATGTCAAGGTCATCAATATCTTCACCTCATTGTCCTCATTGACAAGAACGTCATATATAAGTCCTAGTTCGTATATGTCTACTGGAATCTCGGGATCATATATCGTCTTTAAGACTTTTACGATTTTCTCTCCTAAATCGGAGTTATCGGTTCCTACTACTTCTTCTTTCATCTTTTTATTTTATTTGGGTTTGATAGGCCACGGCATATAACTTCAACTGTTTGATCATACTCACCAGCCCGTTGGCCCTAGTGGGCGACAAGTGCTCCTTTAAGCCAATTTCATCAATAAAATCTGTTTCCGCCTCAATGATATCCTTTGGTTTTTGATTGCTAAAAGCACGTATTAAAATGGCAATGATTCCCTTGGTAATAATGGCATCGCTATCTGCGGTAAACACCAATTTATCATCTTTAAGCTCGGCATGAACCCATACTTTACTTTGACACCCTTTTATAATATTGTCATCGGTCTTGTATGCCTCATCTATCAAAGGAAGCGACTTACCCAATTCTATCATATACTCATAGCGTTGCATCCAGTCGTCGAACATGGAAAACTCGTCTATAATTTCTTCCTGTATTTCTTTTATCTGCATGGATTGCTTTTCTACAAAAGTACAATAGGAATTCTAGGGAATCAAAAGTTTAGTCTTCCTCTAACAAATTGCCTTACAACAACATGTTTCGAGCCCTTTCCACCGCCGACACCAATAAATCTACCTCGCCCTTGGTGTTATAGAAGCTAAAGCTGGCCCTAACCGTACCAGGTATTTGGTAAAAATCCATGATGGGTTGGGCACAATGATGACCGGTTCTTACGGCAATACCCAATTTATCCGAGAATAGTCCCAATATCATAGGGGTGGATTCCTTCGATATTAAATGAAATCACCGAAGTCTTATTTTTGGCCGTACCATAGATTTTCAATCCTTCTATCTTCAATAATTCCTGAGTGGCATAGTCCAATAATTCCGCTTCATACCCCGCTATATCTTTAAACCCAATTTGGTGCATATAATCAAGTGCGGCTCCAAAAGCGATACCACCACAAATATTGGGTGTCCCCGCCTCAAATTTGTGGGGCAAATCCGCATAGGTGGTCTTTTCGAAAGTCACTTCGACAATCATTTCACCGCCACCTTGATATGGAGGTAGTTTTTTCAACCATTCCTCTTTGCCATAGAGTATTCCTACTCCTGTTGGCCCACACATCTTATGGGCGGAGCAGGTATAGAAATCCACGTCCAAAGCCTGTACATCAGCAACAATATGAGGTGCGGCCTGGGCACCGTCTATCAATACAGCGGCGCCCACACCGTGTGCTTTTTTAATGATTTCGGCAATTGGGTTGATAGTTCCTAGGGCATTGGAAACATGATTGCAAAAAACCAATTTAGTTTTATCAGAAAGTAATTCAGCATATTCCTCCATAACCAGTTCTCCTTCCTTGTTCATGGGGATTACCTTAAGAATAGCACCTGTTCGCTCACACAACATTTGCCACGGTACAATATTGGAATGATGCTCCATGGCGGAAACTAGTATCTCGTCACCCTTTTCAAGTAGCGAAGAAAACCCATTGGCTACCAGATTGATGCTATGCGTCGTGCCCGAGGTAAAAATAATTTCATAAGGTTGGGCCGCATTAAAATGCTTACGGATTTTTATTCTAGCCTGCTCGTACTGGTCGTAGCCTCTTGGGAAAGGGTATGAACACCCCTATGAATATTTGCATTGTAGTTTTCATAGTAATCTACAATAGTATCAATAACCTGTTTTGGGGTCTGTGAGGTTGCCGCATTGTCCAAATATACTAGCGGTTGGCCATAGATCTTTCTATTAAGTATCGGGAAATCTTTGCGTATCTTATTTATGTCAAGCATATTACTGTAATGATATACAAAGATACCCGTTTATAATGGAAAAATATTTAAAAGAGGGTATATCCAAAAATTAAAGAGTAACCACTAAAAACGGCTTCTCTTCCTATAGGAGGCAGAAGGCCACGATCCAAATTATAGTTTAACTCCAAACTATATTTATCGAGATACTTATAGCCTAATCCAAAAGAAAAGTTGCTACTATTTTCAAAGAGCAAAAAGTTTCCATTATTATAATCGATTCTCGAGCCGTTGCTCCATGCCAATATATAACCGGCATTAATAAACATCTTTGAATTTGCATTCAAATACATATAATGCCTGGCACCAATAGCAATTTCAATTGGTTGATACTCTACTGTAGCCGGAACATTCGAGTTTGCATTTAAAAATTTTTCCGCCTTATATGTTTGGTACGATGGTTCTAAGAATAATGACCATTTATTTTTGTTGAAAGGTAGTATACCCTCTAATTCAATACCTAATCGAAAACCAATCTCAGTTGGATATTCAGTTGCATTGTTTCCAGTACCAGCGTTTTGAAGTACCAATGAAGAGTTCCTCAGTCCTGGACGTATGTTCAAATTAAACCAGTCTTTGTTACGCCCATTTGGGTCATTCTTACCATAATCAGCCCCATACAAAGTGTTGTATTCCCTAAATAGTTTGGTTAATTCTCTCTCATTATAGGAAATGTTAGAAAATCTTCTTTGGCTAAAGCTTGTATGTTCTAGTTCATTAAATAGTTGCTGTTTAAACTGTAAGTTCTCTCCGATCCTATTGTCTCGTGTAATATATTTTCTATAAACCATTGGCTTAATTTCGCCATCTGAAACTTGGTAAAAATACTTAGGATCATATGCATCTTCATATTTATAAAGGTTTGCTTTACCTTCGACAAGTACTAATAAAAATAGGGTTTCATTGGTAAAACTGGGTTCGCGGACTAAGGTCAATTTATCGACTTCTTGGCTAGACCGGTCTATATCAACCGTTGCCTTTACATATTTTGACGCTCTGTTAACTCCAAACTCCTGCACCATTGATAAATCTCCTGTTTGAGCATTATCATCCTGAGATAGTTTATACTGAAAAGAATCAGGATTCTTCATCCAGTCAACGTTTCTTATTAAACATTCTGTTTTATTTCCTGCATTGTCAATAAAGTAACCTTCTTCGTAGGTTATTTGGCTATTTATCTGTGCAGCTGAGAAAAACAGGGAAAACGTAAGCCGAGATAAAATGTAAACTCCTTCTAAAACTCATTGTGAGAATTTGATTAGTGATTTTGAAATTTTTCGGTGGGGCAATATATGGCTTCAAAATCATTTTAAAGTTAAATTCCGACAAAAAACAAAATATAAAGTTATATTCTGTGTAAGTTAAACCTTAAAATTTTTATAGCTTAAAAAATGCTATATCCAACAGATAACTGAAGTAAGCCATAATATGTCTTATCGGAAAGACTTTCGTTTTCCACTATGGATTTCCTAAATACATCGGACACTCCCAAATAGGAACGAAATTGAACCTTAAAATTCCTTGGCAAATCAATACTTACTCCCAAAGTAGGCCCATAATCTATAAAAGACCCTCCTGAAACCGAGAAAGCCAATCTGTGGACCCAACTCTAACGAAATACTTTGATTAAAATTGAATCGGGTAATCAAGGGAATCAGCAAATAATCTTCTTTGGCAACAAATACTTCATCGTTCTGGTTGATTTCGGGACGATCAAAATTGTTAAGTCTTGCCAAAGTTATTTTGGTCCCTTGAGATGAATATAATAGCTCAGGATGAAAACTAAATTTCCCACGAATTGGGATTTCGGCAAAGATACCGGCATGAAATGAGGTTCTAGCACTAAAGGGATCATCTCCGGGAGCAATAGTTTTAGAATAATTTAATCCTCCTTTCACTCCCATATTGAAGTCTTGAGCTCTTGTTTGTGTGTTAAATAAACTAAATAGAAATAGGAATAGGACGTACTTCTTCAAAATCATTTTGTTAATGGTTAACTAGGCCAAGATACATCGATTTATCCTAGCCTTGAAAACAATTAGGGCAGTACGCATATTTTTAGGACAATATGTAACCCATTCGTGAAACCTCAAAATCGAAAACCTACACCGGCCTTAAGTAGACTTAAATTCTCATTAAAGTTGTAGGTAGAAGATTGCCCATTAAAAGTACTTGTTCCCCTTTTTTGCAATATTAGAAAATCATACTGCACCTGTACAAAAAATTTCCTAGAAAGGTCATAGGAAAGACCCAGATTGAAATTAAAACCTCCATCTTTTCTTATCTCATCCAATGTAATGGTTCCTCCTTGATTCTGATATTCATCCTGAATATTTATGGAATATCCCAAGGCGACAAAAGGCCTCAGCTTTGACAGTCCTGGAGTTTCCAATTCGACAAAAATTTTGGGCTGCACTAAAAAGGTGTTCGATCTATAATCGAACTCTAAATTATTTCCTGCTGTACCTCCGTAATCAAAGTTATTCGAATTCCTAAAAAAGGAGGTATTGACACCTAAACCCATGTTAAAAGGATCCGAATCCAAAAATCGATACTTGATACCCAAATCGACCACGCCATCGGTGGCTGAACGTAATGGATAATTGGCCTCAACGCTCCACTTTTGGTCTTGAGCATAGGTAATCAATGAAATAAAAACAAAAGCCGAAGTGATCATAAACTGTTTCATAGATGTTGAATAGATTAGTTGTTAGAACATCTAATGTAGATTTACGAATTGTAGGAAAATAAAAACGGTTTGTTAAGAACCCCTAACAAACCGTTAATTGTGGCCTAAATACTTCTTAATAAAAGTTAGGCCTTATAAATTTTTAGCTACCTAAGCCACGCTAAATTACTTCTAAATATAGATTAGTTGAATAAATAATTCAGAGATAATTGGATAGCAGCATTGTAGTTCTGCGCTCCTTGTATAGCATTTAGCCTATTTCGTAGCCCAATATAAAATCGTGGAGATACCGAAAAATGGTCGTTCAGTCTAAGACCAAGTCCTATGGCAGCTCCATAATCCAATTGAAAATCCCCGAAATGGAAGACCTTCTTTCCGCATTAATATTCTGGTCTAGATTTTTAATTTTTGTCACCTGATTGAGCAAAAACCCAAATTGCGATCCAAATTCCAAGTCTATATGATCATTTAAGCCAAACTTCCCCAATATAGGAATTGTAATAAAGTTTAATTGAACGTTGGTTCTAAAATCGTTCTCTTCCCCAACAGAACCGTTTGTTTGAATGGCAGCCAAATCCGTACTGTATTGAAAACCCTGGGAAGAATATACCAGCTCCGGCTGCAACTTAAATTTATCTGAGAAATCGATTTCCAAAAATACACCTCCATGACCGGAAAGTCTAAATTTCAACCCATCCGTAAGGTCACCCACTATTGAAGAATAATTGAGCCCTCCCTTAACCCCAATATGCGCCTCCTGTGCCTTTACCCCTTGGCACGACAATAAAAAAAGGGCCATTATAATAACGACCCTTCTATATCTATGATAATATTTCATATAATTTCTACAAGTCGAACCCTAAATTCACCCCTAGTTTATTCGCTATCAACTTATTAATCCGTGTTTTAAGTT
This sequence comes from Maribacter litopenaei, assembly GCF_025244665.1. Classification (GTDB taxonomy): domain Bacteria; phylum Bacteroidota; class Bacteroidia; order Flavobacteriales; family Flavobacteriaceae; genus Maribacter; species Maribacter litopenaei. Next base: position 3,854,502 of record NZ_CP104205.1, on the reverse strand, counting down.
CCGGGATACGTACCGTGGCCAAGACATTATTGGCAAAGGCATACATCAACAGGGCACGGGCCTCTTTTTGGGGTATTCCACGGGTTTGGAGATAAAACAAGGCATCCTCATCCAATTGTCCAATGGTACAACCATGGGAACACTTTACATCATCGGCAAAAATCTCCAACTGTGGTTTGGTATTGATGGTCGCCTTGTCACTAACCAGTATATTGTTGTTCTGCTGGAAAGCATTAGTCTTTTGGGCAATTTTATCAACGATAATCTTTCCATTAAAAACGCCGGTAGCGCTATCCCCATAAATCCCTTTGTAATCCTGGTGACTTTCGCAATTAGGTTCTATATGATGTACCAAGGTATGATGGTGCACATGTTGCTTGTCCCCCAAAATGGTCACCCCTTTCATGGTAGAGTCGATATACTCCCCATTCTGATAAAAATTTAGGTTGTTACGAGTCAATTTTCCTCCAAATGAGAATGTATGTACTCTTACTACACTTTTATCTTTTTGGTTGATATAGGTGTTATCTATCAAAGAGGCGGTGTGCGAATCGTTCTGAATCTTATAATAATCCACGATGCCATTTTCGGCAGCAAATATTTCCGTTACGGAATTTGTCAACACCTCATTGCCCGTTAGACTTTGGTGACGTTCAATAATCTGTACCTCGGCATTCTCTTCTACAATGACCAAGTTTCTTGGCTGCAACATCAAGGAAGCCTCGTTGCCCGTGGCAAAATGCAAGATTTCGATGGGCTTTCTAGGCATTTTGTTTTTTGGGATATAGATATAGGCTCCTTCCCTACTAAAAGCTGTATTTAAAGTCGTTAATGATTCATCCTTGGACGCAACTTTGTTAAAATACACATCGATGACCTGTTGGTACATGGGTTTGGCCAGGGCCGCACTCATCAAACAGATATCCACTCCATCATGGGTTGTTTCCGAAAGATAGGAACTATAAATTCCGTCGATAAACACAATTTTATAGGTATCTATCTCATGTAAAAAATACTTTTTGACATCCTTATATTCGAGGGCATTTTCCTCCTTGGGAAAAATACTAAAGTCGATTTTTTGAAGGTTGTTCAAAGAGGTATATTTCCAAGCCTCCTCCTTTTTGGATGGAAATCCCTTTTTCTCGAAATTCTTTATCGCCTCCGAACGTACGTCGTGAACGGGATGCTCTACATCCACGTTGTTTTCGAATGCCATAAAGGAAGAAATCAATTTATCTTTTAAATCCATAATTTTTCAATTGATAGTAAAACATTTGGAGACCAAATAATACGGCCATTTGCCATAAACTATATTGCCGCCTCCTGCTTAAGCCAATCGTATCCCTTTTCCTCAAGCTCCATGGCCAGTTCCTTACCTCCGGACTTTACAATTTTGCCATCGTGCAATACATGTACAAAATCCGGTACGATATAATCTAACAATCGTTGGTAGTGGGTAATTACGATGACCGCATTATCCTTACTTTTTAATTTATTAACCCCATTGGCCACGATTCTCAGCGCATCGATATCCAGTCCGGAATCCGTTTCGTCCAATATGGCTACTTTGGGCTCTAACATGGCCATCTGAAAAATCTCGTTTCGCTTTTTCTCCCCTCCGGAAAAACCTTCGTTCAAGGAGCGCGACAAAAACTTGCGATCTATTTCCAACAATTCCGATTTTTCACGAATCAATTTCAACATTTCGTTCGCAGGCATGTCCTCCAAACCTTTTGCCTTTCCGGATTCGTTGATGGCGGTCTTCATAAAATTGGTAACGGACACCCCTGGGATTTCCACTGGGTATTGAAAGGAAAGAAAAATCCCTTTATGAGCTCTTTCTTCCGGAGCCACATCCTCCAAATCCTCGCCATCCAACTCAATGGATCCTTCCGTAACCTCAAACTCTTCCTTCCCGGAAATAACTTCGGCCAAAGTACTTTTACGAGAACCGTTTGGACCCATAATGGCATGTACCTCGCCAGGTTTGACCTCTAGGTTGATTCCCTTTAATATTTCCTTATCCTCTACCTGCGCATGCAGATTCTTAATTTTCAACATAATCTATTACTTTAAATATTCCGGTGCTTTTGGCATTTTATTAAAATCGTCTTTTTGATGTTGTACGTAGACTTTAGCGTTCTTTTCTTTTGCAAAAGCCTCAAAAGTTTCCATACTGGCCAATGTCTTTTCAACGTCATAATTAAATATAGGAACCCTTTTATGCTCCCTGTTTTCGTATAGGTGATACAGGTCGCCTGTTAAAAGGGTGGGGCCGTTTTCAGGCAACTCCAAATATAAAACCTGATGCCCCGGGGTATGGCCGGGCATAGATTTCATGATAACCGAACCATCGCCAAAAACATCATAATCCCCATCTATCTTCTGTATCATGTCCAATTCCTGTATGGCCTCGTATATACCTTCTCCACTATTTTTAACTTCCTCACTGGTAATAAAATCGTACTCAGGACCTTGTACCAACCATGTAGCATTTTTTAGGGCATTGGCATGGCCGCTATGGTCAAAATGGGTATGTGAAAGTGCTATAAAGTCGATATCTTCCAAGCTTAGACCAGCGGATTTCAACTGATTTGCAACAGAATCCTTTCTAGATACCGTAAATGCACCTGATGGATCTGTATATTCCGGTTGTCCCACCAACATCTCAGGTAAACCGGCATCCCACATCAACGTTCCTTTTGGGTGAACAATGACGTAAAACGGATCTGCAAATTCCTTGGTTTGACCATGATAGGTGGTGTCTTGGGAAAACAATTCCAAATTATTGACTTTCACGGTGCCTCCATCAAAGGTATAGAGCTTGATTTCAGGAGCTACTTCTTCGGCAACCTCCTTCTTTTCCTCTTTTTTGGTTTCCTTGCAGGAAAGAAATCCAATTAAAACTGCAGTAAACAAGAAAAATCTTTTCATAAATCTCTATAATAACGAATTAAATAATCAATGAATGACCTCTCGACTGCGCTCGAGGGGCATCCCCTAACCATTTAACCTACTGAACCTTCTAAACTGATTTCCAATAATTTTTGGGCCTCTACAGCAAACTCCATGGGTAATTTGTTCAAGACCTCCTTGCTAAACCCGTTTACGATCAAGGCAATCGCCTTTTCCGTGTCGATACCCCTTTGATTGCAATAAAAGATTTGGTCTTCCCCAATTTTACTGGTCGTAGCCTCGTGCTCAATTTGAGCCGATTTATTCTTCGCCTCTATATATGGGAAAGTATGTGCACCACACTCATTACCCATTAATAGGGAATCGCACTGGGAGAAATTACGTGCGTTCTCAGCACGGCTATTCACCTGCACCAATCCGCGGTAGCTATTTTGGGATTTTCCGGCAGAAATACCTTTGGATATAATGGTACTCTTGGTGTTTTTACCCAAGTGTATCATTTTAGTCCCCGTATCGGCTTGTTGAAAATTATTGGTTACCGCAATGGAATAAAACTCACCTATAGAATTATCCCCTTTCAACACACAAGAGGGGTATTTCCAAGTAACCGCAGATCCCGTTTCCACTTGGGTCCAGGATATTTTGGCATTCTTCTCACATAAACCTCTTTTTGTAACGAAATTGAAGACACCTCCCTTTCCTTCCTTATCCCCAGGGAACCAATTCTGTACCGTAGAATATTTGATTTCGGCATTATCCAAGGCAATAAGCTCCACTACGGCCGCATGTAATTGGTTTTCATCTCGTGAAGGAGCGGTACACCCTTCAAGGTAACTAACATAGCTTCCTTCGTCTGCCACTACCAAGGTCCTTTCAAACTGACCAGTACCGGCCTGATTGATCCTGAAATAGGTTGATAGCTCCATAGGACACCTAACACCCTTTGGGATATAACAGAAACTACCATCCGAAAATACCGCAGAGTTCAACGCGGCATAAAAATTATCCTTTTTAGGCACCACGGTTCCGATGTATTTCTTCACCAATTCGGATGCTCTTTGATAGCCTCTGAAATGGAACAAAAAATAATCCCTTTTTCGGCCAAAGTCTTCTTAAAAGTAGTGGCTACGGAAACAGAGTCCATCACGATGTCCACTGCCACCCCGGCCAGTTTTTTCTGCTCGTCAATGGATATGCCCAATTTTTTGAATGTGTCCAATAATTCCGGATCTACCTCATCCAAGCTATCGTACTTGGGTTTTTTGTTGGGAGCGGAATAATAAGAAATGGCCTGGAAATCGGGTTTTTTATAGGTAACGTTGGCCCATTCCGGCTCTTCCATCTCCTGCCATGCTTTAAAAGCATCCAAACGCCACTGGGTCATCCAGTCCGGCTCGTCCTTCTTTTTGGAAATCGCAATGATGATTTCCTCATTGAGACCGACAGGAAGTGTGTCCGATTCTATATCCGTATAGAAACCGTATTCATATTCCTTGGTTTCCAGTTCTTTTTTTAATTCCTCTTCAGTATATGCCATAAACTCTCAGTTGAATAGTTGCAATCCTGCAATTATCGATTATAATGAAAAACTTTCGCCACAGCCACAGGTTCTCTGTGCATTGGGATTATTGAAGACAAAACCTTTACCGTTCAAGCCCCCGGAATATTCCAAGGTGGTACCCACCAAATATAGAAAGCTCTTCTTGTCCACAACAATACGGACATTGTTATCCTCAAAAATTTTATCCGTTTCCTCCATTTTGTTATCAAAGTTCAGCTCATAAGATAATCCACTGCAGCCGCCACTTTTAACACCCACCCGCACATAATCCTTTGAAGCGTCAAACCCTTCCTCTTCCATAAGGGTAATCACCTTCTTTTTTGCCGTTTCCGATACTTGTATCATATCTTAAAATGGATTAATTATAAATAGTTTACAAATATACTTCATTGACACCTATTTCCAATAGGATCTAACATTATTATAACGTATTAAAGTATAGGGGTTTTCTATGTGTACGGGACTTTGCCCTAACGCAATTTAATCACCACTAAATCAGACTTCCCTTTAGGAGATATTTCAGGAAAATCCGGACTGATGCTTTCTCCGATAATGACTACGCTTCCATCCGCGCTTTCTACCACATCGTAGCCAAAATCAATGTCCGACCCGCCAAAGGTTTGTTGCCATATAAGATTTCCATTTGCATCGGTTTTTAAGAGCCAAATATCGTTTTCACCGGTGTTATCGGTGACATCCTGGTCTGAACTTTTGGAATTCCCTACCACATAATAACCGCCGTCTCTACTGCTAACGACGGCCTGGGCAGCATCGAACTGACTGCCCCCAAAGGTTCGCTCCCATACCAGATTACCGTTTGCATCCACCTTGATCAACCGTGAAATCCGACTCTCCCTTGCTTTGAGAAATGTCACCATCGCCACTGAACGTATTCCCAGCAACTACATAGCCGCCATCCAAGGTATTGGCAATATCATAGGAAATTTCTATACCTGTTCCCCCAAAAGAACGTTCCCGGACAAAGTTGCCCGCTGCATCCACTTTTACAAGCCAAAAATCATAGCTTCCTTGCGTATTACTAATATCAAAATCATCACTTTCCGAAAAACCCGCCATCACATATCCACCATCATTAGACGGCACCACGGCATGGGATCTATCGTTGTTACTTCCCCCAAAATAACCTCTCCACAGAAGCTCACCCTGGGCATCTATTTTGGTACCCCGAATTCCCCGACGCCATGACGTGTTAACGAGTTGAATTTTTCCGTATTTCCATCCGCCCTAGCCGAGGTAATATCCAAAAAACCGGTAAAAAAGAAACCACCATCCGTTGTTTGTAGAATATCGTATGAATGGTCATGACCAGGAAAACCCGAAGCTCTTTTCCCATTCTATGTCTCCTGATGCATTCAATTTCAAGAGCCAATTGTCATGAAAACCATTGTTCACGGATCCATCCCCATCATCGCTCATGGCATATCCCGTAAGGGCATAGCCTCCATCAAATGTCTGTACCAAACTTTGGCCCCGGTCATCTTTGGAACCCCCGTAGGTTTTGTTCCATTGTAGGTTTCCATCGGCATCTAATTTCAAGAGCCAATAGTCATGGACTTCTAATTCCTTATCTGTAATATCACCATCCACACTATTGGAAAAGCCAAGTATGGCATATCCACCATCTAAAGTCTGTATGATGGCTTGGCCCGTATCTTCCCCACTACCCCCAAAATTCTTGATCCATTCCACGGTACCTTTAAAATCACTATTTAGAAGATTAGATTGGTTGTTCTCCAAATCCGTAGAACATGAAAAAATGAATAGGGCGAGTATGAACCAGCTATGCCTACACATATATTATTCGGATTTTTTGAGTACAAAAAAGCCATTGCTGATGTCGCTCACCACAATCTTGCCACTATCAAAATAGGGATATACACTCCGAGACTCCGTCGAATTTAGTGTTGTCATCTACAGGATAGGTATCGAAAAAACCGGTTTCCGATATGTTTTTGGCATCAATGCCCGAAATATCCAGAACCCTCATTCCTGCGGTATAATTCGCCAAGAAAAATTCGTTCCCTAATACATATCCATTATGATCTATGGCACTCGTTGGCCCCAAATAGGTGTCAAACAAAACGGGATTGTCAAGGTCTGACATGTCGAAAATCAAGGTCCTTGACCTGAAGCCGAATTGATCTCATCCAACTCATCGCCCAAAATAAAATATCGATGGTCTTCCGTAAACCAACCTTGATGGGTGTACCCAATATTGGGATAGGGAAGTGTTGCAACCTCAACAGGGTTATTTTTGTCGGTTATATCCACCAAAACCACTTGGGTCTCGTTGGCCCCTACAAATAGTTCAGCCCCTGAATAATCGGCATCAGGTCCAGTATACGTAACCACTTGCGCATCATGGGTATATCCATTCATTCCCCAACCTCCGGCGGCCGTTGGTGCCGTTGGATTGGTAAGGTCCAAAAAATGAACCCCTCCATTAAAAGCATCATTTCTATCCGTACCTACAGGGTAGGCAAAACCTGAATTTTCATTGATGACGATATTATGCGCATTTCCAATACCAGTATAACGCCCGTCCGCCTCAAATACCTCCGGTATGTTTTCAGGAGCACGTAATTTAGTTAAGTCGAATATCTGTACGCCATGATCCATGGCTTCTGCCACAATGTAGGCGTAGTCTCCCATTACTTTAATATCTCTCCAAGAGCTGGAAGTGGTTGCCGTGGGCAATTTCCCTAAGTATATCAGATTTTCAGTATCGGTAATATCGATAAAGACAGTTCCGTTGTCCAGGCCCATGATGGCATATTCCTTTCCCGTGGAAGTATCTGTCCAGCCCCAAATATCGTTGGCGGATTGCGCACCAAATTCCGATAGGTCAAAATGGCCCAACAAATCGTATCCATTACAAGGGTATTCCCCTGCAAATCCATTTTCGCAAGGCACAAAGGATGTATCAATCGGTTGCTGGGTATTGCCCTGTCCGTCATTAGGGTTGTCATCACTCTTGGAACATCCCCAAATGAGTAAGAGCATTATAAATACACGTGTAGGCCTCATCAAAGTAAAATTATCCCAAGGGTAAATATACGATATAAAATATCCTGTTTACTTTTGCAAGATGCTAGAAGACAAGAACAAAGAAAGGACCTCCTTGGAAACATTGGGCGAGTTTGGCCTCATTGAACATCTCACCCAACATTTTACCACAAAACAGCCCACAACGATAAAGGGAATAGGTGACGATGCCGCCGTATTGGATTTCAAGAAAAAGAAAACCGTGCTTTCTACGGACTTATTAGTGGAAGGTGTTCATTTTGACCTTAGTTACATGCCCTTGAAACACTTGGGATATAAGGCGGTAATGGTAAACCTTTCCGATATCTATGCCATGAACGCCATGGCCACACAGATTACCGTATCCATTGCCGTATCCAATAGATTTCCATTAGAAGCTTTGGAAGAATTGTACGCCGGTATACAATTGGCCTGCACTACGTATGGTGTTGATATGATCGGAGGAGACACTACCTCCTCCAAAACCGGAATGTTGATCAGTGTTACAGCTCTTGGTGAGGCTTCGGAAGAAAACCTTGCCTACCGCTCAGGTGCCAAGGAAAATGACTTGTTGGTCGTTACCGGAGACCTTGGCGGTGCCTATATGGGGTTGCAGGTCTTGGAGCGCGAAAAAGAGGTATTTAAGGTAAATCCCAACAATCAACCGGATCTGGAACCCTATGCCTACATCGTGGAACGCCAATTGAAACCGGAAGCACGGAAAGATATCGTGGAACTACTTGCCAAATTAAAAGTGAAACCGACCTCCATGATCGACATCAGCGATGGCCTTTCCTCGGAAATTCTGCACCTCTGCAAAAACAGTGAGGTAGGATGTGCCCTCTATGAAAACAAAATACCCTTAGATCCCACCGTCATTTCCACCTGTGAGGAATTTAAGATGGACGGTACCATGATTGCCTTAAGCGGCGGTGAGGATTACGAACTTTTATTTACCATTGACCAGGCGGATTTTCCAAAGATCAAGGGAAACCCCAATCTAACGGTAATAGGGCATATGACGGACAAGTCTCAAGGGGCTAATTTGGTCACGAGGGCGGAAACCCTGATTCCGTTGAAGGCCCAGGGTTGGAATTCATTCCAAACAGAATAAAAAAATCCTGAAAAAAAAGCGCGATTCTTTCCTCATCCGTTGTGGGGCATACGACAGGTAAGAATAAAGATGCTTACTTAATTTCCAGGAATACTTTCAACGTTGAAGAAACCAACGTTTCTTAAACGAATGCTGTTTTTGGCAAGACAGGTTTTACGCCACTTGCTGGCTGTGTCTGTTTTGGTAAATACGCTCCAAGGTTCTGTTGATATCCTGTAGTTCTGGAGTTAATATGGATAGGTTACCGCTAACATCGGTAGTAACCTCCTTGCTACAGTGAACGCATTTGTATTCCTTGATGTGGGATGTCACCTTTTTGGAGACTGCGTAATGATGTCCAAAAATGCTGCAGAAAAGTTTTTTCATGCCTTAGGATTTTTAGGTTCAAAATTGGTACGATTTGGGGATCGGTACACTATTGGTTTTGTTATTTGGTTTTCTATGTTGCCTTATGAAAACGGGGTGTTTTCACTAATTATTGTCAATGTATAACATTTTAATCGTCTGAACCATAATTTGTTGTGAGGTAGCCCAAAAATGTGGTCAACTTTTGTTTTAACAAGGTCTTATTTTTTTAGGCAAGGGGTTTGCGGTTTTTGACCTATCTTCCCACCATGATTCCAACAGCGTACAGAAGTAAGGAAACTTGGGTTACGGCATTCGCCTTGTTCTCCCTTTTTTTGGTGCCGGAAACTTGATTCTACCACCACAGTTGGGTTTTAAATCGGGGGATTTATGGTGGTTGGTAACGCTAGGTTTTTGCACATCGGCTGTGCTGATTCCATTGCTGGGCATTCTAGCACACGCCAAATTGCAGGGTACGATTTTCGATTTTGGGAAAAAGGTGTCGCCCGCCTTTAGTTTGGGCTACTCCTTAGTGGTCTACGCCATTGCAATAGGCCTTCCCTCGCCCAGGACGGCTTCCGTTACCCATGAAATGGCCATTGCCCCTTTTTTTGATAGCTCACCTCTGCTTACCAGCATCCTGTATTTTATGTTGGTGTTCGTTTTTGTCATGAACCGTTCCAAGATTTTGGATGTTGTTGGAAAATTGCTCACCCCTGCCATTCTTCTTATCCTAATTGCCCTAGTAGGCGTTATAACCTTCGCCTTGGAATATAGCTTTCCGAAGCCACCTTTGAAAGTCCATTTACCAGCGGAATTTTGGAAGGCTACCAAACCTTTGATGCCATTGGCGCGGTGGTTGTGGGCGGTGTTATAATCGTATCTGTGAATATACGGTACCGGCAGAAAACGTATATAGAAAAAAAGGACTTGATCCTCAAAGCGGGATGGTTGGCAGGGCTGGCCCTCTTTCTTATCTATATGGGACTCATTCTTTCCGGAGCCTTGGTCACTCCCTTTTTGATACCGACATTTCCCGAACCGAACTCCTCTCCGGATTGGCGACCGAAGCCTTGGGCACCTATGGCAATCTATTCTTGAGTATGCTCGTTGCCCTGGCCTGTTTTACCACGGCCGTGGGTATTGTAACGGGAACCTCGGATTTTATACGCTCCCGTTTCAATGATTCCTCAAAGGCCTATCTCATCACTGCCATTGTTGGATGTCTGTTAGGGGTCCTTATGGGGCAGTTTAATGTGGGATATATCATTGCCGTGGCCTTGCCCGCATTAATGATCATCTACCCTATTACCGTGGTGTTGATTTTGCTGAATGTCCTCCCGGAAACCTATGCCTCGTCCAAAGTGTTTAAGGTAGTGGTATGGACGACCATTCTTTTTAGCATCCCTGATTTTCTTAGTACGATCGGCCTCTCCGAGGCTATGGAAGAATTACAAGCCTTTATCCCTTTGAGTATCTATAGTATGGGATGGGTATTACCGGCTATCCTGGCTTTTGTTGTTGGCAATACTTTCATGCATTGGGGAGGAATGAAAAAAGTGTAAACGGGAATACCTATCTTAGTTACACATATAAAAGATGTATAGATCATTAATGATCTATACTCGTACGTTAGCAGTTATTTAAGAACATCACTAAATGAATTTTCAATTAAATGGCAAAACAGGGAATTGGTTAGGTAAACTTAACGGAAAAAGAATTGACAAAATATATCAAGTAGATTATAACGATGACAGGCATAATGACGAATATTTACCTTGGCTATTTTTAATAACATTCTCCGAATTTGATGAATATTTAGAAATTGAAGGCGACTTTGATGGTAGCCATTTAAAAATAAACTTGCGTGAAAGTTCATTACTTGAAAACAAATTGAAAGAATACAATTTTCCGAATGAACCAGATTTATGGCAAGTCTATGAAACAAAAATGGACGAAACACTCGGAAAACTTTTATCAAAAAAAATTGATTTTATTGAATTTGGAGTTGATAAAGATGAATTCGATATCAACGGAACTAAAATTTACGGACAAAAACAATACTTCAACTTTATTCGATTTAATTGTGAAGATCTGAAGATAACTATTTTCGAAGGCTCGTCAACAGGACTTGGAGTTTCTGACTATAAAGACGTAAAACTGAATTTTAATGAAACATTTGAAATATATAATACAATATAAAAACAACTGCTAACAACGTATAACACTAATGGCAAAGACATTGCTGACTAAATTTAATTAGTTTCTTACAAATTGTGTAAATTAGATTCCCTAAAATAAAGACAACACAACGCCACTAGCGTTATACAAACTCGTTGTGCACAATATGAGAAAAATCGTTACTATGAGAAAAATTCTGATTCTAATTTTGACTTTTTTACCAATAACTCTATTTGCACAGGAATTAAAATGTTGTGAAACAATCCTAGAAGTTGAAACGTATCTAAACGGAAATTGGAAAAAGATAGACTCTGAACCTGATTTAGAATATCGTTTTGAATTAAATAATGGAATTGGAAAATTCAAAGTCTTTATTGTGAGAAAATATGGGAGAATAGAAAAATCTGAAACAGAACAACCTGATATAAAAATATTAAAAACCAAAAAGGGATTTGAGATTGAACACGATTTCGGAGGGCTAAAAACCTATACGGGAATAAAATATCTGAATTCCAATAAACTAATAATTACAAGAAAAGATGGAGCTGAACAAGAATACTATAAAGTTGAGGAATAAATACTGTGCACAACACCGGCTATAATTCATTGCTGCATTTTCGCTAAATTTAAACCAATCAACCATTAACAGAGCCCGATTTCGTTGCGCCTTATTAGGCAAGACATAGAACTTATGGGAAAAATCCAATTAGCATTTATATGTTTTGTCCTTACAATGTCAATATTCATTGTTCATAATGTCTATGGCCAACAACCTATTAACTTAAATACTGATCAAACTATTGGCCCAGAAAAAGGCACATTAATTATTACCGGTGATTGGATTCATGGGATTTTTCAAGATAAATTCATGGAAAGCATTGGCGGAGCGGATGCACCAATAGTCGTTATTCCAACAGCGGTCTCTTCTGAAGTCCTCTCGGAGGAGTTTTTAAGAAATTACAGACAGAGATTTGTTGAGTCTGGTTTTAACAATGTAACTGTATTACATACAAGAGATCCACGGGAGGCCAATACAGACGAATTCGTTGAACCGATTAAAAATGCCCAGGGGGTTATTTTCAGCGGGGGAAGACAATGGCGACATGCAGACTCCTATTTAAACACAAAAGCACATACGGAATTTTTAAATCTCTTGGATAGAGGCGGAGTAATCGCAGGTGGCTCTGCTGGCGCCACAATACAAGGTTCGTATTTGGCAAGGGGAGACTCTAATGGAAATACAAAAATGATGGGAGACCATGAAGTGGGCTTGGGTTTTATTAAGAACGTGGCTATTGACCAACATCTACTAAAAAGAAACAGACAGTTCGATATGTTTGAAATCTTAGATAACAGGCGGAATTATTGGGTATAGGAATAGATGAGGATACCGGAATAATTGTTCAAGGGGATACATTTGAAGTTTTGGGGGAAAGCTATGTTGTTATCTACGATGGAACACGTTGGTCGAAGGAAAGAGACACTATTTATGAATTACCAAAAGGTAGCAGAGAGTTTTACACCTTAAAATCTGGTGATGAATATAATTTAAAAACAAGGTCTGTTATCACTTTTGAAGATAAAGAATTTCTTAGCCTAAGCGAGAGTGAATTAAAAAAATATTGTAGTGATTACAAGTTAGTAGGGGCGAATAGGATATCTAAAATGTTCATTGAGAATGGTGCCTTACAATTCAAAACTAATGGTCAAACCTTTTCTCTTTATCCGAGTCAGAAACTCGATTTTACATAAAAGGAACGACTATTTATGTGGATTTCTCAACTAATTCCAATGGAGAGATATTAAATGCGAAAATTCCCAGTCATAATGAAACTTGGGAGAAACTGGATTGAACATTGCATAACAATATGATTAAAAATTTCATTTGAAACAACGAATTGCACATATCGCCTTAGTGGTCAAAGATTATGACGAAGCAATATAACAAAGAACTGGGTTACTTCTCGACTACTTCCTAAACATCACTGCAATTATGCTCTATCCTATTTATAATCCCTCCTCTTTTTTGAATAGTAATAGAACAAATAGGCCACCGGAATCAACACTGCAAAAGGGAGATAGGTGCCAATGGCAACCCCTATTTCATAGGAACTATCCGGTGCCTCCTGCATTTTCTTTTCTATCTCGGAAACATCCTGTATGATCAATGCTACGCTCATAATTAGAGATCTATTTCCAAACTAATCGGGCAATGATCGCTCCCCATGATCTGATCATGAATTTCCGCAGACTTCACCTTGTGCCACAACGATTCGCTCACCAAAAAATAGTCGATACGCCACCCCACATTCCTGCTTCGGCTCCGCCCCGCATGCTCCAAAAGGTATATTTATCGAAGGTATCCGGGTGGAGGGTTCGAAAGCTGTCCACGACCTTTAAGGTGTTGAGCATGTGGTCAAACCCATCGATTTCCACTTGGGTAAATCCGGATGTTTTGTTGTAGTTGGATTTTGGATTGGCCAAATCGTTCTCGGTATGGGCCACATTGAAATCGCCCGTAATGATCAAGGGTTTCTTTTTGGACAAGCCAAGAAGATAATCCGTAAAGTCTTTATCCCATCCGAGCGATAGTCCAAGCGCTTCAAACCGTTACCGCTGTTGGGTACATACACATTGACCAAGTAAAAGGCTTCATACTCCGCATAGGAAATCCTGCCCTCCATATCATGGTCCTCAATACCCATATCACTACCAAAGGACAATGGCTTTTGTTTGGACAAGATTCCGGTTCCGGAGTAGCCTTTCTTATCCGCACTATTGGTGTATAAAGTATAGTCGGTAATTCCGGACAAGGCCTCTGCTACCTGGTCGTCCTGCGCCTTGGTTTCCTGAATACAGAAAACATCCGCATCAAAATTGGACACCACTTCGGCAAAACCTTTTTTTACTGTGGCCCTAATGCCATTGACGTTCCACGATACTAGTTTCATACGCTTAACTTATTGATTTTTGTAGTTTGATGCTTATTAAGCATTCATTAATTCCTCTATCTCCTCCACTTCGATTGGGATGTTTCGCATTAGATTGAAAGGTTCTCCCTTTTCCTGTATTACCACATCATCCTCCAAACGGATACCCATTTTTTCATCGGGAATATAAATGCCCGGTTCCACGGTAAAGACCATATTGGCCTTCATAGGGGTTTTCAACGCGCCATAATCGTGTGTATTCAAACCTATATGATGACTTGTACCATGCATAAAGTACTTTTTGTAGGCTGGCCACTCCGGATTTTCATTTTGCACATCGGCCTTGTCCAACAGTCCCAATCCCAAAAGTTCAGAGGTCATTAGTTTGCCGCATTCCTTGTGATATTCCGCCCAAAGTGTTCCGGGGACTAGCATTTTGGTCGCCTCATTTTTTACCCTAAGTACCGCATTATAGACATCTTTCTGCCGTTTGGTGAATCGGCCGTTGACCGGGATGGTCCTGGTTAGGTCGCTGGAATAATTGGCGTACTCTGCCGCCACGTCCATTAATAACATATCGCCGTCCATACAGGCTTTATTGTTTTCCAAATAATGCAGCACATTGGCGTTGTTTCCTGATGCTATGATAGGCGGATAGGCAAACCCTTTGGATCGGTTTCGAACAAATTCGTGCAGCAGTTCCGCTTCTATTTCATACTCGTAGACCCCGGGCTTTACAAAGCCCAACAACCTCCTAAAACCTTTTTCTGTGATGTTACAGGCCATTTGCATTAGCTCCAGCTCCTCAGGTTCCTTAATGCCCCTAATCTCTTGAAGTATCGGGTTGCTCTTGGCCACTTGATGGGCCGGAAATTTTTGTTGGCATGCGAGGATAAATCGGTCTTCCCTAGTCCGGGTCTCCACCGCCTGCCTGTAATGCTCGTTGGTATTGAAATAGATGGTGTCGGCCTCGGTCATCAGATCAAAAAAGACCTTGTCAAATTCCTTCAACCAGTAAATGGTCCGGATACCCGAAACCTCGGTCGCCTTTTCCTTAGTCAATTTTTCGCCTTCCCATATGGCGATATGTTCGTTGGTTTCACGTACAAACAAAATTTCCCTATGTTTTTTGTCCATCGCATCCGGAAACAATAACAAAATGGTTTCCTCTTGATCGGCACCGCTCAGATAGAAAATATCGCGATGCTGCTCAAAGGGCACCACACTGTCGGCACTTATCGGATAAATATCGTTGGAGTTAAAAACCGCAATGCTTTTGGGACGCATACGATTCATAAATTTTTTACGGTTTTTTATAAATAGGGAACTTGGAATCTGTTCGTATTTCATAAAGAATGTGATTTTGCCATAAAATTAAGCAATAGCCATTGTTTTAATAAAGAATGTGGCACATATTTACCATAATTACACATGCCCTTTAAAGGTTTTTTAAACAACAATTGGCTAACTTGTACTCTATACCAAAACCAACCAATTGACATGAAAATCCGGTATTTTTTAATTGCATGCCTCCAATTATCCTTTGTTTCGATTTTCGCCCAAACGGATCCCGCTGTTTTTAAGAACCTACGATTTCGTTTTATAGGATCGGAAGGCAACCGAACCATTGCTATGGCCGGGGTGCCAGGTGACCCTATGACTACCTACATTGGTGCGGCCTCCGGCGGATTATGGAAAACTTCGGATGGAGGTATCAGCTGGGACCCCATTTTTGATGCTCAGGACGTTTCATCCATTGGCTCGGTGGCCATTACGCCAACAAAGCCCGATATTCTTTGGGTGGGCACGGGCGAAACATTTGTGATTCGGCCCGCCCATGCTATGGGCGATGGCATCTATAAATCAGAAGACGGGGGAAAGACCTGGAAAAACATGGGACTTGAGAAAACGGGGCGTATCGGTCGGGTCCTTGTTCATCCTACCAATCCGGACATTGTATATGCAGCTGCCTTGGGCCATACCTATGGATCGCAACAGGAGCGTGGCGTATACAAGACCGAAGATGGGGGAAAAAGTTGGAAACGTATCTTTTTTGTGGACGAGAATACAGGAGCGGCCGAATTGGCCATGGATCCAAAAAATCCGAGACCGACTCCTAGTAGGCATGTGGTGCATACATATCAATACATGGGGACTTAATAGCGGGGGGCCGGGAGGAGGCATATACAGGACCACGGATGGTGGCGATACTTGGGAACCTTTGTACAAAAATGGCCTGCCAGGTGGTAGCGAAAATCCCGTGGGAAAAACGGCGGTGGCCATTTCACATGCAAGCCCCAATATCGTATATGCCCTTTTTGAAATGGATAGTCCGGCTTTATACCGCTCCGAAGACTTTGGCGATACTTGGAATTTGCAAACTCGCAACCATGACATAGCCGAACGCGCCCCTTATTATACGCGTATGGCCGTTTCAACTGCCGATCCTAATGAGCTATATTTCGCTAGTGTAAAATTCAGCATTTCCAAAGATGGTGGTAAAACCATTGAAAGTGGTTATAGTGCGGGAGGCGACAACCATGATATTTGGATAGACCCTACCAATGCGGATCGAGCTTATGGTAGCCCACGATGGGGGTGCCAGTATCAGTATGAACCATGGAAAGACTTTTCAGCGCATTGTTTTACCCATTGCCCGGATGTACCATGTGGCCGTTGATGACAAGATTCCTTATAATGTATACGGCAACCGCCAAGATGGGTATTCCTACATGGGACCTAGTAACAGTAAACAGGGGTATATACCCTTGGGTCTTTGGAAGGGCGTAGGCGGTTGTGAAAGCGGGTTTGCCCAACCCGATCCTTTTGACAACGACATTGTTTGGTCCGGCTGTTATGATGGAGGGTTACAGCGTTACAATGTTAAAACAGGGCACGTTCGTGACGTTCGGGTACGGCCGGAGGCAGGGTATGGATGGGAACCTGGAAAGTTGAAATACCGCTGGCATTGGAATTTTCCCTTGGCCTTTTCCCCACATACCAAACATAGGGTCTATGTGGGTAGCCAATATGTACACCAAAGTGATGATGGCGGACAAAGCTGGCAAGTGATCAGTCCTGACCTCACCTTGAACGACAAAAGCCATCAAGAAAATTCCGGAGGCATCGCGGTAGACAATCTCATGACCTTTGATGGGTCGGTTTTGTTCAGCATTGTGGAGTCAAAATTGGAACCGGGCCTTATATGGGCAGGTAGTAATGACGGGCAAGTACAGCTAACCAAAGACAGCGGTAAAAACTGGACAAACGTGACCCAAAATATACCTGACCTTCCCAAATGGGGGACCATTGCCAACATAGAAACATCCCGATATAAAAAGGGAAGTGCCTACATCACGGTAGACCTGCATCAAATGGGGGACTTTGACCCTTACGTCTACAAAACCGAGGATTATGGGCAGACCTGGAAGTTAATAAGCGATACGGTACCCAAATCTGTCCATAGCTTTGCCCATGTTATCAAGGAAGACCCTAAAAGAGAGGGTATGCTCTACCTTGGGGTAGATAATGGACTCTATTTAAGTCATGATGATGGCGGACATTGGATGCGCTTGCGCAACAACCTCCCCCTGCCCCGGTCTATTGGCTGGAAATCCAAGAACGATTTGATGATCTAGTGGTGGGTACGTATGGAAGAGGCTATTATATCATGGACAACATTTCCCCTTTGCGGGAATACGATTTGGATGCCAAGGATAAAGAAGCCCATCTTTTCAGCCTAAGACCGGTATACCGTTTCCAAGATGTACAAAGTATCAAAACCGATGGCCCGAGTTTAAATTCGGGAACAAACCCTGCCTATGGTGCGGAAATCAATTACTTCCTAAAAGATAGTATCGATCAAAAAATTGAAATACAGATTCTGACCTTGGACGATGAAGTAGTCCGGACCTTGGAAGGAACAAACAAACCAGGCGTCAATAGGGTCATGTGGAACCTACGCTATGAACCCACGTATAAACCCAAACTTCAGTCAACCCCACCCGGAAGGCCATGGGTACAGCTCAATGGTGAAGGATGGCGACCTTTGGTCACCTGGGACCTTGACCTGATGCGTGGCCAATATGGATCAAAGGTGGTTCCAAATAGCTACAAGGTAAAACTGGTCATTGGCAACAAAGAATATAGTAGGGAACTGGAGGTTTTAAAAGACCCAAGTACGGAAGGTAGTCTCGAAGACATCCAACAACAAGTTGCCTTTTCCTTGGAACTTCGCGATGCCATGAACTTAGCCGTAACCATGATCAATGATATTGAAGCGATAAGGGCAGAGCTCAATGCAATCATCCCAAAGTTACGCCGCGAAGCGAATCGAAAAAAAGCCGAGGAATTACGTGCCTTGGCCATAGCCATAGCTGGCAGTCTTTATGACATTCATCTCACAGGGGCCCGTGAAGATGCCTTTAGATCCCCCATAAAACTTTACGGTAGGCTGAGTGCCTTGGCCAGCGACATCGGTGGGTTTGGTGCCGACTTTAAACCTACGGATACAACAACGGGAAGTATACGCCATTTTTAATGAACGCCTTAGAGAGGTAGATGCCAAGTTTAAGAAATTCATATCCTTAGAAGTAGAGCAATTGAACTCCCGGTTGAAACAAAGCGAACTACAAATACAACATACTCAAAAAATAAAATCATAATTTAAATACAACTAGCAGACCTATGAGAAAACAACTCTTTATTGTTTTAACAGCCATTTTAGCCATCTCTTGCGGCGAAATGAAAAAACCAGAAACACAGGCAGAACTATTTGCCCGTATAGATTCCGAAATCAAGCAAAATGCAAAGGGCTATAGCACTTTAAAAGAAGCATCTGAAACCATTGGCCACCGGTTGACCGGTTCTGAAAATGGTGCCAAGGCAGAGGAATACACCTATAATAAGTTCAAGGAATATGGTTTTGAAGATGTGGAGTACCAAACTTTTGAAGTAGAGGCTTGGTCCAGGGGAACTGTATCCGTCACCATAAATGAAGAGCCGGTTAAATCAGTGACCCTTGGACACTCACCCGTTGAAGCCAAGGTGACGGGAGAAATCGTGGATATGGGCAACGGGCTGGAGGCCGATTATGAGGCCAAACCAGGAGCAGTGGAAGACAAGATTGCCCTAGTATATATTAGTATTTTGGAAGGAAGCCCGGAGGGTTTGACCAATCTGCACCGAAGTGAAAAAACAGCTTTGGCCATAAAGTACGGCGCCAAGGGAATTATCATTATCAACCAAGTGGACAACGGGGTACTATTAACGGGAACCGCCTCGGTCACCGGGGAGCTGATTCCTATTCCAGCTGTTTGTATTGGTATGGAAGATGGTATGGTGTTGAAGGAAACGCTAAAAGAAGGAACGGCATCAGCCACCATTGAAATGACCAATAACAGTGACATGATCAGTGCCCGAAATGTTGTCGCCACCCTACCGGGAAGCGAAATCCTTGAGGAAATCATCGTCATCGGAGGACATTTGGATTCGTGGGATTTGGCAACTGGGGCCATAGATAACGGTATCGGTTCCTTTGCGGTATTAGATATTGCCCGAGCTTTTAAGGCCAATAACCTTCACCCAAAAAGAACCGTGAAATTTGTGATGTTCATGGGCGAGGAACAGGGTCTTTTTGGTTCACGACATATGGTTGCCGAAGCCTTAAAAGAAGGCTCCATGGATAAAATCAAATACATGATGAACCTTGATATGGCAGGCAACCCCATTGGTATGAACGCCGGGGGAAAATTGGAAAATGAGTCCTTTTTTACCGAATTGGGTGCAGCAATTCAACAACAGGACACTATCTATAAAAATGAGTTTTCCAACCGTTCCGGGTTGCATAGTGACCACCAGCCTTTTATGTTGGAGGGGGTACCCATTTTGTCTGTCCACAGCAACCTGGACCGTTCTATTTATGGCTGTTACCATTCCGATTGTGACGATTTTGACCTAGTAAACGAAGAACACATGACCAATACTTCCCGATTTGGCACCATGATGCTCTATGGCTTGGCCAATGCGGAAACGCTCCCCGCGACCAAGATGGATAGCGAGACCACCAAGGAGTTTATGATCAAAAACAACTTAAAGGAAAAGCTCATCATTGGTGGGGATTGGAAATGGGAGGAATAGTTTATTAAAAAAGGTATGAAGAATAGCATTACGTTTCTTTTAATCATCATTACCCTTTTATCTTGTAAAAACGAAATAGACAAAAAGGAAATCACTTCATCAAGTACCGAGGAAAAACCCAACATCGTTATTATTTATATGGATGATTTGGGCTATGGTGAGCTTGGTGCCTATGGGGCCACGGAATTGGAAACCCCGAACATGGATGTTACGGCCAATGGTGGACTTAGATTCACCAATGGCTACGCCTCTTCGGCCACCTGTACGCCCAGTAGATATGCCCTTTTAACAGGTGTGTATCCTTGGCGAAATAAAAATGCTAAAATCCTGCCAGGGTCGGCCTCGTTAATTATCGACACCACCCAAAATACAATTCCCAAACTATTGAAATCAAAAGGCTATGCTACGGGGATTATTGGAAAATGGCACTTGGGCTTGGGAGCCGGTGAAATCGATTGGAATACAAGAATTAACCCCGGGCCTAATGAAGTGGGTTTTGATTACAGCAATATTTTGGCCGCCACCCAAGATCGTGTACCCACGGTCTATATTAAAAACGGTGACGTCGTTAACCTTGACCCTAACGATCCTATCCAAGTTAGTTACGAAAAGAATTTTGAGGGCGAACCTACCGGATTGGAAAATCCAGAGCTTTTAAAGATGAGGTGGCACCATGGCCATAATAACAGTATCGTAAACGGAATACCCGAATTGGATTCATGAAGGGTGGGGAAGCCGCCAAATGGGTCGATGAGGATATGGCCGATTACTTTCTCGCAGATGCGCAAGCGTATGTAAGAAATAATAAAAACAGGCCTTTCTTTCTGTATTATGCATTACAGCAACCCCACGTTCCAAGAACACCACACCCTAGGTTCGTTGGAAAATCCGGGATGGGACCAAGAGGCGATGTTATTGTAGAGGCGGACTGGGTCATCGGTGAATTTATGGAAACCCTTGAAAGCGAAGGATTAACGGAAAATACGTTGATCGTTTTTTCAAGTGACAATGGTCCAGTGGTAAACGACGGCTATTATGACGATGCAGTGGAAAAATTGGGAGATCATAAACCTGCCGATCCTTTACGAGGTGGAAAATACAGTCTGTTCGAAGCCGGCACCCGCGTGCCTTTCATAACGTTTTGGAAAGGCACTATCAAACCCGGGGTTTCCGAAGCAATGGTGTCTCAGTTGGATCATATTTTCTTCTTTGGCAGCCTTGGTCAATAGCGATGCCTCCACGGAAGACAGCAAAAACCTGTTGGACGTTTTCTTGGGAAAAAGTAAGGTAGGCAGAGAAGAATTGGTCATCGAAGCGACTTCCGAGAACCGCATTCAGAAAAGGGGATTGGGCGATGATTCCACCTTATCAAGGGGCTGCTAAAAACGATTTGGTGGATATTGAATTGGGAAATGACAGTATGTATCAATTATATAATCTAAAGGGCGATGTAGGTCAACAAGAAAATTTGGCCCAAAGTAATCCTGAAAAATTAGAAGAAATGATTGAGGGTTACTTAGCCATTTATAACAAAACGACCGCTACATCAGATGAGCTAGAGTTAAAATAATAGTACCAAAAATCATGCTTGCCGCCAGTGAAAGGAATCGTTACCTTTCAACAACCTATAAAAGTGCACACTATTTTATGAAGTTATACCCATTTTTTCTCGTTTTCGGATTTGCCCTAGTATCGGCTCAAATTCAACCCACCAATCAAAACCAGGTATTAAAAGCGCTCGAGGACAAAGTCCAAATGGCCGAAACCTCTTTGGTAAAGAATATCCCCTTAAAAAACATTGGACCCTCCATTATGAGCGGACGTGTGGTGGATGTGGCCGTAAACCCCAAAACTCCTATAGAATTTTATGTAGCCTATGCTTACGGTGGATTATGGTATACCAACAATAACGGGACAACTTTTACCCCGATTATGGATAATACACCAACACAAAACATTGGGGATATTGCCGTGCATTGGGATTCGGGCACCATTTATGTGGGTACGGGGGAAAATAACGCCTCACGCTCAACCTATGCGGGCATTGGCATTCTTAAATCGACCGATCAAGGAGAAAATTGGGCCAATCTAGGACTACCCGACTCTCATCACATTGGGCGTATTGTGGTCAGCCCAAATAATGCCGATGAAGTAGTGGTAGGGGTAACGGGACATCTGTATTCCACCAATGAAGAACGAGGAATCTATAAAACCACGGATGGTGGTAAAACATGGAAAAAAACACTTTTTGTGGCCGATGACACAGGCATAATCGATGTGGCCCATTCCCCAAATAATTTTAATATCATGTATGCCGCTTCATGGCAAAAGGACAGAAAAGCCTGGGATTTTTTAGGGAACGGTAATCTTTCCGGAATCTATAAAAGTACCGATGCCGGCAACAGTTGGAAAAAAATTACCACACCCCAAAGTAGTTTCCCAAGCGGTGAAGGAGTGGGAAGAATCGGTCGCGGCCGTTTATGATGATAACACGGTATATGCCGTTCATGACAATCAGTTCAGAAGACCAAAGTCAGACAAAGCCACAAAGGAATCCGAAGGACTTCAGAAGGAAGACTTCAAAACCATGGGTACGGATGCCTTCTTAAAACTGTCTGACAAACAATTAAACGACTTTCTTAAGACCAATAATTTTCAAGAAAAATATCGTGCCGAAAACGTGAAGCAAATGGTGCGAAGTGGTGCGGTAAAACCGGCCGACTTGGCCAAGTATCCGGAAAATGCCAATTCTCAATTATTCGATACCCCAGTGATTGGTGCTGAAGTTTATAAGAGTACGGATGGTGGTCTCAGTTGGAAAAAACAAAACGAGGACTATATAGACGGTCTCTACTATAGTTATGGATATTATTTTGCACAGATCACCGTGGATCCATCCAATGTGGATAAAGTCTATTTGGCAGGGGTGCCCTTACTAAAATCAGATGATGGCGGTAAAACCTATTCCGCTGTCAATGAGGATAATGTACACTCAGACCACCACGCCCTTTGGATAAACCCCAATAGGTCAGGCCACTTGATCAACGGGAATGATGGCGGACTCAATATCTCCTACGATGACGGAAAGAGTTGGATAAAGAACAATTCACCGATCGTTGGCCAGTTCTATGCTATCAATGTTGATAACCGGGAGCCTTACAATGTGTACGGTGGCTTACAGGACAACGGTGTTTGGATGGGGCCCCACAACGCCGAAGAAAATAGAGAGTGGCATCAATCTGGCCAATATCCATGGAAATCTATACTTGGTGGCGATGGTATGCAGGTGCAAATAGACCATAGAAATTCGAATATTGTCTACACCGGATTTCAGTTCGGTAATTACTTCCGCATAGATTTGGGAAGCGGCAAAAGGGATTATATACAACCAAAACATGTACTTGGGGAATCACCTTACAGATTCAATTGGCAGACCCCCATTCTTCTCTCTTCCCATAATCAGGACATTTTGTATTTGGGGGGCAACAAATTGCACCGCTCGCTGAACCAAGGGGGGGATTGGGAAACCATTTCACCTGATTTGACAAAGGGTGGTAAAAAGGGTAATGTTGCTTATGGAACCTTGACGACGATTTCCGAATCTACTTTTAAGTTCGGCCTCTTGTATGCCGGTAGTGATGACGGATTGGTGCATATAAGTAAAAATGGTGGCGGTAGTTGGGAATCACTATCCGATACCTTTCCAAAAGATTTATGGGTGAGTCGCGTTGCAGCTTCCAAACATAAAAAGGAACGGGTATATGTTACTTTGAACGGGTATCGCTGGGATGATTTTACACCCTACATCTACGTTAGCGAGGATTATGGAAAAACTTGGAACTCCATTTCGAACAATATCCCTACTTCTCCAGTGAACGTGATTTTGGAAGACCCGGAAAATGAAAATCTGTTGTTTGTGGGCACCGATAATGGATTGTATGTTTCCTTCAATAGAGGTGAGTCCTGGGAGGTTCTTGATAATGGATTACCATATGTGGCCGTCCATGACCTGGTCATTCAGGAAAAGGCGAAACATCTATTGGTAGGCACCCACGGACGGAGTATTTACCAAATAGACATTTCCAGCTTACAACAAATGACGCCCGAGGCCTTACTTAGCAAATTGAAAATTTTTGGATTGGCAGACATTAAAAATTCTACAAGATGGGGCAACGCTAGAAATTCTTGGTCACGGCCTCAAACGCCTGGATTGGATATTTCCTTTTACAGTTCTAAAAAAAGTCCATATACCGCCACTGTTTTGAGCGACGATGATATTGTGGTAAGCGAAACAGAAATAAATGGGGAAAAAGGATTCAATATTCTGTCCTTTGATGTGGCCTTCTCTAAAATTGGAAAAGACAATTATTTAAAACAACATAAAACAAAATTATCTGAGGCGGAAGATGGAAAAACCTACTTGCCCAAAGGGAAATATACCGTACAAATTTCAGGGAATGGTGCCACAGAAACTCAGACGTTCTCCATCGAGTAGCAATCTTTATCCAAAATGGAACTAACCTTAGGAATTCCAGCATTACTATTCCCCGCCATTTCATTGACGATGTTGGCCTATAACGCCCGTTATTTGGCTATTGCCGCATTGATACGTCAACTACATCAAAAATTTGAGGAGACCGGTTCCAAATCCCTTGGATTACAAGTAAAAAAACTACAAAAACGGTTGACCATTATTAAAAATATGCAGGCTACGGCCATTTTTAGCTTTTTGTTGGCGGTTATCACGATGTCGCTTATTTATGTACAACTTACCTTTTGGGCCAATCTTGTATTCGGTATTAGTCTTCCGGCATTCATGATTTCCTTGATTCTTTCCTTTATTGAGGTGCAACTATCCACCAAGGCATTGGAGATTCAACTTAAGAATATGGAGAATTAAATATGCTCATATTGTGATAGCTTTCTGACCTTCTATTTCGCAAATAAACCTTACATTTACAGGCATTTGACCTTAAAATTCTTCGTATGAAACTTGTAAAGGATATTCCTTACTTTAAAAAGATACGTGAGGTAAGGGAGTTTGAATTTGGAGTCTTTTATTATTTTGATGGTCTTGTCATTTCCGAAATGAAGGAGGGTGTTGTGTTTGATTGGAGTATGGCTAAAAAAGCGGTAGATGCAGCTAAGGAAATCTTTGGCGAGGAAACGCCCATCGCCTATATCTCAAATAGGATACACAGTTATACGGTAGTTCCTACAGAATGGTTAAAATTTTATAAGAATAGGCATCAATTATCCTATTACAGTGTTGTAGGTTCTACACAAGGTAGTTTTGCAAGCATCGTTTTGGAGAAAATGTTCTTTAAAGAGTCGCTTCGGCAATTTACCGACTTGGAAACAGCCGTTGCATGGAGCTTAGATCAAATAAAAAATCATACTAAAAAAGGCATTAATCAAGACATTTGATTTTTATTTTAAAAACTATCCATCCTTCTTTTATGTTTGGAATAAAATGACATAAAATTTGAGGAATTTAATTGTTCTTTTTTGTTTAAGGAAAACCACTCAAATCCACTTTTTCATAAGAGCATTTTAAACAGAAATCAAAGCATTCTTAAAATGGGTCTAAATAAGCTTACTTAGGTTCTTGAAAACTTGTTAATAACTGCCCTGTGCTTTAAATTTGTCCAAATTAAACTAGCAACTAATGAGCGGATTTTTTAAATCTTCGATTGGTAGAAAATATGCGATGGCGCTTTCTGCCTTTTTTTTAATGATTTTTCTACTTCAGCATTTTGCCATTAACATCTTATCGGTTTTCAGTGCGAATGCCTTTAACGAGGCCTCCCATTTTATGGGCACTTTTTGGCTTATCCAGTATATTTTTCAACCCGTTTTAATTTTTGGCGTTATTTATCACTTCGTTATGGGTTTCATTCTAGAAGCCAAGAACAGAGGAGCTCGTGTAAAAAAGTATGCCAAAAACAATGGTGGGGCCAACTCATCTTGGATGAGCAGAAATATGATTTATTCCGGTTTGGCCATTTTGGCATTCTTAGTATTACACTTTATCGATTTTTGGATTCCTGAAATTAACACAAAGTATATAGAAGGAGATATGTCCGGATTATTACCGGATGGAGGATACCGTTACTACGAAGAACTAACGCATAAATTCGTGAGCCCACTAAGGGTTGGAGCCTATATTGTAGCATTTGTGTTTTTATCACTCCACCTTATGCATGGTTTTAGCTCCGCATTTCAATCTGCTGGCGTTGGTTCCATGAGAAGAAATAAACTACAAACTTTTGGTAAGGCGTATGCGATTCTATTGCCTTTAGGATTTATAATTATTGCTCTTTATCATCATTTTAATCATTAATACCAAATACTTATGTCTGTATTAGACTCAAAAGTACCTAAGGGTCCGTTGAAAACGAAGTGAATCAGACTATAAGGACTATATTAATCTAGTGAATCCTGCTAACAAAAGAAACATCGATGTTATCGTTGTGGGTACCGGTTTGGCAGGAGGTTCAGCGGCGGCTACCCTGGCCGAATTGGGGTACAATGTAAAAACCTTTTGTTACCAAGATTCTCCCCGCCGGGCACACTCAATTGCAGCACAGGGTGGTATTAATGCCGCAAAGAATTATCAAGGTGACGGTGACTCTGTTTACAGGTTGTTTTATGATACCGTTAAAGGGGGGATTACCGTTCTCGCGAGGCCAACGTCTATCGTCTAGCCGAGGTGTCTGCCAACATTATAGATCAATGTGTGGCCCAAGGTGTTCCTTTTGCCCGTGATTATGGCGGTTTGTTGGACAACCGTTCTTTTGGGGGCGTATTGGTCTCTAGGACTTTTTATGCAAAGGGGCAAACGGGTCAGCAGCTATTGTTGGGTGCTTACTCTGCCATGAACAGGCAAATTGCAAGAGGAAAGATTACGCCTTTCAACCGACATGAAATGTTGGATATCGTAAAGGTAGACGGTAAAGCCCGTGGAATTATTGCAAGGGATTTGGTAACTGGAAAATTGGAAAGGCATTCCGCCCATGCCGTGGTCATAGCCTCCGGAGGTTATGGAAATGTATATTTCCTTTCTACCAATGCTATGGGATCCAACGCAACCGCAGCATGGAAAATACATAAGAAAGGGGCATTTTTTGCCAATCCTTGTTATACGCAAATTCACCCAACCTGTATACCTAGATCTGGGGACTATCAATCAAAATTGACGTTGATGTCAGAATCCCTAAGAAACGATGGTAGGATATGGGTTCCAAAAAATATTGAAGATGTAAAGGCCATCCGGGAAGGACATAAAAAACCAACGGATTTAAGCGAGGATGAAAGGGATTAT
This sequence comes from Maribacter litopenaei, assembly GCF_025244665.1. Lineage (GTDB taxonomy): Bacteria > Bacteroidota > Bacteroidia > Flavobacteriales > Flavobacteriaceae > Maribacter > Maribacter litopenaei. Next base: position 3,826,948 of record NZ_CP104205.1, on the reverse strand, counting down.
TACTTGGAGCGTCGATACCCTGCTTTTGGTAACCTAGTTCCAAGGGATGTTGCTTCTAGAGCAGCTAAAGAGAGGTGTGATGCTGGATATGGTGTTAACGCTACCGGGGAAGCTGTGTATTTGGATTTTGCTTCGGCCATTACAAGATATGGAAAGGAGCAAGCGAAGATTCACGGTATTCAAAACCCGACCGATGCCAAAATTTATGAATTAGGTAAGGGCATTGTTGAAGCCAAATATGGGAACCTTTTTCAGATGTACGAAAAAATCGTGGACGAGAATCCGTACGAAACCCCAATGATGATATATCCGGCCGTACATTATACTATGGGTGGTATTTGGGTAGATTACAATTTAATGACGACCATTCCTGGATGTTATGCCATCGGGGAAGCGAATTTCTCAGATCACGGTGCCAACAGATTGGGGGCCTCAGCACTTATGCAAGGGCTAGCGGATGGTTATTTTGTACTACCTTATACTATAGGAGACTATTTATCCCATGAGATTAGAACGGGTAAAATACCAACAGACACACCTGAGTTCGAAGAAGCAGAAAAATCGGTTAAAGACCGTATCGATTTCTTCATCAACAATAAGGGTAGCCATTCCGTTGATTACTACCACAAGCGTCTAGGCAATATCATGTGGAACAAATGTGGTATGTCTAGAAATGCGGAGGGACTGAAGGAAGCTGCTGCAGAAATAAAGGCATTACGTGAAGATTTTTACAAGAATGTAAGTGTACCCGGTTCTGCCGATGAATTGAACAGTGAATTGGAAAAAGCCGGAAGGGTTGCCGATTTCCTTGAACTGGGCGAATTATTTGCAAAGGATGCCTTGGTTCGCGAAGAATCGTGTGGAGGTCACTTTAGGGAAGAGTCCGTGGAAGAGGACGGGGAGCAAAAAGGAGAGGCCAAACGTAATGATGCCGAGTTTGCTTTTGTATCCGCATGGGAGTTTAAAGGAGAACCTTCAGATGCCGTCCTACATAAGGAACAACTTGAGTTCAACGAAATAGAATTAAAACAAAGAAGTTACAAATAAGAATTTTACTGAAGTTCTTATAAAAACTAAAAAATATGAATCTGACTTTAAAAATTTGGAGACAAAAAGGACCAAAGGATAAAGGATCCATGGTCGATTACAAGGTTTCTGATATTTCTGAACACATGTCTTTCCTTGAAATGATGGATGTGCTAAACGAGCAATTGATCAGCGAGGGAAAAGAGCCTGTGGCTTTCGACCATGATTGTAGGGAAGGTATCTGCGGCTCTTGTTCCATGTTCATAAACGGTGAAGCACATGGTCCTGATAGAGGTATTACCACTTGTCAATTACATATGCGAATGTTCAAGGATGGCGATACCATAACTATTGAACCATTTAGGGCCAAGGCTTTTCCTGTCATTAAGGATTTAGTAGTGGATCGTAGTTCATTTGATCGTATACAGCATGCCGGGGGGTATATCTCCGTGAATACTTACGGAAATACCCAAGATGCCAATGCTATTCCTATTTCCAAATATGCCGCTGACGAAGCTATGGATGCCGCAACATGTATTGGATGTGGAGCCTGTGTAGCAAGTTGTAAAAATGCTTCTGCCATGTTATTCGTGGGTGCCAAAGTTTCTCAATATGCCTTATTACCTCAAGGCCGTATTGAAGCGGTGGATCGTGTAAAGAATATGGTCGCTCAAATGGATTTAGAAGGTTTTGGTAATTGCACCAATACAGGGGCTTGTGAAATAGAATGTCCAAAAGGAATATCCTTAGAAAACATTGCCCGGATGAATAGGGAATACCTTTCTGCCAATATCAAGGATTAAACAAATACCTCATAAAGTTTCTTAAAATCCCGCTCCTTTCGGAACGGGATTTTTTATTTTTAAGGAATGTCGAAAGAATATTCCGAAGAGCGTATTAAAGTCCCTCGATTTAACGAAGAATCCGGATTCTACACCACGCCACAACGTTCCAAAATCATGAGCAAGATTCGTGGAAAGAATACCAAGCGAGAATTGGCGTTTAGAAAGGCCTTATATGCAGCGGGATATAGATATAGAGTAGACTATAAAAAATTGATTGGTAAACCCGACATCGCCTTAAAAAAGTACAAAACCGTGATATTCATTGACGGTGAATACTGGCACGGCTATAATTGGGAAGAACGCAAACCAAAGATTAAAACTAATCGTGAATTTTGGATTGCTAAAATCGAACGAAACATACAACGTGATCAGGAGGTAAACCAAGAATTGGAACGACTGGGTTATACCATTTTTAGATTTTGGGAAAGTGAAGTGAAAAAAGAACTCGACCGATGTCTATCCCTTGTTCTTCAACATTTATCCCAAACAGAGTTACGGTCATAATACCAGTGGGTTTAAGAGACCTTTAACCTTCTTGAGTCCTTATTTAATAAGGCATTAACGGCAATTACGTCCTCTTTTTATTATATTAAAGATGAATTAAGTTATTAACCTAAAAAAAAATATAATGAAGAGGATTGCAATTTTAGCAACACATGGATTTGAAGAAAGTGAATTAAAGTCTCCAAAAGAAGCTATGGAAAAAGAAGGTTTCAAAGTGGACATAGTAAGTCCGAGAAAATGGAGAGATAAAAGGTTGGTCTGATGGAAACTGGTCCAACAGTTACAAAGTAGATAGAACCTTAAATGAAGCCAAATCTGATGACTATAATGCTTTGGTATTACCAGGTGGAGTCATAAATCCTGATATGTTGAGAAGAAACGAGGATGCCCTAATTTTTGTTAGAGATTTTTTCAGCGCAAAGAAACCCGTAGCTGCCATATGTCACGCACCACAGTTATTGATTAGTGCCGATGTAGTGAAAGGACGAACCTTGACCTCATTCAGTTCCATTAAAGATGATTTAATCAATGCAGGAGCTAAATGGGTAGATAAGGAAGTTGTCGTGGATGAAGGTTTTGTAACCAGCAGAAATCCACAAGATTTGCCTGCCTTTAACTCGAAATTAGTCGAGGAAATCAAGGAAGGTAAACACCAAGAGCAACATGCTTAATTTTTTAGTTTAGTTGTTTATGAAGGCCCGAGTCGCTACTCGGGCTTTTTTTATTTCTATTTTTATACCGATGAATTCAATGAATACATTTCAATCCAAGCTTCCGAACGTAAAAACCACCATCTTCACTACGGTAGGTAATTTGGCACGTGAACATGATGCTTTGGATCTATCTCAAGGGTTTCCAAATTTTGAAGCTGATCCACACCTTATTTCGTTGGTCGATGATGCCATGAAGAAAGGGTTTAACCAATATGCGCCCATGCAGGGCTATTTCGGTCTGAGGGAACTTATTTCGGAAAAAATAGAATCCCTTCATGGACAGCAATACCATCCGGATAATGAAATTACCATAACGGTTGGTGCCACCCAGGCTATTTATACCGCTATCACGGCGTTTATTCATCCAGGTGACGAGGTAATTGTGATAAAACCCGCCTATGACTGCTATGAGCCCGCCATCGAACTTAATGGTGGTATTCCTATTTTTCTTCAAATGGATGCCCCAGATTACAATATTGACTGGGACGCATTGAAAACCAAAATCACCCAAAAAACAAAAATGGTGATTATCAATACACCTCATAATCCTAGTGGAAAAATACTTTTAGAAAGCGACATGCTGCGGTTACAGGAAATCCTCAAAGACACTAATATTTTGGTGCTAAGTGATGAAGTGTACGAACATATTGTTTTTGACGGTCTTCAACACCAAAGTGTATCCAAATTTCCAGGTTTGGCCGAACGGAGTTTCGTATGTGCCTCTTTTGGTAAAACCTTTCATGTCACAGGTTGGAAGATGGGCTATTGTGCAGCGCCAGCAAATCTCATGGAGGAGTTTAGAAAGGTGCATCAATTCGCTGTATTCTGTGTTGACCATCCCGTGCAAAGAGCATTGGCAACATATCTAAGAAATCCCGAACACTATCTTGGTCTCAATGATTTTTATCAAAAGAAGCGGGATTTCTTCCTAAAAGGTCTAAGAGGGAGCAAATTTCAGTTTACGCCTTCCCAAGGAACGTATTTCCAACTTTTGGACTATACATCCATAACGAACGAATCTGATGCCAAATTTGCCAAAAGGCTCATAGTGAATGCACAAATTGGCAAGTATCCCCATATCCTCGTTCAATGTAGGCGACAGGGATGACAAAGTACTCAGATTTTGCTTTGCAAAAAAGAAAGAATCTTTAGAAAAAGCTATTGATATTTTATGCTCTCTTTAATCCAGTGCGCCTTTTAATTTGGACATAAATTCCCCTATTTTATTGGGTTCTAACCACCGAGTGACTACAACCATGTCGTTTTCTTTATGAATAACGATAAAATTTCCTCCAAAACCTGCCGCATAGTATATGTTTTCGGACAACCCTTCCCAATGTCTATCCCCTTTTTTATTAAGCCACCACATGTACCCATAATTAATATTTGGAATTGAGGGCGTTATAGCCTCTTTGATCCATTTCCCACTAATCAATTGCTTTTCTTGCCATTTTCCATTATTGAGAAACAACAGCCCAAAACGTGCCATATCTTCAGTGCTAATAAACATTCCTGCTCCTGAGTGTCCACCTCCAGTTACGGACTTCATATTAATTCCATCGATCTCGATCCAGGCATGGTCGTATCCGTGCCATCTCCAAGTTGTACTGGCTCCAATGGGATCCATTACGTTTTCCTTGAGTACCTGTGGAAGCGGCTTTCGCCATACATGGGTTAAGGCGTAGGCGAGTACATTCGCCCGTACGTCATTATATTCCATAAACGTGCCAGGCTCACTTGGTTTTTCAAATTTCCAGTCATCAATATCGCCTTCCCGCGGCGGGCGGTCTGCCCAGTCCTTTCCTCCCCATAATTCGCGAGACCATGCTGAATTCTGCTGTAGCAGGTGTTTCCAAGTAATTTTAGAATTATGTTCCCCACCAAAGGTCCCATCCCAAATATAATCACCTGCCTTATCTTGGGTGGACGAAATCAGCCCTTTGTCCAAAGCCAAACCTGCTGTGGTGCTCAAAAAACTTTTAGTGACACTAAAAGTCATATCTACTCGCTTTATGTCGCCCCACTGTGCAATTACATAGCCATTTTTAAGAATCATTCCTGCAGGATCGCCCCTCTTCTTTGTTGGCCCTAAAATTTCGTGAAAAGGCTCCCTTTCAAATCCCTTTAAAATGGCAATTCTAAGGTCTCGGAACCGGAATATTCATTTGCTTCTGCAAAATCAATAGCTGCTTGTAGCTTACCCTGATCGATGCTATACTCTCTTGGGCTCTTTTGTTTCCAAATAGCATTCCGTTCCGGAAAGTAATATTCCTGTGCATGTAAAACATAGGAAAATAATAAGCTGGCCAAAATGGACATGTATCTATTCATAGGTATGAATTTAACTGTTTTAAAAATCGTATCTCATTAACCAATCGGTTTGTTTGTCATTCCCAATGTAGTAGGGATGGCTTCCAAATTTATAAAAGCCGTGTCGCTCATAAAATGCAATAGCCCGAGGGTTTTTCTCCCATACACCCAACCACATAAATGATTTTTTATCACTCTCGACCTTATCCTTTATCCATTGCACTATTTGATTGCCCAATTGTCTTCCTTGGAAGGCTTTTAATACATAAATACGCTCTAGCTCGGTACAATCCTCCTGCTTTACATCAGTTTGGGCATCGCCGCAGTTGAGCTTGAAATAGGCCACCAGCTTCCCTTCCAAATACACGAAATAAAATTGTGTTTGTGGATTTTCCAATTCCAATGTTAATTGTTCTTTGGAAAAGGCTTTCTCTAAATATGATGCAAAGTCGTCCGGATTGTTTTGATCTTGAAATGCATCTGAAAAAGTAGTCCTTGAAACCGACATTAATACCTCCACGTCTGTCGATTGACATGGTACAAATTCAAGTTTCGCGAAATTTGGCATTTCTATTCCGTCAAAGTTTCTTGGAACAATTTAAAAATTCGCTTATACTCATCAGTCCAGCTACTTGGTTCTACAAATCCGTGCCGCTCAACAGGATATACCGCCATTTCCCAATTTTCCTTGCCCAGTTCAATCAATCGCTGTGATAGTCGCACCATATCTTGAAAATGTACATTATCGTCCACCATGCCATGTAGAATCAGTAATTTACCTTTCAATCCTTCCGCAAAATAAATGGGTGAGCTCCGTTTATAGGCTAAACTATCCTCCACCGGAGTGTTTAAAATATGGGCGGTATAGGGGTGGTTATAAGCTGCCCAATCCCCAACCGACCGTATGGCAGCTCCAGCGCTAAAAGTATCCGGTGCGTTGAACATGCCCATTAACGTAATAAAGCCACCATAAGACCCCCCATAAATACCTATTTTATCCGAGTCTACCCCATAATTTTCTACTAAGAAGTTGGCTCCATCTACTTGATCAGACAAGTCCTTACCTCCCATATGGCGATAAATACCAGTTCGCCAATCCCTACCATAACCGGCACTTCCTCTATAGTCTATGTCCAATACTACATATCCATTATCCACTAAAAGATTGTGGAACATATATTCCCTGTAATAGGAACTCCACCATTTATGTGCGTTTTGTAGATAGCCCGCGCCGTGAACAAAAATGACAGCGGCATTATTTTTTACCTCTGAAGTGGGAGTATATAGCCTGGCATGTACCTCTGCCCCATCGGAAGCGGAAAACGTAATAATTTACTGGATCCTTCCAATCATAGGCTTCAAACTCAGTAGTATTGGATTTGGTTATTTCCACAGGTTCTGAGTTTTTACCAAAAATTGGATTGCCCTGAAGATACAGCTCCGTTGGCCTATTGGAATAGGAATAGAGGATGGCCATTTGCTTCTCATCCGGCGAAAGTGATACATCATTCCTTCCCTCCCATTGTGTCAATTGCTGTATTTTTCCGCCTTTCAATGGCATGGAATAAAATTGACGGTCTCCTGGATGATTTATATTGGCCGTGAAGTACCATCGTTTTTTATCCTTGGAGATAAAGGGATCATAAATTTCAAAATCTCCCGAGGTAAGGGCCTTTTTGTTTTTACCGTTCATATCCATGGTATACAGATGGGAATAGCCTGTTTTTTCAGATTTATACCATATGTTTTTTCCGTCGGGCATCCAACCCAAATCACCTCCATCAAACCAACCGGTAATTCCTGGGCCCGCTATCCAGGCTTCGTCATGCTGGCGATCCAACAGTTCAATTGTTCCTGTTTCCGCATCCAAAAGAACTAGCCATCGGTTCTTATAATTATTGGCTTGGATGTCCAATATGGCCTTGCCTCCATCCTGGGTGCCATGTGGGATTGCTTATCCTACCTATAGGGTTTTCAATTTCATAGCTTTTGTCCGGATAGTCGTTCATGAATTACGGAACTTCGTTCAAGCCTTCTAGGCTATCCAACACAACCGGGTATTTGGTTCTTTTTTGGGTATCGTACACGAACATTTCATATTTGGGCAATTCGTCCCCCACTTTTGTACGTGTCGTCTGTTCCTCAGTATACCCGGATTCTGTTACAAAATGGGGAACCATGGTGTTTTTATTTTTTTTGCTATCCATTAATACGTAGGTCACAAAACGACCATTCGGAGAGATCATTTGGTTGACCACCCTTTTACTACCTGTAGCTATTGGTAACGGCTCGAAGACCTCCAGTGTTTTATTGATGGTCTCTCCCAACTCCCTTTTTTCCTTTCTTTCCCGAAGTACTCCAAACAGCTCCAATTGATCTTGATATAACCACTCGTCCTTTGTGCTCCTTTTGGGTTCTTCCTCCAATTTGTCCACAAAATCGGTTCTCTGCTCCAATACTCCGGTCTCCATATCCCAAGTAAAAACATTTGATCCATTAATGAAGGCCACCTTTTTATCATTGTCCGTAAAATGAGGATTGGATTCCCGCTCCTTGGTATTGGTTATGGCCAAGGTTTTACCTGTTGTATTATCCAAAATAAAAATATCCCCATTCTTTGCATATACAGATTTATTAAGGCTTGGATGGTCTACTTTTCTTGTGGAAGGGAGCTTTTCCGCTTCCAAAAAATCAATTTTCTCTATATTCTTTTTGCCTAGGTTATAGCCGTAAAGTGAATCGCTGAATGCCATCTCCGGATTCCAATTAAAATAAATTGCGGATTGGTCTACAGCCCAAAAAACATTGGAAGGCCGATGTCCGATAAAGTCATCGCCTTTCATGATATCCCCTATTTTTAAATCCGAAAGGTTATTTTCTTGTGCCGGAATTGAGTAAAAGCTAAAAAAACAAAAAATGGTGATTAAAATGTGTCTTATCATGGAATTGAGAATGTTTAATTTGAATTATACAGGTTAGTATGTAACTATAAAAATAGGCATATTTAAAGGTATATCTATATTGGCCAGTAAATAAAAAAGGAGCAAATCTCTTTGCTCCTTCTCTAGGTTTTGGCCGTTCTTTTGAAAATGAAAACAGCATTTAAGCCATAAAAATCCTGTGGTGAAAAATGCCAAATGGGATTTTGAATCTTCCATTAGAACTTGTTTGGATTCATCTGTGATTGAAAATATGTCGGTTACATATGGGTTTGAACAAATATTATATTTTCAATTTTGCCTAATTGCAAAGGGTTTTCCGGTTAAATGGTTCAAATATATCATTCCATCCTCCTTGACCATTATGACCTTTACCTCTCGGAAAATCTGTACCAGGATATGAAATGGTATACCTCTCTCCATCAAAAGCCCACTTGAAATCTGTAAAAAAAGCAATCTCTCCCTTTTTGTAGCCTTGAAACCTTCCAAGATATACATCGTTAAAAATCCATTCTTCTTGATCCACCACCAGTTGATTGCTATTGGTTGCAGATTTGACATTATTCTTCCATATTCCTATCACGGGATCATTGTTAATCTCAATTTTGGAACAGGAAACCACCAATATGAGTAGTATAAGATAACTCCATAAAGATTTCATAGTAGGTTAAGTTTTTGAGTGATTTGGAATTCTCTTTAAACTTCCCTTCAATAATATGTAATCTTTTTCTTACATTTTAATAATTGTGGCGAAAACCTAATGACATGTTGTGAATTAAGTTAAATCTACCTTTCGGTAATTCTGTGGCTATATTAAGTTTATCTCCTTTGAACAAAAGGTGATTTTAGAGCATAAAAAAAGAGCAACCTGGGGGAGTTGCTCTTTTGTATTCTTTTGGTATCGACTATAGCATGAATAGCTTTTTTGTCAATCGCACAAAACCACTAAAAAAATCATTATGGTATACTTGCACTTTTTCTTCTCTCGGGGATGTAATTTTGGGTATCCATTTTAGGTTAAGTTTTGCTTTTACTTTGGGTTATTTATATCGATATCGTAAAGATATGCACATAGTCTACTTAAAACCGCATTATTGTTGTGAAGTTATCCCGAATGTTGTGAATAAAATGAAGTGTATAATTAATGGATGAAATGCGACCTAGGTTTATTAGGATATGTCCATTTCTCGGAATGTCCCCTTCAACAATCAATGTACCTTCGGTTGCCGCTTTTATATCCGCAACCGATACCCCTGGGGCACGCTCCAGTAAGATAAAGCCCTCAGGATCAATCTCAATAACCGCAAGGTTCGTCACTATCTTTTTTACACACTTTACTCCAGTAAGTGGAAGGGTACACCTTTTTAACAATTTGGATTCACCTGCCCGATTGGTATGCATCATCGCCACGATAATATCCTCCGCCGAAGATACCAAATCCATGGCCCCACCCATTCCTTTGACCATTTTTCCGGGAATTTTCCAATTGGCAATATCCCCATTTTCCGCTACTTCCATAGCACCTAAAATGGTAAGGTCAACATGTTTGCCCCGTATCATAGAAAAGCTAGTTGCAGAATCAAAAAAGGAGGCTCCCGGCAATGTAGTAATGGTTTGCTTACCGGCATTGATTATGTCGGCATCCTCCTCTCCTTCAAAAGGAAAGGGGCCCATGCCCAATACACCATTTTCACTCTGAAACTCTACACTGATATCGTCTCGTACGAAGTTTGCCACCAAAGTGGGTATGCCAATACCTAGATTAACGTAATAGCCATCCTTGACCTCCATTGCAATTCTTTTAGCAATTCCGTTTTTATCCAACATTTTTATGCTCTTTTTCTTACGGTTCTTTGTTCAATTCGTTTTTCATACCCTTCCCCTTTAAATATTCGCTGAACGAAAATTCCAGGTACATGAATCTGATTAGGGTCTAAGGAACCGGCGGGCAACAATTCCTCCACCTCAGCTACGGTTATACCAGCAGCACCGCACATACACGGATTAAAGTTTCTTGCGGTTCCTTTAAAAATTAGGTTGCCGGCCTCATCCCCCTTCCATGCTTTTACAAAGGCAAAGTCCGCTTTAAAGGCCTCTTCCAACACATACATTTTACCATTAAACTCCCTAGTCTCCTTACCCTCCGCTACTTCGGTACCATAGCCTGCAGGCGTAAAAAATGCAGGGAAACCTCCCTGAGCTGCCCTACACTTTTCGGCTAAGGTTCCTTGTGGGGTTAACTCCACTTCCAATTCCCCACTGAGCATTTGTCTTTCAAACTCGTCATTCTCACCTACATAGGAAGAAATCATTTTTTTTACTTGATGTTTCTGAAGCAAGAGTCCCAACCCAAAATCATCTACGCCAGCATTATTGGAAATACAAGTGATATCCTTTATACCCAATCTTACTAACTCTGCAATTGCTTTTTCAGGGATTCCGCATAATCCAAATCCCCCAAGCATAAAGGTCATTCCATCCTTTACACCTTTTAGAGCCTCTTCAACATTTGATACCGTTTTTCTAATCATACCAACCTTTAAATGTCATATTACTAAAATAACGCTTTTAAATTGAAAAAAATAAAAAGCCCCAGTCATTACCGGGGCTTTTTTAAAATTTAATACCTGTTTCCTTTTCTTAAAAATCTAGATCATCCAAGTCATCCTCAATTTCTAAATCCTTTTGCTGATCATCCACAAACTCGGTACAATCCGTTATGATAGTCATGTCCTCCGGTTCTTCGAAATCATCTTTGGATACCCCTAGATCCTCATTCTCATAATTCTTTTTCATATACAAACCCCAAATGGGTAATGCCATAGAAGCACCTTGACCATAGAGGATATTTTTAAAATGGATGGAACGCTCTTCACCGCCTACCCAAACACCAGTGACCAAATTGGGAACCATACCCATAAACCAACCATCACTATTGTTTTGTGTGGTTCCTGTTTTACCGGCAATAGGATTGGTCAATTCATACGGATACCCAGTGATAATTTCTTTATAAACCGTATTGTTTTTATTGTAGGAATGTCTTAATCGCGTTCCAGACCCTCCTTGAGTTACGCCTTTCATTAAATCGATCATAGCGTATGATACTTCCTTACTTAAGACATCTTTAGTTTCAGGAACATATTCGTAAAGTACCGTTCCATTTTTATCCTCAATTCTCGTTACCATAACGGGTTTTACATACACTCCCTGGTTCGCAAAAGCACCATAGGCCCCTACCATATCATAAATATTGGCATCCAAAGTACCCAAGGCAATAGAAGGTACTTCAGGAACATCGCCTGACATTCCCAAGTTTTTGGCGATGGCGACTACTGATTTCGGTCCACTTTATCAATTAATTGCGCTGTTACAGTGTTCACTGAATTGGCCAGGGCATGTTTTAGGGTCATTTCTTCCCCTGTATACTTAAAATCGGAGTTTCGTGGGCACCATGCTTCCATATTGCCATGTTTACCAGCTTCAATACAATATTGGGTGTCCGGCAATTTTTCACAAGGCGATAGGCGTAATTGATCAATGGCCGCAGCATACACAAAAGGCTTAAACGTAGATCCTACCTGTCTAGCCCCTTGAATCACATTGTCATATTGAAAATGTTTGTAATTGATGCCTCCTACCCAAGCCTTTACGTGGCCAGTTTGAGGCTCCATGGACATCATGGCCGCCCTTAAAAAAGTTTTGTAATATCTAATGGAATCTAATGGCGTCATAATAGTGTCCTTTTCCCTAGTTTCGCTTTTCCAATCAAAAACCGTCATCTCTGTTTTTTGGGAAAAGGAATTTCTTATTTCTTCTTCAGATTTACCAGCGGCCTTCATTTCCCTCCACCGATCCGAATTTTTCATGGCACGTTCCATGATATTCTCCGTTTCTTCCGGTGTAATGTCTGAGAACGGGGTTGTTGCATTTCTCTCTTTGGTATTCTGATTAAAAAATTCCGCTTGAAGATTGGCCATATGGGCATATACGGCCTCCTCTGCATTCGCCTGCATTTTGGAATCTATGGTAGTATAAATCTTTAGGCCATCTAAGTAGATATTCCATTTATCACGTTCCCCTGGTAAGGCGGGTTTAGGATTATTGTCAATCCAATCCTTCATAAAACGCTGAAGGTACATTCTAAAATACGTGGCCAGCCCTTCCCTATGGTTCTCAGGGTTGTAATTAATATCCATTTTTAGGGCCTGCAGGGAATCTTTCTCCCGCTCAGTAATATAATCGTATTTCGCCATTTGTGACAAAACAACATCCCTGCGGTCTTTCACCATTTGTTCCCTTCTCAAGGGATTGAAGAGCGAGGAATTTTTGAACATCCCCACCAACATGGCTGATTCCTCAATTTTTAAATCTTTGGGCTCCTTGCCAAAATATATTCTCGCCGCGGAACGGATACCATCGGCATTGTTTCCAAAATCATAAATATTAAAATACATACTTATGATTTCCTCTTTGGTGTAGCTTCGCTCCAACCGAGTGGCCAACACCCATTCCTTTACTTTTTGTTTTAATGCATCTAATTTGCTCCTGGATCGAACACCCACAAAAAGCTGTCTCGGCCAATTGCTGACTTATAGTACTTGCACCTCCCCTGGTTCCCAAAAAGAAAAAAGCCCGTACAGTTCCTCTAAAATCAATACCGGAATGGTCCTGAAACCTAGCATCCTCTGTGGCCACCAAGGCGTTTACCAAATTCTCCGGTAAATCCTCATACTTTACATCCGTACGGTTATCGTCCAAATAAAATTTTCCCAAGAGCTCACCATCGGAAGAGATAATTTGTGAGGCCAAATTGGTTTGTGGGTTTTCCAAATACTCATAGGGTGGCAGTTCTCCAAAGAAACCCCATGAGGCCGAGAGAAAGATAAGAGCAACGAACGCCACTCCGGATGCAAACAGTATCCGAGAACCATTTGATATATTTGGAAAAGCTTGTTTCACTTTTCTTTTTTACCGTTTTTGCCATGAGCCTAAGGATTACTTTTTGTTATTTCAAGACCGACATCGGTAATACCTTCCAAAGAAATCACACCTTGAACATTACCATTTTTTCGCATTGCATGCGAAACTTCTAAGGTATATACGCCAGAAGTGGGAAAAACGATGTTTTCTTTATACCATAATTTGTTTTCCTTTAAACTTCCTGATCCTTTTCCCAACCAAGTTCCATCTCGCAATGCCATGTTGTATTCCAAAGTATCCTGAAGTACTTCACCATCAGGGGTACTAAGGGAAGTAATCAAAAACAAGTTGCTATACGGGAAAGTATCGTCATTTCGCACATTAATGAACATGTGGTATGCCTGAACTGTATCCAATTTTGAAAAATTGAACTGTAGAATTTCGTCCTTGTTCCAAACCGCCCCATTTAGGCTCTTATATTCAGAGGTTACCACATTGGTATTACATGAAGAGAGAAAGGCAATGGTAAACACTAAAAAAATATAGCTACGCATTGTTTTTGCTCCTATTTCGTTTTCTGTTCTTATTTGTGTTCTTATTTCTATTGCGGTTCCTATTGCCCTTGGATTTTTTCTTTGGCCGATCAAATCTTGTAAGGCTATCTTGACCCACTACATTTTCAAAAACTACCTTTTCCTCTGTTATATTGTCCGCCGCATAAACTTCAAGGCTTGGAACTTTTTCCTTCTTCCTGTTCTTTTCCAAGATTTCGTTCACTTGGTCTTTGGAAAGCACATGCCAATTGGCCGGTTCGTCCTTATAGGAAAACCATAGCAGCTCTTTAAAAATATCCGTTTTTTGGCAGAAGGCAAGCCCTTTTTCGGTGAGTAGCTTGCTGTCCTGAGCGGGGAAATCCTTTAGGGCGTCCAAATAGACATCTAATTCATAATTGAGACAGCACTTTAGTTTGCCACATTGTCCTGCCAATTTTTGAGGATTAAGGGAAAGTTGTTGATACCGCGCGGCCGATGTACTTACAGACCTAAAATCTGTAAGCCATGTGGAGCAGCATAATTCCCTTCCGCAAGACCCGATACCGCCTAATCGCTGCGCTTCCTGTCTGTAACCAATCTGTCGCATTTCTATTCGAATACCAAAGGCCTTGGCCATATCCTTTATCAATTGACGAAAGTCCACTCGGTCCTCAGCGGTATAATAGAATGTGGCTTTGGAACCATCACCCTGAAACTCAACATCGGAAATCTTCATTTGTAGCTTCAATATGATGGCGATTTCCCTGAACCGCTTTTTTATCTCTTCTTCCCGGTTCCTACATTTTTGCCAAATATCAATGTCTTTTTGAGTGGCCTTTCTGTAGATTTTTGGGAGTTCTTCCTTTGCAGGATCTATTTTCTTTCGTTTCATCTGCACACGTACTAGCTCACCTGTAAGTGTGACCATACCGATGTCATGCCCCGCTTGCGCTTGAGTGGCGACTACATCCCCAATAGAAAGGGTAAGGTTTTCCGTATTTTTGAAGAATTCTTTTCTACTGTTTTTAAAACGCACCTCTACATAATCAAATGGACGCTCTCCGCTGGGAAGCGACATATTTGAAAGCCAATCAAAAACAGTTAATTTATTGCAACCATCTGTACCGCAAGTACCGTTATTCTTGCATCCCTTTGGTTGTCCATCCTTACCGGTAGAACAACTACTACAACCCATATTTTATATATTGATTTGGCAAAATCCCAAAGGATTCCCCAAACTAGGTTTATAAAAAATCTTCTTGTAAAGATAATGAAATTATGTGCGAAAAAAAGTGCTCTTTATTCGCAATAAAGGTGGAATACAAAATCAAAGGCTAGCGCTTAGGGATTACCTCTTGAACTTTAGGACTTCCGATCTGCCCTTTTTAAAAATCTTATTGCTAACGACCTTGCCCTTTCTTAATGCTTTTTGTTCCTCATACGGTAATGCATGGATTTCCATGCAATGATCAGAACAACAATTGTTCATTTTTTCGGCACACTTTTTACATTGTATGAATAAAAGATGACAGGCCTCGTTGGCGCAGTTTACATGATCGTCGCAGGGTTCTCCACATTGGTGACATTGAGAAATGATATGATCACTTATCCGTTCGCCTCTTCTATGGTCGAAAACAAAATTCTTGCCTACAAACTTGTTCTCAAGCTTCTGCTGCTCCACTTGTCTTGCATATTCAATAATGCCACCCTCCAATTGGTATACTTGTTTAAAACCTTTGTGTTTGTAATAGGCGCTGGCCTTTTCACAACGGATACCTCCTGTGCAGTACATGACCAATTTCTTATCCTCTTTATGATTATGTAAGTCCCTTTCTATAATATCAAGGGAGTCTCGAAAAGTATCCACATCAGGGGTAATGGCATTTTTAAAATGTCCTATTTCACTTTCATAATGGTTTCTCATATCTACCAACACCGTATCCGGGTCTTCGATAAGTTCATTGAATTTCTCTGCATTTACATGGACCCCTTTGTTCGTTACGTCAAAGGTCTTGTCGTTAAGACCATCGGCCAGGATCTTTTGCCGGATCTTTACCTTTAATTTTAGGAAGGACATGTTATCCTGTTCTATAGCAATATTCAAACGAACATTTTCCAAAAACGTAATACTGTCCAAGAATTCCTTGAACTGTCTAAAATTTTCCGCGGGAACGGACAATTGGGCATTAATTCCCTCATGGGCTACATAAATGCGCCCTAATACGTCCAATTCGTTCCAATGTATAAACAAATGATTTCTAAAAATGGCAGGATTGCCAATGTGTGCATATTTATAGAAAGATATAGTCAAGCGTTCTTGACCCGCCTCTTCAATAAGGGCAGCTCTTTCCTTTGCACTTAAGGTATTGTACAGTTGCATGCTATACTAATAGTTAAGTTAACAAATTTTGAGCGGCAAAGATACAAATTCCTTTAGGAAGGTAGGGATGGATGTATCACAAAAAAAGTCCCGAATTATCGGGACTTTTTATTTGGCCATTCCTGCTTTTCCTCTTCACAGCATTACTTGAGTTAGTTTATATAAAGGAAATGACCATTGAAACCAGTGACACTAAAAACAACGAACAAAATCATGTTTTGTACTCGTGTTTTTCAATTAGATAGAAAAAGTGACAAAAGGTTGCGTAATGAAAGTGAATATTCTTTTTTAAGAAAAGAAACACTAATTTAGCATTCCTAAAAAATACACGATGAGTTCCGAAAAAGAAGCCAAATTAAAAGCCCTAAAACTAACCCTTGACAAGCTAGATAAGACCTATGGAAAAGGCACTGTGATGAAGATGGGGGACAGTGTTGTTGAAGATGTAGAGGTAATTCCTTCAGGTCCTTAGGACTTGATATAGCTTTGGGAGTTGGAGGATACCCTAGAGGTAGGGTTATTGAAATATATGGGCCGGAATCTTCGGGTAAAACGACCCTAACCTTACATGCTATTGCAGAGGCCCGAGAAAAAGGAGGTATTGCTGCCTTTATAGATGCGGAACATGCTTTTGACCGTTTTTATGCCAAAAAACTAGGGGTTGATATTGACAATCTTATTATATCACAACCGGACAACGGTGAGCAAGCATTGGAAATTGCCGATAATTTGATCCGTTCAGGTGCCATTGATATTGTAATTGTAGATTCTGTGGCCGCGTTGACACCCAAGAGTGAAATAGAAGGAGAAATGGGGGATTCTAAGATGGGTTTGCATGCAAGATTGATGTCACAGGCTTTGAGAAAATTAACAAGCTCCATTAGCAAGACTCGATGTACCGTTATTTTCATTAACCAATTGCGAGAGAAAATTGGGGTGATGTTCGGAAATCCGAAACTACAACGGGTGGTAATGCCCTAAAGTTTTATGCCTCCGTTCGTTTAGACATAAGACGTTCCACCCAAATCAAAGATACCGATGGCAATATTCAAGGAAACAAGACCCGTGTAAAAGTGGTAAAAAATAAGGTTGCGCCTCCATTTAGAACTACCGAGTTCGATATAATGTACGGAGAAGGTATCTCCAAGGTGGGAGAAATCATTGACCTTGGTGTGGAATATGAAATCATTAAGAAAAGTGGTTCTTGGTTCAGTTATGGGGACACCAAATTAGGACAAGGTAGGGATGCCGTCAAAACCCTATTATTGGACAACCCGTAATTATTGGATGAATTGGACGGTAAAATACGAGAAGCCCTCAGTGCGGTTAATAGCTAAACAAGCTAGACTTTAGATCTTAGGACAATTCAAACAAAACAAGGACGCTCACCCTTTAATTAAGGGGCTAGGCCTATAATCTAATTTCCATTAAATATATCCACATTAATAATTGGGCTACTACGCAACCTTTAGGGTAGATTTTCATCTTTCTTGTAAAAGAAATTGAAAAAATGAATAAAAAATGTACCCTAGTGGTTGCGTTATTTGCATTGCTATTAGGAAGTTGTTCCCTTGATGATGACGAACCCAACTTTAATTTTAAGGCATTACGTATTGAAAGTGCGGAATTGCCGGAATCGTTTAATTTGAACGAAACCTACCAGATAAACGTAACCTATTCATTACCAGATGGGTGTACTCAGTACGAAGGATTTGATGTAACCAAAGAGGATACTACGGTAAGAAATGTGGTTGCCATAGGTGTTGCAATGACAGATTTGGTATCTTGTACCCAGGTGATAACCCAAGAGGAAGCCTCCTTTAATTTTATTGTCAAATACGACCAACCCTATACTTTTAGATTTTATCAAGAAGAGAATAGCGCTGGTGAGGCGGAGTTTTTAGAGGTGGTTGTTCCTGTGAACTAGGTATAAAATATATAACCGACAAATTTGTTACTGGAAGAACTGGTACATAGATGTAAAAATGGCGAGCGTAATGCCCAGGAGCTGTTGTATAGGCAATATGCGAGTGTTCTCTATGGTATTTGTTTAAAATATTCCCGAAACAAAACAGAGGCAGAGGATAATCTGCACGACAGTTTTATGACCATTTTTGAAAAAATAGGACAATACAAGTCCAAAGGTTCTTTTGAAGGGTGGATCAAACGTATTACCGTAAACACGGTACTGCAAAAATATAGGCGCAACGAATATTTAAGTGTAGTTAACGAAAATACGCCCGAGGAGGTTACCCTGGAATCCAGTTATACCGATATTGGGCTACAGTCATTGTTGGGATATATTCAGGAATTACCCAATAAATATAGAACAACATTCAACCTGTATGTGCTGGACGGTTATAGCCACAAGGAAATCAGTCAATTACTGGGAACCTCGGTAGGAACGTCCAAATCCAATTTGGCAAGGGCGAGAATGTTACTTAAGGAAAAAATTGAAAGTAAAATATCACAGTCCATAATCGGGTTAGTGATTGTAATAGGAAATTGTTTATGATTCCCTTGGGAATCCGTAGAAATATGAGTTTTGAAAAATGAGTAAGAAGCATTTAGACGAATTGTTCCAGGAAAAATTCAAGGGTTTTGAGGAAACCCCTGATGACAAAGTGTGGTTGGCGATTAAAGCATCACTAGATAGAAAAAAGAAAAAGAGGGTATTGCCTCTTTGGTGGCAACTTGCCGGGGTAGCCGCAGTTTTTTTAATAGGACTATTACTATTTAATCCTTTTGTAAACAATACCGATTCACCGGATAGCAATAGCGTTACGGATACAGAACAGATAAATAACGATAACCAGTCATTGGAAGATTCTTTGAATACAAAAAAGAAAGATTTTAGTTCCCCAAATATTGAAAGTGTTACACAAACCGACGACAAGACCAATCGTTTCACAAAAGAATCTTTGGACAATAGGGATAAACCTAGCAGTTCAAATTCATCTGAACGTCTTATTACCAACGGTTCGGATAAGAAAGCCATGTATCTTTCAAACCGATTAAATACTGCCTATACAGAACTTGATGGCCAAAAGAACTCGATTGAAAACGAAATTGCTGAAAATAGTACCTCCGATAGAGATACTAATGACAGTGAAAATAGGGTAAATGATACCCAGGAAAATTCTATGCTTAACAATGAGGAAATTATTTCCAAAAGTGAAGCTATAGCCAGTAATAATAAGATTGAAGAAGCTGAAAATAAGAATATTGAAGGTAAAAAATCCTTGTATGACGAGATTCAAGATATGGAAGAAGAAGAGGATGCCATTGTCAAGAATTCAAAGAGTAAATGATCCGCCGGGCCAAGTATTGCACCCGTATATTTTGATGCAATTGGAAATGGCTCCCCGGTTAGTCCGGTTTTTAGTGCCAACTCCAAATCCGGAAATGTGAATATGAGTTATGGACTATCCGTAGCTTATGAAATAAATCCACGGCTATCAATCCGTTCCGGGGTACACAAAGTTGACTACGGGTATGATACCAATGACGTGTATTTTACCTCTTCCCTATCGGCCTTGAGCCAAAATCGCATTGCGAATATCAACTACGCAGAAACGGCAGAAAATTTGGTAGTGTCCTCTAGCAATGCCACACTAAATTTAGATAGTAAATCGTTCGATGTATCTGCGAGATCAGCAAATAGATCTGGTGTCATGGCCCAACAATTAGGATATTTGGAAGTTCCTGTAGAATTAAGTTACGCTTTGGTGAACAATAAGTTTGGTGTAAATGTAATTGGTGGGGTAAGCTCCTTGTTTTTAGTCGATAACGAAGTGGATTTGACTTCAGGTAATTTGACCACCCAGATTGGGGAGGCCAATAATGTTAATGAATTAAATTTCAGTGCCAACTTTGGGATAGGTCTAGGGTATCAATTTTCACAAAAACTGAAATTGAACGTAGAGCCTGTATTCAAATATCAGTTAAATACATTTTCAAACGTAGATGGCACTTTTAATCCTTACACTATAGGTATCTATAGCGGTATTAGTTTTAAGTTTTAAAACAACTACATAAATGAGGATTGTAGGTCTTGATAGATAACATCACGAACCTCTTCACGTAAGGTGCTTTTGTCCTCTTCGGCCAAAATACCCGTTTCAAAGAATTCATGAACCCGGGCCCTAACTATACCTGGATCACCGCTAAAAAAAGTGAAGGAAAAGCGTTTTTTATTATCGAAAAAGGTAATAGGCACCAAAGGAATTTTATGGGCTATGGCCATTTTAAAGGCCCCATCCTTAAATGTATCCAGAATAATAGATTCATCGTCAGGTACCCCGCCTTCAGGAAAAATACAAATGCTTAGACCTTGGCTCAATCTACGTTGTGCCCTTCTATAAACTCCTGTTCTACTTTGGGTACTGTCCCTATCTACCATAATGCACACTCTTTTATAAAAGAACCCAAATACCGGAATCTTTACCAACTCCTTTTTCCCAACAAATACAAAAGGATTCTTGCTTACGAAGAGCATCAACATAATGTCCAGCATACTTGTATGGTTAGCTACCAGCATATAGCTTTTCCCAAACTCCAATTTTTGGTCATAGGTTACCTTTGGTGGACAACCCATACCATATAAAATGGGTATTGCCCAAAGATTTCCGGCCATCCAAAAGAAATTGGGGTACGAGACCTCTCTAGACGCAAACAACAATAAAAACGGGAAAAATATAAAGATAGGGATGGCCACAAGTAGGTAAAACCAGTATACGGTATAGCGCTTGACCCATTCGCTCGAGTACTATCATGTATCAAAAATAGCGATTCTACCTTTGAATTTTTCTATTTGTTTTACCTTTGTCCACTTATAATTTTGACCAAATGGCAAGAATATTAACCGGTATACAAAGTACGGGAACCCCTCATCTTGGAAATATCCTAGGGGCTATTATACCGGCCATCGAAATGGCAAGTGACCCAAAGAACGAGTCTTTTTTATTTATTGCGGATATGCATTCCCTTACCCAAATAAAAAATGGGGAGGTATTGCGGAACAATACTTATAGAACGGCGGCAACCTGGCTTTCCTTTGGGTTGGACATTAATAAAACTGTTTTCTACAGACAAAGTGATGTACCACAGGTCACAGAGCTTTCCTGGTACCTTAGTTGCTTTTTTCCGTATCAGCGCTTGACTCCGGCCCATTCTTTTAAGGACAAGTCGGATAGGCTGGAAGATGTAAACGCAGGATTGTTTACCTATCCTATGCTTATGGCAGCAGATATTTTGCTCTACGACGCCAATATTGTACCTGTTGGAAAAGATCAATTACAACATATTGAAATGACCAGGGACGTGGCGCATAGATTCCATTCCCAATTAGGTGAAACTTTTGTGGTTCCCGAGGGAAAGGTGCAGGAAGAGACGATGTACATTCCGGGTACTGACGGTGCTAAAATGAGTAAAAGTAAGGGCAATCTTATAGATATTTTTCAGCCGGACAAAAAATTGCGCAAACAAATAATGGGAATCCAAACAGATAGCACGCCCATGGAGGAACCCAAGACCCTACCCGAGATAATGTCTTCGCCCTATATAAAATCATGGCCAGTCAACCTCAAATCGAGGAAATGACCGCCAATTATTTGGGAGGCAACTACGGGTATGGTCATGCCAAACAAGCATTGTACGAACTCCTTTTGAACAAATTTGAAGAACCACGGGAGAAATTTGAATACTACATGAACCATTTGGAAGAAGTGGATGAAGCTTTGGCCATAGGTGCGGATAAGGCCAAAAAGGTGGCTGATGGAGTACTCCACAGAGTACGCGAAAAGTTAGGTTATTAAACAAAATTCATTTTTGTCACTATAAGTAAAAACCGACGCTATGGTCGGTTTTTATGTTTGGTACTAGTATATTATTTTATGAAGAAACGACCATATCTTGCCATTCATCGGTAAGCTGCAAAAAAAAGAATTTATAAAATACCATTACTTCGAATTATAAACCGCATGGTCTGTAAAAAAGCCTAAACTGCCTCGAACAATTTACCTGGCAATGGACGTATGACCCCTTTCATTTCCATATTCAACAAAGTAGCCGACGTCTTAAAAATGGGTAATTGGCAATCAATCGCTATACTATCCAACAATTGTTTTCCTTCACGTTGGAGATAGCCATATATTTTTTGTTCCGTCTCATCCAAGTCAACGAATAATTGTTTTTGTACGGATTGAGAAGTCTTTTCCTCAAGTTCCCAGTTTAAAAGATAAATCAGGTCCGCTGCAGAGGTCAACATATGGGCCTTTTGTTGTTTGATCAGATTATTACAGCCCACACTATATTTATCTGTGCTACGTCCGGGAAGTGCAAAGACATCCCTATTGTAGCTATTGGCAATATCTGCCGTTACCAAACTCCCTCCCTTTTCAGCGGATTCCACCACTATGGTCGCTTCGCTCATTCCTGCAATAATTCGGTTTCGCTTTAAGAAGTTTTCCCGCTCCGGATTACTGGTACTCCAAAATTCTGTAAAGAATCCACCATTGTTTAAAACTTCATTTTGATATTTCGCATGGACTTTGGGATAGATTTGATTCAAGCCATGGGCCAAGCACCCAATTGTCTGTAAACCCTGATTAATGGCTTCTCTTTGAATACAAATGTCTACTCCATAGGCAAAACCACTCACAATGATAGGATTCAAGGGGGCCAAATCCGCGATGAACTCTTCACAAAAGGCAGTGCCGTAACTGGTGATATTTCCGGTACCTACCACGCTAATGATTTTTCGACCTTCCAAATCCATATTTCCCTTTTTAAAGAGCAAAATAGGACTGTCTATACAATGTTTTAAATGTTTGGGATAATTAGGGTCTTCAAAATAACAATAGTCAATTTGGTTCTCTAGAATATATTGATATTCCCTTTCGGCATCGGCCAAATGTGCCGTATCGAACAAATGTTTAAGGGTATAGCTGCCAATACCATCAATTTTTAATAAATGTCGCTGCTTGTTCTCGAAAACTTCCTGAGCGCTTCCGCAGTAAGAAATCAATCTTTTGGCAATGACATCGCCAACATTGGGCACGTTTTGCAACCTCAACATTGCAATCAACTCATTCGCAGTATATTGTAACACACCCATTATTATTCACCAAGGATTACAAATATAATGTTAATAAAAAGTTATGTCACCGGTTTTGTGAACCCCTATTTTTTTTGATATTTGCCCATAATGGTAGTAGAACACTATATAAGCGAATTATTATACAGGTACAATTGTGTGGTAGTACCAAACTTTGGTGCCTTCCTTACCCAAAAGACCTCCGCACGAATCAACGATATTACCAACACCTTTTTTGCTCCTTCAAAATCTATATCTTTTAACGAGCAATTAATTACCAATGACGGCTTATTGGTTTCCTATATTGCCGAAGCTGAAAAAGCCTCTTTTGAGGAAATTTTATCTCGGATCGAAACCATTACTAAACAATGGAAACAAACCTTGAATGGCGGTGAAAAGTTAAGTCTTAAACAAATTGGACTGTTATGGAACAATGCCGAAAATAGGATTCAATTTCAACCATATTATGAGGTAAATTACCTTACTTCTTCTTTTGGTCTGTCATCTTTTAAGTCTATTCCAGTGACTAGAGAGGTACTAAAAGAGGAGGTTGAAGCCATAGAAGAGAAAATTCCGTTTATCATAAGCCCCGAAAAAAGGGAGAAGACCAGTTTTAGGCCTTACCTAAAATATGCGGCCATTATCTTAATTGCTATTTCTGCCGGCTTTACAGGATATCAGGTCTTAAACAATGGTTTTCAATCACGGCAAGTGGTTCGTGAAGATGCGAAAAAGGAAGTGGAAAGGCAGATTCAGGAAGCCACTTTTTTCAACACCGCTCCCTTGGAACTCCCAACCGTGAACGTGGACGCCGTTTCTACTTCTGAAGTAGAGATCGATAAGGCGGCCAAACATCATATTGTGGCAGGTGCCTTTCGTGTAAGGGCCAATGCTGACCGAAAAATCAAGTCCTTACAAAGCAAAGGATACAAAGCGGCCTACTACGGTACCAATGCCTACGGTCTTCATATGGTCACTTATGACCGATTTGTAAATCCTAAAGAAGCTCTTACTGTTTTAAGGGAAATTAAGCGCACCGAATCTAGAGACGCTTGGCTCCTTTCTGAAAAATAAGCTTCCTATTTCCTCTTAAAATTTTTGTGGCTCGTATCTTTGCGGAAAAATTTCTTCTATGACACCAAAAACGCCATCAGAATCGAGAACGACCATGACGGATATGGTTTTGCCCAGTGAAACCAATGCCCTACAAAATTTATTTGGAGGCGAGCTCTTAGCACGAATGGACCGAGCTGCAAGTATAGCCGCTGGTAGGCATAGCAGAAGAATTACGGTAACGGCCTCTGTGAACCATGTCGCCTTTAACCTTGCGGTTCCACTTGGGAGTGTTGTGACAGTTGAAGCTGCAGTTTCTAGGGCTTACACGACCTCCATGGAAGTATATATTGACGTGTGGATCGAAGATCGCTATAACGGAAAAAGAACCAAGGCCAATGAGGCCATATATACCTTTGTGGCCGTGGACGAAACTGGAAAACCTACAGAAGTTCCTCCCTTAAAACCGGAATCCGATTTGGAAAAGGAACGTTATGCAGGGGCCTTGCGCAGAAAACAGTTAAGTCTCGGTACTGGCAGGTAAAATGAAGCCTAACGATGCTACGGAACTAAAGGCTTTGTTTGCCGAAAATTAGAATACCGCAATGCTACTGGACTACTAATCCAATGATGGTAATTTTTGTTCATTTACTCGTACGCTATCTGGTGTTTGATACATGGTAGATTCTAGCGAATTCTCTTCGTCAAATCGTTCACAGGCTTCTTCATCTGCTCTATAGGCACAATCAATTAAGTCTTTTTGTGCACAGGATCCGATACTGGTTATTGTGGCAATTAACACAGCTATTATTAAAAGTTTGGTTTTCATTGTATATAAAATTAAAGATTCTACTTGGTCGTTATTTTTTGAAAAACCCTTGCTTTCCAATAACTAGGGATCTATCAGTATAAATGGTTCCAATGTTTTGAAAGCCTGGGGAACGACAATTGTAGGTTGTTCGGGAATTGGATAAGAGAAGGATTTCATTTCAAATGTAAAACCAAACCACCTAAAAAAAGGAGAAAAATGTATGAATCGCAAGAATTAGTTCATAGATGGGAATCTATGAAAAATAAGCGGATATCGATTTGTTTAACCTAATTGAGGTTAAAATAAATTACATTTTAAAAATCAAAATGATCTGGATGTGGCCCACTACGCTCATCCCTATCTAAACTATCCAAATACGCCATATCTTCTATAGATAGTTCAAAATCGAAAATATCGGCATTGGAGGCAATCCGTTTTTTATGAACCGATTTGGGAATGGTGACCACCCCCTTTTGTAGGTTCCACCTTAAAATAATTTGTGCCGCCGATTTATTGTACTTTTCGCTTAGCTCTTTACAAAAATCCAATTGGAAAAGTTTCCCCTGCATAAAAGGCGACCAAGCTTCATACTGAATGGTATTTTCAGTACAGAAATCCAAAAGATCTTGCTGAACCAAATAAGGGTGGAACTCCATTTGGTTGACCATAGGTACAATGGAGCAGTCTGTCAAAAGGTCTTCCAAATGGTGGCGTAAAAAATTACTGACCCCTATGGCCTTTACCTTTTTGGTTTCATACAAATATTCCAAGGCTCTCCAGGTATCCTTATATTTTCCTTGAACTGGCCAGTGCACCAAAAACAGATCTAAATAATCCACTTGCAGTCTATTGAGGCTATCCTCGAATGACTGTAAGGTTGTATTGTATCCTTGCTCGCTATTCCAAACTTTACTTACCAAGAAAATATCTTTCCTGGCTACAGGACTTTCTATTATTCCTCTTCCAACACCTTCCTCATTCTTATACACCGATGCGGTATCAATATGCCTATATCCAAGTTCCAAGGCATCCTTTACGGAATCTATCACTTCTTGGTCGTTATCAGCTTGATAGGTACCCAAACCCAAATAGGGCATCATTACGCCGTTTCGCAATTCAACACCTCCTTTTATATCTGTAATTTTCATAAGTTAAGCTTTTGGTTGTTCGTAAATCGTTAATAGTTGTTAGGTTTGAAGTTTGAAAGTCCAAAATTATAAGTGCTAAATCCATTGAACTAACACCTATTACCCTAGTGCTATCTACTCACAGTCGATACACCCATTCTTCCGGGTTCAATCTGGAGGTATCTTGATAGAGATAGAATTTTAAGCGGGTCTGACCATTGGATCGATTGGTATAAATTGTGCCAAGCTCATCTTTGATGTTGACCCTATCCCCTTTTTTTACAAATAGTTCCGCTAAATTGTAGTAGGTACTAATAAAATTACCATGCTTTACCTGAACCCCTTTATTCCCGCCCGGAACTGCCAAAATAGCAATGACCTCGCCTTCAAAAATGGCTCGAGCTTTTGACCCTGGGTCTGTGGCAATAATTACCCCATTACTCTGATGTTTGATTCCTGGATAAACGGCGTCGTTGTAAATACCAAAACCTTGGCTCTTAATTCCTTTTTCGACTGGCCAAATTAGCTTGCCCTTATTGGCAGAAAAATTATTGGCCACGATGGTTGCTTCAGGTGTCAGTACAAACTTACTTACTCCGGTCGTGGTTTTACCGGCTTCTTTATTAGAGGCCGCAATCGCCGAACGAATTAAGTTTTCTATTTGCTGATCAATTTTTCTAGCCTCGCGCTTTTTATCCTCTATAGCCTTGGCATATTTGCTTTCATTTTGGCGAATGATCTCCAATAGCGTTTTTTGTTCCTGAATTTCCGCAAAAAGTTGATCTTTGGCCTTGGTATTTTGGGTCAATAACACCTCCTTTACCTTTCGCTCTTCATTCAAGTCCATGTTCAGGCGTGTAAGCTCCTCCGTTTTGGCTAAAATCTGCTCCCCTTGCTCTTTTCTATAGTCCGTATATTGCTTCATATACTGAAGCCTTTTAAAGGCCTGATAAAAGCTCTCAGAGGACAATAGGAACATCAGTCGGTTCTGTTTGGATTTATTTTGATAGGACTTTTGAATCATCTTGGCGTATTCCTCCTTAATTTCCTGAAGTTCTCCCTTTAGCTTACTGATATTTCGAATATTGGTATTGATTTGCCTATTCAAAAGGTTTGCCTGTTGGTTCGTGACACGAATCAATTGTTGCCAGACCGTAATTTTTTTATCCAATGCCTCCATCTCAGTTCAACACAGTACCTCTTTCCTTCTTTTCGGATAATAAAAGTCGGTTGATTTCCCTGATTTCCGTCTGAAGCTGTTCCCGCTTCTCCTCAAGTGCCTTTTGCTCACTGGTTTGTGCCCAAACTAAAGGACTCTCCCAAGAAAAGTAGCAGAAAGAAGACGATTCTATGTCGCTTGTCCAACATCATGCTATTCTAACACAATCTCTTTAAAACCTTTTGGTATTTTATATGGAAAGTTGACCTGTCGGTTTAACTCTATATTTCTATATTCCAAGGAAATTCTGTTCTCATTGTTCTCTTCGATGGCCGGAATGGACACTTCATTGGGTATGGCTTCTTTGCCAACGAGTTGGTAGTTTTTGTATTTGATTTCCAATAAACGTTTTTTCAGAGGCTGGGACAGTTGTTGTAAGTCCATTTTAAAGTTCTTTGGTTCAATTTGAAACAAGGTTTTGTAAAGTGCTCCAGCCGTCTTAGGGGTCAATCTATAGGTTTCCTTCGCTACAGAAAGATCAAATTTATCATTTCTAAGGTCAAAAAGGGCCTGGCCCAAAAGCATATTTTGTAGAATTGAATAATCGACCTCAGTTCCCAAAAGATTACTTAAATAGGAAAAATCGCCATCGAAATATTCATTGTCCATTTTGTTATAAAAAGAAACCCTATCCGGGGTGATGTAGACCTTTACAATACCCAGCGGGGCACTCATCCAAATTCCTTTATCCTTTTCCATCCGAAGGCTTACGGATACACTTTGTTCATCCTCACCATCCGAATAGTCGATTTTTACCCGTCCTGTTAGTGTATTGAAATCCAACTTATTTTGGTAGTGGGCTTTGACCACTGTTTTCGCAGAAAGTCGGTCATCTATGAATCCATCGGAAATAACTTTGGTGCTCTTACAGGAAAAGACAAAGAGCGTCAAAGCGCATACCGAAACCATTTTTTTATATGTTAGTAACCTAATGTGCATCATTAAAATCCAGGTTTAATCTTATTTAAATATAGGTTTGACTTCTCCGTATTTCCCATGGCTCCATGAATCTCGGAAAGCTCCTTGTATATCTTATTCTCCAATTCGGGATCATCGATCAAGTAATCCAATGACGTCTCCATTGCCTCAATGGCATCTTTGTTCCTATTATCCCTTCGTAAGGCGATTCCATGGGCATAATACAAGAAAGGTTGTAAGGGATATTTTTCAAGAGCTTCCTCCGTAAGGTTTAGGAGTGATTGGGCATCATCAGATCCGTTTAACGAATCCTGTATCCTCTCTTCCAATGCAATCAAATCATTGGCATCCTCGCTCTTATTTTCTGATAGAATTACATTTTTTATATTACCTCGATGCTTGTCAATAGAATCATTTATTTTGGATTGGAGGTACATGGATTTTACTGTTTTTTCCACTTCCTCTAAGATTGCTTTGGCTTCTTCATAATTGCCCAATTCAAAATAGATGGATGCCAAATTGGACTTTAGTTCCGTATTGTTCCATGGAATCCGGGTCTTTATAGCACTCACGGAGGTGTTACGGGCCTTTAATGTTTCCGCCAACGTATTTGCATACCAATAATTTTCCGGGTCTGCCGCCACAGCTTCCTGGGCATATTGTTGTGCATTGATATATTGCTTATCAAGTAAATAGGATTTGGCTAACTCAAAGGACACAACCTCTTTCTCCGGTTCCAAGTTCTTACACTTTAAAAAAGCATTTATGGCCTTGTCATAATTTTGAATTCCCTGTTGCTTTAGCCCTTCAAAAAAACTTTCCTGGAAGTCATCGGAATATTCTTCGAAAGAGACCTCTGCACTCTCCTCCTCGGTAATGGGATCCTCCTCTTGAGACAAAACAATCCCTGGTGCAAATGTTGCTCCTAAATAAAGTAGTAGCATTGGGATTGTTATTTTCATTCGTAGATTTATTTTACTCCAGTGCTGCCAAAACCACCTTCGCCCCTTAGGGTTTCGGAAAGCTCATCTACAGACTGCCATTCCGCCCGCTCATGTTTGGCAATCACCATTTGGGCTATACGCTCTCCATTTTCAATTGTGAAATTTACATTGGATAAATTGACTAGAATCACACCTATTTCCCCCCTATAATCAGCATCAATCGTGCCAGGAGCATTGAGAACGGTTATACCCTTTTTTGCGGCGGGACCACTTCTAGGGCGTACTTGCGCCTCGTAGCCAACTGGTAATTCCATAAACAGGCCGGTTTTTATTATGGCCCGTTCCAAAGGTTGTAAGGTAATAGGCTCCGATATATAGGCCCGCAAATCCATCCCGGCCGAGGCTTCGGTTTCATAGTGGGGCAACTCATGATTCGATTTGTTAATAATCCTGATCTTCATTTCTTTCGTTCTCTGATTTTATTTGACAAATACCCTTTTTAAATTCTCGATTTCCATTTTATACACCAATCCTAAGAAAATCAACAATAAAGGTATACCCACCCATAAATTTCTATCAAAGATATAGAAGGAAACCATTGAAAACAGTATAGAAATTCCTAAGTAAAATATAATTTTTCTGAAATTATAGGGAATAGGATAGTACATACGACCAAAATAGAATGATAATAGCATCATGGAACCATAAGCTACCAAGGTGGCGATTGCTGAAGCCACATAACTAAAATATTGTATCATGGCTACGTTTATGATGATGGTAAGTACAGCACCTATCATGGAAATATAAGCCCCAAACTTCGTCCGATCCGTTACCTTGTACCATACGGAAAGGTTGTGGTAAATGCCCGGAAAGAAACTGGCCAATAATATAATGGGAACGACAGACATGGCATCCCAATAGGAGGTGTCTTTTATGAAGAGGCCTTTTAAAACATCGGCAAATACCACTACGGTCAATAGAATAATACTTCCCAACACCACAAAGTAGTTGGTAATCTGTGCATAGGCCTTTTGCGGATTTTTAGTATCCGAATGACTAAAGAAGAATGGCTCAATTCCTAAACGAAATGCGGTGGCGAAAAGTGTCATGAACAAGGCGAGTTTATAGCAGGCCGCATATTTCCCCATTTCACTATTGGCTATATCGGGTGGTAATAATTTCGATAACAAATACTTGTCAAAAACTTCGTTGATGGTAAAGGCTACACCTGCGAACATTACGGGCATGGCATAGGTTAACATCCGTTTCCATAAATCCACATCAAAGATATACGGTCTTCTAAGGTATACCCTAAGCATAAGCAACAATGTGACTGCGCTTGCTATAAGATTGGAGATCAGTATATACGATATCTCATAATCTGGCACAAAGAGTCTTTCAAAGAATCCAGATCCTTCCTTACTTGCCAAACTTGGCAGGAGTAATAGAAAAAATAGATTTAAACCTAAATTTAGTACTACATTAATCGTTTTTACAATCGCATAGCGGATAGGCCTCTCGTTGGCCCTTAACCAAGCAAAAGGAACAATTACCAGTGCATCTAACACTAATATGCAAAGTACAAAATTCATGTACTTAGGTTCAATGTTCAAAGACGTTGCAATGGCTGATTTAAATATGAGCCCTATCAACAGAAAAACAAGTGAGGAAACCCCAAGTGATATCAGGGAAGTGGATACCACCTTTTTTTTATTCTCCGTATCCTTATAAAACCGGAAAAAAGCCGTTTCCATGCCGTAGGCCAAGAAAATATTGAAAATGGCAAACCAAGTAAAAATAAGGGTTACCTCCCCATAGGTGCCGGGTGGCATGACGGAGGTATAAATAGGCACCAGCAAGAACGAAAGCATACGCGGAAGCACGGTTGCCAAGCCATAAATCGCCGTTTGTTTAAAAAGTTTTTTGAGAGGATTCAAACACCTTAAATTGAAGTGTTAAATGTACCTATTTACCTTGGTTATACAAAGTTGGTTTTATCCCGTTTTGACAGAATTATCCCTTCTTACGCCTCTGCGGGAGCCTTTTCGTCTTCCAATTCCAAACGCTTCATGGCTAAAAACGCCATTGAAAATGCTATTAGTAAAAAAATAGCCGCTAAGGTGTAAGGCGCACCAGGGTAGTAAATGCCTCCCCCAGGACGTATAAAAAAGTAGAATACGGGTGAGAAAACCAATTGCCCTAGGATAGCTGTAATACTAACCAGCCCCGTGATAGAACCCTGAAGGTTTCCTTGTTCCTTTTCAGAAACTTGGTTGGATATAATGCCCTGAACTGTCAGTCCTGCAACACCTCCCAATGCATACGGGATTAAAAAAGCATATAACATCCATGGTTCTGAGGCCATTGAAAAGAAAAACATACCGATCGTCCATAGCAAAAAGCCTACGGTTACTACGAAACGCTTTCCAAATTTTTTCACCAAAATACCCACTAAGACACCTTGAACAATGGCCACCAAAAGTCCTACTACCATCAACGATACCCCTATTTCCTTAGGGCTCCAGTTGTAGCGCTCAATACCATAGTAAGACCACGTGGAAGGCAAAGCCTGGCCGGCCAAATTCGCCAAAAAGAAGGCGAAAATCAGCAAAAGTACCCCTTTGTACTTCCGTAAGGCAAATAAGGAAACCCCTGGAATCATCTTTGTTGGATTGATGGCCCGTCTATTTTCGACCGTCAAAGACTCGGCACAAAAAACAATCCGAAAAGGAAATTGGCAAAGGTCAGTCCTGCGGCAATATAAAAGGGCAGGCGGATGTCGATCTCCCCGAAAAATCCACCCACGCCCGGATCAATGATAAATCCAAGGCCAAAAGCAGCCCCTATTAATCCAAAGTTCTTGGCCTTGTTTTCCTTGGTACTAACATCAGCAATATAGGCCGAAGCAACCGTAAAACTAGCCCCTGTAATACCTGCTAAAAACCTACCTAGAAATAACCACGTAATACTTGGGGCCCAGGCATGTATCAGGTAATCGATACTTAAACCCAACAAGGCCAGCAAAAGAATAGGTCGTCTTCCAAACTTATCTGAAATCTCGCCCAATACTGGTGAGAATAGAAATTGCATGCCGGCAAATGCCGTAGTCAACCACATCCCATAGATTACGGCCATGGCTGTCCCTTCACCCGTTAATTCCATTATAAGATCAGGTATGATAGGTAGTATGATACCTATGCCTATGACATCCACCAAAATGGTTACAAAAATAAAGAGTAGGGCCGATTTTTTTGATTTCATAGAAGGGACAAAAGTCGTAAAAATTAGTCTTCCTATTTAAAAAATAAAACCCCTACGTTTCCGAAGGGGTTATCAATAAAATTCTTTAATTCACTTAGTTATTCAAAGCCTCTGCCTTTTGAACATTTGGCTTGCGCCTAATTGTTCAGTGCCTCCGCACCACCAACAATTTCAAGGATTTCGTTGGTAATAGCCGCTTGTCTTGCTTTGTTATAGGTCAATTTCAATTGATCTCGTAATTCCTTGGCATTATCGGTAGCCTTATGCATGGCCGTCATACGAGCACCATGTTCACTGGCAAAAGAATCCCTTATTGCCTTATACAATTGCGTTTTTAGGGATTTTGGAATCAATTGCTCGACAATTTCTGCCTTGGATGGCTCAAACATATAGTCGGAATTGCTTCCTTCCTCACCTTCCAATGGTAGGATAGGTAAAAACTGCTCCGTCATGACCAATTGTGTCGCTGCATTCTTGAATTTGTTATATACAATATCAATACGGTCATACTCGCCCTTTGAGAACTTTTCCATCAAAACCTTAGCAATTTCTGATACATTATCAAAGGTCAAATCATCAAAAATTCCATTGTGATTTGAAATCACATTGTAGCGCTTTTTTAGAAAATCATTTGCCTTTTTACCAATGGCCATGAAATCCACCTGTTTACCAGCATAGATATTTTCCACAAGATTTGTGCTCTGTTTCAATATATTTGAATTGAAGGCACCGCAAAGTCCACGGTTCGATGTAATCGCTACAACCAAGACCCTATTTACGGTTCTATTGCTGGCATATATACTCCCGCAGTCCCCTTCTAAACTAGCACTTAGATTTTGTAAAAGCTCCGTAAGTTTATCGGCATAAGGTCTCATGGCAGTGATTGCATCCTGGGCCTTTTTCAACTTTGCAGCAGATACCATTTTCATGGCACTGGTAATCTGCATGGTTGAAGACACCGATGTAATCCTGTTTCGTATTTCCTTTAAATTGGCCATTTTAGATTAGTATTGAGTAGTTAGTTACTAAAAAACTCAGTGTCAACTACGTTTTACTACTTATTTCTTGTACTTCGCTGACAAATCTTTACAAACCGTTGCAAGTGTATCGGTAACCTCATCGGTCAACTTTCCAGCTTTCAAGGTGTCTAGAACATCTCTGTGTTTGGCGTTCAAGAACTCCAAATAATCACGCTCAAATTCCTTCACTTTTTCAACGGGAACATCGCGTAATAAGTTCTTGGAACCTGCATAGATAATAGCAATTTGATCTTCAACGGTATATGGATCGTTTTGGGCCTGCTTTAATATCTCCACGTTTCTACGACCTTTTTCAATCACATTCAATGTAGCAGCATCCAAATCTGAACCAAACTTGGCAAAAGCTTCCAATTCACGGAACTGGGCTTGGTCCAATTTCAAAGTACCCGCCACTTTCTTCATGGATTTGATCTGTGCATTACCACCCACACGAGATACGGATATACCTACGTTGATAGCCGGCCTTACCCCTTGGTTGAACAAATCTTGCTCCAAGAATATCTGTCCGTCAGTAATAGAAATTACGTTTGTTGGAATATAGGCGGATACGTCACCGGCCTGAGTTTCAATTATTGGTAATGCCGTTAAAGAACCTCCTCCTTTTACCATCGGTTTCAATACCTCCTGGTAAATCGTTCATGTTCTTTGCAATATCGTCATCGTTAATCACTTTTGCCGCACGCTCCAACAACCTTGAGTGAAGGTAGAAAACGTCTCCAGGATAGGCTTCACGTCCCGGTGGTCTTCTCAACAACAAGGAAACCTCACGGTAGGCAACAGCTTGTTTAGACAAATCATCATAAATAATCAATGCAGGGCGACCTGTATCCCTAAAATACTCGCCGATAGAGGCACCAGCGAAAGGTGCATATACCTGCATAGGAGCAGGATCGGATGCATTGGCGGCAACAATCGTTGTATACGCCATAGCCCCTCTATCCTCTAGTGTTTGTGCAATACCTGCTACCGTTGAAGCTTTTTGACCAACTGCCACATAAATACAATACACTGGTTCACCTGCGTCATAAAATTCCTTTTGGTTCAAAATGGTATCGATACAAACCGTAGTCTTACCAGTCTGACGGTCACCAATAACCAACTCACGCTGACCTCTACCTACTGGAATCATGGCATCGATGGCCTTTATTCCGGACTGCATCGGCTCGGTTACAGGCTCTCTATAAATAACCCCAGGAGCCTTGCGTTCCAATGGCATTTCATAGGTTTCCCCTGAAATAGGATCTTTACCATCTATTGGGTTACCCAAGGTGTCCACCACACGGCCCACAATGCCTTCTCCAACATTGATGGAGGCGATACGCTGTGTTCTTTTTACAGTAGCTCCTTCACCTACCGCTTTGGAAGGTCCAAGCAATACCACACCCACATTATCCTCTTCCAAGTTTAAAACGATTCCTTCCAAACCGCCTTCAAACTCCACCAACTCGCCATATTGGGCATTAGCCAAACCATAGACTCCGGCAATACCATCACCTACTTGCAATACGGTTCCTACTTCATCCAAAGTAGCTGTTGCATCAAATCCTGATAATTGTTTCTTTAAAATTGCCGATACTTCTGCGGCTTTTACTCCTGCCATTTTTGTTCCTGTTTAAGATAATCCCGTCGACTAGGCTCAGGGTAAATTCCATTACTGGAATTAAATTATAGACTGTTTGTAAATTCTCTTTTTAAATTGTTCAGTTTGTTGGAAACGCTTTCATCGTATTGCAAATCCCCAACCCTCAAAATAAATCCGCCGATGATACTCTCATCAATTTTATTTTCAATGGTCACTTTGTTTCCTGTAATAGAAGCTACTTGCTTCAAAAGTTGTTTTTCCAAGCTATCCGTCATGGGTACCGCTGTGGTAACATATGCTACATCCTTTCCTTTCAAGGATTCGTTTAGAATAATATACTTTAGGGCAACTTCATTCAACAGGGAAACCCTTTTATTCTCCACCAACATATTCATCAATCCTTCTGAAATGCCGTGGGACCCTTTGAAAACCGCCTTGAGGACATCCTTTTTGGCCGACCCCGAAATTACTGGATTAGAAAGCATATCCCGCAACTCCTTACTGTCTGAAACCGTACTAACCACGGAACGCATGTCCTTTTCTACAGCCTCTGTAGCCTTGTTTTCAACAGCTAAATCCAATATGGCCTTGGCGTATCGTACCGCCGCTCCGGAATCACTCATTTTTTAATTCAATTTGATATCTCCTAGCATTTTTTCTACTAGCTTCAACTGCTTGTCCTTTCCTGAAAGTTCTTCTTTGAGGACCTTTTCTGCAATGGAAACCGAAAGTTCAGCAACCTGGCTTTTAAGCTCCGCTACCGCTGCCTTCTTTTCGCTCTCTATGGTCTCTTGCGCCTGCTTTATCATCTTGTCTCCTTCAACTTTCGCTTGCTCCTTGGAATCGGCAATCATTTTATCCTTGATTTCACGGGCCTCCTTTAGCATAGCCTCGCGCTCTGCACGAGCTTCCTGCAACATCCTGTCATTGTCTGCTTGTAGGTTCTGCATTTCAGCCTTGGCTCTTTCTGCAGCCGCCAATGCTTCTTGGATACCGGTTTCCCTTTCATTTAAGGAATTTAGAATAGGTTTCCATGCAAATTTCACCAATAGAAAAATAAGTCCTAATAGTAATATAGTCTGTACTATAAAAAGCCCTGGTGAAAAATCGTTAATTAATGTTTCCATTTATTTTGAATTTTAATACTAATCAATAATTAAAAACACCTCCTGCAACCAACCGTTGCAGGAAAATGTTTTTTGGCTTAACGTTCTTATTTTCCTAAGAACAAGGCACCGAATGCCAAACCTTCCAAAAGTGCAGCGATGATAATCATCGCAGTTTGGATTTTACCGGTCGCTTCGGTTGACGGGCAATACCTTCCATTGCCTTACCACCAATCTGACCAAGTCCAATACCTGCTCCAATTACGATCAAACCTGCTCCAATTAAATTGTACATAGTAAACTGATTTATATATTAAATTAAAAACACTCTTAAATAAAATCCGCCCTTACATCCTCAGCATCCGGAACATCATGACCCTCGGCATCGTGATGATGCTCATGATCATGCTCCGCTACCGCCATTCCAATAAACAATGCGGAAAGCATAGTAAAAATATAGGCCTGTAAAAAAGCTACCAAAACTTCTATAAGGGTAATAAAAAACGACAATATCAATGAAAGTCCAGTTGCACCAGCCACACCCAAACTATCTTTGAGAGTAAACATGATGGCAATCAAA
The DNA here is from genome assembly GCF_025244665.1 of Maribacter litopenaei. Classification (GTDB taxonomy): domain Bacteria; phylum Bacteroidota; class Bacteroidia; order Flavobacteriales; family Flavobacteriaceae; genus Maribacter; species Maribacter litopenaei. Next base: position 3,790,041 of record NZ_CP104205.1, on the reverse strand, counting down.
CTCATTACAACAATGTGACCCGCCGAAATGTTAGCGAACAATCGAACTAATAATGAGAAGGGTTTAATCAAAAAGGCACCGGCCAATTCAATAATTGCCGTAACAGGTCTAATCAACACAGGAACCCCGGGCATCCACAACATGTGCATCCAATAATCCTTATTCCCGCTAAACGTATAAATAATCAATGTAAGGATGGCCAATGCAGCAGTAACAGCCAATTGACCCGTAACATTAAAACCGAATGGTGTAAGACCTAAAAGGTTCAATATCCATATAAAAAAGAAAACCGTTAAAAGATATCCTGTGAATTGTCTGTATTTTTTCTCCCCAATATTCGGTTTTGCTATCTCGTCCCTTACGTAAATGACCAAAGGTTCCAATACCCTGCCAAAGCCAGTAGGAACACTTTTGTTTTTATATTGTCTTGCCAAAGAAGAAAATGCCCATAACATAAATAAGCCTACCAATAAGATTCCGAAAACACTTTTCGTGATGGAAAAATCCAACACTTTATGTGCATTGGTGGCATGTTGGCTCTCATCAAAATTTACTGAAATAGCCCCCGGCTCCAATTCATATATCTTACTATGTAACTTTACAAATTTGGAACCATTTCTTTCAACTATCACTTCCCCGTTATCATCATGGTGAAATTGAGAAGACATAAAAGTCACCAAACCATTACTAGACCATACAATTACCGGTAAAGGAAAACCGACGTGTTTTCTTTCCCCTTCGCTATTGGTATATGAGAACAAATGGAAATCGTGAGAATCTTTTATATGGTGCAAAATGTATTCGTTAACCTCTTCTTTTGAGCTTACTGTACCTTCGCCCTGACCTTCAGAAAATGCGAAACTCGGAGTGAACTCACTATTGTTAAGAACAATACCGGATTTTTAATCACTTTTGAAACTTCCTTCATTATTTCTTTATCAAAAAAATTATGCTCCTGAAAATTTGCGCAAAAGTAGTCATTCTTGATGTAATACAAAGAATTTTAAAGCCTTAAAATTCACCCTTATTTTTTACGTAAGATTTTTGAAACAAAAATCACTTCTAAAGTCAAGAATATAAAAATGGGGATTAAGATCATAGCCCTGTAAAAATGGGAAAGTGGTTGATCTCCCATAAGTTGTGGAAAAAATATGGCAGTAAAAACCACAATTTTAAAAACTAACATCCCGATGTATAAAAAACCCAATTGTTCAAAGACTTTTTGGCTGTTAGAAAGGATTTGGAAGGCAATCACCAATAATAAAGAGAACAAAAAATGAAACAGATAGGACTTTTTAAGCAGCTCTAAAAAAACACTTCCCATTTCATTGAGCAAAGCTGTTTGGGTAAAAAAGGAAATCGTGCCCACCACCATGAACACGATTGTATATAAAGTAACCTTTTGGAACAATTTTGCCTATTTGTTTAAGGCCATCACCTTTTTAATGACCAAATATATGGACAAAAATACGGCAAGTAATGTTATTGTATCCTCTAAAAATGTTTTTTGGAACTTTTCATCTAACCATCCACCTAATAGGTTGCCTAGGTAAATGGTGGCGCCCATTTGAATGGCAATACCCGAAAGACTTGCGGCTGTGCGTACTAAATTAGAATCGTTACGAGGCTTTTGCTGGCTCATTTTTTCCGCTCATGGAAGGTTTAAAACTTCCAGTAATTGCCTGTGCTGCCGCTTTTTCCTCCTCCCATAGTACAGGATGCATTGAAAGTAGCCCCAGGCTCTACTGCCAATTTGGACACTGATACCGTACCCTCTATAACCGCTGAAGATTTTAGGGAAAGTAAATCAGACACCAAAAGCTCGCCATTAAAGCTCCCTTCTATATCGGCATTTACGCACTCGACCTTTCCATGAATGTAACCATCCTTTCCAATTACCACTTTACCGGATGTTTTCACATTACCGTCCAGCTTTCCATCAATTCTGAAATCCGCCTCGGAGATAATATCCCCTTTGATCTTTGTGTTCTTCTCAATTCTGTTTGGTTGTCCTCCTATTTCGCTCATAGTTCTAGGTTTTTGTTTGTCTGAAAACATTTTTCAAGGTTTTGGGGTTAAAAGTGTATTTCTATATGCCTCTAAGTTTTTATGTGCTTGGATTATTTTATAGTTGTCCGATAAAATTACGAAATTCTCATCAGCAACCCGGTAATCCTTATTGTTTTTTAAAAGTTCCGCATAGCCCAGTGCAAAATCTTTGGATTTAAAGCCATGCACTACCACAAATTGGTCTTCTAGGTTATATATGTCCTTAGATACTATATTCTTATACTTTAAATCGACAATTGATTTTTCAAGTAACTCCATCAATTTGAGAGACCTTTCATTTTGGCTTCTTTTAAATGGGAAAACGACCTTCCAGTTGGATGTTCCTGTGGAGCCTGTTTCGGGCGAAAACTCCCTTGGCTCTAATTTAGGAAGTTGCTCGGCCACCATCATCTCCGCCTTTTTCCCTTCGGGAGTATTCGGATAGGTAAGCGCCACATAGTTTAGGGCCTCCTTAAATTCCTCAAACCCTTGCAACCTTCCAATGGCGTTCGCCTTCAGCATTTCAAACTTAGGAACAATGGGGTCTCCGGTAAACTTGTTGATATTTTCCTCAGAACCGGTAATGACCTGTAAAAATTCCTGATTCTGAAATTTTTTAAAAAGGTTTTGGTACCTATTTTCAGGGCTGTCCGAATCATCTGCCAACACTGCCTGTGGGTTCAACAAAATTTCCGCATATCTTGATCCACCATGGTTGGCGATAATATCCGCTTTCATAGATGCCATTAAAGGGCTGTTTTCCTCCTCGTATATTTTGTAGAGATTGTACTTGGAGGGAAGAATCAGGCGTTCTTCAGGGTTTGATGCCAATACCTTTTCCAGCTTCTCTGCAGCCAACAAATTTTCCCCAAACTTTTCCTTATAAATAAGACCCAATTGATAATTGGCAAAATTACGTTCCGTTTTAAGGCTATCTATTGTGGCTTCTTCCTTTGGGATTCTATCCATATAAAAATCCAAGGAGAATTTTTCATCTTCAGAAACGGCTGCATCCGGATTACCGCTAACCGCGATTACCTCTCCCGTAGCCTCAGAAATATTGGAAACAGCCTTATTGGATCAACGCCAATCATCAGCCAATTCCCTATTGCCCCATCGATTTTTAAAATCGTTTTGTCCATATCCAAGACTGGTAATATTATAAAAGTAGAACTTGCCTTGGTTCTCCTTACCTCCTTTACTCTTGGCGAAAGTGGCAAATCCGTCCGTCAACTTATCGCGTTCCTTTTTCCGGGCCGCTTCCCGGGCCGCTTGCAAATCGGCTATATGTTTTTCAAAATAAGTTATTTGGTCATCTATGGGCATTTCATATATGGAAATGACACTATCCGTATACTGAACGACATCCTCATATTTGATGACATCTTCAAGATTGTCTAGTTTCTTCTTCGTAGTCCTATACTTTTTAGTGTTTTCATTTAAATTGGTCAACACACTATCATAATAAGCCCCTGCATTTTTGTAAAGATTTTCATCAAAATTGTATTCCGCCAAATTTTCATAATTAAGGGCATTTAGCTTTGGTTCGTTCGGGTAGCGCGAAGGGATTTATTGAAATAAACCAGTGCGAGACTATCCGAACCTTGTTCCAAGTGGAATTCTGCAACCTGTCTATAAATCTTGTCCAAAAAGGGTCTGTTTTCCCTATTCTCTTCCAAATCTGTAAGGTACTCCAGCATTTCCTCTTGATTTTCTGAAGTTATGGCCGTATTCCTTATTTTTTGGATTTCAGCATTGATCATATAGACCCTTGGGGATTTTCTATTAAGGTCGATTACCTTATCAAAGGCATAATTGGCACTGTCTTTATATCCTAGCTGATTATATAACTGCCCGATAATGTAGTAATATCTGCCTTTCTCTCGGATTCTTTTTAGTGTAATAGGAGGCTACTTTTAATTGCTGGATGGCCGTATCTGGCACATTTAAATTAATGTAGGCCTGTGCCAACATGGCCCGGGCATCCGCATATTCCTGATCCTTTAGGGTCTCGTATTTCATTAACCGCTTGAGGTTCTTGATGGCCAACTCCTCATTTTCCAAACGGATATTCACCTTTTCCCTCCAAATACTGGCTTCGTTCAATTTGTCACTTTCCGTGTATTTGTTAAGGATATAATTGAAGGCCTCCAGTGCCGGGATATAACGTTCATCAAAATACCGAGCTTTGCCCAAAAGAAGAAAAGCCTCGTCCGTTTGGGGATTTCGCTCCTCGTCCTTAATGTCCATACTATGTTTCTGTATGGCCTTGGTCGCCTTTTCTTCGGCAATGATAAAGTTGGGGTTGTTATCCTCTGAGTCCAACTTTATTTCACCGGACACTTCCAAACGCTCTATGGGCAGTATTTCCCAATAGTCATCCTTATAGGTGTCGTTTAGCGTGGCCCTCCCCTCTTCAAAGGCGATATTGCCATTGTACAGGGTATTGTACTTGGTATTTAAGGCGTGCCAATTACGATTGATGAAGGCATCCTTTTTGGTGGAACAGGCATTGAAAAGAACGGTTCCTAAAATAAGTGATAAAAAAAGTTTATATCTGTAGTTCAAAATAGACGGTCTACGTATGTATGCATAACTGAAAAACATCCATATTATTATGCAGTTTATCGACAAAAGGCAACTTTACTAATTTGAATTTTGAATGCGCTCAATACCAAAGACCAAAATTTTACAGACCATATGGTTTGCTTTAAAAAATTTTGGATCCTTCATAATAAAGTATTGTACCATTTATCGATGCATTTTGGTATAAAATCGGAATCGTCTTGAAGGCTCCCGGGTGAATAAAAATAAAAAACCGACTGAAGCGTCGGTTTTATCTTTTAGGAAGAAAAAAAGTTCTTTTTAGGACTATCCTGCAAAAAACGCCTCCAATTCTTTTAAGGTTTCGGTGGAAGTTTTGATATCCTTAACTATTTCACCTTTGTTCAACACCACAATACGTTCACACACTTCTGTGACATGGATCAAATCATGACTAGATACCAAAACGGTAACATTTTCTTTAGCGGCCAGGTCCTTGATGATTCCTTTCAACCGAATTTGGGTGGTGGGATCTAAATTGGCAAAAGGTTCGTCGAGGATAACGACTTTGGGATTTCCAATAAAGGAAGCTACAATACCTGCCTTTTTTTGGTTTCCCTTTGATAAATCACGCAAATATTTCTTTTGGCCCAAAATCTCACCATGAAAAAAATCTTCAAATTGAGATAAAAGTGCGTCTACATCTGCTTTGTTCTGCCCACGTAAATCCCCGATAAAATAGAAATACTCTTCCGGCGTCAAATACCCTATCAAAAAAGTTTCGTCGATAAAAGAAGAGGTGATAGGTTTCCATTCCTCACTAATGTTCACTTGAATACCGTTATTTTCAATATGCCCTGTACTCGGTTGTATTAAATCCAGCAACAAACTGAAAAAGGTAGTTTTTCCAGCTCCATTGTTTCCTACCAAACCAAAGCTCCGGCCAGTTGGAATCTCCAAGGTTTCTATATTCAATACGGTTTGTTTACCGTACTTCTTGCTTAAGTTTTCTACTGTTATCATGTTAGGTTAGATGTTTTAGCTATTTTTTTCCTTAAATCCGGCAATCATGCCATATTTCTTATTCCGGTATTGCTCCGTTACCTTGCTCATTAACGTATTCTTCAAGACCAGTCCTATAAGTCCCAAGACGCAAAGGATCATTACAGCCACCGTTACTGAAAAGAGATAGTAAAACAGTGTAAAAATGAGAATGGGAACTATAAGTACCGGAAGCATAATCAAAAATTGATTGGCACTCGTGCCCTGCATGTTCCCAAACGGACTCTGATCCAGATCGATTCTTTTTTTATTAAAAGAACCAAAAAATAAAATGACCGGTATATTTACCCCCAAATTGTACAGCGCGCATCCAAAATTAATGGCCAAGGCCTCCCAACCAAAATACACATAGGGTATGGTAAGCAAAAACATGAAAATTACGCTGACCGAAATCAACAAGGCCTTGGATTCCAAGTATTTTCTCAAAGGAATGTTACGGGACATCATCATGCTGTAATAGCTACTGTCCCATGCGGGGATGAACTGACCAAAATTACTAAGGAAGATACCCGTCATAAATACGCCCAAGAAGGCTTTCATCGGCATCATATCATCATAGATGTCCTGCATGTAGAATATGAGACCATAAAACACAAATAGTAATGATATCCAAACCTGGGATTTTGTTCGTTTGTTCCGCCAAATCATTTTAAGATCCAATTGCAAAAAGGTACCCAAGTCGCCAAATCGTTTCGTCCAAGCCAAATCGCTGGTATTGGCTTGCGCCTTTTTGGCCTTGAGCTTGGCATCCAAATAAATCTTGTCGTTTAAATAGTTAAAGTTGATATAGTACATGACGACCATTAGTGCCAACGGTACCGGAACGGTTATTGGATAGGCATACAAGGCGTGGAAAATAGGGCCAAACATCTCTTTGACCGAAAATATGCCGAAATAATCAAGGGCATAGGAAATCACTAAAACAGTGGCCAAAATGGTCAATGCCACATTGCTCTTATTGATAAGTAGGTTTAGGTAATTAATGGTCAGGACAATCGCCATCATGGAAATCAGCCACATAAAGACATTGAGTGCCACATAGCCCTGAAAGAGTAGAACGATACAGAGTGGAATAAAAAAGAAAAGAGCTAATACGTTATAAACGGAAGCTGCAGATCGGCCTAAGATATAATGGGCTATGGAGCTTTTCTTTACCGGTGTAATCAAAAAAGGCTTGATATCCATTACCGGTAACTTCTGCATGAAATATCGTAAAAACAGCTCGATTAAAACCCAATATATAAGGTACTGACTCAAAGTCCACATGGGACTTTGATCAGGAACCGCCTTTCTTAATATGAAATAGATGCCGGCACCCATGCCTGCCAATACTACAAGCATGTACACCCCAAAGAAACCCATGATGATTTTCACAGCTAGGCTCTTGCCAAAGTTCGCCGATCTAAAAAAGGATTTCCATTGCAGGGAAGCAAATCGTTTAAACATAAAGGTTGGATGTTGTTGTTTGGTTTATAAGTAAGCCAAAAATGGAAATTGTTACAAAAGCTAAGAAATTTTATATTCGGATAAGTTTCTGCCAATAATTCATCGGCTTTTGAAGGGATTACAAACCCACATAGCTTCAATAAAATTCCCATACTTACGATTAATATGGATAGTCCAATTTCAAAGTATACATCTCCCATATTGCCATTAACCCATTCAGTGTTCCATACGTGCATGGGCAATAAAAATAACTGAACAAGTAAACCCTGTTCATAAATCTTCTCTTGGAGCATCCATTTTCGCCATAAACCTTCCATATGCCTCTTCAATTGAAACGTTCTGTAAAGCATCAACAATGTGAAACAAAGAAAAACACCTTCTACAAGGCCAATTTTGAGGTCTCCGTTGGGAAGTAATTTTAAAAATGTAAAAACAACTGAAATAATAGCCAAGGTTCCAATTATCTTGGGCAATGACCACCACTCTTTGAAATAACTCCAAATAATCGCCCAATACCTTTTAGACATTGCCTTTCTGCGCTGTTTAATAACATCCTCAAAGCCAAAAACCCCAAACTTTCTAAACTCCCTATTCTTTGCTAGTTCAAAGGATAAATTGGGATTCTGTTCCCATTGTCTTTCAATGCCATTGGCCAAATGGTCCACCAGTTCTAATTGCAAGTCATAGTACTCCACATAATGGGCCCTGGTAAATCTGAACAATTCCTGTATTTGGTCTTGGGAGAGTTTCATTTAATTGCTGATTAACTTATTATAGGTCTTTACAATTTGCCGTTTCAGAATCATTACTTCTTGTAGCCCTGCAATATTAAATACCATGGCAAAAAACCAGTATGCATAGAAAACTGTTGGGCTTTCTTTTACTATTGGTGCCATTATTCCCATTAGGTACATAAATATCGAGGGCAAAGCCATAATAGATAGAATATATTTAGCTGATTGAATGTTCTTATAGATTCCTACAGGCTTATAATAAACATAAAAGTGGATACACTGAGGGACAATTAAACTAATAAAAAATGATATGGCAATTAATGATTTTGGCAACAGGGTAGTGTTAAATCCAAGGAAAATTCCAATACAAATAGGAATGAAGAGTTGGTTGGGCTTGTAGAAATATCCAAGAATTCTTTTAATCAATGCTTTTTGATGCCCCCAATGTTTGGCTTTTTGCCATTGATTTTCATAGTTTTTTACAAATGGGCGCTTTGTTCGCAAGAAATCTCCCAAATTAATTTGTTTCTCAGTGCTTTCGAATTCTGAGGCCAAATGGTCCAAAATCTCAAGTCTAACATCTAAGTACTTTATCCCTAAAAACTTTAGGTAATTGTCAATATATAATACTTCTTCCTTGGAAATAGCCATCTTATAATTTTTCTATTGAATACTCCAATCTGGATTCACCAATTGTTGCATGCTTCTAATAAAATCTTCCAATTCCGCTAGTCTATTCACCGTTTCCTTTTCACCCTGCTCCGTTAGTTTATAGTATTTTCGCAATCTATTATCCACTTTGGCCACTTCCACATCCAACAGGCCTTCGGCTTCCAATTTATGTAAGGCTGGATATAAGGCCCCCTCGGTGATATTCAATTCCCCTTTGGTGAGCTCTTTCACCTTCTGTGTAATTTCATAGCCATACATCTTTCCTTCCTCCTCCAACATCTTTAGAATGATGGTGTTTAAGCTGCCCTTGAATAATTTTGAATTTCCCATGATGCGCAAATAATTCAATTTTCGAACACCTAATATACATAATTTTCTTATGCATAAGTGTTTTATGTATTCTTTTTTCACTTTCCAATTTTATATCGCTCCTTCTTTCCTTAATTTTGCTCTCTAGACAAATAACCAAAGCACATGGCAGATTTTTATGCGTTAAACGTAAAGAACATTAAAAAATTAACCCCCAATTCCGTAGCGGTTACCTTTGAGATTCCTAAGGAATTGGTACAGACCTTTTTGTTCACTGCCGGTCAATATATTACCATAAAAAAAGAAATCAAGGGCAAAGAATTACGTAGGGCCTACTCAATTAGTTCCTCCCCAAAGAAGGACTCACATCACCATTGGCATCAAAAAAGTAGACAATGGAGGATTTTCGCATTTTGCCAATACCAAACTTCAAGTTGGTGATAGCCTAGAGATAATGCCCCCTGAAGGTAGGTTTTCTTATAAACCTTCAGGTAATCCACAAAACGTGGCCGCTTTTGCCGCAGGTAGTGGCATCACCCCCATTATGAGTATTGCCAAAACCGTACTGGACGGAAACCCAAAGAATAACTTTGTCTTGGTCTATGGTAACAAATCCTATGAAGAGACCATGTTCTATACGGATTTGGTAAAATTAGAACTAGATTATACCAATCGTTTTTTTGTTTATTTTATCAATAGTCAGACTCGCGAGGATAAGGCTCTTTTTGGTCGTATAGATACCTCTACCGTCAACTATGCCCTAAAAAATAAGCATGCTAAAATGGAGTTTGATGGATATTATCTCTGTGATTCCCAACAGATGATAGAGAATGTCAAGGATACGTTGTTGGACAATGATATTCCCAAAGACAAAATCCATTTTGAGCTGTTTACCGCTACGGAAATCAAAGAAGAAATGCCAAGTCTACCGGACGGACAAACCGCGCTCACGGTCACTTTGGACGATGAGGAGTTTCAGCTCACTATGGACAAAAAAACGACCGTTTTGGATGCCGTTCTTAAGGAAAACATTGATGCTCCTTATTCCTGTCAAGGCGGGGTATGTAGCAGTTGTATTGCTAAAATAAAAGAAGGGAAAGCGGAAATGGCCATGAACCAAATCCTTACGGACAGTGAAATTGAAGAAGGTTTTGTACTTACGTGCCAGGCCCATCCTATTACTCCTACCCTGAAAATAGATTATGACGATGTTTAAGGCATCAGTCTTTAATTAAGATTCCTCCCTACTATAGTGTAAATGCATTCCCAATAATATGGTTTGGGCTAATTTGCCCCATGCCTTGCCTTACCTTTGGTCAATTTCTACCTTTAGACATGACTTGGGAGATTATTACGGTATTATTGATTATTGGCGCCTTGATCGTGCTTTTCGCCTTCGAGATATTCCCTATGGACAAGATCTCCTTTTTTATCATTGGAGCCCTTTTGTTATCAGGTTTGGTAAGTCCGGAAGAAGCGGTTAGCGGTTTCTCGAACAAAGCGGTCATTACCATTCTTTGCCTTATGATCTTGGCCATTGGCCTTGAGGAGAACGGGGTCATTTCATGGTTCGCCAAAGGATTGAAGATTTTAAAGAATTGGCCTGCAGTTCTTGTCTTGATTGTTATCATGATACTCTCCGGAAGTGTCTCCGCCTTTATTAGTTCAACGGCCGTAGTGATTGTCTTTATAAAAATTGTGGCGGAATTAAAGGACAAGTATGGTCTTTTGCCCGGTAAATTGCTTTTACCCATTTCCTTTGCCAGTATTCTTGGTGGGAGCTGTACCCTGATGGGAACCTCCACAAACCTAATAGTCAATAATATTTTTATGCGCTATACGGGGAATACACTGGGATTCTTCGAATTTTCCATGATTGGATTGATATTTTTAGGTACATCTATTGTTATCATTGTTCTTTTCTATGCCTTTTTACCTAAAGGGCCAAAAGACCAACTTTCCGAAAAATATAATCTCAATAAATACCTACTTACCCTAAAGGTCAATGCCGGATCTCCGCTTATTGGTATTTCCTTAAAAGATTCTTTTATGTTCAAGGAACCGGAAATTACCGTGCTTCGTCTTACTAGGAACCATTAGGAAGAAAACCTGTTAAATCCAAAATTGGAGATACTGGAAGGTGATGTGATATTATTGCATTGCAGTCTCGGAGAACTTACAAAAAATGAGGAGTGAGGGTTACTTTGACCTAGAAATTGATGAAAACCTTACAACTTCTTCTTCCAAGGGCACCTCTATTGAAAAAGTAGATAGGACAAAAGAAAATACCGAAGAAAAAGAGGATACTACCGTTTTATTGGAGTTGCTGTTATTGCCGGGGTCCGATTTTTGGGCAAAACAGTCGATTCCTTAAAAAAAATGATTTTTCCAAGGGCCGTTCCCATTGCCGTGAACAAAAGGAAGCCTCTTACCAACCTTAAAAATCGGCTTCATCTTAGTAATAATGTCATCACCAAACTTAAGGTAGGTGATCGGCTATTGATACAGACGGATGCCTCTTACATCCATAATTTTGAAAACAGTAATAACCTAGCCGTTTTAAACCAATATGATAGCAGTATACCTTCTACCCCACTTAAGAGGAATCTTTCGCTCCTCATTTTATTAGTTACCATTATACTTGCCGCAACAGGAGTTTTTGAAATTATGACCAGTGTCATCGCTGGAACCATAGCGATGTTGTTGTTCAAATGCATCGAATTGAACAAAATCTACGAGAAAATCAATTGGCAAATAATTTTCCTGTTGGCGGGCATGATTCCATTGGGGATTGCCATGACCAATGCCGGAGCGGACGCTTGGTTGACCCAAGAGTTATTGAATATGATGGAGGGGCAAAAACCAATGGTCATAATCGGCCTACTTTTTCTAACTACAATGCTTTTAAGCGGCGTAGTTTCCAATAACGCTACGGCTATCATTATGGCCCCTATTGCCATTTCACTGGCCAATGGGCTGAGTTTAGATGTGAAGCCATTTATTCTATGTGTTATGTTCGCGGCCAATTTTAGTTTTTTCACTCCCTTAGGATATCAAACCAATGCATTGGTCTACAGCATGGGAATCTATAAGTTCAAACATTTTTTAGTAGTGGGAGGAGTCATTTCTTTAGTGCTACTTATCCTAGGAACCTTGCTCCTAAGCGCTATGTTGTAATTAATTTAAGAAAGAAATGTTTCCAATTGTTTACTGGCACTTTCATATCCGATGGCGTAAGCCTTTTCGATTCCCTTTCGGTCTAAAATACCAATATGTTCCAAGGATTTGGGTTCAATGACCAGGTCACAACTTTTTATCTTTTCCCTATTGATGGCATAAATCATCAATCCCGTGACCCTTCCTGTCAATTGTAGGGAATTTGTGAGGTTCTTACTGTTTAGTTCCGCAACAATGGAAACATTGCTTCCAATGACAACATCTACGCTGCCTTTTACAGGCTCCAATGGAAAGTTATTCATGATACCCCCATCTGCGTATAAACTTCCATTATAGGATACCGGACTAAACACTGGGGGTAAGGCGGCGGACGCAAGCAACGGCTTTATAAGTTCCCCCTGGTGTATAAAAAGTTCTTCTCCCTTTTCCAAATTGGTGGCCACAACGTATAGCTCCTTTTGTAAGCCCTCAAAACTATTATGTGGAAAATAGGCCTTGAAAACATCTTCATACCTATCGGTATCCAACAGGCCCGGCTTACCTATAGAAATAAAATTGTATTTAAAGAGTGGTGTTTCCTTAAAAAACCGAAGCATATCCATGATTGGGGTTCCATTGGCATATAAGGCCCCTACAAGGGCACCAACGCTACTACCCGCCACCAGTTCCGCATCCAAACCAAATTCCTGCATGGCTTTAATGACCCCAATATGGGCCATTCCACGAACACCTCCTCCGGAAAGTACCAACCCAATTCTTTTTCCTGTTAGCGAAGCCATAGTTATTTGTATTAAAAATGCCGCACAAAGTCCGTCGCTTTGTGCGGCATTAAAATTAACCAAATACTACTATTTTACGAATCCAATCCGAAAGCATAATAATATTTGCTTCCATCTTCATAAACGCCTTCTATCATTACGCCACCCTTTTTGTTTTCAAGGACATCGGCCACGTCTTCCACATCTTTAACACGTTTGCCATCGATATGTGTAATGATGAAGCCTTCCCTAATTTGGGTTTCCTTCTTGATTTTTCCTGGATACAGCTTGTTCACCTGAACGCCGCCGTCCAAGTTCAATTTTTCTGCCAAGTCTTTATCCAAATTTTCGAAGTCCGCCCCAAGTAGGTTAAGTATTTCCTTTTTCTCCTTTTTTACCAGCTTTGTAGTGCCATTGGCATTTTCCAAGACAACCTTAAATTCCCGCTCCTTGCCATCACGGCTCACCAATAAGCTTACCTCATCACCCGGCCTTTTTCCGGCAATGATTTCCTGTAATCTTGGGGATGTTGCTGTTTCCGATCCATTCACTTCAAGAACAATATCTCCGGATTTGATTCCAGCTTTACCGGCAGCACTGTTTTCACCAACTTGCTCTATCCAAACCCCTTTTGTGAAATCTACATCCTTTTCCCTGGCCAAATTACTGTCCATGGTGCGTATGGTTACGCCCAGCATACCTCTTTGGACTTTTCCATACTTCAGTAAGTCCTCAACCACTTTGGTAACAATATTACTTGGTACTGCAAAACCATATCCAGTATACGTACCGGTTCTACTGGCAATGGCAGTATTAATACCTACAAGGTTACCATCCAAATTCACCAAGGCTCCCCCACTGTTACCTGGATTGATGGCTGCATCCGTTTGAATAAAACTTTCCACAGCAAATTTATCCTGATTGATGTTGATACTTCGGCTTTAGCACTAACGATGCCAGCCGTTACCGTGGAATTTAGACCTAATGGGTTTCCAACGGCCAAAACCCATTCACCTACCTCAACATCATCGGAATTTACCAATGACATGGTACTCAAATTATCGGCATCAATTTGTAACAAGGCCAAATCTGTTGTTGGATCCGTACCGATGACGGTTGCTTTATAAGATTCATTATCGTAAAGGGTTACTTCTACCTCATCGGCATTATCAATCACGTGGTTATTGGTGATTATATACCCTTGATCGTTAATGATAACACCCGAACCAGTACCAACCCTTGGCTGTGAACCCATACCTTGGGGGCTTTGACCCTTGAACATATCGCCAAAGAACTCCTTAAAGGGGTCGCGGAAGTTCCCTACCTCCTTGGTTACCATAACTTGGAGACGTTTGCGTAGATTTGATATGCACAACGGCATCCAATACTTTTTTGGAAGTATCGGTGAAATCCAACGGCTTAATATTGCCTTCATCATCCGCAGTATACAGGACGTGCTTACCCTGAACCGTTTCCACAGTTGTTACACCTTTAATTTGCTCTTCTTGATTTAGTTTGTTGATTCCTATAACTCCTAGACTTACAGCTAGGGCTATAACGGCAGAAAAGAAGTACACCTTTAAGCTGCCTTTGTTTGATTTGTTTGTATTCATTTTATTTCTGATTAAAAATTATTTCTTCATTACGCTCCTATTCATTTCAATACTTGTGCCACTTAAAGTACTGTCAATGCTAAAATTTTTTTAAAATTTCATTCCTTTTTAAGTTCTTTTTTAGACTCACTGGTCTGTTATTAAGAAAAAACTAATGAAATATTGAAAGGAATTTGTTTTTCGTCGACTCTTTAATAAAGTTGAAGGGTTTCAGTCAAACTAAATGTGAGTTGAGAATTCATTTTCACCGACTAGTTGGTTGGTTTCTGACATTTTGACTTGATTTAAAGAATCGTATTGAAGTTAAATACCTGTTCAAATAAAACCCTTGCATTTTTTTGTCGTATGTTTAAGCAAGATTGTCAATAGAATCCATAATGCGCAGTACCGCCGTACTTATTTTTGCAAACTCCTCCAAAGAAGAGATACGAAGTAAACATCTTCAAAGGGGCGAAATGCTGTTCGATTCATTGAACAATTCTGTTATCCGGAAGGTCAAACAGTCAAAATTGACCTACTTTCATATATCCGAGAAGCAACAGTGTGGAGCATCATTTGGTGAACGTTTTACGAACGCGCTTCAAAGTATTTTCGACAAAGGATTCGATAAAATTATCGCTATCGGGAATGATACCCCCCACTTACAGACGGCACATATTAAAACCGCTGCTGAAGCATTGATCAAAGGGAACACGGTCGTAGATCCTTCATTGGACGGTGGTTTCTATTTGGTGGGTATTCATAAGTGTGATTTTAATAAAGAAAAGTTTACCAAGTTACCTTGGCAAAAAATTACCCTGCTCAAGTCCCTTTTGGAAAACCTGAAAGAAAACCAAAGTGCTGTAATCCAGTTACCGGTCTTTAGGGACATTGATGACATGCGGGACCTTCTTTCCTTAGTGGGCTACATTAAGACCATTTCTATCTCGTTACAAAAGCTTTTTGCGATTTGCATAGCGGTCAAACAACAATTTTACGTTCTACAGGATAATTTCTACATATCTCAATTATCACAAAACCCATATAATAAAGGGTCACCTGTGTTAGTGAAGAACTAAGAATAAGTCCACAAAAGGTTTGAACACCTTAGCGACAAGTTAAACTAACACCACCAAAAAACATGAAATATGTAATGTGGGTCATGATGCTTTTCATGGCCACCATCAATTTTGCCCAAGAAGTCGTTTCGGGCACCGTATCAGATATGTCGGGAGCACCCATACCCTATGTAAACGTTCTAGTATCAGGCTCCAATAAAGGAACCACGACAAATGAAGAGGGATTCTATGAACTTTCCATAACAACACGTGATATTATCTTGGAATTCTCCGCCATAGGGTATGAAACCCAAATAGTTCCTGTTGAAGGAGCTTCGGTTATTGATATTGCCCTATTGGAATCCTCGGAGCAATTGGACGAAGTTGTCTTAACCGCACTCGGCTTAAAAAGGGAGACCAAGGAACTGGGGTATGTGGTTCAAAGTTTGGATGCCCAGGGCGTTTCGGAAGTGAAGTCCGTTAATTTTTTGGATAATCTTGCAGGGAAACTGGCCGGGGTAACCATTAGCCAAGGACCAACAGGCGTAGGCTCCACCTCTAAAGTAACGATTAGGGGAGAAGCTTCCTTCTCCAATAACAATCCCTTATTTATTGTGGACGGTGTTCCAATTAACAACAATTCGGTTTTCAACTTTACCAATGAAGCAGCAGCCGGTTTCCAGGAGATTGATTTTGGAAATGGAGCCATGGAGGTAAATCCGGATGATATTGCCGAAGTTTCAGTATTAAAAGGACCCAGTGCAGCTGCTCTCTATGGCACAAGAGCCTCCAATGGTGTCATTGTTATTGAAACCAAAAGCGGTAGAAATTCGCAGGGGTTAGGAATTAGCTATAACACCAGTTTCTTTGTGGACACCGCCTTTCAATTACCGGATTTGCAAAACGAATATGGGCAGGGCAATGCAGGCGAATTTGCTTTTGTAGATGGTTTGGGCGGAGGTACAAACGACTTGATTTCCTATAGCTGGGATCTAGACTCGACGTTGGTAATTTAATTCCCCAATTCGATAGTCCAGTTACGCTTCCGGACGGTAGCGTTGTTAGAGGAGGAGATACGGCACTCTATAGCGGATTGCCCATTACCCCAACACCCTTTGTATCCCATCCGGACAATCTCAGGGATTTTTATAGGACAGGAACCACAATTATCAATAACATAGCTGTTGGTTCATCCTTTGAGAAAGGGAATTACCGACTTTCCTTTACCGACTTAAGAAGCGAGTCCATTATACCCGGGGTAAACCTGGATAGACAGACCGTAAATACGCGTTTGGCATTTAGACCCACGGATAAAATAAAAATCAACACGACCATTAATTATGTGAATTCACAGAGTGATAACCGACCTTCTAACGGTTATGGTTCTGAAAATGTGAATTATTCCTTAGTTGGGTGGGGCCCCAGGTCCCTGAACATGGAAAGCCTAAGAAATTATTGGCAACCCGGTTTGGAAGGTGTCCAGCAATACTCTTTTAACTATACCTATTTTGATAATCCATTTTTTATCGTGTTCGAAAATAGAAATTCTTTTAAAAGGGATCGGGTGTTCGGTAATGTTTCGGCAAGTTATGATATCACGGAACATTTGACCGCTTCGATACGTTCCGGAATGGACTATTCAAGCGAGCTTCGCCGTTTACGGCGGGCATTTAGTTCCAATAGGTTTCAAAATGGTGGATATGCAGAACACGATGTGTTGTTTAGGGAGATAAATACCGATTTCCTTCTGAATTATACCAATCGGTTCAATGATTTAAGTGTAGACGCCAGTTTGGGAGGGAATAGATTGGATCAAAAGGCTTACACATCCCAATCCCAAACCACTAGTTTGGCACAACCTGGTATCTTCAGGTTATCGAACGCAGCTTCGCCCATAGAAGTATTTGAATTTGAGTCCAATAAGCGAATTAACAGTTTTTATGGCCTGATAAAATTTGGGTATAACGACTTTATATTCTTGGATATCACAGGAAGAAATGATTGATCCAGTGCTTTGGCCACACCATTTTCGGTTGACAATACCTCTTTCTTTTACCCATCCGTATCTTCAAGTATTATTCTGTCTGAAATAGTGCAACTTCCGGATGTAATATCCTTTGCAAAACTCCGGGCCAGTTGGGCACAAGTGGGTAATGACACCAACCCCTATCAAACTACAGGTGCCTTTGTGGCCCAAACGCCTGTTAATGGCCAACCCACTTTTAGCAATCAAAACACCATAGCAAATCCCTACCTGCAACGAGAACGAACTTCCTCCTTTGAGGTGGGTGCGGATATACGACTTTTTGGAGATCAATTAAGCTTGGATGTTTCCTATTACAATGCGCTAACTAAAGACCAAATACTCTCATTGCCCATTGGCATATCATCCGGGTATACGCAACAGGTTGTTAATTCGGGGAGTGTGCGTTCTAAAGGACTGGAAATAATCACGGGAATCTCACCAATTCTGTCTGAAAATTTTAAATGGAACAGCACTTTGAATTTTAGCACAAACCGAGCTATTGTAGAGGATTTACCTCAAGAAGATGGGCGGTTGACATTAGCATATTCCCGAATTTATGACAGTCAAAATCAAACAGTATTTTTACAGGTGGAAAAAGGTGGGCGCGTAGGTGATTTATACGGGACTGGCTATTTGAAAAATGAAAATGGCGACTTTATTCTTACCAATGAAGGCAGGTATATTCCTGATAATGACCTAAAAAAATTAGGAAACTATAACCCTGATTTTATGTTAGGGTTTAATAATCAATTCCAGTATAAAAACTGGAACGCAGGTTTTCTATTAGATTGGCGTCAGGGAGGGATTATTGTCTCTAGGACAAGGGCCCTTGGAAATGTAGGTGGGCAATTGGCGGAAACAGCCTATCGCCCCGAGGAAGGTATCGTACCAAAGGGTGTCGTAAATACGGGAACAGATGAGAATCCTGCGTATACTCCTAACACGGTAGCGGTTTCAGCCGAGAGTTATTATCGTCAGTTCTATGACCGTAATCACGAGGAAAACAATACGTATGATGCCTCCTTTCTTAAACTAAGGCAATTTACCTTAGGATATACCTTTAAAGAGCTTTCCATTTTTAACCAAAATGCCAGCCTGAATCTATCGCTAATTGGTAGAAACCTATTTGCCATAACGGAAAACCCACATTTTGACCCCGAACAGTTGGCCCTCCAGGGACAAGGATTTATCAGTGGTGTTGAGGATATGTCCTATGCCACCACAAGAAGTATTGGGTTAAAGGCAGGGTTTAATTTTTAAGGATGAAAACAATGAAAAAACTATATAGTCTTTTAACTATCCTAATCTTGGGGTCATGCACCCAAGATTTTGAAGATATCAATACGAATCCAAATACACCCGTGAACGTTCAGCCAAGCTTATTGCTAAGACAGGTCATTTATGATTACGGCGAGCAGATGTCGTATGAAGGATTCACGGCAGGAAATCTTTTGGGACAGTATACCACGGCCTTGGATTTTAACCTTTTTGATCGCCATAACTTAAAATCTCCCCAGCTAGGTGGAAATCCATGGCCTATATTTTATCAAAATCTCAGGGACAATGAGATTATACTTGACCTATCCACGGATAACCCTTCTTTTAAGGTTTATGAGGGATCCGCTAGAATTATGAAAGCCTACATGGCGGCAGCCCTGACAGATTTATTTGGTGATGTCCCTTATTTTGAGGCATTTAAAGGACAGGATGGTACGGTAACTCCCGAATATGACTCCCAAGAATCTATTTACATGGATACTGATGGCATATTCGATAATCTTCAAAAAGGTATTGAAGCCCTTCAATCCTACAACGGAACTATTGCCCTTGAGGGAGATATTTTATTTAATGGTGATTTGGATGGATGGGAGCGGTTCGCCAATTCCCTCAAAATTAAGTACCTCATGCGGATTTCCTCTAAAATGGACGTTTCAAACGAACTACAAACCCTATTTTCCGAAGGAAATTTCATCAGCGAAAATAGTCAAAATGCCATTTTCAATTTTACCGATGGTGAACCTAATAATTTCAGATTGGCCCGACTCCGGATTGGGGATTTCAACAATTTTGTAATGTCCGAGACGATGGACGAAATTTTGACCTCACTAGACGATGCGAGAATCTCAAGACTTTTCAGACCTTATTCCAATAGTGCTGGCGGTGATGAGTACAATGGCCTTCTTAATGGAATTGATGCGTCATCAACAATAGTGTCCCTAGCGGACTACTCTTTGGCTGGAACCATTTTTAGGGAAAATACCGGTCTGCTGGATGCCAATTTTATGACCAGTATGGAAACCCATTTCCTATTGGCCGAAGCGGCGCAGAGGGGTTTCATTTCTGCCGATGCACAAAACTTGTACGAAATCGGGGTAAATCAGGCATTTGAATACTGGCAAGTAGCATTGCCGGATGAATATCTTTCCGGAACCGGTGCCCTAGATAATGGTGACCCTTTGGAAAATATCATCACCCAAAAATGGATTTCTAACATGATTAACGGCTACGAGGGTTGGATAGAATATAGGAGAACCGGACATCCACAACTAAAAACGATATCGGCCAGTCTCAATAATAATCTAATTCCAGTAAGAATGCCCTATCCATCAGAGGAAGAGGCATTGAACAACCAAAATTATACTACGGCAGCAAACAATACGGAGGGTAATTGTATAAACGTAAAAGTATGGTGGGATCAAGAATAACTTAATATGACGGATGTACTTAATTGGCAATGGGGTTTGATAATAGTATCTAGTTTGATACTGTTCATTATATCCCCATACGCTAAAAATACCGGTCAGTTTTTTAATGCTGAGAAAAGAAGTAAGAGCCCCAACACCTTGGTTTTGATGGGTAGCCTGGTTATTTCTTGGATTTTTGCCAAAAGTATTACCAATGCTGCAAACCTAGGTTTGGAATATGGTATTGTGGGAGGTATAGCCTATGCGGCCTATTATATTTCCTTTGCGGTTGCCGGAATTGTCATTTACAGGATGCGTGTGTACGGTAGCTATAAAAGCGTGCACCATTTCTTAACATCCAAATTCGGTAAAATGGCTGTTCTTGTATTTTCCATTTTAATTGCCATCAGACTGTTCAATGAGGTCCGGAGCAATACCATGGTCATAGGGTCCTACTTTGGCGAAATAGGTTCAAGCACCTATTATTGGAGCATCTTGATATTTACCCTGCTTACATTGGCCTACGTCATTAAGGGTGGTATGAGCAGTTCCATTTTTACGGACGTTGTACAAATGGGACTATTCACGATTTTACTAATTGTAATTCTCTATACAGTATACGGCCCTGAGACCGGCTTTACGATTGAAGAAACGTTGAGCTCAGGTATCTGGTCTTTTGAAACAGGCCTAAACCTACTGTTTGCCGCGTTAATACAGTCTTTTAGTTACCCATTTCACGATCCCGTTCTTACCGATAGGGGGTTCATAAGCAGTCCCAAAATTACTTTGAAGAGTTTTTTATGGGCTAGTTTTTTCGGTACTCTATGTATTGCCCTGTTCGGTATTATTG
The DNA here is from genome assembly GCF_025244665.1 of Maribacter litopenaei. GTDB lineage: Bacteria > Bacteroidota > Bacteroidia > Flavobacteriales > Flavobacteriaceae > Maribacter > Maribacter litopenaei. Next base: position 3,769,080 of record NZ_CP104205.1, on the reverse strand, counting down.
GTGTTTATGCTCAATCCCAAGGAATCGTGGGCCAGGCTGCAGTTGAAGTGGGCAAGACTTTTGGGATTGTAACCCTTTTGATTATCAACTTTATCATGATTACTTCAGCGGCTTCCACATTGGATTCAACCTTTTCCTCCTTCTCAAAACTGATTGCCGTAGACTTAAAACTAGGGAAGACACTCAGTGTGGGAAGATGGTCAATGATTTTTATTGCCGTATTGGGGACAATACCCGTTTTTTTAGATGCAGAAATTTTATCTGCCACTACGATAAGCGGAACCATGGTTATTGGTTTGACACCTATATTTATTTTTTGGAAAGGAAAAGCTCCAAAAATTAGTTTTCACTTAAGTGTTGGTTGTGGATTGCTATTTGGTCTATTGTTGGTTTTTCAAAGTTTTCCACAGCAATTTATTTTTACTAACGGAAAATATGCCGATTTGCTTTGGATCAATGTCCGGGGCATTCTTTGTTGTACACTTTTATATTTTATGCCCACATGGATCAAAAAATAACGGACATAGGAACCAAGAAAGGTAATGTACTGCTCTTTGGTGGTGTCTATAGCAACCTACAGGCTTTGGAAAAATTAATTTCTATAGCCAAAGATTTGGGTATTCCTCCGGAAAACTGTGTTTGCACGGGTGATATTACCGGATATTGCGCTGAACCTGAAGAAACCGTACAGACATTTAGAAATTGGGGAGCCTTGTCCATTGCCGGAAACGTAGAGTTGCAGCTTTCCACAGACAGTGAAGACTGCGGATGCGATTTTAAGGCAGGCGGACGATGTGACGGATTCTCAAAGATGTGGTTTCCCTACACAAAAATGAATCTATCGAAAGACTCCCTTGAATGGATTTCGGCACTGCCCGAGTACATTAGCTTTACGTATGCGGGAAAAAAGGTGACGGTGGTACACGGGAACTTCGGCAATGTTTCAGAATTTATTTTTAAATCCAACGCCAATTATAGTAAGGAACAATGTTTTGATACAACCAATAGTCAGGTAGTAATTGCCGGACACTGCGGTTTGCCGTTTCATCAAACCATAAAAAACAAGCTATGGATCAACCCTGGAGTTATAGGCATGCCTGCAAATGATGGAACTTCCAGGGTTTGGTATGTTCTTTTAGATGAGCTTAATGGAGAAATCGATTTTCAGCACCGAAGCTTTGAATATGACCATAGAACCACCCGGAAACATATGCTACAAAATAATTTGCCAGAAGAATATGCAGATACATTAGTTTCCGGCATTTGGGACAATATGGAAATACTTCCTGAATTGGAAAAAATGGGGCAAGGAATTCCCATAGCATTGGATACAACTATAAATCAGAACTCACAATCACAAACAAATAAAAAAATGGCAGATTCTTATTACGACCCAAAGGACTTACGGAAATTTGGAAAAATTACAGAATGGAGCGAAGAACTTGGAACTAAGTTTTTTGATTACTATGGAAAAGTCTTTGAAGAAGGGGCTCTAAGTGCTAGGGAGAAATCCCTTATAGCCCTTGCAGTTTCCCATGTGGTAAAATGTCCTTATTGCATTGATGCCTATACTAAAGATGGTTTGCAAAGAGGGATAACCAAGGAAGAAATGATGGAAGCGGTACATGTAGGAGCTGCCATTGAAAGTGGGGCAACCTTGGTGCACGGCGTACAAATGATGAATAAGTATAACAAACTTTCTATGTAAGATTTCGTATCTATTATGGAGATATGAATGTTTGATAATGAAAAAGGAAAATTATGGCAACAAAGTCGTTGAAGGCGAAAGGTGATGAATTAGCGGTTTCAAATAAGCAATTGGAAATCTTGAACGGAGGAATCTTTGCAGAGGGAGAACTCCCCTACTTCAAAGATAAAATCGATCAAATTGGTCAATTTCCATTGCGCCCCAAAAAACTGGAAATTCTTCAAATCAACGTAGGGTATATGTGCAATCAAGTGTGCGAGCATTGCCATGTGGATGCGGATCCCGATCGTAAAGAAATCATGACAAGGGAAACCATGCAACAGTGTTTGGAAGTTATTAAAAATACAGGAGCGCATACGTTGGATCTTACAGGCGGCGCACCTGAAATGAACCCAGATTTCCGGTGGTTTGTAGAAGAGGCTGCCAAAGCCGGTATCCAAGATTTTATTGTAAGATCCAACCTTACCATCATTAGGTCCAATAAAAAATACCATGACTTACCGGATTTCTTTAAAGAGCATAATGTGCATGTTATTTCCTCCATGCCCCATTGGACTAGAGGAAAAACGGACAAACAACGAGGGGACGGTGTTTTCGACAAATCTATAAAGGCTTTACAGGAGCTCAATGAAAGAGGCTACGGTATGCCTGGCAGTAATTTACGTTTGGATTTAGTATATAACCCATCCGGAGCTTATTTGCCGGGAGATCAGGCCGCCATGGAAAAAGATTTCAAGAAGGCGCTCAAGGAGGATTTTGGTATTGAGTTTCACAATTTATTCGCCATCACAAATTTACCTATCGCCCGTTTTCTCGGATTATTTGATTGCATCCGAAAATTATGAAGACTATATGTACGCCCTTGTAGAGGCCTACAATCCTGCAGCAGTAACCAATGTTATGTGTAGAAATACCATATCCGTAAGTTGGGATGGATGGTTATATGATTGCGACTTTAATCAGATGTTGGATTTAAAAGTAGCCAGTAAAATCAAGCACATCAAGGATTATAATGAGGATATCCTTAACGATAGAAACATCATTATTTCCCAACATTGTTATGGGTGTACTGCAGGTGCAGGTAGTAGTTGCCAGGGGACAGTGGCTTAGACATTTGAATTTATTATAAAAACCAGGATCAAGTTTTTTAGGTCATTTATTTTTAGCTATTTGGAACTTCTAAATCTTTGCATGGTTTGGATTTGGTTTCGGGGATTCTTTCCCATTATTGCCGATCTAGCATGCCAATAATCCTCAAAACCACACACTTAAACCGACCAAGCAGTCGGTTTTCTATTTCCAAAAAGTAGCTATTCGTCGAATTTTTGAACTTTCACCGAATTTTTTCGTAGCTACATCCAAAGAATCTACACTCACCAAGGGTACGTCAGTTCTTTGTATAGACCAAACGGTCGGATTAACCCAAATCTTGAAATTATGGACAAAACCTTAAAACGCATGGCTACCATGCACCGCATACAAACCGCTGGACTGGAACTATTTTATGCAAATGGTTATTATGCTACCAGTGTTGACGACATTTTAAAAAAACTTTCTCTTTCCAAAGGGGCATTCTATTACCACTTTGAATCCAAAGAAGATTTTTTTGTTCAAATCATACAAAATCTACTTTCTAGAAAGGTATATAGCTCCTTGATAGAGCCCATCGAAGGTTTTAATAATCCTTTACAATCCATTACTTCATGTTTTGATGAGGCTCGGAAACCGCCGTTCACAATGAAATGGACTTCGGTTGCGTGCTCAACAATTTCCTTTCAGAATTTCGTGGTAAAAATGAAACCATCATGAAACATTTAAACGACATCGTTTCTATCTCGGGAAGTTAACTTGGTTTCCACACTTCAAAAAGGAAAGTTTAATGGCTATATAGACCGTCATGTGGATTGTGAGGCTGCGGCAACCTATCTCATGAGCTCTTATTTTGGTATTCGTACTTTAATGGTGGGGGCAGCACCTAGCGCTAGGAAATACAGGTTTATGGGTCAATTAAGGAGTTATCTTAAATCTTTGGAACCAAGAACAGTTGCTGTTTAGTCTTTTTGAAGGATTAGCTTAACCCTCTTAAATATTTGCTCCGGAGCTATGGTCTCCATGACCCTATCATATCCTGAAGGAAATTTGTTTCCATATACCGATGTAGGTATCAACGGGTAACTCCTACGATCTGAGGTAATTTGGTTTTCTTCGGATTGGCCAAAAGGCACAAATCCAGCAGTAGGATGTGTTACTCCCCAAAGGGTAATCACAGGGACACCATACATAGCCGCCAAATGACCGTTTCCGCTGTCCATAGAAATCATAAGGTCAAGATTGCTAATGAGTGCCAACTCCTCTTTAAAAGTTGTTTTTCCCGCCACTGAGAAGCTATTTGAAAGGCTATTTTCCCAACCTTCCAAAATTGCCTGCTCCTTTTGGCCTCCGCCAAAAAGCACAATTTTTACATCTTGCAGGGCTTCCAATTGGGAAACTAATGTCTTCATGAAAGCAAGGGGATATATTTTTCCAGGAAATGCGGCAAAAGGGGCAATACCTATTACTTTTTTGTTCTCGGTCAAAAAGATTCTACCCAAATCCTTGTTGACTTCCAGCTTTGCAAGAATATGATCTTTGAATATGGGAAAGTGAAAGCCCAGTTTTTCAAATACAGATATATAGCGAAGGTGCATGGGTTTTAAGGGCTTAAGTTCTTTCAATTTACCGGATGTAAGTTCCCTTTTCTCCTTTCTACCCTTGTCCATTTGTTCTGTTGGAATGCCATTAAGCTTGAAAAGAACCTTTAAAATATTGCTTCGGAGAACATTATGCAGGTCGGCCACAGCATCCAAATCCAATTTTTTAAGTTGTTTGAAAAGCTTCCAAAGCCCTAAAAGGCCTTTGTGGGTACCTTTGACATCCGCAGTAAAAACATTAATGTTTGGAATTCCGGCTACAATAGGCCCAAAAAAGGGTTTCGTAAGAAACGTAATTTTTATATCAGGGTATTTTTGGGTCAAGGCAAGAAGTACAGGAACGGTCATGGCCACATCTCCCATCGCCGAAAGCCGAATTACCAATATATGACGGATGTTACTTTTGGCCACGCAAGATGGGATTTAGTTCCTCATCGTTATACATCTTCATCTGCTTGTATACTTTCATATATTTATTGCCCAGCTCTATATCATTCAGCAGCTGGTCGATGGCGGTTGAAAGATCTTTTTTTGTTCCAAAAGTACGGCCAACTTTTCCTTGCATTTTTGTCTGTGTTCGAGAGGCATCCTTTCTTTCAACCTCCTCATGCATATGGTATATCTTCAAAGCCAGGATGGAAAGACGGTCAATGGCCCAAGCCGGGCTCTCTGTATTTATGGTAGCATCTCTATTAACTTGTACTGATTGGTATTTATTTAAAAAATAGCTGTCAATATATTCCACAAGATCCGTTCTATCCTGGTTGCTGGCATCTATTTTTCTCTTTAGGAGCAACGCTTCACTAGGTTCAATATCCGGATTCCTTATGATATCCTCGTAGTGCCACTGAACAGTATCTATCCAGTTCTTTCTGTATAGCAAATGAGCAATATCTTCCTTGGGATAGGGGTTATTAAAGCTCTGGTAGACATCATCCTTCTCATGATAGGTATTGATGCTTTCCTCAAAAACCTTAAAAGCAAAATCGCTGAACATAGACCTAGTTTTGTACAAAGATACCTTATATCACGAAACCAGCAGCCTTCCCAAGAAAATTGATACCGGGATCAAAATACTAACCATTAATAAAATCTCACGGAATTTTTCACGCTTTATGGATTGTATATAATTGGTCATTAAAATAACCGAAGGAAAAAACGTAATAATCAATGCATGGCTTTCACTTGAAAGGACCAGTATATTCATTAACATTCCCAATGCAAAGGATAGCACCACCAAGCGTATCATGATAATCCTTCCCACACCTCCTTTACCCAGTTTAAGAAAGGCCCAAATGATTAGAATTACATTAATGAGAAAGTAAACCCCTATTTTAACATTTGAAACCATATCAAACACAAAAAGGTTTTTAAGATCCAAATTAAATCGGTAGTGTTCCAAAAGCCAATCAATCCGGTCAAAAATCGATAAAAACCCTATTAGTATTAACACAAAACATACTGTCGCGGATAGTATAATAAACCAATTCCTTATATTTTTAGGTTCATATATGTAAATAGCGGAAAGTACCAAAACCATGTATATGATGGCCCAATCATAAAAAAGACTGCCAACGAGTATCCATAAACTGGCATCAAAAATCTTCAACCTTATATTCTTAAGAGATTTAATGCTCAGAATGCGCCTTATTGCAAGAAGTAGGAAAAATGTGCTAAATATAGCATTGGAATCGCCCAAGGTATCCGGAAAAGCAATGACTAGTAAGGTAAAAAACAGAATCGCATAGGAATTGTTCTTAGTGAGCTTATTTCTTTTTACTATGAAATCCATAATGAAAATGCTGAACAACAACACTGAAATAGCTATAATTTCTTTGAGGAGGTTTAAATCGGCTATTTCCCGATTAAGTACAAACACATTTACAACCGGATAGAAAAAAAAGATAAAACTTAGAAGTATGACAAAATTTACTGGTTTTGTTTTGCCAAATATGCTTGAAATCATGGATGATTTTTATATTTTTGCCCTGTAAATATAGGAATAAGATGAAGTCATTTTTTTACGGTATCGAGGATTTGTTCGTCAACGTACTATTTGCCCCTTTAGATGCTTTGAGATTTACTGAGAGCTGGACATTGTCCAACATTTTGAACTGGATCTTTATGTTGATAGGTTTTGTAGCATTTGTTTATTGGATGCTTGAGCTAAAAAAATTCAATGATAATGGAGAGGAAGATAAGTCTATTTCCTCCCACTCTTACTTATAGGAATACATTCCGAGACATAAAACCACATAGTAGATAATTCTTTATTTACTATGTGGTTTTTCTATAGATCAAAACCGATATCGCTTCGATACTTAATTCCATCGAATTTTATTTTTTCGACGTTTTTATAGCAGGTTTTCAAAGCTTCCTTGAAATTAGTCCCATAGGAAGTTATGGCCATAACCCTTCCGCCGTTCGTTACGACCCTACCATCCTTTAATGTAGTTCCGGCATGGAATACAATCGAATCTTCAATAGCTTCAATTCCGGTTATTTCCTTTCCTTTCTCATACGCTTCAGGATATCCACCCGAAACTGTCATAATCGTGGTGGCCGTACGCTCGTCAATATTTAGCTCTACCTCATTCAATTTGTTTTGGGCAACGGCATTCATCAAATCCACAAAATCATTTTGAATTCTTGGCAATACCACTTCAGTTTCTGGATCGCCCATTCTAACATTGTATTCGATCACCTTTGGGTCATCCCCCACTTTAATCAACCCGATGAAAATAAATCCCTTATAAGGTATATTATCCTTTTTAAGACCTTCTACCGTAGGTTTAACTATTCGTTCTTGTATTTTCCCCATAAAAGCACCATCGGCAAAGGGAACTGGTGAAATGGCGCCCATTCCACCCGTATTGAGACCTGTGTCACCCTCTCCGATTCTTTTATAATCCTTGGCCGTAGGTAGAATTTTATAGTTTTCGCCATCTGTAAGTACAAAAACACTCAATTCTATACCGTCCAAAAATTCCTCTATGATAACAGTAGTACTGGCATTTCCAAACTTTGCATCCACCAGCATAGATTTCAGCTCAGCCTTTGCTTCTTCAAGACTATTTAGAATAACGACCCCTTTACCTGCGGCCAAACCATCCGCTTTCAATACGTATGGAGGCTCAAGACTGTTTAAAAATTGATAACCTTCTTCAATGGTTTCTGAAGTAAAACTTTGGTATTGTGCCGTAGGAATTTGATGTCTCATCATAAATTCCTTGGCAAACTCCTTGCTCCCTTCCGGAGTAGCGGCCAGTTTTTGAGGGCCGATTACGGGTACATTCTTCAAGTCTGAATCTTCTAGAAAGAAATCATGAACACCATTAACCAAAGGGTCTTCGGGATCAACTACTACCAAATCGACTTCTTTGTCAATAACGACGTTTTTAATTTCGAGAAAATTAGTTATGCTGATTGGTATATTTTCTCCCGGATGAGCTGTTCCGGCATTTCCAGGAGCGATATACAAATTATTTAACTTGTTACTTTGGGATAATTTCCAGGCAAATGCATGTTCGCGACCTCCTGATCCAAGAATTAAAATGTTCATGATACTAATTTTGACAAAAGTAAGGTTTGCTAGACAATAATACTACTTGGTAGAAAAATCTCGATGTTCCTTTTTTTGTAATTCCTCAGGTGACAGAGATTTAAAGTAATCGTATACGATTTTCAGGCCTTCTGAACGACTCACCTTTGGTTCCCAGCCCAAAATTTCCTTTGCTCTTGTAATATCTGGCTGACGCTGTGACGGGTCGTCCTTTGGAAGAGGTTCATAAATAATTTTTTGGTTGGTTCCGGTAAGGGCAATTATCTCTTCTGCGAACTCTTTAATAGTAGTTTCATGCGGATTTCCAATATTCACAGGTTCGGTATAATCACTAAATAACAGTCGGTATATCCCTTCTATTTGATCATCGATGTAACAAAAAGATCTAGTTTGCGAGCCATCCCCAAAAACAGTCAAATCCTCTCCCCTCAAGGCCTGCCCCATAAAAGCGGGTACTACTCTACCATCGTTTAACCGCATTCTAGAACCATAAGTATTGAAAATACGCACAATTCTTGTATCTAATCCGTGGTGTCTATGATAGGCCATTGTAATGGACTCCATAAAGCGCTTGGCCTCGTCATAAACCCCTCGTGGGCCGACAGGGCTGACATTACCATAATACTCCTCGTTTTGTGGATGTACTAGTGGGTCCCCGTATACCTCCGATGTGGAGGCAACTAGAATTCGGCTCCCTTTTCCTTGGCGAGGCCCAATAGATTCAAAGTGCCTAAGGAACCCACCTTCAAGGTTTTGATAGGAATCTTAAGATAGTCTATTGGACTAGCAGGGGAGGCAAAATGAAGAATATAATCCAATTTACCTGAAACGTGCACAAACTTAGTAACATCATGATGATGGAACTCAAATTGTTCTAAAGGAAACAGATGCTTTATGTTTTCCAAATCACCTGTGATAAGGTTATCCATTCCAATAACATGGAACCCTTCCTTAATAAATCTATCACACAAGTGTGATCCTAGAAATCCGGCAGCTCCGGTAATTAGAATTTTCTTCACTCTTCCTTTTCTTGTTTGTCCTTTTTGGACTTTTGGGATTTTGGCCTTTCGAGGTTTCCTTTTATTTTATCAACTTTTCTTTTTATCTTAATTTTTTGTTTAAGAGTTGTGAAATTATAGTTGTACTTAAAAAATACAAATCCTAAAAACAATACAATACCTACTAACATTAAAAGCATTCCCCAATTTTTTGCCGTGGTACCCAAAACTATAAATAGAACTACAAAGAGTAGATTGAAACAGCCTATTATAAAGCTAGCCTGCTTGTGACTTAGCCCCCAATAATCAATTAAGACGTGATGTGTGTGATTTCTATCCGGAGAAAAAGGACCTCTTTTGTTTGCTATTCTTATGGCAAAAACCCTGGCCGTGTCAAAAAGAGGTACTATTAAGATACTTATAGCAATTAATGGCGCATTTTCCAACAAAAAGGGAAGATCAGTGTATGCCTCAGGAGTCAGGGCCAGGAACTTTAGAGTTAAAACACTAATTATCAGTCCCACTATTAATGAGCCAGTATCACCCATAAATATTTTTCGATCCGAAGAAATATTATATCCAAAAAAAGCCATTAAACTGGCATTCATTGTAATACTGATTAAAGCGAAAAAATATTCTTCTGTCAAGTAGAATATTGTTGTGTAGATTACCATGATTACAATACCTACTATTGAGGCTAGCCCATCAATTCCGTCAATCAAATTATATGAATTTATGACTGTCAACATTATAAATCCGCTAATAATTAGATTTAGATAATAAGGTATTTCATTGATATTAAGAAATCCATTTAACGAGTGCAGAGTAAAGCTAGGATTGGCCAATATAAAACAAATAGCAGCTACCTGAGCCAACATCTTAGTACCTGGGCTAATCATAACCAAATCATCTTTAAGACCAACAATAAATAAAATTGTTAATGCAGGAATTATGAATATTCCCTCTTCAAAAGAATCATATCCTTTTATAAAAAATAAGGCGAAAATCAACACATAAAAAAAAGAAACACCACCTAAAGTTGGAGTTTTATAGATATGTGAACTCCTGTGGTTGGGATTATCCATGAGTCGCTTGTATTCTACAACCTTTATGATTTTCGGTATTGTTAAATACGTAATCAAAAAAGCCCCAATAAAAATTGATATCGCTGTTTCTAGAAAATACAAATCTAATATGTTAGAATGTTCAAAGTTAAGACCTATACTTTATAAATCCTCTAATTGCCCAATTAAACAAATAATATACCGATTTAAAAAGACCCAATTTTTCTTTATGATAATAAAAAAACCATTGATACTTAATCAATTCCATTTTATTCCTTGAAAGAGAATCTTCTCTTATCCTATATATAGCCAAAGGTTTTTTTATTCCTTGAGCATAAGGAATTGTTTTCAAATAAGATAACCATAACCCAAAATCTTGTCTCTTTCTAACCAAGGGCATATATTTCTTTCCAAGAACACTTATGTCAATAAAAGCCGTTAAACAGCTAATCGGGCAAGATTTTAATATGTCTTCGTAAGAGACCCTCTCCGGGACAATGAAATCAGAAAGTAAAGGTTCAAGTTTTTCATTTTTTCTCTCATACGATGAAAAAACAAAGGGAACACCTGACTCCCTTATTTTATTTATGGACACTTCAATAAAGTTAGGCTTCCATATATCGTCAGCATCCAAAAAAGCAAGAAATTTTCCCGTCGCCATCTTAATTCCCAAATTTCTTGAAACAGCAGCACCTTGATTCTTTGTTTGTTCAAATAATTTTATTCTAGGATCATTTTCAATAATTCCATTAATAAGCTCTACTGTATTGTCCATCGAGCAGTCATCTATTATTAACATCTCGAAATTTTCAACAGTCTGGTTTTGAACGGACTTAATGGTGTCCAAAATATACTTTGAGGAATTGTATGTAGGTGTTACAATCGATACTAAATTATTCATATTTTATTTAGCCTAACAATTATAGATATTTAGAATAAATTTCCTTTACAGCATATAAACTACTTTTCATACTAAAACCAGTTACAAATTTCCTTAAGTTTTCTTCAGGGGCATTTAGTGACTTAAACAAAGCCGCGGATAATTGTTCTGCATCATCATCACATACAAAACAGGATGACGTTTGTTCGGCTATTTCCCCTAAATCGCTAACACGTGTACTTACAAATGGTTTATTTAGAGCCAACATTTCTTTTACTACGTTTGGCCAGCCCTCATGTGTTGAGGTTAGTAACAATACATCCATACCATCCATGAATTCACAAACTTCGTCATGAGGAATCTTTGACATTACTATTAATTCGGCTTCCGGCAGTTTATTCTTCAATAGTCTAAAACTCTCCTCCGCAAGAGGAAACCTTTTTATTGGGTTACGTACATTTACGGATGCAAACAAAACCTTCTTAGTTTTTTTGTCAATTTTTGATCCTCCACTTTGAAACTTTTCCAAATCTATTGGATGCACAATTGCATCAATATTTAATTGTCCGAACTTTGCTATTACTTGTTCCTTCATATGGTTTGACATCACAATTATATGATCAAAACGTTTTATTGAAAACTTAGTCAAATACCCCCCGATAAAAATTCTTATCTTATTAAAAATAGAAGGGTTGGGTGCCTTGTACCAATCCGACCCTTTTAAAGACAAGATTCTTGAACATTTTGCAAAACTTGTGATAAAGCCAACTGCCGAACCATATTGTGCATGGACAATATCATAGTCCTTCGAGAGTTTTCTTAGTTTAAGTAAATGCTTGATAAAGTAAATTGGATTCCTAAGATTATTCAAATAATACAGATCTACTTCATCTTTCAAAAATTCATGTTGATTAAACATCCATATTCCACCTAATGTTGAATCATAAGGGAAATTGTGTGTCCATAAGATTCTTTTTTTCTGTCTTTCTTCATTTATTGTATGCCTCCTCAAAAATTTTTTCAATCTTACATATATTCCTGTCTATTGAAAATTGGTTTTCCGCAATTGCCTTTATTCTATTGCTCCTCTCCTCGTAAGAACTAACTTTCAAAATCGTCCCAATCTCATCCAACATTCTCTCTTTACTACCGCTACAACTGATACCCAAGCCATATCTTTTCATTACTCCATCTGGATCAGAATTTAATGAGAGTACTGGGGTTCCACACATCCATGCTTGAATAAATGTATTGGAAAAGCCCTCAGAAATTGAAGTGTTTACTAGAAGGGAAGCTCCGGCCAACTCCTCATTTATATATTTATTATCTCTCTGCCCTACATATGTAATATTACAGGATTTTTCAATTTCAGCTATTAATTGTATTCCATATTCATTTTTAGGGATATCACCAATAATCATAAATTTGTATTGGGTGTGAATCAGCCTCTTCGCCATCCAAATATAAACTTCCAACTGTTTTACAGGTCTAACATTTCCGATCCATAAGATCAAATTTTCGTCTTTCCTTTGAATGGTTGTCATGCTTCTTGGGTGCATATTTGATATGATGTTCCTATTAATTTCTCCCAAACCCTTGATTCTTGTATACTGATATTCAGTTTGGCAAATGACATCAATTTTCGCCTTTAATATTTGTTGAAACATCAGCCTTTTAAAAAAACCCTTCCACCCATTAAATTCTACCGAATAATTATCGGCAATGTGCAGAACAAATGGAATATTGAGGCTATTCGAAATTTTGGATGCTCTTAATGTATAGGTGTTAAGTATTCGCTGGTAAACGATATCAGGCTTTTCTTGTGTAAGAACTTTTTTGAAAAAGTCAAGATAAAATTTATAAAGAGTTAGTTTGTCAATAGGCGAAGAAGGTGGATATGTGCCAAAAACCTTAAAACCCTGAATCATTTCTACTTTTCCTCCCTGTAAACCATCGGATACGAAAATGATTTCGTGCCCTATTTCCTTAAGTTTAACAGCGATGAGTTTAGATTGATATTCCGCCCCTCCCTTTACGATTGGATAAAAGGGCACAAACATGCAGATTTTAAGCTTTCTCATTTAGTGCCTCTAGTTTTGAGAATAATTTCTTGGGTAAAGCTTTATATATAAGTACTACCACAACAATTTCAACGAGATAAAATACTGCGTTTTGTAAGATATATTGGGATGAAGATCTAGAAAAAATCAAAAAAAGATTAAAACTCAACAAATATAATAGATTGATGAACATATTTCCTCCACCCTTTTTACTTTCCAAGTAAATCAAGAAAAATATCGAAATAAAATAAACAAGGAGTGGTCCTATATATCCGAAGTTCATATAGGCCTCCATTAATGAAGAAAATCCGGTTCCCGCTGTGCTACCCTGTTGTCTGCGCTCAGGAAAATATTTATTTCTAAACTCGTATACTATACCAATTGGCTTTCCAGGGTAAATATAAGTTGGTATGAAGGCATAACTGATCTCCAAATAAGTTTTACCCAATTTGTACTTATAGCCCGTTTCCTTTTTATCCATAAAAATCCTATAGTTCAGGGCAGGAGATCCAAATTCTGTATTTGCAGGATTCATTATTCTAACTATGAGATTTTGGTAAGTATCAACAAATTTGAAAAACCCTTCATATTTTATTCTGTCCTCACGTAGTAACGTTAAGAAGCTAAATCCTACATATAAAATACCGAGTAATAAAATATATCTTTTTTTCACTTTTGTAATCCTATATCCCACTGTATAACCCGGAAAAAATATGAAAAGGGCCACTACTAACAAACCTCTTTCCCCAATCATCAAATTAACCAACAGCACAAAAGAAATACTAGCCATGTATAAAGGAAGATATATAAGATACTTTCCATTAGGTGTCTTTAAAGAAGTGAAGAATATGGCAAATAAGGCAACGGAAATAAAGAAAAACCCTTCATACGGAATGTTAAGGATCAGGTCATTGACTGCTCCTTGATAAAAAGCCTTTCCGTTTCTTATTGCACTAAATCCTCCTACCCTTAAAAAATTAATTCCCTCACTACAACTGGATAATATTCCAGCAATAATTGAAAAATGAAAATAACCAAATCTAACCCCATTGTTTCCGTTGAAGGGAATTCTCATAGTCCTCCTCCTTACAAAAATTATATATGCAATGAGGATAGCCAGTAGAGCCAACTGATTAGACAACATAAATGAAAATAAGGTGTCGTCAACCAACTGCCACGTTTTAAGTTTTGCAACCCTATGCCAACCTATATCAGCATTAAAAAAAACAGAAACCGGAACACTGTATCCATACAATCCGAACAATATTACAAACAGAAAAAGAACAGAGTTTACACCTACAATATCAATTGTATATAACACCAACAAGGCAAAAGAAACCAGTGATAAGAATAACGATATCTCAAAGGACTGAAGAATAATTCCCGAATACTGGATAAACAGCATACGAATGATATAAGAATTTTTTTGTTCATTTCCTTTTTGTCCCTGATTTTAACTTAGAAATTAATACGTTAAAATTACTTTTAATTAAATGGTGATTACAGTAAATAGAAATAGCTATGGCGAGAACGGAACCAAGTATCAGGTTTAATGGGTTATGGTTAATAGTAATAATAGTTAATATCAAGCCTAAAACTATATACATTACTATTTTTTCTAATCTTATCGATATACTTGTAAACTTTTGAACATCCTTAAATCTATATACTAACCAAATTAAATTTCCAACTGTAAAAGAGACTACCGCACCGTAAAGTCCGAAATAAGGTATAAAAATGAGGCTCATCAATACTATTGTAATTCCGGAGACCATTGATGTCTTAAACGCGTTAATGTTTTTCTTTTCACATTGATAAATTATACCCAATACAGACGAAAGAGACATAAATACTACTCCTAATCCCAAATAGGGAATATAGTTGACAGCACCTAAAAACTCATGTTCGATAATAAATGGAAGCACTAGCTTCTGCGAGCCTATCATTAAAAACCACAATGAAAAAATAATAGAACAATATTTTTCCAGGGTTTCAGAAAAATATTCACTAAAGCCCTCATTTTTGTAGACCCTAAAGATTTTATCTTGAAAAGAGAGGTAAAAAATTCTATTCAATATTTGAATTACATAGGCAATTTTGAAGGCTATGGCGTAAATGCCATTAGAACTTAATGTTAGATAGGTTGCTATTAGGTACTTTCCGGATTGGTTATTTAGCCACAAGCTTAATGTATTTAATACAAGAGGACTTGAATAAGCCAATAACTCAAACGTTAATTTTCTACTAATAGCACGAAGTTTGAAATACTTAAAAATTCTTAGCCCTAATAAATATCCCAATAGCACAATGGAAGCAATTAAATAAGCAAAGAATATTGCTTTCAAGGAGTATTTTTCTACTAAAAATAGGGTTATAATAAGGACAAGAAGCGTATAAAACAATTCTGAGAATATATAATGCTTTGCAGAATACACGCTTCTAATTACCTGTTTGGCAATAATATAGAAGAAATTTGAGATTAAATACAAATAAATAAAGTAGGCCAATTCAAAAGTGACAAAGTAATTGATTAGTAGAAATAGAGCGGTAAAAATTAAACTCCCACATATAAAAATAAAACAACAGTTAGAAACCACTCTAGTCTTTACCAACACCTTCTCGGAAGCCAATAACCACCTTATTACTGCAAGTTCAATATGCCCAAAAAAAATGGGGGAGAGTATAATAATAGAGGATGCGACCAAGTCAAAATAGCCTAATTCATCATTAGTCAGATAAAAGGTATACAGTGGAACTAAGAAAAAGTTGATAACGAGCGTACCTATATTCCCGATTCCGTATATGATAGAACCTTTTAACAGGCCGCCTTTTGAATCATACCTTCTTTTTGACATTTAAGTTGCTTGATGAATAAAAAAGAGAATTAAAGATAGTAAACAGGAAGACCCCTGACATCCTAACCAAGATATTTTCAGTCATTAAACTGATTGCGAAGAAAAGTAAAAATGAGGTATAAATGAAATTCCTTTGCAGTATTGAAACTTTAATATTGTGATACAATAAATAAAGAAATGTAAGTATACAAAACAATCCAGCAGATAACCATAGATTTAAGTAATAGTTATGGGAATTAATATCTGAACCAATTGATTTATATTCGGCTACCTTATAATTATTTTCATTATAGCAATTGTTTAAATTTTGTTGTACATCACCAACACCGTAACCCAAAAATGAATTTTTTTTAATTAAGTTAACGGCACATCTATATATGTATATTCTTTTGTCTACAACTTCTTCCTCCAAATCTCCATTAATTGAGGTGAATAATTTAATTATTGAAGTAGTGTTTTTATTTTCATAGGTTTTGAGTATCCCGCTTGAAAGAACAAGGGCTCCTGTCACTAGCAGGATAGTGCAATACACGATTTTTTTGATTTTTGACCTTAAAAATGCCAGGGGAAATCCAATAATGAATAAAATCAAGCAAAATACGGTTGTAATGGATTGTGTGTAAATAGTTGCGGCTATAAAAACTAGGATCAATAAACTCAATATTATTCTAAATATTAACACTCTATTGACTTTAAGCAGAAGTCTAACAGCTAATAAAATAGTAACAAAAAAATGAAGGGCTAAATAGACTTTATGAGATTCGTATTGAATCGTTAAGTGCTTTTCGGCCTTTGAAAGAACAAATTCATAGGGATATAAATTAAGCTTTTCCAATTGTTCCCAAAAACTTTTTTCTGTAAGGTGGGCGAACCGATCTATAGTCAATGCCTCAACGAACAAATTATAGAAATAGAACAATATTATAAGGTTGCTTAAGATAAAACCATATGAAAAATAATCAATAAACCTATTGGTGATATTAGGCAAAAAATAAAATACGGCTATTGGGAAAAAAAAAATCAATACACTGGATTGCAATGCCTTAAATCCTACGTGTAAATTTTCTGAGTAGAAGACGGAAATTATTAACAGAACATAAAAAAGACAATTTGTAGCAAAAGATTTTATGCCAATTCGTTCAAATTTTAACCTTGCCTCTGCCCTAAATATTATAATCGTGGTACTTAGAAAAAGTATTGCGCCTATCGATGCCAGGGCAGGTTTCATTAAAGGATAAAATGAAAGCAGGAGCAATAAAAAAAATGGTAGGTTTTCCCATTTTAATTGGTGTTTTAAATTCATCCTTTCATATAAATAGAATACTACTCTTTATGCTTCATGCAAATTTACGATAATTCCTACCTTTCTAAATTAATTCCCCTTATTGTGTCCATTTTTATTCAATACCTAAATATTCAAAAGCGGTAACGAGCCCAGTTTTTAATTCAGCCCCATTGATTTATGGTTTTATTCTATGAAAAGCCCACGGAAAGGTAATTAGCCTCTAAATAATAAATCATTTTAATTGTTTTGTCCTTTTCTATTCATTTAAAAACAGGATATACCAAGAACTGTATTTCAATTAAGAACACCCTCTCAATTCAATTAATAAATATGAAATCTTCAATTATTATAATAAAGAAAGCAAATACTCTCCATATCCACTTTTAATTAAGGGTTTAGCCAATGCTTTTAATTGACTTTTGTTTATAAACCCCATAGTGTAGGCGACTTCCTCTATCGAACCCACCTTTAATCCCTGTCTTTCTTGAATGACTTCTACCAATTGTGCTGCTTGCATTAAAGAAGTAAAAGTTCCCGTATCCAACCAAGCAGTACCCCTATCAAGAATACTGACTTGCAATTTGCTCCTTTCAAGATAGGCCTTGTTCACGTCCGTTATTTCTAACTCACCCCGGGGACTAGGTTGAATACTTTTGGCAATTTCAATGACATCGTTATCATAGAAATAAATACCCGGAACAGCAAAATTTGATTTTGGTTTTTTGGGCTTTTCTTCAATAGATACAGCCTTTTTTGATTTATCGAATTCCACCACGCCATAACGTTGAGGGTCATTTACATGATATCCAAAGATAATTCCTCCTTTAGGGTCATTGTTAGATTGGAGAAGCTTTGCAAGCCCCGAACCGTAAAAGATATTATCCCCGAGTATTAAAGCAACCTTTTCCTTCCCGATAAATTCCGCTCCAATAATAAACGCTTCTGCAATTCCATTTGGTTTTTCCTGAACTGCAAATTGAAAATCACATCCCAATTGAGAACCATTTCCTAATAGTTTCTTAAAAATTGGCGCATCTTGTGGCGTAGTTATAAATAGCAGCTCCCTGATCCCTGCGGACATTAAAGTTGCCAGCGGATAATATATCATAGGTTTATCATAAATAGGCATAAGCTGCTTGCTTACTGCCATTGTGATTGGATGCAAACGTGAGCCAGTACCACCTGCTAAGATTATTCCCTTCATTTGTTTTGACTTTGGTATTTTTCAATATACCATAAAACTGTCTCTTCCAGACTAGACTCAAATGCATCTTGGGAAGACCAGCCTAGCTCCTGTTTAATTTTGGAGGCGTCAACGGCATATCTAAAATCATGTCCTGACCTGTCCTTCACAAAAGAAATCTGATCCGCATAAATTCCATCGGCTTTTGGGGAATAAATATCCAAAATTTGACAAACTCTTTGTGCTATAGTTATATTTTGTTGCTCATTATTACTTCCAATTAAATAATTTTCCCCGGATATGCCATTTTCAAATACTAAAGAAATTCCTTTACAGTGATCTCTAACATATATCCAGTCCCTAATATTTTTACCTGTTCCGTATATCGGTATTTCTTCGCCTTTAAGTGCCTTTCTAATAATTGTAGGAATTAATTTTTCATCATGTTGTTTAGATCATAATTATTGGAACAGTTACTGGTAACCACATTTAATCCGTAGGTATGAAAATAACTACGAACCAAAAAATCGGAAGAGGCCTTTGAAGCGCTATAAGGACTATTTGGAGCATAAGGACTGTTCTCGGTAAATAATCCTTCGTCTTTTAAGATCCCATATACCTCATCGGTCGAAATATGGTGAAACCTAGCCCTACTAAACTTTTTTTTACCTGGAACGGAGCTTTCATCCAATATTTTACGGCAGCTTCTAGTAATACAAACGTTCCTTCGATGTTTGTTTTTATAAAACCATCCGGGTTCGTTATTGAATTATCAACATGGGATTCCGCAGCAAAATGAATTACGCCCTCAATATTATGTTGAGAGAATATTTCTTCAACTAATTTTTTTTCACATATATCTCCCTCAATAAATGTGTAGCGTTTATTATTAGCTATCTCATTCAGGTTATTCCTGTCCCCTGCATAGGTCAGTTTGTCTAGATTGATTATTTTAACATTAGGATTTGCCTTTAGATAAAAAGGAATGAAATTACTGCCAATAAAACCAGCTCCTCCAGTTATTAATATCGTTCTGAACATACCGGAAAAATTTTCTATATAACTATCCTAACACGGATTCTGCTTTTTTATTCAAAAATTTGACAAAGGAAAATGTAAAGAACATTCCTATCAATAGTAAAGGTATGAATACAAGTGTTTTGCCAAAAAATGATTTTTTAGTAACCTGTGGTTTACCAAAATTTATAATACTAACTGGTTCCGTTTTTTCTGCGAGTTCAATCTTTTTTGCTTCAATATCTCTAATTAAAAGATTCTTATATTCAAATAAATCGGCAATGTTTACTTGTTCTTGATTGTCTAAAATAATACGTTCTTTAGATAGTGTGTTGTTGTTTGAGGCTAAGTTGTTAGTGTAGTTTTTAATAATTTCATCGACCTGTTCCAATAAAAATTGGTTTTGTTCTATTCTGCTTATGGCATTATTTACGGATACAACTAACATTTCATCAAAATAATTGTTCGCATTAATGTAGTCAATTACCTTTTCAGCAAACTCGACACCCGAAACTTGATTTTTGTAGAAAAATGAAATACGATGATTAAATGAGCTCTTATTCTCCAATTCGGCCCTTACTATATCCGAAATAGCCTCTGTGTTTTCAAAACTTTGAAGTAGCTCCAAGTATTTCATGTCTGATTCTGATGCTCCTTCCTGACTTATTCTATTCACTGTTATTTCAAGACCTGAAAAATCTATGTTCTCTAAACCTATTGACTTAAAAAATATAGTATCCTTAGACTCTATATTTGATTGTACCTCATCAACAACGTCGTACAAGTAATTTTTACTTTCCAATTGTGGGTAAACGATGACATCTGTCTTAAGTCTTTTCGAAACAATTTGATTCAAACCATAACCAATGGCCAGGCCCAAAATTATAAGACCGGTTAGTATAAAAAAGTTTTTCTTTATGTATAGAAAAACTCTTAAAATAAATCTAAATATTGCATTGAAAGCCTTTCTAACCAATTGAAAAAGTTGTCCCAAATCGATTTCATCGGAACTGTTCTGATTTTTTAATGATTGATTTTCCGCCATGTTATGAGTAGAATATTTGTTTTAATATACAATCTGTTATTAAATAAGTGGGCTTTACACCAGTGGTTCCCAATCCACCTGAAGCAAGCGTACTTCCAGTTTCTAAAGGATTGTCTGAAGCATAGTAGGCATATCTCACTTTTACATCCTCTCTAATACTTTTTCTAATCTTTGACGCAGACTGTATCGCCTTTTGATAATGGACACCTTCCATTTCCAAACCTATAACATTCCAAGTGGACTCATGGAAAAACTTTAATATGTCCCTGTTTTGAAGGGAAGTCCCTAAAACTGTTACCATAGCTCCTTCAAAAACCTTAAGTCCTTGATTCCCAAAATCCGCTGCACATAATTCATTTTTAAAGGGATAGTTGTCTGCAGTGCCCTCAAATATATGTGCGGAAGGAATCATAAGGTCTCCTTTTCCACCCTCCAAAATTCCTGCTTTGCCCATAATTGAAACTGAGACTACATTTAAAAAAACCTCCGTTTCCTCTTTCTCATAGGGCTTTAAAAACTCATCAATAGTTTCGTAGGCCTGCTCGCCAAAGGCATAGTCCATAACAAAGATAACAGGTTTTTCTTCTTTATAAGTGTCCGAGAAATTGTAACAACATACATTGTCATTGAAGCTTGATGTATCAAAAATTTGTACATCAATGTTGGTTCCTGATGAGTCATCCACGGACATCATTCCATTTGCTTCCGCGAATGCCCTTACTTTTATTCTTAATGCCTCATTCCCTGGTGTGCTCAAAGCTTCAAAAATTTCCAACTTACTGGCATTGGGAAACTCCTCATTTAATGCTTTAGTGGCAAAGAAAGAATTCATGACACTATGCATGTTGGCCGAGATTATATGTATGGGTCTTCCCAATAGGCTATGTTCTTCCAAAATCGATTTAATGTGGGTAGCCCATCTTTCACCATGGATGTGATGGCCCAAGCGCTCCCTTAACAAACTGCTAAAGGTAATAGAGCGCTTTTCGCCCGTGAGCTCTTCTTCCAATGCCAATTTACCTAACCAATAGATTATTCTTAAAAATCGCTCCGGATTAGTTTCTGTGCCCAACTTACCATAAACATCCAAAACCTCCTCAAATGACCTCCCTAATATATTGGCAGTATGGATAAGAGCTATCTCTTTTTCGGATTGCTCCAATTCATCCTTCGGAGTGCATCTTCTAATTTTGTCCAATCCCTAATGGTCTTGCTGGACTCCGGAATCAAGATTTTTTTGCATATTTTCTCAGATTCAATGAACAAGAAGGTCAAATGGGTTAAAATATCGTAGATATCAGATCTCCCACGGGTTATCTCAATGTTCATCTGTTCATCATCAATCCTGTAACAATTTCGCCTTCTTTTAGGCGGAATAATTGGTTCTATATGAGAGATTCCATATCCCTCGTCTGAAGTAAGGTTGATGAACCTACATTGCTCAATACCTTCCGGTAGTCTTTCCAAAACATATAAAAGACCGTTCAGTTCCGCCTTTTCCTCACCTAAGGAACCATAGATTTCGGGCCGTATAAGCAAAAGTGCATTTTTTAAGGCCTCCCCAGAGACCCCAGTTGGTTTATAAAAACCTCTATTGAAAAGGTGTCGCATGGTGATGTACATGCGTTCAATGGCATTGGTCGACTCTTGTGCCCTAGTAGTAGTAACTGTTTTGCCCATAAGAGATTTCCCGCAAAACTACGATTATTATTTGGTTTTGATCAAACGTATCCTTTGACCTTAAATTCCTCTAGTTTATCCGCAACACTTCTGTCATTCGCTAGTCTTTGAACTTTATTCTGTCCACCCAATTTACCTATAGACTTCATATATTCCTTAAAACCACCTTTTTTGATAGTGGTTACTTTTAAGGGCTGCAGAACTTTCCCTTCAATCAAATCGAAATAATAGCTGTTCACGGCGTTGCAACGCCTCATCTAAAAAATTCTTGAACATTTTCATATCTAAAGGCTCTCTTTCAAACTCAATAAACCACTCGTGATATGGTAATTCTTCGTTTTTGGGAGTTATTTGTGGTGCTACCGTAAATTCGTTTATTTCGGCATTAGTGGCATTTGTAGCCGCAAGCATGGCTTCCTCTACCTCCTTAGCAATTACATGTTCCCCGAATGCGGAAATAAAATGCTTTATTCTCCCGGAAACTATTACTTTATATGGCTTTAAAGATATAAACCGAATGGTATCGCCTAAATTATACGCCCGAGTCCGGCATTGGTAGAAATAATCATAACATAATCTACATCTTTTTCTACCTGTTCAAGCGTCAACCTTTTTCGGCTTTCCTGATGGAATTCATCTGCCCTTATAAATTCATAGAATATGCCGAATCCAAAAGTAGTAGCATTCCATTTTCTTTTTGCGAGTTTTGATAGGCAAAAAATCCTTCACTTGCAGGGAAAAGTTCTATACTTGGAACCTTCTTTCCAATAAGCTCTTCAAACTTCTTTCTGTAAGGCTCATAATTGACGCCACCATAAATAAATAGTTCGAAGTTTGGAAACAAGTCTTTAATATTCCGATTGGTTTTTTCTTTTAGTTTTTCAAAGTACATTTGTACCCAAGAGGGTATTCCGGCAATAACAGTCAAATCCTCTTCTTTGGTCTCCTCTACGATTGTGTTTACCTTGGTTTCCCAATCCTCGATACAATTTGTCTCCCAACTGGGTAATCTGTTCTTCTGAAGGTAACTGGGCACATAGTGTGCGGAAATACCAGTAAAGCCGTCCCAGCTTTACTCCGTTTTTCTCAGTTAGTTCGGACTTCCCTGTAAAAAAATCATCTTTCCATCTACAAAATCGGCCCTTCCGGTTTCATTAATGTAGTTTAGAATAGCATTTCCGGACGCTTCCACTTGATTTTTTATGGATTCCTTAGTTATAGGGATGTACTTCGCCCCGTAGTAGTGCCGAAGTTTTTGCAAAATAAAGTGGTTTACCCGGCCAAAGAACATTGTTTTCTCCGTCAACTACCAAGTTTATATAGGGTTTTAGTTCCTCATAATCCCTAACTGGTACCTTTTGAACGAAATCTTGGTGAGATTTTATATTCTTAAAATCATGATCGCTCCCAAACTTAGTTACTTTGCCACTTCTAATGAGATTGTTAAAAACCTTTTTTTGGGTTTCATGTGGATTTTGAACCCATTTATTGGTTTTTGTCCCAATTCTTTTAGCGAAAATCTTGGCTGCAAATACTTTTAGGGACATGATATTTAATTGAAATCAATAAAATTCTGTGGATCTACAGGATTGCCTTCGTCCCGCAGTTCGAAATGCAAATGCGGCCCCGTTGTAAATTCACCCGTGTTTCCAACGGATGCAATGACCTCCCCTCCACGAACTACTGCACCCTGAAATTTGGCCAAGGACCCGTTATGCTTATATACGCTAAGTAGACCGTCCGGATGTTCCAAAATTATGACATACCCAGTATCTGCTGTCCATTCCGAAAATATAACCGTCCCATTGGCCACTGCCTTAACAGGGGTATCAATGGGCGCCACAATATCCACTGCATAATGTTTACGTTCCAAATCATAATTCATGGATACCGTTCCATTAACAGGTGGAAAAAGAACTAGATTTTTTCTATTCGGATCCCTTTCAAAGAGATTATACTTGTCTTCCAAGGCAACCTCCGCCCTTAAAAGCGAATCCTCTCGTGTTGGTGTTAAATCAACGGAAGAAGGATCTATTTTAAACTGTTCGAACAAGGAGTCCCGGTTAATTTCGTTGTTTTCAATATCCCCTTTTAAAACCATTCGAATATTATCTAAATACCTATTGGTATAATTTAAGGTTCTTACCAAGGAATCTGTTTTATAAGTAAGTTCCGTCGCCTGCCTTTTCAGTGCAGTGGAGGAATATCCTGGGATATACTCTCGCAAGGGAGTAAATGCAATAAGAAGAATGGTAAGCCCTATCAATGCAATCATAAAAAGACTGCCCGTAACAAAAACATTCAAACGACTCAGTTTAAAGGATATTTTTTCCTCAAAAGTACTTTCGTTCAGAATTACCAAACGGTACTTATGAAGCAACTTTCGTTTTATTTCCTTTCTTCTTTTTACTTTTTTGGCCATCTTAACAAAGATAATCTTAGAAATGTAAACAATAACAATTACATCAAAAAATAGGCTATTTATAATGTGGCTATCATATATCCTAGAAAGAACAACAATCCCAACTTTATGGATAAACCGGTTAACGTTAATATTCTAGTTAGGTAAACTAGTTTTTATTACATTTGTTATTCTATTAAAGACTTTGTATTATGACAATAGCGAATATATTTTTGGCCATTGGCCCATGGCAAATAGCAATAGTGGTTTTGGTAGTCCTTTTGCTTTTCGGAGGTAAAAAAATTCCCGAACTAATGCGTGGGCTTGGTAGTGGAATTAAAGAATTCAAGGATGCTTCCAAAGAAGATGATTCCACTGACGATAGTAAAAAGGAATAAAACCATTCTATAAATTATTTAAAAAGCGTTGTGCATTGATTGAACAACGCTTTTTTTGTACCCTAAATAGGGTATATTTTTCTTTTGTTATTCACAGGGCATAGTCCCGTAAACCTAGTAGATATTAATGCTACACGACAAAAAACACCTCTTTCACAACAAAAAATAAATCATATTCCCCTTTAAAACTACTTTCGAAAATAAATCTATCCAAAAACTGTTATAAGACAACTAGTTGGAAAGTGATTTTCGAAAACGATTTTAAAGGCATGAAGCATATTTTTCCCTTTTGTATATTTTTTTTGTCCCTGTCGTTAGGCGCCCAAGATTTTAAGACGAGTCTCGGCATCGACTAATAATGGGGATTTCAGCAATACATCGGATTCATCGTATTACCCCGTTGATAGAACGAATGATGAAGGCTTCTTAAATGCTGCAAAGGCAAATAATATTCCTCAAAGAACCATGACAGATTTGGAAGGGTTTTCAAATGGCTATTATATAATCGCCGGGGTTTTTAGTAAATCCAACAAACTTGATAAACAAGTAAAAAAACTGACTAAAAAAGGCTTCGATGCTGGTTACATTCAAAATCCCGAGAATAAGCTTTATTATTTATATCTGAATCATTACGGTTCATGGCAGAGGGCAATATCCGATTGCAAGACCAATTTTGATGGAAACTACAATGACGCTGTTTGGATTCTTAATATGGTCATTGAAAATTCCTTTGATAATAGCTTAGTTGCCAGTAAAAAAACCTTTTTGGAGAATAATACACAACAAAAAGGAGCAAATAAAGATATCCTTGTTAGACCTCTTGAACCTGAAGATGTTACCTATGATATGATACAAGAGCAGGCGGCAGCCTCTAATTTACTTGACGAAGAAGATTTACAGCTCAAGCCAGGATCGAAAGCCATAGAAAATGATCCCAATAAAAGTATGTTGATAAAAAGGGCCGACGCCTACTTCGACAAAATGTGGTATGCAGAGGCGGCCAAACTGTATGAAATGGCATTGGACAACAAGAAGGGTAACTATTCATATGAAGTCCTGCAAAAAATTGCAGATGCCTATTACTTTAATACAAACATGGAGCAAGCCTACAAATGGTACAATACCATGTTCGAAACATACGGGGAGCAAATGTCCGCTGACAATATTTTCAGGTATGCGCATTCTTTGAAAGGGACCGGCAATTATGCCCGATCAAAGCGCTTAATGCGACTTTATAACAAAAAATATGCGGCCCAAATAGGTAATTCAGATATAACTACGGAGCAAAGAGAACAAATATTGGATCGCCTTTTAAATACAAAGGACAAGTTCGATATTAAAAATCTTAATATCAATTCAGAGTATAGTGAATTCTCACCCGTCTTTCTAGAAGAAGACAAGATTGTTTTCGCTTCTGCCAAGGACTCATCCGTGTTCAGTACCGAGACGGTATAAATGGGACAATCAACCATATTTGGACCTATATACCGCAAAATTAAATGAAGAGTCCCAAGAACTTAGAGATGCCGTAAAGTTCAGTAAGAAAATTAACACCAAGTATCACGAGGCCGCGGTCACCTTTACCCCTGACAATAATACCATGTTCTTTACAAGGAACAACTATGGTAAAAAACTTCGTAGGGACAACAATGGAATCAATCATTTAAAAATCTACAAGTCGGTAAAGGTAGATGGCGAATGGACAGAAGCTACCGAAGTACCTTTCAACAGCGACTCCTATTCTACCGGTCATCCCGTACTGAGTCCGAGATGGTAAGAAAATGTATTTCGTGTCGGATATGCCTGGAAGTATTGGTGAGACTGACATATTTGTGGTAGATCTTTCAGAAGATGGGTCCTTCTCGGAACCCGGAAACTTAGGCCCTGGAATAAATACGGTAAAAAGGGAAATGTTTCCGTTTGTTAATGGTGAGAAACTTTACTTTTCTTCTGACGGTTATGTGGGTATCGGAGGTCTAGATGTATATGAAGTGGCCTTCAATGAAGACGGCGGCTTTTCTGAAGTTAAAAATGTAGGCAAGCCTATCAATAGTAATAAGGACGACTTTTCATTTATAGTCAACGAGGACAAACAAATGGGTTATTTCGCATCCAATAGGGATGGCGGTAAAGGTTTCGATGATATTTATTCCTTTAAAACCTTAAAAATAGAAGAAATTCCTACGGCACAAAACGCCATTGCCGGCATAGTCAGTGAGTTGGTGACAGGGGATGTGATGCCAAGAGCTCTCGTAACATTGCTAGATGAGAACAATATTAAGTTAAAAGAGATGGAGACGGCTGAGGATGGAAGCTTCATCTTTGAAGATTTGGACGCGAATATCAAATACATTTTAAAAACGACCCGAGTTCCTATTTTGACGATGAAAGGGAAGTGGCAACTTCCGATAATGATACTATAAATGTGGATATACAAATGAGAAGGCTTAAGGAAATGATTGCCGTTGAAGATGGTATTCGAAAACTTAAGACAGAAATGATTCACTTTGATTTTGATAAATCCTACATTCGAACCGATGCTGCTAAGGAATTGGACAAGCTAGTAAGTGTCATGAACGAATATCCGCAAATGGTCATCAAAATTGAATCACATACAGATTCTAGGGGAAGTAACATTTACAACAAGTACCTATCAGACAGAAGGGCTAAGTCCACAAGGGACTATATCATATCCAAAGGAATTGCCCCGGAGAGAATTCAAAGTGCTGTTGGATATGGAGAAGAAAGATTATTAAATGAGTGCGATGGTAGTATACGTTGTACAGAACCAAAACACTACTTAAACCGAAGATCAGAATTTATTATAGTGGATATGTAAAATAAGATCCATAAAATTTATTAAAACAAAAGGGCGGGAATCTTTACATTGATTCCCGCCCTTTTGTTTGGAAACTATTAATCTCCTTGTAAGTGCTTTTTGAATCTATTGTCTTTTCGTCGTGCTTTTGAACCGTTCATAGATTATTTAAAATAACCCCATTTCTTCAAAGAATTTTTAATCCGTTAATCTAATCTTTTTAGCATTCTGCATTCTATTTAAGAAGTTTGATACCATAACTAAAAAATATGATTATGGGGAATCTTTTACTTATCAAGGAAATTTATATCGAGGCCTTTAAAAACTGGAAAAGTTTTATTCGGAGAACTATTTCAAATTTTTCTCTTGGGCTTGCTTTGCTCTTCTAGTCTTGGCAGCCTATGCCTTAATTTTTAGAATATCCACAGGCTTCTCATTTAGCAATCTCTAAAGAAGTTTAGTTTTATTAATTATAATAAAAGCGGCCCAAGAGTATTCTTGGGCCGCTTTTATTTTGGACAGTTTAAATTACTGCAGTTCGTTAAACTTTACAGTTTTTAATATAGCCTCCAACTCAAACATGTAATCACGTTTTTCGGTTGCCGGTGCAAAGGTGAATCCTTCCAAAACCAATTTTCTATTATTTGCCTCATCGTTTATGATATAAGTTAGAAAAGGATACAGCCATGGGATAATCGGACATTTCCCATCTTCCCCTTACTTCTGCGGCCTTTCTACCGGCCACCTCGGCTGGAAACACGTAGGGTGAAAAAGCCTTCTCAGTAATCATATGATTGTTTTTTCCAGGAATATCTTCTCCGGGAATAAAAAGGTTGCCAATTGAATCTCGCATACGAACTATATCCTGAACGAAGGTAGAGTCATTCTTAAAGGTATCCCATGGAACACTGTATGCAATAATATTCATGTTTCCCTTTTGGATTTGACGGTCGATCCAAACAAAATTATCTTCTTCCCTTCCCACCTTATAAACGGATGGAACATTTAGAGTAATACCTAATTTCTCTTGCAAGGCCTTTTCCTTGCTCAAGGATTTTAAAAACTTATTCTGTGCCTCTTGCAATTCAAGTTCTTTGTAGTCGGCAATAAATTCAGGGGCCTTTTGATCTAAATTGTCAATGATTTCCTGTTGGTTTCTGCCTTTAACAACACCTATCAGTTGGGGTTTTGCATACATGTTTCGCTTCATATGTGCTATATCCAAGGTGTCTTGCATAACATACAACACGCACCGTGTGTTCCTGACCGAACCTGAAAATACCTGATGTGGAATTTGGGTAATACTGAACTGTGCCTCGTCCCAAGATAAACCTAATGCGGGTGCTGCAAAATGCCTTCTAATATTGTCACCTACTTCACTTTTCCAAAGGTCGTTATCTATTACGACCGTAAGTGTATTGTAGGCGCCTATGGATTCCGGCAAATAATCCTGCTTCTTGCCTTCTTTACAGGAAGAAAGAATTACTAAGGTCAATAAAAATAGTGTTCTGATTTTCTTCATTTTACATATCTAATTTACGATGAACAATCGCACAGTTTTAGTTTTGTGCCCGGTTTTAGGTTATTACCACTAATACCGTTCCATTCTCGTAAATTTTCGATACTAACTCCAGGATATTTTCTAGAAATCGTCCAAAGTGAATCTCCACTGCGTACTTCGTGCACCTTGGTATTGCTTGAAATGATCTCCTTAGATGGAGTATCCTTTGGTTTGACGGAAGCTACCGGCTGTTTTCTTGGGAATATGGTCAATCGTTGTCCTATTCTAAGATCATTGCTCCGTAATCCATTCCATCTTTTAATTTGGCTTACACCTACCCCATATCGTTCCGCAATTTTACCCGGATAGTCACCACTTCTCACCCTATAACGGATTTGGTCTTCCTGGGCCTGTTTTACCAATTGTGGTAAAGGACTTTCCTTGCTTTTTAGTTCCTTTTCCACATGGGCATATATAGCCTCTTCATTTGCAACGAATTTGCCCATATAGCTTACTGGGAGCCTCAAGGTATAGTTTTTGCCTTCTACATAGGGTATAGCGTTAAGTTTATAAGAAGGATTTAAAATTTTAAGCTCTTCCTTTCCTATGCCAACCAATTCAGAAATCTGATCAAATGTGATGAGGCTTTTTACGTGAACGGTATCCGTTTCAAAGTAAGGCCTTTCCACTTTTTGGCCCTTCAAACCATGTTCTTCGGCATATTCAAAAATATACATGGTGGCCAAAAATGCAGGAACATATCCAGCCGTCTCCCTTGGCAAATTCCTTCTTATGTTCCAATAGTTTTTATAACCTCCGGATCTTCTGATGGCCTTATTTACATTTCCGGGGCCGGAATTGTACGCTGCCAAAGCCGGATCCCAATCCTGGAATATATTATAAAGCTTGGACAGGTACTTACAAGCTGCCTCTGTTGACTTAATAGGATCACTACGCTCGTCCACATAACTAGTGACATCCAATTTGTACATTTTACCAGTCCCATACATAAATTGCCATAAGCCAGTGGCTCCAACCCTAGATCTCGCCTTGGGGTTTAACGCGGATTCAACGATGGACAAATACTTCATCTCTAAAGGGATGTTATGATTGTCCATTTGCTGCTCAAAAAGAGGAAAGTAAAATTGACTTGCAGTTAACATACGCTGCATTAGTCCCCTTCTTCTTGTCAAAAATGATTTGATGACATTTTCAAGGGAAGGATTATATGCAACATTGAAAGGGGTCTTCCGGTTTAATTTTTCCAGCCTAAGTTTAAGAGTATCCGTATTCAAGTCCAAAACATAGGTAGAATCTGGCTCCAGTGTTGTTACGTCTTCGTAGATGGCATCAAAAAGAGGCGCATTGGCAATGAGCTCGTTCATCCAAAGACTGTCATACTTCGCTGCTAAGTCATGATTCCTAAGATCGTACTTTTTAGTCTCATTAGACTTTACAAGTATAAAGTCATTATCTCGGAATAGAATCTACTGCAGAAAGGTCAATCACCTGTTCTGCTTGCAACGTAGCAGAATCGTTTTCAACCTGCTTTAAGGATAATTCCTCCTTTTTTACAACGGTTGTTGAATCCTTTTGCTGTGCCAAAATAGTCATTGGTAACACAAAAAAACCAACAAGAAAAATACTACGGATACGTGACTTGATCATAGAGCGTAAAATTTCTTAGCGGGACCAACGAAAATCGTACATTTTTCCTTTAGAATAAAATTTTCTTTCTTAAAATGTACATTCCATCGATAAACTCCGTTAATCGATAACGCCCTGACTAATCGTTTATTGCGGCAATTCCCGGTAGGGTCTTCCCCTCAAGGCTTTCCAACATGGCCCCACCCCCTGTGGAGACATAACTAACCTTGTCCTCAAAGCCAAATTGCTTGACAGCGGCAACAGAATCCCCACCTCCAACAAGTGAAAATGCACCGTTTTGGGTTGCTTCATCAATGTAATTGCCTATCGCTATCGTTCCTTTAGCGAATTTTTCCATTTCAAAAACACCTACAGGCCCATTCCAAAGTATTGTTTTTGCCTGTAAAATAACTCTTTTGAAGTTTTCCAAACTTTGGAGATCGGCATCTAAACCTTGCCAACCATTGGGTATCTTGTCAACATCCGTAATTTTAGTGTTGGCATTTGGACTGAAATCGTCGGCTGCCAAAACATCCACTGGAAGATGTACGTTAACACCTTTTTCCTTTGCTTGCTTTAAGATATCCAACGCCAACTCCATTTTATCGTCCTCGCAAATAGAATTACCTACACTACCTCCTTGTGCCTTGATAAAGGTATAGGTCATACCCCCACCAATAATCAAATCATCCACTTTGTCTAGGATATTTTCGATAATGGTTATTTTTGAAGAAACCTTAGCACCCCCTAAAATGGCCAAAACTGGTTTTTCACCCGTTTGCATCACCTTTTCGATAGCGTCTATTTCCTTTGCCAGCAGATATCCAAAGCATTTTGCCCCTGGAAAGAACTTTGCTACGATAGTGGTAGAAGCATGAGCCCTGTGAGCAGTTCCAAAAGCATCGTTCACATAAATATCTCCTAACTTTGATAATTTTTCTGAGAACACCTCATCTCCCTTTTCCTCCTCCGAATAATATCTTAGATTTTCCAATAAAAGCACTTCCCCACTTTTTAACTCGGAAACTGCTTTTTCTGCCTTGTCACCAACACAATCATCCACAAATTTTACAGAAACACCGATAACTTCGGATACCTTGGCGCAAATATGCTTCAGCGATAAATCAGGATTTCTTTTACCATCTCGGCCTTCCCGGATGACTCATTAGTACTGCGCTACCACCATCTTCCAAAACCTTGATAATGGTTGGTTTAGCCGCCTCGATCCTATTCGCATCGGTTACTTCAAAATTTTCGTTCAAAGGAACATTGAAGTCTACCCTTATCAAAGCCTTTTTGTTTTCAAAATTAAAGTCGTCTATTACTTTCATGGAATGGTGCTTTTAAATGAATGGCAAATGTAAAGATTAAAAGATGTAGTTAAAACACCCTATGGCAATTTATGCGTATTCTTTACTGGCCTAAAAACAACTATATTTGAAACCATGCTTTTTAAGGACGTTTTAGGACTACCCCATATAAAAAACCACCTCACATCCAGTGCCGATGCGGGCAGGATTCCGCATGCACAATTATTCGTAGGCCCGGAAGGTTCAGGTGTCTTACCTATGGCCCTGGCATATTCCCAGTATTTGATTTGTGGAAACACGAATAGCGAGAATGAAGGGGAAAATATGACGTGCAACCTAAAGTTCCGTTCCTTAGCCCATCCCGACCTGCATTTTGCCTTTCCCGTTGCCAACACAGAACAGGCTAAAAAGCATGCAGTCAGCGATAATTTCATGAAAGAGTGGCGGGACTTTATGAACGAACAACCGTACGGTAATCTATTTGATTGGTATCGGTTAATCGATATTGAAAAAAAGCAAGGCCGGATTGGTGTGGACGAGGCCAAGGAAATTGTGAAGAAATTGTCTCTAAAGTCCTACGAAGGCGGCTTTAAAGTGATGATCGTGTGGATGGCCGAGAAATTGAATACTGCTGCATCCAATAAGCTTCTAAAATTGATTGAGGAACCTCCTGAAAAAACGGTTTTTCTATTGCTTTGTCAGGAGGAGGAACAAATTCTTCAGACAATACGTTCAAGGTGTCAAATTTTACATTTTCCGCCTCTCGGCCGAAGATGTAATTTTGACTGAACTGCTCAAAAAAGGGGCTTCACAGCAAGAGGCCATGCAAATTGCCCATGAAGCGAACGGTAATTTCAATAAGGCCCTCGATTTATTGAACAAGGATTCCGAGGACCTTGTGTTCGAGAAATGGTTCGTGCAATGGGTTCGTAGTGCCTTTAAGGCCAAAGGCAACAAAGCCGCCATACATGAATTGATTCTATGGAGCGAAGAAGTATCGAAAACAGGAAGGGAAACACAAAAAAAGTTTCTTCATTATTGCATAATGGTAATGCGCCAGGCCATGCTCATTAACTATGGTGTACATGAACTCGCCTACATGAAGATACATTCGGACGGATTTCAATTAGAAAAGTTTGCCCCCTTTGTTCATGAAAATAACATTTTGGATATCACCAAAGAATTGGAAGAGGCCATCTACCATGTTGAAAGAAATGGGAACGCAAAAATTATTTTTACCGATTTATCCATACGTCTTACAAGGCTTTTACATAAAAAACCAACTAAAATAAGTTAACCATGGAAGTACTAAGAGATTACGCGCCGTAACTGATTTTGCTTCTTTTTTTAACCATTACCTTTCTACAAAGCGGATTGGACAAAATTACGGACTGGAAGGGTAATATAGGATGGTTAAAAGGGCACTTTGCTAAAACCCTTTTTAAGAATTCTGTCCCCCTTTTATTGGGAATTATCCTTGTTCCGGAAGTATTTACGGGTATAATATCCCTATTTGGAATTTATGGGATTTTAAGTTCCGGCAATACATCATTCGCTTTTTTGGGAGCCCTTGTAGGATGTGCAACCCTATTGATGCTCTTAATGGGACAGCGTGTGGCCAAGGATTATGACGGAGCAAGAACCATCGTTATATATCTTATGCCTAGCATTTTTTTGTTGTTTCTACTGCAAAACTAAAAAACCTCCCATTTCTCGGAAGGTTTTTGGAGGCATCGAGCGGATTCGAACCGCTGTACAAGCTTTTGCAGAGCTCTGCCTAGCCACTCGGCCACGATGCCCTTTTTAAATCGATTGCAAATTTAGTAAAAATTAATCCTTTTGTTTTAAAAGAAATGAGGTTTGTTCGAAATAATAATCCATGATCTTTTAAGCCATGGATTTTAGGATTGAAATCATTTTCTATTTGAGGCATCAACTGGAAGCTAACCATAGTAATCTTGCGAGATTTTGCCTAATCCATCTGCTACAATGATTTGAAACCTGTTTTCCTTTTAAAGGATAACTTTACCAAGACCTTTTCCACATCGCCATTTATAGGTGGGTTTACTTTGGCAACGGATATAGTTGTTTTTTTGACCATTGACAAGTCTCCTAAAATTCTATTCCCGATTCTTTTGGCCACATGTTCCAATAGTTTTGAGGGGATACCCATTTCCTCCACCACGATTCGATTTATATGGACGTAATCTACGGTATCCCTTAATTCATCGGATTCTATGGCCTTGGAGAGATCCGCCTTTACCTCAACATTCACCAAATAGTCACTTCCAATTTTTGTCTCCTCGGAAAGACATCCGTGATACGAATATACCCGAATGTTATCTACACGTATTGTGCCCATTTTCAGTTATCAATTTTTACAACTGCAAACTTAAACAAAGAGCGGGAACATTAATAGGTACACCTACAATTACTAATACCTTGGAACAAGTCAACCCCTACAGTTACCACATGTGTTCCGGTACTGTACCCCAAAATCTCATTAAGAATTATTTGGTAGGAGTATCCAAAATAAAAGTTGCTTTTTTTGAACCCAACAATTGGGGCAACATAAAGCGGATTACCAATTTGATCATTGAGGAATCTGTAGGTAGCCCCTGCATAATAGTAATCCTCAAAATCGTACCAACGGAATTTAACGTTTAAATCCGTTTCGGATCTTCCATCACTTTCAAAAATCTTGAACAGCACAGAGGGTTCTATTTCCAAATTACTGGTCCTGCTTTTTGTATATCTATAGCCTGTGTAGACATAATAGTTCCTAAGCTCATTTGGCTCATCTATATCAAACGTAAGACTCCTTGGGTCCTTGTCCAATAGGTTTGATGCATTGGCGGCAAAGTAGAACTTATCATATCGGTACAAAACGCCCACATCAAAGTTGTGGTTCGTAGTTTGCCTATTGTTAACGACTCCCCCATCAGGAAATTCAAGAAGATCAAACTGGGCCGTATCAATATTAAATTGGTTGAAATTGTATGAAAGACCAAAGGATAAAAACTCGTCCTCATAACGGTCCAAAGTCAAATGGTGGGCAAAGGAAACCCTCGCCCCCCTTTGCTTGGTATATCCGTTTGAATCATTATACAAAAATACTCCGATACCGAGACTTTTCACCTATTCGCATATCCGCTGCCAAGGACTGGGTCCTGGGTGCGTCCTTTATCCCCACCCATTGGGCCAATCCATTCAACCTTATTTTAACGTATTCCCAATACCTGCATAGGTCGGGGCCAATACAAATGGGTTGTCAGCCAAATACTGCGAAAGTTGGGGAGAATTAAGCTCTTGACCCGTTACTGCCAAGGTACTTATTACAAAGGCTAAGGTCAATAGTCTCTTACGCATAGTTTTTTAGGTTAAGTTTTATCTATAAAGGGTGAAATGGCCTACAAACTCTCGGCTATCCTCTTCTCCGTTCAGTTGAATTACGTACCAATAGTCTCCTGTTGGTAATTCCTTCCCTTCGTATTTTCCATCCCAGCCCTGGGCATCATGGGCCTGTCTCGGAAACCACTCTACCATAACGATCATAAATCTTTATTAGTATCTCCGGGAACTGTTGAATATTCTTCGGAATCCGGAAATCATTTTGTCCATCACCATCAGGCGTAAAGAAATTTGGAATTTCCACATCTATAAACTCCATGAAGATGCTGGCAATCATCTCACAACCGTTTTCATCCACTACCCTAACCTCATAGGTGTCGGTTCTAGTAATGTAGAACGTATTGTCGTTACCATTATCGATTCCATCAAAGTAATAAGTATATTCAGGTTTTCCTCCCTCTGCCACAGCCGTAATCTCGTTAAGATTTCGCTGTTCAAGTACCAAGGTCAATGGGTCAAAACTCTCTATTGTGAAATCTAAGGTAATCATACAACCGTTCGCATGAGCGATTGTAATATAATGGTCTCCAGGAGCAATATTTGTGAAATCCGGATTTAACTGTAACGCCGATGGGTCTGTTGAATCCAATGCATACATAACATCACCTATGACGCTTTCATCCTCTAAGGTAATGTTCACATAATTGTCCGGAACATCATCTGTACAAACATAAATAGGCTCTACAGTTGCATTAAGATTTACTCCTGGCTCTATATCTACTACTATATTGGTTTCGCAACCATTGGCATCCCTAACAAAGATTAGATAATTGCCGGCAGCCATATCCACAAAGTCTATTCTATCCTGAACAAAATCCGCATCATCATTGGAGTTCAACGCTGTACTGTAAGGGGCGGTACCTCCTGTAATATCCAAGGAAATAGTACCATCTTGACTATCAACACAAATCTCTGGAGTTGTGGTCGCATTTACCATTAGCATTGAAGGTTCCGTAATGGTATACTCCGGATATTCGAAACATCCATTTTGGTCTTGAGCGATTACGATGTAATCACCTGGTTCTAGATCCGTAAACGTATTTACGGTATCGAATTGGTTCAGGTTGGGAGAAATCGCATATTGATATCCTCCGAGCCACCAGGAAAGTGTTACTGTAATACTACCATTTCCTTCTCCTTCACAAGTAACATTTATCACTTCATCAGTATAAGTCAATGGAGCAGGCTCTGTAATAATAACCTCTTCCGGTAACGTAGTACAATCCTCACTGGTTACTGATACATAATAGGTACCAGCAGGAAGGTCTCTGAACTCTCCAACGGAAGTTGGCCCTGCAATTCGAGAAGCAATATCCAAAGAAGCAGTTGTATACAACTCAAACTGATAGTTACCAAGTCCTCCAAAGGCTTCAGCGTAGATAATGGCAGTACTTTCTCCCGTACAATTGATATATGCAGCAGATTGATCTACCAATAATGTTAATGGGTCAATCATGTCTTCGGTAATGGCATTTGACTGAACCGCCTCACAGCCATTAACGGCATCCCTAACATAGTACTGATAGGTGCCGGCTCCAAGTGTACCGGTTGCCGGTAATCCCATTGGATTACTAGTCATTGGCATATACGTAACACCATCCAAACTATACTCATAGGTACCACTACCTCCTGTAGCCGTAAGCTCAAACTCTACTCCGGTCGCACAGGTCAAAGGATCGGTTCGGATCAATTGTGCACGAATCACTTCGGCTCCCTAATCTCAACGGTATTGGTAGTTACATCACAGTTCCAACCATCCGTAACTGTAATACTGTAAATTCCAGCACCAAGATCATTAAAATCTGGGCTTAATTGAGATGCTGTAGTGGAAACAATGGTAGTTCCCGTAGCATCATATCTATTTAATTGATATTCATAAGAACCGCTTCCTCCTGCAACTATAATATTTGCAGTTACCGTAGCACCCATATCCCCATAACAAGCTAGGTCGGTAACCAAAGGCGTCGCATCGGCCTGAATAGGTATAGCTGGATCCAAGGTCTCCGAGTAAACACGTTCACAACCTTGACTATCGGTTACCGTGATGTCATAGGTTCCGGCAGCAAGTCCACTAAATACATTAGCGTACACCCCATTTGCTGAGTAGGTATCCGTTCCATTGGTCATGACAATATTATAAGGTGCATATCCGCCGTCCGGCACAACACGTATTGCTCCCATGTCATTTGTACATGTTGGCTGGGATAGTATGTCCACAGCAGCCGTTAGATCTCTATCCGGAGAAACGATCGTCACTATATTGGTGTCTTCAGAACAGAAAGGAACCTCTGTTTCGGTGATGGTCACATAATAATTGCCACCAGATAGCCCACCAACAAGTCTTGGGTTTACGGAAGTATCCGTACTTACCACTCCGCCTACTGGGTTACCTGCGGCATCGAACACTTGATAATTATAGTTACCTGTATACCCGGTTATGTTTATTTGCAATTCACCGTTAGTATCGCCAAAGCAGGTTACAGGAGTCACCGCTGTTGCAGTAGCCCTAATGAAATCATATGGTTCTACATTATAGGCCGGGGTATCATAATAACATCCCGTGTCAACATCTGTGACCCTAAACGTGTAGGACCCTGTTGTCAAAAGATCAAAAGTAGCCGTTGTAGCCGTAGAACCTGTTTGGACTGCATTGGTGTTGCCAATTGGTAATAACTCATAGGTATAATTATGGGCTAGGCCATTGTCCGAAACGGTAATGGTCACCGTTTCGTAGTTAGTACATGTAATGTCTACATCTGTTGATACGGAGGCTGTAAACCTATTTATAGGTTGGATGATAACGGTGTCTGTAGCGGCACATCCATTGTCATCCCTAACAAAGACGGTTACATTCTGAACAGCACCGTTATCTGCCACGTTAAACGTGTTTGCTGACTGGTAAGTAATACCATCCAAACTGTATAAGTATGGTCCTGTGCCCGAAAGAACCCCGGGTGTAGCTGCACCATCCTCTACGGTTACGGTAACCACAGCCGTATTGATGCTATTATCAGGAGCACAATCGAACGTAGTAGCAGTAGCAGTAATTAGCAATTCTTCCGGTTCAGTTATGGTTTCAGATTTTATGTCTTCACAACCAAGACCTGATACGACCCTCACCTGATAATCACCTGCAGGAAGATTGTCGAACAATGGATTGCTCTGTAAAGGTCTACTAGGAGCTCCAGCGCTTATTCCTATCAATTCATATTGATAATCAGGATTTCCATCCGTCGCGGGATCCAGTATTGCCCTTAAACTACCATCGCTACCTCCATTACAACTTACATTAATGATGGTTGCATCCAATAAGACCGGTGTAATTGGTGCAAACAATTCTTGTGAAATAGTTTTTTCACACACAGGGTTTGTAGTATCCAAATCCCTTACAACGAAACCATAGGTGCCAATTTCATTTAGGTTCACGAAAACCCCAGTGGATTGGGTAACTATAGCGCCGGACGGTGTGGTCATCACAAACTCAAGGTTAGTAGAGCTTCCCGTTACATTAACCGTAATTTCACCACCCGGACTTAATGTACAATCGATTGGTTTGGCAACAGTTGTTGTCAAATTCATTTCTTCGTACAACAATTCGGCTGGCGTGATAAACGAACATCCCCACTGATCTGTGATCTCTACTTCATAGCTTCCGGCTCCTAGTCCTGAGAATACAGGTGTATTTTGCGGAGAGCGGAAATTAGATCCGTTCAGAATTAGTTGGTAAGTGTAATTGGAGCCTTGACCCCCTGTTACGCCCACAACTTCTATTTCTCCTTCCAAATTGGTACAGTTCTCTTGATTAACTTGCAGACTAGCATTGATAGGTGTTGGATCGACCAATACAATATTGTTATCTATTAACCTTTCACAACCTTGAGAGTCCATAACCCATGCTTGATATGTTCCCGCGGAAAGACCTCCTAAAAATGGAGCGGCGGTATAATCAGAAGGGGCACTTGGAGCAGCGATACCAATATAGTATGTATAACCTCCCCAACCACCAGCGGTATTGGTTATTTCTATAGTACCGTCATTACCTGGAACACAAGTAATGTCAGAAGTTTCTATTCCTGCGGTAATATCGGCGTTTGGCCCTGCAATGGTAAACGCCTCCGTATTGACGCAGAATGGGTTGTTATCCTGAGAAATGGACACATAGTAGCTTCCAGCCGGTAAATTGATGTCCGCAGTTGGGCCATTCGTGGCCTCATTGCCTGTTGCTACAGAAATATCGTCGGCTGTGTTTGACAAGGTTCCATTCGTATCATAAATAGTCCAAGTAAATCCACCAGGATACGTAGCATCTACCAATTCGAAATTTACCGCGCCTGTAGCAGTTCCATAACAAACTACGTCGCTTGTTTTAGAAACATTGATCGTAATGGTATTTGGTTCCAGTAAAGTTTCCGATGCTGAGATAATACACCCTGTATCGATATGCCTAGCCAAAATGGTGTATGGGCCTGCTGCCGGACCTCCAAAAACATTGGAAGCTTGATAGGTTCCTCCATTATCGATACTATATTCAAACCTTGATGGGTCACCCAAAGTAGATACCACGCTCATTGTCAATTCTCCATCATTTCCTGGGTTACAGGTAACGGTATTGGTGATGTTGACCGAAGCAGATATCAATTCATCAAACGGAGCGATGATGGCCGTTGTGGAACCTATACATCCATTACTGTCATATACATTGATAGTATAGCTGCCTCCGGCAAAATCCGTTTCCGTATACACTGGATTTGTGCCGGACTGTACTACAACCGGAGACTCTACCGGGATGGTATTCGGATTATCCTCTTCGATAAATTCATACCTAACATAGTTTCCTGAACCACCGGTAATGCTGCCTGTATCAATTGTAATCGTTGCATTGTTTTCATTGTTTCCAACCGTACAAGCAAAGTCAACAACTGTCACATTTACATTGGCTATTATTTACGGTTCTTCAATAACTTGTGTAATGTCTGATGTACATCCATTTGCGGCTGTTGCCCTAATGGTATATGTAATACCAGGTGCCACAAGACCCTCTAAGCCTTCGAAAGTGGCCGTAGTGGCCGTACTTGAAGTAGGTGCTATTGGGAAAGAGGCACTACTTCCTGGATCGGATATAATCTCAAAAGTATATGGAGAGATTCCGCCATCTGTTGCAGATACCCTAATAGTTCCGTCATCGGCACCATTACAGGTCACGTCCGTATATGAAGCAATAGATAGAACTGGCAATACCGCCGGAGGAACCGTTACCGTGAAAATTCTATTACACTCAGGAGCAGAAGTTCCATTGTCATAAATGGTTATGGTATAGTCTTCCGGTACTGTAGTACTAAACACGTAAGGATTGCTAGGTAAAGAGGTTCTAGCGACTACACTTCCTAGGCCATTGGTAATCTCATAATCGTAATTACCTGAGCCAAAATTCACATCGATAGTAATTTCAGCATCCGGAGAGGCAGAGCAATCCAATAATTTCGTCAAGCTTACATTCGCTTCCGGAACAGGATGTATATCAATAACATCTGTATCTGTACAACCATTGCTGTCTATAATGGCCACATTATAGGAACCAGGGGCCAAATTGTTAAATACACCCCCATTATCCACATAGGTAGTCCCCCCATCAATAGAGTACAATATTTGAGCCGCCGTACTGCTCGCGTTTATGGTCAATGAGGTTGGAGACGCACAATTGTCTACAACCATAGAATCAATAGTTGGATTTGGAGATAGATCAGGAACAATTGTTCCTAAATCCGTTGAACACCCATATTGATCCGTAATAACCACATTATAGGGGCCTGCGACAGAATTCACGGGAATCTCTACTGGGTTATCCGGAGTGCCTGTAATCGTCACGAAAGGAGCTGGATCGGTCACGGTATACGTGTATTGTCCACCCCCGCCTTGGATATTTTCAATGGCAATAAGGCCTGGAGCATTACAAGATATGTCGCTCAGTTTGTTCAATGTAGCAGTTATAGGATCTAGCTCATCAATTATCAAGTTTTCACTTCCTGAGATACAATTGTCTACTCCACCGGCAGTAACTTCGGTAACTACGATGTAGTATTCACCCGGAGCGATACCACTTACAATAATTGTATTGTTAAAAGGAACATTTCCTCCACTAGATTGAATCAAAGCACCTGTAATATCATAGAATTCCCAATGCATATTAGGCTCTATATTACCATCAGTGTCCGTAATCGTATATGTAATGGTACCATCATTTGCCCCTGAACAAGTTGGCTCATAAGTAGCATCGATTTCTAATGGATTTGTGGTGATGTCATTAACATTTACATTACTCTGCCTGATACACCCACTTGCATCCCTAACGTAGAATACATAGGTTCTACCGGGAATCAAACCCGTCCATTGATACATCCCGTGTCCAGCAGTTACAGGTGTTCCCATATTATCTACCGAGCCCCCAGGATTCCAAGTTGTAGTGGCTGGGTTAAAATTAGCCGGATCGTCCGTAAAGGCATATTCGTAAGGAGCTACACCTTCAGTTCCCTGAACGGTAACCTGTAACTCGTTACAATTGACTACTACTGTAGTAACCGTTATATCCAAATCATCCAGCGGATATGGTATGGTATATCTAGGAAGATCTATCTGACAAATAGTATTTCCTAGGCCGTCCACTGTCCTCATCGAAGGATAGACATTTTCACCTGAAAGATAGCCCGTGATAATATCAGAGGTTCCGGGAACACTATTGTCCGCAACCCAAGTAGCTCCGCCATCGGCACTAAACTCGATAGTTCCTAAAGTAGTAGGGTAATTTATAAACTGGAAACCATAATCATTTGGGTCAATACTTGAACAAGCAGATGGCAATATCGCTGTAATATCCGCAGTCAACTCATCTGGATTGTTAATGGTAATTGGCGTCTGTGTAACTATACAACCGTTAGCATCGGTAACATTGATCGTATAGTTCCCCGGAGCCAAATTATAGAAAGTAGTCGTTGGGTTTAAAATGTTGTTTAATGTTCTGTTTGATGCCCCACCATTGTCCAAATCGATAATTTCAAGAGTATATGGGTTATCACCGGAGGTAACGTTTACCTCGATTGTTCCAACACCATCGTGACATAAAGGGTCTGTTGGCGTTGCCGTAAATGCGAGTGGAACAGCCGGATTTACAGTTACCGTTTCCATATACTCGCAGAACGGGGTTCCGCCAGCATTGTCCCTTACATAGACGTCATATGTACCAGCATCAACTGCTGTTACCGTGAAGGTATTTGAAGGGCCAAATAAACCTGTAGGGCTCGTAGTTGTAGGTATAAATGCATATGCATAATTACCATCTCCACCAGTGGCCGTTACTGATATACTTCCGTCAGCACAACTACTAACATGCGTAACCTCCACAACCGCCGTTAGCAATGGATCCAATGTAACACTCTGTTGTGCTGCTGTACATCCATAAGAGTCCCTTACATCAACAGTATAGGTT
Source organism: Maribacter litopenaei (assembly GCF_025244665.1). Classification (GTDB taxonomy): domain Bacteria; phylum Bacteroidota; class Bacteroidia; order Flavobacteriales; family Flavobacteriaceae; genus Maribacter; species Maribacter litopenaei. The sequence goes on along the minus strand of NZ_CP104205.1, from coordinate 3,726,087 downwards.
CCGTTTCCTAAATTGCCAAAAGTATAGGTGGTAGCCGTATTTGGCGAAGGTGTTAACCAAGGATCACCATTAATGCTAAACTGGTACAATCCATTTCCATCGGTTACATCTACTTGGATGCTCCCATCATTGTTTCCGGTATAACAGGCCGTTGGTGTCACCGTAAATGCGGGTGTAACAGGAGCAACTACCGTTATGGGTACGTCTATAGTGTCTATACAACCATTCGTATCCCTAGCCCTAACAATATAATCACCTGCAGCAACTCCGGTAAATGTAGCGCTACTCTGATAGGCAGTAATGATACCGCCCAAATCATCCTCTAACTGGTATTCATAGGTTGGTGTTCCACCGGTCGCACTTGCTGTAATCGTAGCACCTGTATTGGTACATAAAAATTGTTCGGTAATACTTGCTGAAGCTACAACAGGGGTAGGTTCGTTGATGGATTGATTTAAAGTAACCGTACAACCTGCAATTGGGTTATCCACATCCCTTACATAAACAGTATAATTTCCTGCCGAAAGACCGGAAATAGTCTGTGGGGATGTTGTGGAGCTTCCCAATATAGTTGTAAAGTTATCCAAGCTATACTCAAAACCTCCGGCTCCAAAGTTATCCACATCAAAGGTTATAGTTCCTGTACTATCACCATTACAAAGGGCATCGGTAGCGTTTACAACAGAAGCTTCAAACGCATTTCCATCCTGTACGGTAACATCAATGGTTACAGTTTGAGAACATTGTTCTCGTAGCTGATAGGCCTCAATGTCGTCAATAGCAATGTCATTTCCGTTGACTACCGCGGAATTGATCCTAATTACGATATCCAAATTTGTGTTCGCTCCAGGATTCAGGGTTACGGAATAGTTATGCCAGTCATTGGCATTATTATTTTTTGGCACATTGCCCGTTGCTGTACTTGCGATAATATTGCCTATACCATCCACTAATTGGATTTCGATGGTCGGGTCACCGCCGAAGTTCCAGATCTTAATAAATTAAATGCCCATAGGGAAACAGAGATATCCCGATTTGGTATCACTTCAATCCCTCTTTTGGCGTAAATAATACCTCCAACACCCGCTACTCCACCTACGTTAATGGCCGGAAATCTTCCATTTATGTCTCCTGAGTGGTCATTGGGACTTAACCAAGTTCCAAAGGGTGATGATATAACTTGGGTAACCGAGTATTCTCCATCATTAATACGATTTGGAACTCCTGGGTCACAAGCTCTCACTGTTCCATCTTGAGGCTCATAACAATAGGCAGGATCTATTTGGGTGATACTAGTATTTACACCTGTCCCAAAGCTTTCCAATAATAATGTACTTGGTGTTGGAGCAGCATTGCTTATGTAATCTACAGAAATGGTATGTGTTCCTATAGGTACATTGGTGAATACATTAGAGTCTGCTGGAGTATTTGGCGTTCCATTAATACTATATGTGTAATCTAAACTGGCATCATCTGGACTTATCGTCACAATTCCTGTTCCGTCACAAGAATAATCAACCGTTGGGGTCAACGTAACGTTTGGAGGTGTTGGAGCCTGCTCAATAGTAACGGTCATTGGATAGGTACAGCCGTTCGCATCTTGTATATAAAGCGTATGGGTTCCTGCCAATAAATATCCTATGGCATTTGCACCGTAGGTCAATCCTCCATCAAAGCTATAGGTATAGGGTGCTGTACCTCCCTGTGCGTTGGTAATTCTGACCTCTGCACCATCGCTTGGGTTACACTCAACCAACTGGGTAACAGCGGCAGAGGCAGACAATGTGAACGGCTCTGTTATTGAGTAAGTTTGATTTGCTTCACAATTATTGGCATCTCTTACCCTAATATTATAATTACCTGCACCAAGATTATTGAATGTATTGGATATTTGATAGGTAGTTCCATTATCAATACTGTAAGTATAAGGGGCTTCCCCGCCACTCGCGGTAATGGTAATCGTTGCTTGGTTGTCGCCACTACAAAGAATGGGAGTGTTGGATACAGAAATGCCCATTGGAGTATCCTGTAGAACAGTAATATCAAAACTAGCTTCACAATATCCGGCATTCCCATTGTTATCCCTAACATACACATCATAATCACCTGGTGAGCTGATTGTTACAGGGTTTGTAATTGCGAAATCACCTGAAGTAGGAGTTACGCCATCGGCAACGACGGCATACACATAATTTCCGTCACCACCAGCAGCTGTTATGTCTATATCTGTATCCGTAGCACAAGCTGAAATGTTTGCCGCACTGGCAATAACGCTTAATTCCGGGTCAATAGTTATTGTTTGGGTATCCGTACAGCTATTTCCATCTCTAACGTTTATGGTATAGGTTCCTGGGGCAAGACCTGTAAATGTATTGGAAGTACTGTAGGATCCACCATTGATATTATATTCAAAATTGCCGTCCCCGCCGAAGTAACGTTAGCAGTAATAGTCAAACCTACCGCATCGTCATAACAAATATTGTTGGGCGTTAAGGCAAGTACTGGAGCAGTTGCGGGACTTAAATCAAATGTAAAGGGGACAACGCAATTATTAGCGTCCGTTGCAGTACCTGTATAGGTGCCTCCCTGTGTAAGACCGGTAAATGAACCATTAGTATTGGTGCCAAATACAGAGGTGTCCGGATTCACCAACGTGTATACATAACTTCCCCATCCACCCATGGCAGAAACGATTACGCTTCCATCATTCAAACAGGTTGGCTGGGTAACATTGGGAGCCGCTACTGTTAAAGCTGAAGGCGGACCTTCTAACGTATATGTTGTACTGTAATTACAATTGGTGTCCGTATCTACAATGTCCAAGGTATAATCACCAGCACCTAAGTTTGGTAGGCTTATGCTTGCCTGTACCCCACCCGTTGCCACGGTGCCGGAATGAATCGGTTACGGTATAGGTGAAATTTTGTCCAACTTGGTAATTAACGTTGAACTGTACCGTACCATCCGTAGCCCCAAAACAAGTAACAGGAACTATGGTAGAACCACTCATGGTTATAGGAACAATGGGCATTATGGTGTAGTTCTCTTCATAAAAACATCCGTCTACATCTGTTACCCTTACCGTGTAGGTATCAGGTGCCAACCCATTAAAATCTGCCGTATTGCCGAAGTAGTGTCCGCACTTATAGAGGAAGGTGCTACTATTTCAAAAACGAATGGAGCGGTTCCGTCCACAGCCGTTACCTGGAGGTCTACGGTCTGAGCCGGACAGGTAATCTGCGTGGCCACAAAGGTCAGGTCTGTTGGTGTGTCCGTTGGATTTATAACGATAGGATCCGTTAGCGTTGTACAATTGGCCGCATCCCTAACCGTAATGGTATATGTGCCGGGGGTTAAATTTTCGAACCTGTGTGCATTTGGGGTCGAATCGGAATGAAGTTTACCCCATCGATACTATAACTATATGGGGCGGTTCCTCCTGAAACATTTTGCGCCTCAATAATACCGTCTTGTAAACATGAATAATCCTGTATTAGTGCCGATTCGGCATACAAGGCACTTGTAGGGACCATTTACTGTATGGTAATATGGATAGTTACAATCAGCACTGCCTTTGCGCATATTGACCACAATAGTGTAGTCATCTCGGCATTAAGTTTCCAAAATAACCGGAAGCATTTGCGGCAATAGCATCATTTATATTAAAATTGTCATTAATGACATCTATTTGAGGAATATCGAAATCGAATAAATAATAGGTTAGCTGATACCCGTTGTCGTCCAAAAGATTCATTTGAATAGACCCTGAAGGGTCACCAAAGCAGGCTTGATCTTCAATGGTAGCGCCGGAAAACTCAGCTGCCGGCCTAAATTCGATGGGTACCGTATTGGAAAACGCAAAACAATTATTGCGATGCACAACAACAAATGTATAATTACCAGGATTGTAGATATCAAAGATTTGACTGGACTGGAATTCGGTCGCCGGTATATCCTGAGGTGTTGGGTATGAAGTAACTACAGTACCTGTTTCATCTTCATAGGATCAAATTGCGTATCTATGGGGAGTTTGGCCCCCGGAGGAACTCATTAGAATATTACCTTCCCTACAGGTGATATGTTGAGACACCCTTGCCTCTATTTCTAGGTTATTCGTGTCTACTAATGTTACCTGTTCAGTAAAGCTGCAGCCATCCGCAGTTCTTGCTATGACGATATAATCTCCGGGGTTTAATCCCTGAAAAGTGTAGTCATTACTGGTTTGTGCTGTTTCGTCATCGATCAAAGTCCCTTGTCCGCCATTGGAACCATCGTCCGGACGAAGTTCATATTCATAATTGGGTTCGGCATTATTTATTTGAATGTTGATGCTTCCCAATGAGATACAGTTGGGATCCATATGGGATACATCAAAAGTTACATCCCTATCCAAAACCCCAATAACCGGAGTTCTAAAAATACAAGCATTGTTAATAGGATCCCCATTAAGATCCAACTGTGTAACTTCTACTACATAACTGCCATTTTCTCCTGCATTAAAATCAAAACTAGGCCCATTATTGGCACTAAAAGGAATTACTACAGTATCATTGTCGTCATTTACCAATTGATACCCATAACCGTTCCCCAAATTTGTAATCGTGATATTTCCTGGATTGGCGCAAATAATATCTTCCTTTGTGTATTGGATGTCCAGGTTGTTTCTGAAAACATTGAAGTAGAAACGGCTCGTACAGCCATTTTGATAGGTGACAGATAAGCGGAACTGACCTTCGGTATTTGCCGTATAATTATTTCCTGAAGCCACTTGATTCCAAGTACACGTCAATGCCCTATTAGCACAATCATCCCCGGAAGGGGTACAACTACCTTCGTCCAACTGTTCCCAAACAATGGATTGTGCGTCAATGATGTTGACCTGTAAATCTTTAGTGTCAGCAGCTCCACACAAAAATAATTTAGGTAGGAGGGCATTGTCCACACTACATTGCACTATTTCACCTGGAATATCATTGTATGGATCTGTATCGTTATTTACAGCATCCATGAGCTCAATGATTGGGTTTGGAATTAACCCGGCACCATAAGGAGTTACCGTAATAATCTCCTTAAATCCCTTACAGGGATCTGCGACAATCTTATCAACAATATAAGTGCCAACCTGAGTAACAACGATGGTGCTTGGGTCATTATCCGGGTCGCCATCGGTAATAACCGTATCGGTCGCGTCAAATTGATTGTTTCCGTTATCGTCCCTTACCCATATATATTCGTCAAAGCCATCACCAGCATTCAATATTGCCGAACTTCCACATAGTTCTACTGTACGTTCAAAATTACAGTCGGAAAGGTCATCCAATAGGAAGTTCGTAGCCCCAGGAACCACAAAGCCACAAGCATTAAAGTCGGTAACACTGGGGTCATCTGTAACCATAGCGGTATTTTCAACTCCTTGATATGAAGAGTAGGCCAAATTCTGAATCAAATCCGAACAGGCATCTATAAAATCGAAACAATTTTCTGCAACTTGAACCCGCATACGAATAGAATATTCAGATCCATCCTCTTCTACCAGATTATTCGGGATCGAAAAAATAACTTCCCTTGAAGCTGGCGTATATACATAAGTTACCCCTGGAGGTAACGAAAAATCAGATGGAATAAAGTCTGTTCTGCCGTCAGGCGGAGAAACATTTACTGGTAGGACATCTCGAATGGTATAATTGTCCGCATCATCATTTCCAATATTTTGAAAGGATAAAACGTAATCCAATACTTGACCTAAATTTACTCCCTGTCCAGTAATATCTACCCCTCCAGGTGTGTTTACGCGTTTCTCCAATACAATATTCGGTGCAATGATTTCTATATCGAAGGAAGTAAAGAAGATATCGTATTTATCCTGTGTAGAACTTGCCCTTAGTACGGCACTAGTAGCATCATTAGGAATTACATTATTAAACTGGTTATTGATTTCAAATAAATCTACATCCCAACCCAGTGTATTTACGCTATTTGGTGTTCTATCGGTTACAAGAACATCATTTACGGTAATGTTAGAATTGAAGAAGTTGGTTGCTGGATTTACAGAATTAGATAAAGGAGTAAAAACTCCTCCCCCAAAGGCATCTATGGCAAGGCCATCCCCGGAAATTCTGTTATCCCCTTCAAGAGCAGCCACTCCAATCTTTGCGTTTACTGGGAATGGAGCTGGTAAACTTGTAAATCCACTTACTGGAATATCAACTGTTTGACCGGATGCTATACCTGCATACCCATCAAAGGTTGTGATGTATCTACTGCCTGGAAGGTTGGGGTTTTCGTATACCACAACCAATTTCCATCCCCCTGAAATGCCCCCTTGGATATTACTTCCTGAGCTTGCCCTAATATTTGCCACGGTATATTCACCATTTGGGTCTCGGTAACGCAGTAAGAATGTTCGTAACATCCCTATAGGCAGCGTATGGGCTATAATAACCAAAGTCTGCATCGCCATCACCATCGAACAAAATTTCGTCGGCAGTAATATCTTGATACGTACCACCTGGTACCCTAAACCTAATATTTTCAATATTGCTTCTATCTGAATTAACATAGACTGCGGACCAATATAGGCCGGCATATCTAATTAAGGTACAAGAAGGATCCGGAACCGTTAGTATTGCACTGCTAGAACTAAACGTACTTGGATCGCTATCTACATCAATATATTGCATGTCCAGGTTATCATTATACTCAGATGAGCTACCCGTCAAATTATAAGGGTCATTTGGAGATGCGGCCGGAATCGTAACAGTTACCCTTCTCCACCTTCCGTTAATGAACTGCCATTCCCGTCTTGTTTCTTCTTGAGTCTGTCTGTTAACAATATTGTTTCCTGCAAAAGTTAGTTCGCCTCTTATGTCTGCCGAATATCTAACCTCAAAATCATTTTTTACCTGTGCAAATGTTGTAAAGATTCCTAGTGCTAAAAAAATGACAGATAGGGAAAGCTTCAAGAAAGATGCTTTCATTTTAAATTTTGGTTTGGTCAATCTAAAAAGAGTAGTCAGTTTGATCATAGTACTTTGTTCTTCTCGGTCTTCCGAAATGATTTTTGATCCTAACACCACGGAATACACCAATAACAAAGATTGTCCATACTAAGAAGGTGTGGAATTTAATGTTGTAGTCTGATGGCTATATGTTGTGAAAAGAGGTTTGTTGATGGTTAGAAGAATACAAATCCTCCATTTTTCGCAATTTCCCTAATTTTGGATACTTGTTAAAAAGGCTAAAAATATCAGTGAAATCCAAGTGTTTTACAGGAATGGCAAAGATTGATCAATTTCGAAAAAACATCATTTTTGGATTTGGCTAAAGATGTTTTTTAGTAAAAATATCAGACTATAAAAAATGAATTAATATGATTGCCAACGGTTCTTTGTTAACTTAAAAACGCAAAAAAGGACTAAAGAAAACAGTATCCCCTTGGTCATTTTTTAGTTCTTTTTAGGGCTTTATGCCATTTGTCCTGGTGATACCCTCATAATCCACATTTTTTCATCGTAGGCATCATTTATCTTGGAGTAATAAGAAATTAATGCGTTTGTCCAAGAATCATGTCTTTTTAGGTATACGTATCTCCAATTATTTTACGGGTTGATGAAATAACTGGCACTAAGACCATAGGAGTTTAATAGGGCCACAAATCTATTGGCATTTTTAGGGTTTGCAAATACGTTTGCAATAATATAATATCCGGACCCAATACCATCAATCTCGTAATTTTTGGGTTCCGTATTATTAGAAGCCACTTTATCCTGCTCCACTACATTTTTTTGAAGTACGTCCGTATCATATTTCGAGGATTTTTCCCTTAGCTTATTTACATTGTTTACATAGGCCTCATTGGAATATCTGTTCTCCACGTTCATTATCCATGTGTTGCCTTCATATGCTCCGTTAAAATTAGTGTCATGAGCAGCTACGGCTTCTTCCCAAGAATCGTATCGTTCAAGGTATACATATTTTAAGCCGTTGTTGGGATTGTCAATGTAATTGGCATTAATTCCCCTAGATTCCAAGGTATTCAAAAACTTATCTAGGTATTGACCGCCCTTGTATACATTGGCCACTACATAGTAGCCATCGGTAACATTTGGCAGGTCATTGAATTTTCTACTTTTTACCCTGTCCTGAACCACAGGTTTCTCCTGCTCTTGTTTTACAGAGTTTCTTTTAGGTGGATTATAGGCAAGAACGTCTCTCTTGGCATCTTCCTTAATAATGCTTTTCTCAGCGTTATTCTCAGCTGAAGCTACATTATTTGAAATCGCATCCGGAGCAACAGTTATGCTTTCTTTTGGAGATGACTCAGGAACATTGGTTTCATTGATATTCCTAGATGGTTTAGTGTTGGTTACCAATGCATCCTTTTGGATATTATTCTGATTGGTATTTGGGTTATCTTGAACCCTTTCATTTTCCGTATTCCTGGCCGATGCCAATTTCATATCAGAATCATCTCCCTTAAAAATTTCCTCAGCTCTTTTCTCCAAATCTGGTCGTTGCCCATCGGTCTCGTTCCGGATCATTCGCATAACCATATTGAACCTACGCTCTAAATCCGCCTGTCTGTTAGATTCCAGTGAATCCTGACGAAACATTAACTCTTCTATAATAGCATCGTTTTCGGCCAACTTTCTTTTCAGCTCCTCAATTTCCTCATTGGTAGCGATATTCTCCGGTTCGATATTATTCTCCACCAAGTCATCAAAATTGTCATCCTCAAGCATTACCCTATCTTCAGTTAGGTTTGGCGTAAAGGAATAGGCGAATGATATTTCATGTGTAAGACCAAAGTTATCGAAGTTGTTAGTTAGCCCTTTCTCCATTGTATAGCCTAGCGAAATCCTTTGGTTCAGGTTAAAGCCCACCCCCGCAGCGGCACCATAAAAACTGTCATACCCTCCTTGAATCCATCCTATTTTGGGAAGATCTAAAATTAGACTTCCACCCAAGGTCAGGTTATCATCCTCACCATCCATTCGTACCCTAGCCAAAGGCATCAAACGTCCTGCTTCCAAAATCCCGAGGTATTTTTAAACTGATGGGTATATTGTAGGTGTCCGGAGTATGTTTTATTACTGAAATCCGTTAGCGATTCACTGGTCTTTAAATTATAGTCAAAAAGGTTTTCAGCGAAAGCACCAATGTCGAAATTACCATAAGAAAGGTTGAAACCAGGTTGAAACGATAATAGGTTCTCGGTCTTGGAATCCGGCCAAGAAAGGATCTTGTTCCACAGTAGTGGCCCTTCCTTCATCAAAACCGCTATTGTAATAGGATAAATTAGCTCCAAAAGTAAAATTACTTTTTTCGCTCAATTTTACTCCATAGGCATAATTTGCCAAGACTCCATAATTACTTAATGCCCCTAAACGCTGGGTATACAAACTTAATCCCAACCCCGTACGGTCACTAATTCTACCACTATAACTTAAGAAATAATTCTGGTTATTGTCATCAAATTGTACCGCTTGGTTTCTGTGCAGAAGGTTAATGTACGATTTGTCCTCCCTAACCGTTGAAAAGGTAGGGTTGATTAAAAACCGATTATATTTTAACAAGTTTTGGGAAGGTACCTCGTACCCAAAATAAGGATTGTCTTCCTGCGCTTGGGTCTTTGTAAACCCAAGGGCAAGAAGTACAAATAAAAGCAGTATACGTTTTTTAGGTAGCATGTTTGGTTTTAGCGTATTACGGTAATCGTGCCTTGTTTCAGCACCTCGTTGGCGTTCCGTATCTTGTAATAGAACACCATGTTCTGCTTGGTAAAAGCAGTTGAGGTCTGTGGCCAATTGTTTTTATATTCAAATTCATTAAGCACTTCTTCTCCTTGCCCATTGTAAATAATTACGTTTACGTCGGCCCTGTTGGAATATGAATTAGGAATTACCCATTGATCGTTTATTCCATCGCCATTCACCGTAATTACATTGGGAACCTTGAACGTATCCAATATGGATACCTCAAATTGTTTTACAATATCACAATTGTCTATACTTGCAATAAGTGTATACGTTCCAGGCTCCGTAATGGAGGCATTGTCAGAGGTGCTTATTTCGGTATTGTTTCCATCCATCCATCGGTATGCCGTTCCTCCGAGAGGCAGTTACAGTTCTTGTAGTCCCCTCCGGGATTACCAAGTTTCCGGACGGCTCCAAAGTAATAAGGTTTTCATCCAAGGGGGAAATTGTAATTTCATTGGAAATTAATTGACACCCATCCCTATCCAAGACCAAGCGGTATGTTCCGGTTGAAGTTACATTCAAGACCGTATCCGTGGTGCTTACGGAGGTACCATCCATTTGCCATTCATACGATTCCGAGGCCAAATCCAAGGACGAACTTAGTGTTACAACATCGCTTGAACTACAATAAACAGTACTTGTACTATTTATAGTAACTGTATCACTGGTCAATAATTGTACGGCCAAGGTGTTGGAAGTTTCATTATAGGAATCAATGGTCGCATTTACCCTATAGTTTCCATTTTCCAAGTTAGAAGCCAAGCTAATGGATTTGCCTGTCTGACCAGGTACGTCAGTTCCATCCTTTTGCCACTGATAGGCAAAGGCATCCACAAGACTCGCAGTAACATCCGTTTTAGTACCACCAGATGCCACCGCATTTATGGTAACGACTTCAAGTACTGTGCTGGTAGAAACGCAAGAAGTATAATTATCTGCATAATCAAGTATTATTTCAAACGAAGCTGGGGTAACCACCACCGTTGTTTCCGAGTTTTTACTTGTACTGCCACAGGTTCCTCCGGTTTCGGTTACTTGTGCATAATAGTTGCCTGCTTCGGTAATGTTAAATGTGCTACTGGTTTCTCCTGTAACCTCAACGCCATTTTTAAACCATTTATAGGTAGGCGAACTTGCATCCGTTGTGACGGACAACGTTTGTGGTTGCGTTGGAAGTACGACTACATTTGCGGGATTGACCCTAGTAACGCTATAGGAACCAGGATTGTTCATGGTTACTGTTGCAGACCGCTCGGTACAAATACCTGTGCCGAGATATTTCAACGGCGTAATCCCCTTCGAATCCAACAACTCCACCATTGACAGTATATGTAGTTCCAACCGCACCGGAAATAGCCACGTCGTTTTTATACCACTGATAACTCCAAGATGGGTCTGTTTGGTCAATGGACAATGTTTCTGTATCCGTACTACACAAAATGGTTTTACTCGGAGTATTAATAGCGATTCCTGCACCTGTTCCGCCTATTGTCACATCCACTATATTTGAATCTGTGTTTCCGTAACCTGTACAATTAGATCCATAATCCACATAGGCATTATACATACCACTCCGGGTCACGTTCAAGGTGTGGCCCGTCTCTCCGGTCAAAAGGGTTCCGCTCCTATACCAAATATACTGATAGGTTTCCGGGTTGGGAATATTATCAACTTGCAGCGTAATGGGGCCAGTGGCACAAACACTTCCTGGAGGCACACCATCGCCTAGTTCGCTTATGTTCAAGTTGCTGGTAATGTCCATGTAATACATATTGTATCCAGGTGATGCAGTACCAATCTTCACAGGATCTGTACTTCTTACCCTCATCTTGTAGCCAAGGCCTCTTGTGTCGCTGGGAATTGCAAAACTAACGTCAAAGTCGTTAGTTGAATTCTTATCTGTAATTGTGGCGAGCGTCGTTGGAGACGAAAAACTACCACTGGCATCTGAAAGTTCAAGAATAAACTGGTTTCCGGCATTTGCCGTACCTGCCCAAGTAATATTTACGAAATACTCGTTAAAACCGCCATTACCGGCGCAAATATATCCCCAAACCGAGTTTCCTGCCAAATTTGGATTATCCGCAGGTTCCGGGGCATTGATAACAATTGCCTGTGCGGAGAGCTGTAGGATGCCCATGAATACAATGATTGCGGTCAAGTAGTAAGATTTGTAATTTTTTTTCATAGTGATGTGTAGTTTTGTGCCCCAAATGATAGTGATGTTGTAGGTCGTTCACCTTAAACCTTTGGTACTCAAAACAAATATGACTCTAATAACGCGCGTAGGGAATTTATTGTTGTGGCAAAGATTAAAATTGTTGTGAAATGCATTTTATACAGGGTGAGCCTATTTTAATCTTAGGTTTTTCGGCAATTTTGCTACTTTTGTAGCTTGAAAAATCATACCATGAGCGAGACATCCAAGTCTTTAAATTTTATTGAACAAATCATAGAGGAAGATCTTGAAAACAGTTACTCCAAGAGCGATTTACGGTTTCGGTTTCCTCCGGAGCCAAATGGCTACCTACATATTGGCCATGCAAGCTCCATTTGTCTGAATTTTGGTTTAGGTCTTCGGTACGAAGCGCCTGTAAACTTGAGGTTTGACGATACTAATCCGGCAAAAGAGGAGCAAGAATTTGTGGATGCCATCAAAAAAGATGTTTCTTGGTTAGGTTTTCGATGGGATACCGAAAGGTATGCTTCGGATTATTTTCAGCAGTTATACGATTGGGCAGTGCAGCTTATAAAAGACGGTAAGGCCTATGTGGATAGTCAGTCTTCTGAAGAAATGGCGCTTCAAAAAGGTACCCCGACAGAACCAGGAACAAATAGCCCATTTAGAAATAGAAGCGTTGAAGAAAATCTTGCGCTTTTCGAAGAGATGAAAAAGGGTGTGCACAAAGAAGGCTCACACGTTCTTAGGGCCAAAATAGATATGGCCGCGACCAATATGCTTATGAGGGACCCCATAATGTATAGGGTACTACACCGAGCACATCATAGAACAAATACCGATTGGTGTATATATCCAATGTATGATTGGACACATGGCGAAAGTGACTACATAGAGCAGGTATCCCATTCTCTTTGTACTCTGGAGTTTCTGCCCCACAGGGAGCTGTATGATTGGTTTTTGGATCAAGTATATGATCCGAAAAAGTTAAGGCCCAAGCAGCGGGAATTTGCGCGTAGAAATTTAAGCCACACTGTGGTAAGTAAGCGAAAATTGGCGCAACTGGTAGCGGAAAAGGTGGTGACCGGTTGGGACGACCCTCGAATGCCAACCATCTCTCGGTATGCGAAGAAGGGGCTACACTCCGGAATCCATTAGGAATTTTGCCGACACCATCGGAATCGCCAAAAGGGACAACTTAATAGACGTTTCATTATTGGAATTTCACGTTCGCGAAAACTTGAATAAAACCACTCCAAGGGTTATGGGCGTTCTGAATCCTCTAAAAGTTGTCATTACCAACTATCCCGAGGGACAAGAAGAATGGCTAGAGGCAGAAAATAGTCCTGAGGACGAATCCTTAGGATTTAGGCAAGTTCCTTTCTCGAAGGAATTCTATATTGAAAAGGACGATTTCAAAGAGGAGGCCAACAAAAAATTCTTTCGCCTAAAATTAGGTGGAGAGGTACGGTTAAAAAACGCTTACATTATTAAGGCTGAGAGCTGTACAAAAGATACTGATGGGAATATTGTTGAGGTGCAATGCACCTATGACCCTAAAAGTAAGAGTGGAAGTGGTACACCTGAAAGTTTGAGAAGAGTTAAAGGAACGCTGCATTGGGTTTCCGTACCCCACGCGATTCCAGCAGAAATCCGTCTATATGATCGTTTATTCACCCACGAGAGTCCGGACACACAAAAAGACAAGGATTTTATGGAGTTTATAAACCCAAGCTCTTTGGAAATCATTACAGGATATGTGGAGCCAAGTTTAAAGGAGGCGGTACCTGGAGAACGTTTTCAATTTCAGCGTATGGGATATTTTTGTGTGGACAAGGAGTCTTCCAAAGAAACCCTCATTTTTAATAGAACGGTAGGGCTTCGTGATTCTTGGGCCAAGATTCAGCAAAAAAATGATTAAAACCAAAAGGTATATTAATGTTGAATATTGATTATTATCTGTTTATAAATCAAAAGGCGCGATAGTTCAATATCGCGCCTTTTGATTTTAGTATTGAAAAGTATCTAATCTTAGGCTCTTCCTTTTTCATCGGGTTTTGTTCCCTGATTCTTCTTCATTTGCTCGCCTATCATGTTACTTGCCGTAAAAGAAGCCACCATATTGTTTAGCATATCACTGCCTGCTTGAGGCGAATTTGGCAACAAAATTAAATTGGTGTTCGTTTCTTCACCTATACTTTGCAACGTATCATAGTGCTGCGTCACCACAATCAAGGCCGAAGCTTCTTGGGAGTTGATACCCACTTTGTTCAAAACCTCAACGGACTCCTCCAAGCCACGGGCAATCTCACGACGCTGATCTGCAATACCCTGCCCTTGTAGCCTTTTGCTTTCCGCTTCTGCCTTTGCCTTTTCAACAATAAGGATACGAGCAGCATCACCTTCAAACTGGGCGGCGATTTTCTCCCTTTCCGATGCATTGATACGGTTCATCGCAGCCTTTACTTGTGGATCTGGATCAATGTCCGTAACAAGAGTCTTTATGATATCAAACCCATACTCCAACATAGCGTCATTTAGTTCTGCCTTGACAGCTAAGGCTATGTCGTCCTTTTTTACAAAGACATCGTCCAATTTCATTTTAGGAACCTCTGCTCGAACTACATCAAAAACATATGATGTAATTTGCTCATGGGGATAGTCCAGTTTATAGAATGCATCATATACCTTATCCTTAATGACCATATACTGCACGGACACCTTCAATCTTACAAATACATCATCCAAGGTCTTGGTTTCGATGATAACATCCAATTGTTGGATTTTTAAACTCAATCTTCCCGCAATTCTTTGAACAAACGGAATCTTAAACTGAAGTCCGTGAATGACGTATGCTGCTAAACCTTCCAAAAGTCTCTATAACCGCCGCGGTTTGCTGCTTTACGATAAATACAAAGGACAGAAGTAAAAGCCCTAAAATAATTACTATCGGTATTAAAATAAAATTTCCCATGTTTCCTTGGTTTAAAGTTAATTTGAATGAATGTACAAAATCATAGCATTTTATTAGTAGCAAACAATATGGTTTTGTTACTAAAGATGCGTTTATATGCCACGATGGCCTAAAATTCAAGTGACCATAAAACAATGTCAGCCAACGACTTAACCTAAGTCACCCTTGTGTAAGAAAATATAAACAAAATGAAAATACCGTTCATTATAATTAAGGGCCGATTTTTAGTGTGCGTGCTATTTACACACAAAAACAAACGATTGACACAGTATAAAGCTCAATAAATCAATGATTTTTGTTACATTTTAAAAGGAGTTTGTCACCAATCAAAATATCCAAAGCCAACTAAAACCTATTAAAATGAAAACTATAATTACCACTCGGATTTTTCTTGTGGGTGCCTTACTTTTCTACTTAACGGCCTGCGAAGAAGAGAAGATACAAGAAACAAAAACTAAAACCCCGGATGCAGAATTAAAAGCTTTAATCAAAGAGCACGTAGACAGTTTATATACCGTATACTCCAGATTCGATTATGACTGGATTGATTTTTATGAAGACCCCTATACCTACATATATCCAGATTCACCCATAGAAGTAAACAGAACCGACTCTTTAAGACAACACTGGAGTGGACTCTATAAAAAATACAATGTTAAGCTGTTGGCCCGTGGTGAACCAACTATTATAGCTTCAGAGGATATGGCGATTTCCTATAACAGTTTTAATGAGATTTTCATTAACAAACAAACCCAGGATACCACTAAAAATGTGGGCACCTATATCGTCGCCTGGCGCAGACAACCCGACGACTCATGGAAAATAGCTTTTGAAACCCTACACAACAATTAATTTCTCCTGATAACCAACTAAACCACTAAAAACATGAAAAATCCAATTCGATTCAACAGTGCTAGATCGACTCTAATTTTATTTCTAGTCATCATTTTGGCCATCCAATCCTGTAAAGAAGAAAAGAAAAAACTAACCGAAGAAATCCCGGAACAAAAGGAAATAACATCGGTTATTGATGTAATCACCAATAATATGGATTTTCAGGCTCCGGATACCATACCCTCCGGTTGGGTCACTTGGAAATACCAAAATAAATCTTCCCAGCCCCATTTTATTTTAATAGACGACCCCATCGACACTATTACCGTTAAAGAGTTTGAAGAAGAGTTGTTGCCCCCATTTGGCGAGGGTATTACCCTTTTATATGAAGGAAAAAATGATGAGGCTTTTGCCGCATTTGGAAAAATACCAGAATGGTATGGAGGCACCGTATGGCCGGGTGGTGTTGGACTGATTTCCGGAGGGCATACCGCCCGGACCACTCTTAAATTGAATCCGGGATACTATATCATGGAGTGCTATGTAAAAATGCCAAACGGTATGTTCCATACCAATATGGGTATGTATAAGGTATTAGTGGTGTCTGATGAAGTTTCTCCCCTTCCGAACCCAGTGCGGACATTTCCATTACAATTTCCGGAGAAACCGGTATATCATTTGAACCACCGTCTAGCGCAGGAACCTTTACGTTCTCAGTAAACTATCCGGACCAAAAAAAACACGAACATTTTCAAGGGCACGACGTGAATTTGGTACAGATATCAGAAGGTGCGGATACAAAAAAACTTGAAACCTGGATGAACTGGCTGAATCTGGATGGGCTCATAGACCCTGTTCCGGAGGGCTTTACCTTTTTAGGTGGTGTCAATGATATGCCCGCCGGTAAAACCGGATACTTTACGGCCATCTTGGAGCCTGGCACCTATGCCTTGATTTCGGAGGTGCCCGAGGCTTCAACCAAGAACATGCTCAAAGTCTTTAAAGTAAAATAGAAAATAAGCAAAGTCGATTACAAATGAAAAACCGTTTTGTTGCCGCCATTTTTCTACTAATCAATCTATCTTGTTCAGAACCGGCAATCTACGACCTGGTCATCCGAGAACGTTGGGCTCTTTGATGGTCAAACCGACCAAGGAAGGGTTAACTTGGCCATAAATGATGATACTATCGCAATAATCACCAAAGAAGAGGTTCAGGGTGATTCCCTGATTGACGGCGCAGGAAAATATATTATTCCCGGATTGGTCAATGCCCACGTACATGCGTCTAAGGAGGAAGATTTAAAAAGTGGCTATCCCTTTGGCATACTATACCTGCTAAATATGCATACCGGATTGGAGGAGCGAGAGGCCAATTGGAAAAAAATCACAAAGGATTCCATTGGTTATTCCATACTTTACGGATCCGGACACGCCGCCACCGTTCCCAATGGGCACCCAACCCAGTTTAGTCCGAGAGATGGAAACCATTAATGACTCCACATCCATTGAGGACTGGGTAGACCGCCGTATTGCCAATGGTGTGGATTATATTAAACTAATTCATGTCACACGAGGTTTTATGGGCGAACCCATTCCACCCTCCCTAAATTATGAGCAAATAGACCAACTCATTCAGTACTCACATAAAAAGGGGTACAAAGTGGTAGTGCATGCTAACTCTGTGGAGGAGATGATGAAAATTGCAAAATTTAAACCAGATGGTTTTGTTCACATGTTGGACTATAAGGATGAATTTCCAATTCCCAATACTTATTATGAAGAATTAGGACGGAGTGGCGCCTTCGTGGTTACTACGGGAGGTATTGCACTTAAGCCAATGGAGGGGTTTCCGCCTTTTGTAGTGGATTGGGTAACTGAAAATTTATTGGATGCAAAAGAAAGGGCAGAAATCATAAAAAAATACCATGATAGCAACATTACTATAGTGGCTGGCACAGATGCTCAAGAAGGCCAAATGGATTTTGGAGAGGATTACTTTTTAGAGATAGATCTGTACAAAATAGCAGGGCTTTCCAATTTGGAAATTCTACGAAGCGCCACGGGAAATGCCGCAAAGGCTTTTGATTTGCCCATTGGGGAGGTTAAAGAGGGTGGAAGTGCCACGTTTATTGTCCTAGAAAAGAATCCTTTGGAAGATATTTCAGCCCTTAAAAATGTAAATGCAATATGGAAAAATGGTAGGAAGGACCTTATTGAATAATACTTTTTGCCTGCAAACCAAAAATCATACTAGAAAGGCAATCCTATTCAATTGAACAATACTAAATCTTAGATTTTAATTTTCAATAAAGAAGGCCAGCAATTGCTTAAACAACCAAAAAATCACGAAATGAAACACTATTTTATTCTCTTAACATCTGTATTGCTGATTTCCTGTGCGGAGAAGACTTCTGAGGTCGATACAGAAACGGAAAAACCTATCACAACCAATTTCCAGGAAGATTTGGACCAAATAGAAGACATGAGGGCCTCTTTTCAAAAGACCGTAAAAGAGAAACGGTATGGGGATTTGGGAAGCTTTGTAACAAAGGATCTCATCTCCATTGGTCCAGGCAGCGAGGATTGGATTGCCTATAGGGCCTTGAGGGAGCAACATGGAAACAAATTTCGATATGACAGTATTATCATGACCCCAAAAGAAACCGTCATATTATCCGACACCATAGCTTATGATTTTGGGGTAAGCCGAACCTTCTATACGGATGAAAACGGAACGGTACATGAAATGGGCGACACCTTTCTTGTCCTTTTGAAGAAGGTAGATGGCGAATGGAAATTGTACCGTGAGCTAGCTTCTTCACTAGTTGAATGAAGATTTTTTGTACTTTCAAAGGAACGTTTCAATTTATCTGTATTATGAGAAATATCCTTTTCCTTGTCATGGTATTCCTTCTCTTCAATGCCTGCAAGGAAGGCACAAAAGAGACAAAAGCACCCGAAACAAGTACAGTGGTGCCCGATACCGTTTCTCCGGAAAATAGTATCCTAGAGGGAAATTATACGGACGAAAGCTATGCAAAACGAAGCGAAGGATACGATTGGGTGGGGGTCTCAATCCGTACATTGGATGAAAACAGTATTTCCGTTTCTGTAAGGTCCGGGCGGACAAGAAAAGACCCACCTGTACATTTGACACCAATGCTTACAAAGAAAAGAGGAACATCTTTAGGGCCGTCTATGATGGTAACGACATTTTATTCTCTTTTTCAGAAGGGGCTTTGGAAATATCCTCGGAGGACGAATTTGTCTTATCCTTTTTCTGTAATGGTGGGGCCAGTTTGGCCGGAATCTACAATAAAATAGAGGGCTCGTTGGACGAAAGCCAGGTCGATCCTACTTCCTTTTCCAAAGTGCTGAATTTACAGGGCATTGGCTTTAATGTTTCCGCAGCGCCTAAAAACAAGGGAAACATCCTATCCATATATACTTTTGGTCTTGACGGGAAAGATTATAACGAAACTTTTACCATTACGGGTGAGGAAGTGGTCGATGCGGAGGTTGAAGATCTTAATTCTGATGGTTCCCCTGAACTTTTAGTGTTTACACAATCGAAAGGAAGTGGAAGTTACTGCAAGGTGTATGCATTTTCGGTGAACAATATGAAATCCATGAGTCAAGTATACTTTCCTCCTATCTCAGAGAATAAAAACATAAATCAGGGATATATGGGACATGATGAATTCTCGTTGATCGAAAACACGTTGGTTCATCGGTTTCCTATCTACAAAGCAGGAGACACAAATGCAGCTCCAACCGGAGGTACTAGACAAATCGGTTATAAATTGGTTGAGGGAGAGGCCATGCGTAAATTAGAGGTTGCTTCCGTATCCGAATATTAAATTACCTAGATGCAAGGGTGTTAATTTTAACCATTGGGCTACTTTTAGTAGTAATAACCAACAGGGTGTATTATCTGCCCAAAGACTTGCCAAAAAAGTTCATATTATGGAAGGCCTTGAACTCAAGCTGAATGCACATTATAACCAACCGGACCTTTATGAAGATATTTTGAATCGACTTCAAGAGCAGGGTATCAAAACGGGCCAAGTTCGTCGCGCGGATATTTCCGCAGTTGATGAATTTCACGTAAGGGGAGCGGCTGTCTCCAAAGAACTTGCGGCTAGTATTTCTATGAAAGACAAGACGGTGCTCGATGTGGGCTGTGGCCTGGGTGGTCCCTGCAGGATGCTCGCCGATGAATATTCTTGCCGTGTGACCGGAATTGACTTAAGCAATGAATACATTAGAACGGCCAAGGAGCTTTCCAAATTGGTCGGTTTAGCTCAAAAAACATCGTTCATCCAAGGCGATGCTACAAATCTGCCGTTTGAGCAGAACACTTTTGACGTGGTATGGACGCAACACGTTCAAATGAACATTCCGGACAAAGAGAAGCTTTATTCAGAAATCATTCGGGTATTAAGACCAGGTGGTTATTTCCTCTATTACGATATTTTAAAAAAGGGGGTTGCCCCCGTTACCTATCCCATGCCATGGGCGGGTACTTCAGACCTAAGCTTTCTAATCACTGCGGAGGAAATGGACCACATTCTGCTATCAAAGGGTTTGCTTTTAGAAAGAGAAACAGACCAGACACTAGCTGGAATTGAATTTTTTGAATCTTTGGTCGCCCGACTAAAGGAACATGATCCGCCTAAAATTGGCCTCAATGTGCTTATGGGCGAAACCACCAAGCCAAAGTTACTCAACTTACTAACGCACCTTAAATCCGGTGCATTAGAGCTGAGAAGCGGGGTTTTTCAAAAACCAATAAGCAATAGTTAAGCATAGTCCTATTATTTTTAACTTGGTGGGATGAATCCTAAAGTCTCCGATTTTCTTTTAAGACAAAAAAACTGGCACGAAGAACTAACCGAGCTTCGAAAAATACTGCTTGATTGTGGGTTGGAAGAAGAATTCAAATGGCGCAATCCATGTTATACCCATAAGGGCAAGAATATCGCACTTCTCGGCCCTTTAAAAATTTTTGCTGCCTTGGTTTTTTTAAGGGAAGCCTGTTAAAGGATGATAACGGTATTTTAAAACAACAAGGGGAAAACACACAATCGGCCCGTGTGGCTCCATTTACGGATACAAAGGAAATCATCCGGTTGACGCCTGTCATTAAGGCCTATATTTTTGAGGCTATTGAAATAGAAAAATCAGGGTTAAAAGTTGAATACAGCATGCCGGAAGAAATGGATTTTCCCGAAGAACTACAAAGAGCCTTTGAAGAAGATTCGGACCTCAAAACTGCATTTGAAAAGCTTACTCCAGGTCGACAAAAAGGATATTTACTTTATTTTTCAGGCGCGAAGCAATCAGCAACAAGAACATCGAGAATTGAAAAATATAAATCCCGTATTTTCGATGGAAAGGGTTTTCATGATTGTGTCTGTGGACAATCCAAAAAAATGCCCTCATGCGATGGTTCCCATAAGTATATTTGAGATAACGCGACATCAGGCAGGACCCAAAAGGTATTTGAGACAAAACGAAATTGAAGATCTTTACAATCCATATGGTGGTTATATCTCGTTTATCACGTAAATTGCCCTTGATGCCATCAACCCGAAACCAATCCTGTGGGTAAATTAAATTCTCTCTTTTTGCTATTCGCCTTAGTGGCTGAAATTGTAGGTACAGTTGGGGGTTTTGGATCCTCCGTTTTCTTTGTTCCCATAGGCAATTTCTTTTTTGATTTTCATTTTGTTCTTGGTCTTACCGCGTTGTTTCACTTGTTTAGCAACATTAGTAAAATCGTTCTGTTCAAAAAGGGGCTAGACAAGAAACTACTTTTACATATTGGTCTTCCATCTGTACTATTTGTTATCATAGGCGGATATCTGACCAAAATCGTTGATAGTCTTTATTTAGAAATTATTCTAGCGGTTTTTCTCGGTAGCATTAAGTCTTTTGTTTCTAATCAAAAAAGACCTTGTTATACGTCCAGATAGAAATAATGCTGTAACTGGAGGAATTTTGTCAGGCTTCTCCGCCGGGCTATTAGGAACTGGAGGTGCCATTCGTGGCCTCACCATGGCTGCTTTCAATTTGGAAAAGAGTGTCTTTATTGCAACTTCCGCCTTTATAGATTTCTTCATAGATTTCACTAGAACCTTTGTTTATTTCAATAATGGGTATATCCATAAGGAACACCTCATTTATCTGCCGTTTCTATTGGTTATTGGAGTTTCGGGTACTTATCCGGGAAAGCGAATTCTTCATTATATCGAACAGGATAAATTCAAGACCATTTCCTTGGTGCTTATTTTGTTAATTGGAGTCGTAACCATGGTAAACGTACTCGTAAAATCAAACTGATAATTTCATACGGTACTTGCTAGGTGTATTTCTTTGTTTCATTTCTTAGAAGTCCTATTTTAGGGGCAGGATTTTTATCGATTCGCTTATGTCCCTAAGAAACAAGGCTTGCTGGCTTTTACTAAATCTCTTTTTAGTACTGATTTCTTCATGTAAAAGCAGTATTGGCACCGTTTATCCTCCCGTTAAGAATTCAAGAGAATCTTTAGACAAACCCTATGTAATTCTCGTTTCCCTGGATGGTTTCAGATGGGACTATGTGGAACGATTCAACCCTCCTTTTTTGAAAAGTTTCATTCAAAACGGGGTAAAGGCCTCGTCCTTAATTCCGTCTTTTCCTTCCAAAACCTTTCCAAACCATTACACCATCGCCACAGGAATGTACCCTGATAAGCACGGGATTGTTGGAAATTCCTTTTACAGCCATAAGAAAGACCGGACCTATCGTATTGGGAATAGGGAGTTTGTGGAAGATGGTACATTTTATAACGGCACACCCCTGTGGATACAGGCGGCAAAATCAGGAATGCTGTCGGCCAGTTATTTTTTTGTGGGGTCAGAAGCGAATATCCAAGGTATCCGGCCTTCGTACTACAAAAAGTACGATGCGTCCGTGAAAAACGAGGAGAGGGTCTCAGAGGTGCTTCAATGGCTTTCTTTGCCGGAAACCAAAAGACCCCATCTAATTACCATGTATTTTTCCGACATGGATGATGTAGGCCATCGATTTGGACCAAATGGGGGTGCGGAGCTCAAAAGAACCTTGATGGCCTTGGATCAAAATCTTAAAGCCCTGTATGAAGGTGTTCAAGCCACCAAGTTATCTGTGGATATTATAATCGTATCCGACCATGGTATGGCAAATGTGCCCAAAGAACGGTATATTCCTGTTGACCCTATCTTGAATGATTCGCTTTACACAGTGGTGGATAATGGGGCCATTTTAAATATCCATTTAAATAATAACCTCAAAGAAGACTCTATTCTCCTGAATTTGAAACAAAAGGAAAATCATTTTAAAGTCTACAAAACCACCGAAACGCCTGGGTTTGAATATACCCCGTAAAACCCCGATTGGGGAGAAATCCAGGTCATTCCCGATTTTGGCTATTATTTTGCGAAACAAGAAAAGATCGACAAGGTCATTTCAAAATCGAAAACACCCTTCGGAGTCCATGGCTATGATCCAAGGCAAAAGGAGATGCATGGAATTTTCTATGCCAATGGGCCTAGTTTTAAAAGCGATTATGAAATAGGTTCATTTAAAAACATCCATATATATCCCTTAGTGTGTGAAATATTGGGGCTGGAAATTCCCAAAGACATCGACGGGGATTTGAATGTGTTGAAAAAAACACTTAATTGAAATTTATTTGGGCCTTTTTCTTAGGACTTTTACTAAATTTAATGTGTAACACTCTGTTTTCCATTAAATTATTTGGTCATGGCATATAGGATATTGTTGGGGTCTGTTATTATGTTCTTTTTTTCTTGTAAAGAACAAGTTAAAACACCTCTTGTTACTTCTAACTACAGTTGTGCCCCCGTTGTTTCTGATCGTGAGTGGTATAAAACTTCGAATAAAGCTCCCTTGTTTGAAGGAATGGGCAATCTTTCATATCCCATTGAAACCGAAAAAAGTGTCGTTCAGGATTATTTTGACCAAGGCATGGTACTATCTTACGGCTTTAACCATGCAGAAGCTGCCCGCTCATTTTACTACGCCACAAAGCTAGATTCCACTTGTGCTATGGCATATTGGGGTTATGCTTATGTCCTTGGGCCCAATTATAATGCAGGAATGGAAGATGATAACTATGAAAGGGCCTACGAGGCTATTCAAAAAGCCCTTGATTTATCCAAAAATAGCACAAATGAAAAAGAAAAAGGAATCATTTATGCCATGTCCAAAAGATATGTAAAAGAACCCGCTGTAGACAGACGTCACTTGGATGTAGCCTATTCCGGCGCAATGAGACTTTTATATGAACAATATCCCAATGATTCCGAAATAGGAACCCTATATGCCGAATCATTAATGAATCTACACAAGTGGGATCTTTATGAAAAAGACGGTCAAATAAAACCTTGGACACCCGAAATATTGGAAGCTTTGCAGAATGTGTTGTCAATTCACCCCAATCATCCCGGAGCCAATCATTTTTTTATTCATGCCGTAGAACAATCGAAAAACCCCGGCAAAGGTCTGCCAAGCGCAAAGAAGTTTGATGATGGTATAGTCCCTAATGCTGGTCACCTAGTACATATGCCCTCCCATATTTACATAAGAACCGGAGATTATCATAAAGGAACCCTGGCTAATATTAATGCTATTGAGGTGGATAGCTCCTATGTGGCAGCCTGCAATGCACAGGGTGTTTACCCCTTGTCATATTATCCCCATAATCAACATTTTATGGCAGCAACAGCTACTCCGGAAGGCAATGGGCATTGGGCTATTTACGCGGCTAATGCGGTCTCAAAAAACGCCAATCTTCAACTTATGAAAGAACCTGGTTGGGGTACCTTACAACATTATTATACTATTCCCTACTATGTTTTCGTAAAGTTTGGAAAGTGGGATAGCATTCTTGGGTTGGCCAACGAGGTTCCCGAATTGGAATATCCAAGCGCAATATTACACTACGCAAAGGGCATGGCTTATCTAGGTAAAAATCAAATCTCCAAAGCAAACTTGGAGTTAAGGGAACTAAGGAAAATAGCTGAGAATGAAAAACTTAAGGAAATAACTATTTGGGACATCAATACGGTATATGATTTGGTTCAAATAGCCCATAAAGTGCTGAATTCACAGTTGTTGCTATCGGAAGGAAAAGAAGATGAAAGCATACAAGTTCTAAGGGAGGCTATAGCCATAGAAGATGGTCTTAATTATAATGAGCCTCCTGATTGGTTTTTCTCCGTTAGACACTATTTGGGCCATGCACAGTTGTCCGCAGGAAGGTTTGATGATGCTATTTTGACTTATCAAGAAGATCTTGAGAGATTGCCAAAAAACGGTTGGGCACTTAAAGGTTTAGAATTGGCCTACAAGGGAAAAAATGAAACTGAAAAGGAATCGGAAACCGGGCGGGCATTTTCAAAGTCATGGGAATACGCAGATATTTCAATAAACTCTTCTATTGTTCAATGATAATCAGCGCGTTTCATTATCCTAGGATACTAATTGCCCTCCGAATTCGCCCCTTACTTTCTTCTTTCCCTATCATCGACATAATATCAAAAATGTGAGGCCCTTTCATCTCTCCCACCAAAACCAACCGCAACGGAGGCATCACTTTTCCAAATGACAGTTCCTTTTCGGAAATCCAGGCCTTTACGACCTCTTCTACCTTTTCAGAAGAAAAGTCCACTATACTTTCCAATACATGGCTTAAATCCTCCATGATTTTACTTGTGTCTTCCTTCCATTGTTTTTTCACGGCCTTCTCGTCATACTGGTCAGGTGCTTTGAAAAAGTAATCACTGAGCTCCCAAAAATCGGAAACAAAGGTGGCCCTCTCCTTTATGAGGCTAACTACCTTTTGTACAAATTCCTCGGACACAGACCCTACTCCTTTATCTGAAAGTTCTTGTTGGTATGACCTGGCCAAAACAGCATCATCCATCTGATGCATATATTGTTGATTATACCACTTGGTTTTGTCCGGGTCGAAACGAGCCCCGGACTTATTTACTCGGTCCAAGGAAAACGACTCAACCAATTCGCCCAAACTAAAAAGCTCCTGTTCCGTTCCGGGGTTCCACCCTAGTAAGGCTAAAAAATTTACCACCGCTTCCGGAAAATATCCCGCTTCCCTATAACCAATGGACTCGTTCCAAGATAAAGGAAAAACAGGGAACCCTCCCTTTTCGCCATCTCGCTTACTCAACTTTCCTTTACCAACAGGCTTCATAATCAATGGCAAGTGTGCAAATTGGGGCGCTTCCCACCCAAAAGCATCGTATAACTGCTGGTGCAGGGCCAATGACGGCAACCACTCCTCTCCTCGTATCACATGGCTAATCTCCATTAAATGGTCGTCGACAATATTTGCAAGATGATAGGTAGGCATACCATCACTTTTAAATAGCACCTTGTCATCCAACGTGTTGGTGTCTATTTCTATGTCTCCGCGAATGATGTCCTTTAGATGTAGTTTCTCATCCGGAGGGGTTAGAAACCGAATGACGTAATCTTCCCCGGAATCAATTCTTTTCTGAACTTCTTCGGCATCATGGACAACGAATTGTCAAGTTTAAGCCGGTTGTGCCAATTATATATGAAGGTCTTGCCTTTGGCCTCGTGATCTTTCCGATGAAAATCCAATTTTTCGGCAGTATCAAAAGCGTAATAGGCCTTTCCGCTGTCTATCAAATCCTCGGCGAATTTTTTGTGAAGATGTTTGCGTTCACTTTGCCTATAAGGGCCGTATTTGCCCAAAGTGTTTCCTTTTGTGGTTGGCGAAGATGGCCCTTCATCAAACGGAATTCCACACCAATTCAAGGAATCAACAATATACTGCTCTGCGCCTTCCACAAACCTATTTTGATCTGTATCTTCTATTCGAAGTATAAAATCGCCCTGGTTTTTCTTGGCAAATAAATAATTAAAAAGGGCCGTTCTCACGCCCCCAATGTGTAACGGTCATGTGGGACTTGGTGCAAACCTAACTCGTACTTTTTTTGTCATTTGGCAAAGGTATAAAAAGGGATGTTGGGGTAAAAGTGGTGTTTACGGTATTAGAAATAAATTTAGGCTATCAATTCCGTTTTACTTTTAACTTGGTTTAAGTCACAGATTAAGTGCCTTTTAACAAATTTTTCTAACCTTAAAATCCAAAACCTTATATCTTGGTATAAAAATCCACGAAAATTGCAGTTTTACCACGACATATTAGAAAAGTTAAACGAGTTTATACGAACCTTTTATACCCGTAAGTTGATAAAGGGTGTTATCCTTTTTGTGGTTCCGGGAATGATGTTTTTCTTGGCGGTGGTGGGCCTTGAATTCGCTCTTTGGTTAAATTCTACCGGAAGGCTCTCTTTGTTTCTTGTTTTCTTGGGAGTTGAAGCTTTTTTGCTCTATAAATATATTGGTGTTCCCTTATTTTATCTGTTTAAGCTGAAAAAGGGAATTACAACCAAGGACGCATCCCTCATGGTGGGAAAACATTTTCCGAGAAGTTGGCGACAAACTATTCAACCTCTTGGACCTTGCCGACCAACCAGAAAAATCCGAATTGTTGTTGGCTAGTATAGAACAACGCTCGGAGCAAATGAACACCGTACCTTTCAAACGAGCCATTAACACCAAAGAACCCCTTAAATATTTAAAGTACGTGGTGTTCCCTTTGATACTTATCGGCTTCTTGTGGTTGTCCGGCAATTGGAGTTCCTTTTTTGGTAGTTATACTCGAGTAGTCAATTATAATCTTGCCTATGAACCGCCTGCACCTTTTCGGTTTGAGTTAATGAACCCTCAATTAAAGGTAATTGAAAGTGATCCGTTTACTTTTCAAGTTTCAACAGTGGGCACTGTAAAACCTGAAAATGTCTATGTAGAATTAGAGGGAAAGGAGATACTGCTACAAGAAGAAAATGGCATTTATCAATATACCCTATCGCCTCCCATATCTTCGGGTCGCTTTGTTTTTAAAGGTAATGGGATACAATCCCGTGAATATGAACTGATCGCCTTAAAAGCCCCTGCCATTTCTGATTTTAATATGCGTTTGGAGTTTCCAAACTACATAAATAAGCGTAGCGAGGTAATAAAAAGTACTGGTAACGCAATCATTCCGTAAGGAACAAGGGTTACTTGGGAAATAAAAGGGCAGGACACCCAAGAAATCAAACTGGTGACGAAGGATACTGCCTTGCTCTTGGATAGAAGCCAAGATGATTTTAGTCTTTCCCGGAGGATATATTCCAACTGGGACTACCAATTGGCCACTTCAAATGATAACGTTCGAGATTATGAGACCCTAAATTATTCTTTTCAAGTGATTAAGGACGCGTTTCCGACGGTTAAAGTAGAGCAGGTTTTGGACTCGTTGGAACCCAATGTTTCCTATTATACGGGAGAGGCCACAGATGATTATGGTATTAAAAAGATTGATTTGGTCTATTACGAACAAGGAAACGAGGAAAACGAAAGGATTCTTGAACTGAACGCTCCAAACACCAATTTTCATAACTTCTACTACACTTTTCCATCTCGGTCTCAATTTAGAGGAGGGAAAAACTTATGCGTTTTACTTTAGAATCACCGACAATGATGCCATTCATGGTGGTAAATCGGTAAAAAGCTCTGTTTTCAGTCAGAACATATTAGACGTTAATCAATTGAAAAACAAAGAGTTAGAGTCTCAACAGTCACTAATCAACAACCTAGACAAATCCCTAGAGAAGGCAGCAGAGCAAAGGGAAACCCTCAAAGAAATCAATGCACTACAGAAAGAAAAAAACCAGTTGGACTTCAATGATAAAAACCAAGTAAAGGATTTTCTTGAAAAACAGGAGCGCCAGGAACAATTAATGGAAAAGTTCAGCAAAGAACTGAAGGACAATCTTGAAAAAGGCACGAAAGACGATAAACTGAACCAACTTTTACAGGAGCGATTGGAGCGCCAAGAAATTGAGGCCAAAAAGAACCAAAAACTGCTAGAAGAGCTCAATAAAATTGCCGATAAAATAAATAAGGAAGAATTGGCGAAGCGTTTAGAAGAATTAGGAAAGAAACAACAAAACTCCGAACGAAACCTTGAACAGCTCGTTGAACTTACCAAACGTTATTACGTCACCGAAAAGGCCGCACAATTGGCAAATGACCTAGAAAAACTATCAGAAAGACAAGAAATCCTTTCTGATTTATTTATTGGGAAAGACTTTTCAGAAAAGGAGCAGGAAAAGCTAAACAATGATTTTGACGATATCGCCAAGGAACTCGAAAACCTCAAAAAGGATAATGCCGAACTAAAGAAACCTGTTGATTTAACTATTGACAAGAATAAGGAGGAGGGAGTAAAACAAAATCAAAGCAACGCGCTGGAAGAAATAAGAAAGCACCAAGGGGCAGAACAAAGCTCGGATAGCCAAGGGATGGAGGAAAATGCAAATAAAACAAGGCAAAACCAAAAGTCCGCAGCGCAAAAGATGAAGGAAATGAGCGAAGAATTGAGCAAATCTTCTATAAGTGGTGGCTCAAGTGGCTCGTCAGCTGCAGAAGATGCTGAAATGCTACGGCAAATATTGGACAACCTTATCATTTTCTCTTTTAAACAAGAAAGTTTATATGATAAACTTAGTGTTCAGGACAGGGAAGATATCTCCCATTATTCTGAGACTGTAAAAAATCAAAAGGAATTGAGAAGCCTTTTTGAACATGTGGATGACAGTTTGTTTGCCCTATCCTTGAGACAGGCCGAACTTTCAGAATTTGTAAATGAACAAATTACCGAGGTATATTACAACATTGACAAATCCCTGGAAAGTGTTGCCGAAGGACAAATATACCAAGGAGTATCCTATCAAAAATATGTGCTCACCGCTTCCAATAGTTTAGCTGATTTTCTTGCCCATGTTCTTGAGAACATGCAACAAAGTATGCAAATGGGGCAGAGAAGTGGTCAAAGCCAGGAAGGTTTTCAATTGCCGGATATCATTAAAAAACAACAGTCCCTGGGAGAAAAAATGGGAGAGTCAGGCAGTCAGGGACAATCGGGGCAACAAGGAGAACAACAAAAAGGACAAAACGGAAGCCAAGGAACTCCCAACAGTGGAGAGGGTAACGATGGAGAGAATGAATTACAAGGAAAACAAGGCAATAAAGGAAATAGTCAAGGTGAAGGTGGGCAATCCGGAGAAGGAGAAGGAGGTCCTAACGGAAAACAAGGAGACGGGAATGGTTCACAAGGACAGGGAGGTTTGAGTGAATCCGAACTGCAAGAAATCTATGAAATCTATCAAGAGCAACAAAAGATAAAACAAGAATTGGAACAACAATTACAGAATTTAATCAACGAAGGTGATAGAAATCTTGGGGAAAAACTCTTGCGCCAAATGGAGGACTTTCAGAATGATCTTCTTGAAAACGGTATAACAGAACGCACCCTCAGCAAGGCCAACACCATTCAATATGAATTGTTGAAACTGGAGAATGCTACATTAAAACAGGGCAAAAAAACAGAGAGAGAAAGTAATAGCAATAAAAAAGACTTCACTAATCCTATTATTACCAAGCCCTCATTACTAGAGAATTATCGTAACGAGATAGAAATTTTAAATAGACAAGCCTTACCTTTGCGCCAAAATTTTCAGAATTTGGTTAAAGAGTATTTCAAGGACAATGATTGAATTTCATTTTGAAACAGATTTTCAACTCTCCAATATCGAAAAATATAACGCCTGGGTTCATTCTGTATGTAAATCCGAAGGGTGTGGGGTTGGCGAATTAAATTATATTTTTTGTAGTGATTCCTATTTATTGGATATCAATCAGAAATATTTACAACACGACACCTTTACCGACATTATAACCTTTGATTATACTGAGGGAAAAATTATATCTCGGCGACATTTATATCTCAATAGACAGGGTCAAGGAAAACGGAATCGCTTACAATGTTTCTTTTGAAAATGAATTGTTACGGGTCATGTCTCACGGAATACTCCATTTAGCTGGATACAAGGACAAAAATGAAGAACATATCAAAGAAATGCGTTCAAAAGAAGAAGAAAAAATAAAAATGTTCCACGTGGAACACTAGAAATTATGTTTGGAGAAATATATGATGTAATTGTCGTTGGGGGAGGGCATGCCGGTGCTGAAGCAACCGCTGCAGCTGCCAACATGGGTTCTAAAACGCTTATTGTTACAATGAACCTACAGACCATTGGACAGATGTCCTGCAATCCGGCTATGGGCGGAATAGCGAAGGGCCAAATTGTACGCGAAATAGATGCTTTGGGAGGTTATAGTGGCATCATAACTGATAAGTCCGCCATTCAATTTAAAATGTTGAACAAATCCAAAGGATCTGCCATGTGGAGCCCAAGAGCTCAAAGCGACCGAATGAGGTTTGCAGAGGAGTGGCGTCTTGCTCTAGAACGCACACCCAATGTTGATTTTTATCAAGAAATGGTCACTGGACTTCTAATAGAAAAAAACAAAGTTGTAGGCGTTAAAACCTCTTTGGGAATTGAAATCAAATCAAAATCAGTCGTTTTAACAAATGGCACTTTTTTGAACGGCTTGATTCATATCGGAGAAAAACAATTTGGCGGAGGAAGGGCAGGCGAAAAAGCAGCCACAGGAATAACAGAACAGTTGGTTGATTTAGGTTTTGATAGCGGTAGAATGAAAACAGGTACTCCACCAAGGGTTGATGGAAGATCGCTTGATTATTCAAAAATGATTCCACAACCAGGGGATGACAAGCCTGAGAAGTTTTCTTATTTAAACACGCCAATATTGCAAAAGCAGCGGGATTGCCATATGACCCACACTAGTAAAATGGTTCATGATTTATTGAGGGAAGGATTTGATAGGTCACCTATGTTCAACGGTAGAATTAAAAGTATTGGTCCCCGTTACTGCCCATCTATCGAAGACAAGATAAACCGATTTTCAGATAAAGATTCGCATCAAATGTTTATCGAGCCGGAAGGATGGGACACTGTAGAGGTATATGTCAACGGATTCTCAACATCTTTGCCGGAAGATGTTCAATTCAAGGCATTGCGTTCCGTTAAAGGTTTTGAGAAAGTTAAATTCTTCCGGCCAGGATATGCTATTGAATACGATTATTTTCCTCCAACACAATTAAAACATACGCTAGAAACTAAACTTATTGATAACCTCTACTTCGCAGGCCAAATCAATGGAACCACCGGCTATGAAGAAGCGGCCTCGCAAGGTTTAATGGCGGGTATAAACGCACACTTAAAAATAAATGAAAGTGAGGCCTTCACCCTTCAACGAGATGAGGCTTATATTGGCGTTTTAATTGATGATTTAATTACAAAGGGAACTGAAGAGCCTTATAGAATGTTTACCTCTAGGGCAGAATATAGAACACTCTTACGACAAGACAACGCAGATTTGAGACTTACCCCAAAAGGGTATGAAATTGGACTGGCAAAAGAAGACCGTTTGAGGCGAATGAAAGATAAGCAAACTAAATCACAAGCACTCGTAGCCTTCTTTAAGGACACGAGCGTTCTTCCGAGAACAAATGAATCCCATTTTGCAAGAAATAGACTCGTCGCCAATATCACAATCTGATAAAATGTTCAAGCTATTTTCAAGACCAAAGGTAACAATGGATCATATGTTAAGCCTAGAACCTGTATCGAGTTTTGTTGAATCAAACAATCTAGATAGGGAAGTTCTTGAACAGGCGGAAGTTCAGGTAAAATATTACTGGTTATATAGAAAAGGAAAAAGTAAATGCAGATAAACTAAACCGCTTGGAATCCGTAAAAATTCCATCAAACTTTGACTACAAAAAACTAAAGTCATTGTCATTTGAAGCTAGAGAAAAACTAACCGCTATACAACCTGTAACCATATCCCAAGCATCTCGGATTAGTGGAGTAACCCCAAGTGATATAAGTGTATTATTGGTTTATCTTGGAAGATAAAAACACATTGTTCCACGTGGAACGATCACAATCAAAAACTTCAAATCTATAGCAAATGACTGTTTTTCTAAAAACAAAGGATTACTTTAATACTAAGGAAGAGTTTTGGTTGGAATATGATAGCGAATTGGAAATGCTTGTAACCAAGCCTATTCCAAAAGATATTGATAGGTACTACAATCATCCTTCATACATTTCTCATACCGATCAAAACAAATCAGTAATAGATAAAATCTATCAATTTGTAAAAAAATATAGTTTAAACAAAAAAGTTAAGTTAATAACAGAACTAAGAGTTAAAGAAAAGAAGGTTCTTGATATAGGAGCGGGAACCGGAGATTTCTTAAAATCTGCAAAAAAAAATAACTGGCTAATAGATGGCATAGAACCCAATGAAACTGCAAGAACTATAGCTAAGAATAAAAAAATAGAACTAAAAACAAACCTGAATGACGTAGAGAACGACTCATATGACGTTGTAACATTATGGCATGTTCTAGAGCATTTACCCAATTTAAAACAACAGATAGTACAAATTAATCATAAACTTAAAGAGAACGGATATCTCATTATTGCAGTGCCCAATTTCAAATCATACGATGCACAATATTATAAAGAACACTGGGCTGCCTATGATACACCAAGGCATCTATGGCACTTTTCAAAAAAATCAATACATTCCCTATTTCTTAAGCACGGCCTAAAAGTAAAAAAAGTAAAACCCATGGTGTTCGATTCATTTTACGTTTCTATGCTATCCGAAAAATATAAAACAGGCCATTCCAATTTTATAAAGGCATTTACGATAGGTTTTATATCTAATTTAAAAGCTCTTTACACAAAAGAGTATTCTTCCTTAATATACATTCTGAAAAAAGAAGTTTAAGAACTTTAAAAGCCTTAAACTTCTTTAATATCCCTCAACCATACAATTATATTCCTTAAAAGATAAAACACTCCACATAGCCTTAAAACGCCTGTGTTTTAATAATTAAAACTTATCAAATATTTTATTATTATAACCCATAACTATATCCGTAAATATTGATAAACCTTTCTTACTTTTGCCCAACTTAAAAAAATAGAAATGAAAAAAATAATTCTTGCGATTACCACTCTTATCTTGGCTTCATGTCAACAAGAAAAAATAGCATTCGTAGATAATGTTAAGCTCATGAATGAATATCAAGAGAAAATTGACATTGAAGCAAAGTATAAAGAAAAAGCAGAAGCATTAGGTAAAAAAAGAGATAGTATATCTCAAATATTTCAAGCACAAGCTAATGATTTCCAAACAAGAGCTCAAAATATGTCACAGACCAAAGCTCAAGAGGAGTATGCACAGTTTCAGCAAAGAGGACAACAGATGGGTCAACAACTACAAATGGAAGACCAAAAACTACAATTAGAAGGTCAAACTGAAATGGATAGTGTTGTATCTAAAGTAAAAAAAGAGATTCAGGCATATGGAAAAGCCAATGGCTATAGCTATATTCTTGGTGGGGGAGATGGTGGTAGTGTTCTGTATGGCAAAGAAACAAATGATATTACTTCAGAAATAATCGAACTACTAAATAATAAATACAAGGAATAGATACTCACTTTAATCAATTAAAAAGGCCACGTTACAGTGGCCTTTTTAATGCGCTATATTTTCTATTCTACTTTCAATATCGAACCTATCCTTAGGAATAAATCCCTTTACAATCAATACTACACCACAAACGATTAAAATAATCCCTATTCCTTTCTTAATAAAGCGAATCCTATTAACCGTCAACTTTCTTTTCAGTTGCTTTGCCAATAGAATTTTAAAAAGATCTGTAACAAAATAGGAAAGTATCATGGTTGTAAAAAACACCCGAATGCGAGAAGGTTCATTCTCCAAACTGGGTCCTACAATTATAATTACTCCCAGCCAAAATACCGAACCCCTATATTAATAAAGTTTAAAAGAAATCCCTTTACTAAAAGACTTAAATAATCACTTCTCTTTGACCTTATTGGAACTTCAGAAGTATCCTTTGAACCTTGTTTAAAAAAAATGGTAATCCCATAAACCAATAAAATTACACCACCAAAAACATACAAACCAGGTTGGTTACTAAGGTTTTCAAGAAGTTGATAACTACTAAAATAAGCTATGGTGATAAAGACAATATCTGCAATAATAACACCAATATCAAAAACAAGGGCCGCTCTAAAACCCTTAATAGCGCTAGTCTCCAACAGTACAAAAAACACAGGGCCCACCATAAAGCTTAAAATAAAGCCCAATGGTATTGCCGCATGTATATCCTCCCACATTTAAAACTACATTCTTTTTATGCTTCCCCCGAAAACGGTCTTCTCCTCCAACTTTGGAGGATTGCCATAAACCAAGACTTCGCCCCCCGCCTTAACGGCAGCCTTTACATATTCACTTGCAAAGATTTCAGCCCTTGAACCAGCATTGACATTAACAGTTGAGAATTTTGTTTTCAAACCTTTACCTTCATAAACACCACCGGTATTAATCTGAACATCTTGAAGATTGGACTCACCAGTAGCCTTTACTATACCACCGTGAAACGGATTTTATTAAAAGTTGCTCCACCTCAGTACTTACGCTCACCTCGCCACCTTCTTGTGCCTTTAATTCCAACACATCTTGTATAATAGTACCTTTTGATGTAATCCTAGCATCCTCATTAACATCAATAACCATAATATCATCTGTATAGTACAAGTCGACAAAGGTTTTATAACCGCTGAAGAATTTGGTTATTTGCATTCGTATCTTAAGAACCCCATCGTTGTTAACAATGACAACTTTATCCGTACTTTCACCAGTAATAACGGCCTTGTTTTCAGAAGATCTGACCAAGTTAATCGAGATACCGTCAAATCCCTTTACCTCGGCAAACTTACCAAGAGTCTGTGTCAACTTGCTATCCTGAGCCCCTATGGTATAACACAGTAGAGTAATCAACAATACTAAAAAGTGTTTCATTTCTTTGGTTTAATACCTGTAAACAGGTTTTTGATTTTAAGGATTCCCACGAATCAAAATTCATTCCAAAAAACTATTCTTTCTTGCCTATCAAAGAAAAGTCCAAGTGTCTTTTAATCAAATCGGTACTCTTTACCATGACTACCACTTCATCGCCTAATTGATACATTTTTTTAGTGCGCTCCCCAATAATGGCATATTGCTTTTCATCAAAGATATAATAATCTCCCTTTATGTCCCTGATACGAACCATACCTTCACATTTATTCTCGATAATCTCAACATAAATTCCCCATTCCGTAACACCACTTATAACACCAAGAAACTCTTCATCTTTGTGATCCTCCATGAACTTTATCTGCATGTACTTGATGGAATCTCTCTCAGCATTGGCCGCCAATGCCTCCATATCAGAAGAATGTTTGCATTTCTCTTCGTATTTATCCTCTTTTACCGAACTACCTCCATCAAGGTAATACTGTAGTAATCTGTGTACCATGACATCCGGATACCTTCTAATAGGGGAGGTAAAATGGGTATAATAATCAAATGCCAATCCATAATGTCCAATGTTATCTACAGTATAAATTGCCTTGCTCATACTACGGATAGCCAGTGTATCTACAAGATTCTGTTCCTTTTGTCCTTTAACATCCTCCAATAATTGGTTCAATGAAGCACTTATTGTTTTCTTATCCTTAAAATTTAATTTATGCCCAAACCTTGAAATAATGCCATTTAAAGCAATCAACTTATCCTCATCCGGGTCATCATGAATCTCTATACACGAACGTTTTCTTTGGTTTTTGCTTTCCTATAAACTCTGCTACCTTTCTATTAGCCAATAACATGAATTCCTCAATTAGCTTATTGGCATCCTTAGCTTCTTTAAAATATACACCAATAGGTTCATTGTTTTCGTTCAAGTTAAAGCGCACTTCTACCTTATCAAAAGAGATCGCACCTTGATTCATGCGCTTTTTACGCATTATTTTGGCCAGCTTATCCATTGTAAGGGTAGCTTCAACAATTTCATCTTCAACATTATACGCCCTTCCCCTAATGGATACATTCTCAGGAATATATCCTTTACCAGTTTCAATAATATGTTGTGCCTCCTCATATGCGAATCGTTCATCAGAGTTTATCGCTGTTCTTCCAAACCATTGATTTTTAATAACGGCGTTTTCGTCCAATTCAAAAATTGCAGAAAAGGTGTATTTTTCCTCCTTTGGTCTTAAGGAACAAGCATTATTGGATAAAACTTCCGGTAACATAGGAACCACACGGTCCACCAAATAAACAGATGTAGCCCTATCATAAGCTTCATCATCCAATATGGTATCTACATGTAAATAATGTGAAACGTCCGCAATATGAATACCAATTTCATAATTACCATTCTCTAATATTGTGAAAGAAAGTGCGTCGTCAAAATCTTTGGCATCTTTTGGATCAATAGTAAATGTCAATACATCTCTCATATCCCTACGCCCGGAAATCTCTTCCTCTTTTATACTAGTATCCGGACCATCTGCAAAACGTTGTACTTCCACAGGAAATTCATAAGGCAATCCATACTCAGCAAGTATCGAATGTATTTCAGTATTATGTTCCCCAGGTATTCCTAATACCTCTTTAATTTTCCCATAGGGAGAATCTACACCATCAGGCCAATCCAATAATTCTACAATAACCTTCTCACCATCCTTAGCGCCATTTAAGTTCTCCTTTGTTATAAAAATATCAGTATACATTCTAAAATCGGACGGACGAACAAATGCAAAAGTCTTTTGCATATCTACGATTCCTACAAAAGTCTTCTTATTTCGCTCTACGATACTGACTATTTCCCCTTCGATTTTTTTGCTTTTTTTCCTCGGATAAATATAAACTTCGACCAAATCCTTATGAAAAGCCTTATTTAACTTATTGAAAGGAACAAAAACGTCATCATCCATTCCTTCCACAATAATGTAGGCATTACCTCTTCCAGTAATATCAACGGTACCTTTATGGTAGGTTTTGGTGTTTTCCAATACCTGATAACTACCCCTTGAAACTTCCTGAATACGTTTTTTTTCTTTTAATTGGGTGAGTCTTTTTATCAGCGTATTTCGATCTTGGGCATCTGATATTCCAATCTTAGCAGCTATTTGTTTATAGTTGAAACTTTTGCTAGGTTCCTTCTCTAAAACCGTAAAAATCCCTTTGGTAATTTCATTCTTTCTATGATTTCTACTCTTCTTATTTCTTTTAGACATTAAAGTTTCTATTTATCGGAAAATTACAAATTATAATCCAGTAGGAAGTCTCATATAAGAGACTTAGTTGTTATCAACATATATTATAATATCATTTTTCTTTTTTTCTAATTTTTAAATAAAATGATGATTATGATAGCTTGTTAATAAGGGGTAAAACTATTTTTGGGAATTCTTGATTTTGTTAGATACTAATAGTTATTGACATACTATGAAGAATAAACAACAATGAAAATCAAGCTTTTAAAAAAGTTATTAAAATGAGTTCATAACCCATTTAAACATTCATTTTTTGATAAGTTTATGTAAAATTATTGTTAATTATAGGGTTACTTTTTTTGAAAAGCGACTCACACTTTCTAATATTTTTTTTCGCTTTTGATCCGGAATGATTGTAATGTATATATTGAATTTACAAGCAAATTTAAATTCACTTTTTTTCAACAACTTATCAACCCTTAGAATAACTAATTAACCAACTAATGAACGGTAGATTGGTAATATTTTAAAATGTATGTTGTAAACGTATGATTTTTTGTGGTCACCATTGGGAAGTTGTACCTTTATAAAGATTATAAACGTTCCCCAAAACGCTTACAACAAGAGTTTTATTTTTAAGAACTTTAATATGAAATGAGCACATAAAATCTAGAAAGTTTTTTAGATGATTGTTGGCAAATTACATAGATGGTTGAAGAACAAATAAAATAAAAACATGAAAATAGCTATAGGAAATGACCATGCGGGTACAGACTATAAACTTGCCGTTATTGGTCTTTTAAGGTCAATGGATATAGAAGTAATCAACTACGGAACGGATGGGTCCGATAGTGTGGATTATCCAGATTTTGTTCATCCCGTGGCCCAGGATGTTGAAGACGGAAAAGTTGATTACGGAATTATTATCTGTGGGAGCGGAAATGGCGCTTCTATGACGGCTAACAAGCATCAGAAAGTAAGGGCCGCATTATGTTGGACCAAGGAAATTGTGGAATTGGCCAGGGAACACAATAATGCCAATATTTTAAGTTTACCGGCACGTTATATTGCGTTACAACAAGCCTTGGAAATGGTAGAAGTATTCTTAAAAACTCCTTTTGCAGGTGGAAGGCATGAAAGAAGGATAGACAAGATTCCTTGTAGCTAGAATATAAAGTTCATGGGTCACGGTCACCATCATCAATCACATGGACATTCCCATCCTAAAGTAGAGGGAAAGAACCTTGTAATTTCCATTTTACTCAACATTCTTATTACTGCCTCACAGGTGATAGGAGGTATCATTTCCGGTAGTTTGTCCTTACTATCGGATGCCCTTCACAACTTTAGTGATGTATTATCGCTGATAGTTAGTTATATAGCAAATGTCCTTTCCAAGAAAAAAGCCTCGGCCACCAAAACCTTTGGTTATAAGAGAGCAGAAATAATAGCGGCTTTTGTGAATTCGGCTACCTTAATAGTTGTTGCGGTTCTCTTGATCAAAGAGGCTATTGAACGATTTTTAAATCCACAAGAGGTAGAATCTAATTTGGTTATTTGGTTGTCCCTTTTAGGGATAGCTGCCAATGGTTTTAGTGTTTTCCTTATTAAAAAGGATTCCGATAAAAACATGAATATGAAATCTGCCTATTTACATTTACTAACAGATATGTTGGCTTCGGTAGCGGTTTTGATTGGAGGGTTATTGATGAAATTCTATGAGCTCTATTGGGTAGACCCCTTATTGACATTTATAATAGCGGTATACCTTATTTATATGGGTTTTGATCTATTGAAAGATTCTACACGGGTACTCATGTTATTTACCCCGAAAAATGCACAACTGCAGCATATTGTGGATACTATTTCCAAGGTAAAGTCGGTTAAGAATGTACATCATGTACATTTATGGCAGTTGAACGAAGATCAAATCCATTTAGAGGCACATGTCGATTTCTCTGAGGATATAAAACTTTCTGAGTTTGATAAAATTTTGGATGAAATAGAAGAGGAAGTCTATCATAAGCATGGTATTAGCCACATAAATATTCAGCCGGAGTTTGGTAAATGCGATTCCAAACATGTAATCGTTCAGGATTGACTCGATTATCGAGTATATTTGATTCTATCGGTTGCGTTATTATTAAACATTAGGCAGCCTATCTTTTTTACATTTGAGGTTTATGAAAACGTATAAATCTAAAATTAGCTGGAGGCTTTTTTTCTTCCCGATGGTACCTTTTCTAGGAATTATCATATCGATGATTGTGAAGGGTGAAGAAACGTCAGGTATATTAACAACTTCCGGTATTTTTTTGGCCGTATGCCTATTTATTTTATATCTGCTGATGAATACGGAATATGTCATTGATGCAGATAAACTGTATGTAAAAAGCGGTTTTATATATAGAAAGCACCTGAATATTTCAAGAATTACATCTGTTAAAAAGACAAAAAGCCTTTTTTCCGCCCCAGCGGCATCCTTGGATAGAATACAACTTACCTATGACAAATTTGGGATTTTGGTGCTATCTCCCAAGGATAAGGAAAACTTTGTAAAAAATTTAGTGGAAATAAATCCCAACATAAAGGACTACGTAAACCTATGAACATATCCATAAGAAGATTTAACGAGTTGGATACTTCTGAACTCTATGCAATATTACAGTTGCGAAGCGAGGTATTTGTGGTTGAACAGGACTGTGTTTATCAGGACTTGGACGGTAAGGATACAAAAGCGGTTCACGTGATAGGAAACAAGAATGGAGAAATCGTTGCCTACACCCGTGTCTTCGCACCGGGCGATTACTTTGCCGAGGCCAGTATTGGTAGGGTAGTGGTCAAGCAGGGGCAACGTAAATATGGTTATGGAAAGGTAATCATGGAAGCTTCCATTAAGGCTATCGAGGAAGAATTTGGAACAACGAATATTCGAATTTCCGCACAGACCTACTTGTTGAAGTTCTATAATTCCTTGGGTTTTAAAGCGGAAGGATCGGAGTACTTGGAAGATGGCATTCCACATGTTTCAATGGTAAAAAAATAAAAAAATGGGCGGATTCATCCGCCCATTTTAATTTAAACATTGAATAAAAAAGGACTTTCATGGATATAGCTGCTATCATTTAATTGGGAGATTAAGAAATCAGCCAAGTCGGTAGCGCTAATGTTATTCCCTTCACAATTCTCCAAACTAACCCCAAAGGGATATTTTTCCTCGGTTTGAACAATTAAAGGCAATCGAACCAACGTCCAATCCACACCTTTCTGTGTAGTCAAATATGTATACTCTTCCTGTCTATTTTTAGTTGTAGCCGGAAAGTTTTCGTACATCCATTGTGTAGCATAGCTCGTTTTTTCATCCTTTTTATCAAATGGGGTATCCACATTTAATCCTGTGACCACTATGTACCTTTTCAGATTGTATTTGAGCAATGCATTAATGATGTTCTTGCTGGCATCTTTAAAAATTGGGGGTTCCCCTTTGGGTTGTCCCAATGTGCTGATTACTGCTTGGCATCCATCGATTAAATCCCAAATGGAATTATAATCCCTAGCATCGCCTTTGATCACTTCAACCAAGGGATTCTTAAAACAAAGCTTTTACTGGATTTCTAAGTAAGAGTTTTAAGGGTGTTTCGAGGTCTAAAAGCCTTTTTACCAAATAGGTGCCCGATTTTCCGGTACCACCAATAACGGCTATTTTATTTTTAGTCATGATTTTCTTTATAAAATGAAACAATGAAGATTTAGACCCAAGAATTGGGTCTACTATTTAAATCCAAAGAAGGATTCGTGTTATTTTATAAAGAGATTTTAATACCTAAATATAAAAAAATAATGGGACGCACTAGCATCCCATTTATAACTAAGTATTGTTTTTAAAAAATTAAATTTTGATAGGTTCTTTGTTACTAAGGTTGATATCTTCCAACATAGTATCCGTAAACTTATAATGTCCACGGGTAGTAATGATTCTGAAACGATTGGACTTCATCCGGCTCAAAGTATCCAAAAACAACCATTTAGTTTTTAACAGTCGAGGTTTTTCAGATTTTAGGCTAATATCAAAAAAGTATTTTCGCCCATTTTTTATCGCAACAATGTCCGGGGTAATTTTTTCTTCAGCCCCTTTTCTACTGTAGGATTTGGGCTTTTCATAACCTTCCAAATCTGCCTTTATATTTTCAAAGCCTGTAGCTTCTAAATGATGTATCGATTTCTCTAAAAATTCTGTATTTTCTGACTTGTCTAATTTTACCATACCTTATAAAATAAGAAAATAAGTAAGAAATCCAAAAATTAGGGGTTGATTAACAGGTTTTTAACCAATCTATATTAATTTTTTGGCAATGTGATTGGAGAGAAGCCATTCTAATCGTAATATTAAATTGAAAGGTCGTTCTGCTTTGTTGTCCTTGGAATGGTACAAATAACCTTCAGTTTTTGATTTCAATTCCTTCAGTTCCAGTTTACCATGTGGTAGCGATTCTTTTTGATAATGTTTCAATAATAGTTGTTTGGTAATACCTCTCGCGGACAAGAAATCCTTCAATTTGTTTCTATTAACAAATATGATTTTACAGGAGGTAAACTTATCAGGTTCGTCTTCGTAAATCGCTGTGACCAAGGCATAGAAATCGGTTTTTTTGGAGGCATCAAAAAGCCATCCGTCCTTTAATTGACCATTTTTTATATAATGGAGCTCAAAGGCAAAAGTGGGTAGGTCCTCATTGATATAATCCAATTGTGCTTTTTCGTCTATGAGAAAGGTTTTTCGGGTCGTCTTATGTTTAAATATGACATCAATGCCCTGAAGTTGTTCCTGTATATTTTGAACCCGTTCAAAATCATATTGTTTTAAACAGTTTAAATAATATGAATCCAAAAGGATAGAGAGTTTTTTTTCTTTCTTCAGATCCGATGTAAAACTACTCTTCAAAACAAGGATTTATGGGTTGATTTTTTTAAATAGGACTTCTCCAATTTTGAATACGATGCCCACCACCAAGGCATTCCCCATAAAAAATGCACGTTTTGTATCACTAATGCCCTTCAATTGGGTATGATTGTCCGGGAACATGTTCAAACGTTCCAATTCTATGGGGGTTAAACGGCGTAAGCCTTTAAAGGTTTGTACCACATGTTTAAACCTTGACGGACTTTTTCCTCCTTCTCCGGTAATAATAGTTCCGGAAGCATTGTCCAAAGCATCAGGAAAGACCATGGCCCCCTCGCTATAATTATAGCTAAAACCATTTTTTGCAGTGCGACTCTCTTTTTTGGCTCCTTTTAAATATTCCCACTTGGCCAAATCCTGTTCGTCAATGAAATATTCCCTTGGAATAGCATCCTTTTGAAGGATATCCCCAAGGACCATCTTTTCATCATTGTAATCGGCCTTGGTCTTTAAGGTGGTGACATTCCCTTCCACAAAGACCCCCGTATTTTCAAAAGGTGACAATTTTTGACCCTTGTTGAAACTTTCGGACAGCGAAACCAAATCCCCCTCGATATGGAATCCTTTTGCTACACCCAAGTCCATACAAACCGGAAAGGCTTCGGCGTGAACCCCATCCTGTAACATCCATGCTTCGGCATCCGATTTTTTCAGTTTTTTATACATATCCGTGCTTTTGTGATAACCCGGAAAAAATACACGTCGTCTGCGCTGGGGCATTCCGTAATCCGCTGCATTGATCACACGCCATTCCACCGCATAGCCCAGTTCTTCCAAACTCTTTAGCATAATGGCAAAATCACGCCCTCTTTGGTTGGAGGGAGATTTCAACAATCGGTCTACATTCTCCAAGAATAGGTATTTTGGCGGCTGTTTTTTTTCGGATATGATCCGATGGATGCTCCACCATAACACCCCTTTTTTCCCGATCAACCCCTTGGAGTTTTGCAAAGTGGTCGCCACGGAATAATCCTGACATGGAAATCCGCCCACCAGTACTTCGGCATCAGGAATTGTATCAGTTGGAACCTCTGAAATATCTGAGTTCACATGG
This sequence comes from Maribacter litopenaei, assembly GCF_025244665.1. GTDB lineage: Bacteria > Bacteroidota > Bacteroidia > Flavobacteriales > Flavobacteriaceae > Maribacter > Maribacter litopenaei. Next base: position 3,682,099 of record NZ_CP104205.1, on the reverse strand, counting down.
TTTTCCGGATCAAATTTGGCCTCATACACCATGGATGCATGCTGGGTCTTGGTGCTGGGTTCCCATTGATTGCTCCAAACAACGTCATAATTACCGGTTTGCTCCAAGCCAAGACGAAACCCGCCTACACCTGCAAATAACTCTATAACATGTAATTTTTCCATCAATACGAATGTAGCCAAATTATATAATGAGATCCAAGTACTATTTTAAGTAATTAAAGAGCAGATTCTTTATTAGAAGCTCTTAAGGGTTTAATAGCTCAAGGATTGCCTCGAAATTATAAATTTGTTTCCAACGAATGTCTCACGGGCATGCCCTGAGAATTAATTACTTTTACAAAAAAACACATGCATTATTCCCCTAAAATTCTAATAGTTCTTTTTACTCACGGTCCTCGGGTGCAACAAAAAAACGGTTGTAGACGACAATCTGCAGGGGTACATTGAAGAAATAAAGAAGGAACATGCGCCTGATAAGCGGGTTGCGTTGGTTAATATAGAAGGCAAATATTCTACGGATGGCTGGATCCTTGTTGGTGAAAGTAACCTTCCCGATGCAGTTCTTGCACTTAAAGGGAAATTGAACGAAGCAGGTGTGGCATATACCGATAGCATTAAAATCCTACCGGACGCTAGTTTAGAGGGCAAACACGTTGCCTTGGTGACGAATTCCGTCGCCAACTTACGAAGCGAACCGAAACATTCGGCAGAACTTTCTACACAAGCCATTTTGGGAACCCCGGTTAAAGTTTGGAAAAAGGAGGGAGGGTGGTACTACATACAAACACCCGATAAATATTTGGCATGGGTGAATTCCGGTGAAATCTCGTTAATGACCGATACTGAACTTGAAGCTTGGAAGAATCTGAAAAAAATAATTTATACGGACACTTATGGCCATGTCTTTTCGGGTATTGATGCCCAAACAAGGACATCTGATTTGGTTGCAGGTAGCATTTTGGAAACTACGGGGGAGGGAATGGATTTTTATAAAGTTCGTTTTCCGAGATGGCCGGGAAGGTTTTGTAAAAAAAGAGGAGGCATCCCTATATGACACTTGGATAGACGGTTTAAATCCAAGTCAGGAATCGCTTGTAACCACTTCCAAAACGCTCATAGGGGTACCCTACCTTTGGGGTGGCACTTCCACCAAGGGCATGGATTGCAGTGGATTTACCAAAACCATCTATTTTTTGAACGGGGTCATTATTCCTAGGGACGCCTCCCAACAGGTACATACAGGAATGTCGGTGGATACCACAAAGAACTTTGACCAACTTCAAAAAGGGGATTTGTTGTTCTTTGGGCGGAAGGCCACGGATTCCACAGCTGAAAAGGTGGTACACGTAGGCATGTGGATCGGAAACAATGAATTTATCCATGCTTCGGATAGGGTGCGTATCAGTAGTATGGAAGAGGGTGCCGAAAATTTTGACGAATACAATCTCAACAGATATCTAAGAAGCAAACGCGTGTTGAACCAAGAGGATGAAGCCCTGATCAATCTACAGCGCAATTATACCTTTTTAAGCTCTAATTAAAAGCGCTTCTTACTTCCCAAAGACATGATTTAGATGTGCCTCATCCGGCTGGCGATCTTTAGTCATAAGACTTACAACTACGTAGGTAAGCATGGACAACAAGAAGGCGGGTATTATTTCGTGAATATCTTTTAAGGCCTCGTAATTAAAACGGAATACGAAGCGCCAAACGATGTTTATAATCATGCCCACAATCATTGAGGCCAAAGCACCCATGTCTGTTCCCCATTTTAGGTAGAGTCCGCCAAATATTGCTGGAAAAAAGCTTGCCGCAAAAACGGCACCGGCAAAGGCCGTGAGTTCTACTATCCCTGCAATAGGATAAAGTGTCAACAGGAACACGAACAAACAGTAAATGGCCATGAACCATTTGGTCCTGGGAATTATTTTGGATTCTTCCATCGGCTTTGCCACATGCCAAATATCCTTTACAAAGGCTGTTCCTATGATGATAATGACGGAAGCCAAAGAGCTCATCCCCGCGGCAAATAAACCGGCCACACAGATTCCGCTTACCAGTTTATTGTCAAACTTATCCAACATAAAACCAACCACTTCATCCGTATGGTTGATAAGATAATTGGCCTCATCTGGTGTTGCCATGCCATGTACCAAGGCCCCCAGCCCCATCACGCAGACCAATGAAACCCCTAAAAAAACCGGTGTCCATATCATGGCGAATCGCATACTTTTGGTGTTGTTGACCGAGTAAAAACGAATGAGGTTCTTGGGTTCAGAAATCTGTTTCATACCTACGGCAAGCCCAATTCCCAAGATGTAAAGAAACGACACCAACTCTCCAAACGTCACTAAACCGGATTTGATGGGCTCTCCGGCCTTGGTCAAATGTTCTGTATTAGAAACGGCTTCAAAAAGATTGTCCACCCCACCTACATACATAAAAGGAATGGCCAACATTAAAATAGCAACGCCGAACATGATAATACCTTGGATGGCATCTGTCCAAAGCACACTGTACATACCGCCCCAAATGGTATAGGCACAGGTTACGGCAATAATGGCGAACGAACCATATTCATAAGGGATGTCCAGCACCGCATTGAGCACATGGGCACACCCTTTGGCAATACCCACCATGTACCATAATGTAGCAAAAAGGATAATAATGGCGGACAAAACCCGAATGGTTTGGGCCAAAGAGCTTTTATACCGTAGGTGAAAGTAATCGGGAATGGTGAACGATTTTAACCGTGCGGTCCGGAATCGCATTTTAGGCCCTAAAAGTTGCCAGGATATGACACAAAAAAAGGTCCATATAAGCCCCATCCAAGCCCATGAGAGTCCGAATTCAAAAGACTTCCCCGCCTGGCCTATATAAGTGTTCGTACTGGCCGATGTAGAAAAGAAGGCTAGGGAGATCACCCAACCCGGTATTTCCCTTTTGGCCACATAAAAACCTTCTACACCTTGGGAGGCCTTTTTCTTAAAAAACCAGCCGATATAAAGACAACCCCCCACATAAAAAGCGGTCAAGATAAGCGTTACGTAGTGTTCGTAAAAGTATTCCATCAGTGTTCCGGATTATGATCGTTTTCTTCCACGTGAATATCCCTTTTAAGAACCAACGCTGCGTTGATGATGACCGAATTAATATTCCCACATAGGGAATCCAGGTTAGAAAATCCATAGTTTGGTTATTTGGTTTGGAACAGTTTTTTTACTTCGTTTTTTGTGACCTTGCCCAAGACGTTTCTTGGCAATTCAGATTGTACGATATATTTTCTTGGAATTTTATATCCCGGCATTTGGGTCTTTAACCAAGAACCCAATTCTTGGGTGTCCAATCCTTCACCTGAAGGAACAAGGCATGCCGCAATGACCTCGCCCCACTCTTCATCGGGAAGGCCAACTACAGCACAATCGGCAATATGTTCATGCTTTCTTAGAACATCCTCAATTTCCAGGGCCGATATTTTATATCCGCCCGACTTAATTATATCTACACTATCCCTACCCAAAATCTTATAAAGTCCGTCATTGAGCATGCCGATATCTCCCGTAATGAACCAGCCATCTTTAGTAAAGGCATTTTCAGTTGCATCCGGTTTTTGCCAATACTCTTTAAAAACACTGGGCCCTTTAATTTGAAACTCCCCCGGTTCGTTGGCTCCCACAGGGTTGTTTTCTTGGTCTACCAAGCGCATTTCCACTGTAGGTAAGGGCAGGCCTACATGCCCTGGTCTTCGCTCCCCTCGATACGAGTTAGATAGGCCCATGCCAATTTCTGTCATTCCATAACGCTCCAAAAGGGTTTGGCCGGAAATGGACCTCCACTTTTCAAGCACGGGAACCGGTAAGGCGGCAGAACCGGAGACCATTAACCTAAGGTTAGATGCTGCTTCAGACATTTTTTGTTGTTCCTCTTGGCTGGACTGGTCCCAATAGGCTATAAGCTTATAATAGATGGTGGGTACTGCCATAAATAGGGTAAGCCTACCCGATGCAATGATTTCCCGGACTTTTTCATCGTTGAACTTCGGTAAAAATTCACAACAAGCACCACTCCATAACGCACAGCTCATTACGTTGATGATACCATGCACATGATGTAAGGGGAGGATGTTCAAAATATAATCCTCCTTTTCCCATTCCCAGGCATCTACTAAAGCCGTTATTTGGGCTTCAATATTGGCGTGCGTAGTTACTACGCCCTTGGGCTTACTGGTAGTGCCACTTGTGTATAATATCATGGCCCTTCTGTCCGAAGACACATTGGGAAGCGTTGCTTTTTTTTCCGCTAGGATTTCTTCCATAGGAACAACGGAAATACCCAAAGTGGCTTCCAAGGGTTTTAAAAAGGAAACATAGTCTTCATGGGCAATTACCAGTTCTGCTTGCGTGTCCTCCAACACATATTGGATGGATGGCAAGGGGTGCAGCACACATAAGGGAACCGCAATACCACCCGCTTTCCAAATTCCCCATTGAATGGCGGTATATTCAAAGGAGGGAGGCACTAAAAATGTAATCCGCGCCTCTTTAATATCTTGGGAACCCGATAAAAGATTTCCAGCAACAGCATCAGACGATGCTATAAGTTCGTTGTACGTATACTCGGTATCATTGGAAGCAAGTGCCTTCCTATCGCCAAAATCCTTAGCGCGTTCAAACAGTGTTAACATTATTCGTTGGTTAGTTTATTTTGCTACGGGTTTAAGGCAAAGGCAATTATTTGATTCCCCTTTTTAGTGCCTAGTTTCTCCCCGCCACAAGCGATGGCAATATACTGCTTTCCATTAAATTCATACATGGCAGGTGTAGCAAAAGCAGGCGCGGGCAATTCATATTCCCAAAGCAGCAATCCATTTTCTTTATCGTAGGCCCTAAAAAAGCCATCACGCGTAGCGGCTATGAACAGCAATCCATTTTCGGTCACCACGGCACCACCATAATTTTCCGTTCCGGTTCCTATTCCTTCTTCCCCCAATTCCGGAGTATTGCCAAAGGGAATGGACCATTTAAAGTTCCCCGTATTCAAATCGATGGCATGCATCGTACCCCAAGGAGGTGATATACCGGGTAAACCATTGCTATCCAAAAACTTGGTATACCCGGCATGCTTGTACAATTCTTGAATAGTATCTTGGGGTACGTTTTCCAAAGCAACGGAATGTTTTATTTCCTCATCGAATAGAAAGGCAAGCAGGGCATCCATTTCCTTTTTTGAAAGTTGGGGAAAGCCGGTCATCATGCCTTTGCCATTAGTAATTATCTCCGCCACTTCGTTTTTGTTTTTTCGGAGTTGCAAGTCTATCAAACTGGGATACCCACTTGCCATATTTCCCGTTCTATCAGATTGATGGCAGGTAACGCAAAATTTTTGATAGGTGGCTTCTCCTAAAGGGCCATCGTAGGATTCTCCAGTATTTTGGTTCATCAAAAGTGTCCAGGCCATCTCATTGGAGTTCACGTATAGAATTCCGTCATCGGGGTTCACTGAGGCCCCGCCCCATTCCGCTGCCCCATCGTACCCTGGTAACAACAAAACGGGTTCGGTATTTGGCGGGGCATATTGTGCTTTGTTGGATGCCTTGAATAGAGAAATTAACTCATCCCTGTTTTCGGCAAAGGGACTAATATTGGATTCGGTTAGGTCCTGGGATTGCCTTGCAAAGGGTTTTGGACTTACGGGAATCGGCTGGGTGGGCCAAGTCTCTTCCCCTTCCAGTACTGATGTAGGCACTGGTACTTCTTTAATATCAAACAAGGGTTCTCCTGTCAATCGATTAAACACAAAAACATAACCTTGTTTCGTCACTTGGGCCACGGCGGGAATTTTTTTACCATCCCTTTCAACCATCAAAAGGTTTGGTGGTGCTGGCGGATCTCGATCCCAAATATCGTGATGGGTAAATTGAAAGTGCCATATACGCTCCCCTGTGTTTGCATTTAAGGCCAAGAGCGAATTTGAAAATAGGTTTTGACCGCGTCTAACACCGCCATAAAAATCCGGAGCGGCTGAGCCTGTTGGAACAAAAATAATTTCAGCTTCCTCGTCAACGGCCATGCCGGCCCAGTTATTCGCCGCACCTACAATTGGGTTATTGTAGCTTGTGGAATCTTCCCACGTTTCATATCCATATTCACCGGGATGAGGTATGGTGTGAAAAGACCACGCCAGTTCTCCGGTTATGACGTTAAAGGCTATGATGTCTCCCGGGGCAGCGCCCGCTCCTTCCGATACCCGAAGTGGCATAACGATTAAATCCTTAAAGACGGTGCCAGGGGTATTGGAAATGACGAATTTATTCTTCGCACTCTCAGGCATTCCGAACGCAAATCCACTTTTCCACCGGAGCCAAAAGAGGGAATGGGCTCGCCTGTCTGAGCATCCAAAGCGAATAAATAGGCACCTCGGGTGCATAAGATTCTATGGTCTTCATTTTTTGACCAATACGAAACACCTCTGCTCGTAGAATGCCAAACTTTAACGGAATCTCCAAATTGCCAAAGCTCTTCACCCGTCTCGACATGAAGTGCTACCACGCGCAGTGCGGCCGTTACTCCATAAAGTATGGAATCTACCACAATAGGATTCATCTGCATCTGCCCCCAATCTTCCGACTCATACGCCCAGGCCACTTTTAGATTTTGAACATTTTCTTTGTTTATCCGGGATAATGTGGAAAAATGGGTTCTTCCGGCATCGCCAAGATAAGAAGACCACGTAGTAAAATCTTTTTTGGATGGAACTTTCACTATATCGGTTTTACAGGAACCGCTGCACAATGTTAGAAGCAAAAGGCCACTTATTTTGAGGGACTTCATAGAGAGAGTGTTTGCTTAAAGGTAGCCAAATCCTAAAAATAAGCCGACAAAATTCTTTTAACGGGAGGCCCATAGGAAGAACCAAAAAGGTTGAGGTGAACCAGTAGATAGTATAATTGATAAATATCCATTCGTTCTTCCTCACCTGGTTCTCGAGGGATGATCTCACGATACGAATTGTAAAATGAATCCCCAAAACCACCAAAAAGCTTGGTCATGGCAATATCCACTTCGTGATGGCCATAATAGACTGCGGGATCAATCAAAAAAGGAACTCCGTTATTGGAAATTAAAAAATTCCCGCTCCACAAATCACCATGTAATAGCGATGGATTCACCTTGGGAAACAAGTTGTTGCACACCGCAACCATTTTTTCTTCATTGGGTGTATCTGTTCTGTTCAATAGGCCTTTGTCAAAAGCCAATTGCATTTGAGGAAGCAGTCGTTCTTCCACATAAAATGATGCCCAATCCTGATGTGTTTTGTTCGATTGACCCAAGCTGCCGATGAAATTGTCTTGTTCCATCCCAAATCCATTGTCGCCTAATTTTTGGTGCATCCGTGCCAGTTGTCGGCCAAAAAGTGCCATTTCTTTTGAAGTTGCCGTTTTACTTTCCACATATTCCATCAGGATAAAACCTCCTTCGTTATAAGGTTCTACATGAAAGGGTCTTGGTACGGAAAGAGTATTTGTTTTCAATATAGTTTGAAGCCCGTTCCTCTCTGCAACGAACATGGATAGCGCATTTTTTTGACCGTTGACTTTTATAAAGAATTTCTCAGTCTCGGATTCCAACAGATATGCCCTTGAAATATCACCTCCCGAAATTGCCGACACCCTATCTATTTTTGTACATAACAAATAGTTGAGATGTGCAATTAATTCCTTGTCCAAAACCGTTTATAATTTTATGGCCATGCCCTTTCTTGCTATTTGAAATCCTTCTTTCAACACCTTTTGTGTTTGAGGAGAATTAGGCAGCAACAAAGGGTTTGTATGGTTAAAGTGAATACAATGAACTTTCTTTCTTTCCAAAGATGACAGCTCTTTTAATAGTTTTATGCTTTCAATAACAAATGGATGTGGAATTTCTGAAATGTCCCTATAATTTACTTCTTCGGCATCAAAAAACGTGGCATCTATCAAGGCATAGTCCACGGTTTTAATTTCTTCCCGAATGTCTTTATCCCACTTTTCCCATTTATCGATATCCGGAATAAAGAGCAAGGTTTTGTTGGGGCCTATAATCCTATATCCAACGGTCTCGGAATACTCATCGCGATGGGGAACCGTAAAGGGAACGACGCTCAACTGCTCGGATATTTGAACCGATTTTTCATTTTCTATAGGAACAAGTCTAATATTTTTAGTTGCCACTAATTGATCCCAAGGCCCATTTTTTGTCAAAAAACGATGCATTTTGGGCATAGCATATACCGGGATATTACGGGTATTTGCGGCTTCCTTTCCAAGATATGTGAGTCCGCTATAGTGTCCAATATGGGCATGGGTAAGAAAGATTCCATCCGGATAATCATATTGCCTGAAAGGAGCCATTTCACGTAGAGCCCTCATTTGGGCGGGGAGGTCCGGAGTGGCTTCAACAAGCAGTGTTTTTTTGTTTTTAAAATCGACAATGCCTAGGGAAACCACTTTTCTTGACATATCACCTGTTTCGAAAAGGGCGGCACAACATTTTTTTTCGCAGCCTATGTGCCGGCTTCCCCCGTCCTGAACCGTACCTAAAACATGTACAGTTATTTCTGCATTTGAAAAAGAATTGGTTTTGGCCTGGCAAAGGACCAAACTTGGCAATAACCAACAAAAAAGGAGACCAGTAAGGAACTTCAAACGGTTTTTTTGATTAAAATCCTAAATGAATAATCCAATTAGGAGCTGATAAATCATTCGCTGTACCTGAAAAAATGAACCCAAAAACAAGAGCCTATATATTGTCCAAGTAGTAGAATGGAATAGAAAGTTACTCATTTCGTTTAAAATTTGTCGTACATTTCCCGGACCAAACCTAACTTTCTAAATGGTATGTCGCAATTTGCCAAGCCATTGTCCAATCGTCTTTATTCCTTGGACGTTTTCCGTGGTTTCATCATGTTTTTATTGATTGCCGAAGCTGCTGGTTTCCATGAAAGTTTCGTTCATTTAACGGAGGGTTCATCCTTTTATCCATTAGCCCTACAGCTGGAACACCACCCTTGGAACGGTCTTCGGTTTTGGGACCTCATACAACCTTTTTTTATGTTTATCGTTGGGGTGGCCATGCCTTTTTCCTTTAAAAAAAGGCTAGAAGCAGGAAATCGAAAAGAATTGAACAAGCATGTTGCTCTGCGCTGCCTAAAGTTGTTCGTTTTAGGGGTATTGCTTCACTGTGTTTACAGCCTTTCCCCAGTATGGGAATTGTGGAATGTATTGGTACAATTGGCCTTCACAATTCTCATTGCCTATGCTATAATGGACAAAAGCAGAAAGTTCCGAGATAGGGTTTTCTGTTCTACTTTTGTTACTTACGGAGGTACTGTACAGGTTATATAATCCTGAAGCCCCATATGCACAAGGCCACGAATCATTTGGATCTTTGATTGATGTATTGGTGATGGGTAAGGTAAACAACGGGTATTGGGTATTCATAAATTTTCTACCAACCGCCGCCCACACTATTTGGGGTGTTGTCTGTGGCCAAGTGCTATTGGATAAAAGTAAGCCCGCCATTAAGCTTAAGGGTTTTATGTTTTGGGGTATTTTGGCAAGCGTATTGGGTTTTATGATGAACTTTTTAGAAATCACCCCCATTATAAAAAGAATAGGACCACTTCCTTTACTTTGGCATCTGGCGGCATTTCCATTTTGGCACTTGCCTTTTTTTATTGGATAATTGACGTAAAGGGATACAAGAAAAATTGGCTACAATTTTTTGCCGTTGTGGGCACCAACTCCATTTTCATCTATTTGTTTGCCGAGACCTTTGGTCATTTGATTTTCAGGGAGTTCGATATATTGTGGAATACGGGACTCTTTCATCCTCTTGAGGAGTATAAGGATTGGTTGTTGGTTTTGGAATCGTTGTTAATTCTCCTATTTTTATGGTATATCACCTATTACTTGGACAAACGAAAGATTTATTTCAAAGTATAACAACAAGAAGCAACTAAAGCAGTATACCATGAAGAAAAGTCGACCTGCAAACAACCCATTTTTACGGCAAAGCCTATACGTATTGACAACTTTTTTCCTATTTGGTTTGGTTTCCTGGGCCCGAAGCCATATGAAGGAAAGGTTTTGTTGGCTGTTTTTGCACATCCTGACGATGAGAGCACAGTATCTCCAATTTTAGCCAAATACGCAAGAGAAGGAGCTAAGGTGCATTTGGTCGTTGTTACTGACGGTAGGTATGGAACCAATGATTTTCATGACCACAAGGCTGGGGACGAATTGGTAGTGACCCGAAGAGAAGAAATGAAGTGCGCCGCAGAATTGTTAGGGGTGGAATTGACGCAATTAAATTTTCATGATCAGCTACGGGCTGCCGAAGGCTACGACGGGCACGTGCCGCATGCGAGGGAAATGGTGAAGCAATTGAACGATATTGTAGAAAGGACAAAGCCGGATGCCATAATCACCTGGGGCCCTGACGGAGGTTCCACGCACATGGATCATAGATTGGTAGGGGCGTCCATAACCCAGGTGTACCTTAGCAAGGATTGGGGGAAACCAACATCCTTATATTTTTATGGAACACCATCCGTCAATATTGAGGACTCCGAGGGGAAAATTTTAAGGGGGCAAGCAAGTAAATTCTTAAGAACCAAGGTTTCCTATACCGATGAAGATTTGGAAATGGCCGCAAAATCATACCGATGCCACTATACCCAAATCGACCCAATGCTAACCGAGGAAGATTTTATAGAGCGCAGGTCTCAAAATGGCAAGTACATATACCTTAGAAAATTTGAAGCCCCAATATCAGATTCCGACTCTGTTTTCGAGTAGGACTTAAAAACTTCATTTGGAGTAAACCCATAAAAACCAGGAATGAAAATATCACAAAAAATCGCCCTATTTAAATTTTCAAAAAGCTGGCTAGCAAAGTTGTTCTTGGTCATTATGTTTGCCGCATATACCAGCGCAATCTCCCAAAAAACTATAGATGAAGGTTGGACCTCAATGTTCAACGGAAGCGATTTAGAGGGTTGGATCACCAAAATCCACCATTACGATGTCTTTAATAATTATGGAGAGACTTTTAGGGTGGAGGATAGCATAATAAAAGTCAGATACGACCAATATGAAGGGTTGTTCAACGACCGGTTCGGTCATTTGTATTATGACCAGCCGTATTCCTATTTTCATTTGTCCATGGAATATCGTTTTGTGGGGGAACTTTTTCCGGGTGCTCCGAGACTACACCATGTTAAACAGTGGGGTCATGTTTCATTCCCAAGACCCAAGAACTATTCTTAAAGAACAGGACTGGCCTATTTCCGTGGAAATGCAATTCTTGGCCGGGATGGAGGAAGGAAAGGAAAGACCGACAGGCAACATGTGCTCCCCAGGAACGGATATTGTTTACATGGGTAAATTGGACCCGAACCACTGCGTTAATTCAACTTCTGAAACCTATTTTGGAGATCAATGGGTAACAGCGGAACTTATTGTCTATGGGGATTCATTGGTAAAACATATTATAAATGGCAAAACCGTATTGGAATATACAAAACCGCAAATGGGCGGTGGAGTTGTTAATGGTTATGACCCTACTGTTTTTAAGCCAGGAACACCTTTAAAAGAAGGGTTTATTGCACTACAAAGTGAAGGGCAGCCCATTGATTTTAGGAACATACAAATTAGGAACCTAAAAGGTTGTATGGATCCAAAAGCGGCAAACTACCGGAAATTTTATGTAGAACCGAGACCCGGACAGTTGCCATTACAACTAACTATCTTTTACCGAGAATACCATTATATTTTGAACTATTATCCAAAAGTTCAGCGGCGGCCAAGATGGCATCATCATTGGACAAATAATATTGATAAAGTCCGTCACGATAAAAGTAGCGCTTTACAATTTCGTCCTCCAAGTTTTTCTCGGATTTCATTCTGATATTTATCCAAAGCATTGATTTTGCCTTTTTGAATATTGGCCAACAGTGTTTTGTAACTATCCTTGACCTCTTGCCCTAAGAAATCGTTTTCGGGTCCTGAAAGGGCTTCGGTAATTGCTTTTTCCGCTTTGGTCTCAAAGGAAAAGTTACTTTCCCTAACGAATGCCTTAAAGTTGTTGAAATCGGAATTGGTAAACTTAAAATCTTTTACATCGTTCAGGCTGTTTCTAAAGTAATAGTCGGTGGCATAATCGAAAATGACATTATTTTGAAGCAACGCCATTGTAAGGTCGTTGGTTTTTACCGCGGCAATCTCGACATCCGGTAATACACCACCCCCATCTTGAACCTTTCTGCCATTTACTGGTAGTGAAATCATTGAACTGGGTATTTCTAATAGCATTGCCATTGTCATCGCGGTTCCAGTAATCCAAGGCTTGAATACAGCGACCAGAGGAGGTATAGTACCTAGAAATGGTAACCTTTAATTGCGTTCCGTAGGTTAATTTTAAAGGCCTCTGAACCAACCCCTTTCCAAAACTACGGGCTCCCATAATCACCGCCCTATCTAAGTCCTGTAGGCTACCCGAAACAATTTCACTGGCGGAGGCACTACTGCCGTTGACCAATACAACCAAAGGAATTTCGGTATCTATGGGTTGATTGGTGGTCCTATATTCTCTATTGAATTTTTTTACTTTCGATTTTGTGGTAACCACCAATTCTCCTTTTGGGACAAATAAATTGGTAATATTAATGGCTTCGGAGAGAAGACCTCCCGGATTGTCGCGTAAATCCAGCACTATTTTTTCGGCACCATTCCCCTTTAAATCCGGAAGCGCACTTTTTGTTTGTTCAGTAGCCTTGGCATTGAATTTTGACAATACAATATAACCTGTCTTGTCATCTATCATTTTGTAAAAAGGAACCGCATCCACTTCAATTCCCCCACGCTCTATGGTAGTGCTGCTAATTTTGCCTTGTCTTTTGTAAATGATATCGACGGTAGACCCCTCGGAACCCTTTAGAAGTTCGCTTGCATTGTCCTCAAAATCGGCAACCTTGATATCCCCGATCTGGATAATTTGATCTCCGGCCTTTAACCCGGCCTTGTCCGCAGGATATCCTTGATGGGGTTCAATAATCAACAATCTGTCCTTATACGTTCTCACAAGTGCCCCGATCCCGAATATTCGCCTGCATTATTAATGCGATATGATTCTACATCCTGTTCATTTAAAAACTTGGTGTAAGGGTCCAAATCTTCCAACATGTTTTTAATGGCCGTGTCCATCAACTCCGCAGGGTTGGTTTCGTCCACATAGTTCATGTTGAGTTCCTTGAAAAGCGTTGTGAAAATCTCAATTTGTTTTGCGATCTCAAAAAAATCACTTTTAAAGCTACTTCCAACTACAAGAAAAGTTAGGGCGGAACGGGAAGAATAACTCTTTTACGCATTAGTTTTTTCATGAATCCGGGCATTAAATTTTTCTAAAAGCAGCTTCATTTTGGACTCAACATCCGTAAAAGCTGGTATTTCTTTTCCAAGGTATAAAAATAAAAACGCAAAGTTTCCTTGTGTATTGTTAAAAACCACGCCTTTGTTCAATCGGTAGGACTCTCTCAGCAACCTTTTTATTTTATTTCGATGAACGGCACTTTTAAAGTTTTTTTTTGGAACGGTAACTGCCGCTTTTATGGAAACCTCCTGATTCTCTGTTTCAATGTAGATTAGCTTTAGGGGAAAGACCGAAAGACTTTTTCCTTCGGTAAAGAGCTGGCCAATAATTTTTTGGCTTTTCAGCTTTTCTTTTTTACCGAAGGAAGCGTCTGTTTTTTGTTGGGGCACATCCATAATGTTAAGCCAAGGATTATTCTTCGGCCTGCCAAACGTTATTTTCGGCGTTAATATCAGCCATTAGTTGAGATGGGTCTATCACCACGGCCTGAATATCAGAAATAGGCCTATTGATAATAAAATCATAATTGGAATATGCCCAGGGCCAATCAGGCAATACGGTCCTCTCAATTTGAGGATACGGGTTGTCCTTTTCACCACGCATCATACGTAACGGTGCATAGAATGTTTCCCTGCTACCGTCGTTATAGACCACTAATATATCCAAAGGCATCGGCACTAATCCAATTCTTTCCATGGTAACTTTGGTCGTTTCTCCCTCACCCCCCACGGACTTTACCCCGTAATCTATAGTATTAGTTGTTTGTGTCCAATCTGTTAAGTACCAATCCAACTCCATTCCGGACACCTTTTCTGCAGTCCTTTTGATATCATTGGGCACGGGGTGTTTAAACTTAAAATCCTCATAATACTTTCTTATGGTTTCCATAAGTTTATCCTGCCCGATAACATATCCCAATTGAGCAAGAAAGACCGCCCCTTTGCTATATGCGGATATTCCATAGGCGAAGTTCAGATCATATCTATCAGCATGGGTACTCATAGGTTGTTCCTTTCCTGATAGTGCTAGATTGTAATATCCTTTATAGGAATTTTCAAAGGGATTTTCCTGGTTTTGCTCTCGGATTTCATTACTACATAGCGCGGATATAAATGAAGTAAACCCTTCGTCCATCCACTCGTGCTTCGCCTCATTGGTGGCCAGCACATGTTGAAACCAAGAGTGGGCCAATTCATGGATCATTGTTCCTATGACACTTCCGGGTCTGTCACCTCCTGTTATTAGTGTTGCCATTGCGTACTCCATACCTCCGTCTCCGCCTTGGATTACAGAATACTGGTCATAAGGGTATTCGCCGATGTTGCGACTAAAGAAATTCATGGCCTTTTCGGTCATGGGTTGTACCGCCTTCCATGTATCTAAAAACTTAGGGTCGTTTTTATATAGGAAATGAAGGGTGGGACCATTTTCCATTTGTAACATATCATGGACATATTCGGATCCGCTGCCCACATAAAGTCATGGACTATAGGGGCCTTAAAGTGCCATGTGAGCGTTTTCCCTTTTTGTTTTTTAACAGATGTCCCAGGGGCTTCATAACCGTGCCCAATTTCTTGGGGATTTTGTAAATATCCGGTACCTCCAACCACATAGTCTCTGTCCAAGGTTAGTTTCACATCGAAATCTCCCCAAACGCCATGAAACTCCCTTGCTATATAAGGGTCCGCATGCCACCCTTCAAAATCATATTCCGCCAGTTTTGGATACCATTGACTCATGGACAATGCCACACCATCATTGTTGTTTCGGCCGGACCTTCTAATTTGAACGGGCACTTGTCCTTTGAATATCATTTCAAAAGTTGTTTTTCCACCGGAAGGAATAGGCTTAACTAAATTGACTACGAGTACCGTGCCTTCTTCCTGAAAGTTAACTTTTTCCCCATCTTGTGTCAGGGACTCCACATGTAGATATCCTATTTCACTTTCTGAAAGTCCTGCAATACGACTCTTTTTGTCCTCCGTTATCATTCTTCTATCCGGATCTTGGATGTTTTGTAGTCTTATGTCCATTTCGCTCCCTGGTTGAAAAGCATTGAAGTACAAATGGTAAAACACCCTATTAAGTTCATCCGGAGAGTTATTCGTGTATACCAGTTTTTGAGTGCCTGTATATTGGTAATTTTCAACATCCATGTTAACATCCATTGTGTAATCGACATGTTGCTGCCAATAGTTGGTCCGGTTTTGGCCAAATGAAGTTCCAAAACAAATAACCAATACAAGTACAAAAAGTATTTTTCTCATTTTATTTATATTCAAGATTATAGTTGCAATTGACCGTTACTTACCTTACTTGCCATAATTAGGGCATTATAGGCATTTACTATTTTACCGGAAGTGGATATTTCGCCTAAGCTGGCATTTTTAGTGTTGTCTCCCCCCAAGATTACCTTTGTCTTAATTGGTAATCCGGAGTTAAGAATTATTTTTTTAACCTGCTTGGCGCTTAAATTGGGATACTGGGACAAAATTAAGGCGGCTACCCCGGATACGGCCGGAGCCGCCATGGATGTTCCTGGGGAAAATTCGTATTCATTGTTGGGGTAGGTAGAATAAATATCTGTACCCGGTGCGAAAACATCTACATTTATTTTTCCATAGTTAGAGTAGGAGGCTACCATTTCCGACCCATAGTTAGGATCCAATGCCCCCACGGTAATGACATTATCCGCAAACTCCGCCCCATTATTTACTTGGTCATTTGGAAAATTTGGGTTGGAGGGATCATCCAAGTTGGCACCATCGTTTCCTGCTGCATGTACAAACAATACATCATTGTCAGCAGCATATTTTATGGCGTCGTACACCCATTGTGCATTTGGAGAAAAAGATTTTCCAAAGCTTCCATTGATGATTTTTGCTCCATTGTCTACGGCATATCGAATTCCTCGGGCAACGTCCTTATCATATTCATCACCATTAGGAACCGCCCTAATACTCATAATTTCTACGTTATTGGCAACCCCATTGGCCCCAAGACCATTATTTCTTTCTGCTGCAATGATTCCCGCAACATGGGTACCATGGCTTTCGTCATCTACCCTATTGTTTGGGTTGCCATTTCCGTAATCTGTATCGCTGTAATTGTAAGGGTCGTCACCCACCAATTCACGACCGTTGAAATCCTTGTTGAGGTTGTAATTTAGTTGTTCTGTGAAATATGTAATACCATCACCCAATTCTTCGATTACTTCGGAATGGACTCTTTAAAACTATACATTTGAAGTAGTACAGATTTATTTCTCTGCATGGCTTCCGTTGTAGCCTCTATGCCGGTAACATCCTCTTTTGTATAGGACTCTTTGCCCAAATACTCCTTGACCTCCGCATCCGCACTTTTAACTGCTTGTAATATTTGTTCATATCTCATTTTATTTTGCTCTGCTGAAGTGTACTCCTCATCCAGTTTTGCCCTTGCCTTTGCCAAAGTAGCCTGATCGCCAATGTTCAATCGTAACATGCGTACATATTCAAGTTGCTCATTATAAGACTCCCCAAGAAAGTTGTACCCATGAATATCATCAACATAACCATTATTGTCATCATCCTTGTTGTTACCCGGTTTTTCGTCTGTATTGGTCCAAATAACCCCATCTAAATCCTCATGGTCCAAATCGATTCCCGAGTCAAGAACTGCTACGATTACCTTTTTCCCCTTCTTGTTTTTTATAATTTCATCATAAGCTTTATCAACGCTCATTCCTGGGATGGTATCTGCTGCAAGGTCTAAATGCCCCCAATTTTTCTTTTCCGCATCGGTTAGATCTGAAATCTTTAAGGGTACCGAGTCAATGTTTTCAACGGGAGTTAATATAAGACCTCCGGAGCCACCGCAGCCAATAAGGGCGACAAAAGAAAATATCAAGAACGATTTAGTGATTGTACGTATCATATATAGCTATTAAATTAAATTTGATTTTTAGTTGAAAATTTCATTGAAAGTAAAGGTTTCATCTAGCCTTACTCCTTTATCGGTTTTTTTGAGTGTACAAAGCTGATTATGTGCATCGTGCTCAAAGAAAAGAAAATAGTTTTTTTCTGCAGCCTCGTTTAGGAATTTTTCTTTTTCAGACAAGGTCAATAAGGGTCGAGTATCGTAACCCATAACATAGGGTAATGGGATGTGACCAACTGTTGGAATTAAATCGGCCACAAAAACGATTGTTTTTCCCTTGTACTCTATCCGTGGCAACATTTGCTTTTCCGTGTGCCCATCTACAAAATAAATGCCAAAACCTAACTCTGAAGTCTTTTTTAAGAATTTGAAGTTTGAAGTTTCCAAAAATTCTAATTGACCGCTTTCTAGCATAGGCAATAAATTTTCGGACAAAAAGGATGCCTTTTCCCTAGTGTTGGGTTTAGTAGCCCATTCCCAATGATTTTTATTGGTCCAGTACTTGGCGTTTTTAAAAACGGGTTCATATCCTGTACGATCCTTGTTCCATTGAATACATCCCCCACAATGGTCAAAGTGCAGATGGGTAAGAAATACGTCGGTAATATCTTTTAGGCCAAGATCTATTCTGTTCAATGAATTTTCTAAGGAAAAATTGCCCCATCTGTGGTAATGGCTAAAAAATTTGTCCGATTGTTTGTTTCCAAGCCCTGTATCTATCAGAATTAGTCTGTCCCCATCCTCTATAAGCAGACTTCTAGCGGCAATATCAATTAAATTGTTATTGTCGGCAGGGTTTGTTCTTTGCCAAATTGTTTTTGGCACCACTCCAAACATGGCCCCACCATCCAACTTAAAATTTCCGGTCTCAACAGGGTATAGATTCATTAATCTATTGGGTAACAGTATAAGTTTGGAAAATTAGTTAAAATGAACAGGAAAAACAGGTTGTTTAAGAGTTTTTAACGGGGTCAGTCAACTTTAAGACAGTTGAAGAAGTGGTTTTTGAGTTTTGAAAGAGGTATTGGAAAAGAGCCTTTGATCTAAGAGTGTATTAATTTTTCTATGGAATGGTGGGCCAAGGGTTTGGCCAAATGCTTTTCTATCTCTTCATAACTTTCCGAACGTGCAACATCAGTGGGGTTTGTTGATGAGCTTAAAACAAATACCCGGCATTTATCTTTTAAGGTGCTCGGCAAGTTTTTATAATGTTCTATAAATTCATAACCATCCATACCCGGCATTCGAATATCCAAAAATATAATATCCGGCAACAAATCAACCTCCTCTTTTAATTCAACGAGATAATCCAAGGCTTCTCTTCCTGAGGTTTTTGTGACAACCTCCGACACGATATCCGATTTTGATATAATCGCTTTGTTGATATAGTTGTCTATTTCAGAATCATCAATTAACAGTACTTTCATTTTTTTCTCTATTTAGTCACCAGGGGAAAGATTAGGTAGCTTTATGGTGAAAACGGAACCTTTGTTAAGTGTTGATTCCAAGGACACCGTCCCCTTTAGTCTGTCCAATATTTCCTTTACGATGAAAAGACCTATTCCCGAACCCGTTACTTTTGAAGTAGTTCTGTAGAACATATTATAAATCTTATCTTGGTTTTCCTTCGCAATACCCGTTCCATTGTCTTCTATCCTTATAATAGCTTCTTTTTGGTTTGTTTTTATATTGATCCAAATTGACGGAGAGGTTTTTTCCATATCATGATATTTTATAGCGTTGGATATAAAATTATTCAACAAGACCATGACCCTTTTATTATCAGAAAAGAAGGGATCACCTTCCTCAATGTTCTTAATCACTTTTATCTTTTGTGTATTCTCAAGATACCAAAAATCCTCTAAAGATCTGGATATTAAGGCGCTAAAGTTTATTTTTTCGGGCACAACCTCTATATGCTTATTTCTTGAATATTGGACTATGTCCCCAATGAATTCATCAAGCCTTGTTATGGAGTTCTCCATCATCCGTAAGTTTAAGAGACTATCATCGCTCCTCTTTTCTTTTTTCATAATATTCACCAAACCGAGAAGTGAAGCCAAGGGAGCCCTTAATTCGTGAGAGGCGCTATACACAAAACTGTCCAGTTCAGAATTGGTCTTTTTAAGCTCTTGGTTTTGTCTTTCTAGTAATACCTCTGCTTCTTTTTCCTGGGTAATATCAATGGCCGTACCTTGATAGTTGATTGGGTTACCATCCAGATCCACTTTTACCTCCATTTGTACTAATACATGTTTTATGTTTTCGTTCCTGTCAACAATTCGATATGTGAAAGATGAATCGTCCCTGTTTTTGGTTTTATGTTCTATTGTTTTATCGTGCATTTCCAAATCTTCCGGGTGCACTAGTGTCTTCGTAAACGCAACATTGATTTCACGCCCATGCTCCACATCATAAATTTCATACATACGCTCAGACCAATCTATAATACCTGATTCAATGTGCCAATCCCAATATCCAATTTTACCTATTCTAATGGCGGCATTCATTTTAGACTGAAGATCTAAAATCTCTTTTTCAACTTTTTTCCTTTCAGTCAAATCGAATGCCACGGAACCAATTCCAATAGGTTCTTTGGAAACTTTATCGTTTATTGTAAATGCAGAGAATGCCGTGGGAACATATGTATTTGTCTCAAAGTTTTTTAGATATGCTTCACCACTCCAAGTACCTTCTTTCAATACAATAGGAAGGTATTCATCTTTAATTAGCTCAACAGTGTTTTCAGGAAAGAAATCAAACCAAGAAATATCGGAAATAGAACCTTCAGGAGGTAGACCCACCAATTTACGTCCATATTGGTTTAAATAAATAGAATTGCTATCCATCCTTGAGAGACCTATGAAGCCTGGACTGTTCTCAACAACTGTGAGCAATTTCCGGTTTTCTTGCTCGGCAACCTTCTTTTTGGTAATGTCCCTAAAATAAATTGTTAGCCCTTCCGGAGAAGGGTAAATGTGGTTTTCTATCCAAACATCATAGGGTTTATGGAACTGTTCAAATTGAACATATTTTTGGTTTTCTAGAGCGCTTTTAAAAGTGTCGTAAGCTTCCGTTTGGGCAAACTGAGGAAATTCTTCCCAAAGGTTTTTTCCTACCAAACCAATGGAATCCCTTCCGATAATTTTAGAGGCTTTATTGTTCACATATGTAAAGTCCCAATTTTTGTCAAAAGCCACGAAAGCATCGGAGATGCGTTCCGTTAATTCCCTGTATTTTTTTTCACTGGAAATAATTTTTTCTTGTGCCTTTTTTTCTTCCGTTCTATCAAGGTAAGTTGCTAATATGTAATTTTTGTTGTCTACCACATAGGATTCCGCTGAGGTTGAAAAGTGTATTTTTTCTTTTCCGTTTGGTCGCACAATAAGCTCCATGGAAAGTACTTTCCCATGCTCGTTTAAACCCTTTAGCGCTTCCTTTCTTTTTAACTTTTCATCAATTATAATAGGTCCAAGCTCCTCAAATGTTTTTCCTTTCACTTCTTGAAGTGAATATCCTAATTTTTCCAAGAAATAAGGGTTTACATCAACGAACCGAAGTTTTTCGTCAAAAATTGCCATGCCAATAGTGCGGCTGTTAAATGCTTTCCGGAACTTTTGGAGGTTGTCCCATGCAGCAAGTTCCAATTTTTTCCTTGCGGTCACGTCCCTCACAATACCTAAAATATTACCATCATTCAGCTTTTTGGCGCTAACTTCGCCATAAAAGGGAGAGCCGTTTTTTTTCAAAAGTTTTCGTTCTGTTAGTACGGCCTCACCTTGTTTTAATTCGGAAACCTAATAGGGGTCTTATTTAAATCTTCTTTTGTCGCCAAGTCCCTTAAGTTTTTTTCCAGTAATTCTTCTTTAGAATATCGAAACATTTTTACCCCAGCGAGATTGGCATCAAGAACATTACCTTTAAAATCTGCCAAAAAAATACCATCGGAGGCCTGTTCTATCAAGGTCCTAAACTTTTGCTCACTTTCTTTTAGTAAAAGCGTTTTTTCATTTACCATTTTCTGAAGCTTTTTTGGCTGCTTCATGATAAAATATGTAAAGAAACCAGCAAGACCGGCTAAAAAAAGCCCCAATATTCCCATTACAAATAATCCGTAAAGGGCATTTTTTTTATTAGAAATCACATAGAGTTTCCATTCCCCATTGTAATCGGAAATAGTGTGCTTAAGGGCATTCTCTCGGAAGTTTTTTTTTGGGGGGAAAGAAACATCTCCTCAGACCCATCAGGATTTACTTTTGAAAGTTGATATGAAAAATCGCCATTGTCCAAGGTATCCATGGGAATTTTGGACAATAAGGAACTTAATTTAATAACAGCCGCCGCAAATCCTGCAAACTCTTTGTCATTGTAAATGGGAGTTCTGCAAACAAATCCGGATCCACCTTGCTTCAAATCGATTGGACCAGTAATGAAGTATTCACCTTTTTCAATGGTTTTTATTGCGCCGGGTTTACCAATGGAATCCCTTAAAATATTGAAGCCCAAAACTTCATTTCCTTCCAAAGGATACACATGTGTAATAACCCCTGCACCATCCACAAGTTCTAGGGCATCAACATTTGTGTTTGTCTTTAGTATTAACTGGGATATTTTGGTAAAGTCCTCCGGGACACCATAGTTCTCCACTAAAAAGGCTATACTTTGGGTGCTAGAAAAGCCTTGCTCTAGAACACTTTTCATTTCATTGTCTACCCGTTCTGCCTGTCTTCTTATCTCGTCTTTTTCCGAGCTTTTTTGGATAAGATATCGCTGGTAGGTTACGAAAGTTGTAATAGCAAATACCAATAGAAACACTAGTAAACCAGTAAAAAGTGGAGGATTATATGTTTTGTTTCCTAAAGGGTTTCTCATGACCTTTCAAATTCTAGTTTTGCTCCATTTTCTGTTGGGAGCTCCATACATAAGTTTTGCAAATTATATTTACCGAAGAAGTGCTTGGCGGTATAAATAATCGAAATCTTCTTTGGGAAACCTAAGCAAAAATATAAAAGCATTTACCATATAGGTATTTTTAATCAATAAATGTAGGTAAAACCCACAATTTTATTATATGCGGTTAGGAAACCTTAAAAGTTCCTCTTAGGTGTAAGTACCCTGAATAATGATTAAAAAAGAATCAAATCAAAGTCTACATCTAAATTGTAGGCAAAAAAGTTATTCGAGTTCTTAATGTTAACAACTGCTGTTTAATTCTTATTTTTAGCAAAAAACTATTCCATGCTAGAACTGGCCGGTATTATCATTCTTGGAATAATTGCCCAATGGGTAGCCTGGCGGTTTAAACTGCCCGCTATACTTCCATTGATTTTAATTGGATTACTTGTGGGGCCATTATCCACACTATATACTCAGGATGGTTCCAAACTTATAGAACCTATGTGGAATGGTGAAAAGGGACTTTTTCCTGGGGAAGGCCTTTACTATTTTGTATCCTTGGCCATAAGTATTATTTTATTTGAAGGCGGTTTAACCCTTAAGCGTTCTGAAATAAGGAATACGGGCCCCGTTATTACAAAACTTATTACTTTGGGAAGTTTGGTAACCTTTTTCGTAGGTGCTTTGGCGGCCCATTTCATATTTGACCTTAGTTGGCAGGTTTCCTTTCTGTTTTCCTCCCTCATAATAGTTACGGATTCAACGGTAATAACCCCTATTTTAAGAAACATACCCCTAAAAAAGGATGTAAGTGCAATTTTGAAATGGGAGGGCATATTGATCGATCCCATTGGCGCGCTGGCTGCTGTTTTGGTGTTTGAATTTATTAGTGTTGGAGAGGGACAGGCCTATACATTAACTGCCTTGGTGGAATTCGGAAAGATATTGCTATTTGGCTTTACCTTTGGCTTCACTTTCGCCCATGGTTTGGCATTTGCCATAAAGAAGAATTTCATCCCGCATTACCTTTTGAACGTGGTTTCTCTTTCCGTGGTACTGCTTGTTTTTGTGGAGTCCGATTTGTTCGCGCACGAATCTGGTCTATTGGCCGTGGTTGTCATGGGGATGGTCATGGGCAATATTGACTTACCCAATATCAAGGAACTTCTTTACTTCAAGGAATCGCTAAGTGTACTTTTGATTTCCATTCTTTTTATTCTTTTGGCCGCTAACATCAATATTTCAGATCTAGAACTGATCTATAATTGGAAGACAGCAATTTTGTTCGCATCCATTGTTTTTATTATAAGGCCCTTAGGCGTCTTTTTAAGTGCTATGGGGTCAAACCTTAAGTTAAACGAAAAGCTTTTTGTTAGTTGGGTAGGCCCTAGGGGTATTGTGGCCGCCGGTATTGCTTCTTTGTTTGGCTCCAAACTGCTTGCAAAAGGGGAACCAGGCGCAGAATATATAACGCCGTTGGTATTCATGATTGTGTTGGGAACGGTGCTTTTGAATGCAACTACGGCTAGGTTATTTGCCAAATTGGTTGGGGTGTTCCTAAAAAAGTCCGAAGGTATATTGGTAATAGGCGCGTCCCGAGTCTCAAGGCTTATAGCGGAGTATCTACAAAAGAACAACAGACATGTTGTATTGGTGGATAACAACGAGACCAATGTAGCCAAGGCGCGAAAAGCGGGATTAGAGGCTTTCAGTGCTAATATTTATTCGGATTCCTTGGGAGACTATATTGAACTAAATGATGTAGGCTATCTTATGGCCTTGACAGGAAACTCTGATATTAACAAATATGCCATAGATAAATTTAAAGGGGAATTTGGTGAAAATGGGTCTTTCCGACTTGTGGATTCTGAGGAAATGAATGACCCGGAAAATAACCCAAAGGAAGGATTGTTCTCCCATACGGACGATTTTATTAAATTAACTGAAACGGCCGAGAAAAAATCCGATTATCAGAGAGATAGAGCTCAAGGACACCGAACATTATGAAGGGCTTATCGAAATCACCAAGGCGGATACAGACATCATTCCTTTATTCCTTAAAACACCTGACGGAGACATTAAGATAATTTCCGCATTCAGTAAGGACTTTACGGACATAAAAGAGGACTCCAAATTGGTATATTTGGGTAAGATGCTGCCCATTGAGGAAGAACAGAAAAACGAAGAGGCAAAGGCTGCTTCAAAGTAGAGAAATCGGATCCCCTAATCGTTGAGCTTTAAAACTGCCATAAACGCCTGTTGCGGTATTTCTACATTCCCAACTTGACGCATACGTTTTTTACCTTTTTTCTGCTTTTCAAGCAACTTTCTTTTCCTAGAAATATCCCCACCATAACATTTGGCCGTTACGTCTTTACGAAGGGCCTTAATGGTTTCCCTCGAGATAATCTTGGAACCGATGGCGGCCTGAATAGGAATATCGAATTGTTGTCTTGGGATGAGCTCTTTTAACTTCTCGCACATTTTTTTACCAATGTTGGCGGCATTATCAAAATGTATTAAAGCGGATAATGCATCTACAGGCTGGGCATTTAATAAAATATCCACACGAACCAGTTTGGATGCACGCATTCCAATAGGGGCATAATCGAAGGAGGCATAGCCTTTGGAAACCGTTTTTAAGCGATCATAAAAGTCGAATACAATTTCTGCCAAAGGCATGTCAAAGTTCAGCTCCACCCTTTCGGTCGTCAAATAGGTCTGATTGGTAATCTGTCCTCTCTTTTCAATACAGAGGGACATAACGTTCCCTACAAAATCAGCTTTTGTAATAATGGTCGCCTTTATATATGGTTCCTCGACCCTATCTATGGTTGAAGGGTCCGGAAGGTCACTGGGGTTGTTTACAATGATCGCGGTCTCCGGGTCTTTACGTGTATAAGCGTGATAACTTACGTTAGGTACCGTAGTTATCACAGTCATATCAAACTCACGCTCCGAGACGCTCTTGAATGATTTCCATATGGAGCATTCCCAAAAATCCACATCTAAAACCAAAGCCCAAGGCGGCACTACTCTCCGGAGTAAATACCAGCGAGGCGTCGTTTAGTTGTAACTTTTCCATGGAAGACCGTAATTCCTCAAAGTCCTCCGTGTCGACGGGATAGATACCCGCGAAAACCATGGGCTTTACATCCTCAAATCCCGCAATCGCATTTTTGGTCGGGACCGCGGCATCCGTAATGGTGTCTCCTACTTTTACTTCTCGCGCATCTTTTATGCCTGTGATCAAATACCCCACATCACCCGCACCTATCATCGGTTTTGGATGTTGTGTTAACTTAAGGGTGCCAATTTCATCGGCGTCATAACTTTTGCCCGTGGCGACGAATTTTATTTTTTGATTTTTTCGGATACTTCCATTGACAACCCTAAAATAAGTTTCCACACCTCGAAAAGGATTGTATACGGAATCAAAGACCAAAGCCTGTAAGGGCTCATCCGGATTTCCTTTAGGCGCGGGGATTCGCTCAATGATGGCCTTTAAGATTTCCTCAATCCCAATACCCGTTTTGGCACTGGCCGGGATAACATCCTCTGCATCACACCCCAAAAGATCTACAATATCGTCCGTAACCTCCTCGGGGTTTGCGCTGGGCAAGTCCACCTTATTTAGCACCGGAATGATCTCTAAGTCATTTTCAAGAGCTAGATATAAGTTGGATATGGTCTGAGCCTGTATGCTTTGTGCGGCGTCGACTACCAATAACGCACCTTCACAAGCTGCGATGGATCGCGAAACTTCATAAGAGAAATCAACATGCCCAGGGGTGTCAATAAGATTTAGGACATATTTTTCACCGTTGTAAACATAATCCATTTGTATGGCATGGCTTTTTATGGTAATACCTCGCTCACGCTCCAAGTCCATATTATCCAACAGCTGTTCCTTTTTTTCCCTTTCGGTGACGGAACCCGTAAAATCCAAAAGCCTGTCGGCCAAGGTACTTTTACCATGATCAATATGGGCAATTATGCAAAAATTTCTAATGTTATTCATAGCAACGGTTGAAAAATAGAGCTCTCTAAACATGGTAAATTACCTGCTTAAAAAGCAATTGCAAATATAATCTAATTTGTATGGACATCTAATGAAGCATCAACTAAATAAACAGGCAATATTCGGCTAAAATCAAAGTGAAACCTACCCATTATAAAAAATACAGTATTATTTTGTTAGATTTGGTCTTCAACCCAAACTAAAAGTGAAACCACTACTGCTATTTTTCCTAGCTGTCCTAGGGTATACCCAAGTAGCGTATTGCCAATCCTATGAACTTACCGGTACGGTGAGGGACGAGGTAGGCGAGGTAATCCCTTTTGCCTCCGTATTTTTATCAAGGCCTATGGATTTAACCGTGGTCAAAGGTTCTTCCGCAGATGAAAATGGTCTATTTATTATAACCGATATAGAACCTGGCCTTTATATTGTGCAAGGCTCCTATATTGGAAAAAGTTCCGAAGGTCTTCCTTTGGATATCCAATCTGATATTAGAATAGGTGCATTGATCATTCCACAACAAACGGAGCAGTTGGATGAGGTTGTCGTGGTATCCTCCAGGCCCAAGATTGAACGCAAGGTAGATCGATTGGTTTTTAATGTGGAAAACACCGTGCTGTCCCAAAGTACTTCTTGGGATATTCTGAAGCAAACACCGGGAGTGATTTTGATGCAGGATGAACTTCAAATTCGAAACCAACCAGCGGTGGTATACATCAACGACCGGAAAGTTCAATTGTCACCATCGGAAGTAAGAAGTTTATTGGAAAATTATCAAGGGCAGAATATCAAATCCATTGAAGTAATCAACAACCCTCCGGCAAAGTATGACGCGGAAGGAGGAGCTGTTTTGAACATTATAACTTCAAAGAACATTTCCTTAGGATACAAGGGTAACATTAGTTCAAACTACACCCAAGGGATATTCCCCAAGTATAATTTTGGCACATCACATTTTTACAAAACAAAAAATCTCAATGTAAACGCCTCTTACTCTTATGCCCCCAGGAAGGATTTTAAGGATGTAAAAAACAGAACCAACTTCATAAATGATACGGGTATATTTTCCATTTGGGATACCGAGTTTGACAAAACCAATAGGTTTAAAACCCATAATGCAGGATTGACCTTAGATTATACAATTGATGACAGGAATGAAATCAATCTAACCTCCAACATGCAACTTTCACCGGAAAGGGAGTATGACAATTTTCAAAATACAATTATCACAAATAGACTTGGCGCTTTGGATTCCACATTGAGCACAACGAGTTTCTTGGACGAGACCAAAAACAATATTTCCGGGGATGTAACCTACAAGCATACCTTTAAGGAAAACAGCACATTACAGGTGAACGGACATTACACCGCCTTTGACCTAAGCAGAACACAACGTGCCAGTTCTGACTATTTTCTGCCCACTGGCGATTTTATAAGAAACTATAGCTTCTTTACAGATGCCAATCAGGATATCGAAATCATAACGGCCCAATTGGATTACAGTGCCCTTTTGGGTACGGTGAGTTTTGAAACCGGGGCGAAGCTTTCCTTGATTAATTCTGAAAGTCGCTTACAGTTCTTCACGGAAAATAACGGACGCGTTTTTGTTCCTAACCTTTCTGACAATTTTCTGTACGATGAGAATGTATATGCCGCATACGTAAGCGCTTCCAAGGATTGGGAAAAATGGAGCCTCAAGGCAGGACTTAGGGCGGAACATACCCAAAGTTCCGGAAACTCCCTGGCACTTTCCACGGTGAACGAATTAGAGTATTTCGAATTTTTTCCGTCGGTTTATCTGCTCCACACCATTAACGAAAACCATAGCCTTGCCTTTGATTATTCCGAGAAAACTGCAAAGGCCCAGGTATGAGGATTTGAACCCCTTTCGAACCTTTATCAATGAAAACATCTTTTATGAAGGAAACCCCACTCTTGTTCCCAACTTCAGCAACAACTTTAACCTGAACTATACCCTGAACCAGGAGTTTTTCTTTGATTTTTATTACCGGGACAATGGCAATTATATCTCCACACTTTCCTTTCAGGACAATGAAAATCAAGTATTACGGGATGTTACACAGAACGTTTTGGAAAGCACTTCGTACGGCTTCGACTTTAATTATGGAAAATCAATAACCAGTAATTGGTATCTCTATAGTTATATTTCCATTTTTCACGAGGATGAGACTTTTCTTGCTTTGGAAAGCGATGCATTTTCCGCTATTAACGAAATAAACGGTTATTATGTGGACCTCACCAATTATTTGACCCTTTCCAAAGACGGTACTTTTAAGGGAGAGCTGGGGCTGGCATATTTATCAGGGTTTTTGGCAGGTTCTTACACCATGTCGGAAACGACCAACTTGACTTTTGGGCTTCAAAAATCATTTTGGAACAGAAGAGCGGAGTTGAGCCTTAATATTAATGATATTACGGGCAAGGCGAATCCTTGGTTCTCATCAAAATATTTAAATCAGGATAATGCTTATATAGCCGTGGAGGAAACCCAAAATGTTAGACTCTCTTTCACCTACAATTTTGGAAACTTCCGTTTAGAGGACAATCAACGCCAAATAGAAAAAGCGGAAAGAGCCCGCATTGGTTCAGAATAAGTCAAATTAAACTTCTCTTTTATGAAATTCCTACAAACATTTTTCGGTGTAGGATATTTCCGAATAACTTTGTTTATATTCGCTTGCGACTACCATTAGCCAATGAAGCAAGCCCTACAATTCCTCTCTTTCTTTTTCTTGATTACTTCTGCTTCGAAAGCCCAAGAATTTGAAATTTCAGGAAGTATAAAGGATCAAAATAATGTGCCTTTGGTCTTCGCGAACGTCTTATTGAAAAGCCAAGATTCTATTCTTATAAAAGGGGCCGCCACAGATGGATCAGGAGGGTTTGTTTTGAGCAATGTAGAGGAAGGAAACTACCTTTTATCGGCCAGTTATCCGGGTGCTTTTAGTAAAACTATCGATATCTACGTCATGTCAGATCTAGTCTTAGAGGACTTGATTATTGAACAAACCGAGACCCAGTTGGACGAGGTTGAGGTAACCTATAAAAAACCTACCATTGAGCAAAGGGCAGACCGTCTTATCTTCAATGTGGAAAACACTTCCTTGTCCCAAGGAAATATTTGGGACATTTTAAAACAGACCCCCGGGGTAATTATCATAAACGATAAAATCAATATCAAGGGAAGTTCCAATATAGGGGTGATGATCAATGGTAGATTGGTAAACATTCCGCAGTCTGATATTGTCAACCTGCTATCAGGTAGTTCCGGGGACAATGTGGAATCCGTTGAGGTGATCCTTAACCCCCCTGCAAAATACAGTGCTGAAGGTGGACTTTTATTGGATATCAAGATGAAGAAAAACCTCATTGCCGGTTATAATGGATCTATCTATAATAGATACACCCAAGCCGTTTTTCCAAAGCATATGCTTGGGACTGATCATTTTTTTAAAGGTAAAAGGACAGATTTTACCCTATCCTATAGTTTTAGGCAAAACAAATACTTGAACCGTTTTACGGATATAACCAACTTTTTTGATTCCAACACCGTGAACGAAGTTTGGACTACGGAACAAAAAAACATCATACGGGACAAGCAACATAGCTTTAGCGGATTTTTTGATTATGAGGTGAATAAAAACAACAACATAAGTTTTTCTACCATCAATTCATTTACCACACCAGGAAACCGGTTTATTTCATCCCAAACCCTAATCAAAGATCCCACCGGAAACGTGGACTCCAGTTTTTATACCCGAACAATTCCGATTATGATGTTTTCAACACGGCTTATTATCTCGGATTGGAAACATAGATTTAATAAGAAAGGTGAGGAACTAACCTTGGCCTCTAATTTTACATATTATGATTATAAAAGGGGCCAAAGCCTGAAAACAGATTTTTTTGACATCAATGGTACCGTCACCGGAGAAAATGATTTTGTGACGGAATCTGGTCAAAAAACCGGACTGTATAGTGCACAATTGGACTATACCAACCCAGTTAAGGAGTCTACCATCGTGGAAACGGGCCTACGGTATTCGGCATCAACTCAGAGTCCACCATAACACAAGAAGGCTTTGATAGGACCCAGCCGGGCATAGACCCTACGGAAGCAGGGTTGTTCGACTATAATGAACAAATAATGGCTGGTTATATTAGTTTGAACAACAGTTGGAAAGATTGGCAACTAAACATGGGTTTACGTGGGGAATACACAGAAACGGAGGGAGATTTGGATACGTCTATCGACCCTGTAAAAAATTCCTACTTTCAACTATTTCCATCATTGTCCGTACAGCATAAATTCACCGAAAAACACAATCTAGCCCTGCGATATTACAGAAGGATAACCAGGCCAAGATATAGCGACCTGAATCCTTTTCAATATTTCCAAAGCAACAACTCCGTGGTTGAAGGGAATCCGTACTTGAGACCGGCGACAAGGAACTATGTTTCCCTGGAATATAATTTTGATAGGACCATATTCGGTGGAAGTTTACTATTTCCATAGAAAGAATGACTTTTTTGAACAGATAGTACAGGACAACGAAAGTAATTTACTCCGCTTTTTAAGTGTCAACCTGGAATCCAACATCACTTATGGTGCAGAATTCAGGTGGAACAAAAGCCTCACAACGTTTTGGGATACATATCTATTGTTGAGCTATTATTACAAGGAAAATGGATTTAGGGATATAGATACCGGTGCTATCTTGGACAATAGTATATGGACGAGCAATGTGCGGTTCAACAATTACTTTACCTTGTTGGAGGATCGTTCCCTCTATGCAGATGTTTTGTTTCGATATTCCGCACCCACGGTTTTTGGAAATTCTAGAAGGGAGTCCACAAGCCAGTTGGTACTTTCCTTTAGTAAAAGTCTTTTGAAACGCAGGGCTACGGTATCCCTTTCCGTTGAGGATATTTTTAACGATGGCAATTACTTCTCCACTAGAAACTACCTTTCACAGGACAATAGCACCTTTTCAAGAAGGGAAACACGCTTATTTTATGTAGGTTTTCGATACAAGTTTGGGAACAACCGAATCCGGGATAACCGTGAAACGGAAAAGCACGGAAGAAGGAGATAGGATTTGAGTTAGAATCCAACAATCATCGACCCACATACTCCAAAGCTCACTAGCATATACACACCTGCCAAGATCAGAAGGATTTTACCCGTTTTCTTTTTGTTTTTCGCCATCAATACAATACCAATAATTCCCAAAAGTATGGCTGATCCAAACATGATAAGAAGTATCAGTACAACCAATCCATCCAAATTACCGACTTCCAAGGCAAGGTTGCTCATCTAGTTTCTTTTTGTAGTTCTTGTAACAGATTGATTTTATCATCCCTATAAAACAGGTTCATGGTCTCAAAAGGGATAATCTTATTGTCCTTGTTCACGATGTGTACACAGGATTTTTTAATGGCCCTAACATCAAAATTATGGGCGTCTATAAATTGCATGATAATAATCCTGAAAAGATTGTCATAGCCCAATTCCGGGGCGTCGATTTCCGGGAGACAGCACATGATACTTTTCAAATTTTCCGATGCATTTTCCACGGATTTACCAGTACTGAACAGCTCTATCATCTTTCCGTAGAGCTGTTCGTCCTGTTCATAGATGATGGTATTTTTTCCTTCGTTCAGCAAGTCATCCGGATTGATAAAGCGGGTCAAGGGGCTCGCTTCCCCGTCAATTTTTAGGGCATAGGCCATAACCAAAGCATCCGGGTTGCAGGGAACCGGGATAAGATCGTCCGGTTCAAAAATTGGTGATTGTTCCAAAATCTTTCTTCGCACTTCGGTCAATGTAATCCTGTTTTCACCCACTTCAAAATTCTCCAAACGGCCAGCAATCTGTGTAGGCTGAAAGGTAACACCCCTAATGCACTTTTGCTGTAACGCAAAATCTATAGTCTTTCCCATTTCGTGGTCGTTCAGACCTTTTTGCAAGGTAACTACCAAAGTCGTAGATAGGTTGAGTTTATTGAGGTGTTCCAAGGCCTTTAAACGAATATCCGACAATTCCGCTCCCCTAAGTGTTTTAAGTACTTCGTTGTCCAACGAATCGAATTGAAGGTAGATTTCAAAATCGGGCATATAGGAAGCAAGTCGCTCTACAAAATCGTATTCCTTGGCAATGCGTATGCCATTTGTGTTGACCATTAAATGCCGAATGGGCAAGGTCTTTGCGTAATCCAATATTTCAAAAAAATGCGGGTGCAAGGTTGGTTCGCCACCGCTCAACTGAACCACATCGGGTTCACCTTCGTTCTTTACGATAGCATCCAACATGCTTTTAACCTCCTCCAAAGTTCTATGTCTGCCATAGGTGGGGGAAGAGCCTGCATAACAGGTGGGGCAGGTCAGATTGCATCGGTCCGTTACTTCAACGACCGTTAAGCAGGAGTGCTGCTCGTGATCGGGACAGAGCCCACAATCATAGGGACATCCATAATGGGTCTTGGTATTGAAAGTCCTCGGGTATTCCGATGCTTTGTTGTAGTTACGGATATTCTTATAATAAGAAATATCATCTGCGATCAACACCTTGGAACGCCCATGTTCAGGACAAATCTTCAACATATATACCTTTTCGTCCTCAAAAACGATTTTAGCATCGATCCGGCGAAGACATTCCGGACAAAGACTTAGGGTAAAGTCATAGTAGGTGTATTTTGCTTCGGGCATATGTGAAGAATTGACGGAGGGTTTTCCAGTAATACAACAGGCAAATTAGACATAAAATTTGGATGCTGCTCAACACCAAAACCAAAAAGGTATTCGGTTTTAAAAACTCTATAAAAAATCGAAACAGGAAATAGGATATCATAAAGATTTTGAAATACATACCACTTTCCAATCGCTCCTGTCGTTGCTGAAATCTTTTTATGAAGATAAAAAGAAGTATTAGGAATAGGACTTCATAAAGGGCAATGGGATGTCTAGGGACACCATCGCCCAGATCCATCCCAAGAAAAAAAGAGGTTTCCTTACCATAGGTAAACTCTTTGATACCCGATAAAAAGCAGCCTATCCGTCCAATGATGATTCCCAAAATGATGGGAAGTGTAAACAAATCGCCCGAAGATTTTTGTTCCCCAATTATTTTTTTGGACAGTTCTACACCAAGTAAACCACCAAAGAGTCCGCCCATAATGGTCTTGTTGTTCAAAATGGCCAACCAACCTTTCTCCCATTGCAATAATGGATTTTCCAAAAAAGCGACCAATCTGGAGAAAAAGAGGGCACCAAAAATAGCCCCAATGATAATGGATAGTCGGTTATTTGAGGATATGGCATCTTCAGAGTTCTTCCGCAGGAAAAGATAATATCGAAACCCTGCAAAGAAGGCAACATACTCCAATAGGAGGTGTATGTTCAGATCTATTCCAAAAACGTCTTGCTCAAAAGGGATGGTCATTTAAAGGTTATAAAGGACTACTCCTGCCACTCCGCTATAAAGAGATTCGTATCCCTAGTTCCGCCATTGTTTCGGTTGCTGGAAAAGGCCGGATATTTCCCATCATTGGAAAAAACAGGGAAGGCATCAAAGGTTTCGCCATGGGTCACCCGTTCTAAATTCTTGCCGTCGATATCGATAAAATAGAGGTTAAAAGGAAACCCCTTTTCCGCCTCAAAGTTACTGGAGAACAAAATCTTTTTCCCGGAAGGGTGGAAAAACGGACTCCAATTGGCATTTCCTAAAAAGGTGAGTTGTTTCAAGTCGCTTCCATCGGCATTGCAAATGAACAACTCCATTTCCGTAGGTTCAACCAAACCTTCGGCCAGTAAATCCTTATACTTTTTAATGGCTTCGGGAGTTTTGGGTCGGGAAGCCCTAAAAATTAACTTGGTGCCATCCGGTGAAAAAAAGGCACCCCCATCATAACCTAGTTCGTTGGTGATCTGCTTTACATCAGTCCCGTCCAGGTTCATGGTGTATAATTCCAGATCGCCACTTCGGGTAGAGGTAAATACTATTTTATCCCCCTTAGGTGAAACAGTAGCTTCGGCATCGTAACCAGGTTCGTTCGTTAATTGTGCCGTAATGTTACCTTCCAGGTCGGCTACAAAAATGTCAAAGGAATCGTAGACAGGCCATACGTAATTGCCATTTTTACGAAGGGGAACCTCCGGGCATTCCTTGTCCACCAAATGGGTGGAACCATACACAAAATGTTTATTGTCTCGGCAGAAAATAGGCACAAGTAGTACGGCCATATCCGGTACTTACCATAGGCGGAATGGAATCGGTTAATCCATCGGCGACATTCATTAAGAACATTTGATCGCAATTAAGGCCCCAATTCCTATTGTTGGATTGAAAGATCATCTGTTTGTTGTCCCAACTCCAATAAGCTTCTGCATTGTCCCCACCAAAGGTGATCTGGCGGATACTCTTAAAATACTTTTCTTCCGGATAGATCAAAGTGTCCTCGCCTGCCATTAAGGAGACCGCTTCTTCAGTAGAATTTTCAGAGTTTTTGGTATCGGTTTTACAACTGTAAACGAGGCAGATAAGCCCTAAAAAGAATAACATTCTCATGGAGATCCGTATTTTTGTCAAAAATAAAAGCTATGCTGCGCAATCTAACACTTTTGTCCGTTTTTTTTATGGCGTTGATTTCCTGTGAAAAAGAGGGAAAAAGACAGGTTACCCTACAGGAAGATGTGGCCTTTTTGGCCAATGATAGCTTACAAGGGCGTGAAACGGGTACTCCTTACGAGAAAGAAGCTGCACGCTATTTGGAAGAGCGAATGAAAAATATTGGATTGGCGCCCAAAGGAAGCGCGGGTACCTATTTCCGGACCTTTAGCTTCAAACCCAAATTGACCCACACTCCGAAGTGCAATTTATGGATGGTGATAGCACCATAACAGGAACCAATGTAATTGGTTATATCGATAACCAAGCTGATAAGACGGTTATCATAGGTGCCCATTATGACCATTTGGGCATGGGTGGTGAAGGTTCTTTATATGCGGAGGGCGAGGCCATTCACAACGGTGCGGATGACAATGCCAGTGGTGTGGGGGTTTTGTTGCAATTGGCCTCCAAACTCAGGGATACGCTTACGCAAAGCAATTACTTGATTATGGCTTTTTCAGGGGAAGAAATGGGCCTTTTGGGCAGTAATTACTTTTCCAAAAACCCAACAATTGATCTATCGAAGACAAATTACATGCTCAATATGGACATGGTAGGGAGAATGCGGGATGACAAGACCCTTTCCATTAGTGGTACTGGTACGGCTCCCATTTGGGGGCAGGTCTTAAATACCAACAATCCCGGGTTTAAATTGGTTTTGAGTGAATCAGGGTGGAATTCAAGTGATCATACTTCGTTTTATTTACAGGACATTCCGGTATTACACTTCTTTACTGGACAGCACGAAGACTACCACAAACCTTCGGACGATTATGACAAGTTGAACTATGAAGGAATGGAAATGATTACCGATTATATTCTATCCGTCATTTATGACTTGGACGATGATGCCAAATTGGCTTTTAGAAAAACCAAGAATGAGAGCGAGGAAGCCCCAAGATTTAAAGTAGCACTGGGTGTAATGCCCGATTATCTATATGACGGTAAGGGTATGCGCATTGACGGTGTTACCGATGGAAAACCCGCTGCTGATGCTGGACTTGAAAAAGGGTGATGTGGTCATACAATTAGGGGATAGTACTGTGACGGATATGATGAGCTACATGCGTGCACTTTCCATTTTTGAAGAAGGTGACGCAACGGAGGTTACCAGTGATCGCAATGGCAAAAAAATCACCGCAACTATTTCATTTTAAAATTAATACTATTTTTGCACCCCTTTAAAAACGTTGCATAATATGCCCAAAATTGGCGATATAGAATTACCGGTATTCCCACTATTGTTGGCCCCTATGGAGGATGTGAGCGATCCGCCATTCCGTGCTTTATGTAAGGAACAGGGCGCCGATGTGGTCTTTACGGAATTCATTTCTTCGGAAGGCTTGATTCGAGATGCTGCCAAGAGCGTTATGAAGCTGGACATTTACGAAAAGGAACGCCCCGTAGGCATTCAAATTTTTGGGGCCAACTTGGACAGTATGTTGCAATCCGTTGAGATAGTGGAAAAGTCTAATCCTGATATGATCGATATCAATTTTGGCTGCCCCGTGAAAAAGGTGGTTTCTAAAGGCGCCGGAGCGGGGATTCTAAAAGATATCGACTTGATGGTTTCCCTTACGGATGCTATGGTAAAGCATACCAAATTACCCATCACCGTGAAGACCCGTTTGGGTTGGGACGAGGATTCCATAAAAATTGTGGAGGTAGCGGAGCGCCTACAGGACGTGGGTTGCAAGGCCATTTCCATTCATGGGCGTACCCGTTCTCAGATGTATAAGGGTTATGCCAAATGGGAACCTATCGCAGAAGTGAAGAACAATCCAAGAATGCATATTCCCGTATTTGGTAACGGGGACGTGGACAGTCCGGAAGCAGCGATGCGAATGCGTGATGAATTTGGTCCGGATGGTGCTATGATCGGTAGGGCCAGTATAGGGTATCCTTGGTTTTTCAGGGAGGTGAAACACTTTTTTGAGACTGGCGAACATCTTCCACCACCAACAATGAAGGAAAGGGTAGCGGCTGCAAGAAGACATTTACAAATGTCCATTGATTGGAAAGGGGAAAAGTTGGGGGTGTTTGAAACGAGACGTCATTATACCAATTACTTTAAGGGCATTCCCAATTTTAAGGAATATCGCATGAAAATGGTCACGAGTGACGACGCCGTCGACGTTTTTGACGCCTTTGATGAAGTTCCGGAAAAATTTGGGGATTACCAGTTTGAGCACGCTTAGGTCGCAATCAATTTTTTATTGATTCGGCTACTGGCAATTTTAGAGGCGATAACCCCAAGAATCAAAATAGTGACCATTACGATCAGAACATTGATGATTTGAAACTCTACCGGATAGGCCAACGAAGGTGTAATCTTTAACCAGCCAAAGAAAATCTGTGACCAAACCAATAAGGAACCCAATAGTACTCCAATGAGGCCTCCAAATCCCGTAACAAGAATGCCCTGTACAAAATAGATGTTACGCAACTCCCTTATGGTGGTTCCTAAACTATAGAGGGTTTTGGAGTTTTGTTGTTTGTCCAAGATCATCATAATTATGGCTCCTACGACATTGAACAAGGCGATGACTAATACCAAAGTAAAGATGAGGTAGGTTGCCATATTTTCTGTGTTCAACATTTTATAGAGCGTACTGTTGAGTTCCCGCCTGTTTTTTAAAATGACACCATCTCCCAATATCTTTTTTATTTCTTCACGAACGCTTTGTTCCTCCGCTCCCTCTTGCAGTTTAAAGTTGATACCGTAAATATCGTTTTCAGTTTTTTCCAATAAGGCTTGGCTCAAGGCTAGGTCCGCAAATACATATTTATTGTCCAAATCGGCCTCCACGGCGTATACGCCACCAATAATTACCGGGAGTCTGTTGTACAGAGAGCTAACACCTTGCTGGGAGATGGATCCTTTACCAGGTTTAAAGGCGTAGATCTGCATCGGACTTCTGAATTGGTTAATGGTAACGCTAAGAATATTGGCGATTCCCATACCGGAAACCACTTGTTGGTCATTGATGGTCCAGTCACCTAAATATAAAATAGAGTCGGTATTGACCACCTTGGTATAATTGGAGTCGATGCCTTTGATGTAGGCAATATGGTTTTTTCCTCTGTGTTCCGGATATACCTTTTCTTCAATTTCCTTAGAGTAATTGGCCAACCCGTTTATGTTGCCCAAGCGTTTCTCTTGTTCGTCCGTAATTGAAAAGAATTTTCCGAAAGCGGGTTGGGCCTTTAGTTCCGGATCAAAGGAGTTGGTAAAGGAAAGGCTGAAAGTCTTGAGTCCTGCAAATCCGGAAAGTACTATAAACAAGGCCGCGGAACCAATGACGATTACCGGAAATGTAATAAAATTAATGATGTTCACCGCATTTTGTGTGCTCTTGGAGCGCACATATCTTTTAGCGATATAGAGCGGAAAGTTCAAGAATCAGGACTTTTTTCTTCTAGGCAACAGATCCCTGTTTTCAATAGGGTTTTCTTCCCTTTTCAAGGACTTTTCAATTTTTTCAATGTAATCCAAAGAGTCGTCCAAATAGAACAATAACTCCGGAACCCTTCTCAATTGATTTCGGGTACGTTGCGCCAGTTCATGTTTAATGAGGGGTTGGTTGGATTTGATTCCTTCCAAGAGTTCCTTGGCCTGATCTGTTGGAAAAATACTGATGTAGACCTTTGCGATGGAAAGGTCGGTAGTAACGGAAACTTTGGACACCGAAATCAAGGTACCCCTTAGCCCACCCTCAATGGCCGCTTTTTGCAAAATGGCTACGATATCCTTTTGGATGACCCCTGCTATCTTTCGTTGTCTTTGTGTTTCCATACCGCAAAAATACATAGAATAATGTATCTTGTTGTTATCCTTTACAGGGACTGATAGCATTTGAGATGAAAAAAATAGAACATTTGGGAATTGCGGTCAAAAACTTGGAAGATTCCAACATGTTGTTCGAAAAATTATTGGGGACAGGGCCTTATAAATTGGAAGAAGTACTTACTGAAGGGGTTCGGATCTCTTTTTTTAAAAAACGGACCCAATAAAATAGAGTTATTGGAGTCTTTGAACGACGATGGCCCCATAGCCAAATTCTTGCAAAAAAAAGGTGAGGGTATTCACCATGTAGCCTTCGAGGTGGAGGATATCCGGTCGGAAATGAAACGATTAAAACAAGAGGGATTTCATGTCTTAGGGGATGAACCCCAAAAGGGTGCCGATAATAAATGGGTAGTCTTTGTGCATCCTAAGTCCACAAACGGAGTTTTGATAGAACTCTGCCAAGAGATAAAATAGGTAAGAAGGCATTGAGGGAAGTTGAAATGACATCTTAAAATGTTGTGGCATATAAAAATAAGTGGTAATATTGCATCCGCAATTTGCGGGTCCTATAGCTCAGCTGGTTAGAGCACCTGACTCATAATCAGGGGTGTCATGGTTCGAGCCCATGTGGGATCACCAGTAAAATAAGGCAGTCACAATACTTTGTGACTGCCTTATTTGTTTCATCAGCGTGCTTTCAGCGTGCTTTTTTGGAATGTAGGATTTGGTGTTTTCACTTTTTATTTAAAACTATTTCGTTTACATATTGAACACAATATGGCTCGGGTTTGCCATATTCAATACTCTCTTAGTTTAAATATAATTGACATTCATTATTCAGTCCCACTTATTGACTTTTTTAGACAGTTTATCTAATTATTCAATCCACTAGGATATATTTTAATATATTCCTTAAGCAATAATTAAACCAACCGATTTTCAATTATGCAAGTTGTTTGTCTACAAGAGGAAGCATTTTATGCATTGTTTCGGAAAGTAATTGAACATGTAGAATCGAAAAGACCAAACACACCAGAGAGATGGATTGATGGTGAGGAGGCTATGTCGATTTTGAAAATTAAGTCGACTACCACCCTTCAAAAACTAAGGGATGAAGGAAAGGTCAGGTTTTCACAGCCTCAAAAGAAGATTATTCTATACGACAGAGTGTCTATTATGGAATACATTGAAAAACACGCACGTGAAACTTTTTAACTATGGAAGAAGAGATTAAAGTTGACGAAAAGTTTAAAAGCGCCTTTAATTTAGGCTATCGTTTGGCTGAAGAGTTGAACCTTAAAACTCCTTTGATTCAGAATCAAGAAAAAATCATGCCCGATAATCCAATGCATTTGGGAATGCAGTGCTTTATTGATGAAGCCAAACTTTTAAAAGATAAGAAACAGGAAAAATCGGTAGAAAACAGTTTTAAAAAAACAAGGAACAAAGGTTTAGGGTTATAGAAACCTAATTTTACTGATTTTTAATACTTTGGTTTAAGTTGTCTATTGTCTTTCATGGCGATTATAGTGACAATATTCCCTTTGAACACATAATACACTGTCGTTCTTTTGTGTATGACGGCCCTCCTTATTAGTTTTTTACTTTTAGATTCGGGGTAAAGGGTCGGGAAATTCGAAACCGTATTTTCAAATTGTTTTAGCAGGTTCTCAAATTTAAGGACTTCTTTTTTATTGAATTTGACCCTAAGAAATTCCTTAATGTCAAGTGCATTTGAAAGTGATCTTTCTGTCCACTTTACCTGAACAAAATTATCCATTGGCCGAGACCGTTCCAAAAATCTTTTGAACTCATTGTACCTCCTTGTTCAAAATCCCTGATACCGGCAAGAATATTGACCCTGTCACTTTCGGTCAGTTCATCCCACCAATCCCCCGATTTACCCTCACTGGAAAGCTTTACAGAATTGAGCAACCCAACAAGCGTATCATCCTTTAAAGACTCAATCCAATTAACGAGTTCCTTTTTTGTAGTATTTAGTTCAGAAGTGCTCATATCAATTCTATAAAAATAAAAATACAAAAATCGGGCAACTAAAAATCTATGTTTGCAGGAAATCATTTACTTTGAACTTTAAAAAATAGTTCTTTAAACATTTTTAGTACTTCATGATAGAAAAGTTTATGGTATTTGGCCATAGCAATTTTGCTATTACTTTTCTTTAAGATTATAACAATTTGCTACAATTCTTTTAGGTTAAACAGGTTTATTTAAACCTACCAATTGTTACAATTAAAAAACCTCATTAGTGAAAAATCTACAGGCGGAAGTTCTAACACCGTAAAAAGAGGGGATTGTAAGAAGTGAAGTAGTTTTAATCATAAAACTATTCAAAAATACACTACTTTAAAAGAGTATTCAATTGGGAATATTTACCCAAATTTGTAATTTTTCAAATATTTTTTTCAACTTTTAATAGAAAAGGATGGATAAATTTCAATTTAATTAAACTTATGCTCGTCACAAATTCATGAAACATATCAGGTATATTTTCATCTTAATCAATATTTCATTGGCTTTTTCCATTTTGTCATGTGACAGAAGTAAAGACGTTGAAAAAATACATATTGGTTTTTCCCAGGCTATGACGAATGACGATTGGAGGCGTTCCATGAATAACTCCATGGAATTGCAGGCTTCAATGAACCCTGAAATTGATTTGCAAATTAAAGATGCTAATTATGATGTGCTTACACAAATAAAACAGATAGATGAGCTGATTGCAGATAGCGTAGATGTTCTAATTGTATCGCCTATTCAATCTAAACCCATTACGGCGGTTGTTAGGAAAGCAATTAATGCCAGTATTCCTGTTCCGGTTGTAGACAGAAAAACTGAAGGTCAACAATATACAGCCTATTTGGGAGCTGATAATATCGAAATAGGAAGAAATGCGGCTAAGGAAATTATCGCTTCAAATAGAAAAGACTCAATTCGAATTATTGAAATAAGAGGTATGGCCGGATCTTCTCCTGCAGAAGAAAGGACGATGGGTTTTCAACAGGTAATAAATCAATTCAAAAATGCAAAGATAGTTGCGAAAATAGAAGGGGACTGGGAGAAGGAGTCTATTCAGGAATCGCTGAGACAACTGCTAAATAACGATATTAAAGTTGATTATGTATTTGCCCATAATGATAGAATGGCAGTTGGTGCATGGGAGGTAGCACGCGAGTTGGGAATAGAAAATGAAATTAGTTTTATTGGAGTAGATGGTCTAGCTGGAACTAATGGAGGAATTCAGGCGGTAAAAGATGGAATTTTAAAGGCAACGGTTCTCTATCCTACTGGTGGAGATGAAGCAATTAAATTGGCTTTGAAAATCCTAGATAACGAATCTATACCTAAAAATAACATTCTCTCGACTACTATTATCAACGAGTTGAACGCTGACATTATGAACAACCAATTTGAAAAGATAAATGATCAACAAGATCAAATGGAAGAACAGTTGGCTGCGATAAAATTACAAGAGGAACTTTATTATTCGCAAAACAACCTTCTTAAAATTACAATGGCATTGTTGGCAATTATTCTAAGCCTTACAGTATATAGCGTTTATTCCATCTTTGCAATTCGAAAGAAAAATAGGCAACTGGAATTGACTAACGAAAAGGTTACCGTGCAGCGGAATCAAATCGAAAAAATTGCGAAGGAGATCAAAATAAGCAATGAAGCAAAGCTAAATTTTTTCACAGGGCTTTCTCATGAATTTAAAACGCCCCTCACGTTAATTTTAAGTTCTATAGAGTCGATAAGCGACTATGCTAAAGAAAAAGGCTCCGAATGGGGAACGAAATAGAGTTAATACATAATAACTCCAATAGGTTATTGAGATTAATTAATCAATTACTTGATTTTAGAAAAATCGAAGACCGTAATTTTAATCTAAAGGCATCCAAAACTAATTTATACAACTTTTCAAAATTAATATTCCAAGATTTTGAAAGGGAAGCCATGAAAAGAAATATTGATTTCAAATTAACTTCCAATAATGAATCCTTGGATATTTTTATAGATAGAAATTTAATGGATAAGGTATATTTCAATCTTCTTTCCAATGCATTTAAGTTCACACCAGACAATGGTAAAATAGGTGTATATATAAAAGATGATGAAAGTGCCAATATTGTGAAAATTCACTTTAAGGACACAGGAATTGGTATACCTTCGAACGAAATAGATGGTGTTTTTCAAGCATTTTTTAAAGGTTCTAATAATAGAAAAAACAGCTCCGGCGTAGGTTTACATTTGAGCAAGGAATTTGTGGAGATGCACAAAGGTAATATTGAAGTTGAATCTCTACACGGTACGGAGTTTATTGTATCACTTTACAAAGGTCAAGCACATCTAGATGAATCAGAAATCATATCGGAACAAGATTTGGTTGATTCCAATATAATCGATTTTTCTTCTGACCAATTAATAGATGATAATTATTTAATTCAGGCTCCTAGCAAAAACAAAGAGAAATATTCAGTTTTGATAATTGAGGACAATAAAGATCTTTCTTTGTTCCTTAAAAATAAACTACAGTTGGAGTATGATATTCATTTATCAGAAGGTACGGATGCAATTGAGAAAGCTTTTGAGACTATTCCGGACATTATACTTTGTGACATTAATCTTCCGGATAAAGATGGCTTCGAAATTTGCGAGATTTTAAAAAAGGATTTGCGTACATCGCACATACCTACTGTAATACTAACTGCACTAGGCAATAAGGAATCCTATATCAAAGGACTTCAATCCGGAGCAGATTTGTATCTTACGAAACCATTCAGCTATTCTATTTTGATTCAGTCAATTAAGTCTTTGCTCTATAATAGAGAAAAACTCAGGTATTATTTTACCAGTAACATCCATAAAATTGAAGAAATAAATTCCTTTGGGGATATAGAACAAAAATTTATTAGCCAATTAAATACATTGATAAATGATAATTTGGGCAATTCTGATTATTCAGTTGAAAATCCGGCTGAAAATCTTACTATCTCACGTGTCCAGTTATACAGAAAGGTCAAGGCAATTATGGGTATAAGCATTAGTGATTACATAGGCAATATCCGCTTGGAAAAGGCTAAAACCATGCTCGAAAATGGCTCATTAACAGTTTCAGAAATTGCTTATTCCAATGGTTTTTCTTCTCCAAATTACTTCTCTACTGCCTTTAAAAACAAATACGGTATTTCCCCTGCGGCGTTTCGTAAGTCTGTTTGAGTTACAGTTCAACCATTCCTTCCAACACTTTTCATCTTAGAAGTAACAATATCGAACATAATGTAACATGAATATACTTGCTACATGCTCGATAATGTTAAAAAATTATTTTAAAATACTGATTATCAATTACTTAACATTTTGTGATATGTTTCTTAACCAAAGCATAACACATTGACACATTATCAAATTACACACTTCATTTTTGCGAATACTTTAGTGACATCACTAGAGAATTACGATTATGAGAAAAATATGGATTTGGTCGATTACCGCTGCATTGGCTGGTTTTCTTTTTGGCTTTGACACAGTAGTCATCTCAGGAGCCGATAAAAAACTACAAGCATTATGGCAATCTTCCGATATGTTCCATGGTACAGTTGTAATGGCGATGGCCTTGTGGGGAACCGTAGTTGGGGCAATTTTGGGTGGTATTCCTACGAATAAGATTGGGAGAAAGAAAACTTTATTATGGATAGGTATACTCTATACAGTATCTGCATTAGGTTCGGCTTTTGCAAATGACCCTATAACTTTCGCAATATTCAGATTTATTGGTGGTCCGGGAGTAGGTGCATCAACCATAGCAGCTCCTGCCTACATTTCTGAAATAGCTCCACCAAAGGATCGTGGGAAGTTGGTAGGACTTTACCAATTTAATATAGTTTTCGGCATTTTAATA
Organism: Maribacter litopenaei; assembly: GCF_025244665.1. GTDB lineage: Bacteria > Bacteroidota > Bacteroidia > Flavobacteriales > Flavobacteriaceae > Maribacter > Maribacter litopenaei. The sequence continues at coordinate 3,637,451 of NZ_CP104205.1, read as the reverse complement.
GCTTTCTTATCGAATTACTTGTTAAGCGGTGTTGGAGAAAATGCATGGCGATGGATGATAGGCGTAGAGGCCATACCTGCATTTGTTTATACCCTGTTCGTACTTACGGTTCCAAAAAGTCCAAGGTGGTTGTTGACCAAAATGCGTACTGATGAGGCGAAAAAGGTATTACAACTTATCAATCCTGAACAAGATCCGAAGTATTGTTGCTAGAAATTAGGACAGAAAGCAAAAACAACGTTTCCGACGAAAATATACTTATAAAGAAATATAGGTTTCCACTGATGTTGGCTTTTTTAATTGCAATGTTCAATCAATTTTCACGGCATCAATGCATTTCTTTATTATGCCCCTAGAATATTCGAAGAGGCAGGCTTAGGCGAAAGTACCGCTCTATTAAGCAGTATTGGGATAGGGGTAACCAATATGATTTTTACCCTTATAGGAGTCTTGCTAATTGATCGGCTAGGAAGAAAACAACTAATGTACATAGGTTCTGTCGGGTACATTATTTCCCTATCACTAGTAGCTTGTGCTTTTTTCCTACACTGGGAAAGTATTGCAGTGCCTATTTTTCTATTTCTCTTTATTGCTGCACATGCTGTAGGACAGGGAACCGTAATCCGGGTGTTCATTTCTGAAATTTTTCCAAATCATTTAAGAGGCTCGGGTCAGTCGTTCGGTAGTTCGGTGCACTGGATTTTGGCAGCCATTATTCCCTCGTTGGTGCCTGTATTATTCACAGCAATTGGTGCAGGTACGGTGTTTGCTTTTTTTGCTTTTATGATGGTACTGCAATTGTTGTTTGTGGCTTTTGTAATGCCGGAAACAAAGGGTATATCGCTAGAAGAGTTAAGTAATACCCTAACAAGGGGAAGGAAGGACAAAATCGAAAATATTATTGGTTTTAATGAAGGGAAATCTAACTGAAAATTATAAAGACCATAAAAATGAAAAATAAAGCATTAAAATTAACTATCGTAATAGGAATTTTTTCAATGATAGCTTCTTGTAAAAATTCTATGGAAAGGAGAAACGACAATGTTGAAGATAAGCAAGATACACTTGTCAGTTCCAATGAATTGTTATACCGTCCAAATTTCCATTTTTCACGAGATACAGGTTGGATGAACGATCCAAATGGAATGTTTTTTTATAACGGGTATTACCACCTATATTTTCAACACTATCCGAGATGGTACTAAATGGGGGCCTATGCATTGGGGACATGCGGTTAGTAGTGATTTGTTCAATTGGAAAGAGCAACCAATAGCGCTGTATCCAGATGATTTGGGCTATATTTTTTCCGGTAGTGCTGTTGTAGACCACGAAAATACATCAGGATTTGGAGTAGATGGCAAAATACCTATAGTTGCAATTTTCACCAGCCACGACCCTAAAAAAGAGAAAACGGGTGAAATAGATGTGGAAAATCAAAGTATCGCTTATTCGCTGGACGAAGGACTTACATGGACAAAATATGAAGATAATCCTGTTTTAAAAAATCCAGGTTTCAGAGATTTTAGAGACCCAAAAGTTAGCTGGGATAATGAGAGGAAAAGATGGACAATGGTTTTGGCCGCAGGCCAAGAGATACAATTCTACACCTCAAAAGACCTAAAGTCATGGGAGAAACTTACAAGTTTTGGAGAGGGTATCGGTAATCATGACGGAGTATGGGAATGTCCGGATTTCTTTCAATTACCTGTTATTGGCAAGTCAGAAAAAAAATGGGTTTTGTTGGTGAGTATTAATCCTGGAGGGCCTAATACAGGCTCTGCTACCCAATATTTTGTAGGAGATTTTGATGGTTCAGATTTTATTTTGGACGAATCATTCAAACAGGAGATGGAAAAAGAGCATAGTTTACGGGTAGACTATGGTCGTGACGATTATGCGGGCGTTACCTTTTCCAATATTGAAAACAAGGATGGCAGCAAGCTATTTATGGGATGGATGTCCAATTGGTTGTATGCCAACGAGGTCCCTACTGAAAAATGGCGAAGTGCAATGACAATAGCCCGCACATTGGAATTGACAAAGGGTGAAAATACGTTTCGATTAGTCTCGAATCCTGTTCCGAGAACTAAATGAATTTGAGGTTGAGAAGCTAAAAAATTCAGATGTCCCACTTGAAGGAAAGACTTTGCTAACTACTTCTAAGGCTATCGATTTTACTCGTGCTCGGATTAACTTTAAAGTTGAAGATTTGGTTGATGGGATTTACACTTTTGAATTGACGAATAGCAAAGGGGATAAGTTACGATTTGGTTACGACGTCACAGAGGGAAATTATTTTGTAGATAGAAATAAGGCTGGGATAACTGATTTTTCGGACAGATTTAGTGACCGGATTGCCATAGCTCCAAGGATTTCTACACAAAAGGATTGGTCAGGTACAATTGTTCCGGATAAAACTTCCATAGAATTGTTTTTTGACGACGGCCAAACCGTTATGACAGAAATATTCTTTCCACAAGCACCTCTCGATAGTTTCTATTTTGAAGCTCCGTTAGATGAATCTAAACTCGAATACATTGAAATACATCAACTTAAATTTAACTTAAACTAGAAAATTATGAAATTAAAACTCTTACTATTTTTAATGGTATTTGTTCCAATAGGTCTGTCCGCCCAAGGTCGGATTACAGGTACTGTTACTTCCTCAGATGACGGTACTCCTTTACCTGGAACCTCGGTAATTATTAAAGGAACAACAATTGGAACAACCACTGACTTTGATGGTAATTATGAATTGAACAATGTAGCCGACGATGCAACCCTTGTATTTAGCTATATTGGATTTACCACCCAGGAAGTTCCTGTGAACGGGCAGTCACTAATAAATGTTGCCCTAAAAGAAGATGCCCAACAACTTGATGAAGTAGTATTGACAGGATATTCCACGGAGCGTAAGGTAGATTTGACCGGAGCGGTTACAGTAGTTGATATTGCCCCAATAGAAGGTCAAAGTTTAAGTTCCGGTAATGCCATGCAAGCACTACAAGGAAGGGTGGGAGGTCTTTTTATTGAAAAATCCGGTGACCCTACAGGGTTGAACAGCAGGATACTGATTAGAGGACTTACTACTTTGGGGAATAATGATCCGCTTTACATTATAGATGGTGTTCCAACAAAAAGGCAAGAGGTATTCGCAAGTTTAAATCCTGCAACTATCGAATCCATTCAAGTATTGAAAGATGCGTCGGCCTCTTCAATATATGGGTCAAGAGCCGCAAACGGGGTCATCGTTGTAAGTACTAAAGGAGGTCTTAAAGGAGAACGACTTACGGTTAGTATCAATTCCAATTTATCTGTCCAATCAGAGCGAAAACAGCGCTATGATATGTTGAGTTCCCAACAACGTGGTGAAGCTTTGTGGAGGGCATCCGTAAATGATGGAGCAGATCCAAATGCAGGTTATGGTGAAATATACAATTTCGATTGGAATAATGACTTTAACAATCCCATACTAAACAGCGTTACTGTTCAGCCCTTTGTAGGAGGAGACCCAAATGTACCTTCAGGTAATACCAATTGGCAAGACGAAGTTTACGAGACAGGATATGTATTTAACAATGAGGTTACTGTTACCACAGGTTCAGAAAAATCTTCTTTATTAATAAACCTTGGATACTTAAAGAATACAGGTATGCTGAAGTTTACAGGTTATGATAGATATACTGGTAAAATTAATGGTACTACAAATTTATTTAACGACAGATTAAAATTTGGAGTTAATACACAAATATCAACTTCAAATGAAACATTGGTAGCAAGTGATGTTGGTGGAGCGCCTACAACCGGTTTGTCCATTACCCTTGCACCTACCATTCCTGTTTATGATGCAAATGGAGAGTTTGCAGGTCCTTTGGGGGCTGGGTATTCGGATAGAAACAACCCACTATTAATGCAATATTTAAACAGGTGGGACAATGCTATAAAAAACAATTTCTTCGGCAATGTTTTTGCAGAATTGAGCATACTTGATAATCTTAAGTTCCGCTCTAGTTTAGGAATAGACTTTAGTGATTTCAAACGTAAAAATATAGAGCCAAAAGTATTTAACGGTTTTGTCACTCGAAGTAATAACAGGTTAATTTTTGACACCAATAAATTGAGAACATTAACTTTTTCAAACACTTTGAATTATAATTTAGAAGTTGGGAAACACAGATTTGGAGCGCTATTGGGTATTGAGTCTATAAGAGAAGATTTTGATACTATTTTTGCGCAAGCAGATGATTTTGCAGTAGAACAAGAATCTTATTTTGTGCTTTCCGCCGCAACTGGTGCGAGAACAAATAATGGTATATCTACCCAATACAGCCTCGCTTCACAATTTGGGAAATTAAACTATTCATTTGATGATAAATACTTGGCATCCTTTACAATCCGTAGAGACGGTTCCTCAAGGTTTGGAGCTAACAATAGATATGGTATTTTTCCAGCAGCTACACTGGGTTGGAGAATTAGTCAGGAAGAATTTCTCAAAGACAGTGAAATACTTTCCAATTTAAAACTAAGGGCAGGTTATGGAGAAGTAGGTAACCAAGAGATTGGTAATACGGCTCGGTTTGGTTTATATGAGTCTCGTTACGGTCAAAATCAAGCTCAGTTGACAGGAGGATTTTTTGAAATTTACTATAATGTGGGTACGGCATATGATATAAATGGAAACAATACAGGCACGCTGCCTTCAGGGTTCGTCTCAACTCAGGCTCCTAACCCTAATTTGAAATGGGAAACAACCAAAGAATGGAACTATGGTATTGATTTTGGGTTTTTAAACAATAAAATAAGCGGATCCTTTGATTATTTTACTAGGGAGACCACGGATATCTTGACTACTCCTCCCATTGCATCTGTAATTGGAGAAGGTCAACAAAGAGTATTGAACGGTGCCGCAACTGCTGCTAGAGGTTGGGAATTTAACTTAGGATATTCTAATGTATGGGAAAGCGGATTCTCTCTTGGTGTTTCCACTAATTTTGGTGCTTTTAAGGACGAAATTACATTTCTACCAGAGGAGGTGAGAGCAGCCTTTCCTGGGACGGCCCAAAATTCAATTCTTGGACAATCACAAACGGCAATTTTTGGCTATCGCACAGATGGTCTTTTTCAAAGCCAGGCAGATGTTGATTCCCATCCTACCGGAGGGGTGCAAACAGGCAATGCTAGACCGGGAGGTATAAAAATTGTGGACATTGACAACAATGGTGTAATCGACAGCAATGACCGTGATTTTATTGGTAATACCTTACCTGACTTAGAATATGGTATACGTCTTGATTTAGGATACAAGAATTTTGATTTCTCTGTTTTTGGTTCAGGGGTTGCCGGTCGTATAGGTGTTGACTCCTATATTTTTTGGAACAACTTTGTACAGGGTAGAGATAATGCGGGTCTTGGCGTGTTAAATGCATGAGCCCTCAAAATACAGATTCTTCGATACCTTCACTTTCCTTGGTAAACAACTTTACGGATACTTCAGACTATATTTTTAGAAACAACTCTTACTTTAAAATAAGGAATATGCAAGTGGGATACTCATTGCCAACTGATGTGATAGGAAAAATGGCAGGAATGACCGGTTTAAGAGTTTACCTGCAAGGAGAAAATTTATTTTGGTTTACCCCCAAAGGATATATTGGAGCTGATCCAGGAGAGAATAGATGTGAACCGTATTCCGGTACCAACCGTGTATTCACTAGGCTTGAACATTAACTTTTAACAAATAGCGATAATCATGAAATATAATAAAATAATAACAACGGTGATATGCGCAACCCTTTTGCTCACTGCCTGTTCAGATAATTATTTAGAGTACGAACCTGAGGGGGTATTGTCCAGCGAAAACGTGGCAACCGCCGAGAATGCGGAATCTTTGGTCATTGCAGCATATGCAGGAATTGCCAATGATGAAATGATTGGACCATTAACACATCAATGGGTTTATGGTAGTGTACGTTCGGACGATGCTTATAAAGGCGGTGGCGGCCGAGGTGATGTTGACGTTGTAGATAAATATGAGCAATACAATCTCACTATTGCAGATATGGGAGATTGGATGGCGCCTAGAACGTGGACCGATTATTACAAGGCGATTTCTAGGGCAAACTTTGCACTATCTGTCATCAATGATATACCGGACAGTGAATATGCACAAAAAACAACTAGACAAGCAGAATTACGCTTTTTAAGAGCTCATTCGCATTTTATGTTAAAGTTGATTTTTAAAAAAATACCATATATCACCGAGAATTTAACCCAAGAAGAAATTGCACAGACCTCAAATGATGTAGATAATGATGCTTTATGGAATACAATCGCTGATGATTTTCTTTTTGCCTATGACAATCTACCACAAGCTCAAGATCAAGTTGGCAGGGCAGACCGAAATGCTGCTGCTGCATATTTAGCCAAATTAAGGTTGTTTCAAGCTTATGAGCAAAATGATCAACATCAAGTAACGAATATAAATACCTCACGTTTACAGGAGGTGATTGATTATGCGGATGAAGTTACCGGTAGTCTACAACCGGATTTTGGGGAAAATTTCTTGGATGGATTTGACAATGGATCGGAATCTATCCGGGCTGCCCAGTTTTCAATTAATGATGGTACAACTGTGGGAAGGGTGAGTTTTGTAACTGGGTTAAATTCGCCACATGGTACAGGGCTTTATGGCTGTTGTGGATTTCATTTGGCCAGTCAGAATATGGTAAATGCATTTAGGACTGATGGAAACGGACTTCCCTTATTGGAAACGTTTAATGACTCCGACATTTTCACCAACGTAGATGCAAATGGAATTACCCCCCCGACAGTGGATTAAGTGTTGACCCAAGGATTGATCATACGGTGGGAATACCTGGAAGGCCTTATAAATATAGAAATACGGTAAATGATACAGGAGACATGATATATAATTTTAGTTGGGCAAGAGATCCGGGAGTATATGGCTTTTTCGGGAATATGAAAGAGCAGCAAGCGCCTGATTGTTCGTGCTATGTTAAGGAAGGATCATTTGTGGGCACTTCCAAAAACGTTGATTTTATTAGGTATGCCGATGTTCTCCTCTCGGAAGGCAGAAGCTTTAATTCAATTAGACCGATGGGATGAGGCCTTACCTATAATTAATCAAGTTAGAAATCGTGCTGCTGCTAGTACTCAAAGGCCTTTGGATGCAGGGGCAACTGATATTTATAACATAGGTACTTACGCTTCTTTTCCATCGAAGGAATATGCATGGCAGGCCTTAATGTTTGAAAGAAGGTTGGAGTTTGCCATGGAAGGACATAGGTGGTATGATTTAGTAAGATGGGGAATTGCGGAGGAAACACTAAATGCATATTTGGCAGAAGAAAAGACTAAAAGAGATTTTCTCGCAAACGCTAGTTTTACAGCAGGTAGAGATGAATATTACCCAATACCACAAAGAGAAATTGATTTTACTGGTGGATTATATGTTCAAAATCCCGGGTATTAAATTTTCAAGGACAATAATAAGTTGAGTTAGTTTTGTTAGTTTGAAAGGCACTGGAAAATCTTTCCCGTGCCTTTTTATTACAGGATAATTGAAAATAAATGAAAAAATCAGTGCACAAAATGAAAGCAGTATGTTTTGGAGAAGTCCTTTTTGATAGTTTTCCAACTTATTCTAAAATTGGGGGAGCTCCCTTAAATGTTTCTCTAAGGTTACAATCTTTTGGTGTGGATGTATCGATTGTAAGTAGTATTGGTGACGACGAAAGAGGAAAAAAAATTATGAACCATCTAAACAATTCGGGAATAGATACTAGTTGTATTTACAAGCATGGGGATTTTCCGACTGGGGTGGTAAATGTGGGCTTGAATGATAAGGGAGTGGCTTCTTATGATATCCCCTATCCTGTAGCTTGGGATAAAATTCCTTTTTTAGATAAATATGCTAAATTGGTTAGGGATTCTAATTTCTTTGTATTCGGAACACTGGTATGTAGAGATGATGTTTCTAGGTCTACTCTGAAAGGATTATTAAAACAAGCTCGTTATAAAGTACTGGATGCAAATCTTAGGTTTCCCCATTATAATCCCAGGCTGTTGGTTGATTTAATGATGGAAGCTAATTTCATTAAGTTTAACGATGATGAGCTTTTCGAAATTGCAACTTTATTAGGGTCAAAATACAACTCTTTGGAACAAACCATAGTTTATGTTGCGACTAAGACTAATACGAAAACTATATGTGTAACAAAAGGCGCTTATGGTGCAACACTATATCAAAATAAATGCTTTTATTACAATAGTGGCTATAGAATAAAGGTAGTTGATACAGTTGGTTCCGGGGATTCTTTCTTGGCATCTCTCTTGTTTAAACTTTTCAGTGAACAAGGATCGCAAAAGGCGTTGGATTATGGATGTGCAGTTGGTGCAATGGTAGCTAGTTGTGAGGGAGCAAACCCTTTTCTTTCAAAAGAAAAGATTACTCTGTTTATGAATCCTCAAAAATGTAATTTTAGTATTGAAAAACAGGCCCTTTAAGTTATACTATAATCTAGAAGGTATTTCTTTGAACAAAGCTTTGTATTCGTGGTCTTTTTATAGGTTTAGCTAATCATCCTATTCTAGGATGGTATCCTTCAAAATGTCTTATATTTAAAAATAATTATTGCAATTTGGTTAACATCAATAATAGATTATTGGAGTTTATACGGGTTTACTAAATTATATCCTCCCCTGCGGAAGTCGGCGGGACCTCCTGCTCCAATTCTCCCATGCGGACACGCTTCGCCGGTCCGCAACGGTCGTCCTTCCGCTACAGGCCGCCCGACCCCCTCGGTCGCCCAAAAGTACAAGCGGCGTAGAACGCCCCTTGACCTTTCCTTCCCCTACCCACAAAACCGTCATCAACGGATTTTTTCAGGATTTCGACATCCCAGTTAAGGCCATATAAAACATCGGTTTGATCCCATTTGTCCCTATGTGGTTTCATATGATTCAACATCATAAATAATTGAAAATAAATTGGTTATATTAAATATTCTCCCGTTATATTTATCCGTGTAACGGATAGCGAGGTGTATTCTAAGTAACTTAGAATCGGCTACTTCGGCGAAGTGTTCTGCTAAAATGAGCATCTAAAATGAAACCTAGAAAAAGGGGAAGGAAACGATTGGGGAACAAGAAGCGTTACCACAACGTAATGCTTAGGTTCAACGATGCCGAATATGAAAAACTGAGGGCCATTTGCGAAAGCTACAATTTGGACATTTGCCAAAGAGGAACCCTCGGTCCATTGCTTCGAAGATTGATCCTGAACGGCAAAACAGAAGAGAAGGAAAGATTGCCCGATACTTTGGAGCTTGCCTACCATATCAACAGGATAGGGAACAACATCAACCAGTTGGTAAAGTTGGCCCACCATAAAAACCTCATAAATCCAAATGGAAATCTAGATGCTGACATCAATAGGACCAACGAACTGCTGTACGAACTATTGGAAATAACGATGAAAGCATAATAGATATGATAGCCAAGATAATTTACGGACAGACCTGCAGGGGAACCTTGGACTATATCCTCGGCAAGGAGGGCATGCAGGTCCTCGGTTATGGGAATACTTTTTCCCAGGATATCCCCCCGAAGTTTTTCGGGAGCCTGCTCCATTTTCAGGGACAGCGCAACGCGACGAAGAACCGCTATGCCCATATCAGCCTGAACCTGCCCCACGACGAGCATGTCGATGACAGTACCTTTTTTGAAATCTCCAAGGAATATATGGAAAAGATGGGCTATGGGGAACAGCCCTTCATGGTCGTAAGACACAACGATACCAAACATGAACATGTGCATATCTTAACCACCAATGTCAATGACAAGGGACAGGTTCTAAGTCTCTACAATAGCAAGAGAAGGAGCATGGCCACCACAGGTTATCCGGAAACTAAATATAATCTTGAACCTGTCCCAAGGACAAAACAGGAGAAGCAACTCCCGATTTTCAGATTACCGGAAACGAGAACCAACAACGATGATATCCAAGGAACACGATACTACATACAGGACGTATTGAACCGCATCCTACAGAGATATAAGGTCAGGAGTTTCGAGGAGCTGGCCCGACTTGTAAAGCCCTATCATATTGAGGTCAGACAGACCCAAAGCACAACGGGAAGGGCAGGGGTAGCCTTTGGACTGGACAACCGACAAGGATACCGAACCCGATTTATCAATGGTTCCCGGATACACCGACAAATGAGCGGCCCGAAACTCCAAAGGATCTTCGACAGTCATAAAAGGTCCAAGCTGTTGCCGATGCACCGGAAGCGGCTTTTGAAACAAATAGGGACGACCTACGATTTATTCAAGACCATCCGACCGCACGACCTCAAGGAAGTGCTCAAGGAATATAAGGGCATGGATATCGAACTTGATATAAAGAGGGATACCATTGAAGGGTATACCATCTACGACAAATCAGGATATGTCTTCAGGGAAAAGGAACTGGGCAAACATCTAAGCATGCAGAAGCGGTTGGATATTTTCGGCAATGGCGATGCATGGACCGAAATAAACATTCATAGCAAACAGTTCCTAATAGAAATGCAAAAATTGATAAGGGAAGCGATTCGAACATCATACTTGAAATCAAAACAGAAAAAGGGATTGCTATCGGAACATATCGAAACACTCAGTTTTACGGACATCGTTCCAATCCTAATGGAATCGGAAAAGCACCGCTTCCTTGAAAAATATATGTCAAGCGAGCAGAAACATCTATTTAGGAAAAACCTACAAGAAACCTTTCCCAAAATCCAACAAAGAATACATGACACGGAAACCATAAAGGAAAAGGAAGCCCTACAGGGAAAGTTCGATTTGATAGGGGATGTATTGAGAAAAGGCGTTTTCAATGTAGGGGCAACGGATGGTAGCGTTAGGCACCTGTTCCAGGCCTTGGGTGTGAAATACCGGAACAACAAACTACTGTTCAACGATTCGGAAAAATATTCCCTTCCTGTTCCCTTGGGAAATCTTCCCTTTCCAAAAAAAATGGAGGAGCATGTATCAAATGGATTTGTCCGACAGAACCATCTCATGTTAGAAATGATGATAAAGCAGGATGTTGACAATGTATCCAAGCAAACGGCCATCTCCTTTTTTCTTCCGATGGTCTTTCCAGGACTGTTCAAACGTATGAATTCAGATTATAGACAGCGATACGAAAGACTTGCTTTAGGCGCTTACCTCAAACATGCCGAACGGATGCATGCATCGTTCGAGAAATCCCCAAAGGACTACATCGCTTTTTTCAATGCCAAGGGATTCTATTTTGAGAAAGGAGAAAGCGGTATCAACATAAAGTCGATTTACACCAACATAAACTCAAGTTACAAGATGCCAAAAAGAACAAACCTTTATTTAGGTTCCATCCCAGATTTGGAAACGACCTTAAAGCAACAGCAACCGGTTTTGGAAAATCTCATCAAAAATAGAAGGGACAACCTCAAGAATCTATGGGCCGGTCATTTGATGGAACTGGGCCACTACGATAGGGTCGCTTACATGCTGACAAATGAAAGCGTATATCCTAACCTTGACAGGAAAGCAACTATACATCACATGGATAAAGGGCTTCGTAAAGCCATACAGGAGCGGATAGCAAGTAAAAACACCTTCAAACAAAACCGACTATTGAGAAAGGGTGTTTATGCTATCGGCTCGCTATTGGACAAACCAACAGGGAACCAAGAAGATTACAACGGGTTTAAGGATGAGTTGACTGACTATACAAAGAGAAGGAAGAATCGGGGAATTTCATTTTAGCGGCAAAAGGGCATATCGAAAATGAAAATACTTTGGCTATGATGGTTACTTTTTGTGGTTAGGGAGAAAAAAATGTAGTTATTTATAATACAAAACATAATATGACCAGTATAAAACAAAAGAAAATAGAGAGGTATATTTTGGATGAGTTTTTAAAGTACACTATGCTTAAGACAACTATTGTTGATATTGATGAGATGGAAACACCTGATTTTATATTGACATGCCCAAATAAAAAAATTTCAGTCGAACATACTAAATATCTAAATTCCAAGCTGAAGAAAATCGAGGAATTCAGGAAGGAGGTATTAAATGGTGCCGAGAACAAATTCAAAAAAAATAACAATGAAGCTTTGAACGTTTATTTTCATTATACCCAACAAAAGATGGATGTTAAAACTTATTCGAAATCATATTTTGTGGATTTGTTGCACGATACGGTTTATGATATTTATGCTGTCAACAAGGATAGAAAGTTCTACGTCTCAACTAAAAGGAATAAAATAGAAAATGAGTATTTCAACAAAATCAGTGTCTCCAATGATACAGATAATAGTCTTTGGCAATGGATAGGAGCATCGTGTCGAATTTGCCGATATAAAGGAAATACAGAAGATTATTGATAGAAAATCCAAATTAGTTAATGCATATGAAAATTTAGTAGATGAGAAATGGCTTTTGATAGAAGCAGGAAAAGGTCATAAATCGTCAAGTTTTAGGTTTGACCAACTTGTTCGAAAAAGTATATCAATTAAATGATTTGATAAAGTATACTTATTTGATTCGACTTCTCGTGAGTTTTTTCTTTTGGACTAGAAATCACAGCATAAAATGTAAAGGAATCATCAAAGTATCTTAGGTCAAATGAAAAAGTAAGTTGTCCATTTTATGGATAGGAATATTACGCTTTTGTGATTTTGGCATTTATTTCATCTAGGATTTTCTCCGAAACGCTTCTGCCGTAGTGTTTTTCGGTAACTTGAACACTTGAGTGCCCTAGGCCTGAGGAAATCTTCCGTATATCGATTCCCATGTCCAACCCAATATTTGTCCAAGTATCTCGTAATGTGTAGGTAGTAATTTTTTTATCGATGCCAGCAAGCGCTGCAATTTTTCCAGCGTACTTATTGAAAATTTTAATCTTTCCTTTATTGACCTTGTATAAACGTTCAGGTGAAGTATTATTTGGGATAATCGGAAAAAGATACTCATTATCGTCCTGACCGTTTAAATAGTGGTTGATAATTTCCAAAGACTCAGCGTTCTGTAGGACACTAAAATAATCACCTTCATAGTGCGTTTTTTTGCGAAAATATTTGATACGGTTATCCTCAAATTGAAAGCGTTTTAAAATGGCCATATCAAAAAAGTTCATACCCATATTATTGAACATGAACAGTAGATAGTTGCGATTGTCCCAAATAGGGGTAAATGGTGGCAACTCTAACTTCCTGATTTTTTGGATATCCTGCAAATCGATGGGTGAGGGAGCGTTTGCGTGACTTTTCTTACTAATATTCGACAAAGGCTTGTGGTCTTTCAAATCTTCATAGGTTTTCCTTGCATCGTTCATAATGGCCTGTAGACTTCGAAGAAATATGGCCGGAGTATTTTTTGAGGTGTAACGATTTAATAGGTAAGCTTTGAAGTCTTTCGAGAAACCATAATCGATGGCCTTGATCTCCATGTCGAAATCCTTGAATTCCTCTAAAGGTATCATTTTATCATCCTTGATTTCAAATAAGGATTTGATTTTAGAATCCGCCAAACCTCTTAAATGCCTCCTATATTTAATTAGGGATTTTAAGGCATCCTCATAAGAACTTGCAGTTGAAAACCTTCCTTCAATACGCAGGCGGTTCAAATATTTTGCACCATGATTTAAAATGGTGCGGGATTGCGATTTTTTAAAGAATCGTTGTTCGATTTCTGATTTTAGGCGATTCATTTCCCAATTTTTTATTTCTCCAGCGTGCTCATCTAGCCATAAATCCACATCTGAATATATCTTAATTGTCCTTTTAGTGTGGCGCACAGCGCTCATAACGCCTTTAATTTTACCTGTGGTAAAATCATATTGATTCTCCTTTAAGTGCAAATTGAAAGGAATGTCGCGTGTTTTTCGGTTATGGCTGATACGTAGTACCAAAGGAAATTTTTTACCTTTAACTGTGTTAGAGGCGCGTCTATCGAAGGTGACCTTAATTGTTGCCATAAGAAAAAGAGATTATTGTTTAATTTTTTTCAGCGTGCTTTCAGCGTGCTTTTTTTGGTTTTGAATGGTTTAAAACGAATTTAAAGATAATTAAAAACCCCATAAATGGGCGTTTCAAGACATATAAAACCATTTGAGACCATAAAGAGACTGACTCATAATCAGGGAGTCCTGGTTCGAGCCCAGGTGGGATCACTTCTTAATAAATCCAGTCTATTTGTTTAGGTTGGATTTTTTGTTTTATCCCTTTGTTTTCGGGGCTTTTGAGTAATTTCTTTGATATCCCCATCAATCCAATTTACTACGAAATAGGGATTTCGAGGTGTCCAATTCGGGTACCCAATTTAATTCCAAGGTGTCCCACTTTTATCTGAATTGTATGCCAATTGTTTAATTTAATTCAATTGGTAATGAATCAAAATGCGTTAACCGTATTATTTTATTTAAATAAGGCGAAAACAAACAAGAATGGATTATGTCCAATTAAGTGCAGAATCACTTATTTAAAGGAGCGAAAGGAATTTTCTACCGGGATTTTTGTCAATTCAAATGAGTGGCATGCAAAACGACAGAAAATAGACCAAACTGACCAAAAGAATAGGCAGAAGAACATACAATTAGAAATTATAAAGTCTAAGCTTCAAAGGTCATTTCTTGAACTTCAGGTGTCCCATTTTGAGTTTCGCGTGGAGGACATATTCAAAACTTATTTCGGAGAATCCTTAGAAGCGGAGATAAATACTCTAGAGTACTTTACCAAATTTCTTCAGAAAAAGGAAAAATTAATCGGTATAGATATCCAATTGGCTACTTGGAAAAAATTTAGATATGCCAAAATACAGTTTGCTTCTTTTATTAATTGGAAGTTTAAGAAGAGGGATATTCAACTTAGTCATTTGAAGCTCCAGCATGCCAAGGATTTCGAGTACTATCTAAAGACGGAACTACACCAGAAACAGGTGACTATCAACAAGACCATTCAGAGGTTACGTAAGCCAATCCGGGAAGCCGTTAATGAGGGTATCTTGGTAAAAGACCCATTTGCGGGATATTTGCCGGGAAGGATAAAGAAAGAAGTTGTGTTTTTATCTACCGAGGAACTTAAAGTCTTTGAGGGTCATAATTTCGCCCAAATTAGATTGGGAGTAGTAAGGGACCTATTTGTTTTCTGTTGTTATACCGGCCTTGCCTATAATGAGATGTCAAATCTTAAAAAGGAGCACATTGTAAAGGGTTTTGATGGGAATCTTTGGATTAAGATGAATCGTAAAAAGACAAATAAGGAAATATCTATTCCCTTGTTGCCGAAGGCCATTGGAATATTAAAAAAGTATGAGGGCTTGGATGATTTTTTACTTCCTAGGTATAGCAATCAAAAAATCAACTCTTATTTAAAAGAAATTGCTGATATTGTATGTGTTAGAAAGAGAATAACGCACCATACGGCAAGAAAAACATTCGCGTCAACTGTATTGCTTTATAATGATGTTCCCATGGAAATAGTAAGTGAATTGCTAGGTCATTCCAGTATTAAAATAACCCGTAATTACTATGGGAAAGTAGTTCAAAAGAGAGTAGGTGCGGAAATTTCGAGGCTAAAAGGGAAATTAAATTAAATTTAAAAGGGAAGGTCATCATCTGCATAATCTTCCCATTTTGAAGGGTCAGTTTTTTTTTCATAGGCTTCAACATTGCAGAATTTCGCGGCAAACTCGGAGGTTTTAATATTTCTAAGAAAATCTTTGTACTTGGCTCTTTTAAGAGACTCTTTAAATTTCTGATTAGTTTTTAAATGGTCATTTAAAATATCACTAAAAATCGTTCTATCTACACTATTTCCTTGACATTTAAAACATACTCCATTTTGGATATGGCTGTACTGCGGTATGTAACCCGTCCCTTCACACCTCCGGCAAACATTAAAGTAGTTTGAAATTTTTATTTTCTGTCCATTCGAAAAAGAATATATAGGAATCTCTTGTTCCTTATGTACCTGCACATGGCATTTACGGCAGAGTGTTTGAAGATATTTTCCATCTATTTCCCATGGTAATTGATTTTTTATGTATTGCATATGATGAACATGATTGTGTAAATCCCTTTTACCGCATTTGTGGCACTTGTAACTATCCCGCCATAAAATTTCTAATCTTTGAAATTTCCATTCAAAACAGTTCAACAAATCGCCGTAATTTATTTCAGCAACCTCTTTAAGTATTAATAAATCCTCAAGACTTTGCTTTTTGTCTAAAAAACTGATTGTCTCATCAATCCAGCGCTGGGTTTCGTAGTATTTAATATCTTCTCTAGCTTTTTGCTTAGCGACAGTAGGATTATCAATTTTTATACTAGAGTTTTTTGTAGTACCGTCATCATTTGAATCCCCTTTTATTCCAAAGCGATTAGTTTTTCTAGTGTTCTTATGGTCATTAAGAATTGCGAAACATATTAAAGCAATAGCAATAAGAATACATACCAATGTGGTCATAATTCAATATCAACAAGTGAATACAATATTTCTTACTTTCAACTTTTTAAGCCAAATAATGGAGGATACTTTTAAGACTGAAACTACCGATTTTTTTGAAATTACTTATGGCTTTTCAAATAAGGAGGCTTTATTTTATACCTGCGTTGTTTACAAAAACAGCGTAGGTAAGCCCTATGCTGTATACGAGTGGTTAGATACAGAGCCCGAATTTTATAGAAGAATAAATGCCCAAGGTTTTCATTCAAAAAAGACTTTTGACACTCTAAGGGAATGTATCCTCTACCACGGCGAGGAAATTATTTAATTTTTTAAAAAAATTTTATTTTTTAAAATTTCTACCCTCTTACCGAACGCCTGGTAATTACCAATGCACCCCTCCCCAAGTCAAGGGTGGGGGAAGTGCCCCCGCCATGTTTAATCTAAACTATTTTAAACCATGGTAACGGTAAAAGATTACAAAAAAAGAGAAACAAAGGAAGGAAAAGAATTTTATGTACTGGTTCTTCACGGTAATGTAGTCCCAGTTAAAAGTGAAACAACGGGTAAAATGTACTTTACGGCAAAATCCTGTACAGTATCCACAACTTTTGATGAAGAGACCTGTCAACAAATAAAGGGAATGCAGTTTCCGGGTCAAATCGTTAAAGTTGAGACAGAACCTTTCAACTACACTATTCCGGAAACAGGTGAAACCATTCAACTAAAACACAGGTGGGAGTATCAAGACAATACATTGGAAAAGGTTTCCGAAAATGTCATAGAGGAATCTGAGGTTTATTAAAACATCATTAAACAAGGGGCTTTCAAGGCCCCTTGTTAGTTATATAATCAAATTAAGATTAACCTTTTAATACGTATAAGATGAAACTCAGTACAGCAAAAAGAGAGGACATAAAATTAAGAATTGGTATATCCGGAGCAAGTGGATTTGGAAAAACCTATTCCGCACTTCTTATGGCAATGGGATTAGCAAGTGATGCATCTAAGGTGGCCATTATCGACACCGAAAATGGCAGTTCACATTTATATAATTCCTTAGGACCTTTTAAAGTTTTGCATTTAGAACCTCCGTTTAGCCCTGGCAGATATATTGAGGCCATAACCATTTGTGAAAATGAAGGAATGGAAGTAATAATAGTCGATGGAATCTCACAAATGTGGATGGGCAAGGGAGGTTGTTTGAATATACACCAAGAATTGGGAGGCAGGTTTCAAGATTGGGCAAAGGTTACACCCAAATACCAATCGTTTTTAGATGCTATTCTAGGAAGTAAATGTCACATAATTACAACTGTTCGCAGAAAAACAGATTACTCTATAGGAACGAATGAATATGGAAGGACAATGGTTATAAAACATGGCACTAAGGAAATTACAAGGGAAGGATTCGAATATGAGCTCACCGTGAATTTCGAATTAATCAATGCTCAACATTTGGTAAAAGCTTCGAAGGATAGGACAGGGTTGTTTAACAATAAACCGAGAATTTGTTATTAACATGGCTACAGGAAGAAAATTAAGGGACTTTGCAGATAATGTCAATTCGGCAAACCAAAAGCAATCCTTATCAAAAAGTAACATTGTGAATACTTTGTAGAATAATGCCGGGAAGGCGAAATAGAAATTTAAGGTTGGGAAAGTGATTACTAGGGCGAAAGGCCATAGTTATATTTGAATTCCCATTTTCCCGGTTTACTTCCCATTTTAATATCATAGCTAAATAACCCAAGCCAATTCGGTTTGGGTCTAACCTTTTGTTTATGGACGGAAAAGAAAATGTAGAGCTGTTTGACTATTGCTCACCAAAAAGCATACTTGTTATTACCTGGTATGGCAGGGTTAAGCCCCTCTACTGCCCTTTTTGTGTAAAAGCGGAAGTAGATGTTGGAAAGTTAAAAAAAGGTCAGTACGCCAAGGTAGATTGGGTAAAACTTGCTACAAATGGTAAAACCGTTTTTGGTATCAATGGGAAAGCCTACCAGTACTTTTATTTTGATATTTTGACTCACATGTGATTTCAATTTTCCTAATTTAAACTGGATAATTGAAGTGGACTTTATGTTGTATTTTGTTACTAATTCTTTTGAGACGTTTTAGTCCATGTTAAACAAAAGCACTGAAAACGAATTAGATTTTTTATGAACAAATATTACGTCAATTTTCCGAGTGTTGGATTTAATGATTTTTTAGAACTTCACTCCTATAGGAGTTTAAAAAGACCTTTTTATAAATGTAATATACTCGGTTTCCTAGAAGCAGATTTAGACGAAGAGGGTTCAATTTCTGTCCTTGAATTTGATTTGGATGCTGTTCCCAATCCACCATTTGCCGACACACCACCAGGAGGAGGTGCAAAAGGAATTAGTTGATGATTTTTTACTACCATTAATAGAAAAGACTAAATTAAGAGTACAACGAGAAATACTATCAAAGTATCAAAATATTCAAAATTTAGGGGATACGGCTATTTTAAATCTTAAGGAATCCGAATTAGAGGCTATCAATTTATCATTAATAAAAGCAAAAGGGGTAAAACACTTACCTCCGAAGGTGAAGCCAAATTTGTTAGAATCCTTAAGGGAGTGTTTAGAATTTATTGACCAAAACGTTAATACCAACTTTGTTTTTGATTCAGAGTCTAAAATAAAATTGCGTTTAGGGATTAAAGACATTTGTCATCTAATGCTATTTTTTAATGAGCATGGTATTTTCGACAAAAAATTGTCAAAGAAAGAGATTGCAAATATAATTGAACAACATTTCCAAAGTCAAGTCGGTTCAAAAAACGAATTTAAAGTAATTACAAGTGCTACTAATTCACTGTCCAATAGTTTAAATAGTACTGCTCATCATAGTCTCAATCCTAAACTGGAAAAAATACTAGTGGACTTTAAAAAGATTTTAAATCAAATTCCAAAAGGATAATTGTTTTTTTGCAACATTTATTTGGGAAAGTTGTGTAGTAAGCAGTACACAGATGACTTAATATAAAGATATATAAAACATTGATTATTAAGTAGTTTAGCTCATAATATATAATATTCATTATGAGTAATTTAAACTACATTGAAGACTATTTGAATCGTAAGTATCGATTTAAATACAATCTTTTAACCCAAAGAACCTTTTTTTGTAAACAGGAAGAAATTGATGATTATAAACTGTTATCTGAATACGATTTTCATTCAATTTGCAGGGAATTGAGCCATAAGAATATAAATTTCAATATATCAGAGCTAAAAAATTTATTGACTTCCAATTTCGTTCCAAAATTCAATCCAATACAAGAGTATTTTGAAAACCTACCCATATGGGATGGTAAAAAAGACTATATAGAGGAGTTTTGCAAAAAAGTAAAAACTACAGACGACAACTATTTTCATTGGGTCTTCAAAAAATGGTTCGTAGCAATGATAGCATGTGCTATTGAAGATGAAGCTCTCAACCATTGTGCTCTAATATTCGTAGGGGCTCAAGGTATTGGTAAATCCACTTTTATTGAAAAAATTCTTCCGAGACGGGTTAGATGATTATATCTATTCCGGTAAAATCAACCCAAACAATAAAGACAGCATAATATTATTATCAGAGAAAATTCTGATAAATATGGAGGAGATAGGCTCATTCAGTAAATCTCAAACCGATATGTTCAAGGATTTGCTAACCAAGTCTATTATCCAAATAAGAAGGCCCTACGGAGTTTTTTCCGAGAGTTTTATTAGGAGAGCTTCATTTATAGGGAGTACAAATAATAATGACATATTAGCGGATATCACTGGTAATAGAAGGTTTCTTGTAGTGGAGGCATTAAAGTTTGATTTCAGTGATTATTCGAATAAAAATGAGTTATTCGCACAAGGATATAATTTATATCAAACTGGTTTTCAGTATTGGTTCGATGATGTTGAAATAGAAAGGGTAAATAAATCTAATGAGAATTTTCGACAGGTTTCCTTTGAAGAATATACACTAGACCGATTTTTTGAGGTTCCTAAAACTGCTGATACCAAGCTAGAAAGGTTTAGTGCCACTGAACTAATTGAGATAATCAAAACACTGCTTGAAGAAAAGCCTTCAAAAGAATTATCCCCAATAGAAATGGGTAAAGCCCTATCATCTAAGGGTTTTCAAAAACAAAACAAAAAGTATTTAGTAATAAGAAAACAACTATAACCGACAAGACGGATAGGTGCTTTTTTTCTAACTCTATTACTTATATCATAGTTTGTATTAAACCACCTATCCATCCTGTCTTTAAATATCTAAAGATGAAGCCTAAAAAAATCATTTATAAAGTCACCTGTACAGTAACCAATGAAGTATATATAGGTGCTACGGGAAGAAGTGTGGAAGAACGAAAAAAGGACCATGAACAAAAGGCGGAGAAGGGCGTGGGATCCTATTTTCAAGAAGCAATTGCCACCTATGGGCGAGATGCCTTTAAGTGGGAGCAAATTGACACTGCCAATACAAACGATGAATTGGCTCGAAAGGAGACCAATTTTGTGTTTGAGTATAAAAGCTATGAAAATGGTTTCAACCAAGACCATGGAGGTGGTATTCAAAAAAGTGTTCATCAATATAGTTTGGAAAGGGAATACTTGCAATCGTTTATTAGTTTGGAGGAAGCTGCCGGGGAAGTTGGAGGAAAAAGGACTTCCATTAGCAATGCATGCTTGGATTACAATAGAACTTACAAGGGTTATTATTGGAGTTATAAAAAATCCGATTTGTATGAAGGAAGGTACGATGGAAGAAAGAAAAAGGTAATCCAATTCACCCTCCCCGGTAGTGTTATTGCCGTTTTTGACTCGGTGGCAACTGCAAGTTTGGCCACGGGGATTTCAAAAACCTGTATATCCCGTTGTTGCCGGGGCGAAAGGGAGCAGTCCGGAGGATTTCGATGGAAATATGAAGATGTTGAACTTACAAATCTTGACCATGGAGAATACTAAAATAGAATGGGCGGATGATTCTTGGAACCCATGGTACGGATGTCAAAAGGTTAGCCCTGGTTGTAAGTATTGTTACATGTACCGCGATAGACAACATGTGGATGCCAGTGTGGTGTCGAGAAGTAAGACTAAATTTAAAGACCCTTTGTCGTTTAAAGAACCAAGATTAATATTCACCTGCTCATGGTCGGATTGGTTTGTGCCCGAGGCCGACCAATGGAGAGACGAAGCTTGGGGCATAATTAAGCGGACACCATACCATACATATCAGGTTTTGACGAAACGTCCGGAAAGAATCCGAGATAATTTACCTTATAGTTTCAAGACCTATAAAAATGTGTGGATGGGCGTTTCAGTGGAAAGCCAAGAGTATGTACATAGGATTGAATATTTAAAGGGTTTGCCCTGCACTACCTTTGTTAGCTTCGAACCCTTATTGGGCCCCATAACTTGGAATTCAACAATGTCCGAGTTGGATTGGATTATCATTGGGGGCGAAAGTGGAAATGATGAAGGTAAATTCAAATACCGCAAAATGGAGCTATCATGGGCAGTGGATTTAGCACATAAAGCCAAGGAAAATAATGTTCGGGTTTTTATGAAACAACTTGGCACCTATCAGGCTAAAAAGTTGGGGCTTTTGGATAAAGACGGAGGAAATATTAAGGAATTTCCAGAGAGTCTAAGGATTCGGGAACATCCAAGCTCTCATGAAGAAAAAAAGGAAAGACGTAAAAGGAACATGGGCCAACAAATCCAATTTGATTTTTAGACCAATAGTAGTTTAAGGGCAGCAATTCAGCTGCCCTTTGTAATGAAAGAGTAACAACACTACAAATCTTAAAATCCGTAAGAATTTTTTTTTAACAAGGATTTTCCAAAAAAGGTTTCCTATTTTGGGGTATCAAATTAACCTCCCCCATAAATCATAAGATTAATTTGGAACTAGGACGTATTAGTAAGGTGCCCTTGCGCGAAATATGGAGGTATGAAGACCATAATTTTACTCAATGGTTAGCTTTATCGTAGAACTTGGAGCTGATTAGCACGGAAATAGATATTGAATTTTCTCGGAATTGTCAGGCTATATAGTATGGGAGCGTTTCAATAATGAGTTTAGTAATTATTAAAAGAAAATAAAATATATGTTCGAAAACACCTTTAAAAATATTGATGACCTCCTTTATAAGGATAGCGGTGCGGATAGTGAACTGGATTACATAGGACAGACATCTTGGGTGATGTTCCTGCGCTATTTGGATGAATTGGAGCAGGACAAGGCTGATGAGGCTGCTTTAAAAGGAGAGGAGTATCAATATATTTTGGATGAGGAGTATAGATGGCCAAAATGGGCCATGCCCAAGGATGCCGATGGTAAACTGGACAACCACAAGGCCATGACAGATCCGGATTTGATTCAATTTGTGGATGGAAAGCTGTTCCCCTACCTATCCGGTTTTAAGCTAACGGCAGACAATCCACAGACTATAGAATATAAGATTGGGGAAATTTTCTCGGAACTAAAGAATAAAATACAGAGCGGCTATATCCTTAGGGACATTTTGGAATATGCGGATGAATTGCCCTTTAGGTCTTCTGCCGATAAACACGAACTAAGCGAGCTGTATGAGACCAAGATAAAGAACATGGGCAATGCGGGCCGTAATGGAGGCCAGTACTATACGCCAAGACCTTTGATTAGGGCCATGATAGAAGTTCTCAAACCTCAGATTGGCGAAAAAATTTATGACGGTGCGGCAGGTTCCTGTGGATTTTTGTGTGAGGCATACGAATATATGTATGAGCGCATGGAAAGGTCCACGGAGAATCTTAAAACCTTGCAGGAAGACACCTTTTATGGCAAGGAAAAAAAAAATCTTGCCTACGTCATTGGTATTATGAACATGATATTACACGGCATAGAGGCCCCAAATATCATTCATACCAATACGCTAGGGGAAAACATTCGGGATATACAGGAAAAGAACCGCTACCACATTATTTTGGCAAATCCACCATTTGGGGGGAAGGAACGTAAGGAGGTACAACAGAATTTTGACATCAAAACAGGGGAAACCGCATTCTTGTTTTTACAGCACTTCATCAAAAGCCTAAAGACGGGCGGTAGGGCTGCCATTGTCATCAAGAATACTTTTTTGAGCAATACCGATAACGCTTCCGTGGCCTTACGCCAATTACTGTTGGAAAGCTGCAACCTGTTTACCGTGTTGGACATGCCCGGGGGTACCTTTTTGGGGGCCGGGGTAAAAACGGTGGTGCTGTTTTTTGAAAAAGGGGAACCTACCAAAAAGATTTGGTATTACCAACTGGACTCCGGCAGGAACATGGGCAAGACGAATCCTTTGAATGATATCGACTTGCAGGAATTCATACAACTACAGGAAACCAAACCCGAAACGGAAAAATCGTGGAACCTGGATGCGCGTACCCTTAGCGAAGCCGATGGCTATGATTTAAGCGTAAAGAACCCAAATACCCCGGAAGACGCCCCCTTACGTAGCCCGCAGGAAATCTTGGCCGAAATGGAAGCCTTGGATACCGAAACCAATACTATTCTTCAATCAATCAGGGAATTGATATGAAAAAAGGCTGGATAAGTGAAGTTTTAAAGGAAGCAACCCATTTCAAAAGTGGTAAAACGGTTTCAAAAACTATTGAAAAAGAATTTGGGGAGATTTTATATACCAAAGTTGGAGACATGAATCTTGAAGGAAATGAAGAGTTTATTACTACATCAACGAGATATGTTGACAAAAAAGATATAAATGAGAATCAAATTATTCCATTAGGAGCTGTAATTTTCCCAAAACGAGGTGGAGCTATTGCCACAAATAAAAAGCGCAGGATAATTAAGCCAACAATCGTTGATTTAAACACAATGGCTGTAACCCCTTCGGACAAATTAAATTCAGATTATTTATACTATTGGTTTGAATCTATAGACTTGCAGGAGTTATCTAACGGTACTTCCATTCCTCAAATCAACAACACTAGTTTTGATAATGTTTACATCAGTTACCCTCAGTCCCTACAAGAACAACAACAAATCGTAGCCATTTTAGACGAAGCCTTTGAGGCCATAGACCAAGCCAAAGCCAATATTGAGAAAAATATTGAGAATGCGAAGGAGCTCTTCCAATCCAAACTCAATGAGATTTTTAGTGGATCTGCCCTGAGCGGAGCCGAAGGGAAAGGTGAGGATTGGGAGGAGAAGATGTTGGGGGAAATCGGAAAAGTCTCCATGTGTAAAAGGATTCTTAAAAAGCAAACATCACCAACAGGTGACATACCTTTTTATAAGATTGGTACTTTTGGGAAGAAACCAAATGCATTTATAGATAAAGAAATATACAAAGAGTTTAAGGAAAAGTACCCATTCCCTAAAAAAGGAGATATTCTTATTTCTGCATCCGGAACTATAGGAAGAAGGGTTATTTATAATGGAGAACCCGCATATTTTCAAGATTCAAATATCGTTTGGATTGATAACAATGAAGATTTGGTATTGAACGAGTATTTATATCAATTTTATGGTATATGTGATTGGAACCCATCTAAAGGCGCAACAATTTCTAGACTGTACAATGATGATTTACGAAGAATAAAAATATCTTTTCCTAATACTCTTGAACAAAAGAAGTTAGTTAAAAATATGGTCGCTTTGAATATCCAAACTAAAAGGATATTTCACCATTATCGAAAAAAAATGGAAAACCTTGAAGAGCTAAAAAAATCTATCCTTCAAAAAGCCTTTTCAGGGGAGTTAACGAATAAAGAGCCTGTGGTATGAGTACAAACCTCGCATACCTAACAGAGGAAGAAGCCTTTTTCTATAAATTGTTGGAGAAGACGAAACGGGCGTTTGCCAATTCGGAAACCCACAAAAAATACCCCAATGAAAACTGGAATTTCGCCATTTGTGAAACACCCATAAAAAAAGGGGAAGGCTTGGTATTTGGCTTAAATTGGGGCGGGAATGACATAAACCAACAAACGGTGTACCCTCCGGATAGAAGGGAAAAGGGCCGTAACTGGAAGTTTGTTACCCATAGTAGAAACTATTTTAGGGAACACTTTGACGTGGAGATAGAAGACCTTAACTATTCAAATCTATGTTTTTTTAGAAGCCCGGACATGAAGCGTTTTGTGTATTCGGATTGGGAACTCGGTATTCCTTTATTTGAAGAATACATGCATTTTGTCAAACCTTCATGGTGTATTATGATGGGCAACCCGAACCCATTGAAAAAAGGCCACATTAATGACCTAAAAAAGGAAGTAGTGCTAAATGAAAAGGGAAATAGAAAGGTATATGGCTATACGGGCTTACTTTTTGGGGAATATCCGTTTGGATGTGTACCACACCCTGGCGCACATATAGCGTCCAATTCCGAAATGACATTTGGGCAAAGGTAAGAAAGCAATTAAAAGAGCGCTATGGAAAGTAAAAGGCTTTCACATAAACCCTTGGAAATACCAGAGGACAATCCTTTTTTAAACTGTAAGCTGGAAAGGGAACAATATGCTGATGTGCTAACCAATATCGTAGAAAATTATTCTGACGGTTTTGTTTTGGCCATTGATAATGGTTGGGGTCATGGTAAGACTACTTTTATAAAGATGTGGCAGCAGAAGCTTAAAAATGAAGAATTTAGCACCCTTTATTTTAATGCGTGGGAGAATGATTTTCAGGATGAGGTTATTTTGGCCTTAATTTCTGAGCTAAGCGAGTTGAGAGACAAATCGAAAAGGAATTTTGATGATTTGGTAGGGAAAACTGCCAAATTTATGAGTAAGGTTGCTCCTGCAGCCATAAAAGGAGCGGCAGCGAAATTAGTTGGTGATGAAGCAATTAGTGAAGTAATTAAGGCTGGTGTTGAATTTACTACAGATGAAGTTGAGTCAAGTTTAAAAGAAATAAAGGAAAGGAAAAAGGGCATCCTTGAATTTAGAGAAACGCTACAAAAATTCGCCGAGGGGGTTGATGATGATAAACCTATAGTTTTCTTTATTGATGAATTGGACAGGTGCAGACCTAATTACAGCGTTAAGATTCGGAAAAAATAAAACATTTCTTTAACGTGCCCGGTATTGTTTTCGTCCTTTCAATCGATAAAGAGCAACTCTGTTATGCAATTAAAGGGGTCTATGGGAGCGAAAACTTTGACGCAAAGGAGTATTTAACGAGGTTCATTGATTTGGAATACACAATTCCCAAACCGAACGATGAAGAAGTGATTCGCTACTATTTCGAATATTACGGAATACATGATTTCTACAGACAGGAAAAAAGAAGGCTTGGTGATTTACAATATGAGTTTAAAGACCTTGTCAACTCTATGCGTTTTTTAATTCTAAGCAAGTCGCCTAGCTTAAGGGATTTGGAAAAGATTATATCCCATTTAAAGATTTATGTAAGCACTTTTGGAGAGAAGCAGTTTACCTTCCCCGAGATTGCAGTCGTTATTATCTTGCTTAAACGCTTTAATGTTTCTTTGCTGCAGAAAATCGCGGGTAAGGACATTAAGCCTCATGAATTGGTAAAAAAGTTAGAAGAGGAGTATAGAATACTTCCAGGGAATGAAGAGGAACAAAAAAGATATCTAAGCTTTGTATTTGGTACATTTTTATATACGTATTGTCAGTATCTTGGTGATGTACATAGTCCTAGAGAATTAGTTAGGATTGAAAATTCAAGATATAACTTGAGTTTGACAACAAACTATGACCAATCAACTTTCGAGGCATATTTTACCAACAGGATAAACAACATGAATATAAATGACATAGGATTGGATTGGATAATGAAACGTATAGATTTGACGGAAAAATTGAGAAACTCCAGCACCCAATAAATGAACGAAGCCCAAACAGAATTTGAATATATAGACCCTGCCTTACGAGAGGCTGGCTGGGGCACTGTTGAGGGTTCCCGTATTTTTAAACAATATCCAATAACCAATAAGGAAAAGCCAGGAGTCCGTAACTATTCGCAACTTCGGGCAGACTATGTACTCATCTTTAAAAACAGGAATTTAGGTCTTATTGAGGCCAAAAAGAGGGATGCGTATTACACTTCGGGACTAGGTCAGGCCAAAGACTATGCGGAACGCTTGAACATTAGATATTCCTATGCTACCAATGGGCTAAAGATTTATGGCGTGGACATGGAGGAAGGCACGGAGGGCGATGTTTCCAAATTCCCTTCGCCCCAAGAGCTTTGGGACATGACCTTTCCACCGCCTAAGGAAGAATACAAAGTCGAGATTTCAGACTGGAAAGAACGTATTTTCAGTGTGCCCTTTGAGGATAGAAGTGGTACTTGGCAACCCCGGTATTACCAAAACAATGCTATTACCAAGGTCTTGGAAGCCATTGCCGAGAAGAAGAGCAGAATACTGTTAACCTTGGCAACAGGTACTGGAAAAACAGCTATTTCCTTCCGGATTGCATGGAAATTGTTTCATGCAAAATGGAATTTAAAAAGGGATGGGCAGCGTAGCCCAAGAATTCTATTTCTTGCTGATAGAAACATTTTGGCTGACCAAGCATTCAATTCCTTTAATGCTTTTGATAGTATTGATGAGAATATCAAGGTAAGGATTGAGCCAAGTGAAATCCGGAAAAAGGGACGTATTCCCAAGAATGGAAGCATCTTTTTTACCATCTTCCGGACGTTTATGTCAGGGCCAAATGATAGCCCCTACTTTGGGGAATATGAAAAGGACTTTTTTGACTTTATAATTATCGACGAATGTCATCGAGGAGGAGCCAATGATGAAAGCTCTTGGCGTGCCATCATGGAATATTTTAGACCTGCTGTACAATTGGGACTAACGGCAACCCCTAGACGTGATGTCAATGGCGACACCTATAAATATTTTGGAGAGCCTGTATATACCTATTCCCTTAAACAGGGAATTAATGATGGATTCCTAACTCCATTTAAAGTAAAACAAATAAGTACTACAATAGATGAATATGAATTCACGGACGATGACGATGTAGAAGGCGAAATTGAAACGGATAGAAAATATACAGAGGCAGATTTTAACCGTATAATTGAAATTAAGGCACGTGAAGAATATAGGGTTAAGCTGTTCATGGAACGAATAAACCAAAAACAGAAAACTTTGGTTTTTTGTGCCACCCAAATACACGCAGCAGCCATACGGGATTTAATCAACCAATATGCCGATAGCAAAAACCCCAATTATTGCCATAGGGTTACAGCGGATGACCATAAAGTTGGGGAGAAGCACCTACGGGATTTTCAGGATAACGAAAAGAGTATTCCCACCATACTTACCACTTCCAAAAAACTAAGTACGGGCGTAGATGCACCGGAAATAAGAAATATTGTTTTGCTTAGGCCCGTTAAATCCATGGTCGAGTTTAAGCAAATCGTAGGACGCGGAACCCGTCTTTTCGATGGTAAGGAATATTTTACCCTTTTTGATTTTGTAAAGGCCCACGAACACTTTAAGGACCCGGAATGGGACGGGGAACCCTTGGAACCGGAACCCTACGAAAAGAGGGAAAAAGGTAAAGCAATATGTAATACATGTGGGCAGCCCAAACCATGTGGCTGTGTCAAAGAACCGGATGCACTTTGTGAGGTATGCAATAATGACCCATGCGTTTGTGATGAACCTCCAAAAAAAATTATAAAGGTTACTCTTTCGGATAATAAAGTTAGGGAGTTGGATTCTATGGTAAAGACCTCATTTTGGAGCCCTAATGGTACACCTATCTCGGCAGAACAATTTGTAAAACAATTATTTGGAGACCTTCCTACTTTATTTAAAAATGAGGATGAGTTAAGAAAAATATGGAGTTTGCCATCCACACGAAGAAAATTATTGGAAGAACTTTCCGAAAAGGGATATACACATGACCAATTGGAAGATTTAAGGAAGTTAGTTCACGGGGAAGATAGTGACCTTTATGACGTACTTAAGTATATAGCCTATGAGAAAAAGTTGGTATCAAGGTCAATCCGTGCCAATCGTGCTAAAATCCACCTAAATGACTACAACCCAAAGCAACAGGAGTTTTTGAATTTCGTTTTGGATCAGTATGTAAAAGATGGGGTAGAGGAACTGGATGATTCCAAAATTTCACCATTATTAATTTTAAAATACAGGGCTATTGCTGATGCCAAACGGGAATTGGGGGACATTACTTCTATAAGGGATTCCTTTATAGGGTTTCAGAAACGGCTATATGAGGGTGAGGCTAGTTAAATTTGATATTCTAAATGTTCCCCCAAGATTATCAAATACTAGGATTGTTGAATAACCGCATTAAAATTTTATCATAATGAATATTTTAAACTTTTTCAAAAAGGATCCGAATAAACTTAGTAAAGATGAAAAGGAGGCTGCTCTAATTTTAGCCGATATTGTCTACGGCAATAAGATTGGAGACCCGAATTATCTTGAAAATGGATATGATAAACTGGCTGAAGGACTATATTATTTGTCATTTAAGAGAACTGGGAGGAGGCCTGTAAATTTCAGATTAGCCGAAAACAATCCTTTTTTGGCCATAGAAAAGCCTAAAATATTATACTATGTTGCTGTTTTTAAAACTATCAAAGAATCGATAATAGCTTTTTCCAATAATCCCATAGTAATTGAAAGGGAAAATACAATCAAGGAATATGAACAATGTATTCTAGAAATTTTGAAAACGTCAAGTGAAGAAATCAGGCAAATATAATAAAGGCAACTAATTGGGAGATTTTAAAACTAACAAAATGAGCTTGGTTTGAACTGGATTAAGGATTTTCAGGCCTTAAGTCAAAACCATATTTATTCTATGGATAAAATACAGTGGTGGCTTTTAAAATACACAGAGAAAAATAAATCAATTTACAATCTTGAGCGAAGTCGAAATTCAGATGGGCAAAAACAGTTATCAGATATTATTTTACCACTATTTTGGAGGTCAGGTAAAGACCGTATATTTTTAGATTTATATGTTACACTTGATAAGATTTCTAAATTTCACAGAAATGAAAGATATTTTGAACAAGAGGTTCTTGACTATCACAAAATAGCAAATTCTGATTCCGATTTAAAAAATTGGATTTCTAAAAACAAATCTTTTGGAGCTGATGTATATGTTTGTTTTTTAACAGACTATTTGGATTACGATGAGAATGAAAATGAAGAACATTTGAAGGTTTTTGTTCCAAGTTTAAAAGACCTAGAAATTTTTATAAACCGAGCGGATTTTAAATATACTATCGACTTTCTTGAAATTTTTAATTATAATTACTGGAACTAAAAAATTAATAGAAAAAGGCATACAATTCGGACACCCATTAATTAGGTATAATTATAAATATTTGGATTTTAATAAGTTACCTCCCCTGGTTCGAGCCCAGGTGGGATCACTGGAGAAGTCAAAAAGTCTTAGCATTCGCTAGGGCTTTTTTGTTTTAACTCCCTGTATTTAACTTCTTTTGTTCCAAATATTATTCAGTAAAAATACATTTCAAGAAGCACTAAGATTGTCGCTAGTATTGGATTGATTTATGAACTTCAAACAAGCACTGTAAGTAGAGGAACTTGAACAACCTATTGCTTATGCTACAAACGAGGCTTTTGCGCTTAGATATTTGTTCATCTTTGACAGCAGTAGCTCTCCGTTAATTGGCTTAG
Organism: Maribacter litopenaei; assembly: GCF_025244665.1. Classification (GTDB taxonomy): domain Bacteria; phylum Bacteroidota; class Bacteroidia; order Flavobacteriales; family Flavobacteriaceae; genus Maribacter; species Maribacter litopenaei. Next base: position 3,606,287 of record NZ_CP104205.1, on the reverse strand, counting down.
TGACAAAATCGTCCGCACCAAGTCGGAAGATTTCCTTTCGGGTCTTGCTTGTATTGTCAGCAGAAACGACTATAATTGGAATCTCCATAGGACAATTGGCCCTGCCGCCCCGAATCTTTGATGTTGCCTCAAAACCGTCCATTTCCGGCATTTGAAGGTCCATAAGGATAAGATCGACCTTCTGTTTTTCCAATTGCTCCAAGGCCTCTTTTCCATTATTTGCTATTATCAAGTTCAAATTGTTCCATTTCTTGAATAATAGTTTTACCACCGTCTGATTCATTCTATTATCCTCGGCCAAAAGAATTGTTCTACCTTCCAAGGCAAACATCCCATTTACTGGAACTAATTCTTGTTTGGGAAGTTCTGCCTCTTCTTCCACCTTATAGGACAATGATACGTTACACGTTACCCCTTTTGTGGAATTGTTTTTAAGAGTGATTGTACCCCCCTGTAATTCAACGAAGTTCTTGACTATGAAAAGGCCAAGTCCCAAACCGCTAAACTCTCTTCTGTCCCGAAACGACTTTTTAGTAAAAGACTCAAAAATGGTACTCATTTTTTCTTCGGAAATACCTATTCCAGTATCCTTGATGGTGATATCGAATACCATGTTTTTCCTCCCTTTGCGTTTGCATCCCAATAGGATCTCTATACCACCTTGATTAGTGAACTTTATCGCATTATCCAATAGATGATTTAATATTTGCGCCAATTTTCCCTTATCACCAATGATCCTTTTTGGAAGGGCTTCAAACCCAACTACCGAAAATTTAAGGTCTTTCGCTTCGGCCTTTTTCTTTTGGGTATTTATAATCCTTTCCAAGGAAGTAACCAGGTTGAAAGAGGTTTCCCTAAGCTCTTGATCACCTTTTTCTATCACTGTAAAATCCAAAATATCTTCGATATATCCTAAAAGGTTTTCTGAAGAATTTAATATAAGCTTACATTTTTCCTGAAGATTTTCTTCGTCCTTATTTTGTTGAAGCGATGAGGCCACTCCCATGATAAGGTTTAATGGTGTTCTTAGCTCATGACTTATGTTGGACAGGAACGAGGATTTTATTTCATTCATATCCTCCGCCCTTTGCAGGGCAAGAAGCTGATTCTGCTCATTTTCCATGCGCAAGTCCCTAATTCTATTACTCATGGAAATGGATAGGAAAATTATTTCAAGGCCAATCCCAAATTTCGCACCGTTGTTGGTAAAGAAAGAATTGTCAATTATATTAAAATTGTTAAGGATGAAAACTACAAAACCCACCACCAAAAAGACAATACCCATTATAAAGTAAGGATCTATTTTAATATTTTTTCCTTTCATGATTACAAGACAGGTGACCATATGGGCCAGTACCATCACTCCAATGAAATTGGCCAATGGATATGACAGGGTCAATGAGGTAGGAACAAAAACCAAAACTAAAAATCCAAGGGCGACCGCCATGCTCAAAATGTTTCCAGCAATATGTAAAAAATAAGCGTTCGTTTTTAAGTTTAAAAAGGTGTCACCATATCTGCCAAAGAAAAAAAGAGAAATAAATGCCGTAAGTAAAACAGCTCTATCCGATAACCATCCTCCCTCAGGTGTAAAATACTCGTGGAAGAAACCGTCTAGAGAAAATTGCATCAAAGCTATAAAAAGCACATAGAATCCGTAATGCACAAATGCCTTGTCCTTTAAGGCAATAAAGAAAAACAGATAAATGATGCAGGCCAATACTAGGATTCCGTAAAAGAAGCCAAAAAATATCTGCTCCTTGTAAGATAGTTCATAGAATTGATTTTGAGGGTAGAGATTAAGCGGCAACATAACCACCTCCCCATCACTTTTTATGTGAATATAGGCCTCTTTTTTTTGGTAGGGTTTTAGATTTATTTCAAAAACGGATTTACGATTTTTAACCGATTTCTCGGTCAAAGGGTATCTTATCACCTGAATATTGTCTTTCTACATTTTGTCCATCACCGTCAATTAAATATAGCGTTGCTATATCTGTAATGGGTCCGGCCGTCTCCGGAAAATAACTGGCCTGCTGGTCCGTTGGGTTTACCAACGTGAATTTTAACCAATAATGTGAGTTGGAAAATCCTACATTTTCCTTTATGTCGGTAAGTGGAATAAATGAAAGGTCTGCATTGTCAAGAACTTCGTTGAACTCAAATTGCTTTTGGTCTGCAAAATAGATCAAGGCTTTTGAACGTAAGGATATGATTTCATTTTGGTGTGACTGGGCTTTTAGGAGTACCGTACTATTTAAAAGTACAACCAAAAAAAACCAATGCCCCTTTAAAGAGGGTAGTCTTGTAGAATGCTTCATAAGTAGGCTTTTCGAACACCACCCTTTGGGAAGGCAGTATTCCATTTATGCTTATTTCAAACAATATCGTTTGAGATAATAGGAGCCCAAATAAATAAAACATTAAAAGTCTGTGAAGAATAAAAGTTGAGTGGCAGGGATGATCGACCAAGGGATAGATAGGGTTATCATGATATTTAATATAACGCACAAAAAGCCCATACGTTTTAGTATGGGCTTTTTAATTTCTGTCTATTGCTCAAAGGTGGTGTCCACAAGTTTCCAAAGTTCTTCGGCCACTAATTCTGTAATGTCCGGCTTCCAGTCATAGCCAATCAAGTTGGAATTGATTTCGGAAAAGACTTTGTTTGAGATTTCCGGATAGGCCAATAATTTCTCAAAACTTGTAAATCCAAGGATACGGAAAAGATTAAAATCGGCACTGGTTCCGGAAGGTAATCTTCTTTGAAACACGTACATGGCTTCCAAGTCTTCAGCATCGACCATCTTCCTAATGACAGGGACAGTTACTTTTCCCGTCATGTCCAAATAATCCTTACCTCTTTCGTTAGGGTTTAGTTTGTGCTGCTCCACCCATAGGTATTTTGGATAGCTCACTTTGTTTCTGACTACACCACGCCAGATCATGACATCCTCCCGAATTACTTCACGGATTTCATCAGATCTTTGCATTAGGTTTATTTCATTCGGTGAAAGTCCTTTCGTGTTATTGAAAAGTTGTTTATCCCCATAATAATCTGCCATTCCTTTTTGGCTACCAAAAAAGATAGCGCCTACGTAATGGTATTTTCCTTGAACTCCAGCATTTGTTGGCACCTCGTACAAGGCCCAAGCAATTGAATCTCGCTCGAGGTTTTTGTATATTTTTTTCCACACTTGGGCCAACGCTTTATAATCCTGTTCCATACCCGGTTTGGCTTTCATATAGGTGCATACCACATAGGAGGTGTTTTTATCTTGGGCCTCAACGGTGAGCACCAACATTGTAATTAAAATAAAAAGACAACTTTTGATAATTTTTTGATGTGTTTTCATAACTAAGAATTTTAAGTGTTTTTAGATGTATTTGCCGGCAATTTGGGGTGGCTTTTTCAAACCTTAAAGGACCAATGAGCAGCACCTACCTTTTCCGGTCTATCAGGCGGCCATTACCTTCTAGTTGAACCTGTGTACATACAAATTCAACCCTATTTTCATGTTAATAAGAGGTTTCTACCAATTACGTCCTATAGCTGCCAATTACACAATAGCGCATTATGGCCCATGTATTTTGGCTACATTTAGGGTATATGGGATTAATTGTTAATGTTTTAGTGTTCCTGAGCTTTTGGCTACCTAGCCAGCAAACCGATATCTCTACTGTTGAGCCGATTCAAGAACATGAAAAAAAGGTAGCGGTAGATGCCCCAGATCTAATGAAGGCTTTGGATTCCACGTATGTTGACTTAATACCAAATGCCCAGGTATTTTTGGACACCATTGGCAATGCCTCTTTTGAATTTATCCAAAACCTAGGGAACGATTATTGATCCACCATAGAGGACCACGTATTTGTGGACACCCATCCCAAATATCCCCTATGGCTTAAAATTCCTTTTGAACACAATAGCGATTCTTCTATAAAAGAGCTAGTGGTAACGGTACTTACGGTTGAGAGATTTCAATATTTTGAAGTGACTGCAGATACAATTCATTCAGGTTATGGTGGATCGAATAGTAGATTCCAAAAGTCAGACCTCCCTAATACCAAACATGATATATCCTTACGTTTACTGAACGCACGATCGGGCACGCTATATTTAAAATTAGTTCGGTTTGACCAAAGACCTGTTCGAATCTGGTTGTATGAAAAGGGATTGCTGACAGATATTATAAAAGATTATCACTACAGGGTACGTGGGCGTGCCGCGTATTATGCGGCCTATGCAGCGTTGCTCTTTTTTACGGGGTTGTTCTTCATGTTACGGTTTTATCAATATCGGCAATCCTATCTTCTTTGGTATGGTCTATACCTGGTGACCATGGGAATTTTTACACTTCCGGCTTTTGAACGTCTTGCGGCTATTCCCATTTTCTTTGATTGGTTCCCTTTCCCCGGTACCATTCAAGATAGCTTTAGACCCGTTCCTTGGCTGTTCTTTACATGGTACTTGAAGGATATTTTAACTATTCGTCCATCACAAGCGATCTATAAGTACTATCAATTTTTTAGATGGATCGTGCTTTTTGGCCTTTTTGGCGGACTGTTGGTATCAATATTAAACCTGACCCCCATAATTTGGCTTCCCGTGAACACGAATGTGTATCTTCTTTTTCCCACAACGTTAGCTGGTGTTGTATTGGGTTGGCATATCATACGTGGGCCTGATGCGGTATATAGATTGATAGGAACCGGTATGCTTCTGATTGGATTGGCATCTTTTGGATATCTGATTTTGCGTGCATTGGCACCTGGAAGCTATTTACATTTAGTGTATGAAATCCCCATTCTTATAGAGTTGTTCCTGCTCAATCAGGCCATTGGTTTAAAAATGAAATGGACCAACAGGGATTTGGTCAATGTTCAAAAGCAATTGGTATTGGCCGAACAGGAAAATGTACAAATCGAGAAAAATTTAAATGAAGGACTGCAACGTCTTGTGGAGGAAAAGACAGAAAAAATCGAGGCAAAAAGTAAAGCCTTGCTCGCTGAGGAAACCCTAAAAATCGAGGCCGAATTCGCCCAAAAGATTGCCAATGCGGAATTAAAGGCCTTGAAGGCCCGGATGAACCCCCACTTTATTTTTAATTGCCTGAATGCCATCCGTAATTTGGTAGAAAAAGGTCAGGAAGAGCAGGCCATGGAGTACCTTACCGTTTTTGCTTCCTTTATCCGTAAGGTTTTGAGCTATTCAGAGGTGCGCCGGATTTCATTGGAGGAAGAACTGGAACTTTGTACATTATATCTCACCATGGAACAATTGCGCTTTCAGGATGGTTTTGAATTTGAAATACGTGTTAATGAAGGTACGGCCGTAGATTTCATCATGGTTCCTCCCATGCTGTTACAACCCCTTTTGGAGAATGCCATTTGGCACGGGCTACTGCACAAGGAAGGCAAACGTAAAGTGACTGTAGCCCTCAAGCAGAACGAAATGCAATTGTTATGCAGTATAGAAGATAATGGTGTGGGACGGAAGTACGCTGCCAGACTGCAGAAATCCAAAAAGCGGGATTCCATGGGCATGAAACTGTTTTTGGAGAGATTGAACATCAACAATCAATTGCTTGATAACCAATACCATTTTGAAATTATCGACAAGTATGAAAACGAAAAGAGCCGTGGAACTCGGGTGAATATATTTTTTGAATTATGAGCAAGAGACAGTTACAAGCAACCATTATTGATGATGAAGGGCATTGCATAGAGGGGCTGCAGGGCCTGCTTAAAAGGTATGTTCCGAAGTGACGGTCACCCAAGTATACCGGAGTTCAAAGGAAGGCCTGTTGGGACTTCGGGAAAATGACACCGACCTGCTTTTTCCGGACGTGGAGATGCCCTGGATGAACGGTATTGAACTGTTAACGGCACTTGGTGATATTCCCTTTCATGTCATATTTACCACTGCACATGATAAATATGCCGTACAGGCCTTTCGTCTCAGTGCTATTGACTACCTGTTGAAACCTATTGACAAGAACAGCCTCGTAGAAGCCGTACAACGCGTCTTACATTCCAAAAACCCGGAAATCAACCAAGGCATGAAACATTTGGTGCAAAATATGGATCAAAGCATGGCAAACCACCGTATTGCCATTCCTACCCGTGAGGGGCTGGATTATGTGCTGATAGAAGACATACTGTATTGCGAAGCGGATAGCAACTATACGCGAATTTACCTCAACAATGGGATCAAGTTGTTAATGTCCAAACCTTTAAAGGAATTAACGATTCAGCTACGCCCGTACAATTTCATTCGGATTCATCATTCCTATTTTATCAACTTAAACCATATGCTCAAATATGTACGGGGAAATGCCGGCTATGTAGTGATGGTCGATGGTAAGGACCTCAGTGTCTCCCGATTCAAAAACAGGAACTTATGGAACGGTTGGGTATGGGTGCTTAAAACACAAACCAAAGAGCAGTTTCAAATAATATCAACTTCTTCCTTATTTCCTAGATTACTTAAAGAAGTGCAGTCATAGGTCAACTTAAAAATGACGTACTGCCTATAGGGAATTTACTTACAAACGCTTATCTTGTAAAGGCCAACCCTGTTCGCAATTTCAATGTTCCCCCTAAATATGTTATTGCTGCTATCCGAGAAATGGGCCTGTATTACGGTCACAAAGAAAGGATGCGGCATAGAACCAAAAAATACCTACTCATGGGGATATTTTACAAAATAAGGATTATATCTAATTTCAGTAGGGCGTAATAACCGAAACTACAGGCTATGGATATTAAAGAAATTAAAGCTACAGCCCAAAAAGCTGCCAAAAAGGTGGTAAAAGAGGTAGATCACTTTGCCAAGCTGGAACGCTTTATTGCTGCCGTCCTAGTTTTTACCCCGGCCATCCTGTATTGGGCAGACCATCATACTTTTAGGGATAGCATTAGCAACTACTATTTCATGGAGGCCGGCCATTGGTTCGGCAGCCTCTTGACACTAGCTGCTGCACTTTTTATTTACAACGGCGCCCAACATATGTCTGCACAAAAAGAAGATGATGCCAGTATAAAAAGGGCCAAAAGCCGTTTTGGAAAATATTACAATATTATTTTTGGGCTGGCGCTGTTTGGGGTGTTGTACTTTGACCACATCACGTTTAAATGGACCCACTATATTTTTGCCAGTATCTTCTTTGTGGGCTGTGCCTTGACCATGATCCTGACCCGTGAAACCGGACTCAACATTTTGGGAGATGTATTGGGAACATTAACCCTGTTATTTCCGGGGATACATTTTTTGGTAGAATATGTGATTTGGACGGACCGCAATTTTTTACCCTCCTGTGGGCGGAATGGATTGGACTTATCTTGATTGCCATTTATTTTATTGCGGAATCCCTTCAACGTGATCAGCAGGAAGAAGAGGCACATCTATTCGAGTAATAAAATTTGGGTTCTGAATAAGAGATTCTATATTATGGATGAAAGCATTTTAATAACCTAATCAGATTGGTAGTACGTTCATTTTCAACTATTCAAAACCTCCAACACCCGTTCCGGGGTAAAGGGCAGGTGGCGTAATCTTTTGCCAGTCAATTTTAAAAAGGCATTGGCAATGGCCCCGGCGACCATAGGCGTTGCCGTTTCGCCCACACCTTCCGGATGTTCCGCTGAGGGGAGGATGACCGTTTCTATGCTATCGGGTACCTCCTGCATGCGCAGCAGTGGGTAATCATCGTAATTACGTTGTTGTACTTGTCCGTCCATGATGGTGATTTGTTCTTTAAGCACTGAACTTAGTCCCATGATGATCCCACCTTCCATTTGGGCCTTTACGTTGTCCGGCTGTATGACCACCCCGGCATCCAGCGCAATCCAAAAATGGTGCACGTTGATTTTTCCCGTATTTCGGTCCACCGAGATTTCACAAACCCCTGTACCCAAGGAGCCATGCTCCACAAAGGCAACACCTTTGGCGCGACCTTCAGATACGGGTGCATCCCAACCGGATATTTCTGCCACCTTATTCAATGTGGCCAAAGCGCGTGGGGAATCGGCCATGAGTTTTCTACGTAGCGATATAGGGTCCATCCCTTGGTCATGGGCGACCTCATCTATCATGGCCTCAATAGCGAACTTATTGGGGCCATGCCCCACGGAACGCCAGTGTTTTAGACGTACCCCATGGGATGCTTCCCGCCATTCCACCCATTGGTTGGGGATGGCATAATGGTCGTTTCGGGTTCCGCCGGCCACCAAATTCCCACCGTCACCTACCACGCAATGGGAGATACCGGTAAGGTCGCCTTGGGCATCGGTGCTTAGCTTCAAACGTTGTAGGGTCAAGGGTCTATAGGAGCCATAGGTGACATCATCCTCCCGCGTCCATAACAATTTTACGGGCTTGGGGGCCATTTCTTGTGCCAAGCGGCCGCATTCCAACACAAAATCGTTCATACTACGCCGACCAAAACCACCCCCCAAATACTGTAGGTGTACATTGACCGCTTCAGGGGGAATGCCTAGCAGGTCCGGGATACCCAATTTTGTATCGGCTCCTTGTTGGCTGCCTACCCAAACTTCGGCGCTTTGCCCGTCCGCCGCCACTTGGATGACCGCATTGAGGGGCTCCATTTGGGCGTGGTAGACATAGTCGTTCTTGAAGTCGGCCTCATAGGTTTTGGCCGCAGTTCGAAAAGCTTGGTCCACGTTGCCCACTTCATTCACCGCGGAACCTTTTTTAGGAGCACTTGCCATTTGGGCATATTCGGGGTAGATGTCCTGCGAATTAAATCCGGTGGCCTGGGCATCGCTCCAATGGATGTCCAAAGCTTCTTTTGCCTTCAAGGCAGCCTCCAAGGTATTGGCCACGACGCCTATGGCATGGTCAAAAGGCACGATTTTCTGAACACCCTCCATGGCAAGGATGTCCGCCTCATTGGTCAAGGTAGGTTGGGCGCCGTGCAGGGCACCGCGTTCCAGCACCCCGTAGACCATATCGGGTAACCGAAGGTCGATGGCAAATTCGGCACTTCCGTCTACCTTTTCCGGGATTTCGGTCCTTGGAATTTGGCTTCCGATCAACTTAAAATCCTCAGGGTCCTTCAACCCTCCTTCCGTGAAATCGGGCAGGGTTTCGGGCATGGTCAAGTGGGGAACTAGTGCCCCATAGCTTATTTTTTTACCGCTCTTTTCATGGACAATTTCACTGGCTCCCGTGGTCAATTCCTCCAAAGGAACCTCCCAGTGTTTGGCCGCCGAATGCAACAATACATGGCGTGCCTGAGCTCCCGCGTTTCGCATTACGGTGTAGTAACTATTGGTAGTGCGACTCCCCACCGTAAACATTAGCTTGGTACCGGGTTGCCAACCAGGAGAACCATAGATATCCGATTCTTGAGGTGAGAATTCCACATTCACTTTGGACCAATCGGCATCCATTTCCTCGGCAAAAATGACCGGCAAGGCGGTCATGGAACCTTGGCCCATTTCGGCAGCGGGATTGTAGATGGTTATCTGTCCGTCTTCGGTAATCCGAACCCAAGCGGTAATATCATGTTTCTTTGTATTGCCTTGTATACCCTTGGCATCCGAACAGGAAAGGAAATTGGGCAATAGACCCGAAGCCCCAATAAAAAGCACGGCACCCCCGTGAGGATTTTAGGAACGTTCTTCGGCCCAAGGTGGCTGTCGTTTTTGTGTCATTCTTTTTCATGGCCTTAGGATTTTAGGGTAGTTGGGGATGTTGCCAATTCAATGGTCTTTAGGATACGCAGATAGGTACCGCATCGGCACAATACGCCGTTCATATGGGTTTTGATTTCTTCTATTGACGGATTCGGATTTTTTTCCAAGAGTGCGGCCGCCTGCATAATCTGTCCGGATTGGCAGTAACCGCATTGTGGAACTTGGGCTTCTACCCATGCCTGTTGCAAGGGGTGGTCACTGTTTTCGGAAAGACCCTCAATGGTCGTAATCTGTTGTTCTTCGGTAATGTTGTCTACCTGAAGCACACAGGCCCTGACGGGATTTCCGTCCAAATGGATGGTGCAGCTGCCGCATTGTGCAATGCCGCACCCGTATTTGGTACCCGTTAGTCCCAAATGTTCCCGTAATACCCGGAGCAAAGAGGTGCCGGGGGCGACGTCCACCTCCCGTGAAGATCCGTTAATTTGTAAAGTGTAGGAAGCCATAATTGGATAGTTTCCGTTAAGTTACCAAAAAAAGGGGAGTGTTTTAGTTAAGGATGGAGTCTTTAACGTACTGCTAGTGCAAAAGGTCAATGACTGCATTTTGTCAGTTTGAGTGATTTCTTGCTGAAATGTCGTGAAGTAAGAAATTGTATCGAGAACCCTTCAGCTTTCCCTCACCTCCCTTCGGCTTCTCTCAGGTGACTAGCTCGGGACGGGCCGCTCAGAACAGGCTCTTTTTGTTATAAAGGCTTCTCGATACAAATTTTCTCGTGTGCTTTGACACCCTTCGGCTGAGCTCAGGGCAAGCCGCTCAGTGACCACCTCGAAAATTCACTCGAAGTGACATAAGAATTATCTGAATTTTTTCTTGGCAAGGTTCGGCAGGTGTTCAAACGTACCAAGGATTAGAGCCTCCTTTTTGGCTTTTGACCATTTTTTAATCTGTTTTTCAGTCTGAATGGCCATTGTGGCTTCCGTAAATTCACAAAAGTAAGCAAGAATGACGGGTAGTCTAGAAGATGTATAACTATCCTTATTTTTTCCACTTCGATGGGATTCCAATCGTTTTTCCAAATTTGATGTAATTCCAGTATAGTAGGTTCCGTCAGAGCACTCCGAATGTAAACAAAGTATACTTTCACACAGAAAAAATACAAATTAATTTGTGCCAACGGGCACTTAAAAAATCTAATGTCAGTTCGAGTGATTTCTTCCCGAGCGATAGCTTGGTATGAAATTGTATCGAGAACCCTTCGGTTTTGTTCAGGGCAAGCCGCTCAGTGAACACTTCGAGGATTCACTCGAAGTGACATCCTCAAAAAATCATTAGCAGAGTCGAATAGATGGTCGTATAACAAAACAAAAAAAACCTGCCACTTTTGATGACAGGTTTAGCCTGAATTCAATTATTTTATCGCTGTGCAAGTTCTAAGCTCCCATTGTTCCAAACCAGTGTTTTGGTCTCTTTGCTAATCTTTTCCCAATCGGCAGCTTCATTATAGTTCTCCCCGATTTCTTTTTTATAGCGAATCTTTCCAGGCACCCCATACATATCCTCAGGGAATATGAATTCCTCCCAAAAGTAATACACTCCCGCATCCGAGATTTGTGAGAGTCGGGCTACTTGATATAGGGAACCTTCTTGTTGAAAAAGGTAAATACCACCACCTTCAACTCCACAGGCTTCGGCCGAGATAATTCACAAATAGGATTCCCTCAATATTCGGCAGACCCTTATTTCCCGGAGCACTTAAATAAAACTGGCTATTGGCCAATCGGGTAGATTTTTCAGTAAAACTGCCATCATCTTTTAAGGAACGGATCAAGAGATAGTCTTCATTTCCCGTTTTGCTCCGCCCGAAGAGATGTACCACATCTTGAATGGTTTTCTTTTCCAAGGCAATCAATCCACCAAGTATATAGCCATCTTTACCTTTGTAAGACACTTTATAGAAATGATGGTCAATCCCTTTGTAGCGCCAAGAGTTTTCATGCTTTTCTTGTATCACCAAGGGTGAACCAATGGAAAGGGTTTTCAGCACTTTCGAATTTGTTGTGGGCGCTTCCCGTAGTTGTACCTGGTCGCCAAAAAGGTACACGGTTTGCCCGGGTTCAAAACCACAATCATCATAGATGCAGTGTGTTTTTTCTTGGGCGTTGGTAAACAAACAGATGGTTAGTATGGTTAGGATGGACAATATCTGTTTTGCTTTCATCGTAAAGAAATTTTGAATTAAATAAAGAACGTTGACCTAGCTAATGGTCTGTGCGAACCCGGTTCTTAATACCTACGTGCTGGTTGTACACTGTAGCTACTCCAATCGATGAAAAGTGAAGTTTTTAGGTCGAATTACTGGATTTATAAAATCATTAACAATGATTTTAGGGTATGTTCTATCTATTTCAGGATAAAAGCCATAAAATCTAGAGTTCTACTCCATGTTACGTTTAGGAACCCAACAATCCCGATTCTATTAGAGGAATCCGAAACCGTTCCGTTTCCGCATTGGTATGTTCCCTAGCAAAAATGGCCGCTGCCTTTTCCAATATATCGGGGTGCTGGGTGGCGACATTTTCGGTTTCGGCAGGGTCTGTTTGTAGATTAAACAGTTCTAAAGTAGGAGATTCATCATCCTTTAAATGTTGGCGAACGACCTTCCAATCGCCCATCCGAATGGCGACCTGCCCTCCATATTCAGGGAATTCCCAAAAAAGAAAATCGTGATCTTGTTGTCCTTTTTCCTGCAATAAGGTGGGCAAAAAGCTGATACCATCCGTGTCCGATGGTTTTTCAAAACCAATTAAGGCGGATAGTGTGGCCATCACATCATATTGAGCCGATACATGGTCGGTTCGCGTACCAGGTTGTATATGACCAGGCCAACTGGCAATCATAGGCACTCGGATACCCCCTTCATACACAAAACCTTTTCCCTTTCCGCGTTCCTCACCAAAAGGACCTGAGCTATTGAAGAAAGTGCCATCGGTTCCCCCGGTGAAGGTGACCCCATTATCGGAACTAAAAATAATGAGTGTATTATCGTAGAGACCTTCTTTCTTAAGGTGGTCGATAAGTTTGCCCACATTCTCATCGAGATAGGAAATCATGGCCGCGTAGCCTGCACGTGGATTTTGATGCGGATAATATCCTTTATCGCCCAAATAGGGTTCTTCCGATCCAAACTTTTCCTTGTAGTAGTCCACCCAGCGTTGCGGGGCCTGAATAGGGTTATGGGGAATGGGGGTGGCCCAATAAAAAAAGAAAGGGTCATTTTTCTTTTCAGAAATGAATTGTGTCATCTGTTCGAACATCAAATCCGGAGTATACTCGGTAAGATTATAAGGCGCATAACTTTCAGGATTGTTTGGGTCTGTTCCTTCAGGGAATTTGGTGGATGGGGGTACAGTATCGTTCTGAAGATGCACCCTATTTTCATTGTGATAGAGATGAAGGGGATAATACGTATGTGCCTGTCGTTGGCAATTATAGCCAAAGAAAAAGTCGAACCCCATTTTTGTGGGAATGGACTCCGTATGCGGGGCTCCCAAGCCCCATTTGCCTACCATTCCTGTAGCATAGCCTTGTTCCCTCAGTTTTTGGGGCAGTAACACTGTGTTGGACGGTATGGGCCGCTGCCCTTCCAATGTAGAATCTTCGGCCATAGCTCGATAGTCCCATACATCGCCACGTACGCCCCATTCATCATTGCCTCTTATGTAAGCATGCCCTGAATGCTTACCGGTCAACAGCATGTAACGGGCCGGGGCACAAACGGGTGCACTGGTATAATGTTGTGTGAAAAGCATACCGCTTTGAGCAAGGGCGTCGATGTTAGGTGTCTCTATCTTTTCCTGTCCATAAACCCCTAATTCTCCGTACCCTAAATCATCGGCAAGAATGTAAATGATGTTTGGTTTGGTCACAGGTACCGACTTTTCCTGTGGTTCTTTACAGGAGATACTAAAAATTAGTAGCGCGGTTAAGGGATAAAATGCGACAAGTCTTCTCGGAATAGTTCATTATTGACTAGTAATGTTGGTTTCGAGTTTAATTTATTGATTTTAGAGTCTATATGAAACATTTTAATCCCTTATATTTTTTGGATATAAAAAAGCCTTTCATCATTTCAGCATAAAATTATAGGTAAAAAATGTCTAAAAACACCTCCTCGAAAAATAGTAAGAGTAGACTACCGCTATACCTTTCCATGACGCTAGTGGTCGGATTGATCATATCGTATTTCATATTCCCGAAGTGGCCTCTTTTTTTAATAATGCCTGGGATGTTTTGACAAGCGATGACGAAGCTCAGATAAAGGAATGGGTTTCCGGTTTTGGTTGGATGGGCCCCATGGTGTTGGTCCTAGCCATGATTGCACAGATGTTCCTACTCATTATACCCTCTGTTCTATTAATGGTGGTGGCTATATTGGCCTATGGACCTTTTTGGGGAAGCGTCATTGTTTTTGTAGCGGTATTTGCCGCATCTTCTGTGGGGTATGTTATTGGGGATTATTTTGGGGATTCCATCGTAAAGAAAATCATTGGGGGAAAGTCTGAAAAGAAAGTAGAGGACTTTTTGGACGATTATGGCTTTTGGGCGGTTATCGTAACCCGTCTCAACCCTTTTTTGTCCAATGATGCCATTAGTTTTGTGGGCGGATTGCTGCAAATGGGCTATTGGAAGTTCATTGGAGCCACTTTAGTAGGGATAGCCCCCTTGACCCTTTTTATTGCCTATTTTGGCAAAAGCACGGACGGACTCAAAACAGGCTTGTTGTGGGGTTCCTTAGCCAGTCTATTGGCATTTGGTCTTTATGTGTGGTGGGACAAGAAAATCCGGAACAAGGGTGGCTCGCCAAACAATTTTGAATAGACATCCAAACCACCCCTATCATTTCACTACACTATGCTTCGCATCCTTTATCGGCATCCTTTACCCCTAGTTTTCGCAGGATATCTTCCATCAAGCACCATTTGGTAAAGGAGGATTGCAACAAGTTGGCTCCAACGAAAACGGTAAACCATAACCAGTTGATGTTTACATAGAGGGCCAATAGTACGCTAATGATGATAAAAGTACCGGCAATGGCACGAATATATCTGTTGATCATAATAATTGTATTTAGGGTTAAACCCGGATTATGCTTTAGAAAAGCTGTTACAGCTAAAAATCGCTTCAAAATAAAAGGCTATGCTGTATTTTCAATTTCACCATAGCGGTGCTATGCCAAAATTTCCAAACCACTTTATTTTATTGCGCTTTTTACCTTCACAACGCTCTCCTAATGCCTATTCCAGGTTAAATAGATTTTTCAATGGGAATGCACAACCGCTTTGATAGGGTTATTGGTTTCCATCTTGCTGTTAAATTCCTTAATGAGGCCGAAAAGCTGGTCGATATTTTCATCCTCCGTAAAGGAGAAGAAGAGACTGGACTCCACCCCGCCTTTTTCGCTGGGGAACCAACTAGCGGCGCGTACCATGGGCGCAACATTTTTATAGCCATCGATATCGGAGCCGCTATAGCTATCGATATGTGCTTTTTTAAACATTTGAAGGATTTCGGTATCGAACTCCTCCACAACGGTGACGATTAATAGCTTCATCTTTATCAAGTTTTATTCTAGTTCAGTTTCCGAAGGCTGCTCCGGGTGATTTTTTCTTTCGATCATATAATACACCAAGGGGACCACCAGTAATGTTAATACGGTAGAGACAATGGTTCCTCCCATGAGGGAGATGGCCAGGCCTTGGAAAATAGGGTCAAAAAGGATGACAAATGCCCCGATAACCACGGTTCCTGCTGTTAATAGGATGGGCGTAGTACGTACGGCCCCAGCTTCAATGGCCGCCTGTTTTAAGGACACTCCCTCGGCCAATCGCAGGTTTATAAAGTCAATCAACAAGACCGAGTTCCGCACCATGATACCTGCCAAAGCAATCATTCCAATAAAAGAAGTCGCGGTAAAGAAGGCACCCATTAACCAATGCCCTAGAATAATCCCGATCAAGGATAAGGGTATCGCTACCATCATGACCACGGGCGCTTTAAAGTTCGGAACCATCCCACGATCAAAATATAGATAAGGATAATCGCCCCCATAAAGGCAATGCCCAAATCGCGAAATACTTCCAAAGTAATTTGCCACTCACCGTCCCATTTTACGGTAAAATCATCTTCATATTCAGGCTGTCCCAAGTACATCTCGTTCATTTCATAGCCTTGTGGTAGCGGTATTTCTTTTAACTTCTCTTCCATGCCCAAAATAGCATAGGCTGGACTCTCCAACTCGCCGGCCATATCCGCCATTACATACACCACGCGTTTCCGGTTCTTTCGGTAGATACTCTTTGCGCTGGTGACGGGCTGTATATCGACCAAATCCGAAATGGGGATCATATTCCCTTGTTGGGACTTTACCTTCAATTGGGCAATGTCCGTGATGGTGGATTTCTCCTTTTCATCCAAGGCCAATACCAATCCCACCTGTTGAACAGCGTTCTCATCGTACAGATTGGCGATAGGTCTATTGCTCAATGCCATATGCATTGTATAGGCTATCTGTTGTGGGGCCACCCCGTACAACATAGCTTTTTCCCGATCTATGACAAACTGATATTCCGTCTCATTCGCTTCTACCATCCAATCGATATCTACCACATCTTGGGTGTTTTTCAAGATATCCTGAACATTATCCGCAATTTGCATCCGGGTATCATAGTCCGGACCATATACCTCCGCAACAATAGTTGAAAGTACTGGGAGTCCTGGTGGTACCTCAACCACTTTTACATTGGCATCGTATTTTGAGGCGATGCGTTGTATTTCAGGCCTGAGTAATTTTGCAATATCATGACTTTGGGCACTTCGCTCGCCTTTGTCGATAAGGTTTACTTGAATATCTGCCATATTACTACCGCCACGAAGATCATAGTGCCGCACCAAACCGTTGAAGGTAATGGGTGCGGAGGTACCTACATAATTTTGATAGTTGACCACTTCCGGCCTTGTGGCCAGGTATTGGGAAATTTCCTGGGCTACGACTCCGGTACGTTCCAAGGTAGTACCTTCTGGCATATCGATGACCACCTGAAATTCGTTTTTGTTGTCAAAGGGCAACATTTTTACCGCTACCGATTTTGTAAAGAACAGCAACATAGAACCAATGAGCAAGAAGAAGGTCAAACCAAGGAACATCCAACGTTTTCCCTTGTGCTCGATCAAGGGGCGCTCAAACTTGTCATAGAATTTATAGATTAAGGTATCCTCCAACGGTTTTTCCACTTTTTCCACTGGTTTCCTTTTTGTCCTTTTCCCGCAGGAAAATATATCCCAAATACGGGGTGATGGTCAAGGCCACAAAGAGAGACAAGATCATGGCGATGGATGCGCCAATGGGCATTGGGGCCATATAAGGGCCCATCAATCCGGATACGAAGGCCATGGGCAATACCGAGGCAATTACGGTGAACGTCGCCAAAATGGTAGGGTTACCAACTTCATTAATGGCATATAGGGCGGCCTGTTTAAACGGTAGGCGTTTCATCTTAAAATGTCGGTGCATATTCTCCGCAATGATAATGGAGTCGTCCACCACGATACCTGTTACGAATACCAAGGCGAACAGGGTGATTCTATTTAAGGTATAATCCAGCATGTAGTAGCTCAACAAGGTCAAGGCGAACGTAATGGGTACCGAAAGGAATACCACCAAGCCACCGCGCCATCCCATGGCCAACATTACTACAAAGGTTACCGCAATGATGAATCCGATGAGGTGCAAGAGTAGTTCAGACACCTTATGGGAGGCCGTCTCACCGTAGTTTCGGGTGATTTCCACATGCACATCATCGGGAATAAGTTTGGTCCTTAAATGGTGCACCTTATCCACTATCACTTCCGCAATTTTCATAGCATCCGCTCCTTTCCTTTTGGCTATGGATAAGGTCACGGCAGGATATTCAGATGGATATTCCAAAGCTTTTTCACTGGCCTGGCCAAAGCCCGGACTCACGTAATTTTGGGGTATCTCGGGATCATCAATGATTTCTGCCACCTGTTTTAGGTAGACCGGTCTATTTTGTTGTACCCCCACGACCAGATTTTCCACATCGGTTACGGATTCCAAAAACTTCCCGGCGCTCACTAAAAATTCGGTATCGTTTCGGTCAAAACTACCCGAATTCAGTTGGGCGTTGTTGCCCTTTATCATTTCGGAAACACTTAGGAAATCCAGTCCACTGGCAGCCAATTTGTCCTTGTCCAGAACCACGCGTAATTGTCGGTTTTGCCCACCGATTTTATGGGTCACCGCCACATCGTTCACTTTTTTGATTTCCGCTTCCAGTTCCTGTGCCATCTGCCCTAATTGATAGCCGCTATAGTTTTCGCTCCAAAGGGTCAATCCCAACATGGGAACATCGTCTATGGCACGGGTCTTTACCAAGGGAAAGGTCACCCCCTGTGGCATCTCAGTTCATGTGCTTGTTGATCTCATTGTACAGTTTTACGAAAGAGCGCTCAATATCTTCGCCCACATAGAACTGCACGATGACCATTCCCTGTTCCTTCATGGATGTGGAATACACATATTCCACCCCCTTAATGTTACTGATGAGTTGCTCCAAGGGTTTTATGACCCTCGATTCCACTTCGGTTGGGCTCGCCCCAGGGTATCCCACAAAAATATCGGCCATGGGCACATCGATCTGTGGTTCTTCCTCCCGTGGTATCAAAAATGAGCTATAGACCCCAATGACCATGAATACGATCATCAGGAGCACCGTTAACTTACTACCTATAAATAGTTTGGCAATCTTGCCAGCTAAACCTTCCTTCATTTTATTTTTTATTATTGGGGCGTTCGGGCGGGCTTTCCGTTTTTACGCCTCCCTGCCAAGGCAGGTGCGGGGTAACCACTGCAATCCCTAACGCGTTTCCTTTTTTATTGTATCGCCAATGTTGCTCCGTTGTACAGTTTTCCTTCCGCGGAAACAATGTATTTTTCATCCTGGGTAAGCCCGGATAACACCTCTACCCGGTCACCAAAAGTGCGCCCCAATCGCAACCATCGCAAGAGGGCTGTATTACCTTCACTTACGGTATACACACCGGTGAGACTTCCGTTCGTCACCAAGGCATCCGTGGGTATCATAATCGCGGCATTGTTCGTTTTTTTCGTTACGGGGAACTGCACGGTGGCATACATTCCAGAAAGGATGGGAATGTCCGTTTTTTCCAAGAGCACCTTTACCAAATACTGACCTCCCGTGTTTTTAGAGGAGGAACTTACCTCGGTCACTTTACCCTTTATATTTTGCTCCAAGGATTTAATAAGGACGTTTACCGGGGTATTATCCTTAATTTCAGTGATTTCGGATTCCGGAACCATGGCCAACACTTGGTAGGTTCCCGGGGCCTCTACTTCCAAAAGGGGCATTCCGGGGTTTGCCATATCCCCGGCATTGATAAATTTATTGGTGACCACGCCGCCAAAGGGAGCGCGAATGTTCGCATAGCCCATTTGGGCATTGACCTCGTTCTTCATTTGTTTGGCCGACTCCAATCGGGCCTTGGCCATAGTGTAATGGGCCGTAATGTCATCTAACTCTTTTTGGGAGGCGCTGTTCTCCTTAAAAAGGGCCGTAAATCGGTTATAATCCTTTTCGGCATTGGTATAAGAGGCGGTTGCCTCGGCGATACCGGCATTCACTTGGGCCAACTTGGCGGATACATCTGCATTGTTCACGCTCAATAGGAGCTGCCCATTTGATACTTTTTCACCAACCTGTACGTATATCTTGTCCACATACCCCATCATGCGGGTACTGATGTTCGCACTCTTGGCAGCTTCTACCTTGCCGCTTACGGTAAGGAAAGGGTCATTGCTGTTTTGTGTTACGGTACTTGTGGTAACCGAAATGGCAGGACCTTTGGTTGCCGCAGTTGTTTTTTGGTCGTTTCCGCAACCGGCCAATATGGTGAGGGCCGCCAAAGCCATTACTGATATATAAAGTTTATTTTTCATGTTTCTTGTTGTAATTGGTCTTACATTAACCTGTATTGATTATTAAATTTTTGTCAGGAACTGTACATATGCCAAGGCATAGTTGTGTTCAAAAATGGTCATATAGTACTCCAGTGTTTTTTGGGAATATTGGGTTTCGGCCATTAACAGGTCGGTCGTTTTTTCCAAGCCCTGTTCAAATCTGTTCGTACGGATCCGCAGGGATTCTTGGGACTGTTCCAAGGCCAATTTGGTAAGCCTTAACTTATTCTCGGCGTTCTCCAAATTTCGTTTTGCCCTGTTCAGTTCCAGCGCACTTTCAGATTTGTATTGCTCCAATTGTAGTTTGGCCTTGTCGTATTCGGCCTTGCTTTTCTGTGATTTCCCAAAACGTTTGCTTCCCTCAAAAAGATTCCATTTAAGTTCTGCCCCGAACAAATATCCATCGGCGTCCCCCTGAAAGACTTCATCGTCATGCATTTCGTAGGTACCAAAAGCATTCAATCCGGGGAGAAAGGACATTTGATCCGCTTTGTACATTTGTTTGTAGGCCTCCGTAGCCGAATCCATGGCCAAAATATCCTTTCGGTTTTCAGAAAGCGATACCGCATCGATGTCCGAATAGGATACGGAGAGCGATTCCGTCGGCATCAGAACCGTGGTACCCGTCTCGTTCATGAGAACCGATATATAGTTACTGGCATTGAGGACATTGCTCCGGGCATATTGCAATTGGTTGTCTATTTCCGTGACCCGTACCTGAACGGCCAATACGTCCGACTTTTGTAGGTATCCCTGGGCAAAGCTGTTTTCTGCAATACGCTGGTTTTTCCAAAGCGGTTTCCTTCGCTTTTTCCAGCACGTCCACCGTTTTATAGGCAAGTTGTAATTGCATATAGGCTTTTTCAACTTCAAGAGCCATGTAATCGCCAGTGCGTTCCGATTGTAGTTCGGTTGCCGTCCACTTCGCCTTGGCAGCCTTTCGTTGAAACATACCGTCCAGGTTGATCAAGGGCTGTTGTACTTCTACCCTAGTGGCATAATCCTCTATTTGCCTGGGGTCGTTCAATAGGGTGGGATCGAAGTCCGCTGCCGTAAGGATCTGCTGGTTCAATTTGGAACCAAAGGCCATCAGGGGATTTGTAGTGGCGATTCCCGTATGGGAAACGCTTATGTTCGGCAATAAAACTGCATTGGTCTGCAAGTAATCACCTTTGGCCGCCAGGGCCTCCTGCATGGCTATTTTAAGGGTGTTATTGCCCTCTTTTACTCTTGTCATCACTTCTTCCTTCGTAATGGGCGTGGTATTTTGACCCATCCCAAAATAGCAGGAGAAAAGAATAATATATCCTAATAAATACTTCATTGTTGTAATATATTTTGGACAAAATTAGATTGGGGAAACAAGCTGTGCAGTAACATTTGTTACCGAACTGATATGGCAGGTAAATGTATGCCGATTGTTGGTTTTATAAATCGGGGTATTTCTATGGTTATCAAGAATTAGTATGATTTCATATATTTACTAGGTACCAACTTCGGAAGGAACTTCAAATATGAAAATTACTACCCTTATAATGGTCATGATACTATGGGTGTCTTTGGACCAAGAGCCAAAAGCCTATACACAGAAGCTGCCTGGAAGCGACTTGGAAATTGAAATGGTAGCGATACCCTCTGGTTCGTTCCAAATGGGAAGTACCAATCCGGAATACAAAAATGCGTATCCGCAAAGGAAGGTTCCTGTCGATGGTTTTTGGATGTCCTCAAAGGAGGTTACCTGGGAGCTTTATCGCGAGTTCTTAAAACGGGAATTGGATATAGATGCCATTAAGAACGAAAATATTGAAATCGATGCCGTAACCGGAGCCACAATTCCTTATGTGGATATGGGATTGGGTATGGGTTCCGAAGGTTCCTTGCCAGTGGCAAATGTAACCGTGCTAGGCGCATCACAGTTCTGTAAATGGCTTACTGCATTGACCGGGGTATATTACCGATTGCCTACAGAGGCCGAATGGGAATATGCCGCAAGGGCCGGAAGTGCTGGAACCTATTTTTTTGAGAATGACGGAAATCTAGAGGAGTACGCATGGTTCGATGAAAATAGTGGGGAGAGCTACCACGAAGTAGGACAAAAGAAACCCAACCCTTGGGGCCTATATGATATATATGGCAACGTGGCAGAATGGACCTTGACCAATATGTTGAGGATGCCTATACAAGGGATCAGGTATTTCATCCTATTACAAAGCCGTATCCTACTGTCGTTAGAGGAGGGTCTTTTAAGAATACTGCCAAAGAAGTAGGTTCAACGGTACGTATGGGGTCCGATTTGGTTTGGAAGGTACGGGATCCCCAGTTTCCCCAAAGCAAATGGTGGAATACGGATGCCGCATTTGTAGGGTTTAGAATCGTCCGACCGGTGAATACCCCCGAAATACAGGAAGACAATACTTTTTGGATAGCAATAGATTAACAACACATAAAATTAAACATATGAAAAATACACGCAGGGATTTTGTAAAGAAGGGTACCATGGCTTCGGCAGGATTGGTATTCACCCCTTCACTCGAATCTAAGGGAATGTTCAACATTTTCAATGAAAAGAAATTAAAAGTAGCCTTGGTAGGTTGTGGAGGAAGGGGCTCAGGTGCAGCAAACCAGGCCCTACAGGCAGATGAAAATATCGAATTGGTGGCCATGGCCGATGCTTTTGAGGACAGGCTCACCGATAGTTATAACAACCTTTATGAGAAATATAAGGATACGGGAAAAATCAAGGTAAAGGATAAAAATAGGTTTGTAGGTTTTGACGCCTATAAAAAGGCGATTGACCTTGCGGACGTTGTTATTTTGGCAACAACGCCGGGATTTAGGCCAGCCCACTTCGCCTATGCCATAGAAAATGGGAAGCATGTATTTATGGAAAAACCGGTGGCCACTGATGTTCCCGGTATTCAAAAAGTATTAAAGTATGCCCGGGAAGCAAAGGATAAGAACCTGAAGGTAGTGGTAGGGCTACAGCGCAGGTATCAGGAAAACTATTTGGCCGCATTGGAGGAGATTAAAAAAGGCGCCGTTGGTAAATTGGTAGGCGGACAGGTGTATTGGAACAGTGCCGGGGTTTGGGTACGGCCAAGAAAACCGGAATATACGGAGCTGGAATATCAAATGCGGAACTGGTACTATTTTAACTGGCTCTGTGGGGATCATATTTTGGAGCAGCACATTCACAATATTGACGTGGCCAACTGGTTTTTGGATGAATTTCCTGTTTCGGCACAGGGTATGGGAGGAAGACAGGTACGTACGGGCACGACCATGGGGAAATCTTTGACCACCACTTCGTAGAATTCACTTATCCTAGTGGTGCCGTCATTTCCAGTCAGTGCAGGCATCAGCCCGGCACTTACAATAGGGTAGCGGAACAATTTCAGGGCACCAAGGGCTTTGTAAGCACCAACGATGCCGCTGCGGCCTTTTTATATGATCTGGAAGGAAATGAAATAGGGAAGTTTGAAAACTCATCCGGGCATAATCCCTATCAGGAAGAGCATAATAGATTGTTCAAGGCGATTCGCGAAAATACCGATCTTAATAATGCCGAATACGGAGCAAAAAGCACCTTAACGGCTATTATGGGGCGTATGGCTACCTATAGCGGAGAGGTTATCAAGTGGGAGGATGCCATGCAATCCACGCTCCAACTGGTTCCCGATGATATGACCTGGGATACCCCACCACCAGTAATGCCAAAAGCGGATGGATTCTACGAAATCCCGACACCTGGTAAAACAAAAGTTTTGTAGACTATATATAGTTCATTCTAGAATAGAAGGAACAGGTGTAGTGACCACTACACCTGTTCCTTTATGCTGGCCTTACCATCCACAGCGTTCGTTGGTGGCGGAAATAATTTCGAAATACGTATCTAAATCTAGGTATTGTGGGGTATAAGAAGACCCCATGATTTCCAGGGCATTGGTAAAACTTCTTAAGTGATTTCTAGAGCCACACCGAAGGTTTTCAAAAACGGATATGAGGGCGGCATTTGAAGTAAGCTTTATGTAGTCTCCCAAATCAACGATATCCAAATCTTCTATAGTAGCTCCTACTACCATTGCCTCGACCACATTTTGACTTCCACTGGTAATAAATGCATCGTACAACGACTGAATGTCCGCATTGATAAAATCTCCGTTGGCTAGGATGGTATAGTCAATTTCATAGGTGTCCAACAATTGGGTAACCGCATCCATGTGGGATTGTTCACTTTGCTTAATATTTAAGAACTGATTGTTGTTCCATAATTCCCCGAGATAGATATAGGTGTCACGAGCCAATTTTTCCTCTTCCAACATGAACAGGAGGGCCTCTCTATCATCTTCGGTTAAAGTTGTTTGACCAATAGGGGTCAAATCTTGGGCATCATCGTTTTTGTCACAGGAAAAAACGGTTCCCATGACCAATAGTCTAATGAAGGTTCTTTCTAGTAAAGTTTTCATAGCGCTATATTTTAGGAATAACTATACGCCAATTTCAAAAGAATACCTTGTCCCTACAGCTACTTAAGTTACATAGTTAGTACCTATTGTGTAATGGAAAATCTTCTGTATGTACCCTCTATGGAAACCCCTAAATTCATAAAAAAGCCAAGGTGGAATTATGAACTTACAAAAAGAGACCGAACAAGTACGAATCCTTGGCGTTCCCGTTTTATTTCTTGCCTAGGAATGCTTAAATTCCTGATTCAAAATCAAACTAATTCAAAAATGACTTCAAAAACAACAGGATACAAGGTCAAGCTCATGACCGTTGTATTGTTATTGTCGTGTCTTTTCCAAGCCATGGCACAGAATGTTCCCTCCCCCAAAGATGTTTACGGTTTTCGTGTCGGGGATGATTATAAGCTGGCAGATTACGCCCAAATAGAGGATTATTTAGGAAAATTGTCGAATGCCTCCAATAGGGTGAAAATGCAGGAGATCGGCACCACGATCCTAGGTAGAAAGATGTACATCCTATTCATTTCCAGCGAAGAGAACTTGGCATCACTGGATAAATGGAAAGATATTAGCACCAAGTTGGCCGGAGTACGTGTCTCCGATCAAGAGGCCATGCAATTGTCCCAAGAAGGAAAGGCCGTTGTTTGGGTAGATGGAGGTATGCACTCCACGGAATTGGCCCATGGACAAATGACCTCGGAATTAGCATATACCCTCGCAACTTCAGAAACTACTGAAATGAAAAAGATCAGGGATAATGTCATTACCATATTAATGCCCGTAATGAACCCCGATGGTTTGGATATTGTGGTGGATTGGTATAGAAAGAACATGGGCACCGCCTATGAAACTTCCGGACCCCCTATTCTATATCATTATTATATGGGGCATGACAATAATAGGGATTGGTTTATGAACACCATGCCGGAGACCTATAATGTTACCAAAATCATCTATAATGAATGGTACCCACAAATTGTTTACAACCATCATCAATCTTCCCCTTCCTGGACTAAGATTTCACTTCCGCCCTACGCGGACCCCGTGAATCCAAAAATTCACCCTGCGGTAACGGCAGGTGTCAGCGAAGTGGGTTCTGCCATGACCAAGCGCTTTAGTTTGGAGAATATGCCAGGAGCCATTGCAGATAATTTTTACACCATGTTTTGGAACGGTGGTGGGCGTACGGTTCCCTACTACCATAATATGATCGGTATTTTGACGGAAACAGGGCATACCACACCTACACCAAGATTTTACGACCCGGAAAAATTGCCGAAAACGGTAGCCGGGGGTACTCCTACAGACGGTACGGACATTATGTACCCCGACCCTTGGAAAGGTGGTGAGTCCCACTTTAGGGACGCTGTAGACTATATGTTAACGGCTACTTGGGCCACTTTGGACCTTGCTGCGGATAGAAAAAGTAATTATCTATACAACATATATAAGATGGGAGCTTCGGCCATAGAAAAGGCCAAAACCGAGGGCCCCTTTGCCTATGTCATAGGAACAGATCAATGGGACGATTTTGAGGCGGTCAATCTAGTGAACGTACTACTGAAAGGAGGTATTGAAATTGATAAGGCCACCAAGAATTTCACCATCGGAGATAAAAAATATGAAAAGGGGTCTTTCATTATTTATGGCGGACAGGCCTTCAGGCCCTATTTATTGGATCTGATGGAAAAACAGAACTATCCTACCCGTTTTCAGTATCCTGGTGGGCCACCGGATACACCATACGACTTGGCAGGTTGGACGTTACCCATGCAGATGGGTGTGACCGTGGATAAAATAAAGGATTCTTTTGATGTTGCAACGGAAAAAGTGACCAATACCGCAGCCTATAGTGAGGGAGAAGTGGATGGAAAAGGTGCTTTTGGATATGCCCTAAGCGCAAACAGCAATGCTTCCGTGTTGGCTACCAACAAAATTCTAAAAGGAGGTGGAATCGCCTACAAAACAACGGAAGAGTTAAAATTGGGCAAAGTAAGCTTGCCAGCAGGATCATATATTGTTTCGGGGGGCAGTGAGTCGGTAGAAACTTTGGCAAAGGAATATGGACTTGAATTCATTGGAGTATCCGACAAACCTGAAATAGGATTGACAAAAATCCACCTTCCTAAAGTCGGACTCTACAAATCCTGGGTGGCTAATATGGACGAAGGTTGGACCCGATTTGTCATGGATGAATACGAATTTGAAATGGACACCTTGCATGATGCGGACATTAAGACCGTGGATTTGTCCCAATACGATGCCCTTATTATCCCTTCACAAAGGCCCAGATCTATTTTGCACGGGCATTCCAACTTGGACATGCCGGAAAAGTTTACTGGAGGTATCGGACTTGAAGGTACGTTGGCACTTAGCAACTATGTGAAGAATGGTGGGACCTTATTGGCTTTTGATGAGGCCAGCAACTATGTAATCGAGCAATTTGGATTGCCGCTTAGGGATGCGACCGATGGAGCGGACAGCAAGGAATTCTTCATTCCTGGGTCATTAATAAAAACAGGCATAGACACGAAGAATCCATTGGCTTTTGGAATGCAGGATTCCGTATCGGTTTCTTTTAATAGGAGTCGGGCCTTCACCATTGACAAACAGAGCAAAAAGGGAGAAGGTGGCGATGAGGATATTGCAGATGCCCCAGCTCCTAATGTGGAAATCATTGCCAGTTACGCGCCTAAAAATTTGCTGATGAGCGGTTGGGCCATGGGTGAAGAAAAGTACATCGCCAAGAAACCGGCCATGGTAAAAGTCAACTATGGAGAAGGGGATGTAATCTTATTCGCATTTAGGCCTCAGTTTAGGGCACAACCAAGAGGGACTTACAAATTGATTTTTAACGCGCTTTATGAGGGTGCGTCCGAATAGGAGTATTAATTAACCAAAACATATAGGACTTCTCAACGAGGGATGTCGGCAAGTTATCGAATGGGCCTGTCTGTAAGTGACAGGCCTACTTGTTTTTAAAATGGGGGTAATCTGCGTTTAATCCTTATTTGTTCTCTTTTTATCAAAAAAAGGAAAGTCATTTAGGATATCGGTTAGAAATTGCACGCTCTTTTAGTCCCTAAATCATGAAAAAAAGCACAATTGTAGTATCGACCCTAACAATTACATTTCTATTATTAGCTTCAAAAACGGTTGCACAATGCGAAGTACTAAAAAGCGAAATTAAAGAAGTAAAAGAGTTCATGACCAATATCAATCAGTTAACCGATTCCCTAAGTGCCCCGGCAGAGTTGGCCGGATATGAAGCCAGTTTTAAAAAGGCCAAGCTAAACGCATTGGAAGTGGAGCATTTTTTGGGTAAGGCATTGGACCAAGCTTTCGAGGCGGTAAGCCTAGCCGAAGAATCGCAATATAATTCGGGGCTTTGCGGATTAAAGGAAGTCATTAGCAATAGTATTGAAGCAGAGAGTTATTCCATCGATGCCCGTGATTTGGCGGAACAGGCGTATAGTAATGCCAAAAAAGCCGTAAAGGCGAACAATTTGGGAAATTTACAGTACCATATTAGAATAGCGCATCGTTTGGCCGGAGAACTTAGGGAAGCCTCCTATTCGGCCGCCTATCATGCAGAAATGGCACACTATAATTGCGTACATGGTCCGGAGCATGGACTAGGCAGTGATAAATAATAGGATTATCCGACCATAATCAAAAGTGCCCCAAGAGCGGTCAGGACCAATATCATTTTGCGAAAGAATTCCTCATTGATCAGCTTAATGATGCGAATACCTACAAAGAAACCCAAGAAAATTCCTGGCAATAATTTAACATTCAAGATCAGGGATTCCCAAGTAATGGTCTTCCGAGATAAAGAAGTGAAAGGGTAATTTTAAAACGTTTACGATCAGGAATAGCCAAGCTGCGGTTCCAATAAAATGGTTCTTAGGAAGACGCATGGCCAAAAAGTAAATATTGGAAAAGGCGCCCGCCAAATTTCCTACCATTGTGGTTATTCCTGCCAAGGTACCGATTGTACCGGAAAAGATCCAATGCGTGGGAACGGTCTTCACCTTTTTTCTATCCCACCAATACATCATGAATACAGTGATGATAATGATAATTGCCATACCTATTCTAAAGAGGCTTTCTGGAAGGTCCTTCCCAATAAAAACACCAATGACAAGTCCAAACACCATCCATGGAAGCACCTTAAAAACATAGCTCCATTGGGTATGACGGTTGTAATAGATAACCGCAAAAATATCTGCCAAAATAAGCAGGGGAACGACCATCCCAGTAGATTCCTTTGCTCCGAAGGCTAAGGCCATAAAGGTGACATTAATAACCGCTATTCCCTTAATTCCTGCTTTGGACATACCAATAACAAAAGCGGCAAGCGTGGCCAAAATCCAGGATGTTAAAGAAATTTCCATGGTGTAAAGGTAAATGCCGAACGGTTTACAGGGCAAATCACAAAAGTATCTTAATTTATTTTATCTTTAGTAGCTAACTAACAACCAAACTATGGAATTAAGCACCCTCGACTACAGTTTTATAGTGGTCTTCTTCTCAATTGTCTTAGGTATAGGAATTTACGTTTCTAAAAAATCAGGAAAGGACTCTTCGGAATTTTTCCTTTCAGGACGAACCATGCCTTGGTGGCTACTGGGTCTGTCTATGGTAGCCACGACGTTTTCAACCGATACACCAAATTTGGTGACGGACATCGTTAGGTCTACCGGTGTCTCTCGGGAACTGGGTCCGGTGGTGTTTTTTGATTACCGGTATGTTGACCGTATTTGTGTACGCCAAGCTGTGGCGTAAATCCAATGTGAATACGGATTTGGAATTTTATGAAATGCGCTATGGTGGTAAACCCGCCAGTTTTTTACGAAAGTTCAGGGCCATCTATCTAGGAGCGTTGTTCAATATTATCACTATGGCATCCGTAACCTTGGCGGCCATCAAGATAGGTGGTATCATGCTTGGGCTGGAACCTTGGGAAACCGTTGTGGGAGCGGGCTTGATTACGGTAATTTTTAGTGCCCTCGGTGGATTTAAGGGAGTAGTATATACAGACTTTCTTCTGTTTTTTGTAGCCATGTCAGGGGCCATAGGAGCTGCTTTTTACCTAGTGAACATTCCCGAAGTGGGGGGTGTTGCAGCCCTTATGGAAAACGAAAATGTGAGGGACAAATTGAACATACTTCCGGATTTTGACAATACGCAAGTCTTGATAACCCTCTTTATCATACCTGTTGCAGTACAATGGTGGAGTTCCTGGTATCCCGGAGCAGAACCTGGCGGCGGTGGATATATTGCACAGAGAATGTTGGCGGCCAAGGATGAAAATCATGCTATTGGGGCCACTTTCTTTTTTAATATCATGCATTATGCCTTACGCCCGTGGCCTTGGATTTTGGTAGCCCTGGCCTCTTTGGTGGTTTATCCTGATATTGCTAGCATTGCCGAGGCATTTCCTAACATGGACGAAAGTAAATTGGGCCATGACTTGGCCTATTCCGCTATGTTGACCAAATTGCCCAGTGGTCTTTTAGGTGTGGTATTGGCCTCTTTGATTGCGGCCTACATGAGTACCATTTCTACTCAGCTGAATTGGGGTTCCTCCTATATCGTTTTTGACTTTTACAAACGTCAGATCAATCCGGATGCAACGGAAAAACAAATGGTGGCCGTTGGTAGAATCTCCACGGTGGTTTTGATGGTGGTAAGCGCCCTTTTTGCCTTGACGCTTCAAAATGCCTTTGAGGTATTTGATTTGTTGATTCAGTTTGGGGCGGGTACCGGGCTTGTTTTTATCCTTAGATGGTTTTGGTGGCGTATCAACGCTTGGAGCGAGATCACTGCGATGTTCGCATCGGGAATTTTGGTCATTTTGTTGGCCAAAACTAGTTTGGGCACGATGCTGTTCGCTCCGGAGACCGGTATTTTCCCGGAGTGGGCCAATTATCCTTTTATCGTAGTGGTTACTACGGCTATTTGGCTCTTGGTTACCTTGATGACTCCACCGGAATCTGATGAGACCCTACGATCATTCTATAAGAAAATACAACCGGGCGGACCTGGATGGAAGAAGGTAGTCGCCAAATCCGAGGCTGAAAACGAGCAAATCGTCAAGGCGGGTGAAAAATGGAGCGTGCCCCAGGGTATTACGGCCATGTTATTGGGTATTACCTTAATCTATTCCATCATGTTCGCTACGGGCTATTGGATTTATGGAAGAACCACCAGTGCGCTTATTTTATCGGTAATAGCTTTGGTGACCGGTTTCCTGTTAATCAAGGCATGGGGAAGAATGAAGGATAACATTCTATAAAGTAGATCAAAATGAAAAATAGAATTCTTTCCGTTGACATTTTTAGAGGAGCTACCATATTATTAATGGTACTGGTAAATACTCCTGGAACCTGGACCAACGTATTTGCTCCATTTAGACATGCCGAATGGCATGGATATACGCCAACCGATTTGGTATTTCCATTCTTCTTGTTCATTGTGGGGACTAGTATTGTTTTTTCCTATCGGAATAAGGAAGTCAACTCGGCCACGTATAAAAAAATAGTCATTAGGACTTTAAAACTGATTGGGTTAGGTCTTTTCTTGGGGGCCTTTATCATTAAGTTTCCCTTTTTCAAGGCATGGGAAGACATTCGATTTCCGGGAGTGTTACAACGTATTGGGGTCGTCTTCTTTTTTGCATCTATCCTGTTCATCAACTTTAAGTGGAAAACCTTAGTGGGAATTACTATAACCCTATTGGTAGGCTACTGGTTATTAATGACTTTAGTGCCTGTAGATGGGGTTGCCTCTACCTTGGAAAGGGCCCCCAACAATTTTGCCAATTGGTTGGACGTTCAGGTATTTGGGTCGCATAACTACAAACCGGATTATGATCCTGAAGGGCTATTGAGCACCATTCCTTCTATTGCCAGTTCCTTATTAGGGATTTTTACGGGGTTGATATTGGTTTCCAAACAGGAAAAGAAGGCTACGATATTAATGGGTATCGGAGGGAGCCTTTTGATCATAGGACATCTGTGGGACTTGGTATTTCCTATAAACAAGGCTTTATGGATCAGTAGTTTTGTTTTGGTTACCGCTGGTTGGGCCAATTTGATTTTGGCCTTGATCTATTATTTGACCGATGTAAAACAAATCAAGTTTGGTAGCATTTTTAGGTATGCCGGGGCCAACGCCATTATCATTTATTTTCTGTCCAGCTTTATTGCCAAGCTAATGGGACAGATTCAAGTGGGTGACACTTCCCTGCATGGATGGTTGTTTCAGAAAATCTATGTTCACAATGCCATTTCCATGGAAATGTCTTCGTTGCTATATGGGCTTACCGTACTGGCTTTTTATGCCTTTTTGGGATATATCCTATATCAACGAAAGATTTTTATTAAGGTGTAAAGGGTGACTAATTTGACACCCCTAAAGTCCCCTCAAGGGGACAATAATTAAATTATTAAAAAGTATTGATACAAATTCCCCCCTTGAGGGGGGCGAGGGGGGGTTACATTTATGAAACCGAAAAGTGGTAAGTAACCATCAACCTTTACCTCATTCCCATCAACTTGGCCACATATTTGCCAATCACATCAAACTCTAGGTTTACCTTAGTACCTACTTTATAGGTGTTGAATCTGGTGTGTTCGTAGGTGTAGGGTATAATGGCAACATCAAAGGTGTTTTTTCCTGAATTTACCACCGTCAGGCTCGTACCATCAATGGTAATGGAACCCTTTTCAATGGTAGGATTTCCGGTAGCGACATCATATTCAAAAGAGAAAACCCAACTGCCGTTTTCCTCTTTAATGTTGGTGCAAACACCTGTTTGATCCACATGTCCCTGAACAATATGCCCATCCAACCGGGCTCCCATGATCATGGCACGTTCCAAATTGAGCGTATCGCCCACTTTCAATTCGCCCAAGTTGGTTTTTTTCAAGGTCTCGGCTATGGCGGTGACCGTATAGTCGTTACCCGAAATCCCTACCACGGTTAAACAGACCCCGTTATGGGCCACACTTTGATCTATTTGAAGTTCCGAAGTAATGCCGTAAGAGACCGTGATATCCAAGTTGCTCCCTTTGGATTCCAATTGGGCAACGATCCCTAATGTTTCAATGATTCCGGTAAACATGTGTCGTTTTATTTAAGTAATTTTGAAGCCTAAATTCGCATACAAAGATACAGATATAATGGAGGAAAAAGGGAACATAAAGTTGGGTATATCCATCGGTGATTTAAACGGGATCGGGTGTGAGGTGGTCTTAAAGACTTTTGAGGATACCCGTATGTTCGATTTTTGTACCCCGGTCATTTTTGCCTCCAACAAGACCATTTCGGGGCAGCAAAAAGCTTTGGGCATTTCCATTCCCTTCAATGGGATTCATGAGGCTTCCAAGGCGGTTGATGGAAAGATGAACATTGTAAATGTTTGGAAACAGGTACCCGAAATCAAGTTCGGGGAAGCGACCAAGGAAGCGGGCGGTTTCGCCTTGCAATCCCTAAAAGCCGCTGTGGCCGCTTTAAAAAAGGGCGATATCGATGTCTTGGTGACGGCGCCCATCAACAAGAACAACATACAGGCCGAGGATTTTAAGTTCCCGGGACACACTGATTTTCCTGGCACAGGAACTGGAAGGGGAAAGTCTGATGTTTATGGTCACGGACGACCTAAAAGTAGGTCTGTTGACGGACCATGTAGCGGTAAAGGATGTGGCTTCGGCCATCATACCCAGATTGATACGCGACAAAGTGAATACGATAGAGAAATCCTTGAAAATGGATTTTGCCATCCGTAAACCAAAAATCGCGCTTTTGGGAATCAACCCCCATAGCGGTGATAATGGGGTGATCGGAAAGGAAGACGATGAGGTACTGAAACCGGTCATCAAGGAAATGGCGAATAATGGCCATTTGGTCTTTAGTCCCTATTCCGCGGATAGCTTTTTTGGTTCGGACAATTATAAAAATTTCGATGCCGTATTGGCGGCCTATCACGATCAAGGCCTTATACCCTTTAAGACCCTTTCTTTTGGGCGGGGGGTCAATTTTACAGCCGGCCTGAACAAGGTGCGAACGTCCCCGGATCACGGTACCGCCTATGAGATTGCTGGCAAGGGCCAAGCGGACCATAGTTCCTTTAAGGAAGCGGTGTTCATGGCCATCAAGATATTCAGGAACAGAACGGAATATTTGGAGCTTACGGAAAACGTTTTAAAGAAGCAGCGGGTCAAGCGGGAACGTTAGTTTTTTGCCCCAAAAAAGTTATAAAGATAAATAGTTGATAACTATTGTCCGTTATCAAAATAATAGTATCTTTGCACCCGCCTTTTAAGGTAAGGATTTAATATTAAGAGTTGTACGTGATGAAGCAAAAGGAGTATACTATTCCTTTTTCAGGGTTGAAACAAGGAAAGCACGACTTTAAGTATGAAATCGACAACAAGTTCTTTGAATCTTTTGGTTACGACGAATTTAATGAAGTAGCTGTTGACCTAACGGTCGTGCTGAACAAGACAAGTACCATGTTGGAACTTGATTTTGAAGCGACGGGGACGGTGAACGTTGATTGCGATCTTACTAGTGAGCCTTACGATCAGTCGATTGAGGGCAGCATGGAGCTAGTGGTAAAGTTTGGGGAGGAATATGACGATGACGACGATGAAATTCTCATTTTGCCCCATGGCGAGCATCAGATCAACGTAGCGCAGTACATCTATGAAATGATTATCTTGGCAGTGCCCCAAAAAAGGGTACATCCGGGTATCGCGGACGGCACATTAAAATCGGAAGCCTTGGAAAGACTCCAGGAACTTCAGCCAAAGGACAAGAAAAAAGATAACAACGAAAGTGATCCCCGTTGGGACGAATTAAAAAAACTATTAACGGATAAATAAGGTTACAAATGGCACATCCTAAAAGAAAAACATCCAAAACTAGGAGAGACAAGAGAAGAACACATTACAAAGCGGTTGCACCTACATTGGCTACAGATTCTACAACTGGAGAGATGCATTTGTACCACAGAGCCCACTGGCACGAAGGTAAATTGTATTACAGAGGTCAGATTTTGATGGACAAAACCGAGGAAGCCGAGGCATAATGCGTTTTTAAGAAATTAAGGAATAACTCCCACTTCGTTAGAAGCGGGAGTTTTTTTTAGCCAAAACTCTACCAAAGGGTATGGGTATCGGATAATACAGTATTTTGGATTTGATTCGATATAAGACCATGATTTTTTTCAAAAACAGGTTGTTTTGCCACAAAAAGTCGATGAAAATCACTAATTTTCACAACTTTTGACGTGTTTTTGAAAGTTTTTCACACGAAAGCAATTAAAATATGACCAAAATTACAGCAGCCATAACCGCTGTGGGAGGCTATGTTCCCCAATTTGTCCTCACCAATAAAATGTTGGAAGAAATGGTAGAAACCAATGACGAATGGATCACTACCGAGAACCGGAATAAAGGAACGACGAATATTAAAAAAGGAGGAAGGTGAAGGTTCTTCCTATCTCGGCCATCCAAGCGGCCAAGAAAATCCTTGAAAAGAAAAACTTGGACCCTGCGGAAATAGATTTGGTCATCGTGGCTACCGCCACTCCGGACAGCATGGTCGCCTCTACGGCAGCCTTTGTAGCTTCGGAAATAGGTGCTAAAAACGCATTTGCCTACGATCTTTTGGCGGCATGCTCCAGCTTTTTGTTCGGGATGTCCACTGCGGCCAGCTATATTGAATCGGGTAAATACAAAAAGGTATTGTTGATCGGGGCGGATAAGATGTCCTCCATCATAGATTATACCGATCGTACCACCTGTATCATCTTTGGGGATGGTGCCGGTGCCGTGTTGTTCGAACCCAATGAGGAAGGATTGGGCCTAAAGGACGAATACCTAAGGGCCGATGGTTCGGGACGACAGTTCCTGGGTATGGAAGGGGGAGGGTCCTGATGCCCGCAACGGAACAGACCGTAAAGGATAGAAAACATTTTATATTTCAGGACGGGAAGACCGTATTCAAGTTTGCGGTCTCCAATATGGCAGATGTAGCGGAACGCATCATGAAACGGAACAATCTTACGGATACCGATGTTTCGTGGCTGGTACCGCACCAGGCCAATAAACGTATCATCGATGCCACGGCCAACCGCATGGGGTTGGACCAATCCAAGGTATTGATGAATATCCAACGGTACGGGAACACCACTTCGGCTACGTTGCCCTTGCTGTTAAGCGATTACGAGGACAAATTAAAAAAAGGAGATAATTTAGTTTTTGCCGCCTTTGGAGGTGGATTTACTTGGGGATTCATTTATTTGAAGTGGGCCTATTAATTGGAAGACCAACTAACATTTTTTTACAACTATGGATATTAAAGAAATTCAAAGCCTAATTAAGTTCGTAGCTAAATCGGAGCTAGTGAAGTAAAATTGGAGACGGATGACATCAAGATTACCATCCGTACCGGTAGCCCAGGTAGTGGCGAAACTACATTTGTACAATCCATTCCTATGGCCCAAGCGCCCGTAGCACCTGCGGCTGCACCACAAGCACAGGCAGAGACACCTGCTGCTCCTGCGGCCCCTGCCAAGGAAGCGGAAAAGAAAGAGGACGATTCCAAATACATCACGATCAAATCGCCTATCATTGGAACCTTCTACAGAAAACCATCTCCGGACAAACCCGCTTTTGTTGAGGTAGGGGATAAGATCGGTGCCGGTGACGTACTTTGTGTCATCGAGGCCATGAAGTTGTTCAACGACATAGAGTCTGAAGTATCAGGTACCATTGTGAAGGTATTGGTAGACGATTCTTCACCTGTGGAGTTCGACCAGCCATTGTTCTTGGTAGACCCAGCATAAATCGGTATTTGACCGGTACATTGGGTACTTCCCCAATGGATATGATGTAAGACGTTCACTAAAAGATCAAGACATGTTTAAAAAAATACTGATTGCAAATAGGGGAGAAATTGCGCTGCGCGTTATCCGTACCTGTAAGGAAATGGGTATAAAAACGGTAGCGGTGTACAGTAAGGCCGATGAGGAAAGCCTTCATGTGCGTTTTGCGGATGAGGCCGTATGTATAGGACCTGCACCCAGTAGCGAATCTTATTTAAAAATACCCAATATTATTGCGGCGGCCGAAATCACCAATGCGGACGCCATTCATCCAGGCTACGGTTTCCTTTCGGAAAACTCCAAGTTCTCCAAAATATGTGCGGAGCACGATATCAAGTTCATTGGGGCGTCCGCGGAGCAGATAGACCGTATGGGCGATAAGGCTACGGCCAAGGCGACCATGAAGGCGGCTGGTGTACCCTGTGTACCCGGATCGGACGGATTGTTAAAGGATTTGGCCGATGCCAAGAAGACGGCCAAGAAAATGGGCTATCCCGTCATGATCAAGGCCACTGCCGGAGGTGGTGGTAAGGGAATGCGTGCCGTTTGGAGCGAGGATGAGATGGAGGCACACTTTGAAAGTGCGGTAAAAGAGGCCACGGCAGCCTTCGGAAACGGAGGGATGTATATGGAAAAGCTGATCGAGGAGCCCGGACATATTGAGATCCAGGTAGTGGGCGACCAATATGGTAAGGCCTGTCACCTATCCGAGCGTGATTGTTCCGTACAGCGTCGCCATCAAAAATTAACGGAGGAAACACCTTCCCCGTTTATGACGGACAAACTCCGTGACGAAATGGGAAAAGCGGCCGTAAAAGCGGCGGAATATATAAAGTACGAAGGAGCCGGTACGGTAGAGTTTTTGGTGGACAAACACCGTAAGTTCTACTTTATGGAGATGAACACCCGTATACAGGTGGAGCACCCCATTACGGAGCAGGTGATTGATTACGATTTGATCCGTGAGCAGATTTTGGTAGCGGCCGGGGTACCTATCTCCCGGTAAAAATTATATACCAAAACTACATTCCATTGAGTGTAGGATCAACGCGGAGGACCCATATAACAACTTTAGACCATCACCGGGCAAGATTACCACCTTGCACACCCCGGGAGGCCATGGGGTTCGTATGGATACCCATGTATATAGTGGCTATAGCATACCGCCCAACTATGATTCTATGATCGCCAAATTGATTACCACGGCACAGACGCGGGAAGAAGCGATCAATAAGATGAAAAGGGCCTTGGACGAGTTTGTGATCGAGGGGATAAAGACCACGATACCCTTTCATAGGCAGTTGATGAATCACCCGCATTATTTGGCGGGGAACTATACTACCGCCTTTATGAACGATTTTAAGATGGACCCCCACCTGAAAATTAAAAAGTAAAACTCCAACAGCGATGTTGGAGTTTTTTTATTTATGGGGTCACTGAGCGGCCTGCCCTGAGTAGCTTGTCCCGAGCGCGCACCCTGAGCGTAGCCGAAGGGAGTCGAAATGTCAAAATCCAAAATGCAACAACCATAATAGATTTATGTCAAATGACAATCAAAAACCCACGAACCATAAACCTGTAATCCTTTTCCTAAAAAGGATTTAATTATCTTAGGTGTATAGTGGGTATATAATTATTGATTATATATAATTGTTGGCAAACATTATGACCTAGATGGGAATTACACTACAAACAGAACAAATAGAACATTTATTGGAAAAATACTTTGCGGAGTATAAGGAATATCATATTTACGCAATAATTGGACTTATAATTATTATTCGGGATTTCAAATTGCACAAACGGTAATAGTTTCTAAAAAATTAGAACGTTTCAAAAATCAGCTTAAAAAGAGTGAAATCAAATTTTCTAAATTCAACAATTTACAGATTGATGCTTTGAAAACTATTTATGATAAAATGGTCAACTTGCATTATAAAAATTATGCTCTCTTTAACCCTGAATCATTCTCTCACGATGGATTAAAAACTCGAATTACTGAATGGAGAGCGGAATACCTAAAACTAATGGACGTTTTTCATCGAGAAAAGCTACTGCTTCCTGCGACCTGAAAAGTAAAATTAAGGAGTTTGAGACTAATTTTAATTCAATTTCATTACGCTTAAATGAGGAAACGCAAAATCTAAATGACATAGAAGAAAGTTTTGGTACATCTGATGTTCAACACATTTACAAATTACCTGAAAATGAAGTTGATGAAATTGAACAAAGAGTTGGGAAATTAAATGAAATGCCTGAAATAATTAATTCCCACAATTTAATATCTCGGATTGAGGAAAAGTGTGGAAATATACTTCGAAAGCCTGACGAAATAACGTTTGCCAACAAAGCCTAAATGTAATGCGGGCTTTAGGGCTAATTCTAAAGGTCTGTGTATATTTATGATGTCGCTAAATCTTTGGGATTTAGCTTTGGACAAAAAAAGAAAAAGCAAAACCAAAAGCTCTAGCTTCGTGCTCAGACGGAAACGAAAAGTTTCCTTGCCTCCGCACTACGCTTAGCCAAACCGTCGGGGCTAATTTAAAATCCACAGAAATTAAATGACGCTTATCGTTGCCAAAATAAGAGAAGATAAAATTAAAATTATATCTGACTCGAAAATAACGGACGAAACGGCGGTACGAAATAACCCTCTTTTTGGCAGTCTCAAAACTATAATTCTCAATCCGAGACACTTGCATTGGATTTGCTGGCAAAGTCTATTTTGCAGAAAAAGTATTAGATGAATTTTATCAAGGGAAAATCAAAAATTTCAAAGAACTTTTTAATCGATGTGGACAACTGCACCATGAATCTAATTTCGAAACAGATTTTATTTTAGCAACGCTATTCGAGAACAAACCAATCATTTACAAAATTTCAGAAGGCAAAATGTTTTTAGACCATACTAACTTATGGATTGGAGACATTAATGGATTTAATAAATATCAAAGCGAATACCATAATGAGAAGAATAAAGGAAAAGCAGAATTCGCTCGGATGGGAATAGCTTTTTCAGAGGTTATCAAGGATGAACAAATCTCTTCAGTTAGCGATTTCCAAATTGGCGTAGATACAGTTTATCATCAAGATTTGAAATCTTTGATATTCATTTATGAATTTAAGGCAGAGTTTAGTTTTGCTAATCAAAAAATCAAAGTGCCCGGTGGCAAACATTTTACTCCGATGAATGTTGGTGGAGCGCCAATTGGCGGATATAGCATCTGTTACCTAAGGTCTGTAAATGTTTACAAACCTGGAGTTGCAATTCATTTTCCGCAAGGCGAATTTGGAATGTTATTTTGTCCAAAACTGAATCACAATAAGGCTATAGTTATAAAAGAGAAAGACGGAGAATATTTTGCGAAAAAAGTATGGGAATTATACAATATCGCATTGGAAGGAATTGTATTAAAAAATGGATTTACTTTCAAATATATTGTAAATGAAAACTAGCTTTAACAAAACCTATAGCCAATACGGGTTAAAGGCTTTGACGAATGGTTTGCGTATTTTTATAAAGTCCGCAAAATCTTTTGGATTTTGCTCTTGACAAGAAAAAGTAAATCAAAACAAAAAGATTTCGCTATGTGCGTGGAGGAAAGCAAACGCCAGTTTGCTCCCGTACTGTTCATAGCTAAACCGTCGGCAATAATTACAATGAGTTATATGAAAACACTTACTCTAATTCCCTTGTTCTTTTTTACGTTCGCCGTTCACGCTCAAAACTTCCAGGGCAATCAAGAGGATATTGACTTAATACTTTCCAATATCAAAGGCTTTTCAAATGCAGTCATGAATTCGGCGTATCAATCCATTGGTGATGCATATACAGATGATGCTAAAATATTTCCAAATAACAGAGAAATAATTAAGGGCCGGGAAGCTATCA
The DNA here is from genome assembly GCF_025244665.1 of Maribacter litopenaei. Taxonomy (GTDB): domain Bacteria; phylum Bacteroidota; class Bacteroidia; order Flavobacteriales; family Flavobacteriaceae; genus Maribacter; species Maribacter litopenaei. Next base: position 3,566,310 of record NZ_CP104205.1, on the reverse strand, counting down.
TTAGGTATTGGATCCTGCCTGAAGGGGTTCAAACAAAATACCATAAGATAACTCCTGAAGAAATCAAGATTATGGGAAATGAAGCCTATGATTACGGCTACTACGAAGGTATCACCCTAAGGGCAGATGGCACGGAAGCTAGCTGGAAAGGAAAATACGTGATTGTCTCGGAAAAAGTCAATCAAGATTGGAAGATGTATCTCGGATATTTGGAATGGAATAAAGGACTAACAAAATAGGTAGAAACCTTATGGATCAACTATCTTTAAACAAGAAGTTTAATCCTTTATGAAAACCCTCCCCACAGTCCTTATTTTATTTATTACAGCCTTCACGGTAACCGCCCAAGACATCACCGGAGATTGGCATGGTATGCTAAAAGTGCAGGGCATTCAATTACGGGTGGTATTTCATATTCAGGACGGGGAAGAGGGCTATTCCGCCACCATGGACAGTCCCGATCAAGGGGCGAAGGATATTCCGGTAACTTCCACAACGTTTGAAAATCAAGTATTACATATAAACATGCCCAATCTAGGGATCGTATATGAGGGTACGTTAAACGAGGAAGGCACTATTACCGGCGACTTTAACCAATTTGGGCAAATCATGCCCTTGGAACTGAGCCGGGAAGTTGCACAAAAGGAAACCGTACTACGTCCCCAAGAACCTGTAAAACCCTATCCCTATTACACGGAAGAAGTCACCTTTAGAAATGAAAGGGCAAATATTGAACTGGCTGGGACCTTGAGCCTGCCCCAAAAAGAAGGTGTTTTCCCGGTAGTAGTCCTGATCAGTGGCAGCGGGCCTCAAAACCGGGACGAGGAATTGTTCGGACATCGGCCTTTCTTGATCCTGGGGGATCATCTTACCCGAAACGGCATTGCCGTCCTCCGCTATGACGACCGTGGTACGGCCCTGTCCACCGGGAATTTTGAATCGGCCACCAGTGAGGATTTTTCAGAGGACGTGGAAGCCGCCGTGACCTATTTACGTACAAGACAAGAAATAGATAAAAACAATATAGGGCTTGTCGGCCATAGCGAAGGGGGCATGATCGCGCCCATGGTGGCAAGTCGGGATAACGACATTGCTTTTATCGTGCTCATGGCGGGGGTAGGGATTCCCGGGGATGAGTTGCTGTTGTTGCAGCAACGGGCCGTTGGAAAAGTGTCCGGACTCAGCGAAACTATGTTGATGGATATTGAAACAGCCAATAGGACTGTCTTTACCATGATCAAGGAATCCACGGACCTTGCTCAGTTAAGTTCGGACCTTACCCAATACCTTAAGGAACATCCGGACAGTACCAAACCTCCTGGGGTGGACGCGGACACCTATGCCCAAATAAAAGTAGACCAACTGCTCAATCCATGGTGGTTGCATTTTATACGGTACGACCCGGCCAATGCTTTGGAGGAAGTGAATTGCCCCGTATTGGCCATCAATGGAGAAAAGGACTTACAAGTGCCTCCCCAAGAGAATTTACCGGCCATACAAACGGCCTTGGAGAGAGGTGGAAATATGCAGGTGACCGTAAAAGAGCTGCCCAAGTTAAACCACTTGTTCCAGGAAAGTGCTACAGGTTCCCCTGCCGAATACGGACAACTATCCGAGACCTTGGCCCCGGAGGCACTCGATACGATACTGTCGTGGATTCAGAAACAGGTACGGCCATGAATTGGAGCTATTGGGAACGAACCTCGTGGTTGTCCGAGGTAGATTTTACCATCGTCGGGAGCGGTATCGTGGGGTTGACCTGTGCGTTGCGACTCAAGGAAAAACAGCCCAAAGCGAATATCCTTGTACTGGAACGTGGGGTATTGCCCCAAGGCGCCAGTACCAAAAATGCCGGATTTGCCTGTTTTGGCAGTATTTCCGAAATCCTGTCCGATTTAAAATCCCATACTGAGGAAGAACTGCTGCAGTTGGTGCAACAGCGCTATGAGGGCATCCAATCCCTTAGAACATTATTGGGCGATAAGAACATTGGATATTTGGAATATGGTGGGCATGAACTCTTTTTGGAAAAAGATGCCGGCCTCTACGAAAACTGTTTAGATCAATTGGACTATGCCAATTCCCTATTGAAACCTATTTTTAAGGAAGCTCCATTTACGATTTCGGCCAATACCTTCCATTTTAAGGGGATTAAGGAAAACTACATCACCCATCTTTTCGAAGGACAGATAGATACCGGAAAGATGATGCGCTCCCTATTGCACAAGGCCCAAAGTTCGCGTATACAAATTTTAAATGCCACCGAGGTCAAACAGATAGAGGACAGTGGCAATGCGGTCTCGGTAATAGGTGCCGATTTTGAGTTTAAAACGAATACTCTTTTGGTCGCTACGAACGGCTTTGCCAAACTGTTGCTAAAGGAGGAAGTACACCCAGCAAGGGCCCAAGTGATCATCACCAAACCGATACCGGGGTTGGCGATCAAGGGTACGTTCCATTTTGATGAGGGCTATTACTATTTTCGAAACATTGATGACCGAATCCTATTCGGAGGAGGTAGAAATCTTGATTTCGGTGCCGAGGAGACGACCAAATTCGGTTCCACACCACTTGTTCAACAAAAATTGGAAGAACTTTTAAAAACGGTCATTTTACCCAATCATGAAATTGAAATCGATTATGGGTGGAGCGGTATTATGGGCGTTGGTTCCCGTAAACGGCCCATCATCAAACAACTATCTGAAAATGTTGCTTGTGGCGTCCGTCTTGGGGGGATGGGTATTGCCATTGGGACTTTAGTGGGCAGGCAATTGGCCGACCTGTTTTAGGAAAAACTGCCGTTCAACTATTTTTGCTCCTTCTTATCCCCAACCCCCATAGGGTTTTTAAATTCTTGTTATATTGCATGTTCCCATTTCCGGGAATAAAGTGCCCCAAGCCTTTAGAACATCTTCCTATTCTTTTGCTTTTTTTATAAAAAGAGAACTCCATTATATGGGAAGAAGTTTCCTTAGTACATTAATTTTTGTTTGCCTGCTGTCTTCTTGTGCGGTGAACCGGACCAAATATCAGAAACGGTACAATGATGTTTGGCGGGAGATGATACAATCACAGGCGTGGAAAGAGTCCCTGAAACCAAACAATGATGCGGAAACTACCGGAATGTATGTGAGCACGGAAGATGAAATCGTTCCGGAATCCAATTCAGATTTTGAGGAGAATCGGCTTTTGAGGAACGCTACCAATCCTTGGTTTCCCGTGCCTATTTTAAGATCATTACCGAAGCGGAAAAGTTGGATGCCCAAATCGAGGCGCAGTACAAGCTCGTTCATAATGACCCAAATGCCACTAAAAGAGCGCGGGAGGAAGCGGAACGGAAGTTTCAGGCACACAGGGCCATGCTGAGCGGTTTGCGGTCCTGGAATATCTTTAGTGAGAATCGATCGGGTGATTTGGACTATTTTAAAAAGGAAAACCGGGAAGCCATTGAAAATATGGTGGACGAAGGGCAGGGAACCAATCAAATGATTAACTTTCTTATCTATAAACTTGCCGATCTGTACCACGTTGAAGAAGAAGCCGGAAATTAAGAAAATTGCCTATCAACACTGCTTGGATTTTGTATCCGGCAGAATGTCCCGTCTTAAAAAGCAGATAAAGGAGGTAGAAGAATCTTTGACTTCCGAAACTAAAAGCACCGCTGGCGATAAACACGAAACCGGTAGGGCCATGGTGCAATTGGAACGGGAAAAATTGGGGGCACAATTGGCCGAGACCGAAAAAATGCAGTTGGTCATGAACCGGGTCAAACCCGATTCCCAAAACAGTATCGCAGGAATGGGAGCGCTGATTGAAACCAACGGACCGTATTACTATATCGCTATTTCTTCCGGTGAAGTGAAGTTCGAAAACAGCGCTATTTACTGTATTTCCCCTGCAACACCTATTGGAAAACTCTTGTTAGGCAAATCGGCTGGAGAGAGTATTTCCTTTAACGGGAAGGACTTTTCCCTTTTATCAATATCCTAAAAAATCCGTGATTTTTTTACCTATCTTGAAGGCAAATTAAAATTTGTTGCCAATCTGACTATGGGTAAAGACAAAAAATTGCGAAGTTCCGAATGGTTCGGAGATGATGGGAAAATGGGTTTTGTACACCGTTCGTGGTTACGCAATCAAGGTTATCCCGATGATTATTTTGAAGGTAGGCCCGTCATCGGCATCTGTAATACCTGGTCCGAATTGACTCCTTGCAACGGCCACCTCCGGGATTTTGCCGAGGTCGTAAAAAAGGGAATTTTGGAAGCTGGGGGCGTACCCATGGAGTTTCCCGTGATGTCCTTGGGTGAAACCATTATGAAGCCTACGACCATGCTCTTTCGAAATCGGCCAGTATGGATACCGAGGAATCCATAAGGGCCAATCCCTTGGATGGTATCGTATTGTTAACGGGTTGTGATAAGACTACTCCCTCAACGATTATGGGGGCTTGTAGTGTAGATCTTCCTACCCTTGTGGTGCCGGGCGGACCCATGTTGAGTGGACGTTTTCGTGGAGAAAAGGTAGGTTCCGGCTCCATGAACTGGATGATCAAGGAGCGACAGGAAAACCAAGGGTATTCCGCAGCGGACATTCGCGAGGCTGAGGTCTGTGTGGCACGAAGTATCGGTCATTGTAATACCATGGGCACCGCGTCTACCATGGCGACCATGTGCGAGGCATTGGGGCTTACCTTACCAGGATTTTCCTCCATTCCCGCAGCGGATTCCCGTAAAAAAATGTACGCCCAGCTGTCCGGCCGACGTATTGTGGAGATGGTGAAGGAAGACCTGACCCTATCCAAAATATTGACAAGAAAGGCCTTTGAAAATGCCATTATTGTGAATGCGGCCGTAGGAGGTTCCACAAACTTGATCATTCACCTCACCGCCATAGCCCGTAGGATCGGGGTTGATCTTAAATTACAGGATTTTGACACCATTGGTAGTAAGATTCCCTTATTGGTGAATATGAAGCCTTCCGGAAAATACCTGATGGAAGATTTTTACTATGCTGGGGGGCTGCCCGTGGTCATCAACGCATTGACCCCTTTGCTCCATAAAGAGCCAGTTACCGTTAACGGAACTACCTTCACCAAAAATTATGAGGACGCCATTTGTTATGATACGGATGTCATCGCCAATTTGGAATACCCTTTCCAAAAGAAATCGGGTATTGCCGTACTTAAGGGAAATCTTTGTGAAAAAGGCGCGGTCATAAAGCCATCGGCGGCATCGCCCAAATTGATGAAACATCGGGGTAAGGCCGTGGTCTTTGAAACCATGGAGGATTACCATGAACGCATAGACGACCCCAACCTGAATATTGACGAGAATAGTGTGATTGTCCTGAAAGGGGTAGGGCCCAAGGGCTATCCAGGAATGCCGGAGGTGGGGAATGTGCACCTTCCTAAAAAATTGTTGGCAAAGGGCATTACGGATATGGTTCGTATTTCCGATGGACGCATGAGCGGCACGGCCGCAGGTACTGTGGTCTTGCATGTTTCTCCGTAATCCACGGTGGGCGGGACCTTGGCCATCGTACAGAACGGGGATTGGATCGAACTCGATGTAGAGAAGCGCACCCTTCATTTGGATATTGAGGATGCTGAAATGGATAAGCGGAAAAAGGAATGGGTTCCCCCCAAACCAATGGCCGATCGGGGTTATGTGAAAATGTACATCGATCATGTGGAACAGGCAGACCAGGGAGCCGACTTGGACTTCTTGGTAGGAGGTTCGGGCTCCAAAGTAGAAAGAGATTTACACTAGTATGGTACTTATATATTTATTGCTGGCCATTGTAGCCATTATTTTCCTGACCACGCGCTTAAAGGTTCATGCCTTTATGGCGCTTTTGATCGTTTCTTTGGCCTATGGTCTTTTCGCTGGGATGTCCTACTCCGATATCATTGTATCCATCAATGAGGGTTTTGGGGGGACGCTGGGAAAAATAGGATTGATCATCGTATTGGGGGTCATTATCGGGGCCTTTTTGGAAAATACCGGAGGTGCCTTTGCTATTGCAGAAAAGGTCTTGAACTTTATTGGTAAGAAACGCATCATTACCGCCATGGGGGTTTTGGGCTATATCGTTTCCATTCCCGTTTTTGCGGATAGCGGATTTCTACTGTTGCACCCCCTTTCCAAGAGCCTTTCCAAAAAGGCTAAAATATCCATTGCTGATCCTGCCATTGCCTTGGGATTGGGATTGATGGCCTCACACACAATGGTACCGCCGACACCTGGGCCTATCGCTGCAGCGGGAATTTTAGGCGCCGATTTGGGATTGGTAATTGCCTTTGGGTTTCCTATAAGTGTCATTGCCTTGGTGGCAGGGATTTTCTTTGCGGCAAAATATGCCTCCAAAACCTATATAGCACCCGAGCTCATCGGAGGTTCCGATACCAAGCAAACACATGAGGCACGACCCAGTGCCTTAAAATCCTCTATTCCCATCATAATCCCCATAATTTTAATTGTATTAAGGTCGGTTTTGAACCCTGAGCGAACAGGACTGGATAATGGTTTTATAGACCTGATCAATTTCATTGGGGAACCGGTCATCGCCTTATTGATTGGGGTGTTTTTGTGCTTATTGTTGCCAAAAAAACTGGAATATGACATGGTTTCCTCTTCCGGATGGATTGGAAAGGCCATTATGGATGCAGCCGCCATAATTTTAATTACGGGAGCCGGGGGGATTTTTGGAAAAATATTACAGAATTCGGGTATAGCTGATACCCTGGGAGAATTATTAAGTGGGTATAATTTGGGTATATTATTACCCTTTATTATCGCTGCGGCCATAAAATCCGCCCAAGGTTCCTCTACAGTGGCCTTGGTAACCGCCGCCTCTATTATTTATCCCATGATGTCCTCTTTAGGGTTTGAATCCGATGTTCAGAAGGCTTTGGTGGTGGTAATTATTGGTGCAGGGTCCGCCGTGGTTTCACACGCCAATGATAGTTTCTTTTGGGTAGTAACCCAAATGAGCGGTATGAATGTAAAAAATGGCTATCGCCTATTCAGTTTGGGTAGTGGATTGTTGGGCCTTACCGGAGCCATAACCGTCTTTATTTTATATACAATTTTTGGATAAACCTATAGGGATGAAAATATATCATACAACGAAGGGAATTCTAGTTGAAAACAAGACAACCTTCCATTTATTGAAGGACATCAATTGGGATGATTTTATTAATGATGATGCTATCCTGCTTAACCTGAAGAATAGGATCAATCTAGAAAATCAAATTGAGGACGCATCGGATTTGTTGCAAAATGAGTTGTTGCCCCCCGTGCAAAGTCAGGAAATATGGGCCAGCGGAGTCACTTATTTCAATAGTAAATTAGGAAGGGAAGCTGAATCCAAAGAGGCCGGAGGGAGTAGTTTTTATGCCAGGGTCTATGAGGCGGAGCGTCCGGAGTTATTTTTTAAGGCCACTGCAAATAGAACGGTGGGTCATGGAGGTAAGGTTAGAATCAGGAAAGATTCGCAGTGGGATGTACCCGAACCGGAGCTTACCTTGGCTATCACCTCGAGCGGTAAAATTATAGGGTATACCATTGGCAATGATATGAGTTCCCGAAGTATTGAAGGGGAGAACCCATTATACTTGCCACAGGCGAAGACTTATGATGGGTGTGCGGCCGTAGGCCCCTGTATTCTGCTTACAGAGGAGCCTTTAGCTTCATCCACCAAAATACATTTGCAAATAGCACGGGATAACAAGGTAGTTTTTGAGGGTTCCATAGGGATAGATCAAATGAAGCGAAAGTTAACCGATATTGTGGGATACCTATATCGCGAGTGTTCCTTTCCGAATGGCAGTTTGCTCATGACGGGTACCGGAATTGTTCCCTCGGCCGATTTTACCTTAAAATCAAACGATGTTATCACCATCACTATTGACGGGATAGGAACTTTGGTAAATACGGTAGCTTAAACCCGGATTATGCTTTAGAAAAGGTGTTACAGCTAAAAATCGCTTCAAAATAATACGCTACGCTGTATTTTTAATTTCACCATAGCGGTGCTATGCCAAAATGTCCAAACCACTTTATTTTATTGCGCTTTTTACCTTCACGACGCTCCCCTAATGCATATTCCGGGTTAAAAGTCGGGTTTGTTCCGATTTGCCTTTTTTTCGGCATTGGCCTTTTTGGACTTCAACCGCTTTTCTATGGCCGATTTAGAGGGTTTGCTGGCCTTTCGTTTCTTTTTAACGATTAATGCGGTTTCCAACACATCAAAGAATCGTTTAATGACCAAATCCTTGTTTTTATGTTGACTTCGGGATTCGTCACATTGAAAGATTAGTATCCCTTCATTGGTGAGCTTGGAGACCAATTTTTTGGAAATGCGGGATTTTTCCGTTTCCGAAAGCCCACTAGAATTTTCCAAATCAAAGGACAGCTCCACTTTGGAGGACACCTTATTGGCATGCTGTCCCCCGGGGCCACTACTGCGAACGGCCTTGAATTGAAGTTCCTTTAAAATCGTTTCCTTGTCCAAATTGACATTTTGGACAAAGGTAACAAACTGTTAGTGAGTTCTTAGTTGATAAAAATGGGTACTAGCAATAAGGTAAACACTACTAGGGTAAGGATAAGATGAAATCTTTTCATGATTATAAAATTTGAAAAATTTATTCCTTAACGTAAGGAACTAGGGTTTAGTTCATTAATTAATAAAAAATTTTAAGATACTAGACTAGAGACGCAATTTGCCGTTAAATGGAAGGTGTTTGCTGCAATCTTTGGTTAATGGTCTCAATGGCTACATTAAGAAAGACCTTTTTGTTCTCAGGTAATTCTTTGTTGGAATGGAAGAACAGAGGCTCCCCATCTTCTGTTTCTCCCTTAACCAAATAGTAGGACCCATGGGGTAGGAAGTATGCACGACCGTAGGTATACCGGAGTTCCCGGAAACCCTGAACTCATGGGCATACACAATAATTTTACGCTTTGTATTGGCATAAGACTTCAATACATCTATGGAAATACTATTCGCCTCGCCAAACAAGGAGGCTATATAGAGACTCCTGGGATTTTTGTATAAGTCCAAAGGTTTTCCTTTGGCCATAACCGTCTTGTCTTTAAGCACCACCACCCTGTCCGTAAAGGGCAACACATCTTGATAATCATGGGTAGCCACAATACAGGTTATACCATTATCCTTTAAGTACTTGAAGATATTTCTTCTCAGCCCATTTTTTAGAAAGTTGTCTATATGGCTAAAGGGTTCATCCAGTAGGAGTATTTCCGGTTTTTGGGCCAATACACGCGCCAATGCAACACGTTGCTGTTGTCCCCCACTAAGATTTTTCACTTTGGTATTGGCAAAATCCGTAAGCTCTATCATTTCCAATAGCTCTTGGGTACGTTCCTTAAGCTCCTTGGGATAGAATACAGAAAGGTATTCACTGATATTTTCCGTTACCGACGTGAAGGGCATCAGGTCAAAATCTTGGGAAAGATATTTCATGAAAGGTGCCCCTGGTACCAGCATTGAACGCGGTCCCAAAACGGGTTCGTCTTCCCAATAGATTTCACCCTGTTCAAGATCCATCAGGCCGTAGATGATTTTTAATAGGGTACTTTTTCCACAACCACTTTCCCCAATGATGGCCACATGTTCCCTACGTTGGATCCTGAGGTCTATATTTTCCAATACGGCTTCCGTATCGTAGCTATATGAAACATTTTCTATTCGAAGCATAAATAGTGCCCTATTCTGTTTGGTATAAAAAATCCGTCCTATATAAAGAACGGATTTTCCATTTAATTATTGATACAATACTCCATTAACCCTTAAACTCCTTCATCACCGATTGATTAGGGAGTTCTTCAAAGCCCATATTGTAAAGCGTAAACCCAAAGATATCCGCATATTGTTCTATGGTCTTGCTTACAGGTGTTCCCGCACCATGACCGGCATTGGTTTCTATTCGGATAAGCGTTGGATTGTCTCCCGCCTGTTTTTCTTGTAATTCGGCCGCAAATTTAAAACTATGTGCCGGTACTACCCGGTCATCATGGTCGCCCGTAGTGACCAAGGTCGCCGGATATGCCGTTCCTTCCTTTACATTATGAACAGGCGAATATCCCTTGAGATAGTTGAACATTTCTTCACTTTCCTCAGAAGTTCCATAGTCATAGGCCCAACCGGCTCCTGCGGTAAACGTATGATAGCGAAGCATATCCATAACACCTACGGCTGGTAATGCCACTTGCATCAAATCAGGCCGTTGGGTCATCGTGGCGCCTACCAAAAGTCCCCCGTTAGATCCTCCACGGATGGCCAGGTATTCCTTAGAGGTGTATTGGTTATCGATGAGGTATTCCGCAGCTGCTATAAAGTCATCAAAAACATTCTGCTTTTTAGTTTTAATACCTGCATTATGCCATTTTTTTCCATACTCGCCTCCACCTCTTAGATTGGGAACGGCGTACACACCGCCTTGCTCCATCCAAACAGCATTTACAATACTGAACGATGGGGTAAGACTTACATTGAAACCGCCATAACCATATAAAATTGTAGGGTTTTTTCCATTCAATTCAATCCCTTTTTTATGGGTGATGATCATAGGAACTTTGGTGCCATCCTTTGAAGTATAAAACACCTGCTTCGATTCGTAATCATCTGGATTAAAATCGATTTCAGGTTTCCAATATTGCTCGTATTGACCGGTTTCCACGTCGTACTTATAGGAGGAACCCGGAGTGTTGTAGTTGGTAAAGGAGAAATAGAATTCCTTTTCCTCTTTCTTTCCTCCAAAACCGCTGGCACTTCCCACACCAGGTAGTTCCACTTCCCGTACTAAATTACCCTCGTAATCATACTGAAATACTTTTGAAATGGCATCGACCATATACTCGGCAAAGAAGTAACCTCCTCCCGTATTAGGACTTAGCACATTTTCCGTTTCGGGATAAAATCCACCCAATTTTCCGGGGAAGGATTTTTAGCATCAACGGTCACTATTTTTTGGTTTGGGGCATTTCTGTTGGTTACGATATATAGTTTTGAACCTACATTCTCAATAATGTAAGTGTCAGAATCCGTATCGTTCACAATGGGAATTAGGAGTCCGTTAGGATCTTCCAAATCTCTTATGAACAGTTTGTTCCCCGAGGTGGAAACGGATGCGGAAATAACAAGATATTTTTCATCTTCCGTAACACTGGCCCCTACATAACGGTGTTTTTCTGTTGGAATACCACCATATACAAGTTCGTCTTGTGATTGGGAAGTCCCTAATTTATGATAGTATACTTTATGTTGGTCCGTCTTAGCGGAGAGCTCGCTGCCTTCGGGTTTGTCATAACTGGAATAGTAAAACCCGTCATTTCCCTTCCATGATATACCACTAAATTTGATGTCCACTAAGGTATCTTCCACAACCTCCCTAGTCTCAGTATTCATAACAATGGCCTTTCTCCAATCGCTACCTCCCTCAGAAATAAGATAGGCCGCTAGGGAACCGTCTTTGGTGAAACGTAGTCCTGCCAAGGAGGTAGTGCCATCTTCGGAAAAAGTATTTGGGTCGAGAAATACCTCAGCTTCCTCATTTCCCTTTTTTCTATAAACAACATATTGGTTCTGAAGCCCATTATTTTTATAGAAATAAGTATAGTCGCCTTCGGTAAAGGGGGCGCTTATTTTTTCATAATTCCACAATTTTTCCAATCGACTTTTTAGGTCGTTTCGGTATGGAATGTTTTCAAGGTATCCAAAAGTGGTCTCATTCTGTTTTTTTACCCAGGCTTCGGTTTCGGGACTTCGATCATCTTCCAGCCAGCGATAGGGATCTTTTACTTCGCTTCCAAAATAGGTATCTACGGTGTCGACTTTAGCAGTTTACGGGTAATTCACGGCGATGGGCTCTTTTTTTGTTTCTGTTTTACAGGCTGACAAAGCTATGGCAGCGCAATAAAAGAAAGCGATTTTTTTCATAGTATTTTTGAATTAGTCAGGCTAAAAATACCACAAAAAAACCTCCAAAACAGAGGTGTTTTGAAGGTTTTAACATTCTCTAAAAGAAGTCGCTAGACCAGTTCCTTTGCCACTAAGTATTCCGCAATTTGAACCGCATTGGTGGCCGCTCCTTTTCGAAGATTATCCGCAACGATCCACATATTTAAGGTATTGGGATTGGTTTCATCCCTACGAATCCTTCCTACAAAAACCTCATCCTTATCGTGGGCGTATATTGGCATTGGATACGTGTTGGTATCCGGATTGTCCTGAACAGTGACCCCAGGAGTATCGTTTAAAATTTGTCGTACTTCATTTAAATCAAAGTCATTATGGAACTCCACGTTGACGGATTCTGAATGACCTCCTGATGTTGGGATACGGACGGCAGTGGCACTTACTGAAAAAGTTCTGTCGTCCAATATTTTTTGTGGTTCACGGGCCAGTTTCATTTCCTCTTTGGTATAACCGTTTTCCAGGAACACATCACAATGGGGCAGGGCATTACGGCCAATAGGATAGGGGTAGGCCATTTCTCCACTGACTCCGGCAATTTCGTTCTCCAGCTGTTGTACTGCTTTGACCCCTGTACCTGAAACCGACTGATAGGTGGAAACAATAACTCTTCTCATCCGGTACTTCTTGTGAAGTGGCGCAAGTGCCATTACCAATTGTATCGTAGAGCAGTTTGGATTCGCTATAATTTTATCGTTGGGAGTTAAAACGTCTGCATTGATTTCCGGAACCACTAACTTTTTGTCCGGGTCCATACGCCAAGCGGAGGAATTGTCCACAACGGTGGTACCCGCTGCTGCAAATTTGGGGGCCCATTCCAATGAGGTGTCCCCACCGGCAGAGAAAATGGCGATATCCGGCTTTGCAGCAACCGCATCCGCTAATCCAATAACGGTATATTCTTCGCCCTTGTAAGAAAGTTTTTTACCTACAGATCGTTCTGAAGCCACCAACAATAATTCACTAATGGGGAAATTACGTTCAGCCAATACTTTTAACATGACCTCACCTACCATTCCCGTGGCACCTACAACAGCTACCTTCATATGTATTAATTTTTAATTGCTGGCGCAAAAATAGGTAATACCCGGAGCTAGGCAAGAGAATCCCATATTAATAATTAAAATATAACAAAAAGTTTAAAATATAACAATTTGTGTTAAGTGAAGGATTTCTGCTTAATCCTATTGGGAGTTTAAAGGATTTTTTCTTGATTGAAGTTCAAACCTTGGAGCGCCTTTTTTTATGAAATAGAATAAAAAAATACCGCCAAGCTGTTAGCGAAACAACATTGGCGGTTTTAGAATTCAACTGCGGTGCAGCGGTCTACCCTTTATGGGCGATTATTTTTTTAGGGCATCCCTAATTTCCATTAGCAACTCCTCAGCCGTTGGGCCTTTTGGTGCTTCCGGTGCGGGTTCCTCTTTCTTTTTAGTTTTGTTGTATGCCTTAACGATGATAAACAATACAAGACCAACGGTTATCAAGTTGATAATGGCGTTGACCCATTTACCGTACATGATAGCATTTTCCGGTTTTGTAACCTCGCCACCGGCACCTACAACAGCTTCGTCCAATACAATTTTCATATCGGCAAAGTCCAAGCCACCTGAAAAATGACCTACTATAGGCATCATAATGTCGGTCACAAATCCGTTAACAACCAGTCCAACGGCTCCGGCGAGAATTACCGCAACTGCCAAATCAATGACATTTCCGGTCATAATAAAGTTCTTAAATTCCTTTAGCATGATTTAGTGTTTAAAGTGGTTAATATAGCTGCAATGTAAGAAAAAATAGTTCTTAATAAAATGTGAAAGAATCAATTTTTAAGGCACATAAACTCTTTTGACCCGTTGAGAAATTCCCGTAATCAATTCATAGGAAATCGTATTGGCAGTCTTGGCAACGTCATGGGCGGATAACTGTGGGCCAAATAGAATTACCTCATCACCTTCCTTACATTCTATATTCGTGATGTCTATCATGATCATATCCATACATACGTTTCCAATGATAGGGGCCATTTTATTGTTGACCATAACGTAGGTTTTGCCTTTTCCATAGTGCCTACCTATTCCATCTGCATGACCTAAAGGAAGAGTAGCGGTAGTAGTATAACCGGATGATTTATGCGCTCTATTGTAGCCTACACTTTCACCAGGTTCCAGTTTATGTATTTGCGATATAATCGTTTTAAGTGTGGCGATAGGTTTTAGTGCCTTATCTATTTTTGCATCGTTCCCATATCCATATAACCCAATACCACTTCGAACCATATCGTATTGTGCATCGGTATAGTTTATGATTCCGGAAGTATTTAACAAATGCCTAAAAGGTGTATAGCCAAGTTGGTCTCCCAACTCCACAATTATTTTATGGAAGGTGCTAATTTGTTTTCGGGTAAACTCATCCTCAGTCATGTCCTCGGAGGCCGCTAGGTGCGAAAATATAGAGGCTATTTTAATATGATTCTGACCCTTTAAATGTGCAACAATAAAATCAATTTCGTTCTCCCAAAAACCCAATCTGTTCAGTCCCGTATTAAACTTGATATGAACGGGATAGTTATTCTGCCCATGTTTTTTGGCGGTTTCGAGAAATTCTTTTAAAATTTTCGGAGAGTAAATGCTAGGCTCTAGACATCTCTCAATTAGTACGTCAAAATTGATAGGCTGAGGGTGTAAGACCAAAATAGGTTTGGTAATACCCGCATTTCGCAAACTAACACCCTCTTGAGTATACGCTACGGCAAAGTAATCCGTACCTAGATCCTGTAATGTAAGGGCAATTTTTTCAGCGTCGCTGCCATAGGCAAAGGCTTTCACTACCGAAAGGAATTTAGTTTCCTGGTTTAATTTGGAACGTAAAAAATGATAATTATGTTCTAGTGACTTCAAGTCAATTTCTAGAACCGTTTCCGTGGCCCTAGGCATTGGACTTTTTATTAGGGTCTTTAATTTCCTCAGAATCTACATTCATGTGCTTTACCTTTTCTTTTAACATCGCTTTGTAAAATGCCCCTCTACTTAGGGGTTCATATTCGTTCGTTTCGCCCAACAGGACAAGCTTGTCGTTATTGGATTTCCTAAAACTATAATTGGCCAAGTTGCCTGTTCTCGTGCAAATGGCATGCACCTTGGTCACATATTCCGCCGTTGCCATAAGGGCCGGCATGGGACCAAAAGGATTTCCTTTAAAATCCATATCCAATCCCGCAACGATTACCCTAACACCCTTGTTGGCAAGATCATTGCATACCGTAACGATTTCATCATCAAAAAATTGAGCTTCGTCTATTCCAATAACATCACAGGTGTCCGCCAAAATGCGAATATTTGCGGCCGCAGGAACTGGGGTAGAACGTATCTCATTGGCATCATGGGAAACCACCATATCGTCATCATAACGCGTATCGACCATAGGTTTAAAGATCTCGACCTTGAGTTTTGCAAATTGCGCCCGCTTCAACCGGCGTATCAATTCCTCGGTTTTGCCCGAAAACATGGAGCCGGCAATGACTTCAATCCATCCGAATTGTTCCTGGTGATTAACGGTGTTTTCGAGAAACATTTTGTATTTTTAAACGAAAATAAGAGGTTTTTCCGTTCTATTCATAGAATCTTAAAGTTATTAAAAAAAGGTGCGGGATTAGCGCGGAATAACCTAATTTGTAGTTATGAAGGAAAAACTAAGGGCGGATCTGATTAAAATGTCCACGGATATCATTACTTCCAAGGAGGTCAATGATATTACGGATTTATACGAGGCTGCTAAAAAGCTGTATGAAAAGATTGCGGTACTAAAGTTCATAGAAGAGGAATTGAATGACATTCAGGTAGACGTTTCCAAGAACGTTATTGCCGAAAAGTTTGAGAAAATGGCGAACGCCGTGATGCGTGCTAATACGTCCGTTCCAGAAAGTAATCCGCATGAGGAGGATATTATGACCCCTGGTATGGATACTATCAAGGACATGGTTTCAGAAATGCCCAACTCGGAAAATCTGGAGGAGGTCTTGACCGAGTTCATGTCCAGGCCGATTTGATGAAGAACGATAAGGATTTATTTATGCCACCGGTAAGCTCCAAAAAACAGGAGACTCCTAAATCTTTGAACGAAAGATTGGTAAACAAGGAGCTAAAAGTGGATTTGAATAACAAGCTTGGGTTTATTAAACATCTATTTAATGGCAGCACTGAGGATTATAACAGAGTGTTGTCACAATTAAGTACCATAGACAGCCACGAGCGCTCCGTTTCTTTCATTAAAAATATGGTGAAGCCGATTATGACAATTGGGAAGGAAAGGAAGAGTATGAAATGCGCTTTATGGAACTGATAGAACGTAGATTTTTATAAGAGCGAAATTTATAGATTGATGAGGCCCGACACTTGGTGTTGGGTCTTTACATTTGTGACCATGGGAAAACTATACATCGTGCCTACACCCATTGGCAACTTGGAGGATATTACGCTAAGGGCCATTAGGATATTAAAGGAAGTCGACTTGATATTGGCGGAGGACACTAGAACCAGCGGCAAGCTTTTACAACATTTGGAGGTAACAACCCCTATGCAAAGTCACCATATGCACAACGAGCATAAAACTGTGGCGAGTATTGTGCAACGAATCGAAGGGGGATCATCCATAGCCCTAATTTCAGATGCAGGAACCCCGGCAATTTCCGACCCAGGGTTTTTGTTGACCCGTGCATGTTTGGAAGCAGGAGTGGAAGTAGAATGTCTTCCGGGTGCCACTGCCTTTGTTCCCGCTTTGGTCAATAGCGGATTACCAAACGACAAGTTTGTCTTTGAAGGGTTTTTGCCCGTAAAAAAAGGAAGGCAAACACGATTGACCCAATTGGCGGAAGAACCGAGAACCATGATTTTCTATGAATCCCCACACAAATTGCTGAAGTCATTAACGAATTTTGTGGAGTATTTTGGCGCGGATAGACCAGTCTCCGTTTCCAGGGAACTAACCAAAATGTATGAGGAAACGGTACGTGGTACTGCGGAGGAAGTTTTAAAACACTATACTATAAAGCCTCCAAAGGGAGAGATAGTGATAGTGGTAGGGGGAAAAAGCAAATAAATATGACAATCAAAGAATTTAAGGTAAAACTGAAAGAAAGTCCAAAGGAAATTACCTTTTTGGAATCCATGGGTATTATCGAGTCTAACTACAAATTTGTACCTACGGCATTTAAAAATGGAGATCTGAAAAACGAGAAAGGCCAAAATTCAGGTTCCTGTAAAGTATTTGCATTTGCCTTGAGGGAAGGACTTTCCAGGGAAGAAACATTAGCTTGTTTTGGTAATTATTATTTTGATGAGGTATTAAATTATCCGAGAGGAAGACTCACATCAAAATATCAGAAATTTTATAAAAACTGGATTTGAAGGACTTTCGTTTGAAGACGAACCTTTGCAGAAAATAGATGGGTAAAATAACCTAAATTGAACCCATGTTCGCGCCATGGTTCATTTCACGGTTTTACGGTATTGGCCGTGTACTTTCTAGATCGATGGGAAAATAGGCATGTAAAATCCCTTTTCGATTGGGTTCCTGCCATTTTATTGGCCTATATCATCCCAGCCTTAATTTCCTATGGTTTCAATGTGGATTATTCCCAGGCCGATATCCATAATTTTAGTAGGGATTATTTTATTCCCTTGGCCATCATTGCGGTCATGAGCAGTTTGTCCTTGGGGCAGTTAAAGTCTATTGGGTTTAAACCCATTCTCGTTTTTGTTGCAGGCTCCTTTTTTATTGCAGTTTTCCCAATAGTACTCGTACTAATTTTTTATGATAGCGAGTTGATATCCCAAACACTGTTGATAGATAACTATTGGATGGGTATTCCGCCTATCGTAGGTAGCTGGATTGGAGGAAGCACAAGTCAGCTTGTATTGAAGGAGTTGGTAGAATGTCCGAGAGAACATTTTTCTCTCTGTTTTGATTATGGATAATATTTTGGTGAATGTCTGGACAATTCTCATGTTCCGAGACCATAAAAAAGAGCGATGTTTTAAATAAATTACTCAAGATTTCCGACGTTGCAATTCCCGAAGACATCCGAGAAGAAAAAGGAAAAAGATGGAGTCCCTGGCGGTGTGCCTTTGTTCTACTTGGAACAGTGATTTTGAGCAATTACTTCATTGACAGTTTCATTATAAAAGTGGTATTGCTCTCATTCGCAGGGCTGGCTTTGAGCAATTTTATTTCTCGATGGAACTTTAGATTTGCCTTAAAATCCGGTGGAATCCTAATCATTGTAGTTATGGCAGTTTTGGGACTAAAATTACAGATAGCCACCCTTGGATTCAATATAGCATTTTTCGGGTTTTTATGTATATGGCTTTTCGGGCATTTTATATTTATGTTGTTGTTGGCCAAGATATTAAACGTGAATATGGCCTGGGTGCCCATTGCCAGTATGGCGAATGTGGGAGGAATCGCTACGGCCCCGGCGGTTACCGCCGCCTATAACTTAAAATGGATGCCCCATGCCATTGTATTGGCGATTTTGAGTATGGCCACTGGGACCTTTTGGGGGATGTTAACGATTTGGTTATTCAGGAGCATTGGGGTGTAAGTCAAAATCCTAAAAAAACTGAAGCTTCTTGATTCATTTTTGAACTGAACCACTAATACAGGGACCCGTCGTGCTTCCCCTTCTCCCAACCATGTTTTCCCAAATATTGGTCGGCACTCTCCACAGCGCCTCCTTCTATGGTAGTACCCATAGAATCGTTCCA
Organism: Maribacter litopenaei; assembly: GCF_025244665.1. Lineage (GTDB taxonomy): Bacteria > Bacteroidota > Bacteroidia > Flavobacteriales > Flavobacteriaceae > Maribacter > Maribacter litopenaei. Next base: position 3,547,546 of record NZ_CP104205.1, on the reverse strand, counting down.
GCGGTTGAGGTAACCGAATAGGGAAATTACCCCTAACATTTCAACAATTTCACCTTCATCCCAGTATTTGTATAGGCGGTCTTTTATTTTGGCATCCACGGCATTGGGTACTTGGGAGGCGTGTAGGGAAAAATCCAAAGCGGCCCGTTCCGCTTCAGAGAAAGCAGGATGGGTACGATACTCCCAAATATTGTCCAATTGTTCCTGTTCCGCCCCGTAGCGTTCGGCAGCTCTGATTGCATGGGCCTGACAATAACGGCAACCCGTGGCATTGCTACTTACCCAAGCAATCATTCGTTTTAAGGCAGAGGTGACCCTTCCTTCGTTGGCCATGACGGCTTTGTTTAGATTTATGAACGCTTTGGATATGGCGGGTCTGTGCTGCATGGTTAGTACAGAATTAGGACAAAACCCTAAGGTTTCGTTGAAGAATTCCGCCAACTTTTTAGTTTCTATATCGTGATTTGGATCCAGTGGATTTACAAGGGCCATAGTATGCGCTTTAGTCTTTGAATTATGGTATTTTTGTATTCTACAAGAAACAAAATATTATGGGTACTACAAATCATATTACGACCAAATGGTTGGGCAACATGTCCTTCGAGAGCAACAATCCTTCAGGTCATAATTTACGAATAGACATTGCCAAGGAAGATGGCGGAGACGGAAGTGGCTATCGGCCCAAGGCGCTTATGCTATCCGGTCCGGCAGGATGCTCCGGATTGGATGTGGCCGCACTTATCAAAAAGATGAAATTGGAAGTAGCTGACTTTCATATTGAAACAATTGCCAATCTTACAGATGAACATCCAAAGTATTATGATAAGGTAACCATAGAATACCATTTTCACGGATCGAATCTTGAAGAGAAAAAGTTGCAACGCGCCGTGGATTTATCGGTGGAGAAATATTGTGGGGTGATGGAGATGTTTAGACGATTTGCCGAGTTGGACATAAAAACCATATTTCATCACGAATAATAAAATACAACTACAAATTCAAAACTCAAATTCAAAGGAATGTCCAAAGTGTATGATTTAGAAGATAGGCTAGTAACATTTGCGGCAAATATCGCTATCTTTTGTAAGGACATACCAAATGATTTTACCGGACAGTATTATGGCAACCAACTTTTACGTTCATCAGGAAGCGCGGCACTGAATTTTGGAGAAATGCAAGGAGCACAAACCAATAATGATTTTAAAAATAAAGCGAGCATTTCTTTAAAGGAATTAAAAGAGTCTAGAATTAATCGTAAGGTTTTATCCAAAATTGAATATGGTGCCATCAAAAGCCGAAATGAACTATTGGATGAGACCGAACAATTGATTAAAATTTTAGCTACCATAATCAAAAATAAAGCTAAGTGAGATTGGTATTGCGGAACTAAAGCAGGTTGTGTTTGAATTTGTATTTGATATTTGAATTTAAAATATGCGTTGGACAATTAAACCAAAGCCCGAACAGTCTGATATTGACTTTTTAGCCAATGCATTGGGGGTGGATGATATTGTCGCACATTTATTGCTACAGAGAGGAATTTCGACTTTTGAGGAGGCCAAAAAGTTTTTTCGGCCCCAATTGGAGGAATTGCATGACCCTTTTTTGATGAAGGACATGGATTTGGCGGTGGCCCGAATAAAGGAGGCCATCACCAATAACGAGAACATTCTTGTTTATGGGGATTATGATGTGGACGGCACTACGGCCGTAGCGTTACTTTCTTCCTATTTACTTTCCTATTACCCAAATGTGGCCACTTATATTCCGAGATAGATACGAGGAAGGTTATGGGGTTTCCTATAAGGGAATCGACTTTGCTGAAGACAATGGTTTTTCACTTATCATAGCCTTGGATTGTGGTATCAAGGCAATAGAAAAGGTTGCCTATGCCAAGGAAAAGGGAATTGATTTTATCATTTGTGATCATCATAGGCCCGATGCTATCTTACCTATGGCAACGGCCGTTTTGGATCCTAAACGGGAGGACTGTAATTATCCCTACAAAGAACTCTGTGGATGCGGAGTTGGTTTTAAGCTCGTGCAGGCACTTGGAACCAAAAGAGGTGAAGGAATAAACGATTTAGTGCTTTATTTGGATTTAGTAGCTACGGCTATTGGAGCCGATATTGTACCTATAACCGGAGAGAATCGGATTTTGGCTTATTATGGCCTACAGGTTATCAATCAAAATCCTAGGGCAGGATTTAAAGCCATTATCCAACAGCTTAAAAAATCGACTCTTACCATTACCGATGTGGTATTCATCATTGCGCCGAGAATCAATGCCGCTGGACGTATGGAACATGGTCAACATGCCGTGAACTTGCTTACCGAAACTGATATATCCAAAGCGACAAAGTTTGCCTTGGAAATAGAAAAGTTTAATTCTGAAAGAAAAGGACTAGATCAGGAAATTACCCAGGAGGCGATATTACAGATACAGCGAAATAGGGAAGAGGACCGATTCACTTCGGTTGTCTTCCAGGAAGATTGGCACAAAGGAGTGATTGGCATTGTGGCCTCCCGATTGACGGAAACGTATTATAGACCTACTCTAGTTTTTACGAAGAGCGGCGATAAGTTGGCTGCCTCTGCACGTTCGGTCAAAGGATTTGATGTGTACAATGCACTGGAGAGCTGTTCCGAATGTATTGAACAATTTGGAGGGCATAAATATGCGGCAGGACTTACCTTGTTGGAGGAACAGTATGAGGCTTTCAAGGAACAGTTTGAAAAGGTGGTAAAGGACACTATAGACCCGACCTTGTTAACACCTGAAATTCAGGTGGATACCCTAATCGAACTAAAGGACATAACACCTAAATTAATGCGAATTCTAAAACAGTTTGCCCCATTCAGTCCAGGAAATATGGCTCCGGTCTTTATGGCCGAGAACTTGGTGGATACGGGTTATGTCAGAACGGTGGGGCAGGACGGAACACATTTAAAGGTGTCGGTGACACAAGAGGATAGCTATAAGATAGAGGGAATTGGATTTGGACTGGGCGACAAAATTTCTAAAGTTACAAGCAGGAAGCCATTCAATGCAGTTTTCTCTATCGATGAAAATGAATGGCAGGGAACTATCAGTCTTCAGCTTAAAATAAGGGATATTCAGTGAAAATAGAACATTTGGCCCTATGGGTGCGGGACTTAGAGTTGATGCGAACCTTTTACGAGGACTATTTTGGCGCGGTTTCGGGGGATAAATATGTGAATCCAAGAAAACAATTCACTTCTTATTTTCTGAGTTTCGATAGTGGCCCAAGACTTGAGTTAATGCATCGGGCTGATATAGCTGACGTAGGGTTGACTTCCGTGGGAGAAAATGAGTTTTTAGGATTGATACACTTTGCTATTTCAGTGGGTTCAAAAGAAAAAGTGGATACCTTAACGGCCCAATTGGAAAAGGATAGTTTTAAAGTGATCGGTGCGCCTAGGACTACAGGAGATGGTTATTATGAAAGTGTTGTATTGGATCCGGAAGGGAACAGAATTGAAATTACCGTATAGTGTATGAACAAAAAAATTGACCCGTACGCAGGCTTGCGGTTCAGGGAGTTCAATATTTTTTTACTGGTCCGTTTTGCTATGGTCTTTGCCTGATCCATGCAATTTATTGTAATCGAATGGCAAGTGTATTCCTTGACCAAAGACCCTTTGTCCCTTGGAATTATTGGTTTAATGGAAGTTATCCCAGCGGTGGGAATGGCTCTTTTTGCCGGACATATCGTAGACCAAAAAGAAAAACGAAACCTTTTGGTGAAATGCATCCTAGGTTTTTCGGTCATTAGTTTTGGACTGTTTGTGTTGAGTTGGCCCACTTTGGAGGATGAATGGGAGACAGAAACGATATTATATGGAATTTATGCCCTAGTTTTCTTAGGAGGTTTGGTGCGGGCCTTTTTAGGTCCCACTATCTTTTCGCTCATCGCTCTTATCGTTCCAAAGAAAATTTATCCGAATGCGGCTACTTGGAGCAGCTCTACGTGGCAATTGGCTTCTGTTTTGGGGCCTGCACTGGCCGGTTTTTCCATTAGTTTTATTGGGGTGCATTGGTCTATGTGCGTAATATTTGGGTTTTCCATCTTAGCCCTGATGGCCTTGTTGCAGATACCAAGAAAACCGATTATGAATCCCAAAATTGGGGAACCTGTATTTCAAAGCTTGCGTGAAGGTTTAAAGTTTGTGTTTAACACAAAAGCCATTCTTGGAGCATTGACCTTGGATATGATTGCGGTACTCTTTGGAGGGGCAGTAGCACTATTGCCCGTATTTGCACAGGATATTTTACATGTGGGCTCGGAAGGATTTGGAATTCTTAGGGCTGCTCCTGCCGTTGGAGCCTCCATAACCATGTTAGGCTCCACGCGATTCCCGCTACATAAAAACGCTGGTAAAAAGCTACTGTGGGCCGTATTCGGATTTGGAATCTGCATCATCGTTTTTGGGATGTCTACCTATTTCCGGCTGTCGGTCATTGCACTTTTCGTAAGTGGTGCCGTGGACGGAGTTTCCATGATTATTCGCCGAGACGATACTTCAACTAAAAACGCCTGATAATATGCGAGGTAGGGTAGCTTCCGTAAATTCTATGTTCGTAGGTTCTTCCAACGAATTGGGTGCTTTTGAAAGTGGGGTTACTGCAAAACTTATGGGAACGGTCACGGCGGTAATTTTCGGAGGAAGTATGACCTTATTGACGGTTGGGATAACGGCGTTCGGATCACCATCATTTAGAAAGTTGGACCTTTCAAAGGATATAGAGGACTATGAGGCCCACAATTGATAAACGAGAACAAAAAAAGCCCCATCACTGGGGCTTGCTTTTTTAATGTAGGTATTGTTAAAAATTTGGGTTAGTAGGTTATGCGGATTAGGGAATCAACATTAAAACTTAATAACAGGGTTAAATTAGATAATATGTTCACCAGGAACTAAATAATGTTGTAAAACCAATTAATTATTTTGTAAGAAAAAGATACAATAAATTTATTCTCGTTCGTTGGTTTTGAGAATCAATTCTTTTCCATCAAAAACGGCATAAGTGAAAAAATTGACCCAATCCCCAATATTGGTATATTTCGAATCTTCTTGAAGGTCTATTTCCGAGAGGCAAATGGCGATGTCCAAAAATAAAGTGGTCGTAGTGCTTGGTTTCCAGTTTTCGCTTGGCATACTGTACCAACCATTCCTTATCCTCACCCAAAAATTTAGCATCATCATCGCCTGAGATCAGCTTGTTTTTCACAGAAAAGTACTGGGCCACCTTTACCCCCAAATCCGGATGCATCCATCTATAAAGCCATTTGGCAACCGGATTGGTGAATACTTTCTTCATTCGCTTATATCCCTTGTCATGTGGGCCCGGACCATCTCCATGCCCAATAAAAAAGGAAATGTCGTTGATAAGATATTGCTGTGGTTTGTGGTAGACGGGAATATTGAGCTCTTCCTCAAAATAGCCATCCATCCAAAGGTCATGATTCCCGACAAAATAATAAATCTTAATACCGGAGTCCGAAAGCTCAGCCAACTTTCCCAAGGTTCTTGTAAAACCTTTAGGAACTACCGTTTTATATTCGAACCAAAAATCGAATATGGTCCCCAATAGAAAAATGGTACCCGCATCGGATTTAATTTCATCTAGCCAAGCCACAAACTTTTTCTCCCTTGGAAAACTGACTTCCTTATTGGGAGCTCCCAAGTGATTATCGCTTGCGAAGTAAACTTTTTTGCCCTCGGGAAGATGTATAGTGGTCATCACTGATAAAGATAGGAAATGTTCGGCCCTTAATTGTCACTTGCGTACCATTCCGCAAAGGAGGTATCCGTTTCCTGAAGTTTTAGGGAGAATAATTGAATGTTTTCTCGGAAGTCTTGCCTTGATTTTTTTTGCGAAGTCAATGACCATGTTTTCACTGGTAGGTTGGTATTCTGCCAAAATTACATTATGCCCTCTTTCGGTGAGTTCAGCGGCAAGCTCTACATGAGGCGTATTTTTGTTGAACACGGTAGCGTGGTCAAATTTGTCGACTATTTCCTCTTTCACGATTTTTTTTAGATCACCAAAATCAATTACCATCCCCAATTTCACATGAGATGTATCTGTAATGGGTTTTCCTATCACAGTAACAGAAAGTTTATAGCTATGGCCGTGAACATTTCGGCATTTGCCATCATATCCGTACAAAGCGTGCCCGGTTTCAAAATTGAACTGCTTGGTGATCCTAATCGTACCCATAAATACCATTTGAGGATACAAAGGTATTCAATTTGTAAAACCGATCCCTTTTAGAATTACATTTGTCGGCTTTTTAAAAAATTGAAATGGTTGGATTGGCAGAACAACTTGATTTTGAAGAAAATCCGCTTTTCGAGCAGTTGATCGAGGATATCCTAAGGGACGGTTATAGTATTCTCGATAATTTCTTTCCCCAAGAAACTATAACGGGCCTTAGGAAAGACCTTTTGGACAAATACGAGGAGGATCATTTTAAAAAAGCAGCTATTGGAAACAGGACAAACGAAGTCATTAAAACTGAAATCAGGGGAGATTTCATTCTTTGGATGGATGAAGCCAATTTAAATCCCACACAGACAGGTTTTTTCGGCAAAATCAATGAACTTTCCGCCTATCTCAATAAAACCTGTTTTACGGGAATCCTTCGAAAGGAATTTCATTATGCGGTCTACCCTGCAAGGAAATTCTACAGACGGCATTTGGATACATTCCAAAATGATGATTGCCGCAGACTTTCCGTAGTATGCTATTTAAATGAGAACGATTGGTTACCTGAGCATGGTGGTGAATTGGTACTTTATTTGAATGATGAAAACGGTAAGGAATATCCAAAAGCTGTTTTTCCAATGCCAGGTAGGACAGTCATCTTTGAAAGCCAGAAGATTGAACATGAGGTCAAACCTGCCAACCGTCAAAGGTTGAGCATTACTGGCTGGCTAAAAACACGATAGTAGACTATCGTTTAAACCTGCGTCTTGTACGAATTCTGTTCACGAAATAAACGACGACAAGAACAAGCGCTAGGATAGGAAAAATGAGGTTCCCGTTTAAAAATTGCAGAATTTCCATTTAATAGAATTTTATCGTTAACAACGAAGCAAGGTTTGGCTTATTGCTTATTTTTTGAATTTTGACAGTGCGTTTCGGGTGAAATCCGAAAGTACCAAAGTTCCCGTAATGGCGGCACGCTCATTCAACAACTGTTCCCAATGCTCGGTATTTTTCCAAAGGACCTTTTTCCAATCAGACAATCCTTGTGGGTTATAGGATGCCAAGGTACTGGTGAAAAAGTCGAGTTCCTTATCCATTTCGGAGAACGAATCGAACACCTTGGCGTAAAGTCCCTTTTCCTGTGCCCAATAGGCATTTTTCCATTCTGTGGGAGCCAAGGATAATTCTGCCAAAGCGCCTGTTCCTATTTTGCGTTCCACTGCTGGCTCAATGACCAAGGGTGCAATACCAATACTTAATTCCGATAGCTTTATAGATGCATTTTCATGTGCGAACACATAATCACAGGCGGCGGCCAAACCAACACCTCCACCTACGGTTTTGCCCTGAACCCTACCAACGATTATTTTTTTACAGGTTCGCATGGCATTAATAACATGGGCAAACCCACTAAAGAACTCCTTTCCCTCCTCCAAGTTGCTAACGGACATTAATTCGTCAAAGGAAGCTCCAGCGCAAAATGCCTTTTCCCCTTCGGATTTTAATATAATGACATGGACATCCGCGTTTTCTGAAAGTTTGTTGAACTCCTTTGCAAGCCGGTCCAACAAAACCGCCACAAAGGAATTACTGGCAGGATGACCAAACTCAATGGTCGCTACCTTACCGTTCATACTGGTATAAAGACTGCCGTTTTCCCTATCGGTTCCCATAGTTCGTCGTATTTATTTCAAAATTAATGGTTTTGCAATAGGGGTCGAAACTTTCTTCGGAATTTAAGTACCAAGGCCCCGCCCCTAATGAACATCCAAACGGTAAACGCTATCCAAATGCCTGAAAGCCCCCAATCTAAAAACCGGCCTAAAAACAAAATGGGAACAAACCCAAGGAAGGTTGCGATGAGCAAGGTATTGCGTAGGTATTTCATTTCCCCTAAGCCTTTAAAAACCCCATCTAGTACAAATGCTATGGTGTTAAAGGGCAGCCCTAGGATAATAATATAGAACACGCTATAGAAAGTGTTCAGAACGAGCTCCTCATTGGAAAAAAGGCGGCCTATAGGTTTGTAAAAAAGAAAGGAAACGACCATAAGAACCAGGCTTACATAAAATCCATATTTCACTATTTTCTTAGCCAGCAACCATAGGTCGTCATAGTTCTTTTCACCCAAGAGCCTACCCCCCATAATATTTCCTGCGGCACCATATCCGTCAATAAAAAAGGCCGAAAAAAGCCAAAGGTTTATCGCTATGGTATGTGCACCAATATATTTATCGCCCAAGGCCGTTGCTTCCCTCACAGCTAGAATTAAGGCCGTGTTCAGAGCTAAGGCTCTTACAAATAGGTTTAGACTCATGACTACCAATCGTCCTAATTCCGGATGTATAGGGAATTTAAGGATTAGGCTGATTTCAGTCTTTTTCCAAAGTAGCCATAGTGCCATAATGGCCATCACCGACTGTGCGATAAGACTGGCCCATGCAGCTCCTTCCAAATACATGGGCTCAATAATTCCCTCAACTCCATACACCAAAAGAAAATCAAGAATTACATTGAGTATGGCTCCGGTAATGGCAATGACCATGGGCCAATAGGTGTTTTGTAACCCTCTAAAGATTCCCATGACCGCAAAAACAAAAAGGGTGAGCGGAAATCCCCATACACGAATGGAATAGTAACTAATACAATATTCCAAGATTTTTCCGGAGGCATTTAAAAGCTCAAAAATCTCACGGATTACGAAAACAGTAGATAATAATATCAGCACGCTCAGGGCTATGTTCAAATAAATGGCCTGGGCGGGCAATGTTTTTACCTCTTCCAACTTCCCCGCACCCAAGTATTGTGAAATGATAGCCGAGATGGCACTTCGGGTCTGTCCCAAGACCCAAATCAACATCGATAAAAAGGACCCAACAATACCTGCAGCAGCAAGTGATTCCAATCCGTCTACCGGAATATTCCCTACTATGGCGGTGTCTGTTATAGAAAGCAAAGGCTCTGCAATACCGGCAACAGTGGCCGGTATGGCCAGGCTATTGATTCTTTTTAAGGTTACCGTAGATTTCAAGATCGGCTTAGACTAAACGTTCATAACAATGAAAAGGATAGGAACTTTGTTTTGGAAAGTAAATATCCTCCAATTTCTTATACCCTCTTGCCTCATAAAATTTTTGGTTTCGAATATTTTGACTAAAGGTGTCCAACCTAATCGATACAAAACCGTTTTCCTTGGCATGTTTCTCCGCAAAGGCCATCAGTTGCTGGGCGTATCCTTTCCCTTGTTCTTCAGGATGCACCGCCAACCTATGTATATAAAGGTTTTTGGAATTCTTCGATAACCAAGCAACATCCCTATATTCTTCATCCATGAGAGTAGACATAACAATACAACCAATGAGTTTGTGCTCCTTTTTGAGCAGGAATAACTCGCCCCTCTCAATATCCATAAGGAATTTTTCCTCGGAGGGATATTCCTCTGTCCATTGAAAAATGTTTTTAGACTCCATGTGTATTCTACATGCGTTTGTCATGGTAAGAATATTGGGAATTTCAGATATCTTTGCTGGCTGAATCGTCATTCGATGTATTAAAATTGTAAATTTAGAGGAATTAACAACAAATCAACCATGAAGAATATCCTTGTTCCCATTGGCACTTCACCGGATGCCAGCGAAACCTTGCAATATGCCGTAGACTTTGCAACCGATTTTGGTGCCCAGGTTTATGTAATGGAAGTGTTTAACGTTACTTCTAAGGCCGGTACCCTGGCCAATGTTTCGGAAATCGTTGCAGAAAGTGGTAAGGAGCGATTAAAAGGAGTCATTTCACAAATAGACGCCAAACAAATAGATATCAAAATAGCGTCCTTTAAAGGTGAATTGGTGGACGGTCTTTTGGAAATAGATAATGAATTGGGAATAGATCTTATTATTCTCGCCCCTCGAAGTAACGATATACAGGAAGAGTTATATTTAGGACATACCTCCGGAAAAATCATAAAGCAGACCAATATTCCCACTCTAGTTGTCCCTAAAGGCACAAAATATACAGCATATCATAATATTTTGGTAGCCTTTAGATCAGGTATACTAAAGCGTAAAAGGATATTGAACCCTTTGATTACTATTTCTGAAAAGCATAGGGCTAAGGTTAACTTGTTATTGGTAAAAACACCAGGCTATACAGATGATGATCTTAAAATAAATACAGCCCTTATGGACATTAGTTCTCAATTGACGATAACCGAAAATGCCACTACTTACCTGGGTGTATTGGAGCATTTTCAGTCAAAACATCCGAGAACTTTTGTGCGTATTTAGGAGAAAGCGGGGCTTCTTTAAGAAGCTTTGGGAGAAAAGCACCATATTGAAGTCGGAGTTTTCGGTTCCTATCCCGGTATTGATTTTGAGCACCAAGAAAGATTAAGATGTATTTTGATACGTTCTGAAAAAGTATTTCCTTTGCCACGCTCAAAAAGGGGGATTAGCTCAGTTGGCTAGAGCGCTTGCCTGGCAGGCAAGAGGCCACCGGTTCGAATCCGGTATTCTCCACGAAAGCTGCACAATTGTGCGGCTTTTTTGTTTTTATGAACCTGATTGGTTCAGATCTATTTCAAAGGTGTCATCAATTCTTCCCACGTCAATGGATATGCCTGTTTCATCCCTCTTGGCGAGATAGGTGAATTTGGCTCCCCATCTTACTTCATTTGCTTTATAAGATGAACGGGAATAGACGGATTGGGAAAAGGACTCGTCAAAAGCTTTTATGACAACAATGAACTCGGCATCCTTTGCAATAAGCTCTTCACTTTTAAATCCGTATATAGGGCTTTTATCGGAAATAGGATGTACTACCGTCCACATGGTTGGAAAAAAGACCACTTTTGACCGTTCCAATTCTAAAGAGTAAAAGTCACGTAAATCTGAGTTCTCTCGTTTTAAGGATAGGTTTACGTTCACCTCTACTTCCAGTAATTGGTTGTTCTTTGGGTTGACTACCCTAAACATAAAGCCGTTAATATCATTATAGGGAGCTATTACGGCCAAGGAGCTGTATTTTATAGTTGCATAGGGTTTTGAAAACCTGCCATACATAAGACCTGTGGCCAAAGCGAACAATAATAGACCCAAAAGGGATTCTGTCGCAGCTACTATGTTTGCCGCCAGGTTTAAGGGCGCTATTTGACCATATCCTAATGTAGTAATGGTTTGAGCACTGAAAAAGAAGGCTTCAATGAACTGGTCTATTTTGGTGGTTCCATATATTCCTGTTAAATGTTCCGTACCAATAAAAAGGTATAACGAGGCAAAAACTAAATTGATCATGAAATAACCCAAGGCAAGAACCAAAAAGAATTGAAGCCATGACATTGAAACCAAGGAATGGAAAATATTCATCCCTTCAAAAAAGGATACGTTTTCTTTTCTAACATTAAAGCTACCGTCTTTGTTAAGAGCCCTGTAACCGCTAGAAGGAGATTTGGTATCTAGACCAAGGTCGTTGTATTTTTCTTTTTTATAAAGCTTCAAATTACTGGGTTAATTACCTTTTCCTTTAATGATGTCTTATTTTTTTCCGACAAGGATTTTACTCAACTCCTCTAAGGAAACACCTTTTGTTTCCGGCATCATGAACTTAACAAACAAAAGCTGTAAAACCATCATAATGGCGAAAAATGCAAATACCATTCCGGCTCCAATGCTAGAGAAAAGAAATGGGACTGCTGCTGGAATGGCAGCTGCCAATATCCAATGTGCGGAACATCCAAAAGATTGCCCGCTTCCTCTTAGATGGTTAGGAAATATTTCTGAAATAAAGACCCGGATAATGGTTCCTTGACCAATGGCATGTGCTGCAATAAAGATGAAAAGGAAGATAGGTACGGCCATGCCCTCCCATCCGAGGAAAAATGCACATGCTACCAATGATAGGGAAATTATATATCCAATGGATCCAATGTACATTAATTGCCTTCTTCCCAAACGGTCTATTAGGTTAATCCCTATCAAAGTAAAAATCATGTTAGTTACCCCGATTCCTACGCTACTTAAGAGCGCCGTGCTTTCTCCAAGCCCTGCCTCCTCAAATATTCTTGGTGCGTAATATAAAAACGCATTGATTCCTGAAGTCTGATTAAAAAATGCAATCAAAAATGCGAGAATCAAGGGAAACCGATATTTTTTCATGAAGATGTGTTCATGACTTTCTGGTTTTGCATTGCTTTTTTGAATTTCTTCAATCATCTCATCCACATTTCCGTTAGGATTTATTAATTGAAGTATTTTGCCCGCTTCCTCTGTTTTTCCGTTCATTAACAACCATCTTGGACTCTTAGGTACGGTTAGTATGAATAGCGTATAAATTATTGCAGGGAAGGCCTCAACGCCCACCATCCAACGCCAATCGTTGTCTCCAATTCCGCTCAAAAGAAAGTTTGACAAAAATGCGATGAGGATTCCAAAGACAAGACTAAACTGATAAAAACCTACCAGCTTTCCCCTTTTGTTCGCTGGAGAGATCTCTGAAATATATGCGGGGGCAGCAATAGTAGATACCCCTACTCCTATGCCTCCTATGAACCTAAAAAAGGCAAATGTTATAGGGTCATTGGATAGGGCCGATCCAACTGCAGAGATACTGTACAGTAATCCAATGGCGATCAAGGTATTTTTCCTACCCCACTTATCTGTGGGAATGCCGGCAAAGATAGCCCCTAGAACTGTACCCCAAAGAGCACTGGAAATTACGACCCAACCATGGAAGGCATCAGAGCTGTCCCAAAGTGTCTGTAATTTTTTATCGGCACCTGAAATTACCACAGTATCGAAACCAAATAAAAACCCTGCTAAAGCAGCGGTAATTGACCATAGTACAATTTTGTTCATTTCTCTTGAATTTAAAACCTTTAAATATAGCAAATCAAAACCGTTAAATCTTTAAGCATATTCGCTACTTTAGTGCCAATAGATTAATAATTTTGTAAAAAATTTAAAATGAAGGATTTAAAAGATAAAGTAGTATACATTACTGGTGGCACTAAAGGAATAGGTTTGGGGGTCGCAAAAACCCTATTGGGTGCTGGAATGCGTATAGCTATAAGTGGTCGAACCGATGCTAGCGTAGATGAGGGTTTAAAGGAGCTGAACAATACGGAAGTCATTGGTATCGTGTCTGATGTTTGTAGGATTGAGGATGAAATGAATGCTGTTAACCGGATTGTTGAAAAATGGGGTCAGCTTGATGTGGTGCTTGCCAATGCAGGCGTGGGTAATTTTGCACCAATAGATGAAATGACAGATAAACAGTGGCACCGGATGATCGACACCAATTTAAATGGTGTTTTCCACACGTTAAAGGCGTCCGTTGAGGAACTCAAAAGATCTAAGGGATATTACATGACCTTGGCAAGTTTGGCGGGAACTAATTTTTTTGCTTCGGTGCGGGCTACAATGCCTCTAAATTTGGGGTAGTCGGTTTTACCCAAGCGGCAATGTTAGATTTACGAAAATATGATGTGAAGGTATCTACGATAATGCCGGGTTCTGTAGCAACTCATTTTAATAATCATGAGCCTAATGAGTCCGATGCATGGAAAATACAACCGGAAGATATTGGACAACTTGTTTTGGATCTATTGAAAATGCATCCTAGAACCTTGCCAAGTAAAATTGAGGTACGGCCAAGTAGACCGGACAAGAAGTAGCCTAAATTTCTTTTTCCACAAAAGGAATTTCCGGGTTTAATATTTCCTCAATTAGTTGATAAAGATGTATTTCAAACTCCTTAATGATTTCTTTGTTGATCATAGGGTCTTTTTTAGGGTCTCTAGGGGACGATTTTTTATAGAATAACATTAATCCCTCTTTCAGGTTTTTTATGCTGAAAATCCCTGCTTTTATATGCTCGATTGGGGAACCACTTAGGTACATATAGGAATAACAGAGTAATTGGAACGCCTTACTATAGTCATAGGATTCGATAATACTTGACCATTCAATTATTTCAAGATTCCTTTTTTCTACCTTGCCTGTTTTATAGTCAATAATTCGTATCAAACCGTCGCATAGGTCTATACGATCTAGTTTTCCCTTAAGAACCACGGTTTGGTCGGAGTTGGGAAGTCTTAATTTTATGTTCAGTTTTTTCTCTAGTCCAATTATTTTGATAGAATGGTGTTGAAGCGTTTCGATTTCATTATCCGAGAAAGTTTTCGATATATCTTATCACTACATTATAGGCAATAAGGTTTTTGCCACTCTCATATGCTCCATCTAGATATGTTTTCTTAAAATTTTTATGGACGATGGATTGAATGGATTTCTTTGATTCGATGAGTTGGTTTCGGTCAATTTCCTTATCAATAAATGGAGTGTAAAGTTCCTCGAGGCTGTCATGTATAATAGTCCCCATGGTGTTGGCTGCAATATTTTCCTCAACCTCTTCAGTATATTGTATGCCCAATAGGTTCTGTTTATAAAAATCTATCGGATTTCTAATGTAGTTGCTTAGTGAGCTAGGGGAAAATCCGTTGACGGCATAGTTGTTCAAAAGGTCAATGAGCCCCTTACTTTTATGGATAATTTTTTGGGAATGAGTTATTGCCTGAATGTTAGGGGTAGCAATATTCTCAACTACATCGTCCCTGTTTTCATCAGTTAATATTTGGGTGATAAGCCTACTTTTTTCACCTCCTTCCGAGAACATCCGGTTCCGTATTATATATCAAGTAAATATTTTTGGCCCGCTGCAGCAATCGATAAAAGTGATAAGTGTACACGGCGTCTTTTTCCTTATAGGTGGGTAATCCGAATTCATTTTTTAAATCGAAGGGGATGAATGAGTTGTTTGATTTTCCGGATGGGAGGATACCTTCATTTACCGAAGTCAGAATTACTGTTTCAAAATCTAGGTTTCTGCTTTCCAACATTCCCATAATTTGAAGACCCTCTAACGGGTCACCTTGGAAATCCAACGTCTCTGACGAAATTAATTGGCGGAAAAGGCTTTTAAGACTCCTTAAGGAATTTAGATATTCATATTCCTGTACCAATTCCCCAATTTGATTGAATAGGGTATGTATTTTAAATAATTGCTCGAGGGCGAGGTATTCATTGTTTTTTTCGAATATCAATTTTAAAGTTTGAATCAGAGATGAGCACTTTTCAACAAATCGTGCTGGGGTTTTGTATTCGAAAAACAGCTGATCAAAAACCTCTCGGATTCGAATCTGAGTATTGACGAAGCTCTCTATTCGAGATATATATCCAATTTTTTTGATGTATATGAGATATTAATTTTTCGGCTTTGATATCACTTATTCCAAGTAATGCAATGGAATAAGGGTTGTTTATAAATGCTGTAAAATCAGTATAAAACCATCCTTTTCGGGTTACTGCTAGGTGCAGGTCTATAAAATTGGAGAAAAATGTGGCTAAACCGGTCAAATCCAATTTCTGCCCCATGGTAATATTAACGGAAGCAATAGTTTTAGGGATACTGTTCAACAAAGGATTAAGGAGTGATTCGTCTCCTAGTATGACGGCCGTACCTTCTAATTGTTTTGGATTCGTTTCTTGGATTTGATTTATAAGGTCACCTACATATTTGGTTTGTGCAATACTTTTAGGTATGCCGACGACCCTTATATTTTTCTTCTCCCTATAATTATCACTAATTCCTTTTAGAGGATTGGATTTAAGGAAAGGCCAGGATTTCTTGTGTTTACTTATGAACAATCCGGCATCATGTATGTTGTCATTTAGAAAGTAGGTGTCCAGGTCCCAAAAATCTTAGATTGTTGATTGCCCAGTAGAATTTGTATTATTTTGCTTTCTGCGGCATTCAATGCATTAAACCCCAAAAAGATATGCGGTCTTTTTTCTTGATTTTCATACTGTATTACCACTTCGGAAGCTTTTCTATACACTAGACCTTGATGGCCGATATGCTGGCTAATAAGATTGGCATTGAAGGTGTGGTAAATATCGTCTAATTGGTTCCAAAAGCGTAGGTAGTTTTTCATTAGGGACGTTTGGTTTTCCCTTAGTGACCAATGGTTTACTTCTTGTATTGCAGCCAATCCGGAAAACAACGAAGAAGTGTCGATTAAATACCTGTCTATTTCATTAATATCTTGAAGTAGTGTTTGTCCCCAGTTCAAAAAAGATTCAAAGGATTCCTTCTCGTAAGTACCTGATTCTAGATAAGCTTTGTATAGTTCGAAAAGTTGTTGTGTTTGTGTCGCATAGGATAAATCTGCAATTTTTTCAACAAATTCTTCAATGCTATATACATCAGGGGAGAGTATGGTCTTTCCTAGTTTTTTGGAAATAATTTTTTTAAGGAAGGTTCCAGCTCTTTTGCTGGGAAGTATGTAGATACATTCAGCTAGCTTAACCTCTTGGCTGCATAATTCATCAATTACTTCGTCTAGGAAACTAACCATGTTCATAAAAATAAAAAAGCTCCGCAGAATGCGGAGCTTTTCAAGTATAAAAACACTTAATGTTTATTTAAGGTAACTTATTTTACTAAGTTAATTTCTACCCTTCTGTTTTGTGCTCTACCAGCTCTTGTGTTGTTAGTAGCGATTGGCTTGTCCTCACCATATCCAACAGCTGACAACCTGAACTCTTCGATACCTTTGTCTACTAAGAATTCTTTTACAGAAAGAGCTCTTGACTCAGAAAGACTTTGGTTCAATTTGGCACTACCTACACTATCAGTATGTCCTTCTACTGTAAATTTAGCAGTTGGGTACTCATTCAAGATTTGGATGATATCAACCATTACAGAAGTAGATTCAGCTTTGATAGAAGACTTACCAGTGTCGAACAAGATAGTTCTAGCATAGTCGTTCAATTGCTTCTGTACTTCTTCAGTAACTTCACGGACATCCAGCATTAGCTACAGTACCAGCTACATCTCGGACACTGATCGTCTTTGTCAAGAACGCCATCTCCATCAGTATCAGGCCATGGGCATCCATTGTTTTCAGATGGACCGGCTTCGTTTGGACATTCATCGTCTTTATCAGCAACTCCGTCGCTATCAGCATCTCGGACAACCAGCCAAAGCAGCTAGACCAGCTTCATTTGGACAAGCATCATCCTTATCGGCAACACCGTCACCGTCAGAATCAGGACATCCATTCATTTCTTTAGAACCAGCTTCGTTTGGACAGCTATCTTTACTGTCTTCTATACCATCACCGTCAGAGTCTCGGACAACCATTAAACGCTTCTAGACCAGCAACTTCACGGACAAGCATCATCTTTGTCATAAATACCATCACCGTCAGTATCAGTACCTCCAAACTTAACAGAGATACCAGCTAAGTGTTGGAAATGTTTAACACCATAATCTTCGAAAGCATGCTTGTAAGTAGATTGTAATGTAAGACCAAGGTTTTCAGTGAACCAAAAGTTAAGTCCTAATCCACCATTTACAGTACCTGCACCAATTTCATCAACCCAAGTATAACCACCACCAACTTCAATAAATGGCTGGATTACAGTTTCTTTCGTTAGGTTATATTTTATTGTACCATCTATAGCATAGTGAGACAAGTCATCAACACTAACATCGCCTAATTTGCTTATTTTATTTAAGGAACCTCTAGCTCCAATGGAAAAGCCACCGCCAACACTTTTGGATATTCCTACATAAGAAATAGAAGGAAGGATGTTCCAGTGGTCGTTTACGTTAAAGAATTCATTACCAAAAGAACTTACATCCCCGGTAGGATATACGTCGATAGCGTTAGCACCGAACTGCACTTGCCAAGGATTATTCTCGTCTTGCGCTTGTATGTTGTTAAAACCTACAACAAGTAGGACAACAACCAATAATTTGCTAAGATGTTTCATGTTCAAAATTTTAAGTTTTAAGTGTTTATTAGCTGCAAATGTAAGTTGTTAAATATTATTAACAAAATCAATTTCTTGTTTTTTTAACTCATTTAATAGCATAAAATGCGCATTTAAACGACATTCAGCTCCTTTCCAACCTTAATGAATGCGTTGATTGCCTTATCTAGATGTTCTTTTTCGTGAGCTGCCGATAACTGTACCCTGATTCTTGCTTTTCCTTTTGGGACTACGGGATAAAAGAAACCAATAACGTAAATCCCTTCCTCCAATAGCCTTTCAGCCATTTGTTGTGAAAGCTTTGCATCATACAGCATTACGGGGACAATGGCTGAATCCCCATCAATTATGTCAAATCCAGCCTTTTTCATGCCTGTCTTGAAATAATTGGTATTCGATTGTAATTTATCCCTCAATGAGGTGTCCTTGGCTAACATATCGAACACCTTAATAGACGCTCCCACTATTGCGGGTGCCAACGAGTTTGAAAATAAATAAGGTCTAGATCGTTGTCTTAATAGCTCAATGATTTCCTTTTTACCGGTAGTGTATCCGCCCATTGCACCTCCCAAGGCCTTACCTAGAGTTCCTGTTATGATATCGATTCTGCCCAATACATTTTTTTCCTCCAAAGTTCCTATCCCTTTTGAACCTATAAAACCGGCAGCATGGCACTCATCTATCATGACCATTGCATCGTATCTATCCGCCAAATCACATATCTTGTCCAATGGTGCTACTAGACCATCCATGGAAAACACCCCGTCAGTAACGATTATTTTAAATCTAGCTCCATTTTCATTGGCTTTTTTTAATTGTGTTTCCAAGTCATCCATATCGCTATTGGCATATCGATACCTTTGTGCCTTGCACAATCTAACACCGTCAATTATTGAGGCATGGTTCAATGAATCTGATATAATGGCATCTTCCGACCCAAAAGAGGCTCAAAAACCCCACCATTTGCATCAAAGGCGGCCGCATACAAAATGGTATCCTCGGTACCATAGAATTCAGCAATTTTGTGTTCGAGTTCTTTATGTATATCCTGTGTACCACATATAAACCTTACTGACGACATTCCAAACCCATGGGTATCCAAAGTATCTTTGGCAGCTTGGATTACAGATGGATGAGAGGATAGCCCCAAATAATTATTGGCACAAAAATTAATTACCTCTTCTCCGGTTGAAATTTTTATGACCGCATCTTGAGGAGAAACAATAATTCGCTCTTTTTTATAAAGGCCTTCCTCCTTTATTTGTTGTAGCTCTGCCTGTAAATACTCTTTTATTTTTCCGTACATTTTTAAATATATTCTACAATTATGTGTTTGTTAATATAAGCAATGATTTTATTTTCTACTTTGAATCCCATTTCTTCATATGCATTTGCGTAGGATTCCAGCTGCTCCTTGTATTTGGGACTTTTTTTACCTGTTTTGTAGTCTATGATAATGACGGCATCTTCCTTTAGGACTACACGATCCGGTATTAAAGAGGAACCGTCAGATAATAGAAGTTCCCTTTCGTTATAAACAATATTGTCTTCCTGGAAATACTCCTCCAATTTTGGATGCTGAATTAAATTAAAAAGGGTTTCACGGACCTTCCCATAGGATGATTCTGTCACAAGGCCTTTTTTTAGGGCCTTGTCCAAAACCGGTTCCAAATCATGAACAGTACTTATATTTTCAAGGATATGATGGTACACGTTTCCTTGTTCCAAAGCTATTTCCCTGTTTGTATCCCATAGCATTCCTGCTTTGGTGTGGATTTTAAATGTTTCACGATCCTTATATGAATATAGATATGGAACCGTAAATCTTTTCTCCTCCTTACCTTCCGGTGTAAAGTACTTTCTCTCTTTTCCGAATTTATACTCTAAAACTCCATCTCTCCAGGCACCAATATCCTTTAGGTATTTTAGGAATAGGCCGGAGTAATAATCGGTTTTTAGAGTACCGTCTTTCTTTATATCATAGTAACTGATGATGTATAGGGAGTGTATTGCCCTCGTAAGTGCCACGTATAATAGGTTAAATGCATCCAATTGAAGTTTTTGTTGTTCCATTTCAAAAAGGGCATTACCAATTTCCCCATAATTCTTCACCTCTTGCTTCTTACTGATAAGGAGCTCATCAAAACCCATGAATATCTTTGGATCTACGGGTATCCAAAGCTTTGGGTCTATTTCCTCAAAAATATTGGAATTTGCATAAGGGAAAATTACTACAGGAAATTCCAATCCCTTTGATTTGTGTATGGTTACGACCAAGACAGCAGACGTATTCTCCGGGGTACTAATACTTAAGGTATTGGATTTAAGTTCCCAATTGTTCAATAAGGCATGGAAATCAGAACCATTTTGCTGCTCCGTATCAAATACAAAATCCATAAAAGAAAGCAGATGCGCATCAGAATCAGGCGCCAAATCAAAAACCTTTATGGCATGTTCCATAAAATCTAATAGGGATTGTCCCCTAACCTTATCTATATCAAAATCATACTCCGACTTTAAGAACAAATTCAATTCAGTTAAATGGGTATGGACAAAGTCATGCCTTTCCTCTTTTGTCTCGGATAAATACTCCGGAATTTTATAGTTGGTTTCCTTATAATCTGAAATTAAGGAAAATCGTGCCAATGAAATCAGAAATTGAACTTTTGGGCTGCTAGATAATAAAAGCGAATCCGAGGAAACCACGGGAATGGACTGAGACATTAAGAAATCTGTCAGGGCAACGGCGTGTTTCTTTTTACGTACTACAATGCAGATATCTCCATAATCAAATCCGGATTCTAGCGAATGGCCAATAGCATCCATAACTTTAAGAGCGTATGCTTTGTCATCTTCTTCGGGTAAAAAACTTAGTTCAACATACCCACCGTCCTTATTATTCGTTTCTTGAAGGTTTCCCGCTTTAAAAAAAACTTGGTATTCAGGGTTTTCCAAAATGGAACTACTGTTTTGGAAGAAGTTGTTGTTGAAATGGATAATTTCGTCATAGCTCCTATAATTTTTGGGAAGCTGATACGTTTCACCGGTTATGGAGAATGGATTGTTTTTCGGGTGGCCAAATCCAAAAATTGCTCCGCTTTACCTCCTCGCCATCTATAAATAGCTTGTTTTGCATCCCCAACCAAAAATAGGACCCGGCTCTACCTTGTTCATCAGTTCCCTCCAATGCGTTCCCAATCAATGGGACCAAATTGTCCCATTGCATCTCAGAAGTGTCCTGAAACTCGTCAATAAAATAATGTTTGTATTTTTCACCCAATCGCTCGTAGATGAAGGGTGCTGGTTGATTTTTTATTTCCTTGGAAATAATAGTATTAAATTCTGAAATGGAAAGTTGGTCTCTCTCCGTTTGAATAAGCTTTAATTCATATTCTATTGTATTCAAAAGAGTTAGTGGAACAAGGTTGCTGTATATATTAAAGAGAAAACCTCGCTGATAGACCAGTTCCTTTATAGACAAGTATTTCTGTAATATATTATGGGCAAAATCTTCTGATGGGTTAGCTAACCCCGCTTTTAATATTTTCCCTTCTATCAGGTTATCCTCTAACTTATTATTATAAATAAGGGATGGATTAATAACCCCGTCCAAAATCTTTTTGAAATGATTGGGAAGTGTTTGTCTTGGAAAATCGGATTCATCAATTCCACTTGCGTGTATAAAAGAAAGTGTTTCTTTGGCTAGTTGATGTATACTTTTTTCCGTCTGTGTAATGTGCGACTGTATATGTTTTTGCAAAGCAATAAAATCGGAAAGCCTCTTTTCCCTAAAATGCTGAATATGGTATGTATTTGTCTCATCTAAAAGAAGTTTTGCTATTTTTAAAAGGTCAAAACCAATATCCCAACTTTTATCGTCATCAATTTTCTCCATTGCAAAATCCATTAGGATTTTGGTGAGTTCTTGGTCTTCACCCGCTTTCGATAAGACCCTAGAAACAGCTTCATTGAGTAATATATCTACATCAAGAATACCTCAAAGTTTTGAGGTATTTTTAGGTCTCTTGCAAAGGTTCTAATCACCCTATGTGTAAATTTATCAATCGTAGAGATGTCAAAAAAGGCGTAGTTGTGCAATATTTCCTTTAAACGGAGCTTGCTTACATCCCTCAAGGAATCCATACTTAATTGTAAATCTTCCATGAGATCTAGGAAAAGTGGCGGCGCCTTATCCAACGAACGGACTTTACCAAAAGAATAGAGACTATCCAGTATTCGAAATTTCATTTCGTTTACAGCTTTGTTGGTAAATGTAATGGCCAAAATTCTTTTGAAACTATATGGGGAGGAAAGTACTATTTTAAGATAGGCCTTTGAGAGGGCATAGGTCTTCCCTGAACCGGCCGAGGCGTTGTATATCTTGAATGGACTTTCTTGCACCTATTTTTACTTGCAAAATAAGGATTATGGTACAGTTCTTAACAAATAATTGGGTTAATATAAATGTTAAAATCCTTAAATTTGAAGGACATTAATTATTAATCTAAAAACAAATAAATTATGGCTTTTCAGTTACCAAATTTGCCCTATTCATATGAGGCCTTAGAACCACATATTGATGCTAGGACAATGGAAATACATCATACAAAACATCATAACGGATATACTTCAAAATTGAACGCGGCGATTGAAGGAACCGATCTAGATGGAAAATCAATCGAAGATATTTTGTCGGGCTTGGATATGAACAATATGGCAGTCCGTAACAATGGAGGAGGTTTTTATAATCACTCTCTTTTCTCGGACTATACTTTCCCCGGATGGAGGAGGAGCACCTTCCGGGGATTTAGCCAAAGCTATTGAAGACGCTTTTGGTTCATTCGATAGTTTTAAGGAAAAATTCAGTGATGCCGCAGGTTCTAGATTTGGATCTGGATGGGCTTGGTTGTGCGTGCATAAGGGAGGTAAATTGGAAATCTGCTCTACTCCTAACCAAGACACCCCAATTATGCCCGGGGTTGGATGTGGAGGACATCCCATTTTAGGATTGGATGTTTGGGAGCATGCCTACTATTTAAATTATCAAAATAAACGACCTGATTATATAAATGCTTTTTTTAACATTATCAATTGGGAAGAGGTGTCAAAATTGTATTCGGCGAATAAATAGAAGGTTAAATAACAATTCAATAGTGACAATATTAACCACTTATAGAGAAAATCTGTAAGTGGTTTTTGTTTGGATACAATAGAAAAGGGCGGAGAAGTCTCCACCCTTTTCGTCCCAAATCTTACCATAAACTTAACCTACTTATGCTATGGCATGACTAAATTACTGGTATTGTGGGAAATAAAAAAAGAAATGTTAAAAAATTTTATTTTCTATTTAAAGTGTCATGATTACTTATATGGTAAGTAATTGGTATTGAGTCAAAATAAAAAAGGCGGAGCATAGCTCCACCTTTTTTCCCCAAATCTTACCATGAACTTAACCTACTTATGCTATGGTCTCCAAAGATATATTCAAAGAACGTTCAAATAAAAGGAATTGGTTGAACGACTTAAACCTTAGTTGAAATACCTAAGTTGTATTATTATCCTACAGCTAAGGAAAGTTGAATTTTAGAAAAGTACAGAAAATAAAAAAGGCGGAGAGTCCTCCACCTTTTTTGCCCCAAATCTTACCATGAACTTAACCTACTTATGCTATGGCAAGCTTAAAAGTAAGGTTAGTGCTATCTGAAAAACCATTACATCGACAAAATACATTTTTTATCGACGAAATGCAATGTTTTAGGGTTGAATGAATAGTTTCAATTAGTAGGCCCTTTCGTTTTTTCCCTCGTAAAAATTAATAAATGCCCTGTTAACCACTCTATTGCCACCAGGTGTTGGATAATTTCCGGTAAAGTACCAATCCCCTAAATTTTTTGGACATGCCTCATGAAGGTTTGCAATGCCTTGGTAGATTATTTGGACCTCGGCCTTAATATCACTTGGACTTAATAGCTGCCCTATTTTGTGGGAAATTTGGTCTGCACTGAAAGGGGCGTATATTTCCTTAACATAGTTTATGATGTCCTTATCCTTAGACCTCACTTGCTCAATACATTTTTTATAGACCTCTTTTATTATATGCATGGAGTTGTTCTCCTCATGTAGTGCCAGTGCGGCCCTAAAAGCAATAAAATCTTCAAGCTTCGCCATGTCGATTCCATAACAGTCAGGATATCGTATCTGTGGGGCAGAAGAAACCACAATTATCTTTTTTGGGGAAAGCCGATCAAGTATCCTCAAAATACTTTTCTTTAAGGTAGTACCCCTAACAATACTATCATCAATAATAACCAGATTATCCCCTTTCTTCACCGAGCCATAGGATATGTCGTACACATGGGCCACAAGATCATCACGACTATCATCTTGAGTAATAAAAGTTCTAAGTTTGGCATCCTTAATGGCAACTTTTTCAATTCGGGTCTTACCTCTAAAATTTCATGTAGTTCTTCACTGGTTATATTCGCACCTATGGCAAGAATCTGCTCTTCTTTTTTCTTGTTGAGGTAATTCCGGGCCTCTTTTACCATACCAAAGAAAGAAGTTTCTGCCGTATTTGGAATATAGGAGAATACGGTATTCTTAAGGTCATTGTCTATAGCTTTAAGAATTTGAGGAAAAACTAGTTTTCCCAACATTTTTCGTTCTTGGTAAATTTCCTTGTCACTTCCCCTTGAGAAGTAGATACGCTCAAAGGAACATGCTTTACGTTCCCTAGGCTCCAATATTTGCTTAATTTTAGTGGTGCCATTCTTTTTGACAATTATGGCATTTCCGGGCTCCAATTCAATTACTTCCTCAAATGGAACATTAAAAACGGTCTGAATAGCGGGTCTTTCAGAAGCTACCACTACTATTTCATCATCCTTATAGTAATATGCCGGTCTGATACCTGCGGGATCTCTTAACACAAATGCATCACCATGTCCTAGAAGTCCGGCCATGGCAAATCCTCCGTCAAAATTCTTGGCGGCCCTTTTTAATATTTTGGAGACTTTTAAGCGTTCAGCTATAATAGGGGAAGCCTCCTGCTTGCTATACCCTTCCTTCTTGATCTGTTTATACAGCTTGGCCACGGCATCGTCCAAAAAGTGACCTATTTTTTCCATAACGGTCACCGTATCCGCCATTTCTTTTGGATGTTGGCCCAGCTGCACTAAATTGTCAAACAATTCGTGTACGTTGGTCAGGTTAAAATTTCCAGCAACGATTAGATTTCGATGCATCCAATTATTTTGCCTCAAGAAAGGATGTACACTTTCTATACTGTTTTTTCCAAAGGTTCCATATCGAACATGGCCCAATAAAAGCTCTCCTATATAGGGGATGTTCTTTTTCTGAAGGGCCACATCATTCTCGTATTCCGGATGTTCTTTAAGCTCATTATTTATACGCTGATTGATTTGTGCAAATATATCCTGTATTGGCTGTTGCTCACAAGAACGTACCCGGCTCATGTATCTTTGACCCGCTTCCACATCCAGTTTAATACTGGCAAAACCAGCACCATCTTGTCCTCGATTATGTTGCTTTTCCATCATGAGGTACATCTTGTTTACCCCATAAAAAGCCGATCCATATTTTTCCTTGTAATATTCAAGCGGCTTGAGCAGCCTGATGACCGAGATGCCACACTCATGTTTAATAGCGTCACTCATTGGTATATGTATTAAAAAAACCCCGAAAAAGGGGCGTGGGGTTATTGTAATTCAATTTCAAACTGTGTTAGTGCCTTAAATTGATGCAACCTGCTGTTTATTTCATCCCGTTCGAGATTCAACATCCGTTCTGTTCCAAATTTTTCTACTGAAAACGAGGCAAGGTTGGATCCATGGATTACGGCTTTTTTTAAATTCTCAAAAGAAACATCCTCCGATGCCGCCGAGATAGCCGGAAAATCCTCCAGCAAAAGTGTCGCCTGCACCGGTGGGGTCAAAAACATCCTCTAGGGGTAAGGCAGGGGCAAAAAACACTTGTCCCCCGTGAAAAAGTAAGGCTCCATGCTCCCCTTTTTTAATGACCACGTATTCCGGATCCATTTCATAAATTTTTTGTGCAGCTTTCACCAAGGAGTACTCACCGGTAAGCTGTCTAGCTTCCTCGTCGTTTATGGTTAAAACGTCTATTTCTTTGATGACTTCTGCCAATTCTGACAAGGTATGATTCATCCAAAAATTCATCGTATCCAAAATGATGAGCTTTGGTCGTTTTTCCATCTGATTAATTACACTCATTTGAATATTTGGGTGCAAATTTCCCAGCATTACAACATCAGCATCCTTGTAATCACTTGGGACTTTGGGGTTGAAATCCGCCAATACATTGAGCTCCGTAGCCAAAGTATCTCTAGAATTAAGATCATTGTGGTATTTACCTTTCCAAAAAAAAGTTTTACCCCCTTTAACTACCTCAAGTGCGGAAATATCAATGTTTCTATCCTCGAATAAATCCAGGTATTCCTTTGGAAAGTCTTCCCCGACCACGGAAACAATGGCCGAATCAACATCAAATTGCGAAGCAGCCAAGCCAATGAAGGTAGCGGCACCCCCCAATATTTTATCCGTTTTGCCAAAAGGGGTTTCTATGGCGTCAAATGCAACCGTTCCTACAATTAAAAGCTTACCCATACAGCAGTTAAAAAATGAAGTTGCAAATATAAGGATTTGAATAGGGAATTATAAATTTACTTGGCAGTTATGCCTGTCTTTAATTAAAATGATTTATCAAAAGTTTTGAGGTACTCATTCTATTATATAATTTCCCGATTGTGGCCAATAAATGGATACAGCTCTTTCGACTTTTCTGATGTTTTTTAACTCTACCCTAAGTAACTTATTGTTTCGGTTCAATTTTAGACCCTCTTTTAAAACATCTTCGGCCTTTTTAAAAAGGTCATTTTTTGTTGTTATGATTTTATCGAAATCAAACTTACTAATATAATTCCGCTGATTTTTAAGAATATGAATCATGTCCTTCCATTCTTGAAAATAGATTTTTGAAAGTAATAATCTGGAATTCATATGTTCAGGACTTAGTTTCATCGTTCTTTTTAAATATCTAATTGCTTCTAGGTAATCTAGGTGGTCAAAATATTGTTTTGATAGTTGATAATATAACTCCGGGTTCGCACCTTCAACAATGATTCTCTTCTGTAATAAGGCCGTATTTTCCTCGAAACTGGAGCATAGCCTAGATAATTGAGTCTGATACTCTAACATAGCTATGTCTTCCCCATCAATCATTGTAGCAAGAGTAAAAAAGTCAAAGGCCTTACTACAATGGTTCTTCTGAAAATATATTTTGCTCATCTCTAAAAAGAAATCCATTTGTTCTTTCTCCCTAAGAAAACCGGATCCAATCTTCAGTATTTCATTCCCATGTAATAAGGCAAGTTCGAAATCCTTTAGTTGCGAATAGATTATGAAGGCATTATGTAAAGCTTTCAGGTTTTTACCAGCACTATACCTGTAGGTATTGGAAAATGCCAAAGCACTTTCCTCCGGATTCACCTGTTGTTCCTCTCTTGCGAATTTGAATAGGGAATCCTCTTTTTTTCTATCGTAACTATATAACGACAAGTTGATGTTCTTTAAATAATGCTTCCGCTCCTGTTCGTAAAGTTCCCAACCTTTTCTAAAGGCCTTTATTCTAGATGGGTAACCAAATCTTTCTTCTTTTCTATTCAAGTCTGGTATTAAAGCTGTGAGATCGTTCGTGTCTCTAACAATCCCCAATCGGTTTAGTTGAAATGCGGCAAATCTATCAGCTTGCAGTTCATTTCTTCTTCTCGGATAAACTATCAATTACCTTGTGCTTATTTAAATGATGCCCATACGCGTGAAAAAACTCAAATAGCCGATTTTCTTGAATTCTTTTTTTGGACAAGGAATCTAAAAATGAACTTGGGAATATTATGTTTCTAAACGGCTTCCCATTATTTCGTAGTCCAGCAAAAGCCGTAATATGGTTATAACCATTAATTGAAATGGAATATGGAAACTCATCTTGAAGACCGTTTTGTAAGAGGAATTCTTTCAATTGATTTTTTTGCTCTTCTGAGACATTTTCATAGCGAACTTCTGTTTCCGAATAAAAAAAGGTACAGACCCAATTTCCTTGACTTCTGATGTCTTGAACATGGGCAACAAGGAAAAATAGGGATGATAGAAAAAGGAATTTCTGAGGCATGACATTTCTTTTGTTGAAAAGTAATCACTTTCTTCCGAAATCCGCAGGAATTTCACCCCAGGCTTTGGTTTCCCACTTTACGATGGGGGTTTTATAGGAATTTGATTTGAGCCAGTTTTCTGCCCTATGGATAAGATCGAACAATGCTTTGTTCTTTAGGTTTTCCGTAAGATTAGTATTACACTTTTTCTTTCGTACCCAACTCATCGCCGTTCTCGGAATCTGTATAGATGATACGGTCACTATTACGTTCCTTAAGAAATGCCAATCCATGTACTATGGCCAAAAACTCCCCAATATTATTGGTCCCTGTTCAAAGGGGCCTTGTTTAAATAGCTTCTTTTTGGTTTTGGTGTCCACACCTTGGTATTCCATCATTCCGGGATTTCCACTGGATGCAGCGTCCACCGCAATGGAATGGTAGTTTGGTTGCCCTATTTTAAGAAGATCTTCGGGGGATAGGTCGGACTGTCCTTTCTTTTTGCCTTTAAAATCCGAATAGTTGCCATTGTAAGCTTTTTTAGCAAGATCGAATGTTCCAAAAGATTTGTATTCCGCTCCTTTGGCACCACTTATTGCCGCCTTACAATCCTCCCATGTCTCATAGATTCCAGG
Organism: Maribacter litopenaei; assembly: GCF_025244665.1. Classification (GTDB taxonomy): domain Bacteria; phylum Bacteroidota; class Bacteroidia; order Flavobacteriales; family Flavobacteriaceae; genus Maribacter; species Maribacter litopenaei. The sequence continues at coordinate 3,518,656 of NZ_CP104205.1, read as the reverse complement.
CCTTTTGCCTTTCCAAACCACATAGAATTTGTTCTTTTTTCCCATCAGGACAATAATTCTTCAATCACTTTTGGAAAATGTTCATACTCCAGTTGGTGGACTATACCTGCGATATTCTCGGGTGTGTCCCCTTCAAAAACCGGGGTCTTCACTTGTTTAATTATCGCTCCTTCGTCATAATTGGCATTCACATAGTGGATTGTGATGCCTGTTTCCGTTTCCCCATTTTCCTTCACGGCATTGTGTACGTTCATACCATACATTCCTTTACCCCCATACTTAGGTAGCAATGCTGGATGAATGTTAATGATTTTATTAGGGAAATCGTTAATAATATTTTCTAAGGATCCTCCAAAGAAACCCCGCTAAAACTATTAAATCCGGATTCAAACTTTTGAGGATAGTTAAAACACAATCGCTTTTAAGAAAAGCATGCTTATTGAAATAAAGTGCATTGATATTAAGTCGGTCACAGCGATCCAAAACTTGGGCATCCCGTTTATTGGTCAAAACAGCCTTTATGCCAATAGAGGAGTTTTCACTAAAATAGTTTACAATGTTTTCAACATTGGATCCAGATCCAGATGCAAAAAGTACAATTTGTTTAGATTTCAAGGAATAACGGTTTTTTATTTATATGAAAGGTATGCCTTATAATACAGGCAAAAGAAAACAGAAATTAAATAAGGGACAAAGTTTTGATCAAAACAACTTTGAACTATATCTATTTATGTGCTAAAATTTTCTACATTTAAATACCGGGGCATGAATTTTATTTTCTTAAATTACAGTACATTTTAACGACAATTGGTGTAATTAATCCAAAGTTTTTTATTTTTGCCATCAATTTAAATTTTTAAAACCAATATTATTATGTCAGACATTGCATCAAGAGTTAAGGCTATCATTGTTGATAAATTAGGAGTTGACGAAAACGAAGTGGTATCAGAAGCTAGCTTTACCAACGATTTAGGGGCAGATTCATTGGATACTGTTGAGTTGATTATGGAATTCGAAAAAGAATTCGATATTCAAATCCCTGATGATCAAGCTGAGAACATCGCAACAGTTGGCCAAGCCATTAGCTATATAGAAGAAGCAAAGTAATTTGATGATTTCTTAAACAGAATTTAAATTATCCATGTGGTAAATGCTCCGCATGGATAATTTTTTTTAATTTACCTTCGGTTTATTTCTAAACTAAAAATAAGTTCAATGCAATTAAAGCGAGTTGTGGTTACCGGGTTGGGGGCACTTACCCCGATAGGTAACAATATTGAGGAGTATTGGAACGGTCTTGTAAATGGGAAAAGTGGATCTGCACCCATAACATATTATGACACTGAAAAATTTAAGGTAAAATTCGCCTGCGAACTAAAAAACTACAATACAGAGGATTACTTTGACCGCAAAGAAGGCCGTAAACTGGATAGGTTTGCACAATATGCACTAATATCCTCTGATGAAGCCATTAAAGATTCCAAACTGGACTTGGACAAACTGGACAAGTTTAGGACGGGGGTGATTTGGGGAGCTGGAATCGGTGGTTTGGAAACCTTTCAAAATGAGGTAATGAATTTTGCCCAAGGTGATGGTACTCCAAGGTTCAACCCCTTCTTTATTCCTAAAATGATTGCGGACATAGCACCTGGTCATATCTCCATTAAACATGGTTTCATGGGGCCTAATTATACAACGGTATCTGCCTGTGCCTCCTCAGCTAACGCCTTGATAGATGCACTTAACTACATTCGTTTGGGACATTGTGATGTAATAGTTTCCGGAGGAAGTGAAGCTGCGGTCACGATTGCTGGTATGGGAGGATTTGGTGCGATGCACGCACTTTCTACCCGTAACGATAGTCCGAGAAACTGCTTCTAGACCTTTTGATGCCACTAGGGACGGCTTTGTCCTTGGTGAAGGAGCAGGAGCTTTGATACTTGAGGAATATGAGCATGCCAAGGCAAGAGGAGCAAAAATTTATGCCGAGGTTGCGGGAGGAGGACTCTCTAGTGATGCCTATCATATGACCGCCCCTCATCCGGATGGAATAGGAGTGGTAAAGGTAATGGAGAACTGCTTACGTGATGCAGGGATGAATATTGAAGAAGTTGATGCCATTAATACACACGGTACGTCGACCCCTTTAGGAGATGTTGCAGAATTAAAGGCCATTTCAGAGGTGTTTGGGAATTCATGCAAAGAATATCAACATAAACTCCACCAAGTCCATGACAGGACATTTGTTAGGTGCTGCAGGCGCTATTGAAGCCATTGCCTCCATTTTGGCCATGGAGCATGGAATAGTTCCACCAACTATAAACCACACAACGGTAGACGAAAATATAGATCCTAGTCTAAACCTGACACTCAACAAAGCCCGGAAGAGGGATGTGAGGGTCGCCATGAGTAATACCTTTGGTTTTGGAGGGCATAACGCATGCGTTGTCTTTAAAAAAATAGATTAAGACCTATATGACCTTTCCTAAAAATATCTTTAATTCCCATTCTAAACAGGATGGGGATTTTTTTTTAGGACTAAAAAGAATATTAGGTTTTAAGCCGAAAAGTTTGGTTTATTACAAGAAGGCCTTTTTACATAGGTCTATGAACCAAAAGGACGAAAATGGAAATCCCATGAATTATGAGAGATTAGAATTTTTGGGGGATTCCATGTTGGGAACCATTATTTCCAAACATCTATATAATGAGGTTCCCGAAGGTGATGAAGGTTATCTTACAAAAATGAGGTCTAAAATAGTGAGTAGGGAGCACCTTAATGAACTCGGCAAGGACTTGGAGCTAATTAAGTATGTAGAAAGTAGGATTCCAAAATCCCATTTTGGGGAAAACATACATGGAAACGTCTTTGAGGCATTGGTGGGGGCCATTTATTTGGATAGAGGTTATAAGTATTGTGAAAAATTCATAAACAAAAGGGTCATAGAACCTTATGTGGATATTGAGCAGTTGGAAGGTAAGGTCATTAGTTATAAAAGTTTGATTATCGAGTGGTGCCAAAAACAAAAGAAATCCTTTAATTTTAACGTCTATGAGGATACAGGAAACGATTCCTTAAAGCACTTTGCCGTTAAACTGTCCATAGACGACAATGTGGTGGCAAAAGCAAGGGCCACCTCCAAAAAGAAGGCAGAGGAAAGGGCCTCCAAAAGAGCGTTCTTTGCCCTCCAGGACAAAATGAAATAGAAACGTTATAATTACAACAAAACACTAACGTTTTCGTAACTATAACCACATCTTAAACTTATTTGCCTGTTAGGCTTTATACTTTAATAGTTCTATATTTACCGTTTTTCAGTGCATATATGTCGGCAGTAATTAAAATAAAGGATGAATATTTTGATGATTCTTTTATTTTGGTCGCATTGCATAGTACCTTAGAAGATTATGCCATTGCATACGGTTTAAATAGAGCGTTAAAGGCAAAATTTAAAAGAAATAGGGAGGATTTTGATTTATCGGAAAACCGGTCTTTTCCCTATTATGATTGGGAAGATGAACTTAATTATAGGTATTGGGTACTAATTTCCAATCATAGCTCTAAAAAAGAATTGGTAGCAAACAATGATTTATTTCAGTACGAAACTACCTATTCTACACCACGTTTAATTCCCGAGCTTAAGGAAGTGGATTATTTCCTTAAAATTGAGGACGAGGACGATACAATGGATGATGATGACATAATAAAAACCCTTTTGGGCATTCCTAAGATAATGGCTGCCTATCAGGTAGAAGTAAACAAACTAAAATCTAGAAATAATTTAATTTTTTAATAATGTCAAGCAACAAGAAGACAAAGATCGTAGCAACCTTAGGCCCCGCTACAAGTAAGAAAGAGGTGCTAAAAAGCATGATGCTGGCAGGAGTGGATGTCTTTAGAATCAATTTTTCCCACGCCGATTATAATGATGTAAAGGAACGTGTAGATCTAATTCGGGAGTTAAACGAGGAGTTGGAAACCAATACGGCTATTTTGGCCGATTTACAAGGACTATAAACTTAGGGTAGGAGTAATGTCCGGTGAAGTAGTGGTAAGCCCAGGTGATGAAATTACATTTGTGACTGGCGAACCTTTTGAGGGTACCGCAGAAAGAGTATATATGAATTATAAAGAATTCCCAAGGGACGTAAAACCTGGAGAAAGAATTCTTTTGGATGATGGTAAATTGATTTTTGAGGTAGTTTCCACCAATGGTGAATCTGAAGTAAAGGCTAAGGTGATTCAAGGAGGGCCTTTAAAGTCCAAGAAAGGGGTAAACCTTCCAAATACCAATATTTCATTGCCCGCACTTACAAAAAAGGACATCAAGGATGCGGAATTTGCCATTTCCCTTCAGGTGGATTGGATTGCACTTTCGTTTGTGAGGTTCAGCCAGGATTTGATTGACCTTCAAAATATAATCAAGGAACATTCCTCCCATAAAATTCCCATTATTGCAAAGATAGAAAAGCCGAAGCGGTAGAAAATATTGATAAAATTGTTGCATACTGTGATGGTCTTATGGTAGCTAGGGGGGATTTGGGTGTTGAAGTTCCTGCACACGAGGTTCCATTGATTCAAAAGAAATTAGTTTTGAGGGCCAAAAAGGCACGGATTCCTGTAATTATTGCCACTCAGATGATGGAAACAATGATTACGAGTCTAACCCCTACGAGAGCGGAGGTAAACGATGTTGCCAACTCGGTAATGGATGGGGCTGATGCTGTGATGCTTTCGGGAGAAACTTCCGTAGGAAATTATCCGGTACAGGTTATAGAAAAAATGGCGAGCATTCTCAAAAGCGTAGAATCTTCAGAATTAATTAAAGTTCCTCACGAACCACCTCATGTAAGAACCAATAGATATATTACCAAATCGATATGTTACCATGCGGCTATTATGGCAAATGAGATTAAAGCAAAGGCCATTTCCACATTAACAAATAGTGGGTATACGGCTTTTCAGATTTCAGCATGGAGACCTAGCGCCCACATTTTGGTGTTCACTTCCAATAAACGAATATTGACACAGTTGAATTTATTATGGGGAGTGAAGGCTTTTTACTATGATAAGTTTGTATCCACAGATCAAACTATTGAAGATGTAAACGGAATTGCGTGTAAAAAGGGCTATTTAGAAGTAGGGGATATGCTTGTTAGCCTTGCAGCTATGCCAATAAAAGCGAAAGGAATGGTTAATACACTGAGGGTTACTGAGATAGAGACCTGTAATTTCTAATTCCACAATACTAAATGTAAAAAGCCTGTTTTAACAGGCTTTTTTGTTTCAACTAAAATTCAAATTTAAGTTGTACCGAAACTACTTCTTTAACTTCCTTTGTTCTTTCCTTTTTTTCTGTGTTCAAATTAGCCAAAGAAATACCTAAAAGACGAACGGAGTTCTGTAGTTTTTCCTGATATAACAGTTCTTTTGCCGTTTCTAGGATTAGTTTTTGGTCAGATATAAAATAAGGCAATGTCTTGCTTCGGGTATTTAGGGTAAAGTCGCTATATTTTATTTTTAGGGTTACCGTTTTACCGGCTATATTGGATTTTTTTAGTCGTTTTTCCAATTCGTTGGTTATATGTTCCAAGCGTTCCAGCATGAATATTTCACTGCTCAGATTTTCGTTGAACGTACGCTCGGCTCCTACCGACTTGGGAATTCTATGTGGTTTTACAGGACTATTATGGATACCTCTTACTACATTATAATAATAACTACCACTCTTGCCAAAGTGCTCTTCCAAAAATCCCTCAGTTTTACTTTTAAGGTCATTGCCAGTGAAAATCCCTAAGCGATACATTTTTTCGGCAGTGACCTTACCAACACCATAAAACTTTCTTATTTCCAATTCTTCTAGAAATGAAACAACCTCTTCAGGATTTACGGTCTTTTGACCATTGGGTTTATTTATATCACTTGCCACTTTTGCTATAAATTTATTTATGGAAATTCCAGCGGATGCATTTAGCCCTGTTTCTTGAAGGATTCTAGCCCGAATTTCTTTTGCAATGAGTGTCGCGGAAGGATTTCCTTTTTTGTTTACGGTCACATCCAAATAAGCTTCATCCAGGGATAGTGGCTCAACCAAATCCGTGTACTCATAAAATATAGAACGAATTTGTTTGGAAATTTCCTTGTATCGATCAAAACGGGCCCTTACGAAAATAAGATCAGGACAATTTCGTTTGGCCAAAACACTACTCATGGCACTTCGCACTCCATATTTTCGTGCCTCATAACTTGCGGCGGAAACGACGCCTCTGTCTGAGCTGCCACCAACTGCAATGGGCTTGCCCCTAAGTTCAGGATTGTCCAACTGTTCAACGGAGGCGTAAAACGCATCCATATCCACATGGATAATTTTTCGTAATGGAAATTCATTGGACATCCTGTAAAATTAAGGTATATTTAATTTGATGGAACAGCTCAAAAAAACAGCCATAATTCGGGAGCTACCGGTCTCACTGGCAATGCTCTTTTAAAATTGCTGTTGCAGGATGACAGGTATGAAAAAATAAAATTGTTCTCCGTGAAATAGTGTGGATATATCCTCACAGAAAATTGAGGAATATATAGGTGATATTTTGACATTGGAAAGCTTTAGTTCAGAATTTAAAGCGGATGAGGTATTTTGCTGTATTGGTACAACCAATTCCAAAACTCCTGATAAGGAGCTTTATCGTAAAATAGATTATGGAATCCCCGTGGCTGCTGGTAAATTGTGCAAGGCCAATGATATTGACACGTTGATTATTATTTCAGCAATGGGTGCGAATCCAAAAAGCAACATTTTCTACAATCGATTAAAGGGAGAAATGGAGGAGAGTGTTTTTAAAATAGGTGTTCCCCGAACATATATCTTACAGCCTTCCTTGATTTCAGGCCGACGGGAAGAATGGCGTTTTGGGGAATGGCTTGCTAAGCAATTATTCAATATTTTCAATGTATTGTTAATAGGCCCTTTAAAAAAATATCGCTCTATCCACCCAAATGAAATAGCAAAATGTATGATTAGGTTGTCAAATACGGATAAAAAGAGTGGAATAATTGCTTCAGATGAAATTAAAAGAATAGCAAAAGGTGATTGAAATAGAGCGGAAGTTTTTGGTAAGGTCCATGCACTTTGTAGATAGAGCGGTCTCTAAAACCAAAATTGTACAGGGCTTTTTAAATACCCACCCAGAGCGTACGGTTAGAGTACGGATTAAAGGGCAAAAAGGGTTTATGACCGTTAAAGGAAAATCGAACGCTAGCGGAACTACCCGTTTTGAATGGGAAACCGAGATTGGTCATTCCGATGCCCAAAAATTACTGCAATTATGTGAAAAAGGCGTTCTAGATAAAACCGGATATTTGGTACCTTTTGAGGGCCATAATTTTGAAGTCGATGTGTTCGATGGCGATAACAAAGGGCTTATTTTGGCCGAAATTGAACTGACGACCGAAAACGAACTGTTCCAAAAACCAAATTGGCTTGGTGAAGAAGTGACCGGCGATATAAAATATTACAACTCACAATTAAGCAAACAACCTTTTAATACCTGGTAATATGAAGAACGTTTTTAATGCCCTTTTACTGATATTGATTTGTTCCTGTGGGAATCCAAAACTGGATAGGGAAATGGACAGTCCATTGAAAGAGCCGACCAAAACTACCTCAGAAATAAAGAAAGAATTGACGGATAAAGGTTATGAAATCTTTGATTATGTAGATGAGGAAACCAAAGATACGGTGCTGATGCAGCAGTATTTCATAGCGTTTTTAAAATCGGGATCAAGCAGAAGTCAAACAAAGGAGGAAGCAGATAGTCTGCAATCTCTTCATATGGCACATCCGGGCCGGATGTATGAATTGGGATATGCGGATATATCAGGTCCATTTGGTGATGACGGGGAAATTAGGGGAATTACCATTTACAACACTCCAACGCTGAAAATGGCAGATAGTCTTGCGAATATGGATCCTATGGTAAAAGCTGGAAGGCTTGTTATTGAAATTCATCCTTGGTGGGCCGCTAAAGGATTTCCACTAAGATAGATTTGTTTCTACTCTTTTTTAAAATTAGGTCGTTTCGGTTCGGGTAGTCTTGTATATTACCCAATCGGCCTTTTGTTGACCTACCTTCTTTCTAGTTTTGAAAATTTGCTTTAACAAGTAAGGTATTGTGCCGACAAACGTAAAAATTAGACCTAAAACCAAAACGGAATATCCATTGGAAAAAAGATTTCCGCTTGATAAAATCCCCAATATTAAAACTGTTGACAAGGGAAAGGACAAAGCAAGAATATTCACTCCAAAGGTTGCATTGAAGGTCTTTTGTTTCTTTTTGATATCAATTTCTTGGGAACCAACAACGGCAATATGTGAAAATGGCCGGAAACTACAGGCACTAAGCCCGAATGAAAGCAATAGAAGTATGTCTTGTTGAACTGAAATATCGGCAACTAAAATAAATACTCCGGAAAGTACGCTTACAAAACCTGCCCTCAAAAATAGTAATGAGAAAATTTTGTAAATCTGCTGTTTCTTAATTTTCACGGCCAATCCTATGAACAAAAGAACAAGGGGCGTCATGATCACACTAAGACGGGTTAGCGTATCACTAATGATAAATGGCAACGACTCCATTTTAAAACCAAAAAATACCAAAATCAAGGCAATGACTATAAAGATATTTACGGGTTCGGAGATCATTGCCATTGTCAAAGACTTTAATTTTGAAGCTCTTGATTGATCTTTAATAGCCCTTTTGCTATAGTACCAATTCATGGCTACGAGGTAGAGGATAATCAATACAAAAACTTTGTTGCCCAAGTCTGCCATAGCTGCCTTTGCCAAATACTCTTCACCTAAAAATTCCAGTACAAATGGAAAGCAGGATAGTCCGGGTGCCAAGGAAGGTACCAACAGTCTTGCAGTTCTATATTCAGGAGTATTTTTCTTAATTCCCGTAACGGGCATAATGTAGGGAAATAACAAAAAAAGGAGGATGTTTAGACCAAGAGCTAAAAATGGCAAAGAAAGCAGTGCCGCATCTATCTGAATGCCCAATAAGGCTATAAAAATAGTAGCGGGTAAGGCAAGGTTTAAAATTATTTTCTTAATACCGGTCAGCTCTTCCTTTGATCCAAATTTGAATTTAAGGAGTAGACCAATACCAATAAATAACAAAAAGGTAAATGTCTTTTGTAGTGTATAATCCATGTTTTTAAGCCAAAACGTCTGTAAGTGCAGCAGTGAAAATTTTCATTTCTTCCATGGTGCCCATACTAACTCTACACCAATTTTTGCCCATAAATTCAAAAGCTCTTACACCAACCTGTTTCTCACTCATTTTTTCCAAGAAAAGCTTACCGTCCATTTCTATTGGAAATATGATGAAGCTTGTATGGGATGGAACATAGTCATATCCCAATTTTGATAGACTTTTATAAACATATTCCCTTGCCGCAGCATTTTTTTCACGAGAAGAATCTTGAAACGCCTTATCATCCATACTAGCAAGGGCGGCAAAAATCGAAGTATAGGATATACCCATACCGCCCCTGGTAATTTTTTGAATTTTTTCCAATGTAGACTCCTGTGCCACTATATAACCAACACGAAGCCCTGCCATGCCATGGATTTTTGAAAAAGTCCTGGCAATTATTACGTCCTTACCTTCATTGATAAGGCTAACCATACTTTGTTTGGCCCCATCTTCTAGGAATGCCAAGTAAGCTTCGTCTACAAAAACAGGGACTTTCTCTGAAACTCTAGAGCAGAAATCCAACAATTCTTTGCTGTCGGTTATACTACCAGTTGGATTGTTGGGGTTACATATATAAACGAGTTTTGTTTCGGAGTCTATGGCATCTTCCATAGCCTTCAAATCATGTGACCAGTCATCTTTTAATGGAACAGGCTTCCAACTGGCCCCGGTTGCTTGTGCTACCTGCATTAAGGACATATAGGATGGATCTGCCGAAACAACGTTGCCGCCATTTAGGAAAAGGATCATACCTGTTTTTTCCGAGAAGATCGGAAGACCCTGGCCCCATCATTATATTCTTTGGACTTACGCCCTCTTCGGCAGCGATTTTATCTACAAGGTCAAACAACTCTCGCCAGGCATATCGATTACCTTTTGTAGCCACATTATTGAGAGCCTCAACCGCCTTTGGTGATGGCCCATAAGGGTTTTCATTGGCATTCAACTTTGCCAAAAGTTTAGATTCCTCAGGAAATTCCTTGGGTACGAACTCCTTGAAAAAGGGGCTGTATAAGGCGTTTCCTTTTGCATCCAAAGGAATATATGTTTTAGGAACCTCAGAGATACCTAAATGCGGAAATAAAGTAATACCTCCTGCTGTGAGCAACCCTGTCTTTAACCAGTTTCTACGATTTAATTTTCCTGTTTCCATTAGTTCTATATGGTTTAATTAGCTATAGAGACTAATTTAAAACTAGAATCGTCCAATTCCTATCCTAATAATGTAAAAATCAGGTAATTAATATTTTTAAAATATAATTATAAAAGGGTAAAATTATCAACATGATAATTATGAGTTCAAAAACAAGGGTTATTTTGCGAATATCCCATCCTTTTCTATCAATGGAATGTGAATAAGGTTGCGTTCGCTAACGGTTCCTTTTTCAAATAGAAATCTTTTTTCATATAGTTTGTTGTCCGCATAATAGGTAACAAAAAACTCATTGTTCAGTCGCAGTACTTCTTCTTGGATCAATTCCACCTTTTCAAAGGATTTAGGAGCTACAACCCCAATAGCATGCCGCATGGTAGAGGTTTTAACTTGCTCGTCATATCCTTTAGAAACGATAAGGGCCATCTCAATAGGGGTTTTCCTATTATTGATGATATAGGCGTTCCAGTCCTTGGATGAAAATTCCTCGTTCCATTCATGAACAAGGGCAATATAAACATCCTTGGCAATCGGTATTTCTATGTCTTTTTTCAAGAAATTGGTTTTAAGAAAAGATAAATAGCTACAGTGCGCTTTTAAATTGCTCTAAAAAGCGTAGATCGTTCTCGCTCAACAAACGAATGTCACTAATTTGGTGTAATAATAGAGCAATCCTATCTATCCCCATTCCAAATGCAAAACCTGAATATACTTCGGATCTATTTGGCAATTCTTAAGAACGTTTGGATTCACCATACCACATCCCATGATTTCCAACCAACCAGTACCCTTGGTCATTTTATAATCGGTTTCAGTTTCCAATCCCCAATAAACATCGACTTCTGCACTGGGCTCGGTAAAGGGAAAATAGGAAGGACGAAGCCTTATTTTTGATTTTCCAAATAGTTCCGTGGTAAAATATTGTAGAGTCTGTTTTAAATCGGCAAAGGATACATCCTTGTCAATATATAAGCCTTCTACTTGGTGAAAGAAGCAGTGGGATCTTGCCGAAATTGCTTCGTTCCTGTAAACCCGTCCTGGAGAAATTGTCCTAATAGGTGGCTTGTTGTTTTCCATGTACCGCACCTGGACCGATGAAGTGTGCGTTCTTAGTAGGATGTCCGGATTGGTTTGCACGAAAAAAGTATCCTGCATATCACGAGCTGGGTGATATTCCGGCAAGTTCAGAGCGGTAAAATTATGCCAATCATCCTCAATTTCAGGCCCTTCTGAAACGTTGAACCCTATTCCGGAAAATATATCTATAATTTTATTCTTGACTATGGATATTGGATGTCGGGCCCCTAACTCAGTCGGATTTCCAGGTCCGGTAAGATCACCGAACAATTTTTCTTCGGATGCATTGCTTTCCAAAGTTTGTTTCAACTGATCAACTTTCTCGGTCGCAGCCTGTTTCAACTGGTTGATAGTCTCGGCCGAATTCTTTTTTCTGCTCGTTGGGAACATTTTTAAACGCTGCAAAGAAGTCATTTAATATCCCTTTTTTACCTAAATATTTAATTCTGAAAGCTTCTACAGCTTCCATATTGTCAGCAGTAAAAGAGGATACTTCGGCAATCTGCTCCTTTATTTTATCAATCATAATGCTTGATTAGAGGGGCAAATTTAAAACTTTTAGAATAGGTAGACTGTGTTTTTATAGATTAAGATATTCAACAAATAGTGTTCGGACTCATTTAATCCAAATGATATATTTCCATAATTTCCTTTAGAATACCCTCAAAATCTATATTAAGGTCAATGAGCTCTCCCGTGTGGACATTAAATACCCATCCATGAACCGTAAGTTCCCTTTGCCGATACGCTTTTTGTACCACCGCAGTTTTAATGAGATTGACACATTGTTCCTGAACATTCAATTCGACCAGACGATCGTATTTTTTTTCCTCATCCTCAATGGCATTCAGTTCTTCCTTATGTAGCCTGTATACATCCCTAATACAACGCAACCATGGATTTAAAATCCCCAAATCAGCAGACTGCATGGCAGCCTTGACACCACCACAGGCATAATGGCCACAAACCACGAGGTGGCTTACTTTCAAATGCTCCACGGCATACTCGACTACGGACATCGTATTTAGGTCAATGTTAATGACCATATTGGCAATATTCCGATGAACAAATACCTCACCTGGATCTAAACCCATAAGTTCTTCTGCCGTTACCCGGCTGTCGGAACAGCCTATATATAGGGATTCGGGTTTTGTCCTTTACCAAGTTCATCGAAGTAGTTAGGTTGCAGGGATAATTTATCCTGAATCCATTTTTTATTGTTTTCAAATATTTTGTTCAAGTAATCTGAAGCCATAGAAGAGCATTATTCCTTTGAAAGATAATCCATTCTGAAATAGAAAAGGCCAATGTAAGTTACATTGGCCTTTCTTTATGAATATTTTTTAGTAAAACTCTACGGCTCCTGAAGAGATATCGTACATAGCACCCACTATCATGATTTCCCCATTTTCTTCCATGTCAGCCAAAACCCTACTGCGCTGTCTAATGTTCTCAATGGTTATTTCTACATTTTTTGCAGATACGGCGTCCACGAACTCAAGGTTGGAAGAATTTCTTTTACTTTCATCTGTGGGTTCCTTGACAGCGGCGACCGCCGGTTCAATTTTATTGATCAATGCTGTGAGATTTCCTAATCCGGCATGGTCACAGGCACCTTTTATGGCACCGCAACTAGTATGCCCTAACACAACGACAAGTTTTGTACCCGCCAATTTACAGGCAAACTCCATGCTACCTAGAATATCTTCGTTCGCAAAATTACCTGCAATCCTAACACTGAAAATATCACCCAATCCTTGGTCAAACACCAATTCCGCCGATACACGGGAGTCTATACAGCTCAAAATGGTAGCAAAAGGGAACTGGCCCTCACTGGTATCGTTCACCTGTTCCAAAAGGTTCCTGTTCGCTTTAAGGTTGTTCTGAAATCGCTGGTTTCCTTCCTTTAAAAATTGCAATGACTTTTCCGGAGTCATTGTTGCCTGCGTTTCTCTTGTATGTGCTTTCATAGTATTTTTTTAAATTAAGTAACACTCGATGATGATTTTGAATCGGGTCTAAAAAACTCAATAAAACTTTGTGGGTTCTCGACAATCCCTCTTTTTGATAATAATTTAATATCTATATTACGTTCCTTGGCTTTGTACCTAAAATCCTCAAGGATTTCAATGATATCATAATCCAAGTAACGGGTGTTTAATTTATCAATTTCTAAGTACGTGTTTTACTGGAATGCTCTCTAATTCTTTGAGAATAGCACCTTTGTTAAAAAAAGTAACCTCTTCCGCCAGTGTCATTTTAATAATATCCTTACCATCAGTATTTTTCTCTTTTCGCAAGAAATGGGAATTCTGATAGCTTTTTAATAGGATAACAAATATTCCCACACACAATCCAAGTCCTATCCCAATAAGTAGGTCTGTGAAAATAATTCCGATTACCGTTACAAAGAATGGAATGGATTGTTTCCAGCCCAAGTCATACATTTTTTTGAACAATGCAGGTTTTGCCAACTTGTAGCCCACAATAAATAAAATGGCCGCCAGAACCGATAAGGGAATCATATTTAGAACTGTAGGAATAAGAATTACGGAGAACAAAAGAAAAAAACCATGAATTATAGCGGAAAGTTTGGTTCTACCGCCAGATTGAATATTGGCTGAACTTCGGACGATTACCTGTGTTATAGGTAATCCACCGATCAGACCTGAGATGATATTGCCTGTACCTTGAGCCAATAATTCCCTGTTTGTGGGGGTCACATTTTTATAGGGGTCTAATTTATCTGTGGCCTCGACACATAATAAGGTCTCCAAACTTGCCACTAAAGCTATGGTAAAACCGGTAACCCAAATTTGTGGATTGGTAATCGCTGAAAAGTTAGGAAAACTAAATTGTCCAAAAAAGGAAGTTAAGTTCTCCGGTACCGGAACACTTACCAAATGTTCTTTTGAGATACCTAGCACTTCATGGTCGGCTGTTGACAGATAATAAATTATTCCAACAGCAACTGCCACTACCGATTCCTGAATGAGCTGAAAAATTTTTGACTTCTTGGTCAATACGCTGTCCCAAAGAATCAATATGGCCAATCCTATTATTGCGATTAAAGTTGCTCCTGGACTGATATTATTCACTGTATTCAATATTTCGCTGAAAGTATTTTCACCATCTACTTGAAAAAAAGCAAAGTCACCTTCAGGATCGGAATCATAGCCAAAAAAATGGGGAATTTGTTTTAATATAATGATGATACCAATGCCGGTTAACATTCCCTTGATGACGGAAGATGGAAAATAATACCCAATGATACCGGCTTTCAGGATTCCAAAAACTAGTTGAATAACACCGCCTAGTACAACAGCCACCAAAAAATTTTGATATCCACCAAGGGCACCAATGGCTGTAAGAACGATGGCGGCAAGACCTGCCGCGGGACTACTTACACCAATATTGGAACCGCTAAGGGCACCTACAACAATACCTCCTATAATACCTGCAATTAAACCAGAAAACAAAGGTGCACCACTGGCTAAAGCAATACCTAAACAAAGAGGCAGGGCTACAAAGAATACTACGATACTTGCTGGAAGATCGCTTTTTAAATGTTTGAACATAGTTTATTGAAAACTTTAAGTCTGCCCTATAGGGAAGACAGGTTAATTTTAGAATTATCAGTATTAAAAAATCAACCTATAGCTTAGGAGGAGGTAAAGAAACTTCTATATCGTTAGATGTGATGATTTCAATCCTATTCTTATCAAATAGAAGTGACTTATTTAGGAGTAGCATACCCAAATCAGCTTGAAGTGAATTATC
This sequence comes from Maribacter litopenaei, assembly GCF_025244665.1. Classification (GTDB taxonomy): domain Bacteria; phylum Bacteroidota; class Bacteroidia; order Flavobacteriales; family Flavobacteriaceae; genus Maribacter; species Maribacter litopenaei. The sequence continues at coordinate 3,503,388 of NZ_CP104205.1, read as the reverse complement.
TATTAACTGTTTTTCCAGGAACTCACTGGTCTCCTGGTTATTGTTTTCCTCTTCTTCGTTTACATCCATAACCCATTGACCACTTTTATCGAGCTCCAATATTGTACCAATAGAAGGGGCAAGTATGGCAACCATTAAGGAAAAGGACAAAAAATAAATAAGAAGTGATTTCAATTTTGTTAGGTTTGCTTCTCACTAATATACATAATATAGAGGGAATGCCTGTGAAATCTCTTTAATAGGGCTAAAAATCTTTTAGAATTTTAAGTTCATCGGCCAGCATCCAGCCTGTTTTTCCATCGGAAAGCCTAATTTTCCGATAGTTGTTCAGACTGTCCAACACATTCACTTTTGTTCCGGAGTGTAATGTGAAAATATCATCACTGGATTCATTAGGCTCGGAGCTTACAGCAACTTCATCGGCAAATATAATAGCTGGATTATCCGCATTGAACGCATTCATTTCTATAGAAGCAAAAACAATGAAAACGATACACAAAAAAAGCGCAATTAAACTTCCGATAAAGGCAAACCTTTTTTTTGTGGAATATTGATTGTAATAAAAGGCTATATATAACAATACAAATAGAATCATACACACTATGCTGATATACGCCCATTGGTCATAGGTCAGTTTTGATGTAATGCCTTTATAAAGTCTCGAAAATCCCGTTTGTGGTAGGGTGTCTATGGCATCTAGTGTCATATTTTGGGCATATCCCAAGTTTGTTTTCACTTCTTGGTCATCTGGATTTAATAGAAGCGATTTCTCATAATAATAGATGCTCTCTGGTATTTCGTTTAATTTATAGTAGGCGTTCCCAAGGTTGTAGTACAAAGCTGCGGAATGTTCGTTTTTTTCCAAAATGGACATGTACGCTTCAATGGCCTTTTCATATTCACCGCTGTTATACGCCTCCGTTGCCTGATTAAAAAGGGCCTCATTTTGGGCATTACCTAAGAACCCTATTAAAAGACCAAATAGTATGGATAATTTTTTGAACATATCTAAAATTGTTTATCCATTAATGAGATTACTTCACTTGCTTTGTCGTAGTCCCGTTGCATCTCTACCTTTGAAAACGGACTATATCTCGGCCGCTTCACAATTCTTCAACAACCCTATAAACTCTGATATGGTAGGTTCATCAATCCCTTTTTTCAATAATAATTCTGAAATTTTATCCTTGCTGAATTCAGAGGTCTCTATTTTTAATCTTGCTTTTAGGTAATTATGCAAGGCCCTTTCCAAGGCAATGTAAAAAGCATCCTTGTTGCCAAGTTCCTTTCTTGCGGCTGAAAGATATTTTCCGGCCAATTTATTAGCACGTTTAACCTTATTTCCCACTACATCTTCAGCAATGGCATCCCTTTTCTTTCGAAGGAATATTGCCAAAGGAATGAATAATAAAGGGACAAAAAGCCACAAATAATAGTTGGTAGAACCAAAGAAGTACGAAGTACCTATCTTCGAGAGGTTGGGGGTAAGTTTTATGAAATTGAACTGATTACCAGTGGCAACCACTTGTTGTTTATTAGGTTGTCCAACAGCTGGATTTGAAAGGTTACTACCATTGTTGGGACCTTCAAGAACATTGATTATGATTTCTTCTGAATTTAGGGTCTCATATCTTTCCGTTTTTGGATTAAAGAAACTAAATGAGATGGCGGGAATTGGATACTTACCCCTGAAAGAAGGTACAATCGTATAACTATTACTTACCTTTCCTTGCATACCACTTAGGTTGGTTCTTACATCCTCGGTAAATTCTGGCTCATATACTTCCAAGGAGCTGGGAAGTTCCGGTTCAGGAAGTTTGAACAATTTTAGGTTTCCCTTGCCACTTACTTCAACGGTTGCTTGTAGGGATTCTGTGGCGTTGAGATCTGTTTTTGTGGTATTTACCGAAAAATCGAACTCACCAACGGCACCCGTGAAATTTACCGGTTGATTGGCAGTTGGAAGGTTTTTTACATCAATGACCCGATTTCCGGCTGAAACCGTTTTATTTGTTTGGGAATAGATTCTACCACCAAAGAAGTCCCTTCTGCTCGTTGGAACATCTACAGTTACGTCCAAGGATAGGGGCTCTATTTCCAATTTACCTACCTTTTGTGGATATAGTACCACCCTTTTTAAAACGACATACCGGTAGGGCTTCCCTTGATAGGTTCCATTCTGTGCCGTCAACCTAGAAACTTTAATATCCTGGCTCCAAAAATTATTATACGTTGGATTATCCAAAGGTTGATAATTGGAAACGCTTATATTAGGACTTACATAAAGCTTGTAGACCACACTGATCGCCTCGTTTAGATAGGGGTTGTTTTTCGAAACCTCTGCAACCAAATGAAGGTTTTCATCCGCTACATCTTCTGCGGTCATCTGATCACTTGGTTTATCGACCGCCGCGGTCACTTCTATTTCCTTTGGTAGGGATTTATACGTTTTACCAGCAATGACAATGGTCGCCTGATCAATGGTAAATGTACCTTTTGCAGTTGGTGCCAAGGTGTAGGAATAGGTCTTGGAATAACTTCTCACCCCATTGATCCAGGAAGAACTGATGGATTGTGAAGGACCCATTAACACTCGAAATCCACTAAAATCTGGGGATTAAAGTTATCACCGTCCTTGTTCATGGTGAAGTCAACCCTGAGACGTTCATTCAGCCCCAGTTTTGGTTTGCTCAACTTCATTTCAAAGGTTACGGCATCCCCTTCCTGTCCTTGCATGGACAGAATGAAGAAGAATAATGGAACCGAGAAAAAAAGTCTTTTAATCATTGATCTTTGTCTACCAGTCTTTTTCGTTTTTCACTTTTGCGCCTTTCACCTTTTTGGCATCTATTTTTTCCTGAACCTGTTTTTCGGCATTTTGCATAGCCCTCAATAAGTTTTCTACTTGTTGCTTTGAAAGCTGATTTGGTTTTCGTTGAGGTTGGTCCTGAGGTTGGTCTCCTTGCTCGGGTTTCTTATTCTGCTCCTCTTTTTGATCACCATCCCCTTCTTTGTTTTCATCCTTATTTTCATCTCCCTTATCTCCTTCATTCCCATCTTCACCTTGATCTTTATTGTCTTGATTCTGATCGTCTTTATTATCCCCTTCTTTATTTTGATCTTGGTCTTTTTTATCCTCTTGGTCTTGCTGATCCTTATTTTCGTCGTTCTTGTCCTTGTTTTCCTCTTCCTCCTTTTTTTGCATTTCCTTTGCTAGGGCCGATTGTAACGGGTTTCATCGTCCGTAGGGTCATTTCTTAACGCCTCCTTGTAAGCTTCAACGGCCTTTGGATAGTCTTTTCGTTTCATAAAAACATTGCCCATATTATGGTATGCCTTATGTTTTTCCTTTTTGGAAGTGGCTACTTCCCCAGCTTCCTTAAACCGTCCAAATGCTTCACTGTAAGTTTCATTGTTATAATATGCGGTACCAAGGTTATAAGGAGCCGCAGCATTTTCAGGACTTTTTGCAATGGCCTTTCTGTAATCTACTTCGGCTTGTACAAAGTTGTTTTCGGATAGATTTTTATTTCCATCCCATGTGAGATTGGTAGAGGTCCTCAAAGCCCTCTCCTTTTCCTTTGCATCCTCTTCCTGCGAAATAATAGGAACGGAAATGAAAAGGAATAATAATGTATATATCAGGTTTCTCATTTTATTCCGGATGTTTATCGTTAAACAAATTGAGTTTCTTCAACCATTTTGTCTTGCGGTCCAAGATAAATATTTCCAAAAATAGGAACAATAATCCGGCTCCCGAAACCATTGAAATTGATCCTTGTACTCAGCAAATTGTTTGGCTTCGAACTCTTTTTTATCCATTTGCAACAACTCTTCCTTGATGAACTCGACAGCAGCTTCTGTATTGCTACCGTCAATATATTCGCCGTTGCCCTCATTGGAAATTTCGGTGAGCACTTCCTGATTTAATTTAGTAATGACCACAAGTCCTTGGGCATCCTTTTTTAGGGATTCCATAATGCCATTTCTTTTAATGGGAATTACGGAGCCTTTTTCGATCCCAACTCCAATCGTGTAAATGGTGATTCCTTCATCAACGGCTTTTTCTACTGCGCTCAAAGTAGAATCTTCAGAATGGTCCTCTCCATCTGAAATTATAAACAAGACCCTATTGGTCTGTTCCTCATCGTCATAGAAAGTTGTTGCCAATTCTATGGCTTCATTGATAGCTGTACCTTGTGAGGTGAGCATATCCGTGTTCATGCTTTGTAGGAACATTTTTGCAGCTCCATAGTCCGTAGTGATCGGCAATTGTGGAAAGGCCTGTCCTGCATAGGCAATAATTCCAATTCTATCACTAGCCAACTGATTGATAATTTCCGAAACCAAACGTTTGGCTTTTTCCAATCTGTTGGGAGCAATATCCTCGGCCAGCATACTTTTGGAAACATCCACTGCAAAAACAATGTCAACGCCCTCTCTCTTAACGGTTTCCAATTTGGTGCCAATTTTGGGATTTACAAGTCCCATAATCAATGCTGATAGTCCCAAAAGAAAGAAAATGAGCTTTAAAGTGCCTTTGTAATAAGACCTTGTAGGTGTCAATCTTTTAAGCAGATTGGTATCGGCAAACTTCTTTTGTGTCCTTTTTTTCCAAACGAGAAGCAACAGAAAAAGGACTATGATCACCGGTACGATGAATAGCAGATAAAAGTATATTTTCTCGTCTAATTGAATCATTCCCTATATAAAGCTTCTAAATACCGTATTTCTCAAAATCCATTCCAAAAGAAGTAGTGCTCCGGCGAGCAGTACCCAAGGTCTGAACTTTTCCTCATAGCGGTAATACTTGAATTCCTCGATATCCGTTTTTTCCAGTTTGTTGATTTCATCATAGATTTCTTCCAAGGTCTCATTATCCGTAGCCCTAAAATATTTTCCACCTGTAACGTCGGCAATATTTTTCAATAAATCCTCATCGATTTCAACTTGTCGCATCCCGTACCTGTAGGAACCGTCTGCATTATACGCAATAGGGGATAGGGCATTACCATTGGTGCCCAAACCTATGGTATAGGTTTTAATATCATATTCTACCGCAAGGTCGCAGCAGTTTGTGGTTCAATGAAACCGAATTGTTTACCCCATCCGTCAAAAGAATAATGATTTTACTTATGGCCTTGCTTTCCTTTAGTCTATTCACCGATATGGAAAGTCCCATACCAATAGCCGTACCGTCCTCCAATTGGCCATAGGTAATTTCCTGTAAGGAATTTAGAACGATGTTTTTATCCGTAGTAATGGGTGTTTTAGTATACCCTTCACCGGCGTAGGCCACTAAACCAATTCGATCATTGGGCCTTTTTTTTATAAAATCGGCAGCGACTTCCTTAAGGGCGGAAAGGCGATTGGGTTTTAAGTCCCTTGCCAACATACTTGAGGAGACATCAATGGCCATTACAATATCGATACCTCTTGTGGTTTTGGTTCGGGTGGATATATCTTCCGTTTGGGGTCCGGCCATGGCTACAATAATGGCACTCAATGCCAAGAGCCTCAAAACAAAAAGTCCAGGTTTTAACTTTGGAAGTAAACTCTTGTGCCTAAAGCTTTTGATGGTCGCGATTTTTAAGGCAGCCGTTTCCTCCTTACGTTTGAAAATATACCATGCTATAGCCAATGGCAGCAATAATAACAGCCAAAAGAAATCCGGATTTGCATATGATATATTATCTAACATTTAAACATCTGTTTTTACCTCCACACTGCTAAGAATTCTATCAACGATATCCTGCGCATAGGTATCCTCATCTAACCAAGTAAGTATAACGTTCTGCTGAAATCCCTTTCCACCAAAAAGTAGCACGGTGTACTCCCCCTTTACCAACTCTTTGGAACCAGGAACGGGGAAATCCCCATTACCAAAAATCTTTATCCCCTTTACACCACTAATAGTTGAGAATTCCTCTTGCTTCGTAATAATATTCTTTGCTCCCTGGGCTTCAAAGCCTTGTATGATTTGTTCTATGGTCTGCTCAAAAGCGGCCTCCACCTCCTGATTCATGGTTATGGAAGTCGTGGCCACGGTGAATAATCCTATTGGGCTATGGTAACCAAAGGCTTGGATGTCCTGGATGTTGGCCTTGGCTTCGGCGGAAGTTTCACTTCTTGCCGTACCAATACTTTTGGGGTCTCCAAAATAATGGGAGGAAACCCATAGGAACTGGAAATCCATTCACCCTCCAATAATTCTTTGGTAGGGTGCCCAATCACGGAATCCTTCAAGTAGGTGAATCCGTACTTAAAACCAGCGATTACGACCCCGAGCACAATGATTCCTGCCAAGGTGGAGAGTCCAATTACAAGCTTTCTTTTTTGTTTTCTTCGGCTTAATTCTTCCAAATACTCCGCTTGTTGCATTAATTCCTCTTCTGTAGGTTCAGGGAGTGCATCATGGGTCTTGACCACTATTTGCTCTACTAATTTTCGGTCTTGTTCGGCAACTGCGGTAGAAGGCTTGATCCTGGCGAACTTTACCAAATCTGCTGTTTGGAGAATGTTCTTGAATTGCTGAATGGTATCCTTGTCCAATTCCAGTTCTCCGGAATCGCTCAAGAGTTCCAGTCGTTCTATTAATTGCCCTGTAGTGCTTTCCAAGGCGGCGACATGCGCATCCTCTTCCGAGATAGGCTCTTACGATGGTGGTCAATTCAGAATAATATTCCTTGAATTCATCTTGAATCAAATACTTGGAATTTTCCAATCGTTTTAGTTCCAAAAGAGCTCTGTCATAAGCAGGCAACAAAGCTTCTTTCTCCTCTTGGGTCAAAGGTTTTTTTCTTAGAACGAACCAATAAAAAAGCCCTCCAAGAACCGATACTATCAAAAGCCCAATGACCAAATATTTCCACCAGCCGGTATAGCTTTTGTTCACATTGATCAAAGGTTTTATGTCGTACATTTTTTGAGCCACCGTATCCACAGGAACGGTTTCTACATTGATCATCATGCTATCGGTAAAATACCCTACTCCATTGATTTCTATGCGCTGTGTTGGTAGTTTATAAGATCCTGAATCGAATTGGGTAAGCGCATATATTTTTTGTAAGGTAAGTCTATCCTTTTTTCTGGTCGTATCCGTTGCAAACGCCTCCACGGTTTCTAGTGGCGAAAAGGTCTGCCCCTCAGGGAAAATTACCTGGTCTGTAGAATCTACATCCACAGAAACCTTCCAATGGATTTGTTCTCCAATTTTAATATAAGTAGTATCTACAGAAGTATTAATTTGAGGATTCTCCTGGGCACTTACTTTAAAAGTGAACATAGTGGCGCATAAAAAGAACACACAACACACCCATGGTGAAATTGAAAAGTATGTGTTTCTATTATGACGCATTTTTTTATCCTCTTCTTTTAAAATAACCCAATAACTTTTTTACGTAGCTTTCATCTACCCTGCAATCCAAAACCCCACATCCCGATTTTGTAAAGGTTTCCCTGAAATATTCCACGCGATCCCTGTAAAATTCAGCATAGGAATTACGTACTTTTTTGGATTGTGTGTTGACCAATTGTAGGGCACCAGTTTCGGCATCCACCATTTGTACCATACCAAGATTTGGGATTGCTTCCTCACGTTCGTCATAAACCCGTATTCCCGTCACGTCGTGTTTATTGCCCGTAATTTTTAAAGTTTTTTCGTAGTCCGTAGCAATAAAATCCGAAAGCACAAATACGATCGCCTTCTTCTTCATCACGTTGGTTAGGTACTTAAGGGCCTCACTGATATCCGTTTTGTTGCTTTTTGGTTTGAATTCCAACAATTCCCGAATGATTCTTAGTACATGGGTCTTTCCCTTTTTAGGGGGGATAAACAGTTCTACCTCATCGGAAAACAAAATAATACCGACCTTATCGTTGTTTTGCAGGGCACTAAAGGCCAAAGTAGCTGATATTTCCGTGACTATTTCATTTTTAAACTGATTTTTGGTGCCAAAGAATTCCGAACCGCTGATATCTACCATGAGCATCATGGTCAGTTCACGCTCTTCTTCAAAGACTTTTACAAAAGGCTCGTTGTAGCGGGCGGTCACGTTCCAATCTATACTTCTTACATCGTCGCCAAATTGGTATTGTCTTACCTCACTGAAGGTCATACCCCTACCCTTGAACGTAGAATGATATTCCCCACCAAAAATATGGTCGGACAGACGACGCGTCTTGATTTCAATCTTACGAACTTTTTTGAGTAATTCTTTGGTATCCATTTTATTCAGTAAACAGTAATTAGTATGCAGCAATCAACATAAAATATATTTCCGCTTTAAAACGAAAAGATATCTTTCGATGTCACCCGTGAACTGATCTATGGTACTTCTATTTCGTTTACGATTTTATTGATGATTTCTTCGGACGTAATGTTTTCGGCCTCGGCCTCGTAGGTAATTCCTATTCTATGTCGAAGAACGTCGTGAACAACGGCCCTAACATCTTCTCGGAACTACATAGCCCCTACGCTTTATAAAAGCGTAACATTTTGCCGCATTGCCAAGGTTTATACTACCCCTTGGAGACGCTCCAAAACTAATTAACGGTTTAAGTTTCTCCAAGTTATATTTTTCCGGGTATCGCGTCGCAAAAATGATGTCAAGAATATATTTTTCGATTTTTTCATCCATGTAGACTTCACGGATCGCCTTTTGCGCACTAAGAATCTGATTTAACGTTACTACGGGCTTAACATTCTCAAATCCTCCCAAAAGATTCTGTCTCATAATTAACTGTTCTTCGTTCATTTTGGGATAATCTATTACCGTTTTTAGCATAAAACGGTCTACCTGAGCTTCAGGCAGAGGATAAGTACCTTCCTGTTCTACTGGGTTTTGTGTGGCCATTACTAAAAAGGGCTTATCAAGGACAAAGGTTTCATCCCCGATGGTCACCTGTTTTTCCTGCATTGCCTCCAAAAGTGCAGACTGTACCTTGGCCGGCGCCCTATTGATTTCGTCCGCAAGAACAAAGTTTGCGAAAATTGGACCCTTTTTTATGGAGAAATCATTTTCCTTTATGTTGTAAATAAGTGTTCCAACAACGTCCGCGGGTAAAAGGTCGGGAGTAAATTGAATTCTACTGAAACTTCCCTTTACGGCCTTGGCCAACGTATTGATGGCCAATGTTTTTGCCAAACCAGGAACACCTTCCAACAAGATATGTCCTTGCCCCAGTAGTCCAATCAACAATCTCTCCACCATATGTTTTTGTCCTACAATGACCTTATTCATCTCAAGAACAAGTAAATCTATAAATGCGCTTTCCTGTGCTATTTTCTCATTGACCGCACTTATGTCTACAGTTGTATTTTCTTCCATGTATCAGTTACTATTTTCGCGAAATTTAGCTAAAAATTTAACAGTTGTGCAAATTGAAAATTAATTGGTTGAGTAGCTGTTAACGATTGGTTAAAAAATGCGAGAAGGCCTTATTTTTGTGAAGTATTTAAGGTATTTCTTTTTAATTTAACTTCCTTATGAAAAGTACTACGGAATATTCCAAAATTATTGCCGGCACTATGACTTGGGGCAAATGGGGAAAAAGACTTTCAACCGATGAAATGGTGCAATTGATGAACACCTGTGTTGACCTTGGGATTACAACATTTGACCATGCTGATATTTATGGTGATTACACAACGGAATCGGATTTTGGTGAAGCCTTTTCAAAAAGCGGCTTAAAGAGGGAAAAGGTTCAATTTATTGGCAAATGCGGAATTCAGTTTAAGGCTGAAACTAGGAATAATAAGGTGAAACACTATGATTATAGTAGTACATATATCATTTGGTCAGTAGAACAGTCATTGAAAAAATTGAAAACGGAATATCTAGACCTTCTTTTATTGCACAGGCCGAGCCCGCTGATGAATGCGAGTGAGATTTTCGAGGCAATATCGAAATTAAAACAAGAGGGTAAAATAAAACAATTTGGAGTTTCAAACTTTACACCTTCACAAATAAAATTGTTGGAAACCACTGTAAAGGTTGAAGGAAACCAAGTAGAATGTTCCTTGACCCATAATGATGCCATGGAAGACGGCACCCTTGATGACTGTGTCGTACATGACCGATTGGCGATGGCATGGAGCCCACTAGGAACTTATTTTAGAAAATCTTCAGATCAAACCAAACGAATTCAAAAGACATTAGAACAATTAAAAGCAAAATATGATGCTACTGAAGACCAAATACTACTTGCTTGGATATTACGGCATCCTGCGAATATTTACCCCGTTGTAGGAACAGCCACTCCTGAAAGATTGGCTTTGGCCATGAATGCTTTGGCCATTCAAATAGACTTGGAGGATTGGTTTCTCTTGTTGGAGGCAAGTAACGGGAGCGAAGTAGCATAGAAAATTGAAAAATGAGCAAAACGGCATTAATAACTGGTGCTACCAGTGGAATAGGAAAAGCAACTGCAGAACTTTTTGCAAATAATGGGATAGACCTAGTCATTTGTGGAAGACGGGAAGATCGCTTAAGGAAACTTAAGGAAGCCCTTGAAAAACAAGTGAAAGTTCATATTCTTTGTTTTGATGTAAGGGATAAGGAAGCTGTTGAGAGAGTGATACAGTCTTTGCCCGCGGGTTTTTCGAAAATAGATATCCTTATAAACAATGCTGGAAATGCACATGGATTGGACCCAATCGAAGAAGGTTCTTTGGATGACTGGGACGCTATGATGGATATCAACGTGAAGGGATTGCTTTATGTTACCAAGGCAATACTGCCACAAATGACCGAAAGGAAAGAAGGGCATATTATTAATATAGGCTCTACTGCAGGTAAGGAAGTGTACCCAAAAGGGAATGTCTATTGTGCTAGCAAACATGCCGTGGACGCCATTAATCAAGGCATGCGTATTGATTTGAATCAGTATGGCATTCGAGTAGGTGCCGTAAATCCCGGTCCGGTGGAAACTGAATTTAGCAATGTGCGGTTTAAGGGAGATGATGAACGGGCGGATAATGTCTATAAAGGATTTCAACCTTTAAGACCTGAAGACATAGCCGACATTATTTATTTTGTGGTTACCGAGACCGTATCACGTTAATATTGCTGACCTAATTGTAATGCCCACTGCCCAAGCATCCTCCACTATAGTTAACAAAAAGGTATGATCAATAAACGCTTACTTGTTAAAAACTTGCTTGCCCATAATGACGAGAATAGTTTTTACGACAAAAAGCGTTTTATTGCTATCGGGGAAAAAGAAGGCAAGGCAAAATTTTTGAAACATGTTTGCGCCTTGGCAAACAGCAATCCTAAGAATAATTCCTTTATCGTCGTAGGGGTTGAGGACGAGGACAATACCATTGTGGGCGTAGATTTTTTTGATGACAGTAAAATTCAAAATTTGGTCAATGCCTATCTCGGAAAACCCGCCCATCATTTCTTATGAGAACATACCTTTTCCTCATTTAAGCGAAGGAAAGGTGGTAGGTTTAGTCACTATCAGATCCATCGGAAAAGTCTGTGCTCTGCGCAAAAACATATGGAAGTATTATGGGGGTTCCGTTTTTTTTAGGGAAGGGAGTATTAGTCTACCCAAGGCTTTTGGGGTGGAGCTAAAAGATCTTAATTCGGACATTGTGGCGACGATTGAACAACATGCCGGAAATAACATTGAATTGACGTTGGATGGTGTCATCGATTTTTTGAACAACCGGCACAAGGATCTTGAGAGTGATTATAAGGTTTTTAAGGAGCAGTTTGTGGTTTGCTGGGCAGGGAATACAAAAGTGGTTAAAGGGCAGACGTATTACTATAGGGTTGACATAGAATTAATCAATGAACAGGTGAAATTGTTTTATTCGGATTTGGATGAGGTAACCATAGATTTTGACGACAATTCTTTCTCAACAATGGAATATGTTCATTTAGGATTGGAGTTCAAACAAAGATATTATCCTTTGGAAAAAGTGGTCATACGGTTTAAGGATAACGGCACTTACAAAATTGAATCCAAATTGTTATTCGAACCGCCGCAGTATGATAGAAAAACTTTGTTTCATGTGTACAACAGCAGCAACGCATTGATTTCAAAAATCAAGAACAATATGGCATTGAAGCCCATGGAAAAAGAGGATTTGAATTATTTGGCTGATACCTATTTAATATGCTATCTCAATGGTTTTGAAGAGGCCCGGGATAAAATGGATCTTGCTAAAAACTTGGTAAAGGACAAATATCCCAATACCTATACTTCCCTAAAGGAATCTTTGAGAATTTTGCGAAAGGTAAAATACAATTAAAGGTTTGTTACCCAGTGATGACCAAAAGGTTTTATATAAAGGTCCTTATTTTCATTTAAGGTCAGCGGTTTTTCGGAAAGCAAGTCCACCGAATCCTCACCAGTCAATATACCAATGGATAGAAGCCATGAAATATCCAATGATTGTGAAACCTCATCAAAATTTGAAATTACCCATATTGATGTGTCGTCCAACGTACGTTCAAAAACAAAAATATGTGGATTAGGGGTTTCATGTAGGATGATGTTATTATGATCCGCAAAAACTTCATGATCCTTCCGCAGCGCTATCATTTTTTTCAATGAATGGTATACCTTTGAGGCAGGACTATTCGATTTTTCAAGACTTTCAACAACTTTCCAATCCTGTTTTGGCCTGTTTACCCAACGGCTATCGTTTTTATGTTTTTCATCTTCTAGATAAGAGTAATCATTCAATGTAGCTATTTCGTCACCTGCATAAATGAGGGGGATACCTCCAAAGGACAGAATGATTCCGTGCATCATAATTATCTTATCCAAGGCATAGGAAATGCTTATCTCATTGCCCTGTTCCATGGCCGACTCTAATCCTAATAGTGATGCGGCACTACCTGTAATCCGTCCGTCCCCATTTTTGGGATTATACATGAACATAAGGCCTTTAGAAGGTGACCACTCCAATCTCCCACAAAAGTAATTTAGGATGAATTGCTTGTGTGGAAAAGGTTCCCACCCCATTTCCCGTACAAAATTATCATCATATCCCAATCCAATATCGTCATGGCAACGAATATAATTTATCCAAGTGCTGTCCATGGGCTTACTCGGTATTCCTTTTAAGCTCCTTAGCATCAAAGAGCATTTTTTGGTTGCAATTGAATTCCAAAGAAGGGCCATTAAGGAAGCATTATAGGCTATTTCGCATTCGTTCCCCTCATATTGGTTTTCCCCAAAGTATTTTAGTATGTCCCGGGGTGCTACAATGGCCTCGGCCAAAAGAATAACCCCGGGGGCGATTACTTGAAGGCACATTCTAAACAAAGAAATTAAGGCATGGGCTTCCGGTAAATTTTGAGAAATGATCCCAGTTTTTTCCATAAAAATGCCAATGCATCAAACCGGATAACATCCACTCCCATATTGGCCAAGGCCAATAAATTTCCCAACATTTCCAAGAAAACTTCCGGATTTTTATAGTTGAGGTCCCATTGATAGTTATTGAAAACGGTCATCACCCATTTTTCCATTTCTGGATATAGGTAAAGTTTCCCGGTGCCGATTCGGGAAAAATTTCGGGTAAGGTCTTTTCAAATGCGTCGGGTATGGTTCGATCGTCAAATGTGTAGTAGAACTCCTGGTATTTTCTATCCCTCTTTTTTGCCTTCTGAGCCCATTCAAATTCATCCGAGGTATGATTTACTACAAAATCCAGCATCAGGATGATTTTATTTTCACGGGCTTTTCTAGAAAGTTCCGTGAAGTCTTGCATTGAGCCATATCTCGGATCTATTTCATGGTAACTATTCACGGCATAGCCACCATCGTTCTCACCCTTGGGCCTTGTCGTAATTGGCATTAAGTGAAGAAAGTTTACCCCCAAGTCTTGAAAATAAGGTAACTTTTCTTGTAAACTTTTTAAATCCTTGCTAAAACGATCGACATACAATTGCATGCCCACCAATTTTTCACTTTGGTACCAATTTCCTTCTTGAAGTCTATTTAAGTCCTGTTCCCTTAATTCAGAGGGCCGTTCCTTAAAGAGTGATTCTAATTTCGCCGGTAGTTTTTCGGACAAGTACGTACTGTCCGCCTCAGGATAAAGCGAAAAAAACAAATCCTTAATATAGGTTAGATTGGTATGAAATCTTTGCCTAAATAATTCCGTAGTAGATTTACCTTTTTTACCATGTATGTCCTTGGAGGCCAGTAATTGGTGCAATGCTGCTTGGTTCATGCTAGGAATCTAATTGTTTTTGGGTAGGTAAAGACTCAATGGCTCCGAAATTGGTAGTAGTAATGGCCCCTGCCTTATTGGCTTTTGACACTATTTGGGAAAGTTCTTGTTCACTTTCTAGGAGCAGCTCTAAACTGTCGTGCTCGGCAATCTGTTTCAACATACAACCTATAAATGCATCCCCCGCACCTGTGGTGTCCACAGGGGACACTTCGATACTGGGTATAGTTTTTCTAAAATCCCTTGTGCTCAATAGTGTACCTTCCTTTCCCAAAGTAACTACAATGATGGCAACACCTGTTTGGTGGAGAAAATTGCAAGCCTCATCTAGATCCTTTTTTCCTGAAAGTAGTGTTGCTTCCTCTAAACTAAATTTTCCCGGATGTGATTTTTGTATAAAAGGCATACATTTTTTTATAAAAACGTCCTCTTTGTGTTTCCAAAGATCTTCCCTGTAATTGGGATCGAAACTTATGAAAGAATCCTTGGTGAGAGCATCAAAAAAGTATCGGTTATAGGCTTCTTCCAAATTACCGCCAAGCATGGCCGTTGCGGCCCCAAAATGAACCATATTGTTTTTGAAATCTTTCTTTAAGGTAGAATCATATTTAAGTTCCTTGTCCGCACCACGGCTAAATACAAAGTCACGTTCGCCATCGTCATCAATGGAAACAAAGGCCAAAGTTGTGAAAATGTTCGATTTTTGGGCCATTGAAGTATCCACATTATTCTCTTCGAGAATATTCAGCAAAAAATTTCCAAAGGGATCGTCACCCACACAACCAACAAATACGCTTTTGCCCTCCAGCTTGCTAATGGCACATGCCACATTTGCTGGGGCGCCGCCCGCTTTTTTTGTAAATTCTTTGGCCACGGATAAATTTTTGCCCTGGTTTTCGGCTACAAAATCAATGAGTAGTTCACCAATGCAAAACACCTTTTTCATTTGTTTCGTTTTAATGGTTTTATTTCAATCGTAATCCCAAAACTTTTTAAGTGTTGGTATGCGCTTCTAAAAACACCTAAAAAGAGTCCAAAAATAACTCTTCTCGGATACTTTTTATTTCCTTAATACAGAAATAATAGTTTCTAAGGTAATCAGAAAAAATAGCTTACTTAATACTTTGGTTATGAATAATCCATTCATAAAGATTTACGAGGTCAATTCGGTCTTCCTTATTTAAGTATTCACAGCACTTATTGAACATGCTATTTTTTGCGTGAATTCTTTTAAATCCCTACCTTTTTAGAGCAATTAAAAACCTAAGAAAATGGGATTATTCGATGAGATAAAAAAGAAACTGAGTCACGAGTTTATAGATATTGTAGAATGGCTGGATAGCAGTAACGACACCATTGTACATAGATTTGAAAGATATCAAAATGAAATAAAGAACAACGCACAGTTGATAGTACGCGAAGGGCAAACTGCGGTGTTTGTAAACGAAGGCCAGTTAGCGGATGTTTTTACCCCAGGCACATATACCTTGAATACCAAAAACCTTCCTATTCTAACAACACTTAAAGGATGGAAATATGGTTTTGATAGTCCTTTTAAGGCCGAAGTATATTTTGTAAATACAAGATTGTTCACCGATGAAAAGTGGGGTACCAAAAATCCTTTTATGCTTAGCGATGATCGTTTTGGTCTTGTAGAAATTAGAGCATTCGGCACCTATAGTTTCAGGATAAACGACCCTGGAAAATTCGTGGTGGATGTTGTGGGCACCGATGGTAATTTTACCAATTATGAGGTGAACGAGCACCTAAAAAGTTTAATAGTTACAAGGTTTACCGATACCGTAGGGGAGGCCAATCTTCCCATAGAACTATATGCGGCCAACACCAGTGAATTATCAGAGACATGCCAAGAGGTAATGCAACCGGAATTCAATAGGGTTGGTATAGAATTGGAGCGCTTCTATATAGAGAACGTATCCATGCCGGAGGAACTAAAAAAGGAAATTTTTGAGTATAGCAGATTGGATAAATTGGATATGACAAAACTTTCCCAGTTTAAGGCTGCCAAGGCAATGGAAGCTGCAGCTAAGAACGAGGGCGGTACTGCAGGGGCCGGAATGGGCATGGGTATGGGTTTTGTGCTGGCACAGCAAATGGGCAATATGATGGGTCAGAACACAAGTCAGCCCATGGGAAATCAATCACAGCAGGCCCCAGTTGGACCTCCACCTATTCCTTTGCTCAGGTAACTTATTTTTATGCAGTGAATGGTCAACAAGCGGGACCTGTTTCCTTCGATAGATTAAAGGAATTATTTGCCAGCAGGACCATCAATAGGGACACGTTGGTATGGAAACAGGGCATGGATAGCTGGGCTTCATTGAAGGAAGTGGAAGAACTTAAGTCTTTTCTCGGAGGTAACACCCCGCCTCCATTACCATCGGCCTAAGGTCCTAATTAAATACTTACAGTTTCACTTAGTTGAATAAGTGACACTTTTGCTATGGAAGATATTCAGCAGTCAGAACTTAAAAAAGCATGTGCCAATTGTGGGGCCGAACTTAAATTTAAGCCAGGTTCCCATCAGCTTACTTGTGAATATTGCGGGTATGAGGAGTTTATAGAGCAATCCAAGAGCAGTTTTGAGGAATTGGAACTGGCCCATTACTTAAAAGTGGTTGGGGAAAATGCCTATACTGAAACGATTGAATTGTTACATTGTAAAAATTGTGGGGCCAATCAACATGTGGAGGAAAACTATAAATCATTGGACTGTGTCTACTGTGGTGATCCTCTTATACGGGAAGATGTTGAGGTTGAGGGTTGGATAACCCCAGGAGCACTGGTTCCATTTCAATTGGATGCAAAAAAGGCCGAAGTATTTTTAAAACATGGGTTGGGAGCCTTTGGTTTGCACCCAACAATCTCAAAAGAGCCGCCCTGACCCGGAGGGTTTGCACGGACTTTATGTTCCTTACTGGACTTTTGATGCCAATCTATATGCATCATATCAAGGTCAAAGAGGCGATTATTATTACGAAACCCAAACCTATAACAGTGATAAAGGAAAGAGGACACGTCAGGTTAGAAAGACCCGATGGATCTATGCTTCAGGAGTTGTAGAGGGTTTTGTGGACGATATTTTGATAAATGCTTCAAAGCGAAAGAGAAGTGACATTCCTCAAAAAGTGGCCTTTTGGAACTTAAAGGACCTTGTAGTGTTTAATACCAAATATTTGTCAGGATTTGTTACCGAAAAATATACAGTTTCCTTGAAGGAAGGGCACCATCAATCCTTCCAGGAAGCTAAAAATATTGCATACAACTGGATCAGAAGGGACATTGGTGGCGATACACAACGTATTGCAAACGCCGATATCAAACTCTCCAATGAAACATTTAAGCACATATTATTACCTATTTATATTAGTTCTTATAGATATTCCGGTAAGGATTATAATTTCTATATCAATGGGCAAACCGGAACAGTGAGCGGTAGTAGGCCCTATTCTTTCGGAAAATATTCTTTTTAGTACTGTTTATTCTTGTCTTAATAGGACTATTTGCGATTTTTGCAAAATGACATCACAAAGAACCCTTGTTATAGGGGATATCCATTCGGGATTAAAAGCATTAAAGGATTTACTGGTTAGGGCAAGGGTCACTTCGGAGGATACCTTGATTTTTCCGGGGGACTATATAGATGCGTGGAGCGATGCCGTGGAGACCATAGATTTTTTGATTCAACTGAGAGCATCTCACAATTGTATCTTTCTCAGGGGTAATCACGACGAATTATGTTATGAATGGCTTACCGAAGGTAAGGACAACCCCACTTGGTTTATGCATGGCGGAAGGGCCACGGCAGAATCATATGCCAATGCAGATCAAGCAACAAAGAATATTCACATATCTTTTTACGAAAGTTTGCTAAACCATTATTTGAGCGAAGAAAACAAGCTTTTTCTTCATGCCGGGTTTACCCATTTAAAGGGGGTTGAACACGAATATTTTACTAAGGCCTTTTATTGGGATCGAACACTTTGGGAACTTGCCCTGTCCCTGAACCCGCATTTGAGCCAAACCCATGAGCACTACCCCCAAAGGTTAATTCATTATGATGAAATATACATTGGTCACACACCTGTCACTCGAATGGGAAAGACAACACCTCAAAAAGCTGCCAACGTGTGGAACATAGATACCGGTGCAGCGTTCAAAGGTCCGTTGACCGCATTGGATGTCCATTCAAAGGAATTTTGGCAAAGCGACCCGATCCATACCTATTATCCAGGAGAAAAAGGTAGAAACTGAAAAATGAATTCGATTTTAACGCTAAAACAGTATATTAATGTCGAACTTTGATAAAAAATAAAACATGGCGGAAAAAAATATACGATTGGAAGTAATGCAGGCATTGGAACCTAAAGTCGCTGGTTTTATGGAATCCTTTCTTGTACCCATTGAAAAAATTTGGCAGCCAAGTGATTTTTTGCGGATTCGGAGGAAGATGGATTTTTGGAGAAGGTGAAGGAAATTCGCGAGGAATCCAAGGAGTTGGGATATGATTTTTGGGTGACCATGGTTGCGGATACCATCACTGAGGAGGCCTTACCAACCTATGAATCATGGTTGATGGATGTTGTTGGAATCGATCAACACGGAGATTTTAAGACCAATGGCTGGGCCAAATGGGTGAGGGCATGGACAGGAGAAGAAAATAGACATGGTGATGTTTTAAATAAGTACCTCTACCTATCCGGAAGGGTAAATATGAGGGAAATAGAAATAACCACACAACATTTGCTGACAGATGGTTTTGACATAGGAACAGATAGGGATCCCTACAAGAACTTTGTCTATACTTCCTTTCAGGAGTTGGCAACCAATATATCACATAAGCGCGTAGGGCAGATGGCCAAGAAGAAAGGCAATGCACTTTTAGGTAAAATGTGTACCATTATCGCTGGAGATGAAATGCGGCACCACCTTGCTTATAGGGAATTTGTAAAAAATATATTTGGAGAGGACCTTCCGGGATGATGTTGGCATTTGCCGATATGATGAAGAAAAAAATAGTGATGCCCGCACATTTTTTGAGGGAATCCGGTGGAACCATTGGTACCGCATTTGAGAATTTTTCAAATTGTGCTCAGCGATTGGGAGTTTACACGGCCCAGGATTATGTAGATATTTTGAGAAAGTTAAACGCTTTTTGGGATTTGGAATCGATTCGGTCATTAAATGAGGATGCCGAAAAGGCAAGGGACTATCTTATAAGTTTGCCTGCCGATTGGAACGTATTGCAGAGCGTATGAAGTTTCCCCAGGATCAATACCATTTTAAATGGGTAGAGGCCAATGGAGCTTTATAATTATCAATATAAAGAATAAAAAAACCCAAGCGACTTGCTTGGGTTTTTAGTTTAGGCTGGTTTGGTAATTACAATTTGCCGTGTTTATGTTCTTCCTGCCATTTAAATAGTTCCTTCCATTTACCTTCATAACACATTTTTGCCTGCATGGGCCAAGAGGCTGGGTCGTGTATTTGATAGCGTTTCCCACCACCGTCCAACACCTTTTGGCAGTCTGCTACAGTAGACTCGGAAAGGGCTTTCCATGTTTTTATGCCCGCATCCTTGAACATGCCCTCTATTTTGGGACCTATTCCTTCTACAACTTTAAGGTCGTCCTGTTTTACGGCTTTTCCAAACACAGCTTTGGCAGCGTCTGCATCAAACGGTAGTGAGGCCACAGCAGCACCAGCGGCAAAGGAGGTAGCGGTTGTTCCAAGGTTGGCTTTGGAAGAAACTTTTTTATTACAAGCGTCCAATTCGGCTTGAAGTTTGGTGTTTTTATCTTCCAAAATTTTAATCTCAGCGGAATTGATAATGGTGGTAGTAGCGGATTTACCAATAAGGTAGCCTAATATACCACAGATTGCTCCCACTAAAAGGGGTATAAGCCAGCACCAGATATTCATTGTTTCGAAATTCATTTTTAAAGAGTTTTATTAGTTAGTTGTTTTTATTTGTTTAAAGTCACTACGGTTCTTCGGTTTTTGGCCTTTCCCTCTTCAGTGGCATTGTCCGCAATGGGTTCCGTTTGACCTTTGGAAGAAGTCGTTATTTTGTCTGCCGATATACCATTTCTTATAAGGTAGTCCTTTGCAAAATTTGCCCGATCCAATCCAAGTTTCATGTTTGTTTCGGCTAGGCCGGTATTATCCGTATGACCTGTAATGCTTACTGTACCATCAGATACTTTATCGATAAATCCGGATATATCCGCTACTTTCTGACGCTGTTCTGCGTTTAGATTTATGGATGCTTCGGCCGTATTGAAGTATAGAATAAGTGGATCAGCATTGATTTTTTCAAAAAGAGCCGAAAGTTCCTCATCCGCAGTTTCTGATACAGCGTCAATAGTGTAGGCCATGGGGCCGTAAAAAATGTCGTCTCCGGGAACCATTATCTCCTTCAACTCACTGCTTGTATTGATGTGAGTGGAAGGGATACCCTTTGCCACTAAATCATTCTTAACGGCATTGGCCCTGGCAAGGCCTAGATTGGGATAGGCCGAATTATTTACTTCCTCGCTGGTGTAATAGCCAATTATATTGAGAACCTTCTCTCGGATTCTCTGACAGATACCCCTGTAATTTATCGATACCTGTTCCAATGCCCGTGGCCAAAGGCATCAAAATGGACGATGAGGAAAATTGGAAGTTGTAGTTGTCATTTACTTCATAGGAAAAATTACCGTCGCTAAAAGCAAATGGATAGGATGTTGATGCTACCTCTTCCGGAATTACGGTCTCTATGGGAGGTACCTCTGTTGCCATGGTGCCACATTCGCTACAATAATTAATGTAGAAATAGGTGCCGGAAAGAATGGTAATCAACATCAACAATAGGTTGGTTGTTGTTTTGTTCATTGCTGATTATAGTTTAGTGTCTGTGATACAATGTATTAAAAAAATCTTAAAATTTTAGGATTTTCTAAGCCTTAATATCTAGTAATCAGACAAAAAAGGAATTTACCATTTATACAGATATTTTTTCCATTTGTACATGGGATGTCAACAGTGGTATAAATCAGTTTTTAAACAATATTATTTTTTTAGAACTTATGATAACAAATAATTTGATCCCTATTACTCCCGCAAAGAATGTGGCATTGTAATAGTATAGTTTCAATATTTGAGTTAGTTGGTTTAAATAAAAGGCTCCATTCTTTATCAGACGTGGGGCTTTTTTATGATGGTAAGTGAGTACAATTTCAAATCATACAAAAATCAACTCCAATCGTACATTGATGGGTTCACCCTTTTCTTTATATGGCTACATTGAATTGGTACAAAGAGAACAGTATGAAAAAGTTAAAAAAAGGAAGTATTGAGGTTTTTAAATTCCTGTGTATGTTCTTGATATTGGGCATACAGAATTTATTGGAAGGTAGTTGGACACCGGATAGGCCTAATCAAAAAGCGGCCTGAGATTTTACAAAATTTCAAGCCGCTCTCGATTATAATAATCTATTATAAATCAAATCTTATTCCTTGGGCAAGAGGTAATTCGGTAGTATAGTTAATTGTATTTGTCTGTCTTCTCATATAAATTTTCCATGCATCCGAACCACTTTCACGGCCACCGCCTGTTTCTTTCTCCCCGCCAAAGGCACCCCCTATTTCAGCCCCGGAAGTTCCAATATTAACATTGGCAATACCACAATCACTTCCCGCTGCGGAAAGGAATTTTTCCGCTTCCCTAAGATTATTGGTCATTATGGCAGAGGATAGTCCTTGTACGACACCATTCTGCAATGCTATAGCATTCTCAACATCACCGGAATACTTGAGTAAATAAAGCACCGGAGCAAATGTCTCATGCTGCACAATCTCAAAATCGTTCTTAGCTTCTGCAATGGCAGGTTTTACGTAACAACCACTTTCATAGCCCTTTCCTTCTAGGACGCCACCTTCTACAATGAGTTCACCACCTTCTTCCACAACTTTCTCCAAAGCTTTTGAATAGAGCGTTACGGCATCGGTATCGATAAGGGGGCCTACATGATTGTTCTGATCAAGAGGATTGCCAATTTTCAATTGTTGGTATGCAGATACTAGGGCATCTTTTACTTTGTCATATATAGACTCGTGAATGATCAGTCTTCTTGTAGAAGTACATCTTTGTCCTGCGGTACCCACAGCACCAAAAACAGCACCAATAACAGTCATTTTTATGTCGGCGTCGGGTGTGACAATAATTGCATTGTTACCTCCTAATTCCAATAAGGATTTACCAAGTCCGGCCGCGACCGCTTGGGCCACTATTTTACCCATTCGAATAGATCCAGTTGCGGACACCAACGGAATTCTATTATCCTGAGTCATAAATTCCCCTACTTGATAATCTCCGTTGATAAGACATGAAATACCCTCTCGGTAAATTATTTTCCTTGAACACCGAAGCAGCAATATTTTGGCAGGCTATACCGCATAGAGGTGTCTTTTCAGAAGGTTTCCATACACAAACGTCACCACAGACCCATGCCAAAGCTGTATTCCAAGACCACACGGCTACAGGAAAATTAAATGCTGATATGATTCCCACCACTCCCAAGGAATGATATTGTTCATACATTCTATGGCCCGGTCTTTCTGAGTGCATGGTAAGACCGTGAAGCTGTCTTGATAATCCAACGGCAAAATCACAGATATCGATCATTTCCTGAACTTCCCCGCGACCTTCTTGATAACTTTTACCCATTTCATAGGAAACCAGCTTTCCAAGAGGTTCCTTTAATTCCCGAAGTCTGTTTCCGAATTGACGTATAATTTCACCTCGTTGGGGTGCTGGCTTTGCTCTCCATATTTTAAAGGCTTCCATAGCCTTTTCCATTACCTTTTCGTAGTCCTCCCTTGAGGTTGATTTCACTTTGCTTATCAAAGAGCCATCCACTGGAGAATAGGATTCAATCAGGTGGCCCGAAGCAAAGCTTTCCGGACCAGTAGATGAACCATTATTTGTTTCTTTTATGCCTAAAGCAGCTAAGGCCTCAACTATTCCAAATTCTTTTGCAATTTCTGACATTTGTAACTTTTTATATCTCTATTGTTATATTTAAACAAAAATACGAAGAATACTTTGCTCCCTACAAACCAAATTTGATAATCGACCATAGAATTATCCCCAACAGGGCGGGGAGTCCCTGAACATAGAAGATTTTTTTAGAAACGGAAAGTGCCCCATAAATGCCCGCAATCAAAACACAGCCTAAAAAGAACAGTGAGATATTTGCAGACCATTCTAAAGAAGAAATTAGAAGGGACTGGAACAAGCCTGCGGCGAGAAACCCGTTATACAAACCTTGATTGGCAGCCATTCCTTTTGTAGGTTCAAATAAATCCGAAGGGAAATTCTTGAACACTTTCCTAGCCTTTGTGCATTCATGCAAACATTTCCAACCAAAGGAAATAACAGTGCATCAAGGCCACCAACAGGGTTATTATTTTGGCTATGATAAGCATTATTCCTCCTCTGCTATGAAGCGTTCATCAACTGGCATAACGGTTCCACATTTGTCACATGTTCTTAATTCTTCGGAACTATAAAAATGCTTAAAATGGGCCAAAAAGTCCTTCTCAATATCATTTAAGGTAAAATAGGCTTCATAGAGTTTGTGGTTGCAATTGTCACAGAACCGGAGTAATCCATCATCGACATTCTTTTCCGCTCTTTTTCGCTCTATAACCAGTCCAATGGAGTTTTCATGTCTCACAGGGGAGTGAGGAACCCTGGCCGGATGCAGATACATGTCCCCTGGACCTAGTTTCATGGTCTTCTTTTCACCATTTTCCTGTATATGTACTTCAATGTTACCTTCAAGCTGATAAAAAAGTTCTTCCGTCTCGTTATAATGGTAGTCTTTTCTTGCGTTTGGACCGGCGACTACCATTACAATATAGTCCCCCGCTTCTTTATACAGATTTTTATTACCGACTGGAGGCTTTAATGTTTTTCTATTTTCCTCAATCCATTGATTGAGGTTAAATGGAGGCTTTATTCCCATAATCATAGTTTTTCTAAAGGTAGAAAAAGTGAATTACTAATTTGGACATGGAATAAAAAAACCCTTGCAAAGGCAAGGGTCACATGGCAATATCAAATCAAAATTAAACTTATCTAATGAAAATCTGCGTAAAGTAAAGCTCTCCCAAGTTGTTTGGTTTTACACTAAGGGCGGAATGCGTATAGTTTCCTTCTAAATTGATTCTGTGCTTAGAACTGTTCAACCAAGCAGAAAGTGCCTCTTGAGGAGAATTATAATCTTTGGCAACATTCTCAGAAATATCTTTGGCACCTGTTTTGGCGGCTATTTGTTCTGCACGAGCACTAAAATTCTCATGACTTAAGCTTCCGTTGGCAATCATAAAGTCTGTATGCTCATTTGCATAATAGTAGCTAGTACTTTCAAAAACTAGTTCATTCAGACCTATGGAAATTCTGTGCGCATTGATTAAATCAAACAATTCGTTCTCAAATTCAGTTTGGGTATTGTCAGAAACCGAAATACTCAGATTATTTTGTTCCTCTATTTCAATGAGTTCATTTTTTGAGCAGGATTGTAATAGCATTAGGTTTAGGACAAATCCTAGTAGGTAATATTTTGTCATTCGGGGGAATGTTAAATTTGGAGCAAAAATAAAGGGCAACTTGGGGTAAAGGGGAATCTATTCTTTATACGGTCTCTTAAAAACGACCATACGACAAACACCTAAAAATAACGGTTTATCGACAAACAACAATACTATTTATTCGGCTTTGATCAACCGTTTAAAGATGTGATCCCACTTAATAAGGCATAGATGACTTATTGATATTCCTAGGTTTGGAATTACTCTTTGTAAAAAAGTTGGGTGAAATAAAATTCTCCTTGGACATTTTTCTTAATGCTTACGGCCGTATGGGTAAAATCACCTTCCATAGTCTTTTTATGGCTTGAGCTATTATACCAACCTTCAAAAGCTTCCATTGCAGTATCATAATCCTTGGCTACGTTTTCTGCAACCATTTGAACCGTTACTTCAGAGTTAATGCTAGATGCCCTAGCGCTAAAATTGTCATGACTTAGACTGCCTTTTGAAATCATGTAGTCTGTATGTTTATTGGCGTACTTATACGCAACAACACTGAATTCCAATTGGTTTAAGCCCAGGGAGTTCCTGTGGTCATTGACCACGGTAAGTAACTCTTGCTCCAGTTGAACATTGTTCTCCGCTTCCGGTATTATCGTCTCGTCTTGCAAAGGTTCGGCCGTGCACGAAAAGAGGAAAACAAGTAAAACTGGGATAGCGTAAAGCGATCTCATTTTCATATAGTGTTCTCTTAATAAGCAGGCCGTTCAGGATAGCTTTGTAGGTAAGTAAGATAGGGTTCTTGTTCTCGTGCTGATTG
The DNA here is from genome assembly GCF_025244665.1 of Maribacter litopenaei. Classification (GTDB taxonomy): domain Bacteria; phylum Bacteroidota; class Bacteroidia; order Flavobacteriales; family Flavobacteriaceae; genus Maribacter; species Maribacter litopenaei. The sequence continues at coordinate 3,477,769 of NZ_CP104205.1, read as the reverse complement.
GGGAAATCAACATTGTAATATTAGTTAAAATAAGGTTTTACTGGGGTAAAAGCCGTTCATTTTTCGATGAACTGCCCAAAATTCAGGAAAAGGTGTTTTTGGTCGGTATTATTTTAAAATTGGTCGAAGAAATCACAATTCCAATTGTCCATCTTGCAAAACGTTGTCAAATATAAAAGCTCCTAATTCCATTAATGGGTAGTAAAGTAAAGATGTATTTTTCATCTCTTGACTAGGAAGATCGAAATTGGTGTTTAGTCGTTCTATGAAAATCAAAAGAGCACCTAGGATGACAGCTACCTTAACGACACCAAAAAGGGCACCTGCTATTTTATTTAAGATGCCGAGCATGGCGATATCAATGATTTTAGTCAGAATTTTTGCAACAATTTGGACCACTACAACAATGATGATAAAGGTGATTATTAAAGCGGCAATATTGATGAACTTTTCGTCCCAATCCATTCTTTCCGAAAGATAATCCCCTGCTATATAGGAAAAGTGAATGGCCCCATAAATGCCTATAACAAGGGCAATAATAGAGGCTATCTCGATTAATAGTCCGTTGCTAAGACCTTTCCAAAGACCCCACACTAGAAGTAAGCCCGAACAATATCCAAAAAATTCATTACCCGAGTTTGAACAAATATAAAACTTTAGATTAGTACCTTTATATCCATAATACTATCATCACAATTTAAAATATACAATGGCAAGGGATACCGTTTTAAAGGAACGTTGGGAGATTCGGTGCATAAATTGTCTAGTAGATTTTCAGATAGAGATCCTTTGGAGTTGGATGCTATCATATACCTCGTAGGTGTACAAGAGCTTGGGCAGTACCATAGGAAGTATAAAAAGGATGACAAATTAAATTTGATGCATATAGCTATCTGCAGACTATTGGAACCTTATGGGTATTATGAATTCGATTATTTTGATGAAGATGGTTGGCCACATTATAAAATCAAGGAAAGTCTGCCGCCTTTAAAAGCTGGAGAACAGGCCGTGCTAATGAAGGAGGCTATCGTAGACTATTTTTTGGAAAAGGAATTCATAAACTAAATGAACCCATCGCCATATTATGCCGTAATTTTTACTTCTATCCGAACTGATGGAGACCAGGGCTATTCTGAAATGGCTAAGGCCATGGATGAATTGGCCAAGTCCCAACCTGGCTATTTGGGGATTGAAAGTGCCAGGGAAGAACTCGGCATTACCGTAAGCTATTGGGAAAGTTTGGAGTCCATAGCCAATTGGAAGAGTAATTCGGAACACTTAATGGCCCAATCAAAAGGAATCAAGGATTGGTACAAAAATTATAGGGTTCGGATTTGTAGGGTGGAACGCGAGTACGCTTGGGAAAAGTCTGAATAATTGATCTTCCGCTTTTGGTATTGTCTTTGAAAACTGGCCAGATCCCTTTATCTTTCTAGAAACATGCAGTCTTGGCTGCATTTAAATTCAATTGATTTTATGGGAGCATATATTATATCGTTAGATCAGGGAACGACAAGTTCACGTGCTTTACTGGTGGATGAAGAAGGCAGGATAAAGGGGATGGTGCAAAAGGAGTTCAAACAGATTTTTCCTAAATCCGGCTGGGTCGAACATGATGCAAATGAGATTTTGGAAACCCAATTGGGTGTCTTAAAGGAGTTGATTTCCAAGAATAATGTGGATTTAGCCGATGTAAAAGCTATCGGTATTACCAATCAAAGGGAAACGGCCGTTGTATGGGATAAAAATACAGGCGAACCCGTTTATAACGCCATTGTGTGGCAGGACAAACGAACCGCTGGTATTTGTGAGCACCTAAAAAAGGAAGGGCTTTCAGAACACGTTAGAAAAACTACTGGTTTGGTAATCGATTCCTATTTTTACTGGTACTAAGGTTAAATGGATATTGGACAATGTGGAAGGGGCTCGGGAAAAGGCAGACAATGGGGATTTACTGTTTGGAACTATAGATTCTTGGTTGGTTTGGAATATGACCACTTCCAAAAACCATTATACCGACTATACAAATGCCTCCGAACACTTTTATATGATATTGTAAATCTGAAATGGGACGACCGGCTATTAAATGCAATGGATATTCCAAAGAGTATGCTTCCGGAGGTAAAACCGTCCGCCTTTCATTTTGGAGATTATGAATTGGAAGGGCATAAAATTCCTATATCCGGCATAGCGGGCGATCAACAGGCTGCGCTGTTTGGACAAGGATGTTTTAAAAAGGGAACGGCAAAGAATACCTATGGAACAGGTTGTTTCATGTTGATGAATACGGGTCAAGAACCTCAATTTTCCAAAAATGGACTATTGACCACCATAGCGTATGGATTGGATGGTAAAGTAAATTACGCCTTGGAAGGAAGTATATTCATAGCGGGAGCTGCCATACAGTGGTTAAGGGACGGATTGGAATTGATATCCGATGCTAGGGAAACGGAAGATTTGGCAAAGTCGGTAGAAGGGGAAAGTTCCGTGTATGTGGTTCCGGCCTTTGCTGGTCTTGGGGCCCCATATTGGGACATGTACGCCCGTGGGGCTATTTTTGGTCTTACCAGGGATACGGGCAAAGCGCATTTAGCCAAAGCTACCTTGGAGTCCTTGGCATATCAAACCAAGGATATTCTGAAAGCCATGGAGGACGACTCGGGCTACAGTTGAAAAATTTAAGGGTAGATGGTGGTGCCTGTGCCAATAATTATTTGATGCAGTTTCAGGCCGATATTTTGGATACGGAGGTGCATCGCCCGGAAGTAATAGAGTCTACCGCAATGGGTGCAGCCTTTTTGGCCGGTATACAAGTAGGGTTATGACCCAGTCCGACATAGATGAAAGCCGGCCCATGAACAGGATTTTTGAACCTCAATTAGACCGTGCCAAGAGGCGGAAGTTATACGCCAAATGGAAAAAGGCCGTGGAGCGCTCCAAGGGCTGGGAAGAGGAATAGGTCTGTTATTTAAATATTAAATTAAGTTTCAAGGGATCCTTTCTCCTTGCCTTCTTTTTATCTTTATATAAGAAAGAATCGTATGCAGCATATAGAATTTACCAATCTTAATAGGACAAAATATATAGAACGACTACAAAAGGAATCTTTTGACCTTATTGTTATTGGAGGAGGGATTACCGGGGCAGGTATTGCCTTGGACGCCGCTTCTAGGGGATTAAAGGTTGCCTTACTGGAGAAGAACGATTTTGCCTCAGGGATCAGCAGCAAATCCACTAAATTGATTCATGGGGGATTGCGCTATTTAAAGCAATTCGATTTTTGGTTGGTAAAAGAAGTGGGTTCCGAAAGGGCCATCGTACATAAATTGGCACCGCATCTGGTGTTACCTGAAAAGATGCTTTTGCCTTTGATCGAAAATGGTTCCTATGGCAAATGGTTGACGTCCATTGGTTTAAAAGTCTATGATATATTGGCCCAGGTGACCGGGGATGACAAACGGCAGATGTTGGAGAAGAAAGAGGCCCTGAAATTGGAGCCCCTATTGCCAAAGAAAATATTAAATGGGGCAGGTTATTATGCGGAATATAGAACGGATGATGCCCGCTTGACCATTGAAAACATTAAGACAAGTCTATTGTTCGGGGCACAAGCTTTGAACTACGCTACGGTTACCGATTTTCTCTACAAAAAAGAAAAGGTAGCGGGGGTTAAAGTGAGGGATGAGGTAACTGAATCTGAATTCGAGATCAAGTCCAAATACGTCATTAGCGCTGCCGGACCTTGGGTAGATGACCTTAGGGTACTCAATAATTCAAAAAAGGGAAAGCAGCTGCACCTTACCAAAGGGGTCCATTTGGTATTTCCTTATGAGAAGCTACCTGTAAAGCAATCTGTTTATTTTGATATTCCGGATGGAAGAATGATGTTTGCCATTCCCCGCGGTAAAATCACCTATGTAGGCACAACGGATACCAATTACAACGATAATAAGGATAAGGTGCGAACAGATATAGCCGATGCCATCTATCTGATATCTGCCGTTAATAATATGTTCCCGGATATCAATCCGGAATTGGATGATATCGTTTCCTCTTGGGCAGGCCTCCGACCTTTGATTCATGAGGAAGGGAAATCTGCCTCCGAATTATCTAGAAAGGATGAAATTTTTGTATCGGATACCGGTCTTATCAGCATAGCAGGTGGTAAATTAACAGGCTACCGTAAAATGGCGGAACGTGTGGTCGACCGTGTGGTTGAAAAACTGAAACTGGAGCACGACACGGAAACTAAAAAATGCTACACGGATAAAATATCACTCTGTGGGAATGATAGTTTCAAGAAATACAAACATGTAAAAAAATACATAGCCCAAGTCTATGAGCGTATCAAAGCGGATGGTTTTACCAAACACGATGCCTGGTTTTTGGTGACCAATTATGGGGAACAGACAGATGCGATTTTGGAACTGTATGAAAAAAGAACCGAAAAGGGCAATGCTACCAAGCTTATTTTGGCCGAATTGGAGTATGGGATATCAAATGAAATGGTATTGAATCCTATGGATTTCTTTATTAGGCGTACAGGAAGGCTTTACTTTGACATCGACAGTATCACTCAGTATATGGAACCAGTCCTAAAGGAATTTAAAAAGACCTTTAAAACGGACGATGCACAATTAACTGCTTGGAGGGAAATTTTGGCAAACGATATCAAGGAACATTCGGATTTTTCCTTGAATAGGGCTTGATTTTTACTTTATTATTGTTGTAACTTATTTAAAAAAGTTAAAATGAAAACCACTAAATCTATTTTTCGATTTGTCCTAGTTTTTGCTCTTTTTTCTCTCAACGGATTCGGGCAACAAAAGGAAATCATATCTGATACCGATAAGTTTGACTATCTGATAGGAATGGAGTATTCGGATGTCTCCGAATTAAATGGACTAGTGTATAAGTCAAGGGCCGAAGTGAATAAGGATGGTATAGAAACTAGCTCAACTAATTTTACTGAGGGGGATTACCAAATTATTACCTCTGAAAGTGTGAGAATTGACCCAGACTCAAATCAAAGGGTTTACAAAATTCAGGATATTATTGTTCTTGATGGGTACTACTATATATGCTCAGGATGTTATATATCCAGCAAGAAAGACTATTCCATAAAATCATTTCACCCTTTTGGTAATGTTGGCAAAGAAACTGCCCTTGCAGCTTTTGAAATAAATAAAAGCACAGGAAAATCTATGAAAGTTAATCCTACAGGATTTGCTTGGAACAGCAAAGTTGATAAGATTCGAAAAAAAATAGTACACTAGCTTCCAAATAGTTGTAAAACATTGATTATCAATAAATTAAACACTCATTTAAAGCAAGGCATTAATTACTTCCAATAGCCGTTGGAAAGTAGTAGTCAGGAATTCTGTCTTTAAGAGCTTGAGGGTTTTTAATCCAACTTCTCCGTTAATGCCGCAAAGACTTTTTTGGCATTTTTGTTCTCGTAGAGTACTTCGTATACAGCATCTATAATAGGCGTTTTTACCTTCTTTTTAAAATCGTTCTTGATTTGGTAGGCACTTTTGGTGGCGTAATAGCCCTCTGCGACCATACTCATCTCCATTTGGGCACTTTTAACGGTATATCCTTTCCCGATCATATTCCCGAACATTCGGTTTCTACTAAATGTGGAATATCCGGTGACCAGTAGATCTCCTAAATAGGCTGATTGGTTGATGTTCCGGTCTATTTTGTGGATTCGTTTGGTATAGCGCTTCATCTCTCGAATCGCATTACTCATCAAAACACTTTGAAAATTATCACCATAACCCAAACCATGTGCGATACCCGCGGCGATGGCATAGATGTTTTTAAGCATGGCAGCATACTCGGTACCGATAATATCCTTTGTTATTTTGGTTTTTATAAAGTTGCTGGATAGGTTTTCGGCTATCAATTTTGCCTTTTTGGGATCGGCACAGGCAATGGTCAAATACGAAAGTCGTTCCATCGCCACTTCCTCGGCATGGCAAGGCCCGGTAATTACCCCAATATTTTCAAAGGGAATGTCATAGGAGTCGTGAAAATGCTCCCCTACAATTTTTCCTGTTTCCGGCACAATACCTTTTATGGCGGAAAAAATAATCTTGTCCTCTAATGAGATGGTCAATTTCTCCAATTCTTCCATTAAAAATGCAGATGGGATGGCAAAAATAAGGACATCGGCATAGGCAACAATTTCATTGATATTATCGGTTAGAAACAGCTGTTCTGTCTTAAACTCTACTGAGGTAAGATAATTAGGGTTGTGTTTTTGAATTTTTAAGTAGCCAATGGCATCGGTGTTCCGCATATACCATCCCACCATGTCCTGATTCGCTGTCAACATTTTCACTATGGCCGTTGCCCAACTTCCTCCACCAAGTACCGCAAATTTTACGTCTTTCTTCATATCAAGAATTTGATGCTGCTAAATTACCAAATAATAAGCAGGAGTTTATATCCTGTAAATCAAAGTGTTTGCTGTTTTGGCACGGTGCTTGTTTTATTATAATCAAAATTAAAAACTTAGGGGTATGAAAAATGTAAAACTACTTTTTGGATATGCACTTTTGGCAACCATGTTGGTTTCCTGTTATGCGGATGTTATTATTGAGGATGCGTATATTGAAGAATCTGCTTTTAATACGGATCAGGTTTTACAAGTTTATGACCTTTGGTATATAGATATCAACCAAACACGTGGAAATGGTGAGGTTCCTTTTTTGCAAAGGGCGTTTACCGTTAGCTTTGACAATGGTACCTTCTTCGCCAATAATAATATTGTAGGTATAGGGAAGACCGGTAATGGATTTGGAATCGATGTAGGTTTCTATGATACCTACAGGGGTGTGGTTGAAATAGATCATGATTTGGATGGGGTATGGTTATTGGAAGTGTATGCTATCAACAATAGTACGCTGGAACTATATAATCCAAGTACGGACACTTCGTACTTACTAAAAGGGTATCAAATACGCAATTTTGATTACGACCAGGTATTTTATGACAACATCAATTACTTTATTCAGGAGTATGATGCATGGGAGAAAACCTATACCAGTGTGGAGGGCGATTTGAATGATTTTGATGATGAGAACTTTCTTCAGTTTTTGCCAACTATGTTTCGTTCCTCAGTGGATGCTCCCGGTACTTCCCTAGGAAGTTTACAATGGGATTTTGAAGGTAATTATCAGGTGTATGATGTTGCCAATGATGCCTCCCTGAAGACTTTGACGTTGGATTACGACTTCTTTGGGGACGATTATTTTGAACTGTATGTTATCAATGATGCGACCATTGAATTATATCACCCGAGATAGCGGTACCATTTACGAGTTTAAGGGCAGGGGCTATCAGCAGTATTTAAAGTCGGGTAAAAGTGCCGCCACCAAGAAAAGAACAAAGACTTCCAATCCTACCATGGATGTAGTTAGGAAGCGAACAAAATAGTTTTAGGTTGGTTAGTTGTTTAAAACCGCCGGAAGGATCAGAATCCCCGGCGGTTTTTTATATACAAACAGCAACTAATTTTTTATTTATTTTCCCGGTATGGCTTCGGGCCACGCCTTTCTATATTCGGCAACCGTTTCACCATAGCTTTTGGCAAGGGACTCTGCTTCATCGCTGGAATATATATCCTTTGCCTTTTTAAAGAAGTCCTCTTCCTCGTCCTTTAAGTGATGCTCTACTTTTTCGACCAATTTTTGAGCGGTGGCCAACCAATGTGGAGAACTCATGTCCGTGTCATCCAGTTCTTCTATAAGTTCATCCATTTCGTGATGTTCCGCCATCCCGTGGCGTGCGTCTTCCTGCATCTTATCAGAATCTATCAACGGGGAATAAAAGAAACGTTCTTCCGCCACTTCATGAACTTCCAGTTCCTTTTTCAGTTCCTCCCGCATGTCCCTTCGTTCCTCAGAATCCCCGTGAGGTTTTTAAAATTTTAGAGCATAGCTCCCTTTGAAGATCGTGATCGTCCTTGATTGCTTTATAAATGTTCATTTCCTTGTTTTTTTAATGATTATAGTGAAGACCTAATGATGACTCCAATACGATTTTCTTATGACAACAAGGTACTTTAAATCCCTTTTTGGGGTTGACCCAATACGCTTTAAGATGTGTTCTAAAAGGTTACACGCACTCTTTGTCCGAAAGTGGCAAAGGTCTATAGGCATAGTATTGCAACACTTCTTCCGTGAGCCAAGCGTAATGCCTTATTGACCGGTACGATAATATTTCCCGTGACGGAAGTCTATTTGGTTGAGTTGCATGTAGTATTCCGTAAAGACGGGAACGGGCAACCCTTGAGCTATTTTTTCGTTTGCGGAAGTAAAGTTTACTGTCTGCCCTTCCTTAATGATTTTACAGGTGGCGAGGCGCAGTTTACCATATTTGTCCGTGTTGGCTCCATAGCCGAACAACCTGCAAATAAGGCCGCGATACCGGTACGTCTTACAATGGCCTTGGTCTACGACGGAAAGTGGTTGGTAGTTAACACAGGTACTAGTTTTGAGATCTCGAAGGGTCTGTAACATCTTTTCGGCCTCACCGTTCAAAAACAGATGAAAGGCCCACGGTAAAAACTCTAGGGGAGAGGCTTCAATATCCGGATAGGTACAGCATCGTCCGCAGCCGGAAAGACACCTAATTCCCGTGTTATTTTGAAAAGAAGAAGTCTCTTGTTCCAATTGGTGGAACAACTGTTCTATCAACGTTACTTTTTGCGGTAAGGTCACTAATTTTTCGCGCGAAGGTAGATTTAAAATTGATCCGTTGCGATTTTTTATTAAAATTTTAATTCACTGTAAAACAGTGGTTTAAAATCTTTAAATGCTCTGACCGAACGTCAACAGATTGTTATCTGGATCCAAAAGTGAAAACTCTTTTTGCCCCCAAGGCTTCACCTCCAATTTCCCGTTGGGATGGATGGTCACTTTTTGATCCAACAGCGATTGGTAAAAACCATCGATATCAGTACATCTTATATAGATCTGACCGTAATTTTCCAAAGGATTCAGACCCTTAAAAAGAAAGAAATGGATTTGGATGTTGTCCTTGACCAACATCAAATAACTGGGTAGTCCGAAGTGCCCAAATTTTCAAAACCCAACATTTCGATATAGTACTCGCAGGTTTTGGACTTGTCTCGCATGGGGAGCTTGGGGTGGATGTCGGATAGCATAGACTTTATTTTTCCATTAGTTAAGATATGTCATTTACCGATCATTAACATACCCTTTTTTAAATACAGATGGATTTTCCCCTGTTATTTTTTTAAAGCTTCGGTTAAAATAAGAGAGACTTTCAAACCCACATTCAAAACAGGCTTCGCCAACATTTTTACCCATCAACAACAACCGTTTTGCCTGACTGACGCGATACTGGTTTAGAAAGGAAACAAAGGTGCTACCTGTCGTCTTTTTAAAATAACGGCAAAAGGCCGGTTTGGTCAACCCGCATAAATCGGTCACCTCCTCCAAGGTTATCTTTTCATGATACCGTTCGTCAATAAGGGCATATATCTTTCGCATTCGTTTTTGCTCCTTGTTTTTGAACTTGTTAACATAGGGTGTTTTATGTAATAGTTGAAACTCCTTGCTTTGGGATAAACGTTTCAGAATATGCATAACGGACATAAAAAAATAAAAAGGGTCTTGTTCGTGAAGGGTCTTCATAAGTGCGCCCACTTCTTGCTTGGTCTCGCCTGAGAAAGCCACTCCATAGCGGGAAAGGTCCAAAAGTCTGTCCAGTTGTTTTAACTCAGGATAGTCCCTCAACACATTTTCCTTGAAGCTTGGTTTTATATGAAGGATCTCTTTTCTATATGATGTAGTGACACCATGGTCAAAATTTAAATGGGGAATGTTGGATCCAATGAGCACAAGGTCGCTACCGGTAAAGTTGGATATATGATCACCCACATGTCTTTTGGCATCGGCTCCTTCGATGTAAACCAATTCCAGTTCGGGTGAAAATGCCAATAGAAGAGATGGCTCAGTTTGGGATCGTGCAATAACCTGAACGGACTTTTGGAATCTGGTGAAATGCTTTCCAGTTGGACTTTCATTTACAATAAATTAAGCCTAAATATAAACGAAATTGATATTAAATATGTATTATTATATTATTAATGTCAATATAGTTCAAATTATCATCAATATTACGGTGGTATTCATAGCGTATTCCTACTAGTTTTATCCTAGAAATTAGAAATCAACTTAAATAGAAATACTATGTTACAGTCTAAAGAAAAAGGTGGAAATGGGAAATATGGCGCATCAGGATATCCCTGGTAATCCATCCACCGCTACCAGCAGTAAGCAACAATTGAATGACCGTTCCAATAGGGAACCATTACGTGTATTATCCGAAGAGGATTGGAAGTTCCCGAAGCACAACGGCTATATCGTAATAAAGAATGCCGTTCCTAAGGAACAGGCCCAAAGAACGGCCGACTTTCTTTGGGAATTCGATGAAAAGGACCCTCATGATAAAGATACATGGTATGCACCTCCACGGGCCGAGATGAAAATGAAGGAACTTACCGGAACAGGTATGGTAGAAGTATATAACCATCAATATCTTTGGGACAATCGCCAAACACAAAAAGTCTATGATGCCTTTGTGGACGTATGGGGGACAGAGAAACTTTGGGTGACCATTGACCGCGCTAACCTGAATTTCCCACAACGGGAAGGGGAACATAAAAAGGGTTTTATCCATTGGGATTATGACCCGGAGACCCGGCCCCAAAATGTACAAGGGGTCTTGGCCTTGGCCGATCAAACCGATGAAAACATGGGTGGTTTTCAATGCATTCCTTGGTTATACCGAAATTATGATACTTGGAAATTGACGCAACCCGAAGATCGCGACCATTTTAAACCTGACGTTACTGGGATTGAGGATAAAATAGTAAAGGTAAAAATGGAGGCTGGCGACCTTTTGATTTTCAATAGTACGGAACCCCACGGAATACGGCCCAATAGATCCGGGGATAAGGTTCGGATAGCGCAATACATTTCCATGATGCCCGCCGAAGAGGATAACGAAGCCTTAAAAAAATGGCGGATAAACTCTTGGAAGAATAGAGTGGCACCCGAAGGCTATGCCTTCCCTGGGGATCCTAGAAATTGGGAGCAGACCAAATACGAAACCGCCAAATTATCACCGCTTGGAGAAAAATTATTGGGGTTGAAGGCTTGGTAGATTGCTAAATCGTTAATAATCATTCGGTTTCTAGGGTATCCAACAAATAATGGTATTTTTGCGCCCTTAAAATAATGAGGCGTGCGCAAGTATTTGAATTTATTCGATTTTAAGCAGAAGGTAGATTACAAAACGGAAATCCTATCCGGACTCACAGTTGCCTTGGCTTTGGTGCCGGAGGCCATTGCATTTGCCCTTATTCCGGGGTTTTCTCCTTTAACGGGGCTGTATGCCGCCTTCGTTTTGGCATTGGTCACCTCTATTCTTGGTGGTAGACCAGGAATGATTTCAGGTGCTACCGGCGCAGTGGCCGTTGTTTTCGTAGGACTGATTTTAGAGTTAAAACGAAACTTTCCTGGAATTGAACCCGAGACCATTCTGAATTATGTGTTCGCAACGGTTATTCTGGCTGGGGTTTTACAGATTGGAGCGGGACTTTTAAGATTGGGTAAGTTTATCCGATTGGTTCCACATCCGGTGATGTTCGGTTTTGTAAACGGTCTCGGCTATTATCATCTTTATGGCCCAGTTTCCCAATTTCTATAATAAAGCTACAGGTGATTTGTTAAGCGGAAGTCCTATGTACATTATGTTGGCATTAACGCTTTTAACGATGCTCATTATTTGGGGACTACCCAAATTGACCAAGGCCGTTCCATCTTCATTGGTAGCCATTTTAGTAGTTTCGGCCATAGTCTTAGGTTTTGGTATCGATACCATGCAGGTGGCAGATATTATGGCCGAGGGTGAAAGTATTAAAGGAGGATTTCCTCCATTATCCATTCCACAATTGCCTTTTACATTAGAGACATTCAAGATCATTATCCCCTACGCGGCCATTGTTGCCGGTGTAGGATTGATAGAGAGTTTATTGACGTTGAACATTATTGACGAGATTACAGAGACCCGTGGGAGCGGAAATAAGGAATGTGTGGCGCAGGGTACGGCCAATATTTTGTCAGGTTTCCTTTCAGGTATGGGAGGATGCGCCATGATCGGACAAAGTTTGATCAATACCTCTGCCGGTGCTCGTGCCCGTTTATCAGGAATTACAGCAGCCGTAATGCTCTTGGTTTTTATTATGTTCGGTTCCAGTCTTATTGAACGTTTGCCCATGGCCGCTTTGGTCGGGTTGATGTTCATGGTAGCCATAGGGACATTTGAGTGGGCAAGCTTTAAGACATTTGGGAAAATGCCAAAATCCGATGTTATCGTGATGGTATTGGTGACACTGATTACTGCGATTACCCACAATTTAGCTGTAGCCGTTCTATTGGGTGTAGTTATCTCGGCATTGGCCTATTCCTGGGAGAATGCTAAACGAATCCGTGCCGTGAAAACATGTGGACGAGAACGGAGTGAAGCACTATGAAATATACGGTCCCCTTTTCTTTGGTTCCACCACACTTTTCGCTGAAAAATTCGATGTCCCCAATGACCCGGATGAGGTGATTATCGATTTTAAGGAAAGTCGGGTGGCCGATATGTCTCGGTATCGAGGCTTTGAACAAGATTACGGAGCGGTATGCCAAAGTTGGAAAAAAAGTACATTTGAGGCATTTGAGCAAAGACTGTATTCGCTTACTGAAGAATGCGAATGAGATTATTGATGTAAACGTACTGGAGGACCCCACCTACAAAGTGGTCGCTGATAAGTTTTAAATTATACCATATATCTCGCATAGAGGAAAATGATTAGGGATAGCAAAATCATAATACTGATGACCATTACCCAAAAATTGTACAAGTCATCTTTTTTGGCCTGTTCCCGAATCCTATCTTTTATCACCTTTTGCTGAAGTGGGCTAAGATCCTTAAACTTTAATTTGGTCTTACTGGTTAAGCCTTCATATTCCGCACGGATGTCACCATAGCTGCGCCGCTTTTTCAGAAGTGCTTTATTGGCCTTAATTACTGGCATAGAATGAAAACCAAAACCCATTTTAATTCTTTTCTTATTAGTAGCGATATCACGAATTTTGTTACGGTTGTAATGTCAACCCTCCAACTACGTCTATTGAAGGGTGATTTTTAATAACAAGGTAAAAAGTGAAAAAACCTAAATTTAAAATAAGTGATGTCGTCTTTGTTATCCTTATAATCTTGTTGATTGTTCCCCAAACAAGAACTCCCATGATGGTCCTGGTCAATCGATTAAAAGTAGAACTGTTTTCACCAGGTCTCGGCCTCCGAAAAGGAACAAATACAAGTACAGCCTTTTGTATATGAACTTGAAAATTTGGATGGAGAACCAGTCAATGCCAAGGTTGGAGATGGAGAAATCACATTCATAAGTTATTGGGCGACTTGGTGCCCTCCCTGTATTGCGGAACTTCCCAGTATAGATGGGTTGTATCAAGACTATGGAGATAAAATAAGTTTTCTAATGATATCCAACGAAGATCCGTAAAAAATAAAGTCTTTTTTAGAAAAGAAGAACTTTTCGGTACCTGCGGTAGTTTCCAACATGAATCCTCCTAAGGACCTTTATGAAAAGACCATTCCTACTAATTATATTATCGACCACACTGGAAAGATTGTTATTAAGGAAAAAGGAGCATCGAACTGGAACAGCGAAAAAATTAGAAACGTGTTGGATGCGCTAATTGCTGAACGCGATTCATCAGACCATAAAAAAGCCCTTTCTAATTTCTAGAAAGGGCTTCATTCTATAGTTCAATCTTGTTTATAAAGTACGTAGATATTCAGCTACGCTACGAGCTTCATCCTCGGTTAGATTTTGGTTCAACATGATGGCATTGTTGTATTCTTTAAGCAATGCTTTGGCAATAGGGTCTTCCTTAAGCATGCCATCAGGATTAAGAATCATGTTCATGACCCACTCCGGACTTCTTCTTTCATACACTCCTTTTAATGCAGAATCGATCATACGTTGTTCCGCCATATGACAGGCGGTACAGATCGCTTGGAATTTTTCTTCACCTGCAGCGGCCAATTCGGTATCGATATCATCCCCAAAATCAACGCTCGTAATAGGATCCACACCTTTATTGTCCATGTCAACAGGAACACCTCCCGTGGTTTCCGTTGCCTTAACTTCCTCTTTTTTGGTACGGTTCATTTCAAAACCATCCTTTTTTTCTTCTTTCTTTTCGCCACAGCTCATTACCAAGGCGCCAAGGGCCAATAAGGTGAATAATTTTCGCATTTCTTTATGGATTTTAACTTAATTAATGTTGGAAGGACTAAGATATGAAATTTTATTTTCTGAAGGGTTTTTTGCAAAACAAGAAATTAATTCAAGGATTTAAAAAACTCTAAAGACCTTTGCTCAGTATAGGTAATATTATTGGGGCCGTAAAAACCTACATGACCACCGTATCTAGGAACTTCTAGATAAAGATTTTTATTTTGTTCGGCTTCCTCTTTAGGATAACAAGCCTTACCTAAGAAGGAATCATTTTTTGCGTTCACGATTAGGCAAGGAACAGAGACTGAAGGTAGGAATTGCAGGCTGCTACTTTTGGCGTAGTAATCCATGGCATCCATAAAGCCATGGGCTTTACTGGTATAGATATCATCAAAGTCCTTTAATGTTTTTACCTTTTTTATTTCCTGTCCTGTAATTCGATCTGGGAACAATCGCTCTTTTATTTTAAGCTTTTCAATGAGGTTTCCCCTAAATCTCTCCGCGTACAATATATTTCGAAATTGTAACAATTGTGTTAGTGAATCCGCAAGTTGGCATGGTACTGAAATGGCTACCCCCCCGGAAATTTCCTTGGGAGTATGGTTGCATTCTCCCAAATACTTTAATAGAAGGTTTCCGCCAAGGCTGAAACCATACAGAAACACCTTTTTATACTGATCCAATTCCAAAATATGTTGAATTACATCACTTAAATCTTCGGTTGCCCCCGAATGGTAGGAGCGATAGGTTCGGTTAGGTTCGCCACTACAGCCTCTTAGATTTATGGCACAGACGTCGAAAGAATCCTGGCTTAAAATTTTAGCGGCACCTTGAACATACGCCCGTTGGGCGTCGCCTTCAAGCCCATGGATAACTATACAGACCATATCCGTAGGTGTAGCACAGTAACTCCAATCCAAATCTAAAAAATCGCCGTCAGAAAGGCATATTCTTTCACGCTCCTGGTTTAGATCCGTTACTTTCCTTATCAGTCCATTATAAATGGTTGAAAAATGACCATTCTTAAATGCTAATGGCGGATTGTAGTTAGAAGAAATAAGGGGCATTGCTCTTATTTTGGAAACGTTTCCAAGACCTTAATTTGCTCTTCGATCGCTTTTTTGAACTCCGATTTTAAGTTGGAAACCAATGAAGAAACTGGCAAAACGTCATCAATCAATGCTACTCCTTGTCCCGCTGACCAGATGGTTTTCCAGGCTTTGGCTTCGGTATCCAGTTCCTTCCCAAAATCTATTTTGATGTCTTTTTTTAGGTCTTCTTCGGTGATGCCCGCGGCCTTAAGACTTGCTCCCAAGAAGTTGGCATGGACTCCTGATATAGCGGCCGTGTAGACTACGTCGCTTGCCCCTGCCTCAACGATCATAGATCTATACTCCGGGGTAGCCTTGCTTTCTTCCGTATTGATGAATCTCGTACCCATGTAGGCCAAATCTGCACCCATTTGTAATGCCGATGCAATATCGCGACCTGTACTAATGCAACCGGAAAGAATGATGGTTTTCTTAAAAAACTGTTTTATTTCCGATACCAAAGTCATTGGGTTTATGGTGCCGGCATGGCCACCTGCTCCCGCGGCAACAAGAATTAATCCATCCACACCCGCTTCCGCCGCTTTTTGAGCATGTCTTTTTTTGATAACATCATGAAAGACCAATCCACCATAACTATGGATGGCATCCACAACTTGTGATACCGCTCCTAGAGAGGTAATTACCAGTGGCACCTGATGCTTTATACAGAGTTTTATATCCGCTTCAAGTCTTGGATTGGTTTGATGAACGATTAGATTTACACCAAATGGAGCCGCTTTTCTTCCAGTTTCCTGTTCGTGCTTTTTTAAGGCCGATTTAATTTCAATCAACCATTCCTCAAAACCTTCACTTGTTCTTTGATTTAAAGCGGGAAAAGTACCCACAATACCATTTTTACAACATTCTATTACGAGTTTTGGCCCGTAAATCAAAAACATTGGCGCAGCGATAACGGGTAGTGAAAGGTCTTTTATAAATGGAGCTTTTGTAGACATGATGATTGTAGTTGATTTGAAAATTTAAGCAAAAAATGGCTTAGATTCTAAATGGTTTACCCAAAACTATGGTATTTTTACTAAGTATTATGCATGCATAGCAAAAAAATGAACTAGAATTTATTTAAAAGATTTTGAAATAAGATGGAGCGATGTAGATGCCAATAGGCATCTAGCCAACTCGGCCTACTTAAATTATATGAGCCATACACGAATGTCCTTTCTTATGGAAATAGGTTTTGACCATAGGACCTTGGCCACTCATGAAATTGGCCCTGTGGTTTTTTATGAGCACATATATTATTTCAAGGAAGCTTTTCCGGGGAAGCCTGTTAAGGTATCCATGGAAATTATGGGAATGAGTGAGGACGCGAAGTTCTTTGAATTTCATCATAACTTTTATAACCATAAAGGTGAAAACTTCGCCCATTGTGAGATGATGGGTGCTTGGATGGATTTAAAAACGAGAAAGCTTACCGCTCTATCGGATGATTTTTTGACCACTTTCAGGAATGTTGAAAAAGGGGACGGATTCAGAATTTTGACCAAAGAAGATACTCGTAAGTTTTCCAAAGCCCCTAAAAATCTATAGGTACAATCTAAAGACTTTGAATACTTATTTCCCTGAGAACAAAGGCTTGCTTTTTGTAAGATTTATTTTATTAAATTTAAAAGATGTTAGAAAGAGCAAGTGACTATACCGAGGAGGTATATACCAAATTCCGTAAGCTGATTGTCACAAAGAAAATAGGTGCAGGTGAGCCCATCTGCCAAAAGGAACTATCCCAAATACTTAATGCGAATGATGATTGCCTTAACTTTGTTATAAAAAAATTACGTAAGGAGGCGTTGGTCACGTTAAACTCCAGTAAGGAAATCATGGTCAGGGAAGTCCGCGACCAAAGAAATTATCGATATTTTGGATTGTCGGATTGCCTTGGAAACGAAAGCGATAAAACTATTTACCCTAAGAGCACCCCAGGAAAGGATAGATGATTTACGAAACTTAATGGTACCTTTTGAAAAAGGACCTACAAATGCCCATGTTTTTCAAAAGATTGACCGGATTTTCCATGAATTGATCGTTCGGAATTGTGGCAACCCCATTTTAATTGATATGTTCATGAAATCTAATTTTTGATCCGCCTTAGACCTATTGGGAAGTACCCGTTGTCTCAAGGAGATACTTCAGGAGCACCTTGATATTATATCTGCAATTCATAACAGGGATTCTGACAAGGCTGTTTTCCTCATGCAACAACATTTGGATTATTGTAAGTCCTCGATTTTATAATGACCTTATGCCGTTCAATTTAGACCTTTACCCTTGTTGGTCTTCTGCTTGCTAGGTATACCCCGGCCAACACTAGAAAAGCAGCCATTATTTTAATAGTATTAAGGCTATCCTTTCCCGTTCCCAAGGCAAAAAGTATTCCAATAAGTGGCTGTAGATATGTGAAGGCACTTACGGAAGAAGCTTTTAATTGGGTCAAGGCAAAAACATTGAACAAATAGGTTAGAAAAGTGGTGCCAATGATTACAAAGGCAATCGCCGCGTATGCCTGTGGAGGGATCAAAGACCATTGTATCGCGGCTACCTCATTAAAAGTAATTGGGAAATTAATGACTACAGCTATGGTAAAAAGCCATTTCATCAAAGTAAACGGATGGTATTTTTCGATTAGTTTTTTAACTAGGATAAGATATGTGCCATAGGCTGTGGCATTTACAATCAAAAGAGTGTTTCCCAAAGGGATATTAGGGGCATCCTGCCGTATTTCCGAGCCCATCAGTATCAATAATAACGCACCCACAAAACCCATGAGAATTCCGCTGGCCTTTTGCCAAGTTATTTTCTCTCTGATCAGTAGAGAGGATAATATTACTACAATAATGGGGGTAACCGTTACCAAAACAGAACTATTTATGGGAGTTGATAACTGTAGGCCCTTGAAAAATGCCAACATATTTATTACCATTCCAAAAATGGAACATACCACAAGTCGGCCCCAGTCCCTTTTTTCTATTTTTTGTTTTGGCCCCAATATGGAGAAGATCCGGAATAAAAGTGCCGCCCCGGTTACCCTGAGCATTATAAAACCAAATGGCTGCACAAAATTGGGCATCACGCCCTTGGCAATGGTATGGTTAAGGGCATAAATTGTGGTGGCCCCTAAGGCAGCCAATATGGCAAGAGTCCTTTGGTTCACGAATGAATTGCTTCTTTGGCCGTTTCTATCGTCTTTTTGCTATTCCCTATGAAAATTGAATCGTTCATGACGATTACCGGTCTTTTTAAAAATGTATAATGGTCCAGTATAAGGCTTTTAAAATCTTCTTCCCCAAGTTCCTTTTCATGTAATCCCCTTTGCCTAAAGAGCATGGCCCTTTTACTGAATAGTGATTCGTAACTCGGGATAAGGAATACATTTCTTCCAACTGATTCTTAGTAATAGGTTCCGATTTTATATCCTGAAGTTGAAATTCATCCAAGGGTTCCAATTCTTTGATAATTCTTTGACAGGTATTGCATGTGCTGAGGTGGTATATTTTTTTACTCATGGTGAATCGAATTGAGGCACAAAGAAACCCAAATCTATTTAAATGTACTATTTTTAAGACTCAATAAAACAGTATGAATTTGGAAAGTCAGTTATCTCTAACATTACAGAGTAGAAAAAATCTCTATCATATCTTAACCACTACATCAAAGGAAGATTTATTAAGAATCCCGAAAGGTTTTCGAAATAACATCCGGTGGAACATTGCACACGTTGTTGCTACCCAACAAATATTGGTGTATAAGTTCAGTGGACTTAAAATGAGAATTCCGGATGAAATGGTGGTTAAATTCATGAAAGGTTCTTTCCGAGATGGAACTGCCACAGATGAAGAAATTAAAGTAATTGGTGATTTTTTAATCTCTACGATAGAATGGATCAAACAGGATTTTGAGGAAGGACTTTTTAAGGAATATCAGCCGTACAAGACAAGCGCCGGTTTTCAATTGAATGATGTTGAGGATGCCTTCAATTTTAACCTGTTGCATGAAGGCTTGCATACGGCGACCATAATGACGCAATTAAGACATTTGAAAAAAGATTCCTAGGATCTAAAGGGGATTAGATATTTTTGAATTTCCACTAATGGGATTGTCAATACTATAGGGCCATCCGCATAGGAAGCTACCTCATATTGCTCGTAAAATAACTGTAGGCCTTCTTTGGTAAAACCGATATTTTCGGGTAGGTAAAACACATCGTTTTCAAACATAAATCCCGTACTGTTTATGGATTCGGAGTTTGGAATTTTTTCCTTGATCCTAAATTTGGATTCCGCCAAACCTTCAAATGCTTCGATATCGCTAAAAAGCTCTTCATTTCCCAATTCCTTTCCTTTTTCTTTATTAAAGTTCAAAAATCGAACACTACTGTAGCCGTGGGCACCGCCCGTAAATAGATAGTAATCCAAACGGATGGTCAAAATAGTATCATTTTCATAGGTTACCTCCCCATTTATGGTAGCCTCCCAAGTAGTTGCTTCTTCAGGGAATTTATCCCTTAGTTGGATATACTCACTTTGAAACGATTCCATGGCAGAATCAATGGAGTTTGCATCTACTTCATCGTCATATTTAAGGATGGAAATTATTTCTTCCCTAAGTGCGGTATTGATAACCTCGTCGATTTTTTTATTACCCAAAGCTCTGGGTACCAAAATTGTTATCGACGCACAATTTTTACAAGTTTCGTTCTTAAAATTAGAGGGTTCAAAAATTAGATTCCTATCTTCTTTGCAGCCAATAAAAATCATGATGAATAAAAGTATGGAGAGGGTGTGTTTCATGTTATAATATCAAACAGGAACAAATGTAATGCTTCATTGTAATCCCCAAAAGATAACGATACATTTGTAGGTATAATTGTGGGGTATGGCTACAAATAAAATGAGATTCAACAGTAAGGTAATACATGGGGGGCAAGAGCCGGAAAAGGCCTATGGTGCAGTGATGACACCTATTTACCAAACATCTACTTATTCACAAAATTCTCCAGGTATTCACAAAGGTTATGAGTATTCTAGAAGTGCCAATCCAACAAGGACTGCATTGGAGAATGCATTGTCTAGTATAGAGAATGGAAGTTTTGGCCTTGCATTTGCCAGTGGATTGGCCGCTATGGATGCAGTATTTAAATTATTGCGGCCGGGTGATGAGGTAATCTCGACTAGTGACCTTTATGGAGGTAGTTACAGATTGTTTAAAAAGGTATTTGAACCCTATGGTATAGTGTTCCACTTTGTTGGTATGGATGATCTCTCTAATATCAAGACATGTATCAATGATAGAACAAAATTGATATGGGTGGAAACACCAACCAATCCCATGATGAACATCATAGATATTAAGGCCGTTTCTCGGATTAGCTCAAAGCACAAACATTCTATTGGCCGTGGACAACACCTTTGCCACACCCTACTTGCAAAGGCCTTTGGATCTTGGGGCTGACATCGTTATGCATTCTGCTACGAAATATCTAGGAGGTCATAGTGACGTGGTTTTGGGGGCTCTAGTGGTAAAGGATCCCGATCTTGCCAAGCAATTGTATTTCATTCAGAATGCTAGTGGTGCCGTATCTCGGCCCAATGGATAGTTTTTTGGTGTTAAGGGGTATTAAGACCTTACATGTGCGAATGCAAAGGCATTGTGAGAATGGGGAGGCCATCGCCCATTTTTTAAATGAGCATCCCAAAGTGGAAAGGGTCTATTGGCCAGGATTTGAAAATCATCCTAATCATAAAGTAGCGAAAGGACAGATGAGGCACTTTGGCGGTATGATTTCCTTCGTTCCAAAAGGTGGTAATTATAAAGAGGCCATTAAAATTGTGGAAAGCTTAAAAATATTCACTTTGGCGGAGTCTCTAGGTGGTGTAGAAAGCTTAGCGGGGCATCCCGCCAGTATGACGCATGCAAGTATTCCAAAGGATGAGCGAGAAAAAGCCGGTATTGTGGATTCATTGATACGTTTGAGCGTTGGTATCGAGGATGTTGAGGACCTTATTGAGGATTTATCGCAGGCTTTGGCATAACAGCACATTTAATGTAGCGTTTAAGAACAAACCTTACTTATTTTTCACGGATATTTGGCATTTGTCGTTAAAACCATAAATTTTACAGTATTGTGAAAAATTTAGATACAAAATTATAATAATACTATAATTTTGCCGATATATTTTGAATTCAATAATTTAAAACCATATTGATGAGCTCAATGAAAGCAAAAATAAAAGCATTTATGGATGAGGTTAAGGCCGAGAAATGGACATGAACCCGAATTCATACAAGCTGTTCAGGAGGTAGCGGATACCGTTATACCGTACATTGCTGAACAGGAAATTTACAATGGCAAGAATATTCTTTTGAGAATGGTAGAACCTGAAAGGTTGGTTTCTTTTAGGGTCGCATGGGTAGATGATGAAGGTGAGATTCATGTAAATAGAGGATATAGGATACAGATGAACTCTGCCATTGGACCATATAAAGGTGGTTTACGTTTTCACCCAACGGTGAATGCTAGTATCCTAAAGTTTTTGGCATTTGAACAAGTATTTAAGAATAGCTTGACGACTCTACCCATGGGTGGCGGTAAAGGCGGTTCTGATTTTGATCCCAAGGGTAAATCAGATGATGAAGTGATGCGCTTCTGCCATGCCTTTATGTTGGAGCTCAATAGGCATATAGGGCCTAATACAGATGTACCTGCTGGGGATATTGGCGTTGGTGCTAGGGAAATCGGTTATCTCTTTGGGATGTACAAGAAAATCCGAAACGAGTTCACCGGGGTTTTGACAGGTAAAGGTCTTTCTTGGGGCGGTTCCAAAATACGTCCGGAAGCTACTGGATATGGTACGGTCTATTTTGCTGAAAACATGTTGAAGACTCGAGATGAGGACTTTGACGGTAAAACAGTGGTCATTTCCGGATCGGGTAATGTTGCCCAATACGCTGCTGAAAAAGTAATCCAATTAGGAGGAAAGGTAGTTACCTTATCAGATTCCAGTGGTTATATCTATGATGCCGATGGTATCGATACAGACAAGTTGAAATTTGTGATGGATTTGAAAAACAATAGGAGGGGACGTATTTCGGAATATGTAAAGGAATTTTCAAAGGCTGAATTTCACGAGGGCAAAACTCCTTGGGAAGTGAAGTGCGATATTGCCTTGCCATGTGCCACTCAAAATGAGTTAAATGAGAAGGATGCCAAAAAATTACTGGATAATGGATGTATTTGTGTGGCTGAAGGAGCCAACATGCCGTGTACCGCGGATGCAGTCCATGCATTCCACAATGCAAAAATCCTCTTTGCACCCGGGAAAGCGTCCAATGCTGGGGGTGTTGCCACTTCCGGACTTGAAATGTCCCAAAACTCCTTACGCATAAGTTGGACCCGTGAGGAAGTTGACGAGCGTTTGAAAGGTATTATGTCCGATATTCATGATTCCTGTATAGAATACGGTATGGAAGAAAATGGGTATTGTAACTACGTTAAAGGTGCCAATATCGCTGGTTTCGTTAAAGTTGCGGATGCTATGCTGGCCCAAGGAGTCATTTAACAATACTGAAATTACATTTTAAGGCCCATTCTTTTATAGGATGGGCTTTTTATTGTGCTGCAGTGTCGGGTTAGACTTCGGAATTATATTTTGACCTATTTTTGGGTCTTAAAACAAGGACTTGCTATTTAATTCTTTTGAGTTTTTGGTTTTTCTTATTGTTGTCTTCGGCCTGTATTGGTTCGTTTTCAACAGGAAAATCAAGCAACAGAATATATTACTCCTATTTGGTTCCTACATTTTCTATGGATGGTGGGACTATAGGTTTCTGTCACTTATTTTTCTGTCCACCTTGGTCGACTATTTTGTAGGACTACGAATAGATAAGACAACTATAAGTTCCGAAAGAAAAGTCCTTCGGGAATCAGTATGGCCTTTAATATTGGTCTTCCGGCATTTTTCAAGTACTTCAATTTTTTTGTGGATTCTTGGATACACCTTTTGAACAATGTGGGTTATCAGACCCAAAATACGTGGTCACTCAATATTATTCTTCCAGTTGGGATTTCTTTTTATACGTTCCGGACTATGTCCTATACCATAGATGTGTATCGGAACAAGCTAAAGCCTACCAAGGATTTTATTTCCTTTGCCGCCTTTGTATCTTTCTTTCCACAATTAGTAGCTGGACCTATTGAAAGGGCTTCCAATCTACTGCCCCAAATATTGGGAAGAAGAACCTTTTCTTATGAAAAAGGAATGCAAGGACTACGTTTGATATTATGGGGATTGGTGAAAAAGGTAGTAATCGCGGATGTGCTGGCAATAAAGGTGGATGATATCTTTGGGAATTATCATGATTTTGGAGGAGGGGTACTTTGGTTGGGAGCCGTGTATTTTGCTATCCAGATTTATTGTGATTTTAGCGGGTACTCAGATATTGCCATTGGGGTTTCTAAGTTATTTGGAATTGAATTGATGTCCAACTTTAAATTTCCTTATTTTTCTAGAAATGTAGGGGAATTTTGGCGTAGATGGCACATTTCACTTTCGACATGGTTTAGGGATTACCTTTATATTCCTATAGGAGGTTCACGAGAAGGTAAATGGAAATCGCTAAGGAATGTATTTGTGATTTTCTTGGTAAGTGGCCTCCGGCATGGTGCCAATTGGACATTTGTAGTTTGGGGAGGTATACATGCCATGCTTTTTGTTCCCTCTTATATTGTTGGTAGTAATAGAAAATATACCGACTCTATTGTGGCGGAAAACTCCTGGTTTCCTACTTTAAGTGAGTTGGGGAAAATACTGCTCACCTTCTTTTGGGTGGTATTGGCCTGGGTCTTTTTCAGGAGTGAATCCCTAGTTTCGGCCATGGAATATTTAACTCTTATGTTCACTAAATTTGATTTTCCACTTATTTATAAGAATGGACTTTATAGTGTGGGTTCCTTGCTAGTTTTGGACTGGATTTTTAGAAAGGATGAGCGACTGAACTTCCGTTTTTTAAGGAAACTCAATAGTAATGCTAATATCCTAATAGAGATACTGGTTATTCTCGTTGTGGTCTACCTGATCAGTTTGAATACAAGTTCCGGGCAATTCATTTATTTTCAATTTTAAATGAGGGCATTTTTAAAAAAGGCGGCATTTTTCGGTTTGATCGTACTTCTGTACTTTTCAGCTACAAGTATCTATAATTACATCATAGACCCCTATGGAATCATGGGCAACCGCAGGGAATTCCATGGGATTAGACCCAACGAACATAGTTTAAAGGTTCATTACGTACTGCAAAATCCTAAAAAGTTCAACAACTTTTTATTTTCCAATTCTAAAGGAGGGATGTTGCATGTAAAACAGTTGAATACAAAGGATGAGTTATGGTATAATATGACATATTCCCTAGGTACCCCGGAGGAGTTTTACGCCGATTTATTGCTTTTTCTTGAGAACGATGTACAAATCAATAACCTGATTATAGCTATGGACGAAGGTGTCATCTATGAACGTACCAGTTCGCATGAAAACGACGCTTCTAGAAAATTTGTGAACTTACAGGAAGACAAGGTGCAATGGGAGTTTTTGTTCTTGCCTATTTCTGTGAAGAAAATTTTGGGCACTGATTTGGACAAAAAACACATTGTACATGATATTTATATAGATGGGAATTACTATGCTCGAAATGCATATGAAGCCCAATGCAGCCAAAAGGAAAATTTAGAGGTTCAAGATATTCCCGATTTCTCCCCAAGTCACCCTTTGGATTTTTCCTCCCAAATTGAAATTCTAGAAAAGATTACTTTTTTGTGCAAGCAACAGAACATTGGGCTTACCTTACTGGTGCACCCTAGTTCCTATGACAATTATATAAGTTCCACAGATAAAAGAATTCAGTTCGGATATTTTCCGGATACTTTAGAAAAGAAAGGTTTCGAGCTATTTAGACCTTACAAATCAAAACTATTGACCATGAATCCATGCTATTGGTTGGACAAGCACCACTACACCAAAAATGTAGGGGATATTATTCTGAATGAATACTCCCAAAAATGGATGGACAACTGAATGTAACAGCAACGTATATTATTACAAAAAACCTACATTCATGCAGGTGACTACCAAGGCAATTGTTCTAACATCCATTAAATATGGGGATACCAGTTTGATTGTAAGGGTTTTTACAGAATCGGACGGATTGAAATCTTACTTGCTTAGAGGTATCTTGACTTCAAAAAAGGGAAAGGTAAAAAAAGCGTTGTTCCAACCACTTACCCAATTGGAACTGGTGGCGAATCATAGAAACAAGGGTTCTTTGGAAAACATCAAGGAAGCGAAACTTCATTACCACTATCAAAATCTGCATACTAACATTGTAAAAAATGCCATGGCCCTATTTTTAGCCGAAATGCTCGCCAATAGTATTCACGAGGAGGAGGCCAACATAGAACTGTTCCATTTTTTGGAGGCATCGTTACAATGGTTGGATATCCGTACGGAAATATCAAATTTCCATTTATATTTTTTGACCCTACTGACCAAGTACCTAGGGTTTTATCCTGATATAAATAATATAGCGTATCCTTATTTTGATTTACAGGAAGGAGAGTTTGTTTCCACAACTTCTTTAAACCCCATACTCTCCGGAGAGAATCTTTTGTATTTCAAATCCTTTTTAGGCATAAATTTTGATGCGATAAGTACTATAAAAATGAGGAAAAACAACAGACAAGAACTTCTCCAATCATTGGTTTTGTATTACGAATTGCATTTGCAGGGGTTTAGAAAACCTAAATCATTGGCGGTTCTAAATGAGGTGTTTAGTTAGTATGAATAAACTTTTACTCCTACTTTTTCTATTATACTGTTTTGCTGGTTGGTCGCAACAAGTAACCGTCCTGGATGACGAAACATTGGAACCTATCCCGAATGTGGCCGTATTTAACCCGGAAAGGACCAAAATCAGTGTGACTGATTTAGATGGGAATTTTGATTTTGCTCCTTTTTTAAATGAGGATAGATTGGTACTAAGGCATTTGAGTTATGAAACTACCAAGGTAACACGCCTTCAAATTGTCAAGAACGACTATAAAATCTATATGGTCATGGTGCCTGAGCGCTTGGACGAAGTAGTCATGTCCATTTCCAAATGGGAGCAACAAAAGAAAGAAATACCCAATAAAATTATATCGATAGATGCCCGGACGATAGCCCTCAATACGCCCCAAACATCTGCCGATCTGCTGCAAAGAAGCGGGAAGGTGTTCGTTCAAAAAAGTCAGCTAGGGGGTGGAAGCCCCATGATAAGAGGTTTTGCCACCAACAGGTTGGTACTTTCCGTAGATGGGGTCCGCATGAACAATGCGATTTTTAGAGGTGGAAATTTACAGAATGTTATTTCCATAGATCCATTTAACATTAGAAATACAGAGATTATTTTCGGATCAGGCTCTGTAATTTATGGTAGTGATGCCATTGGCGGAGTAATGAATTTTTATACAAGACAACCCATGCTGAGCCAAAAAGAAAATACACAAGTTTCAGGAAACGGTAATTATAGATTCTCCTCCGCGAATACTGAAAATACGATACATGCGGATATTAATATTGGGCGCAAAAATTGGGCATCCCTGACAAGTTTTACATATAATGACTTTCAAGATTTGAAAATGGGCAGCCACGGACCTGAATCCTACTTGAGAAATTCCTTTGTGAGAACCATGAACGGACAAGATGTTCTTGTACCTAATAATGAACCTAGCAAACAGGTGACTACTGGATACGACCGAGAAGAGTTTTATGCAGAAATTTTTCTATAGGCCCAGTGCGAACTGGGATTTGAACTTGGGAATCCATTTTTCAGAAACTTCAGATTATTCCGAGATATGATAGGCTAATAAGGCCTTCACGGGATGGCCAAGGATTAAGGTCGGCGGAATGGTATTACGGCCCGCAAAAATGGTTTATGGGAAATATGCAGTTAAAAAAGAGAGGGAATGGGAAATTATATGATGGCTTAAAGCTTACTGCAGCCTACCAATTTTTTGAGGAAAGCAGGAACAACCGTGATTTTCAAGATGATATATTAAATACCACCAAAGGAAAAGGTGGATGCCTTAAATCTGAATCTGGATTTTGAAAATAAGAAAATGGGTAATTTCAAATTCTACTATGGCGCTGAATTCATTTTTAACACTGTGGGTTCAATGGGCAAGGATACAAATATACTTACCGATGAAATAACAGGAGCGGCGTCCGAGATATCCGAGATGGTGCAACGTGGAAAAGCTTGGCAGGATATTTAAATGGTGAATACAAGGCCAAGCCCAATTTTATAGTAATGTCTGGTTTACGGTATAGCCATGTTTGGATAGATGCCTTGTTCGATCGTACATTTTATTCTTTTCCTTTTGAGAATGCAGATTTAAGTACAGGGGCCCTAACAGGTAGTTTGGGCTTTAGTTGGTTCCCAAAACAAGATTTACAAATAACCTTTAACGGTTCAACTGGGTTTAGGGCGCCCAATGTGGATGATATTGGAAAGATATTTGATTCTGAGCCGGGATCAGTAGTAGTTCCCAATCCTAATGCGGAATCGGAATATGCCTATAACGTAGAGCTTGGAATTCAAAAGAATTTTAAGGATAAGTTAGTAGTAAAGGGTGCTAGCTTCTACACCTACTTAGTAGATGCCTTGGTTCGAAGGGATTTTACCTTCAATGGCTTGTCGCAAATTGAGTATGGAGGTGAATTGAGCAATGTACAGGCCATACAGAATGCGGCAAAAGCGTATGTATATGGTTTCGAATTTGGATTTGATGCTTATCTTTCAGAAAATTGGTCTTTATCCTCCAATCTTACTATTACTGAAGGAATTGAGGAAGAAGAGGATGGAACGGACTCACCGGCGAGACATGCAGCTCCCACTTTTGGGGATTTCCATGTTAAATGGAAAAGAGAAAAGTTGTCTACCGATTTTTTCCTGAATTATAATGGTGAAGTTTCCAATAATGAACTGGCCCTGTCAGAGCAGTCTAAGGATTATATCTATGCGATAGACGAAAATGGAAATCCCTTTTCACCATCATGGTATACCTTGAATTTCCGCTCTCAATATGCCGTTGCAAACAATGTAAATGCTACCCTCAGTTTGGAAAACATCACAAATCAAAGGTATAGAACTTATTCTTCCGGGATAGTGGCCCCGGGGAGCAACTTGATTTTAGGTATTGGATATCATTTTTAAAATAGAAAGGCCCGTCACAGACGGGCCTTTCTATTGCTCAGGATAAAATCCAACTTTATTTTTGATAAGGAAAAAGTATATTATTGCGATACTTTTTCAACCGCTTCATTAGTGGCGTCCTTTACGTCCTCACCAATTTCTTTTGCCTTGTCCAAAGCCTCTTCACCTGCTTCCTTTGCGGAATCAAGGGCTTTTTCCCCTGCTTCTTTCATACTTTCACCAGCCTCTTTGGCTTTATCCATAGCGTCTTCACCAACTTCTTTTAGGTCGTTTCCAGTTTCTTCCAAGGCTTCTTCTGCCTGGCTAGCGGCATCCTGGGCTTTTTCTGCAGTTTCCCTGCAGGAAACAAAAGAAACGCTCAAAGCCAAAATTAAAATTGCTCCAAATGCTAATTTCTTCATGATGTTAATTTTTAGTGTTTGTACAATCATATACGCAGAGTTTACCGTTTTGGATTAAAGTTCGTGTGTTCCCAATTCAGGGTTTCTCTTATTTAAACCATTTCATTGTTCGGTAGAACAACAGTTACAACAAAATTAATTAATTTTGCAGGCTTAAAACCCAGAACCATAAGCATTTCAAATGAAGTTCGCAGAATATAAGGGATTAGACTTACCTAAAGTTGCAGATGAAGTTTTAAACTACTGGAAGACAGCTAATATTTTTGAAAAAAGTATTACGTCAAGAGAGGGTAAGGAAAGTTACGTCTTTTTTGAGGGTTCACCTTCTGCAAATGGAATGCCTGGTATCCATCACGTAATGGCGAGAACCATCAAGGATATATTTCCTCGATACAAGACCATGAAAGGCTACCAAGTTAAAAGAAAGGCCGGCTGGGATACCCATGGGCTTCCTATCGAATTGGGTGTGGAAAAGGAACTTGGGATTACTAAGGAAGATATCGGGGTTAAAATATCAGTAGAGGAATACAATGCGGCCTGTAAGAAAGCCGTAATGCGATATACCGATGTTTGGAACGCCATGACAGAACAAGTAGGGTATTGGGTGGATATGGATGATCCATATGTTACATATAAATCTAAATATATGGAATCTGTTTGGTGGTTGCTAAAACAGATTTATGACAAGGGTTTAATATATAAGGGGTATACCATACAACCTTATTCTCCAAAAGCGGGAACAGGATTGAGCTCCCATGAATTGAATCAGCCAGGGACCTATCAAGATGTTACTGATACTACGGTAACGGCGCAATTTAAGGCTATAGAGGAAACCCTTCCGGATTTTCTTCAGAATGAAGGAACCATTTATTTTCCGGCATGGACGACCACACCATGAATCCTCCCTTCCAATACTGCCCTCACCGTAGGTGCAAAGATTGATTATGTTTTGGTGGAGACCTATAATCAGTACACCTTTGAACCCATGAACGTTATCCTTGCAAAGAATTTGGTCGGAAAGCAATTTGCTGGGAAGTATATTGAGGTTAAGGAGAAATCGGATTTAATTGGTTTTAAGGAAGGAGATAAGAAGATTCCATTTTATCAAGTGAAGGAATTTAAAGGAAAGGATTTGATAGGAATCAAATACGAGCAACTTTTACCCTACGTGCTTCCATATGAAAATGCCGAAAATGCATTCCGTGTTATATCAGGTGATTTTGTAACCACCGAGGATGGTACGGGAATCGTGCACACCGCTCCAACTTTTGGTGCAGATGATGCCATGGTGGCAAAACAGGCGGTTCCGTAAATACCTCCTATGTTGGTGTTGGACGAAAATGCGAACCTTGTTCCTCCGGTAGATTTACAAGGAAAGTTTAGGCCGGAGTTGAAGGAACTTGGTGGAAAATTCGTTAAGAACGAATACTACGAGGATGGACAAGCTCCTGAGCGTTCCGTTGACGTAGAAATTGCCATTAAGCTTAAGGAGGAAAACAAGGCATTTAAGGTTGAAAAATATGTTCACAGTTATCCAAACTGCTGGCGTACCGATAAACCTATTCTCTATTATCCATTGGATTCTTGGTTTATCAAGGTTACGGATATAAAGGATCGAATGTTCGAGTTGAACCAGTCCATTAATTGGAAACCAAAGGCAACCGGTGAGGGGCGTTTTGGGAATTGGTTGGCCAACGCAAATGACTGGAACTTATCCAGATCTCGATACTGGGGAATTCCATTACCTATTTGGAGGACAACTGACGGTAAGGAGGAAATGATCATCGGTTCTGTTGCGGAGTTGAAGATGGAAATGCAAAAGGCTTTGGAGGCAGGTGTATTGGATAAGGATATTTTTAAGGATTTTGTTGTCGGTGATATGTCCGAAGATAACTATGAAAAGATAGACCTGCATAAAAATATCGTGGATCAAATTACACTGGTTTCACACTCGGGTAAACCCATGAAACGTGAAAGTGACTTGATAGACGTATGGTTTGACAGTGGTTCCATGCCCTATGCCCAATGGCACTATCCGTTTGAGAATAAAAACCTTATTGACGAAGGAAAGACCTTTCCTGCCGATTTTATTGCGGAAGGCGTCGATCAAACAAGAGGGTGGTTTTATACCCTTCATGCCATTGCCACTATGGTGTTCGATTCCGTTGCCTACAAAAATGTGGTTTCAAACGGACTTGTACTGGACAAAGAAGGCAAGAAAATGTCCAAAAGATTGGGCAATGCGGTGGACCCCTTCGAAACCATGAAAGAGCATGGTGCAGATGCCACTCGTTGGTATATGATCAGCAATGCCAATCCGTGGGACAACCTCAAATTTGACCCGGAAGGGATTGTGGAGGTTAAGCGTAAATTCTTTGGGACGCTCTATAATACGTATTCATTTTTCGCTCTGTACGCTAATATCGATGAGTTTAGTTACGCAGAAGAAAATATTCCAGTAGGGGAAAGACCGGAAATAGATAGATGGATATTGTCTGAACTGAATTCCCTGGTAGCTTTTGTTGATGAGGCATATGCGGATTATGAGCCTACTAAGGCCACAAGAGCGATTTCAGATTTTGTACAGGAAAATTTGAGTAACTGGTACGTTCGCTTATGTAGAAGAAGGTTCGGAAAGGTGAATACCAAAAAGACAAGATTGCTGCATATCAAACCTTATACACCTGCTTGGTAACCGTTTCCAAACTTTCAGCACCGGTAGCACCATTTTTTATGGATAGACTCTACAAGGACCTGATAGCAACAACCCATTTGGAACCCTTTGAAAGTGTTCACTTGTCAGATTTTCCAAAATCGGATAAGAACTTAATTAATGAGGCCTTGGAACAAAAGATGCAAAAGGCTCAAACCATTTCTTCCTTTGGTATTGTCCATCAGGCAAAAGGAAAAGATAAAAGTGAGACAACCGCTTCAAAAAATCATGATCCCCGTTTTGGATGGACAGGATAGGAAGGATATTTTGGCGGTATCCGATTTAATAAAATCAGAAGTGAACGTGAAAGAAATTGAATTGCTTGATGACGCTTCGGGGTACTGATAAAAAGGATAAAACCTAATTTTAAAACGTTAGATCCTAAGTACGGCCAAGAGATGAAGCAGATTACCAAAGCAATAAGTGCTCTAAATCAGGAAGATATCCAAAAAATTGAACAAGAAGGCGAATTATCCCTACAAATAGAAAATAAAAGCATTATTTTACAGTTTCAGGATGTAGAGATAAGTTCTCAAGATATAGAAGGTTGGTTGGTGGCCTCATCCGGTAAGACAACAGTGGCACTGGATATAACCATCAATGAAGACCTTAGAAGAGAAGGTATTGCTAGAGAACTTGTAAATCGTATCCAAAATTTAAGAAAGGAATCCGGTTTTGAGGTGACCGATAGAATTGACATTAAGATGCTGAAGGACGGGTTGGTAGAACAGGCTGTTACCAGTAACCTTAATTATATAAAAGCGGAAACTTTGACAGCGGAATTGAATTTTGAGGAAAATTTAGAGAATGGCACTGAAATTGCCTTTGACGAAGTGAACACTAAATTGTTTATTGCAAAACATTAACGAGATGGCAGAAGATTTAAAAGTTAGATACTCCGATAAGGATTTGGCAGAGTTCAAGGAATTGATTGAGGAGAAAATAGAAAAAGCAAAAAGTCATTTGGAACTTCTTAAAAGTTCCTATATGAACGATGGTAATAATGGTACAGATGATACTTCCCCTACCTTTAAGGCATTCGAGGAAGGATCTGAAACCATGAGCAAAGAGGCCAATACACAATTGGCCATTCGCCAGGAAAAGTTTATCAGGGACTTGAAAAATGCACTTCTTAGAATAGAAAACAAAACCTATGGAATTTGCCGCATTACGGGTAAACTTATAAACAAGGAGCGTTTAAAATTGGTTCCGCATGCAACCTTGAGTATTGAAGCCAAGAATATGCAAAAATAATCGAAACGCCTTCCGGGGCGTTTTTTAATGGACTGTTTTGAAATTAATCCCATTACTCGTTTTCTTCTTTTCCTTGCACCTTACTGCACAAAAGAAAGTACACAAGGTGTTTTTGAACGAATCTGTAAAATTGATCCAGGTGAATGCAGAAAATTGTTACGAGGTAGTTTTAGAAACTCGGGAGAATGAGACTATTGAAGTGGAGGCCCAAATGGATGGTGAATATAGTAATGATTTGCAGATGAAGGTTTCCGAAGTGGGAAATACATTAATATTAGGAGCAGGATTCCAACCTATTTTCAAAAACCCCAATGATAAGCTCAGTGCGCATAAGGTCATTTCAATTGCATTAAAAATCACACTCCCAAAATACAAAAGGGTGCAAGTTTTTGGAAATGGTGCGCGAATTATAGCCTCCGGTGATTATCTCAATCTTGACATTACGCTATCCGATGGCACCTGTGAATTATATAATATTACAGAGGAGGTAGACGTGAAAACACAAAGCGGAAATATTATAGTTAATGCCAATAGGGCTAAAATATCGGCAGAGACAAAATATGGCGAGTTATTAAAAAACCCTATCCCTAAAGGATTTAGTCAATACAATTTAAAAACCGTAACTGGAAATATCATTCTGAACAAAACCGAATAATATTTCTATTTTTGCGCGGTTAAACAAGCACATGAACCTCAAAAAGTCAATTGTACTGATATTGTTAATCCTCCTTGTAGACCAATGGAGTAAAATTTACATTAAAACAAATTTTGTTTTAGGGGAATCTGTTGATGTTTTTAGCTGGTTCAAGATTCTCTTTATTGAGAATGAAGGAGCCGCCTGGGGAGCCAAACTTAGTGATGTATTGCCGATTTCGGACGCAACAGGTAAATTGATTCTGACCATTTTTAGGTTGTTTGCCATTTTCGGGATAGGATACTGGCTGTACGACGTTGTAAGAAAAAAATCCTCTAAAACATTAATAGTAGCCGTGTCTTTAATATTTGCAGGAGCTTTGGGTAATATTTTGGACTCTGTTTTTTACGGATTGATTTTCGATGATAGTTATAATCAGGTAGCCACCTTATTTTCTGATGAACCCTATGGTAAAGCTTTTTATGGAAAAGTAGTGGACATGCTCTATTTTCCTTTAGTGGATACAACTTGGCGCGAATGGATACCCTTTGTGGGAGGAAAGAATTTTAGGTTTTTCGAGCCCGTTTTCAATATTGCGGATACTGCTATAAGTACTGGGGTAGGAATTTTATTGGTTTTTAATAAAAGAGCATTTGGGAAGACCGAGGAGGAAGAAGGGCTAGATGATAGTCATGAAAAACCTGAAAGTCCTCATGAACCAATAAACGAATAGATTGTTTCGGGGTTATACAGTAATCCATTGGGATATCTCCATTGAATATGTCTGTAATTGTTGATTCCGCTTCAAAAAAGCTTAGTCCCACTTTCACTACTTCAGGGTTGCATTCACTTAGAAACTTATCGTAAAAACCTTTACCATAACCTACCCTATTACCATTAGTATCAAATGCTAATAATGGAATAAACACTACGTCAATATGGCCAGGGTCGATAGGTATTCCATTTATGGGTTCTGGAACTCCCCATGCACTATTTTTAAACTTGGTATTGTCCGTCAGCAGATAATGGCGTAATGAGTCATTTTCAACTTTAGGTACTACAATGTTCTTGTCCTTACCTTGTAAAATAGATAGAATGTTAATAGTGTCTATTTCCTTTTTTGAAGTTATGGGAAGAAAAACATGGTAATAGTCCCTGGACCAAATTGGAATTTCTAAGACTTTATTGGATATGGCCAGACTTTTTTCTGCAATCTGTGCCGTAGAGAGCTTCTCTCTGAGAGTGGAGTATTTTAATCGCAAATCTTTCTTCAACATAATTGAAAAACGATTTGATTATGATTAGGCAATCTTTATTCTTTTCCAGCGACAGCGAAGAAAACTTTAAAAAACAACATTAAGATGAGGTAAGTTCCGAGTGTTATTATATAGCTTTCCATATATTAAACAAATAGTATTTGAGGTTTTGATTTGAGTTAAATGTAAGTAAAAAAAATATTAAATCTCCTTGAAAAGCACACTTTTATCGTTAAAAAGCACATTTTTATATGAAAATTAACAGAAAGAAGAATACAGAATTGAATGAAAATTCCATAATATATTAGTAATCAATTATTTATGTGTTTTTTGTATAAAAAAGTGATTTAACATTGAAAATCGATGAACATATGTTAATTCTTATGAATGGCCATTGCAATTGTTTAATCCTTATTTTATTCAATTCCAATCCTATTTATTGAGTTAAAATGCTTGTTAAATTTTAACTGTTACAAGAAAAGCGTGTAAATTCAAATCCATTGATTTAAGATCTAGAACCTAAGTTATATGTCCCAAATTCCAATTGAAGTTCAACTAAGTGCCCTGCCCAGTGGATCTGGAGTTTATCAGTTTTATGACAAGGATGATAAAATTTTGTACGTAGGCAAGGCTAAAAACCTTAAAAAGCGAGTTTCTTCCTACTTCAATAAAAATCATGAATATGGTAAGACTAGGGTTCTCGTAAAAAAAATTAAAAGAATCAAGCATATTGTAGTGCCTACGGAGTCTGATGCACTTTTGCTAGAGAACAATCTAATTAAGGAATACAAACCTCGCTATAATGTCATGCTTAAAGACGATAAGTCCTATCCTTGGTTATGTCTCAAAAACGAGCGTTTTCCTAGATTGTTTCCCACAAGACGTGTTATAAAGGACGGTTCGGAATATTATGGGCCCTACACAAGTATGAAGACCGTCAGAACACTTTTGGACCTAATTAAAAGTGTATATCCGCTTAGGATCTGTAACTATGATTTGTCCCAAGAAAAAATCAAAAGTGGAAAATATAAGGTTTGTTTGGAATATCACTTAGGTAATTGCAAGGGACCTTGTGAAGGCTTTCAGTCCTCGGAGGAGTATAATCGTCAAATTGAGGATATAAAGGAAATCATCAAGGGAAATTTTAAATCCTCGCTCCATTATTTCAAGGGTCAAATGAAATCTTTGGCGGAGGAGATGAAGTTTGAAGAAGCCCAAAGAATAAAGGATAAGATAGACATTCGGAAAACTACCAGGTAAAGTCCACCATCGTTAACCCAAAGATCAGCGATGTGGATGTATTTACGGTTATTTCTGATAATGCCATGGCCTATGTAAATTTTTTACAACTATCCCACGGTTCTATTATAAGATCGCATACAATGGAGATTAAAAAGAAATTGGACGAATCCGATGAAGAACTGCTTCAATTGGCCATAGTGGAAATACGACAGCGCTTTAATTCACAATCCAAGGAACTTTACCTTCCTTTTAACGTGGAGTTGGATGCGTCCTTAAAAGTATCCGTGCCAAAGCTTGGGGACAAAAAGCGATTGCTGGAATTATCAGAACGAAATGCCAAATTCTTCAGACAGGAACGTTTCAACCAAATAAAGATTATCGACCCGGATAGGCATACCAATAGGATAATGTCCCAAATGAAAAAAGACTTAAGATTGTCCGAAGAACCAAGGCATATTGAGTGTTTTGATAATAGCAACATACAAGGAACAAATCCTGTGGCCGCTTGCGTCGTCTTTAGGGACGGCAAGCCCAGTAAAAAGGAATATAGACATTTTAACATTAAGACAGTAACCGGACCTGATGATTTTGCCTCTATGGAAGAAGTGGTGTTCAGAAGGTACAAAAGACTTTTGGAGGAAGAAGAATCCCTGCCTCAGTTGATAATCATAGATGGAGGAAAAGGACAACTGTCCTCGGCATTGAAAAGTTTGGAAGTTTTAGGGTTGCGTGGTAAGATAGCCATTGTGGGAATAGCCAAACGGCTAGAAGAAATATACTTCCCGGGGGATTCCATACCCCTATACTTGGATAAAAAATCTGAAAGTTTAAAGATTATTCAACATTTAAGAAACGAAGCTCACAGATTTGGCATAACTTTTCATAGAAATAAAAGGAGTAAAGGAGCAATAAATTCAGAATTGGAGGGCATTGAAGGAGTGGGCGAAAAAACAGCAAGGGAGTTATTGAAGAAATTCAAGTCCGTTAAACGGATTAAAGAAGCTTCATTAGAGCATTTGACCGAAGCAGTTGGACCTTCCAAAGCAAAAAAAATATATGGTTCATTTCATTGATTTGGGAATATTGCCAAAATGGATGGTCAGATGTATTCTTTTGTCCTTCTCACTTCTTGTTTCTTTAGAAGGCTTCACTCAAATGGATTCCTCTAAAAAACCAAAAGTTGGACTCGTTCTTAGCGGTGGCGGGGCCAAAGGTATGGCCCACATTGGAGCTTTAAAGGTTATTGAGGAGGCTGGCGTTGAAATTGATTATATAGGAGGGACTAGTATGGGTGCCATTGTTGGAGCTTTATATGCAGCTGGATATTCCGCCGACCAGTTGGATTCTATTTTTCGAGCTACGGACTTCGTCAATTTAATTCAGGATAACCTGCCTAGGAATGCCAAGACATTCTACGAAAAGGAAGATTCTGAGAGATATGCCTTAACCCTACCATTTGACAATTTTAGGGTAAGCATTCCTACAGCATTCTCTCGGAGGACAAAACATCTACAATGAGCTTGTTAGGTTGTTATATCATGTAAAGGACATAAGTGACTTTTCCCAACTGCCAATTCCTTTCGTCTGCATAGCAACTGATATTGAGACTGGAGAGGAAGTGATTCTCGGATTCGGGTTATCTACCACAAGCTATCATGGCCAGTGGTACTTTACCATCTTTATTCGAACCCTCAAGTATTGATGGCAGGATCTTGATAGATGGGGGTGTTGTTAACAACTATCCAATAGATAAAGTTAGGGCCATGGGTGCGGATGTTGTCATTGGGGTTGATGTACAGCATGACTTATCCAAAAGGGACGCTCTTTTATCAGCGACTGAAATCTTATTACAGATCAATAATTACCGCACCGTAAGGGATATGGTTGCTAAGTCCAAAAAAACGGACATCTATATAAAACCTAATATTGAATCCTTTACTGTAATTGAGTTTGATAGGACTGGCGAAATCATTGAAAGTGGTGTATTAGCGGCCAAGGAAAAACTAACTGAACTTAAAGAAATCTCAAGTAAGGCTAAAATCATCAGAAATCCGGTGGACTACAAGGGCCTTAACGACACCATTACTATCAATAGATTGATAATTAATGGAAATAACCAGCATACCGAGAGGTTATGTAAAGGGAAAGCTTCGATTTAATTTAGCGGATCCCATTTCTTTTAAAAAACTACAACAAGGGATAAGCAATTTAACGGCCACAGGTAATTTCACAACGAATAGATACAAACTGGTTTCTAATGAAAATGGAGAGGATTTGATATTACGCTTGGATGAAACCCCGAATACTTCATTTATTAGATTGGGAGCCCACTATGACGATCTTTATAAAAGTGCGGCAATCCTTAATTTCACTAAAAGAAACTTGGCATTAAGGGATGATGCCGCATCTTTTGATCTTATTTTAGGAGACAATGTTAGATATAACTTTCAATATTATGTCGACAAGGGTACCTATTGGAGTTTTGGGGTCAATTCTAGATATAATGCTTTTAGTCAAGAAATTAATTTTGATTTGATCCGTCAAAATTTTGAGATTCCCATAGGTTCAAATATAAACTCGTTAAACCTTGATGTTTCGGACTTTACAAACCAAGTTTATGTACAGACGGTTTTAAGAGAAGAGTTTGCCTTTACTTTAGGGGCAGAATACAAGTACTTAAAATATAGTACTAGGATCATTGATGCTTTGGATGATACTTTACCTCCTTCCACTGGTATAGGTGATAGAACCTATTTTGAAAAGGGAAGTTATTTTAGTGTTTATGGGAACTTAAAGCTTGACACCTATGACGATAGGTATTTTCCAACCGGAGGTTTGTATTTTGACGGGGATACCCATTATTATTTATTGTCGTCGGATTTTAATCAAAATTTTAAAGATTTTTCCATTTCAAAAGCAAGGATGGGAATGGCTTTTCCTATTCTTAAAAAGTTATCTATAAATATTGAAACCGAAGGTGGATTTAAATTGGGAACTTCAGGAGTTACCACCTTCGATTTTGTTTTAGGTGGATTTGGAACAGACTTGATCAACAATTTCACCCCATTCCTTGGATATGACTTTTTGAGCCTTCCAGGGAATAGTTTTGTTAAGGCATATGGTAGGATAGATTATGAGTTTATAAAAAAGAATCACCTACTGTTTGCAGCCAATTTCGCCAACGTAGAGGATGATATCTTTAGGACGGGAGAATGGTTTACGACCCCTGATTTTTCTCGGATATGGAGTCGGTTACGGATGGGAGTCCTTTATTGATCCTATACAAGTATTATACTCTTGGTCACCGGAAAGACAAAACTCAAACTTTTTCTTCAGTATTGGCTATTGGTTTTAATGGATATTATTCAATCCATTAGATGTTTTTCTTAATGTATTCATAATTTAAACCTCTAAATGTGAATTACTGTTAAGTTGAAAGTTAAAGTAAGTTAAAACCTACCTGAGGTAAGAAGTAAGTTTTAATTTTACAATCGTAAGGGGTGGTTCCCTTACAACTTTAAGTATTGGTTTTTCATAATTTAAAGTTTGGTTGGTTATTTAGGAAAAGCCCAGTTGTTCAACTGGGCTTTTTTTATGCAATACTTTGGAATAAATTTTGTTTAAGTTATTGTAAGGTTGTTTATTATGGGCAATCTAATAGTATTTTTATAGAAAAAATCGGTATATGAAAAAGGTTTTGGTTTTACTGCTTTTGATGGGGATTAGCGATGTGTTTTCTCAAGGACAGCAATCTGCCTTTAAATCGGGGGAATGGTTGAAGTTTAGAATGCATTACGGTATTCTAAACGCAAGTTATGCCACCCTACATGTGAAAAATGCCAAAATAGATTCTATTCCTGTATATCATGTTGTTGGTCATGGGGAGACAACAGGTTTTGCAAGTCTATTTTTTAAAGTGGATGACACCTATGAAAGTTATTTCGACAAGGAGGATGGCAAGCCATATAAGTTCATAAGAAAGATAAATGAAGGAGGGTATACCAAGGACGTAGAAATCAATTTTGACCATGATAATGACAAAGCGGTTCTGAATGATAAAAAAAACAATAAAAAGTTTAATTTTGACCTCCAAGACAGTATACAGGATTTAATTTCGGCTTTCTATTTTCTAAGGAATAATTATGAGCCTGAAGACTTGATTGTTGGAGAGGCCATTGACTTGAAAATGTTGTACGATGATGATGGTATTTTCAATTTCAAACTAAAGTACCTAGGTAAAGAGATAGTAAATACCAAGTACGGGAAAGTAGAATGTCTAAAGTTTAGGCCCTTGGTACAATCTGGTCGGGTATTTAAGGAGCAGGAAAGCTTATCCCTTTGGGTTTCCAATGATGATAATCGCATTCCAATTAGAATAAAAGCAGATTTAGCGGTTGGTGCTATCAAGGCAGATTTGGATGGTTATAACGGTCTGAAGCATCAATTCAAGATAATAATGGACTAAATTAGAATGGACGACAAAGAGCGGGTCAAATCTCAGATTTTAAAACTTGAGGAAAAATATAGGGATTCAGGCCAAGATCTTAGCTCTTACTTGGATGGTTTATTGTACCAACGATATTTAACCTACTGGGACTACATTCACCTAGATACTCTATTGAGTCTTCAAGTTCCAAGAACCCATTTTCCCGATGAGGAAATATTCATCATGTACCATCAAATTACTGAATTGTATTTTAAGCTCATCTTGCATGAACAAAAACAATTGGTAGATGATAAGTCTCAAAATCTGGATTTCTTTATAGAAAAACTCAGAAGAATAAATAGCTATTATACAGCTCTTATTTCCTCTTTCAGTATTATGATTAAGGGAATGGAGCGGGAACAATTTCTTCAATATAGAATGGCACTTTTGCCCGCGAGCGGTTTTCAATCCGCCCAATTCAGGATGATAGAAATTTATGCTACTCCACTTGAAAATTTGGTGTATGAATCCGAAAGGGAAGAATTTTCCTCGGAGAATGCCATCGAAGAACTATATGAAAATATTTATTGGAAAAAGGGGGCCACTGATATAGTGACGGGAGAAAAAACCTTGACTTTAAAACAATTTGAGTATCGCTATACGCCCAGATTGATCCGTACGGCGAAACAATTGTTAAATAACACAATTTATCATAAATACTTAGCTTTGCCTAACGAAGCCAGGCAAAATAAAGAATTGCTCGAAGCGTTAAAGACGATGGATATGAATGCCAATGTAAATTGGCCATTGATGCACATGGGCTCTGCCCATCGATATTTAGGAAGGGATTCCGGTAATTTGAGTGCTACAGGTGGTACGAACTGGAAGGATTATCTACCTCCAAGTTTTCAAAAAATAGTATTCTTTCCGAGAGATATATACAGAAGAGGAATTAAATGACTGGGGTAAACAATGGGTAGACCATATTTATAACCCCAATAAAATAAATACTTAGACTCATGCGAAAATATTGGGGCATAATATTTACGTTAGTTTTTTTAGGGGCATGTAAAAAGGAAAAAGTAGTGGTAAGCCACGAAGAGCTAAAGATTAGCCCTGTAGAAGATCCTATAATTACAAGATTTGGATTTAACATCGAAGAATTCAATGTACATCAGGATACCATCAAATATGGCGATAGCTTTGGTGAACTGATGCTAAAGAACAAAGTTGAATATCCCAAAATAGCAACGATTTCAGAAAAGTATAGGGATACCTTTGATGTTAGAAGGATTAGGGTTGGCAAGCCCTATTTGATTCTAAAATCAAAGGATACTACAGAACAGGCACAGGTATTTATATACGAAAACAATCCCATCGATTACACTGTGGTTGATCTTAGGGACAGTGTACAGGTCTACAAAGGAAAAAAGAAGGTTAAATATGTGGAAAGAGAAGTATCTCGGTGTTATAGAAACAAATTTGTCCGAGGCTATTTTGGATCAAGGTATAGATTATAATGTCACGCATAATCTTGCGAATGTGTACGCCTGGACAATAGATTTTTCAATGCTGCAGAAGAATGATAAGTTCAAGGTAATCTATAAGGAAAAGTATATAAACGATACCGTCTATGCAGGCGCGGAACCAATAGAAGCCGCCTATTTTGAGCACAACGGCAGACCTATATATGCTTTTGCCTATGAAAACGATTCCCTGAAAAGTCTTGTAGATTATTTTGATGACGAGGCCAATAATTTAAGAAGGACCTTCTTAAGGATGCCCGTAGAATTTGGAAGACTATCCTCACGATATAACTTAAAACGAAAAATCCGTTATTATGGCTATAAGGTGAGGCCCCATAAAGGAACGGATTATGCTGCTGCCATTGGGATCCCAATCCTTGCAACTGCGGACGGTACTGTCACGGAATCTACAAGAAGAGGTGGTAATGGAAAATACGTTAAGATTAGACATAACGAGACTTACTCTACCCAATACCTTCACATGAAAAAGCAGAATGTAAAAAAGGGTCAGTTTGTGCGTCAGGGTGATGTCATAGGTTGGGTTGGAATGACCGGTAACACGGGAGGACCTCATGTCTGTTACCGTTTTTGGAAGAACGGGCGTCAGGTAGATCCGTTAAAAGAAGAACTCCCACAGGCGGAACCCTTAGCTGAACCTTTAAGACCGGATTACTACGCATATATAGACCCCATAAAAGAGCAATTGGATTGCATAGTATACCCGGAGAAGATTGAAGAGGATGATTTGTTAACACTTAATGAACTAGATGGCACTAAATAACATTGACCCAACTACTACCAATGCTTGGAATAAGCTGAAAGAACACCATAAAAATTCAAAAGACCTTAATATAAAGGAGTTGTTCGCCCAAGATGAAAAAAGGGCTGAAAACTTTAGTAAAATTTGGAACGATTTCCTTTTGGATTATTCAAAGAACAAGATAACCTCAGAAACTATACAGTTACTATTGGATTTGGCCAATCAGCTAAATCTGAAGTCTTCAATAGACAAGTACTTCAGCGGAGACGAAATCAACCAAACAGAAGGAAGAGCGGTATTACATACGGCATTGAGGGCTAAAGAAAATGAAGAAATTTATGTGGACAGTGTCAACGTAGTTCCTGAGGTATATGAGGTGAAAAGGCATATCAAGGAATTTACGGAATCAATAATCGAAGGAAATAGTAAAGGATACACTGGAAAGTCATTTACCGATGTGGTAAATATTGGTATTGGTGGTTCCGATTTGGATCCGGCAATGGTTACGGAAGCATTGAAATTCTATAAAAATCATTTGAACGTACATTTTGTAAGTAATGTGGATGGTGACCACGTTCATGAGGTTTTGAAAACTTTAAACCCGGAGACCACTTTGTTCGTGGTAGTATCCAAAACATTTACAACACAGGAGACCTTGAGCAATGCAACTACCATAAAAAAGTGGTTTTTGGAGCATGCCACTCAAAAGGATATAGCAAAACACTTCGCAGCGGTTTCTACCAATACAGAGAAAATTGCCGAGTTTGGTATCTCAGATAAGAATGTATTTCCAATGTGGGATTGGGTAGGAGGAAGATTCTCATTGTGGAGTGCCGTTGGCCTTTCTATTGCACTAGCTGTAGGTTATGAGAATTTCGATTCCATGTTACAGGGAGCCAACGAAATGGATATTCATTTCAAGGAAACCGAATTCGAGGAAAACCTACCGGTTTTAATGGCACTTATTAGTATCTCGGTATAACAATTTTTACCATGCTGAAACAGAAGCCATAATTCCATATACGCAATACTTAAGTAGATTCTCTGCCTATTTACAACAAGGTATTATGGAGAGTAATGGTAAAAGTGTGGGTAGAAATGGAAAACGGGTAGGATATGAGACCGGAACCATTATTTGGGGGGAGCCCGGGATCAATTCGCAACATGCTTTTTTCCAATTGATACACCAAGGCACCAAACTTATACCAACAGACTTTATAGGGTTTAAAAACTCCTTGCATGGTGATACGGACCATCATAACAAACTAATGGCAAATTTCTTTGCCCAAACGGAAGCTTTAATGAATGGTAAAACTCTCAGGGATGTTGTTAGGGAACTAAAGGATAAAAATATATCGGAACAGGAGATAGAA
The DNA here is from genome assembly GCF_025244665.1 of Maribacter litopenaei. Classification (GTDB taxonomy): domain Bacteria; phylum Bacteroidota; class Bacteroidia; order Flavobacteriales; family Flavobacteriaceae; genus Maribacter; species Maribacter litopenaei. The sequence continues at coordinate 3,433,480 of NZ_CP104205.1, read as the reverse complement.
CAGCTGGCTCCATTCAAGGTATTTGAAGGTAATAAACCAACGAATACCATTTTGATTGATACCTTGACACCTAAAAGTTTGGGTTCTCTGATTGCCTTATATGAGCATAAAATTTTTGTGCAAGGAATCATATGGAACATCTTTAGTTATGACCAGTGGGGTGTTGAACTGGGAAAACAGTTGGCAGGGACTATTTTGAAGGATATAGAAGGGCCTGAAATTTCCTCCCACGACGGCTCCACTTTACGACTTTTGCAATATTTTAAGAGTTGATTTAAACAATTCTCATTTTAAGATATGCATATATAACTTCTTAATATTCAGTCTTTTTTTCATTTTTTTTACAGTAAGTTTGGTACGGTGATTTAACGTTCCCTTAACGTTAAAAGTCGAAAAATGCGAGACTTTTGCACCAGTTAAAAAACTAACAAATACGATAAAAAATGAAAAAAATCTACTTTGCAATTGCGGCATTTTTATTGACCGCGACTGTTTTTTCGCAAACTACGATCACAGGTACGGTAGTCGATGGTGAAATGGGAGGTCCCTTACCAGGAGCTACAGTGGTTGTTAAAGGTACATCTAATGGTACTTCCACAGACTTTGATGGAAACTTTACCATCCAGGCAGCTACAGCTTCAGGAACTTTGAGAGTTTCCTATATCGGTTTTATTACTCAAGAAGTTTCATTTACCGGAGGAAGCGTAGGAACTATTTCCCTAATGCCGGATGCTGAGGAACTTAGCGAAGTGGTAGTTGTAGGTACTGGAGTAATCGATTTGGCAACTGAAAGGGAAACGCCAGTTGCGGTAAGTACCGTAACCGCATCAGAAATCATTGCCAAAGTAGGTAATATGGAATTTCCGGAAGTCTTGAACACTACACCTTCTGTTTATGCGACCAAAACAGGTGGGGGTTATGGAGACTCACGTATCAATGTACGTGGTTTTGACCAAAGTAATACGGCCTTTATCATTAATGGGCAACCTGTAAACGATATGGAGAACGGTTGGGTTTATTGGTCTAACTGGCAAGGTCTTTCAGATGTTGCTTCGGGATGCAGGTGCAAAGAGGTCTTGGAGCCTCCAAATTGGCAGTTCCATCCGTTGGTGGTACCGTTACAATCGTTACCAAAAGTACGGATAAGGAAGAAGGTGGTTTTGTAGGAGCTACCATGGGTAACGATGCCTATATCAAAACAATAGCAGGTTACAATACTGGTGTCAATGAGAATGGTTGGGCAACCAGTGTCTTATTAGGTCGTTGGACAGGAGATGGTTATGTTGACGGGACCCAAGGTGAAGGATATACATATCTATTTTCTTTAGGCTATAAACCTTCTGATGTTCATGCCTTTAACTTCACCTTTACAGGTGCTGGACAATGGCACCATCAGAGATCATCATGGTTATCCATTAGGGATTATCAAAATTTTGGTGGTGATGACGACATCAATAGAAAATTCAATCTTGATTGGGGTACAAAGGATGGTGAAGAGTACAACATTAGAAGAAACTTTTACAATAAGCCAATAGGTACGTTGAACTGGGATTGGAACATTAGTGGCAATGTATCTCTTTCTTCATCATTCTACGGCTCTTGGGGACGTGGAGGAGGAACAGGTCCTAGAGGTAACAACTTCCGCAATAGCGATATAGACCTTTTCCCTTTCAACATTGATTTAACGGAACACCTCTTAAATAGAGGTAATGGAGCAGCATCTAGAAATGCAGATGGTTCCATTAATTTTGACAATGTAGTTAATGTCAACCGCTCAACTACTGCTGGTTATATTGGAGCAAATAGTAACTATGATGGTTTACTAATTGGTTCCAACGGTTTTAGGGATGACAATGTAAACAGGGCAGTTCTAATCAGAAGAGCTTCTATGAATTCCCATAACTGGTATGGTGCAATATCAAACCTTAAGTTCGAGTCCAATAATTGGACCTATGGTGTTGGAATAGACTTAAGAGCTTACAAAGGATTCCACTACCGCGCTTTGAACGATCTTATGGGATTGGATGCTTATTATAGTACCGGAAACAGGAACTTGGTTAATGGTACAATCCTTACGGAAACTATAGAAGCCTCTCCTTTCAAGAACACTGGACTAACAAGTGACAAGATTGACTACTACAATATTGGAGATGTAAGATGGACAGGTTTCAATGGTATCGTGGAGTACAAAAATCAACAAAATCTTTCAGCAGTTTTGCAAGCCGGTATTTCCAATCAGGGTTACAAAAGGATAGATTACTTTGATCAAACGAATAATGTAGAAAGTGATAGAAAGAATATCACTGGAGGATATATAAAAGGTGGAGCTAATTATAATTTAGATGAAAAGAATAATGTATTTTTTAATGCCGGTTATATTGCGCGTCAACCATTGTTTGATGCCGTGTTCCCAAATTTTGCTAATGTCATCAACGAAGATTTAGAAGTTGAAAAAATTACGTCTATTGAATTGGGGTACGGTTTTAGAAGTAACGGACTACGCGTAGATTTAAACCTCTATAGTACATCTTGGAATAATAGATTCGATTCTAATGGTGTGACCCTTGAGGGAGGCATTTCCGGAACCGCACAATATCAAGGAATTGACCAATTGCACCAAGGAGTTGAGGTAGAAGTAACCGCCAGGCCAGTTGACAGACTTAAATTAGAGGGTATGATGTCATTGGGCAATTGGAGGTATAAGGATGATGTTGTAGCAAGTGTTTTTGATGATAACAACCAGCAGGTAGGTTCTTCCACTTTGTACATTAAAGACGTAAAAGTTGGTAATGCCGCTCAGTTTACTTCTTATATTTCATCCAAATATGAGTTGTTCGATAGGTTTAATGTAGACTTAAGCTGGAGAATAGCTTCTGATTTATATGCGGATTTTAATGTTGCCCAGGACGATACGTTCTTAACTCCTGATAACCCTGGTGCTCTTGAGCTACCAACCTACAATCTTTTTGATTTAGGAGTTGATTACACTTTTGATTTTGGAGGTTCTAATCTATTTGCAAGATTGAACGTGAATAATATATTCGATACTGTTTATATTTCGGAGTCCAATACCAATTTCCAAGGGACTGGGGCCACATTGTACAAGGGTATTGACGACACCAACTTTGTATGGTTTGGTTTTGGTACCACGTGGAACTTTTCTTTGAGGTATAACTTCTAATTAGGTAAACCTATTATTAGGACCTACCATTCGGTAGGGTTTTTTTATGCCCAAAAATCATTACTTTTAAAACTCATTTAAACCAACAATATGTACGAAACCATTCAAATGCTACATTCCTATTTGGCCTATGTGGCATTGGCAATATTGATTATTGCCGTAGTAAATGCTATTACCGGATTATCAAGCAAACGTGTTTTCACTATGGACAAGGACTTAAGAATAAGCCTGTTTACCCTTATTATCTGCCACATTCAATTATTGGTAGGCCTTATTCTTTACTTTATCTCTCCAAGTGGATTAAGTGCCATTCAAGAGTTTGGGATGGGGGGATTAACCTCTGCTGCCCGATTATTGGCCGTAGAACATCCCTTTGTAAATATATTGGCCATTGCAGCCATAACCATAGGTTGATCTGGACACAAAAAATTTGTGGAAGGTGATAAAAAGTTTAAGAGTATTGCCATTTTCTATGGTATTGGTCCGGTGTTGATTTTAAGTAGAATCCCATGGAGTCAATGGTTTTAAAAGGAATATTTATGAAAAGGTTAGTTGTTGTAGTATATATTGTTTTTTGCGGCATAGTGGCCAACGCTCAGACAGTTTCATTATTCAATGGAGAAAATCTGGACGGATGGGAAGTCTTTGGTACAGAAAAATGGTATGTGGAAGATGGGCTTCTAATTTGTGAAAGTAGTCCTGATGCCGGATATGGCTATTTAGGAACAGAAAAGGAATATAAAAATTTTATTCCGGATCTTGATTTTAAACAAGAGGCCGATGGTAATAGTGGGGTGTTTATAAGATCAAGTGTTGATGGAACTACCGTAAGCGGTTGGCAAGTGGAGGTCGCACCACCTGGAAAGTTCACTGGAGGGGTCTATGAATCCTATGGACGTCAATGGCTCAAAAAGCCAAAACCGAGAAAAGGATCAGGCTCTAAAATTTGGTGAATGGAACCATATGACTATCAAGGTAGATGGTAAACAAATAACCTCTTGGCTAAACGGTACGGAGATGGTTTCCTTTAAAGATAGGATCATTGGAAAGGGAGAAGGCTCCGTTCTTCTTCAAATCCATGATGGAGGGGGAATCAAGGTACAATGGAAAAATATTGAATTGACGCCTTTGGATTAAGGTAGACATCTCTCTACTTTACTTCCCTTATCAAATGAATATATACAGGAAAGTGGTCACTATAGCCTCCAATATAATTACCTCCGGCATAGGTTCGTAAAGGATACCCTTTGTACCTCCCCTTTGAATCTATAAGATATAAAGGCTTAAATACATCGGCCTTCCAAAACCGGTATCCATCCTGAGTTTCAACCAAGTTTGAGGTTAGGTATATTTGATCGAAAAGGTTCCATTGATCCTTATATGCCAATGAACCTACCCCTTTTTTAAACAATCTTTCCATGGGTCCAAATAGGCTCATGGAATCCAATTGTTTCTCTTTCCCTTTGATTTTAAGAATTTTTTTAAAGCTGGGACTAATGGGGTCATCATTAAAATCCCCCATTCCTATAATTTTTGCTCAAAATTCAAATATCTGAGGGAGTCTATAATTCTATTGTTAAGTTCCGCGGCTTTTAGTCTATAGGGTCTGCTTCTAAGTTCTCCTCCACTTCTTGATGGCCAATGGTTCACGATTACAAAGATTTTTTCATTATCCAAAAGCCCTTCTACTACCAACTGATCTCCGGTGTAATCCCTTTGACCGTCTTCATTGGTCAATAGCAATCTCCTGCTGACAAAGGAAATAGGTATAAAAGAAGACTTTGCATACAAGAGCCCAACATCGATACCCCTTTCATCGGGCGAATCAAAATGGATAATTCCGTAGTTCTTTTTTTGGAGTGAGGTATGGTTGATCAAATCCTCAAGAACATTCCTATTTTCGGCCTCACAGACACCGAGGATATCGGGGGCTGAGCTTGTGATTTCCAAACCTATTTCAGAAATGACCTTCGCTAGGTTTTCAATCTTTTTCCAATAGCGTTCTTCGATCCAATTATCTTTTCCCATAGGTGTTCTATCATCATCAAAAACCAAACTGTCATTTTTGGTATCGAATAGATTTTCTAGGTTATAGAATGCGATAGTTCGTGCTTGGTACTCCTTTTCGGTTTGTCCCAAAGTTACCAGTGCCGATAGCAGAAAAAAATAAAAACTAAAATTTCTCATTAGGACTGAAATATATGGTTTTTACATAGAAAAACGAGTTAAGCAATTGTTTTTAAATATATTAGAATACCATTAACAGCTTGCACTAACCAAAGACCATGTACAGGGGCTTATTTCTTATACCGATTTTTGTCTTTTTCAACTTCACATATGGACAAACCGATCCTTATATAATTGGCACCATACTGAACCAAATTGATAGTGAACCCATCGAAGGGGTCAAAATTGAAATTGAGGGCAAACTGATTGAAATAAACACCAATTTTTCAGGTGAGTTTAAATTACAGAATGACTTAGTTGGGGAATATATACTTAGAGTATCTTTTCAGGACTATGAATCTAAGAGGATTCCGATTGTTCTTGAAGGGCTCGATTTGAATCTAGGGGACATATATTTAAAAAGGGACATTTCAGTAGAACAACAGGATAACCTGATTACCTTGACCGATGCAGAACTACTTGAAGATGAATCCACATCCAATACTTTAGGGCTTTTACAGGCAACTAGAGATGTTTTTCTGAGCCGTGCCGCCTTTGATTTTGGTCAAGCTTTTTTCAGGGTTCGTGGTTATGATGCCCAAGAAGGGGAGGTGCTTTTGAATGGTGTCCCCATGAACAAATTATTCGATGGTCGTCCCCAATGGAATAACTGGGGAGGGCTGAACGATATTACCAGGAACCAGGAATACTCGAATGGGCTCGATGCCTCGGACTATACCTTTGGCGGTATATTGGGCAATACCAATATCGATTTGAGACCTTCCGGATTACGACCGGGAACCCGTATTTCAACATCGGCCTCCAATAGGACTTACACGGGAAGATTGATGGCGACGTATAATTCCGGAATGAAGGAAAATGGATTTGCCTATGTACTGTCCGGATCCAGAAGATGGGCGAAAGAAGGTTTCATTGACGGAACCCTTTACGATGCCTATTCGGTAAGCGGACAGCTGGAATATGAGCTCAATGACAACCACAGTTTTTTACTGTCGGGAATATTTACCACCAACAGGAGGGGCCGGTCATCGGCGATTACAGAGGAAGTATTCGATTTGGTGGGTAACAAATACAATCCATATTGGGGGCTACAGGATGGTAAAATCAGGAACTCAAGAGAACGCTTTATTTCGGAACCCATGCTGCTGTTCAATTATTTTTATACTTCCGATAAACTAAACCTCTCCCTTGGGATGGTCTATCAAAATGGAACACATAAACGAAGCAGGTTGGGGTACTACAATGCCCCTAATCCGGACCCAACATACTACAGATACTTGCCCAGCTTTTATGTGAACAGTCCCATTGGTGCGAACTTCATTAGTGCAGAAATGGCCGAGAAATAGTTTTCTGCGAAATCCGCAGTTGGATTGGCAAAACATATACAGCGCCAATGCGAACCCTTCCTTGGGCGGCGAAGCTGTTTATGTACTCTATGACGATGTGGTTTCGGATTCTAAGTTCACGGCCAATTTGAACGGAAATTTCCAATGGAACCCAAACATAAAGGTCAATTTTGGTATAATGAACCGATACTTAACATCTAAAAACTTCGCCGAAGTGGATGATTTATTGGGGGCCGAATTTCACACGGACATCGACCCTTTTTCCGATACAAGAAATGACCTCGATTCCAATTTGGAGAAAAAACAAGGGGATGTTTTTGGGTATAATTACGAATTCCAGGCTAATGAACTTAGGGCCTATTCACAGATTTCGGCCGACTTGAACAAGTGGAAGTTCTTTTTGGCCGGACAATTCAATCGGAAAGCATATCAAAGAACAGGTAAATTTCAGAATGAACGGTTTCCGGATAATTCGTTGGGCGCAAGCAGGAACATAACTTTTTCAAATTTTGGGGTCAAAGGGGGCCTTACCCATGCGATAACGGGAAGACATTGGGTCACTATGCAAGGGGCCTTCATCAAAAGGGCACCGTTGCTTCAGAATGTTTTCGTGAACCCAAGGGAGTCCAACGCTATCGTACCCAACTTGCGTACGGAAAACGTTTCCACCTTGGATGTCAACTATTTCCTTCGTTTGCCCAATCTTACGGGGCGAATAACTGGTTATTACACTCGATTTCAAGACCTTACCGATATCAACTTCTTCTTTGTGGACTCTGGTGTTGGGTCGGATTTTGTCCAAGAGGTATTGACGGATTTGGACAAATTGCATCCGGGAACGGAATTGGGGCTAGAATACCAAGTATCCTCAACGGTAAAACTGTCATTGGTTTCCTCCATCGGAAAATATGTGTATGCCAGTGATCCTTCGGTGACCATTAATTTCGATACCGCATCGGCGGAGGAAGAACTGATTAATGTCCAGGGATTCAAGGATTTGGGAACTGCTAAGATAAAGGGTTATAAATTGGGTCAGGAATGCACAACAAGCCTTTGCCTTCGGCATGGAATATAGGGATCCCAAATACTGGTGGGTAGGTGTCACTACCAATTACCTTGCGAATAACTATGCCAATATTTCTACGATAACTAGGACAGAAAGTTTTGTTTTGGATCCGGAGACAGGGCAACGTTTTCCCGATGCCACGGATGAAAATGTGCAAGCACTTTTAGAACAAAAGCCCTTGGACAACTTTTATCTTTTGAACCTTGTGGGAGGAAAATCATGGTTGAAAAACGGGAAGTACCTAGGTATTTTCGCCAGTGTGAACAATGTGTTCGATACCACTTTTAGAACTGGTGGCTATGAACAAAGCCGAAACGGCAACTTTGGTCAGTTACGACAGGACAATTTAAGCGGTACCCCTTCTTTTGCCCCAAAATATTGGTATGGCTATGGAAGGACCTTTTTTTAAACGTAGCCCTAAGTTTTTGATGACAAATCTTTTTAAAACATATTATCGGTTCATTGTAAAGATTACATTCTTACTTATGGTATGTATGTTTTTTGCCTGTGTTAAGAACAAGGATTTTGAGGAATTGGAACCTGCCTGTGAATCAAATCTGGTCGCGAATATCAGTATCCAGGAACTTAAGGAATACTATCAAGGCGAAACCCTTCAAATTCAGGAGGATTTGATCCTAGAAGGGTATGTGATTTCTTCCGATACCGAAAATAACTTTTTCAGCGTATTGTATTTTCAGAACACTCCAAGCAATCCCACCGATGGACTTCAGATAGAGATAGACATGCGGGATTCCCATCTATTTTTTGAGGTTGGGAACAAGATTTTGATCAAGCTGAAAGGATTGTACTTAGGACGTTCCGAAATCAGTATAAAATTGGTGGAGTATTTACCTCCTTTGGGAATGTATCCGTTGGGCGATTGCCGTACAACCAAGTCTTTGAGCATGTCTTTGTAGCCTGTGGTGAAGGAGCCGTTTTGGAACCGGATGTAATTACAATTCCGGACTTGCAGGATAACAATGCAGGCACGCTGGTCCAATTTCAAAATTTGGAGTTTTCGGCTGGGGAACTGGGCAACCCTTTTGCCGAAAAAGAGGCCGAAACGGAACGTCTACTGGTAGATTGTGAGGATAACGAGTTGATTTTGTTGAACAGTGGTTTTGCCGATTTTCAATCCATTTTGCTTCCTGAGGGTCGTGGAAATATCACCGGTGTCCTCATTAGAGACGGAAATGACTTTAAATTGGTCATAAGGGATTTGACCGATATCGAATTTGGCCAGGAAAGGTGCGAGGATTTCGTGGATGAATTTACTTCCAACACTATTTTCTTTTCGGAATTGGCGGATCCGAGATAACAATCCGGAAGCTAGATTTGTGGAAATATATAATTCGGATTCTGAGCCTCTATCCTTGAAAGGATGGCAAATCATTAGGTACACTAATGAAAGTCAAACCGCAAGTTCTTCAACGGATTTATCGGGATATATCATTAACGGGGAAGGTACCCTGTTGTTATCGCCCAATCCATCGGTATTTGAAGAAATATATGGATTTCTGCCCGATGTGGATGCGGGAACCAATTCGCCTGCGGATTCCAATGGTGATGACAACCTCGTTCGGTGGATCCCTTTGGAACGGTTATAGATGTTTTTGGGGTGATTGGTGAAGATGGGACAGAGACCAATCATGAGTTTGAGGATGGACGAGCACAGAGAAAACAGGATGTTACAGAAGGAAGTCCGGAGTATCAATTTTCACAATGGGAAATATTTAATGATACAGGAGAGGCAGGAACTTTTAATTTACCACAGTTGGCACCGGATGACTTCACTCCGGGAGTTAGGTAGCAACCTTACTTTAAAGTATTCAAAATTTTTTCCGTCAAAGGTTTGACCAAATAGGATTCTACGGAGGCGAAAGATTTTGCCTTGGCCAAGTTCTGAGGACTAACAAAGGAGCTCACAATATAAATTTTGACATTTTTCCTCCGGTTTTCCGGAATGTTCTCAAATTCATCCGGAAAGGCCCAGCCGTCCTTATTTGGCATGTTGAGGTCCAGGAGTATCACTTCCGGCAAAGGAATGTTTTCAATTAATAGTCCTACTAAATTATCAATGGCTTCCTGTCCATCTGAGTACCACAATACGTTTTCGCAGAACCCAATGTCTTTCATGAGTTTTTTTGTATTGAACGCAAAAAACTCGTCATCATCAATAATACAACAGCTACCAATCTTACTCATGACCCAAATGCTTTTTTTGAATCGCTATTTTAACAAGGATTTCTCATCAATTATAATATTCCAAAATCTATGGGGGGACCTAGAAATGCCTAACTCTAAAAAAGAGCCTGTAAATCTTATTTAACATAGCAATTAGGGCAAAACTAAAAAACTTATTTACAACTAAGCTTAAAAATTAGGTTTAGTTGGTCATGGAATTCAGTACATTTTCCAAATCACTTGGAGTGATGGGTTTTAGGATGTAATTATTTATGGATTTGTAGTTTTTCACTTTTTCCAAGTCCCTTGGATCCACAGAGGAACTTATGATATAGATATATGTTTTTTCTAGATTATTGCTGGGCAACTTCGTGATTTCATCTAAAAATTCCCAACCGTTCATCACGGGCATATTAAGGTCTAAAAAGATGACTTCGGGTACTTTTTGTCCAAGATTGGAAATTTTTCCTATACCCTCAAGTGCTTCTTGTCCGTTATTATAGATGATGATTTCTTCGCAGAAATCGATTTCTTTCATAATTCGTTTGGTCCCGTAAATAAATATGGGGTCATCATCAATTATACAGCATGTTTGAACTTTGTTCATGACCATAGTTTAAGCTTTTTTTAATGTAATAATAAATGTCGCTCCCTTATCAGGGCTGCTCTCAACTTCTACAGTGCCTCCCATGGAAACCACCTGGTTTTTGGTAATGAACAGACCTATGCCCTTGGCATCCTTATTTTCATGAAAGGTTTTGTACATACCAAATATTTTATCCCCAAATCTTTCTAAGTCTATACCCAAGCCATTGTCCGCAAATGAGACTTTTAAAAAATTATCTACTGCTTGCGATTTAATTTTGATTTCAAGCTTCCGGTTTGGGGAACTATACTTTAGTGCGTTGGTGTACAAATTAAAGAAAATACTTTCAATATATGCAGGAACTCCCATAACAAAATGGGTAGGTGCAACATCTACTATTGGAATTACGTTCTTTTCTAATAAAAGGACTTCGATATTTTTTTCAATACTCTCCAAAGTTTTGAGGAGGTTAACACTTTGCATTTTTTCAAGTGCGCCCGTTTTAGCTTGTACTACCTCGTTTAGGTGATAAATGGTTTCTGAAAGACCATCAGAGGCATCAATTAACATACCTACCAAGTTTTGTCTTTCTTCCTCCTCTTTTTCCTGTGCCAAAAATTTTGTTAACATTGTCATGTTCGTGGAATGTGATCTTAGATTATGGGAAACGATATGGGCAAAGTTGAGCAGACTCTCATTTTGTTCCTTAGTAACTTCTACTAAGGACTTTAGTTTTTTTTCAGCTTCAATACGAGATGTAATATCCAGTACTTGGGCAATTGAATGGGATAGGTCACCATTTAGTTTTTTTACTATAGTAACTGAGATAATTGCGTGAACTATACTCCCATCTTTATGGAAATAGCGCTTTGTGAGTTGATAGCTATCAAGTTCTCCCTTTGATGCCTTGTTGATATTTTCTTGACTTATTTTCAAGTCTTCGGGGTGGGTAAGTTCTTGGACGGTTTTCACCAAGAGCTCCTCTTCACTATATCCAAGGCTTTGACAAAGTTTTTCATTCGCTTTTAACCATTTGCCTTCAGGACTTACCATCGCCATACCGGAGGCGGAATTTTGAAAAGTTTCGGTAAAAGACTCTTTGCTACGTTCTAATTTAAGTCTAGTGTGCTTTAGTTCGGTTATGTCCCAATTGGATCCAATTATTTTAGTAACATGTCCTTCATGATCCTTTTGTGCTTTAGCTTTTGCAATTAAATGAATTGTTTCACCATTGGGTTTAAGGGCCCTAAATTGGATGTCAAATGGAATCAGTTTGCTTATCGTTTGATCCAATGCTTTTTGAACAGTTCCTAAATCTTCGGGTGAATTCGCTTTAGCCAATCTTCTAGGATGTTCGAAGAGTCCTTCGAAAGACCATAGATGTCGTACATATTATCATTGCAGATAACTATATTTTCATCAAGATATAATTCCCATATCCCAATATTCGCGACTGCGGTTGCAATTTGTAATCTTTCTGAAGTTTCTAAATACTTCAATTCTGCCTTCTTTTCTTTGTCTATATCCTGGATAGTTCCAAAAAGGCGTACGCATTTTCCATGTACCATTTCAGGTTCTCCTTTGGCCCGTACCCAAACTTCGTTGCCTTTAGAGGTAATAAGTACCAGTTCCTCATCATAAGGCTTACCATCTGCAATGGCATTGCTAACGCTAAGGGCTATTCTATCCCTTGAATCTCCTTCCTTAAAGAAATTGAGCCCCTCCTCCAGTACCGGTAAAAAGTCTAGGGGTACCTCATGCATCAACTTGGTCATTGGACTCCAATAGATTTCATTGGTTATTAAATTCAGTTCCCAACTTCCCGTTTTAGATACCCTTTCAGCTTTTAATAATAATTCTTGTTCCCTCATAAAATCTGAAACATCCTCAAGAACCAAGATAATGCCGTCAATCGTACCTTCATTCCCCTGCCAAGGATTGATGTTCCATTTTAACCATTTGGGCTTATTTGTCTTCAAAAAGAATTTATGGTTATCGTTTTGAATAGCAGTCGTTCCCTGAAGTGATTTTCGCAAATCTGTATGTAATTGAGGGGGCAATTCTTCAATGACCCTTATTATTTCCTTTCCTTTAAAATCCTTCTTTTCCGCAAAGTGAATGGTAAACGTATCTGAATAATCTATAATCTTTAATTCCCTATTTAGAATTGCTGTGGGAATTGGGAAATGTTTAAGGGTGTAATTGGATGGTAATGTATTCAAGGGGTCAGTTTTTAAATAAAAATAAGATAAAGTTGTAGGAAAATACTAAAAGTAACGTAGGAATGTAAAATTTGATTGAGTATTGTTTAACTATTGCCTATATTTTCACAAAAAAAATGGGAAACGATATTCATAACCATGTGAGAAATGGAAATCGGAAGGCGTCCATAATTCCTTAAAGGGAAACCCAAAAATTTTAGATTCTAAAGATGAAAGGGGTTCTACTCCTTTATTACTGGCCACCTACTATAACCAATTGGAAATCACACAATTTTTACTTGAATCTGGAGCTGACATAAATGCTAGGGATGCTGCGGGAAATACTGCACTTATGGGTGTTTGTTTTAAGGGATTTTTTGAAGTTGCCAAAATTCTGATTGAGAATGGTGCAAAAATCGATGTACAAAATACAATGGGGGCAACGGCACTTATTTATTCGGTAATGTTCAATAAATTTGATATTGCCAAGTTATTGTTGGATGAGGGAGCGGATAAAGGTATAAGAGACCGAAAGGAAACTCTGCCTTGGAATATGCAATTGAAAAGGGAAATCCTGAGTTGATAGGACTGCTGGAGAATTAACGATAAAGTTCTATTCGTTAGAAAGAGGATATAAATTATTTTAATAAAAATGAAAAATGAACTTAGGATAGCATTGGTACAATCTCCTATTATTTGGGAACAACCAACCAGTAACAGAAAATACTTTTCCTCTAAGATAGCATCTATCAAAGGAAAGGTTGACCTTATCGTATTACCCGAGATGTTCACCACTGGATTTACAATGACTCCTGAAAATTTGGATGTAAAAGAGGGAGACGTTACGGTAGAATGGATGCAAGATATAGCCAAGGAAAAAAATGCCGCAATTGTTGGGAGTATTATTTATTCAGAAAATGGAGCATATTTTAATCGCTTATTTTTTGTCAATCCAAATGGAGAAGTTCGACATTATAATAAAAGGCACACCTTTACCCTTGCCGGAGAAAATGAGAAATACCAAGCAGGCAATAAACATTTGATTTTGGACTACATGGGTTTTAAAATAAACCTTATGATATGCTATGACCTTAGGTTTCCGGTTTGGAGTAGGAATACCGTTGATTATGATGTGTTGTTGTACGTGGCAAACTGGCCCAAACCACGAATTGAAGCTTGGGATACTTTGTTAAAGGCAAGGGCCATTGAAAATATGAGCTATTGTATAGGTGTAAATAGAGTAGGAAAGGATGAAAAAGGATTGGAGTATGTAGGGCACTCCGCTGTTTATGATGCACTTGGAAAACAACTCGTTTTTTCAGAAGAGGAAGAAATTTTGGAAGTTACTCTGAGCAAAGCTCATTTAGTTGAAACAAGAAAAAAATTAAGATTTTTGGAGGATAGGGATCAATTTAATCTAGAATAGTAAAGGTGATGTTCTCAATCCAGTTTGCTCTCATATCAATGATATTGGGATAGTAGGAAACTTTTTCTCGGTTGTATTCTTTTTAGGTAGTTCCCTGTATCCCATTTTCCGTTATTGTTTTTATCAAATATTGCACGAATAAGATATTTGCCAGGATTAATATGATTGAATTCAAAATTTTTGCTTTCCATTGCAGTTTGAGTCCTTTGAACCTCCCCTTTTTCATTCGTTAATTCAACTATGACCGGATATTCGATGGAATTGCCATTTAAAGTTACCGTTAGGTTGCCATAGTCCGCAAAACTTTTGGTATTCAGGTTAAAAATTATGGAATCGTTTGTAGCATCAAAGAAATCCTCCACGGCACCTGGAAGCATCCGGATTTTGTATTTTTCATTGGGCTCTACTTTAAATTCAAAGTCAACCTTGTTCTTCAGTGTGTCAAGTTTTACTATATGAGCCAACTGAAGTGTATCCTGTTTGAAGATACTAAATTTGATGCTATCAATGGAACTTAAAGGAGTATTTGCATATAATGAAAAGCGCTCGTTAAAATTTAGCGTCCCGGTTTGACTTGGGGACAGCCTAAGCGAGTCTATCCCTACTTTTCTGCTTTTCACTTTAAAAGTGTCGATCAATTTTAAGTTTTCATTGGTTACGGTAAAAAGAATGGAGTCCATATCGTAAGGTGTAAACCAAAAATTTAATGTGTCTTTATCCCTTTCTTTCAGAATAGTGGTGTTTACTGAATCTGGAATATTGGAAATGGGATCTATTGAAATATCCTGTCCATCTCCATAATATCCAAAACTTATCCTATTCTTTGCAACAAATGATGGTACAGCCACGACATAATCAGGCACTTCCTTAAAGAGATTAAGAAGGTAGATGGAATCTGTAGGTAAGTGAACCGTATCCTTTATAAAGCCTATTTTATCCGTGTTTTGGTCGAAAACATTGTTCTTTGCCTGATCCTTTATTGCAAAAAGTGCGTAAGTGCCTTCCTTAAGGTTTTTCAGGTTAAAGACAATAGTACTATCCAAGGTGTTAGTTATGTAGTTGGGTGGTTTCCTATAAATTGTGGAGTCTGTATATGTAGAATCAATACTATACAACATAACACTAATGAAATCATCTGCCTCTTTGTTAAAAGCATCCTTAACAACTCCCTGCAACTGAAGGGAATCTATATAATCACCAGTAGAGAATACATAGGTCAAAAAGGAATTAGGATTTCCTTCATTGTTGTCAACAATACTTTGACCAAAGTTTATGGTGTAGGTTGTATTTTCCTTTAAAGTATCCTTTATGACAAGTTCAACGAACTTGTTGGCCCCTCCCTGGGGACTTAACATAGGCTGATATTTCAAGGGAGGTGAGACGATTAATTGTTCTTGTACTTTCTCTAATTTTACAAGCTCGTCAAAGTAAAGCCTTATCTTATTTCCCTTGAAATTGATACTCATATTTTCCGGTTCGGCCCGCAGTAAAACAGGAGGGGTAATATCCTTAGGGCCTCCTGTGGGGGTTCCTTTACGGGCACACTGATAAAAAGCTACTATAGAAAGGCTTACGAATATATAGCCAAGGATTTTACGAAACATGTAATAAAATTATAGGGCAAAGAAACGAATATTCCTTAGAATTTAATCAACAACAGCCATGCTGGCAATGAATAGAGTGGTACCTTCAATTTTAAGAAGTACTTCTCCACAAAGTTCCATAGTTGCCCCTGTTGTAATGACATCATCTACTAGCAAAAGGGTTTTATTTTTCAACAATTCCGTATCGGTTATGGTATACAATGATTTATTATCGTACCACCTTGCCAACCGGTTCTTTTTGGTCTCGTATTCTTGTATTGGCTGTTTTTATCATTATATGGTCTAAATATTCAGACCCTATTTTTTTTGCCAATTGTTGTGCGAATAATGCAGTTTGGTTATATCCCCTCTTTCTTAGCTTTCTCCAGTGCAATGGAACAGGTATCACATAATCTATTTTTGGTAAATAATTATTTTCACTAATAATTTGCCCGTACCAACTTCCCGTAAATTCTCCAATTTGCTCTTGGTTTTTGTATTTCAGGTTGTGGATTAGGTTTTTGACAATCCCTTGATCCGTAAAATGAAGAAAGGAACTTGCTTTTTTAATGTTAATTCTTCCGTAAAAGATACGATCTACCGGGTTTTCTTCGTTAAATGTGTAATCGGTGAGCGGTAATTGGTGTCGACAAACGGTGCACAAAAGCTTCTCTCCTCTAATTAATCGGTCATTACATCCAAAACATGAATGAGGAAATAGGAGGGTGTTTATATCATTTGCTATATTTGAAAGCTTGGTGAGAAACAAATCTTACTGAATTATTTAACCTACTAAACGCCCATTTATTGAATGGACAATCAAGATACTAAATTCAATTATAAAATAATTCTTGCCGCTATGGCAGCTGTTATAATTGGTATCCTAATTGCCTTTTATTATAGCTATGCCCAATCCAAATCCGAAATAAATTTCTTGGAACAGCAAAAAGAAGTCCTCGTCAAAGATTTAACTTTGATGAAAGCAGATTTGGACCGACTCTCGGCATTGAACGAGATGAACGATATTGAATTACAGGACGCCAAATATCAAGTGCAACAGCTTAAAGACTCCGTAGGAAGATTGAACTTCACTATAGATAAGTTAAGGGAATTCAAAACCGAGCTAAGAAGGTTGGAGGCCAAAAATGATAGCCTAAAGCTTAAAAATAACTTTCTCAGATATAACAATTTGTTGTTGACGGATAAGTATGACGACGCTCGAAAACAGATCGAACTACTGGAAGCCAACAGTAATAGCTTGGCCGAGGCCGAAGCCCTACAGCGCAGAAAGATAATGGAACTCAACCAGCAGCTTAGGGTTAAGAACTATTTAAAATTGGATTATGCCGAAGGTAGTGGTTTTAGATTAAGAGGGTCAAGACCAGTAAGTACTAATAAAGCTTCTACCATAGAAAAACTAAGGGGTTGTGTAACTGTATTGGCCGACCCGGATGTGGACCTATCAGATAAGGTAATTTATTTACAGTTCTTGGATCCAAACAAACAAATTATCGAGGATAATGCCAACACAATCACCGTTAACGGAAATGTTTATAGTAAAAGGGTCGAGTTTGAATATTTAGGTGTTGAAACTTCTATTTGTGATTTTGTAACCATACCTGAAGGTTCATTGATGGACGGCACATATACATTGAACGTTTTTGAGGACGAGCGCTTAATTACTTCTTCAGAATTTCAACTAAAATAAATTCCTTTCTTTTTGGCTAATATTCTATTTTTGCCGCATGGCAAGTCAAGAAGATAATTTTAAGAAGGTAATTTCCCATGCAAAGGAATATGGTTATGTATTCCAATCCAGCGAAATTTATGATGGTCTAAGTGCCGTATATGATTACGGTCACAATGGTGTGGAGCTTAAAAAGAACATCCGAGAATATTGGTGGAAGGCCATGGTTCAATTGAACGAGAATATCGTCGGTATAGATGCCGCCATATTCATGCACCCTACCACTTGGAAGGCATCAGGGCATGTTGACGCCTTCAACGACCCATTAATAGACAATAAGGACTCCAAGAAACGATATAGGGCAGATGTTCTTATTGAGGACTATGTGGCCAAAATAGATACTAAGATTGAGAAAGAGGTCAAAAAGGCGGAAAAGCGATTTGGCGACCATTTTAATAAGGAAAAATTCTTGGAAACCAATCCAAGAGTAGTAGAATATGTTGAACAGGGCAAAAGCATATTAAGCCGAATGGCCAAGTCCTTGGAGAAAGAAGATTTAGCCGATGTTAAGGCTTTAATAGAGGAGCTGGATATTGCATGTCCCATGTCGGGTTCAAAAAATTGGACGGATGTAAAACAGTTCAACTTGATGTTTGGTACCAAGTTGGGTGCCAGTGCTGATTCCGCGATGGACTTGTACTTAAGACCGTAAACGGCACAAGGTATTTTCGTGAACTTCTTGAACGTTCAAAAAGCAGGAAGAATGAAGATTCCTTTTGGAATTGCCCAAACAGGAAAAGCTTTTAGAAATGAAATTGTTGCCGAGACAGTTCATCTTCAGAATGCGGGAGTTCGAACAAATGGAAATGCAGTTTTTCATTCAACCAGGAACGCAACAACAATGGTATGAGCATTGGAAGGAAAATAGATTAAAATGGCATCTGTCACTGGGTATGGGGGAGGATAACTATAGGTTTCATGATCACGAAAAATTGGCGCACTATGCCGATGCCGCTGCCGACATCGAATTCCGTTTCCCATTTGGTTTCAAGGAATTGGAAGGGATACATTCCAGGACTGATTTCGATTTAGGAAGCCATGAAAAATATTCAGGTAAAAAACTTCAATACTTTGATCATGAGACCAATAAAAACTACGTTCCCTATGTTTTGGAAACGTCAATTGGTCTAGACCGAATGTTCTTGGCGGTCTTCTCTAATTCTCTTCAGGAGGAAGAATTGGAGAATGGAACTTCGAGAACAGTTCTTAAACTTCCAGCTGTATTGGCACCGACAAAAGCTGCTATTTTACCATTGGTGAAAAAGGATGGATTGCCTGAGGTGGCTCAAGAAATTCCGGATGATTTAAAATGGGATTTCAATGTAACCTATGATGAAAAGGATGCGGTTGGGCGACGCTATAGAAGACAAGATGCCAATGGTACTCCTTTCTGTATAACTGTGCACCACCAAACTTTGGAAGATCAGACGGTTACCATCCGCCATAGGGACTCCATGGAGCAGGAACGGGTTGCTATTTCTCAATTGAGGGAAATCATCCACAAAGCCGTGGACATGAGGACTTGGTTATTAAGAATGGAGGACTAAAGGGCATAGGCCAAATTAAGCCCTCCGTAATAGTTTCGTCCGTCTCCAGGATAATAATATCTTGGCTCGGCCCCACCAAACCCTTGGGTGTTTATGAGTACGGATCGGGCATAAGGGGTATCGAATACATTGTTGACGCCAAAATTCACTCCTAAAGTGAATTTTGGCGTTAGTTTTTTGCGATAACCAGCACGGAAATTCACTAAGTTGAAGGCATCGCTATATGCATCGTTGGCATCCGTCAAGGGAATGCTACCTACGTGTTGGTATATAAGGTTGAAGTAATAATGGGTAAAGAAACGATTTTGTAGTCCCATAGTTAACCGATGTTTAGGAACCCCTGTTAATTCATTTCCGGAATAATCCATATTATTATCCACAAAATTGGTGAATTTATGGTGGTTAAGATTATAATTCACAAATGGGTTTACTTGAATCTTTGAGGTGGGTGATGAAAATGTATAATCCATTCCAAGTTCCAATCCTTGATGTTTGGAGGAACCCGCATTCTTCTCAATAAATTGGTCGTCTCCAACCTGTTCTCTAATCAATAAATTGTTGATGTTCATTTGGTATAGGGTCAGGTTAATGCGTAGCCGGTTTTGGTCAAAAAGAAGATTACCTCCAATTTCGTAATTCGTACCGGTCTCCTGCTTGATATCCGGATTGATGATACCTTCGGGTGTCAAGGTGCGTTCAAGGCTTGGATTCGTAAATCCCCTACTAATGTTGGCATATAATTCCTGATTATTGCCTAACGAATAGTTTAGGGTAAGACTTGGTAGGAGAATGGGGTCAAAATCCCGACTACCGCTGTTGTTTGAGTTTCCAATATTGAACCTGTCCTGTAAATCAAAGGCCGTTTTGTTGAGGTTTAGGCCCAATTGTGCCGAAAATGCATCCGAGAAAGGATACTGCAAAGAACTGAAAACGTTCCATTGACCTCTGAATTCCTTATTACGTGCAAACTGATCACCCTTTAAACTGCCGTTACCGTTGTTTTCCTGATACAGATTTTCAAACTCATCCCAATCGTACTCATCTTTGTAAAGTTCTGCACCAAAAGAAAAATCGGCATTTTTTTCGAAAAGGGTTAAACCTGCAGAAAATAGGATCCTAAACCCAAAACCTTTGGTAATTTCCTCCAAAATTCCAAAAGGTCGCGCTTCGGTTTTATCCAAATAACTGTAAAAGATACTGGTGGTATTTTTAAAACGTGCCGAAAATTCATGGTTTAGGGATACGCCCAACAGCGTCTCGGTTGTTTGTTTCATAACCCTGTGAGGCCCTCCAGGTAAAAGTAGCTTGGGTGGGGTCTTCGTTAAAGGCGGTTAATCCAAGGGAACTAGGTATTTGGGCCGTGTAATCAATATGGTTAACCAATAGAGAGAGCTTGTTTTTGGAATTCAATTGATACGAAGTATTGAGAAGGAATCCGTCGCGCTCAAAATTGTTGTTTTCCCGGTACCCATCGGTTTCCAAATGGCCGTATTGCAGATTCAACCGAAGTTTCCCATCGTAATGATTGAACGCCAGATTATTTTTTATGAGGTTATAGGATCCTACGGTAAAGGTGTTACTGAAGTTGGTAGATCTTCCCAAAGCTTCTTTTGGAGTAAGGACAATGGCTCCCCCTAGGTTTGCACCAAATTCAGTTCCTTTAGGTCCTTTCACTACTTCGATCTGCCCCAAATTCTCCAAGTCATATGCCTCAATGGTGGACGAACCCGTTCCATTGGTCACAGGAATCTCATTGTAATACAGTCGGAGTTTATCTGTACCGAAGAGGGTTCTCGCACCTATGCCCCTAATGGTAATTCTATTGGTATTTAATGCCCCGGATAAAACATAGACCCCTGGGATTTGATTCATGGAGGAAACGATATCCACTGGGCTGTAATTTTGAAAGGTTTTGGCCGATATTACTTCCGATGGGGTAATACCGATTACCTTTTTGTTCTTCAACGCATCGATAAGAATAACTTCTTCTAGTTGTGTAATACTATCGGCACTAATCGGATCTTGGGCATGTACAAAGGAAAGGGTAAAAAGTAATAGAGCGGGTAAGTATTTCATTAAAATAGGAATGAAATACGAAGTTATGACTTAAAATCTAAAACCAATAGAGAGTCCGCCCCGAAACATAAATGCATTTTGAAAATCCTCGGGATTTATATTTCGGCCAATGCCCCCGTGAATTTCCAAAGTAAAACGGTCGCTACGGGTGACCCATTTATTGCCAATTCCCAAACCTAAGGACGTAGTACCATAGTCGTTATTTCTTGATCCTAAAGCGGTGTTGTTTTCATTGCTTTCACCAGTATAATACAGCCCAAAAACTTCAGCAAACAATCCACTTCGGGGATATAACCAAAATAGGCACGGAGGTTTGATCCAATTCCAAAGTTCCCGTTATAATCAGTCCCATCTCCATTTACATAAAGGGTGCCTCCTATACTGGTGTCTTCAGTAAAAAAATATTCATAGGAACCTTCAACCGTGGAGGTGGCCAAAAACTGACCAATATTAAATTTCACTTCATGGTTATTTTGGAATCCGGGGTATGCCTGACCGATGGATGACAGCGTGAAACCTAAGTTAAAAAGAAGAAACAAAATATACTTCATGGCAAATGTGTTCTAAATCTTTAAACTGTAATCAAAGGTTGTTCCAAAAATCTACAAAGGTAGGATTTAGAAGTGCGTAGCAGGAAGTATTACACAAGGCTTTTCTATTTTTGGAATAAAGCATTAGGACATGAAGATAATCTCCTATAACGTAAATGGCATCAGGGCGGCATTGAGCAAGGATTTTTTACAATGGTTGAATGCGGTGGATCCGGATGTGGTCTGTTTACAGGAAATAAAGGCGAACAAAGAGCAATTGAATTTATCACTTTTTGAGGCGGCCGGTTATCCCCATCATTACTGGTTCAGCGCACAGAAAAAAGGATATAGCGGGGTAGCCATCTTGTCCAAACAAAAACCCGACGAAGTTCAGTTTGGGACCGGTATAGACTATATGGATTTTGAAGGCCGAAATATCACTGCCCACTTTGGGGATGTTGCTGTGATGAGTATGTACCTGCCTTCCGGTACCAATCCGGCCCGATTGGAACACAAACTGACCTACATGGATGATTTTCAAAAGTTTGCGGACGATTTTCGGAAAAAGCATCCAAGTTTAATTGTTTTGGGGGATTTCAACATTTGTCATCAGGCCATTGATATCCATAATCCGATAGGCCTAAAGAATGTTTCAGGTTTTTTGCCAGTAGAGCGTGAATGGATCGGTAACTTTATCAAAAGTGGTTTTACGGATAGTTTTAGGCATTTTAATCAAGAACCGGATAATTATACCTGGTGGAGCTATCGAGCCAATGCCGAAAAGAACAATAAAGGATGGCGTTTGGACTACGGAATGGTTTCTGAACCATTAACCGATAATCTAAAGCGTTCCGTTATTTTGTCCGAAGCCAAACACAGCGATCATTGTCCTATTTTACTCGAACTTAACGTTTGATTTAAACATCTTCTTTAGCAGTACCGTTCCTATTTCGTAATTTTAGGATTTTTAATCGATAACCTACCGCATTTAATATGAAATATACCCACCTTCCCCATACCGATATCGAAGTAAGTAAAATCTGTTTGGGAACAATGACCTGGGGCAACCAGAATACCGAAGAAGAAGGTCATGAGCAAATGGATTATGCCCTGGATCAGGGCATAAATTTTTTTGATACGGCCGAATTGTATCCCATTCCGGCCCACCCGGATAGGCATTCCCTCACAGAAAAAATTATTGGGACCTGGTTCAAGAAAAACGGGAATAGGGACAAGGTTGTTTTGGCCAGTAAAATTGCTGGCAAGGCTGATTTTACCAAGTTTATTAGAACTACAGGTTTTACAAGAGAGTCCATTATTGAGGCTTTGGAAGGGAGTTTGAAAAGACTTCAGACCGACTATATCGACCTCTATCAACTGCATTGGCCCGAACGAAACACCAATTATTTTGGGCAACGGGGCTATAACCATCAGGCAACCGATTATTGGGAGGACAATATCCACCAAGTGTTGGAAACCTTACGGGATTTAATGCGTGAGGGAAAAATTCGCCATGTGGGTATATCTAATGAAACGCCATGGGGCACCATGCGTTTTTTGGAGGAAAGCAAGGTACATGCCTCCTTGCCAAGAACAATAACTATCCAAAACCCGTATAATTTGCTCAACCGACTGTTCGAAGTTGGCCTGGCCGAAATTTCCATGCGAGAAAATATTGGCCTGCTGGCCTATTCCCCATTAGGGTTTGGGGTATTGAGTGGTAAATATTTGGGTAACAGACTGCCGGAGGGTTCCCGTATAGCCCTATTCCCTAACTATAAAAGATACAGCTCTGAAACTGCAGTAAAAGCTACCCGCAAATATTACGAACTGGCACAGGAACACAATATATCCTTGGCCCAAATGGCCTTGGCCTATGTCAATACCCGGCCGTTCCTGACCAGCAATATTATTGGGGCGACTTCTATGAAGCAGTTAAAAGAGAATATTGGAAGTATTGATATTACCCTTACTGCGGAGCTAATAGAAGGTATAGAGAAGATTCACAACGAACATCCTAATCCTGCACCATAATGATGGATTTATTGATTTTCCTAAGAGTAGGCTTTTGGCAAGTGGCCTTGATCATCGTGGTCATTATCATAATATTGACTTTATCGCGGATTATGCGGGATAAGAGGTAATTTGGTTACTTTGGAAGTACTAAATAGGCATTAGATTTTAAACAGGTATTTAATGACCAGTTTATCCAAACAAACTGCTCACCACATCCTCTATCTTGGCCGCGAGCTGAACCTTGATTTTGGTATTCTTTAAACCGATTTTATTGTTTTTGGAGACAACAATGGTCGTATAGCCTAATTTTTCAGCTTCCAAGATGCGCTGCTCTACCCGTTGAACAGGCCGTATTTCACCAGCGAGTCCTACTTCGGCGGCAAAACAGATGCCTTTTTCAATAGGTATGTCCTCATTACTTGATAGTATGGCTGCAATAACGGCCAAGTCAATAGCGGGGTCGTCTACAGAGATTCCCCCTGTGATATTCAGAAATACGTCTTTGGCTCCCAGTTTAAATCCCGCCCTTTTTTCCAACACGGCCAAAAGCATGTTCAAACGTTTGGCATTATAACCAGTTGTAGAACGCTGCGGGGTGCCATAAACTGCCGTGCTTACGAGCGCCTGTATTTCAATTAACAAAGGTCGCATACCCTCCACCGTCGAGGCGATGGCAGTACCGCTAAGGCCTTCATCGTTCTTGGACACCAGGACTTCGGAGGGATTGTTTACTTCTCTAAGTCCGCTGCCCTGCATTTCATAAATGCCCAATTCTGCCGTAGAGCCAAATCGGTTTTTAAGGGAACGGAGAATTCGGTATACATAATTGCGATCTCCTTCAAATTGCAAGACCGTATCCACCATATGTTCCAAAATTTTGGGTCCCGCAATGGAACCATCCTTGGTAATATGGCCAATCAAAATAACCGGTGTATTGGTTTCTTTGGCAAATTTGATAAGCTCCGCGGTGCATTCCCTAATCTGCGAAATACTCCCTGCGGCTGACTCAATATAATCCGAATGTAAGGTTTGAATGGAATCGATAACCACGATATCAGGCTCGGTAGCCTCTATTTGCTTAAAGATATTTTGGGTCTTGGTTTCCGTCAGGATATAACAGGTTTCGCTATTGGGAAGGATGCGGTCCGCCCGCATCTTAATCTGCTTCCGGCTTTCCTCACCCGAAACATACAAGGTCTTGTACGGTAATTTTAGGGCAATCTGTAACAATAAGGTACTTTTTCCAACGCCCGGTTCTCCTCCCAAAAGTACCAAAGCTCCGGGGACTAGACCACCTCCCAGGACTCTATTGTACTCTTGGTCGAACGTATTAAGGCGCAGTTCCTTTTCTACACTAATTTCATGTACCAACAAAGGTTTGGAAACTCGTTTGGTAGCAGAATTGGTAGGTTTCCAGTTGGTTTTTTCCTCCTTTTGAACCACTTCTTCAACTACCGTGTTCCATTCCTTGCAAGCGGTACATTGTCCCACCCATTTGGCATATTGCGTGCCGCAATTCTGACAAAAAAATGCGGTTTTAGTTTTGGCCATCCTCAGCTTTTGGTATTTTGGCTAAGGTACTAAGAACTTTAAAAAAGAGTAGTCCGTTATTCCTCTTCGGATTGATTTTTCTTGAATTCCCGGATGGCCATAAAAAAGGAGGCCCATGCCAAAAACAAGGAAAGTATGCTCAATGCCAATAGTTTATCGCCTTTGAGGCCATAGTAGGTAAAATACACGCCAGCACAGGCGTAGTATTTAAAGATGCCTTTAAACATAATTGTAGGTTGTAGGTTAGATTTGGGATCTAAGTTAATATTTGGGTTTGCGGGGTTTGGTGTAGGTTAAAAACCAAAATCCGCCTTTAATGCGTCCATTTTTTCCAATGCCATTTCTTTAGTTAAAAAATCGATTTCATCCATCTGAAAAGCTTTTTCAAAGGTCTTCAATGCTTTTTTAGGTTCCCCCATTTGCTCGTAATATTCTCCTTCAAAGTAAAAGCCCATCATGGTATCCGGGTATTCTCTTTTGCATAGTTCTGACAGGGATTTTAAGGATTCAAAATCCTCTTTCTTTCTTACGGCAGCATAGATGGCCATGATATCGTTTAGTTCAACGGGCTTGCTGAATCCGAATAAATCAACGATACCTTGATACTTGTTTTCTAGATATTGGTAAACCGGTTCGTCCGAGGTCAATATTTGTGTTTTGTATTCCTTGGGGCTAATAGGCTTGAACATACCAAAAACATTGTCGAACGCCTTGCCTATACCGTAGGTTGCTACAGAAATGTGGTCTGCCTTGTCGTATTTATCGAAGTAATAATGTAAGGTTTCCTTGTTCAATGCCTTGATTCCGGAATCCAATGCCATGATTTGTGGAGTATCATCGGTCTGTTCGCCTTCCACGATCAACTGATAAAATATCTGTTTATCAAATGTGTTCAAACGCATGGGAACCCTACTGGCCATTTCAGGGGCCAAAGTAGGAGAAATGCTTACATACGCATCAAAAACGGAGTTGTCCTTGAACAACCAATAATTCGGAAGTTGGCCGTAATGTCATAACCGAAAATCATTTTAAACGGGGCCGTGCTATAATTTAAATCGAGATACGGAATCAATTCCATACCGATGAATTCATAGAATTTTTTTCCTTTTTCAGTGGGTAGGCCGCTAACTTGGTCAAAAGCACAATCGTCAAGTCTGATGCTGTTCTTACTTTGATTCACACCAACAACGATACTCTCTGGCATTCCATGAAACTGACTATAGTATTTTGATACGGCCACCACTTGATCAAACAGGTAATTGGCATCCAAAACTACTATCAAAGGATATTTTGTGCTTTCGTCCATATTGGGCGGAAAGTAGTATTGAACGTCCCTTCGTTCCTGTAGCTTGAAGGATTCAAAAATTTCCTGGGTTGTTTGGGCACTTCCTGTAATCATAAAAAGAAGGGCCAAAATGGTAAGTATATGACGCATAGGCATTATTTAAACAGAAAACGCTATTACTTGGTTCTGTTCAATAACGGTAATAGGAGAAAAGATATTGCACCAAATACGATGTTCATCATGGTTTGGGCGATCCACATGATCCAACCAAAAGCATCACCCGATACCGAGCTAATACCAAAAAGACCTAAAGCCTTACTAACTAAAATTGGAAAAAGACCCACACCGCCATTGGTAGTTGCCATAGCAAAGGCACCAAATACAAATGCGACCATAATTTCATTCAATGACAGATCTGTTGTTTCCGGCACGGTGAATTTAATCACCCACATCATACCTATATAACATACCCGCATAAGAATAGTGTGGAAAACAAATGCCCACTTTCTTTTCATTTTAAAAATACTGAAGACACCATCCAATAGACCTTTTACAAACGCTTTAATTTTTAGGGCAATGGCGTTTTTTGATTTTTTGATGAACAAAAAGAAAATCAGGGCAGCAACCAATCCGCCAATCCCCAATATTAGTAGTCCACTAGCATTGAATCCTCGTTGTTCAAAAAAGGAGATGATAATATCGGTCTGTAAAAAGAGCGTGATAATGACCACGATCAACAGCATGATCAAATCAATTACGCGTTCTGTAACGATGATCCCAAAGCCTTTTTCAAAAGGAACGCCTTCATAGGTCGTGAGGGCCGTTGCCCTTAAAATTTCGCCCGTTCTTGGCACACCCAAGTTGGCAAGATATGCCATGAATATCATAAGGATGTTATTGATGAGCTTTGGTTTATAACCCAAAGGTTCCAATAGATAGTTCCATCGAATGGCCCGTGATACATGGCCAATGACACCTAAAAACAAGGAAATTGAAACCCAAAAAATATCTGCTTCCTTGATATAAAAAAGGATTTGTTCCCTATTTTCAGGAGAAGTTTTCAAGTACCAATACAGCACCAAAAACACCCCAATGAGAATCGGTACAATTAGTTTAAGGGTCTTTGTCAAGGATTGGTTCACGATAGTATCAAATGATGTAGACCGCTAAAGTACACAAGTATTCTTCAAAAGAATGTTGGAGATTTGGAATTTGTATAATAGAAGAAAGAGCTCAACCTATTTTAGGAGATTCGTTTTTTCATCCGGAAAAACGAGGCTGGGATTGAATGTTTTGGCTTCCTCAATTGGCATCCAGGCATAGGTGATTAAAATAAGGACATCTCCTACAGCAACCTTCCTCGCGGCGGCACCATTCAGCGTAATCTCACCACTATTTCTAGATCCTGGAATAACATATGTTTCCAGTCGTTCACCATTATCATTGTTTACGATTTGGACCTTTTCACCTTGAATAATATTGGCAGCATCCATCAAATCTTCGTCAATGGTAATGCTCCCTATGTAATTAAGGTCTGCTCCGGTTACCTTTACGCGATGAATTTTCGACTTTACTACTTGTACTTGCATGGGACAAAATTAATCAATTGAAAGCTATATTGTCAATCAGCCTTACATCCTCGGCATAAACGGCAATAAACGCTCTATATTTTTTATTTTTTTCCTTTCTTTTTAGAGGGCTCAATGTTTCAATATCTGCGATTTCAAAATATTCCATTTTAAAATCCTCTTCTTTGATAAACTGGTTAACAACCCATTCCTTTACTTTTAAAGCACTTTTCGTGCCAAATTTTTCCTTGGCAGTTTGCAATGTTTTATAAATAAATCCTGCCTTTAGTCGCATTTTTTCACTTAACCTTTCATTTCTTGAACTCATGGCCAAACCATGTTCTTCCCTTACTATTGGACATGGTACGATATTCACAGGGATTTTTTGAATTTCCACAAGTTTTTTAATGATGCGTAACTGTTGAAAGTCTTTCTCGCCAAAGTAGGCGTTGTCCGGTTTAACCAAGTTAAAAAGTTGCTCCACTATGGTTCCTACACCGTTAAAATGATCATCCCTAAACTCACCCTCCATTACTTTGTCCAAACCTGCAAAATTATATTTTTTGGTTTGAACATTTTTTTGATAGATTTCTTCGACCGAAGGTGCAAAAACCATGATTTCGGAATCTACAGCTTTTATAATTTCTAAATCCTTGGATAGGTCTCTAGGATACTTTTTAAGGTCCTCCTTATTATTAAATTGTGTAGGGTTTACAAAGATGCTTACCACTACTCGACCATTCTCGGAGACTGCCCTTTTTATTAGCTCAATATGTCCTTTGTGTAGCGCCCCCATCGTGGGAACTAAACCTAAGGTCAGGGAATTGGAAATATTCTTTAATCTTTGATCAAGATCCTTTTTAGTCCTGATTAAGGGCATGTCAAAACGGGTTTAGCGAGCAAACTTACTATAAATACTGGTAATCTCTATATTTTTTGTAATTTTGCACCTGCGTTTCCAAGAAAAATAAAATCTAGTTTTTATGAATGGTAAAAAGGTATTGTTTGTATCTTCTGAATTAGTTCCATACCTCCCCGAAAATGAAGTTTCACATATGTCCTATGAGGCTCCCGTAATGGTCAATAGCAATGGGGGTCAAATTAGGATTTTTATGCCAAGGTACGGTAACATTAATGAAAGAAGGCATCAATTACATGAGGTAATCAGGTTATCAGGTATGAACCTCGTTATAAACGACATGGACATGCCTTTAATCATAAAGGTTGCTTCCATACCAAGGGAAAGAATTCAGGTTTATTTTATCGACAACGAAGAATATTTTAAAAGAAAGGCCACTTTTGCAGACAAAAAGGGCGAACTATTTCCTGACAATGACCAAAGAGCCATTTTTTTTGCAAAGGGCGTAATGGAAACCGTCAAAAAACTAAATTGGTCTCCGGATATAATTCATGTTCATGGATGGATGGCCAGTTTGCTACCGTTGTATCTTAAGAAATATTACGCTGACGAGCCTTTGTTTGCAGATAGTAAAATTGTCCTTTCTGTCTACGGGAAAACTTTTGAAGGTGAGTTGGATCAGGATATGATCAAAAGAATTGCTTTTGATGGTATACCTGAAGAAGAAATAGCATCATTGGAAAGCCCCACCTATAATAATTTGTTAAAAGTAGCCGTCGATTATTCCGATGCCATTATTTTAGCCTCGGAAGAAATTCCTGAAGATTTAACAACACATATTTCCAACCTAGAAAAACCTGTGCTAGCGTATGTTCCGATCCAAGAATTTGAGGAAGCCTATGCTAAGTTTTATAATACGCAAGTTTTAAAGTAATCTGAATGAGCATTTTTCAAAAGCGGGGTCTGCCCCTACTATTAGGGGTTGTTTTTATATCTACCCTATTTTTTTCCTGCGAGCAGGACTTAACTACGGTAGGTGCTGGGTTAACTGGCGAGAATCCCTTTTCTACTGGTAAGGAGGTTTATGATGTGTTTGCATTTAATCATAATATTGAAGCTGTAAGAACTAATAAGTTGCCGGTATACCAACTGGGTACATTTAATGATCCTGTATATGGAAAAACAACAGCAACTATAACTTCACAGTTAAGATTGCCTTCGCGCAACCCTACCTTTGGCTTATTTTCACAAAGTATTGAAGATAATGCGGATAATGACACCTCCGTCTCCACTATCAATGAAAATGAGACAGTAAAGGAAGTATATTTATATATTCCATATTTAACAAAGGATACCTCTCGGGACTCTGACGGCGATGGTGTAGAAGATTTATATGATGAATTGCCCAATGACCCTACCAATGATAGCGATTTAGACGGAGTTTCCAATGCAGCAGAAACCTCTGCCAGTACAGACCCTTTGGATGCAACTAGTGTTGATGCCGATGGAAATGGATTAAATGACCCGGATGATGCACCTATTTTCACTAATAATTATGCCAATTCGGTTGACTTGGATAGTATTTATGTAAATGCTAAGAATTTTGATGGAATTAATGAACCCATATCTATCGGTTTAAAGGTTGAAAGGTCAACTTATTTTTTGAGAGATCTTGATCCAAATACAAACTTTCAAGAAGCACAACAATATTATTCAACCCAAGAATTTGCTCCGAATTTGTTTCGGATGTTTTATATTCTTCATCAGAAGAAGGTATCATAATTGACAACAAGGAGATACTTATTCAAAACGATGATGATGAAACTACTGTTGATGTTGATGAATCCCTAACGTTTAGCAAATTGGCACCCGGTATCAGGGTATCTTTGAATGAAGAATTCTTTCAGAATAATATATTGAATAAAGAAGGCTCATCAGAACTTTTAAGTCAGGCAAACTTTTCCGAATTTCTTAGAGGTATTCATTTGTCCCTAATAGAATCTATGAATCAGGACGTTCTATTGCTTTTGGATTTGACTCAAGCCAATATTACAATTACGTATTCATATAGTGCATATAATACCACCGATGGTATCGAAGAAGAAAGAGAAAGTACTTTTGTTTTGGGTCTTTTAGCGGGTTCCGGAACCGCGGGTTTTGCTGGGAATGCCGTGAATACTTTAATAAATGAAAATTATCCTTCTGATATTGCCGAGTCTTTGGATAGTGGTGTTAATGCATCCCGTATTTTCTTGAAAGGAGGGGCGGGGATAACTACCGAAATCAATCTTTTTGAATCTGGAAATGCTGAAAATATAGTCGAGGAAATTAGAAGCAATAACTGGATAATTAACGAAGCTAACTTAGTTTTTTATGTGGACAGAAGTTATCCTGGGATGAGTGCGGAGCCAGCAGAACCACCTAGACTTTATTTATATAATATAGAGACTAAGGAACCCTTGTATAATCCAAACACGGAACTGAATTTCGCGGAATCACTTTTTGGACAATATTTGAACTATGATGGGATTATTGTGGAGGAAAATGATTTAGGAATAAAGTATACCGTTAGAATTACGGAACATATTAATAATATAGTGGTAAGGGATTCAATTAACAGAACATTGGGACTTACTTTAACTACTGACATTGACCAAGTGAATAGCGCTAGTGCAATGTTAGCTGGAGGTAAAGAAGAGGATATTCCAATTACATCGACTATCACCCCCCTTGGCACGGTATTCTTTGGTAGTGGACTGGAAGAGACCGACCCAAATTATGACAAAAGATTAAAGCTGGAGATAAGCTATACTAAATCGGAATAACCAGTTAGCCTCGGGTGTAATAACTTTTTTTACCTTTAGACATACACTTTGCGGGAATTTTGCGTTCAATTAACAAATATGTTATTGGACTTCTGTTCATTAGTATACTTTTGAGTTACTTTTTTTAAATCAAATAAAATAATATGTGTGGAATAGTTGGCTACATAGGACATAGGGATGCTTTCCCAATAATCATAAAAGGATTGCAACGGCTTGAGTATAGAGGATACGACAGTGCTGGGATTGCTTTATTTGATGGTAGTCAGATAAACTTGGTAAAAACGAAGGGGAAGGTAGAAGATCTTAAACAAAAGGCGGGGGGGATATCCCAAGAGGGAACCATTGGGATTGGTCATACTAGATGGGCTACTCATGGTGTTCCAAACGATGTTAACTCACATCCCCACTATTCCAATTCAGGAGATTTAGTTATTATCCACAATGGTATTATCGAAAACTATGAGTCAGTAAAAAAGGAGTTAACAAAAAGGGGATATACTTTTACCTCAGATACAGATACCGAAGTATTGGTTAACCTCATTGAGGAAGTTAAGAAAACGGAAGGCGTTAAATTGGGTCAAGCAGTGCAAATAGCATTGAATCAGGTAGTAGGGGCGTATGCTATTGCTGTTTTCGATAGGAAAAAGCCCGATGAAATCGTCGTTGCGAAATTAGGAAGTCCATTGGCCATAGGAATTGGAGAAAATGAGTTTTTTATAGCTTCAGACGCCTCTCCATTTATTGAGTTCACCAATAATGCCGTGTACCTTGAAGATGAGGAAATGGCCATTGTAAGATTAGGTAAGGAAATAAAGCTTAGGAAGATTAAGAATGATGCTGTAGCCTATCCAAGGATTTTGGAGCTTCAAATGAATTTGGAGGAAATTGAAAAAGGCGGCTATGATCATTTTATGTTGAAAGAGATTTATGAGCAACCTAGGGCAATAAAAGATACTTATAGGGGTAGGCTTTTGGCAGATCAGGGTATCATACGTATGGCAGGGATTGATCAGAACTTGGAAAAATTCCTAAATGCGAATAGAATCATTATAGTAGCCTGCGGTACTTCTTGGCATGCGGGTCTTGTGGCGGAATATATTTTTGAGGATTTGGCTAGAATACCTGTTGAAGTTGAATACGCCTCTGAATTTAGGTATAGAAACCCTGTTATTACTGAAAAGGATGTGCTAATTGCCATTTCCCAATCAGGTGAAACCGCCGACACATTGGCAGCCATAAAATTGGCTAAAGAGAAAGGCGCCTTTGTTTTTGGAGTTTGTAACGTCGTCGGTTCCTCTATAGCCCGAGAATCCGATGCAGGAGCTTATACTCATGCAGGGCCGGAGATTGGAGTGGCGTCGACAAAGGCATTTACAACCCGGATTACAGTATTGACTTTGTTGGCCTTAAAATTGGCAAAGGAAAAAGGAACTTTTTCAGAGACTAAGTTTCATGAATTCCTTACGGAGTTGGAAACTATACCAAACAAGGTCGAAAAGGCCTTGGAGGCTAATCCTTTGATCGAGATTATTTCAGATGTGTATAAGGAATCTTCTAACTGTCTTTATTTAGGTAGAGGATATAATTTTCCCGTTGCCTTGGAAGGGGCATTGAAATTAAAGGAGATAAGCTATATACATGCAGAGGGATATCCTGCTGCGGAAATGAAACACGGACCCATTGCTTTGATTGATGAACAAATGCCCGTTTTTGTTATCGCTACCAAAAAAGGACATTATGAAAAGGTGGTGAGCAACATTCAGGAAATAAAGTCCGAGAAAAGGAAAAATCATAGCAATCGTTACGGAAGGTGATGAACAGGTTAAGGAATTGGCAGATCATGTCATTGAAGTTCCGTAAACTCTTGAAAGTCTTTCACCGTTGTTGACCACAATTCCGTTACAATTGCTTTCGTATCACATTGCGGTGATGAGGGGATGCAATGTAGACCAGCCGAGAAACTTGGCCAAGTCTGTCACAGTGGAATAAAATCTATAAAATATTATAAGAAAGGGACGCGTAATTGCGTCCTTTTTTATTTTCCAATTACGGGTACCTGCAAAAAATAGGGTCAATTTTATCAAAATAATACTATGCATGCATAATTTTTTTCAAATTCCTATTTTTGGTATAAAATTATCTGTATCTTCAACTGCGAAAAATTTTAACTCAAATTTAGAATGAGAACAATACTGCTGTTAGCATTGATTTTGTTTGGGGCAATGAGCTATGCACAAACAACTATCAATGGAAACGTCGTTGATCAGAATGGCGAACCTATTCCCGGTGCCAACATTGTCATTGTTGGCAAGGCAATTGGTACCACAACCGATTTTGATGGTAATTTCATATTACAAACCTCTGAAGTTCCTCCATTTCAGTTAAGTATTACGAGCATTGGATATTCTGATGGCCTCGAAAACATTACCTCTAACAACCAGACAATTAGGGTTGTTTTGTCCGAGGCCCAAACCTTCTTGGATGAGGTGGTGATTTCCGCGTCAAGAACGCCGGAAAGAATTTTTGAATCCCCTGTTACGGTTGAAAGAATGGGTATCGAGACTATCAAAAATACAGCCTCAGCTGATTTTTATAGTGGTTTGGAGAATCTTAAGGGCGTAGACGTAAATACCAATAGTTTAACGTTTAAATCGGTCAATACAAGAGGATTTGCAACCTTTGCGAATACCAGATTCATGCAATTGGTGGATGGTATGGATAATTCTACTCCTGCTTTGAACTTTCCAATTGGTAACCTAGTAGGTATGATAGAGACCGATGTACTCAGTGTAGAACTTCTGCCTGGTGCTTCTTCCGCACTTTATGGTGCCAACGCTTTTAACGGTATTTTATTTATGAGAAGTAAAAGTCCTTTTGATTATCAAGGGATTAGTGTTTCCGTAAAGCAAGGCGTAACTTCCCAAGAAGCTGCTGGAAACAATTCATATACCGATGTGGGAGTGCGAGCTGCGCATAAGTTTAGTGATAAGTTCGCCATTAAGTGGAATTTTGGATATTTGGATGGTACCGATTGGGCAGCCACGAGTACGGTGGACAAATTCGTTCCTGGGCGTACAAGGGATGCCTTGAACTATGATGGGATCAATGTGTACGGCGATGAAGTTTCAACCGATATTAAGGATGTTGCGGTCACTTTGGAGGGATTGGGAATTCTTCCTGCGGGAGCCAATGCTATTGTACCTTCCGTTGAGGTAAGCCGTACGGGATACAATGAAAGTGATTTGACCAATTATACGGCAAGAAGTATAAAATCCGATTGGGGGCTTTATTATAGGCCGATTGAAGGTAACAACCTGGAGCTTTCCTACGTGGGTAAAATAGGAACAGGAAATACCATTTATCAAGGGACCAACCGTTACAATATTGCGAATTTCTTTCAAGAACAGCATAAACTGGAACTTAGGAACGATAATTTTTTCCTGAGAGGTTATTTGGTGGCGGATAAGGCAGGTGACTCCTACGACATGGTATTTACCGGAATAAATATTAACCGGGCTTGGAAAGATGATAATACTTGGTTCGGTGAATACACAGGAACCTATGTTCAGGCAACCTTGGCGGGAGCCACAAATGAACAGGCACATGCTGCTGCTAGGGCACAGGCTGAATCCGGAAGGTTTTTGCCAGGAACTCCTGAATTTCAATCAGCATTCAATAGGGTAATCAAAAATCCAGATCTATCACAAGGCTCTCAGTTTAGGGACGCTTCAAAATACTATCATGCCGATGCCAATTATAATTTTGGACACCTATGGGATTGGGCAGAAGTGCAAATAGGGGGTTCTTTTAGACAGTATAGCCTAAACTCTTTTGGAACTATTTATACAGATGCCGATGGCCCTATCGAATACTCAGAATTTGGTTTGTACACCCGGATGCAAAAGAAGATAGAGTTGGCGAATGAACAAAGCTTAAAATTAACTGCCTCAGTACGATACGACAAGAATGAATATTTTGATGGATTTTTCTCCCCTAGATTTTCGGCAGGTTATTCTTTAAACAGAGATCATAATATAAGAGCCTCTATCCGGACGGGCTTCAGAAACCCAACAACGCAGGATCTCTTTATCGGTCTAGATGCTGGTCGGGCGATTTTAGTAGGTGCCGCTCCGGACAATTTGGACAGATATAGTAGAACATTTCAAGTAAGTGGAGGTGGCCAACTATTGGGTCAACCCTCCAGTATTGAGCAAACAGGTAGGGCTGCTTACGAAAATTCCTATACAGTGGAATCTGTACAAAGGTTGTCACAAACAGGCAATCCGGCGGATTTGGAAGTTGCAAATCCTGATGTAGTCCAGCCGGAACAAGTTACCTCCGTGGAATTGGGCTATAGGGGTAAGGTCAAAAAATTGATTATTGATTTTAGCACATATTACAATAGCTATAGTAACTTTTTAGCACCGGAGGCAGTGATTGCCCCTTATTATGGGACAGTTGGTGATGGTGCTTTGTCCGTTGCGGCTATTTCCAACGGGGATTTTCAAACATATCAGGCCTATACCAATTCGGAAGTCGACATCAACTCTTATGGTGCGTCTTTAGGACTTACAGCGAAAGTCTTAGGAGATTTTGATTTGAGCGGAAGCTATACCTATGCTAAGTTAGATTTTGATAGGGTGGCGAATCCTGATTTTCAAGTAGGTTTTAATACTCCCGAACATCAATTTAAGGCTTCTTTTGGTCACGCTGAGCTATTCAAGAACTTTGGGTTCAATGTAAATTATAGATTTAGTGACGATTATTACTGGGAGGCTACTTTTGGAAATGGGGTTATCCCGTAATTCCATGTAGTGGACGCACAAATAAATTATTCCGTACCTAGCATCAAATCTACCTTCAAGATTGGGGGCAATAATTTATTGGGAGATGAATACTTTACGGCGTTCGGAACAGGATTTATTGGGTCTATGTACTATCTATCATGGACAATCAACAACTAAAAATGAAATTTAAACTCCGTTTAAAAATGAGAAAAATAAACTATATTTTTTTATCCTCACTTTTATTGGTCTTTACCAATTGTAATGACCCTGAGGATGTAGATTTAGATCCAGTTGTTGAAGCTGAAGTACAAGTGGAACTTACAGCAGGGTCTGCAAATTTTTCAAATTACATTTCCTTAGGAAACTCTTTAACGGCTGGCTTTACTGATGGAGCTCTATTTCAAGCCGGCCAAAACTTTTCATTACCCAATATTCTTTCGCAAAAGTTTGCACTTGTGGGAGGAGGTAATTTTGTACAGCCTTTAACCAGTGATAACTATGGAGGATTGGCAGTGGGTGGTGACAGAATCCAAGACCCAAGATTGGTTTTTGGAGGAGCTGGACCGGTACCTCTTGAGTCCCTCATAGGGCCTATAACCGTAGGCACGGATATTGTTTTGAACAATCCTTCCGGACCTTTTAATAATTTAGGGGTCCTGGTGCCAAAAGCTTTCATCTGTTGGCCCCGGGTTATGGAAATTTGGCAAATGTATCTCCGGGATTGGCAAATCCATATTTTGTAAGAATGACGGGCTCCACACCAAATATCAGTGTTTTGGAGATGGCAGTAAGCCAATCCCCAACATTTTTTTCCCTTTGGATAGGAAATAATGATGTTTTGGGATATGCCTTATCGGGAGGTGATGGCTCGAACCCTATAACCCCGGTAAATGGTGCTCCAGGTGCTGGCTTTGATGGCAGTTATGGCGCACTTATACAGACGTTGACATCAGGGGGTGCCCAGGGTGTAGTCGCAAACATTCCCGATGTGACTAGCATACCTCATTTCACTACGGTTCCTTATAATCCCTTGGATCCTACTAATCCTGATTTTGCGGCTCAAATTCCAACCTTGAATACCATTTTTGGTGCCTTAAATCAAATTTTCACCGCATTGGGGGCTACAGAAAGAATTATTACATTTTCAACTACAGAGGCTAGTGCCGTTGTTATTAAGGATGAGGACCTAACAGATTTTTCCGCCCGGATTACAGGGGCTCTAAATGCCAATCCTGGTTTTCCAATATTCGTTCAGCAATTTGGTTTACCCGCAGAGGCAGCACCACTAGTTGCAGGCCTTTTAGGTGCTACCTATGGTCAGGCAAGACAGGCAACGGCTGAGGATCTATTCGTTTTACCAAGTAGCAATGTAATCGGTACCGTTAACATGGAAGCAGCAGGTGCCTTGGTAGGACAAGGCTTATCCGCCACCTTGGCAGGACAG
This sequence comes from Maribacter litopenaei, assembly GCF_025244665.1. Classification (GTDB taxonomy): domain Bacteria; phylum Bacteroidota; class Bacteroidia; order Flavobacteriales; family Flavobacteriaceae; genus Maribacter; species Maribacter litopenaei. The sequence continues at coordinate 3,395,485 of NZ_CP104205.1, read as the reverse complement.
TTTTCCGTAGAAGGTATTAGTTTGCCATTAGAAGATAAATGGGTTTTGACACCGGAGGAACAAACCGAGATAGCAAATGCAACGGACGCTTTTAACCGGATAATCTCGGCTTCGGCAAGCCAGGCAGGACTCGCCTTTGTAGATGCAAATAGTTTATTGGAGCAATTGGCCAATGGGGGAATTACCAGTGGAGATTTTACCTTGACATCTAATTTGGTAGTAGGGAGCGCCTTTTCCTTGGATGGGGTTCATCCAACAGCAAGAGGATATGCCCTTTTGGCAAACGAATTTATGAAGGCTATTGATGCTACCTATGGTTCCAATTTCGAAGAATCTGGAAACTTGGTGAACGTTGGTGATTATCCAACCAATTTTTCACCCACTCTTCAATAAGAAGGAAGATGAAAAGTAACAAAAAGATGCATTTTAGTGCATCTTTTTTGTTTTGTAAAAAACCTGAAAAAACAATTTTTGTTTAAAACGGAAAGACATATCTTTGCAGCCTGAAAATCAGAGCTTTTTTTAAGATATTTTTAAAGTAATATATAAACAGAATAGTAATGTCAAAAGTTACAGGTAAAGTTTCGCAAATCATTGGACCAGTGGTTGATGTAGAATTTCAGTCGGGAGAAGATCTTCCTAAAATCTATGATTCATTGGAGATAACCAATAAGGACAATTCAAAATTGGTTTTGGAAGTTCAGTCACATGTTGGTGAAAATACTGTCAGGACCATTTCCATGGATTCTACCGATGGATTAAGCAGGGGAACTGAAGTAGTTGCTACTGGTGCTGCGATACAAATGCCTATAGGGGATGACGTTTATGGTCGTCTGTTTAATGTTATTGGGGATGCCATTGACGGTTTGGGGAATTTGCCCAAGGATGGTAAGGATGGTCTTCCAATTCATAGGGAAGCTCCTGAGTTTGAAGACCTTTCCACTTCTACAGAGGTATTGTTTACAGGAATTAAAGTAATTGATTTGATCGAACCTTATGCAAAAGGTGGTAAAATTGGTCTTTTTGGTGGTGCCGGTGTTGGTAAAACGGTTTTGATTCAGGAATTGATCAATAACATAGCCAAAGGACACGGTGGTCTTTCTGTTTTTGCTGGTGTAGGTGAAAGAACTAGGGAAGGGAACGACTTGCTTCGCGAAATGTTGGAGTCCGGTATTATCAAGTATGGTGAGGACTTCATGCATTCTATGGAGAATGGAGGTTGGGATTTATCCAAAGTAGATAAGAAAGCGATGAAGGATTCCAAAGCAACGTTTGTTTTTGGACAGATGAACGAACCACCAGGAGCACGTGCACGTGTAGCACTTTCCTGGTTTGACCATCGCAGAATATTTTAGGGATGGCTCCGGTGAGGGACAAGGTAAGGATGTACTTTTCTTTGTGGATAATATTTTCCGTTTTACACAGGCTGGTTCCGAGGTATCCGCATTATTAGGCCGTATGCCTTCTGCTGTGGGTTATCAACCAACATTGGCCACGGAGATGGGTGCTATGCAAGAGCGTATTACTTCTACGAAAAGAGGATCTATCACATCTGTACAGGCGGTTTACGTTCCTGCGGATGACTTAACGGACCCTGCTCCTGCCACAACCTTTGCCCACTTGGATGCCAATACGGTACTTTCAAGAAAAATTGCAGAGTTGGGTATTTATCCCGCAGTGGATCCATTGGATTCTACTTCTAGGATTTTGACACCTGAAATTTTAGGTAAAGACCATTATGCATGTGCGCAACGCGTAAAAGAGTTGTTGCAGCGTTATAAGGAACTACAGGATATCATTGCCATTTTAGGTATGGAGGAATTATCCGAAGAGGATAAATTGGCCGTAGGTAGGGCAAGACGTGTACAACGTTTCCTTTCCCAGCCGTTCCATGTAGCCGAGCAATTTACAGGTATCCCAGGGGTTTTGGTAGATATAAAGGACGCTATCAAAGGCTTTAATATGATTATGGATGGTGAATTGGACCACTTGCCGAATCGGCCTTTAACTTAAAAGGAACCATAGAGGACGCTATTGAGGCCGGAGAGAAAATGTTAGCCGAAGCGTAAACAGTTACTAGTTGTAAGTTATTAGTTCAAGGTTTAGGATGCTTTGACTTTTGACTTAAAACTTAAAACTTATAACTAAAAAAAATGTATTTAGAAATAGTATCCCCTGAGGCCACTTTATTTTCTCGAGAAGTAACTTCTGTAACAGTACCTGGAATCAACGGAGAGTTCCGTATGTTACAGAACCACGCCCCTATTGTTTCCCTCTTGCAAGAAGGAAAGGTGAAGGTACAAGGTAACATGAATATTGAGGAGGAGTATGCCTCTAAATTTACTAAGAATGTGAATGGGAACACGGTTTTAGAAATTTCCAGTGGTACGGTGGAACTTAAGGACAATAAAGTAATAGTTTTAGCGGATTAAAAACTAAAACTAAAAAATAGGAGAACCGTCCGGTCACTTAGAAAAATTGAGGTGAGGACGGTTTTTTCATTCCTGATACTCGAGTAAATCCCCCGGTTGACAATCCAATTCCTTACAGATTGCTTCGAGGGTTGAAAACCGAATCGCCTTTGCCTTCCCTGATTTCAATATGGAAAGATTGGCTTCTGTGATTCCTATGGCTTCCGCGAGTTCCTTGCTTTTCATTTTCCGTTTGGCCAACATCACATCCAAGTTTACAACGATTCCCATGCTAAATTGTTAAATCGTTTTCTGATTGCACTAAATACCCTTGATTAAATATAGCTGCAATAAATAGCAAAAAAATACCTAATAGGAATGTCAGAAGATAATTATATATATTACCAATGTGGGGTCTCCCTATAATGATGAAATCTATAACAATAAATAGTACTGGAGCTACCACTAAATTAAGAAAGGCAAAATATTTCAGATGTTTAATGGCTTTTTTCGTAAATAATTTTCATCCTTAAAGGTTTTAAGGATATTAGAGAGCAGATAGAAAAAGACACAGAAAAATAGCATGGCTAATGTAATGGTTATTACAATCTTAGAATCGAAAAATCCCTTTATGTAGGTTTCTGGTAATAAAGGAAGTGCAATTTGAAATTGTCCATCGACTGTTTCATAATTATTCGTAGCCAGTGAAAGTAATATAAAACAAATCAGTGCTAAACTGAGAAAAGTGGAGACTCTAGCAACATAAAACAAATAGTATGACAGTGATTTTGGACTGAACATTTTCATCTTCTATAAGGATTGATTAATAATATCTAAATATATAAAAATTATTGAAAAACAATAATTAAATATTGTAAAAAGAAAATTTAATTCCAATCCCAGTAAACCAGTTCCCAAGAAATATCCTCGGATATATGGGTTTGTAAAATTTCAAACCCAACGCTCAAATGGGCGTTTAAAGAACGTTGGTTGCTGGTAGCCACTTCGGTAATTAGGCCATCATAATTTTGTTGAAGTTCTTCTCTATAAAACGAATACAGACCTCTAAATACTCCTTTCGCCCTAAACTCCTTGGCAACACAGATTTGCCCCATGGCCAAGTACTTTTTTCCAGTTATGAGGATATCCGCTGTTTCAAACATAGGGGCAAGCAGGGGAATATCGATGCTAAATTTTCGGGTCATACAGAGGGCATAGCCAATTACTACATCATCGTCCTTTGCAATGATATGTTGACAATCTGCATTCATCCGCTTTAACAAATCGAAAGAATGGATTACGGTTATAAACCCTTCTTTTAATCTTTCATCATCAGAAAGGGAGCTAGTTGCATTTTTTTGTTGAAGTGCCAAGATGCCATTTAACTCGAAATCCGAGGTGGCTCGACAATACTTTATTTCCATTTATTCCAACTTTAACCAGTCCTTTCTAGTATCGATTTGTTTTTTGCTCAATTCTTTTCCATGTTTTTCCGTGGGTTGAATAGTATACATTGGACTAGAACTTAATTGAACTTCGGTACTTTTGGAGACTCCAAAGCGCTCAAAAGAGATTTTTAACACATCTCCCGGTTTAAATTGGGATAGATAATTATCCAATTGATTTCCACCCGGAAATGCTTCTCCATTGATGGCGGTAATCACATCCCCTTTGTCCAAATTAGCAATATAAGCGGGACTTCCTATTTTGGGATTGGACTTAATTTCGCCATTTCCGTCCCCATCAAGAGTGGCGGCAACACCTAAATATGTGCTAGCTGGATCTCTAACAAGGCTTACTCCTACCGTTTCAAAAAGCTTTTGATACTCTGGTCTTTCGCTCTTATAAATATAGTTGTTGAAGAAGTTGTTCCCAAAGGAGTTACCCGCATAGACCTTCAAGGTATTGTGTAAATCTTCAATTTTGTAAGGAGTTTGGGTTTTGCCATATGTTGACCAAACGAGTTTCATATAATCATCCAGGTTCAGCCCTTTTTCACGTAGGGCAAGATCTAAGGCCAATCCTAATACACTTCCATAAGAGTAATAAGATATGAACATATTTTCCCTATTGACCGGATCAACGGAAGTTGCTGCATCTACAAAGGGTGCTTGGAAGCTCATTTCAATAGGGTTGAAAAATTGTGTGGCAGGGGAATTCCAAACATAATTGAAGGTACCTGACAGTCCCTCAATATATTTTTCCGCGGAGATTAAACCGGCCCTACATAATATGAGATTGGTATAGTAACTGGTAAAACCCTCTGCAAACCATAAAGCCCCGCTCATATTTGCTTCTGTGAAGTTAAAAGGTTCCAAACTCCTCGGCCGTATTCTTTCTACGTTCCAAGCATGGAAAAACTCATGGGAGACTGTGCCTATGTTGCCTTCCATGCCTCCATTATCCAAACTTCCGGTACTTGTAAGAATGGTAGAGTTTCTATGTTCCATACCATCCCCTGAAGCATTGGGAATATAACAGGCTAAAAACGTATAGCGACCATAATCGAAATCCGGCAATTCCCCATACACTTCTTTTTCAGCGAGGACCACCTTTTTAACTTTTGCAAAATAGGTGTCCAGTTCATCTTCGGTACCATTATGATGTAGGATCAATTGTACGGTTTGTCCATCAACATCAAACTCCCTAAGGCCGTAATCACTTATTTCAGTTGGGCTGTCCATAAAATACTGCAAATTAGGCGCCATGTAAGTGGTACCGGATACTATGGGCAATTGAGTGGCTACTTTCCAATTCAAATCCTTCCTGACGTCAAAGGTAACTTCGATAGTTCTCTCTGCTAAATTTGGAGCATACATAAAAGTGGCCGGAATATTCAAATGGGCATGGGTTTCGTCAACCTGGGAGTAAGTACCATCACCGCGGTTGGCAAATAATACATATTCAATTTTTACGGTACCGTCATGGCCATATACTTGCCACTGGTATGGATCTGGTCTAAACACCTCCAATACATTTCCCTTACTATCATACGCTTTAAACCCATAGACATTCTTCGCAAATTCATGTAACGCATATCTACCGGGGGAAGTCCTGCTCATACGTACCGATATGGTATCCGAAGAAATGTCAGGAAAAGTGGCTGTAATGAACGCTTCATGGTGAACGGCATTTTCAAAAGAAATGGTATAACTATTGGTCTGCGCCCGGGAAATTGAAATTACAAATAAGGGCAGAAGTAAAAGTTGAATAGATTTCATCAAACAATAGGATTTATAAACAATAGATTTAAATATACAGATTTAAGAATCGGTTTATTGAATTAAAGATCGAAATGACTCATAAAATAAGATATCGATAATAGTTAGGGCAACACCTTACATTCCTATAAAAAATAGATACAAATTTCATTTTTCTGTTTTGGATTTTTGATAGATTGCGCTATAAATAAAATGGAATGATTGACCTTCCCAAGAAACTTAAAAAGAAGCTCGATGAGAGAGCAAGTAATGGTGCACTAAGACAGTTGAGCGTTCCTTCCGGATTGGTTGATTTCTCTTCTAACGACTATTTGGGTTTTGCAAGAAACGAAATTCTTTTCTCCAAGACTTTTCAATTATTATTGAAGCATAATATTACCCAAAATGGGGCCACGGGATCCAGATTGTTAACCGGAAACCATTCTCTTTATCATGATTTGGAATTAAAGCTGGCACAAACCCATAACTCAGAGAATGCCTTGGTTTTTAATTCAGGATACGATGCCAATATCGGTTTTTTGGGCAGTGTGCCACAAAGAGGTGATTTTGTCTTTTATGATGAATTCATTCACGCCAGTATTAGAGATGGGTTACAAATGAGCCATGCCAAAGGCTATAAGTTTGACCATAATAGCCTATCGGATTTAAAAGAGAAAATCCAAAAAACGGTTTCGGGGGACGGTGACTCGGAAGTTTACATTGTTACTGAATCGGTATTCTCTATGGATGGAGACTCTCCTGATTTAAAACAATTGGTTTCTTTTTGTGTATCTGAAGGATATAGATTGGTAGTCGATGAGGCACACGCTGTGGGTGTTATGGGCAAAAAGGGTTTGGGATTGGTTCAGGAAATGGGGCTGGAAAAGGATGTTTTTGCCAGGATCGTAACTTTTGGTAAGGCTCTTGGAGTTCACGGTGCGGCAGTACTTGGTAGTAATGGCCTTAGGGATTATCTTATCAATTTTTCACGTAGTTTGATTTACACTACGGCGTTGCCTCCGCATGATATTATCGGCATTCTATCTTCCTATGAATTTTTAGCTGAAGAAGGTGCAACACAGCGAACCCTACTTTTGGAAAATATAGCATATTTTAAGATCCAAGCCAAAAAGCTAAAGGCCGGTGTCAGCTTAATCGATAGTAGTTCGGCAATACAATCCGTAATCATACCCGGTAATGAAAACGTAAAAAGGATTTCAAAACAATTGAATGATGATGGCTTTAATGTAAAGGCCATTCTTTCCCCTACGGTTCCTGAAGGAAAGGAACGCTTGCGCTTCTGTATTCATAGTTTTAACTCTAAAGAGGAAATAGGTCTTATAGTCCAATTACTGGCAAAATACTTGTGATGTATGAAGGATAAATTTTATCACTTGGCTTCTTTTGAATATGTGGCGGATGTTCAAATCCTTAAAGGTAAATTGGAATCAGAGGGTATACCTGTTTTTCTTCGCGATGAGAATACATTGAATTCTGATCCTTTGATCAGCAATGCCATTGGTGGGGTGAAATTATTGGTCTATTCACAGGATAAGGATTTGGCACTTGAAATTTATAACGAAGTTAGGGCGTACGCTTTGGACGAAAATGATAACCCGATTACGTGTCCCAATTGCAAGGCATCAAAATCTGAAGTATATTATAACAGGAAGGGAGTTTTTTATAAACTTTTTCCTTTTTTTGAGAAAAGAAAATATAAGTGCCTAAATTGTGGCATGATTACAAGATAATTTAGAGTTAAATAGTTTAAGGCTTTGCTCAAAATATAAGCGGTTTTCTACTGTTCGCTAATTGGGATTGTAAAGAGGAATTAAATAAATTAATTAAGCATGCAAAAGATTTTTGTTACAGGTATTTCCACAGGTGTTGGTAAAACGGTTGCTTCGGCAATTATTACGGAGGCTCTTCAGGCTGATTATTGGAAGCCGATACAATCAGGGGATTTAGACCAAACCGATAGTGATACCGTTAAAAATCTTATTTCAAATGACCAGACGACCATAATGCCCAGCAGTTATGAGCTCACAACTGCTATGAGCCCACATGCTGCTGCCGAAATCGACGGGGTTAAAATAGATCGTTTCCATATTAATGAACCGGCAACGGACAAAAATTTAGTAATAGAAGGTGCCGGGGGCCTTTTGGTTCCATTAAACGATGAGGATACCATGTTCGACATCATTATGCCGGAATATAAAGTAGTAGTGGTTTCCAAACACTATTTGGGAAGCATCAACCATACCTTGTTGACAATAGGGTGGTTACAGAATAAAGGGTATGATGTTTCCGTATTGTTCAACGGAAAGGAAAACCCCCAAACAGAAAGAATCATCCTTCATAAGACAGGTGTTCCTTTAATTGGTAGGATCGATGAGGAACCAAAACTCGACAAGGAGGTTATTGCAAAATATGCTGGCAAGTTCAAACATGTTTTAGAGACCCTCTAACCTTTGTAAGATTTCTGCTTTTTCTACTGTGGCCTCAACTTGGTAATGTTTAGATAAATAAGCATCTATATACTCGTTCTCTTCTACTTCATCCTTGTCAAAAACCCGTCTTCCTTTTCGTACTACGATGGTTTTTGGTTTTATTTCTTCCATAATGAAACGAAGTTCCTCAAGGGAATCTTTTCCGGGGTTGTCAAAGAACGGATAGAGTTCGTCCCTACAAATGTTGCTGGGGTGGGTCGCCGCCAATGTTGGCGGTAATACACCTAAGTTCCAATACCCAATATGGTATCCAAAAAATAAAATGTCCTTGGTGTCCAATTTGTTTTCCGTGATATATTTAGGAACAGTAAAGCCTTCCCCGTTGAAAAATGTTCCCCTCTCGATTTTGTTCTTAACAATATTGACATATTCCGAGATAACTCTCTATTGGAATAAGAAGTAATAAAAAGAAGAGAAGCCCAGGTATCCTAATTTTATACTGATGGTACAGATGATGGATTAATATACCAAAATATATAATGAGCATTGGATGTACCTGAATCAAATAATGTCCATTGATCCTCCCACCTTTAAAAAAGGAAAAAAGCACTCCGCATACAGAGACAAGTAAAAGAAGAGATGTTCTGTTTGTGAACTTGATAATATTCCTTTTCCAACAAAAGAATAACAATAGAGCCACAGCGATAAAAGTCGGTGCTAATTTTAAAAGTGAAAACCTTCTTGCCTCACTATATTCTAGAGAAGCCAAAACGACAGACTTCCACCAAACCTCAAACTGATTGCTCAAGTAATAAGGGGAAAATGTTAAGACAATTACCAATAAAATACCTAGACCAAAAGTAAAAATCTCCCAAAATGTAACGGCTTTGTGTTTGTTCAAATACTCAAATGCCAAATACAATCCAATAAAAAGAACAGGATAGGCCATATTCAATTTTATCATAATAGCTATTCCCATAAATATACCCGAAAGAAGGAGCCAATAGGGACCTTTTTTTGCTATAATGAAGTATAAAGATGGTACAAAGAAGGCCATGCAAAGATGTTCTGACATTACCCCTTGAAGACTTCCAAACAAACTGAGCAAGGCGACACAGAATATCCCACACCATAGAGCGACGGTAATAGTGGTTATTCTCGATGCGATTTTAAAACTGAAAAAGGCAGTTGAAGCAATCAGGATTGCCCCGATTAACCTTATGGCAATAAAGCTTTTCCCAAATAGATAGATGACAATTGAGAAAAATGCAAATGTTAAAGGAGGTTTTAAATCCCATAGTTGTGTATAAGGTAAGTGACCGTCCACCCAAGATTGACCCAATAGGATAAAGGTGCTTTCGTCCCGATCAATATAATCCCTAAAGAAAAAGGGAAACCTAATAAAAAATGTAATTCCGGTCAGCAAAAGAAAAACGGCTTTATGGTTTGATCGGGAATTACCAAGAAAGGATTCCTTTAGGACGTTAAGATTCATTAACAAGTTTAACTTTATTTCCCATCTTTGCAAGATAGATAAATTGTGGATTCTTGAATTCTATGAAAGGGGGAAATCTATCTGAACGGGACAAAAAACATCTTTGGCATCCGCTTACACAACACAAAACGGCCTTAGCTCCAATAGGTATTGTTAAAGCCGAGGGGGCACTTTTATGGGACGAAGAAGGGAAATCGTATATAGATGGCATTGCATCATGGTACACGGCCATGTACGGCCATGGCCATAAGGATATTACCAGGGCTATATCGGAACAGGTACAGCTGTTGGATTTTGTCATGTTCAGCGGGTTTACCCATGAACCTGCCGTAAGACTATCCGAAGAGCTGATGGCCATATTGCCTAAAAACCAAGCTAAGCTTTTTTTTAATGATAATGGTTCCACCGCAATAGAGGCCGCCATAAAAATGGCTTTGCAATACCATTTTAATCAAAATGATAAGAGGGACACTCTAATCGCATTTGAGGACGGTTTTCATGGGGATACATTTGGGGCAATGAGTGCTTCGGGACTCTCCTCGTATAATGATCCTTTTGAAGATTTTTTGTTAAAGGTAGAGCGCATTCCGGTGCCTCAAAAGGACAATTTGGATATGGTACAATCCCAACTGGAATCCATAGTTTCAAGTCACAAATGTGCGGCATTTGTATTTGAACCATTGGTACAGGGAGCTGCGGGAATGAAGTTTCATTCTGCGGAAGGACTGGATAAACTCATTAAAATATGCCAAAAATACGGCATACTTTGCATAGCCGATGAGGTAATGACAGGTTTTGGCAAGACTGGGAAAATATTTGCTTCGGAAAATCTGCAGAATCAACCTGATATCCTCTGCCTTAGTAAGGCGTTGACCGCTGGAATATTTCCCTTGAGCATAACAAGTTGTACCCAAAAGATTTTCGATGCTTTTTTGAGCGAGGATATTTCAAAGGGTTTTTTTCACGCCCATACCTATAGTGCACACCCCCTAGGTTGTGCCGCTGCATTGGCGGGCCTTAAATTGCTGAATTCTCCGTGAAATAGTGGAGCGGAGAAATTATATAGCATCAGTACACGATTCCTTTGTTACAAAGGTTGAAAATCACCAGAAAGTGCTGAATGCCCGTTCAATCGGAGTGATTTTGGCTATCGATTTGAACGTGGAAACAGAGCGATATGGAAATCTACGTGACCAATTGTATAGTTTTTTCATGGAGCGAGGTGTTCTTTTAAGACCCTTGGGGAACACGATATATGTATTGCCACCCTATGTGATTACCAATGGTCAGTTGCAAAAGATTTATGAGGTGATAATTGAATTATTGGATAGCTTATAACTATGGCCATGTCTACTGAGAAAATTTCAATAACTTCCATCTCCTCAATTTCTCCATTGGGCGATTCCTTGGAAGAGACTTGGCGAAACTATCAAAAGGAGGGCCATTTGCTTACTCTTGAGAATTTTGAATGGAATGGTACTTGGGTAGGTCGGTTGCCCGAAACTATTTCACAAAAAATTGAGGCATTAAGGCAATCCGATTCCAAATACAAAAACCTGGACAATAGTGTTCTTTATGCCATATATGCTTCGCGCAAAGCTGTGAAATCGGCTGGTTGATCCGTAAAAGATGAAGCATCAAATTTTGGAATTAATATTGGTTCCTCTAGAGGAGCTACCCGTTTGTTCGAAAATTTCCATAAAGAATTTTTAAGGAATAAAAGAGCAGCCTCATTAACTTCTCCGACCACTACTTTGGGAAATATTGCTTCCTGGGTTGCCCATGATTTGGGAACGGTGGGGCCGAAATTTTCACACTCCATTACCTGTTCCACTGCATTGCATGCCTTGTTGAACGGTGTTGCATGGATACGAAGCGGTATGGCCGATAAATTTTTGGTTGGTGGTAGTGAAGCTCCTTTGACACCTTTCACCATAGCTCAAATGAAAGCTTTAAAAATATATGCATCTTCTGTAAATATAAGAGGTACTAAGATAGCTGAGCTATCTGTGCCGAGCGCAGCCGAGGTAAGCCCAAGCTACCCATGCCGGGCGTTGGATATAAGTAAGAAAAGAAATACCATGGTGTTGGGTGAAGGTGCTTCCGTGGCTTGTTTGGAGCAGGGTATCCATCAAGGGTCTTTGGCTGAAATTGAGGGCATTGGGTATGCTACGGAACTTTTGGAACACAACGTATCTATTTCTGCCGATGCTCAATGTTTTCAAAAATCCATGGCGATGGCTCTGAATGGCATTTCCAAGGAAGAGGTAGATGTCATCGTCATGCATGCACCAGGAACCCTAAAAGGTGATGAATCGGAAATAAAGGCCATAAAAAAAATATTTTGTAGCGATCTCCCTTTTCTAACGACAAATAAATGGAAAATCGGTCACACATTTGGGGCCTCAGGCATGTTAAGTATAGAATTGGCCGTCCTCATGTTGCAACACCAAGAAGTGGTTAAAGTTCCTTTTTATAAAAATACCACTATACCAAAAAAGATTAAAAAGGTTTTGGTAAACGCTGTGGGCTTTGGGGGAAATGCTGTAAGCATATTACTTTCTAAAGTTTAGGATCCAATTATATTTTCTGAACTTATTCTTCTATTTTTGAAACCTACAAACAACTGTGATTTTATGAGCGAAGTAAGACATGATTGGATCAAGGAGGATATTTTGGCTATTTACAATAGGCCGCTAATGGAACTGTTATATGACGCGGCAACCATTCATAGAAGACATCACGACCCCAATACGGTTCAAGTATCCACCTTACTTTCTATAAAAACCGGAGGGTGCCCTGAGGATTGTGGGTATTGTCCTCAAGCGGCAAGATATCATACCGAAATCGAAGGGAACGATTTAATGACAGTGTCACATGTAAAGGCCCAAGCCCTGCGTGCCAAAGCTTCCGGAAGTTCAAGGGTCTGTATGGGTGCCGCATGGCGAAATGTAAAGGATGGTCCGGAGTTCGACCAAGTTTTAGAAATGGTTAGGACCATCAATAAACTGGATATGGAGGTTTGCTGTACGTTGGGTATGCTCACCGAAAATCAAGCAAAAAGGTTAGCTGAAGCCGGTTTGTACGCTTATAACCATAATCTGGATACGTCTGAGGATTATTACAAGGATGTAATTTCAACCCGAGCTTTTCAGGATCGCTTGGATACCATAGATAACGTACGAAAGAGTAATGTGACCGTTTGTAGCGGAGGTATTATAGGTATGGGAGAAAAATTGGAAGACCGGGCCGGAATGTTGGTAGCTTTGGCATCTTTAAACCCTCAACCGGAGTCAGTTCCTATTAATGCTTTGGTAGCTGTGGAAGGAACCCCTATGGAGAATATGGATCCTATTCCCATTTGGGATATGATTCGTATGGTTGCAACAACAAGAATCGTAATGCCTGAAACCCAAGTTAGATTATCCGCAGGTCGTACACAAATGAGTAGGGAAGGCCAGGCTATGTGCTTTTTCGCAGGAGCCAATTCCATTTTTGCTGGGGACAAACTATTGACTACCCCAAACCCGGACGTAAACGAGGATATGGAAATGTTCAAACTTTTAGGATTAAATCCACAGAAGCCCTTTACAAAGATATCACAGCCTAAAACAGTCGAAGCTTCGGAATCTCAATTTACATCTTTGGATGAAAAACCAAAATGGTCAGGACCTGGACATAAAATTGAGCGTAATGAAGATGCCAAACAGAAGGTGAAATTGACGGACTAGTCCTACATTATCACAATTTTAATAAAATTTCTTCCCTTTGTTGACTAAATTTGGGGCTTATTAAAACCCAAATTGATTTGAAGTTAACAGAAATTCCAAGGGTAGAAACTATTTCCAAGGAAGATTTTTTAACCAATTATTTCAAGCCCCAAAAGCCTGTTGTAATACAAAGGGCCATTGAGGCCTGGCCTGCATTTACCAAATGGAATTTGGACTATATGAAGGGTGTTGCCGGTGATAAGGTAGTTCCTCTATATGATGATAGGCCAGTACAACATGAGGATGGATTCAATGAGCCGCATGCAAGAATGAAAATGTCGGAATATATTGAGTTGCTAAAATCCAAGCCTACCAAATACCGTATTTTTCTTTGGAATATATTGAAGGAAGTACCGTGAACTACAAAATGACTTCTCATATCCTGATTTTGGGATCAAACTCATGAAGGGACTTCCTATGTTGTTCTTTGGGGGTGAGAATTCGCATACTTTCATGCATTATGATATTGATTTGGGAAATATTTTTCACTTTCATTTTGAGGGCGAAAAGGAATGTATTCTTTTTCCGCAGTCAGAAACCAAATATTTATATAAGGTACCTCACTCATTGATTACGCATGAGAGCATTGATTTTTCAAATCCAGATTATGAGATGTGGCCAGTTCTCAAGCAAGCGAACGGATTTAGGACTAAGTTAAAACATGGAGAGGTATTGTATATGCCCGAAGGATACTGGCATTATATGAAATACTCAACTCCGGGTTTTTCCATGAGTCTAAGAGCTATTGCAAGAAATCCCAAAAATTTGGCGAAAGCACTGTACAATGTACTTGTTATGCGACATTTTGATGTGATGATGCGGAAAATTAAAGGGCAAAAATGGATTGATCAAAAGAACAAAAGAGCTATCTCCGGAACTAATTTTTTAAAAACAGGATAGTCTATGTCCTAAGTAATAAGTTCATTTACCTTGTCATAGACCAAATGACTTTCCCATCCACGGTAAAGCAAATAATCAGCTAGTTTTTTCTTTCTTTTTTGAATGTCCTTCTCCTTGATTTCTCTTAATCTTTTTTTCGCAAGGGCATCAAAGGTTTCTAAATATTGAGCCTCTTCGATTTCCTTAAGAGCGGTTTGAATGTTAAATCCGGAAATCTCCCGGAATTTTAATTCTGCAGTAATTCGCCCTTTTCCCCATTTCTTGATGTTGAACTTTCCCCTTGCGAAACTTTGAGCAAACCGTTCTTCATTGAGGTAATTTTCTTTTATTAAGTGGGCTATTATGGTATCTATGGCGATTGGAATCATTCCCATGTCCCTTAATTTTTTTACAACCTCTTTATGGCATCGATCCTGATAGGCACAGTAGCCTTCCAACTTTCTAGTCGCTTCCTCAAGGGTATACGATTCCTTTTGCATTATGAATTCTTTGATATTCTTTTCATCCGCTTTGGTCCATACCATAACCAAAAACCAGTAACACTGAAAAGTAAAAGCGACAAGCCCATTACAGAGGTGTAAAAAAGTTTTATTTGACCATTTGAAGTACCTAAATATCTATCCAAAATAGAACCGTCATGCACTTGTTCAATAAAATCAGAGCGTCTGTTTTCTATTTTTAACAAAGCTCCGGTGGCACCATCTAATTGAATTCCATGGAAATTATCTTTAAACTTGAATTTTAAAACACCTTTATCTGGTCGCACATCAATTCTATCGATTTCGAGCGAAGTTTCTGATGAAATGGAATCTCTAAAAATTTTGAGGGCAGTCAATTTCAATGTATCTAATGGTAGCCACTCAGATAATTCCGTTGATGTACCTTTCTCAGTTTTTGCAAGGATAAGTCCACTGCTATTTTTTTTCCAGCCTAAAAGGAGTCCAGTTATAGAAATAAACAAAAAAAAGAAGAATAGGAGGGCTCCCGTTGTGCGATGCAATTTTCTAAATATACGTATGACCTTTGCTTGTTGCTTTCTCCTATGATTTTTCGCCATTAGACGGATGGGTTTAATCGGGTAAACGCTAAAGGTAAGGGAAGAAAAAGTCTCTTAAAACACTTTAAGAATATTTTAAAGAATGTAATTACCCAAGTTAATTAATTGTTTTTTTAAACATGGTATGGTGCTCTAAATAAACGGCAGAAGGGATTCAAAAAATGAAAACAAAAAAAGCGACCCCTTTTGGGAGTCGCTTTTAATTATCAATATATTGTTTTTCCGTCCTTATTTTTAAAACGGTATTCGAGATACGTATAGGCATCCCTTGGTTGAATCTTTATCCATCGCTTATGTTCCAAGAACCACTTGGTACGTATGGACGGGAATCCTTTTGTAATGTAGGCCGCTATGAAAGGATGAATGTTTAAAGTTATGCTATTGTCTTTAGCAGGTCCTTTCAAGAGTCGTTCCAAATCTACATTGATTTTGTTGATCAAAACGATTGGAGCTTCAATCTCCTGTCCGTTTTTGTTTGGATTCTCTTCGGTTGTTTTTATATTCATTTCGGGTCTAACACGCTGTCTTGTAATCTGTATCAGCCCAAATTTACTAGGAGGTAAAATTTTATGCTTTGCACGGTCATCTTTCATCTCATCCCTAAGATGATCAAAAAGCTTTTTTCTATGTTGTGATTTTACCATATCGATAAAATCGACTACTATAATACCTCCCATATCCCTTAAGCGTAGTTGTCTTGCAATTTCAGAGGCGGCCAAAAGGTTAACCTCCAAAGCAGTGTCTTCTTGGTTCTTTGCTTTGTTGGAACGGTTTCCGCTATTGACGTCGATTACGTGTAACGCCTCGGTATGTTCTATTATTAGGTAAGCACCTTTGCTCATGGTCGCAGTACGACCAAAGGAAGTCTTAATTTGTCTGTCTATTCCAAATTTTTCAAAAATGGGGACATTGGTATTGTAGTGTTTGACTATGGATTCCTTTTCAGGGGCGATCTCGGAAACGTAGTCCTTGATTTCTCCGTATAATGTGGAATCGTCAACATAAATTCCGGTAAAGCTATCGTTAAAGATATCCCTAAGGATGGAGGAAGCCCTATTGAGCTCCACTAATACTTTTGAAGGCGTCTGTGCCTTGTATAATTTTTTGCACATTGCCGACCATTTGTTCAGCAAGTTTGCAAGGTCTTTGTCCAGTTCCGCTACTTTTTTGCCTTCTGCAACCGTTCTAATAATTACTCCGAACCCTTTCGGTTTTATACTTTTCACAAGTCTTTTCAACCGATCCTTTTCCTCTTTGCTCTCAATTTTTTGTGATACTGAGACGCGATCAGAAAAGGGTACCATAACCAAGTATCGTCCGGCAATGGATAGCTCGGAACTTATTCACGTATCCTTTGGTCGAAATAGGTTCTTTTACGATTTGCACTAAAAGGGATTGATTTGCTTTGATGGCATCAGTAATGACCCCATTTTTATCAATATCCTTTTCAAACGGAAAGTTTTTTAAGGAATAATCCTTGAGTTTTCCTGTACTCACCTGTTTAATGAACTTTAGCATGGAAGACAGTTGCGGACCCAAGTCATGATAGTGAAGGAACGCATCTTTTTCGTATCCCACATTAACAAATGCGGCATTTAGACCCGTTACGGGCTTACGAATTTTGGCCAGGAATATATCGCCGACCGAGAAATTGTTATTGTCTTCCTCTTTATGAAGTTCAGTGAGTTTTCCGTCTTTTAATAAGGCAAATTCAACGGCATTGGAACTAGATCTTACGATTAATTCTCTATTCACCTGAATGTATTTGTATCTATCCTCAAAAAGTTGAAGGATAGATAGATTAAACAATGTTGGAAACAGATATTAAAATCTGCCGAGATTCTCTTTTGGAATCTCTATGTCAAGGAACGTAGGTATTAAAACGAAAAAGTAGTTTCTAAAACTACTTTTTCTTGTGTCGGTTAGCTCTTCTACGCTTCTTACGCTTATGAGTAGCTACCTTATGTCTTTTTCTTTTTTTACCGCTCGGCATAAAGTTCTTCTTTTAGATTATTATTTTACTTGTACGTTGCTTTTTACACCTTCTACAAAAACCTTTGCCGGCTTAAATGCAGGAATGTTGTGGGCGGGGATTTTAATAGTTGTATTTTTAGAGATGTTCCTTCCGGTTTTCTCTGCCCTGGTTTTGATTATAAAACTTCCAAAACCTCTTAGGTACACATTATCTCCACTTTCTAAAGAAGTTTTTACTTCTTCCATAAAGGATTCAACTGTCGCTTGTACATCTCCTTTTTCAATTCCCAGTTTGTCTGAGATCTTCGATACAATTTCCGCTTTCGTCATCTTACAATATTAGATTTTCTGTATTTTTTTCGGGTTGCAAATATATAAATTAAATTCAATCTTTCTTTCTAATAATCTAATTTTAAGTAATTAAACTGATACTTTTGACGCTTATTATTTTTATGAATGTCTTTTTCCGATAAAATTCTGACATGGTACCATAAAAATAAGCGTGACCTGCCCTGGCGTGATACGGTTGACCCTTATAAAATATGGTTATCCGAAATTATATTGCAACAGACCCGAGTGGCACAAGGTATGCCCTATTACTTTAAGTTTATTGAGGCATTTCCAACGGTAGAGGATTTAGCGAAGGCGGAAGAGGAAAGGGTATTAAAATTATGGCAGGGGTTGGGCTATTACTCCCGAGCCCGTAATTTACATGCTGCTGCCAAAATGGTCGTCGATGAATTTAAAGGAGAATTTCCTAAAACCTATGAGGGTTTATTAAAATTAAAAGGCATAGGAGATTATACGGCCAGTGCAATTTCCTCTATTTGTTTCAATGAGGCACAGGCGGTAGTTGATGGTAACGTGTATAGGGTCTTATCCCGTTATTTTGGAGTGGCCACACCAATTAACAGCACGGCAGGTATAAAATACTTTAAAAGCCTAGCACAGGAAATGTTGCACTCAGGGAACAGAAGGGACTACAATCAAGGAATTATGGAGTTTGGGGCGATGCAATGTACCCCTCAAAATCCCGATTGTACTGTGTGTCCACTTGCCAATGGTTGTATGGCTTTGGAAAAGGGTACTGTAAAAGAGCTACCGGTTAAGATTAAGAAATCAAAAATAAAGAATAGGTTTTTTAACTATTTGGTGCCCATTGGTTATGATAAAGGGCACAATAAAATAACCCAGCTGAGGCAACGAAAAGGAAGGGGAATTTGGCAAAACCTTTGGGAATTTCCCTTATTGGAAACTGAGAGCGAAGCAGGATTGGGGCAAATATATAATCACTTTTCTGATGTATTGGAGTTTAAAGGAGAACCACAGATAACCTTGTATAATGAAAATGCCATTGTCCATAAATTATCCCACCAACATTTGCATACCAAATTCGGATAATGGAAGGTGTTTTTGATTCGGAAGATGTAGTAAAAGTTTCCAATCTTAAAAATTACCCAGTTCCTGTATTGATTGCGGAATTCATGAAAACATTTAAATTTTAGTACTTTTGAATATTAGAATAAATATATGAGCGGTACATTAAATAAAGTGATGTTAATTGGGCATCTAGGAGACGAAGTTAAGATGCATTATTTTGAAGGTGGAGGTTGCATTGGACGTTTTCCTTTGGCCACGAATGAGACGTATACGAACAAGCAAACAGGTGAGCGGGTTACCAATACTGATTGGCATAATATTGTTTTAAGAAATAAAGCAGCGGAAATCTGCGAAAAGTATTTGAGCAAAGGAGATAAGGTGTATGTCGAAGGACGTTTAAAAAATCGTCAATGGCAAGGAGAAGATGGCAACACCCGATATACTACGGAAGTGCACGTACAGGACTTCACCTTTTTGACCACAAAGCAGGAAAGTATGGAGAACAGCTCCGGTCAATCTTCCCAGCCACAGCAAATGCATCATGATGAAAGGACACCCCCAAAATCATCAGCGCCTTTGAGTCAGGATGATGATGACGATTTACCATTCTAATTTGGATATTAAATTATAGTAAGTGGATCCCGACCCTTTACCACTGGCCTCGATTTTTATGGTAATGGATAGTGCATTTGCGCTAAATGTTGCCGTTTTAGTTCTTCTTCTTTTATGTTCGGCCCTTATTTCCGGGGCAGAGGTAGCCTTGTTTGGGCTTTCGGTCACTGAAATAAATGAAATAAAGGACTGAGAAAACGGACAAAAGCAACATCCTCATTAGGTTGTTGGAACGACCCAAAAAACTATTGGCGACCATACTTATTGCCAATAATGCCATTAATATTGGGGTTGTACTAATTTTTAATGTAATCGGCGACACCCTATTTTCCGAAATAAATACGATCCTATTCAATATCGTTTCCGTAAGATTTCTGTTGGAAGTGGTAGTGGCTACCTTTCTAATTCTGATGTTCGGCGAGATTTTGCCCAAAGTTTATGCCAATAGAAACCGATTGAGTTTTTCAAATTTTATGGCCTATCCTTTACGAGTGTTAGACTTTCTATTTTCACCTTTGAGCTTACCCATGCGCTCCGGGACGATTTTTTTATACAACAAGTTGGGGAAGGAAAAATCAAGCCTTAGCGTGGATCATTTGTCCCAGGCATTGGAACTTACTTCGGATGGAGATACTACAAAAGAGGAACAAAAGATTTTACAGGGTATCGTTACGTTTGGGAATACCGACACCAAACAGGTAATGAGGCCTCGAATCGACATTTTTGGATTGAACGAGCAAATGAAGTTTCCGGAAGTATTGGAGGAGATCAAAAAGAATGGATATTCTAGGATTCCTGTTTTTTCGGAAAATATAGATAATGTTCTTGGGGTTTTATATGTAAAAGACCTCTTACCCTATCTTGACCGGAAGTCGTTTAATTGGATGTCCTTGATACGTGAGCCATATTTTGTACCTGAGAATAAGAAATTGGATGATTTGCTGGCCGATTTTCAGGCCAAGAAAAACCATTTGGCTGTAGTAGTGGACGAATATGGGGGAACATCCGGTATTGTAACCTTGGAAGATATTATTGAGGAAATAGTTGGGGATATTAGCGATGAGTTCGATGATGAGGACCTTGTTTTTTCAAAACTGGACGATTATAATTATGTTTTTGAGGGGAAAACCACTTTGAAGGATTTTTATAGGGTCATTAAGTTGGTCGATGAGGATATTTTTGAGGAAAATAAGGGTGAATCTGAAACGATAGCCGGTTTCGTACTGGAAATGGCCGGAAGCTTTCCAAAAAGGGGTGAGGAAGTTGTTTTTGAGGATTATAAATTTGTAGTTGAAAGTTTCGACAAGAAGAGATTAAAACAGATTAAAGTGACATTGCCACATGAGGTTTAAGATATCAGCACTCCTACTCGTATTTGTTATTTTACTAGGGATCATGCGAAGATCAGGCTATCCCAAAACCAAAGGCTCAAATGCGATTGGAATATCCGGAAGGAGCCTCTTCACCATTGGAAACGGATAATTTTAAATTTCAATACAATCAACTGGCTACACCCAATTTGGATTCTGAAACCGCATTCTCCTTGGAATACCCGTAAATGAAAGGGGCTATATTCTTAAGTTATAAAAAGATCGATGATAATTTGGAAAAATTGATTGTCGATGCAAAACGTTTAAGCTATGAGCATGCGGCCAAGGCGGACAATATTGTGGAACAACCTTATGTAAATCCCAATAAAAAGGTATATGGATCTTTGTTTGAGGTACAAGGAAACGCTGCTTCACAATCCCAGTTCTTTGTCACCGATAGCACAGAACACTTTCTGACGGGTTCGGTATATTTTTATACTAAACCGAATTATGATTCCATATTACCGGCGGCCGCCTATCTTCAAAATGATATTAGAAGGATTATTGAAACGTTGGAATGGAAGTAAATAATAGGGGATGAACAGAGTAGCACTTAAGGATTGTCATGATAGAATAGCCCAATTTGTACATAATACTCCAATACTAACGTCATCATTGATTAATGAAAGCTTAGAGTGTCAAGTGTTTTTTAAGTGCGAGAACTTTCAAAGAGCAGGAGCATATAAAATTAGGGGTGCTACCAATGCTATATTGGAGTTAAATCGAGAGCAACAAAAAAAAGGTGTTGTTACCCATTCTTCGGGGAATTTTGCCCAGGCCGTTTCCTTGGCGGCCAAAAGTTTAGGAGTTCCTGCACACATTGTAATGCCAACTTCGGCACCCCAAGTAAAAAAGGACGGAGTCATAGCTTATGGAGGTATAATCTACGAATGTGAACCTACGGTGGAGGCGAGGCAATCCTTGGCCGATAAAATTGCAAAGGAAACTGGCGCAGCTTTTTTACATCCATCCAATGACTTGAACGTTATAATCGGCCAGGGGACGGCTGCCATTGAATTACTTGAAAAACAACCTGATTTGAACGCAATCTTCTGTCCTGTAGGTGGGGGAGGACTTATCGCTGGTTCTTCACTATCCGCTAAATACTTTGGAAAGGATTGTAGGGTAGTAGGGGGTGAGCCTTTTGAGGCGGACGATGCCTACCGATCATTGGTTTCCGGAAAAATTGAAGGTAACGAAACCGTGAATACGATAGCGGATGGTTTAAGGACTACTTTGGGAGATATTAACTTTCCGATAATAAAGGAAAATGTATCTAAAATTGTTCGCGTCACCGAGCAAGAAATAGTTTCTGCGATGCGGCTTGTTTGGGAGCGAATGAAAATTATAATAGAGCCCTCAAGTGCAGTGGCTTTTGCCGCTTTGATCAGGGATACTGGAGAAAACCCTACTGACTACCAAAATAAAAGAATAGGCATAATTATCTCTCGGGGGTAATGTGGATTTGAATCGATTACCATTTTAGATGAAAACCTTAAAAAGAATATTAAAACGGATGTTAATAGCGATTCTAACCATATTTATTGTGCTTTTTGTTCTAGTGGCACTATTCGTAAACTTGAGTCCGGAGTTTGGAGGTACTATTTCTGATACCCAAAAGGAGCAATTTTTAAAATCGGAAAACTATAAAGATGGTGTTTTTGAAAACATCGGAGGTGTAAAGATGTCTATGGGTTTTAATGATTATGTGAAATCCATGCGTGGCTTTTTTGATCCGCAACCAAATACGATACCGGAGGGGGAACTTCCTGTTTCAAAAGTAGATTCCCTAGATCTTGTTAACTATGATGGACGTGCAAGATTGGTATGGTTTGGCCATTCCACTTTATTATATCAGATATATGGGAAGAATATATTAATCGATCCTATGTTGGGACCAGTGCCTGCTCCTCATCCTTTATTGGGTGGCAAAAGATTCAGCGAGAATCTTCCTATCGATATAGAAAAATTACCATCCATAGACATGGTTATACTATCCCATGACCATTATGATCATTTGGATTACGCATCTATCCTAAAATTAAAGGATAAAGTTAAAATGTTCTTTACCCCCTTGGGGGTAGGATCCCATTTAGTAGAATGGGGAGTGGACAAGAATAGGGTAATTGAAATGGATTGGTGGGATGAAACCACCTATGATGGTTTTTTCATAAAATGTACGCCTGCCCAGCATTTTTCCTGGTCGCGGGCTTACTGATAGGGGCAAGACCTTATGGAGTGGCTGGGTGGTACAGAACGATAGTACCAATATTTTCTTTAGTGGGGACAGTGGCTATGGAAACCATTTTAAGGAAATAGGTCAAAACTATAGTCCTTTTGATTTTGCCATGTTGGAATGTGGTCAGTACAATACACTTTGGAAAGAAATTCACATGATGCCCGAAGAGACTGCCCAAGCTGGAATCGATGTGAAGGCAAAAACGATAATGCCCATTCACTGGGGTGCTTTTAAACTGGCCATGCACCCATGGACGGATCCGGTGGTACGGGTAACCCAAAGAGCCAAGGAATTGAATGTGCCGATAGTTACACCAATAATTGGAGAATATATTTATTTAGACCAACCTTCTCAATACAAAGAAGAATGGTGGGAGAGCGTTAATTAGTTTTTTCCGGAAGAGCTTCGGCGTTGGCAATACTGGAATTTATTTTCTCTTTTAGTTCCTTCATCTTTATTTCTTCTTCATTGAGCCACAATTTTTTTTCTTCGCTCAGCTCCTTACCTTCCATTACCTCACTATGATCAAAACGATTTCCAAAACTTTGCATCCAATCCATCATGGCCTTGTTTGCATCCTGTAGATCCCTCATTGCTTTGGCTTGGGGGGAATCGACTCCAAGAGAATCTGCCATAGGTTTTAACTGGCCTACCAATTTTCCCAGCTGGCCCATTTTAGGCATCACCTCATTATGTATAGCCATTACCTGTTCCATTTTAGAGGGTTCTTCGTTTCTCTTTTCCTCTTTACACGATGTTATAAATAAAAATCCGACTACTATTAATAGTGTTATTTTTTTCATTTTTCTTTGATTGTGGTTTTACCTATGGTATAAGTATATTCTTTTACTTTAGTGTTGGTAATGATTGATTTTATATCCGAAAGCGAAATAATGTTTGGATTAAATTTAACGATAGCCTCTTTCTTAACATAACTTACTTCTGCAGAAGTAATTCCTGGAGTACCATTAAGATTAGAACTTATTTTATCCGCGCAACCTTCTTGGCATGCCATCCCCTCTACTTCAATAAGTACCGAGGTAATTTTCTCCGCCTCCGTAGGGCCCTCTTGGGCTGAGGACAGTGTAGAGACAAAAAACAGGGCCGTAAAGGTTAGAAATAGTTTCATTACAGAGTACTCTTTTAGTTAACTAAGCAAAGATACTAATAGGGCCATGAATAATTCCTCTAATTAGGTTTTATAATCCATTCTTAAGTCTGAAGTCTAAAGGAAAGTAACTTACTAAAAGTCTCCGATTTGGAGATTTTTTCAATATAAAAACAAGCGAAGTGTTTGTATACTAAGATTTTTTTAAAAAAGTCATCATTTTTTACATCAAAATATTTTAAAATAAATATTTCATTATCAATTAGTTATAAGTTTTTTTCAAAAATTTAGGCTTGAATCTTTTTAAATAAGATGATTTTTTTTGGGAGTTTTTCAAGTGACGTTGTTATATAAGCAAAGACCGACATTATGAAAAAGATAGAAATCGTAAGTTGTGCAAACAGAAAAAATGTTTCTGATGATGTTCAAAAAATATTTATCGGGCAATGTAAATTTCTAAAAGGCCTAATAGCATTTTTAGCCATTCAGTATATCGTGCTCTTAGCAATACTTTAATCCTATAAAATCCCTCAAACAATTTTCCCCTTAATTCAAAAACATGAAAGCATCAAACCAAATAAACCAAAAGGAACTATTGGAAACTCAGGAAATCCAACAGACGTTTAAAGATTATAATAACTTTTTGATAAGTTGTATCGTCTTTCTCACGTTTTCGTATTCTTTGCTTATGGTATTAATATAATAATTCCCCATTCCCCAATGGTATTATTAGTACATACTGATTACTATGGAAATTAAAAAACGCGCTTCCTGGAGCGCGTTTTTTATCCCTTATAGACAAAGTCCTCCAATTAAATGGCACTTGAATTTAAAAATCGATAATTCGGTACTGGTTTTCAAAAACGGATGTGAATAGTTTTAAAATGTACCGATTTTTATAAAAGCAATAAGAGTTTTAATGGATCTATAATTTGGGATTTAGTTGTGTTGCATGTAAAAGCCCGCTCAGTCATGGAGCGGGCTTTTTATTTTAATTAAGTCAATTCGATTACTCGAAATCTGCGGGAGTAACGCCTTCGTTGACCTTAATTTCTGAAACAACGAATTCGATATTACGGAGTCCCATACTTTGAATTAATTTATATGGGAACAATATCCCTGAAACCTCTTGATAATCATCCGAGAATCATGGTTTGTTGCATGGTCTGTCCTTGCATCTCAAGTACATTCACCTCCTGTAACTTGAGTCCGGTTTCCGCATCGTAAAATGCGGTTTTATTATCGGTTATCTTGACCTTGTAGGCCTTTTTATCACCTACCATATCGGTTCCTTCTAGTGAAATACCGCCTACCGCTAAATAATTCAACTCGGGAATGGAGCGGATTCCTCCTTGATTTTGGTAATTTCCTCCTCTGAAAAATCTTTTCGTTGGCCCTGTGCAACCATATACCCTTTGTCCCCGTCAAAAACCTGTTTGCTTACGGAATTCCCCATCATTTGTATGTCCTGCATAAACTGGTCTTTTGACGTTTTTTTAAGTTCTAGATTCAACTTCATTCCCTGCATTTCCGCTTCGGCCGTCATGGAGTAAGAATCTACCCCTTCCAATTTCTCTTTACCTCCTATAGCCTTTATATAATTTTCAATAACACTTTCTGCCGTCAAGCCTTCCGGTGTTGCGGCATTATAATCTGGCTTTTCTGTACGTTCTGCAGTTTTTGTGTAAAATAGCACTGGGAGTTTTTTTCCTTTGAACTCAACTTTTTCCGGATTTTCCAGCACTTCACTTCCTTTTCCTGCCACTACAACTCGGCATTGGAGGAACTAAAGTATTTTTTGGCCGCATTTTGAACATCGGCAACGGTAATTTTGTCCAGTCTTTCCAAATACGTTTTATAAAAATCTTTGGGTAGCCCTTCTTTTTCTATGTTTAAAGCGTAATTGGCAATGGTCTGTGGCTGTTCCAAAGCCATCACGAATCTTCCCGCATATTTGGCCTTTGTGTTTTTCAATTCTTTCTCCGTCACAGGTTCCGAAATGATTCTGTCAATTTCTTGGAGTATTTCAACCACCGAACTATCGGTTACGGCATTTCGAACACTTGCCGTGGCCCTAAACCTTGAAGGTTCATACTTGTCACTCCCAAGGGCGGAATATGACCCGTAGGTGTATCCTTTATCCTCTCTAAGGTTCAAGAATAACCGGGCTTCGCCACCACCGCCCAAAATCCGGTTGGCGATCAATGCTGCCAAATAGTCGTCATCCTTCATTTTAAGATCGACGATATTTTGAACCGCAATTTCCGACTGTACAGCGTTTGGCATATCTACAAAACTTATTTGGGTGTTATATACGTCCTTGGGCTTGCTGTAAGTGAAGGAAGGTGGAACTGCTTTGATCCATGAGGTAAAGTATTTTTCCGTTAATTCCTTGACCTCATCAAAATTTACATCGCCTACCACAACCAAGTAGGCATTGGCCGGAACGAAATAATCCCTATAAAAGGTTTTTACGTCTTCCAGCTTTATGTTGTTTACCGTCTCAAGGGTAGTAAACTCCCCATAAGGATGGTCCTTTCCGTAAGCCAAGGCTCTTTGTACCCTTCCACTTATGGCGGAGACGTCTTTTTCCTCCGCTTTTAGGGCAGTAAGTAATATGTCCTTCTCCTTATCGAATTCCTCTTGGGTAAAATTTGGATAAATGGCGGCATCGGCCATCAACTCCATCATTCTGGGAAATATTTGGAAAGTGAACTAGCAAAAGCACTTTGGGAACCAAAACTGAGTCGGGCGCCAAGAAAATCTACTTCTTCATTGAAATCGTCCTTGGGAATGTTCTTTGAACCTTGTCCTAGCAATGACCCGGTTAAACTTGAAACCCCAGCCTTGTCGCCTTCTAAAATAGGAGGATTGTCAATGGTCAATTGAATGGATACCCTTGGTAATTTGTGGTTTTCCACGACCATTACTTTTAGTCCATTATTTAAGTTAAAACTTTGGGGTTCTTCCGATTTATCTCTCGGAGCTGGCCCCGGTTTTGGCATTATGGTTCTATCCACCTGTGCCTGGACTGCTGTGGTTAAAAATATGCTGAATAGTATGATGTGTAACTTTTTCATTTCCTTTTCTAATTTGAAGGTTTTTCTTCAGGTAAATAATCGATAATGACTCGTTGATTGGGCTTTAGATATTTAGTGGCCACTTGCATAATTTCTTCTCGTGTAACGAATCGATAAATTTCAATCTCCTTATTGATTAGTTCCGTGTCACCAAATAACATATAATTCCTGGCCAAGGAATTGGCGATGCCTTCAACACTTGAATTGGAGTTTACATACTGATTTTCAAACTTGTTTTGAAGTTTTTGATAGTCTTTCTCTGAAATAAGATTGGTGCGTACCTTGGCAATTTCTTCTTCCATTTCAGAGATTAGTGTGTCCAAGGGAGTTTCTCCAACAGGTAAGGCAAAAACAAAGTACATACTATAATCTTCTTGGGGAATATTAAAGGCTCCAACTTGCAAAGCCTGTTTTTGGTCGTCCACCATTTTTTTATACAATTTTGAGGTGGGACCGTCACTTAAATAGGTGGAAATCATATCTAGTACGTAGGCATCCCTTTCCTTAAAACCAGGTGTTCTGTAGGCCAATCCGGCTGCCGGTATTTGAATATTTGGGTCATAGGCTTGTACCCTTCTCTCTGTAGTAATAGGAGTTTCCATTGGGTAATTTCTCGTGACCTGAGTGCCTTTGGGTATGGGCCCAAAGTAATCCTTGATCAGACTTTTAGTTTGATCGACATCAATATCTCCGGCAACGACAAGCACCGCATTATTGGGCGCATAGTATTTTTCATTATATGCCTTAACATCCTCCAGGGTCGCGGCTTCCAAATCTTTCATGTAACCAATATTGGGATCTTTGTAAGGGTGCTTTTCAAATAGATTTTCACCCAAAACTGGTAATAACCGCCCGTAAGGGGAATTGTCATATCTAAGCCTTTTTTCTTCCTTAACCACCTCTATTTGTGTATCCACACCATCTTGATTAATCACGGGGTGAAGCATTCTTTCCGACTCCAACCAAAGACCTAATTTCAGGTTATTCGATGGGAAGACCTCATAATAATAGGTCCTATCCTGTGTCGTATTGGCGTTATTGGTACCCCCATTGGAGGATACAATTTCAAACCATTTGCCTTTTTCAATGTTCGGGTTCCCTCAAATAATAGATGTTCGAAGAGGTGTGCAAAACCTGTTCTACCTTCTGTTCGGTCTTTTCCCCCCACATGATACATTACCGAAGTCGTGACCACAGGGGCCGTATTGTCTTGATGAAGGATGACATGAAGGCCATTTTCCAGGTCATACTCCTCATATTTGACTTCTTGGGCATGGGTTAATGCGCAAGAAAATAAAAGGGTAATAACCCCAAGTAAAGTTTTCTTCATTTTTTCAATGTTTAGTGTTGTTCTATACCATTGGTATAGATTTATTGGATTTGTTACACTAAAATACGCTTTTTGTAAGGTTAGTCTTATCAAATGACTTTCTTTTATGGCAGTTTTGGATACATTTTACCCGAAGTTTTATTAACTTTTAGGAACAAAATAGAACATCATGAAAAATTATACCCTTCCCATAAGATTTGGAATTGTTACCAGTGCCTGTCTCATTGCTTATTTTTTGATACTGGCATTAATGGGCCTGCATACGAATGTGTTCTATAGTCTTTTTAATGTGATAATAACCGGATTTGGGATTTATGAGACAATTAAATATCTGAAAATTAAAAGACCTGAAACATTTGAATATGGTACTGGCTTCGTTGCCGGCCTTGTTACTGGAGGTGTAGCAACGCTAATCTTTACGCTGTTTTTTGCCTTTTATTCCACAGAGTTGTCACCTGGTTTTTTGGAAGAACTATCTACGAAGTGGGCAAAGGAATATGAAAATTTTGAGGCCATCGTTTTTTTGGTTGTCGCTACTATGGGTTTTGTGACTTCCTTGGTACTTACCCTATCATTTATGCAACTTTTTAAGCCATCCAATAACTTGAAACAAGGAAGGGGTTAAAATCATCAAAAATACCTTGTAGGTTAAGGAATAAGCAGTATATTTGCACCCGCCTTTGGAAAAAATCCATCAGGTTTTAATATTACATTTTTAACGATATGTACGCAATTGTAGAGATGGCAGGGCAGCAATTTAAAGTTGCAAAAGACCAAAAAGTGTATGTTCACCGTTTACAAACAGAAGAAGGTAAAAAGATAACTTTTGACAATGTTCTTCTTTTGGATGACGGCAAGAACGTTACCGTTGGCGCCCCAGCTATAGACGGAGCCGCAGTTGAGGCTAAAGTCATTAAGCACCTTAAAGGTGACAAAGTAATCGTTTTTCATAAGAAAAGACGTAAGGGTTACAGAAAGAAAAATGGTCACAGACAATCTTTAACTGAGATTGTAATTGAATCCATTGTTGCGAAGGGCGCCAAAAAAGCCGCACCTGCTGAAAAAGAGACTTCCGCTAAACCAAAGGCAGATGGTAAGGCTGCTCCTGTAGAAAAGTCGGTTGCCTCTAAACCAAAGGCCGCTAAAGCAAAAGCTTCAGCTGATGACCTTAAAAAGGTAGAAGGAATTGGATCAAAAATCGCAGAAACTTTGAATGCTGCTGGCATTACAACTTACGCGGAATTGGCTAAATCAACACCAGAGAAAATTTCTGAAATCATCTCAGATGTACGTGGTAACCACGTTACGGATACTTGGCCAGCACAAGCTAAATTGGCTGCCGAAGGTAAATGGGACGAATTAAAGAAATGGCAAGACGAATTGGACGGTGGTAAAGAGTCCTAAGCTCTTTATCCCCAAAGTATAACAATATAAAACCTTAAAATTATGGCACATAAGAAAGGTGTAGGTAGTTCAAAAAACGGTAGGGAATCAGAATCGAAACGCCTGGGCGTTAAGATTTTTGGTGGTCAAGCTGCCGTTGCCGGTAATATAATCGTGAGACAACGAGGTACAAAGCACAATCCAGGAGAGAATGTGTATGCTGGTAAAGACCATACATTACATGCCCGTGTTGACGGACTTGTAAAATTCGAGAAAAAGGCAGGTGGAAAATCCTATGTTTCCATTGAGCCATTCGAGGCCTAAGAGCTTAAATTCTCAAGAAAAAATAGAGCCCTCATGACGTGAGGGCTTTTTTATGCCGTTTACAATAGTTTTTCCGCAACTTCTTCCCATGAATTCACCCTTTCTATTCCGGTTGTGTGAATATTATGCGGAGAAGTAAATAGTAATGGACGACCATCAAATTGGGTAAGGTTATAGCTCCTGTCATCAATCAGTATGTCTCCCTTTAAGATGTGTTTATGCCCGCAAAGAATTCTATTCTGCCAGGGTATAAAGGGGAAATGTTCATCCAACCAATCACTTTTCTCTTCAAGGGAATTTGGAAATTGCATGGCTGCAGAGGCTATGTAGACCTCATATTTTTCAGCCAGTTCGTTTAAAACTTTCTGACTGTCAGCAATTGGTCTTAAATCCCTAAAAAAGCCTCTTCTCCTAGCATGGTTCCTCACACTTTCTTGATGCGCTTCAGGACCATATGCCAAACTTCGTTTCCTAGGCACAACTCCTCGGTAAGCCTGCCGTTGAATTCTTTATTGTATATGTCTATATGGGCTCCGTAGGTATCTGCCAATACCTCGTCCATGTCAACGTAAATTGTCATTATCTATTCTATTTATTTGCTCAATCCAGCTTGTGCTAATGTAATTAAGAGGGCAAGTTTTATTGACTCCTCTGATGGTTCATCGTTCAAGTACCATTCATGCAATGAATGTGCCCCACCTCCGGAACCACCCCTACCAATACATACGGCCGGTATTCCTTTGGAAACGGGAATATTGATGTTTGTTGAACCTCTACCTAATGATGGAGTTCCCCCAAAATACTCCGTGGCGGCCATACTTCTTTGAACTAAGGGAATATCAGAAGATAGTTCGCCCGAAGGCCTATCCCCAATTTTAATGAGCTCATAGGTGACTTCACCTTCGATGCCACTTGCATTATATTCCTTGATGGCTTTTTCTATGGATGATTTGAAAATTTCTTCGATTTCATCTAGATTTTTTGGACTAATGGCCCGCATGTCCACTTCCATCCAAGATTCAAAAGGGATGGAATTTACAGAGGTTCCGCCCCCAATACGTCCCACATTAAAACTTGTTTTTGGAATGTCACCTGAGGTATATGCCCATGCCTCTTTCGAAAAAACGTCAATTGCCTTGCCTAATGCATGATGTGGATTCGCTAGTCCGAATGCTCCCCATGAGTGCCCTCCTTTACCTTTTATAATCAGTTTGTAGCGTTTGGAACCCAATCCTGCATTACTGATTCTCCCCATACTACCGCCATCTATCGCTATCCAAGAATCTATTTTCATACCGGATTCGTTGAAAATGTACTTCATCCCTCTTAAATCCCCCGCGACCTTCTTCACCAACAGATCCAACTATCAATACGTCCTTTTCAGTTTTAATGTCCGCTTTGTTCATGCCATTTAACATAGAAATAAGATTGGCCAAGGCCCGGGTGTCATCACCAATACCAGGGGCCTTTAGAGTATCGCCTATTTTTTTTACAGTCACATCCGTGCCTTCTCGGAAAGACAACGTCAAGATGTGCATCGATTCCGACATATCCACTTTCCCCACTCGTACCTTTCCTTAGGCCAATGACATTTCCCACTTTATCTGTCCATAGACTATCAACACCTGCATTTTCTAATAGTTTAGCGAAGGCGATTCCCCTGTCATTCTCTTTGAAGGGTGCAGCTAGAATTTCCGTCAGGGCAATATAGTCCTCAGTAGTTTGTTGCCTTTGTTCTTCTATGTACCCAAAGGCGTATTTCACCTTTTTATTCTTTGCCAATCGCTCAATTTCCTTGGTATATTTTTTGTCTATAGAAATATCATCCTGTCCATTCGATATAGTGACAAATATGAACGACATCAATGTCATTAAATAAATTTTCTTCATAGGGTATTATACTATTTAAAATGCTATCGCAGCTTTGACTTTAATTATGATCGTGAAATTAAAGGATAATCGCATTAAAGTAAAACCATAGGAGTCAAAAAAAGCCCTTACTTTTTGGTAAGGGCTATAAATAGGATGCAAATAAGATTAATATCTGTAATAGTCCGGTTTAAAAGGATCGTCTACGGTAACCCCAATATATTCTGCCTGCTCCTCATTAAGCTCTGTCAATTCGGCTCCAAGTCTTGCCAAATGAAGTTTCGCAACTTTTTCGTCCAAATGCTTAGGTAGCATATACACTTGGTTTTCATAATTATCATTGTGATTCCAAAGTTCAATTTGAGCCAAAGTCTCGGTTGGTAAAAGAGTTGCTCATTACAAAGCTTGGATGGCCAGTGGCACAACCAAGGTTAACCAATCTTCCTTCTGCTAGTACAATGACATCTTTGCCATTGATAGTATACTTATCTACTTGAGGTTTAATTTCATCCTTGGTATCGCCATAGTTTTTGTTCAACCATGCCATGTCAATTTCATTATCAAAATGACCAATGTTACAAACGATGGCCTTATCCTTAAGAGCTTCAAAATGCTCTCCTCTGATGATATCCTTATTTCCAGTGGTTGTTATTACGATGTCGGCAGTACCTATGGCTGTCTCCAATTTTTTTACTTCGAAACCGTCCATGCAGGCTTGCAATGCACAAATTGGATCTATTTCCGTAACGGTTACTATGGAACCAGCTCCTTTAAAGGAGGCAGCAGTACCTTTACCGACGTCTCCATACCCAGCTACGACAACCCTTTTTCCGGCAAGCATGGTGTCGGTAGCTCTTCTGATGGCGTCTACCGCACTTTCCCTACAGCCATATTTGTTGTCAAATTTGGATTTGGTAACGGAATCGTTTACGTTGATGGCAGGCATAGGTAATGTTCCTTTCTTCACTCGTTCATACAAACGATGTACACCTGTTGTAGTCTCTTCGGACAACCCTTTTATGCCAGCTGCCAATTCAGGATATTTATCCAAAACCATATTGGTCAAGTCGCCACCATCATCCAAAATCATGTTTAAAGGTTTTCTGTCCTCACCAAAAAACAATGTTTGTTCAATACACCAATAAAATTCCTTTTCGTTCATTCCCTTCCATGCGTAAACAGGGATGCCTGCTTCAGCAATTGCGGCCGCGGCTTGATCTTGGGTAGAGAAAATGTTACATGAACTCCAAGTAACCTCTGCTCCCAAAGACACTAGAGTCTCAATCAGTACAGCCGTTTGAATGGTCATGTGCAAGCAGCCTGCAATACGTGCCCCTTTCAATGGTTGTTCATTCTTATACTCTTCACGCAGCGACATTAGACCAGGCATTTCCGCTTCTGCCAATTCAATTTCTTTCCTTCCCCATGCCGCAAGATTTATATCTTTTACCTTGTAAGGTACAAATGGAATAGTGGTGGTGCTCATATCTTAATTTCTTTTTATTTTCGTTTAAAATAGCTTGCCTTTAATGTGTTGCAAAGGTACTAAATACCTGTTAATTAATGCCACTTTACGATACTATAACCGTTAACAAGGATACTTTCATCGCTATTTGGAAAGTTGAAGAGACTGAGACTTTTTTGAGTAAGGGAATCGAGTTGACTGAGCATTGTCAAACCCGGTACAATGGAATGAAATCCGAATTACACCGTAGGGCATTTTTGAGTATTCGGCATTTGATGGCATTGTATAATTACCAGGACTAAGATTTATACTATGATGAAGCGGGTAAACCCCATCTCAAGGACGGTAATTTAATTTCCATTACCCACTCACATCATTTTACAGCTATTATCATTAGTAGGATCGAAGAAGTAGGTATTGATATCGAAAAGAACAGGGAAAAAATTCTTAGAATTGCCCATAAGTTTACTCCTTTTGAAGAGTATAGAACATTGGCAAATACGGAGGCAATTATACGGAAACTCACCATAGTTTGGGGTGCCAAGGAATCGCTCTATAAAATTTACGGAAAACAGGGTATTAGTTTTTTGCATCATATTAACGTTGTAGATTTTTCATTCGACCAAAATGGGACTACCGCAGAAATTGTTTATCAAGGAGATGTTTCGAATTATCAAGTAAAATTTTTGGAATTTGAAGGCTTTACTTGCGTTTATGCCATTAAGGTAGAAAACAGGTAGTTTTCCACGAATAATCAAATATATTTACCAAAATAAAATTCCATGGACATATCCGTAGAACTTACCTTCTCTCCTTTACAGGACGATTTTGAGAAACACATCATCAACTTTATAAAAAAACTGAGAAGTTCTGACTTGGTCATTTTAGAGAACCCTTTAAGTACACAAGTATTTGGCCCATATGATGTTGTTATGGACGTACTTAAGACCGAAATAAAAATTGCCTTTGAACTCATGGATAAGGGCTTGATGTATATGAAACTGGTAAAGTCCGATAGAAGCGAATATGAGCCCCATTTTTGATTTTTTCCTTGGATCTTATAAGGATAAGGAGACTTTTATTATTGTAATAGAAGCCATTGTATTTATTACTGGTATACTTAGTGTTTGGTATGCAAAAAAGGAGAATATTTGGGTATATCCAACCGGATTGGTTGCCACCGTCCTTACGGTTTATCTACTGTACAGGGATCGTTTAATGGGCGATATGATGATGAATTTCTATTTTTCGGTCATGAGCATTTATGGTTGGTGGAACTGGGCAAGGACCAAGAATAATAAAAGGGTAGTTCAAATTTCCAGGATCGATTTAAAGGAAAAAATAATCGGTTTTGGACTTTTTCTCCTAACAATGATCGTTACCTACTTCGTTTATTGGATTTTTGATGTAGAAGTTGGAACATCTAATTACATCGATATTTTCACTTCGGAGTTTTCTTTACAGGAATGTGGTATATGGCGCTTAAAAAATTGGAGAACTGGACACTTTGGATATTGGCGGATATTATTACTGTTCCTTTGTATGCATACAGGGGTTGGGGAATGCTTTCCTTGCAATACCTTATATTTACCATCTTGGCTATCCAAGGCTATTTTGAATGGAAGAAAAGTATAGACAACAACCTTCGAGCATCTTAAAAGTGGTTCTTTTTGGACCTGAATCTACAGGAAAGACCACCCTATCGGAACAATTGGCCGAGACATTACGATACGGTTTGGGTTCCCGAATATGCGCGGGAGTATCTACAGAACAAATGGAATAATGAAAGAAAGACCTGTGAACCGGAAGACCTGCTTCCCATAGCTGAGGGCCAAATGCGATTGGAAAATGAACTGACCAAAAAAGCCACGGATATACTTATTTGCGATACGGATTTATTGGAAACAAAGGTATATTCAGAGGCTTATTATGTAGGGGATTGTGACCCTATTTTGGAGAAGTACGCTTTAGAGAATTCTTATGATCTTTATTTGCTAACGTATATTGATATTCCATGGGAGGCCGACGACCTTAGGGACAAACCTAATGAAAGGGACCAAATGTTTGAATATTTCAAGGCAACATTGGAAAAGTATCATCGCAATTTTATTATCTTAAAAGGAAATAAAAAGGAACGCCTAACGCGCGCAGTTGAACACATCGATAATTTACGAGCAAAATGATAACACTTTCGGAACAGGATATGAAACAAATGGCAAGTAAAGGGATTGCCAAGGAAAAAGTAGAGAATCAAATCAATACGTTTAAAGAGGGAATTCCCTTTGTGAACTTACAAAGTGCCGCTGTTGTAGGTAACGGTATTCTTCGTTTTAAAGAGGAGGAGGAAAGGGAATTGATTGAGTTATATGAATCAAAAGTTAAGGACTTGGATATACTCAAGTTTGTGCCTGCCTCCGGGGCGGCATCTAGGATGTTCAAGGCTCTTTTTTCTTTTTTGGATAGCTATGATTATAATTCGGAATCTTTGGAATCGTACTTGAAGCGTACCAATGACAAGGACATTAAAAAACTGTCGGAAGGATTGGAGAATATGCCATTTTATAAAAAAGTTATGGATAGGCTTCCAAGTAACTTTAAATCCAATGGCGAAAAGGTCTATTTGTTTGTAAAGGAACTATTAGGCGACGATGCTTTAAACTATGGCTTTTATCCGAAGGGATTATTACCCTTTCATAAATATGGATACACAACTGCAACCCCTTTTGAGGAACATTTAAAGGAAGGTGCACTGTATGCAAGTTCTTCAGGAGGATCAAAGCTGCACTTTACCATATCCGAACAGCATGAGGAAATGTTTCAGTCTGAATTAAATCAAGTAGGTGATCGCGTTTCTAAGGAGACGGGAATCGATTATACGGTGGACTACTCATTTCAAAAACCGTCAACGGATACCATCGCCGTAGATATGGAAAACAAACCATTTAGGAACCCGGATGGTACAGTACTTTTCAGGCCGGGCGGTCATGGTGCCTTAATTGAAAATTTGAACGAACAGGACGCCGATATTATATTTATTAAAAACATTGATAACGTGGCTGTTATGGCGGACGCAAAAGCAGTGGCGGATAGTAAGAAAACACTCGCTGGAGTCCTATTGAAAGTACAGGAAAAGGCGTTTGAGTTTGCCAATATGTTGGATGGAGATAGTATTACTGAGGATAATCCGGGAAACATCCGGAAATTTTTGACAGAAGAATTGAACGTAAAATTCAAAGAGAATTTTGATGGTTTATCAAAGGCCGAAAAGGTTAAACTACTAAAGAATAGAATCAACAGGCCCATACGGATTTGTGGTATGGTGAAAAATGAGGGGGAACCGGGAGGAGGTCCGTTTTGGATAAAAAGTGCCAATGGAGATGTTTCACTTCAGATTATCGAATCGGCCCAAATAGATATGGATGACCCAGATCAAGTTGATATACTGCAAAACTCAACCCATTTTAATCCCGTGGACTTGGTCTGTGGAATTCGGGACTACAAAGGGGAAAAGTATAACTTGATGGACTTTGTAGACCCCAAACAGGGTTTTATTACCGATAAAACCATGAATGGAAAGGAATTAAAGGCATTGGAGCTTCCTGGTCTATGGAATGGGGCCATGGCTCATTGGAACACAATTTTTGTAGAAGTACCTTTGGTGACTTTTAACCCGGTAAAGACCGTATTGGATTTGCTAAAGGATTCGCATCAGGCGTAAGACACTTTTTTATGCCAAAGATTTAATTCTTTACTAATGTATAGTCTATTTGCAATCTCTTCGAGGCCTAAAAAAAAATTAAAGTTTTTGATTAAAACATCCAATTGGTTATAAGTTCCGTAATTAAAATAAAGTACGAATCATTAACATTAAAAAATTGAAATGAAAAAGTATCTCTTATTTGCCTTAGTGGTATTTGGAATGGTTTTGAATGTTCATGCTAAGGCCAATCAAATGAATCAGGTTTCAAGCAAGGAAATAATAAATGATGATTATGAAAGAATCCCTTCGAGTGAGTTGACACCTGCAGTTGTGGAAGAGATTTTAAAAGAATACCCCACCTCCAAGTTGGGTGCGGCATACAGAAACTCCAAAGGAATATTTAAGTTGGTCATGGTCTTGAAGAGCGGAACGCGAAGAACGGTCTATATTGATCCTTATGGGAACTGGATTACCAATAAGAAGAGATAAGATGGTTAATTTCGGATAGTAAAGGGCTGCATTTGCAGCCTTTTTTATGCTTTCTTATTCGCTTGGGCATAATTTCCTTTCAATTTTCAAAACCAAAATCAATTAAAAAGTATTCATTAGGGGTTGATTTTCAAAAAATGTAAGTTTTGAATCAATTTTTATCGCTTATGAGGTGACTTCCAAATTGCATCCGGGTCTTAGTATATGTAAAGAAACGTAAGAGCCCTGAAAGTAAAACACTAACCGTTGACTGTAAGGGGATCATCAGGATTCAGGATCAATCAATAGAAACACGGCTTTACGATTTTGTACTATTTGTGTTTTGAGAGTTTTCAGAAGGGTTTTGGTTTGTATCCAATGAATATGTCCTGTATTAGTTTTGGTGGTTGTAAAGGGAGCTGGTCGGTCAGCTCCCTTTTTTCTGGTTACTTTTTTACAAAATAATATCGATTAATAGATGGAAGTGGTGTAATTTTGTCCCATCTCAAAGGGGTGCCGAATCCGAGAACGGAGGAAGCTGAGATTATACCCAATGAACCTGGGCAGGTAATGCTGCCAAGGGATGGCAATCGCCACATTTGGATTATCAAAGTCCTTAGTTGGACAACAATCAAGTTTAATTTAGAATAATAGCCCCTTTTATTCGTAACACTTTTACGAATGAAATACTCTATGTTCGCAACAATGGCCCTTTTTGGGCTAACCATGGGCTCGTTTGCCCAACAACAACCAACGGATTCCCTAGAAGGGAAAAAGGTAGTCTTAGACGAAGTTTTTGTATCGGCAGTCCGGGTTACCAAAGAATCGCCCGTCACCTTTTCCAATTTGACCAAGGAACAAATAAAACCAAGAAACCTTGGGCAGGACATTCCCGTACTTATGAATTTTCTGCCATCGGTGGTAACTACCTCAGATGCCGGTGCGGGAGTAGGATATACAGGTATACGTGTGCGCGGTAGTGATGCGACCCGTGTAAATGTTACTATCAACGGGATTCCATACAACGATGCAGAATCACAAGGGACTTTTTGGGTAAATATGCCCGATTTCGCCTCCTCTACTGAAAGTCTACAGTTACAAAGGGGAGTGGGCACCTCAACCAATGGTGCTGGTGCTTTTGGCGCAAGTCTTAATTTATTGACCGATGGGTTTTCGCGGGATGCCTATGCACAGATCTCTTCCTCATATGGGAGCTTCAACACCTTTCGCCGCAATATTAAATTTAGTACCGGTCTTTTGAATGATATGGTAGAGATTTCCGGTAGACTTTCTAGAATAAATTCCGATGGTTATATAGATAGAGCTTCATCAGATTTAGATTCTTATTTTTTACAAGGAGCTTATAAGGATGATAATACCTTGATAAAGGCTTTGCTGTTTGGAGGACATGAAATTACCTATCAAGCTTGGTACGGTATCGATGCGGAGACGCTTCGGACAAATCGCACCTATAACCCTTCGGGAATTTATGAGGATGAAAAT
Source organism: Maribacter litopenaei (assembly GCF_025244665.1). GTDB lineage: Bacteria > Bacteroidota > Bacteroidia > Flavobacteriales > Flavobacteriaceae > Maribacter > Maribacter litopenaei. The sequence goes on along the minus strand of NZ_CP104205.1, from coordinate 3,356,397 downwards.
GGCAATACCCAATTCTATGAAAACGAGGTGGACAATTATAAGCAAGACCACGCCCAACTTTTGTGGAATGAGCAGCTTTCCGATTATTGGAGCACAAATATCGCCTTGCACTATACAAGGGGTAGGGGATTTTTTGAACAGTACAGGGAAGATGACGATTTTTCAACCTATGGTTTTGAAACTCTGAACGTAGACGGAGAAGAAGTGAACACAACGGACTTGATTCGCAGACGTTGGTTAGACAATGATTTTTATGGTACGGTCTTTTCTGCGACCTACAATAAGGAAAACCTTAACCTGATTTTTGGAGGGGGATGGAACAATTATGAGGGCGACCATTTTGGAGAAGTCATTTGGGCAAGATTTGCGAGTAATAGCGATTATAGTGAACGATATTATGATGATACCTCCAAAAAATCGGATTTTAATATTTATTCAAAGGTAAATTATAAGCTGAACGACCGTTGGTCGCTTTATGGAGACCTTCAGTACAGAACGGTTGGGTATCAAGCCAACGGGGATGATACTGGCTTGGTAGATGATACCTTTAACTTCTTTAATCCCAAGGCGGGTATCACCTATGATTTAAACAGAAACAATAATTTTTATTTCTCCTATGCAAACGCCAGTAGGGAACCTAATAGAAACGATTATGAAAATGGAAGCCCTAGACCGAGAAAAATTGGACGATTGGGAGCTGGGATGGCGTTATATAACACCGGATGTTCAGGTGAACACCAATATATATTATATGAAATATCAGGATCAATTGGTGTTGACAGGGGAACTGAACGACGTTGGGGCTCCTCTAAGGGCCAATATAGGGGATAGTTACCGTTTTGGTCTTGAAGTGGATGCGCAAGTACATTTAGGGGATAAATTTATATGGAGGCCCAATATTACCCTAAGTACAAACAAGAATCAGGATTTTGTGTTTCAAAGGGATGGCGGGTTACAGAATTTGGGGAATACCAACATAGCCTATTCCCCGGATATTGTTGCGGGAAATTTAATATCCTACAACCCCGTAGAGGCATTCCAAATTTCCTTGTTGTCCAAATATGTGGGCAAGCAATACATGGGAAATATTGATTCTGAAGGCTCTGTACTGGATGCATATTCCCAAACCGATTTGAATGTTCAATATGAACTAGGCCTGAACGGGTTTGTGAAGAGTATTATATTTTCCTGGTTTGGTCAACAACTTGTTCGATGCCGATATCGTGTCCAACGGATATTTTTTTACGTATGATGATGATTTTTCAAATCCAGGCGTGATTACCACTATAGAGGGTGCAGGCTTTTATCCTCAGGCGGGGATAAATTTTTTATTGGGAGCTACCGTAAATTTTTAATTCGGGTATAAACTAAAGCCCCAAGTAATAAATTTTGTTGTTTGGGGCTTAAACTTTAATTAGATACGGTAACACTACCACCTCCAAAACTGGTTCTATATTCCAGCATATCGTAGTATCGATTACCATCGTCCGGCCTGTTCAACATTTGGCCTGTAAAAAGGCTGTATTCATAATCCTCACAAGAGCATGTAGCTACTTGTCCATTCAAGGTCATGGTAGAACAATCGTTGGGAACATGGTTTGGGCAACTGGCTTCAAATGCCTTAAACTGATTAAACCCTGCATTGATGATAAACACCCCACGTGTTCCTACACCATCTTGGGTGACTAATACAGCACTTCCGGTATTTGTCAAAGGGCTATAAAGAGGAAGATTGAGATTGGCATCGAACCTAAAATTGATTTCTTGCAAATACGGATTTCGGTTGGTACTATTGTTTTCGCATGCCAAAAAAAGTAGTAAAATTATAAGACCTGATATTCGTTTCATCTGCTAAGAATGTTTGGGGTATGGATACACAAAGTTGCGCAAAATTATATATATTTGTACGAAATCCTCTCTAAAAAAGTCACGGGTATATGGCTGTTATAGAGGATTTTGCTATTTATAAAACGAGGAAACAATGGGTAACGTATCATATTACACCGCGGAAGGATTAAAGAAGCTAAAGGAGGAATTGAATTATTTGAGGGATGTGGAGCGGCCAAAGGCTTCCCAAGCTATTGCAGATGCAAGGGATAAAGGCGACTTGTCCGAAAATGCCGAATATGATGCCGCCAAGGAGGCCCAGGGATTATTGGAAATGAAAATTTCTAAAATGGAGGCCACATTGGCCAATGCTCGTCTAATAGACGAATCCCAATTGGATACCTCGAAGGTTCTTGTACTGTCCACTGTGAAGTTAAAGAATCAGACCAATGGTATGGAGATGAAATATAAATTGGTAGCGGAAAGTGAAGCCGATTTAAAATCGGGTAAAATTTCTGTAAACTCTCCTATTGGGAAAGGATTATTGGGGAAGAGCGTCGGGGAAGTTGCAGAAATCTCCGTTCCAAATGGTACCATGAAATTCGATATTTTGGAAATCACAAGGGAATAGAAGTTTCTAATTACTTAATTTTAATCCCATCATGTTCGCATGATGGGATTTTTGTTTTTAAAACTTTAAATGATGGCGACAATTTTCACTAAAATAATTAAAGGCGAAATACCTTGTTACAAAGTCGCCGAGGATGAAAACTTCTTGGCATTTTTGGATATTAACCCTAATGCAAAGGGACATACACTTTGCATACCCAAGGTTGAGGTAAATAAGATTTTGGATCTTGATGAAACCACTTATATGGGATTAATGGCATTTTCCGAGAAAAGTGGGAAAGGCTATTGAAGCTGTAATTGATTGCAAACGTGTAGGGTTAACGGTCATTGGCCTTGAAGTACCTCATGTGCATGTACATTTGATTCCTTTGAACTCAATGCAGGATGCCACCTTTCAAAAGAAGGAGAAGTTATCAGAAGAGGAGTTTCAAGGGATAGCCAAAACCATCGCTTCTAAACTTTAATGGTACCGCCCGGATAAAAATAAACTCCCGCACCTACTATTGCCAACATCAACAAGAGAACTATAAAAAATAGAAAGGTCGGTTTAGTAGATTTTCTCTCCGGAACCACTGTTTTTTGATAATAATCGAACATGCGCTCAATGTCATCGGTCCATTTAACGGGATAAATCATAGAACTACATTTTCTACAGACTATTTGATTGGTAATCTCGTTCGTTGTTTTATGGAAAAAGAGATTCATAGGTATGTTTTTGGTAAAAGGTAAGTTTTAAATCTTGGTTAAAACACTCCGGACAATTGTTCGTTAAGTCTGCCTCCTTTATTACTTTCAACTTTTCCTTTGCCATGACTATTGGTGTACTTTGAGCGTTATTTGCATAATGGTTCCTTCCTTTCCCGAGGAAAGCACCTTTATCTTACCGTTATGGTATTCCTCCACAATTCTTTTAACGAGGGATAGGCCTAAGCCCCATCCTCGTTTTTTTGTGGTTACGCCAGGGTTAAAAATAGTATTAAAATTACTCTTAGGGATTCCTTGACCGGTATCGGCCACAAGAATATTCACGAATTTTCCATTGGGTTCTATCTCGATAGCTATACTTCCCTTGCCTTTCATTGCATCGATGCCATTCTTCACCAAATTTTCAATGGTCCAGTTGTAAAGTGATTTGTTCAACAAAACTGGGGTGTTTTCTACTTTGGAATTGAATGAAAAGTGAATCAATTTAGAACTCCTCCTTTTAAGATAGTCGTAAGCATTCTTGGTCTCTTTAACAATATCACACTCATCAAGGGCGGGAAGAGAGCCTATTTTAGAAAACCTTTCGGTTATGGTCTGTAAACGGGCTATGTCTTTTTCTATTTCCTTGGTGATATCAGAATTGATATTTTCTGTTTTCAATATTTCGTTCCAACCCAATAGCGAGGAAAGGGGAGTGCCAATTTGATGCGCTGTTTCTTTCGCCATCCCAGCCCATAATTTGTTCTGTTCAGAAGCCTTGTTCGTTTTGAATAAAAAATAAATAACCGCGCCGAATAACAAAATTATCAATAAAAGGGCGATGGGGTAAAACTTCAATTTGTTCAAAACCTCTGAATTTCCGTAGTAAAGCGTTGCAAGATGTTCTCCTTGCTGATCAATGGAAATGGGAACGTTCTCGTCTTGGAACTGCCTTAGTTTTTTGGATATATATAAGGAATCAGCAGCAAGTTCGGACGGTATATTATTTGTTCTAATAGAACTATCCTTATTTATAAGGATCATGGGTGTAGAGGTATTGTTCGGAAAACCTTTAAGTGAAGACTGCCTAAATCAACATCTTCGGCCGATTGCAAAAATTCTGATTGGGCGGTGGCCCAAATCTCCATTTTTAGACGCTCTTCCTCTTTAAAGGTCTTAAAAAAACTATTGGTATTCCAAAGAATCAAGCTCACAACAATAAAGGAGCCGATGACTAAGAATATGTTGGTAGTCTTGTTTTTAGGACTAAAATTCATCCAGTAAATTTTATTCTACTAAAGATAACCCAAAATGTAAATATTTGTTGTGCATTGCTGGTCTTACAGTTTTATTCCCCGTACATTTTATGTATTTTTGATTTCAGTAGTAAAAGAGCATTAAGATGGAATTAGAAGGAAAAATTAAATTGATAGGAGATACTAAAACTTTTGGAAACAACGGTTTTAGAAAACGGGAGGTAGTAGTGACCACAGATGAGCAATACCCGCAACATATTATGGTCGAGTTTGTTCAGGACAAATGTGATTTGTTGAACAATTATAACGTGGGTCAAGATGTTAAGATCAGTATAAATTTGAGGGGAAGGGAATGGACGAACCCTCAAGGAGAGACCAAATATTTCAATTCCATACAAGGTTGGAGAATAGAAAGCTTAGCCCCTTCACAACCTGATGGAATGCCACCTATACCACCAATGGAAGCTTTTGAGCCCGTTGACAACCTCAATGAGGAAGATCATGACGATTTGCCATTCTAAATCATCTTTTAGAGTAGAAGAAACCATATAAGCGTACTAATATTTTAAAACTTGTTTTGCCTGAAAAGGTTAAACAAGTTTTTGCTTTTTTGGGCTTATGTGTAATTTGAACTAAAAGGATTGTAATTGCAACGAGGTAAAAATTCAATTTATTTTTTGGATAAGGAACTATATTTCCCTCCAGTAGAACAAGCCAATTCTGAGGGACTTTTGGCCGTAGGGGGAGATTTGTCCCCTGAAAGATTACTCTTGGCCTATAAAAGTGGAATTTTTCCATGGTTCAATGAAGATTCCTTGATTTTATGGTGGAGCCCAGATCCTAGAATGGTATTATATCCAACCGAAATAAGGATTTCAAAAAGCATGCGAAAGATTATCAAGAAAGGCAATTTTAGTATTTCTGTTAACTCATGTTTTGAACGTGTCGTGGAACAATGTTCCTCTATTGAAAGAGAGGGGCAACAGGGTACATGGATTACCAAAGAGATGAAGTCGGCTTATATTAAATTATATGAAAAAGGGATAGCTAAATCCTACGAGGTTTGGGAAGGTGATAGTTTGGTAGGAGGGCTATATGGGGTGGATTTGGGGCATGTGTTCTGTGGTGAGAGTATGTTCAGTAAAAAATCAAATGCATCAAAATTTGGATTTATACAACTTGCCAAAGATTTAGAAGAAAGGGGTTACCGTTTTATTGATTGCCAATTATACACTGATCATTTGGCCAGCTTAGGTGCAAGGGAAATCCCCAGGGAATCCTTTATGGAACAATTAAAGACTTAGAACAAGCTCGGTTAAAAAGTATAGTTCATTTTCTATGGTTCGGGTATAATTTTCTGCTCTATATTCACCTCCAATTTGAAATTTGGTCTTTGGGCTTAGGACCCAACCAATTTTGGAAGTTATTCTTTGGTCATATGCTGGGTTCATTGATTTCCCAACGCTCAGTAAAGATTCGGTCGAAATTACCAAATACGGCTCACCAACATCTAACTGTTCACCTATAAGCGGAAAATCACTGGCAAATCGGTATCTAAACCTATGAACAGTTCCGAATTCGTAATTCTTTGTTGTGCACGAAAGCGATTGCCCAATCGCACATTACCTATTTTGGAGTTAATGTTATATTGTTCGGTAAACCTAAGTTCATTATCGGTGTTTTGGTCGAAAGACTCCTTAATCCTATATTTTATTCCGAATCCAATAGTTTGATTATCCCTTATTTTTAGGCCTGAAAAGTGATTGAAATCTATTTGCCTAACATTGAACTGGAGATTTGAATCCCTGTATAGATAGGAGCGATTCTCGAACGAAAAATTATGGGAATAATTTGAGGTTACATTGTAATTTAAGGCAATTTGTGGATTCCAATAACCAACTAGGTTATCTTGTCCTTGGCTCTGTTTTGGGATCAAATAAAGTACACAGCAAATGAATAGAATAGTATACTTAGTAAAGAACATGGTCATAGTTGGGTGGTAAGGACTTCCTTATTTTTTTTAAGGAACCGTCTGATCCAAAAAGCAACTCATAATCAAGATATCCTTCTTCCTTCTTGCCAGCAATGACCAATTCATAATTTATGTTTGGTATGATCAAATTTTGAAAAGCGTTCTTTATGGTTTTTTCCAATGGCTCTTCTGTGGATGTTGGATACTGTTGCTGAATTCTTTTAATTCTATATTTGGTAAAAGATTCTTTTAGGTAATCTCTTATTTGCTGCATTGTTTCGGATGGTATATCTACTTCTTCGATTAAAATTTCAACATCCTCCAAGATACCTTGCTCATTGAACTCTACACTATACCATAACCTATTTTTTTTGAACTTGGCCTCATAACTTACCTTAGCGCTATCCGTTTCCCTGTAGAATTTTATTCTTCGGGCTTCTTGCAATTTATCCTGGACAAGTTCCAACGCTGCCGATGGAAACTGCGCTTTCTTAATTCTATATTCTCGCTCATACTTATTTTGTGAGTTTGCATAATGAGTTAATAGGAGTAATAAAAGAATTAGTCTATACTTCTTCATATCTAAAACAACTTGTTTCGTGATCGTTTACCATGCCGGTAGCTTGCATCATGGCATACACAACGGTACTACCAACGAATTTGAAGCCTCTTTTTTTAGGTCCTTGCTCATGGTATCCGATAGTGGTGTAGTTCCGGGGGCATTTTTATAATTGGCAACTTTGTTTTTTAGAGGTTTGTTTTCAACGAATCTCCAGTAATAATTACTAAAGCTTCCAAATTCCTCTTGGATTTTCATAAAGGCATTAGCATTGGATACAGCAGCATGAACCTTTAATTTATTCCTAATGATACCCTCGTTCATCAAGAGTTCATTTACTTTTTCTTGATCGTACAAGGCTATTTTTTTATAATTGAAATTGTCAAATGCCTTTCTAAAATTTTCACGTTTTCTCAAGATGGTAATCCAGCTAAGTCCTGCTTGAAAGGTTTCCAAAATGAGAAATTCAAATAAGGTGTCATCATCCATAACTGGAACACCCCATTCTGTATCATGATAGGCTTCGTACAAAGGGTCGCCCAAGCACCACCCACATCGTTTTAATGCATTTGAATTTGTTTCCATAGGTCTTATGACAGTTACAGTCAAACTGGAACAAAAGTAAAAATTCCCATCGCAAATTATTTGCGATGGGAATTTTGTTTTATTTTTTATTCCATAAATCAGGAATGAAAAATAATCCATTCCCTTGGCGAGTGACTAATTTGTGGCAACGGTCGTTTTACTTCTCAGGTCAAGATATTGCAATTCCCCTTCTTCAAGGGCCTTGTTTATATCGGCCTCCACATATTTGTAAGCGTTAAAGAATTTTTTTCCGTTTACTGAAGTAAGGGTTACCATATCGTCCCCTAATAACTTTACCACTTTCACCTTGGTGTCATCGAGTCCCTTATAATTGGCAACTCCCACACGTTTTATTATAAAATTGGTCTTTGGGAAATGAATATGGTCAAATGGAAGATTGGTACTTTTTTGTATAGTGAAAATATCCCCCACTTTGATTTCGGACGATTCTGTTTGACTGAATACACCAAAAGACACCAAAAATAATGTTAAAAAAGAGAGTAAATGTTTCATAGTTCTATCAATTTAAGGTTAATAATTAGAATGTTAAAACAGGTTGAATCGACTTGAAAATGTTTAAGTGATAATTATACATATATAATATTGTTATATTCTCAAAATTAACCTGCCAAACTTTTGATTCAAAAATATAAAACGATTTTTGCATAAAAGTATTACTTCTGTTAAAAAAAGTTAAACTTTTAAAAAATGATAGTAATACTATTATATTAGCGTGTGTTAATTATTAAAATTATGGCATGGAAGAGCTTTTTCAAGGCGTAAAAATTCGTGTGAACGACAAATTATATGTTAAAGACCCGAGTCTTCAGAGCTAGGCAAGTCCATTGTAAAGATGAGTATCGTAATGATGGGGGAACTGGGTTTTGAGAAGTTTAATTTTAGAAAATTGGGTGAAAAAATCGGATCCAACGAAAGTTCCATTTATCGCTATTTTGAGAACAAGCATAAGCTTCTACTGTATTTGACTTCTTGGTATTGGGGATGGATGGAATATCAATTGGTCTTTGCAACCCATAATATCCTGGAGCCTACAGAAAAATTGACCAAGGCAATCTATATGATTACCAGGGAAATTACGGAGGATTCCAATTTTTCCCATATCAACGAGGTCCTATTAAATCAAATTGTGATTAATGAATACTCCAAGTCCTATTTGACCAAGGAAGTGGATGAAGAAGATAAAGAAGGGTATTTTGCCAGCTACAAACGATTGGCAAGGAGGTTAAGTGAGATGATAAAGCAGTTCAACCCCAACTATAAGTATCCATCCAGTTTGGCAAGTACGATTTTGGGAGGTGCCTTGCACCAACATTTTCTTAAGGATCATTTTTCTTCCATGACCGAATGTGGAGGGGAAGTAACACCTACCGAATATTTGACGAACCTAGTCTTCAACGTTTTAAACCAAAACTTTAATGGGTAAAGAAGTATTGACTCCTTGGCAACGACTTTTAGGTATGTTGCAATTGGACAAGAGAGATGTTTTTCAAGTTTTCTACTACGCTATTTTTGCAGGTCTTGTCGGTTTATCGCTGCCATTGGGTATCCAGGCCATTATTAATTTGATACAAGGCGCACAAACAAGTACGTCATGGTTTGTTTTGGTAATATTGGTAACCCTAGGAGTAGTATTTGCGGGAATCCTACAATTAATGCAGATAAGGATTATTGAAAACCTTCAACAAAAGATATTTACGAGGGCCTCGTTCGAGTTTGCCTATCGGTTTCCCAAAATAAAAATGAGCGAACTCCATAATTATTATCCGCCGGAGCTGGCCAATCGTTTTTTTGATACCCTTACCATTCAAAAATCATTGTCCAAGATACTCATAGATTTCCCTGCGGCCTTACTGCAAATAATCTTTGGATTATTATTGCTTTCCTTCTACCATCCGTTCTTTATTATATACGGAATGCTTTTGTTGGGGCTTATTTACGTGGTGTTTAAATTCACCGCTAAAAAGGGGCTTGATACCAGTTTGGAGGAATCAAAAAACAAATACAAGGTAGCCCATTGGTTACAGGAGGTTGCTAGATCTATCGTCAGCTTCAAGCTCTCAGGTAAGACATCACATGCCATTGACAAAAATGACAGCCTGGTTTCCAAGTACTTGGATGCTAGGGAAGGCCACTTTAGGATTTTGATTATACAATTCATCCAAATGATTGGCTTTAAGGTTTTGGTAACCGCTGGATTATTGTTGATCGGGGGATTGTTGGTTTTGAATCAGGAAATGAATATTGGTCAGTTTGTTGCCGCCGAAATTATAATCCTCTTGGTAATCAATTCCGTAGAGAAGTTGATTACGGGTCTTGAAACTTTTTACGACTTACTTACCTCATTGGAGAAGATGGGCCAAGTAGTGGATAAGGAGCTGGAGCTGCAAGATGGTGAAAGACCCTTTGCAGAAGGAGAAAGTTTCACGATAGAATTGGAGGATGTTCGCTATCGTCTACCTGACACAGGAAAGGTTGTTCTTGACGGCATCAGTTTGAAAATTAATCCTCAAAGCATTATACATTTAATAGGCGGTCGTAATTCAGGGAGAACAAGTTTTCTTAGGGTTGTTGCCGGTATTTTAGAGCCGGATTCAGGAGGGGTTTATGTTAACAATGCCTCTTTGAAAGGTATGAACCTAAATTTTTATAGGGCACATATAGGGCAGTCCTTATTAGAGGAATCTCCTTTTGAGGGAACCATTTTGGACAATATCACTTTTGGAGACAAGTCCATCCCACAGGAACAGATCTATTGGGCATTGGACAAGGTTGGGCTAACGAGTTTTGTCAAGGAACAACCGCGCGGGCTGCAGACTATCATTTATCCCGAAGGTAAACAGATACCCTATACTATTTCGAAAAGAATCGTACTGGCCCGAAGCATTGTCAACAAACCCAAGCTGCTTGTGCTTAAAGATCCATTAGATCAGATAGGGAGGGAGGAAGCTGAAAATATCATCAAGTTTTTAACGGATCCAAGTAACGGATGGGCCTTGCTGGTTGTTAGCGAGAATGATTTATGGTCCAAATACTGTAATGGTGTGGTTACATTGGAAAAAGGTAAGGTCGTAAACGAAAAATACAAGTAAGGTCATGTTGAATATTTCGCACAACAAACTAAATAAAAGTGTCTCCATAGAACACTTTATTTCTGTAAAAAAGGTTTTTCATCAAAGGCATTACAAGCATTTTAATAGGTTCCTTTTAGCCTTTGCCATTGTTGGGGTTATTATACTTTTTTTGCCTTGGACGCAGAATATTACGGCAACAGGTTCGGTAACGACCTTGACCCCTGATCAACGTCCACAAACAATTCAATCACCAATTCCCGGAAAAATTGAGAAATGGTACGTAAGAGAAGGAGATTATGTTGAAAAGGGAGATACCATTCTGCACATATCCGAGGTTAAAAATGAATATTTTGACCCAAAACTGGTAGAAAGAACGGGTAATCAGCTTAAGGCAAAAGAGGCTTCGGTAAGTTCCTATCAAGGTAAGGTCAAAGCTCTAAACATACAGATAGATGCCTTGGTCAACGAACGTAAACTGAAATTACAGCAAGCCCAAAATAAGCTCTTGCAGGCGAGGCTTAAGGTACAGAGTGACAGTATAGACTTAGAGGCCGCGAAAACAAATATTTTAATAGCCCGGAGACAATTCAATCGAACCGAGCAGTTGGAAGATGAAGGCCTAAAGGCGGTAACCGATGTAGAGGAAAAACGAATGAAGCTACAAGAGGCCCAGGCGAAACTTATATCACAAGAAAATAAATTGTTGGCGGCCAAGAATGAGGTCATAAATTCTGAGGTGGAAATCAATAGGGTACAAGCGGAGTATACCGATAAGATTTCAAAGGCACAGAGTGACATGTTTACGGCCCAGTCCAACCAATTCGATTCTGAGGCCCAAGTGAATAAGTTGGAAAGTGAGTATACCAATTATGAAATAAGGAACGACCTATACTATATACGGGCACCTCAAAATGGTTTTATTAATAAGGCCATTCAAGGAGGAATAGGTGAGACCTTTAAAGAGGGAGATCGTTTGGTGGGCATCATGCCGTCAGACTATGACGTGGCTGTGGAAACTTTTGTAGAACCCATTGATTTGCCCCTTATTCATTTAGGGGAAAAAATCAGGATTCAATTTGATGGTTGGCCTGTTATTGTATTCAGCGGTTGGCCTAATGTTTCCTACGGAACCTATGGTGGAAAAGTAGTGGCCATAGAAACCTTTATTAGCTCTAATGGTAAGTATCGTGTTTTGGTCGCTCCGGACGAAGAAGATCATCCTTGGCCGGAAGCTATCAGGGTAGGTTCGGGAGTCAGAACAATTGCCTTATTGGAGGATGTCCCTATTTGGTTCGAACTATGGAGGCAATTAAATGGATTCCCTCCAAATTATTATCAACCAGAAGGAGCACAAGCGGAACCGGTCAAAAAATAGGTATGAACAAGTATTTTATCCTAGTCCTACTATTTTGTAGTTGTTTTTTGGTGAGCGGTCAGCAGAATGATACGTTGGTGCTGCGGTTCAATGAATATTTGGGTTATGTAAAAAAGTTCCACCCCATTGCCAAACAGGCCGAATTGGCCCTAAGTACAGGTCAGGCGAATTTATTGAAGGCAAGAGGAGGCTTCGACCCTAAATTGGATGTAGATTATGCCGAGAAAGGATTTTAAAGGCACGGAGTATTACGACCGATTAAACGCCACGTTCAAGATACCTACTTGGTACGGGATAGAACTAAAAGGAAACTTTGAACAAAATGAAGGAGTTTATATCAATTCGGATGAAACTGTCCCCGATGACGGACTTTATAGTGCCGGGGTATCCCTTTCCTTAGGTCGTGGTTCTTGGATTAACGAACGCATGGCGACCTTAAAACGAGCCAAGCTATTTAGGGAACAAAGCAAAGCGGATCGGGACCTTCTTGTAAACCAAATTTTGTTCGATGCTTCTTTGGCCTATTTTAAATGGTTGCAGGCCTATAAGGATAGTAGAGTGTATGCTAATTTTTTGGAGAATGCCCAAGTCCGTTTTATCGGTATAAAAAAGAGTGCCTTGGCCGGAGATATTGCGGCCATAGACACCGTTGAGGCTAAAATCGCGATCCGGAACCGTGCTCCGGAATTGGAACAGGCTAGGGTCACCTTGGTCAACCAGTCCATGGAGCTATCCAATTTCTTGTGGCTCGGAGACAATATCCCTGTAAACTTGCAACCTAATGTTATTCCGGACGAGGACCTAGACATTGAAATCGACCGAGACCTTTGAAATATTAGGCAAACCTTTGGACAGTTTCTCATTGGAAAACCATCCAAAACTTAAAAGTCTAGGTTTTAAGGTAGATGGACTTAAAATTGATAAACGTTTAAAAACAAACAAGCTTCTTCCAACAATTGATGTGGAATACAATCTGTTGACCGAAACACCGAGTACTTAAATTCCTTCGAGACGGAATATTACAAGGGAGGGGTTACTTTTCAATTGCCACTTTTTTTACGAAAGGAACGGGGCGATTTAAAATTGGCAAAAATCAAATTAATGGATGCCCAATTGGAATTGGACAATGCTGAGGTGGCCATTCAAAATAAGGTGACGGCCATTTATAATGAGTTGGACTCTTTTGAAAATCAGAACCGATTGATTGGGGATATAGTGGACAGTTATGAGCGTATGCTGACCGCAGAGGAGCGGAAGTTTAGTTTTGGGGAAAGTTCACTTTTCCTTATTAACTCAAGAGAAAGTAAATTGATCGATGCCGTGCTGAAACAAAATGCGATCAGAACAAGTACTTTACGGCAAAGGCAAAGCTTTTTAATAGCTTGGCCGTAAATCCGGAAAATCTCTAATCTCCTTATTTATGTCCCAGTCTAGCGCTCATGTTCCACCCAATGTAAAATTAATCGTCAAGGACGCTTTTTTTCTTATAGGCGGAATCGTTTCTGCGGCATTTGGCCTAGAAAGCTTCCTATTACCAAACCAATTTATAGATGGCGGTGCCACGGGTATTTCACTCCTTTTGGCAGAAGTTTATGACATACCCTTGTATATCTTGATCATTCTGGTAAACATACCTTTTATCTTTTTGGGTTATAGGGTGATAGGAAGGCAGTTTACCATAAAGACTACTTTGGCCATTGTGGGTCTCGCCTTAGTATTGATGACCTTGGATTTTCCGAAGTGACCCAGGATAAACTTTTGGTGGCTGTTTTTGGAGGTTTCTTTCTAGGGGCAGGAATAGGACTCTCCGTTCGTGGCGGTGGTGTTCCGGACGGTACGGAAATCCTGGCCATCTATCTTAGTAGGAAGTTGGGAACTACCATTGGGGATATTATTATACTGATAAATATCTTGGTCTTTTTAACCGCGGCCTATTTGCTTTCGGTAGAGTCTGCCCTGTATTCTATGCTGACATATTTGGCGGCATCCAAGACTTTGGATTTTGTAATCGAAGGAATTGAGGAGTACACCGGTGTAACTATAATATCCGATCAAAGCGAGGAACTCAGGGAAATGATTATTAATGTGCTGGGAAGAGGCGTAACCATATATCCGGCAAAGGGAGGTTATGGCAAAAATGGTGTACATAACGAATATGATGTCATTTTTACTGTAATCACAAGATTGGAAATCAGAAAATTGAATATAGAAATATCAAAAATAGACCCTAAGGCTTTTGTGGTCATGAGTAAGATCAATGACACCAGGGGAGGTATGATAAAGAAAAGAAGTATTAATTAATAGTATTACTATTAAAAAAGAAAGTTTAACCTTCAATTAACATAGTATTCCTTTTAATTACTCCATTCTCTCCTTATCTTTGCCCAATATTAATTAATAATTTATATGAAGAATAGTTTTTATTTTTTGTTGATTTCATGTGTAACTTTTTCAATGATGCATGCCAAGGAGATGGGTCAAAATGTTGAACTTATAAATAACCGGGTGTCCAAGGAATGCGAACAATTGGATTGTAGAGCCCTTAGCAGGCCTAAGATGTTGAAAAACGAGGGTTTGTCATTAATCGAGGTGGACTATGAGGTAGACCTAGGTTTTGACCCTTACTTGTTTCTATCCCCGGATTTTGACCCTTATTATGGGATGGAGTTGAACATTGATTCTTTAATACTTGTTGAGGAAGAGGATGAGGTTATCTTGGATTTCGATACTGCACCTTATCTGCCAAAGAATTTTAATCCATATTTGGGAATGTGAGTTTTGTTTGGTTTGGTTAGTTTGGGCCGGTCTTGACTCTTCTTAAAAGACCGGCCCATTTTTTGTCCGAAATTAAACTGTAAGGTTTGGTATATATTTTCAACCAATCAAATTCAAATTAAGATACTATGGAAGTATTCACAAAGACATCTCTCGGCCAACGCACTGGAAGTTGCCTTTACATATGAACAATATTCGCAGTTGGTAAGAACCTTAGTGAAGGAGGGAAAATCTACGGGAGAGGATGCTAAAGAGACTTATGTAAATTATACAAAGTTGAATGCTAAGAGAATGCAACGATGGGATAAGACCCTTAAATTACCGGAGACCGCTGTGAATACAATTAAATCTTTCCAACGAAAAATAAACTGGTTGGTGCTAACAGAAAGTTGGTGCGGTGACGCCTCACCTGCATTACCAATCATGAACAAGATTACAGAAATAAACCCCAATATTACATTAAGAATTATTTTAAGGGATGAACACCCGTAACTCATGCAGCAATTTTTAACGAACGGTGCATGATCCATTCCCAAGCTCATACAGATAGAATATGGTACTAAGAAGGTTCTAGGCACATGGGGTCCGCGTTCAAGGAAAGCTACCCAATTGGTAGACACCTTTAAAGAGCAATATGGCACTTTAACCCCGGAATTCAGGGAAAGTCTTCAAATTTGGTACAATAAGGACAAAGGAGAAAGTATCCTAAAGGATTTGTTGGGCCTACTTTCCTTGGAATAGATAGGTAATAGTTCCCTTTTGTGTAGGTTTATCGGAAGAGCTAAATTGCGCTTTATAGGCATAGGCAATAGCGTTGTCCACTAAGCAACCATTGGAAGTTCCTGAGCTTTTTTCGTTAAAACTGGCATCGGTCACTTGTCCTAGATTGTTCACTTCTATATTGATGACGACCTTTCCCCCTTCAATACAGGTATAAATAGGTGGAGGTAATCGATATCCATTTCTGTCAATTAAGGAAAAAGAAATAGAAGTACGTCTTTCCGCTAGATAATTTGTGTATTCCTGTTTTTGAGCCTCCTTTTCTCCTAGCAATTGCTTTTTCTCTTCCCTTTTTTTTGCCAACTCCTTGACCCTTTCTACAAAATCTCCGTCAGACATTAGGTTTTCAGCGATTTCTCCATTGTTTTCCATGGCTCTTTCTTCCATGATTTCCTCCAAGGTCTGTAAGGGTTCGGGGTTTCCAACGCTCGGTTTGGCCGTTTCGTTAAAGGCCATATGGCTCTTTATGGCTTCTGCTTTGGCGAGTTCTTCCAGAATTTTTTCCTCTTCCTCGGTAAGCTCTTCAGGCTCTTCTAGGATCATCTCTACTACATAGTCATCCTCATCTTCCTCTTGGCCTCCTAAGTGAATGTTATATAACGTCAAGACAACGATGCCCATAGAAAATAGGGTAATCAAAAACGATAATTGTTGTCTGTTGAGATTCATGTGTATATAACCGATTTTTTCTAAAAATATTACAGTTAATCGACGAACGGGAATTTAATAAAATTCTATCGATATAACGATTACTGCAAAATCCGTTCCGATAAGACCGAAGGGTCTTGGGCTATATCTACGTTAAAATCACCTATTTTGGTTCTTCTAAGCTTGGATAGATGACCTCCGGATCCTAACGCTTTTCCATAATCATGGGCTATAGAACGTATGTAGGTACCTTTACTGCATGAAATCCGAAAATCGACATGAGGCAATTCAATGTTGGTGATTTCAAAGGAATGGATGAACACTTTTCTTTTGTTGATGGCCACATCCTTACCCTCACGAGCATACTCATAAAGCCGTTTTCCATCTTTTTTGATTGCCGAAAAAACAGGCGGGGCCTGCTCAATCTCTCCAAGAAATTTAAGAGTAGTTTTATTTAGAAGGTCTATGTTGATATGGTCTACGGGAAACTTTTTATTAATCTCCGTTTCCAAATCATAGGAAGGCGTTGTGCTGCCCAATGTTATAGTTCCGGTATACTCTTTGGCCTGACCTTGGTATTCGGAATTTTTTTGGTGTATTTCCCTGTACAAATGATAAGTAGCCCTGTGGCCAGGGGATCAAGTGTTCCGGCATGCCCAATTTTAATTTTTTTTAGACCGAATTTCTTTCTAATGGCCCATTTTAACTTGTTCACCGCTTGGAAGGAGGACCAACCCAAAGGTTTATCGATAAGTAATAGCTGACCGTTCAAATAATCTTCTTTGGTCAAAAGTTCCATTACTGCTTAGGGTTTTAAAAATTAAGAATTGGTCAGTCCGTAGATTACGGCAATAAGACCTACAATTAGACAGTATATGGAGAAATACGAAAGTTTACTTTTGCGAACAAGTTGTATCATCCAAGTACATGCAGCCAATCCCGCAATAAAAGCAGCTAGAAAACCAGCGCCCATAGCTATGTTGTTTTCACCGTTAAAAGTGAGTTCTCCACTCATTAGGTCTTTGGCAATTTTACCAAAAATCAAGGGAATCACCATTAAAAAAGAAAATCGGGCAGATTTGGATTTATCAACCCCCAATAGCACGGATGTGGATATGGTTGCTCCACTCCTTGATATTCCAGGCAACATTGCAATGGCCTGGGAAACACCAATAATAAATGCACTTCCAAAGCCGACTTTTTTATCCGTATCCTTGGCTTTGTCCGCAAAATAGAGGAGTACGGCAGTAACCAATAACATAAAGCCAACGAACATCACGTTACCACCAAAAAAGGCTTCTAACTGTTTTTCAAAAAAAAGACCTACCAAAACGGCGGGAATCATGGAAACAATAATTTTTGCGGAGAATTGGCTTTCCTCGCTCCAATTAAATTGAAAGAGACCTCTAATAATATACCATATGTCTTTTCTAAAAACAACAATGGTACTTAGTGCGGTAGCAAAATGTAATATAACAGTAAATAGCAAGCTCTCCTCAGGAACGGAGTTATCCCCTAAAATGGCTTTGCCCAATTCTAAATGTCCGCTGGAAGAAACTGGAAGAAACTCGGTCAGTCCTTGAACGATTCCGAGTATAATTGCATCTAAGATATCCAAGTTAGTCTTTCTTTTTGTGAGGATTCAATAATATGGCGTAGACCTCTATTCCCAATCCGATCAAGACCAATGTCGGCGCCAATCGAATCCTTCTAAAATTATAGATCTCAGGGTTAAAAACATTAGGGTCATCACTTCCGCCACCGCTCATCAATATAAATCCTAGTGCTATACAGGCAACACCAATGAACATAAAAAGGTAATTTTTCTTTTGAAAAATAAATTCTCTCCTTGGGGACTGTTCCACTTTGTTCTTTTTGCTCATGGGGCAAATTTAATAATATAATTCGTCTGTTCTCAGATTTAAGAAACGCTGGGTGGCGAAGTACGTACTTAATAAAGATATTATAATACCTAGAACAAAGACCCCCACCAATAGAATAATGAGAATATAAGGGTCTTCTAAAAGTCCCAAATCCTGAAAATTGGTATTCACGTAATAGATGACTCCGGCAATAGCTAGCAAAGCAATCAGAGCTCCCAACATTCCCAATTTTATGTTTTGCCAAATAAATGGTCTGCGAATAAAACTCTTGGTTGCTCCTACCATTTGCATGGTCTTGATTATAAATCGTTTTGAATAAATGGAAAGACGAATGGAGCTGTTGATCAGCAAAACGGCTATTACAGTGAAAATGGCACTGGCTACCAAAATCCAAAAGCCTATTTTTTCCACACTTTTGGCCACCATGCTCACTAATACCCTATCATAGCTCACCTCATCTACATAGCTTTTTTCTTCAAGTGTGGCAGCTATTTCTGCCACTTTCTCAGCCGTAACAAAATCGGCATTAAGCTTTACATCAATGGAATTTTTCAAAGGATTATACCCCAAATAGTCGACAAAATCCTCTCCTATTTCCTTGCTATGCTGGGCAGCTGCCTCCTCCTTGGATACATAGGTGGCCGACTTCGTATAGTCGGCCATTGCCAGTGTTTTTTGCAATTGTTCAACTTCTATTTCCTTCGCATCCTCCTTTAAAAAAACGGAAATGGTAATTTGTTCCTTGGATCGATCTGCCATTTTTTTGGTATTCAGAACCGGAAGCCCTAAAATTCCCAAGAGAAATAACACCAGGGCAATACTCAATACGACCGAGAAATAGGAAGAGATTAGTTTTCTTCTTTGATATCTTTCAAATGCTTTACTCATAGTAACGGATAGCGATGTAAAAATAGAAAAGTAATGTGAAATGAATCATAAAATCCAAAAACTCTCATCGCTTCAAGGAAAAATGCCCTTTTCGATTTAAAGTGTCCAATTTAATATTGTACCAATAATCATCCGAAGGCATGGGAGCCCCTAAAAAAGTACCGTCCCAAGAAGCATCACTACCTCCGGCAAACTTCAATAATTTACCATATCGGTCATAAATAGAAAGTTCAATCTCATTAAAACTTTCAATACCCTCCGGGATGAATAAGTCATAATAATTGTCACCATTTGGAGTGAAAAAGGCAGGCATTACAATATGAAGGTAATCAATGTTTATAGTTCCACAGTTGGTCTTATCTCTTATGTAAATGGAATAGGCTCCCCCCCGTGACAGTTTCAAACACTGGACTGTTCTGAAAATTAAAACCGTCCAATGAATATTCAAACTCCCCAAGATTTTCGGTCGTTATGACGATAGAAGGGCCCACGGATTTGATGGTATCCAATCTGGGTGCATCTATTTGTTCCAGATTAATGGTTCTTATATTGGTACATCCATTCATATTCGTAACGGTCACATAATATTCGCCAGGCATGTTCACTGTAATCTCACTGGTTATTTCTCCAGTACTCCATGAATAGCTGGCATTGTCAATTTCAGCAGATAATACTGCTGAATCTCCTTCGCAAAAGCTTTCATTACTGTCAAAAACCTGTGGTAACGGATTGAAGGTCAACATGACGGGGGTTACGGCATCTGATGGACAGTTAATTTCGTTGGAATTTGCTTCGGCATAATATGTACCAGCAACTGTAGGAGAAAAAGTAGTACTATTTTCCAAAAGGAGATTACCGCCTATTGGGGAATCATACCAATTTACCTGGTATAAGTCTGATATTTGGACGGACAGTGTCGGGGTTTCATTTTCGCAAACCGTTACATCTCCATTATTTACGGGCGGAGGCGGTATGGGTACGATTTTGATTTCAAATACATCGGATAAAACGTTGCAGAGGTCATTGGAAACATTAACGGGATCCTCGGCAACCTTAACACGATAATACCTTGTTGTGTTCACCAATGGCGTAGTAAAGGTATTGGACGTTTCGCCGGGAATGTCGGTCCAGTTTTGATTATCCGTGCTTTCTTGCCACTGGTAGGCATGAGTCGAAAAAATGGAATTGTCAGGATTGGCCACCAAGGTTGCCCCAACCGCTCCTTGGTTTTCACAGGTAATTATAAAATCTTCGGCTTGGTCAGTTGAGACCGTTACGCTGTCTCCACAGGATTTAAAAACAATGTCATCTATGGCCAAATCATTACCACAGCCGCCGTTACTATTGTTTCGCATTTTTAGGATGACGGAGGTCTGTCCGGGTAGGGTTTGGAAGACCAAGGCATATTGCTCCCATTGTGGGGATGCCCTTCCTGGAATGTTTCCGGTATCCCCTTGAGCCAAAAGGTTGGTATCGGTTTCGTCCCAAATTTGAAACCGTACGTTTATGGGGATTCCATTTCCTTCACAGGAACCACTTGGAAGGAGATTTACCAACCACGATGAGAATTCATAGGTGGTATTCTCACAGAGTCCGGTAACAGGTCTTTGATAGAATTCACCAGCTGTAAAACTGGCGTTTACGATGAATGCTTTTCCGTTGGTGTCGCCAGGAGTATGGTCTCGGTGTATTGTGCCAATCAAAATAATTAGTGGTACTTGAGATGGTATAATCACCATCATTAGGGATTCCCGTAGTAAAATTATAGGTTGTGGTACCTAGCGGTAATGCAGGGCCATCCAGGGTGCCGGAACCAAAATCCTCCGTGAAAATGGGGTCTCCGGAATTTCCGGTGCAAAAACCTAGTTGAGCATTCACGTCAGTTGAGGCGAACATCGATAGTATGATGAAACAAAGAAAGTATTTGGGATCAGTAATTATCACAGATTTAAAGATACAGTTTTCGACCATAAACCATCGGTTTTTGGGATATAGGGAAGACCATTGTGTAAATCATCAATATCTTTTCAACTTTCATCGAATACACCTATTTTTGTACTTTGAATAATTTCGGGGATCATAGCGGAATATGCCGTACACGGACATTCCAATGTGGTCTTTTTTTATAGGAACGATGATGAATTACAATTTCAACGAAATTGAGGCCAAGTGGCAAAAATATTGGGCGGACAACCAAACGTTTAAAGCTGAAAATGATTCGGACAAAGAAAAGTTCTATGTGTTGGATATGTTCCCCTATCCCTCGGGAGCAGGTCTGCACGTTGGCCATCCCCTAGGGTATATTGCCAGCGATATATATGCCCGGTATAAAAGGCATAAGGGGTTTAATGTGTTACACCCACAAGGCTATGATTCGTTTGGGTTGCCAGCGGAGCAATATGCCATACAAACGGGCCAGCACCCGGCCATTACCACGGAAGCCAATATCAAGACCTATAGGAGACAGTTGGATCAGTTAGGCTTTTCGTTTGATTGGAGTAGGGAGGTGCGTACATCGGATCCCAGCTATTACAAATGGACCCAATGGATTTTTATTCAGTTGTTCAATTCTTGGTATAATATGGATTCCAATAAGGCAGCGGATATAGAAAGTTTGATCCAAGTTTTTGAAAAAGAGGGAAATGCCAATGTGAATGCCGTATGCGATGACAATATTGCTGCTTTTACGGCGGAGGAATGGAAGTCATTTTCCTCAAAGGAAAAACAAGAGATTTTACTAAAATACCGTTTGACCTATCTCGGCCGAAAGCGAAGTAAATTGGTGTCCTGCTTTGGGAACTGTACTCGCAAATGACGAAATTGTAAACGGTGTTTCGGAACGTGGAGGGCACCCTGTCATCCGAAAGAAAATGACGCAATGGAGCATGCGTATTACGGCGTATGCACAGCGTTTATTGGACGGATTGGAAAAAATTGACTGGCCACAGCCATTGAAGGATTCCCGGACCAATTGGATCGGTCGTTCCGAAGGGGCATCTGTAACGTTTAACGTCATTCCAACAGAGCAAAACGACGAGGAATTTCCGGAAATCGAAGTCTTCACCACCCGTCCCGATACGATATTTGGTGTATCCTTTATGACCTTGGCCCCGGAACATGAGTTGGTGTCCAAAATCACCACTCCGGAACAAAAAGCCGAGGTGGAGGCCTACATCGAAGCCACCGCCAAACGTTCCGAACGAGATCGAATGGCCGATGTGAAAACCATTACGGGTGCCTTTACAGGAGCATATGCGGAACACCCTTTTACCAAGGAACCTGTTCCTATTTGGATTGGGGACTACGTATTGGCAGGCTATGGTACTGGCGCAGTCATGTCCGTTCCCTGTGGTGATCAACGAGATTATGACTTTGCGAAACACTTCAATATTCCCATTCCTAATATTTTTGAGGGCGTGGATATTTCCGAGGAGGCTTTTGCCGATAAAGACCATACGATTATAGCGAATTCCGATTTCTTAAATGGACTACCCTATAAGAAAGCGGTAAAACGTGCCATTTTTGAATTGGAGCAATTGGGAAAGGGAAAAGGCAAGGTGAATTATCGCTTGCGGGATGCCGTCTTTAGCCGTCAGCGCTATTGGGGAGAACCCTTTCCGGTATATTATGATGCGGATGGTATGCCCCGGATGATTGAAACGGAGTATTTGCCCATTACCCTGCCGGAAGTGGAAAAATACCTTCCCACAGAAACTGGGGAGCCTCCTTTAGGAAATGCTACGGAATGGGCTTGGAATACTGAAAGTAATGAGGTGGTTTCCAATGAGCGCATAGACCATAAAACCGTATTTCCGTTAGAGTTGAACACTATGCCCGGTTGGGCGGGGAGTTCCCAGTATTTTAACCGTTATATGGACCTCATAACAGTGAGGAGATTTTTTCGCAAAAGGCCATTAACTATTGGCAGGATGTGGATTTATATATTGGTGGTAGTGAACATGCTACAGGCCATTTATTGTACTCCCGTTTTTGGCAAAAGTTTATGTTCGATAAAGGCTTGGTACCCGAAGATGAGTTTGCCAAAAAACTGATCAATCAGGGGATGATTACGGGGACGAGTGCTTTTGCATTTAGGTTACTATTAGAAGCAAAGCATGCAGATTCCCATTATGATAATAAAGAGGTTGAAGCCTTTTATTCCAACTTATTTGCTAATAACTCAATTTTTATTACAAGGGAAATTAGAAACGAATTAGTGCATGCTCAGAATCCTGAACCTTTTGAAAAGATTAAATTTAGTTTAATTGAGTTTTTCAAAAATATTGAAGCAAAGGTTAAATTGAGATTTCCGAAGCAGATAATATTTCTATTGATATTGATCGAGGTATGTCCGGCATCATTCCCATTCATGTAGATGTTTCGTTAGTTAGTGCATCTGACGAATTGGACATTGAAGATTTTAAAAATTGGCGACCGAGAATATGCGGAGGCTGAATTTATCACTGAGGAAGATGGCACATTTAAAGTTTCTCGCGAAGTAGAAAAAATGTCCAAATCCAAATACAATGTCGTCAATCCGGATGCTATTTGTGAAGAATATGGGGCGGACAGTCTCCGATTGTACGAAATGTTCTTGGGTCCTTTGGAGCAATCCAAACCATGGAATACGGCTGGTATCACTGGAGTACATTCTTTCTTAAAAAAGATGTGGCGTTTGTACCATACGGGACCCAATGAAACATTCTGTGTTTCAGATGATGCGCCTTCCGCAGAGGCTCTAAAAACCTTGCACAAGACCATTAAAAAAGTAGAAGAGGATATTGAGAACTTTAGTTTTAACACCTCGGTCTCTACATTTATGATCTGTGTGAATGAATTGTCCTCCCAAAAGTGCAATAGCAGGGACATCTTGGAACCGTTGGCTATTTTGGTTTCCCCCTATGCCCCACACATTGCCGAGGAGCTTTGGGAAAATATGGGTCACGCAGAGTCCATTTCCACCACACCTTTTCCCAAATTTGAAGAAAAGTATTTGGTTGAAAGTAGTAAGGAATACCCTATTTCCTTTAACGGTAAAATGCGATTTAAATTGGAGCTTCCTTTAGATATGGGCAAGGAGGAAATAGAAGCGGCGGTAATGGCCCATGAAAAAACGCAGCAGCAATTACAGGGAAGAACGCCCAGGAAGGTAATTGTGGTACCTGGGAAAATCGTCAACATTGTAGGTTAAGGCACTCCGTTGTTCACAACAGCGACAAGCTGCTGTAAATATTGGGTTTCAATTAAAACACCCTCTTTTTTTTTCGACTAGGGTTAAAAAAGGAGGGTGATTCTTTTTTAATTATATAAAAATAATATCGCACCCCTAAAATTTAAGGGGTATGTTATTAATTAAATGCTATTTTAATTGATTTACCCCTCCTTTTATCGATTATTTGTTTTTTAAAAATGAAAATTATCGCACCTTTACCCCATAATTTTAAAATTGATCATTATGATTGTTGGTATTCCAAAAGAGATTAAGAACAACGAAAGCAGGGTTGGAATGACGCCGGCCGGGGTTTTTGAATTGGTAAAGAACAACCATACCGTGTATGTGCAATCCGGTGCAGGGAAAGGGAGCGGTTTTTTTAATAAGGATTATCAACAGGCAGGAGCCGTTATTTTGGATACCATTGGGCAGGTATATGCGATGAGCGAAATGATTGTAAAGGTGAAGGAGCCCATCGCCGAAGAATATGATTTGATTCAGGAAGGACAGATTTTGTTCACCTATTTTCATTTCGCATCGAGCGAAGCGTTGACCAAAGCAATGATACGGCAAAAGGCTATTTGTATTGCCTATGAAACCGTAGAGGACGAAGATGGAACCTTGCCATTATTGACCCCAATGTCCGAAGTGGCCGGCAGAATGGCTATTCAGCAAGGGGCTAAATATTTGGAGAAACCCGTTAAGGGGCGCGGGGTGCTCTTAGGCGGTGTTCCAGGTGTGGCACCTGGTAGGGTGTTGGTATTAGGTGCAGGTGTCGTTGGTATACAAGCTGCTAAAATGGCAGCCGGTTTGGGTGCCCATGTGACCATATTGGATATCAATATGAAGCGTCTACGATACGTAAACGATGTGATGCCGCCCCATGTAGTTACAGAATTTTCGAACGAATTCAATATCAGAAAACATATTAAGACCCACGACTTGATTATTGGTGGTGTATTGTTGAAAGGGGCAAAAGCACCGAACCTTATCACTAGGGATATGTTAAAGGAAATGCGACCTGGAACAGTTATCGTCGATGTGGCCGTAGATCAAGGCGGATGTGTGGAAACTACAAGGCCTACCACCCACGAAGACCCTATATACATCATTGATGATGTGGTGCATTATTCGGTTGCCAATATGCCCGGTGCGGTACCCTATACCTCTACCATGGCGTTGACCAATGTTACCTTGCCGTACGCACTAAAACTGGCCAATCTTGGATGGGAAGAAGCTTGTAAGAAGGATGCTTCCCTGGAAAAAGGATTGAATATAGTTTCAGGTAAGGTAGTCTATGAAGAAATAATCGAAGCTTTTGGCTGGAAAGAAGCCTTTGCATAACGGTACAATTTGTCAGTTTGTGAAGACCCCATCATGCCCATTCTTACTGAATTATGGGTTTGGCGGGGTTTTTGCTTTCCAATACATGATTCCGCTTCGAAGCGGATTCTTATGTATATTTATTGAAACAAAAATTGTAACGTTATGATGGGATATTATATATTAATCGGTGCTATTGCCTTGGTGAGTTGGCTTGTTAGTAGCCGATTAAAAAGTAAGTTTAAGCATTATTCAAAAGTGCACTTACAAAATGGCATGAGCGGAGCCGAGATTGCCGAAAAAATGTTGGCAGACCATGGAATCCGGGATGTAAAGGTGATTTCAACCCCAGGAATGTTGACAGACCATTACAATCCTAAAAACAAAACCGTAAATCTTAGCGAAGGGGTATATAGCCAACGCAATGCTGCCGCTGCTGCCGTTGCGGCACATGAGTGTGGGCACGCCGTACAGCATGCACAGGCCTATGAGTGGTTGACCATGCGTTCCAAATTAGTGCCTGTGGTAAGCGTTACTTCAGGAATGTCTACTTGGGTCGTTTTTGGTGGTCTCGGCACTGGGTGCCGCTGCTGGTGTAGGTTTCGGTTATTGGGTGGCCGTTGCAGGTTTGATTATGATGGGAATGGCGACGCTTTTTAGTTTTATTACCCTGCCTGTTGAATATGATGCAAGTAACCGTGCTTTGGCCTGGCTGAAGAATAGAAACATGGTAACACAATCTGAGTACAAGGGTTCTGAGGATGCGTTAAAATGGGCAGCAAGAACCTACTTGGTAGCTGCCATCGGTTCTTTGGCCACATTGGTTTACTGGGGACTTCAGGTGTTTGGAGGAAGGGATTAGACTTCCTTTGCAAAATGAAAATAGGCCTTTCCAATTATGGAAAGGCTTTTTTATATCGTTATTTGACGGTCAATTTGTTGGGCAAGGGAAATAAAGGTCTCGGTTCTCGGATACTCCTTCGATTTGCTGAATCTCCTTGTTAAGAACATGCATGAGGTGCTCATTGTCCTTGCAGAGGATTTTTATTAGGATGGACCAGTTTCCTGTGGTGTAATGGCATTCCAATACTTCCGGAATTTTTTCCAATTGTTTAACCGCAGCCGGATTGCTCATCGCTTTGTCCGAGATAAATTCCTATATAGGCCATGGTGGTATAGCCCATGGCCCTAGGGTTAATTATGAATTTTGAACCTTTTAATAACCCGGAGGCCTCCAGTTTACGGAGTCTTTGATGGATAGCCGCTCCGGAAATACCGATGCTTCGGGCTATTTCCAACACAGGTTTTCGGGCATCCTCCATCAAAAATCTTAATATTTTCTTGTCGATACCATCAATCTTGGTGTTTTTGTTATCAGACTTCATGTTTATTATTTCATATTGAAATCAAAATTACGCAAATACCTTGAATATGTGATTTTAGCTAGCTACAGAATCCGGATTATATCCCGGATAGGGAACTTCGTATTCCTTAAAGTTGATGTCCAGACTCTCTAATTCTTTTAAAATGGGTTGGTACACCTCTTTTGAAATAGGTATCTGTACTCCGGGAGTGGTGATTTGTCCGTTTAGAATTTTTAATGCTGCGATGGCTACGGGCAACCCTACCGTTTTTGCCATGGCAGTATGAATACGGTCTTCACCAATGACTACCAATTTTGAATCGATTTGTTTTTTCTCCCCGTTCAATTCATACCCGAATTTATGGTACATGACAATCATATCCTTTTCTTTGTCTCCCAAGGTCCATTTGTCCTCTAGAATCTTTTGTAAAGCTTGGGCTGGAGTTGCATCGGTAATACCAATTTTTTTGGATTTATCGAAAAGGTTTAGTTCAACGAGTTTTTCCCATGTACTGTCGTCCTGATCAATTTTAAGATAGTGCCTCAGTTTGAGTTCTACGGAATCCGTTGGAGAATAGGGTAGGAATAGATTGATGAACTCCCTATAGGTCATATTTTCTGAATTTTCAATGGTATAGGTGTCATCTGTGGCCCCTAGTTGTACAAAGATGTTCCAAGCCTTTGAAAACCCAACGCGGCGCATGGTACCTCGGTAAATGGTCAGGGCATCCTGCAAACCGTAGGCTTCCCTATAATTTAAGGAATCCCTGTTTGCGTAGCCTTCGAACTTGCCAAAATCCTCTACTTCAAAAAATTCCGTTCGCCTAAATAGTTTATGATAGGGAATATATTTATACGTACCCTCTTGAATGAATTTGGCCGTTCCTCCTTGACCTGCAAGAACTACATTACGTGGGTTCCAGGTGAACTTATAGTTCCATAGGTTGTTATCGAACTCGGGGGCCACCAGTCCACCACAGAACGATTCGAATAACAATATTTTGCCTCCATTGTCCCGTATCCTATCAATGACCTGCATGGCACTCATATGATCAATACCTGGGTCCAGGCCAATCTCGTTCATAAAAACAAGACCGCTTTCAATTACTTTTTCATTGAGCTTTTTAAGTTCCGGGCTGATGTAGGATGCGGTTACTAAATGCTTTTTATAGGTTAGACAATCCTCAGCAATTTTGATGTGAAAGCGTGCCGGAAGCATGGAAATAACCAAATCCACCTCCTGAATCGCAGATATTCGTTCTTCTTCCCTAAAGATATCCAAGGTGCGAACGGCACAATTTGGGTGCGACTTAATTTTTCCCGAAATGGATGAGGTATCAAGGTCACCAATGATGACCTTCAAATTTTCGGTATCCGATTTTTCTAACAAATAATCCAATAAATAGGAAGTGGATTTACCAGCACCTACAATCAAAATTTTTCGCACCATGCTTATTACTTACTTTTGGTTGAAATTAAGTATACTAAGGTATCAATTTGTTATATATATAAAAATATATATCGATAAAGTTATAAAATCAACTATGTGTGATTACCCAACAATGAAGTAAATTGTAAATGAAATAATAGGTTTCGTTTAGACTGGAGTTTATGAAGAAAACAATATTGATTACGGCGTCCATTTTTGGATTTTTGGCAGTTGCCCTTGGAGCTTTTGGGGCCCATGGTCTAGAGAAACTTGTATCACCGGAGGCCGTAAACACCTTTGAAACAGGTGTTCGTTATCAAATGTATCATGCTATATTTTTATTTGTTTTAGCTCTAATACCCGGAATAAAAGAACAGGCGCAACGGATTGTATATGGATTGACCGTAATTGGCGTGGTATTCTTTTCATTTTCTATTTATCTTTTGGCCTTAAATAGTATCACACAGTTCGAATTTAAAACTATAGGTTTTATCACTCCTATTGGAGGTACCTTGTTGTTGGGGGCATGGGGATATTTAGGGTATCAATTGTATAGTTCAAAAATTAAATGATTTCCTTTAAGGTATGGGCAAAACAAAATTAATGGGGCTTATTTTAGGTCCTCTTTCTTTTTTTCTGATTCTTAGTTTCTTTCATCCTGATGGGGTGTCAAAGGAAGCCAATGCAGTATTGGCCTCGACAGTGTGGATTGCAATTTGGTGGATAACAGAGGCCATCCCAATTGCCGTAACCGCACTGTTGCCCATTGTACTCTTTCCGCTTTCACGGAGGCTTGGATCTTACGGCAACTTCGGGGTCTTTTGGGCATAAATACGTGTTTCTCTATATGGGCGGCTTTGTCATCGCCATCGCCATTGAAAAGTGGAATCTGCACAAAAGAATTGCCTTAAACATTATTCATGTGATTGGCGCCGATATCCGAAAGATAATTTTGGGGTTTATGGTAGCGACCGGTTTTTTGTCCATGTGGATTTCGAATACGGCAACTTCGGTCATGATGCTGCCCATTGGGCTGGCGATTATCAAACAATTAAAGGATAATCCGGCTACGGTGGAGGACGAGAACCTGTTATTTGGAAAATCCCTGATGCTCGCCATTGCCTACAGTGCTTCCATTGGTGGTATGGCAACCTTGATAGGCACTCCGCCCAATTTGGTTTTGGCGGGAGTGGTATTGGACACATACGGTTATGAAATTACCTTCATGCAGTGGTTCATGTTCGGACTTCCCATTTCCATAGTGCTGATTTTTATCTGTTGGAAATATTTAACCCGTTACGCGTTTTCCTTTAAGCAGGTAGAATTTCCTGGTGGTCGGGCGGAAATAAGCAGATTAAGGAATAGCTTGGGAAAGATTTCCTACGAGGAGAAGCTCATCGCCATTGTTTTTGCAGCAACTGCATTTTGTTGGATAACCCGTTCCTTTTTACTTCAAAAGCTTTTACCTGATTTGGATGATACTATTATCGCCATATTTTTCGCAATCCTATTGTTTTTGATACCTTCAAGGAAGAAAGGGGAACAGCTGTTGAATTGGGATGAGGCGGTACAGATGCCTTGGGGCATCATTTTACTTTTTGGTGGAGGTATGGCCTTGGCAAAGGGTTTTGATGAAAGTGGTCTTGCCGTTTGGATTGGGAGTCAAATGACATCTCTTTCAGGTCTTCCCGTTTTTTTGTTGGTATTGCTGCTCATTGCAGCTGTAAATTTTTTGACTGAAATCACATCCAATTTGGCCACAACAGCCATGTTGTTGCCTGTTTTGGCGCCTATGGCCCTATCCATTGAGGTGCATCCGTTTGTTTTGATGGTAGGTGCGGCTGTTGCCGCCTCATGCGCCTTTATGTTGCCCGTGGCAACTCCGCCCAATGCGGTGGTATTTGGTTCTGGATACCTACGAATTCCGGATATGGTTCGAAAAGGATTTTTCATGAATATAATATCCATTATCGTATTGAGCCTTTTCGTTTATTTTTTATTGCCCCAATTGTGGGATATCGTTATAAATGGCTTCCCGGAAAATTTGAACAAATGAGATTATTGATCATTCCGGATAAGTTTAAAGGTTCCATGACAAGTGAAGAGGTGTATCAATCTTTTAAACAGGGTGTGGAGAAAGTAATAAGTGATGCATCCTTTCATTTTGTAAAGGCATCGGACGGTGGTGATGGTTTTTTGGATGCTATCTCAACATACCGCGAATGTGATGAAATAGAAATGGAAACCTTAGATCCTTTAGGGCGAAAAATTTCCTCCTATTATCTATATGATCAAAAAAATGAATCGGCCTATATTGAATTGGCCAATTCCTCCGGGATGGAATTGTTGGAACCATCAGAAAGAAATGCTTCTTTGACCTCTACCTATGGAAGCGGACAACAGATTAACGATGCCATTAAAAGAGGGGCTAAAAAGGTCTATGTAGGATTGGGAGGTAGTGCTACCAATGATGGAGGAACTGGGATTGCCAATGCTTTGGGATTTGAATTTACGGACACTAAGGGCCATTCTTTGGAACCCATTGGAAAAAATTTAAGCCAAATTCAAGATATCAGGAATCCGAGAAAGTGATATGGATCTATCAAAAATCCGATTCTACGCCATAAACGATGTAAAAAATCCACTTTATGGTACAAATGGAGCTGCTTACGTCTATGCCGCCCAAAAGGGTGCCGACGAAGAATTGATACACGAGCTAGATGAAGGATTGAAGAACTTGTCATACATTTTTGAAAAAACATATGGAGATGATTTTTCGGATGTTCCAGGTTCCGGAGCAGCTGGAGGAACTGGTTTTGGGCTTAAGGCTTTTTTAGGCGCGGAATTTCTAAGTGGTGTGGAGTTCATTTTAGAATTATCGGAAGTTAAAAGTGTGCTGGATTCACAACAATTTGATTACATCGTGACCGGTGAAGGCAGAATAGATGACCAAACCCTTAGTGGAAAACTGATACAGGGAGTGATGGATTTGGCGAAAAAGTATACTATTCCAGTTTTGGCTGTTTGCGGTAAATTGGAAGTTTCATTGGATATTCTTACATCGAATGGCGTTCGAGATGTGATTGAAATTGGTGACCCCAACAAACCATTGGAATATAATATGAAGAATGGCAAAACCTTACTCGAAAATAGTGTAGCTGCCTATTTTGAGAAAAGGTTTTAGGTTCTTTCACTAGGTGGTTTTAGGCAAGAATCCATTATTAAATAGGTAATATTATCTTATTATTTTATCAAATTGATAATGGTTATACGTTTATGTTGGTTTAAATACGGCAAAAGTAACTTTTCGCACCATTTTTTTACAAAAAATATAATCTTTTGTCGAAGTTTTCATATTTCTTACCGATAAGTGTGCGAATACCGGTTGATTTCCAACGGTTTCAGGGGTAAATTTAATAGCTTTGAGAAACGATTATTTTGAGTTATGAACAGTTCATCTTCCAAACAAAAAACAATTTCACTTAAGAATTACGGAATACTACATGATAACTTTCATTATCAGCAAACTCCCGAAGAACTCCAAGAGGCCACTTTGGATTTGGGGATGGGAGTAGAGACCAAAAATGGCACACTTGCGGTAAATACCGGAGAGTTTACGGGTAGGTCTCCTAAAGATCGATTTATAGTTAAGGACGACATTACTAATGATAGAATTTGGTGGAGTCCTGTAAATATTCCTTTTGAGCCTGAAAAGTTCAAGGAATTATACGACAAGGTTATTGCCTATCTAAACGAGAAGGAACTTTTTGTTAGGGACAGTTACGCGTGTGCCGAGCCTGATTACAAATTGAATATAAGGGTCATAAACGAATATCCATGGTCTAATATGTTTGCCTATAACATGTTTTTAAGGCCGACGGAGGAGGAATTGGAAAATTTCAGTCCGGAATGGACAGTAATCAATGCGCCAGGTTTTATGGCCAACCCCGAAAAGGATGGAACAAGGCAACATAATTTTGCGATTTTGAACTTTACCGAAAAGATTGCTTTAATTGGCGGAACAGGTTATACAGGGGAGATAAAAAAAGGGATTTTTTCAGCGCTCAATTTTATTCTACCTGTTTTCAAGGAAACGTTGCCTATGCATTGTTCTGCCAACGTGGGTGAAGAAGGAGATACCGCAATATTTTTTGGATTATCGGGAACCGGGAAAACAACTTTGTCTACCGACCCAAATAGAAAATTGATCGGCGATGATGAGCACGGCTGGACTAGCAGAAATACCGTTTTTAATTTTGAGGGAGGATGTTACGCCAAGGTAATCAACCTTTCGGAGGAACAGGAACCTGAGATTTTTAATGCCATAAAACCCGGAGCCATTTTGGAAAATGTTGTATTGGACGATAAAGGTAATGTGGACTTTGCCGATACGTCTATAACCCAAAATACGAGGGTAAGTTACCC
Organism: Maribacter litopenaei; assembly: GCF_025244665.1. Taxonomy (GTDB): domain Bacteria; phylum Bacteroidota; class Bacteroidia; order Flavobacteriales; family Flavobacteriaceae; genus Maribacter; species Maribacter litopenaei. The sequence continues at coordinate 3,323,691 of NZ_CP104205.1, read as the reverse complement.
AATTTACCATATTGACAATATCCAACAGCCTTCCATCGGCAAAAATGTTAAGAATATATTCTTTTTGACCGCGGATGCCTTTGGAGTGCTCCCTCCAATTTCCAAATTAACACCTAGTCAGGCGGCGTATCACTTTATTTCCGGATACACGGCAAAGGTTGCCGGCACCGAAGCCGGGGTGGTTGAGCCCCAACCCTCCTTTTCAGCTTGTTTCGGAGCTCCTTTCATGCCCTTACACCCAACAAAGTATGCCGAAATGTTAAGTAGAAAAATGAAGGAAGCGGGAGTTGATGTTTGGTTGGTCAATACCGGTTGGACAGGAGGACCTTATGGTGTTGGCACCAGAATGAAACTTAAATATACCCGTGCCATGATCAGTGCAGCCCTTAGTGGGGAACTTGGTCTTTATTCATATGACACGTATCATATTCATTCCGTTTTTGGCGTGGCTCAACCAAGAGAATGTCCAGGAGTTCCTACCAGTGTTCTAAGTCCTAGGGCTACTTGGAACGATGACGAAAGATATTATACAACCGCATTTAAGCTTTCAAATGCTTTTAGGGAAAACTTTAAAAAGTTTGAAAAGTATGCTAGTGAGGAAATTAGGCGAGGAGGCCCTCAGCGTTATGCTTTTTAATTAATGAACTCAAAACGATAAAAACTAAAAAGGCCTTGCAAATCGCAAGGCCTTTTTTATGAATTCTGAAGCACCGATTATTTGTTGGCGTTCGTAATATATTTCTGTAATGCCATTGTCATAGATGGGGTCTCCGGAGTTGGGGCCTTTATATCTATTCTGAGTCCGGCACCTGTAGCTGCTTCTACCGTAGAGTTCCCAAAGACGGCGATCCTAGTGTCATTTTGTTTAAAATCAGGGAAATTGTGTAATAGGGACTCAATTCCTGATGGGCTAAAGAACACTAAAATATCATAGTAGACATCCCTAAGATCGGATAAATCACTGATGACCGTTTTGTAAAAGATACCTCGTTTCCAGTTAATCTCTAGTGCGTTAAGGGTTTCCGGTACTTCGGTTTAAGGACATCTGATGAGGGTAAAAGAAATTTTTCATCCTTATACTTTTTAATCATTGGGGCCAAGTCAGAAAACAAACGTTTTCCTACATAAATCTTCCTTTTTCTATAGACCACATATTTTTGAAGGTAATATGCAACAGCCTCTGACTGACAAAAATATTTCATGGTGTCCGGCACCTTGAAACGCATTTCTTCCGCAATTCTAAAGAAATGGTCCACTGCATTTCGACTTGTAAGAATAATGGCCGTAAAATCCTTTAAATCAATTTTTTGTTGACGGACACTTTTGGCATCAACTCCTTCAACATGAATAAAGGGTCTAAAATCAACCTTTACCTTTTCTTTGTCTATGAGCCTGGAATAGGGAGAATTTTCCATTTTTGGCTCAGGTTGAGAGACCAAAATTGTTTTTACTTTCATAGGTTACACTATTTTAGAAAGCTTCCCAATATGATTAGGGGTGCAATTTCGAGTGCGCAAAGGTACAAAATAAAATAGAAAAAGTAGGAACTAATGAATTTTTGATGAATCCTAATTACTGAAACCCAGCCGATAATATTAATGATAAGAAATAGGGCAATCGCTAATAATACTACGGTTATCGAGTTAATATATACAAAACTCAAAAGTATATTGGCAACAAAAAGAATGATACTGCCATAATTCAGATAAGAGGTTTTTTTAAATAGTAATTCGTTAATGGTTTGATAGGAACCAAAGGCAAAACTATTTCCTAATTGTAAGAACATCTTTACCAGCACAAAGAGAAAAAGCAATCCTAGGATTGCAAAAAAAGTGACTTTAGTAGGGATGATTTCTCGGACTTAAGTAGGCTTTCCAGGCAAGAAATGCGAATAGAGAAATATTTATAATTTGGAATACCGTAAGGAGTATATGAAACCAATTAAATAATTTTTCTTTTTTGTTGTACATGATAATGTACTTGTTGTTGAAGGGTAAAATGATAAAATTCAAGAAACGTGTGTAGAAAATTTTTTTAGCGATAACTATTAGTAACAAACTGCCAAATAACACAAGTGTAATCCAATCTAAATTTTCGGTAATCCTGTTAATTGGCTCCATTACTGTATGGGTGTTGGTTTTCCGTTCAAACCGGGATAAAGTCCATTTTCTGAAATAACAACCCTAATATAACCTACTTTTTCCTTATCATAATCGGGGATATCCAAACTAAAGTCTATAGAATCATTTTTCGCTAAAATTTGTAGACTGTCTTTCATTGGTCTTGGTTCAACTGGTTTTAAACCAAGGGTGATTTTATATGGACTCAAATATGCTATAGAAAATTTGAGTTTAGAAATATCAATATCAAAATCATAAGGATTGATAACCTTAAGATGGTAATTGGAATTCCCAAGAGATACCTTATCCTCTTCAAGGATACATTCCAACTTTCTGTAGGAGCTAAATTCGGAAATGTACTTACCCTTTAAAATTCCGCCATCAGGTTTGGTATGTGAAAATGTATTGTCGCTAATATACTTGGATATATATGCCACTTTTTTGCCCCTTACACGTTCCTCTGAATTGTCTATGGAATATTGGTTCTTTCTATACATGACATTATTAAGGGAAAAAGTAGGGATGCCTCCTGAATAAAATTCATACATAGGAGCATTTCTATATGAATTTTCAAAAACCATGGGAATATCACCCACCTCTTTATAAATTGCCTCTACCCAAGCCTTGTTTCCATGACTTTCATAATAAAAGTTGAAAAGTATAGGTTGGTAGACCAAACCTATCCTCAAATAAAGAATTATTAGGCTATTAACGATCCCCAATCTCATAATCCACTTAAGAATGGGTTTGTTCCCTAACATAAAATTATAGACAATGACCACCAATGGGATACAGATTACAATGATCCATTGAGTCTGAACCCTCCTGTTGAAACTTGACAAAAAGAAAAATAGGATAACTCCATAAGTCAAGAATAGTAGCGCTTTGTTAAATAAGTCTCTACTTTTTGTTTTGAATAGGGCGTAATAGATAAAAGGAAAGGTGAGTCCGAATAGGGCAATTAGGTTTACAAAAAAGCCCAACGTATATTTTTCAAACTGATAGGCATCGTTTGGACGCTCGTATAAGTGATATTTTATGCTTACAAAATCGTTTTCGTAAAGCCAATAAAAGTGTGGGGCATAACACATCAATGCGACTATGACCGATAACCATGCATATTTGTTTTTAACTAGGTTTAGGTTCGAAAGCAACACGAACATAATAACCAGTACGGCATGGTATTTACTATACATTAATGCCGCCATGAAAATTCCCAATATAATGGCTGTTCCAAACTTTGGGCTTTTCAAGAAGTACTTATAAGACAATAAAAAGCAGGAAGTAAAAAATAACAAAGGGGTATCCGGTAGGGTAAAGAAACCGTAGGCGTTTAATAAAGTCATGGAAAAGACCAGGACAAAGAAATGGGGTACGTATAAATTCTTTTTTGGATGGTCTATTAGCAACCATAAAACAACAAAGTTCAGGGCAGAAATAATACAGCTCACAAAACGGACCCCAAGTTCTCCATTAAAAAAGAGACTGCTACCTTTTATTAGCAGGGCTACCATAGGAGGGTGGTCAAAATAGCCCCAATCCATATTTTGACTGTAGTACCAATAATAGGCTTCATCAAATATCAATTCCGTAAATACGGATTGTAATAGATTCAGTACAAAAAATGCTGCAAGAAAATAATAGAATTGCCTTGGGATTTTTTTGAACATTGGCAGTCTTTAAAGGTGTAAAATTACAAACTTACGGTTGTTTTCCTTTTGTAAATTGACATTTAAGACACCATGCGATTTTTTCGCCATTATTAAAACACTATTTTTGTGCCCATATAGCATGAACCGATGTCCAACAGTGTTGTAATCATTCCTACTTACAATGAAATTGAGAATATTGATGCCATTATCAATGCTGTTTTTCAATTGCCGAAAAGCTTTCATGTACTTATTGTGGACGATAACTCCCGAGATGGTACTGCTGATCGGGTAAGACAATTACAGCATCAGTTTAAGGATGCTCTTTTTTTGGAAGTAAGACAAGAAAAATCGGGTTTGGGGACTGCTTATATTCATGGATTTAAATGGGCCATTGCAAAAAAATATGATTATATATTTGAAATGGATGCCGATTTCTCACATAATCCAACTGACCTATTGCGTTTGTTGAAGGCCTGTGAAAATGGCGCGGACGTTTCGGTTGGATCTAGATACAAAAAAGGAGTCAATGTAGTCAACTGGCCCTTATATAGGGTTTTATTATCTTATGGAGCGTCATTTTACGTGAAAATGATTACCGGGATGAGGGTTCATGATCCAACGGCAGGTTTTGTGTGTTACAAAAGACGTGTCTTGGAAAATATAGACTTGGATTCCGTTCGTTTTATAGGATATGCATTTCAAATAGAAATGAAGTTTAGGGCATACCTAAAAAATTATAAGATTGAGGAGGTTTCCATTATTTTTAAGGATAGGCTAAAAGGAAAATCCAAGATGAGCTCTTCCATAATCAGCGAAGCTATCCGGGGTGTTTTTGTAATGAAACTTCGTAGTCTTTTTCAAAAAAGTAGATTTTAACCATGGGTAAAACACTATTAAAGAATGGCAAGGTCGTAAATGAGGGTACGATTAAGGAATTGGACGTTCTTTTAGAAGGGGATTTTATATCAAAAATTTCTGAAGATATTACAGACAAGGAGGCCGTTGTCATGGATTTGGAGGGAAAATATATTTTGCCAGGAATTATAGATGACCAGGTCCATTTTAGGGAACCTGGCCTCACCCATAAAGGAAACATTGCTACAGAAAGCAGAGCCGCTGTTGCTGGTGGTATTACTACCTATATGGAGCAACCCAATACCAATCCACAAACGACTACAATCGCCAAGCTTGAGGATAAATTTTCAATAGCCAAAGACTCATCTTTTGCAAATTATTCTTTTTTGTTCGGAGGCACCAATGATAATTTGGAAGAATTAAAGCGTTTGGATACAAATGCCTGTTCAGGAATTAAATTGTTTCTAGGTTCTTCAACTGGAAATATGTTGGTCGATGATGAGGCCGTAATAGAGAGATTTTTAATAATACGGACATGGTGATTTCCGCGCACTGCGAAGATGAAACTACCATCCGTCAAAATTTAGAAAAATATAAGGAAAAGTATGGTGATGAAATTCCCGTAAAATACCACCCATTGATTAGAAGTGAAGAGGCCTGTTATATTTCTTCTTCGAAAGCAATTGCCCTTGCGAAAAAAACAGGTGCTAGATTACACGTATTTCATCTTTCCACAGGCAAGGAAACCGATTTGTTCAGGAATGATATTCCTTTAGAAGAAAAGAAAATAACCGCTGAGGTCTGCATACATCATTTATGGTTTTCAGATGCCGATTATTTGGATAAAGGAACTTTAATTAAATGGAATCCTGCTGTGAAAACGGCCGAGGATAGGGATACGCTTTGGAAGGCTCTGTTAGATGAAAGAATTGATGTTATAGCAACTGACCATGCTCCCCATCTGTTGTCGGAAAAGGACAAACCATATACGAGTGCCCCTAGCGGAGGGCCTTTGGTGCAGCATGCTTTACCTGCCATGTTGGAAAAACATTTGGATGGAGTTATTGGCCTAGAAAAGATTGTAGAAAAAATGTGTCATAACCCGGCTAAGTTGTTCCAAATAGAAAAAAGAGGATATATAAGAGAAGGATATTTTGCAGATTTGGCGGTTGTGTCCTTAAATGAATCCTGGCAAGTCTCCAAAGAAAATATTTTATATAAGTGTGGATGGTCCCCTTTTGAAGGAACTTCATTTCGATCCAATGTCACACATACTTTTGTGAACGGCCATTTAGCGTATGATAATGGTAAGGTGTCAGAAAAAAGAAATGCAAAAAGACTTACTTTCAATAGATGAGAAATTTAAGAATAAGCATACTTATTTTATTACTTACCTATTCTTGTGGTGAAAAATTAATAGAAAAACCGGACAACCTTATTCCGCGGGATAAGATGGTTTTGATATTAAAGGATATGGCCATACTAAATGCAGCTAAAGGTGTAAATTTGGGAATCTTAAAAGATAACGGAGTAGAACCAACTAGTTATGTTTTAGAAAAGCATGATATAGATAGTGCTTTATTTGTAGAAAGCGACCGATATTATGCATCTTTGCCTTTAGAGTATGAAGCTTTGTATACTGAGGTTGAGGCACTTTTAGAAGAGAAAAGAATACAATTAGAGGAAGAAAACAAGATTGCTGATAGTTTGAAATTGCTAGAAAGTAAACAAAAAAGAGACTCTGTTTTGGATAATGTTAAATCCTCGACTAATTTGGTGCAGGATACTCTTCAATAAACTTTTTGGAACTAAAAGCAATAGAATTCTCAATGGGTTCAAATTCCCAATCAAGAGCTGTCCTTATTTTATCGCTACTGTAGGTTTCTCGGATGAAATAGGGAATAAATTGAGTTTTTGGTAATTGACCTTGGCTTCCCGGTAATAAGGGTCTTCAAAAAATCGAAATACCTACCTATTTCCAATTGCCATTTCTTAAGTTCTTTCTTAGGGGGATTCTTTCCCTGGTTTTTAGCAATCATTCCTAGGATTGTCTTGAATGAAAGGTTGTCGGCAACAAGTATAAATCTTTCGTTTTGAATCGAAGACTCCATCAGCTTCAACATAATTTGAACTACATCATCCACGGAAACAAATCCTGTACCTCCGGGTGGATAATAGGGATAGCCTTTTTTCGCCGTAGTGAACAGTTTGCCGCTTCCGGTATTCCAAAAACCTGGTCCTATGATAACGCCTGGATTCACTATCACGACCTGTAAATTCTCCTGTGTCCCTCTCCACACTTCCATTTCAGCGGAACGTTTGGTCAAGGCATAAACATTGCTGTGATGCTCTGTCCATTCATTGCTTTCCGTAGCGCTTTTATGAGGTAGACTCCTTCCAATAGTCCCAATAGTGCTAACATAGCAGAGTTTGTCGATTTTATGGTGAATACAGTGGTTTACTATATTGGCCGTTCCCTCTGCATTGACCTTTCTAAGTTTCTTAAAGTCATTTGGGTCAAATGAAATTAGTGCAGCGGCATGATATACCTGGTTAATTCCTATAAAGGCCTCTTCCAAGGAAGGAAGGTCTAGAATATCGCCTTTTACCCATTCGATTTGATCAAAAATTGATTGGACATCTTCTAGGTAATAGGAGAAGACTTTTTTTACTTCTTCCAGCTTTTGCGAAGACCTATAAATAGCCCGAACCTTGATTTTAGATAAAACTAATCTTAATATTAGGTGGGATCCCACCAACCCAGTGCCTCCGGTAACTAAAACCATATTTCAAATTTAGGGAATACCCTTGGATAAATTCCTGTTTGTTTCAAGTTGATCAGCGGCAATTTTCCTTTTATATTTGCAGTGAATTAAAAAGAAATATATCAATGGCTTCAAACTTTGTAAAGGAGTTGGAATGGAGGGGAATGTTACACGATGCAATGCCCGGAACGGAGGAATATCTTATGGAAGGAATGCAATCTGCCTATGTTGGAATAGACCCAACTGCAGATTCCTTGCACATAGGCCATTTGGTTGGGGTCATGATGTTAAGGCACTTTCAGTTGGCCGGACACAAACCTATAGCTTTGGTGGGCGGTGCTACTGGGATGATAGGGGACCTTCCGGCAAATCCGCAGAGCGTAACCTATTGGATGAGGCTACCTTAAGGCATAATCAGGAGGCATTAAAAAATCAATTAGCTAGGTTCCTGGATTTTGAAAGCGACGCCGAAAATGCTGCTTTATTAGTCAACAATTATGACTGGATGAAGGACTTTTCCTTTTTGGATTTTATCCGTGATGTTGGCAAGCATATTACTGTCAACTATATGATGGCGAAAGACTCCGTGAAAAAGCGACTTTCTGCCGAAGCAAAGGAAGGAATGTCTTTTACGGAATTCACCTATCAGCTGGTGCAGGGGTACGATTTTCTTCATCTATACAGAACCTACAATTGTACCTTACAGATGGGAGGTAGTGATCAGTGGGGTAATATCACAACAGGTACTGAACTTATTAGAAGAATTGGTGGAGGAAAAGGGTATGCCCTAACCTGTCCTTTGATCACCAAGGCCGACGGTACTAAATTTGGAAAGACAGAAAGCGGAAATGTTTGGCTGGATGCTGAAAGGACTTCCCCTTACAAGTTTTATCAGTACTGGCTCAACACTTCGGATGCGGATGCAGAAAAATATATAAAGATTTTTACCTTCCTTTCCAAAGAGGAAATAGAGAGTCTCGTCGCCGAACATTCTGCAGCCCCTCACCTAAGATTGCTTCAAAGGAAATTGGCCGAAGAAATTACTGAAATGGTCCATTCCAAGGAGGATTTGGAAAATGCGGTAAAGGCCAGCGACATTCTTTTTGGTAAATCTACATCTCAAGATCTCAAAGGACTGAATGAAAAAACCTTTTTGGACGTCTTTGAAGGCGTTCCGCAAGCTGAGATTCCCATGGAATCTTTGGAAAACGGCCTGGACATGATTGCTGCGCTATCCGCCCGGACAGGTTTTTTGGGTTCTAATGGCGAAGCTAGACGTGAGTTAAAACAAAATTCTATTTCTGTTAACAAGGAAAAGGTCAAAGAAGACTATATCCTTAGTAAGGAAGACCTTATCAATGGGAAGTTTGTACTACTCCAACGAGGTAAAAAGAATTATTTCGTACTTACCGTTACACAATAGGCAACCTTTATTTGATTTTTTCATCTTCTTGGAAAGTGTAGCAATGAAGAGAATTTTGTTGTTTATAGTTTCAATTGTACTGCTCTCTTGTGATTCTGAAAATGACCCTGTTATACAAGATGCTGCATTACATGGGGAATGGATGTTACAGGAAATAAGTTGTTTTTGTGGATTTGACCCTGAGACTGATTTTTCCGAAACAAAATTGTTCTTTGATGTTGAAAACAGCAAGCTTACTGTCATTAATGAAGGCACCAGTCAATTTTTCAAGGAAGCTGGGGAATATTATTATGGTGGACAAAACAACATTCTCGATTTCACGGACGGTACCAGTTATCAATTTCAGGTAAAAGGGCGTCAGTTGTCCTTGGTATATTTGGACAATCCCAATATTGCTGATGATGAGGTGGCATACTACTTTATAAGACCTTGAACCTGAACTTTTAAAAGTAAAAAACTGGTTTATAATACTTCACATTGTCTTAACGCAACCGATCTAAATTTGTAGTATCTTAAATGAAGAAATAAAACCTGCTTAATTGTGAAAGGATGACTTTCGGATACTATTGTCAATCATACTTGTAATTGGATGTACAAGCGATGACTTAGTTTTAAAGGGAAAGGACTTGCAATTTTCAAGTCAGAAATGGGTGCTTGTAGAAATGGCATCAAGTTGGGTGAAATATTCTACCAAAGGGGAGGAAATGGAGTGGCAGGAATATTACGTTTTTAATCCGGACGGTTCCTTCCTAAAAAGTAGGGAACAGAATGGTACTGTTTTAGAAGCGACAGGGACCTTTGAAATGGTAGAATTTGATAATGACGATGCTGATTATTTGGAACTTACATTTACAACCGGTAAAGAATTGGCAACTAGTTGCTTTAGCTATGAGGGGATTGAAATACTTAGGTATATTTCCAATAGAAAATTGGAAAGTATGTGGAAAGCTTGTGATGGCTCAGATTTATATTATGATCTTGTAATAGATTGAACTTAAAGTGCCATCAAATTACAACCCCTAATATCCGAATGGTCAAAACGTCCCAGGACCTCAAATTTTTCAGTATCATATAATTTTCCCAAATCCTGGGTTGCTATAAAGGAACAGGAGTTTATGTTGGCAAGATCGATCACATTAATGCCTCCTGTCTTTCCATTGGGTAATAACGATAAAGGATCCTCGGTATCCCTAACCAATATTTTCATCCATGGTGGACATTCAAAAAGACTATTTCCTTTGGAATAAGCTTGGGAAAGTAATTCTGTCATTCCGTACTCTGAATGTATGTGGTCTATCTGAAATCCCTTTTTCAGTTGTTCGTGTAATTCCTTACGAATCAATTCCTTTCTGCGTCCTTTCATTCCGCCGGTCTCCATAACAATGGTGTTTTTTAATTGTAGCGGATACTCTTCGGAAAAATCCAAAAGTGCAAATGAAACACCTATTAATAGGGTCTTTTGGTTGTTCGCCTCCAGTTCCATTAGAACCGATTTTAACATCCTAAAATCATTCAAAAAAAACCCGCTTTTTGGATGCTTGCTCTTTTCAATTAAATCGTTAACCATATAAACCAAAGAGGAACCTTCCCGCTCAAGATAGGACGGAAGAAGGGCCAACACGCAATAATCCTCTATAGGGCCATAAAACCTTTCAAAGCCCTTTAAAAAGCTCTCCTGATATAGAGCGATGTCTGAAACGTAGTGTTTACTTACAATAGCCCCCGTAGTTCCACTACTCGTGAAAATGGCTTGGTCCGTTTGTGAAGTACTTACAACTTTATAATCCTTAAAGAATTGTATGGGAAGAAAGGGTATGCTCTCAAGGGCATTAACATGTTGTGGTACAACATTTAAATAGTTACAGAACCTTTGGTAAACAGCATTGTTTTTGTATTGGAAACGGAAAATATCCAAGCTTTTGGCTTCAAATTCTGTTTTGGATGAAATGGAAAAAATACTTCCTAGATTCATGGAAAATTAAATTCCCGCAAAGGTAAAGAACACTTAAGAAAGAATGTAGTAAGGAGGAATAGTTTGGCTATTGCAAAGACTACTTTACCACTAACTTTCTGTTGATGGATTTTTTGTTTTCCGTTACTTGGATCACATAAACGCCTGGTGAAAGCCTGGAAATATCCAAGGTTTTATTGGAAATACGATCGGTTAATACTAATTCCCCGAACACATCATAGATTCTTATTTCCTTGGTATCGTTTTTTTCGGTCGTCACATAGACCATATCCGCAGTGGCAGGGTTTGGATATAGTTTGAAACCGGATATTTCCTCATTTTTTAGATTCCTAAAATCAATGGAGTCTTGGCCATATACCATGAAGGAAAATCCCATAACTAGGACAAAGTAGATTTTTTTCATAGGGCATTGATTTGGGATCAACACCATAAAGTTACTTCAATGGATGCGGGTAAAAATAAAAATGTTGTGAACTGTAATATTTTGTATGTCAATAAAATAGCCCTTGCAATTCATCGGATTTTTAATACCGATTATCGATGGAAGAAATTGTGATATTAGTGGGAAATTTACTTGACAATGAGCTTTCTGGTCGCCATTTTATCCTTTTTCAAAAACTCTAAGGACGTAAACGCCGGCATCCATATCGTTCAAGGACAATTCCTTACCCAAAATTGTAGTCTTGAGGATTAAGGTTCCAAAGACGTCGTATACAAAGATTTCCTTAGGGGCGTTATTGGCCGTGGTAATGTAAACCTTACCATTTGTAACCGGGTTGGGATACATACTAAAACCCTCTATGTCCCCTTGATTTTGGGAGCTTTGTCCAAAACCGACAGCGAAAAAAAGTAAGAAAACAATGAGGTAAAGGTGCTTCATATATAGCTGGTTACAAATGCTATGCCACAAATATAGGAATTATAGAACCTGAATGTCAATACGATAGAATCCTTTCTTTAAATTTTTCGATGAAATGCAAAAAGCCGGTCGCGATAGCTATCGCGGACCGGCTTTTTAGATATTAATTTAAATATACTTTTAGTTGATACCTACGGTCCAACCCGCACCCCAAGTAGCGATATCGGTACCAGTTCCGTTACCATCTCCGAGATATAAATTCTGCTTCAGTAAATACGGCACCCGTATCATTTTTTAGTTTTGTGGTTACATTGTTAAATGTAGCATCGGTTACATTTAAATCCCCACTTAGAACTCCCGTTCCGGTATCGGCATCATCAAGATCGAAAGCTTCGTCAAAATCATTGAATACCATGTTGGTAAAAATTCCTTGTGTACCAGCTCTTAACCGGATAGCTTCACTAGCATCGTTAGCACCTACGATGGTAACATTCGTAACGGTTGGTTTTGAGAAATAACCGCCTTCGTTGCTAAAATCGGTATTGAAACCATCACATTCAAAAGCTTTATCGTGTGCTGTTCCATGCTGTACATATACGTCGGTCAAAGTTCCAATAAATCCTTCTGTCCAGTCTATGGAATCGTCCTCAGAGTTAACTACGACCAAGTGGCTTGCGCTTACAGTACCGCCAAAAAACTCGAATCCGTCATCGGATCCTTCGTATACCTGAACATAATCAATAGTGGTTGCACTACCTACACCGTAAACGGAAAGACCGTTCAACTCCGCGTTTCCATCAATCGCACCACCAGCATATTCGATACGCACGTATTCCAAGATTCCACTATTATCGGTCGGGTTGTTACCTCCATAGGAAAGACTTCCTACCTCTGAAGTTGCAGTATCTTCTGAACCATCAGGAGTAGAGTTAATAGGAGCTCTTCCACAAAGAACAATTCCACCCCAATCACCGAAGCAGGTGATGCGGCATTAGAGGTAAAAACGATAGGTTCACTAGCAGAACCGTCGGCAATAATTCTACCACCTTGTTGAATGGCGATGTAAGCATTAACGCCAACAGGCTGAGCTTTAATGGTCATACCCGCAGGCACGGTTAATGTAGCGCCATTGGCAATCAATACGGGACCGGTAACAATATATTCAATTGTTGGATCCAAAGTAATATTCTCAGTGTAAACACCACTTAAGTTTACGGTTGTTTCCTCCGGGGTTTCTTCCCCTCCGGTAGTGTTATTAGTAGTGTTGTTTACAACGCTATTATCGTTAATAACGATTTCAGCGGTGTCATCGCTTTCGCATGACCAAAAAAGGCCAGCAGCTATACATAAAAGTAATAAGTTGTTTTTCATTATTCAGAATCTATTAAAAATTAAAATTTATACTTGAGTGTTAGTCCTATGTTTAATCCAAGGTTATATTCTCTAATAACAATGTCCCCTTGATCAGTACCTTCCCTTACTAAACTTATATCTGGATTCAATAAGTTTTTTGCTGAAAGGTTTGCCTCAAAATTGTCTCCAAAGGAATTTTTCCGAGATGAAATTGAGCGTTGGAACGGCCTTTTCTACAATATTCCCCAAACTACCAGCTCCTAAGGAGAATATTCTATCTGAGAAATAGGAGTAAGCTAGCGTTGCTTTTGGTTTATAGTTTCCAAAAGTTGGGCTATAATTGATATCTGTGTTGATAATAAAAGGAGAAGCCCCCTCCAATTCATCGGAGTCCCTATCAAATGAGGTTCCAAAGGTGTTCAAGTCCCCGGCAGGAATATCTTTTAAATCTTGTTTTGTCTTCGTATATGCGGTATTTAAACCTAAGGAAACTATGGCATTCTCGTCCTCATCCATTAAAAGATTCTTTCTAAGCTCAAGTTCTACCCCGTAAACATCCGCTCTATCTCCTGTTCTAAAATAACGTTGTGTTCCAGTGGCATCCGCGGCAACGACCCTGTTCACGGGATCATTGATAGTCTTGGCAAATGCTGCCAAAGAGATTATTTCTCCACGTTCACGGAACCATTCATATTTTAAATCAAAATTATATACATCGGAATACGTTGCACCTGTACCATCTAGACCCCCTAAAAGGTCCGGATTACCCCCAACTCGTTGTGTAACGGATTCGTAAACAAAAGGTGCAGCTTCCTTGAACTCGGGAAATGAGGCCGTTTTACTAAAAGCGAACCTAATATTGGAATCATCGTTCAATGTATATTTGATATTTAAACTGGGTAAGAATAAATTCTCATATACCGTTCTAATTCCCGGATCATCCGGCCTTATGTTGATTACATCATATTGTACTTTTTGACTAAAGGACTCAGCCCTAAAACCAGGTATAAATGTCCATTTCTCACCGGCCTTAACGGTTGCTGTGATGAATCCGGCATGAATATCCGGATTACCTTTATAAGTGTTTTCCGGTAATCCAGGCCTATTGACATTACCAATTTCATTGTTTATTGGGTTTAAGACCAATAAGTTGTAAATACCACTTCCACTTGGAATATTAATGTTGTTTACATTGAATATGCTATTGAAATTGTTTACATCGGTTACGGGATTACCGTCCCTATCCTGTATATCATATCCGTATCTAATACTGCTGAAATTTCTTTCTTTTGTTCTACCGTTATATCCAAAATTCCAAGTGATATTTTCGGAGGGTTTGTAGGTTAAATTGATAAAACTGTTTAATTCATCGTCCTCTATATCTTGAAAAAAACGCTGATTATCAAAAGGAATATTGGTGTAGAAAACAGGATTTGTGGAAGGATCACTATCTAATGCAAATTGATAATTCTCCAAGGTTATCCTCTTCCTGTCAGGTTCATAGGAAAAAACCTTATTATAACCCGTACCCCAGTCTAGGCTAAATTTTTCATCAAAGATATGCTGACCTGTTAATTGGTTCACAAATATCATATCTTGATTGAACTGAACGTTCATAATATAGAATCCTTGGTCGGTATCCAAAATGGCATCCCTATTTTTACCTTGTCCGTTAACACCATAAAAACCAACGGCGTCTGTTGCACTATTTATAAACAGGCTGTTATAATTGATTTTATGGTCGTTATTAATTTTATAGGTAGTATTTAGAAGTGCCGTTGTGGATGTTTTATAGGCATACTCCTCAACATTTGGGAAATCCACTTTCAATACATTGGTGAAATCCCTAGCAGGTCCTTTCAACAACTGATATCCGCTATCAAATCCGGCGGATGCAAAGAAGCTCAATCTCGATTCATTTTCAAAATTGAAAGAGTAACCTCCCTCGACCGCTCCATTTAAATTGATAGGGTCCCATGAATTTTCCGGGTCAACACCATGAGAAAGAACAACGGCGAAAGGGTTGTTGTCATATCTATTATAAAAGCCATAAGCGCTAGTTCCCTCACTTTTATAAAAATCCTCTCCATAGGCGTTCGTGTTTAGGCCACTACCAATAGAAATATCAAAATATCCGTTACCAGTATACTCTTTGGACTTAATATTAACGTTACCCGCTGCAAAATCTGAATAATATGAGCTATTGTACGCTTTACTTACAGATACATTCTCAATAATGCTTGAGGCAAATAAATCTAAATTGATATTCTTTTTGTTTACATCATTGGATGGCAGTGACAGACCGTTCATAGTAGTGTTTTGATACCTATCACCTAATCCCCTAACATATACATTGCTCGAGCCTTGCTGTTTTGAAATACCCGAAATTTGCGCGACCGCAGCGGCAGCATCATCTATACCTTTTAATGTTAATGCTTCCGCACTAATTGCCTCTTGCATTATAGAGGCATTTTTTTGTTGCAATAACAGGGCAACCTCAGAGTCTTTTCTTGATGTTGTAACTACCGTAACTTCTTCCAAAGCCATTCCTTCTGATGCACTCATGGGTACATTAACAGTGGTCACCTTTCCCGCTTCCACATTTACTCCAGGCACTTCTATGGTTTCGTAACCTAAATAACTGAAGACAACGACATAAATGCCAGGTTCAAGGTTGTCAATTTCATAAAGTCCGTCAAAATCAGAAGTGGCACCCTTCGTAGTGCCTTTAATTAATATGTTAGCAAAAGCAAGTGGTTCATCATTGTATTCCTTGTCCGTTAGCTTTCCAACTATAGAACCGGTGCTCTGTGCAGTGACTCCTGCACTGATAATAAATAGTATACCTATTAAAAAATTTTTCATTGTTTGTATGATCTCTAAAATCTTGCGCAAAGAACGCTAGGGGTTGTAAAAGTCCGGTTACGACCATGTTAAATATGGTTTGCAAAAATGTTACCTAAACGTTACTATATTAAATCAACGTTAAGCGATTTTTAGATAAGCGTATTATCTGTACTTTTGATAAATTAGCCGAGACTAAAAATTTCAATAAATACGGCTAAAACATTAGTATTGAGTACTAATTAGTTGCATCTGATCCTATAGAACCAAACAAAAAGACATTGATGAAAAAAAAGGATATTACCATACTTTTAGTAGATGATGAACCGGATATTTTGGAGATTTTGAGTTATAACCTTTCCTCTGAGGGATATGAAATTATCACGGCAAAAAATGGTGCAGAAGGGGTTTCCAAAGCCAAAAAGAAGCAGCCGGATTTGATCATCCTAGATGTAATGATGCCCGAGATGGATGGTATTGAGGCGTGCGAAATCATGAGGAAGACTCCCGGTTTGGAAAATACCATTATTACCTTCCTAACGGCTCGTGGTGAAGATTATTCACAAGTTGCCGGTTTTGATGCAGGAGCCGATGACTATATTACCAAGCCTATAAAACCAAAAGTTTTGGTGAGCAAGGTAAATGCCTTGCTAAGACGATTGTCCAAAGAGGATGGCCCCCAAGAAGATATTACCAAAGTAGGGGACATTGTCATCAATAGGGAGGAATATAAGATCATAAACCAAGGTGAAGAGATAATTCTTCCTCGAAAGGAGTTCGAGCTTTTGGCCCTGTTGACCTCAAAACCTAATAAAGTATTTAAGCGTGAGGTCATTTTGGACAAGGTATGGGGTAACGAGGTCGTTGTAGGTGGAAGGACCATAGACGTCCATATCCGAAAATTAAGAGAGAAAATCGGGGAAGATCATTTTAAGACCGTTAAGGGAGTAGGCTATAAGTTTGTGTTATAATGCCGGTACGTTCAAAAAAGTCCTATAGGTTTGCCTTTAGATCTGCATTTTATATAGGTGTTATTTCTTTTTTAGTTTTTGGGAGTCTGTTATGGCTTTTCAATTTGATGAACTGGTCGCTATTGGGTATTGCCACAGCTCTTATTTTTGTACTTTCCTTTATTACCCTTCAACTTAGGATTGAACGTTTTATTTATCGCCGAATTAAGAAGATTTACGATGATGTGGAATTGTTGGAGTCCACACCTCTTTTCACTAATCCAGTAACCACGGATATGCGAACCTTGACCGCAGAAATTGAAAAATTTGCCAAGGACAAGAAGATTGAAATCGATACGCTAAAAATCAGGGAAGAATACCGTCGGGACTTTTTAGGTAACGTATCCCATGAACTCAAAACACCATTATTTACGGCTCAAGGATATTTGGAAACGCTTTTAGATCGAGCCATTGATGATAAGAATATTCGGAAAAAATACTTGTCCAGGGCCAATAAGGCGGTGGAAAGACTTATTTACATTGTTAGGGATCTAGATCTGATTACAAAGTTGGAAGTGGGAGACCTTCGATTGGAAAAGGAAAATTTCAATATCATTGAACTTATCCAAAACGTGTTTGACCTTCCGGAGATGAGGGCCAGCAAAAAGAAAATTGTCCTCACTTTTGATATGGCTTATACCAAACCCATTATGGTGTATGCCGACAAAGAAAAAATTCAACAGGTGTTGACCAATCTACTCGTTAATTCCATTAAATATGGAAATGAGAATGGTACTACCGAGGTAAGTGTGGAAAATTTGGTTAAGAATAAAGTCATTGTACGGGTAACCGATAATGGGGAGGGCATACCAGCCAATCATCTGCCTAGGTTGTTTGAGCGTTTTTATCGGGTAGACCCCAGTGGAAGTAGAAAGGAAGGGGGAAGCGGCCTTGGCTTGTCCATTGTAAAACATGTAATAGAAGCGCATGGTGAAAAAATCTATGTAGAAAGTTCCGAAGATGTGGGCTCCGAGTTTTCCTTCACCCTGGAGAAGAGTAAATCAGAAAATACAACCGCCAAAAAATAAGTACCTTATCAATTTTGTTAGCTTTGCGATCATAAAGGAATATCAGTGGGCAGCAAGAACAAGCTAAAGAGATTTAAGGAAAACGAAACCTTTCCAAATGTAATTCAGCCAACTAGGCAAGAGGTTACCGATGGATTTCCACTAAAAGGAAATTGGAACACACATTTTAAGAACGATAATCCAATCGTGTTGGAGTTGGGTTGTGGGAAAGGTGAATATACTGTGGGCTTGGCAAAAAGGAACCCTAATAAAAACTTTATCGGTATCGATATCAAAGGTGCTCGTTTTTGGCGGGGGGCAAAAACGGCCCTAGAGGAAAAATTGCAGAATGTGGCATTTTTAAGAACCCAAATAGAGTTGGTGGACCTATTATTCGGAAAAAATGAAGTATCTGAAATATGGATTACTTTTCCAGATCCCCAAATAAAGTACAAGCGGATCAAACATAGAATGACCAATGCCGCTTTCTTGGAAAAGTATAAGGAGATTTTGGCACCTAATGGCTTGATGCACCTCAAGACCGATAGTGAGTTTATGCATGGCTACACACTTGGTTTGCTGCATGGAATGGGTATGGATGTACTCTATGCCAATCACGATGTGTACAAAAATGAGGGAAGCCCAAAGGACGTACTGGAAATACAGACATTCTATGAAAATCAGTATCTTGAGAAAGGCAAACCAATAACCTATATCCAGTTTAGGATACACTAAGTACATGCAACATTTGCTCATCCTTTTCTTTGCAACGTTTTCAGCGGCGTTTATGGCCACGGTTCCTCCCGGTCTATTGAATTTAAACGCTGCCAAAACCAGTGTGGAGAAGGACAAGCTAAATGGTGTTATTTTCAGTTTGGGTGTATCTACCGTTATCATTATTCAAGCGACCATAGCGGTTTTTATCTCCAAGTTTCTCGGATAGAAATCCTGAAGTGGTTTCCGTTCTTCTTGAGGTTGCTATTCTTGTTTTTGCCGCTTTGGCAGTGTATTTCTTTATGGCTGCAAAAAGGAATAAAAAAACCAAGATAAAGGCAATCAAAATCAGTAAACGTAATAGCTACTTTAAAGGGATGTTTTTGGCAACCCTTAATTTATTGACCATTCCTTATTACAGCGGACTGAATATTATGTGGAATGCTTCCGGTTGGATAAAGTTCATGTTTTTGGATATAGCCATCTTCGTATTGGCAGCCGGTTTGGGCACGTTTTCGGTACTGTACCTATACGTATTTTACTTTGACAAACTAGAGCACAAAACCAATAGATTTGAAAAGAACGCCAACTACATACTTTCCTTTCTAATGGTAATTCTGTTGTTTATAACCGTGGTTCGTGTTTTAAACCGATGATATGGCAGAAAACGATAATTTTTTCGAAAAGGTCTATGAGGTCGCCGGACAGATCCCGTACGGAAGGGTTACATCTTATGGAGCCATTGCCAAATATTTAGGGGCGGCCCGAAGTGCAAGAATGGTAGGTTGGGCCATGAACGGCGCTGGAAATATGGAGGATGTTCCTGCGCATCGCGTAGTAAATAAAGCAGGGCTTTTGACGGGAAAGCATCATTTTAAAGGCACGAATTTAATGCAGCAATTACTGGAAAGTGAAGGCATAAAAGTCAAGGCTAACCAGATTCAGGATTTGGATCGATATTTTTGGGACCCATGGAAAGAGTTGGGGGAATCCGATTAATCAAAAACCAAAGTAAATACAGTATGTTCATTGGAGAGTACCTGTATACTACCTCCATGTAATCTCATGATCTGTTTGGACAGGCTCAACCCAATGCCAGTTCCTGATTTTTTGGTGGTGAAAAAAGGCACGAAAATCTCATCCAATAAATCCGCCGGAATTCCAGCACCGTTATCCCATACCTGAATGTATTTTTTATTCATTTCATTAATTCCACAGATAAATTTGACCTCACCATTTTCTAGACCTTCCAATGATTGCTTAGCATTTTTCCCCAGGTTTAATAATACTTGAGAAATCTGTTTTTGATCCACGAATAGTTCTAGGTCTTTCGGTGAAATTTCAACCGAAATGGCAACGGTATTTTCTGTATTTTGCTCTTCCAGCAATAGTTTTACACGCTCCAAAAGTTTATCGGCGGGAATCAATTCCTTATCCGGTTCGGGACACTTAAAAAGGTACGATAGGATTGCACAAAACTCATAAGGTCGCTGCCTTGATCTTTGATGACCTCAAGTCCCTTGGCGGTATTCTTTATTTGATCTTTGTTAAATTCGTTAGGTTCGGTAAGAGATCCACCTTTTTTAAAATAACGGAGTATAGACTCTGAAATGGAGGTGATGGGCGTAATGGTATTCATTATTTCATGGGTGAGAACGCGTATCAGCTTTACCCAGGAGTCGGTCTCCTTTTCATCCAGTTCCCTATGGATGTCGTGTACAACCACTAGTAATAATTCCTGCTCTTCTATGGTCAATGGCGTACATTTTATACTCAAATCCCGCTTTCCCCTTTCATTTCCCAATTGATAAATCTTATTTTCAAAGGGTTTCAAATTCTTAAATAGCCCGTATAATTCAGTGTCTACTTGATTGAGTTGCTTTATGTGGTTCAATGGCCTGTAATTGAGCAAATCCTGTACCGTGGGGTTGGCAAAAAGGATATGTCCCTTTGGATTGATGGTAAAAATTCCAATATCTGCCTGTCTTAATATCTCTTGGTAGTATTGCTCTTGAGCCTGTTTTTTAAGATGGATATCCTGTATCATGCTATTGAGCATATTCAGGCTATGGTTGAGTTCTTCTAGAGATTTTACGCTCAATTTTTCGGGAAAACGAAGCGTAAAATCCTCATTTTTTATGGCATCAAAGAAATAAGCAATTTTACGATTGGTTTGGTTGACATAATTGATCAAAGCGGTCGTCTGTCCAATTAGGATCAAAATACCAATGCCGCATCCTACATAATTTCCCTTAAAATAGAGGTAGGTAGAAACTATAACCGTAAGTACGATTAGCACAATCCTAAACACCAGCTGCAGATATATATTACGGCTTACCATGTTATTTGGAGGATTTTTTAAGCTTATTATAAAGTGTTTGTCTAGAAATACCTAATTGCTCAGCCGCGGCACTATAGTTTCCATCATGTTTATTTAAGGCATTTGTGATCATAGCCATTTCCATCTCTTCCAACGTACTGGATCCATTGTCCAAGGAAACGGTATTCTTGGATTCCAACAAGAAATCATCGGGTTTCAACACGTTTCCTTCACTCAGGATAACGGCTCTTTCTATGGTGTGTAACAGTTCGCGTACGTTTCCGGGCCAGGCATAGGCCATTAATTTTTCCTGGGCCTGTTGGTTGATCCGTAATCCCTGTTTTCCGTATTTGTTGATGAACTTGTTCAGATAAAAATCAGCGAGAACCAATATGTCATTTTCACGTTCCCTTAGAGGAGGAACTTCTATTCGTATAGTGTTAATTCGATATAATAAATCTTCCCTGAAAAGGCCTTCGGCCACCATTTGATCCAAATTACAATTAGTAGCGCAGATTAAACGGATGTCGATGGGTATGTTCTTGTTGGAACCTACACGCACTATCACTCTATTCTGTATGGCCGATAACAATTTGGCCTGCATTTGCAGGGATAGGTTTCCTATTTCATCCAAAAATAGGGTACCTCCATTGGCAGCTTCGAACTTACCGGCCCGATCTTCCTTGGCATCGGTAAAGGAACCTTTCACATGACCAAAAAGTTCACTTTCAAATAGGTTTTCAGAAATGGAACCCATATCTACGGAAATGAACACTTCGTTTTGCCGTGCGGAAAGTTTATGGAGTTCCCTTGCTATCAACTCTTTTCCGGTCCCGTTTTCTCCAGTAACCAATACGTTTACATCAGTTTTGGCCACCTTTTGGACTAAGGATAACACTCTGTTCAAGGCCTTGGAATTACCTATGATAAAGTTGGAGTTTTGATTGATAACCTGTTTTAAGTTGGTCTCCTTTTCCTTTAAATGAAGTACTTCCTTTTGTGTTTTTCTGAGTTCGTACGCCGATTTGACCGTTGTCAATAATCGTTCGTTGTTCCAAGGCTTAAGGATAAAATCAGAGGCACCTTCCTTTAGGGCTTCAACGGCTAGGTTAATCGCCCCATATGCCGTCATCATGATAACAGAAATGTGAGGTGCCTTCTTCTTAATTTCACGAAGCCAATAGAGTCCCTCGTTCCCTGAGTTTACTCCTGCGGAGAAATTCATGTCCAACAAAATAATGTCCAGCGAATTAAAATTTGGAAAGGAAGGTATTTGATTGGGATTGGAAATGGTCTGAACACTTCTATATTCAAACTGTAATAAAATCTCCAAAGCACTTAACACGCTTTTATTATCGTCAATGACCAAAATCTTTGCATCTACCATAATGCGAATAAATTACGGGTTGGTATGGATAAAACTACAAATTGATAAGATCTGTTTTTGCCGAGTGTCAAAATATTTTACAATATCTGTACAACTATTTTACATTTTTAAAAACATATAAAATATTGAAATATTGTATTTAACTGATAATCAAATACCTATGATTGTGGCATGCAAATAGTACTAATTCGGCATACGATTAAAAAAATATGACGCATACACTTAAAATAACGCTTTTGATATTTATGTTCTTGGGAACCAAATTGGTTGCTCAAGATACGTGAACTGTGGATGAATGTGTTGCCTATGCGCTGGAGAATAATTTACAGTTGAACGATTTTGAGTATTCGGCGCAAGCGGGCCAGGAAACCTATCGGCAATCGGTGCGTAACTTATTGCCAGTCTTGAATGCGAGCTCTGACTATACTATTAATTCCGGTAGGGCAGAAGATCCAAATACAGGTACTTTTGTGGTTCAGGATTTCTTTTCCAATAACTATTCGTTGCAATCCAATATTGACTTGTTCCGTGGATTCCAAAAGATAAATTCAATAAAGGCATCCAAGCTGTTGTACAGTGCTACACAAGAAGAAGTGTTGCAGCAAAAATATCTATTGGCATTTAGGGTCATGCAGGCCTTCAACAACATACGGTTTTTTGAGGGATTGGTGGCAATTGCGAATGAGCAATTGGAGGTTTCCGTAACCAATTACAAACTGGTTGAAAAGCAGATTGAATTGGGATTGATGGCCGGGGCCGATTTGTACGAGGCACAATCCCTTTTATTGGCAGATGAGCTCAATCTTACACAAGCCGAAAATCAATTGGCCACTGCCAAACTATCATTGATACAGGAAATGAACTTGGAGAACACGGCCGATATTCAGATTGTTCCGAGATATGGGCAAAGAGACAAAAGACGAAGTTACGGGGAACATGGCATCCGATTCTGTCTACGAGAAAGCGAGAGAATTTTTGCCTTTGATAAAGGCACAGGAATTAAGGGCAAAAGCTGCTAAAAAACAGGTGGGCGTGGCCCGGGGAAATCTATATCCTTCGTTGAGCCTTTTCGCGGGTATAGGAACAGGTTACTTTGAAACCTTTCAGGATTCCCTGGGCAATACCCTGCCTTTTCGTCAGCAGTTTAGGGACAATACATCAAGATTTTATGGCGTCAGCCTAAATGTTCCCATTAGCAATGGTTGGTCTGCTCGATCTAGGGTGAAACAGGCCAAAATAGAAAGGTTACGACAAGAGAACAACTTGGAAGTTCAGGAGCAAGTCCTTTTTCAGACCATACAACAGCTGGTTCAGGAATATAATTCGCTATTGGTAGAAAAGGAACAAAGCCACCGGAATATGGAAGCACAACGATTATCCTTTACTATTGCCCGTAAAAGGTATGAGAAGGGTATGATCAATGCCATAGAACTATTCACGGCTAAAAATCTATTTGCCAGTGCCCAAAACGAGAATTTACAAGTGAGGCTTAGGTCGGAAATAAATAGAAGTACCTTGGATTTTTACAGAGGGTTGCCGGTGTTTAATATTAACCAGAATTAGATTAGGAAATAGAATGGATATACAATTAGAAAAAAAGAAAGGATTACGCCCCAAACATTATGGGTATATAGCATTAGGATTATTGTTGCTCTTTGTTGGGTACCAACTGCTTTTTGCTACTTCGGTCTCAACTTTTAGGACGGAGAAGGATAAACTTTCCATTGCAGAGGTTTCTCAAGGTAAGTTTGACGATTATATTACCATTAATGGAAATGTGGCCCCTATTACGACCATTTATATGGATGCCTATGAAGGTGGTAGGGTCACCGAAAAGTTGATTGAGGAAGGTGCGATGGTTAAAAAAGGGGATATTATCCTAAAGTTGGAAAATATGAATCTGTACGAGCAGATTTTGGCCAGCGAAAGTAATCGGCCTTAAAGCAAAATGACCTTCGTTCTACAAAACTGACCTTTGATTCCCGTCAGGTGGAAGGCAGACGGTCCTTGGCCACTGCGAGTACGGACCTTCAGCGTTTAAAGCGAAATTATGAACAGAACAAGGCCCTTTATGACGAGGAACTTATTTCCCAGGAAGCCTACCTCACATCAAAGGAGAACTATGAGCTGTCCCAAAAGCAATACGATATAATCAAGCTTCAGACAGAGAACGACGATGAGTTACGTGAAACCTCATTGACCGGCCTGGACAATGATTTGGCGCGTATGCAAAAAACCCTAGGTATGGTGTATCAAAGACTTGATCATTTGAATGTTCGTGCCCCTGCGGATGGCCAATTGGGTTTTTTGGATGCTGAAATCGGACAGAACATTTCACAAGGTCAAAGAATTGGACAAATTAATGTTCTTACCGATTATAAAATTGAGGCGGATATAGATGAACATTACATTGACAGAGTGAAAAGGGATCTGAACGCTGTGCTTGAGCGTAACGGAAATGAATTTCCCTTGCGGGTTAGAAAAGTGTATCCTGAGATCCGAAACGGTAGGTTTAGGGTGGATTTGGTCTTTACCGATGATAAACCGGAAACCATTCGCACGGGACAGAGCTATAATATCAGATTGCAGCTAGGTGAATCCAGTGATGCCCTTTTGTTGCCGAAAGGTAGTTTTTTCCGGAGCACTGGAGGGCAATGGATATTTGTGGTAGGGCAAGATGGGGAAGAAGCCCTAAAAAGGCCTATACGAATTGGCAAACAGAATTCCAGGTACTATGAAGTATTGGAAGGACTGGATGCTGGTGAAAAGGTAATTACCAGTAATTATGATAGCTTCGGGGAAGCGGAGCGCATCGTGTTAAAATAAATGCATATTGTCACATCCGGGATTTCCGGATGTCATTATAACAATCAATTAAATCAAAACAGAAATGATAACAATCAAGAATCTAAAGAAAAGCTTTCGCACCGAAGAAGTAGAGACCTTGGCTCTAAATAATGTAAACCTTAAAGTGGAAGATGGTGAATTCGTGGCGATCATGGGATCATCCGGTTGCGGTAAATCTACCTTGTTGAACATTATAGGTATGTTGGACAACCCAACAGAAGGCAGCTATAATTTCGCTGGCCATGAGGTTGGGGGACTAAAGGAGAGTCAACGTACCCAACTAAGAAAGGGAAACTTGGGCTTTGTTTTCCAAAGCTTTAACCTAATCGATGAACTAACGGTTTATGAAAATGTGGAACTTCCCCTAATCTACCTTAAAATGGGGAAAAGCGAGCGCAAGGAAAAAGTGATCAAGGTATTGGAACGTATGAAAATAGCACATAGGGAAAAGCATTTCCCTCAACAATTGTCCGGTGGGCAGCAGCAACGTGTTGCTATTTCCGAGCGGTTGTTACCAATCCAAAATTGATATTGGCGGATGAGCCAACTGGAAACTTGGATTCCAAAAATGGTATAGAGGTAATGAATCTATTGACCGAACTTAACCAAGAAGGTACCACCATCGTCATGGTAACTCACTCTGATCGAGATTCACATTATGCACATAGGGTAGTCAACTTATTTGATGGGCAAATTGTGACCGAGAGTCAAAACCGTGCAATAGGCGCCATGATGTAAAGCGAGTTTATTCATCAATCAAATCATCCTCTAATCAAGGAGAAAAAACAGCAATCATGATCAAGAATTATTTCAAAATTGCTTGGAGAAGCCTTAGAAAGCATAAGGGATTTACCCTTATCAATGTTCCGGGACTATCACTGGGTTTTGGGTGCAGTATCCTAATTTTTCTATTTGTTCAATACCATTTGGAGTTTGATAACTTCCATAAAAATGCGGATAGGATTTATAGGTTCAATACAGAAGAGCACAGGGATATTGTAGATTACGAGGCAGCAGTGCCCCCTGGTTTTGCAAATGCATTTAAGCAGGACTATGACTATGCTGAAATTGTTGCGAAAAGTGCAGATAGGGATAATTGGTTGATTACCATAGAATATGGATCGGAGAAAAAACAACTTAAAGCGGATATAGCTTTTACCGAAGCGGATTTCTTTAAGATTTTCAACTATCCTTTGGTAAACGGCACCAATGATGCCCCCATCTTAGAACCCAATACGGCCTTAATCACTCAATCACTTGCCAAAAGAATGTTTGGGGATGAAAATCCCTTAAATCAAGATTTTGTACTTGAAAATAACAGGACAATACGTATCACAGGGGTTTTACAAGACATACCGAAAACCTCCCTTACCCAAGCACAGATGTTCATTTCTTTTGAAACACTCAAGGGTTATGATGATTTCTTGGCATCGGAAGGTTGGGGTGGTATTAATTCTAGTTTACATTGCTATGCTCTCATGCGTCCAAATCAAGATATTGGACTTATAGAAGAGCAATTAAAAAGTTATGTGCAAAAATTTCGGCCCAACAGTAAAAATGTACATCACTACAAAGTTCAGCCATTATCAGAAATTCATTTTGACGAAAGATATAGTGGCGGAATAGACCCTAAGACGCTCGGATTTTTTCTTTAATAGGCTTTTTTATCCTCATAGTTGCGAGTATTAATTTTATAAATATCTCCACCGCCCAATCTACTCAGCGATCCAAAGAAGTTGGCGTAAGAAAGGTTTTGGGTAGTGAAAAAAGGCAATTGTTCCGGCAGTTTATGGCAGAAACCTTTATCGTTAGTGGCTTTGCGCTATTGATAGGAGCTTCAATGAGTTTCTTGATATTACCCTATTTTAATACGCTATTTGATTTAGAGCTTTCCATCAACGGATTATTGAATACCAATTTTCTGATTTTCATTTTATTGGTTCTCGTGTCCGTAACTTTATTTGCAGGGAGTTATCCCGGAGTTCTTTTGGCCGAATTGCACCTGTTTTGGCCCTAAAAAGAAAATTATCTTCAAAAGACGCTGGAGGTTATCTAACAAGAATGACTTTGGTAATCACACAATTTGTAATATCCATTGTTCTTATCATAGGATCAATTGTTGTTGGTAAACAGTTAAAGTATGCCATAAATTCTGATTTAGGCTTTGAAAAGGAAGGTATTGTCATGGTTGAAATACCTGATGAAATTGAGCCTATAAAATTAGAAGGACTAAAGCAGCGTATTGCAAAAAGTGCGAACGTTGAAAGTATAACAGCGTGTTTTGCATCCCCTGGGGCAGGGGAAAACAATTGGGGGATCAGTGTTAAATTCAATAATAGGCCGAGAATCGGAAGATTTTAATATTCAGGCAAAAGCTGGTGATATCAACTATTTGGGGGTTTTTGATTTGGGACTTGTGGCTGGCAGGAATTTTTATGAAAAAGATTCCGTTGATGAGATAATAGTCAATGAAGACTTTGTACGGAAAGTGGGTCTTTCCAACCCGGAAGAAGCACTCAATAAGCAGATCAATATTAGCAATGGTTTTATTCAGGGTAAGATTGTTGGGGTCGTATCAGATTTTCATGATAGGGACTTTCATTCTAATATCAACCCTGTGTTTATCGCATCCCATCCTAGATTGTTTACGGAGATGGCCGTAAAAATAAATCCGGCAGATGCCAAGGCTGCCCTGGAACATATAGGAAATGAATGGAGTTCTACTTTTCCGGACTATGTTTTTGAGTATGATTTTCTCGACGACCGTGTGGCCGAATTGTATGAGACGGAACAACGTTTTCTGTCCTTGATCGGCGTATTCAGTGGCATGGCTATTTTGATAGGTTGCTTGGGCATATATGGACTTATTTTGTTCTTCGTAGTACAAAAGACCAAAGAATTGGGAATTCGAAAAGTTCTTGGAGGTAGTGTTGGTCACCTCGTGGGGCTGGTTATGCAAGACTTTTTCAAGCTTATTATCATCGCCGGTATCATTGCAACTCCTATAGCCTGGTATTTTATGAATAGATGGTTGGAGAGTTTTGAATATCGTACGCCCTTGAATTGGTGGGTTTTTGCTCTTGCCGTTGCCATCGTGATGGCTATTACGCTTATTACTATTAGCTATCAGGCCATAAAGGCCGCTATAGCCAATCCAGTAAAAAGTCTTCGAACCGAATAAAACAAAACCATGATCAAAAACTATTTTAAAATTGCATGGAGAAACCTTTGGAAAAGGAAGGATTATGGGCTACTCAACATTTTTGGGTTGTCCATTGGTATCACCTGTGCCTGTATCATTTTGCTTTGGGTAGAAGACGAACTTAGCTATAATACCAATTTTAGCAAACAGGATACAATATATTACGTTCCAACAAATCAAAAGTACGATGGGGAATGGCGTACGTTTTTCGAAGCTACCCCGGTTCCTTGGCAGAAAATCTAAAAAACGAAATTCCCGGTATCGTACGTGCGGCACGTACTAAATCGGATAATCTGTTATTTCAGGTTGGGGACGACTCGTTCAATAAAAATGGAAGATATGTAGACTCCGACTTTCTAAACATGTTTGATTTCCATTTCGTTGAAGGGAGTAAGGCTTTAGATTTTCATAGTACGGATATAATTCTAGTTTCTGAAAACCTGGCAATAAGCTTATTTGGTGAAAATCAATCGGCCCTTAATAAAACTGTAATAATAAATAACAATTCAACTTATACCATAGTTGGGGTATTTAAAGACTTGCCCAAGAATGTTACGTACCAATACGACTGGGTCGCACCTTTTGAAATTTTTGCCCTGGGAAATCAATGGATAGATGAGTATGGTGCAAACTTTGCCGATACTTTTGTAGAACTGTCCCCTCAAGCGAACTTCGATGAGGTCAATAGAAAGGTCAAGGCGCTCTTGCCCGCCAAAACAGAAGACGATGACACCTACGCCTTTTTGCATCCATTAAAGGATTGGCATTTAAGGTCAACTTTTGAAGGAGGAAAAAATGTTGGTGGACAAATCGTATATGTAAAACTTTTTAGTCTAATTGCTTTGGTGATTTTATTGGTGGCCTGTATCAACTTTATGAATTTGGCGACCGCAAGAAGTGAAAAAAGGGCCAATGAAGTGGGCGTTAGAAAAGTGTTGGGATCTAGTAGAAAAGGTTTGTTATCCCAATTTATGACCGAAGCGTTACTCGCTTCCTTTATAGCCGCAACCTTGAGCATTTTGTTGCTTCTTCTTTTGTTGCCCCACTTTAATATGATCATTGGAAAATCACTCAACATACGTTTTTTTGACCCTACACATTGGATGGTTTTTCTAGGTATTAGTCTTGTTTGCGGTATTGTGGCTGGGTTATACCCGGCTGTGTATCTGTCTTCCTTTAAACCGGTATCGGTCTTGAAGGGAACCAATAAGATCTCCGGAGGTGCAAAGGCAATTCGTAAGGGTTTGGTGGCCGCCCAATTTGTGGTTTCCATCGTTTTCATTATCAGTACGTTAATTGTCTTTCAGCAAGTGCAACATGTTAAGTCTAGAAATCTTGGTTATGATAAAGACAATGTTATTCGAATACCTGCAAATGGGGACATTATAAAAAATCTAAATCCTATAGAAGAGGATTTGCTCGCTACTGGCAACATTGAAAATATTGGGGTTAGCAATTCTACAGTTTTATCGGGGGGCAACAATACCTCAGGACTATCTTGGCAAGGCGGTGTGGACACTGAAGAGGTTCGCGTCTCTATACGGCAGATAAGCACCAATTTTTTTGATACCATGGGAATGCAACTGGTAGAAGGAAGAAGTTTTAGTAATAACCCTGCCCAGGATAGTACAAACATCATTGTTACGGAATCCTTTGCAAAACTGATGGGTTCAGGCAGTGCTATTGGAAAAACGGTGGAAAATGATTATCCCATAATTGGAGTGGTGAAGGATTATTTATATGATGATATGTACGGTTCCAGCGACCCTGTCATTTTCTTTAATGACCCCTCTGAGGCTCGATATCTTTATGTTAAAACAAAAAATGGTGTGTCTACTGAGCGAGCACTTTCATCTGTGGAAGGCGTTTTGAAAAGACACAACCCTGCATTTCCTTTTGAATATGAATTTGTGGATGATGCCTATGAAGCCAAGTTTAATAACGAAAGGCTTGTTGGGAACCTTTCAAAAGTTTTTGCAATGCTTGCCATTGCCATTTCATGTCTAGGTCTTTTTGGATTGTCCGCTTTTACGGCTGATCAACGCAGAAAAGAGATTGGCGTTCGTAAGGTGTTGGGGTCAAGTATTTCTCGGAATCGTTGGCCTATTATCAATAGACTTTTTAAAGCTCGTGGGTTTGGCATTTATTTTAGCAGTACCCATCGCTTGGTATTTTATGCAAAATTGGTTGGAAGGCTTTGCATACAGAATAACAATGAATGTTTGGGTATTTATTATAGCGGGATTGGCGGCATCAACTATAGCACTTCTAACAATAAGTTTTCAAGCAATTAATGCTGCAAGGGCAAATCCAGTAAAAAGTCTTAGAACCGAATAAAACAAAACCATGATCAAAAACTATTTTAAAATAGCTTGGAGAAATCTTTTAAAGAATAAGGGGTATTCCATAATCAACATTGGAGGATTGGCCATTGGAATGGCCTGTTTTTTAATGATCGGATTATATATCAACAATGAGCTTTCCTATGACACGTATCATGAGAAGGCGGAGAATATCTACAGGATTGTACATCATAGAGACCCCAAGAATACGGAAGGCTCATGGATTTGGGGCAATGCGCCCGTTGATCCTGCACTAAAACAAGATTTTTCCGAAATTGAAGAGAAAGTACAGTTTTCAGGTAGATCCGATGTGTTGTTGGAATATAACAATAATGCCTTTCAGGAAAGCAATTGTTTTTACGTGGATGCTACGGTATTCGATGTTTTTAGTTGGCCTTTGGTATCCGGAAATCCAAAGACCGCCTTAGAGGCTCCGTATTCCATTGTTCTTACTGAAAGCACCGCCAAAAAATATTTTGGAAACGAGGATCCCATGGGCAAAACCATGGACGGCATAGGAGGCAGGGCCAATGATGGAATTTATACCGTAACGGGTGTCATGAAGGATGTTCCGAGAAAACTCCCATTTTACTTTTGACGTGCTCATGTCTATGAGTTCCTTCTATCAGACCCGCCCTAGTATATTTGAAATGTGGGGCTATGTTGATTTCTACACCTATCTCTTGGTAAACGAAAATTTTAATGTGGCTTCTTTTGAAAAAAAGATACCTTCATTTTTAGAGGAGAGATATCCTGAGGAGGAGTCGGAGTATTATTACGACTTTTCTTTAGAACCCCTCAAGGATGCCTATCTTACTTCGACGGCCTCTAGGCAGCCGGGAATCACGGGGAGTACATCGAATATCTACATTTTTGCCCTTATTGGACTTTTTATACTGATCATTGCCAGTATCAATTTTATGAATCTGGCTACAGCTAGGTCTATGGAACGTGCTAAGGAAGTTGGGGTAAGAAAAGCCATAGGTGCCAATAAAACAGGGTTAGTGTATCAATTTTTAGGAGAAAGCCTATTGATGGTGCTTATTTCATCCATACTCGGGTTGTTAATGGTTTCGCTAGGACTTCCTTTAATGGAAACTATAACGGGAAAAACATTTTTGCTTTCAGATGTTCTTAATCCATGGGTCATGTCCGCATATTTTGCGGTGGCATTCATTACCGGATTATGCGCAGGTATTTATCCGGCATTTATCCTGTCCAGTTTTAGACCTTCCAGGGTATTAAAGGGTCCGGCAAGTACTTCACAACAAGGCGTAAACCTTAGAAAGGGACTGGTCGTATTTCAATTTAGTCTATCTATAGCCTTGATAGCCAGTACGGTGATAGTCTATTATCAATTGGGATATATGTTGGATAAGAATCTAGGTTTTGATAAGGAAAGGCAATTGGTAATCGATTTTAATTTTGATGGTGAGGTACGTAATAATTTGGAATCGATAAAGAATGAATTTTTGACCTTGCCGGAAGTCGTTTCCGTAGCGGCTTCAAGGACAGTGCCTGGTGCCCATTTTCCCGCTGCTGGTACCAATATTGAAAGTAAGGAAGGCAATATGGTGAACTATTCTCCATTTCTATATGAAGTAGATGTAGATTTCATCCCCCATTATAAATTGGAAATGGTTGCCGGTAGGCCGTATTCCAGGGATTTCCCCGCAGATACCCTATCGTCCATGGTCATAAATGAGGCAGCAGCAAAGGATTTCGGCTATGCCGATGCCCGTAATATTATAGGTAAAAAGTTTGAACAGTGGGGCAAAGAAGGAACCATTATTGGGGTAGTTAAGGATTTCAATTATTTATCCTTACATGAAAAGGTGGCACCGTTGACCTTACGATACGAGCCTGGTAGCAGCAAGTTCCTCTCGATGAGCATACAATCAGAAAATTTATCCGCGGCCATTGCAAAAATTGAAAACAAGTGGTCTCAATTGGTACCCCATAGACCTTTTCAATACAGTTTTTTAGATGATAGTTTCAATCAACAATATCAAGCTGATTTTCGTTTTAAGGAACTGTTCACACTGTTCTCCTTTTTGGCGATTTTAATTGCTTGTCCGGGATTATTTGGTCCGGCAACCTATAGTGCCATGTTAAGAACCAAGGAAATAGGAATCAGAAAGGTATTGGGTGCCGAAGTGAGTAGTATTGTTACGCTGTTGTCCAAGGATTTTATCAGATTGGTGGTTATATCCATTGTCATAGCAACCCCTTTTGCTTGGTATGCCATGGATAATTGGTTGAATGTTTATGCCTATAAAATTGATATAAGTGGATGGTATTTTGTGCTCGCAGGCCTAATGGCCCTAACAGTGGCTATACTAACAGTGAGTTACCATGCCATTAAATCGGCCAGGGCGAATCCCGTAAAAAGTTTGAGAATGGAATAGGCTAGAAATTATACATAAGAATCATCATCATCAAAAAAAGAACATCATGCTTAAGAACCATCTAAAAATCGCCTGGCGAAGTCTAATAAAAAATAAACTTCAAACAAGTATCAACCTACTTGGATTAACTGTGGGGACGGTATGTTGTCTTGTCATATTAGTCTATGTGAACGCACAGTTTGGCTATGACCAACATCATGATGACGCTTCCTCCCTATATCGTATTCGTACCAAGATTAAGACCGATAATAGTAGTTTGGATTCGGATATGGCAGCTGCAAGTCCGCCTATCGCTTTTGCCATGAAAGAAGATTTTCCCGAAGTAATAGATGCATGCCGTATCGTATATTTTGGGGAAGAAAGTAGTCAACTCCTAAGAGTATCCGATAGTGATGATAGTTATTATGTGTCAAGAGGCTATGTAGCCGATTCTACTTTTTTCAGTTTTTTCAAATATCCTCTTCTAGAGGGTGGTAATCCCAAAGAATTGTTGAAGGCACCCAACAATGTGGTACTTTCCTCAAAATTGGCGCAAAAATTATTTGGAAATACAAAAGCTTTGGGCAAGACATTGATCTTGGGAGCGGGAGAACAGCAACAGGATATTACCGTAACAGGTGTTTTCAAGGAAGGGGAAAATAAAACGCACCTTCAACCTAATTATGTTTTGAGTATGGCCTCGCCCGGTATTGGTGAGTTTGTGCGTAGTGTAGACAATTACGCTACACAGAATTTTGTCTTTAGCTATTTGAAAGTAGTGCCAGGGGCAAATGTGGCCCAGTTGGAGAAAAAATTACCGGAATTTTTACAGGCCGGAGGTGCAGACGATTTGGCCGCGATAGGGTTTGAGAAGACGCTATTATTGCAGGCTGTTAAAGATATTCATCTCTATTCCAAGGGAATTGATGCCCAAATAGATAACGTATCGAATATCGAATATTTGTACGCTATGTTATTACTGGCTTTTATAATCCAATTGGTAGCTTGTGTCAATTTCGTAAATCTAAGTACGGCTAGGGCTAGTAAAAGAGCTAAGGAGATCGGGGTTCGGAAGGTTATAGGAGCAGAAAGAGGCGCTCTCATTAAACAGTTTTTGAATGAATCTGTGTTATTGTCCTTATTCGCTCTTGTCATAAGTATTCCTCTAGCCACGTTTTTAATACCGGGCATGAACGGGCTTACCGGAGGTAACCTTGCTTTTGCAGATATATGGAACCTAAAAATTTTGGGACTTCTAACAGCCATAGGTGTTGCTACTGGTCTAATTGCGGGAATATATCCTGCTTTGATTTTATCCTCCATCAAGCCTGCCAAGGTCATTAAAGGCATGGTGAACATTAACCTAGGTAGTGGAAACCTTCGTAAGGGTTTGGTCGTTTTTCAGTTCGTGGTTTCTATAGGGTTGGTGACGGCCGTACTTATCATTACCCAGCAACTAAAATATGCGCAGTCTAAAGACATGGGTTTTGATAAGGAAAATGTTATCGCCATTAAATTGGGTACCCAAGAGGCTCAAACCAGGTATACGGCTTTGCGGGATGAGCTAATGGCACTTTCAAGAATTTCTGAAGTAGCGGGAACCAACAACTATCCCTCAGCAAGGATTATGGGCGATTTGGGTATTCACCTCCCAGGTCAGAACCCGTAAAATATGAGACCGGTATTTTATAATGGTATAACGGAAAATTATTTTAGTACCGTTGGTACAAACCTTTTAAAAGGAAGGAATTTAAGGGCAAATGATAGTACACAAGTGATTGTGAATAAAGCAACTTTGGATGAATTTGGAATAGATTTGGAGAATGCCCTATCATCCAAATTAATCCAAACCTATGAAGGACAAACTACAGAGTATGAGATTGTAGGAGTTTCTGAAAACTATCACTTTGCATCATTGAAAGAGGCGATAGATCCCATGTTACTCTATTTTGATAACGCTCCTAATTGGTTGGTGTTAAAAACGAATACCAAGGATTTCAAAAGTCTACTTACCGATGTGGAAAGTAGATGGAAAAATGTGAATCCTTACGCGCCTTTTGAGTATACTTTTGTAAATGATGGAGTTCAAAAGCTTTTTGAAGAGGAGCAAAAGTTAGGTGAAATATCTTTGACGTTTACCATACTCGCCATATTTATCAGTTGTTTGGGTCTTTTTGGTCTTGTTTCTTACGTTGCCGAACAGAAGAAGAAAGAAATAGGGATTAGAAAGGTATTGGGGGCAAGTATTAATTCAGTGGTACAGTTATTAACCAAAGATTTTTTAAAACTTGTATTAATCGCATTTATAATAGCAACTCCCATAGCTTACTATTTTATGCAACAATGGCTAGAAGGATATACTTATAGCATTGAAATAAGATGGTGGGTATTTGCCTTGGCTGGGGGCTTTGCCTTGATAATTACTTTTTTGACGGTTGGATTTCAGTCTTTGAAATCGGCAATTGCCAATCCGGTAAAAAGTTTAAGAACGGAATAGACCTAAGGGATACTATCTTTCCTTGCACACCTAAATATTACTGGAATACAGTTTTGTAACATTTTCTTTTGAGGTTTGTCTTTGTAAATATATTGTACATTTTTTGTCAAAATATTTTACACTTGTATGTAGTGTTAATTTTGTAATCAATTGATTATGAATTATTTGAATATATGGCATGAATTTAGCCTCGTAGTTAAGGTAAGAAGGAGTTATCATCAATCAAAAATCATCAATCATGTTCAAAAATCATTTAAAAATAGCTTGGAGAAGCCTTAAAAAGCAGCCTTTCTTCACCTTTCTGAACACTTTTGGCCTTGCCATTGGCATGGCGGGGGCATTGCTTATTTCATTGTATATCTATGATGAATTAACATATGATACCATGTTCGCCGATGCCGAGCGTATCTATCGGGTGAATGCGGATATCAAATTTGGAGGTGATGCCCGCAAATATGCCGTGACTCCAGCGCCTATGGCGGATGCTCCGGAAAATGATTTTTCTGAAATTGAAGTGGTTACCAGGTTTAGGACCGGAGGCAGTGCTTTGGTTAGGAAAGCGGGTGCGGAGACTAACGTCAAGGAGGAGCAGACTACGTTTGTGGATGATTCTTTTTTTGAGATGTTTGGAATCGAACTTTTAGCGGGAGATCCCAATACGGCCTTAAAGAATCCAAACTCTATCGTAATGACTAGGACCGCTGCCGAAAAACACTTTGGAGTGACCAACGCGATAGGACAGGATTTAATTCTAAACAATGAAGAACCATTTACTGTTACGGGGGTCATCGAAGACTTGCCGAGCAATTCTTTTTTAAGGGATTATAGTTTGTTCGAGGCTATGGCCGGTAATGAGGATTCCAATGTTGTTAATTGGGGCAGCAATAATTATCAGACTTTTTTCAAATTGATTCCCTCTTCAAATGTGGAGGATATCAAAGAACCGTTGGAAGGTTTTTTGGGTAAGTATGTAATTCCTGGAGTACAAAGATTCATGCCCGGAATTACAGAGGAACAATTTAAAGCTGCGGGAAACTATTTGATCTATAGTACCATTCCCCTGACCGATATTCATTTGAGCGATAATCTGGTGGCGGAAATGAGCAGTAATAATGATATGCAGAGTATTTATATACTCTCCTTTATCGCCATCTTTTTAGTGGTTTTGGCCTGCGTAAACTTTATGAACCTATCCACGGCCCAATCCTTAAAAAGGGCCAAGGAAGTGGGAGTACGAAAAACCTTGGGATCCAACAAGAGTGACTTGATAAGACAGTTTTTGGTTGAGTCCGGTTTAATTTCATTTATATCCTTGTTTTTGGCTTTGGTTTTGGCCGTATTGGCCCTCCCTTTCTTCAATGATTTGGCAAATAAAGACATTTCCCTTCCCTTTTTAAATCCGTTTTTTTGGTTGATTCTTCTTGGAGCGGTGGTGTTGTTAGGTCTTTTTTCAGGTAGTTATCCTGCATTCTTTATGTCGCGTTTTATACCTGTAAATGTTTTAAAAGGAAGCGGTCAGAACAGTGTTGGAGGTGGAAACATACGAAACTCATTGGTGGTCTTTCAATTTGCGATATCGGTGTTTTTGATCATCAGCACCTTGGTAGTCTACCAACAATTAAATTTTATTCAAAGTAAAGACCTTGGTTTTTCTAAAGATCAAGTGTTGGTGGTGAACGATGTGTATACCGCCGGTCCCAAGGCTAATTCTTTCAAGGAACAGGTAAAGCAATTGGGTTTTGTTAAAAATGCTACGTTGAGTAGTTTTTTTCCAACGCCCTCCAGTAGAAGTGATTCTACATTTGTACCAGAGGAAGGACTTACGGATCAGGAGAGTGCCGTAAGTATGCAAACATGGGGTGTGGATTATGATTATGTGCCCACTATGGGATTTGAATTTGTTGCAGGGCGGAATTTTGATCAGAATTTTGGAAATGATTCCACTGCAATCATTGTGAATGAAACCGCTGTGAAAGTCATGAAATTGACTCCTGAAACGGCCTTGGGAGAAAGATATTCGCCCGACTTCAATTCGGAGAATCCGAATTCTTCACCATCATTGGTGTGGTTAAGGATTTTCATTTTGAATCCATGAAGGAGGAAATAGATGCTCTTAGCCTGAGATTGGCCGATAATTCCTATGCCATGGCCATTAAAATAGAGGCGGGTAATTTTGAAAATGCGGTTTCAAAAATTGAGAACGTATGGAACAATATAGTACCAGGAGAACCCTTTAACTATTACTTCATGGACGATTCCTTTAATGACTCTTACCAGAGTGAGCGACGATTAGGGAATATTTTTGTCATCTTCACCATTTTATCCATCATCATAGCTTGTTTGGGATTATTTGGATTAGCTGCCTTTAATGCACAAAAGCGGGTTAAGGAAATTGGAGTACGTAAAGTACTTGGTGCAAGTGTGACTCAAATTTCGGTAAAACTCACTATGGATTTCTTAAAGTTAGTGGGGATTGCCATCTTAATTTCATTACCACTGGGGTGGTACGCCATGAGTAAGTGGTTAGAGGATTTCTCCTATAAAATAGATATTCCTTGGTGGGTATTTCTTTTGGCCGCCGTATTGGCCGTTGGGGTCGCAGTGGTTACGGTCAGTTATCAAAGTATTAAGGCTTCCATCGTAAATCCTGTGAAGAGTTTGAGAACTGAGTAAGTCAGACATAACCTAAATACTTTGGTTATCCTAAGTTCGGACTTGGCGTAGAATTAAAAAGCGTGAAATTGAAAAAATAAACTATAAAGCCCTTCTATTCATTCCTTTATACGGGAGTTCTAGATTGGCCGCAAAAATCCGGACATATGTTCAAGAATTACCTAAAAATTGCTTGGAGGAACTTAACTAGAAACAGGAGTTTTTCCCTATTGAATATTCCGGGACTATCTATAGGTCCCGCCATGACTACCCTAATTATACTATGGATAAACTATGAATTGGGATTTGATAGGTTCCATGAAAAAATTAGCCGGTTGTATGAAGTAAACAACCAATATGAGGTTGAAGGGGAAATTTGGACATGGAATTCCACTCCTAAAGCGATGGCGCCGGCCATCAAGAAGGATTATCCCGAAGTAGAGAAGGTATCCCGTTATTTTTACGACAATACATTTTTATTCGCCTGGGATAACCAAAAAATAAAGGCAACTGGAACAATGGTGGATCCTGATTTTTTGGACATGTTTACATTTCCTTTGATTCAAGGCGACCCTAGAACCGTAATGAGCGATGTAAATTCCGTATTGATAACGGAATCCTTGGCGAAAAAGATCTTTGGGAACCAGAATCCGATGGGTAAAATGGTGAAAATCGACAATAGGGACACCTTTAAGGTGTCTCGAATTTTAAAGGATATCCCATCCAATACAGACTTTGGTTTCGAGTTTTTAATCCCATGGTCCTATTTGACACAACAGGGCTGGGACGACCAACACTGGGGGAACAATTCAGTGGCAACCTATGTATTGTTAAAGGATAATACGGATATAAATTCTTTTTCGGCTAAAATAGCCACCCTTCGAAAAAATTACGACAAGGATACCCCCGATATGAAAACCTTGTTATACCCATACTCCCGAACCTATTTATATGGTGAATTTGAAAATGGGGTAGAAAAAGGAGGAAGAATTGACCTTATTCGCATGTTTGGATTCATAGCAGTAATAATTCTATTGATTGCTTGCATCAACTTTATGAATTTGAGTACGGCTCGGAGCGAAAAGAGATCTAAAGAAGTTGGGGTACGCAAGGTATTGGGTGCTCCTAGAAAGCTGTTGATCGGCCAGTTTATTGGAGAATCCGTGCTCATTACTTTCATTTCGGCAATTTTTGCCTTCATTATCGTATTGTTGTTACTTCCTTCCTTCAATAATTTGGTAGAGAGGCCCTTGTCATTGAATACGGCAAGTTTCGGTTTTTGGGCCATTGCGATATGCGTAACCATTGTTACCGGCTTATTGGCAGGGAGTTATCCGGCACTGTATCTATCGCGGTTCAAACCATCAGCGGTGCTTCGAGGCACATTTAAAAAAGTGGATGCCAAAGTAACCCCAAGAAAAATTCTTGTGGTGCTCCAATTTTCGGTCGCAATTATTCTTATAACGGCTTCCCTTATCATAACTCAACAACTTCATAAGGTTCAAAATAGACAATTGGCATACGCTAAAAACAATCTGATCTATAGTTCCATGGAGGGTGACATGGAAAAAAACTACGATTTGATAAAAACCGAGTTGTTGGAATCAGGAGCGTTCACATCCGTCACCAAAACCAATTCTCCAATAACGGAAAGTTGGAGTAACACATGGGGGTTTGAATGGGAAGGAAAGAATCAAAATGATAAGACCATCATCCATAGGCTAATTTCAGATGACGATGTGGTAAGTACCATGGGCCTTGAGCTTATTCAAGGAAGGGATTTTGATCTTGAAAGGTATCCAACTGATTCCACTGCCGCTATTTTGAATGAGTCGGCCCTCGAATTAATGGGGTTTGAGGATCCCATCGGCAAAAAGATAAAGGATAATGGAATAGATTGGCATATCATAGGCGTGGTGAAGGACTTTGTCTATAATTCGCC
This sequence comes from Maribacter litopenaei, assembly GCF_025244665.1. Lineage (GTDB taxonomy): Bacteria > Bacteroidota > Bacteroidia > Flavobacteriales > Flavobacteriaceae > Maribacter > Maribacter litopenaei. Next base: position 3,283,541 of record NZ_CP104205.1, on the reverse strand, counting down.
CTTTCAGAAAATTGAACCTATGGTCATAGAAGGGGCCAAGGGCTGGTTCAATGTGATCCATATGAGAATAAATCCTTCGGAAAGTGTATCGGGAAGCCTAGCTGCCGCGGAAAGAATTTTTAATAAATACAATCCTGAGTACCCCTTTAATTATGAATTTGTGGACGCGGCTTATGCCAAAAAGTTCAATGACCAACGCACTACAGGCAAACTTGCCAATATTTTTACCTTGTTGACCATATTTATTTCTTGTCTAGGTTTGTTTGGCTTGGCGAGTTATGTGGCTGAAAATAGAATCAAGGAAATTGGGGTGCGAAAAGTGCTTGGTGCTTCCGTGTCTACTATAACAGGGCTGCTTTCAAAAGACTTTTTAAAGTTGGTAATGATTTCCATAATTATTGCCATACCCGTTTCTTGGTATTTTATGAGCAATTGGCTGAACGAATTTGCCTTTAGGATAAGTATATCATGGTGGGTGTATATACTATCCGGTGGGTTAACGCTTATTATTGCTTTTATTACCGTCAGTTTTCAAGCAATTAAGGCCGCTAGGGCAAATCCCATTAAAAGTCTAAGAACAGAGTAAAAGGAAAAAATCAATCATCAAAAAACGAGAATCATGTTTAAGAACTATTTAAAAATTGCCTGGAGAAACCTCTTAAAAAATAAGGGGTATTCCGTGATAAATGTGGGAGGGCTGGCGTTGGGCATGGCCGTAACCTTGATCATTGGACTCGGGTCTTCGATGAGCTTTCCTATAATATCTATTTTGAAAATAAAGCCAAAATCGCCCAAGTATATCAATCCCAAACATTCAATGGGCAAACCGGTACGGGATCGGCCATTCCCCGTCCATTGGAAATGGCCCTAAGGGATGGCTATGGCGACAATTTTGAGCATTTGATGATGTGCTCTTGGACCAACGACCATTATTTGAAATATGGAGAAACAAGTATTTCCGCGACCTGGAAATTACATGCAGCGGATGGGGCCGGAATTATTTGGGCTTGAAATAGTGAAAGGTGAAAAGGACGGACTAAGGGAAATCAATTCTATCATGTTATCCGAATCTACGGCAAATGCCTTGTTCGGAGAGGAAGAACCCATTGGAAAGACCATAAGGGTAAGTAACCAGCACGATATGAACGTAAGTGCGGTTTACGAGGATATTCCTTTCAATAATACGTTCAATGACACTGAATTCATAATTCCTTGGGATAAGTATGTAGCGGATAATGAATGGGTGAAAAATGGAGAGGATAACTGGGGAAACAATTCATTTCAAATGTTTGTGCAAATTGCGGACAACACTTCTTTTGAACAAGTAACGAATACCATTAGGGATGTAAAGAAGACCCTAAATGAGGATACGGCAGAATTCAATCCACAGATTTTCTTGTTGCCCATGGAGGACTGGCACCTTAGAAGTAGTTTTGAAAATGGAAAGCAAGTAGGTGGCCGCATCAAATATGTGTGGTTATTTGCCATCATTGGGGCATTTGTCCTTTTGTTGGCCTGTATCAATTTTATGAACCTAAGTACCGCACGATCGGAAAAAAGGGCTAAAGAGGTAGGAATTCGTAAATCCATCGGTTCCTTAAAAGGGCAATTGATTTATCAATTTCTAAGCGAATCTTTTTTGGTAGTTGTTTTCGCTTTCATTGTTGCCTTGATCATAGTTTTGTTGTCCCTCAACGGGTTCAACGAATTGGCCGTAAAGGAAATTGCTTTTCCATGGGCCAATACAAACTTTTGGTTGGTCTCATTACTGTTTATTTTATTTACGGCATTATTGGCAGGGAGTTATCCTGCATTGTATTTATCATCGTTCAGACCTGTGGATGTTCTTAAAGGGACATTTAAAGCGGGTAAATATTCAGGCTTGCCAAGGAAAATTCTTGTGGTGCTACAGTTTACGGTTTCCGTTGCCTTTATCATTGGAACTGTGATTGTAATGCAACAGATCAATTACGCCAAAAATAGACCCATTGGGTACGATAAGGAGGGACTTATTCAGGTGCCTACTTTTAGTAGGGATTTTGAAGGAAAGACTGACTTGATGCGTACCGAGTTTTTGAATTCGGAGCCGTAGTAGAAATGTCGACCTCCAGTAGTCCAACAACTAGAATTTGATCCAATAGAAGTGGTTTTACCTGGGAGGGAAAACCCGAAGGTTTTCAAGAGGATTTGGCGTGGACGGAAGTTTCCGCTGAGTATGCAAAATCACTTAACCTAAAAATTGTAGAGGGGCGAGACTTTTCGAGGGATTTCGCTTCAGATTCTTTGGGAGTATTGATCAATGAGACTGCAAAGAAGTATTTGGGCATGGAAAACCCCGTAGGTAAATTGTTAAAGGATGATGATGAAGAGGATCCGGGGCCACCTTTAAAAATCATTGGTGTGGTACAGGATATGATTGCACAATCACCTTATGAGCCTGTAAAGCAAGGATTATATGTGTATGATCGATTCAACAATTTTAGCTATTATAATTTACGCCTAAATCCTAATCAAAGTGCCAGTCAAAACTTGGCAGTTGTGGAGCGCGTATTTAAGGAACATTTTCCCGACATTCCTTTTGAATATCAATTTGTGGATGACCAATATGGGGAGAAATTTGCTTCCGAGGAGCGAATAGGCAGACTCTCCGGAATTTTTACCGCATTGGCCATACTTATTAGTTGCCTAGGACTATTTGGTTTGACCTCTTTTGTGGCAGAACAGCGTACCAAGGAGATAGGGGTAAGAAAGGTATTGGGGGCCTCAGTCTTCAATGTTTGGAACATGCTTTCAAAGGACTTCTTAAAGTTGGTGGTAATATCCTGTTTTATTGCCGTACCCATTGCTTATTATGTTATGAACGGTTGGCTTCAGGAATATCCCTACCGTGTAATCCTTAAATGGTGGATTTTTGCTTTGGCCATGTTAGGGGCCATGGGCGTAACGGTTTTGACAGTAAGCTTTCAGGCAATCAAGGCGGCCAAGGCCAATCCCATCAAGAGCTTACGGACGGAATAGCTCCGATACGTTTTCCATTGTAACAAGAATCATCAATCAGCAAATCATCAAACATGTTTAAAAATCATTTAAAGATCGCTTGGCGGAGTATCAAAAAAGACAAATTTTTCACCATTATTAAAGTTGGTGGTTTTGCGGTAGGTATCGCATCTTGTCTGTTAATTGGCCTTTTTATCAAGAATGAATTTAGCTATGATAGACACTATAAAAATGCGGATAGAATCTATCGTGTGGTCATGCAGGGAACCATGGATGGGGAAGTTTTGAAAAGTGTACATTTTCAACGCTTGTTCGCCGAAACTTTAGAAGCCACCTATCCTGAAATTAAGAAGGCTGGAAAAATTAACACAAGCGAATTGTTTGGTGCTGGAAGAAGGGCCATAAGGGCTGAAGGAACTACCCAAAATTCGTTGGAAGAGGGTTTTATTTTTGCCGATCAGAGGGCCTTTGAAATTTTGGAATACGATTTAATCGAGGGAAACCCCAATGAGGTTTTGACTAATCCAGGCAGTATAGTTATAAAGGAGTCAAAGGCAAAAAAATATTTTCCCGATGGAAATGCTCTAGGTAGTACCATTTACTTAGATGATAATTCTGAAAAGCCATATACGATCACGGGTATTATAAAAGACGATAAGTACTTAAAATCCCATTTGAATTTTGATTTCTTGCTGGCCATTGAGGATAAGAATACAAGTTGAATCACCACTAACTACTTCACGTATTTATTGGTCGATGAAAATACTGATATTTCAGTATTGGAAAAGAAGATGGTCGCCATTTTGGAGAACTACTTTATTCCAGCGCAACTAGAGAGAGGAATGGGTGAGGACTTTATGGAGGTCCTAAAAACCTTGGAATATAAATTACAACCAATAAGTGATATTCATCTGAAGTCTGACCTTAAAATGGGGGATGGTCTTAAACATGGGGATATACGTTTTGTTTGGTTGTTTGCGGCCATATCTCGGTTTTGTCTTATTGTTGGCAGTGATAAACTTTATTAATCTTTCGACGGCGAAGTCTGCCAACAGAGCAAAAGAGGTGGGACTCCGTAAAACTGTGGGGGCTTTTAAGGGGAATTTGGTGAGTCAGTTTTTAACTGAATCCGTCATTTATAGTTTGATCTCATTTGTAATTGGGGTTTTATTGACCTGGCTTTTGATGCCCAGTTTCAATTCTATTGCCAATAAGGATATTGTGATGCCATGGTCCGTTTGGTGGTTTATCCCAATTATTTTTATTTCGGCCCTAATCATTGGTCTATTTGCAGGGCTTTATCCTGCATTCTATTTGTCTGCATTTAAGCCGGTAAATGTATTAAAGGGCAATCTTAGTATTGGAAGTAAGAGCGGTAGTTTGCGAAGCGGATTGGTTGTTTTTCAGTTTACCACCTCCGTCGTCCTAATTATTGGAACTTTGATTATCTATAAACAGATGAATTTTATCCTAGACAAAAAACTAGGATTTGATAAAGAACAAGTTTTAGTTGTTCAAGGAGCAAATTTATTGGAAGACAGAGCCCTGACATTTAAGGAAAGATTGCAGAATCTCCCTGAAGTGACAGATGTAACCATAAGCGATTATCTTCCCTTAGAAGGAACCAAACGCAATGGAAACAGTTTTAGAAAGACAGGTTCTGGATCGGAAGATAGAGCGGTTCCGGCACAAATATGGAGAGTAGATTACGATTACATAAAGACTTTGGGGCTGAATGTGAGTCAAGGACGTGGATTTTCCAAAGATTTTGTCAGCGATTCCTCTGCCATTGTTATAAACGCCAAAATGGCCAACCAATTGGGTTTTGAAAACCCTTTGGGTAAAAAGATATCCAATAGTCAAGAATGGACCATTATTGGTGTTTTGGAAGATTTTCATTTTAAGAATTTAAAGGAGGATATCGATCCTTTGGCCTTGGTGATTGGAAATGCACCAAGTATGATATCAGTAAAACTTGCCAACGGGATAAACTATGACGCTATTGATACTATCGAAAAAATCGGCAGGACTATGTTCCAACGCAATCCTTTGAGTATACATTCTTGGATCAAGAATATGCACAAATGCATGATGATGTGAAACGTATGGGTCAAATATTCAACAGTTTTGCATTGTTCGCCATACTGGTGGCTTGCCTCGGTTTGTTTGCATTATCGGCATTTTTGGTGGAGCAGCGTAAAAAGGAAATTAGTATTCGTTTGGTACTCGGAGCTCCATTTAAAAATATCTATCAATTACTAACATTGGATTTCATGAAATTAATCTTGCTATCCATTCTCATTGCCATCCCCATAGGTTGGTATACTATGAAAAGATGGTTAGAGGATTTTGCCTACAGGATATTGATAAGTTGGGATATTTTCCTTATCGCGGGAATTTTGGCCCTGTTGATTGCTCTTTTAACAATTAGCTATCAATCAGTTAGCGCTGCATTGTTGAAACCCCTGAAAAACTTACGTGCCGAATAGTATAAAATTTTAGAACTTCTAAAACTAGATTTATGCTCAAAAACTATTTAAAAATCGCGTGGAGAAATCTTTGGAAGGACAAAACCTTTACTTCCATTAACATGGTAGGTTTGACCATTGCCTTTGGGGTGGCTATTTTGTTGGCTACAGCGAGTTTTTATGAACTTTCTTATGAAGATTTTCATGAAAACAGGGAAAATATTTACGGTGTTTATATAGTTCAGCAAACAGAAAAAGGCTCGGAGGCCGGCGTTAGTCAACCCACACCTTTTGCGGAAGCCTTAAAATCAGAAGTGCCTGGAATTGGTAAAATTACTAGGGTCTTGGAAAATGATGCCTTGGTGATAAATGGAGAAAAGGAACTAATGCTTAAAACAAATTGGGTGGATCAAGACTATTTTTCCATGTTCACCTTTCCGTTGATTGAAGGTAATACGGATAACGCATTACAGGATTTGAATTCGGTTGTATTGACTAGAAAGGCTGCTGAAAAACTATTTGGGAACACTGATGTAGTAGGAAGTGACTTCAACGTGTTGATAAACGGGAAAGTGGAACCTTTTACGGTGGGTGCCGTGGCCGAGGACATACCTACCAATACGGACATGGGTTTTGAAATCGCATTGAGATTTGAAAACAATCCCGAATATTTGGATACAAAAGAATCATGGAACGCACAGTACCATTCTGTTTATGTAGAATTAAAGGACAATGTTTCAGCTGAACAATTTGAACAAAATACACACGCCTTTGTAAATCTTCACTATGAGGAGGTGATGGAGAATGCGAAAAATTCAGGGGCTTCCCCAAATGAGGAAGGATTATATAGAGAAATTAAGTTATTGCCGTTAAAGGACAAACACTTTACGAGTTTCAGAAAAGGGTATGCCGAGATAAGTAGAAGTGTGCCTTATCTTATAATTGGAGTTGCTTTCTTAATTCTGTTCATTGCTTTTGTTAATTATGTGAATATGAGTGTGGCCAAGAGTTCACAGCGACTCAAGGAGATTGGAATGCGAAAGACTTTAGGGGCCGAAGAAAACATCTTTTCTTTCAATTTTGGGGAGAAAGCCTTTTAATTTTCTGCACGGCGTCGATATTAGGTGTTTTGCTCAGTGTGCTGTTGTTCGAGGATTTTAAAACGGCATTTAGCACACAAGCCTCCATGCAGGCATTGACCACACCGCTTTTTTTGGGACTCTTTTTAACGTCCGTACTAGTTGTGACCCTTATTGTAGGGGGATATCCTGCAATGTTGCTGAGCAAATTGGGGACAATTCAATCCTTAAAGGGAAAGTTGGAAAGCAACGGTAAGAATCGCTTGAGAAATGTGCTAATGGTTGTTCAATTTGCGATCGCCATACTTTTGATTACGGGCACGTTGGTTCTAAGAGGGCAAATAGCATATATGCGCAACAAGGATTTGGGCTATGACAAAACCCATGTACTTTCCTTTCCATTGAACGGAAAAAGGGATAGTTATGCGGTTTTGCAATTATTAAAGGATGAATTACGCGGCAATCCGGATATACTGGAGGTTTCGGGTGCCGACAATAATTTAGGCAGAGGCAAGGACGGGAGCCAGTCCTCAAGTGCCATTGGGTTCAGCTACAACGGGAAGGTGGTCATGACTAATTTCTTAATAGTGAATCCGGACTACGTTCCCACACTTGGATTGGAAATGGCCTCCGGTAGAAACTTCAACGGTGTTTCCGACAGTTTGGGTATATTGATCAATGAGGCTATGGCCGAGACAATTGGGAGAAGAAGATATATTGTCCGTTTCCTTGCCCATAGATGGAGATGGGATGTCTCCCATTTTGGGAGTGGTAAAGGATTATCACTTTCAGGATTTGGATAAAGCCATTGAACCCATCACATTTTATATGACCAAAGATTTGCCTTTAACTTATGCCTACGTAAAAGTAGGTTCCACAAATATGGCCAATAGCTTTGAAGCCGTGGAGCGTGCCTATAGAAAACTAGAGCCGAATGCAGATTTTTTAGGATCTTTTTTAGACGAAAATGTGGATAGAACTTTTCGGCGAGAAAAATCCATGGCCTTATTAATTACAAGTGGTGCCTTAATAGCAATAATTCTTAGTTGTATAGGTCTTTTCGCCATGTCTATATTGGTAGTTACCCAGCGAACCAAAGAAATAGGCATAAGAAAAGTCATAGGTGCTAGCGTGGCGAATATCACTTTTATTCTGACCAAGGATTTCTTGATCCTCGTTCTTTTGGCCTTTTTAATCGCTTCCCCCATTGCCTGGTGGTTTTTAAAACAATGGTTGGAAAACTACGAGTATAGGATAGGTTTAAGTTGGGTCTTTTTTGCAACAGCCGGTGTATTGGCCGTTGCCATAGCCTTCTTAACTATAGGAACGCGAACCATAAAGGCAGCCTTGGCCAATCCAGTAAAATCGCTAAGGGATGAATAAGGATATTACAAGAATCAATAAAATATTTAAAAAATCAAGCAAATTATGTTACTAGAGCTCAAGAATATTTTTAAGTGGGTCAATTCAGGAGGCCAGCGAGTGTTTCTGTTAAAGGACATTAATCTAGAAGTGGAAGAGGGGGAATTTATTTCGGTTATGGGGCCTTCGGGCTCAGGAAAATCAACCTTGTTGAACGTCATAGGTATGTTGGACACCTTTGATGAGGGCGAATACAATTTCCTGGACGAATCTGTACATACCCTAAAGGAAAAACATCGTTCCAATCTGTACAAGGAATATATTGGCTTTGTTTTTCAGTCCTATCACTTATTAGACGACCTAACCGTGCAGGAAAACTTGGAAATGCCTCTGTTATACAAAAAATTCAAAGGATTCGAAAGGAAGGCTATGGTTGCCGATATGTTGGATCGATTTAATATTGTAGGAAAGAAAGATTTGTTTCCGGCACAATTAAGTGGGGGGCAGCAACAATTGGTGGGAGTTGCCAGGGCCTTGATTGCCAATCCAAAATTAATATTGGCCGATGAGCCCACAGGAAACCTTAATTCCCAACAGAGTGAGGAAATAATGGAGCTATTCAAAAAATTGAATCAAGAAGACGGTGTAACCATCATACAAGTCACTCATTCAGAGAAAAATGCTGCTTACGGATCTAGAATTATCAACTTATTGGACGGCCGGAAGATTTAATCAGTATATCCTTCCGGATGCATCTCATCAAATTCCGTTTGTTCTTGGAAAGCCTTTGCCAATAATAGGATACTTGCTTCGTCATAGAGGTTTCCTATCAAGGTAATGCTGGTAGGATGTTTATCGGTGTCCAATCCAGTGGGGATAGCGATAACCGGGTGTCCTGTTAAATTGGTTATGACCAGCTGTCTGTTTCCAAAAGAAGGCGAGATGATGACATCATATTCTTTAATTAGTTCATACATTTTTTCAATCAGTACTTCTCGGTGTCGATTGGCCTGAAGGTATTCCACTGCTGGAATAAATCGGGCTTGTCTTAGCGAATTGGCCCTGGAACGTTGGTCTTGCTCCACCATCTTGTCCACGTCGGCCGATAGTACCAAATTATCGAAAAAAGCTCCGGCCTCGGCCCTTAAAATAATATCGAAGCTATTGAAGGGTACATCATCTCGGCAGTTCAAGGCTGTCCATTTTTATACCCATCCTTTTAAAGACATCCAAAGCTTTTGTTAGATTATCCTTGGATTTGGAAGTATCCTTTTCAATATCCTTTTTTAGGTATCCTACTTTTAGGGAGGTGATTTCCTTGGTCTTGTCAAAACCAAACGGAAATTCGGAGGTAGTGGGATCCAAAGGGTCTTTTCCGTAAATAATACTGTATACAATGGCACAATCTTCAGCATTCCGTGCCATATGGACCAATTTTATCCATAGACCAACTCAAACTCATAACACCATACCTGCTAACACGACCATATGTAGGACGCAAACCTGTTATGCCATTACGTGTACTAGGCGAAGTAATACTTCCCAGGGTTTCCGTTCCCAATGCGAAAGGAACCAAACCCGCTGAGGTAGCTGAACCAGAGCCTGCGGAAGAACCACTAGCTCCTTGCTTTACATCCCACGGATTTTTTGTTTTGCCCCCGAACCAAACATCGCCACGTGCCAAGGAACCGGAAACCAATTTGGCTATAAGCACGCCCCCGGCCTCCTGCAGTTTTTTTACCACGGTAGCGGTCATATCGAACTCTTGCTCCTTATAAGGTTCTGCGCCCCATGTGGTTTTATATCCTTTTACCGAAATAAGGTCCTTTACGCCGTACGGAATGCCATGTAGAATACCCCTGTACGATCCCGATTGTAATTCTGCATCCATTTTCTCGGCTTGATCCAATGCCATTTTTTCGGTAATGGTTATGGTGGATTGTAAGACCCCATCATACTTTTTAATTCGGTCAATAAAGAACTTTGTCAGTTCCATAGAGGTAATCTTTCCGTTCTTTATGAGCGATGCCAGTTGCGGGATGGTATAAAAAGCGAGTTCTGATTTATTGTCAGGCAATTCAACATCCGTAGGAATTTCCCAAATTGGAAACGAATCCTGTGGTTTGGGAGAAAAATGTAAGGGTAAGGGATCAAATTTGATAGCGGGGAATACAGTATAATCCAAATTATAGGTTCGTAAGGAGTCATATCCCTTTCTGTTCCTTTCCAAATAAGGGTATAGGGTATCAAGCTGTTTTTTGGTAAAATCGACACCTACCAAATTCTGTGCATGTTTTACATCCCGTTTTGAGAATTTGTGCTTGGAACCTCCACAGGCACTCGTCAGAACAATACAGATTAGGAACTATATAATTGGGTACTTAAAACTAGGGGTATTTTGCATTCATCTAAGATGTTTGGTTCGCAACCTAAAATACTACAATTACCGCTTTTTAAATGGCGGTATTTAGGTAAAAATTTGCAGTAGTGTGTTTTTTAGGTATTTCACAAAATAAATGTAACCTATTGTTTTATCTTCAATTTCAATGGCATAGCTTCCTAATCTCGCACCTAAGGTCTATCTTTGTTGTTTAGAATGAATTTATATAATGAAGATAGATAAGAAGGAGGTTCTAAGGGCATTGGAATCCATTACAGTTCCTGGAGAAGGTCAAAACATGGTGGAAAGCGGTGCTGTAAGAAATATTCAAATTTTTGGGGATGAGGTTGAGGTAGACATTACCATAAAAAACCCTAGCCTACAGGCTCGCAAGAAGACCGAGGTTGAAATCTTAAAAGCGATACACAAGGATGTGTATGGGAAGGCGAAAATAAAGGTCAATATTAAGGTTGATGCTCCCGCTACTCCTCCAAAGGCGAATGAGATTAAGGGAAAACCCATTCCTGGGATACAAAATATCATAGCGGTGGCCTCCGGTAAAGGTGGTGTTGGAAAATCTACGGTGACCGCAAATTTGGCCGTTACTCCGGCCAAAATGGGATTCAAAGTTGGACTTTTGGATGCGGACATTTACGGACCTTCCATGCCCATTATGTTTGATGTGGCCCAAGAAAAACCCTTGGCGGTTACTATAGATGGAAAGTCTAAAATGAAGCCCGTAGAAAATTATGGGGTGAAACTATTGTCCATCGGGTTTTTTACCCAACCCAATCAAGCTGTAATTTGGAGGGGACCTATGGCCTCCAAGGCCTTGAACCGAGATGATCTTTGATGCCCACTGGGGGGAAATAGATTTTATGTTGTTGGACTTACCGCCAGGAACAGGAGACATCCATTTAAGCATTATGCAGGCGATGCCGGTTACTGGGGCGGTCGTGGTAAGTACACCGCAAGAAGTGGCCTTGGCAGATGCCGAAAGGGAGTGGCCATGTTCCAACAGGATTCCATTAACGTTCCTGTTTTAGGAATTGTAGAAAATATGGCCTATTTTACTCCTGCGGAACTTCCTGATAATAAATATTACATATTTGGAAAGGAAGGGGCCAAATACCTATCGGATGATTTGGATGTTCCTTTTTTAGGTGAAATTCCATTGGTTCAGAGTATAAGGGAAGCAGGCGATGTAGGAAGACCGGCAGCCTTGCAGACAGCAACGCCAATTGAGGCTGCCTTTGAGGAATTGACCAAGAATGTAGTGCAGCAAGTAGTAGATAGAAATGAAAACATTCCACCTACGGAAGCTATAAAAATAACGACAATGGCAGGCTGTTCTGCCGTTAAAAAGAAGTAGTTATGACAACAATGACTTCGGATGACTTAAAGGAAAAGGTAGAAAAGGCATTGGAAGAAATACGCCCTTTTTTACAAAGTGATGGTGGGGACATCTCCTTGATTTCCATCGATAATGGGAATTCCGTAAAAGTAAAATTACACGGTGCCTGCGTAGGGTGCAGTGTAAACCAAATGACCTTAAAAAGTGGAGTTGAGATGACCATAAAAAAGTACGCACCCCAAATTGAAGAGGTTATCAATGTAGATTGAGTACTTGATAAAAGTCATAATTTTTAAACTTTCCCAAAAGTAGTTTAGCCAGCTAATAGCGGTTTACATGATTAAAACAGATATACTTATTATAGGGGCCGATCCAACAGGCCTTTTCGCAGTTTTTGAAGCAGGATTATTACAATTAAAATGTCATCTCATTGACGCACTGCCCCAAGCAGGTGGACAATGTTCCGAGATATATCCAAAAAAGCCGATTTACGACATTCCCGGATTCCCTGAGGTTTTAGCCGGGGATTTGGTAGATAATCTTATGGAACAGATTAAACCCTTTCAACCTAGTTTTACGTTGGGTGAAAGGGCCGAAACTATAGAAAAACTAAATGATAATACCTATGTCGTGACCACAAATAAAGGAACTCAACACAATGCTCCGATTGTGGCCATCGCCGGAGGGCTTGGAAGTTTTGAGCCTAGAAAACCCTTATTGGAAAACCTTTCTGATTATGAGGACAACGGGGTGTCCTATATGATAAAGGATCCGAAGCGTATCGTAACAAAAGGGTAATAATTGCAGGTGGAGGAGATTCGGCATTGGATTGGAGTATTTTCTTGGCCGATGTAGCTTCAGAAGTCACTTTGGTCCATAGAAGGAATGAGTTTAGAGGGGCCTTGGATTCTGTGGAAAAAGTACAACAGCTTAAGAATCAAGGGAAAATAAATCTGATAACCCCAGGTGAAGTGGTTGGGCTAAAGGGTGATGGAAAACTGGAGTCGGTAATTATTAGAAAGACGTCCAATGCGGCCGAAGATATTACTTTAGAAGTGGATAATTTCATTCCCTTATTTGGGCTATCGCCTAAATTGGGACCTATTGCGGATTGGGGCTTGGAAATAGAGAAGAACGCTATAAAAGTGGATACGTTTGATTACCAAACCAATATTCCCGGAATCTATGCGATAGGTGATGTAAATACCTATCCCGGTAAGTTAAAATTGATTCTTTGTGGATTTCACGAGGCGACTTTGATGTGCCAAAGTGCATATCAAAGAATTTTTCCGAGATAAAAAATATGTGATGAAATATACCACCGTAGGAGGTGTGAGTGGTTTTGATGGTTCCAAAAAAGAGGCACCCAAAGCAGTAGTTAAAGCAATTGATTAAAATGACGGATATAAAAATCAAAATAACCGACCGTGACGGTGTGATTCATGAGATCGAGGCACCAACGGATATGAACATGAATCTGATGGAGGTAGTACGCTCCTATGAATTGGCTCCTGAAGGAACTATTGGAATCTGTGGTGGTATGGCTATGTGTGCTTCGTGTCAATGTTATGTGACCTCCGATCATGACTTACCGGAGAAAAGCGATGATGAGGAGGCTATGTTGTCCGAAGCCTTCAATGTACGTGAAAATAGTCGACTGGGTTGTCAATTGCATATTACCGAATCTATGGATGGCTTGGAAGTGGAATTGGCCCCGGAAGAACTTTAATTAATACAAACTCAAGTTCAAGTACAAATGCAAACCCAAGATGTACGTTTTGGATTGATGAACTATGCTTGAGTTTGCCTTTTTTCATAATGTCTTCCAAAAGACTTCTCGACCGCATTTGAACGGACAATTAATTTTTTATTGACAATTTTAAATCCTCGCCTGATAGGTAAATAGATTATAATATCTACTCTCTTTGGCAATCAATTCCTCATGGGTGCCTTGCTCGGCAATTCTCCCATTTTCAATCACCAAAATCTGGTTGGCTTTTCTAATGGTACTTAAGCGATGTGCTATCACGAAAGTGGTACGGCCTTTGGTGAGTTCAGCCAAACTTTTCTGGATCAAGGATTCACTTTCGGTATCCAGATTGGAAGTGGCCTCGTCCAAAATCAATATTCTTGGATTGGCCAAAATGGCCCTCGCAATGGCAATACGCTGTCGTTGTCCCCCGGATAGTTTTACCCCGCGTTCCCCTATCACGGTATCCAAACCTTTATCGAATCGGTCGGTGAATTCATTTACATAGGCTGCATCGACAGCTTCGTTCAATTCATTTTCACTGGCATTAGGTCTAGGGAAAAGTATGTTTTCCCGTATGGTACCTTCGAAAAGAAAATCGTCCTGCAACACCACGCCCGTAAATTGTCGAAAACTGGTCAAATCAATTTTGGCGAGGTCCTGCCCATCAATACTGATTTTTCCGGAATCCGGGTTTAGAAAACTGGCTGCCGGACCTGCAATAGTAGACTTTCCGAACCTGAACTTCCTACCAAGGCGATTACGTCACCTGCATTAGCTTCAAAACTGATATTGTGCAATACGTCCTTATCCTCCTCATAGGCAAAAGAAACATCTTCAAATCGCATATCCCCTTTAATCTCGGTCAGTTCTATGGTTCGTTTTTTATCATCCGCCTCGGTGATTTGGTTCATTAACTCCTCGGTACGGTCCAAGCCAGCCAAGGCCTCCGTTAATTGACTGCCTATATTGCTCATCTGAACGATGGGGGCAACCATTAGCGCCAATAAGAAGGTAAACTCAAAATATTCCCCTGTGCTCAATTCGCCTTGCATCATTTTATATCCTCCGTAACCCATCATAATGCCCGTTGTGGCCAATCCTAAAAGAAAAGTGGAGGAACTGGTCATTACCGCTGTAGCGGTTAGGCTTTTCTTTACATTTTGGTAAAGTCGCTCAACCCCATCCTCAAAGACTTTGGCCTCTTGGGCTTCGGCATTGAACCCTTTAATGACACGTATACCCCCTAAAGTCTCCGTCAATCGCCCTTTTACTTCTGCATTTATTTTTCCCCTGTCCCTAAAAACCGGTCGGATAATTTTAAAGGCTTTTAAGGCAATGACAGCAAAAAGAATGAGTGGAATAAAGGTCAATAAAGTCATGGTTGGACTAATACGCAGTAAGAGAATAAGGGAGACCACTGCAGTAATGGTTCCTCCTACCAATTGTACCAGTCCCGTACCGATGAGGTTACGAACCCCTTCCACATCGCTCATGATTCGTGAAACCAGGGCCCCTGATTTAGTGTTGTCAAAAAATCTAATTGGTAGTGCCAATACCTTTTTTGAACTTGTGCCCGTAATTCGGATATCATGAACTGTGCTTGGATACTAAGCACTTTGGTCAAAAGAAAAGACATAACGGCTTGAACCAAGAACGAAATGATAACCACGACCACAAGTAACTTTAAGAAATCATAGTTTTTGTTGGGTACTACATCGTCCAGAAAGTAACGAAGGGATACGGGTGCCACAAAGCTTGCAGCCTTACTGATTACAATCAATAAAAGCCCTAGAAGAACTAATTTTCTTCTAGGCCGGATAATCGTCTTAAATGCTTGAAGAATACTTACTTTTTTATCTGCCATTATACAAAAATACCTTTTTGTCCCAACGTAATACTCATGGTCTACAAGAGAGTACTAATTTTATAGTATAACATCCTATCTGCACCCATATCTTTTGGTGCATCAGCTTATAATACTTCCATCCTCCATTTCTATAATGCGGTCCGTACGTTGAGCAAAATCGTTGTCGTGCGTTACGATCAAAAGAGAAAGTCCCTGATCAACCGAAAGACGTTTAAAAATAGAAAATACATTTTCGGAATTATGGCTGTCGAGATTTCCTGTGGGTTCATCTCCCATAAGAATCGTGGGGTTGTTGATCAGCGCGCGAGCAATCGCTACACGTTGTTTTTCTCCCCCTGATATACGTGAAGCCCTTTGCTCAGCCAAATGCCCTATATGAAGCATCTCCAATTTTTCACGCGCGTCTTGTTCAATTTCTTTCGGGGATTTTTCGGCAAGTTTTTTTGCAGGTAACATAACATTTTCAATAACACTGAATTCCGTGAGTAAATAATGAAATTGGAAAACGAAACCAATGTTCCTGTTGCGAATCCTAGATAGTTCCTCATGGGATTTTCCGGTAATCAATTGCTCTTTCAAAAAGAGTTCACCGGTATACTCTGTATCCATTGTAGAAAGAATATAGAGTAAAGTAGATTTTCCACAACCTGATTTTCCAACGATGGAAACAAATTCACCTTCCTTAATTCCAAAGGAAATATCTTTTAGTACGTGAAAATCCTTTGGTTTATAAAAATGTTTATCGATATTTTTTGTTTCCAGCACCAAACTCATCTTTTCCAAAGAATTATTTTATGGGTTATCATGTCCCTCTGATTATTTTGACCGGATCTATATTTTTTGCCTTGTTGGCAGGAAGGTAGCCTGCTATAAAGGTGGAAATCAAAGCAAAAGCGATGCCTATGGCATAATATAAAGGATTGTAATTTATGGGATAGGTATTGATGGTTGGCAAAGCATCGGTCTCAAATGGCGTGTTATCTATCAAAACTGAAAGCCCAAAACCTATCAATAACCCCAATATTCCTCCCAGCACGCCAATAATGATGGCCTGACTTATAAAGATTAGGGCTACATCATTTCCGAGAAAATCCGGTGGCTTTTAAAATGGCAATATCCTTCATTTTTTCATAAATAAGCATATTGAGAATATTATATATTCCGAACCCCGCTACAATCAACAGTGTGATGGAAACGGCATAGGTAATCAAGTTTCTTATATTGGAGCCGGTTTCAAATTGGGCATTGGCTTCCTTTATATCTATGGCCTTAATATCAAATTGTCGTTCCCATCTTTTCGCCATTGTAGGAGCGGCCTCTATGTCAAAAAGCTTTATATGGATGTCTGTGATGTAATTTTCGGGTTGCCCTAAAATTCGCTGTGCGGTCTTTAGGTTCACGTAGCTTTGGACATTGTCTACCTCTGCCAATCCACTTTGATAGATACCCACAATTTTTAAGGGAAAAATACCACCCGATACCGTACTTACCTGTATCCGGTCTCCCACGGAAAGGGACATTTTATCGGCCGAGACCCGCACCTAAAAGTATCCCATTGGCATTGTTTCTAAGGGCTTCCGGGCTACCTTTCACTATGTAGTCGTTGAAATTTGAAAGCCTGGTTTCTTCCATAATATCGGCTCCTATCAACATTCCCCCTAGTTCAATGGATCCGGACAGGTAGAAGATTTGGGCCTGTAATTGCGGAGTGGCACCTTTAACGGCGTCTTGGGTTTTTAGATACTCCAGTATGGGCAGTGCATTATGAATTTTTTTCTCGCTTTCCTTGGGTTTTATCGAGTTTATAACATTGAAGGCATCTTTAAAATCGGCGTATACGGAAACAGGTTGCTTTTTAGAAGGCTCTATTT
Organism: Maribacter litopenaei; assembly: GCF_025244665.1. Lineage (GTDB taxonomy): Bacteria > Bacteroidota > Bacteroidia > Flavobacteriales > Flavobacteriaceae > Maribacter > Maribacter litopenaei. The sequence goes on along the minus strand of NZ_CP104205.1, from coordinate 3,266,410 downwards.
CATTATAAAGTCTCACATGGGGGATCCTGTTCAGCACAAGACCATCTAATAAATTGTTTAGGCCGGTCATAAAACCTGCCATGGTAATGTAAGCTCCTATACCAAAAGTAACCCCTAAGGCCGCCGTCACTGTACTTTTCATTTTGGTCAGTAGATGTGTTTTGGCAATGCCTATTATCACGCTCCAATTGGTCATTCCTCGGGTTTTAGGATAGCGGTGGTTTCGTTTATACCATCAAGAATTTCGACGAGGTCGAGACTTTGAAGACCAATTTTCAATGTTACCGGGCCATCTTCGGTTTGGACTTGATTTTCATTGATGAGATAGGATTTGGGTAGAGTCAGCACGTTGTCTTTTTGGGCGATGATGATATTGCCTTCGCCGGCCAATCCCGGATATAGAATTTTAGGGGGATCCATAAAAGTGGCCTCAACCTTAAAGGTCTGCGAACGTTGGTCTTTTTTTGGATATATTTTGTGAACATTGGCTTCAAAAACTTCGTTTTTGTAGGCATCCAATGTAACCAATACTTTTTGCCCTTTTGTAAGTTTTACAATATCCACCTCGTCCACCAACATTTCTATTATAAAGACATCCTTGCTACCCACCGTTGCCAAGGGCTCCATGGAATTTACAATTTCTCCAGGCTCCTTGAAAAGAGCGTATACCTTTCCATTGATTTTGCTCTCCACCGTGAAATCTTCGGTATTGCTCCTTGCTGTCCTGTAGTTGTTGCGTGCCTGCTGCCATTGGGTTGCTAGCTCGTTTTTCGTCCTTTCGTAGCGATTGGTTATCAATCTAAAGTTGTTTCTTGATAGCTCATAAGCCAATTTTCTATTTTCGTACTGTGCTTTGGAACCAATTTGTTGTTCCCAAAGTCTTTTCTGCCGAAAAAAGTTGATGGAGTCGTTTTCCAAGGATAGCTGGGCCGATTTGATTTCGTCCTCCAAGGCCGTCAATATTGCGGAACTTCCTTGATAATTTTCCTCTGCCAATTCAAGGTTTAATCGGGCATTTTGCGCATTGAGTTCCGGTGCCGTGTTAATAATCTGTACCAAAGGGGTTCCTTTAGGAGCCAAGTCTCCTTCCTCCAGCAAATTCTTGCTCAGAATCCCGGAAACAGCTGCGTAGGCCTGATACAAACTGTCCGGTTGAATGGTTACTGAGGCATAGACAGATTCTGTCATCGCCATTTTTTTAGGATAGACTTTTTTGGTTTTTTCGCCACAGGAAACAAAACATAAAACGGCAAAAAAAAGAATTCCTTTTTTCAAAAACGGATGTTTAAAATATCTTATAATCATAAAAACCGATGACAATATTCATCATAATTTACCACCATTTATCGAATCTACGGTGCTTGCAAGAGTATAAAAATGACGATAGTCATATAGGTTTGGAAAAAGCGGATACATTTATGTACCTTCCCTAATATAAAATATAGGGTATGAAGCATGTAGGTTACTTGTTTTTGGCGTATTTCTTTTTTTCGTGCGGTTCAAAGGGCATAGTAGAATCAGAAGCGGAAAAGTGGGAGGCTCAGGCTTCCCGAATAGAAATCATAAGGGATGATTTTGGCGTACCGCATATTTATGGAAAGACCGATGCTGATGCCGTTTTTGGTCTGTTGTATGCCCAATGTGAGGATGATTTCAATCGTGTGGAACAAAACTATATATGGGCGACAGGAAGGTTGGCCGAAGTGGAAGGTGAAGAAGCCATCTATAGCGATCTTAGGGCAAAACTGTTCATGACAGAAGAAGAGGCCAAAGCGAATTACGAGAAAAGTCCGGAGTGGCTAAAAAAATTATGTGATGCTTTTGCGGATGGTATCAATTACTATCTACATACCCACCCGGATGTTAAACCCAGGTTACTGACCCGGTTTGAACCTTGGATGCCTATGTATTTCAGCGAGGGAAGCATAGGGGGGGATATCGAACGCATTTCTACCCGTAAAATAGAATCCTTTTACAAGAGTGGCATGGAACTTCCGGAAATGGAATTGCTGGAACAAAAAAAGAAGGCCGAAATAGCGGAACCACAAGGATCCAACGGAATAGCAATATCAGGTAAATTAACAGAATCAGGCAATGCCATGTTATTGATCAATCCCCATACCTCCTTCTACTTTAGGGGTGAGGTACATGTAGTAAGCGAGGAAGGACTTAATGCTTATGGCGCGGTAACCTGGGGCCAGTTTTTTGTCTATCAAGGGTTTAATGAAAAAACGGGTTGGATGCACACTTCTACGTATACGGACGTGATGGATGAATTCAAGGAGACCATCGTAAAGAACGACGGAAAACTGTATTACCAATATGGTGAGGAACTGCGACCTGTGGATTCTACTTCGGTAACCTTAAAGTATAAAACGGAAACAGGGATGGAGGATCGGACATTCCCAATGTACCAAACCCATCATGAATCCATAACCCATGCCGTGGGCGGACAATGGACAGCCTCCGCCATGATGTGGGAGCCTGTGAAGGCGTTGGAACAGTCTTTTGTTAGAACAAAAAAGAATGGTTTCCAAGAATTTAGGGAAATGATGGATATACGTACCAATTCCTCCAACAACACGGTATACGCCGATGCAGATGGGAATATCGCCTACTTTCATGGGAATTTCATTCCTAAAAGGGATATCACCTTTGATTATTCTGAACCAGTCGATGGGAGCAATCCCCAAACCGATTGGCAAGGACTTCATACGGTGGACGAGAATATCTTGGTTCTGAATCCGGAAAACGGGTGGATTCAGAATTGCAATTCAACGCCCTTTACCTCTGCTGCGGAGTTTAGTCCCAAAAAAGAAGAGTACCCCTATTACATGTCCAGGACCAGGAAAATTTTAGGGGAGTGCATGCCATTGAACTCTTGACAGGGAGAAGCGGTTATACCTTGGATAGCTTGATTACTTTGGCGCATGATCCTTATTTACCAGCTTTTAAAGCCCTAATACCGGGTCTTGTTCAGGCCTATAATTCCCACGACGATAAAAACCCAAAATTACAGGAACCAATCGAAACCCTTGAAAACTGGGATTTTAAAACCTCTAAAGAATCCATTGCCATGACCTTGGCTCATTATTACGGTACTACTATGGGTCAAAAAGCTAAGCAACCTAAAGGTATTAGCGATATGGAACGAATGACCTATTTTGGAAACTATCCCGAAGAAGGTTTAGGGATTTTAGAAGAGGTAATTGATCGATTGGAGAGTGACTTCGGAACATGGAAGATGCCTTGGGGCGAAGTGAATCGCTATCAGCGATTGAATGGAGACATTAGGCAAGCTTTTAATGATAGTCTTCCCAGTGTAGGGGTCGGTTTTGCTTCCGGACGTTGGGGAGCTTTGGCTGCATATGGGGTCAGCTACACGAATAACACTAAAAAAATCTATGGTACTCGGGGCAACAGTTTTGCGGCTGTGGTAGAGTTCGGGGACACCGTAAAAGCAAAAACGATTTTGGCCGGGGGTCAAAGTGGAGGCCGGCTTCACCGCATTTTGATGACCAAACGGAACGTTACATTAATATAGATTGGAAAGATGCGGCTTATTACCGAGAAGATGTTTTAAAAAGAGCTCAAAAAACTTATAGACCAGGAGAGAATAAGTAATTAGGTTTTCATGTTATGCTGGAATCTGTTGACTTAAACAGTGCAAAGTCCCAAATCCCCAAATCAAATCGATGCAATTAATGCCGATAATTTCCCTGTCAGGGAAACAATCCGCTAGAATATTCAAAGCCAATCGGTCATGAGCATCGTTAAAGGTTGGGACTAATACCGCTCCGTTTATAATCAGGAAATTGGCATAACTGGCAGGTAATTCAATACCTTCAAAAACAATGGAGGTAGGCATGGGCAGTTCTATTACCTTCAATGGTGAGCCATCTTCCAAAGTTGCTTCTTTGAGTCTTTTCAGATTCTCCTGAAGCGGTTTGTAATTCTTGTTCTTAGTATCTTTTTCCACTACCGTAACAACGGTGTTGGCGTTTACGAACCTACAAAGGTCATCGATATGGCCATGGGTATCATCCCCTTGGATTCCATCACCCAACCAAATCGTATTCGTGACTCCAAAATATTCAAGGAAAATAGCCTCATAATCCTCCTTGGTAAATTTTGGATTCCGCACCTGAATAGAAGGGTGCAATAAACATTCCTCAGTGGTAATCAAGGTGCCCTTTCCGTTAACCTCCAACGCGCCACCTTCCAAGATGACTTTTTTGCCTTTGTGGGTTACTTGGGTCAAGGGGACATCCAGGTGTTTAGCAACCAATGTAGGAACATGTTTGTCCAGTTGCCAATTAGTGTATTTGGCCCAGCCATTAAAGTTAAAATTTAGGGCCTCCCATTCCGTGCCGTTTTTAACCATAATCGGTCCGGAATCCCGCATCCAACTGCGATTGGTTTTATGAACGATAAAGGAAATTTGGGTAAGATCTACATCGGCCATCTCAAGTAATTCTGTTACCTTTTGTTGAAATGTCTCACTGGCCACTATCAAAAACACGGTTTCAAAAGTGGATACCTTTTTTACATATTCTACGAAGGCCCATTTGATTGCCCCGAATTTACCGGGCCAATCCTTACCATTATGTGGAAAGCACAGTAAAATCCCTTTTTGCTTTTCCCATTCTGCGGGAAATCTCCTTTTGCCCATATGATTTAATCCAAAGCACGTTTTGTTAGCTCGCCGAAGGCATCGATACGTCTATCCCTAAAAAAGGGCCAGTTTTGACGCACATTTTCCTGTAAGGCCAAATCCACTTCTGCCATTAGGATTTCTTCCTTATCATACGAGGCTAGTGCGAGTATTTCGCCTTAAGAATTCACAAATAAAAGATTTGCCCCGTAACTCGATACCATCTGTATCCGGTAGGTATTTTTCCAAACCAATTCTATTAGCTGCTGCTACAAAGATGCCGTTAGCCACCGCATGTCCCTTCATGACGTTCATCCAAGCCCCATATTGATTTTCTCCGTATTGCGCTTTTTCTGCAGGATGCCAACCAATCGCCGTGGGGTAAAATAATACTTCGGCCCCCTTTAAAGCCGTTAACCTCGCAGCTTCGGATACCATTGATCCCAACAGATCAAAGTGCCTATATTTCCTTTTTGCGTACTTATGGATTGAAAACCTAGATCCCCGGGCGTAAAGTAAAATTTTTCGTAAAAATGGGGGTCATCGGGAATGTGCATTTTACGATAAAGGCCTGCTTGGGATCCATCGGTATCTATGATATAGGCACTGTTATGATAGATACCGGACATTCTTTTTTCAAAAAATGGTACAATGATAACCACTCCCAATTCTTTGGCCAGGGTACTAAAGGCCGTAAACGAAATATCACCCAAGGGTTCGGCTATCGAGAAGTTCTCAACATCCTCGCTTTGGCAAAAATAATGACTGCTATATAACTCGGGTAAACAGATGACCTCGGCTCCTTCATGTGCCGCTTTCTTTATCCATTCCGAACATTTTTTTCGATTCACATCCGCTGTATTATTCAAATTGAGCTGAATTACAGCAACTTTGTAATTTTTGGACATTAAATATGATTCTTTTGAATTTTAAAGATATTAAATAGTAGATGAATGCCCCATCAAATGAGATGGCATTTAAAGATAAAATTTAAGATGGAATGGAATTTTAATCCTTGGTAACGATCAACGTAGCTTTAGATCCGGAAGATAACAACCATTTATTAGAGTAAAGTAGTTGTCCATTTTCATCGTACACATCCACTTGTGCAGTATTTGGAGCGGAAGAACCGTGGTTCAGTGCTTCAAAATCAATCTTGTTAAAACCAGATTGCAGATCGACATTGACCCCTTTAAAGGCTCCCGTTAACAACAGATTGGGTTCCACTACCATATCATTTACGTAAATCTTTACCCGGTCGCCATCTACATATTCGTGGTCCCTGCAAACAATACCTATGAATTTACCATTACTCTTAATGTCTCCAAGATACTGATCTGGAAAGAATTGACCTGACCCGTTCAATCGTTCGCCCGGATCAATTCTTGGGTCTATTTTAAGTCCGGTACCTGCCTGTACCAACTCTTGGTCCGGTAGCATTTTTACAGGGTTTCTCGTGGTCATGTCCAACTTAGGTTGTTCCTTTATTACCGATGGAATATTCAAGACCGTTCCGAATTGGTTGTGCCTTTGTTATCAATTTTATTTACGGCTTCCACTTTCAATGGTTTTTGGGCAGGTATATCGCCTTGGGCATGACTCCACACAAAAATCAAAAAACAAATTCCGAGGATAATGTAATTGTATCTAGGCATTTACAAATTGATAATAAACGGAATAAAGATAACAAATACCCTGCCACAGGCACTTAACACGGTGTTAAATTCGATTAAGGAAGTACTTATTACTTAGTCCGGCAAGTGAAGTTGTAAAAACCGAACAAAGTTGCCGTGCATTATATTTTCAATATCTTTAAGCGTATACCCTCTCTTTTCAAGCATTGCAGGAATTTTTTGCAAGTCAGCAATGGTATCAATATCCTTTGGGGATTGCTCTAGGCCAAAGCCTCCATCCAAATCGGTCCCAATACCTACATGGTTGGAGTTGCCGGAAAGTTGGCAGATATGGTCAATATTTTGAATGGTATGCTCCAATGACACTCCTGTACTTTCCGGGGTTGATTTTCCGCGAATCCAATTGGGTACCATCATCCAAGCGTCCAAGGCCATGCCTATCACCGCTTTTCTTTGGATAAGTTCTTTAATTTGTTCATCTGAAAATTGCCGGTTATGATTCACAAATTTTCTACAATTGTTGTGGCTGGCCCAAATGGGCCCATCATATACCTCCATCGTCTCCCAAAAACTTTGATCGCATAGATGGGTAGCATCTAAAATGAGCTTAAGTTTTTGAATTTCCTTTAATAATTCCTTTCCTTTAATTCCTATTCCTCCCACGGAATCCGTTCCAAAAGCGTAAGTTCCGGGACTATAATGCGCAGGCCCAATAGCGCGCAGGCCATCCTCATAGGATTTATGCAAGTAATCTAAATTGATAATGGAATCGGCCCCTTCTAAACTAAGAATATACCCTATCGGGGTATTTTCGTTGTCCTGTTTCCATTTTTCAAAATGAGCATTAAAATCATTTTTGGTCTTTATCTGAAACAGCTCCCCTTGGTCTTCCATGGCTCTGTACCATGCCAATTGTCCTTGGGTCTGCGCCCAAGCTTGGTTGGGAGATTTCCATCCTGGTAAATTATTTCCAGGCTTTACAAACCGGGCAATCTGTGTCGCCACGCAAATGCCAATGTTTCCTTTTCGCATGGCCTCAAAAGAGACCGTGTTTTTTCCTCGATCAGGTTTATCGGTCATGCCTTTTTCACTGGCCCTAATGGCTTCAATGGACCATGTAAGATCTCGGTTCCACTCCATGGCGTTCATGGAAAGGTCTAAGTGTGCATCCGAGAACAAACATGTTAAATGGAAATTTTATGGTTTCGGGCCGCTACTTTCCATTCTCCAGTAATTTCCCCATTTACTACCGCTTGAAGACTCTCGTATTTTGCGACCGTGGGACAAATATGTTTAGGTATGGCATAATGCTCAGAACCAACCTCCATTACTTTTAAATCATCATACTCTACCACCAAATGTTCTTCAGATTGACTGATTTGTTTATCATGTTCCAAACTCAAAAATTCCACTCTAGGGAACGGCATTTCAGGTGCAATGGATTTATGACCCAAATCAAAGCATAGGATTCCGGCTTTGGGTTTGCTGATAATTCTAGTAAACAAAACGGCGGCCGGAAGAAATTTCATTTCAGGAAAAAGACTTCCGTAGCCCGCATCCCACAATAACGTGGTCCTGGACTTGCAATTACATTTTCCCTTTTGCAATGAATTGGGTAGGTGGGGGAGCCTCCAGCAATGATAACGGGTTTAGGAAGGTTAGCCTTTAGAATTCTTTCTTTTAGTTTTAGAACCGAATTGAATGCCTGGTCGCAGTCTTTTTTTCTTGTTTCAAAATCTGGATTTCTTAAATGACCGTCATACACATGTAAACCTAATATGTTCAAATGGTCATTGTCAAAAACATATTGATATAAACGGAGGGCCTTGTCATCAGGTGCAATTCCAGTACGGTTCATTCCTACGTTCAAATCTATGTAAAGATTGATTCTTACATCGTTCTCCGACGCCGCCTCGGAAAGTTGATCTGCAATGGAAATGGAGTCGGTCAATGTTGCGAAATCCGTATTTGGATAGGTCTTTATCAAGGTAATGAATCGGTTTATATTGAAGCCTACTGGCTGCATAGCCAAAAGCGCCTCAGGAGCACCACAAATTCCCAACAATTCAGCTTCTGCTATGGTGGCACATTTGAACTTGTTTATACCGTAGTCCATTTGCATTTGTATAATTTCTGCAGTCTTATGGGTCTTTATATGGGGACATAGCTTACTTGTATCGCCGAGACATTCGTATCATTTCTACAATATTGTGAATGACCCTATCCCTGAAGACCAATAAAGAGGGTGAGATCACTTTTGAAGTGTTCTTTAAACGATACCAATTCTCTTCTTTCATACTATTTACTTATGAAGTTCGAACATGGCCTCAATCTCTACGGTAATTCCCCCGGGAAGCATCATCCCCACGGCACTTCGAACACCCACACCGTTTTCAGGGCCAAAAACATCCGACATTAATTCACTAAAACCATTGATAACCAAAGGATGGTCGTGAAAATCGGAGTACAATTGACCATACCAAGGGTCTTGACCAACCTTTTAATTCGATTTATTTCACCAAAGTGAGTGACAATGGTTGATAACATGGTCAAACCTACGTGTCTAGCTCCTAATTTCCCTCCTTCTAAATCCAGATTATGACCCACTCTTCCCTTGTAAAGAGATCCGTCCTTTAAAACGGGCCCTTGGCCGGACACATACAGGAAATTATCTACAACCAAAATGGGACGATAAAGCCCAGCCGGTGGAGGGGCAGGAGGTAGTTCCAATCCCAATTCCTCAATTCTTTTAGATATACTCATTCAATGAAATTTTAAATAAACTGATTCAAGATCAACACGCCTATGAGTCCCATAATGCCTACGGTTGTTTCCATTAGAGATTCATGATTTAATAGTATCCTTAATGGAGAGATTAAAGTACTCTTTAAACAGCCAAAATCCACTGTCATTTACGTGGGAAAGCATGAGACTACCTGATCCTATGGCCAGGACTATAAGTTCCGCACTGGTACCCGTGCCTTCAATGAGTGGTAAGACAATACCTGCAGCGGTCAATCCAGCGACAGTGGCAGACCCAACACAAACCCTAATTATGGTCGCAATCAACCAAGCTAAAATTAAAGGTGAAACAGAAGACCCACTAAGGGCCTCTCCAATATACTCGCTTACGCCACTATCTATCAATACCTGTTTTAAAGCTCCTGCTCCGGCAATGATCAATAAAACCATTGTTATACCCTTTACAGCATCACCGACTGTATCCATAACATCCTTCATTTTTTTCCCACGAGCCAATCCCAAAGTATAAATGGCAACCAACACAGAGATCAACATGGCCATTACCGGGTCTCCGCAAAAAACTAAAATCGACCTTATGGTAGAATCATCCGGGAGAAAAAGTCCGGCAAGGGCGGAAACAGCCATAAGTATTACAGGCAATAGGGCCGTAAAAATACTGATTCCGGTTCCTGGCATTTCGTCGTCCTTTAATATGGTAGGATTCATTAATTCCTTTAATGGAGAAGCCTTGATATTTTTCATTGTTCTCGATAGCAAAGGCCCTGCTATGATAATGGCCGGTATAGCCACAATGATACCGTAAAGTAAAGTTTTGCTGATGTCCGCATTGAAGGTGGCCGCTATTGCCGTTGGGGCAGGGTGCGGTGGTAGGTAGCCATGGGTAACCGATAGGGAAGCTAACATGGGTAGGCCAACATAAAGTAGGGGAAGTCCCGTGGCCGCCGCTATGGTAAATACTAGCGGCACCAAAATCACAAAGCCTACGGAGTAAAACATGGGTATTCCTACAATGAAACCCGTGAGAACCACGGCCCATTGAATGTTCTTTTTCCCGAACTTATCCACGAGTTTGGTAGTAATCCTTTGTGCGGCCCCGCTTTCTGCTACTAGTTTTCCAAGCATGGCTCCAAGACCTAAAATTAGGACTAGGAAACCTAATATATTACCAATTCCTTTTTGGATGGAGCCTACAACTGCAATTGGTTGCATCCCTTCTGCGATTCCAACGAAAAGCGATACTAGAATGAATGAAATAAATCCGTTCAATTTGAATTTTGCGACCAAAAGGAATAAAAGGAGGATTCCTAGGACTACGATTAAAAGTGGCATGGATTTTTATTGGATTAGTTTGTCTTCCCGAATATAATATAAATTTTAGGAGGATGGCAATCATATTACCACAGATGGAGATACACGCCATGGTTGTTATTACCTTGATTATATTTTTAGGGCAGTCGAAGCCAATTACTCCTTTTTTAATACTTTTAGTCAAAGACCTATTCCTATGAAAAAAAGAGATTTTATTAAGCAATTGGGAGGTGCCGCCTTGTTCTCCCCTTTTTTGGGAATGCCCCAAAATCATTTTTCAAGTACGCACAAACCCTATCCTTTAGCAGAGGATGCATTTTGGGAACGTATTCGAGAAGATTATGAGTTGAAACCGGATTATATCAACCTGGAAAATGGGTATTATAACTTTATCCCAAAACCAACTTTGGAAAAGTATTTGGAGCACCTAAAGATGGTGAATTATGAGGCATCCTATTACATGCGTACCGTACAATGGGAAAATAAAGATAGGGTTAGGAACCGCTTGGCCAGTTTCGTGGGAGCTTCGCCGAGATGAACTTATCATTACCGAGAAATACCACGGAGTCTTTAGATATGATTATAGGTGGGTATCCTTGGCAAAAAGGGGATGAGGCTATTTTTGCTGAGCAGGATTATGGCGCCATGAGAGATCAATTTAAATTGATATCCAAAAAGTACGGGGTGACTAATAAGATAATTTCACTGCCCAATCACCCAACTTCCGATGCCGAAATAGTCTCTTTATACGAATCGCAAATAACCCCAAAAACTAAACTGTTAATGGTCTGTCACATGATAAATATTACGGGTCAAATCCTCCCTATTAAAAAAATATGTGAGATGGCCCATGAACATGGGGTGGATGTGATGGTGGACGGTGCCCATTGTATAGGTCATATCGATGTGAATATTTCAGAACTTGGATGCGACTATTATGGAAGCAGTCTCCATAAATGGCTAAGTGTTCCTTTGGGTAGTGGAATGTTGTATGTGGCAAAGCCACATATTTCCAAAATTTGGCCGCTTTTTGCAGACCATACCGATGACGTGCCCGAAATCAGAAGGCTTAACCATACGGGAACCTTGCCCGTTCACACCGATTTGGCCATAGATGATGCCATTGATTATTTGGAGCGAATTGGAATAAGGAGAAAGGAAGAAAGACTTCGTTATTTGCAAAGGTATTGGAGCGATGCAGTTAGAGATGTCGAACACATTATCGTAAATACCCCAGTGGAAGCACACCGAAGTTGTGGTATTGCCAATGTAGGCATTACCCACATAAAACCGGCAGATTTGGCCAAGGTCCTATTGGAAGAATATAACATATTTACCGTTGCAATAGATTCCGCCAATGTTCAGGGCTGTAGAATTACACCCAATATCTATACCACCACCAAGGAACTGGATCAATTTGTTCTCGCCCTAAAAACCTTGGCGGTAAGAACATGACTTTTGGTTTTTACAGGATTTATATGTTACTGGATTTTTTAAGGCCGAACAATGGGTGTAAAAATGGAATTTTTAAAATTATAAAATGATATATCAAGCCGCTGAAACCGAAAGTTCCTATAACAAGAATGGCAGCTTTTGGAAACGGGCCCCATGATAAATTCATTAGAAAGTACCCCAGTACAATTGTAACTGTTTGGTGTAGAATGTAAAATGGGTAAACAGCTCTATTGGCATAGGCAAGGGAACCACTTTTGTGATTTAGATATTTGGCCGCATAACCAAAAAGAACCAAAATCCATGACCAGATATTCAAGACCTTCAATAATGCTTCCGTAAAATGTACTACATAGCCGTCCTCCAAAAATAGCCAAATGAAGGCTTGGCTTAAAAAAGTAATCATACCCAATAGAAGTGCCTTGGATTTAATTCTCTCAACACACTTCCAAAAACTCTCTCCAGTAGCGATCAATAAAAATCCGTAGAAGAACAGTACTATACTAAAACTGAAATTGAACCAATCATCAATTAAGGCATGGGTAATATCAAAAAAAGGTTCTACTAAGGCCTCAAGGAAATACAGGGGGATTATAAACCAATAGATGCCAAATCGGGTGGCCATGATTTTTTTAGTCCAGTCAATAAACCGGGTATTGTTTTTTTTAAGATAGATGAAAAGAGGGCCTAGTAGCAATGAGAAAATCAGTAAATAGGGTAGAAACCATAAATGGTGCCAGCTGATATTTCCCTCTGGATAGACCCCATGGAAAGCCTCAGTGGTAAAATATTGAAAATAAGACCCTGAAAATTGATTTTTAGCCAAACGCTCTATATATACTTGTGGGGGTACAATAAATAGCATTCCAAAAATCAAAGGGATTCCTAATCTTTTAATACGCTCCCAGCTAAACTGCCCCAAATTTCTTTTTGATAGGGCATAGTATGTTCCCATTCCTGATATAACAAATAGAATAGGTAAACGCCATTGGTTTAGAAAGAGCATGGGCCATTTTATCCATTCATAAACCAAATTATTTTTAATATGCCAACCCCATGGAACAAAGAACATACCAACGTGATAAAAAATAAGTAAGGCAAAGACAATTACCCTTAGCCAGTCCAGGTCATACCTTCTGATAACAGTTCCCATAAAATAGTTTTTGCCAAATATTCTACAAGTCTGTTATTTGACAAATTTTAGAACCATTGTTTACGTCCCGAATTACAATTTTGGAGAAAAACGTTTAATGTAGGCAGAAGGTGACACACCTGTATATTTTTTAAATGCCATATAGAATGCAGATTTTGATTTAAAACCAACCGATGTTCCTATAGCTTCAATTGTTAAATGTGACAGACTTTGATCCAACAATTTTATTTGTGAGAATTTCACTCTCTTTTGGTTTATGAATTCATTAAAATTTGAATCCTTCCCTTGATTGATAATTTTTGAAATATGGTTGGGATGGGTATTTAGAAGGTTTGCCAAGTCTTTTAACGAGGCTTTTTCCTTTAGGAAGTATTGGTTTTTATCCACGTAGGCTTCAATGGTTTCCAAATCCAAACCTGTTTGGTCATGGCTCAGGGATTCATATTTATCGGCAATCCATGATTTTTCAAAAAATCGTGATTCGGTTATTAAAACATAGGTAGTCAAAAATGCAATGAGGGTATGAAAGATGCTTAAATAATGGTCTCCACCATCGTCATCGTAATTATAATATACTATAAAAATTACTACAAATAGGATTAAAAGTATGAACACTGTATTTCTAGTGAAAAGGTATTTTTTGGTGCTCAATGCCGTACCAATTTCTCTAAGTCTATGTTTTTCTCCCAAGACCAATCTTATTGATAAAACAGTATAGAGTAAAAAGCTGAAAAGTACCAGCCAATCAAAAACATCTTTTATAAAATGGTAACTATAATCAAAAGAGTCCGGAACATAAGCATATTCAAAATTCGAATAGTAAGCACCAATATAAGCGTTGTACTTTACAGATAGTGGCGCCAAATAAAACGGCATTTGAGACAAAAAATAACCAATAGGTAAAATAAAATGCCACCAACCTTTCTTTAGGCCTATATCCCTTCTTCGTAAAAGCCCATAAATGGCAAAGTAGGTTGATGGACATACCAAAAGAACAAGAGCTTCCGTAGAATCGTTGAATTCCAGTATATATTTGATTTGTCCTGTATAGCATAGATACGTGTCCGAGAAAAATAATGGCAGAAGATACTATTGATACTGCTAGCCATTTAATCCCTATGTTGTTCGTGGCCTTTGTAAACAGAACATAGGCCAAGAAAAAACTTTGCACAACACCCATAAACATTAGGCTTGAAATAATATCATGCCTAATAGGTATGTGTGCTATCAGCTGCTCTAAATGATCCACTTTACTTTTTTTCCATATAATCCACTAGTTTCTGTGGTCCCTCTAAAAGTAGTCTTACCACCTTTAAGGTTCCATCTAGGGTAGTGTCTATGTGCCACTTAATTAAAGAAATTTGGCCATTTTCAATTTCAATTCCGGTGATGCTTCGGGGTGCACACAGCTACCATCATTGAAAAAGGGAATATCGCCCGGTTCTCGAAAACGGGGTCTATGGGTATGCCCTACAATGGTTATAAGGAGGTTGTTTTTTAGAATCCAGCGTTTGATTCTACGCTCCAGTTTGATCAGCTCCTTATAATTCTTTGCCGGACTCGTTGGGTCGGCGATACCCCACACCTGAAGAGGCTTCCATAAAACACGAACCAAAAACCTGCCCCATCTCCAAAAAGTATAGTTCCACCAATCCGCCTGGTGGCCATGGGTAAGAAATAGTTCCTGATCCGTTTCGCTATGTTTTAAGACAATGGCTTCGTTATAGGTGATTCCTTCAAACAACTCTTTGTCCGTATCGTCAATGGGCTCAAAATAACTGGAAAGATGCTTGTCCACATAGTCCTTGTCTTTGTAGACCATATCATGATTGCCCCAAATCATATGGAGTCTTTTCTCTAAATGGAATTTTCGAAGAAGCTGATACACATTTTTGTGGGCTTCAAAGATGGACTCAAAGTGCAAGTTTTCCCATAGTTCGTCGCCATCGCCTAGTTCGCAATAGTCAAAACCTTCATTATAATAATGGTTTAGTGCATGAAAATAGATGTTCCTGTTGTTGGCAAAGTCATCTGCAAAACTATTATCACCACGATGGCAGTCACTAAAAAGGATAAACTTCGAGGTATCATCGAACGGAATATATTTCGCATTGGAATAGGCTCTTGAAAGTCTTTTTGCGGAGGACATCTACTAAGTTTTTATAAATATCCGAAAAACCGTAACATGGCTCCCATAAACTTTAACAAAAAAGAGCAGTAAGTTTTGTAATTTTAGGTGTCTATTGTAGACCAACGGTGCATATGGGATGTGACGATAAAATAAGGCCATTAAAATATCTTATAAGTTTTGATAAACTTCTAAGCGAATATGAAAGCTTGCGCGACGGAGATGATGAGGTGTTGGCGGCTAGGGCCAAGCAGGTATTGAAGGCCCAGGAGGAATACCCTGTTTTAAGGGAAGGTTTTGAAGACTTGGAATTGATCCATGAACACAAGGAGGTCATTTCGCTTATTCTTCAGGATAGTTTTTCCCCTATTTTGGGAGAGAATGAAATTAAGGTGGCATCCATCCCTTATTTCGACTTCTTTTTTAACCCCTCCAAGCGTTTCCGAGTATTGTTAACGAGGCTGGACCTACTTATAAACCCCATATACGCAATCAGGAGATTGGGGTAGATTATATTATGGGATGTGTAGTCATTCTAAAGTTCCACTATGGGGTGGAGTTGGATTTCAGTAGGCCCTATTTTTATGATATACCGGATTCCAAAGGCGTAATGCACCATTATCGCATTATGTACAATGCGGATTTTATGGAAATTTTACCGACGGAAAAATCAAAAGACCTTTCCCAGCAGGATATAGATGAACTCATGGAAAGTCCGGATAATCTTAGTCTTTGGCAGGATAAGATACCACCGGACAGTTTTGTTGCCAAAGGTTTCATTATTGCCAATATGTTCGATGTTACCGCCGAGCATTCCATTTCGGAAATCAAATCAAGCCTAATTGCCAGCGATAAGAGATCAAGCGATAATTTCATGGGCAACCTACAGGAAACTTTCAGGTCCTTTTTCAGATTGCCGGATATCAAAGTAGGTTTTGTGGTCTATAACGCAAAGAAGGACCAATTTGAACCTGTTTATGGGAAGGATATGACTAGCTTTATTTTGAATGGAAAGGATTCCAAATTATGTCATGATGCCCTTTGTCAATATTCCTACAAAAAACTAATAGAGGAAAATAAATATTTTGCCATATCCGATGTAGAAAAATACAATCAGGAATCTAATGGTAGCGACCCGTATCATGTACTTGATGACCAAAAGGTAAAAAGCGCCATATTGGCGCCCATTGCCTTTGAGGGGGAACTTTTGGGAGTTTTGGAGGTAGTCTCCAGTAGGAAGAACGAATTAAATGGGGTCAATGCCAGGAAACTGGACGATGTAATGCCGTACATTGTTTCTGCCGTCGTGCGGTCTAAGGTAGAAGAGGAAAACCTCATAGATGCTATCATACAAAATGAATGCACATCTGTACATTCCTCCGTATATTGGAGATTCCAAGAAGAAGCAAAGTATTTTATCAAAGATCAGCTAGAAAACAGATCTCCATCTTTCAAGGAAATTGTTTTTAAAAATGTCTACCCATTATATGGCCAAATAGATATAAAAGATTCTTCCAAAGCTAGAAACAAGGCCATTCAAAGGGATTTAATGATTCAATTGTCGCAAATTAATATGGTTTTGGAGGAGGCAATGGCAAAGAATAGGTTGCCAATTTACGAAGAGCTCATTTATAGGGTAAATAACCATTTGGATAGCATCAAGGAAATGCTATATACCAACAGTGAGCAGGCGATATTTGATTTCGTACAAGAAGAAATTGACCCAGTCTTCACTCATTTAAAAAGGACCGACACAGAAATAGCGAAACATATTCAGGCTTATGAGGCCAAGATAGATATGGGTACCGGTTCCTATTACGATCATAGAAAAAACTATGATGAGAGTGTGACCCTTATCAACAAAAAATTGGTTTCCGTTTTGGATAAAAAGCAGGAAAATGCGCAGGCTATGTTCCCCCACTATTTTGAACGTTACAAAACGGATGGGGTAGAACATAATATGTACATCGGCGAAAGTATTTCTGAAAATGGAGGCTTTAATTCGCTTTACCTTAACAATCTTAGATTATGGCAATTACAGGTAATGTGCGAAATGGAAAACGTTCATTACAAGCTTAAACCGGAGTTGCCCATACCTTTGGATGCAACTTCATTGATATTGGTCTATAGTTCTTCTCTGTCCATTCGATTTAGAATGGACGAAAAGAAATTCGATGTGGATGGGACATATAACGCCCGATACGAGGTCATTAAAAAACGGATAGATAAGGCCTATATTAAAGGTACCAATGAGCGCCTTACCCGGACCGGAAAAATAGCCATCGTCTACTCCCAAAAAAAGGACGAGCTTGAATATTTAAGGTATATCAAATTCTTAAAATCCAAAAATTACTTTACGGATAAGGTTGAAATTGTGGAACTTGAGGGTCTTCAAGGAGTCTCCGGTTTGAAGGCCATTAGGGCAGAAATTTTATACAAAACGGACAAAGAATCACAAGAATCCTATACGTACGAGGATTTAATGGCAACCTTAAAAGAATAGTACTTGGGATACCAGTTCCTGGAGCTGTCTTTCCGGGCCAAAAAATTTAAAGGAAACGGCAAAGGCTATCACGGATATAATCATACCTATCATAAAAGTAGTGTAGATCCAACGCAACAGTCGGTATTTTTTATCCAATACGATACCCAAAAAATAAAGATCCTTGGTCAAGGATGAATATATATAGTCCCTGTCTTTTACCAGTTCATTGATCGCCCACTCATAATCTGGAAGGCTCATCTTATGAAAATTCCCAAAGAACAATAAATTGACCTTTTTTTTGGCCACATCTTCCTTGGTAAATTCGCCACTTGTAACATTTGGTCTCGTTGCCAACACCGCTAAAATCATAGAGATAACACTGAAAAGTACGAAGATAACTGTAGGATAAATAAGATAATCATTCGATGGATTGTCCAATTTTGGGATAAGGTTGGATAGGGCCAAAGAAATAATGATTGCGTTTACAGAAAGAAGTATGTTCGCTTTGGTATCGGCAATATCACTCAAGGTAATATGGTTTTTTAGGGTAACCCTGAACAATGTTTGGATACCCCTGTCCGGACTTTCTCCCTTAAACTTGGCTTTTAACGCCTCTTTTTTTGCAATCTTTTTTATCGATTTTTTTTCTTTGATAAGTTTGTTAAGGTTATCATCCTTTTTTTCTTGCCGAGTTCTTTAGCGCAATCGGTATAGTATCGATGCTGGTTGCCTAGCATTTTTATGTTGATATCTACCCAGTCTTTATAGGTGTAATCCGCGATGTTCAATAATCTAAGTTCCTCCCTTAATAACTCCGATGTTTCCAAATAGCTTTTTTGGGCGAAATGCGATGCATCGGCGTCCCTAATTATTTTTTCTTCCAAACTAGTTGGCACTGCATTTTTTTCCGTAGCCATGATATATTGGCTAACCTTGGAAGTTAATTCGGGGTCGTATCCGTTTTTCTCCAAGAATTCAGCAGCCATGATACAGCTGTTCTTCTCATGATTTTTTGTTTCTATCGTATAGCCTGTGTCATGAAACCAAGCGGCAATTTCCAATACCTCTACTTCCTTATCCGATAAGGCGCATGCTTTAGATAATTCTTTAGTACTTTTAACAACACGTTGTGTATGACGTAAATTGTGGTAAAGATAATTGGGGTCTAACTCTTTGGTCAATAGTGCTTCAACGTGTTTTTTGGTATTCAGAAGAATATCCGCCATGAGAAAATTTATTTAGAAATTCCAAATTACAAAAAATTGAATACAGGAACGTTTACATGAAAAAATATGGTGCCTCTCTTTTATTAGTTTTATTGATTACAGGATGCGCTACTTATAAATCCAAATATGCCGATATAAAGGATTCAGAAGATTTGGTTTTGGATAAAGAAGTGCAACATACCTTTTATTTGATCGGAGATGCAGGTCTCTCCCCTATGAGAGGTATGAATCCAGCCCTAAAAATCTTCAAAAAGAGACTTGATAAAGCCCATGAGAATAGCACGGCCATATTTCTTGGTGACAACATATATCCCGCAGGACTACCAAATCCAAAGGACTCTACTATTGCCTACCTAACGGCAAAAAATCATTTAGATGCCCAATTGAACACACTTGCAAATTTCAAGGGAAGAAAGCTTTTTATTCCTGGAAACCATGACTGGTATACAGAGGGACTAATAGGGCTGGAAAGGGAAGAGGACTATGTAAAGGAACAGTTGGACGATAAAGATGCTTTTCTGCCTAAAAATGGCTGTCCTATTGATGTGATAGAGGTAAGCGACGATTTGGCCATCATTGTTTTGGATACGGAATGGTATCTTACCAATTGGAATAGAAGACCTGATATAAATGATAAATGTGAAATAAAAAGTAGGGAAAAATTCCTTTTGGAATTGGAGGGTGCTATAAAGGATTATAGGGACAGGACTACATTGATAGCCATGCATCATCCAATGACCAGCTATGGACCTCATGGTGGTCAATATTCCTTTAAGAAACATTTTTATCCAAAAGACTTGCCAATTCCTTTGCCTGGATTGGGCACTTTTATAAATATTCTTAGGAGAACCTCAGGTGCTTCCACTGAGGATATGGGGAACAAAAGATATTTAGATTTGGTAAAGCGGGTTACTACCTTGGCCCAATACTCAGACAAGGTGATTTTTGCTTCCGGGCATGAACATACGTTGCAATATATCGTTGAGAACAGTACACCACAGATTGTGAGCGGTTCACGGTGCTAAAAAAGGTGATACAAGATTGTTGAATGGATCTCGCTTTTCCACTGGAAGAATGGGTTATGCCACCTTGGAAATATATGATGACGGGTCTTCTAGGGTTCGCTATTATGGTGTGGATGAAAGTGGGGAAGAAGAGTTCCTTTTCACATCGGCGGTGCTCCCTCCGGAAGTAAAAAAGGTGGATACCGTATACTCCAAAATTCCTGAGAAGGAAGTAATGGCATCCGTTTACACCAAAGAGGAAATTGATAGATCGGGGTTTTTCAAAGCCATCCGGGGTGAACGTTACCGCAAATATTATGGTAGGGAAGTCACAGCACCGGTCGTTTATATTGATACCTTGTTCGGTGGACTTAAACCTGTAAAAAAAGGAGGGGGCCATCAGTCCAAATCACTGCGGCTAAGACATGATTCAGGAAAGGAATATGTGATGCGCGCCTTACGAAAACTTCCGGAACTTTATTTACAGTCCATGGCCTTTCAAGAACAATATGTCATGGATGATTTAAAGGATACTTATGCCCAAGAACTATTGGAGGATTTTTATACAGGATTCCATCCCTATGCACCGTTTACCATAGGAAAGCTTTCAGACGCTGTTGGAATCTTACATACAAATCCGGTTCTCTATTACATCCCAAAGCAGGATGGTTTGGGAGAATACAACGATGTTTTTGGTGACGAGCTATATATGATAGAGGAACATGCCGGTGATGGCCATGGGGATTTAAAAAGTTTTGGATATTCCAACGAATTAAAGAGTACAGATTCCATGTTGGAAGATCTGCGCGATGATGAGAAATATGAGGTAGATACGGAAGCCTATATCAGGGCTAGATTGTTCGATATGGTCATTGGTGATTGGGACAGGCATGTGCACCAATGGAGGTGGGCAGAATTTAAGGAGGATGGTAAAGTAGTATATAGACCGGTTCCCCGCGATCGTGATCAGGCATACTCCCAAATGGGTGATGGTATTTTCATGGGGCTAGCTACACGTATTATCCCCGGACTTAGGTTAATGGAAGGCTTCAATGAAGAAATAAGAAATGTCAAGGGATTTAATTCTTCACCCAAAACTTATGTGTTGGATTTAGCCCTATTGTCTGAAAGTACTTTAGATGACTGGAGGCAACAGGCTAAATTCTTAAGGGATAATTTAGATGAAAACGCGATAAATGAGGCATTTAAAATGTTCCCCGAAGAGGTGCAGGATGGGGGTATTCAGGAAATTAAAAGAGTCTTGCTTTCAAGGGTTCAAAATGTAGAAAGTACAGCCATTCAATATTTCAATGTACTGAACAAATTTGCAACAGTTGTGGGTACTGACAAGGATGACTGGTTTGTAATAAATCGATTGGATAATCGAAGAACACAAGTGAAAGCCTATAGAATCATTGATGGAGAAAAGAAAAAACAATTTTTCGATAAAATTTTCAATGCTTCCAGCACCCATGAAATTTGGATTTACGGATTGGATGATGACGATGTTTTTGAAATGGACAACTTCAACAATTACAGTGGTATTAAGGTGCGTATCATAGGTGGGCAAAACAATGATATTTATAGAATAAAAAACGGTAGGGGAGTAGCTATTTATGACTATAAAAGTAAAGACAATACCTTTGAAGAGGTGACAAAAACAAGGGTAAGATTAACGGACGATTATCCTGTAAATACCTACAACCCTTTGAACATACGAAGTAGCAATAATCAAGTGTTGCCAACGGTAGGTTTTAATCCAGATGATGGTATCAAAGTTGGTTTTTTGGATACTTACACCTATAATGGTTTCAGACAGAACCCTTTTACACAACAACATACGTTCAAAGCATCCTATTATTTTGCCACTAGTGGAGTGGAACTTCATTATAATGGAGAGTTTGCAAATATTTTTGAACACTGGAATTTGGCACTAAAGACAAGATTCACAACTCCCAATTTTGCGATTAACTTTTTTGGTTTTGGAAATAATACGGAAAATTTGGATGATGATTTAGGTATGGATTATAATAGGGTTCGTATTCAAAATTTTGAATTTGCACCGTCATTAATATGGAGAAGTCCTTTAGGGGCTAAATTCGGACTTGGAATTTCCTATGAATCCATCGAGGTGGAAGAAACATCGGATAGGTTTATCAATAGTTTTTACCAGCAAAACGGACAGGAAACAGGGAATAGTTTTTTAGGTGTGCATGGTAGCTATTCTTATGAAAATCATGATAACCAAAGCTTCCCTACAATGGGAATGGCAACGTCGATTGCACTCGGATTTAAGGATAATGTTGGGTTGGAAGGAAAGAATTTTGGGTATTTGATACCCAGTATTTCATTCGATTACAAACTGATTCCAAACGGACGTTTGGTTCTTGCAACCAAGTGGAAAGGGCATTTAAATATGGGGAACGGATACGAATTTTACCAAGCCGCCAGTATTGGTGGAACGGATGGTTTAAGAGGCTACAGAAATCAAAGATTTACAGGCAAAGCTTCTTATTACCAAAATACGGATGTTAGGTATAGTCTCCGAAAAATGAGGACTCGTATATTACCCACTGCTCGGGACTTTTTGGCGGATTTGACTATGGAAGGGTATGGTCTCCAGGGATAGCTTCCAATCAATGGCATACTTCTTTTGGAGGAGGATTTTTTCTTAATAGCGCCGATATTTTAACGGCAAATGTTGCCATGTTCTATAGTGAGGATGATCCACGCTTTTCCTTTGGTCTCGGTTTCGGATTTTAATTGGTTTTAACCTTTCTTAAGTCTAAAGAATAGAGGTTGTTTCCTGTTCCATGAGAACGTTCATCGGACAATAATAGGGTATATTCATTGATAAAGCAGATGGACTCCAATTGGATCCGAATCCCTAAATCTATTTCCTCAATTTTTCCGTTGGAAAAATCGTCCCAAGTAAAATCCGTAAATATGAATAGTTTTCCGTAACTGAGTGCAATCACCTTCTTACCACTTGGAGAAATGTCCATACCTGTAATTTGACAAGTCTCCCAATCTGAACATAAGTTAATTTCGGCAACCAAAGTAGCTTCGTACTCCCCCTTTTCATCCGGGACACTATAAACATAGGCACTGCCCGTAAAAGGATTGGACCTATTCTTGGTGACAATGAATAGCTTATTATTATAATGGAAAAGGGCCTCCGCATCAAAAAAACGTTTGTCCTTTTTTGGGGGAAACTCTTTCTGTTCCGGATATTTCAGTTCTATTTTTTCGGCATCTATTTTATCCCCGGGCTCTATTTCCGGGTTGGGAACTTTATAAATAGTTAAGTTTTTACGGGTGTTATTGTTATTTCCTATATCGGCAATATATACATTACCAAGACTGTCCTTTGTTAGGTCTTCCCAGTCATCATTGTCCCCGTTCTTTACCTCAAGTGTTTTGAGAATTTCGCCCTTAAAATTTATTTTATAAAGCTCGTCTTTATTTCCCCCATCCTCAACAATCCATACCGTTGAATCCTTAAGACTTACCATACCGGAGTTCTCTTTGAGGCTGCCGGGTAAATCCGCAACGACTTTCAATTGACCGTAGTTAGTACAGGAAGTAATTGTTATAAAGAGCAACAAAAGAAATGTTCTAATCATTTACTAAAAAGTTTGATAAGAACATATGAATTTACGAATCTAATGGGAACTACTCCTGATTTGAAGCAACGGAATTGTCGCTTTTCATTTTTATTTTATCGATAAGCAACGCACCTAATTTTCTGCCTTGTCCCACACCTACTTCTACTGCGGCCCTGTAATGGATGCCACCGTACATTCTACTAATGGCCGCTTCATCTGCTGCTTTGTTGAAAGATGTAAAGCTTCTTGTGGGAAGGCCATAGGGCAGTTCGGTATCATCGTCAAAACTAAAGTCGTCCCCAAAAATATCGGTCAAAGCCGTGGCTGCCGCACCGGAAACCACGCTATGTCCACTGGTATACTCCGGAAAAGGAGGTGTTTGTAAAATGGGCACCCAGTTTTCGTCAATATGCTGATTTATTAATGTCTCCGGACGAATAAGATTGCTACGGTATTTCTCGTCCCAACAACTTATAAAGGCATCTGCAATGGCCATAGAAGTCTTTGTATAGGCATAGATACTTTTAACGAAATCGCTATCGGTATTTCGGCAGGCTATTTTCGTAATACCAATCCAATGTGCCCCAGGTGTTATTTTTTTGGTGGCAAACATTAAATGCCCACGAGTAACGGATACATATGGATTACAGTCCCAAAATTTCGCAATTGCCACTTCCTCAGAGTCGTCTCCAACAGCGGTAATCCTGTTGCTGGTCTCATATACCTCTAGAAGCTCCTTGTAGAATTGAGAATTTTTGTCCATTGAAAATGCTGGCGGAGGCACAGGCTTGAACTGTGCTGCCGAATCTAAGAAAAACGGACGGATCTTGTTCCAATGGGGCTCAATCCCATCCATATAGGCTGGAGGTGTGGGTTGCCATCTAGCAGGATTGTCCGTGTCTACGGTAAACTTGGGCATTGTACGGGTTTGGCTGTAATTGTCCTTACCCATCCATTCCTTTAATATGCTTGGCAACTTTTTCTCCATACGCTTTTGATGCTTCGAACTCAACTTTGTTCGTTGTTTCCCATTTGGTAAAGAGACTATCCTGTAATACGTTGAATTTGTCCTCAGAGAAAATCAATTGTTTGCTAATGTCCATATGGGCGATCAAAGCCGCCAAATTTGGATTTACATTTTGGAGGGAATCCAATGCAGGAATTGGTGTTAGTTCATTGACCTGTCCGGCCAAGGAATTGTATTCCGGATTTACCTGCGCAATTATTTCATAGGCAGCTATATTAGGATACGCGAATATTCTACTAGCCACTGGGGGCGAAAATATATCATGTATCATAATCTCTACTACCTTATCTATGGAGGTATGTAAATCTTCTGCCGTTACATTGATCGGTTCATTGCTTATGGGCTTTTCCTCCGAACAAGAAAAGAGAAATACAATAAGCAAAATGGCCGAAACTTTCTTGAACATATCTTATGTCTTTTTGTTTTATTTACAATAGGAGCATTCCCGTAGCGTAGGCAAAATTACATTATTTTGACTGCTATTCAATTCTTTAGGGTTAAAATTGGGTTTTAAAGAGGTACATTAAACTTTCGTTAAGCCTTTTTAAAATTTTATAAGTAGAAAGACTTTGCTTTTCAAAATTCATTAGATCAAAAGACACAGCTAGATTGGAGTTTTTCTTATAGAGCCATAATTCTTTTATTTAGCTATGGACAATTATAGTTTAGTCTTTAGCGGAAATAAAATCTTCTAGTTAGACCTATAACCATGATCAATTTTCTTGAATGATATAGGAACGGTCATCGTTTGCCAAGATCAAGAATTTATTTTGAGATATAGGTGTTATTTTTCTTGTCTCTAATCCTTTGGGGAGATCCGGAAAATCTTTATGAATTAAATCCGCAGAGGAATTCAAATAAAATATACCTCCAGCATTTTCAATATTTTGTCCCAACTCATTGGTTTGTCCCTTGAAGTTTCCAATATAATAGACGGTTCCGTTTTTTGATATATAAAAGTCTTGAATACTGCTCATTTGCGCATTAATTGGCAAGGGAACCCCTTTTATATTATTTCCAGGATTAAGATAGAGCATAGAACGAAGTTCCTGTACCTGTTTGGTCTTCATAATTTCCTCCTCTTTTTTTCCGGTCAAATCCTCGATACCATTAATTTTGGAAAATTTGGTATAGCTTAAGAACTTCTTTTTTAAATGGGGTAGTTGTTCGGTTAGTTTGTCCTTAGAGGCAAAAGGCACATATTTTCCGAAAAAATCATAAAATATGATAGGATCTGGTTGTTGATTTTCATCAAAATCATCGATAAATAATTTAATAGGGCGTTCGGTACTGGCTTTGAACTTGTAATTCATTCCTACATTGCCTACCAAGAGGTCCGGTTGGCCATTATTATCAAGATCTGTTACAGATACTGTGTTCCACATACCGCTCGTATGTTCCAATCCAAGGTTCTTGGTTTCGTTCAATAATTTTGAATCCCCCTGATTGATAAGTATTGTAATTGGCATCCAATCGCCAACTATAACCAAGTCCAATAATCCGTCAGCGTTAATGTCTGCCCATTCACTATCGGTCACCATACCGATTCTTTCTTGTTGTAGAACTACAAATTTTCCGGTACCATCATTTTTTAGAATATAACTAACCGGGGAGAGTCCATATCCGCCTGGGATAGAACGATTGCCAATGAAAAGGTCATCATAGCCATCACCATCAAAATCCGCCGCAGAAACACTGCCGCCATTCGTTTTTATTAAGGGAATATTTAGGCGTTCAAAGGTGCCAGTACCATCATTTACATAGATACGGTCTTCCAAATTGGAATTGCCCTCTACCAGTTCATTGCCACCACTCATCACATACAGGTCTAAATCACCATCATTCTCTATATCTAAAACGGTAGCATCAACATCTTCATAAATGGCGTCCTTCCGAAGGGTTGAATTTTTGTCCTCAGAAAACGTACCATCATTATTCCCAAAATAAAGAGACGGAGATTGATATTTGGCCCCACCAATAAAGAGGTCATTGAGGCCATCGCCATTGAAATCCGCCTTTACCAAAGCAGGACCCTCGGTGGACAATTTTTCAGGAATAAGTCGCTCGCGTTCGTAATCGAGATAGTTATTTTCTAAATGGACGAAATTGAAAAATTCATAATTGTCTTTCTGAAGTATTTCTTTTCTTGGCCTTTTGGGCAAGTTTGATTTTCGAGTAATGGGATGTTCTTGATTGATGCTCAATCCAATTTCGGATTGTACTTTTCCATCCAGCCAATATATTTGAACAGAATCGGTAACTCTGATATTGCCCAATCCAAAATGTAGTCTGTGCGTAGAAGAAGACTGAAAACCTTTTACGTTTGTAAGTTCTTTCACAAACTGACTTCCACCAGAATATACTATTACTTTTGATCCTAGGGGGTTTTTATATTCTTCGTTTCCATTCAATTTGAAGGAAATATAGTTGTTACCCGCATGTCGTTCACTTACATTCTCCGGAAGACTTGCCTTTTGATTGATATTGTTCACTATCAGATCAAGATCCCCGTCATTGTCCAAATCTGAATATGCTGCACCATTGGAGTAAGATGCATTGAGACCGAAGTCTCTGAAAGGCGCTCAAAACTTAGTTTTCCAGTATTCCTAAAAATGATATTGGGAATATTTACGGTAGGGATTTGCGCAATGAGCTTTGATTCGATTTCATTCTGTTCATCCCTTTGATATTTTGAGAAGTCGATATTGCTCAAATAGTTGATATAATCTAGGTCGTTTGGCCTTTTATAGATACCGTTTGTTATGAAGATGTCATTTTGCCCATCATTGTCAAAATCCTGAACCAAGGGTGACCAACTCCAATCTGTGGCATAGGTATTTGTCAATAGGGCCACATCCGCAAAATGACCTAGACCCGTATTCACTTGAAAAGTATTTCTTGCAAATTGATCTTCAAATCCAAACCCTTTTTTGATTTGACTTACTTTATCTGAATCCTCACCACCTGATCTCATAAAGATTTGGGCATCAAAGGGCATCATATCCAGCGAAAATATATCAGGCAGAAGGTCATTATTTATATCGGCAATATCAACACCCATGGTAAAACGAGACGTGTGGTTGAAAGATTCGGCCATGGATTCCTTTAAAGGTTTTATCCCCTTGGTTAATATAGAGATAATCATTTTCATGGAAATCATTACCCACATAGATATCCGGAAGCCCGTCATTGTTTATGTCGGAAACACTAATCGCCGGACCATAACCCAGTGCGCTGCTATAAATGCCACTGGCATCGGTTACATCTGCAAAAAACGTTTCCCCTTCATTCAACTTATTCTCATAAAATCGATCACCGGCCAAGGAATCCTTCTGTTGTCGCAAGGAAATGTTGCCATAACTTCTAGTAGTATGGATGGAGTGGTTCAATAGATACATATCCATATCCCCATCGCTATCGTAATCTAAAAAAGCAGCTTGGGTGGAAAAACCTGAAAAGTCAAGCCCATATTCCTTAGATACCTCTTTAAATGTGGAATCACCGTTGTTAAGATAGACTAAATTATGGGATTTAAGACTTTTATAATCGCCTACCTTGCAAACATAGATATCCAAAAAACCGTCATTATTGATATCGGTCATAGTTACCCCTGTAGACCAACTTGAATCCATAAGTAAACCGGCATCCGAGAGAAATATCCTGGAATTTTAAATCACCTAAATTCAAATAAAGGCGGTCAGGCTTCCGGTTTGCGGTTAAGTAGATATCCTCTAGACCATCATTATTAATGTCCCCAATAGCCACGCCACCACCGTTATAATAGTACAAGTATTCTATGATGTTTAAATCTTCCGTATCCTGGAGGTCATTGGAAAAATCGATTCCACTACTATCCGCTGGTACTTCATTGAAATAAATGGGAGCCTTTTCAAGAGAGGCATTTCTTTCAGCCTTGTTGGTACAAGCTAGAAATAGAAGTGTAGTTGTTAGTATTAGGGGATTAATTTTCATCAATTGAATTTAAATACAGCTATTGAGTCGCGATTTCTGCTTACATATAGCTTCTGATCGGTAATGTCCATATCCCTAACTTCACCTTTGATCTTGAAACCTTTTCCATTTTTAGGAGCATCAAATTCCAAACCTCCTTGGTTTTCCAAAAACACGCCGTAGGATGCGTCATAGCGCCCTACTTCGGGCTTTACGTTGTATAGGTTTCCACCTAGCACAATGTCTTGGTCCCCATCTCCATCAAAATCATCCGTCGCGATGGCATAAATCGTTGAAAACTGGGCCATGATGGGAAGTGGTTTAACTTCAAAAACGAAATTTCCTTTGTTTTCCAATAGTACTGATTCAAGGGTATTGGCCTTTAAGGTTCCGGCATTTTTTAATGTTTCAGATGAAAAAATATCGTCTATCGAAGCATTTTTAAAGGACTCATAATCTGGATATTTTTTGGTTACTGCCTTGATTTGCTCTATTAAATCATGTCTAAGGGCATATGGATAGTCTTGGCCGTTGTCACTACGAAAAGTGAGTATTGGGTCAATAAATCCATTACCGTCGAAGTCTTCAGAATACAGGGTGATAGGTTGATCTTTGCTAGCTTTGAATCGACTGTTGAGGCCATGGTTTCCTACAACAAAATCAATGTCGCCATCCCCATCCAGATCACTAGGTACTATAGTATTCCACCAACCTTTTAAATCTCTTAAGGAATTATCCTTTTTTCGTACAAACTTTCCGGATTCGTTTGTGAAAATTTCGACGCCCATAAACTCACCAACAATTAGTAAATCGTCGTCCCCGTCATCATCAAGATCTTGAAAAAGGGCCGACGTTATCATACCTATTTCTTGAAGTTCATTGGCCGAAGTTTTTGTAATGTCAGTAAAATTACCTTTTCCATCATTTTCCAATAAAAAGCCGGAGCAAGCCATACCATACTTTAGAGGTACCATGCGTTCACCAACGAATATGTCTAAATCACCATCCATGTCAATATCTGAAACTGCAACTGTAGAGGAGCTATGAAAAGTGTTTTTTACCGGAAGTTGTTGATTGGAAAGTTGAAAATTACCTTGACCATCGTTGATGTATAATCTATCTAGAAAATCCGTTGAGTATTGAGAATATTCCACCCCACCACTGCATACGTACAAGTCTAGGTCGTTATCCCCGTCCGCATCGAAAAACACACTTTCCATATCTTCGGAATTTTTATTCGGTCAAAATCCGTTGACTTTTTTAGAACGTAGCCATTACGGGTATTCATAAAAAGACTGGGTGTATTCCCTTTGGAACCCCCAATAAATAAATCTTCCCTTCCATCTCCATTTACATCACCAAAAGCCATTTTAGATCCTTCGGTACTCACCATATGATTTAGTAAACGATCCCTGTCAAAATCAACAAAGCGATTTTCTTGATGTACATAGTCCAATAAGCCATTCACTTTTTTGAACAATTTAGCTTCTGAACCTGGTTCCTCTAAAACAGTCTTTTTTGCATCTTTTTCATAAAGAACAAGGCTCCGGTTCACCTTGATGTCTTCTAGAATGGTCTTTTTGCCGGATGGCCACAGTATATGAACTGAAACATTTTGGTCGTTTGGCAATCCTATATTTGGTCTTATGTCCATACTTGACTGAAAACCTCTCACCGGTTGATTTTCCACAGAAATATTATATGGTAGCACCATTATTTTAGAACCTATGGCTTGGGTATTTTTTCCTTCACCGCGTAAATCGAATTTGAGATAGTTTGATTTTTTGGTATCCATTGTGGTGTTTTCATATACAAAGGATTCCATGTTGAGGTTGTTCACAATTAAGTCCAAATCTCCATCATTATCAAGGTCTCCATAGGCTGAGCCATTTGAAAAACTCTCCACCAGTAAGCCCGATACTGCGAATTTTTCGAATTTTAAATTGCCAAGATTTTTATAGGCATGATTTTCGACTTTATTAGAAGGAATGAGCTCTATTAGTTTGGCATAGTTCACCGAATCAGTTGTAATCATCGATTTCAGGATCTCGGTATTCGAAATGTAGGTAAGATAATCCTGGTCTGTCAAATCCTGATAGACTCCATTTGCTATAAAAAGATCTTTTAGCCCATCATGATCCATATCAAATATCAAGGCTCCCCAGCTCCAATCGGAGGCTTCCACACCACTTAATCTACCAATTTCGCTAAAGGTATTGTCTGCATTGTTGAGTTGAAAGGTGTTCCTGGTAAACTGATGATAATATCCACTGTTTAGGTTTAATTGGTATTTGTTCCAATCTTCAAATGTGGTTACGGTTTTTAACCTTTCATATTCTGATGGGAGCATTTCCGTAACGAATATGTCATTATAGCCATCATTGTTTATATCGGCCATATCCGCCCCCATAGAAGCTACGCTCGTAGCGGTTATTTCATTTTCAAGGGATTCGGTAAACGTACCATCTTGGTTATTGATGTATAGATAATCACGTTCAAAAAAATCATTGGATACATAAATATCCTCCCAACCATCATTGTTCACATCGCCAACAGTAACCCCAAGTCCAAATCCGATGACACTTCCATAAATACCGGCTTTTTCACTTATGTCTACAAACTTTCCATCCACATTTTCCATTAGTTTATCGCCCCCAAGGATATCTCGTTTATTACGTTCATTCTTTTTTAGGTCAAATCCCCCGATTGCCTTGTATGAATTATTAAGTATGTATACATCCAAATCCCCATCCTTATCAAAATCAAAGAAAGAGGCGTGCGTGGAAAAGCCCTTGTCGTCTAGGTTATAGTCGGCCGCCATTTCTTTGAAAGTACCGTCCTGCTGGTTGATGAAGAGTTCATTCTGTTTGTTTTCACCATTCAGGTCACCTGAGTTGCAAACGTAAATGTCAAGATAACCATCGGCATTAATGTCTACCATACTTACTCCGGTAGACCAAGGTCTTGTACCTCCAACTTTGGCTTGTTCAGTAACATCCTCAAACTGGAGATTGCCTTTATTCAGGTACAACTTATTCTCTTTTTGGTTTGCTATAAAATATACATCTGGTAAACCATCGTTGTTTATATCACCAATAGCTACTCCACCACCATTATAATAATTACGGTATTTGTATACATTGAATTCTTGGTCATATTTCAAATCGTTTATGAAATCAATCCCAGTGCTTTGGGCAGAAAGTAGTTTAAAGACCGTTTGAGCCTCAGGTTTTGAAGGTTCACTGGTTTTGTCTTTACAAGAGGAAAGGAACAATAGCAAAAAAGTTAAGAACCCTATTCTTCTTATTATTTTAGCCAACATCATGTCTTTACTTTTCATCCAACACATATCTAAGGTCGTCTATTTTTGCCTTAACGATACGATTGTCGTCCAAGGGCCTTATCACTATTCTTCGATTACCATCCACTTTTACGAATAGGTGGGTACTGTCCTTTTCTATAGGCACTTTTATGAAATCATTCCCAGGGTACCATTTTTTTAAGGTATCCATGACGACCGGAATCAATTTGTCTGATTGTAATTTTTTGTTCCATATAGACCATGCACTATAAAAAAATTGCAAATCCAATCCCGTCATAATTTTTTCATTATTAAAATCACCAAAGAAAAGTAGGGTAATTTCAGACTCCAAAGAATCATTCTCATTTAAGGGTAATTTATACTTTACAGATTCATTTTCCGGCCCATTTGAGACCAATCCTTGTTGGTTAAGTTGCCAACAAGCACGAAAAAACTCTTGTCTGTGCTGACCGAATTTCAAATTAAATAGTATGGAGTCATGAATTATACCCTTAGACATTTCCCGTTCAATGAGGTTTGTATATTCCGAACCTGAACAGCTCAATAAACATAGTAAAAGAAAGGGGATACCTATTCTAAAAATTATTTTTGAATGCATAGAAAAGAACTTCTTCATTATTTTTTCCAATCGTTAATATCTTTTTTCCTTCGAAATCGATCCATGTCATAGCACGTATTTGCCCATCTATAAATAAGGGAATTACATCCTTTTGAGTATTTTCTAAAGTGAAAGGCCCAAAGATAGCCCATCCTTTTGAGGCATCATATCTGCCGAACTGAGGTTTTACCATAAATTGATTTCCTCCAAGAAAAATGTCTTGATGGCCGTCATTGTTTATGTCCTCCATTGCAATGGAATATATGGGTGCGTACTGTATTTCATCAGGAAGTGCCTTAGCTGTGAACTTGCCATTTTCATTAATAAAAACAGTACTTTCTACCATATCAATTTCAGCGGCATAGGTATTTTTAATTTGTTCCTCTGAAAAAATCGATGATATATCGGCTCGTGCGTAGTCTTTATAATATAAAAACTTCTTTTTGAGTGAAGGTATTTGCGAGATTAATTCATCTTTATCTGCTATGGGGTAGTATTTTCCATCCCTTTCTTTACATATCAATTGTTCTTGAAAACCATTGCCATCAAAATCGGCAATAAACATTTTCATTTTTCCTTCATAAAAGGCGTTTTGTCCTATGTTCCCGGATATAATATCAGTATCTCCATCTCCATCAATGTCCTTGAGTTCAACAGTTTTCCAAAGGCCTGAACTTTCTTCAAGTCCATAATTGGCACTATGGTCTTCAAAAACGCCTTGGTTGTTTATAAATACCTTAATTGGCATCCATTCGCCAACAATAATTAGGTCTTCCCAGCCGTCTTTGTTGATATCATTCCATTTTGCATCGGTAATCATACCTAAATCCTTGAATAAGGGATTTTCTTGTGCGGTGAAATTTCCCTTCCCGTCATTTTCTAGTATATAGCCTGATACAGGGAGGCCATACAAATTTGTTTTAAAGCGTTCTCCAACGAATAGGTCATTATCTCCATCATTGTCAAAATCCGAAGATGTCACTACAGATGAGCTCATGGTCCTGTTAAAATTTGGCGAGTTAGGAGCTTTGATAAAGGTAGTACCATTGTTAATGTAGTAGGCATCATTGAGATCGATGGAATAGGGCGAAAATGCCTTGCCACCATGGCAAACATATAAATCAAAATCCCCGTCTCCGTCTCCATCAAAAAATAGGGCGTCTGTATCTTCCGAAATGGCATCATCTATAAAAGGATTATCGTTTTCCCTATAGCCATCCTTTTTCGATATGAAAATTTTTCCGGATTGATTTTTTGCGCCACCTATAAAAAAATCGGTTTGCCGTCCCCATTTATATCCTCAATCGCCAATGCCGGCCCCTCGTTGCTGCTCATATGAGTCAACAGCCTTTCATTGTCAAAATCGATATACCTATTTTCTTTGTGGTCAAAAATAAACAGTGGGTCAATTTTGTTTAGAATGGCTGGATACTTTACCGATTTAAATTGGGATTCGCTAGGTTCAGAATCAGAACTTGGTTGGTTAAAAGTATACTTTTGATTGGTTTTTAAATTGGAATGTTTACTAATGGCATTGTTAGGCCAAGTTATAATCAAGGTGTCAATTTCAAGTAAACTGTCAACTCCAAAATGAATTCCATAAGGTATACTACTTTGAAACCCCCTGGAAACAAAATTCTCACCATACCCCACCACTTTGCCGTTGGATTTTATCAATGCCTTTGCACCAATTGCTTTTACTTGGTTATCCATAAGGTCTATCTCGGATGCTTCGATTTTTTAAGGTATCAGTAGTGTTTTCATAAATGAACGACGGCATATTTACATTGTTCACCACTAGATCAAGGTCCCCATCATTATCCAAATCTCCAAAGGCACTCCCATTACTGAAACTTGGGGTGCCTAAGCCCCAATTTTTCGCGGTATTTTCAAAGTTGAAGTTCCCTTTATTGTGAAATACCGCATTAGGAACAGCCTGGGAAGGCATTGCATCTATAAGCGTAGTAATGACATTTTTTTCTTGTTGTGCTATGCGGTTTCTTATTTTCTCTTCATTTGCGTCATAAGCCAAATAGTCACGATCCAACAAATCTTTGAAAATACCGTTGCTGACAAAAATGTCTTTAAAACCGTCATTGTCCATATCAAAAATGAGTGCACCCCAGCTCCATTCAGTTCCTGATACACTGGCTTGCCTACTTACTTCTAGAAAGGACCCATTACCAAGATTACGCTGAAGCGCATTTCTCGCATACTGATTGAAATAACCTTCCTTTACGGCCAGTTGTTGTTTGTCCCAAGATTCAAACAAGGTTTTTGTTTTTTTTCGTTCTTCTGTGGCAGGTAACATTTCTGTTACTATAAGGTCGGGCAACATATCGTTGTCTAAATCACCCAAATCTGCACCCATGGATCCCATTGAGATGGATTCAAAGTATTTTTCTAAATTCTCCCTAAAGCCACCGCGGGTGTCGTTGATGTAGAGATAGTCTCGTTCAAAGAAATCATTGGAAATGAAAATATCTGTCCAATTATCATTGTTGAAATCACCTAGGGTAATACCAAGTCCAAAGCCTATTTTGCTGGAGAAAATACCGACTTCAGTGGTAACATCCGTAAATTTGCCATTATCGTTTCGTAAAAACTTATTACCGTTTTCATCTCGGAATTTTTCGTAAGTCCTTTTTCAAATCAAAACCACCAATAGAACGTAGTGAGTTGTTTAGAATATAAACATCGAGGTCACCGTCCTTGTCGTAGTCAAAAAAGGCGGAATGAACGGATAGTCCCTGAATGTCCGAGACCATATTCCTTAGAAGATTCGGTAAAGGTAAGGTCGCCATTATTTATAAAAAGTTCGTTGTACCTATTAGGTCCTTCCGGTTTGCCTGCCTTACAGACATAAAGATCCAGTAAGACCATCATTGTTAACATCCGCAAATGTTGCTCCAGTTGACCAAACTTTTGGACATGCTACACCCGCTTTATTTGTTATATCTTCAAATTCCCAATTGCCCTTGTTTAGAAATAGTTTATTATCGACCATGTTGCCAGTAAAATAAACATCCACTAGGCCATCATTATTAATATCACCTAATGCAACACCTCCACCATTATAAAAATTGCGATACAGGTACGGGTTGAACTGTTCATCATAGATCAATTCATTTTCGAAAGAAATACCTATTGAGCTATCTCGTAAAACAAACAATGGACTTGGTTCTTGAAACCCCTTTTTTTTACAACTTGACATAGCTCCATTGAGCAATAGTATGGTGCAAAGCTGTAATGCAAGGGAATAGTGAACCTTCATGCTTGGAAATAGTCGATTTTCGAGCTTTTGTCGCATTGGACAAAGGTATAAATCTTATTAAAAAAGGGCTGCTCTAACGAACAACCCTTTTTAGTATAAAACTTAAAATAAGATTAATAACCAGGATTCTGAGTCAATGTTCCATCAGATGCATTAATTTGAGCAATAGGTATTGGCATTAATGACCTAAAGGTATCTGTGTTTGTTTTCTCCCACCACACATCGTCAAAAGTTCCAAAACGGATTTGATCTGTTCTTCTGCTTGACTCTTGGAACATTTCACGACCTCTTTCTGCTAAAAATCCTGCTGCATCTATTGATGAAAGAGGAGCTACCCCAGCCCTTGATCTTATTGCATTGACATCTGGTAAAGATTGATTCCAATCACCTGCCGCTCTTGCACGAGCTTCACCACGCATCAAATAAACATCGCCTAGTCGTATGATTGGGTAGTCGTTGTTCATATCCTGCCTACCCAATAATTCAAAACTGAATTTCTTCATACGTGCTCCCGACTGTCTGATCGAATTTGGTTCCAATTCATTGATTTCAGGAGTATAAACCACTTGAAGGTCATCATCATCGGAAGCGAAATCAATAAGGGCATTTCCTGAAAAGTCTGTCTGTGCACCTACCAAGAAATTGGCTTCTTTTCTTGCATCACCATCTTCGTAGCTGTTGTAAAATTCTTCCAACACTTGGAAACCGTTCCATGGAGCCGCATCCAAACCATAAGTTAACTGGCTTGGTCCATGCAAGGTCATTTGGCTAAAATTCATTCCACCAAGACCAACGCTATTGTATTCTATAGACCAAATGATTTCAGGATTGTTCTCATTGTTAGGTGCAAAAACGGTTGCGTACCCCACAAGGTTTTCAGGGTCGCTATCCACTTCAGGGCGATTGGCTAGGTTCGGAGAAACACATCCGTCGTCACAAAGAATATAAGGGCTATTATCTATGATATATGTAGCCGCCCAATCAGCCTCCATGTATCTAGGAATACCGGTATATATTTCTGCGTTTAAATATAATTTGGCCAATAAGCCCAAAGCCGCATATTGATTGATTCTGTAATTGTTTATTGTGGTACCTAAAGGGCTTCCACTTAAATCCATCGCAGCTGTGACTGCTGGAATACCTAATGCTGCTAACAATTCACTCTCAACAAAACTAAAAACTTCAGCTCTATCTGCTTGAGGTGGGTCTTCACCTGAAACGGTAACAATTTTCACCCTTCCAAAAGTATCCAACAATCTATAGTAGAAGTATGCACGTAAAGCCCTAGCTTGAGCTGTTTGGTTGGCATCAAGGTTTCCACTCTCAAGGGCGGAGTTTACTTCTCCGATACCACCATAGGCGTCGTTCCAAGTTTCACCAATACGCTCATGGGCGGCATCCCAGGTATGGCGGTGTAGTTGTATCCATATACCACCATCGAACCAGTCACCTCCCTTTTGACCTACGGCTATTGCGTCAGAGGTAACGGTTTGTGTAGCAAACCAACCTGTATTACCAGCTGATCCATTTCTAAGTCTTGAATAGGCACTTAAAAGGGGGCCAGTGCTACCACCGGAACCTCCTGTTGATACACCCTCAATGGAAAACTCCTCTGTTAGGGAATCTTCTAAATCATCGTCTAAATCGGTACAAGAGTAAGCAATCAATGCTATACTTGCCAATGTTATTTTAATAAATCGTTTCATAGTATTTTTTTTAGAAATTAACATTCAATCCAAGTGTTATGGTTGTTGAGGTAAAGTAGGCCTCTCTCCTTTCAATACCAGGTACAAGTGGATTAGGTTGAGCAGACCTTAAATCTCCAAGGTCGCCACCATCTGCCAAATTTGGATCAGGGTTAATACCGTCGTATCCCGTTATGGTAAATAAATTCTGTCCTGCCAAGGAAAGTCGCAATCCCTTGATATAACTATCTCGGATTTAAGTCAAAGTTATATCCTACGGACATGTTATCCAAACGTAGGAAATCAGCTTTTTCTACGTAGTAGTCGCTAAACTGAGCCGTTTTAATTGCTGGATTGGCATTTGCTGTATTTACAAAGTTGTAGGATGCTTGTGACCCAATGACCGGTTCGTAAAAGGCCCTGAAGCTGTTCACTAAACTATGACCTACAACGGCTCTAAAGAAGACATTGGCATCCCAATTGCCAAAAGTAACTTGGTTGGTCCAGCCCAATTCAAAATCTGGAAGACCTGTACCCAATA
Source organism: Maribacter litopenaei (assembly GCF_025244665.1). Classification (GTDB taxonomy): domain Bacteria; phylum Bacteroidota; class Bacteroidia; order Flavobacteriales; family Flavobacteriaceae; genus Maribacter; species Maribacter litopenaei. The sequence goes on along the minus strand of NZ_CP104205.1, from coordinate 3,228,597 downwards.
CCCTAAAGTCTGCATCCTCATCTAGAGCACTACCTTGACCGGTCACTAAATTTCCATCACCATTTATATCGCTCAGGATTGGTGTTCCGGAAGCATCAAGTTCCCCGGACCATACTGGCCCCCATATTTGACCTACTTCCTCACCTTCCTTAACACGAATTACAAAAGTGTTATTTTGACCTGGTGCTCCAAGGTTTCCTAATACTTGATCCCCTTGTGGATTTTCCTCCAAAATAGTCTTGTTATGTGTAAAGATAAGACCAGAATTATACTTTAAATTCTCCTGATTGATCAAGTCGTAGTTGATAGATAATTCAACACCGTTAACGCCTAGTGTTCCTGCGTTTTCCCATCGTTGGCTAAATCCATCAAATTCAGAAGATTCAACATTGGCAAGAATAATGAAGTCTTTTATGTCCCTAGTAAAGAAATCCAGGGTTGCTCCTAAACGGTCTGTCGCAAATTCAAAACCAAGGTTGATTTCAGATTTTTCTTCCCATTTCAAGTCAGGGTTAGCTGCACGACCACCATTTTGTGTTGTAGCAGCTCCACTTTGTCCATCAGCGCCATTTTGTACGTTGTAAATCTGTTGCGCCAAACCTACCTGTGGTGGGTTTGCTCCTGTAACACCCCATCCAAGTCGGGCTTTTAAAAGATTAACATTGTTTAGATTCAAATACTTATTTAAATCGGCACCTACTGCAACCGCAGGGAATATACCCCATTGGTTTTCGGATCCGAAACGGCTAGAACCTTCACGGCTTAATGCAGCATTCAGGTAAATGGCATCATCAAACGTAGCGTTTACACGGCCAAACATTCTAATGATACGGTCATCATCCTGTCTTGAGCTACTTGCTACAACTCTTCCGCCTTCCAATAAATCTTGGGCATCCTGAATTCTATTGCTGAAGTCGAAATCCACACCGGCAGGAAAATCTCCAAGTGAGAAGAAATTGAAGTTTTGATCAGTTTCTTGGAAGGAATACCCCCCTGTAACAGTTAAATTAACCAAGTCGCTAACATTACTATTATATGTAGCATAGGTTTCAAATAAAGTAAAGTTACGTTGTCTATTTCCAAAGTTTGCCAGTCCTCTACGTGTTGGACTTAAAGCATTACCTCTCCATAGGTTGGTAGTTGGATAGTACTGATTTCGGTCCTCTTTTACATCTTCTTTCGCATAATTCACATTAATTGAAAGGGCGTCGGAAATCTTATAATCCAAGTTAATATTATAGTTCAATGTTGTACTAGCCAAATCGTTTCTATTCTGTTTAGCAATAGCTACTGGATTGAAACTGTCAAAAAGTCCTAGTGTCTCAAAATAACCACCAAATTGTGCGGAGTTGAATGCGAAAGGGGCATCGTCACCAAAGACTGGTGCAGTAGGATTGTAGCTAGTCGCATAACGTAGTGCTTCATTGAACCCAATTTGCGAATCTCTAGTTGTAAGTGCGGTATTTACTGTTACTTTTAGTCTATCATCAAATAGTCTTCCTGTAAAGTTTGTACGAAAATTAGTTTGTTGAAAACCGGAGTTTACCAAAATACCGTCGGTATCCCTAAAGTTCGCTGCGACACGGTAGGTCATGTTTTCACTACCTCCGGACGCGGATACGTTATGTACTTGTGCCATACCTGTTTGAGTAACTTCATCCCTCCAGTCTGTGTCACTTCCCAAGTCATTTCCACCCGCGGCCAAAAATTCCTCGCGATTCATAATTTCTATTTGATTGGCAATTGTTGAGACACCGAATTGACCATTATAAGTGACTTGTAGCGGTTGACCACTTTTTCCGCTTTTAGTTGTAATTACGATAACCCCGTAAGAGGCACGTGAACCATAAATTGCAGCGGCGGAGCCATCCTTCAATACTGTAATATTCTGAATATCAGCAGGGTCAACGCTATCTAAGGACCCGCCTAATATACCGTCAATTACCACAAGTGGCTCTTGGTTACCACCAACAGTGGATAAACCACGCAAACGTATGGTAGGAGCCTGATTGGGGTTTCCACCGGGGTTGGCAACAGTTAATCCTGCAACTTTACCTTGTAGAAGTTGAGCAGGCTGTTGAACCACCCCTTGGTTAAAGTCTTCCGCATTAACACTGGTAACTGCCGTAGTAATTTCTTTTTTGGCTTGGCTACCATAACCAACAACGATGACCTCTTCCAACGCCTGAGCATCTTCTTCCAAAGTTACGTTAATCGTGCTTTGACCATTTACGGCGATCTCGGTCGATTTGTAACCGATGTAACTTACCACCAGTATGGCATCATTTCCAACCGTAATCGAGAAATTACCATCAAAATCTGTTTGGGTTCCATTAGTGGTGCCTTTTTCAACAACGCTGGCACCCGGTAGGGAATCACTGGCGTCAGAAACGGTACCGGAAACCTCCTGAGCCTGAGCTATACCAAAGGACAAAAAGGCCCCTAGAACAACCAAACTTTTTAGTAGCGTAATCTTCATAAAATGTTAATTTAAGTTGAGTTTAATTAATTTCAATCGTTAAAAATATGTAAAAAAAGCAATAAACAACATTAGAAGCCAAATACAAGGGCAGCGAAAACGGTTTCGTGTTAATAACTTTTAAAATTATAGATTCATAATTCCTCAAGTTCTTAATTTATTCATTTCGCAAAAATAAATACCTAATAATGTGAAATTGCAATTTTGAACAAATATATAAATTTTATTTTTCTTAAAGTTTTGTTATAAAATCATTAAGATAATATAAAAATGGTCCATTCTATATGGGGTAGAATTTTTAAGCTTTTTTTAAGTAAATTCCCCAAATTTAGGGACCAATAAATAAAGGACGATTTGAAAAGAAGAGTAACCTTAAAACATATAGCAAAGGAATTGGACGTCAGCGTTTCTACTGTTTCCAAGGCGTTGAAGAACAGTGAGGAAATAAGTAGGGAGACTAAAGAGAAGATTCAGGCATTCGCAAAACTTTATAATTATAGGCCTAACAATATTGCCCTAAGCCTAAAAAATAAAAAGACCAAAAATATTGGGGTCATCATACCCGATATCGTACATCATTTTTTTACTACGGTTTTTAGGGGAATTGAGCATTATGCCGGTGAGAGAGGCTATAATGTAATGATATGTGTTTCTGATGAGTCCTTTGAAAAGGAAGTATTAAATATGGAGCTTTTGGCTAATGGCAGTATCGACGGAATTATAATGTCACTTTCGGCCGAAACACAAGAAAGGAATGATTTCAATCATCTACAAGAAATAATGGACCAGGGTATTCCCATGGTATTATTTGATAGGGTCTCTGATGAAGTAGCCTGTGATAAGGTAATCCTTAATGATATAGAAATTGCCTTTGAGGCAGTGGAAACAATGATTAATTCCGGAAAAAGAAAGATAGCATTGGTTACAACGGAGAGTTACTTTAATGTAAGTTCCGATAGGGCACAGGGATATGAAAAAGCTTTGATTTCAAACGATTTACAACTTGAGAAGAATTTGGTGCTAACCTTGCCCTATGAGAGTGAGGATGAGATTCCCATTTGGGAATTTTTTGAAAGTAATGAAATTGATGCCGTATTATGTGTCAATGAAATTTTCGCGATTAAATGTATGGATGTGGTTCAAAGACAGGGAAAAAAAGTGCCTGAAGATATTTCCTTTATTGGATTCACTAATGGGATATTGTCTAGATATTCAACGCCAAAGTTGTCAACTGTTGCACAACATGGTGAAAGGATGGGTGAAACCGCAGCAAAATTATTGATAGATCGAATCGAAAACGATTTAGAAGGAAATTATAAAACAGAAGTAATTTCCGCCACCTTAATTCATCGAGATTCCACTATCAATTAGTTATTTTTGCCCCTATGAAAAGAAAGGGTTTTATTTTTGATTTGGATGGGGTTATTGTGGATACCGCCAAATACCATTACTTGGCTTGGAAAAAATTGGCCAATGAATTGGGTTTTGAATTTACTTTGGAACAAAATGAACTTTTCAAAGGCGTTAGTAGGAAGCGCTGCTTGGAGATACTTTTGGAGATAGGTGATATCGATGCGACACAGGAACAGTTCGACCGCTGGATGATTGAAAAGAATGAAGACTATCTAGACTTTATTGATAAAATGGATGCATCAGAGATTTTAGCGGATGTGCCCCGTGTCCTAGAGTTCCTTAAAACAAGGGACCTACCTATCGCTTTGGGATCCGCAAGTAAGAATGCAAAGCCAATATTGGAAAAAGTAGGACTTCTAAGCTATTTTAACAGTATCGTGGATGGCAATAGTGTTACCAAGGCGAAACCCGATCCAGAAGTTTTTTTGATAGCTTCTTCAAATCTTAATGTAGAACCAAAGAATTGCGTCGTTTTTGAAGATGCAATTGCGGGGATTCAAGCCGCCAATATAGCTCAAATGACCAGTATTGGTATTGGGGATTCGGATACATTGGTGGAAGCCGATTATAACTTTAACGATTTTACGGAAATGAGCGATTCCTTTTTAGAGACCCTACTAAAATAGGAATATTTTATAGGTCTAATTTTAAATTTATTACACTCTTATAAATTATGAATCAGGATTATATACTACCTAACGAGTGATCCATTGTAGAAGAGGGTTTCGATGCGGAAAGAGTAAAATCCTCAGAAAGTATCTTCAGTATAGGTAATGGGGCCATGGGACAGCGGGCCAACTTTGAGGAAACATATTCTGGTGACACCTTTCAAGGAAGTTACATTGCTGGAGTCTATTATCCTGATAAAACTCGGGTTGGATGGTGGAAAAATGGATATCCGAGTACTTTGCCAAAGTATTGAACGCTCCTAATTGGATTGGTATTAAGGTATTTGTCAATGAGTTGGAATTGGATTTGGCGACTTGTAAAAAGGTATCTGACTTCAGGCGTGAATTGAACATGAAAGAAGGTTGGTACAATAGAAGTTTTGATGCCATTTTGAAAAATAATGCCGAAGTCCAAGTAAGCATCACTAGATTCTTAAGTTTGGAAATGGATGAGGTGGGTGCCATTTCGTTCAATATTACCTTAAAGAATATGGATGGCGAGATTACCTTTCTCCCATATTTGGATAGTGGTATTACCAATGAAGATAGTAATTGGGATGATAAATTTTGGAATACCACCAACGTGTCCTCAACGGGTAATAGGGCTTTCATAGAAGCCCATACGATGAAAACCAATTTTAAAACCTGCACCTTTATGCAGGCTAGTTTGGAATATAAGGGTACTGATATATCTGCAAATTTGGATGAATCCACGGACAATTTTGTAGCCTTAAAGTTTTCGCAGAAAGTAGAAAAGGGACAGCAACTAATCTTGACAAAATTTGGTGGGTATACCGTATCACGAAATCATGCTGAAGAAAAATTGAGAGTAGCGGCCAATGACGTATTGGACAAGGCTTCCAATCTTGGGTTCGCAAAAATGTTGGAAAAACAAAAGGAATCTTGGGCCAAGATTTGGGAGATGAGCGACATAGGTATTCAGGGTGATATTAAGGCGCAACAGGGAATCCGTTTCAATATTTTTCAGTTAAACCAAACCTATTTAGGTACTGATTCCGGATTGAACATTGACCAAAAGGATTCACTGGGGAAAAATATGGAGGGAGTACCTATTGGGATACGGAAGCTTATTGCATTCCATTTTATATGGCCACAAAAGACGAAATAGTGGCCCGCAAATTATTGAAATATAGGTACAACCATTTGGAAAAGGCCATAGAAAATGCTGAAAAACTTGGATTTACAAATGGTGCGGCCCTATATCCAATGGTAACCATGAATGGGGAGGAGTGCCATAATGAATGGGAAATTACGTTTGAGGAAATCCATAGAAATGGTGCGATAGCTTTCGCTATTTATAATTATTACCGATATACTGGTGATTATAGTTATATCCCGAAATGGGAATGGAAGTACTTATTGGTATTGCCCGTTTTTGGCATCAGCGGGCTAATTTTTCTGAATACCGAAAAAAATATGTCATTTTAGGAGTAACTGGGCCCAATGAGTACGAAAATAATGTGAACAATAATTGGTATACCAATTATTTGGCCCAATGGTGTATCCATTTTGCCTTGGAACAACTGTCCAAAATCAAGGAAGGTTATTCGGAGGACTACGATAGGATTGTTGGAAAGACCAATCTTACACAAACCGAGTGTGAATCATGGAAGAACGTTGCCGATAATATATATTTTCCCTATTCAGATGAATATGGAGTCTATCTTCAACAAGATGGCTTTTTGGATAAGGATTTGGTCAAAGTGGGTGAATTGGATAGGACCCAAAGACCAATCAACCAAAAATGGAGTTGGGACCGCATTCTAAGATCACCTTACATAAAACAGGCAGATATTCTTCAGGGATTTTACTTTTTTGAAGATAGATTTACCTTAGAGGAACTCGAGAAGCATTTTGATTTTTACGAACCTTTTACCGTACATGAATCATCCTTATCCCCCTGTGTGCATAGTATTCAGGCGGCCAAACTGGGAAGGATGGAACAGGCTTACACCTTTTATCTAAGGACTTCTAGATTGGACTTGGACGATTATAATAAGGAAGTGGAAGAAGGTCTGCATATAACATCTATGGCGGGTACCTGGATGAGTATTGTTGAAGGATTTGGTGGAATGCGTGTTGTTAATGATCTATTGTCATTTGAGCCTAGAATCCCTGAGCAATGGGAGGCATATTCGTTTAAGGTCAACTTTAGAAATAGAATAATTAAGGTGAAAGTTGCAACCAAAGGACTAACTTTTGATTTGGATGGGGATAGTGGTATTTCCATTTTGGTTAGGGGTAAGGAATATGAGCTCTTACCCAATACTTCATTAAATGTTAACTAATAGGCAGGCGTTATCATATAAGTTGGAAATAACGAACGGAAAATGAGGGGCAAGGTTGTAATCTATCATGTTTTTACCAGGCTTTTTGGTAATACAAAAACCACGAACAAACCCTGGGGAACCATTGAAGAAAATGGTGTTGGAAAATTTGCGGATTTTGATGACAAAGCCTTATCCGAAATCAAGAATTTAGGGGTGTCCCATATATGGTACACTGGGGTTCCACATCATGCGGTAATCAGGGATTATACGGACTATGGTATTTCTAACGATGACCCAAATGTGGTGAAGGGTCGAGCCGGATCTCCTTATGCAGTTAAGGATTATTATAATGTGAATCCTGATTTGGCCATAGATCCGTCCAATAGATTGGTAGAATACAAGGAACTTATAGAAAGGACCCATAAGCATGGCATGAAGGTTATAATAGATATAGTACCAAACCATGTGGCCAGGGCTTATCATAGTATTACCAATCCTGATGGCGCCACTAGTTTTGGTGCCGATGACGATACAGATAAGGAATATCAAAAAAACAATAATTTCTATTACATCCCAGGATCTAGCTTTAAAGTACCAGACTGGAAGGATGGATATAGGCCATTGGGAGGTGAAAAAAATAAATCCATTGGAACCTTGAAGGAAAAACCCGCTAAATGGACAGGGAATGGATCTCGAAGCCCTAAGCCCGATATGAACGATTGGTACGAAACGATCCGAGTGAATTATGGGATTAAACCTGATGGGGGTTTGGATTTTGATCTTTTGCCTTATGATTTTGGTGAAAAGGACTATAAGGAACACTTTAGGTTCTCGCAGCATAGGGATGTGCCCGATTCTTGGATAAAATTTAGGGATATTGCCCTTTATTGGTTGGATTTTGGTGTGGATGGGTTTCGATATGACATGGCCGAAATGATCCCTGTTGAATTCCGGAGTTTTATGAACTCCTATATAAAGATGAGAAATGAAGATGCCTTTTTAATGGCCGAAGTCTATAATCCTGATTTATACAGAACTTTTATCCATAAAGGGAAAATGGACTATTTGTATGACAAGGTTGATTTTTATGATGGGCTTAAACATATTATGAAAGGTTATGGATGGTCCGATCACATTCCCGTGGTACAAAATAACCTCAAAGATATTGAACATCACATGTTACACTTTTTGGAGAACCATGATGAACAACGCATCGCAAGTCCTGAGTTTGTCGGAAGGGCAGAGATTGCCAAGCCGGCCATGGTGGTTTCCGCTACAATAAGTAGTTCTCCATTGATGATATATTTTGGTCAGGAAGTAGGTGAGCCAGCAGCGGAAAATCCGGGTTTTGGAAGCTCGTCCGGAACCTCGATCTTTGATTACGTTGGGGTACCGCATCACCAACGTTGGGTAAACAACAAAAAATTTGATGGGGGTCAATTAAGCGAACAGGAAAGTGACTTACGTGATTTTTACAAAAGACTATTGAATTTTACCCTGGAAAGCGAGGCCTTGATGGGAGAATATCGAGAAATTCATTTTTACAACAAGGAGCTTACCCAAAATTATAATCATAGGGTGCTTTCATTCGTAAGATGCACCGAAAATCAAAAACTGATTATTGTCGTAAATTTCGAAGAACATAAATCATTTACTTTTGACTTAAAACTTCCAACTGATTTGATTGAACTTTGGGCGCTGGAGGATGGTCATTACATTCTAAAGGAAATGCTCTATGGCCAAAAAAGTAAATTGAGCATAATTAATAAGGGCGGTCATATTGATGTGCGTCTTGAACCACTGGAATCATTTATTTTTGAAATACAATAGGCAATGAATAAACTTATATTAATCTTAATTAGCGTTTTAACTTTAGCTTCTTGCAATATGAAACAACCATTGGTCATAGGTCATAGGGGAGCCATGGGACATGAAACGGAAAACACTTTAGCATCCATACAAAAAGCTATTGATTTGGGAGTGGATATGATAGAGATAGATGTTTTCAAGATAAAGAGTGGCGAAATTGTAGTTTTTCATGATGAAACGGTAGATAGATTGACAAATGGTCCTGGGCGAATTGAAAACTATAACTATATAGACCTAAAGAAATTAGTTGTAGATGGAGGGCATAAAATTCCTATGCTACAAGATGTATTAAAGCTTATTGATAATAAAGTGGCTTTGAACATCGAGTTGAAGGGCGATGATACAGCGGATAGGGTGAACTATATTATAAATTATTATATCGAGAAGAATGGATGGTCACCTGAGAACTTTATTATCTCAAGTTTTAAATGGGACGAGCTAACGGAAATGAGGAGATTGAATCCAAACGTTCAGATAGCAGTTTTAACAGAAGAAAACCCCGTTGATGCCATATCTGCGGCCAAGGAATTGAACGCCGTTGCCATAAACCCCTATTATAAAAGGCTTGATTTGGAGAATGTTAATGAAATTAGGGAAGCCGGACTGAAAATATATGTTTGGATCGTGAATGAGGATTTTGATATTGATGCCATGAAACGACTTGGAGTCGACGGTATTATCACAAATTATCCAGGAAGAGCTCGCTAATGTATGATGTGGTCATAGTCGGTGGTGGGGCGGCAGGCTTTTATGCAGCTATCCATATTGCCGAGGACAGACCCGATTTAAAAATTGCCATACTAGAACGTGGTAAGGAAGTACTTAACAAGGTAAAGGTTTCAGGTGGCGGCAGATGTAATGTTACACATGCCGAGTTTAACCCTAAGGAATTAGCTTCCAACTATCCAAGAGGTGAAAAAGAATTGCTAGGACCTTTTCATAATTATGCAACGGGAGATACAATCCACTTTTTTGAAAAAAGGGGCATTACCTTAAAAATTGAGGAGGATGGGAGAATGTTTCCTATTTCCGATTCTTCTCAGACAATCGTAGATTGTTTTACTTCGGAGGCTCGTAGGTTAGGGATAGAAACCATAAAAATATGCACGGTCACGGGCTTAGAATTTGTTACTACTAAAAGTGAGGACTATTGGAAAATTGCAACCTCAAATAAATCAATAAATACAAAAAGACTGTTGCTTTGCACGGGTAGCAATACCAAAATTTGGAATCTTTTGACGGAATTGGGACACACTATTGTTCCACCCGTGCCTTCGCTTTTTACCTTCAATATAAAGGACAATCGCATTAATAATATTCCTGGTCTTAGTACATATGCAGAAGTATCCGTTTTGGATAACAAAAAGCATTTTAGGGACAATCTTACAATGCAAGACGAAGTTCTTTCTTCTGAAGGTCCTTTGTTAATTACACATTGGGGAATGAGCGATCCCGCAATCTTGAAACTTTCTGCTTGGGGAGCAAGGCTATTGGAATCTTATAACTATCAATTCAAAATCAAGGTGAATTGGGTTCCGAATATCATCCTAATGGATTATTGGAATTGCTCATGAAGGTAAAACAGGTTGAGAAAAAGACTATCCTCAGGACAAAAGTTGTGGATGTACCCAAGAGGTTATGGTGCAATTTGATCCGGGCGGCTGGTATAGATGACAAGCTCACTTGGCCGGAAATAAACAAAAACCTCTTACAAGAATTGACGGTTCAATTAACTGAATGTCTTTTTTATGTTAATGGGAAAAGTACCTTTAAGGAAGAATTTGTTACAGCTGGTGGCGTGGATTTAAGAGAAATAAATTTTAGGACTTTTGAAAGTAGAATACTCCCAAATGTATTCTTCGCAGGGGAAATTCTTGATATTGATGCCATTACAGGAGGTTTTAACTTTCAGAATGCCTGGACAAGTGGTTTTTTGGCGGCCAAGGGAATTGTAAACAGTTTCGAAAACACTTAAAAATCGTGAATAGATATGTTGCCTTTTTAAGAGGAATCAATGTAAGTGGGCAGAGAAAAGTACCCATGGCAGAATTACGTTCACTCTTGTCGAGCAACGGGTTTAGTGAAGTAAAAACCTATATCCAAAGTGGAAACGTTGTTTTTGAAGAGGCAGATGTATCGGCAAAGGAACTTAAACTGTCACTAGAGGAAATTGTAAAGGCCCATTTTGGATTTGATGTTCCAGTTTTGGTAAAGTCCGTTAAGGATTTAAATAAAATCGTCAACCAAAATCCGTTTACTAATCAGGAAGATCTAGAATCCAATAGAATATATTTTATCATGCTTTTCGGGAAACCAAAACAGGAAAGGGTCGATTCGTTCAGGCTAGAAGAGTATCCTAATGAAGAATGGGAGCTCGTTGACGATTGTCTCTACTTGTGCTGCAAAAATGGCTATGGAAATGCCAAATTGAATAACAATCTTGTTGAACGTAAATTAAAATTGGAAGCCACAACCCGCAACCACAGAACCTTAATGAAATTATTGGAAATGGGCAGTACTAATTAAGTTCCCAAATTTTGTAATTCAAAAGTGTCGCAAAGCATACCCATGCTAAGTAGGGTAGTAATAAAATCGCCGCTACTTTACTCACCAATTTAAACCATTTGATGGTAAAAATGATCATGACCAAAAGCGCTAGGATAACCAACAAAGCCCAAAATGGCGACTGAAGACCAAAAAATACGATACTCCATAATGCATTTAGCAATAGTTGGAATCCAAAATGATACAGTGCAGTCTTTACCCATTTATGATGAAACCCTTTGGACCATACCCATCCAGCGGAGACCCCCATCAAAATGTACAAAGTAGTCCAAACAGGTGCAAATACCCAATTGGGAGGATTAAAGCTAGGTTTGTTCAGCGTAAGGTACCAGTCGTTCACAGAACTCTGAGTGACTACGCTGGATAAAAACCCAATAATGAGGCACACGGCAACACTAATAAAAATGTAGGTAAATCTTCTTTTAATCAGGGTTGGGTTCATGCCCTAAAATAATCATTTATTTTTATTGGTCCTGGCTAAAAACTATCTTTGTGGAAATAGCCGGTTTAATGATAGAAAAAGATTTTATTCCTTCTGTAACTATTATCCCTATAGCGGAAGGAAAAGTAGCTTACAAAGCTCCCAGTAATATTGCTTTGGTAAAATACTGGGGTAAAAGAGAAGGTCAAATTCCTGCAAACCCTTCTATCAGCTTCACATTGAGCGCTTGTGCTACCACTACCAAAATAACTTTTAAAAGACTGGATAAACCAACGAATAAATACTCTTTCGATTTTTTTTTCGAAGGTAGTCCAAAGCCATCATTTAGGCCTAAAATCGAATCGTTTTTCAAGAGAATTGCACCTTATCTATCTTTTTTAGGGCATTATCATTTTGTCATTGAATCCACTAATTCGTTTCCCCATAGCAGTGGAATTGCTTCATCAGCAAGCGGTATGTCGGCAATGTCTCTATGTCTTATGGAAATTGAACGGCTGCACCGACCGGAAATGGATGAAAACTTCTTTATAAAAAAAGCGTCATTTTTAGCACGATTAGGCTCGGCAGTGCTTGCAGGAGTATTGAAGGCCCTTTGGTAGCATGGGGAGCCCATGATATTATTCCAAATAGCACTGATTTTTATGGTGTAAGATTAGGGTCTGAAATACATCCAGTATTCAACAATTATCACGATACCATTCTTTTGGTTGATAAAGGTCAAAAACAAGTGAGTAGCACCGTTGGCCATGATTTGGTAAAGGGCCATCCATTTGCGAATCAACGTTTTCAACAAGCTCACAATAACCTTACTCGCATAAAGTCCATATTGGAAACAGGAAATTTAATGGAATTTATTAGGGTTATTGAAAGTGAAGCCCTGACCTTACATGCCATTATGATGACGGGTGATCCCTACTTCATTCTCATGAAGCCAAATACTTTAGAAATTATCAATAAAATATGGAAATTTAGAGAGCGTACCGGTTTGCATATTTGTTTTACGTTGGATGCTGGAGCCAATGTTCATGTGCTTTACCCTGAAAGCGAAAAGGAACAAGTGTATCAATTTATTGTGAATGAGTTAGTTGCATACTGTGAAAACCAACAGTATATTTGTGATCGAATTGGGCAGGGAGCAGTAAAATTAGATGTGTAATTTTATACTCGTACACTAATTTGAACGTTTTCGAACTATTAATTTGCGCAAAACACTTAATTTATTTGAATAAAAAGTGCAAATTTTGCACTTTAGTTATCTATATTTAAGAGTATTAAGACCTAGACGGTTTACAAAGACAAATGAAGGGACCATTATTTTATTCGAAGATTCTTCTTTTTGGGGAGTATGGAATTATTAAAGATTCAAAAGGACTTTCTATTCCATATAATTTTTTTAAGGGTGCGTTGAAAAACAATGATAACTCTGAAAAAGCCATAAAATCCAATGAGGCCTTATATAAATTTGCTTCATATCTTAAAGAATTGAGTATTACGGAACCGGAATTGGTTTCCTTTGACTTTGCTTCTATGGATCAGGATATCGAAGATGGTATGTACTTTGATAGTTCCATTCCACAAGGTTATGGTGTTGGGAGTAGTGGTGCCTTGGTAGCGGCCATATATGATAAATACGCCAATGAAAAGATAACGGTTCTGGAAAACTTGACCAGGGAAAAACTATTATCCTTAAAGGCTATTTTTGGCAAAATGGAGTCTTTTTTTCATGGTAAATCTTCCGGATTGGACCCATTGAACAGTTATTTAAGTCTGCCGATTCTTATTAATTCCAAGGACAATATTGAATCTACTAGCATACCTTCCCAAAACATGGAGGGCAAGGGAGCCGTATTTTTGTTGGATAGTGGGTCTATTGGGGAAACCGCTCCTATGGTTCAAATTTTTATGGAACAAATGAAGAACGAAGGTTTCAGAAAAATGTTGAAGGACCAATTCATAAAGCACACCGATGCCTGCGTAGAGGACTTTGTAAATGGCAATGTTAAGTCACTTTTTGGTAATCTTAAAAAGCTTTCACATGTTGTGCTTGACAATTTTAAGCCCATGATTCCGGCCAAATTTCACGATTTGTGGAAACAAGGAATTGAAACAAATGACTATTACCTAAAATTATGTGGTTCGCGTGGTGGTGGCTACTTTCTTGGATTCACCGAGGATTTTGAAAAGGCAAAAAAGGCTTTAAAAGATTACAAATTAGAGGTAGTCTACAACTTCTAGCATATACCCAACAAATTCATGCTTAGTAGAAAAAACAAACTCCTGCTTTTAAAGGTATTGAGTCTGTTTTCAGTGGTACGAGGGTATAATCTTTTGATAATTATATTGGCTCAGTACTTAGCTTCTATCTACATTTTAGCTCCGGATTTGCCCCTGCGTCAAGTTGTATTTGACCTGAATCTGTTTGTTATAGTAATTGCCTCTATTTTGGTAATTGCAGCTGGCTACATAATTAATAATTTTTATGATGCCGAGAAGGATCTGATCAATAAGCCCCGAAAAACAATGTTGGATCGATTGGTAAGCCAGCGATTCAAATTATCCACCTATTTTGTTTTGAACTTTTTGGCCGTTTTTGCGGCCAGCTATGTTTCTTTTCGGGCTGTTCTTTTCTTTTCTGCCTATATATTTGGTATTTGGTTATACTCCCATAAACTGAAGAAGATTCCGTTCATAGGTAATTTTGTTTCCGCAACACTCGCAATCACACCATTTTTTGCGGTTTTCGTTTACTACAAAAACTTCGAAACTGTCATTTTTGTTCATGCGATGTTTCTCTTTTTATTGATTTTGGCTAGAGAACTAGTAAAGGATTTGGAAAATATTTCCGGGGATGTTGCACAAAATTATCATACCATACCCATTATTTACGGTGTTGGTGTATCCAAATCGCTTATAGCTGTTTTGATGCTATTGACTTTAATTCCAGCTTTACTCTTAATTTTTAAGTTTAATGTAGGATACATGAATTATTATTTTGCTGGATGTATCCTTCTTTTTTTACTTTTTCTTGTAATTCTATTCAAATCGAGGACGAGGAAACACTTTCTTTGGCTACACAACATCTTAAAGTTGGTTATAGTAGTGGGTGTCTTCAGTATTTTATTGATTAATGTGGATTTAGTTCTAAACAGAATTCTATAATCAACAAACCATAAATACCATATCGGTTGCAATCCTTTTGTCGACCGGAAATAATTAAACAGGCAAATCCAAGAAGAAATACCATATCCCTTTGCTACCTTTGTTCAAAATTAGACAGTTATGAGTAGGGGCGATTCAAATAAAGGGAACAAAGCTTCAGGGAGACAAGGCGGCACTTTCAGGAAAAAAAGTTATGCAAGGGGCAATGCACCAATAAAGAAAAATACCCTGCCAAAACAGGATAATAATCCAGATTCCATTCGATTGAACAAGTATGTCGCCAACTCAGGAGTATGCTCTAGGAGGGAAGCCGATATTTATATAGCAGCAGGTAATGTTACCGTCAATGGTAAACCTATTACCGAAATGGGATACAAGGTAAAACTAACGGATGAGGTGAGGTTCGATGGTCAATTGCTGAATCCTGCAAAAAAGGAATATGTGCTATTGAACAAGCCAAAGGATTTTTCAACTACCATTAGGGACGAGAAAGGCAAACGTCATGTGTCAGGATTGATATCAAGCGCCTCCAAATCCAAACTCATGCCGGTTGACAGACTGGATAAAGAGGATACCGGATTGCTTCTTTTTACTAACGATGGGGATTTGACCAAACGTTTAAAGAGCCCTATAAATGGCCTTAGAAAACTCTATCATTTGGTGTTGGATAAGGATTTGAGGAATGCCGACTTGGTAAAGATTCAAGAAGGCGTTGTCGTTGATGATAAGGTTGTTAAGGTACAGGATATTAGTTTTATTGACGATGCGCCAAAAAGGGAGGTGGGCATAGAAATTTATAGTTCCCGAAACAAAATTGTACAGCGACTCTTTGAACACTTGGGCTATACCATTGTTAAATTAGACCGTGTCGTGTATGGTGGACTAACCAAAAAGGATTTGCCAAGAGGCCATTGGAGATATTTAACGGAGCAGGAGGTCATCAATTTTAAGATGATTAAGTAGAGAACACAGGATCTTATGAAGCTGTTTCAATGTTCCAATTGTGAAAACCCCGTTGTTTTTGAAAACAGCATATGTATTTCCTGCGGACATTACTTAGGGTATTCTTCGTTCCA
The DNA here is from genome assembly GCF_025244665.1 of Maribacter litopenaei. GTDB lineage: Bacteria > Bacteroidota > Bacteroidia > Flavobacteriales > Flavobacteriaceae > Maribacter > Maribacter litopenaei. Next base: position 3,212,635 of record NZ_CP104205.1, on the reverse strand, counting down.
TAATCAAATTGTTTCGCTTGACCCTAACCAATCGGAGTGGTCAATACCCTCATTCAACGGAGACACCTATAAATATTGCACTAATAATCTACACGGGACTTGTAATTGGCTAGTTACTCCGGACGAAAATTACGGATTCTGTCTTGCCTGTTCATTGAATAGGACAATACCCGACTTAGATACTTCAGAAAACTGGGAACGATGGAAGCAAATTGAATTTGCCAAGCATAGATTGGTGTATCAACTTTTGAGGTTAAGGCTGCCCATTGTTAGCAAAATGGCGAATTCGCATATCGGGTTATGTTTTGATTTCGTATCCATCGAAAACAAGGACAATAAAAAGACAGGGCACGTCAATGGGGTGATTACCATTCTTATTACCGAGGCAGATGCTGCCACAAGGGAAAAGGTAAAGCAAGAAATGAAGGAACACTACAGAACATTGTTGGGTCATTTTAGGCATGAAGTAGGTCATTATTTCCGGGATAGATTGGTAAGGGATAACAGGAAGGCATTGTCAAATTTTAGGGAAGTATTCGGGGATGACACTGTTTCTTATCAGGATTCCTTACAAAACTATTATGCCAATGGATCTAAGCAAAATTGGCAGAATTTCTATATCAGTAAATATGCATCATCCCATGCTTGGGAAGATTGGGCGGAAACATGATCCCACTATCTACATTTGATGGACTCTTTGGAAACTGCTTATAATTTTGGACTTAGAACTGCACCCATACTGCAAGGGAACAACAAATTAAATTTGAACGCCAATTTTGACCCTTATCTTCATCAAAACTTTGGAGCCATTCTAGAAACTGGAATTCCATTATTATATACAGTGAACAGTATGAATAGATCCATGGGAAAAGATGATGCTTATCCTTTTGTCATTTCAGAACCTGTACAAAGAAAATTGAAATTTATTCATAACCTTTTAAACGAGAGGAATAGTTTTTGAACCAAACTTTGATTTAAATGTGATAGCTTCTTTCACTTATTAATCATTACTTGAAAGAAAGTATAAGTAATGAATATATCACCCGTATTAGGTTTTGCAAAACTATTGGTTAAGAGTAGAAAGACTAAATTATTATTGATTGGGGCCCAATTAGGATATGTAGGCTACAAATTTTTGAAAAATAGGAAGCGTAAATATCCTAAATCCAAATCAAAGACAGTCAAAACAGCCAATTAAGTAACTCGGTAGTTCTAAATCTTCCGAACCTTTGAGAGGCTCGTCCAGATAATCCATTTTATTTATAATGTCATAAAATTCCTTAGCAATTTGAGGCAGCATATCTCTTCGTGATTGAATCGAATTGATTATTGTTTTACCATCCAATTCATATATAACCTTTGGCCAAACTTTAAAACTTTCGTCAATTACCGAATTTGTGAGTAAACCCTGTAATTTTTGTGCCTCTTCGATAAAGTCTTCCCTTGGAATATTTTTTAGAAAATAGATATCAAAAGGCATAACCAATCCTGGCAGGTAGTCTATGTCTTCTTCAAAAGATTGCAGGTCAGGTAAAATTAGCTTATTTGATATAAGGCTAGGTAGGATTCCTTCTATACTAAAAAATGCATTATCCCTATCTCCCGGCAGTGGTATAGCTTCATAATCATTTTGCTCTTGAACTACCACCCACCCCCATTGCTTGGAGTGACGATCCCAGTCACCTATTACAATGTCAAAGAGACGTGCTCTTATCAATGCCGAAGTATTTATCCTAAGGGAAGTTCCAAGCTCCATCTTTAATTCTTGCAAGTCCTCCGTATCTAGGATATCTTCCACATTTTCATAAGAGGTCCAATTCTTACCTCCATCCGTTTCGTGTTCTAACATATAAATTTTATTGCCATATACTTCATTGTAATTTCCCAAGGAGCTTTGTTTTGGAAGGAATACGGCTTTTGGGTCAGTATGCAATATCTTGGATTTCTCGGCAAGTCTAGCCACCACAATGGCGGCATAGGGGTGTTGGGCAGAAATCCCATCTACTATAATATTCTCCAAGCCCATAGTTTTGGCCCATTCGGCACCAAGGGTTCAGGGTCTTTATTAATACTTCTAAGGCTGTAAATAAACCCTTCTTCGGACTCAAGTTTAAGACTATGGGTTTGTTGGCCACCACCTTCTTTTAGAATTTTCATTCCCCCTAGAAGGGTATCCAAATTCAGAACTTTAAACGGAATTGGGGTAGACCAAGCCCTACGATATTGCTCCCCCTGAATGATATTTTTTATAGCATTTGCTTCATACAAAGTACTTGGTGCTACTAGTACGGAGTCATAGTGAAAAAAATCATTGGACTTTAAATCCTCCTTATTTTGAACTACCGAGATTGATTTTTCCTTATTGGTAGAGAAAATGGAGATATAAGTAAATAGGACAAATATTAAAATAATAATTCCAAGGGCAACTCCTATTTTTTTCATGTATTGAATTTACCCTTTACTCCATTCAATGAGTGCTTCTGTAGAATTTATTTAGAACCCAATTAATTTTTTTCTTCAAATAATAACCAGGTATCGGGGTCTATAGTCAGAGATTTGGGTGCCTCTTTCATGGGGATTTCAAAAATCGTCTTTTTACCTTCAACATCCAGGGTAAATGTTTTTTCTATATCATCCCCCATACGTATCTCTAAAGGAAAGGAAAAAGTAAAATAATCTTGTACCTGCTCCACATCCACAAAAAGCTTATTTTTTTCATGATGCCAGGCCCATTTTATTTCTCGGATATCCTTTGGTGAATATCCATTGTTGGAAAAAATCATTCAGATCTTTTCCGGTAATCTGTTCCATGACACTTTTAAAATCTTCTGTTAAGGCATTGGAATTTTGATATTTCTTGTAGTATGCAACAATTCCTTCCCAAAATAGTTCATCTCCAATTTCATGTCGAAGCATGTTCAGAACCCATCCGGCCTTTTGATAGGAGTTTACACTCAATACCTTCATGGGATCCTTGATTGATGGGTCTACGATCGGAGCTGGATTTTTTTAAAATAATCAATGATCTGCTTACGATCCAATTGAAGTTCTTCCTTTCTTTTATCGTCGCCGTAAACACTCTCCTGATACAAAATGGCGAAGTAAGTGGCAAATCCTTCGCTAAGCCGGACGTGGTTCCAGTCATTTTCCGAAGCAGAATTACCAAACCATTGGTGGGCAATTTCATGGGCTATGAGGCCCTCGACCTCATTTTTACCGTTGACGGAATTTTCAAAATAGGCAATGGTTCCAGCATTTTCTAATCCTCCCCATTGTGTCTTTGCCTGCATATTTGCCAATTTAGCATAGGAGTAAGGGCCAATTTGATCAATAAAGTATCTTAAAACTTTGGTAGCAACCCCATAATCAGAAAAACCGTCCAATCTATTCTCCGGATAGACCCATGCGGTCACCGGTATATCATATACCTCCCCTAGCAGTCTGCTTGCAAATTTGGTGACACCAATCGTTACTACCTTCATAGCCACTGGGGCCGGTTCTCTATAAATGGTTAATTTATTACCATTCTCCAAGTAACTTTCTTCAATTTTTTCTCCGGTAGCAACCACATCATAATGGTCTCGGGGCCGTAATTCTGAATTCGATCGCGGCCTTGTCGTAGGGGTAGTCCACTGATGGCAACCAATGTCTTGCAAGATTCGGCCAATTGTCACCAAAAAAGGAACGTTTGCCAAACTTGGTCGTGTCTATGACAAGTCCTCTTTCCGGAATTCCATGGTATTTTACCTTATATACTTGGGAGAGCGGTGAATATTTAGTGGGTTGGATTTTAATTTTATTATTTTCAAATACATAGTCAATGGACTTTTCCGCTTCGGATACATCTGAGATTCTCATCCCATAATTACCAGTAAATTCAATCAAGTCTAGATTAAATGGTATAGGTTCATTTTCGAAGTCTACATGAATTTCGGCTTCCCCCTCAATACTATTTGTGGTGTCGTTCAATTGTAAATTGAACACATACTTTTTTATATCTACAGATTCATTTCTAATGTAGGTGTCCTGTGAAAAGAGGGACAATGAAAAAAATAAGAAAGCGGTAAGAACGCCAAATGATGGAATGGTATATTTTTTCATGAATTTGTTAGACTATCTAAAATGAGGGCCTAAGATAAAATATATAAACCTTTTAGACATCAGTTTGGAGAACCCAAGCAACTAAAATTCCTGAAATCAAAGAATACTACTAGTTTTGTGCAGTATAGTATTAATCCCTGTGGTATCCCTCTCCAAAAAGATAACTCACTATAATGCCATGTGTATTTCCCAGTGGATTATTATTAAAAGCTAGGTTGTAGTTGTAAATCGCCCTGATATTCTTGAAGATATAAATACCGGCCAAAAGGTTGATGGACGAATTGGTACGATAGCCAGTTCCCAGTTCAAACCTATTTTTATAGCTCATGGCGATATTAAAATCTACTTGTAGTGGCGCTCCGTTTTCATATTTCACCGTAATATTTGGTTTAATCATAATTTCCTCAAAAATGTTGGAGTAGAATCGATAACCCAAATAACCATAGTAGGCGTTTGAAAGGTCTAGGTTATCATCAGATGCCAATGTATCCCCTAATATATTAGGGGCAGAGAAGCCTACGTGGATATCGGCCGGATTCAATAGTATACCCAAGCCTATGGTGGGTATGGAAGCATTGATATTTTGGGCAAAATTGGGGTCATTTGTTATCCCTAACTCCAACAAGTTGTCCTGGTATTGTTGAATGCCCCCGGTAATGGCAAAGGAAAGAGAGTTTGGTGTATATACCTGCCAGTAAGGCCTGTTTTTCTTAGTGTCGAAGAATATTTTATACGAATAAGTCGCAAAAGCATTGGTAGATGTGGTTACCCCGATCTCATCCCTAATAAAGCCAGCTCCCAAACCTACTTTACCTCTGTTCAAGGGGGTATGTAAACTTAAAGAAAAATTTCTTGGACTACCTTCCATCTGATTAAAAAATCCGGAATTGCCTAATGAAACTTCCGTACTTGGTGCCAGTCCAGCATAGGCCGTATTAATTAGGTACGGATTGTAATTATATTCAGCAAACAAAGGGGTTTGCTGGGCATATAGCCTGTTTTCAGATAATTGCAACATGAAGGATATCGCCAATAAAGCGAAATAGTATATTGGTTTATTCATTTATTATCGCTTTAAGACTACGAACCCTTGTAGTTTTTTAAGATTATGTTCACCCGTAACCTGAATAGTAAAGAAATAGGTGCCACTCGGAAGTTCACTTGCTCCAAGTTGTGTTTTCCTATTCGCAATTCCATTAAAAACATTGGATTGGTTATCGTATCCCTGAATCGGAAAACTAAATCTCCCCAACGGTTATATATTGCAACCGTATTGTCCGGATGTCGCTCTATGCCATCAATGGTCCAATAGTCATTTATACCGTCCCCGTTTGGTGAAAAGCCGTATAAGGTGTCATCTTGTTCAATAGTTGTAAATGTAAATTCTGAACAGTTTAGGGCATCGCCCAAGGTGTTATATGGAGTGATGTTTACATAATATGTTGTATCCTCCAATAATTTTTCCGGAAAGGTATAGGATGTTAAAATGCTCACATCTTCATTGTCAACAATATCATTACCACCTGAAGTGGTGCCAACGCTTAGTCGGTATCCATCGGCAGTCATGGATGCTTCCCAAGAAAGTGTCACGTCAGTAGCTACATTAATATCGCCATCTTCAGGTAATATCAACGTGGTACAATCTGGTATAGTCGGTAAGGTTTCAGTGGTGAAACTTTCTTCGGAACACCCAACCGACATTCCATCCGAATTATATGGTACAATGGTTACGAATATGGTCGTATCTTCTGGTAAATCGGTGGCAAAGTTATAGGTGCTAACATTCCCTACATCTATTGTATTTAGGATATCGTTACCTCCCGATGTTGTACCGGCAGTCAAGTAGTATCCATCTGCACCTATAATGGCATTCCATGAAAGATTAGTGGATATGCTAACTTCTGAAGCGTTATTTAAGGGAGCAGTCAAATTGGTACAGCTCGGAACATTTAATAAGGTTTCTGTGGTAAAGCTTTCCTCTGTACAGCCAGTAGCACTTCCTACCGAATTATAGGGGACAATGGATACAAAAATGGTAGTCGCTTCGGTAAATCCGAGGCAAAAGAATAGGTTGTTACATTGCCCACATTCATATTGTCCAAAATATTGTTTCCCCCCGATGTTGTGCCTACCGTCAAATAATATCCATTTGCATTTGTAATGGCGTTCCACGATAGACTAGTCGAAATACTCACTTCGGTAGCATTTTGTATCGGCGCGGTTAAATAGGTACAGTTTGGTGCGGTCGCCAAGGTTTCCGTAGTGAAAGTTTCCTCGATACAGCCAGCGGCGTTTCCAACGGAATTATAAGGAACAATAGATACAAAGATGGTAGTTGCCTCAGGTAAATCTGATGCCAAATCATATGTAGTTACATTGCCCGTATCCACATTGTTCAAAATTTCATTACCACCTGATGAAGTACCCACGGTTAAATAGTAACCTTCAGCATTAGAAACGCTATTCCAGGTTAGATCGGTAGAAATGCTCACCTCCGTGGCATTATGCAATGGAGTCGTTAAACTAGTACAACTTGGAGCAGTCGCCGGAGTCTCTGTAGTAAAACTTTCTTCAGTACAAGAAGAAGCGCTTCCAAAACTATTATAAGGTATTATGTGTACGAAAATGGTAGTGGTTTCGGGTAAATCCGATGTTAGATTGTACATGGTTACATTTCCAACATCCACATTGTTCAAAATATCAGTTGCTCCTGAAGAAGTACCTACTGATAGATAGTATCCATCCGTATTGGCCGCAGCATTCCAACTTATATCGGTACCAATTGACACATTGACGGCTCCATTCAAAGGACTGACCAACGACGTACACTGTGGAGGATTATTCATTGTCGATGTTCCGGTCCTAAAATTTTCTTCGGTACATCCAACAGCGTCACCCACATCTTTATATGGTATAATGGTTACATAGTGGGTTCTATTACCCTGTAAATTTTGTGAAAAGGAATAAGTAGTTGTATTTCCAACATCTATCCCATTTGCGATTTCAATACCACCTTGGGTAATCCCCACATTCACTATATAGCCAGTTGCACCGTCCACCGTATTCCATGTAAGGTCGGTATCAATGGGCACATTTGTAGTACCAGTAATGGGACTGGTAAGATTTGTGCAAACAGGTGGTACAGGAATAAGCTCTGTACGGAAACTTTCTTCAATGCAGCCTGTAGCATCACCTTGTTCATTGTAAGGGACTATGATTACGTATATAACGGTATCTTCTGGTAAGTCAGCAGCTAAATCATAAGTAGTAGTATTGCCAACATCAAAAGCGTTTAGGATATCATTACCCCCTAAGGTAGTGCCGACGGTTAATCGGTACCCATCTGCATTGGAAACCGGGTTCCGGAAAAGGTCGGTATCCACTTTTACATCGATGGCTCCGCTCAAGGGACTGCTCAGATTGGTACATTCAGGAATAGCGGGCGGGTCACTCGCTATGGTAAAACTTTCTTCAGCACATGCTATGGCATCACCTGTATCGTTTGAAGGTATAATAGTAACGTACACTGTTTCCCCTCCCGAAAACTCACTTGGAAATTCATAGGATGTTTCATTCACAATGGCTTGGTTATTTACAATATCATTGCCTCCAGGAGTAGTACCCACTGTTAAAAAATACTCATGTGCATATAGGACAGGTTCCCAAGAGAGGTTTGTATTAACAGGTACATCTACCTCTCCATTAAGAGGAGCGACAAGTTGGGTACATTCGGGATGGGACAATCTAGAATATCCTGATAGAATGACCATCCAAAATTGTCTATCATGGACTGTCTTTCTTCTAGGGCATCACAATACAATAATCCCTGAGCTCCAAGTGTTAAGCCCGGGGTTAAGTTCTGTTCAGACCATGATATTAATGTGTTATCATAATTGATTCTCGTCAAGGCCGTATTGTTGAGCATATTGGTTACATTGCCTACATTGCTTATATCCCAATCTCCCAAGTATTGATCAAAGGAGGATGCATTTTCGAACATGGATTGTACGGAAACGGTGCCAAGATCCCATTGATCCATAGGTTGATTAAATGTGGATGCATTTCTGAACATTGAATTCATGTTACCAACGCCTGAAACTCGCCAATTGTTAATATTTTGATTGAAGGCCAGCGCATTATCGAACATGTTCTGCATCGTAGTTACTTTACGAACGTTCCAATTATCTAAGGGTTGATTAAAGACTATCGCTCCACTAAACATAGATTGCATGGTGGTCACGGAGGCCACGTTCCAAGAATTAACAGATTGATTGAAGGATACGGCATTTTGGAACATCGCCTCCATATTGTTCACAAAAGAGGTATTCCAGCTATCAATATTTTGATTAAAGGCCGATGCTCCACTAAACATTTCCTTGGCATTTAAGAGCTCTCCGGTATTCCAATTGGGTATGGGTTGGTCAAATACAATGGCATCTTTAAACATTGCTCCCATATTGGTTACGGAACCCACATTCCAGTTACTGATTTGGCCGTTGAACATTGAGGCGCCCTCGAACATTGAGTTCATCAACGTTACAGAGGATACATCCCAACTATTTAAAGGTTGGTTGAACAGTACAGCACTTTTAAACATAGAGGCCATATTTGCAACGGCACTTACGTTCCACGTATCCAAAGGTTGGTTAAATGCGGAGGCCGATTGAAACATGGATTGCATATTTACGACCGAGTTTACATCCCAACCCCCCAACGGCTGATTGAAGGCCCCTGCCAGCTGGAACATGCTTCGCATATTGGTTACCTTGGTAACATTCCATGGATTAATGTTCTGATTAAAAACTTTTGCATCATAGAACATGTACTGCATGTTTATCACTTTGGATACATCCCAATTATTTAATGGCTGGTTGAAGTTATCCGTATCCTGGAACATATAGCTCATGTCGGTTACACTAGAAACATCCCAGTCATCTATGTTTTGATTGAAAGCAGTGCTTCTACGAAACATGGCTTGCATATTGAGCACATTGCTTACATTCCAATTATTCAATGGTTGATTAAAAGACATGTCTACTACATAGCCATCGAACATTTGGCTCATGTCCGTTACATTAATTACATTCCAGGAATTAATAGGTTGATTGAACAATTGAGCTCTTTCAAACATGGAGGACATATTCGTTACGCTGCTTACATTCCATCCATCAATATTTTGATTAAATGCGGCCGCTTGGCGAAACATATCCGACATATTGTTCACATTTCCTGTATTCCAATTATTAAGTGGCTGATTAAAGGCACTGGTTACCAAAAACATGGCGCTCATATTGGTCACGTTGCTCACATCCCAATTATTCAAAGGTTGATTGAAAGTCGTAGCGGCCAGGAATAGGCCATACATATTGGTCACATTGCTCACGTCCCAATTGTTAATATTCCCGTTAAAAGAGGAACAGGAACCGAACATATTGCTCATTGTATTGACATTGGTCAAGTCTCGGAATATCTGTGGCATTGTATTCCATATTGGAACAACCATAAAAGGCCAGTTCCATAGATTCCCAGGCCTGTGTTCCCCATTGATCTATCGAAATGAGCTTAAAACTATCTGAATTGGAGTAATAATGGTATGGGCTAGGAAAGGTGCCAATGATAGAAACTGTATACACCCCTGGAGTAAGATAGGTATGGGTGATTTCTCCGGTAACGTTGTTGTTAAACTGGCCATCTCCCCAATCTATGGAATAATCATAGGTGTAATAACCTGGGTAGCCCGTATTGGCCTCTATTTTTAATTGATTGGCCGTGAGTACTTTTATAATCGGTCAAGGAGGTGTCATAGGTTAGCTTAAAAGCATCGGGACTATTTACCCAACTTTCCACAACTGTAAAGGTTATTGGTGAACATCCAACCGCATCTCCTTCATCATTGAAAGGAATGACCAATGCGGAAACTTCATCTCCAGGACTGAACTCATTCGTGAAATCCACACCCACAATAGAAGGCCCTAAGGTTTGATTGTAAACCTCTACCGATCCGGAACCACTATCTCTTGTCACGGTTACCTTATACCCAGTTGCATTGGGCACGGGATTCCATCTTATATCGCTGTTTGCTGGTACTTGGGTATCACCAGCTGCCGGCATAGTAATTTCTGCACAAAGGACGAAGGAGCAATTAATGGCATCCCCGCTTATATTCCAATTGAAGTTGTCTATGAGGTTTTGTCGGGCATCGCGACCATCGCAATAGGTAAGATTTAGGGCTCCAAGGTTCAAGTTTGATTGAACCGTTTGGGCCTCCCATCCAATCAAAGTGTTGTCATAATTTGTTTGGGACATTCCCGAATCGGATAGCATGTTGTCCATATTCGAAACAATACCGATACTCCATGATGCCAAATTTTGATCGAATGCTGTTGCTTCCTGAAACAACCTTCCCATATTTGATACATTAGACGTATTCCAAGTGGTAAGCGATTGATTGAAAACAGCCGCCCCTCTGAACATGCTGTTCATGTTGGTTACATTTGTAACCACCCAATTATCCAAGGGTTGGTCAAAGGCCAAAGCTCCCAAGAACATATTGTTCATAAGCGTAACGTTACCCACTGTCCAATTGTTCAAAGGCTGATTAAATAATGGGGCATTTTGAAACATTTCGCTCATATCGGTAACGGCGCTTACGATCCAATTCCCAATTCCTTGATTGAACACTTTAGCACCGTTGAACATGCCTTTCATGTTGGTTACCTTGCTTACGTTCCATCCAGTTATATCCTGGTTGAAGTTATCAGTATCCCTGAACATGTAACTCATATTGGTGACATTACTAACATCCCAGTTGTCCAACGGTTGGTTAAAAACACCATTCCATATCCATCCATCGAACATGCCGGACATGTTGGTCACATTAGTTACATTCCAGGTGTTTAATGGTTGGTTAAAAGTTCTATGCCTAAAGAACATCTCGCTCATATTGGTAACATTGTCAACCACCCAATTTCCAATGGGCTGGTTAAATTCACTCTGCCCGAACATACCGGCCATATTGGTAACTTTGCTTACGTTCCAATTCCCGATAGGTTGATTGAACTTGGAACTGTAGAACATATAGGACATGTCCTCTACATTACCTACTATCCAATTGTTTAAAGGAAGATTAAAACTATTGGTGTTCGGAATGTTCCGCTCATGTTCGTGACTTGGCTCACGTCCCAATTATTAATGTTTTGATTGAAGGCACTGGCGCTTAAAAACATTCCCGCCATGTTGGTGACAGAAGCCACGTTCCAGTTATCAAGGGGTTCGTTATATAGATTGGCACCATTAAAGGTGTTGGACATATCCGTTACGGATATGGTATTCCAACTATCCAAGGGTCTATTAAAAATTGCGGCACCATGAAACAGGCCGAGACATATCCCTGATGTTACTCACGTCCCAATTATTTAAAATCCCATTGAAATTCTTACAGTCCCTAAAGGTCTGCTTCATACTGAGTACCAAGGAAAGGTCCGGGAGTTGATCGCATCAAAGTTCAAGTTTTCACAACCGTAAAAGGCATTTTCCATGGTTTCCCATTCAATGGTGCCCCATTCCAGTATTTCAATAATCTTAAATCGATCTCCTGTATTATTAAAGTAAATAGAAGGAAAGGTGCCGCTGATGCTTACCGTATAATTGCCTGCTGTGGCGTAAGTGTGCGTGATATTTCCGGTAACACCTGTATCCGTATTTCCATCGCCCCAGTTTACGTCATAATTATAGTTGTTGTAAGCCGGATTGGTTGGGATTGTTATCTCGGTTATTCAGAGAGGAGCCACTACTAGTATTGTTCGTATTCCAAATGGAGGTAAAAGACTGAGAATTGGCTTTTACACCCAAGAAGAGTAGTACGAATATGGGGAAGAACTTCTTGAACATAATTCTACATAATGATGTTTGCTGAGAACGATCTTACCTTCGAATTATTTTAGGTTTTTCCATAAATGATGTCAGATGCAAAAAAACAAGAGTGTATGCCACTTTTGATGCTTAAAAAGGTCGGAAATACTAGACATTGAAGCACTAAAAATTTGATATGGATCAAAGATATTGTCCATGATAAATTAACTTGAAACTGGCCCATAAAGAAGATATAATGAAGTTTACATTGAACCAGTTTCCAAAATTATTGTGGACTACTTTTAATGCCTGGCTAGGTAAGGAACCATTTAAAATTAGCGCGGTAATAGCCTATTATGCCATTCTTTCCCTGCCTGGGCTATTGATCATAATTTTAGAAATTGTTGGATCCATATGGGGGAGGGAAATAGTAAGGGGAGAATTGTTTTCTGAAATATCTTCCGCCATGGGCCCTGAAACGGCGCAGTCCATTCAGGAAATGTTGGCCGATCCAGGGAGCGAAAATACTTCCATGTTGGCGACCTTTTTAGGGGTATGTGTTTTGATTTACGGGGCTACCGGTGTTTTTTACCAACTTCAAAATGCATTGAACGACATTTGGGGGGTGTCGTCCAATTACTCCAATGAACTATTGGCGACCATTTTTGGAAGGTTAAAGAGTTTTGGATTTATTTTAATATTTGGATTCCTTTTACTTGTCAGTTTTGTAATTACCTCTTTTTTATCGGCATTTTCGAAGCAACTTTCAAGGTTATTATCTACGAGTGTTGTGGAATGGACTTTTGTAATGGACATATTGCTGTCCCTGTTTTTTATTTACTTCCTTTTTGGAGCCATGTTCAAATACTTACCAAGCGTTAAGGTAAAATGGGGTGCTGTAAAAATAGGAGCTGCCTTGACTGCAATCCTGTTCCTGTTGGGCAAATATGCCTTGGCCTTTTATTTTGGAAAGGCAGAGCCGGGATCAACCTATGGGGCCGCTGGTTCCATGATTTTGGTGATGTTATGGGTTTCCTATTCCAGTTTAATTGTCACTTTTGGCGCCCAGTTCACAAAAATTTATTCTGATACGTTTATAAAGAAAAATTAGCCCAGTTTTTCCATTTTGGCCTTGATCTCTTTAAGGCATAAATTTCCCAAGCTACCTTCATGGGAATGGGAAATATCCCTTTTTGGGGTAAAGGTACCCTGTTGAATTTCTTGCCCCATTTTTTTATAAGCATCCCTAAAGGGCATTCCATTTTGAACTAACTCGTTCAAGGTATCAACACTAAATAGGTAATCGTACTTTTCATCCTCAAGGATTTGGTCATTTACTTGAATCTCTTCCAAACTAAACGTAAGTATTTCTAAACAGGCCTTCATATCCTGAATGGCCGGAACAATAATTTCCTTTACCAATTGCAAATCCCTGTGGTATCCACTTGGCAGGTTGTTAATGACCATTGTCAATTGGTTGGGGACGGATTGTAATTTGTTGCATTTTCCCCTTACTAACTCAAAAACATCCGGATTCTTCTTGTGGGGCATAATACTACTCCCAGTTGTTAATTCGTCCGGAAAAGAAACAAAATTGAAGTTTTGGCTCATATACAAACATATATCCATAGCCATTTTGGATAAAGTGGAGGCAATACTGGCCATTCCAAATGCCGTAGCCTTTTCAACCTTCCCACGACCCATTTGAGCTGCTACCACGTTAAATTTTAAGGTTTCAAACCCCATTTCCTTGGTTGTAAAACTTCTGTCTATAGGGAAAGAACTTCCATACCCTGCAGCACTGCCTAAGGGATTTTGATCTGCCACCTTATACGCAGCATCAACAAAGTAAAGGTCATCAATCAAACTTTCTGCATAAGCGGAAAACCAAAGCCCAAACGAGGAGGGCATGGCAATCTGCAAATGTGTGTAACCAGGAAGTAAGACATTTTTATGTTCCTCAGCTTTTTTCAACAAAAGGTCGAACAATTCCTTGGTCATCGATTTAATTTCCGATAACTCATCTTTTAGGTACAAATGCATGGCAACCAAAACCTGATCGTTTCGTGAACGTGCGGTATGGATTTTCTTGCCTGTATCACCCAAACTTAGGGTAAGCAAGTATTCTATTTTGGAATGCATATCCTCAAAAGAGGGTTCAATTGTAAAGGTTCCCCTTTCAATCCTTGAGGCAATGGCATCCAATTCCTGGACCAGTTCCTGTGTTTCCTTATGTGTCAAAAGTCCAATTTTACCAAGCATTTTAGCATGTGCCTTGGAGGCCATAACATCATACTTCGCCAGTTGAAGGTCCAATTCTCTGTCGTTCCCTACTGTAAAGTGATCTATTTTCTTATCGGTACTAAATCCTTTGTCCCGCAGTTTCATAATTTTTCAAATTCAATGTCAAGTCCAATTAATTGCTAGTGAACCTGTACCTGTGTTTATATTTTAAGAAAGCCTTCCAATATTTTAATATACAAATCTATGCCTTCTTCTATTTCCCTCACGTAGATAAATTCATCTGCCGAGTGCGATCTTGTACTGTCGCCAGGGCCTAATTTTAAGGACTGACAACTCAATGCAGCTTGATCGGATAGGGTAGGTGAACCATAGGTTGTTCTCCCCGAGTGATTCCGAGATTTTACCAAGGGATGGTCTTTATCAATCCGAGAAGAGTTCAGTTTAAGACCTCTTTCCTGTAATTCACATGGAGCTTCTTCCTTTAATAAATCTGCGATTTCCTTATTGGTATATTGGTCGTTCACCCGAACGTCTACCACCAAGTCTACTTGGGAGGGGACTACATTGTGCTGACTACCGGCATTTATTTGGGTTACGGTCATTTTTACATCTCCAAGTGCTTCGGAAGTCCGATCAAAAGAAAAGTTTTTAAACCACTGTAATACCTCAATTGTGTTGTAGATGGCATTGTTATCATTGGGATGGGCAGCATGGGATGGCGTGCCTTTTACCACGGCGTCAAAAACCACAAGCCCCTTTTCCGCAATGGCCAACTGCATAAGCGTTGGCTCCCCTACAATGGCCACATCAATTTTAGGAAGACTAGGTAAAAGTCCGCGTAAACTGTTCTCTCCAGCACTCTCCTCTTCGGCAGAAGCGACCATTAAAACATTATGGTTTAGATTTTCGGCATGATAAAAATAGGTGAATGTAGCCAATAGGGAGACCAAACATCCTCCAGCATCATTACTGCCTAGCCCATATAATTTACCTTCCTCTATGTGCGGGTGAAAAGGATCTTTGGTATAAGCTTGATTGGGTTTTACGGTATCGTGATGAGAATTCAATAATAAAGTAGGTTTGGAATCGTCCCAATACTTGTTTTTCGCAAAAATATTATTGTGAATCCTCTCAAAGGGAATATCAAAACCTTTGAACCAATTCTCCAAGGCTGTGGCCGTACCTTCTTCCTCCCCTGAGAACGACTGAATGGAGATTAACTCCTTAAGTAATTCTATGGCCTTTTCCGTAAGTACTTGCTGATTCATTTTATAAGGTTAGGGTTGTAAACAAGGTATTGTTTTTATCCAACATATTCATATTTCCCAAACAAACGGTGGTCACCTTATTGTTGAGGGCATGAAAACAGTTTTCCAGTTTTGGAAGCATGCCGTCCGCAATAATACCTTCATTTAGAAGTTCCTTGTATTTTTTCGTGTTTATATTTTTTACCACTGAAGTATCATCAGATACATCCATTAATACACCCGGTTTTTCAAAACAATAGTAAAGTGTCGTGGCATAGATATTGCCCATACCAATGGCAAGTTCTGAAGCTATGGTATCCGCATTCGTGTTCAGAAGCTGACCTTCCCCATCATGGCTCATGGCACAAAACACAGGTGTAAGACCAGAAAAAATCAAGTTGGAAATAGTTGTGGAATTCACACCATCAATATCCCCTACAAAGCCATAATCGATTTCCTTGACAGGTCTCTTGTGGGCTTGGATACTATTACCATCAGCACCGCTTAAGCCAATGGCATTGCATTGATTGGCCTGTAACTGGGCAACGATATTTTTATTGGTAAGCCCCGCATAAACCATGGTAATGACTTCCGGAGACTCGGCATCCGTGATTCTGCGCCCATTGACCATTTTGGATTCGATTCCTAATTTGGAAGCTAAATGGGTAGCCAATTTGCCCCCACCATGCACTAAAATTTTAAGGCCTTCCAAGTTAGCAAACAGCTTTATGAATTTTTCCAGTTCGGTCTTATTTTCGATGACGTTCCCTCCAATTTTTACTACGGATAATTTTTCTTTCATCTTATGAGTTTATAATACCTCCGTCTATGGTCATTGCTGTTCCTGTAATCCAGGAAGCCTCTTCCGAAACTAAGAACAGGGCCAAATTGGCCACATCTTCAGGGGTTCCCAATCGTTTTAGTAAGGTAGCTTGTGCCGCTTTTTCAACGGCTGTATCTCGGATTCTCAAAGGCTTTGGCAGATTCCCACAGCAACCGTGTATCCACAGGACCGGGGCAGAGGGCATTTACTCGAATCTCGGACCATATTCTACAGCCATTTGTTTCATTAGTGCTAAAGACCCAGCTTTTGATGCGCAATAGGCCGGGTGATTGGGAAAACTTTTAAATGCAGCAATGGAAGCGTTAATTAATATATTTCCTTTGGTATTTTGCAATTGTGGAATGGCATATTTGCACAAATAAAAAATGGAACTTAGATTGGTATCCATTGTTTTTTGCCAGTTCTCAGGGGATAGTTCCACTATATTACCCAAACCAAGAATTCCGGCATTCAGGGAAACAACGTCCAAAGTTCCAAAATGAGAAATTGCAGATGTTACCAGCCTTTCATTGTAACTAATGTCACAAACATTACCACCAAAAAAAATAGCATTTTTTAAGCTTGATGCTAACTTTAATCCACGTTCCTCGTCCCTGCCGGATAAAATTAATTTTGCACCGTGTTCTGAAAATTTTCTAGCAATGGCCTTTCCCATGCCACTAGTGGCACCGGTAACTATACAAACTTTATTTTTCAGCTTTAGTTCGGTCAAATTTAGAGGCTTTCCAATATTTTCTTTAAAACGATTTGTGCGGAATATGTCCTGTTATTTGCCTGTTCAATGACCAGGCTCTGATCGCTATCCAATACGGCATCTTCCACAACTACATTTCTTCTTACCGGGAGACAATGCATAAATTTGGCCGATCCCAATTTCTCTTTGGTCATCATCCAGTTAGGATCCTGAATTAAAATTTTACCATAATCTTTATAACTACTCCAGTTTTTAACATACACAAAATCTGCATTTTCCAAAGCCTTTTTTTGATCGTATTCAATAGTTGCATTTTGGGTAATGGCTTCATTAAGTTCATACCCCTCAGGATGGGTAATTACAAAATCGGCTTCCTGTAAACCCATCATTTCTACAAAAGAGTTGGCAACAGCGTGCGGTAATGCCTTTGGATGTGGAGCCCATGACAGTACAACCTTTGGTCTTGCCTTTGTATTTTGTTCGTCCAAGGTAATGGCATCTGCCAAGGCTTGTAAAGGGTGGCCAACCGAACTTTCCATATTTACAACGGGAATGCTGGTGTATTTTTTAAATCCGTTTAAAACCACTTCAGCTTCATCCTGTTCTTTGTCAGTTAATGAGGGAAATGCCCTTATGGCTACAATATCGCAGTATTGGGAAACGACCTGGGCAGCCTCCTTAATATGCTCCGACGTGTTTTGATTCATGATGGTTCCATCCCCGTATTCCAAGGCCCATCCTTCGCTCCCAAAGTTCATCACCATGACATCAAGCCCTAGGTTCATCGCAGCTTTTTGTGTACTTAAGCGTGTTCTAAGACTGTTGTTAAAGAATAAAAGACAAATGGTTTTATTGGCCCCTAGATTCTTATCGGCTTTCGGTTGGGATTTCAATATCCTTGCTTCTTTGACCCACTCGGAAAGATTGTCTATGTCCTTAATGGATAAATAATGCTTCATATGTTAATTTTTGTAAAGTTCGATATACCCGCAATGGCATCTGAAATAAAATTGTCTTGGAGTCCGTTCACGATCCAAGTTTCAATATTGGCCTTTTTGGCTATTCCGGCAGCCTGCATTTTGGATTCCATTCCTCCAGTTCCATGGGACGATTTCTCAACGCTAATTTCTTTTTCCAGTTCACTGATGTCATTTACTTCCAATATCGTTTTTGGCGTTGGGTCCTGAATGGTTTCCTTAAGGTAGATACCATCTGTATTTGTAGCAATGATTAATAAATCCACGTCAAGAAGGCTGGCGGTCAACGCGGCAAGTTTGTCGTTGTCGCCAAATTTAATCTCATCCGTTGCTACAGTATCATTCTCATTGATAATGGGTATGAAATTATTTTCAACCAGTACGTTAATCGTGTTTTTTATGTTCTCTTTGGATTCCGGTTTTTCAAAATCCGAGTAGGAAAGCAAACATTGAGAAGTAAACAGGCCTAGTTCTCGAAAATTTTCCTGAAAAATCCGCATAAGGTGGGGTTGACCTATTGCGGCCAAAGCCTGTTTCACCGTGATCTCCCAGCCATTATGTTCCAATTTTACGAATTGCTTGGCAGCCGCAATAGCACCGGAACTTACAAGTATAAACTCATAGTCATTCTTTAGTTTGGCTATTTGCCTACCTATATCCTCAATCTTACCTCTCGGAAATCTGGTCTGTTTCCTTAGTAAGTGTATTGGATCCAACTTTGAGCAAAATTCTTTTTTTGGACATATTATTTGATTTATCCATCGGCCATTTATCTTATCTCGCCATTTCCCCTAACATACCATTTATTGGTCACTAGATGTTGAAGGCCTATGGGGCCACGTTGATGTAATTTATCAGTACTAATGGCCAATTCCCCACCAAGACCAAACTCACCGCCATCCGTAAACCTCGAAGAGGCGTTGTGATATACTGCCGCAGAATCCACTGCCGTCATGAACTCCTCTGCCTTTTCTTCATTATTGGTAATAATAACTGCCGAATGTCCTCCGCCGTAGGTGTTTATGGTCTTTACCGCCTCTTCTAAATCAGGTACCTGCCCAATCAAGATTTTATAATCCAAAAACTCCTCGTACCAAACTTTTTGGCCATCCATCAAGGAAGTTCCCTCCAACCCTTCCAATTTGGCATCCGTTAAAATTTCTACATTATGTTTTTTAAGTGATTGAATAAGATGTTGTAAAAACTCCTGTTTTCGTGGCAAATCCCTTGAAACAAGGACTTTGTCAAGGGCATTACAAGCAGAAATTTTGGATGTTTTCCCATTGACTATTATATCTAAGGCCATTTGCAAATCGGCATCAGTGTCCACATAAACAAAATTGTTACCTCTACCACTTACTATAACCGGACAGCTAGCATGTTCTTTTACAAAGGCAATCAGTTTTTCACCCCCACGAGGAACAATTAAATCCAGTTTTTGTGGGGGATTTTCCAAAAATGCTTGGGTTTGGGAACGATCAAACTGTAAATAGGTAACCCATTCCTTAGGGCAGTCATGTTCTGCTAGGGCCTTATGCCGAGTTCTACAAGAAAAAGATTGCTATTCAGGGATTCTTTACCACCCTTTAATAAAATTTTGTTTCCTGATTTGAAGGCAATTCCAGCCGCTTCAATGGTTACATCGGGTCTTGACTCATAGATAATTAGAATGGTGCCAAAGGGAGCTGTCTTGTTGCTTACTTTGATTCCGTTTTCGTGGGTGAATGAAAATCGCTCAATACCTAAAGGGTCCGGTTCTGAGGCTAATTTTTCCAATGATGAAATCATTCCCCGTATTTTGGCATCATCCACTTTTAATCGGTCGCCCATGGCCAAATCCGCCCCATCATAACTATCCATATCCGTTTTATTGGCGGATAATAATTTTGGTTTTTCGATTGCAATCAAGTGTGCCATCGATTTCAAAACGGAGTTCCTTATTTTTAAATCTAACTGTTTACTCAATGTAATGCTGCTTTTAATGCCTCGAAAAATGTGTCGATATCCTTTTCGGTAATATTTAGTGCCGGAAGAATGCGCAACACGTATTTATCTTTGGCACCACCCGTAAAAAGGTGATAATCATAAATCATTTTTTTTCTTAACGATCCCACTTCAAAATCAAATTCCGGACCCAACATCAAGCCTCTACCTTTAACTCTTTTGACCTGAGGGATTTCCTTGGCTTTTCTATTAAAATAGACCCCAAGCTTGGCTGCATTTTCTATCAAGTTTTCATCTTCAATGACTTCCGGAACTGCCAAGGACGCTGCGCATGCCAAATGGTTGCCACCGAAGGTAGTTCCTAACAAGCCATGACTTGCTTTTATATCTTCATGGAGCAGAATGCCACCTACGGGAAATCCATTCCCCATGCCCTTTGCAATACTTATGATATCAGGTTCTATATTATGGTGTTGAAAGCCAAAGAATTTGCCACTCCTGCCATAACCTGATTGTACTTCATCTGCGATGAGTACTACCTTATGTTCTTTACAAAGAGAGGCTATGTTTTGATAGAACGTAGTTGATGGTTCATCTAAACCACCTACTCCTTGAATCGCTTCGATAATGACCGCACATACATCTCCTTTATTGAGTTCCATTTCTAAGCCATCGGAATCATCCAAAGCCAAAAAAGTAACCTGTTGTTGTTTGTTTATGGGCGCATTTATAGAAGCATTGTCCGTTGCCGCTACAGCCGCCGAGGTTCTTCCATGAAAACTATTTTTAAAAGCGACTATCCTAGAATTTCCGGTAATAAAGGAAGCCATTTTCAAAGCATTTTCGTTCGCTTCCGCCCCGGAGTTGCATAGGAATAGATTATAGTTTTCGCAGTCGGAAAGTTTCCCCAATTTCTGTGCTAATTCTTCTTGTATCGGATTTTGAACCGCATTACTATAGAACCCGATCTTATCCAATTGATCCTTTATGCGCTTTACGTAATGGGGATGCGAATGGCCGATGGAAATCACGGCATGTCCACCATAAAAATCCAAATACTCTTGTCCTTTATCATCTGTAACTACGATTCCTTTAGCGGAAACAGGTGTTACATCATACAATGGGTATACGTCGAATAGTTGCATCGTTTTTACTTCTTTTTGAACTCGGTTATTTTATCATAGGAAGCTACAATGCCCTGTATAAGTGAAGAACTTAAACCTTGGTGCTCCATTTCATTCAATCCTTGTATGGTACAGCCCATGGGTGTAGTCACTCTATCTATTTCTTCTTCCGGGTGATTGCCGGACTCTATCAGTAATTGGGCAGCTCCATTACAAGTATGCATAGCCAGTTCTTGAGCGTCTTTAGCATCAAAACCTAACTGAATGGCTCCTTGTGTGGTGGCACGTATCAAACGCATCCGTAAAGCGATACCACTGGCACAGATTACCGTGGCCGCCTGCATTTGGGATTCCGGAATTTCCATAGAATAACCCATTCGATTAAAAATAGCTTTGGCCAAATCAATGCGTTTTTTGCCTTTCTCGTTGCTGCAGATACAGGTCATGGATTGTCCTACGGAAATGGCGGTATTGGGCATACTTCTAATAATATAGTGATCGGCGCCAATTACCGCTTCGATTTTATAAATTTCAAAACCTGTGATGGTGGAAATAATGACATGGTTATCCGTCAACAAATCCTGTACACTTTCCAGGATCCCTGCAAAATGACCAGGTTGCACAGCAAATATCAAGATATCACATTTCGCTACTGCCTCCCTATTATCTGAAGTTACCGTAACATTGCCATATTTTTCATATTCTGAAATGGACTTTACGTTTCTTTTGGTCAGGTACATACTAGTGGCCCCATTGCTATTCAGAATTCCTTTTGCTATGGATAGCCCCGGATTACCCGCACCTATGATTGCTATTTTCATTGTCTTGTTGTTTATTTTTTATGTCGACCACATTCTAATTAAAAAGAGTAACTGAGCGCAGTCGAAGTTAAAAAACACTTGCTTTTAAATTCAATCCTAGATTCTCTTCCAAACCTAACATCAAATTCATATTTTGAACCGCCTGGCCGAAGCTCCTTTTAATAAATTGTCGATAGCCGATGTTACCAAAAGGGTATCATTATGTTTGTGCAAATGGATATGACAATTATTGGTGTTCACCACTTGCTTTAAGCTAATGGGTTCTTCTGAAATATGGGTAAAAATGGCATCGGAATAATAGCTTTTAAACAATTCCTTTGCATCTTCTAAAGACCCATGGAAATCTGTGTAGGCCGTAGCTAGAATTCCTCTAGTGAAATTTCCACGGTTGGGAAGAAAAAATAGCTCCCCAACATTTTCTTGAAGTGATTTTAGGCTCTCATTAATCTCCCCAAGATGTTGATGGGTAAAAGGTTTATACCAACTTACGTTATTGTTTCGCCAACTAAAATGTGAAGTATCGGTTGGGCTTATCCCGGCGCCCGTGCTACCTGTAACGGCATTGACATGTATCATATCCGATAACTTTCCGGCCTTGGCCAATGGCAAAAGTGCCAATTGAATCGCTGTAGCAAAACATCCCGGATTGGCGATGTATTGTGCATATTCAATATCGGAAGTATTCAATTCAGGTAAACCGTACACAAATTGCTTTCCATTGAAATTGGCATCCGCCTGTAATCGAAAGTCATTGCTTAAATCAATGATAATGGTCTTTTCCGAGAATTCATTTTCCAATAAAAACTTTGAGGAATTTCCATGTCCCAGGCAAAGAAATACGACATCTACCTCTAAATTTACCGTTCCGGTAAACCGGATTTCTGTCATGCCTAAAAGGTCGGGATGTGCGGTAGACAAATCTTTTCCTGCTCTTGTTGTGGAATAAACAAAATCGATTTCTACCGCAGGGTGGTTCAATAATATCCTTACAAGTTCTCCACCGGTATACCCCGAACCTCCAATAATACCAGCTTTAATCATTGCCTTGATTAACATGGTTGTATATTTTGCCCGCGTTGGACTGAATTTTAATAAAGCCCTTGGCTTCCTCTGCTGTCCAACCCTTGTTCATTTCACCATAGCTTCCAAAGGAAGCGTTCATTAGGTCATGTGGTGATGAAATGCCATTTAACCTAAATTGGAAAGGATATAAACTAACAAATACATCGCCGGAAACCGTTTTTTGGGTATCGGTCAAAAAGGCCTCGATATTTCGCATCACGGCATCCAAGTAATGCCCCTCGTGTAGTAGCATACCATAGAAGTTTCCTTGTTGTTCCTTTTGAAACTGTTGCCATTTGGATAAGGTATGTTTTTCCAATAGATGATGTGCCTTAATGATGATCAAGGCAGCAGCTGCTTCAAAGCCCACTCTACCCTTTATTCCAATGATGGTATCTCCCACATGAATATCCCTACCAATGGCATACTTTGATGCCATGGCCTCTAATTTTTCAATATTGTTTACAGGGTTGTCCGTTATACCATCTATGGCCACCAGTTCCCCTTTCTTAAAGGTCAAGGTTACATCTGTTGGGGTCTTTTCCTCCAACTGGCTTGGATATGCACTATCAGGGAGGGCTTTTTGCGAAGTTAAAGTTTCCTCTCCTCCTACGGATGTTCCCCAAAGGCCCCTGTTGATACTATATTTAGCCTTTTCCCAAGGGTAGTCGACTCCATTTTCCTGCAAATATTTGATTTCAACTTCCCGGGCCAATTTGTTGTCACGTATGGGGGTGATGATTTCTATTTCAGGAGCTATGATCTGAAAGATCATATCAAAACGCACCTGGTCGTTGCCCGCACCGGTACTACCATGGGCTATATATTTGGCCCCTATTTTCTTGGCATGGTTAACAATCTCTATAGCCTGTACAATACGTTCGGCACTCACCGAAAGCGGGTAGGTATTATTCTTAAGGACATTACCGAAGATGAGGTACTTCACCACTTTGTCATAAAAAGTCTGCACGGCGTCAATGGAGGTGTAGGAAGAGGCACCCAGTTCAAGGGCCTTCTTTTCAATATTCTTGATTTCTTCCGCTGAAAACCCGCCTGTATTTACACTTCACTGCGTGGACCTCAAATCCTTTTTCCTTCGATAAATATTTGGCGCAATAGGAGGTGTCCAAACCACCACTGTATGCTAACACTAATTTCATTTCTAGTTACTTTATTTTCCCAATAATGTTGGGATATTATGATTACTTATATTCTTTTTTAAAAAACAGGGCTTCCTTGATACTTTTTAATCGTTTAAAAGATTTGCTGCTTATTTCTTTCTTCTTCTTGTCTTTTTCCTTTCGTTCGGGGTCGTACAACATTCCGGTACACAGACACATTTTACGCTCTGTACGGGTTAAAATATCAAAGTTTTTACAAGTTTGGCATCCTTTCCAAAATTCAGGGTCATCCGTCAGCTCGGAAAAGGTAACCGGTTGGTAACCAAGTTCATAATTGATTTTCATCACTGCCAATCCAGTGGTAATACCAAATATTTTGGCATTGGGGAATTTCTCCCTACTGAGCTCAAAAATCCTACCCTTTATGGCTTTTGCGAGTCCGTGACCCCTATAATCCGGGTGTACGATCAATCCTGAATTGGCCACGAATTTTTCATGGCCCCAAACTTCAATGTAACAGAACCCCGCAAATTTATCCCCGTTCAATGCTATAATGGCATTTCCGTTGGACAACTTTTTCTGAATATATTCCGGAGTGCGTTTTGCTATACCTGTTCCCCGAATCTTTGCAGATTCAGCTATAGTATCACAGATAATCTGCGCGTATTTGAAGTGTGATTCGTTAGCAACAACTAGCTTCATTGCTATAATTTATGATTAAAAAAGAAATAAAAATAAGATTTTGCTCGTGCGGAAATGGACTCACCTAATTCCAATAAAAATATACAACCCTTACGGGCGACTACGGCGAGATACGAACGGACTAATGGGAGTACTGATACTCGTAGAAATCAAAATGTAATTGTTCTCGTTCATTATGAGAGTAAAAGTACAAATTAATTCGGACCAATCTAAAAGACGGGGCAATTTTTACAAAAAGCTTACTTTTTGTTAAGATGAGCAAAAATTCTGTAGCCTATAAAGCCTAAGACTACGGTATATTCCAACCCTAATAAAAGTAAATTCTCCTTATTGTCCACTTGTGAGTAAGCAAAATAACTAAGCACAATCATTCCTGTCCATATAACCGGAAATTTATAGGAATTAAAGATTCCTAATAGAAGAATGGGGATGATATACCAAGGGTGTACCGTGGTAGAAATCATGTAATACAGAGTGAGCAGCCACATCATAGAGGACATGAGTACCAATAGTTCCTTGTTGTTTCTTTGTATGGTTAAAAATAAGGCCGTTCCCAATGTCACATATGGAACTACTTTTCCATAGTCTTTTATGAACTCCCAAGGTCTTTCACCCATTGAAACAGCAATATGTTTTATAACATTATAGAATCCGGCATTAAATTCGAAGTTTGTAAACCAAAGCCCTACAGTTTGTGAATAATTCGAGAAAAAAGCTGGACTGTAAAAAGGTATAAATAAAAGGATGGAGGCTGTTCCAACAATTAGATAAAAAAATAGGCTTCTTTTTAAGCCGAAGTATTTTAAAAATAAAGGCATGAAAAGTAGGGGCACCAACTTTACCGAAATTGAGCAGGCCATAATAACCCCCGCCAGTTGCCATTTGTTTTGGGATATCAGATAGAGTGACCATACCGTAAAGAATAGCATAATTCCCTCAAAATGTAGGTTGCCCGTAAGTTCTACGATGACCAATGGGTTCAAGAAATACCAACAGATAAGATGGGGCGACCGGTTGAGTTTTTTCAATAGTTTACGACCGAAGTAAAAGATGCCTAAATCGGCAAGAATGACCGTACCCCTTAAAACTATGATAGATCCCAGGATGGATTTTCCACCCAAAAGGGCGGCTAAGGCGAAAAACAATTGATGGAGCGGCGGGTAACTGCTATAATGTTTTGCACTAAGACTACCCATGCCCTGATACAGTTCTTGTGCATTGGCGATGGGCAATTCTGGATTTTCCATCAGGGTGTTTGGAACTTCTAAATAAGGGTTCAAAAAATGGATGATCAATTGGCCATCCCATATAAAACGATAAAAATCCTGTGATAAATGGGGTTCGAGGGGAATAAATATGAGTCTCGCCGTAATACCGGTAACAAGAAGAAACCGATAGTTCCATTTTTCAAATTGGATGAGTTTCCAACAAAAAAAGAAGAGTGCCGCAAAAAGTGTAAACAGCTTTACATAGTCCGTCCGTTCCAACTGATACGCCGGAGCATAATAAAATACAAAGGAGAACAGCGCAAAAAGTAGGGGCAGTCTATGAAGTTGAAGATACGTGGTTAACCTTCCGGGCACGTTGTTTAGTTTGGTTGAACAAGCACACTAATTTAACGGATTATTTCAACTTCAAAATTATCCAGATCAATTAGAAAATGAAAAATAGTTTACTTGAATTCTTTTACATTATCGCCCAGATCCAGAACGGTGGCACCTTCCAACAGTTTTTGGAGCAAACTACTCCCGGCCGCACTTCTATAGCCCCCTGCACAGTGCACCACAATGGGCTTGTCCAAAGGTATTTCTTTATACGTTTTCCTAAGTTCATTTAGCGGGTGTGCCAAAGCATCTTCAAAAAGGTCCCTTCATTGATTTCACTTTGATTACGAATATCCACAATGGTATAACTCGATGGATTCTTCTTGAAATCGGACAGGTCTAAAGCGCTACTTTTTACCAATGCGTTATTATCCACAGTCAAAACAGAATTTAACTGACTTTCATAGCCAATTTTAGAGACCCTATCCAAGATAGCCTCCAAATCATAAGGATTATCAATGACTATATGGAATATTTCATTTGGTTCCACTATGAACTCCAGCCATGTTTCAAATTTATCACTTGGGGAATTTGCCTGTATGTTAATGCTTCCGGGTAAATGGCCATTTTTAAAATCCGTCTCATTTCTTGTATCCACCAAAAGTCCTTTCTCGGAAGAATTGAATTTAAAAGCAACCTTGGCATTCGATTTTCGTACATTTTTTGCCCCTGCTTTGTTGATGTCCACATTAAATCCAAAATAGGAAGGAATAAATGGTTGACTATCCAACAAATAGTTCACAAACTCCTCTTTGGACTGTTTCTTAAAAGCCCAATTGCCCATACGTTCATTTCCAAGGGTACTGCTCTTGTCAGAACTTAAATTTTTTCCACAAAGGGAACCTGCTCCATGTGCTGGATAGACTAAGGCGTCGTCTGGTAGATCTTTAAATTTGTTCTGTATGGTATCATACATCATTTCTGCCAATTCTTGACGCTTGGCTTTCATTTTTCCCGCTTTTTCCCTTAAATCAGGTCTTCCCACGTCTCCAATAAACAACGTGTCTCCAGTAAAGAGGGCCGTTTTATTTTCACTTTTGGCCATTATGGTAATACTATCGGGCGAATGTCCCGGTGTATTGATGGCAGATAGCATTACCGTACCCAGGATTAAGGTGCTTCCCTCGTCAAAGGATTGATGTGGGTACTCCGCCCCTAATTTTTTGCTATTGTAAATAGTCGCTCCTGTTTCCTCATGAATTTGAAGGTGGGAACTTACAAAATCGGCATGAGGGTGGGTTTCAAATACTGCCACAATTTTGGCCCGATGTTCATGGGCGAATTTATAATACTGTATTGGGTCCCTTTCAGGATCGATTATTGCCATTTGTCCATCGCTAACAATGGCATAGGAATAATGGGCTAAAGGGGAATATTCAAATTGTTTTATAATCATTGGGTTAAGATTTCTGTTATTAGAGTATTATGTCCCTATAAAATAAGGGATGCTATAAAAATAGACAGTAACCCAAGTTACATAAAGCCTCATTTAACTATAGTTTTAACCTCAATACATTTTGGTTTTCCGTAATGAAGTTGATAAGGTTATTTCAATGCCGATACCTTTATAGTCCACACATAATCACTAGGAGGGTTTTTACGGATGGATTTTGGTATTTCCGCTACGAAACCTCCTTCTTTTGGAGTCCATTTTAAAGAGTCTTTATATCCCAAAAGTGTAACTACACTACCTTCAGCAGGTTGGTGTGATTTTAAGGTAATACTTTCGGGCATTTCAGTTTCTCCTTCCTTAGCCAAGTATAGGAAATAGGTGATCCCATTATCTTGTTGTGTCATACAGATATTATCCTCTTTGAATGGGGCCAGGGTATGGCTGTTGTAGATTGCTTCACTGTTTATATCCATCCACTTCCCATATTCCTGTAGCAAATTATAGGCACCTTCGTCCCATTCCCCTTCGGGGAGGGGGCAATGTTAAGTAATAAGTTTCCTCCTTTGGCCACGATATCCACCAACATCTGTACGCCCTCTTTACCCGTCATGTATTTGGAATCAGGCGTGTAGGATCATCCATCACCAGTTATGATGCAGGATTCCCAAGGATAGGGAAGTTCCTTTTCGTGACCCTGTTTTCCGGTGTAAGGTAATTTTGGTTTTTTCCATATACGGCACGATCCACGACTATAAGTCCGGGTTGTTTTTCACGGGCCTTGGTTACCAATTCGTCCATACGGATGTCTTGTGAGACCATTCTGTGTTTTATAAATCCATTGCCTGAGGTGTTCTCGGCAAACTTCTCCGCATAGTTTTCCTCCGGATTTTGTTGGTCCTTTTTTTACCCATCCTCCATCTAGCCAAATAATGTCCACTTTGCCATAATCCGTCAGCAATTCCAGTAGCTGGTTATGTGTAAATTGCACATATTTTTCCCATTTTTCGGGATATAAGGATGGGTCATAGTTTACATTTCTGTCCTGTGGTGGAAAATAGGGATCCCAGTAGTTTTCATGATGCCAATCCGGTTTGGAAAAGTAGGCGCCTACCCACATGTCGTTGGCTCGAAATGCATCGAATATTTCCTTGGTGATGTTTGCCTTGGGGTTGTCGCTGAAGGTGCATTCCGGATCCGTTACTTTATAATCGGTGTATTTGGAATCGAACATGGAAAACCCATCATGGTGTTTTGTGGTAAACACCACATAGCGCATGCCGGCATCCTTTGCGGCTTGTGCCCATTTGTCAGGGTCAAATTTTACGGGATTAAAGGTCTTTTTAAGGTCCTCGTATTCCCTTTTGTAGACAAAATAGTTCAGGGGTCGCTACCTTTGGTACGTTCACACCAACCGTAATCCTCCGGACAGATGAACCATGATTCCACAATGCCCCATTGGCTATAAGATCCCCAATGCATGAGGAGACCAAATTTAATATCCTGCCATTGGTCCAGTTTTTCCAGCACCAACGGGTCTGTTTCCGGAACATAACGTTCGTCTTCCAAAATAGCTTGGGGGAATATGGTGCTTACACTTATAAGGAATCCAAAAAGAAGTAGTTGTTTTTTCATTAGTTGAATATAGTTGGTTTCAACTTGGTTTTTAAGGACGTAATCCCAAGTTTTATTTCCGGAAATATAGCAAATCTAAATTTCAATTTTTACTTGATAGGCCAAGTACAAACATCCAAGAATAAACAATAGATTTATCAGCGCTCTTAGCGGCCATTGTAAGTTAGAATAATCCAATTTGAGCCAATTGGTCAGCAAAACGAAGCAGCCCATAAAGAAAAACCATGGGGTAAAAAGTAGAATTATTTTACTCCTTACCATTATGATGATGACATCATGCACAAACCCACAAATGATAAAAGTAAGTAAGAGGGACGGTGCCGCCGGGAGTATTTTCTTTAAGGGTTTAAATATGAACTTCCCCAAATAGTAGCTCCAAATAGGATTCCAGTATTTCCAAAATGTTGAGAACTTTCCTGCACCCAAAGAACGAGTCAACATATTTTTGAGTGAATCTTTATGTCCCAAGGGTACTCCGTTCCTTTTCTCTATATAGCTGGATAAATTCATTTTTTCACCAATGGTATTGGGTATAAAACTCTAAAAACGGTTTTAAGATTCTTTTCCTTTTTCTTTTGCTATTGATTGTTACGAGTTACAAATTGTTCTGAATTTACTACTTTTCGGCAAGGTATGGTAGGGATAGTTAGAACCTATATACTGAAATAGTCAACCTAAACCAATCTTTATGCATCTCCTAAAACGTGAATACCCTTTTTTACTATTAGTAAGTCTTGTTCTTTTTTTCAATTGTCAAGCTCCTAAAGAAAAACCGGCATTGACTAATATAAAGTCCATTCAGGCCTTTACGGACCTCACCTGGTATGGACAGAAGTTGGTGCGGGTAGATATTGTGTATCAAGAGAATGTAGACCTAAATAATGCGTCCCCGTAAATGTATATCCTAATGGATCGGGGTTATGCCAATCCAGATTTTGCGACCGCAATCATAGATTCGGTTTCGGTAAGCGATCAAAAGGTTTCATTGTACATTACCCAGGATACTGAAGCTTCTGTGGATAACGTTGTCAATTACATAGGTGATAATGCCCAGGGATCTCGGACCAAAAACCCAATTGGGCTTATGGCTACCGGGCCATGGTACCGCGCTGTGGATGGCACCATCTATTTTGGGGAGGAGAATGAGGGCGATTATAAAGCCGGACCTGTAAACGATGGCTATCAAACACGTGAATCCTTGGAGTTAAAATTGTTCCATAAGGGTGAAACTTTGGAGAATGCAGCAAGTCTCGGCCAATGAAATGGGAAGTTACGATAGCGAAGGGCTATGGTTGCCCACGGTACATAATAACTATGGGGAGCATGGCTTTCAAAGTTTTGAAACCCTTGGAATCCAGGTTCCTACCACGGCGACAGATGGTGATAAATTTGTTAAGGGCTGGGCCTATTTCCCTCCGCATTTTGAAGCAGGACGGGCTGAAAAGTATCCCTTAATCATTACCATAACTGGTTACGGTACCTCTTACTGGAAAATGGAGGATGGCACAAATAATTTTGGTACAGGACTGAACTTTGACGGATCCGGATTTCGGTGGATGGATAACGGTGCCATCGTATTCAATATCCACGATCGTAGCCATACAGGGGGTGAAGATTACAAGTTTTATGAGGATGATTACAATGTGATCCATCATTTTATTAAAAACTATAACGCAGACCCAAAGGCGATAACCCTTACCGGTAATTCTAGGGGTACTATTGCCATCAACACCATTGCCTCTGCCTACCCGGGACTGATAAACACTCTAATACTTAACAATGGCTTCATGGGAGGGGGCATTGCCGGAAAAGCCATGTTCGAGGGTACTTGGACAGCGACCGAATGGGAGAATGCCGCCAAAAACGGATTGAAAATGTGGATTTTTGATGGTGAGCTGGATACCAATAATCTTGCAAATTATCAGAAACCCCAGGAAGTGTATAAAGCTGCGGGATGGTCCGATGCATGGGTCGCCGATAATATTCGATTGACCGAGTTTCCAACCCATCTGTATCACTATTGGGGAGAAACGGACCACTCCACTACCAAAATGACCTATTGGTATTTCTTTGACGAACCCTACTATGAATCCGATGTTACCATTAAAAAAGGGGAACTCGTCTATAATACCAAGCTTGCGCCAGGGGATACATACCAATTAAAAGGCCGATTGATTGACGGAACCTACAACAAGGAAGGTTTTAATTATACCATTTATGAAGACACCCTAAAGGATTGGGTTCTTTCCGAACCTACGAAACTAAGTAGGGTTTAAAATGGCCATATTGCCAATATGATTTTAGATTTTTTTGGCGATTACGGTTACCTCTGGATCTGTAATTTTTAAAGACGTTACGGCATTATTTTCCGTTTCAAAACTAATGGTTACGGATGGAGTGCCATTATAAATAAAAGTATTCTCTCCAGTTTTATACAATCCACCTCCAAAGCCACCTATGGGCCCTAAGGAAAGTAATTTCCGCATGTTTACACCTACGGTGAAACCTTCTTTTTCCCCGTCCCCGTATTTATAATCGCCAATGTATTTTTGTTGCTCTTCAGGAGTAACTTCTATATAGGAATCACCCCCAGCATTTCCCAAATTAGCGAGATAGTCTATCGTCCGTTCCAAATTCTCTATCTCGGTATTGGACATTTCGTTTTTCATTCGTTCCCCCGCGTAGGCATGATCCAAAAGGCTGATGCCATGGGGCCCCATAGTTTTTTCTATCCCCGGATTGGCTTCTATGGATGCCTTTACCACATTTATATGTCCTAACATGGCAAAGGTGAACAAGGTGGCTCTTGCGCCTTTTTCCATAAGGTATTGTGCGATGTCCCTTCTGCCCACATGGGATGCCGCTCCAATGGCCGATTCAAAATCCCCAAACCGCCATTCCCACACCGATCGGGAAAGCTCCGGTCTTTTATCCACCAGTTGTTTTACACGTTCCAAATCGGAGTGTGACTTGCCCACTACCTCAGAAATAATTTCCGGGGGAATATTGGGATAATGTTTTGGAATATCCAAGCTTTTGGATAATTCCTGTTGCTTAACAAAGGGCTCCTTTGACATTGATAGGCCAGGTAAGGTTAATCCAAGCAAACTCAAAGAATAGGTTTTTAATGCTACGCGTCTGTTCATTCGGTGATTTTTATTTGGTCATTGAGTTCCAGTAGTTTTTTTATAAAAGTTTCGTTCGTATCTCGGACTTATATAAATTTCATTGTATTGATCATATTTAACAATGAGTCCCTTTCTCGGATGTGGCGGGTCTGAAACCTATCCGGAGTGTTCTGCCCTTTACGATTTCCGTGATTCTATCAATGCTTATTTTCCCATTAAATGATCCGCTTCTATACAACAGACCATTTTCTTTGGATAACTCATAGTTGGTTCCAAAATAGAGCCAAAAGAGAAAGATGACCGTGAATCAAAATCAATACTGGTACCCAATATTCGTCTTTTTCCATTTCCCCTTTTGCGATTCCCGCAAAGGTTACCCCAATAAGAAGTGCATTTGTTCCCAGGATTAAGATACTGAATAATATGTCTTTTTTGCTTTTGAATTTCATTTTAGATGTTTTCAAATTACAAAATAGACGAATTGTCCATTTAATGTATTGGCTTCACCTTTTGTTTTTTAAGGTCTACTTTTTTGATTTTCTTTTTGTCCAATTCTAAATAGCTGAAAACTTGTAGTCATTCCAAAAGGACCAATTAAAATCCGTCCAATAAACAAAGGAGATAGGTGTTTTTGTTACCGGCAACTAGTAACATTTGAAAAGAACCCAATTAAAATCACAGGGAGTTTTGAACTTGGCCGTTAATTTTCTTATTTGATAAGCCAAATAAATTGCTGTTATGCAAAATAAAAAAGGTGGTTTTCTACTCGAAAGAAAGCCACCTTATTTTTAGATTTTTTTACTGCTAGCATTTACCCCTTTTTCATTGGGCATGTTTTTATTCCAAAGGGAGCGTAGAGAGGACAGAAGCTTATAAGGCTAGTTAGCACAAATACACCTGCAAGCACCAAAAGTACGATGCCCAATGTTCCTGTTATTACATTCGTATAATAAAGAGCTGCAATGATTGCTGCGATAATCACTCTAATTATTCGGTCGGCATTTCCCATGTTTTTTTTCATAATGGATAATTTTTTAGTTTGACAAATATGGAACCAAAAGAACCAATCCTGTTATCATCGCAATGCAAGTCAAACAAACAAGCAAAAAAGGTATTATTTTCTTTTTCATGATTCTTTATGTCAAATGTATCGACCCTTTTTCACCTGTGCAGTGACCAAAGTCACCACTACAAGATTTCAATACCGTTTGCAAGTTGTTTTACCAAGTTTTCCGTTTCCAATTTCTTCATGGTTCGGCTAATTACCTCCCGTGCTGTCCCTAATTCATCGGCTATTTGTCTATGGGAAAGTTTTAAAGGGTTGTTGTTCGTCACTCGAACCTTTTCTTTTAAATAGTCCAATAAGCGCTGATCCATTTTATCGAAGAGCACATGGTGAATGGTGTCCAGTAATTCGCTATATCGCAGATTATATTGCTGAAAGAATAAAGTGTTTATGTCAGGGAACTGATTGATCCAGTCAGATACCTTGTCCACTGGCAATAACAGGGCCGTAGTGTCCTCTTCGGTTATGGCGAACACTTTGCTGGGTTCGTTTTTTAAGCTGGCAGAAAAGGACATGATGCAGCTTTCCTTGGGCCTTATGTAGTACAATAGCAGTTCTTTGTCCTTATGTCTCGTAAAAACCTTAATGAGTCCTTCCAATACTATGGGGATCACTTTTACGTATTGTCCCTCCCTTAAAATTTCATTATCCTTTGGAATTTCTTTAATTATTGCCGATGCTGATATTTCTGAAACCAAATCCGGGCTCAAATAATGGAGTGCCTGTGTAATTATAGTCTTTTCTGTCATTTTTGGTTCTACCTAGCGTTTGCAGCCTTACTAAATTCAGTAACTATTTTTAAAGGACATGCCAATGGATGGTAGCATGGATATTTATGGGAATATAGTTAAAAACGTATAATCCGCTACCTAAGAGGTAATTGTAAAATCCTACTTTTTATTGTTTCTACCTTGTAGTAATCACATATTGCGCAAAGCGGGTCATGGGTCTTGTTGCGTTATCCTTTACTTCAAGGTTGACTAAAAACGTATCTCCTTTCTTGGCGTCTTTTGGGATGGTGAATTCCGTGTTCCAGCCAGATTCTGATGAAACCGATAAACCTTCCGCCTTGCCTTCCTTGTACGTACAGGAGAAAGCGGGTACCCACCATGTCGCCGTAAGCTCATTCCCATCCGGATCTGTGGCGGTACCGGAAAGCGATACTGTTCGACCAGGTTTGGCACTTAAATCCAGTGTTTCTGCACTTACGATTGGCGCATGGTTGCAATTTTCAGGTTCTTCTATTGCCCAATCGGCACGGGCCGCTAGTTCCTCCCACATGATAATGGTATAACGATCACTTTCATGGAAAGACGCAGGTTCCGGGTTAGGTCCAAAATTGAATCCTCCGACCCTGTTCGTAATTTCAGTACGCAACCCTATGTCTATATAGGAGGCACAACCGAATTGGCAGATGCTCCAGTCATTGGGTTTAAAATCCGCCCGCTCAAAAGTCTTGAGGGCATCCGATTCCCAACCCAGTTCGGCGGATTTTGCCCAGTTCATTTAGGTGATCAATCCGTAGTTGTAGATAATCGGTTCGCCGTAAATGGCACGGCCCTCACCCATCAACCAAATTTCACTAGGTAGTTTCCCATGCCCTTTTTTGTAAGCGTCCAAGATGAAATCGGCATGGAGATAGGGCTGCAGTTCATCGGCTACTCGTCCGGGGGAATTATAGCTGGCCGCAAAGAAGGAACCATGACTAAAGAAGCCCTGACCATAGCCCAAATCCTGCAAACCGGGGAACATCTCGTCAATCTTGTTATCGGCGCGGCAATTGTCCTCGCCACTACCTCGAAAACGAACCTTAGCTACTACTTTTTCTAATACTTTTTCCCATTCCGGGGTTCCATGGTATTGCTCATAGATTGAATACAGTGCACGTACCGTCGTATTGATACCGCCCCAGTGTTGAATGTGTAGCGGCCGCATATCATCTTCCATGATGAGGTCCTCGATCAATTTGGAACCTTCGGTTTCAAAACGGTAATCACCCTCAAATTCAATATTGCCTACTTTAGAGATACTTCTAATGTATTCCGGAGTAGGGTAGTTGGGGTTGTTTTTGCTCATTAATTGGTAATCTGCTTCATAATAATCCACGATACTCCCCAACCAAGTAGGGTCTACAGGTCGATACTCGGTGAGATCCGCTGCCGACTCTACCCGATGTTCGCAATGCTGGGTATTGCACCTAAAATTAGGGGTAATCTCACCTAGCGTATGCTGCCCGTTATCACCATTAAAATGGTACATGCCCGAGGATCCATACGATACCGGCAAGGTCATACTGATCCGCATACATAAGGCTTAGGATAAGCCCGTTCATGTCGTCAATTTCCAAGTCTGTGGTAATGATTATACGTTCCTGTTTGCTCTTGTCCACTTTAGCGGCCCAATTTTCCTGTGCAAAGCATTGCGTTCCAACGGTTACGATTAAAAAGAGGGTAAAGATGGATGTGGCGAATGGCACTATGTTTTTCATGATATGGTTGGATTGTTATCTGAATTAAAGGGAAATATAATGAAAAACTTAGTAGTAGATGTGATTGATAATTTACTTATTATTTAGAGGGGAGACGATTGTATTAAAAAATCTATAAATCCATATTGTCTTATTAAAGTACACGTAATTTAGTTTTTCAACTTAATGTACCTTTGAAAATTTTGTGAGTAGTTTTTAATAACTTTTTTTGATTGAGAAGGTACTTTTTATAATTTCGAAAGCGAAAACAAAACAAGTACCATGTTAAGCGTAAAAGAAGTTTCTGAAATCCTTCAAATTACCCCCCAGCAAGTTCGAAATTTATGCCGAGATGGAAAGGTAAAAGCTGAAATGGTCGGGAAATCATGGATAATTAATGAAGCTGATTTAGATGAATTTTGTTCTTCAACAAGTGCGGGTGTTGCGGAGGATCAACTTTTTTACGGTTTGGGTACACCAAAAAAATCAGATAAACCTATTGCAATTAGTTTTTTTAGCGGAGCTATGGGTATGGATATCGGACTTGAGCAAGCAGGTTTTCAAACACTCTTCGCTAGTGAAATAGATAATGCTTGTAGAAAGACAATTGTAAAAAATAGACCTGAGATTGCATTGGTAGGAGATATTAGAGAGTTTTCACCTGAAACTGTTCGGGAGATTTCTGGACTGAATAAAACAGATGAAATAGACCTTGTTGTTGGAGGTCCGCCATGCCAAGCTTTTAGTACTGCAGGTAATCGGAAAGGATTTGAAGACGAAAGAGGAAATGTTTTCCTTTCGTTTATTGATATGGTTATTGGGCTTAATCCGAAGTATGCTGTTATAGAAAATGTCCGTGGACTTTTATCCGCCCCTCTTAAGCATCGACCACATAATCAAAGAGGTGAGGGATTTCCAAATTTGACGGTTGATGAATTACCCGGAGGTGCTCTGCACGAAATATTAAATAGACTTGAAAATGCGGGTTATGCAGTAAGTTTTAATCTATACAATGCTGCCAATTTTGGAACCCCTCAAAAACGAGAGAGAGTGGTGATAATTTGTTCAAGAGATGGTATTAGACCACCATATTTGGAACCAACTAATTCTGAGAATTCCAGTTTTGGTTTACCGAAATGGAAGACAT
This sequence comes from Maribacter litopenaei, assembly GCF_025244665.1. Lineage (GTDB taxonomy): Bacteria > Bacteroidota > Bacteroidia > Flavobacteriales > Flavobacteriaceae > Maribacter > Maribacter litopenaei. Next base: position 3,175,466 of record NZ_CP104205.1, on the reverse strand, counting down.
TTAAACAAGCTGTGAAAAATCTTCTTCCTGAAAATGCGGAGCATATAGCTTTTCCTGAAAAAAGATTAAAATATTATCGATTATTGAAATCAGGAGAGAATTGGAGAAATTTACCAGATGATTTGCAAAGAGAGGCGATGGGCAAATCCTATTTTTCTCGGAGGTGGTAAGACTGGTTTTTTAAGAAGACTTCATTGGAATAAGCCTAGTCCCACCTTAGTAACTCACCCCGCAATGCCAGCGACAGATTTAGCTCATCCCGAGGAAAATAGGCCCTTAAGTGTTCAAGAATACAAAAGAATACAGGAGTTTCCCGAAGATTGGGATATTCAAGGTAGTATTCGCGATAAATATAAGCAGATTGGAAATGCAGTGCCCGTTGGTTTGGGAAGGGCAATAGGATTACATATTAGAAAACTTCTAAACGGAGACGAAATTTCAACTTTTGATGGATTTTCATATTCTCGTTACAAGCGTACAAATGATAAGGAATGGAAGATTGATTTCGAAAAATCAATTCAGAAGTTTGAGAAAAAGTACTCTCTTATTGAGGCTTAGCGTTAATCATTTTTGGTAGTTCCTTTGGAATTAAACTCAAGCAGTTTGTCCCAATCAATATCACCCATGTCAGTAAAGAATTCTTCCGTCAATTCTTTAGTGAACATATTTATTTTTTTCGCATAGGAAATTTCATAATCATCGTTTTTTTCGTGGGCAAGATGTCCAAGAGGTTCAACAATTTCTTTGTATAGTTCTTTATTACCAGATATGAACTCCCAAAATACTTGACCACAATATTTAAAATAATCACCTTTCTTTTTATAATGGTTACGGGGAGTTGTTTTGCCATAACAACATCCATTTACCGCTGTAACACTTATTTTGGCTCCGAAGTTTTTAATACCCTTCTTGCTGAATTAAAGTGGTCAACCATTTTTTTAATTTGACTGTCATTTCCCCAGTCCGATCCAGCATTTGATAGATACTATGAACCTTTCGTCAAGCTTGTTGAACTCTAAATCAATCCCTGGGATTCCTGATTTCCTTCCTCCATAAACTAAGCTATTAACGTGAATAGCAAGTCCTTCTAACCAATTTCCGAAAATCCCCTCTTCACTCGAAGATATATAGGCATCTACAATTGCTTTTATTAAATCTTGCGCCGTTAGAATGTTTTTGGCTTTAAATAAGTAAGGATTTTTTCTTTTAAGAACTGTCTTTAATTTGAGTCCTCCGAGCTTTTCTATTCTTTTAGAATGAAAATCTCCAATATTTTTCTCCACATATGTGGTGACATCCGCAATATTCAATTTATTCATATCAAAGTTTACTTTGGTGTCTTATTGTTGATTAGCTGCTGATTTAGCCAAATCTATAAAAATACAGCGATTATAAAATTCTAGCCTGCCAAATAATAAATAAATTAACAAAAAAAGGACGGCGATTGCCGTCCTTAAATTCTTTATACACTAGGTTTAATTATGCCCTGGCCGTTAAGCTTTTAAAGAAGACAAAGCTAAATCCAAGGAACAACATAAAGTGGAACGGAAACAGCCCAAAATCGTTTAATGGGACCGCACTGTACATGCCAAAAAGGAAATACAGCATTAAGGCGAACTCCAAGATCATGTTGGGAGACAGTTTCTTGGCCAAGTACTTGTTGCCCTTCCAGCTTTGGGTGAGGTTATTGATATTAAACTTAGGGGTACGGACAAATTCACTTCGCTTACCCATATGGCCTTCCAGCACCGCAATGGAGTTGTGCAAGGAGAAGCCCAAGGCTACCGAGAAAAAGGTAAAGAACAGTTTTATATAGTCCACAAAATTGTCAAAACTACTGCCCTGTACGCTCTTGTACGTAAACCAATAACAGATAAAAAGGATGATGGTACTAAGGATAAAGAAGCTGGTCGCCTCAAATACCCATGCCAAATGGCCATACATGTTTTTGATGTACAACATAGGAATGCTCAACAAGGCCACGGTAAACACACAAAGGAACATACTACTGTTCAACAAGTGCATCACCCCATGAAACTTGGTCTTAAACGGAATGTTCTTGGCGCTGATTACGCTCCAAACGGTCTTTCTAAAGTTTTCCGCACCGCCCTTATTCCAACGGAACTGCTGCGAACGTGCCGCACTGATTACTACGGGAAGTTCGGCAGGCGTCTCAACGTCCTCCAAATATTTAAACTTCCAGTTCTTTAATTGGGCACGGTAGCTCAAATCCAAATCCTCGGTCAAGGTATCACCTTCCCAGTTACCGGCATCCAAAATGGTTTGTTTCCTCCGGATACCAGCGGTACCGTTAAAGTTGATAAAGTGTCCTTTAGCGTTTCTACCTACTTGCTCCAAAGTAAAGTGGGCATCCAAGGCAAAGGCCTGTATTTTGGTCAGGGTAGAATAGTCACGGTTCAGGTGGCCCCAACGGGTCTGTACCACGCCAATTTCCGGGTCCTTAAAATAGATAACGGTTTTCTTTAACCAATCAGCAGACGGCATAAAGTCGGCATCAAAAATGGCAATGAACTCGCCTTTGGCAATCTTAAGTCCTTCTTTAAGTGCACCGGCCTTAAAGCCCGTTCTATCCGTTCTACGAATGTGCTGAATGTCCAACCCCGTTTCCTGAAGTTCAGAAATACGTTGTGCGGTGGCCGCTACGGAGTCATCCGTAGAGTCGTCCAACACTTGAATTTCCAACTTGCTTTTTGGGTATTCAATTTTGGCTATGTTTTCCAACAAACGCTCCATTACATATTCCTCGTTGTACACGGGAAGCTGAATGGTCACAAAGGGGATTTCCTTTGGATTCATCAAGTTGAATTTTGGAGCCGTTTGGTTCTTTCTTTTTTGGGAAAGGTAATTGACCAATAGGTTCAATTGTGCCAAACTGTAAAAGAAGATCAACAGCAGTGCAATACTATAGATTGCGATGATAATGTAAGAGATGGTAAGTGCCATATTATTTTAAACTGTATTTAAAGATCCAACCCAATATTTTTACTCCGGCAAAGATAGTACCTTTTACCGTACCGGACACTTTTGAAACACCAATTCTTTTCTTGTAACGTACTGGTACTTCGGTATATGCCATTTTTTTTCGCAAAATTTTCAATTGCATTTCCACCGTCCATCCGTACGTTTTGTCCTCCATTTTTAATTCTTTGAGACTTTCGTATTTTATCGCCCTAAAAGGTCCTAAATCCGTAAATTTCGACCCAAAAAATAATCGCATTAAAAATGTGGCCAATTGGTTGCCAAAAACCTGTTGCGGGGTCATGGAACCTCCCTCCCGCAAACTTTTTTTTCTCGCCCCTACAACAAAATCAAGATCGTTTTCAATAATGGGAGCTACAACCTTATCCAATTCTTCAGGATAGTCGGAATAGTCTCCGTCGATAAATACGATAATATCCGGTTGTTTGGATTGTTTGTCGATGTAATCCATTCCGCAAAGACAGGCATATCCATACCCTTTTTTGGTCTCGGTAAGCACCGTAGCCCCAGCTGCACGGGCGTTTTCAACAGTTGCATCGGTAGATGCATTGTTAATAACTATTATTTCGGAAACCGATTTTGGAAGGTCATGGATAACGTGCGCAATGGAATCTGCTTCATTGAAGGCGGGAATAATAACTTTTATGTCCGTCATTATCTTAATTGAAAAGGCGGTTAACCATCTAAAGGTAATTTGGTCGCAAAAGTATCAATAACTTACCATCTTTTGGGATGGTTATTGAAGAACTACTTCTTATTTACCAAATCCATCAAGTCCACATCATTGCCCAAAAGCACTTCGGTAGGATTGATTCTACCTTCTTGCGGCCCGTTCTCCAATTTAAGAACGCCACGGGGACAAACCGCTGAGCAGATACCGCAACCCACACAACTGGAACGGACAATGTTCTCTCCTTTTTGGGCGTAGGCACGCACATCGATACCCATCTCACAATAGGTGGAACAATTGCCACAGGAAATACACTGGCCCCCGTTGGTGGTTATCCTAAATTTTGAAAATAATCGTTGTTGAAAGCCTAGAATAGCTGCCATAGGACATCCGAAGCGACACCATACCCTGCTACCAAAAATGGGGTAGAAGCCTGTTCCAATCACCCCGGAAAAAATACTTCCTATCAAAAAGCTGTAGGTAGTTCTCAAAGTGTTGGACTTGAAAAGAAAAATATTTCCGTCCCCACTAAAAAAGTGCATGGCGGTCAACACCGCAATAATTGTAAAATAGCCAATGGCACCGTATCGGGCGTCCTTTTGTAGTTGGTCCCTTTTAAAGATCATTACCCAAGCGAAAACCAAGGTTAGTATTACGGATACACCTATGAGAAATGTTGTTTTGGTCAACCAGTATTTGCTGGTATCGTTCCCCAAATAAGAATAGATAACTGCCGTGGTCATTAGCGTAACAAAAACCACTACGCTATGCACTACCCAGCGTTCCACTTTCCAGGCGAATTTGGATTTATCGCTCAATTGACGAAACGGGCCCCCACCGTTTCCGCCAGGGCACCACAACCGCAGACCCATGAGCAGTACCATCGTTTCCCGAATTTATATGTGAGAATTGGGGAAATCACAAAAATGGAAAGGATGCCGAAAAACAACATGGCCAAGCCGATATCCCCGGCATCGATAAATCCATTAATTCGATATCGCTCAAAATTGTAATAGTTGAGTGGCCACATGTTCTTGAGGTCGTAATATGGGAGGTCTCCGTTCAAACGCGCCATGATTTCTGGAATAATAAAGGCAAAGGCCGTTTGGAAGAACATAACACTTAGCGTCCGCAACCTTTGGTAACCACTATGTCTATATTTCCACATGAATTTAATTCCGAAGGCTAAAATCCCCAGGGTGTAGAGAGTGCCATACACAAACCACTGACTGGCCGGGTTTCCACTCAAGGCCTTACTTAGTGGGTCGAACAGAGCAATCAATCCCTTGTTGTCGCCATCCTGAACCAAACCCGGATATTCCGGATAGAAATAAAGGACAATATAAAATCCCGTTAGCGCAATGCCGGTCAGCCAGCCCGTAATACCCCTGCTCGAAATGGATTTGAACCACACCCCATCGTTTTTAATTCCTTCATATTTATGCGCATAGGCGGCTTGGGAAAATAGGAATACACCCAAGAAAATTAGCAGCAGTGATAAGCTTAGCCAAAGGGCACTGTTGCCCAACTGTAAATTGAACAGTTGTAAAGTAAGGATGCCCAAACCGGTCATTCCGATCAGAACGGATATTTTCTCGGTTGGTGTTCAGGGCCTTTGGGGGTTCGCCGGCCAGTGACATGCTTTTATCTATAGTGCTCATTGAAGTTGTTTTATCGTGTTGGTTTGGGTTTAGTGTAGATTTAAAATTCGCTTCCAACTTTTCTTTTTAGGCTGGATGTTTTGATTAAAGTCCGAATTGAATTTTGAGACGATGGCACCTTCATAAGTGGCATAAAGCTCGGGGTCAAAGTTGGCATCCTTTAAATGCTCCAATACATATTCTATAGACCGCTTTTCATTGAGCCATCGGTCAAATAGTTCATGCCGCAATCGTATTCCGAAATTATTGATACCCAAAAATTCATGCGTGTCTTTGTGTAAGGCAATAGTGATACATAGTTTTTCCTTTGGATGCCTCCAATGGAAATGTTCCTCGTAGTCCTTTTTGTTTCGTTCACTAAAGACCCACCCATAGGTCTGATATTCAATGTCCAAGAATTTGGCCGAGTTGAACCAATGTCCGGGTTTGTATTCGGTAGGGTTGCTGCATAGGGTTTGCGCCAAGGTTTCGCCCATCATCCTTCCCGTATACCAAACGGCCTCAACGGGCCTTCTTAATCCTATGGGCTCATACTGTTCCGCACAATCCCCAATGGCATAAATGTCTTTAATATTAGTTTGGAGCAAACGGTTTACCTTGACCCCTTTGCCCAGTTCGATGCCGAATTTTTTAGAAAATCGATATTTGGGGTAACTCCAGCGGTCAATCCCACTACATCACATACAATGGTTTCGCCCCGATCCGTCACTACGGCTTTTGCTTTGCCATTTTCGTCGGATAGAATTTCCTTCAAATTGGTATCCAATCGTAAATCGATATGGTGTTCCCGGATATGTTCATTGATCATTTCCGATTCTCCCTTGGGCAACACCCCGTTCCGTAAGCTGGTCTCGCGCACTAAAAAAGTCACCGGGATGTCCCTGCTTCGCAACATTTCCGCCATTTCGATACCAATAAGTCCGCCACCTACGATCACTGCCCGTTTGCAAACATTTTTGTTTGGTGCATTTTTCTCCAACTGCTCCAAATCCTGTTTGGAGTAAAGGCCCTGAACACCTTTCAAATCCTGACCGGGCCACCCAAATTTGTTGGGTTTGGAGCCTGTGGCAATGACCAAGGCATCATAGGTTATTCGGTCACCATTGGAAAGGGAAACCGTTTTTTTCTCAGGAAGTACCTTTTCAATATAGCCGTTTACCAATTCTATCCTATTTTTTTTCCGAAGTTGTTCTCATACGGTTGGGTGTGTTCAAACTTCATGTGGCCCATATACACGTACATTAGGGCCGTACGGGAAAAGAAATAGTCTGATTCGGAAGAAATGACAGTGATTTTTTTATCGGAGCGTTTTCGAACATGTCGGGCAAGGGTTACCCCGTAAATGCCGTTACCAATGATGACGATGTGCTGCATGGGCAGGTTGGTTTTAGTTTGTATTTTGTCGTTGGAAAAATAAATTCCTTATCCAACAACGTCAATTTAAAAAGAATTTAAATAGAAATTGATCCTATTCCCAAATGCTTTGCATTGGATGGTTTGGAAAGGGAAATGGAGTACATTTTAAAGAAAAGTTTAACATATGACTTCTTGAAATGGGTTTACATGGCATGCCTAAATGCATTACTTTAGATTTAATATTGATTCACTATGAGGAACTTAGGACTATTAGTGCTGTGCTTTCTACAATTCTGTTGCAGCGGTGAGGCACAGAAAAAATTGAACGGGGTAAGTTTTGTGGCCTCTCGTGAGGAAGCGGCCCAGCCCCATGTGGACGAGCTCATGAAGATCTATGCCAATAGTGCCTCGGTGATGCCATTTGGCTTTATCCGAGATGTAGCTTCGCCTACCATTATATTCGATACGGAGAGGCAGTGGTTTGGGGAAACCGGAAAGGGTGCCAAACAATATATTGAGCTTTTAAAAAAGAATGGCATTCAGGTCATGGTGAAGCCGCAAATCTGGATTGGGGGAGGACAGTTTACCGGCACCATAAAAATGGCATCGCCCGAAGATTGGAACGTATTGGAGGATTCCTATGATAAATTCATTCTGAACTATGCGGAATTGGCAGAAGAAACCAAGGCCCCTATTTTTTGTATCGGTACGGAATTGGAATCCTTTGTAAAAAACCGTCCGGAATATTGGAACGAACTGATAGCCAAAATCCGTAAAATATATTCCGGTAAACTTACCTATGCGGCCAATTGGGACGAATATTCCGAACCCCCTTTTGGAAACAATTGGATTTCATTGGCATAGATGCTTACTTTCCCTTATCCGAATCCAAAACCCCAACAGTTACGGAATTGAAAGAGGGTTGGAAGCCATGGAAACAAAAAATAGCGGATTTGGCCCTTCAGACCTCAAAGCCGGTTCTTTTTACGGAATACGGTTACAGAAGTATGGATTATACTGCCAAAAAGCCCTGGTTGGTGGATCGTACAGAAGAAGGGGTGAATATGGAGGGGCAGTCCAATGCTAAAAGAGCTATTTTTGAGGAGTTTTGGGGTGAGGATTGGTTTGCTGGAGGCTTCGTTTGGAAATGGTTTATACAGCATGACCGTTCCGGTGGCGATAAGGATAATAGGTTCACGCCCCGTAACAAACCCTCCCGGACTATCATTGCCAATTACTATAAGTTGCACAAGGATTAGCTCACTTTGTAAATCAATAGTTTATATATACCAACTTGTTTAAAAATAAGTTGCCCTGCTGCTTTGACAAGGCTATTATTTTTGATAATCTTTGTAGCAGGAACACTATCGGCATGCGCAACTATACCTCTACCTCTTTATTTAGAACAGTACTTCTCGGTTTATTTCTGACTTTTTTTTCATCCACAGGTCAAACAAGCCCAAATACTATTGTGGCAAAAACGGGCGATGGTATATTTTCCGTTTTGAGGAAATCTGGAATACATCCCATTAAATATTATGAGCAATTCTTGGTGTTGAACGGAGATAATATCAAAAATGGTAGCGAACTGATTGTAGGAAAGGAATATATGCTTCCGAGATGCCCCTGATTCCTTTCGGGTTACAGGAACCCGTATAGTGGTTGACACTAATGTGGAAGAACCCATTTATGACGAAACCCAATTGTCACTTTTAAGTATAAAGGATACTTCCTTACAAAATTCTGTGTATTATTTTGTTCATTCCGGCGGGGCGGACTCTAAAAAACGGTTTGACGAGGTAACGAACCAACTGGCAAAGGATTTAATGGTAAAAGGAGCTAGGGTATATGTTCTAGAAAATGCGGATATGGATGGTTATTCCTCTGATTCCCTTTCTTTAGCTGCTAAAAGGGAAGTCTACGGAAATTACTCCAGTGTCATCAACAAAAAATATTTGAGGCACAATGGGAGCTATCAGCGAGTGATCCTACTCGAGGATAACGCAACAAAAGGGCAAAATACTACCCTGAGCGTACGTCATAATGCCAAAAGTAGAGAAGGGCAACAATTCGCTTCTGTCTTACATGAGGTACTGCGAAAAAACGCAAAAATACCTGGCAAGGTTCAAAAGGAAACCAATGCGTTTAAGGATGAGGCAAGTGTATACTTGGCCAATAATTTGGTTCCGCCGGTCATCATTTTGAATTTTAGCGATGCCTCAGATCCGAAGAGTCCTGGCTTTAACCTAAAAGCCGAAAAGAAACCCTTGGCCGGTTTATTGAACGATGGTATACTACAGGACTACTCTCATTTGAACCTTGAAAATTAGTGCCTTTTTTATGGGATTATTCGGCATGAACTTTGATTTTGGAAAAGGTATGGTGCGCAACGCTTTCTTATTTGTTTTTTTATGCTATGCCCAAAGTTTTCTTTTGCATGGGCAAGATACCTTGGCGACTGTAACTGCTGAAAAGGGAGATGGTATTTATTCCCTTTTGAGGAAGCATGGGGTAAACCCATATGAGTATTACCGTGAGTTCATCGATATCAATTTGGATAACTTACGGGACAGTGTTCACCTCTTGGAAGGTAGGACCTATGTGATTCCAAAAATAGAACTGGATACGGTGCCCGTGGTGGATTCCATACAAAAGCAGGCCAAGGAGGTGAAGGAGGTAGCGGCCACAACCTACGAGATTTTTGGTGAGGATCACAAAACGGTACTTTCCAAAAGTGAGCGATTAAAAGGAGCGATTTACTATTTGGTCTCAGGTCATGGGGGCCGCGACCCTGGCGCCATGGCCGTCTATGCGGGTAAGTCTATTTCCGAAGATGAATACGCTTACGACATTACCTTGCGCTTGGCCAAGGAGCTTTTGGCTCACGGCGCTACGGTCTATATAATTATTCGGGATGAAAACGATGGTATTCGAGAGGAGCGGATTTTAGAAATGGACCGGGACGAGGTCGCTTATCCCGATATCGAAATTCCTTTGAACCAATTGGATCGATTACAACAACGCGTGGATATCGTAAACGACCTGTACAAAAAGAACAAAGGAGCGTATCAGCGATTGATCGTGACCCATGTAGACAGTAGGAGTGAGGGGCAGAACATAGATGTCTTTTTCTACCATCATGAAAAAAGTAAAAATGGAAAACGGTTGGCCGAAAGTATACATACGACCTTCGAGGCAAAATACAAACAGTACCAGCCCAACCGCAACTACTCAGGTACCTTTGAAGATCGTACATCTCTCTTTTTGGTCAAAAAAACACACCCCGCCATGACCTTTATCGAAATCGGGAACATTCGTAATGAAAAGGATCAGCGACGCATATTGGATCCGGACAACAGGCAGGCATTGGCCAAATGGATTTCAGAAGGCGTGATTCTCGATTATGAGGAACGATAACTACAAGGCGATATTCTTCCTGTAATATTGGTACATGGATTCCGGGCCCCTTCCCAAATAATATTTTAAATGAATGATAGCGAAGTGATATTGTAAGGTAACCATTCCGATTTGCATATACCTTCTTGCCGAAGTTTCCACAAAATCGTTGATGATCTTAAAGTGCGTCTTTTTGTATAAACGCCTGATAAACTCATTATCCTCATACACTAGATAATCTTCGTCAAATCCTTCAAGGGATTCGAAGAGTTCCCTGCCCACGAAAAGCGATTGATCTCCACCCCGGCAGATAGGCTGGTTTATTTTGGTACACCAAGCAAAAAACCGGAGAAAATAACTAGGGGTGTCAAATTTCAATCGGAAACAACCTGCTTGTATTCCCTTTTCAAAGTTTTCTAAAATCTGTGTATCGAAGCCTGGTGGAGGAAGGCTATCTACATGTAGAAAATACAAAATATCGCCTTGGACATGTTTTGCCCCTAAGTTCATTTGTTTGGCACGTCCTTTTGGACCGGAGATAACCTTGGCCCCAAATTGTTTGGCCATTGAAACGGTTTGATCCGTGCTACCCCCATCCACCACCAAAAGCTCCTTTATTTGGGTTGAGGTCGAATTCTCGGAAATTTTGGCCAATACCCTTTGAATATAATCTTCCTCGTTCAATACAGGGATGATAATACTAATATGGTGTAGTTTACTGGGCATTTAATCTTTAAAATTCTCTCGGAAGGCCTACCTATAATTGCTTGATGAGTTCTCGGAACAGCTTTACCATTTTGGGTTCGGTCGCCTCGGCAATGGCTATGATTTCCGCAATATTCACCGGTTCCAAATGGTCGGGGTCGCATTCATCGGTCAGCACCGATACCGCCACAATAGGGAGTTCCAAATGGTTGGCCACAATAACCTCCGGAACGGTGCTCATTCCTACGGCATCGGCGCCCAAGATTTTCAACATGCGATATTCAGCTTTGGTTTCCAGCTGAGGACCTACGACAGAGGCGTACACACCGCATTTTAGGGAAATCCCCTGTTCTTTGGAAATATTCATCAATTTCTGACGCATCTCCTTATTGTATGGTTCGGACATGTCCACAAAACGGGATCCAAATTCGGCTACGTTCTTAAAGGCTAGGGGAGATCCTCCTTGTAAGTTGATATGGTCTTCGATCAACATCATGTCGCCTTTCTGAAAATCCAGATTGATGGCCCCGGCAGCATTGGAAATAAATAGCTTTGAAATACCCAGCATGTGCATGACCCTGATGGGATAGGTGATGTCCAAGAAATCGTATCCCTCATAAAGATGAAAACGGCCCTGCATGACCACTACTTTTTTATCCTCTATATTCCGTACACCAACTTACCTGTATGGAACTCGACTGTGGCCAAGGGAAAGAAGGGGATATGATTGTAATGGGCCTCAATGGGGTCCTGTATATCATCCACCAATTTTCCCAAACCGGTACCCGTAACAATACCAATTTCAGGAGCGTCGAATCCCTTTGATTTTAAGTGCGCTACCGATTCTTCCAACTGTTTTTTTTGCATGCTTATATATTCTTTAAAAATGGGGCAAAGGCCGGAATGTCCTTTATGTCCTCGTAATAATCTACATCGTTTCTAAGCTCTAAAAGTACTTTTTTTTCATCTTTTAAATCGGATAGCGTGGCTTCTAATACGCTTTCTGTTCCCCAATCCTTATTCTTAAAAAGTTCAGGTTTTAGTTGTTTCATGCCCAACAAATAATAGCCACCATCCTCAGCAGGGCCTATGACAAAATCGTTTTGGGCGAGTACCTTAAAGCCCTCTTCCAAATCTTCTTGGGACAAATCATATAAATCACTTCCAATGATGATGATTCTTTCATACCCTCGGCTAAAGCCGTCCTGAAAGGCATTGAGCATCCGGGCACCTAAATCTTCCCCTGTCTGTAATTTTTTATCATATTTCTTGTTGTCCCATTTATCCTGTTCCCAAATTTCATCCGAGTAGTAGACAGTCTTATCAGCGTATAAACCCGATGTAATCTTTACAGTATGATCCAAAAGAAAGTTGTAAATATCCAAGGCCGCTTGATCCCCAACTTTGGCCGCCAATCTTCTTTTACCCTTACCTAGCTCCGGATTTCTTGTAAAAATCAACAATAGGTTTTTAGAACTTGCCAAAGTGAAATCAATCGTTTTTTCGTCCTTTTCGTTTTTGTTGTTCTGTAAGATTCCCAAGGGTCAGAGGCGTTTGACTTTTTTAAACAAATAGTGATGGTCCTTCATAGGTCGTTCAAGGTTCATAAACCTTAATGCCTTTTTTCAATAATCTCCCCCACAAGCGGTTGTAGGCATGTACACTATCCGTTTCAACCCCCTGTGAGTTGTATACCGTTCCGTTCTTGTTTTTCCATTCAAAAATGCCTCCATAGAGATTTTTTACGTTGGTATACCCCAACTCTTGTAACCTTTCGCCTATATCCTCGGAGCGGACACCAATGGAGCAATAAACAACGATGGGTGCTTCCTGATCGGGTAAGGTTTCCTGTACTTTAGAGGGATCAAAGTCGCCGTTACCTACCCAAACAGCATTTTTTAAGTGGCTTACATTAAATTCATCTAGTTCCCTAGCATCCAATAAAATAGTGGAATCATCCACTACCAAATTTTCCGGTTGAATATAGGGGACAGACTCCTTATTCAACAATTTTAGGGTATTATCCAAGGTACGTTGTGCCATCGCCGAATTTCTGAACAAAATGAGGGTAAGTATTAAAAATAGAAAGGATAAAACTTTTTGTGTCATCCCCACAAAGGTAGTATTTTTAGATGTGGGTGTTTCTATCCACTAACCTTATAATAACGTTACCGAAATGCTAAAATTTGCCGTCAAGGTCTGCACTATTTTCATCCTTCTTTCCTCTTGCAAGGATGTTCCAAAGAAAGTCGCTGTTGAGGAACCTGAAGCTACCTCCTATTATACCGAACCTTACAGACCCCAATATCACTTTTCCCCTCAAGAAAAATGGATGAACGACCCAAACGGATTGGTATATCACGAAGGAATGTATCATTTGTTCTATCAGTATTATCCGGATGATATTGTCCGGGGGCCGATGCATTGGGGCCATGCGACCAGTAAAGACTTGATTCATTGGGAACACAAACCGATTGCCCTATATCCTGATGAACATGGACTTATTTTTTCCGGTTCTGCGGTGGTAGACCATCAAAATACATCCGGTTTTGGAACGGAAGAAAATCCTCCTTTGGTTGCCATTTTCACCTATCATAATATGGACGGGGAAAAAGCGGGGGAGGACAATTTTCAGACACAGGGCATTGCCTATAGTTTGGATAATGGGGATACCTGGACAAAATATGAAGGCAATCCCGTGATACTAAATGAAGGTATACGCGATTTTAGGGACTCCAAAGTGTTTTGGAACGAACTCAAAAACAACTGGACCATGCTTTTGGTCGCTGGGGATCATTTACAGATTTGGCAATCCAAGAATTTAAGGGAATGGGAAAAGGTCAGCGAATTTGGTAAAGATAAAGGTGCCCATGGCGGTGTCCGGGAATGCCCCGACATGTTTAAGTTAAAGGTGGAAGGCACAGATACCGAAAAATGGGTCTTGTTGATCAGCATCAATCCCGGTGCGCCCAACGGTGGGAGCGGTACCCAATATTTTGTGGGCGATTTTGACGGAACTACTTTTACAACGAATCAAGAAGATGCCAAATGGGTCGATTGGGGCCGGGATAACTATGCCGGAGTCACCTACAATAATGTACCGGACAACGAACGAATATTTATAGGGTGGATGAGCAATTGGGCCTATGCCCGGGACACACCCACCGAGGTATGGCGAAGTGCCAACACCATTCCCCGAAACCTATCGCTTCATGAAAATAATGGCGAGGTGGAATTGTATAGTTATCCTATTGCCAATTTTGACAAGATTGTGGAACATTCTTATGAAGAAACACCCGTGGCCCTTAAACCAATGCAGAAGACCCAAGTGGCCCTTAAGTATGGTAACCAATCCGAGATTCGTTTTAAGATGAATCCCACCGATTCCAAATGGATTTTTAGTAATGGGGAGGGTGACAGTTTGGTCATCACCTTAAACAAACAGGAGAAAATGCTGTTGTTGGATCGCTCCAAATCGGAAAGGTGGATTTTAAACCCGAATTTGTTCTTGGCAACCAACATATGCCCATTCCCAATATACCCGAAGGAGAAATGGAAGTTCAGATGTTGTTGGATCATTCGTCCTTGGAAATCTTTTTAAACAAAGGCCAGTATGTGATGACGAACCAAATCTTTCCCAACGGGGATTATACTGAGCTTAGGTTAGAAAACACTTCTGACACCGAACTTAAAATAGACAGCCTAATGGAAAGTAAAGTGATGCGGATTTGGGATTGAAAACTTTAGTAAACAAAAAAATCCTCACCAAACGGTAAGGATTTTATGTGGTACCTCCAGGAATCGAACCAGGGACACACGGATTTTCAGTCCGTTGCTCTACCAACTGAGCTAAGGTACCAAGTCCCGATAGCTATCGGGAATGCGGCTGCAAATATAATTTCAAATTTCACATATACCAACTAAAAAACAAAAAAAGCATCCTTTTGTTCTGTAAGTACTTTCAATTTTCTCGGTTTTGAGGCTTTTTTGCTGGGCGCACCGTCCTAAATGCCAAAAAAGCAACCCTTTTCCATAATTCCCATTAATGATTGGGAGAAATTGGGAATTTCATAAAATGTTCTTAATAAAATCTAAATAGGAATGGGAGTTATATGTATAATTCCCTATTTTTAAAGCTAATCGTTAAGTGAGGCCCTACTGGCCAATCCTTTATAAAATATGGGCTTAATGGTTACTGACTAGAAAAAATATAACTCGAACAGATGAAACGAAGAAACTTTGTGCAGTTGTCCGGCATGGGGGCGGCCTCCTTATTGGTGCCAGCCAGCATGATGGGCAATGTAATTGAAACCGAAGCCCTGCTAGAACCGGGGATGGACGTGGTCCTGAAAAAGAAAATGGCAGATGTGGCCCTGAACACGGCCAAATCCTTGGGGGCCAGCTATGCGGATGCCCGTATTGGTAGATACCTTAACCAGTATGTATTTACCGGAGAGGATAAGGTACAAAACGTGGTAAATACCGAATCCTTTGGTATTGGCATCCGGGTAATCGCAAATGGAACCTGGGGTTTTGCCTCTACCAATAATGTGACCGAGGATGGAATCCAAAAAGCCACCCAACAGGCTGTAGCCATTGCCAAGGCCAACTCCAAAATTCAAAAGGAACCCGTTAAATTGGCACCTGTACAGGCCCATGGCGAAGTTTCATGGAAGACCCCCTTAACCAAGGATTTTAAGGATGTACCGGTTTCTGAAAAAGTAGATCTGTTGTTGAGCGCGAATGCGGCCGCCATGGAGAATGGGGCCAACTTTGTGAACTCTGCCTTGTTCATGGTGAACGAGCAAAAATATTTTGCCTCTACCGATGGCTCTTATATAGATCAGGACGTACACCGTATATGGCCAACCTTTAGTGTAACGGCCGTAGATAGGGCAGCGGGTAAATTCAAGACGCGCCAAGCCATGAGCGCACCTATGGGCATGGGATATGAATATATGGACGGACTCGCATCGGAAAAGATGGAAGGTCCTGCTGGAATTACCTTGTACAGCAAGAGCTATGACATCGTTGAGGATGCCATACAGGCGGCCAATCAGGCAAAGGAAATGCTTTCGGCGAAATCTGTAGATCCAGGAAAATATGATTTGGTGCTGGAACCCAACCACTTAGGGTTGACCATTCACGAATCGGTGGGCCACCCATTGGAATTGGACCGTGTCCTGGGATATGAGGCGAATTACGCCGGTACCAGTTTTGCTACCTTGGATAAATGGAAATCGGGTGATTTTAATTATGGAAGCAAGATCGTAAACCTCGTAGCGGACAAGACCCAAGTAGGAAGTTTGGGAGCAGTTGGCTATGACGATGAAGGTGTGAAGACCAAAAAATGGGATTTGGTTCGCAACGGTACCTTGGTGAACTATCAGGCCATTCGCGATCAGGTGAACATCATTGATCAGAACGAATCCCATGGATGTTGCTATGCCCGGAGTTGGAACGACGTCCAGTTTCAACGTATGCCCAATGTATCCTTGGAACCTGGAACCGAAAAGTATTCCATTAAGGATATGATAAAGGATGTGGAAAAAGGTATTTATATAGCGGGTCGTGGTTCCTATTCCATTGATCAGCAACGATACAACTTCCAGTTTGGTGGTACGGTATTCTATGAAATTAAGAACGGGGAAATTGCGGGTATGCTGAACGATGTGGCCTACCAATCCAATACCCAGGAATTTTGGAATTCCTGTGCCAAGATTTGTGATGAAGGGGATTACCGTATGTTCGGTTCCTTCTTTGATGGAAAAGGCCAACCTTCTCAGGTGAGTGCCGTGTCCCATGGTAGTTCTACCTCAAGGTTCAATGATATCAATGTAATTAACACGGGTCGTACTATTTAAACGATACGCAATACAAAATTTCAGAAATGGCAATATATACAGAAGAAGAGGCTAAAAAAATCATGGAAAAAGCGTTAAGCTTTTCCACGGCCGATACATGTGAAATAAACCTGAGTGGAAGCGAGAGTGGAAATATCCGCTATGCCGGAAATACCGTTTCCACGGCGGGTCATAGATCCAATCAATCTTTAGTGGTACAATCCAGTTTTGGAAAAAAATGCGGAACGGCGACCATAGACGAGTTTGATGATGCTTCCTTGGAAAAGGTGGTGAAAAGAGCGGAGGAACTGGCGAAACTTTCCCCGGAGAATCCGGAATTTATGGAACCGTTAGGGCAACAGACCTACGATACCGCTATAAATTTTGTGGAGGCTACGGCAAATATTACCCCTGAGTACAGGGCCTCCGTGGCTAATGATAGTATTACACCGGCAGCGTCCCAAGATGTGACAGCTGCAGGATTTTTGGATGATTCCTATGGTTTTAGCGCTATGATGAACTCCAAAGGACTCTTTGCCTATAACAAATCGTCCAACGTGGATTTTACGGTGACCATGCGTACCAATGACGGGACCGGTTCCGGATGGGTTTCTAGGGATTTCAACGATATTGGAAAATTTGATGCGGCCGAGGCTTCCAAGGTCGCCATCGATAAAGCGGTCATGTCCAAGGAGGCAATGGCCATTGAGCCTGGAAAATATACTGTGATTTTGGAACCTGCAGCTGCGGAAAATCTGATAAGCAACATGGCAAGGTCTTTAAATGCCCGTACTGCAGACGAAGGACGAAGCTTTATGTCCAAAGAAGGCGGTGGTACTAAAATGGGTGAGAAAATCGTGGATGAAAGGGTAAACCTTTGGTCAGATCCCTTGAACCCAGCAGTTCCAACGAGCACATGGAACGGAGGTGGACAACCTCTGAAGAAAACGGTATGGATTGAAAATGGCGTAGTCAAGAATTTGGCATATGATCGTTTTTGGGCCCAAGAACAGGGAGTAGAGCCAGTACCCTTCCCGAACAATATTATTATGGGAGGTGGGGATGCCTCGTTGGAGGACTTGATAAAAAGCACCAAGAAAGGAATCTTGGTAACCCGGCTTTGGTATATCCGTACGGTTGACCCTCAGACCTTATTATATACGGGACTTACGAGAGATGGAACTTTTTATATTGAAAACGGACAGATAAAGCATCCGGTGAAGAACTTTCGTTTTAACGAGAGTCCGGTCATCATGTTGAATAATCTAGAGTCACTAGGGCAACAGGTTCGTATCAACGGTAATTTAATCCCATACATGAAAATTAGGGACTTTACCTTTACGAGCTTGTCGGACGCCGTATAGGGGCCAAAATTTTGAGAAGCTGGTTGTAATAAGTATTCAAATTGCAACCAGTTTTTCTTTTCACTAAGGTTTTACATTTTTAAAAACTTTTGTTTACCGTTGAGCAACGATTTTTTCTTTACACGACTACAATATGAATCCGGCGATTGGGATGTAGACCAACGCATGCCATCCAACCTACTAAATTCTTTGGTCGAGTACACGACGTTACAGGTAAATACGGTAGAAAACATTGTTCCCTTGGCCAGTGATGACATTTTTAAGTGCCCTTTTTGTTATTTATCAGGCCACAAGTTGGTGGAGTTTTCAAAAAAGGAAGAGGAGAATTTTAAAAAGTACGTAGATAACGGAGGCTTTGTTTTTGTGGACGACTGTAATCATGACATCGATGGTCTTTTTGCAAAATCCTTTGAACGCCAAATGGGGGACCTGTTCGGGAACGAAGCACTGGTGAAACTTCCCAACGACCATGAGTTATATACCATATTTTTTGATTTTGAGGATGGGCCGCCCACAACTTCCCAAGAATTGAACGGTTGGGGAGACGACCTTGTACATGAATACCTAAAGGCAATAGTGGTAAATGGTAGAATAGGCGTTCTCTACAGCAATAAGGACTATGGCTGTGAATGGGATTATGATTTTAGGAACAAACGTTGGTATAAAAATGACAACACCCGGTTTGGGGTAAATATTGTGATGTACGCATTAACATCTTAAGTAGAATACATGGATAAAAATTTAATGGCCGCGGAGCAGGAAATAAAAAAATTGACAGATAAATTACCGTTGCTGAAAAAGGAAATTGGAAAAGTCATTGTTGGTCAGGAAGAAACCATTGAGCATATGCTGATTACTTTTTTGGCAGGTGGCCACGCCCTTTTGGAAGGGGTGCCTGGACTGGCCAAAACCTTATTGATCAAGACCATTTCCCAAGCTATAGACTTAAAATTTAATAGGATTCAGTTCACCCCGGATTTAATGCCCTCGGATATTGTGGGTACTGAAATTTTGGAGGAAGACCATACTACTGGGAACAAATTCTTTAAATTCAATAAGGGACCCATTTTTGCTAATATCGTTTTGGCCGATGAGATCAACAGGACGCCTCCTAAAACGCAGGCCGCTTTGTTGGAGGCCATGCAGGAATTTGAGGTCACTTATTCGGGGAAAACCTATGAAATGGATCGGCCATTTTTTATTCGGCTACGCAAAACCCCATTGAGCAATCGGGGACATTTCCTCTACCGGAGGCGCAGCAGAACCGTTTTCTTTTTTATATCAAAATCGGGTACCCAACCGCAAGCGAAGAAGAAATCATTTTAAAGAACACTACTGGAACGCATCGTCCCAAAGTGGAAAAGATTATCACTGGCCCCGAAATAATTAGGTTGCAGGAATTGGTACGGGAAGTGCACATAAGTGACGATCTTATTGGTTACGTCAGCAATCTAGTGAGGGCCACCCGTCCGGAATCTTCCAATTCCGACTTTGTAAAAAAATGGGTAGGTTGGGGAGCGGGACCCAGGGCAGGGCAGGCCATGATTCTAACAGCCAAAGCTAGGGCGCTACAAGAAGGTCGTTTTTCAGTAACCATGGAAGACCTGAAAAAAGTAGCCTATCCAGTATTGAGGCACAGGGTCATTGTCAATTTTAGGGCAGAGGCTGAAGGAATCGATTCGGATAGTGTTACCAAGGAATTATTAGATCAAATAATAGCAAACGTAAAATAGTATCCTTTTGAAGACGGACTACAGGGAACTTTTTCAACCACAGATCATAAACAGTGTATCAGGCTTGGCATTGATAGCCCGGGTCATAGTGGATGGTTTTTTATCTCGGTTCGCATCAAAGTAGGCGGGTAGGTCCCGGACAAGAGTTTAGTCAGTATCGGGGTTATCAACCGGGGGATGATATGCGGCTGTTGGATTGGAAAATGTTGGCCCGTTCAGGGAGATATTACATAAAGGAATCGGATATTGACACCCAAGTAAACGTGAAATTTATCGTAGATACCAGTGCCTCAATGCTGCATGAAGAGGACGGACTTACAAAAATTGACTTTGTACGGGTGTTGGTGGCATCGCTGGCCTATATGTCACACAATCAAGGAGATATGGTAGGGCTGTATGCACTGAATAATTCAGGTTTGAGGAGTGTATATCCGGCGGCGCATAAAAAACATTACAATCGTATTTTACATGAACTGATCGAAATGAAGGTGGGAGGCGAATGGCCCGGTAACTTGGACGATCTTGAAAAGATTCATCAAAGGACCCAAAAGGAATTGTTGTTCGTGATTACAGATATGCACGAAACCGGCACTGAATTGACCCACTGGATCCAAAACCTAAAGACCTCGAGAAACGAGGTGGTGGTCTTGCATATTTTGGGTGAAAATGAAGTGGAGTTCAACTATTCCGGCGCTGTGGTTTTTGAGGATTTGGAGACTGGAAAAAAGGTCAAGGTGGATGCAAAAAATGCCAAGAGGGCCTATTTGAAATCAATGGAAGCCAATCTATCGAAACTAAAGAATGATTTCCTTTCAAAAAATATTAGCTATGAACTGTTTCGCCTTCAAAACCCTATTGAAGAGGCGTTACAATTATTTTTAAAGAAACGGATCGCATTGAGATAAATGACATTTTTGCAACCTACATATCTCTCGGGCCCTATTTTCTTTGGCCATTCCATTGATCATCCATTTGTTGAACAAAGGGGATGTTAAAACAGTGAAAGTAGGAAGTGTAAAATTCCTTAGGGAATCAGATACAAAGCAATCCCGAAAAATTAGATTGAACGAATTGTTATTATTGTTCCTTCGGATGCTTTTGTTGGCTCTGATTATTCTGTATATGGCGGAACCCCAATGGAAACGGAATGTTGAAAAGGCGTCGCTTACCTATCTGATAGAACCTTCTTTGGTGGATGATGAAACCTTTATGTCTTTCACGGACTCCCTACCCCAAAACAATATGCGATGGTTTATAGAGGGTTTTCCGGAGTTTGAAGTTGAAATTGACCCAAAAGTAAATCCCAATTATTGGCAGCTTGCCCAAAAGTTGCATGAAGTACACTCTGACAGTATAGTGGTATTTACAAAGGGTCTTGTCCAAGGTATCAAAGGAACAAGGCCCCGAATTTCTCAGAAGGTGCATTGGATCGTCGTAGATAATGAGCTTGAAATTGACAAGTACATTGCGGCAAAAAAAGTGCAGGACTCCGTTCTTTTATATAAAGTAAGCAGTTCCTCATTGGTAACGGATTTACAAAAAAATGTTTTGTCCGGAAATGATGAAAAAATAAAATTAATGACAGGCGATAGCCTTGAATTGGAGGAATCCGGAAAAACTATCAAAGTCCCTATTGTTAAGAACGACACTCTTAAGGTGACCATAGCGTATGACGAGTACTATCAGAAGGAGATGCAATACTTCTCGGCTTCCTTAGAGGCAGTTAGGGAATATGGGATGCAGGAGATACTTTTAAATAGAATAGATGCTGACGCCCAGTTTTCGGAAGGGCGACCCATGGATTTGTTAATTTGGTTACGAAACGATAAGGTACCCGAAATCGACCTGACAACCATTGCAATAAAAAAGGATTCTTTGGCCAATACACTTTTAGAAAAAACGGAATCCAAAAATCGGTATCATCTCACAGGGCGATTGAACATTAAGAACACCATAGAGGAAAACTTTACAAATGAGTTGGCCAAGCTGTTATTAGAAGATGATAGTTTGTATCAAAAAATGAAAGGTTTGGACCAACGTGTAATGGCAGAACCCGAATTGACTACGATAGTCTCCAATGAAGGAGTTGATTCCCAAAGTTTTCAATCCATGGATATTTCACCCTGGATTTGGCTGACGATTGTTTTGGTGCTTGTCTTGGAAAGAATCTTATCAAAATTGAAAAAACAATGAGGGAGGCCCAAGATATTTTACGTAAGGCATTGCTTAAATGGCGTTTGATTAAGAGTGCAGAGGTATTCCTTTCGAGCTTGGCCGTGGGGTTGACTGCCTATTTCCTTTTTTCCAATCTTTTGGTGGGATTTATCTGTTTTTTAGGAACTCTTTTAATAGCGTCCATATACCTAAGGCCTTGGAAGTATACTCTTAAAAATCTCTGTTCCCATATTAACGGGACTATTGCCCCTATGGAGCATAGTACGGAGTTACTTTTAGAAAATGAGGGTCAACTACCTCTTTTGTCACAAATTCAACGGGTGAGGGCAGGTGAAACACTCCAAAGACACAAGAGTAAAATACGATTTAAAAATGTACTGGGACCTATTATTGGGATTTCATTTGTTTGTGTTTTGGTTGCATGGCTGCTACATATTTCAGGTATTTTACACGGAGGTCAAAATCAATTGGAGGTGCCAAAAAGTGATGTAGTGAATTTTCAAGTATTGGATTCTTTGGATGAGGAAATTATACCCCCAAATATTATTTCATGGCAAATTCGTATTAAGTATCCTGGGTATACACAAAAAGCTGATGAGTATACGTCACAAATGAACTTGGATGTTTTGGAAGGCTCAAGGGTAACTTGGAACATACAGTTTGATCAGTCATTGAACGGAGTGCAGTTACAATTTGGGGAGGATTCCCTCTATATGGATAAGATAAAGGATACCTATTCGAAAACAAAGTTGGCGGATTATTCTAGTTTTTATGCCATAAAATTTAGGGATTCCCTCGGCAATGCATATTTGTCTGATTTATATGCTTTGGAAACTTATAGTGATGAGCCCCCTAGTATCGAATTGGAAGGTTTGCAGCAGTTTAGTTCTTTTGAGTATGAAAGTCCCCAAAAGCTGACATTTAAAACCCAACTAAACGATGATTTTGGCTTGACCGATGTAGCAATAATAGCCACTGTGAGCAAGGGAAGTGGGGAGTCCGTCAAGTTTAGGGAAGAACGGTTGGGTTTCGACTCAAAACTTGTCGCTGGTACCAAGAATCAGAACTTTACCAAGACCCTAAATTTAAAGGAACTGAACATGGGGCCTGGTGATGAACTCTATTTTTACGTGGAAGCCAAGGACAATAAACAACCCGGACCCAATATTTCTAGAACGGAAACATTTTTTTCGGTGATTGAGGATACCGTAACGAATCAATTTGCGGTAGAAGGGACTTTGGGTGCCGATCTAATGCCCGATTATTTTAGGAGCCAACGCCAATTAATCATCGATACGGAAAAATTGATCGCAGAGAAACCGGTCATTGAAAAAAGGAATTCAACTTTAGAAGTAATGAGTTGGGCTTTGACCAAAAAGCATTACGGATAAAATATGGTGAATTTATGGGGGATGAAAGCGAAGGGGATCCTGTAGTTACAGAAACTCAGGAAGAAGCTGCAACGGAAAATCCTTTGGCGGAATATACTCACGACCATGATGGTTCCAATGAGCACAATTTGGTGGCCGAGGAGCATGGAGACCACGAAGTTGAAGGAAACGAAGGTGGTGAGGAGGATCCGTTGGAAGCCTATGTGCATAATCATGAGGACCCGGAAGCCTCTACGCTCTTTGCCCAATCCCTTAAAAGTAAGTTGAAGCAAGCCATGGCGGAAATGTGGGATGCCGAATTGTATTTACGACTTTTTGAACCGGAAAAATCCCTGCCCTATCAGTACAAGGCCTTAAAATTAATTCAGGAAATAAAGAACAGCGCACGGATTTACGTGCATAGAATTGGATTTGATCCTCCGCCTATCAAGGAAGATAAGCGTTTGACCGGTGATCTTGAGGAAATAGGGAATTATTCCAAAGACGAAACGTTGGATCGGCAAGAATCGTTTGACAATATGCAAAAAGCCGTTGCCCGTTTAGAAATTCTTTTGGACTCCCCTGGTTTAATTTTAAAACAAGACCAACAATTGTTCGATAAAGCAGGAAACGAACTGGCACAATTGGCTATTGGAGAACCGGTGAAATATTTGGAAACCTTGCAAGCGATCAAATGGCTATCGCAAGCAGAAAGGATAGATAGAGAACAAATAAAAATAGCCCTGAACGGAATTTATAGGGCCCTGCCCAAAAAGCAGACATTACCGCGGGCGGATTGGCGATATACAAATCGATTGAACAACCTTTTTATTGATGCCTTGAATGTGGAATAGTTTTGATTTTGATTATAAGGAAGGGTGGCTACTGGTGGTATTTACGGCTCTATTACTATGGGCAGTTTTCATATTTAAAGAGTGGAAGGGTAAGGCGGATAATCGATTCTATATAAATCTAGTACTAGGGCTCGTGGCTATTCTTTGTTTTTCAATACTAGTTTTGAGGCCAACCTACTTACAAAAGGTAAAAGGCGAAGCTATACTATTGACCGAAGGATACCAAAAGGAAATCTTGGATAGCATAAAAAGAACCAATCGCAGAATTTCTAGTATAGAGTATATACCGGGGATGGACCTTTCGGCCCGTTTGGATTCCATTGACCGTTTACTGATTTTGGGACACGGGGTTCGGGAGTTTGATTTATGGCAAATTAAGGAAGACCAGGTTTCTTTTTTGCCTACTGAAATTTCAAATGGAATTGTACGGTTAAAGTACAACCGAAAGGCTAATTTGGGAAGTGATTTGATTGTAGAAGGAGACCATAAAAGCAACGTTTCCCAAATGAAGTTGGTACTGCTAGGTCCTGGAGGTTTGCCTTTGGATTCCTTAATCTCTAAAATGGATAGTACCCGTTTTAAGTTACGCACGAACCTAAAAGTACCCGGAAATTTTCTATATCATTTACAAGTAAGGGATAGTACTGGTTCTATCGTTAACATGGAACCCTTGCCAGTTGAGGTATGTGGTAACAAACCATTAAAAATTCCGGTGATTAATGAATTTCCTTCCTTCGAGACTAAATATTTAAAGAATTTTTTGTCGGAAGAAGGTCATGAAGTAATAGTCAAAACTAAACTAACCAAGCAGAAATACAAGTTTGAGTATTTTAATACGGCTAGGGTAGCTGTTTATTCCTTGAACAAGGATAATCTTCAAACTTTTGACCTAATCATTTTTGATGACCTGTCTTTAAAATACCTGTCGCGATCGGAACAAAGGTTTTTGGCCGAAGAAGTAACTAATAATGGACTTGGGGTTTTTGTGCAACAAACAGGGAATCAATTTCAAGCCAAGAACCTTTTAGGTGAATTTAAAATAGTCCCGGACAATCAAACGAGTTTACAATTACCCATTGGATCAACTCCGGTTTTGGATAAATATCCCGTGCTATTCGGCAATGATGAACTTTTGGAAAATCCAATAGACAACTATGGAAATTCGAAACAAGTGGGGCGGGGGCGCATCGGCAGTACAATCTTGAAAGATACCTACCAACTGCTATTGGATGGAAAGGAATCGGAGTACAAGGAAATTTGGTCTAGTTTGATCAATGGCTTTCGCAAAAGGGCTGAAAACTTTGAAATGTTTTATGGAGATTCTTATTGGGCTTATGTGAATGAACCGTTTAACTTTTCCTTTTTTACATCAAATAAGAACTCTAATGTCTTTTATGAAAATGAATATCGCGTACCTCTTATTAGGAATTCCATAATATCGGATCAGTGGGAGGGAACTGTCTACCCCGGAAAAGCTGGATGGCATCAATTGGCATCTGAGTCGGACAGTGTTCTTACCTTTAATTTTTACGCCATGAAGGAAGGTAGTTGGAATACCTTGACAAACAATAACACCCTTGAATTGAATAAACGATATTTTAATGATGGTTCTACCCAATATCAGGAAAAATTATTGCCCCAAAGAATGAACCCAATTTGGTTTTTTGTTGTATTTCTGATTACTACGGGATATTTATGGCTTGAGCCCAAATTAAGGTAGTTCAATGGTCATTATATATTCGTGAAGCCATTCCATTTCATAACTTTACAATATGAATTTAGTCGTTGATATAGGAAATACCCTTGTAAAGTTCGCTGTGTTTGACAAAAACACCCTAATTTTTGACGACCGGTTTAAAATTGATGATTTTAAAGACAAGGTCAAAAGGCTCTTCAAGGAATATCCGGGTATTCAAAGGGCCATTTATGCTACGGTAGGTGTAACAGAGAAGAAATACCTTACTGTTCTTACCTTATTCTGTAAGGTACACGTGTTGTCACATCAGTCCAAAGTTCCATTTAAAAATAGCTATGCTACACCCCAAACCTTGGGTATTGATAGAATAGCCTTGGCAACCGCAGCTTATTATCATGCTCCCCATAAGAACACCTTGGTAATCGATGCCGGTACCTGTATAACATATGATATGGTGAACGATTTTGATGAGTATCTTGGCGGTGCCATATCTCCAGGCCTGAAAATGCGTTATCGGGCCATGCACGAGCAGACTTCTGCACTACCACTTCTCCAAATGGAGACTCCCCTGGATTTAATTGGAAATACGACTAATAGTAGTATGCACAGCGGAGTGGTCAACGGAGTCTGTGCCGAATTGGACGGAATAATCGATCAATATGCAACCCGTTTTGAAGATTTAACAGTTATTTTAACAGGGGGTGATGCGCATTTTTTGTCTAAAAGACTAAAAAATACCATCTTTGCGGATTCCAAATTCCTGCTAAAGGGACTTAATTATTTGCTGGAATACAACAAGCACTAGATGATCAAGAAAATTGTAATTGCAATAGTGTGCATGGCCTCAGCGGGTATGTATGCTCAAAACGGTACTGTTTCTCCCTATTCGTTTTTCGGTATTGGTGACTTAAGGACTTCGGCAACGGTTGAAAACCAAATGATGGGTCATATGGGTGTGTATGCAGACAGTATCCACTTGAATTTACAAAACCCTGCGGGTTATGGGGAATTAGGTCTTGATGTCATGGACAAGGTAGGTCCGGTAGCCTATACCGCCGGTATTTCCAATAAGCAAGTTCGTCTCAAGAGTTTTACCGAAGAACAGAGCAGCTCGTTGACCAATCTGGATTATTTATCATTGGGTTTTAGTTTAGGAAAAGGTTTGGGAATGGGTTTCGGTATTATGCCGTATTCTTCCATGGGATATAATTTTGTAGATGAAATCTCTAGTGGTGGACAGGCTCTTACCAATATTTTTAGCGGGGAAGGTGATTTGACTAAGGTGTACTATTCCATTGGATATCAAATTATCAAGGATGTAAGTTTAGGTGTAACCATAAACTATAATTATGGGATCCTATCTAACGAAAGATTGCAACAAATTGAGGATGTACAATTTGGAACCTTTGATAGAAGATCCTCTGAAATCAATGGTTTTGATTTCAATTATGCCCTCTTGTATACACCACAAATTAAGGAAGACCATACGCTTCACGCTTCTGTAAGGGTCAATACTCAAGGTAATCTTGTTTCCAAAAATGAGCGTAATATTGGCTCTTTCTCCATAGCTACTGGAGGCAATATAGAAAATATCGACGTTAATCTGGATGCCAATAACCTGAGGAATACAGAATTTAAAATACCCACGACTACTACCTTGGGAGTTGGTTATGGAAAGGATTATAAGTGGTTTTTAGGTGCGGAATATAGTTTTCAAGGCTTGAGCTCTTTTGAGAATCCTTTTTTGGGGACTGATAATGTTTTTTATAATGATGCCAGTTCAATTGCTTTTGGAGGATTTTTAACGCCCGATGCAAGGTCGTTAGACAACTACTTTAAGAGGGTGACCTATAGGGCAGGTGTGCGTTTGGACAGGACGGGTATGGTTGTCAATGATGTCGATATTAATAATTTTGGCATAACTTTTGGATTAGGGTTGCCATTGGGAAGAAGTTTCTCCAATCTTAATGTTGGTTTTGAACTGGGCAGAAGGGGAACCACCAGGGCAAACTTGATAGAGGAGAGCTACTTTAAGGTCAATGTCGGCCTTTCCTTAAATGATAGATGGTTCCAAAAACGAAAGATTAATTGATAAATTTTTAGTACATTAACCACTTTTAAATTTAGAATGATGAAAACGAAACTTTACTTCGCGGCAATTATGTTCCTTGGGATGATGGGAGTAAGTAATGCGCAGGCTCAAAATCCTGAATGTATGACGAATCTGTCTATATTTTCTGAGCATGCAAAGGTAAAAAATTATGAAGCGGCCTATGAGCCTTGGAAAAAGACCTATGAGACTTGTCCACAGTTAAATAATGCCATTTATGTATATGGGGAACGTATCCTAAATGATAAAATAGAAAAATCTTCCGGGGCGGAAAAGGAAGGATACATTAATGATTTAATGGGTCTGTATGACAATAAGTTGAAACACTTTGCTTCAAAAACAAGTCCGGGGGAAACTATGGTAGATAAGGCCATGGTAAAGTATGACAACAAAATGGCAGATGATTCCGAAATGTACAGTATGTTGTCTGAAGCCTTTACCAAGGATAGGGAAAATTTCACCAATCCAAAGGCGTTATATCTTTACTTTTCTAGTTTAGTGGATTTGCACGATGCCGGAAAAAAGGAACTTCAGGAAGTGTTTGACGTTTACGATGAGGTAACTGGAAAAATTGAAGAGGAAAATGAAAAGTATACAGATAAAATAGCCCAATTGCTTCCCAAGGAAGAAGCAGGCACACTTACTTCTAAAGAGAAAAGATCACTAAAAGTGGCGAATAGTTATTCTGAGAATTACGGTAAAATTGCAGGTAGTATAGATTCTAAATTAGGTAAGCTAGCAGATTGTGAAAATCTTATCCCTTTGTATGAAAAAAGTTTTGAAGAAAAGAAGGGTGATGTAAAATGGGTTAAAGGTGCTGTAGGTAGAATGTATAGTAAAGAGTGTACTGAGGATCCTATGTTTAAAAAGTTGGTTGAGGTTCAGGCACAACTTGCCCCTTCTGCTGACACCTATGTCTATTTAGGTTCCCTGAAGAAATCAAGTGGTGATACAAACGGAGCTGTTGCCGATTATAACAAAGCTTTGGAGTTGGAAACGGATTCAAAGAAAAAATCAAATATCGCTTATAAAATCGCAACTAGTTACACTAGATCTAGTAGGTCTACGGCTAGAAGTTATGCCCAAAAGGCTATTGATGCAAATCCTGCGAATGGTAGGGCCTATTTGTTAATTGCCAGTCTATATGCTGGTAGCGCCAATGAGTGTGGTAGTACGCCTTTTGAAAAGCGTGCCATTTATTGGAAAGCAGCTGAGATGGCGAGACAAGCTGGAAGGGTTGACCCAGCATTAAGTGGTAGGGCCAGTCAAGCTGCTGCTAGTTACAACGCAAAAGCGCCAACTAAGGAAATGATTTTCAGCGCAGGTATGGCTGGTCAATCAGTATCTTTTTCTTGTTGGGTAGGAGGTAGCGTAAAGGTACCTTCATTATAAAATGACGATACATTCTGTAGATATATTCAAGGGCATTGCCATGGTTTCCATGGCAATGCTTTTTTTTTCATGCAAGGATAACTACAAACGTGTTGGTGATGAGGCTAAAAGAGAGGTTTTTCCACAAGGAGTTGCAGAGAATTTTGTCCTTACATATACTGAGTTACCAGGAAAACTTAAATTCTGAAGAAGTAGGTTCTTCGAAGGTATTGGCAGTCATATCAGGATCACTGCGAAATGATTTCGAGAATTTGGATTTTCCTTATCAAACCTTTCCGGAAGGATTGTTAGTTGAAATTTTTAATGAAAGAAATGAAAAAACCACCATTGAAGCGGACTATGGTATATACTACGCGTCAACTACTATCATTGACCTTCAAGGTAACGTAGTAATAAAAGGGCATGATGGTAAAAAGTTGGAGGCCCCCCAGTTGTACTACGATCGCGAAAATGAGTGGGCATTTACCCAAGAAAAGTTTAAGTTTACAAATCCGGAGGATGGTACCGTTATGGATGGGGAAGGAATGGATATAAAAAAGGACCTTAGTTTTTTAAACGCCCATAAAACCTATGGTCTAATGTTGATTAAAGAAGATAAGGATGATTAAGATTTTAAGATATACGGAATACTTATATATAATTGTGGCCGTCTTTTCAATTTACAGAATTTTCACAGACTGGAATTCGGATAGAAGTATGGCCTATCTTTTTATTTTTTTTGCGGTAGTATCTATTGGAATGTTCTTTTTTAGAAGAAACTATCGTAAAAAGTTTGAACAACGCTCAAAGGATAATCAAAAATAGCGGTGGATAGCAGTATTGTTATTATTGTTCTTTCCTTGGTATTTTCCGCATTTTTCTCTCGGAATGGAAATTGCTTTCGTTTCTGCGAATAAAATCCATATTGAAATAGAGAAGAAGCAGGCGGGTTTACTGGCCAAGGTTCTTACCCGACTTACAAAAAGGCCTTCCAAGTTCATCGCGACCATGCTCATAGGCAATAATATTGCCTTAGTGGTATATGGTCTTTTTATGGGAGAGGTGCTTATGAATTGGTTCTTGGGTATGAATCCAAAAAACGAAGTTTTGAGGGTGTTTTTGACTGATTTCAGTCTATTGTCCCAAACCATTATTTCTACGTTGGTCATCCTTATTACTGCTGAGTTTTTGCCAAAGGTGTTGTTCCAAATCTATTCGAATAGTCTATTGAAATTATTGGCCGTACCTGCCTATCTTTTTTATTTGGCGTTTAGTTTTATCTCTGACTTTGTTATTTATGTTTCGGACTTCATTTTAAAATACATATTTAGAACTTCCGGTGACGAGGTGCAGTTGGCATTTACAAAGCTGGAATTGGGCGATTATATTACCGAACAAATGGAAACCGTGGAAGAGGAAGACGAAGTAGATTCCGAAATCCGGATTTTTCAAAATGCCTTGGAGTTTGCAGAAGTGAAAGCCCGGGAGGTAATGGTTCCCAGGACGGAGATAACAGCAGTTGAAATTCATGAAACACCAAAAAATTTAGCCAAGTTGTTTACGGAGACAGGCTATTCCAAAATATTGGTTTTCAAGGATACCATTGATAATGTAATAGGATATGTGCACTCCTATGAACTTTTTAAAAAGCCAAAAACTATTAAGAGTATTTTGTTGCCAGTGGAATTTGTACCTGAAACGATGCTTATACAGGATATCCTCAACGTGCTCATAAAAAAGCGAAAAAGTATGGCCGTAGTTCTGGATGAGTATGGTGGTACTTCCGGTTTGATGACTGTGGAGGATATTGTGGAAGAGCTATTCGGTGAAATTGAAGATGAGCACGACACCACCGATCTTAGGGAAGAACAGATAGATGAAAGAAACTTTCTATTCTCGGCGCGATTGGAGGTGGATTATATCAATGAGAACTATAAATTGGAACTTCCCATCGGGGATGAATTTGAGACATTGGGAGGTCTTTTGGTCCATCAAGTTGGGGAAATCCCTGAAAAGAATTCGGAAATTGTAGTAGACCATTTCAAGTTTACCGTATTAGAGGTCTCAAACACCAAAATAGACCTAGTCTCCCTAGAAATTCTAAAGGAAGATTAATCATATTTTTAGGCTAAGAAATAGACTCTCCAATGAAATAATAGGATGCCTGTACCATTGCATTTGGCATGATGTTTTAGTTTTTATTATTTCAATTAAAAATGGTAATTTCGCCAACTGATTTTAATTATTTGATTCGATAGGATGGCAGTTTTAGAAAATATTAGAAAGCGTACCACGGTATTAATACTGATAATTGGTTTGGCACTTTTCGCCTTTGTGATCTCAGGTGTATTTACAAGTAGCAATTTTGGAGCTGGAGGAAAAATTGGCTCTTCTGTGGCTGAAATCAATGGTAATGAAATATCCATTGACGAGTTTAGACAAAAGGTCGAGGCGGCCTCCCAAAGAATGGGGCCAACGGTTTCTTCCATGCAGACTATGAATCAAGTTTGGGATCAAGAGGTAAGAAGAAGCATCTTGGAAGAGCAGTTTGAAGACCTTGGAATTGGTATAGAACAGGATCAAATCGTTGATTTTCTGAGAACCACGGGCTACGCTCAAAATCCTGAATTTCAGAATGAAAATGGGGTTTTTGATGCCAACAGATTCCGATCTACTGTATTGGATTGGAAAAACAACAATCCTGCTCAATATGAATTTTGGTTACAGACCGAAAACGAAATCATCCAAATGGCCAAGGAGCAAACTTATTTTGACCTGATCAAGGCGGGAGTAGGAGCTACTTTGAAAGAGGGTGAATTGGACTATAAATTGGCCAATGAGAAAATGGATATTCGATATGTGAGGGTTCCTTACTCCTCTATCCCGGATAGTACGATCATTGTGACCAAAAGTGAGATTTCCACTTATATCAATAATCATAAGGACGATTTTAAGCAAGATCCAGCGCGCGACATACAGTTCGTTTATTTTAGTGAGAAACCATCTGAAGCGGATGATTTGGCAATAAAGGAAGAAGTTACCAAATTATTGGATGATACAATCGAGTATAATGCACAGACCGATAGGAACGATACTATATCAGGCTTTAGGAACACTGAGGATATGGAAGCCTTTCTTGATAGGCATTCCGATATAAAATTGGATACGATTTTCAAAGCAAAAAAGAACTTGCCTTCTAGCATTGCAGATACATTAATGACTTTGAATGTTGGTGAGATCTATGGTCCGTATAAAGATGCAGGTTCCTACAAGATATCCAAAATGATGGGAAGAAGACCCAATGGTTCGGTTAAGGCAAGTCATATTTTGATTGCCTATGAAGGTGCTACCGGAGCTAATCCGAGAGGTGACAAGAACCAAGGAAGAGGCAGAAAAGGAAGCAACAAGTTTGCTGGCAGAGGCAAAAAAATCTGGTGTTGTATTTGCGGAATTGGCTAGGGATAATTCAGATGGACCATCTGCCCCAAATGGTGGAGACTTAGGCTATTTTCAACAAGGTACAATGGTTCCCGCTTTCAATGATTTTGCATTCGATAATCCTGTGGGGACTATTGGAATGGTAGAAACAGATTTTGGATTCCATGTGATAAAAATTGATGATAAGGAAGATTTGGTTCAAATAGCAACGTTGTCAAGGGAAATAGCGGCTTCAGAAGAAACTACAAATAAGCTTTTTACCGATGCTACCAAATTTGAAATGGAAACTATTGAGGATGAAGGTTCTTTTTCTGATATCGCCCAAAAAAGCGAGTACTTGGTTAGGCCAGTTAATAAAATAAAGCAATTGGACGAGAACCTTCCTGGGTTAGGTGCTCAAAGAGGAATCGTTCAATGGGCATTTAATGACGATACTGAAGTTGGTGATATCAAGCGTTTTAATATTAACGATGGCTATGCTGTGGTTCAACTTACGGGGGTTTACAGTGAAGGACTTATGAGTGCCGAGGATGCTTCTGCAACGGTATTGCCTATCATAAGAAAGGAAAGAAAGGCAGCTCAAATAATAGCTGCAAATCAAGGGAAGGCCATGGATGCGATAGCTTCCGATAATAATACCACGGTTTCTACCGCTAGTGCATTAACCGTCAAGTCACCGACCATACCAGGTGCCGGTAGCGAGCCAGTGGTCGTTGGTACTGCATATGGAATGAAGGAAGGTGAAACTTCCGATTTATTGGAAGGTAATACAGGTATTTTCAAAATTGAAGTGACCAAAAGAACGGAAGCTCCAAAATTGGATAATTACGCTACGTATAGTAATACCTTAAAGACCAATGCGGCGAACAGGGTAAACTCGGAAGTATATAATGCCCTTAAGGAGTCTTCCGAAATTGAAGATAAAAGAGCTACATTCTATTAGTAGTTTTATAAAGTATTTTTAAGAAAGGCTCTCTTAATTGAGAGTCTTTTTTTATAGGATCATTTTGGAATAGGGGATAACAGTGGCATACCCCTTATTAATGAAATACTCCATTTCCTGTTGTCTTCCGGTGACCAATATAAAGTCCCCGCCCCAAGCTCCAAGGCTTTTTATGCTTCCTTGATAGTCCGGAAATATTTGCTGCTTGATGGTTGGTAACTTTAAGGTGTCCGAGAGTAAAATTTCATGCCGATTCAAAATTGCCTCAAACCTATCTAAGTTTTTTGCTCCTAACAACAGAGAAGTAAGATCATTTACTTCGGCAACGAGCTCTTTTTTGTCAATGTCTAATTGACGATATGTTTCAATAGCGTCCCTGCTGTTTTGTTTCTTGTTTAAATAAATAAAGAAAAGTCGGTCTTTAAAGGCAGGGTCAAAATCCACTATTTCTACATTTGGATTGCCTTCAATTTTCTGATAGACGATGGGAGAGTCACTTTGTGCACAGGCAATATCATATCCACTTCCACCAAAAGTGTCTTCTAATAGCTGATAAGGATCAACTTCGGCCCATTGTGCCATATTATTAATGAGGGTAGATGAAGAGCCCAAACCCCAATCTTTTGGGAACGTCAGTTTGGTATCTACATAACCACCTTGGTAAGAATCTAAAAAGGCGGGATTTAGGCTTTTAGTTTTCCTGAAAATTTGTACCAATCTATGAGCAGCCGCTACATCAGATGTAGTTATAACATTAAAATTATCTATTGAAATATCGGTTGTAAACCAAGGGGTGTTGTTTTCTGTTAGACTTCGCCAATTTATTTGTCCGGTCTTTGATTTTTTTACTGTCAAGGACTGGCCAAACTTAGTAGGCAAAGCAAGGCCCTTGGCTCCGTCTAGAATGGCATATTCTCCCGTAAGCAGTAATTTCCCGTTACTGTAGAACTCCATCATTTATTTTCGTAGGTTTTCAAGGGCATTCAAAACACCCCTGTGGGTGACCATATGGGTTTTAAAATGTTCTATAAGGGATGTTTTTTCCTCATCAGTGGCTGCATGTTGGTTAAGGATATTCATAAGGTGCATCTTCATATGCCCTTTTTGAATTCCCGTGGTGACCAATGAGCTTACGGCAGCAAAATTTTGGGCTAGACCAGCAACAGCCATAATCTCCATCAATTCCTTTGCCGATGGATTTTGCAGGATTTCTAGATTGAGTTTTACCATGGGGTGGAGCTTTGTAAGCCCGCCCACGGTTCCCAAGGCCAAAGGGATTTCTATCCAAAAAGTAAATATATCCCCTTCTATTTTAGCGTGGGTAAGACTGGAATAGTTGCCATTTTTGGCAGCATACGCATGAGCTCCCGCTTCAATGGCCCTAAAATCGTTACCCGTGGCCAATACCACCGCGTCGATGCCATTCATAATTCCCTTGTTATGGGTAACGGCCCTGTAGGGTTCTACCTTGGCAATTTGAACTGCCCTTATCATTTTTTCGGCGAATTCCCTTGGCAATATATCATTGGACAGCTGTAATTGATCAATTGGGCAACTCACTTCAGCCCTAACCAAACAATTAGGAACGTAGTTGGAGAGAATACTCATTACCACTTCAATCTGTCGCTCCTCACCTGTAAAATTGGAATGGTTCAAGGCCTCTTTTTTGAGGGTCGCAGCAAATTGTTCCAAACAACTATTTATAAAGTTGGCCCCCATGGCGTCTTGGGTCTCAAAAGTGCAATGAAGTTGGAAATAACTTTCCAGCTCCATTGTTTTATCTCTCAGGACGATGTCTTTGATACCTCCTCCTCGCTTTACCATACTGTTTGTTAAATGTTCGGTATCTGTCAGTAATTTTGGCTTGATGGAACGAAAAAATTCTTCAAGTTTGGATTTGTCGCCCTTGAAAATAAAATGTACCTGACCCACTTTTTCCGTTCCCAAAATCGTCGTTTTGAACCCTCCCTTATCACCCCAAAACTTGGCGGCCTTGCTGGCAGCAGCTACTACGGAACTTTCCTCAATAGCCATGGGAATGGCGTAAAGTCGGTCGTTGATTAAAAAATTGGGGGCAATGCCCATCGGCATATAAAAATTACTAATGGTATTTTCTATAAACTCGTCATGGAGCTGTTGTAACCTTGGATCTGTATTCCAGTATGATTCAAGGATTTTTTTTGATTGTTTTGGGTTTTGGGTATAGTTTGTAGCGATCCATTCAATTTTTTCTGACTTGGAAAGCTTTGAAAAACCGGCAATGGGCTTCTTCATTTTTCTAGGTTTCTTGAGTAAAGACGGTCTATTAGAGTCTTTAAAAAGACCCTAAAAATGGTAATTAAGCAATAAAGATAATGATATTGGGAATAATGTTTGTGAACGTGAATACATCGTTAAAGTTGGGGTCTTTTTAAAAGGAAATCGAGGTTTTTTAGAGAATTAGTGGTAAACTTGGAGAATTTAACAAATTTGATCATTTCATGCGAAAATTTTACATTCTTGCACTTTGTTTGATAGGTTTTCTATCTACTGTTCGGGCTCAACAAAAAAATATTTCTGTAGAAGAAATTTATTCGGGTACCTTTAGCACACAAGGTCTTGACGTACTTCGTTCCATGAACAATGGCAAGCAGTATACTGTATTGAATTTTGATTCGGCAAGAAAGGTTTCTTCGATAGATAAATATGATTATAAAACCCTGGATAAAGTAGAAACTATAGTGACATCAAATGACTTAGAAGGAGTAGAAAATTTTTCCTCTTACGAATTTAGTCAGGATGAATCCAAGGTTTTATTGGCTACAGAGGTAGAATCTATCTTTAGGAGGTCTACATTAGGTATTTTTTACGTCTTTGATATTCAATCGAAAACCCTTACCCAAATTAGTTCGGAAAAGATTCAGGAACCGGCATTGTCACCAAATGGTAAACTAGTGGCTTACGTAAAGGAAAATAATCTTTATATCATGGATTTGAGTACGGGTACTACGAAACAGGTCACCATGGATGGTAAAAAAAATAGAATTATTAATGGTATTACGGATTGGGTTTACGAAGAGGAGTTCGCTTTTGTACGTGCATTTGAATGGAACAGCGATGGAACTAAAATCGCTTTTTTAAGATTTGACGAGACCAATGTACCTGAATTTTCTATGGATATGTACGGTGTCGAAAAGTATCCCTCCCAAAATGTGTTTAAATATCCAAAAGCGGGAGAGGACAATGCGTTGGTAAGTCTTCACTTATTGGATGTTCTCAATGGAACAATTTCTAAAGTTGATTTGGGAGACCCTTATTATATACCTAGAATAAAATGGATGAACAATCCAAACTATTTGAGCGTTCAAACTATTAATAGGCATCAAAACGATTTAAGGCTGCACGAGGTTAATGCCGGTACTAATGCCGTTCGCCTATTATTGCAGGAGACAGATGAGGCCTATGTGGACATTACCGACAATCTTACATTCTTGGCAGACGACAGTTTTATTTGGACGAGCGAAAAGGATGGTTGGAACCATATATATCTATATAATTCCGATGGAGAACTCATGAATCAAATCACCAAAGGGAATTGGGAGGTTACCCGATACTATGGATATGATCAAAATGAGGATAAGGTATATTATCAATCCACGGAAAATGGCTCTATAAATAGAGGGGTATATAGCGTGGAAAGTGATGGCAAAAACAAAAGGGGCCTGACAGTCGATAAAGGTACGAATAGTGCATCGTTCAGTACCGATTTCAGTTACTTCATTAATACGTTTTCCAATGCTACCACCCCACCTGTCTACACGTTGCATAAGGCATTAACGGGGAAGAAATTGAAGGATATAAAGGATAATACTGACTTGTTGAAGAAATTGGAAGGGTATATCATTAATCCGAAAGAATTCTCGACCATCAATATTAATGGGAACGACCTAAATATGTACTTGATAAAACCCCAGGATTTTGATGCCTCCAAAAAGTATCCTTTGTTGATGTACCAATATAGTGGTTCCGGTTCCCAAAGTGTAAGTAATACATGGTACAATACTAGGGATTATTGGCATCAGTTGTTAGCTGCAGAAGGCTATATTGTTGCTTGTGTAGATGGCAGGGGTACAGGATATAAGGGAAGGGACTTTAAAAAGGTCACCTATTTGAATTTAGTAAAGTATGAAACGGAAGATCAGATAGCCGCAGCCAAAAAATTAAGTGAAAGACCTTATATTGATTCAAATAGAACCGGAATTTGGGGATGGAGTTTTGGAGGTCATATGGCCACCAATTCCTTGCTAAAGGGTAATGATACTTTTGAGATGGCCATAGCCGTGGCTCCTGTAACCTCGTGGCGTTTTTATGATACCATTTATACGGAACGCTTTATGAGAACGCCGGAGGAAAATCCAAGTGGATATGACGACAATTCTCCTTTTAATTATCCGGAATTGTTGCAAGGTGATTTTTTATTGATCCATGGTTCGGGTGATGACAATGTTCATGTACAGAATACCATGCGAATGATAGAGGCCCTGGTACAAGCCAACAAACAATTTGAATGGGGCATTTACCCGAGATAAAAACCACGGGATTTATGGAGGAAACACTCGAGTCCATCTATTTAACAAGATGACAAACTTTGTAAAGGAAAATTTATAACCGACCAATTAACCAAACCAAAATATTATGGCATACGCTAAACCCGCACATAAGAAAGAATTATTTGGACACCCAGTAGGACTTTATATTCTGTTTTTTACCGAAATGTGGGAAAGGTTCTCATACTATGGAATGAGGGCATTATTTACCTTGTTTTTAGTAGCGGAAACTACTTCCAGCAATGCAGGTTTTGGATGGTCAAATGATGAAGCATTGGCATTATATGGTTGGTATACCATGCTCGTTTATGTGTCATCCATACCCGGAGGATGGATTGCCGATAGACTTTTAGGGCAAAAGAAAACGGTAATGCTCGGTGGTATTCTTTTGTGTATTGGTCACGCGGTATTGGCACTTAATTCAGAAACCACTTTTTATATTGGTTGTCTTTTCATCATATTGGGTGTGGGCTGTTTAAAACCAAATATTTCGTCAATGGTAGGTGGTTTGTATAAGCAAAAAGACGAGCGTAGGGACCTTGGTTTTTATATCTTTTATATGGGAATTAATATTGGGGGATTCCTGGCTCCGATAGTATGTGGTTATGTAGGTGAAAATATAAATTGGCACTATGGTTTTGGATTGGCTGCAATCGGAATGTTTTTAGGCCAGGCGGTATACATCCGGGGACAAAAATACCTGACCAACGTAGGAAACCTGATAAGTAGAAAAAATGAAAAGGACCGGGAGATTCTTGATAGGCCTTTAACAAGTATAGAAAAGGATCGAATTAAAGTATTACTGATTTCATTTCTATTGATCATCTTATTTTGGGCCGCTTTCGAACAAGCTGGAGGGCTAATGAATTTATATGCCTCGCAGAAAACGGATAGAAACTTTTTTGGTTTGTTCGAAATTCCTGCCTCTGTTTTTCAATCAGTTAATTCATTTTTTATAATAACATTAGCAACTGCGGTTGGTGCCTTTTGGTTAAAGTGGCGAAAAA
This sequence comes from Maribacter litopenaei, assembly GCF_025244665.1. Taxonomy (GTDB): domain Bacteria; phylum Bacteroidota; class Bacteroidia; order Flavobacteriales; family Flavobacteriaceae; genus Maribacter; species Maribacter litopenaei. Next base: position 3,136,188 of record NZ_CP104205.1, on the reverse strand, counting down.
AGGGAAGGGAATCTTCCTCTATGTTTAAAATTGCTGTTGGATTGATCATTATGGCCTTAGGATTTGGTTTTATGAGTGCAGCATCCCTTGAGTATGAGGCCAATGGTTCTTCAGCAATGTATTGGTTGATTTTGGCTTACCTATTACATACTATTGGTGAATTATGTGCCTCACCGGTTTCATTATCCTATATTACTAAGTTGGCCCCGTTAAAATATGCTTCCATAATTATGGGTCTTTATTGGGCGGCTACCGGATTGGGAAACAAGGTTGCTGGCTTAATAGGACAGGCTTCCCAAGAACTTGGGGAATTTGAAATATTTACAGGTATCGCCGTTATTTGGACATTAATTGGCCTTTTGGTAATTCTTATGCTCAAACCATTAAAAAGATTGGCTCACGGAGCAGAGGATGGAGAATCAAAAATTTCGGATGAAGAAGCCGAAGACTTCGAACTTGCCGACCATTAGTTCAATCCAAGTTTAATCTGTAAAATCCCATTTCACCTGTATAATGAAATGGGATTTTATATTGTAAACAAGTTTGTTTCCAGTTTGCGATAAAACTAGGGTAGTTGCTGCCATCCGCAATAATTTCTTTAGGATTAGCTTCTTGAATAAAACGTTCCGATTTATTTTGGGAGATTTCGTAAGTAGAAATATGGTATTTGTATTCGTCGGCAGGTAAACTCCTGCGCTATCGATTATTTGTAGGGACTTGTCATATATCAAATAACTGTTTTTAACTGGAAGGTATCGGGTTTGGTCGATGCGTTCTTGAACGATATAATTATCTACTAATCGTTTTAATCTCGTGGAGTCCACTGTAAGAACCTTCAACATATTGCCGTTTTTATCAAATAGCACAGAATTTTTTACTTGATGCAATATGATAGTTTCACTTTTACTGCCTGCTTCAAATTCTTTATAAATCGTGTAAGTTTGGAACATCAAAAGGAAACCCAAAAACAACATAATGCGTCTATAATTTGTTTTGGAGAAAGCGAATACCAGTGAACCTATTACAAGATACCCTAAGGTCAATTGCATTTCATCAAAGGAAATGGATTTAAAAAGAAAAGTTTCCTGGTTTGCTACCCAAGAAACAATTTTATTCATAAGCCCAATAACTTCATTATACATCCAAATCAACGAACTTGATGACTTTTCTACTAAGGATAATACTATAATGATCATACCCATCCCAAGTATCAACCCTAAAAAGGGTACAATCAATAGGTTTGATATGAAGAACAACCCTGGAAATTGGTGAAAATAGAATAGGCTGATGGGCAAAACACCTAATTGGGCAGCGATACTAACCGATAGCAATTGCCATAGATATCTTATTATTCTATTCTTTGGAAACCACCATTTTTGTAATAAGGGGTAGATCCAAACTATGGCGAACACTGCGGCATAGCTCATCTGAAAACCCACCTGAAACAATAAATTGGGATTAATTACCAATAATATAAAGAACATGGACAAGGCCAAAATATTGAAGCTATTTGAAGGCCTGTTCATGTACATGGCATAGGCAACAAAAGTGAACATGGCACAGGCACGGATAATTGAGGGCGAAAGGCCGGCTATAAAAGCAAATGCCCAGAGTAAGATCAACGTTAGGAACAATACTATTTTTTTGCCGTATGGAAGACGGTTCAATGGTCTCAGTACAAATTGGATAAGCATCAACAAAATTCCGACATGAAGTCCGGAGACTGCCAATATATGTACCGCACCGGCATCTACATAGTTGGAATAAGTATCCTCCGAGATAGTCGTCCGTTCACCTAAAAGCAGGGCCCGTATAATTGATAATTGCTCCCTTCCAAAATCTTCATTTTCTAACTTTTTAATGATATTGGAGCGTACTTGCTGTGCATAACCGATTAAGGTCTTGGATGGGTTTGGCAATACGGTGAAGTTCTCCAAGCTGAGCTTTAAAGAATGGTGGACTCCTAGGTGCCCCATGTACTCTTTAAAGTTAAATTGATGGGGGTTTAGTGGTGGGTTAATAGGTGATATTTTTGATTTTATGAAAAGCTCATCGTCCACCTGAAATGTATTGTGAATACTGTCTGTAGACTGATTTATAAGAATCTTTCCAATTGTTTTCTTACCATCTGCCATTAACACTTCGGCTACGTAATTTTGCGAGAATGCATTAGGTTTTAGTACATCCGTTATTTTGACCTGAAGCAGAGGGAATTCGGTTTTTTGAACTTTCTTGAAATAATGATCATACTGTATCGACTGGGATTGTAGGAAGGAAAACATTCCTATGAAAATTACAGTTATACCCGCTACTAGTTTAAACTTTAGAGTTTTGTCGGCTTTTCTAATGAAAAAATATCCCAATATCGCAAAGCAGCACAATAAAAAACCAAAGCAATATTTAATTGGTATTTGAAAGGTATATCCTATGAGGATTCCTAGTATTAGTAGAAGCGTAAGCTTAATCGATGCATACGCCAGCAATTTCATGCTATAATATTCTAGTGGCTTTTACGAAAGCCTGGTTCCAAAAACCGTCCCGTAACGAAGATACGGTTACCCCCCTTGAGGTAGAAGCATGAATAAATTTTATTTCATCATCATCCACCGTAACTACCATTCCCACATGATTGATACGCTTTGAACCTCTAGTGGTTTTAAAAAAAAGAAGATCTCCTTTTTCAATATCCTTGACCCTGATTCTTTTGCCTCTTTCTGCCATTCTACTGGAGGTTCTTGGAAGCTCAACATCATGCTCACTAAAAGAAACGTATAGCAGTCCGGAGCAATCCATACCCTTTCCGGTGGTACCACCGTATTTATAACGGATACTGAGAAAATGTTAACGCGGTATTGATTATATCGTCGGCTTTTGAGACATATCCTCTAGGAATTTCAAGAGAGTTCGATACATTTGGTGAATCCTTTGCCTCATTCGAAGTATCATTTCTGCGCTCTTCATCCGCGGCGGCAACGGATATGGTGCGTTCTGTAGAGCTTAACTTTTTTTTGGAACTGCCACAACTGGCCATGAAAAAAAGTAACAGAAATATGGAAAAATAGCGCATTGGTTTCAAGTAGTATCTCTTACTTGAACATCAAAATTATAGAATTATTTTGTAATGGATTGATTTGAATTAGGATTTGGCATTTGCCACAATCAAAGCTGCAGCTTTCTTACTGGCGCCTACTCCTCCCAATTTTTGTCGAAGTTCGGTATATTCGATGAGGATTTCCTCTCTTTTTTTACCAGTTAGTATTGCGGTTAGTTCCTTTTTTAGCCGTTCAGTGTTTAAGTCGTTCTGAATAAGTTCTTTTACAACTTCCTTTTTCATGATGAGGTTTACCAATGAAATGTATTCCAAGGTAATAATCCTTTTGGCAATTTGATAGGAAACCCAATTGGCCTTATAGCAAACCACTTGCGGAACACCAAATAGAGCGGTTTCCAAAGTGGCGGTCCCGCTGGTTACCAAGGCGGCGGTTGCAAAGGATAGCAAATCGTACGTTTTATTTTTTACCATTTTCACATTTTGACCTTCTAGAAAGGGTTGGTAAAATTCGGTTTCCAAACTAGGAGCGCCTGCAATCACAAATTCATAGTCGGGAAAATCTTCGGTAATTGACAACATTATGGAAAGCATTTTTTGTACCTCCTGTTTTCTACTTCCTGGTAATAAGGCTATTATAGGTTTGCGCTCATCTAGCCTAAATGATTTCCTAAAGGTTGATTCGTCTATCTCTGCGCGCATGGAGATAGCATCAATTAAAGGATGGCCTACAAAATTTACCGGATACTGGTGCTTACCTTCATAGAATTCCTTTTCAAAAGGTAAAATGACGTGCATCGCATCAATATCCCTCTTTATCTTTTCAATTCTTCCTTCCCTAGATGCCCATATTTGAGGAGAAATGTAATAGTTGGTTCTATAACCATTCTCTTTGGCCCATTTTGCAATTCGCAGGTTAAAACCTGAATAATCTATAAAAACGATGATGTCCGGGGCGGAATTTTTAATATCGGTTTTACAAAATGCAATGTTTTTGAATATGGTATTGAGATTCATCAATACCTCCAAAAAACCCATAAAGGCCATTTGCTTATAGTGTTTTACCAACGTTCCGCCGGCCTCCTTCATTAAATCTCCTCCCCAACAACGCACATGAGCTTCCGGGTCTTCCACCTTTATAGCCTTGATCAAATTGGATCCATGAAGGTCTCCGGAAGCTTCGCCCGCGATAATGTAGTATTTCATTCTAGAAAACTTTGTAGTACAGAATGACCAAAGCGGTAAGGATAGTAGCTATAAGAACCCCCTTGGCACGGTTGTCCCTCTTTATTCTCAAAAAACCAAAAAAAGCAATCAGGTTAAAGATGGCACCCAGTGCCAAGAGACTACCTACATGTCCTTGGGAAACAGCGGCTTTGTAGGTCTCTGAAATACTTAGATCTGAAAATAGAATGATATAGGCCAAAGTGCCCACGCTATTGGCTATAATGCCCACCAAAAATCCGATCAAGAGTTCTTTTTTTATGTTCATTTCAAATTCCAATTGTTTATGTCCTGTATGGCATGATGTGCAGTAAGGTCGAATTGGGTAGGCACTACGGAAATATACCCGTTCGCCAAGGCCCATTCATCCGTATCCTCCCCTTTGTCCAAAAGCTCGAATTCGCCAGTCAACCAATAGTAATCCTTGCCCATTGGGTTTGTTCTTTTATCGAATTTCTCTTTCCAGTTGGCCTTTGCCTGCCGGCATACTTTTATTCCCTTTAACTCCTGCTTTGGCAGTTTGGGTATGTTTACGTTGAGAACCACTCCTTTTGGAATTCCACAAGTAAGTGCCTCGCCCACTATGTTCTTAACATAAACTTCTGCAGGTGAAAAATCTGTATCCCAATTGTAGTCACATAATGAAAATCCTATGGCCGGAATCCCTTCTATTCCTGCTTCGATGGCAGCACTCATTGTACCTGAATAGATTACGTTTATCGAGGAGTTAGAGCCATGGTTGATTCCACTTACACAGATATCGGGCTTTCTTTCCAATAGTTCTTGAAGCCCTAGTTTTACACAATCTGCAGGGGTACCACTACAGCTGTATTCTTCTGTTCCGGTATGACTGAGGTCCACTTGCATTTTTTTTGAATATAGGGTGCTATCCAAGGTAATGGCATGTCCCATGCCGGATTGGGGGCTGTCCGGGGCTACTACTACAACATCACCTATTTCCTTCATGTAGGAGACCAATGCTCTAAGCCCGGGGGCGGTAATCCCATCATCATTGGTTACCAATATCAAAGGTTTTCCCATGGCATATACTTTCTAGGGTAAAAATACGTTTTTAAATAGGATTTGCCGATTGGGTCGTTTAACAAAAAATTAATTCCCCGCCTCCTAATTGGCATGGTTTTTTCTTTATCTTAGAGGATTTCGACATAAAAGTTGCACACATAATCTTCAAATTCTAAGGTTTTGAAAATTAGATTTAAAAATATATTTATGAAAAGAAATTTAGCATATGTTCTTACGGTGATGCTGGTAGCTGTAGCTTCCTGCAGTTTCACCAATAAGTCCTTTGATAATGACGATAAGGATAAATTATTATTAGACCTCATTACCTATGTATTGGAAAAAGGACATTACGAGCCAAAGGATATCAACGATGATTTTTCAGTAAGTGTTTTTGAGGACTTTATTGATGTACTCGATCCTACAAAAAGATATTTTTTAGCTTCGGACATCGCCGATTTCGAACAATACAAATTTCAAATTGACGATCAAATCAAGAACACGGATATTTCATTCTTTAACTTGGTATATGAAAGATTGATTCAAAGAATGGGCGATGCCAAGAATATATATAAAGAAGTATTAGAAAAGCCTTTTGACTACACGGAAAATGAAAGTATCAGTATAAAATATGACGAAGAGCCTTTTGCCTCCGATAGGGATGAATTAAAGGAACGATGGAGGAAGCAGTTGAAGTATGCGACTCTCGGTACATATGATTCAAAAATCTCCCATGCGGAAAAATCAATAGAGGAGGCTGTGGCGGATGACCACGATCATAGTGCGCATACCCCTGAAGAAGCTGAAATAGAATCAAGAAAATCCACAGAAGCTACTTTGGATGAGTTTTTCGATTTTGTTGATGACCTAGAGCGTAAAGATTGGTTTGTACAGTATATCAATACCATCGTGGACGAGTTTGACCCCCATACCTATTATTTTGCCCCGGATGACAAGGAAAAGTTCGATATGAATATGTCCGGAAAATTCGAAGGGATCGGTGCTAGGTTACAGAAAAAACCGGAAGGAGCCAAAATAGTAGAAATCATTTCCGGAGGTCCGGTTTGGAGAGATCAACGATTGGAAGTAGGTGATGAAATTATCAAAGTTGGTCAAAATGGCGAGGAGCCCATAAATATTGTTGGGATGCGCCTGGATGATGCAATTAAATTGATCAAAGATCCGAAGGAACTATCGTTGATTTAATTGTTAGAAAGGTAGATGGTTCACTGGAGGAAATATCCTTGACCAGGGATGTGGTAGAATTGGAAGAATCTTATGCAAAATCTGCTAACATCATTAGAGGGGATGAAAAATTTGGAATTATAAACCTTCCAAAATTCTACGTTGATTTTGAAGATTACAATGAAAGAAACGCTGCAACCGATGTTGCCAAGGAAGTAGAGCGTTTAAAGGAAGAAGGTGTTGAAGGACTTATTTTGGATCTTAGGGATAACGGTGGCGGATCTTTGAAGACCGTTGTTGAAATGGCCGGTCTTTTTATAAAGGACGGACCAATCGTACAGGTAAGATCTGGAAACAAGCAAAAAGAAGTTTACGACGACAAGGATGAGAGAATACAGTGGGACGGACCTTTAGTGGTTCTCGTAAATGAACTATCAGCATCTGCCTCAGAAATATTGGCAGCTGCCATGCAGGATTACAAAAGAGCGATTGTAATAGGAAGCAAACAAACTTTTGGAAAGGGAACCGTACAAAATGTAATTCCTTTGGATAATATCGTCCGTAGTAATGAGCACGGTGATTTAGGGGCCATAAAACTGACCACTCAGAAATTCTATCGAATAAATGGTGGTTCTACACAATTGGAAGGTGTAAAAAGTGATGTTGTCGTGCCGAGATAAATACAGTTATATTGATTTAGGGGAGCGAGATCAAGCAAACCCTTTGAAATGGGATAAGATTACCCCTGCCGACTATGAAATCTGGGATGGTTATTTGGATTATGACAAAACGGTTGCCAATAGTAAAAAGCGAATGGCCAGTAATCCACAGATAAAGCTTATAGAGGAGAACGCCAAATGGTTGAAGTCTGAACAGGATGAAACAGAGATTTCCTTAAACTATGTCACCTATAAAGAGGAAAAAGAGAAGGATAAGGAGCAATCCGATTATTTTAAGAATCTATCGGACTATGATTCCAAATTGACTTTTGAGTCCTTAAAATACGAGCAGGAACTGTTTACCCAAGATTCTGTATTAAGGGAAAAAAGAGATAGATGGCATAAAAGCTTGGCCAAGGATGTATACGTTGAAGAAGCCGTTAATGTTTTGGAAGACTTAAAAATGAATAACCTTAAGAATCTAAAACTGGCCAGCAGTGTAAAAAATTAAATATCTTAAGTCTTAAATAAAAAAAGGCCCCTTTTAAAAGGGGCCTTTTTTTATTTAATTTTAGTAGCATATAACTTTCTCAATTTGGTAAGCTTAGGATTAATAACAACTTGGCAATATCCTTGTGAGCTATTGTTTTTATAGTAATCCTGGTGATAGTCCTCGGCCTCATAAAATACACCCATAGGTGATAATTCGGTAACGATGGGGCTATCATAAAGTGGGGCAATGTCATTCAATACATTTTCCGCTATTTTTTTCTCGGTAATCATTTGCATAGTAAATAACCGAGCGATATTGGGTTCCTACATCAGCACCTTGCCTGTTCAAAGTAGTTGGGTCATGGGTGGTCATGAAGATTTGCAAAAGATCGTACAATGTAATCATTGAAGAGTCGTAGGTAACCTTAACAACTTCGGCATGACCGGTAAGGCCGAAGCAAATTTCCCTATAAGTGGGTTTGCCAGGTGCATTTCCGCCCGTATAGCCCGAAATTACGTTTTCTACGCCTTTGATTTCCTGAAATACAGCTTCGGTACACCAAAAACAGCCTCCTCCTACTACAATAGAGTCAAAATTTGAATTATTCATTGACTTCCTCCTTTATCATTTTCATTGATTCCGAGTTAATGCAATAGCGTAATCCACTGGGAGGGGGGCCATCAGGAAAAACATGTCCTAAGTGGGCATCACAAGTGTTACAAAGCACTTCGACACGAACCATTCCAAAGGAGGAATCCTTTATATACTTAATGGCGTTCTCTTTTATGGGTTGAGTAAAGCTTGGCCAACCGGTTCCGGATTCAAATTTAATACTGGAGTCAAATAAGGGAGTGCCACAGCAAATACATTCATACTTTCCTGCATCATGAACACTGCACAAAGCACCTGAATGAGGCGCTTCAGTTCCTTTTTTTCGCGTTATCCTATACTGTTCGGGAGTAAGTGTTTCTCTCCATTCGTTTTCTGATTTTTCTACGCGCCTGTCTCGGAATAGGATTTCCTTTAACAGAAAAATGAATTACATCTTTCCAAGTAAGTGCCATAAAATGTCCTTTCTTTTTATAATTGTTATATATACCATCTGTCGTTCCCAAATCATAAATCTTACAAAATTGTAAGTAACTTTGAAGGATGTCCGAGATATAGTAAAAATAGTACAATATACTCCATTTTAATAGTTGTCTGTATCATCGGGTTCCGGGCTTTTGAGAACTTTTATACGCCGAGCACTTATTCAAAAAATAGCATAGAGAACCTGGAAAGTACATTTCCTTTGGAGTATTTGCCCAGCTCCACTACAAAACAGGTTGTACATCATTCTTATTTTTCCTTATCATACAATGAGCCCTATGAACAAGCTGAATGGGTTGCCTATGTATTGGATAAAAGGCATTTGACTTACGATGATAGAAAAAGGCCCTATTTCATCGAGGATCCATGGGTGCAATCCAAGTCGGCCGATTGGCGAAACTATAGAGGTTCGGGGTATGATAGGGGGCATTTATGCCCAGCTGGGGATCGTCGGTTTTCGGAACAAGCCTATAACGAAACTTTTTATACAAGCAATATCAGTCCTCAAGACAAGGACTTCAATTCTCGTATTTGGAATCGATTGGAAATACAGGTGAGGGAATGGGCGAAACGGTACGGCACTTTATATGTAGTTACCGGCGGTGTATTGGAGTTAGGTTTAGAAGAAATAGGAGACGAGGATGTCGATGTGCCTAAAAGTTTCTATAAAATTGTAGCACGAAAGGAAAAAGGACAACTCAAATTAATTGGCTTTTTAATGAAGGGTGTTGAACGGCAAAATCCTTTGGAAGAATACTGTGTTCCCGTTGATAGTATAGAAAAAGTAACCGGAATCAACTTTTTTAAGCAGCTTGATAATGAATATCAAAAAGAATTGGAACGAGTGGTTGGTACCGGAGAATGGAAATTTTAAAAATTCTCTTTTAATCTATTTGTGTCCAACTTCAAAAATATAAATAGTAAAAGGGTAAAGAAAAGTAGTCCAGAGCCTCCATAGCTAAAAAAGGGCAAGGGTATGCCAATGGTAGGTAAAATTCCAATGACCATACCTATATTGATGAAATAATGGATTAAAAGGACAGATATTACTCCATAACCATACATTCTTGAGAATGCATTTTTTTGCCGTTCCGCTAGATAGATCAATCTTAAAAAAAGAATTGAAAAGAGAATGATGACTGTAGCGGTTCCTACAAACCCCCATTCTTCCCCTATGGTTGTAAATATATAATCGGTATCCTGTTCAGGAACAAAATCCCCTTTGGTACGTGTGCCTTCCAAGAAGCCCTTTCCGGAAAATCCACCGGATTCTATCGCTTTTTCGGACTGATAAGTATTATATCCGATGGTCTTTCTAATTTGTTCCAATTTTTCCGGATCTTTTTCCAAGCGTAACCAAAGGCTGAACCTATCCCTATGGCGCTGCTCAAAAATATTATTGAATACAAAATTTACTGACAAAGAAAAAAGTACTATGGCAATGGAACCGGCTATTAAAGGAATAATAGGAACCTTAAGTGACTTGCGTTTCAAAAGAAAGAACAAAACGATGAAGAGTGATAGACCTATAATCAACCATATTGTTCCGAACATCAGGGTAACTATAAAGATTAAAATCAAGGTAAGCCCTATTCCCAAATAATAAAGAGGCAAACCTTCCCTAAAAATTACAAAAACCAACGAAAAGAATACCAGGGCACTTCCTGGATCAGGTTGTGGTATTATGAGCAAAGCTGGAATTAGTATAATCAATAAAGCATAAAGCTGATCCTTTGTACGTCTAAGATCAGTTTGTATGTCACTCAAATATTTTGCAAGGGCCAGGGCAGTGGCTACCTTCGCCAACTCAGACGGTTGAAAATTGAAAAAGCCAAGGTCATACCAAGAGGTTGCCCCTGCGATAGTTTTTCCAAATAAGAATAGTCCTAGAAGGGAAAGAATTGTAAGGAGGTAAAATATGCTTGCGAAACGTTCATAGAAATTGGCTTCCAAAGCAAGGACTACGATTATGGTCGCCAAGCTTACAATCATAAAAAAAAGCTGTTTCCCAGATCGAGTGCTTAAATCTAGGAGTGAGGATTGTTCTTCACTAAATGTACTGGAATATATATTGGTCCAACCGATGAATACCAATGCCAAATAAATAAGAATCGTAAGCCAATCTATTCTCCTTAAGACCTTACCAAACACGTTCGTTTATTTTAAATTCCTCGCCACTATAAGGTTTGGCATATTCGTGTTCCAGTGTTTTTTCTAACATCCTCTTCTCCATATCCTTTCCGGTAATTTCGCCTTTCAAGTATTTCTCGATCATTAAAGAGGCTATGTGACCCGCATATCTTGAACCGAAATATCCATTTTCAATATAAACCGCTATCGCAATTTTTGGGTCGTTCACAGGGGCAAATGCCACAAATACGGAATGATCTGTCAACTGGGTGCGTAAGCCATCAATTATTGTGAAATTTTCAGCTGTGCCTGTCTTTCCAGCTATTTCGACTCCCGGTATTTGCAAATGGCTTGCCGTTCCTTTCCGATATACATCGGCCATACCTTGAATAACTGGTTCAAAATATTGTTTGTCTATCGTAGTGTGTTTGGCTTCGGTAAACCTTGGGTCTGTAATGTCTTTTCCTTCTACCTTTTTTAGGATGTGAGGCGTGTAATAGAAGCCTCTATTGGCAATCGCTGCTGCCATATTTGCCAATTGCACAGGAGTCGCTAGGACCTCCCCTTGTCCAATGGAATTGGAGATAATATAACTGGAGCTCCATCTGTTATCCCCGTACCACTTGTCATAGTATTCCTTACTCGGTATTCTTCCTTTTTGACCAAAAGGTAAATCGTACCCTAGATAATCTCCTAGGCCAAAACTCTTCATGTGTTTTTCCCACACATCCATAGCCTCGTCCGTAGTTTCGAACTTTTCATAAATCTTTCTAAAAACTCCTGCGAAGTAGGCATTACAGGATTTATAGATACCACTGTTGAGATTTCTCATTCCTCCACCACAATGGCAACCTCGTTTTTTTCTTCCGACGTAAAATCCGTGATAACATTGTATTGTTGTATTCTCGTTAACTACGCCTTCCTGTAAGGCAATAAGAGCGTTTAATGTTTTAAATGGTGAGCCTGGTGGCTGTTGTGCGTGGATGGAACGATCCCATGTAGGGTTTGCAATGGTGTCATTATAAAGTTCCGTATAGTTTTTGGAGCGTTGTCTACCTACGAGAAGGGAAGGTTCGTAGGTTGGCCCTGAAATCATACTTAAAATTTCACCAGTTGCAGGTTCCAATGCCACAATTCCGCCCCTTTTACCTACCATTAAGCGTTCGCCATATTCCTGAAGGGTTTTGTCCAAGGTTATACTGATCTGTTTCCCTTGTTCCCGTAATGTGTCTAGAGAACCATTTTTATAGGACCAATATCTCTGTTAAATCGATCTTTTTGTATATACTGTACCCCTTTTCTACCCCTTAAAAGTTCTTCATAGTATCTTTCTACACCTGTTCTCCCTCTCAACTCACCTTGTATATAATACTTGTTTTTGGCCAAATCCCCTTCATTCACCTCACTGATATATCCCAAGACATTTGCGGCACTTGGAGTATCATAATACCTCAGGACCTTTTTTGAATATAGAACCCTTTATATTTCCTCATTTTTTCCTGCAACTTGGCATAGTCCTCTTTAGAAAGTTGAGGTACTAGAACAGAAGGTAATCTTGGGGAATAGACCCTTGCGTTGGTTAGTTTTTCAATAAATTTCTTCTTATCGATACCCAACATTTCGCAAAATTCTAAAGTATCCAAAGGCTGAACCTCCCTTGGGATGACCATTACATCATAAGCAGGGTCGTTACCTACAAGAAGATTTCCATTTCGGTCATATATATAACCTCTTTCCGGATAGGTATATAATCTCTTAATACTAGGGTCTTCAATAACTTGATCGGGTGAGAAACTGAATATCTGTAGATAGGATAACCTACTTAAAAAGGTAATTCCTATTATTATGATAATCGATGAAAGTAAAACTCTTCTCATTCCCTCTTAGTACTGAATAAGGAACTGAACAATAAGCATAATATTATAGATGCCGCCCCTATTGTGATACTTTTTTTAATAATTAATAGCGCATTTGCAAAACTAAAAATCTCCAGTGTAAAGTATATAACATGATGGATTACAATTAATAACGCCAAAAATGTAAATTGTTGTGCCTTGGTAGAGCTATTTAACTTAAAGCTTTGAAACTCATAATTCACGCCAAAAACGAACCTCATAATCGAGGGCCTTAAATAGGCTATGGTAACGGAGGCCGCAGTATTTAAAGCTAAGGTGTCCGAGAAAATATCGATTAAAAGTCCAAGAAAAAAACAGACCGTGAATAAAGGTTGTTCTATTTCTCTTTATAGGATACCAATACAGGAACAACACATAGACCATTGGATTAATGTAGCCGAAGAAATTCAGTCTATTAAAGACAAGAACCTGCACCAAAATCAAAAGTACAAACCTTAATACATTTATGAAAAAGGAGTTATTAATCATTTGTTTCCGTTTCTTCCTGTAGTTCCAAAATTTCCTTCCTATTTAGGTTTTTTATGATGTAAACATTGTTAATGTTGGTCATGTCGTTAAAAAGCGAAACATCTATATGGTAAAAGCTTTTGGATTTGTCCAAATCAAATTTCTTTATTATCCCAATAGGAACGTTCTCAGGAAAAATGCTGCTCATAGCTCCGGTAACTATGGTATCTCCTATAGTAAGTTGTACCAGTCTCGGGAATATCTACCAATTGAACAGTATTATAATCCTTGGAATCCCATATTAACGAACCAAAATGATTTGAGTTTTTTATTTTGGCATTTATGTTGGACTTTTCGTTAAGTATACTTTGAACGGTAGAAAATCCGTACGAGGTATTTTCAACAATACCAAGTATGCCTTTGGAAGTGATTACCCCCATATCTTGTTCTACACTGTCTTTTCTTCCTTTATTGATAGTAATGTAGTTGCGCTGGTCAGAGTAACTGTTCTTTATCACCCTTCCACGGACAACCAAATAATTACTTTCCAAAGAATCCAATGGTTGTATGCTGTTGGCTTTTTTATTGTACAGTTGGTATCGTAACCTTTGGTTCTCCCGCAGCAGTTTTTCGTTTTCTTCCCTTAAACCAAAATAGGAAGTTGTATTGTCAAAAAACGAGTAAATGGTACCTGAAAAATAATTGGCGGAGTTGAGGAACCTAGATTGATGGTATGAATGGGATTGAAAAGTGAAAATTAAGGAAATGAAGAGCAACAAAAGGTATAACAGGAATATCTTATACCGTATCAGAAAATTTATAATCTGTTGCATTCACTTCTAAATTTTCATTTTAGGAATTGATATGAGAAGTTACTTGATTAGAATGCTCTTATATCTTTCCAAGTTTTTCAAGGCAATACCGGTACCGCGAACAACGGCTCTCAAAGGATCTTCGGCAATATAGACGGGCAAATCTGTCTTTTGTGAAAGTCTCCTGTCCAATCCACGTAACATGGATCCACCGCCGGCTAAATAAATCCCGGTATTATAAATATCAGCAGCCAGTTCAGGTGGTGTTTGCGATAGGGTTTCCATGACCGCATCCTCAACCCTTAAGATAGATTTGTCAAGGGCTTTTGCAATTTCCCGATAGGAAATTTGAACCTGTTTTGGTTTTCCCGTTAAAAGATCCCTTCCTTGAACGGATTTTTCTTCCGGTGGAGATTGCAAGTCTTCGGTCGCAGAACCAATTTCAATCTTTATGGCTTCTGCCGTGCTTTCACCTACATAAAGGTTGTGCTGTGTACGCATATAGTAGATGATATCGTTGGTAAAAACATCACCTGCAATCTTAACCGATTTATCGCATACTATACCCCCCAAGGCTATTACTGCAATCTCGGTGGTTCCACCACCTATATCAACAATCATGTTTCCCTTTGGCTGCATAATGTCCAAGCCAATACCAATTGCAGCTGCCATGGGTTCATGTATCAAGTAAACTTCCTTACCGTTCACCCTTTCTGCAGATTCCTTAACCGCACGCATTTCCACTTCCGTAATACCCGATGGAATACAGATGACCATTCTCAAAGCAGGTGGGAACCATTTCTTCTTAAGTGCTGGAATGTTCTTTATAAACATGTTGATCATCTTTTCAGATGCATCAAAATCCGCAATTACACCATCCTTTAAAGGTCTAATGGTTTTTATATTTTCATGGGTTTTTCCTTGCATCATGTTGGCCTCTTTACCAACGGCAATGATTTTTCCACTTACTCTATCCCTTGCTACGATAGAAGGACTGTCTACCACGACTTTATCCATGTGGATGATTAAGGTGTTAGCCGTACCTAAATCAATGGCTATTTCCTCGGTCAAGAAGTCAAAAAATCCCATATAATAATGTTTGGTTATGGATTAGGGGGTGCAATATATCGACAAAAGTAGTAAAATTAATGCTTAAAATGACGTGTACCGGTCATCACCATTGAAATTCCATTTTCATTGCAATAATCTATACTTAACTGGTCTTTTATCGACCCTCCGGGTTGTATCACACTTGTTATTCCAGCTTTATCAGCAATCTCCACACAATCCGGAAATGGGAAGAAGGCATCACTGGCCATAACGGCGCCCTTTAATTCAAAATTGAAGGAGTTTGCCTTATGAATCGCTTGGTTTAAAGCATCGACCCTCGATGTCCGGCCGGTTCCACTCGCGCAAAGCTGTTTGTTCTTGGCCAACACAATGGTGTTCGATTTGGTATGCTTGCATATTTTGGAAGCAAAAAGTAAATCCTCTAACTCCTGCTCACTGGGCTTAGTATTGGTCGCATGGCTCAAGTCTGCAGAAGTATCTGTCTTATGGTCTTTTTCCTGAAGTAATATTCCATTGAGGCATGTTCTTACTTGCATTTCTCGGCATTTCCACTTCGTTTTGAACTAAAATGATACGGTTCTTTTTTCCTTTTAGGATCTCTAAAGCATCCTCTGAATAACTTGGGGCAATGACCACTTCGCAAAACAATTGATGAATTTCCTCTGCGGTGTCCTTATCGATTTCCTTGTTACTGATTAAAACACCTCCAAAAGCCGAGACTGGGTCGCCCGCCAAGGCATCTACATAAGCTTGGTGAAGCGTATCTCGTTGGGCCAACCCACATGCGTTATTGTGTTTTAGTATAGCGAAGGTAGGCGCCTCATTCTTAAACTCTAACATTAAATTTACAGCGGCGTCTACATCCAACAAATTGTTGTAAGAAAGTTCCTTGCCGTGTAGTTGGGAAAACATGGCATCAAAATCGCCAAAGAAAAATCCTTTTTGATGCGGGTTTTCCCCATAACGCAACACCTTTCCATTGGTCTCACTCACTTTTAGAGCCGCAATGTCGTGGTTCTGATTGAAATAATTAAAAATGGCCGAGTCGTAATGGGAAGAAATATTGAATGATTTGGCGGCAAATTTCTTTCGTTCTTCCAAAGTAGTAGTCCCGTTGTTTTTAGAAATAATATCCAAAAATTCCGCATAGTCATCCATGGAAGAAACACATATGACGTCTTTGTAATTTTTGGCAGCGGCCCTAATCAATGAAATACCTCCAATGTCGATTTTTTCAATGATGTCCTGTTCAGAAGCACCACTGGCCACCGTTTTTTCAAAAGGGTACAAATCAACGATGACAATATCCAATTGGGGAATATCAAATTCTTCCAACTGGGCCACATCGTTTTCGTTATCCTGTCTATTTAGGATTCCTCCAAAAACTTTTGGATGAAGAGTTTTGACCCTACCCCCTAAAATGGAAGGGTAACTTGTAACGTCTTCTACAGGGATAACTTCTATACCTAAATCCTTAATGAATTTCTCCGTTCCTCCTGTGGAATATATGGTAATACCTAATTCTTGAAATTTTTTAACGATGGGTTCCGAGACCATCTTTGTGGAATACGGAAATTAAGGCCGAGGAGGCTTTTTTTGAGCTGCTCATTATAGGATACTTATGGTTTCTATTAAGGCAACAAAAGTACTTTTTTTAGAAGTAAAACAAGGTTGAGTTTATCAACAAAAACAGGAAAGTTTTAAAGAATTTTGGCAACCTCCAAATTCACGAATTCCAAAAACCGTTCATCTTCTTCTGTGAACGGATCCAAAGTATTGGAATCTATATCTATTTGTCCAATGTTTTCACCATTAACGAAGAGAGGCACTACGATTTCAGATTTCACGGTAATGCTGCAGGCGATGTAGTTATCCTGTGCCTTCACATCCGGTACTACAAAGTTTTTATTGCTAACCGCAACCTGTCCACAAATACCCTTGCCAAAAGGGATAATCGCGTGATCCGTTGGGGCACCGGCATATGGCCCTAACTTTAATTCCTCTTTTTCACCGTTCTTAAAATAAAAACCTACCCAGTCGTAATGGTCTATCTTCTTTTTTAGTAATTCACAGACCTCTAGAAGTTTTGAATCTGTATCTTTTGTCGATTCTAGAATTGAAATAATTTCGGATTGTAAAGAAGTAAACATATACGAGTTTATTTGAGGTGTAAAATTGGGGTTAAACAATTAAAAATGCAATGGTTTGACTTTAAAATTTCAAGGTTGCCTAATTGATTATAAAATTCTTAAAAACAGATACTTATAAGTTGTGTTCATATAGTGCAGCTGTATTTTAGTTAATATTTTCATAACAAAAATATCAAGGATCAAAAACTGGAATACTTTAGCTCAAATTTCTAATAATTAGATACCAAATGGCACAAGCAAAATCAGCTGGTAAAACAGCTGGGAAACCTTCACCGGCAAAAGCTGGTAAAAAGGCTGCTCCAAAAGCTGCTCCTAGAAAGAAGTAGTCATGTTCGGACCTATGGGATAGGCCTTACTTTTGGAAAAAGAAACCACCTTCTGTAAAGAAAGAAGGTGGTTTTTTTATGATTAAAAAAAACCGCTCTTATATAAGAGCGGTTTTCATATGGTTGCAATAAATTGCTTTTATTCAATGAATTACATCATTCCTGGCATTCCGCCGCCGCCCATTGGTGGGCCTGCAGGTGCATCTTCCTTAATGTCGGTCAAAGCACACTCCGTAGTCAAAATCATTCCGAGAAACCGAAGCTGCATTTTCCAATGCTACTCTTGTCACTTTCTTAGGGTCTATGATACCAGCTTTCATCATCTCAACAAATTTGTCTGACTTTGCATCATAACCGTAATCACCTTTTCCTTCCAAGATTTTAGCTACTACTACAGAGCCTTCACCACCGGCATTTTCAACGATGGTTCTTAGCGGAGACTCGATAGCTCGGCAACGATTTGAAGACCTGTAGCTTCGTCTTCGTTTTCAGTGCTTACTTTTGACAGTACCGATTTAGCTCTTACCAGGGCAACACCACCACCGGCTACAATACCTTCTTCCACGGCAGCTCCGGTAGCGTGTAATGCATCATCTACACGGTCTTTCTTTTCTTTCATCTCTACTTCAGAAGCAGCTCCAACATAAAGAACTGCGACACCACCGGCCAATTTAGCCAAACGCTCTTGTAGCTTTTCTTTGTCGTAATCAGAAGTGGTGGTTTCAATTTGAGATTTTATTTGATTAACCCTTGCCTTGATATCCTTGGCAACACCCCCACCATTTACGATAGTCGTATTATCTTTATCTATTTGTACTTTTTCACAAGTACCTAGCATATCAATGGTTGCATTGTCCAAAGAGAATCCTCTTTCTTCAGATATTACCGTACCTTTTGTAAGGATTGCGATATCTTCTAACATTGCTTTTCTTCTATCTCCAAAACCTGGAGCTTTAACAGCGGCAATTTTTAAGGAACCTCTTAATTTGTTCACGACCAAAGTTGCCAATGCTTCACCATCCACATCTTCTGCGATAATCAATAAAGGCTTACCTGATTGTGCCACTGGCTCCAATACAGGAAGTAAATCCTTCATGGAGGAGATTTTCTTGTCAAATAACAAGATATATGGATTGTCCAATTCAGTAACCATTTTTTCCGAATCGGTTACGAAGTATGGAGATAGGTATCCTCTGTCAAATTGCATACCTTCTACAACATCCACATACGTATCGGTTCCTTTAGCTTCCTCAACCGTAATGACCCCTTCTTTACCAACTTTACCAAAAGCCTGTGCAATTAAATCCCCGATAGCATCATCGTTGTTTGCCGATATAGAGGCAACTTGCTTTATCTTTTCGGAAGAGTCACCCACTTTTTTGGCTTGTTTGGACAAGTTTTCAACGATAGCCTCAACCGCTTTGTCAATACCTCTTTTTAGGTCCATTGGGTTCGCACCCGCAGCTACGTTTTTAAGGCCTTCTTTTACGATTGCCTGTGCAAGAACGGTTGCAGTAGTGGTACCATCACCAGCCAAATCGTTGGTTTTGGAAGCTACTTCTTTAACCATCTGCGCTCCCATATTTTCTAGTGCGTTCTCAAGCTCAATTTCTTTTGCTACGGTAACACCGTCCTTGGTTACTTGTGGAGCACCAAAGGATTTACTGATAATTACGTTTCTACCTTTAGATCCCAAGGTTACTTTTACCGCATTTGCCAACGCATCAACACCTCTTTTGAGGCCATCTCTTGCATCAATGTCAAATTTTATGTCTTTTGCCATTTTATTTTTAGTTTAAGTCTTGCCAAGTTTTTGAAACTTTGGCCAATTTTATTTGTATTTAATTTGATTTTCTTGCTGGAGTAATCCGAGCTATGTTGTTAGATAATCGCTAAAATGTCACTTTCGCGCATCATTAGGTAGTCAGAACCATCCAACTTTAATTCTGTACCGGCATATTTTCCGTAAAGAACGGTATCACCAACCTTAACAGTAACTTTTTCGTCCTTGGTTCCAGGTCCTACGGCAACCACTTTACCCCTTTGAGGTTTTTCCTTAGCCGTATCTCGGAATGTAGATTCCGGATGCAGTTTTTGTTTCAGCTGCCATCGGCTCGATAAGAACTCTGTCCGCCAATGGTTTGATATTAACTTTAGCCATAATATTAAAATTTTAAATTGATTTTTTTAAGTTTCACACTTAAGAGGCAGAAATTATGCCATTACCTAAAAACTGACACATTGTAAAAACAAAAATGCCAGCTTGTCATTAAGCTGGCATTTTATATGGATTATTAGTGTCTTGACTACAAACTGTCGTTTGTTGGAGTATCGTTTGTGACAGGTGGAGTTACCTCCTCCGGCAAAGTTTCAGGTACCGTTGTCTCAATATCGTCACCTTGTAATAATTTAGAATCAGCATCGCCAAAATTTCCTTTTAAGGCAATATTCGAGGCCAATATCAATACGACCAAAAGCCCCGCCAATGTCCAGGTACTCTTGTCCAAAAAGTCACCGGTCTTCTTGACACCTCCTACAACTTGATTTCCTCCGCCACCGAAAGAAGATGATAACCCTCCGCCTTTAGGGTTTTGTACCATAATTACCAATACCAATAAAAAGCAAACAATAATGATCAGTATCAGAAATATTGAAAATGTACTCATTTTACCTACTTATTTTCTTGTTGAATTTTTTGCACCGATTTTATTCGGTCTGCAAAGAAACTACTTTTTTCCGGATATTTCAAACTTAAAATTTTGTAGGCTTGAATGGCTTTCTTGTACTTTTTTTGCTCCGGATAAACCCTTGCCAAAGTTTCCGTCATTAACTCATTTTTGTCAATTTTAATAGAGTCTTTTGGATCGAAGGAAGACTTAATATTTTCTTTCGGAACAATTTTGGGATTTTCTGCAATGAACTTATCTATACGGTCGAACTTTTGCTTTTTAAGAACAGCCTTTTTAGATGGCTCCTCATTTGTTGATTCCTTTTCCCGAGCTTTTTCAACCGTTTCCCCCTCATCGTTATCTTCTCGATCAATTTTTTTCTTGGAGGCAAGTTGAAGCCATTCTGCAAATGAATATTTTTCCTCTTTGTTAAAGTTGAGGGGCTTGCCTATATCCAGGGAGTTCACCTCTTTTTTGATTTCTTCGGAAGGTTCCTTGGTGGTAAAGATTTCACGGATCCAAAATATGTTCTGCGTCTTGGACATCTTGTGGAAGGGGCCTATCCTCGGATTCCTCGATCAACTGCTTTTCCTTTTCTGATATAACTGACGATTGAGGTTCTTCAGAATCTATGGATTCCAATACTTCGGAAGAGGACGGTAAATCATATTGAAGAAAATCCTTGGAGGTAATGAAATCAAAAAGAATGTCGCGGTCCGTAGTATAAGCGGCCGTGATTTTTAACGCCTTGTTATATTTATAGCTGTGCAGATTTTTTAGCCCTTTCAAATGGAGCGCTCGGGCCGCTTGAAAATATGGATATTCTTCAATGATATCCTCCAATTGCTTTGTCTGTAAAGGGTCTACAACTTTATTGGGATGTTCAAGGAAGTATGTAAAGTCCGTTATTGTCATAGGTTACCAATCTGCTAGGGATGCGTTAAAGATGTCTTGGGTGATACGTTCAAAAATGACCTCATGGGCTTCGTCCTTCACAGCGGACAGTTGCACGTTTGCTGGATAGTCATAAAAAAAGGAAAAGCTTTGGTCAAAATCCGCATCCGGATCTTTTCTATTATAGAACCTGGCTTTTACCCTTATCGATAATCGGTTTTGAGCAGCAGTTTGGCGTGCTGTGGCAGACATCGGTGAAATCCTATATTCGGTGATTTCACCCTCGTATAAAAGGTCTGCATTGCCGTTGTTCACCAGATCTAAACTGGTTTGATTCAATATTCTGTTTTGAAGGGCCTGGGTAAAATCCCTATCCATACCTGGTTCAAAGGTTGAACCTGGACTTTGGGTGGCATAATTTTGAAAGTAATTTACCTGAAAGGTTTCTGCATCTATGGGACCTGCACCGGTAAAATTATAAATGCCACAACCGTTTATGGTCACCATAAGGGCTATCAAATAGAATCCACTAATATACTTTCCTACTTTCAATGCTTTCTTTTTAATCCTATAAATCGTACTGTTTAATTTTCCGATACAGTGTGCGTTCTGATATTCCAAGTTCGGAAGCCGCTGCTTTTCTCTTTCCTCTATTTCTATCTAAGGACTTTTTAATCAATTCAATTTCCTTTTCCTGTAAAGATAGAGTTTCCTCTTCCTCAATCTCTTCAGCAAAATGATATTTGTCTTCTTGTGGTGCAGAGGCATAGGTGCGTTCTATCTTGGGTTCAGGTAGATGCAGCACTTCCATTGGGGAGATATCTTGTTCCTCAATTTCTTCCTCCTGTTTGTCACCGTATATCTTGCGAATGAGATTTTCATTTTCCTCCTGTACTTTCTGTGTATCGTTGTTTTTAAGGAGTTCCATGGTCAGCTTTTTAAGGTCGTTCAAATCCCCCTTCATATCAAACAGTACCTTATAAAGGATTTCCCTTTCATTACTGAAATCACTTTCTGATTTTTTATTGTTAACAACGGCAGGAAGGTTACTACCCACACTGTGAGGAAGGTAACTATTGAGTGTTGCGGCATCAATGGAGCGATTTTCTTCCAAGACAGATATTTGTTCCGCAATATTTCTTAACTGCCTAATATTACCGGGCCATCGGTACTTCAATAATAAGTCTACAGCGCTGTCCTCCAAACGAATCGTAGGCATTTTGTATTTCTGTCCAAAATCTGAAGCAAACTTTCTAAATAATAAATGGATGTCTTCTTGTCTTTCACGTAGCGGTGGAATGTTAATTTCTACAGTACTTAACCTGTAGTAAAGATCTTCCCTAAACTTTTCCTTCTTTATGGCGTCGAACATATTTACATTGGTCGCAGCCACTATTCTAACATTTGTCTTCTGTACTTGGGAAGAACCTACTTTCAAAAATTCGCCATTTTCCAAAACCCTTAGAAGTCTCACTTGAGTAGTTAGTGGAAGTTCACCAACTTCATCCAGGAAAATAGTACCTCCATCAGCCACTTCAAAATAACCACTTCTTGTTTGCGTAGCACCTGTAAAGGCACCTTTTTCATGGCCGAAAAGTTCACTGTCTATGGTTCCCTCCGGGATCGCGCCACAGTTTACCGCAATATAATTCG
Source organism: Maribacter litopenaei (assembly GCF_025244665.1). Taxonomy (GTDB): domain Bacteria; phylum Bacteroidota; class Bacteroidia; order Flavobacteriales; family Flavobacteriaceae; genus Maribacter; species Maribacter litopenaei. Next base: position 3,113,398 of record NZ_CP104205.1, on the reverse strand, counting down.
CATGTTTTCTATGAGATAGAGAATGTATGATTTTGGGTATGGACTCCTTACCGACACCACTTTCACCAGTAACCAAAACGGATATATCGGTAGGGGCAACTTGAATAGCCTTTTCAATGGCCCTGTTTAACTTAGGGTCTTGACCAATTATTTCAAATCGTTGTTTTATGCTTTGTATACTTTCCATTTACACTTCTGTATCTTCTTAATTATTAGTGGAATACCCTACGGCCTTACCCAATAGCGTTGCCGATGTACAATCCTGCATTTCCACCATGACAAAATCACCAATCTTGAATTCCTCTTTTGGGAAAACGGCTACGGTATTTTGGGAGGTTCTTCCCATCCAATGGGCATCGGATTTTTTGGAAGGCCCCTCTATCAATACTTCCTGTGTTTTCCCAAGATTGGCTTTAATACGTTCGTAGGAATGTTGTCTTTGCAAGTCGATAATTTCCGCTAACCTGCGTTTTTTTATTTCTTGTGGAACGTCATCTTCAAGTTTTCTTTCGGCCAATGTTCCCGGTCTTTCCGAATATGCGAACATGAAACCATAGTCGTATCTTACGTATTCCATTAAACTCAACGTATCTCGATGATCTTCCTCATTTTCAGTCGGAAATCCGGTAATCATATCCTGGGATATACCACAATCGGGAATAATCTTCCTAATATCATCTATAAGCTCAAAATATTCTTCCCTGGTGTGTAGGCGATTCATCGCTTTTAAGATTCTATTACTCCCACTTTGCACTGGCAAGTGTATGTAATTACATATATTATCAAACTTGGCCATGGTATGGATGACATCCAAGGTCATATCCTGTGGATTGGATGTGGAAAAGCGTATTCTCATTTTGGGTTGGGCGAGTGCAACTTTTTCCAGTAACTGGGCAAAGTTGACTGCCATGGCCTGTTCCATTTCGGAAGCCTTTCCAAAATCCTTTTTTAAACCACCACCGTACCATAGATAGCTATCCACATTTTGCCCTAATAGGGTCACTTCCTTGAATCCTTTATCCCAAAGGTCGTTTACCTCGTTTATTATGGATTGTGGGTCCCGGCTTCTTTCCCTTCCCCGGGTAAAGGGTACTACACAGAATGTGCACATATTGTCACAACCCCTAGTGATGGATACAAAAGCGGTAACTCCATTTGTATTTAACCTTACTGGGGCAACGTCCCCGTAGGTTTCGTCCTTTGAAAGTATCACGTTAACGGCGTTTCTGCCTTCATCAATTTCCTGAATGAGGTTTGGAAGGTCTTTATAAGCATCGGGCCCTACGACCATATCTACTATCTTTTCCTCTTCCAAGAACTGATGCTTCAACCTTTCTGCCATACACCCCAATACACCCACTTTGAGGTTTGGTCGTTCCTTTTTGATTGCATTGAACTTCTCCAAACGTTTGCGAACCGTTAGTTCGGCCTTCTCACGGATGGAGCAAGTATTCACCAGAATTAAATCGGCATTCTCTAATTGATCGGTCGTATTGAATCCTTCTTGCGCCGTAATAGAGGCCACTATCTCGCTATCGGAAAAATTCATCTGACAGCCATAACTTTCTATGTATAGATTCCTATTATTCTGAATTTTAGTAGGGGTTCTTAAAGCGGAACCTTGTTTACTCTCATCAATTATTTTCTCCATAAACTGCTTTAATTGCCATTGAATCTAGGGTGCGCAAAGATAACATTATATTCAAAAATATGACAAGATGACAGTTTTATTTAGCTTTATTTTATAGTTTATGAATTTCTGAAAACAAGTCTGTTGTCATGTGAGTTGATTAAAGTTGCTTGACTAAAATATTTCGTGAAACATAACGCAACTTGGACTATCAATTCGCATCTTAATATCGTAAAACCAATTAATTGCTAAACAAATGAAAAAGAATATAATACTGTTGTTGTTTTTGGTTGCGCTTCCATTCGTTTCTTGTGATGATGATGGTCCTTATGGGGATTATTTGGTTGCGCGGCCCATACTCGAGGATGCCATTTCCTTTAAGGCTGAAGCCATTGATATTATTGACCCGGTTCCCATACAGTCTTCGGGAAAAATTTATGCCTATAAGGATTTTATCTTTATCAATGATGTAGGTAGCGGATTTCATGTGATAGACAATAATGATCCTGTAAACCCTAAAAATATAGCTTTTATTAAGTTGGAGGGGAATAATGATATTTCCATAAAGGATGACAAGCTATTTGCCGATAGTTACGGTGATTTGGTCATTTTTGATATTTCAGACATTAACAATATAAGCTTAACGAGCCGTATGGTAAACGCCATTTACAAGAACTATGATGTCCGGGTGCAAAATGTTGAGTTTCCTCAGGCCGATATCTATGACTATGGGAATATTGATTATGATAGGTATGTAGTGGTTGGTTGGGAAGTAAATATGGAGCGGAGACCGGTATCCGAATATGAGGAGCAATATAGATGCGATAACTGTGAATTTTTTACAACTGACAACGCAATAAATACGGCACAGGAAAATGTAGGCCAAGGTGGTTCCATGGCTCGATTCAGAATCGTTGGGGATTATTTATATGTGGTCGATTACAGCGACCTTAATATTTTTGATATTTCAGATTTGGAAACTCCAGTAGCCATGGACGATGTATCCGTAGCTTGGGATATTGAGACTATTTTCGCCCAAGGTGAAGTATTATTTATTGGCGGAAGACAGGGAATGTATATTTATGACATAAAGGATCCTGCCAAACCGGAGTTTATTTCGGAATTTAGACATGGAACAGCCTGTGACCCTGTTGTGGTTGATGGCAGCTACGCCTATATCACCCTCCAAGGTGGCGGTTTTTGTGGGAATACTGAAAGCGGTCTTTATGTGGTGGATATATCCGATTTAAAAAATCCTGAATTAAAGGTCATTTATCCTATGTTCGGGCCCAATGGACTTGGTATTAAAGGGGACAAACTCTTCATTTGCGACGGTAGCGATGGCTTGAAAGTGTTCGATAAAAGCAATGCTCCTAATATTACTCCTTTGAACCATTTCCGGAATATCGAGGCCTATGATGTAATACCCTTGCAAAATAGTCTGTTGATGATAGGTAATGGTACCTTAAGACAGTATGAATATCTCGGAAAATGATATAAAATTAATAAGCACATTTGAGCTGAATTGAATATTCAGATAGAATTTATTCTTACTATAATAAACAATAAAACACCTTTAGAAGTAAGGGTGTTTTTTGTTTGTGAATGCTATATGTAGAAGCAAATTAAAAAAATCGACTACTTTTGTTGCTCATAAAAAACAGTGCATGGCCAAAAATCTAGTTATAGTTGAGTCCCCGGCAAAAGCAAAGACCATAGAAAAATTTTTAGGAAAAGATTTTAAGGTAGAGTCCAGTTTTGGACATATTGCGGATTTGCCCTCCAAGGAATTGGGAGTGGATGTGGAGAATGATTTTGCGCCAAAATATATTGTGGACAAAGAAAAAAAGGCCTTGGTCAAGAAGTTAAAGGATTTAGCGAACAAGGCTGAAACCATTTGGCTAGCGAGTGATGAGGACCGTGAGGGAGAGGCGATATCATGGCACTTGGCGGAAGAATTGGGACTTGATAAAAAGAAAACCAAAAGAATCGTTTTTAACTCGGTTACCAAGGCGGCCATACAAAGGGCCATCGAAAACCCGAGGGATATAAATTATAATTTGGTGAATGCCCAACAAGCTAGAAGGGTATTGGATCGTTTAGTTGGGTATGAGCTGTCACCTGTACTTTGGAAAAAGATAAAACCGGGCTTGTCCGCGGGTCGTGTACAATCGGTCGCCGTTAGACTTATTGTAGAAAGAGAGCGAGATATAGAGGCCTTTACAGCAGAGGCTTCGTTTAAAATTTCTGCAGAGTTCCGGACGGAATCGGGTAGCGTCTTCCAGGCAAAATTGGGAAAAGCCTTTGATTCTAAGGAAGAGGCGAATGCTTTCTTGAAACAAAATATTGGAGCCGAGTATTCCGTCGCCAAACTTGATAAGAAACCAGCCAAGAAATCCCCTTCGGCCCCTTTTACTACTTCAACATTGCAACAAGAGGCTTCAAGAAAGCTATATTTTTCGGTGGGTAGAACCATGCAAGTGGCACAAAGGTTATACGAAGCGGGACTCATAACCTATATGAGAACGGATAGTGTCAATCTCTCCGGTGAGGCTATAAACTCCGCCAAGGAAGCAATTGTAAAAAATTACGGAGAGAAATATAGTAAAGTTAGAAACTTTACAGGTAAATCAAAAGGTGCCCAAGAAGCGCATGAGGCTATCAGACCTACCGATATGTCAAACCAATCGCCTTCCCTGGAGCGTGATCAGGCTAAATTGTACGACCTTATTTGGAAAAGAACCGTTGCCTCCCAAATGAGCGATGCAGAGTTGGAACGTACCAATGTACGTATTCAAGCTGATAAACATTCGGAGGAATTTACTGCCAATGGGGAAGTAATAAAATTTGATGGCTTTCTTAAGGTATATCTTGAAGGTGTAGATGATGAGGATTTGGCAGAGGAACAAGATGGAATGTTGCCTTCTATGAAAGTGGAAGAGGTCCTATATAATAATTATATAACGGCTACGGAGAGGTTTACAAGACCTCCCTATAGATTTACGGAAGCTTCTTTGGTTAAAAAACTGGAGGAATTGGGTATAGGAAGGCCTTCTACCTATGCACCAACTATTTCTACCATCCTAAATAGAGGTTATGTAGAAAAGGGAACCATAGAGGGTACGGAAAGAAAATATTCCCAATTGGTTTTGGAGGCCGATAAAATAAAGGAAAAGAATCTTACTGAAAACGTGGGATCCGATAAGGGTAAAATGGTGCCTACTGACATTGGGACTATTGTAACCGATTTTTTGGTAAGTAATTTTGGAAATATCCTGGATTACAACTTTACGGCACAGGTAGAGGAGGATTTTGATGAAATTGCTACCGGGGAGGAGGATTGGAAAAAAATGATGAAAAACTTTTATAAGGATTTTCATCCCAATGTCCTTGATGTTGAAGAAAATGCCGATAGGGCAAGTGGTGAAAGGGTTCGGGAAAAGACCCCAAAACAGGTAGACAGGTTTCTGTACGTTTGGGTCGATTTGGGCCGATGGTTCAAATTGGAACGGTCGAGGAAGAGGAAAAACCACTATTTGCCAGTCTTTTACCCGATCAGTCCTTAAATACGATTACCTATGAAGAGGCCATGAATCTTTTTAAACTTCCAAGAAAATTAGGAGTTTATGAGGGTGAGGAGGTTGAGGCAAATGTAGGTAGGTTTGAATCCTATGTGCGTTTTGGTAAGACCTTTATTTCCCTTCCAAAAGATGAAAGTGCCATGGAAGTTGAGATGGAACGAGCCATTGAGCTTATCAAAGAGAAGCAAAAGGCCGATGCTCCTATTGCCAATTATGAAGGAGAAGATGTCACCAAAGGTGTAGGACGTTTTGGACCTTATATTAAATGGAACGGTGTGTTTATCAATGTCAATAAAAAGTATGACTTTGATAACTTGTCCAATGAAGATATTATAGAGCTTATTGAGGACAAAAAGCAAAAGGAACGGGAAAAGGTGGTTCAAAACTGGCCAGATCAGGGTATTCGAATTGAAAAGGCTAGATGGGGCCGACACAATATAATCAAGGGCAAGGTAAAGGTAGAATTGGCCAAAACGGTCGATGTTTCTAAAATGTCTTTGGAGGAAGCTTCCGAATTAATTGAAAAAAAGGCCCCTAAAAAAAAGACAAAAGCGAAACCTAAATCAAAAAAGTAGTATAATTTTGAAAGGGAGTTATGGAGAAATCCTCCTGAAATACCAAAATTAATACCTCAAAATCCATATGGCTTTTGATTTTTTAGTTCCCGTAGCAGATAAAGTACTTGCACATTGTGAGTTGTTGCCTGCTCAGGCGATAGGTAGAAACACCCATATACATACAGAAAAGGACGGTTTGCCTGTTTTGGCAAATGCTACGGTCGCCCTCTTTGGTGTCAAAGAGTCCGGAAACGCCTACGAGAAAAAACTGGAAACGTTGGATGTATCCGCCATCCGATTACAATTGTATAAATTGATGTTGGGGAACTGGGATACTACTATTGTGGATCTTGGTGATTTGGAAGAGGGTGAAACTGTTGACGACACCTACTTTGTAGTGAAGGAAGTTACCGCGGGGCTTTTAGAGGAAGGTATCATTCCAATCATTTTGGGTGCTACCCAGGACATTACTTATCCAGCATATCGCGCTTTTGACGGAATAAAGGACATGATCAATCTTGTCGCCGTAGACAGTCGTTTCGACTTTGGAATCGATGACGAACTCATATCTTCCCATTCTTACATGAGCAAAATCATCACTGACAAACCCAATAATCTTTTTAACTTTTCCAATATTGGCTATCAGAGCTATTTTAATGCCCAAGAGGAGGTAGACCTTATGGAACGGCTTTTTTTTGATTCCTATAGGCTAGGTGAAATCGCCAATGATCTTTCCTTGGCGGAGCCGGTACTTAGAAATGCCCATATGGTTAGCTTGGATTCTAGGGCCATAAAGGCCAGTGAGATTGGATTTTCCGGAAATTTTTCCCCGAACGGATTTACCGGTAGGGAGATTTGTGCCATTGCAAGATATGCAGGTATCAGTGAGCGCGTTATGGCCTTTGGCATTTTTGAAATGGAAAACAACATCCAATGTCAACAGCTATTGGCCCAGATAATATGGTATTTTATTGAGGGTATCAATTACCGAATCAAAGAGTCCCCTTATAATAAAACGGAAGACTTTACCAAGTACAATGTTCCCAACGAAGAAGAGGAACTGGTTTTCTACAAGAGTCTTTTGACCGAAAGATGGTGGGTAGAGGTGCCATCAATTTTTACTTCACATACTAAAGAAGGTACACCAGCGTTATTACCTTGCACAGAGCAGGATTATTTGGACGCATGTGACCAAAAAATTCCCGAAAGGTGGTTTAAGGCCTATAAAAAGGGCTTTAATTAATTGAAAAATTAGTAACGCATAAAATTATTAATACAATAATTTATTCAAAACATAGTTTTAAGAGTTAGAATAACATTATAGTATTTGCATTTTAACCATAATCGAAATTTAACCTAAAGTATGAAGAAGCTATTGTTATCATCTATAGCGTTTGTTTTTTTGCTCACGAGTTGTGGGTCAAAGGGTAAAGGAGAGCTAGTCGGCGTCCAGGGCAAAAAATGGTATCCGAGAAAAACCATATGGAATGGAACTTATCCCAAGGGGTTCTTTCATTATGGGTAAAAGTGAAGAAGACCAAGCCAAAGTTTTAAACGCACCAACCAAAACAGTTACGGTAAGATCGTTTTATATGGACGATACTGAAATTACGAACAGTGAATATCGTCAGTTCGTGGAATGGGTAAAGGATTCAATCACCAGAACCCGATTGGCCATTTTGGCGGACGAACTTGGTATTGAATCGTGAAGATGGAGGAATCGGTGAGTATGCCTTTAAGGATGCGGATACCACAAGAGCATCTGTTTATGACAAGTATATGTTGGACAATTACTCCGGCATGGGAGAAACAGGATATGAGGGAAGGGCTTTAAATAAAGATGAAGATCTTATTTGGGACACTTCAGAGTATCCAGATGAGTATTATGCCGAGGTTATGGATTCCCTATATATTCCGGAGGAGGAATCATATAACGGTCAAAGAAGTATAGACGTTACAAAATTAAAGTACAAGTATAGCTGGATGGATATTGAAGCTGCAGCACGTGCCGCCAAAAAAGGCAAGGGTAGCAGAAAGGACTTTATTCGTCATGAAGAGTTGGAAATTTATCCTGATACGACAGTATGGATTAGGGATTTCGAGTACTCTTACAACGAGCCTATGCACAATGATTATTTACGGCACGATGCCTACAGTGATTATCCTGTAGTAGGTATTTCCTGGCAACAAGCAAAAGCTTTTTGTAACTGGAGAACCAAGTTTAAGAACGATGACCAAAAAAGTCGTGGAAAACAGTTTGTCAACCAATTTAGGTTACCAACAGAGGCAGAATGGGAATATGCTGCCCGGGGTGGAATCGAAGGTGGGACATATCCATGGGGTGCACCATATGTCATAAGTGATACTGGTTGTTTCATGGCGAACTTTAAGCCACAAAGAGGTGATTATGCGGCTGACGCGGCTTTATATACCGTAGAGGCAAAATCATATGAGCCCAATGATTTTAACCTGTACAACATGGCAGGTAATGTGGCAGAGTGGATCAATTCTAGTTATGATCCAAGCGCCTACGATTATGTATCTACAATGAACCCAAATGGTGGTGATCAATCTAATACAAGAAAAGTAATACGAGGCGGTTCCTGGAAAGACGTTGCCTACTTCTTACAAGTAAGTACAAGGGACTACGAATATGCAGATTCTGCACGTAGTTATATAGGCTTCAGAACAGTTCAGGATTACATGGGCGAGGAAGATTCAACACAGTAAACAAGTAAACTATTCATATCAAATCAATTAAAATTAGTAACCAAATCTTTAGTATTAAACCTTAAATTAAAATTAAATCATGGCACAGTCAAAATCAACAAAAAAACTATTCAACATGGCCTACGGGCTTGGAGCATCGGTCGTAATTATAGGTGCATTATTTAAAATTCTTCACTGGGAGTTCGGATCTTTAACAGGTGGTCTTTTATTGGCTATCGGTCTTATCACAGAAGCCTTAATATTTGCTATTAGTGCATTTGAACCTGTAGACGACGAATTGGATTGGTCTTTGGTATACCCGAATTAGCTGGTGGAGAATCCAAAGGAAGGAAAAACGAACTAGCTGAAGTTAAGGAAGCAGAAACTTCTTTGTCCAAAAAATTGGATGACTTGTTAAAAGAAGCTGGTGTAGATGCCAACCTTATGGAAAGCTTAGGTTCTAGTATCAGGAACTTTGAAGGTGCCGCTAAAGGTATCGCTCCAACAGTTGATGCAATGGAATCTACCAAGAAGTATTCTGAGGAAATGGTACAAGCTGCCGCTCAAATGGAATCTTTGAACAGTCTTTATAAAGTACAATTGGAAAGTGCAAGCAGACAAGCTTCCGTTAATGAGGAAGTTGTACAAAATGCTAGCGCACTTAAAGAGCAAATGGCCTCTCTATCTACAAACCTTTCTTCTTTGAATGGTGTTTATGGTGGAATGTTGTCTGCAATGAACAGAAACTAAATTGGATTTTAATAAAACCAAACCAAATCAGTATTAATTAAAATCTAATTAAAAAACCATGGCAGGAGGAAAACAAACACCACGTCAGAAGATGATCAACCTTATGTATTTGATCTTCATCGCAATGCTGGCGTTAAATATGAGTAAAGAGGTGCTAGCGGCATTCGGTATTATGAATGAAAAGCTAGAGACTTCTAACGAAAAGACTACAGCAAGTAACGAAGCGTTCTTGGGTAGTCTAGAAACTAAGGCATCGGAAGATGCAGCTAAATATGAAAAGCTGTACGAAAATGCCCGGAAAATTAAATCGATGTCCCAAGAGTACTTTGATTATTTGGAGTCTCTTAAGGATGGTATGACAGAAGGATTGGAAGATCCAAAGGATTATGCCCGTATGGATAATTCAGATTATTTGGATCAGAAATTCTTTCAAGGTGATAATCTATCAGAAGGTGGTCAAGAATTTATGAAAAGACTTACTGACTATAGAGATCAGGTTGCTACTATCGTTCCCTCTTCACTAAAACAATCCGTTATCGATCGCTTTAAAACAGGTGATGAAAATGGAAAGGTTGAAAAAAGAGATGGTACAAAGCAAGATTGGATCAACTATCACTATGAAGGATATCCTTTAGTAGCTTCTTTGGCAAAGTTAACTTCTTTACAAGCTGACGTAAAAGCTACAGAGGAAGCTGCATTAAAGTCTATGTTGGAGGGAGAGTTGACAAGTCAAGTTTCTTTAAAGAATTTTGCTACTTCACTTTCTGCTTCTAAATCAGCATATTATGCTGGAGAAAAGTATGATGGTAAAATCATCATCAGTAAAACTGATAATACTTCTACTCCTGTAAGAGCTGAATTGACCTTGGACGGTAGAAAACTATCTGAAGGTTCTGATTATAAATTGGAAGCCGGTGGTGTTAAAATGTTGATCGGTGCCGGTAATGCCGGTGATCACAAAGTAGAAGGAAATATTTACTTTATGCAGGATGGTGAGGAAATCGAGGTGCCTGTAAGTAACTCATTTGCTACAATCTCCAAGCCCAACGCTGCTTTGATTGCTGCTGATAAAATGAATGTAGTATATCGTGGAGTTGCGAACCCAATGTCTATCTCCATCCCTGGTATTCCAAATAACAAAGTAAGTGCATCCGCACCTGGACTTAAGTCTATAGGTGGTAGCAACTATGTTATGAATCCTGGTACGGGTAGAACGGTTACTATATCCGCTTCGGTACATTGCCTGATGGACAAACGGTTTCTTCTAGGTCTGAGTTTAGAATTAAGGATATACCAAGACCGGAAGGTACTATTAGCAAGCAAGCAGGTAGTCTTAAATTGCCAAGAGCCAATGTAGAAATAGCTACGATTGGAGCCATGCTGGATGATTTTGATTTTGACTTGAATCTTGCTGTTAGCGGATTTAAATTCAAAGTTCCTGGTCAACCAACGGTTAGTGTTAACGGTAATAAGTTGGATTCCAAAGCTAAAGCTGCCCTTAAACGTGCAGGTAGAGGTGATATTGTACAAATATTCGATATTGAAGCATATATCACAAACAATAAAAGTTACAAGTTGAAAAAGGTATCTCCAGTAGTAATAGAGATAACTAATTAATACAAGTAGAATACTACCGGGTAACCTTAAAATTGGTTGCCCGGTTAATTTTAAAGTTTTAAAATAATGAATTGGAAAAATGTTTTAGTAATGGGTGCGGTAACTTTGTTACCAGCTTCCATGATGGCCCAAGCCAATATTCTGAACGCCAAAAAACCGGAAGAAATAGGTGTGCGTACGGAACAGCAAAAAGCTGTGGACAATGACGCTCCCTTAGAATATGGTTATGTGGATGACAGGGACATTCTTTGGTCCAAGACGCTTTGGGAAACTATTGACCTGGATGAAAGAGTAAACTTCCCATTATATTATCCAACAGATACTATGGACATAGGAAAGGACAGAAGGTCCCTGTACCATGTATTGATAAAAAATCTTAGGGAAGGGAAACTGGAAGCTTATGTAGATTCCTACTTCACTGAGAAAAGAACCTATAATGATCTTTCTGGTGCACTGCAGTCAGTAGACACATTGGATTATGGTTACGAACAAATGAATGCCGGCGAGCAGGTTTCTGCAGAATACATTACCCGCAGAGATATAACCGCCGCTGAAATTGAGGAGTACCATATAAAAGGAATGTGGTATTTTGACAAAAGACAAGGAGAGTTAAAATATCGCTTGTTGGGGATTGCTCCGGTTGCTCCGGACGTAAACTTCATCGATGATGAAAATCCGAGATATGGTTGAACTATTCCGGGTATGGTATCCTGATGCTCGCGAAATTTTGCACGAGGCCAAGGTATTTAATCAGCAAAATTCTGCCCAACCAATCTCCTATGATATGTTATTGAATGCAAGAAGGTTCAATGCCGTTATCTATAAGGAAGATAATGTTCATGGAGACCGTGAAGTAAATGATTACATTGCGGATAATGCCCTATTCCAATTGTTGGAAGCTAAACGCATCAAAGAAGCGATTAGGGACAGGGAACAAGATATGTGGGCTTACTAGCCAAAAAAAATTCCAATTCAATAATATAAGCTCCGATAATCTATCGGAGCTTTTTTTGTTTATTCTATTTTTGCCAAATGGTGGATTATATTATTGTGGGTTTAGGTTTGGCTGGAACGGCCTTTTGTGAAACACTAAGGCAAAATCAAAAGAGTTTTTTTGTGATAAGTGACCAATCCCAAACTTCTTCCATAGTGGCCGCTGGGCTATCTAATCCCGTAATATTAAAACGGTTTAGTCTTGCTTGGAAGGCCGACGAACTACTGCCACTTTCCCAAAATTTTTATCCGGATCTGGAGCGCCAACTCAAAATCAAGTTAGTGGAGGATCAGCCCATATTACGCAAGTTCAGCTCTATAGAAGAACAAAATATGTGGTTTGAAGCTTCCGACAAGGAAGTGCTGAAACAATTTTTATCTCCGCAATTGGTGCGCAATACAAACGAGTCTCTATTAGCTCCATTTGATTTTGGAAAGTTAATGGGTGCGTATAGATTAAGAACGGAGTCATTCCTGATCAATTACCAAGAAAAGATACTTTCGCGAGATAAATTCTTATCGGACACCTTTGATTATTCTCATTTAAATGTAATGGGCGAATGTATAGAGTACAACGGAATCAGGGCTAAGAATCTTGTTTTTGCCGAAGGCTTTGGAATAAAGAAAAATCCATTCTTTAAATATCTACCGGTACAGGGTTCAAAGGGGGAGTATTTGGTAATAAAATCTACTGAATTAAGGGAGCAAAATGCAATCAAGGCCTCCATTTTTGTCATACCCATTGAGACAAATCTTTATTTGGTCGGAGCTAATTATAATTCCGTAGATAAGGATAATATACCTTCGGGGGAAACTAAGCAGGAATTGCTTAAAAAATTGGAAAAGATGATCAACTGTCCATATCAAGTGGTAGGGCACGTTGCGGGTGTAAGACCTACGGTAAAGGATAGAAGGCCTTTACTAGGAACCCATCCAACCCAAAAAAGGCTTCATATTTTAAATGGCTTTGGTTCCCACGGTGTAATGATTGCACCATGGGCGGCAAAGGAATTGTTCTATAATATAGAGCAGGGGACATTAATGAACGATGAAGTTAACATTGATAGGTTTCAGCATTTGGCCTAAATTAATCATTAGCAGTTGCATTTATGAATCTGTTTTCAAGGGATAGGAACTTCTGTTAAAATCCTATCGCGTTATTATCCTTTTTTTTGACCTTTGCAAATTCCAAAAGGGAATCAATGATGCAAACAAATCCATTGATTTCTTAGGGTATTAAACAAAGAAAGAATGCTGAACATTCATAATTTATCCGTTTCATTTGGCGGGGAATATTTATTTGAGGAAATATCTTTTCGGTTGAACGCCGGTAACAGGGTAGGTCTTGTTGGAAAGAATGGTGCTGGAAAATCCACATTGCTAAAGTTGTTGGCCAAGGATATGCCAATAGATTCGGTACTATTGCTATTGAGAAGGACATTAAGATCGGTTTTCTTCGTCAGGATATAGATTTTGAATTGGGTAGAACCGTTTTGGAAGAGGCTTATCAAGCCTTTGAAGAGATAAAAGTTCTAGAGACAAAGATGGATGAAATCAATCATCAATTAGCAGAAAGAACGGATTATGAAAGTGATGGCTATAATCAGCTCATAATTGATTTGAGCGACGTGACCTCACACTATGAAATATTGGGCGGTTATAACTATCAAGGTGAGACCGAAAAAATTTTACAGGGTTTAGGCTTTAAAAGAGAAGACTTTGATAAAAAGACCGAAACCTTTTCCGGTGGTTGGCGCATGCGTATAGAATTGGCCAAACTATTATTGCAAAGTAATGATGTACTCCTGCTGGATGAGCCTACCAACCATTTGGATATCGAATCCATCATTTGGTTCGAACAATTTTTGAACAATTATACCGGAGCGATAATGATTGTTTCTCATGACAAAATGTTTTTGGATAACGTGACCAATAGAACCATAGAGATATCATTGGGTAGGATCTATGATTACAACAAACCTTATTCTAAGTACCTAGTATTAAGGGACGAGATTCGTCAACAGCAGTTAAGTGCGCAAAAAAACCAAGATCGTGAGATTCAACAAGCAGAGCGATTGATTGAAAAGTTCAGGGCTAAATCCACCAAAGCATCCATGGCTCAATCACTAATTAAAAAGCTCGATAAGATTGAACGGATTGAAGTTGACGAGGATGATAACAGTGTTATGAGCCTTCGATTCCCAGTTTCCGTTACCCCAGGAAAGGTGGTCGTGGAAATGGAAAACCTTTCTAAATCCTATGGGAACAAGGAAGTTTTGAATAATATCAATTTGTTGGTGGAGCGTGATAGTAAAACAGCCTTTGTAGGACAGAACGGGCAAGGGAAATCCACTCGGCAAAAATCATCGTTGGAGAATTGGAACATGGTGGCCATATAAAATTGGGGCATAATGTTCAAATTGGCTATTTTGCCCAAAACCAAGCGGAATATTTAGATGGTGATAAGACCATTCCGGATACTATGATAGACGCAGCCAACGAATCTAACCGAAGTAAGGTACGGGATATTTTGGGGTCATTCCTATTCAGGGGAGATGATGTGGAAAAATTTGTAAAAGTGTTATCCGGAGGCGAGCGTAATCGTTTGGCCTTGGCCAAAATGCTTTTGCAGCCCTTTAATGTTTTGGTGATGGATGAGCCTACCAACCATTTGGACATAAAATCCAAAAATGTACTTAAGCAAGCATGTTTGAACTTTGAGGGAACACTTATCCTAGTTTCCCATGATAGGGACTTTCTTCAAGGTCTAACGAATAAAGTCTATGAATTCAAGGACAGAAAAATAAAGGAATATTTAGGGGACATTGATTTTTATCTCGGAACAGCGCAAAGTCAATGATTTTAGAAGTATAGAAAAGAGGGAAGAGAAAAAGGAGGAGAAACCTGTTGAAAAGAAGAATACCACTTTTGAGGACCAAAAGCAACTAAAGAGTCTAAAGAACCAGCTTAGCGGAATAGAAAGCAAGATATCCACACTAGAAAGGGAAATAAAAAAAATAGATCATGATTTATTAATGAATTATGATGCCACGATTGCCAAGCCAAACTTTTTTGATGAGTATCAATCTAAAAAGGCACGATTGGAAAAGCATATGGAAAAATGGGAAGCCCTTACCTTGGAAATTGAGAGTATCAGATAAAAACAGACATACAGTATTTACTCTTTCACAACAGTTTCAGGCATTTTCACAACATAGAAGCTCCCTTAAACGATAATTTTTGCTCGTTCATCGTTATTGTAAGAAATTTGTAAGATAATTCTTAATACACTAAACGGTAACCATCTTCTTAGTATATGAAAAAGCTCTACATAGTTCTTTCAGCGTTTATGCTAATATCAAGCCTTGGCATGGCTAAAGTTTCCAAAATGGAAAGAAAGGCATTGATTGGACTCTACAATAGTACGAACGGTGCACATTGGATCAGAAAGTGGGATTTGAAAAAACCCGTTTCTGAATGGTATGGGGTTAAGGTTGTCGACGATAAAGTTGTAGAAATCAATCTTTTTCAAAACAACTTAATGGGGCCGCTACCGATAGGGATGTCTAAATTGGAAAATCTAAAGGTTTTGAATTTGGCGTTTAATTTAATTACCGGGGAATTGCCGGAAGATTTGGCCCATTTAACAAGCCTAAAAGTCCTCAAGTTGGAGATGAACAGATTAAAGGGAACTCTGCCGGATAACATAGGGGGACTTTCAAATTTAGAGGAACTTACTGCCTTCAATAATTTTTTGTCCGGAAGTATTCCTGAAAGCATTGGGGAAATAAGAAATCTAAAAGTCTTAAATCTTTCCAGTAACTCATTAAATGGTACTATTCCGGATACTCTTGGACAATTGGCGCAGTTGGAAACTCTAGGTCTTTTTGAAAATACTTTGGAAGGGGCTATCCCCGGTGAAATAGGTCATTTGACCAAATTGAAGGAATTGATCCTTGCGAACAATAGTCTTAATGGTGAAATTCCGAAAGAATTCGACCAATTGGCCAGTCTTCAAATCTTTCAAATACAGAACAACAATTTTTCTTCCTTTAAGAATCTAGAAAAACTTAAAACAAGAGAGTATTTGGTATTCGATTACGATGGATTTGACAAAAAATACGAGTTTAAGGAACTCAAGCTTGATAGGACTAGAATGGCCGATACAAAATATGAAGACATAGAAAATTAAGAGTAGTTTACACTTTTAGTTAGTTTGGTGAAAAAAGAGGTGTTGGTAGCACCTCTTTTTTGTTTTATGAACTATCCAATATTCAACTCTGCGACCAGTTTGCACATTACCTACACAAAAGTTTTATGAAATTTTTAACCTCTCCTTGATCATAGACGGGAAGCGATTTTTTGTAGTTTCGCCCTTTGAAAGTGTTCGATTGCACTCTAATCCATTGATAGTTATTAAGTTGAAATTTTAAAGTCTGCTTAGATTGATGTTTTAGAGCCAATTGGATTTTGCTTGGATCCTTAGCGAAAAGTTAAATTTTGATTCAAGTCGTTTCACAATTCAATTTGGACGTTTCACTTACATTACAGAAGTGTTGGAGATATACAGGACTATATTTGTAGTCGTTTTAAAAATCAATAGTTAAAACCAAAACCAAAATGCGAAAAATCATCTTTACCGGACTAGGTATCGTATTAATACTAGCCTCATTTTTCTTGGCCAAAATGATAATTGACAATAAGAAAGTCTTTAAGCCAAGGGCACAAAAGGTTGTAAAGACCGTTTTTACGGAGGTAGTTGAAAACAAAACCATTCCAATTGTGGTTACGGCGAATGGAAACCTTAGGGCTAAACAACGGGTTGAACTTTATGCTGAGGTCCAAGGGGTATTTAGAAGAGGAAATAAATTGTTCAAGGAGGGACAGGCCTATAGACAGGGCGAGACCATTATTAGTATAGATGCAGAGGAATATGCGGCGAGTGTACAATCTGCGAAGAGCAACCTCTATAATGAGTTGACTTCTATTATGCCGATTTAAGGTTGGACTATCCGAGACTTCTATCCTAAATGGCAGGACTACTTAAATGGTTTTGACCTTTCCAAAAGTACGCCCAAGTTACCGGAAATGAACTCTGAAAGCGAGCGTTTCTTTATTACTGGTAGAGGAATTCTTTCAAGCTATTACAATGTCAAGAATCCGGAACAACGACTTTCAAAATATCGCATTGTTGCTCCTTTCACTGGGGTGCTCACAGAAGCACTTGTGACGGAAGGTACTTTGGTGAGGGCCGGTCAGAAATTGGGTGAATTCATTAATCCGGGTGTTTATGAATTGGAGGTTTCCGTTAGTAAGTCCTTTACGGATTTGTTAAAAGTAGGGGAATCTGTTGGATTATCCAGTTTGGATGGTGATGACACGTATACAGGAAAAGTTACAAGGATAAATGGGAGGGTAGATCAAGCCTCACAGACTATCAAAGCCTACATTGAAGTGGACAACGACAAGTTAAGGGAAGGCATGTACCTTGAAGCTAACTTGGACGCCAAAAAAGAGGAGAACGCTATAGAAATAGACAGAAGCTTATTGTTGGAGGGCGATAAAATATTTGTGGTAAGGGATTCCGTTTTGGACCTTATCGATGTTCAGCCTGTTTATTTTTCAGAAAAAAGTGTGGTGTTGAAGGATGTTCCTGATGGAATGACAATTATGTCCAAACCATTGATTGGGGCATATACGGGTATGACCGTAAAGATATACGAAGACCAATCAGATAATTCCAAAGGATAATGCGAAAAATTATTGAATATTTTATTAGGTACCATGTTGCGGTCAATGTGGTAGTGATTTCCTTCGCCCTTTTCGGAATAGTAGGGGCAAAATCACTTAAATCCTCCTTCTTTCCGTTAACCGATTCTAAAAATATATCCGTAACCATTACCTATCCTGGTGCCTCACCACAAGAGGTTGAGGAAGGTATTGTACTTAAGATAGAGGATAATTTAAAGGGATTGGAGGGTGTTGATCGTGTGACCTCTACCTCAAGGGAGAACAGTGGGAGTATTAATATTGAAATAGAAAAGGGTAGGGATATAGACTTCATGTTGCTTGAGGTGAAAAATGCCGTTGACAGGGTTCCGACTTTTCCTACAGGCATGGAACCACTTGTGGTTTCCAAATTGGAAGCGGTGCGTCAAACAATTTCCTTTGCCATAAGCGGCGAAAATATTCCTTTAGCTACTTTAAAAAATGTAGGTAGGCAGATTGAGAATGATCTGCGAGCCATTCCAGGTATTTCCCAAATTGAAATTTCCGGATTTCCAGCGGAGGAAATAGAGATTGCCGTAAATGAAAATAGTCTTTTAGCCTATGGAATCTCCTTTCAGGAGGTTGCTACAGCCGTTGGAAACGCCAACATTTTAGTTACTGGGGGGAATATTAAGACAGATGCCGAGGAGTATTTGATTAGGGCAAACAACAGGTCTTATTACGGCGATGAACTTTCCAATTTGATTGTACGCGCAGATCCTTCGGGTAGTACAGTGCGTTTGAAGGATGTAGCGGATATAAGGGATAGGTTTGCCGAAAACCCTAACGCGACTTATTTTGACGGGAATTTATCAGTAAATACTTCTATTACGAGTACCAATACGGAAGACCTTATCCAATCCGCAAACGATGTAAAGGCTTACGTAGAGGAATTTAATCAAAAATACAGCAATGTAAAGTTGGACATTGTTTCAGATCAGTCTGAAACATTAGTTCAAAGGACACAGTTGTTGACAGAGAATGCCATCATGGGGATGATATTGGTATTGATATTCCTGTCGCTCTTCCTCAACACAAGACTTGCTTTCCGGGTAGCTTTTGGTTTGCCAGTGGCATTTTTGGGAATGTTCGTGTTCGCAGGATTTTTTGATGTGACCATAAATGTATTGTCCCTGTTCGGTATGATTATCGTTATCGGTATTTTGGTGGATGATGGTATCGTTATTGCCGAAAACATTTATCAGCATTATGAAAAGGGGAAATCGCCCGTACAGGCCGCTGTGGATGGCACCATGGAAGTATTGCCTCCTATTATTTCGGCTATTATAACGACCATTTTAGCCTTCTCCATCTTTTTATTTTTAGATAGTAGAATAGGTGAATTTTTTGGGGAAGTCTCGGTAATAGTTATACTGACTTTGGTTGTTTCTTTGGTGGAAGCTTTAATTATTTTGCCAGCGCATTTGGCACATTCAAAGGCGTTACAGCCTTTGGACAATAAGCCAAAAAAAGGCATGGCCAGTGCTTTTGCAAAACTTAGGGTTATCAATGATTTTGGAGATCGATTGATGATGTGGATGAGGGACAAATTGTACAGCCCATCTTTACGATTTGCCATGAAATATAAAATGCTCACATTTAGCTTTTTTGCCATGGCATTGGTTTTGACATTCGGTGCTCTTGGAGGTGGTATCATCAGAACCGCTTTCTTTCCGAGAATCGCAAGTGATAGGGTGAATATAGAATTGCAAATGCCGAACGGTACCAATGAAAAGATTACGGATTCCATTATCAGCCTTATTGAAGAAAAGGCAGAAATAGTAAATCAGGAACTAACGGATAAATACTTGCCGAATTCGGACAAAATGATGTTCGAAAATATGATTCGAAGAATTGATCCAGGATCGTCAACGGCTCAGTTGAATATAAACCTTTTACCAGGTGAGGAACGTCCAGATGAGGTGGTGGCAGACATTGTAACCCGAAGAATTGAAGAATTGGTGGGGCCTGTTATTGGTGTAGAAAGCCTGATTTATGGTTCAGGGGGGAATTTTGGTGGTTCCCCGGTTTCTGTTTCTTTATTGGGGAACAATATTGAGGAACTCAAGGCGGCCAAAAATGAATTGAAAGGCATATTACAGAACAATACCCGACTAAAGGATATTTCTGATAATGATCCGGCCGGTATAAAGGAAATCAGGTTACAATTAAAGGAAAATGCCTATTTATTGGGATTGGATTTGAGAACGGTCATGAACCAAGTCAGGGCTGGATTCTTTGGAGTGCAGGCGCAGCGTTTTCAAAGGTCACAAGATGAGATTAGGGTATGGGTAAGATATGATAGAGAAGATAGGTCGTCTATTACCAACTTGGATGAAATGCGAATTGTTACGCCAACAGGAGATCGTGTGCCTTTAAATGAAATTGCTGAGTACTCTATCGAGAGAGGGGACGTAGCCATAAATAGGTTGGAGGGTAGAAGGGAAATTCAGGTTTCTGCCGATATGAAGGATATCAAGGATAGTCCAACAGAAGTCATGGCCGAAATCCAAAATGTTATCATGCCTGAAATTACGTCCAAATATCCCACAGTAGCGGCCTCATATGAAGGACAAAATAGGGAATTGGGCAAACTAACGGGCTCTCTAAAAGTTGTGGGCTTATCAGTATTACTGCTCATTTATATCACGATTGCCTTTACCTTTAGGAGTTTCAGTCAACCCTTAATGCTATTATTATTGGTTCCCTTTAGCTTTACCGCTGTCGCATGGGGGCATTGGATTCATGATTTCCCCATTAACGTTCTTTCTGTCTTGGGTATTATTGCGTTGATAGGAATTATGGTTAATGATGGACTCGTGCTTATTGGAAAATTCAATGGCAACCTACGTGAGGGAATGACCTTTGATGCGGCCATTTATGAGGCAGGTAGGTCTAGATTTAGGGCTATTTTTCTAACTTCCGTAACCACCATTGCTGGTTTGGCCCCGTTAATGGCAGAAGCAAGTAGGCAAGCCCAGTTTTTGAAGCCTATGGCTATTTCAATTGCCTACGGTATTGCCATAGCAACAATACTTACACTTCTAATGTTACCATTATTTTTGTCCTTTGGTAATAATCTAAAATCTAAAAATAGAATGTTGTCATCCGGACATAAGATTACCAAGGAAGAGGTAGAAAGAGCTATCCTCGAGCAAAGGGAAAAGGAACATCTTGAGGGACTGGGTAATCATGACCATAATGGAAATATACTGGAGGAAAAACCACATCATAAAGAATTAGAAGAAACCTTATAATGACAAAATTCAGCTTAACAATTTTCTTAGTACTGTCTTCCTTTTTAGCTGTTGCACAAGAAAATTTACTATCCAAAGAAGAAGCGATTGCTAAAGCTTTGGAAAATAATTTTGGAATCATCATAGCAACCAATAATATGGAGATTGCAGAAAACAATAAGAGTATCCTAAACTCGGGTTATCTCCCTACGCTTACAGGAACTGCTGGAGGGTCTTATGACAAGAATAATCAAGAAGCTACTTTTCAGGATGGTTCTGTTAGAGCTATTGATGGTGCCGAGTCTACACGTTACAATGCCTCACTAGGGCTCAACTACACTCTATTTGATGGTCTTGGTAGATTTTATGATTTCAAAAGACTTAAGGAAGAGTACAATCTTAGTGAATTACAGGCGAGGGAAACTATTGAGACCACTATGATTCAAATGTTCACGGTCTATTTCGAGGTAGCAAGATTAACGGAGAATATAAACGTGCTAGAAGAAACTTTTTCAAATACTAAAAATCGTCTGCAGCGTGCCGAATATAGTTTTGAATTTGGGAGAACCAATAAATTGGACGTTTTGAATGCTGAAGTGGACTTGGTTAACGATAGTATAAATCTTATGAATGAAAGGCAATCACTCAGAAATACAAAACGGGACTTAAACTTACTTTTGAATCGAGAACTTGTTACCTCTTTTGAAGTAGATACCGTTGTTTCGTTTACAGACCCTATTAGGTTGGAAGAGTTTTTAAATAGAGGGATTGAAAACAATGTTCGTATCCAACAAATGGAAAGGAACATTAGAATCAATGATCTCACACTTAAATCGAGTACGTCTGTTTTTTTACCTACTATCGGGCTGACAGGATCCTATGGTTGGAATGAAGGTAACTTTCCAGCGACTAACTTCTTGGCTTCCAGCGTATCTACAGGTATTTCAGCAGGTGTTAACTTGACTTGGAACTTGTTTAATGGAGGAGGCAATATTACCCAAATCAAAAATGCTCGATTGTTGTTGGATAATCAAGAAATTACCCAGGAACAAACTAGGCTAGAGGTACGTCGTGATATTGAAAACGCAAGGGAAACCTATGGAAACAGATTGGAAATATTAAAGTTGCAAGAACAGAATGTTGTTACGGCTAAAAATAATTTTGAACGATCCAATGAGCAGTATAAATTAGGGCAAATTGCGTCGGTTGAATTGCGGCAAGCACAAATCAATTTATTAAATGCCCAAACCAACAAGAATTTAGCAAAGTACGATGCCAAGTTAGCGGAACTACAATTACTTCAGCTAACAGGGCAATTAATGAATGTTGAATTATAACAGGCACAGGCCAATTTATAAAGTATAGTACCATGTACAAGGATAAAACGGACAAGGAACTTTTGGAGGTGTTGGATCAAAATTCTCAATTAACATTTGAGTCCCAACTTATTTTAAAGGAGGAGATTAAGGAGAGAGGTATCATTGCCGATACTTCAGAATTGGATGCCGCTATCAAGGATAAAATATCCCGCATCAAAAACTTTGAATATTTGAAGGATTTTGGTTTCAAGGCGGAGACCACGGATAATAAGTTTTTGATTACTAGAACCATGAATGCCACTTTAACGGATGTATTCGCCTTTATTTTAGGTTTGGTTATATTCTTTGTGGGCGTAAATGGGGTGGTAAACTTGGTAATGACATTTATTAATGGAGATGAAGTAGATGTATTTACCCTTGCCGTAAAATTTGCCATGGCGGGTTTAATTTTCGTGGGAATCCGTTTTTTTAGTGGATTAAAACGTTTATTTGACTATACGGGTTTTGAATTGGCCCGAACTGGTGAGGATATTACTTTAAAAAAACGCTTTGACATTAAATTGGAGGAGATTAAGGCCAAGGCTTCGGACTTGTTCTTGGACAGGGAAGAGGATGAATTGGAGCTGAAACTAGGTAATGAGGTTATATTCACTTCTAATGCTGAAAACTTAGTGCAGAGAATGACCTTGGAGGAGTTGACAAAAAGACTCAAGGGAAATTAATCTTGCAGCATCATGTACGAACACTTTTTTCAATGTCCTTATTGCTGGGAAGAGGTGTCAATGCTCATGGATCCTTCGATTGTTCGCCAAACGTATATAGAGGATTGCGAGGTATGTTGTAATCCCATTGAAGTAACCCCGGAATTTCAAAATAGTGAGTTGGTTGGTTTCGAAGCTAGGGAAATTGGTCAATAACTAATCCATTTCTTCAATCTTACCTCCAAACACTTTGTCCTTTTTAATATTTTTGGGATTTCCGTAGATATAGATGGATCCGCCAGCCTTTACTTTGGCAATTACTTCATCGGATGCCTTAACGTCTGCCCTCCCACCGGCCATTACTGTGACGGTTGTTTCATTAGTGCTTAAATCCTTGCAATAGGCTTTTCCACCAGTGTTGACCGATATATCTTGTTTTTTACTGGTTCCGGTCAATGTTATCTCGCTACCGGATACGGAACGGACATATACATCTTCCAAGGCAACTTTTAGATCTATGACGCCTCCTTCTTGACCTTTTATTTCTACTTTATCGCCCTTAAAGGTTTCTTCAGAAACAATTTTTGCATTTTCGTTCACATCCAAAAGCGTTAGATCTTCCGTGTAATAGAGTGTTCCTTTGGCCTCGTCACCATCCATAAAATTGCCAAACTCCATTTTAATCTTTAGAAGTCCATTTTTATTGGAAATTTCCACTTCGTCACGGTCATCTCCAGTGATGACCAATTTGTTTTCATTGCTCTTTACCAAAGAAACTACAATGCGGTCATAGACTTTAAGTTCCGTAAATTTTTCAAAGGTTTTGGTATTGGCCTTTTGTCCAAAACTTAAAAATCCAAATAATAAAAGTGAAGCTGAGGTATACCAAATTTTCATGCCAATGTATTCTTTAAGTGATTGTTAACGAGGGGGAAATTACTATAATTTACGCAAAATTTATAGTAATAATGTCGACTAATGGAAATATCTACTCCATGCTCTTTTTAAAGGCAGTGGGGGAGACTCCCTTTATTGCCTTGAATTTCTTGTTGAAGTTTGATTGTGAATGAAAACCACATGCCTCTGCAACTTCCGCTACGGAAATGGTATTCGATTGCAATAGCTGTTGGCAGGCATGTGCTATCCTGTATTCGATCAGGAAATCCATAAAACTTTTGTTGGTATGTTTTTTAAAGAACCTACAAAAAGAGTTCTTGGTCATGTAGCTTAAAGAAGCCACTTCCTCCAAGGGTATAGGCCTCTGAAAATTTTTAATGACCAAGTCAAAGATACGTTGTAGTCTTTCACCCTCGTCCAAACTGCGAACCTTATTGGGAGCTAGAACAGAGAGGTTTTCAGAAGGAATTTCACATAACTTGTTAAGTAGATTCAACAAACCTAAAAAGCGTTCGAACCTATTGCTATTTTCCATGTCCTTAATATAAAACCCAAGTTGGTCCTGATTTTCTAGGACTTTAAATCCGTTTTGAGCCTTATCAAAGAATCCGCTTACTGGTTTTAATTCCAATAAATGGAAGAAATTTTCACCAAAGGATTCCTTTGTGAAAAACAAGGTGTACATTTTGGAATTGATGTGACCAATGTCCTCGCTTTTGAACAGATGAGGTAGATTACTCCCGATAACAAATAGGTCGTGGGAATGATACTGGTGGATACCATCCATTAATACAAGTTTACCTGCAC
This sequence comes from Maribacter litopenaei, assembly GCF_025244665.1. Lineage (GTDB taxonomy): Bacteria > Bacteroidota > Bacteroidia > Flavobacteriales > Flavobacteriaceae > Maribacter > Maribacter litopenaei. The sequence continues at coordinate 3,088,832 of NZ_CP104205.1, read as the reverse complement.
CCCGTTCTATATAGCTTATCTGTATTTCCTCATGTTGGTGAAGCTTATCATAAAATCGTATTTCCTCGTCGATTTGAAACACCAAATTTTCGGACGGAGATTTGGGAATAATAAACGGTAATACCTTCATACTATTAAATTAGTTCAAATTATTCACAAAATGGAAACTTCAACCAACAATAAGGGTAATATAGTATTTAAATAGGATAAAATCCAATTAGGGCTTCATGTTATTGCTACGTAATTTTAAGCAAACAAAATTATCTAGATATGGCACTTTCATGGAGCGGGGTTATGCCCGCGGTTACAACAAAATTTACAAATGACGGATCTTTAGATTTGAAAATGTTTCAGGTCAATATTGAGGCACAAGTGGCTGCAGGAGTCAATGGAATAATATTGGGAGGTACCTTAGGTGAGGCAAGTACACTGACAGGTTCTGAAAAGGAGACCTTGTTGAAAAAGACTGTTGAAATCGTGAATGGAAAAGTTCCGGTTATTTTGAACATTGCGGAACAGACTACCCAAGGAGCCAAGGATGCCGTAAAGGCTGCCGAGAAGAACGGTGCAATGGGTCTTATGATGTTGCCCCCAATGCGATATAAGGCCAATGATTTTGAGACGGTAACCTATTTTCAGGAGGTGGCAAGAAGCACGGATTTGCCCATAATGATTTATAATAATCCGATTGATTATGGAATTATGGTCACTTTGGATATGTTCGAAACCTTGTTGGAGGAAAAAAATATAACAGCTGTTAAAGAAAGTACCCGGGACATTTCCAACGTCACCCGTATAAAGAATCGATTTGGAGACCGACTTAAAGTGCTGACCGGTGTAGATACCTTAGGTCTTGAAAGCTTGCTGATGGGAGCGGAAGGCTGGGTCGCAGGTCCGGTATGCGCCTTCCCTGCTGAAACGGTTGCCATATATAAACTGGCGAAGGCCGGAAGGATCAAAGAGGCCTTGGAAATCTATAGGTGGTTTCTGCCACTATTGGAATTGGACATTAATCCACAATTGGTGCAAAACATTAAATTGGCCGAGGTTGCAACCGGCATCGGTACCGAAAATGTTAGGGCGCCAAGACTTCCTTTACAAGGCGCGGAGCGCGAAAGAGTACTGAAAATTATCGAAATCGGGATGGCGAACAGACCCCAATTGCCGGATTATTTGCACTTGGAAGAAGCAATGGCGTAAATATAAAGACGATGGTAATACGAATCGATAAGCGAATTTTGATCTTAGTTTTTGGGATACTTTTATATGCAAGTCCCATGCATGCCCAAAAGGAAGCTTTGGAAAAAATTATCGAGGAAGTGGAGTCGTTTCAATTGTACGATCGAAATGAATTTCCCTTAGGCCGATACCTTCCCGAAGTTTACAAGAAGGATGCGGATTTCGCTGCTAAACAGTTGAAGAAACTGGAATCGGTTGAAACTAAAAATCTTTCCGAAACGGAAAAGATTTCCTTGGAATTATTACAATTCACTATCCAAAATAGGGTGGACGAGTATAATTTCGGACTGTATCTTAACCCAATCCAAGCGGATCAAGGTTTTCACCTGAGCCTAAATTACCGAATAAGACCCCTTCGCAATTATGAAAGCGCTAAGAACTATTTAAATGTTTTAAATGATATGCCACGTTTTGCAGAGGAGCATTTCCAAATATTACGAATGGCTCTAGAAAAAAAAGTTTCGCAACCCAAGGTGATTTTTGAGGGGTATGAATCTACCTATAATCAGCATATCACTGAAAAGGTTGTGGACAATGCATTTTACGGTCCCTTTTTGGACTTGCCTTCATCGCTTACACAAGTGCAAAAAGATTCCGTACTTAGTGCTGCCAAAGTCGCCATAGAAGCATCGGTCGTTCCAACCTTCAAAAAAATAAAGGACTTTTTTGAATCGGAATACCTGCCAGGTACTCGAAATTCATTTGGGATTTCCGATACTCCTGGGGGAGACGAACTCTATCAGAATAGGGTAAACTATTACACCACAACTAATACCTATACGGCCGAGGATGTTCACCAAATTGGACTCAAGGAGGTTGCTAGGATACGGTCTGAAATGGAAGAGATTATCAAGTCCGTCCGTTTCAAGGGAAGTTTTGCCGACTTTTTGGAGTTTCTCCGCACCGACCCCCAGTTTTATGTGACCGATGGAGAGGAGTTATTAAAAGAGGCCCGAAACATTGCAAAGCAAATCGATGCGCAGTTACCGGCCTACTTTTCCACCTTGCCCGGAAAACCATATGGTGTCAAAAAAGTACCCGATGCCTTGGCACCAAAATATACCGGTGGGCGATATTCCGGTTCTCGGAGTCCCACCGAACCCGGATATTATTTGGTGAATACCTATAAATTGGACAGTAGGCCTTTATACGTGCTGCCATCCTTGACCCTTCACGAGGCAGTTCCGGGACATCATTTGCAAGGGAGTCTTAACCAAGAAATGTCTGATAGTATACCCCAATTTAGAAGGAATATGTATCTCTCCGCATTTGGGGAAGGATGGGCCTTGTATGCTGAGTTTTTGGGCAATGAAATGGGCATGTACAAAACACCTTATGAAAAATTTGGAAAGCTTACCTATGAAATGTGGCGTGCAGCCCGTTTGGTGGTGGATACGGGCATTCATGCCAAAGGATGGACAAAGCAACAGGTATTGGATTTTATGAAGGACAATACCGCGCTTTCGCTCCATGAAATCAATACGGAAACGGATCGATATATTGCATGGCCTGGACAGGCCTTATCCTATAAGATGGGTGAGCTAAAGATACGGGAGTTGAGAACCAAGGCGGAGACTGAACTTGATCCCGACTTTAACATTCGTGAGTTTCACGAGGTAATATTAGGTCAGGGTACGGTGACATTGCCCATTTTGGAAAGAAGAGTGAATAAATACATTAGTAGTAAAAGGAATTGATTTGAGTGAAAAAGCATGTTTTTAAGTGTATTGACGGCCATACCTGTGGAAATCCGGTAAGGTTGATTGTCGAAGGTGCGCCTACTTTGGAGGGGTCGAATATGAGCGAAAAGCGGCTTCATTTTATGAAGGAGTATGATTGGATCAGAAAGGGCTTGATGTACGAACCTAGGGGTCATGATATGATGAGCGGTGCTTTTTTATACCCCCCTTCCAATCCTGAAAACGATTTTGGCATTGTCTTTATAGAAACGAGTGGCTGCCTTCCCATGTGTGGTCATGGTAGTATCGGTGTGATAACCATGGCCATCGAAGAAGGGGTTGTCGTTCCTAAGGAACCCGGCAAGATCAGAATGGAAGCCCCGGCAGGTTTGGTGGAGGTGACCTACGAACAGAACGCAAACAAAGTGGAATGGGTAAAACTGGTTAATGTCGGTTCTTATTTGGCAGCATCGGATCTGACCGTTTCCTCCAGTTTTTTAGGGGAACTTACTTTTGATGTTTCGTATGGTGGAAACTACTATGCCATCTTTGATCCACAGAAAAACTTTTCGGGATTGCAGGATTATTCGGCCTCCCAATTGATAGAAATGGCCCGGGAACTTCGGCAGAATATCAACTTGAAATATCCTGGAACATTCGTGCATCCGGAAAATCCGTCCATCAAGGATGTGAGCCATGTGCTTTGGACGGGCACCACCATTTCACCTGGTGCTACGGCCGGAAATGCCGTTTTCTATGGAGATAAGGCGATTGATCGTTCCCCTTGTGGTACCGGACCTCGGCGCGCATGGCCCAGTGGTATGCCAAAGGGAAACTGGGGCTTGGAGAAGAGTTTGTACATGAAAGCATCATCGGTTCAAAATTCATAGGCATGGCTGAAAAGGAATGCAAAATTGGTAATTTTACGGGCATCGTACCAAGTATACAAGGGTGGGCGAGAAAGTATGGCTATAATGAAATTACCATCGATGAATCGCACCCTTATGCCATGGGTTTTCAAGTAATATAATATGGCTGAGAAGAAAAAGACATTGATTATTGGTGCTGGTGTAATGGGGCTTTGTTCAGCCTATTACCTGCACAAAAAAGGGCATCAGGTCACGGTAGTGGAAAAATCCATGGGCGGCCAAGGAGCCTCTTTTGTAAATGCCGGATACCTAACGCCCAGTCATATTGTACCTATGGCGGCACCCGGGGTAATTACAAAAGGATTGTCAATGATGTTGAACCCTAAAAGCCCGTTCTATATCAAACCGCGATGGGATTTCGATTTCTTTAAATGGGCCTGGGCCTTTCATAAATCCTCGACCAAGGAAAAGGTGGACAGGGCCGCACCCATTATCAAGGACATCAATCTTTTAAGCTCAAGTTTGTACGATGAAATAAAGGAATCCGGTGATTTGGGAGACTTCCATCCGGAGAAAAAGGGGCTTCTCATGATTTATCAGACCGATAAATATGGAGATGCCGAGAAAAAAGTGGCCTTAAAGGCCAAGGAATTTGGTTTAGAAGTTTCTCATTTGGAAACCGATGAATTAAAGAAGCTGCATGGGGATACCCAAATTATAGGGAAGGGAGCCCTTCATTATTTTTGCGATTCCCATACCACGCCAACGGTCTTCATGGCCAAAATGAAGGAGTATCTATTAAAGAACGGCGTTCAAATAAACTATGGCGAAGCGGTATTAAAGTTCGAGTACACAAATACCACAATCAACAAGGTGCAAACCGACAAGGGAATTTACCATCCGGACAACGTGGTTTTGGCTTCCGGATCTTGGAGCAATGATTTGGTAAAACAGCTGGGTCTTACATTACAAGTACAGGCAGGGAAAGGGTATTGCATCGATGTGCATCGGCCCACGGGAATAGAACTTCCGGCGATTTTAATGGAAGCCAAAGTGGCGATTACACCCATGGCTGGATTTACTAGGTTTGCAGGTACCATGGAATTTTCAGGAGTGAACTATGATATAAATGTGGTAAGGGTAGAGGCAATTGCAGAAGCAGTAAAGAAATTCTATCCGGATATTGAGATTACCCAAACGGAAATTGAAAATGCTAAATGCGGACTTCGCCCTGTCTCCCGGATGGCCTACCATATATTGGAAAAACGGAAAAATTCAATAATCTTTTCATTACAACGGGCCATGCCATGATGGGCTGGAGTTTAGGGCCCGCTACTGGAAAATTAATTTCTGAGGTTATGGATGGCGAAACTACTTCCATGGATATAACCCCTTTTGACCCCACAAGAAGTTTCGATTAATCCGCTTTTCAAAACATCAATTGTAATACCATACGTTCATACTTTCCAAAGCATCCCTTACAAAGGCATTGTTGGTCAACGTACCGGCATATTTAAAGCCATGTTTACTATAGGTTATATTTAAACCGTAGCTCGTAGCCCTTGCTAAAGCGTAAATAGTGGTACATCTTTTATTATCCATAAGCGTCTTGATTTCTTGGACCAAGTAGTAGGAGAGGTTTTGTCCCCTATAGTCCGGGTGTGTGGCAAAATCAACAATTTCAAGATTGGATTCCTTCGTATGTTCCCTTAATATGGCGGAAACCAAGAGCTCGCCCCTAACGAACAAGCCATGAAATTGATGGTCCAATTCCGCCAATTGCTCAAGATCTTGCTCCCTTTTTATGTGCTTAGGATGATATTTATAGGCTTTCTCGTGCAACGCTACCAATTCGGAAAAATCATTTTTATCCAACTTTCTTACCATGTAATCATTTGGAACCCTCATATGCGGATTTTCGTTGGGCTTGTTGGCGGCCATTGCAATGGTTTTAACCGTTTCTATGGTTTTTAATTGCTTTTCATCGCATTGGTGCCTGTTCTTGCTTAAATAGTCCGCCAAAAAATATCCCGTGGTCATACCATTATATAACCCGGGTATTTTTGCCTCTACCTTGTATCCATTTGATTTAAAATGGTTGATGGCATCTTCAGGAACCCTACTCAGAATCTTATCGTACTTTTTTTGTTTTGCCAAGGCCTTCATTTTTGGCAAAATCGAATCAATTTTTCCTGAATTAATTTCACTTAGATAAACGCGATTATGGATTTCGCCATGATATATGGTTGCCCCGTCTATACTTTCTATTGTTTCAAACATATATTAAGATTTGGTTTTGAATAGAATTGCTACTTTCTTATTTGACCGTCGCCAAAAACGTAGTATTTATTGGTGACCAATTGCTCCAATCCCAGGGGCCCCTGTGGTGGAGCTTGTCCGTACTAATGGCAAGTTCCGCGCCTACGCCCATTTGACCGCCATCGGTAAATCTTGTGGAAGCATTTTGATAGACCGCTGCGCAATCCACCTCCTCCATAAATCGCATGGCACTTCCTTTATCATTGGTCATGATGGTGGCTGAATGCCCTCCGGAATGTTCGTTGATTTTGGCTACCGCTTCGGTTAACGAGTCTACTGCCGCCAAACAGCATTTCATCGCCAGGAACTCTTCCTTCCACATGGCTTCGTCCGTAATCGGTTTGGCAGATGTCAAGGTCTTGCCCACCGTTTTGTCCACCCACGTTTCAACACCTTTGTAGCTCAATAGATTGTACAACTCCGTCAGTTTTTGTTCGTAGTTATCGATTTTCTGACTGATCAGTATTTTGTCCAACGCATTACACGCCGAAATTTTATCGGTCTTAGCGTTCATGATTACCTTGATGCTTTTTTCCCAGTCGGCAGTAGTGTCCACATACAGGAAATTGTTTCCCCTACCACTCACAAGAACCGCGCAGTTGGCATGTTCCTTCACAAAATTGATCAACCTTTCCCCGCCCCTAGGGACGATGAGGTCCAATTTTTCTGTTGGATTTTTTAGGAAATCCTGTGTTTCCTGTCTGTTCAAGGTCATTAATTGTATATAATCCTTTGGAAGGCCGTTTTCCTCCAAGGCTTGGTGCCAAAGTTTGGTAAGTATGGTATTGCTATGCAAAGCTTCCTTTCCGCCTTTCAATAGAATTTTATTACTGGCCTTAAAGGCTAAGACAGCCGCTTCTATGGTTACATCCGGTCGCGACTCATAAATAATCATAATGGTGCCAAAGGGGGCCGTTTTATTGATGATTTCCAAACCATTTTCCAAAACCCTTGTTGAAATTGGTTTGTTTACAGGGTCTTCCTGACTATGTACTTCCTTGATCGATTTAATCATACCATCAATTTTGGTATCGGTTACAATAAGTCGATCAAACATGGCCTTAGTCCTCTTTTTGAAAGAGTTCAAGGTCTTTTTTATTCGCTTTGATGATGCCTTCCCTATTTTCATCCAACAGTCGCATCATACTGTCCAAAACGTTGTTTTTTTTATCCGTAGTCAATAGTTTCATTTTATTAATTCTTCTTCTTCCAAGGTGACTCTAGTACCTACATTTTTACCATCGATGATGTCGATGATGGTATTATTATTTTTACCATTGGCTATATAGGTAGGAATACCGTTGGCCGCAGCCTGCTGGGCATAATCCAATTTGGAGCCCATACCTCCACGTCCTTCCTCTTCTCTCTTATTATTGTCCTTAATATACTTATCCAAATTTTCTTCCGGTTTTACATGTTCTACCAGATTGCTGTTCTTGGCTTTGGGATCTCCTGTGTAAAGCCCATCTATATCGGTAAGGATAATTAACCTGTCCGCATTCAAAAGTTGTGCTATAAGGCTCGCCAGCTCATCATTATCCGAGAACATACTCATGGTTACCGAAACAGCGTCATCCTCATTTGCAATGGGTATAACACCTTCTGAAAGAAGACCTTCGCAACAATTGATCATATTTTGTCTATGGATCCCTGGACTAAAATCTCTTTTTGTGGGAAGTACCTGGGCACATTTCATTCCGTAATCATGAAATATATTATAATAAAGCCGCATCATTCGAGGTTGTCCAATGGCAGAATATACTTGCCTTCGCTGGGTTCTATCCTCAATATTGGATTTACCCAAAACCTCTTTTCCTGCAATTACGGAACCTGAGGAAACTAGTACTGTAATGATATCCCTTTCATATAATTTCGCGATTTGTTCGACCAGATTTCTGAGAACTGGCCTAACAATTCTATTGTCCTTGTTGGTCATTACATTGGTACCAACCTTTACCACTATTTTTTCTTTATACATAGGATTTTTCTTTTCCAAGTTCAATGGCACGTTCAAAAGCGGCGAATGCTGCTTCCTTAATCAATTCACCTACGTTGTTGCCCTCCATACTGTCAAGTGCAGCGCGGGTAGTGCCTCCCTTGCTGGCCACTTTGTCCATCCAGGAATTAGGTGATAGATCGTTCCGGTTAAATAGTTCAATGGCACCGGTAAATGTTTGGCTTACGAGCACCTTGGAGACGTTTTTGGAGAATCCCATTTTCAGTGCGGCTTCCATCATACTTTGCATAAAGTAAAATACATATGCAGGATCACTACCCGATATTCCTGTGGAAGCGTCGATAAAGTTTTCATCACTTACCAAAATAGATTTACCCGTAGTGTCCAACAAGCTTTCAATGGTTAATAGCTCTATTCTAGAGATTTCTTCCGATGCGACAAAAGATGTTAGTCCCTTGCCTATTTTGGCAGGTAGGTTAGGCATAGCCCTTACCACTTTCTTTAATCCGGTAAGTTCTTTAATTGTGTTGATGGTAACCCCGGCCATTATTGAAATAACGATCTGACCTTTGTTCACCAATGGCTCCATTTTCATCATTAAACCATCTGCATGATAAGGTTTAACTGCAAGAAAAATAATGTCCGCTTGGGGAACACATTCTGCCAACTCCTTAAAAGTGTCGAACTTGGCCTCTTTCCTAAGTTCTTCTAATTTTTCCTCGGAGGTATCCAATACCATGATATTTCTTCTTTTCAAAAGTTTGGATTTGGACATTCCTTCTGCGTAGGTAAGTCCCATATTTCCTGCTCCGATTACTAAAATCTTCATATTATAGTTTTGTTGTTTATTAAAATTTGAAATTGAATTTTTAGCTTAAACGAATAGCATTTTTTCTACTCTATTATTTTTTTTAGCGAAAAAAGTGTGCGTGTATTTGTGAATGGTTTTGAACGGCAACCCTAAAAAGTATTTTTTAATATAGGTCACTTTTGAGTTTAAGCGTCCAAGTCTTGTTCTGTACACTTCTCTTACATTACTTTCTCTTTTTACATAAATAATCTTCATTCTTTGGTATTAGTGGGTGTGTAACATAAAATTATACGCTGGTCTTACAAGTTTGCCATGTTAAGCTTATGTTATATTGATTTTCAGGTGGTTAATCTTTAAAGATTAACCAATATTATAGTGATATCGTCAATTTTATGACTGTATTGCAACTGTATTGATAATGGGGAACAAAACGATTATTGGTCTTCGTTCTCCAATAAATATTGCTGCTTATATTCGGCTTTTTGTAGTGCTTCTCTCCTTTCAGTGGATTGTTTGGTATAATATTGATTGTCTTTAATAGTATCCAATACTTTAGTTCTTCTGTATTTTCTCTTATACCGTTTTAGGGCTCTCTCAATGGATTCTCCTTCTTTTACTTCTATCTTTAGCATATTCTTTTTTTTATAAATAGGTTCTTAAAACTTTGTTTCGGACTTATTTCTTAGTGCACGTAGTCCTTTTTCACGTACTTGTCTCACACGTTCCCTAGTAATATCAAATAGTTCACCAATTTCCGAAAGACTCATCGGCGGTTCCTTTCCAATACCATAAAATAGGCGAATAACATCACGTTGTCTTTCGGGTATGGTGTTTAAGGCTTCGTCCAAGTCCTTATTTAGGGATTCTTCCATCATTTTCTCATCTGGTTTGTCCGCATCTTTAGAGGATAGGACATTGTAGAGATTTGATGACTCTTCTTCCTTAAAAGGCGCATCCAGTGATAGGGACTATACCGGAATTCTTTATGGAACTTTCTACCTTTTTTACGCTCATATCCAATTCGTTGGCAATTTCTGATGGAATTGGAGGACGTTCCAGTTTTTGCTCCAATGAGGAATATACCTTGTAAATTTTGGTATTAGTGGCTATTTTATTTTGAGGCAACCTTATAGCCTTACCTTTCTTGGAAAGGGCCTGTAAGATGGATTGCCTTATCCACCAAACGGCGTAGGAAATGAACTTAAAACCCCTAGTTTCATCAAACCTTTTGGCGGCTTTAACCGGACCTAAGTTTCCTTCGTTGATTAAATCGGTTAATCGTAAGCCTCTATTTTGATACTGTTTGGCAGCGGAGACTACAAATCTAAGATTGGCGTTTACTAATTTTTCCAAAGCTTCCTGATCCCCTTGCTTTATTCGCTGGGCCAATTCCACCTCCTCTTCTGCCGTAATCAAATCAATTTTATTGATTTCTTGAAAGTATTTTTCAAGTGACTTGGTGTCGCGGTTGGTGATTTGCTTTGTAATTTTTAGTTGACGCATAAAAGTGTTTTAGATTATGACTAATTCATAACCTACACCTTTTATCTAAAAATCCAAATAAATGGCCAAAAACCTTTATTTTTAAAGGAAAACAGTCAAGATTTTACTGAAAATGGCGCAATTCGACATGAATTGGGGTAAATTGGAAAATCTGATCCTATGATAAATCCAAAGGATCAGTAAAAAATGATGTCTTGAGGAAACTTCTTAGTTATTCAAATTTAGAGGCGTCCAAATTGAAGAAGCGAACAGCGTTGTTAAAAAGGATATCGCGTTTTTGCTCTTCGGAAAGATAATTGGCATTTTGTATAACACCAATGGAAGTTTCTAGTAGACCGGGCCAAATCATTAAATCCGTTCCGTATAATATCCTTTTGGCAAAGCCTGCCTGTACCAATCTTTTTAAATAGGCATGAATTTCTTCCAACGGATAGCTCCAAATGAAGCCGGCCAGATCCACATAAACATAGGCATTCGCCCCCATCAAGGCAATCATTTGGTCTGCCATGGGATACCCTGCGTGCATTACCCATATTTTTAGTTTAGGATGTCTTGCAAGCATATCTTCCAAGAGAAATGGTTGGCCAAGGGATGCACGGTATTTAGGTGAAGTTATATTGGCCATGCCATTACCACCAGTTCCCATATGTATTCCAACAGGTATGCCTAATTCTTCGGCGACTCCAAAATATTCGTCTAAGGACATGTCACTTGGTGACATTCCTTGATATTGTGGGGCAACCTCGCCCATCACCTTGTAAAAACCATTGGAAAGTGAGTCCCTAAAGGCTTCTACAGTCATTTGATTGGAGTTGCTTATGCCCAGGGAAGGGATAATCTTATCCGGTGCTGCGCTGTGCCATTTATGGATGACACCAGCATCACCACTTACCACCATGGTTATATTCAATTCTTTGTTGGCCCTTAGGATGGCTTCTTGCATTTCGGCATCTGTTTTGGCGGCTTTTAGCGGTGCTACACAGTCGGTATTCATAAAGGAAGGTGGCTCTTGGTTAGGGCCGCTTCCCGGCATATCCTTGAGAAACCAAGGACACATCTCTGATGTGAAATTTGGATTTGCCTTCATGGCATGTACATGAACATCGATGATGGGTAACCTCTTTTTAGTTTCTTGAGCCTGTCCAGTGCCAATGCTCAGGGTGAGAAAAAGAGCCAATTGCAGCGAAAAAGGTAATTGTTTACTAATTATAGTTAGTTTCATTATTTAAATTTTAGGGTTTAGGCTATTGTGCGATTATTTTTTGATTATTTAAAAAGCATGGGAGCAAACTCGGAAAGGTATATTCTCCAATTGGTCCAAGTATGTCCACCTGTACTTTCTCTGTACGTATACACAAAATCGTGCTTGTCCAGTTCTTCGCGCATCGTAACTACACTTTCATAAAGAAAATCATCTTTTCCGCAGGCAATCCAATATAATTTAGGATTTGCATCCTTGAGTGCCACTATTTGTTCGGCTCTTTTAGAGTGATTCACTTCTATTCCAAAACGGCTTAAATCTGCAAAACCCATACTCATGACCCCAATGTAATTGAAAAGGTCCGGGTGTGCGAAGGAAGTATTCATGGTCTGCAAACCGCCCATACTTAGACCTGTAAGCGCACGGTTTTCTTTGTTGGCCTTAACTTGGAAATTGGCTTCTATATAAGGAATGACGTCATTCACTAGACTTTTTTCAAAAAGCATACTGGCCATTCCTCTCCCGGATACATCTACATTGGGCAATTTTGGAGTGATAGTCTGTGCAGCAGCTTGTGAGGGATTCCCATTGGTCATTACCACGATCATTGGTTTCGCTTTTCCACTATTGATCAGGTTGTCCATAATTGTTGGAGCGACACCTAACGTAGGCCAAGCTTCTTCATCTCCACCTCCGCCATGCAAAAGGTATAGAACTGGATAATCCTCGTTGGACTCATAATATCCTGGAGGTGTATATACATACATACGACGTGTTAAATCCAGCGTTGGTGAATTGTACCGGATTTGATGTACACTTCCTTTTGGGCCAGTCTTTGCCCAATATAAGTCTGAAGCTTCACCTGGTATATAAAGTAAGCTTTCAGTCCTAAATATTCCATCGCGGGCCACTTTTAAATTTGAAGGGTCTAAAGTGGTAACCCCATCTACAGAAAATGTATAGCCATATAGTTCAGGTTCCAACGGACCGACTTTTGTGCACCAAACTCCTTTATCGTCTTTAGATAGTTCTACGGTCTGTCTTAACATACCTTGTTCGCCATTGGGTACCATAGCCATCCAATTGCCCGATAGACTTACGCTTTCGGCTTGTGGGGCCTTAATTCTAAAAACAACGGAATTATCTTCTTCAACTTCCGGTGATACCAGCCGCTCTGTTTGTCCTACTTCTTGGGAACGAATCAAAGAAGGGAACATTGTGAGGACTACCATGAACAAATACAAGGATTTTCTAAAGGTCTTCATCGCAAATGAGTCCTTGGGTTTTTGATATTCATTTTTCATGTTTAAAAGTTTATTGGTTAATTTAATCTCTTTAAGATTTTTGCGGGAATACCGCCCATAACTGTGTTGGGTGGAACATTCTTATTTACTAGGGCACCAGCGGCCACTACCGAATTCTTACCTACTGTTACGCCCGGAAGAATGGTGGCTCCTGCACCTATCCAAACATTCTCTTCAATAACCACTTTGCCAGGTACCATGCTTTTTCTCGTTAAAATTTCTGTCGGATGGTTTTCTGAAGTTATATTCACTCTTGATCTGATCATCACATGATCCCTAATTTCAATACCTCCCAAATCCAAAAAACTACAGGCATGGTTGATAAATACATTTTTACCCAGCATAATATTGATACCGATGTTGGTATAAAATGGGGTGAACAAGGTGGTGCTTTCATCTACTTTTTTACCGATGATTTCACCCAAAAGCCTACGGATTTCATCTCCATCGTCCGCACTGTTCAATTGGTTGGATAACTTTTTAGTTCTGTTGACCATTTCCCGTATTGCGCTATAATCGGGATCGTCCATAGGGATAACCTCACCTGAGGTCAAACGTTCAAATATGTTTTTTTTGTCCATGATTACTTTACTCGTGTTCCTTTGAATAAATTATGGTTCTAAGGTTATGGGTATGACTTTCAAATTGTTAAATGATTGAAAGTTTGTGGATTTCTTTTGAAATAATCTGTCGGCTTATTAATTATAATCTTGGAAATGTAGTGATTTATTTAAAGAAAGAGGCTTTTAAAAGTGTTAAAGTCTCAATTTGAGACAATAGAAAATGGCCTTGTCGAGCTTCCAAGGAAATAATAGGTGATCCTAATACTGAAAACACCTGTCTTAGACCGAGTTTAGTACCGTACCTGCCTTTAATTAACAAAAAAGACCTGTAAATTTTACAGGTCTTTTTGCGCTTAATTATTTCAATAATTACCCTACTATAGGTTTTAGGTTGGTAACAAAGGGTTGATGGTAATGCCGTTGTCCCGTTGCCTTATACAATGCATTGGCCAATGCGCCCATAATAGGAGGAAAGGGCGGTTCACCCATACCCGTTGGGTCAACATCACTCTCCACAAAATGGGTTTCTATTGATTTTGGGGCTTCACTATGTCGAATTAATCGGTAACGATCAAAATTGTTTTGTTCCGCACTTCCTTCATTAAAAGTAAGCTGGCTATACATGGCATGGCCAATGCCATCCACAGCACCGCCTTCTGAAAGGTTGGCAGCTGCCCCTGGATTCACTACGATACCACAATCGATAGCGGCAGTAACCTTATCCACTACCGGTTTGTTTCCGTCCATAACAACATCCAAAACCTGTGCTACATAGCTTTGGTGACAGAAGTAGGCAGATACACCTCTATGGACTCCTGGCTGATCCTGTCCCCAATTGGCTTTTTCACGAACCAATTCTAACACCCCTGCATAGCGGGAGGCATCATAATCGTTGGATTCCGGGCTGCCCACAGGATTTTCTTGGGCACGTTTTAGCAATTCCAATCTAAAGTCAATAGGGTCTTTGCCCATTTCCTCAGCCAATTCATCCAGGAACGATTGCTCTGCCCCTGCAATAAAATTGGATCTTGGCGCACGAAAAGCACCTGTTGTGATATTGGAGTCCACCGTGAAATCTTCCGCCAGATAATTATCAATGGCCCCAGCCGGGAAGCGATTTGCAAACAAGGGACTTTCTGGTATACCACCAGCTTTTACATGGAAACCAATCAGGTTGTTGTCTGCGTCCAAGGCCGCACGATATGTTGCATAATAGGCTGGGCGATAAATACCTTGGCTCATATCATCTTCACGGGCATAGACCAATTTTATTGGGGCTTTCATCCGTTGCGATATAGCGGCTGCTTCCACCATAAAGTGCCCATATAGTCTACGCCCAAAACCACCGCCTTGGCGGGTCATTTGTATATCCACCTTTTCCAATGGAAGGCCCAAACGTTCCGCCACGGCAACTTCCATCCACTCCGGTGTTTGGGTAGGGCCCAACAACTCAGCATGATCTTCGGTTACATTGGCAAAAAAGTTCATGGGTTCCATGGTATTATGTGCCAAGAAAGGACAGCTATAACTGCGTTCTATAACCTTGGCAGCTTCTTTGAACGCCTTTTCCGGGTTGCCATCTTTTCGTGAAACCTTGGCGTTGCGGGCAATCATTTCCTTCAATTTTGCGGTATGGACTTCAGAATTTTCCATCCCTGCAGGATAGGTCGCCGTCATGTCGTTCCCGAACATGGAGGTAACCTCGGTTCTTTCAGGATTGTCTTCCCATTCGGCATTAATGGCCTTTTTCGCTTCAAAAACCTGCCATGTGCTTTCACCTACCACAACAACCACTTCATTGAATGCGGTAAAATGGAAAGCCATTTTCTTGTAATCGTCATCATACAGTTTTATGGAAAAAACGTCTTTTATTCCCGGCATACTTTTGGCTTTTTCGGCATCAAAGGATTTTAACCTTTGCCCAAATGCAGGTGGATGTACCAAACCGGCTATTAACATCCCTTCACGCTGCACGTCCAAACCAAAGAGGGGTTGGCCGGTAACTATTTTCTTACCGTCCACATTCTTTCCGGTAGTGCCAATAATGGAGAAATCTGAAATACTTTTTAATGTTACCTCTTCCGGTACTTCTAGACCTGCTGCAGCTGAGGCCATTTCGCCATACCCAGCAGATTTTCCGCTGGCTTCGTGCTTTAATACCCCGGCAATTGCCGTAATTTCATTAGCAGGAACTTGCCATGCCTGGGCCGCAGCTTCCTTTAACATGTGTCTTGCCGTGGCGCCAGCCATCCTCAAGTTCTGCCAGGAACTCGCAATGGAACGACTCCCCCGGCTACCTGCCAACTATATAAATTGGTGTTCAACGGTGCTTGTTCCACGACGACATTCTTCCAATCGATCTCAAGTTCGTCCGCCAAAATCATCGGCATGGATGTACGTACATTTTGTCCTATTTCAGGGTTTGGAGACATGATGGTCACAACCCCGTTATCCCCAATTTTAAGATATCCATTAATTTCATACCACTCTTTGGGCATTTCCAATTCCATGGCGACGGCCTCGGCAACTTTAGGCTTACAGGAATTGAAAAAACTAAACCCCGTAACCAATCCACCACCGGCCAAACCGGTATTTTTTATGAAGGCCCTTCGGCCTAATTTTGTTTTTACGTATGTCATGGGTTTCTATATTTAGGTTAATTCGCCATTTGAGGCCATTTTAATTGCTTTCTTGATGCGAACATAGGTACCACAACGACAAATGTTCCCGTTCATAGCAGCCTCAATCTCTTCATCAGAAGGATTTGGATTCCTTTTCAATAATGCTGAGGCGGACATAATCTGACCCGCCTGGCAATAGCCACATTGGGGAACATCCACTTCTAGCCATGCTTTTTGCACAGGGTGATCGCCATGTTCCGATAATCCTTCTATGGTGGTGATTTCCTGGTCACCGACCGATGATACCGGTAACTGACACGCCCTAACGGCATTGTTGTCTAAATGTACCGTGCATGCTCCGCATTGGGCGATACCACAGCCATATTTTGTGCCTACCATTTGTAAATGGTCCCGTAGTACCCACAACATGGGTGTAGATGGATCAACGTCTACCTCATGGGATTTCCCGTTGATCTTTAAATTGAAAGTTGCCATTTTGATTAATTTTATTTAAAAATAAACCTAATTTGTATTAAAATCGATATGAAATTCAAACCTTTTAAAGGCTAGAGTGTTAAATTTTTAAGAATTTTAATTTTTGATACCCGGAGGTTTAAGGTCTGATAGCCAATTGTCCAACAACTGTTTTACCTCTTTTTTTCGGTCATCTTTTATAGCCGTGAAAAACCCCATCCCTTTCAATGCCGCCTTTAATGGATATTCCCTTTAGTACTTTTGAATCCCTGCACAGTGCATTTATTTGTGTAAAACCGCTGCCCACGCCATAACCGGCATTGGTGTTAAAGGGGATTACGGTTTTACCACTTAAATCGTGTTGATTTAAAAAACTTTTAATGGGTGGGGGCAGTTGCATGCCCCAAGTTGGGAAGCCAATAAAAACAGTTTCGTATTCGTCTAAGCTTACTCGCGTTTTGAGTGTTGGTAGAATTCCATTGGCATTTTCGTAGGAAACCTGCTTTACGATGACGTCATAGTCTTCCGGATAAGGAATTTCAAGTTCCAAAGCCACCAAATCGCCACCCACTTTATCATGTATCATTTCGGCAACCACCTGAGTATTTTTTGTTCCGGACAAATACACGACCAAAGACCTTTCTCCAAAATGGGAAGTATCTTGACAAACCAGTAATTTGGAAATAAAAAGAAAAAGCAATGTAATTCTCATCCCAATCACTTTATCCTTTTTGACCTAAACTCTGTGGGACTTATGCTTTCGTACTTTTTAAAAAAGGAACTAAAATGATTGGGTTCCTTAAAACCTAAAACCAAGCCAACCTTATGAATGGGCCAATGTTTTTTTCTCAACAGTCTTTTGGCCTCTTTTAAAAGAGATCTGTTGATGTTTTCCGTAGTACTACGTCCTGTGTATAATTTGACGCATCTATTTAAAGAATTCACATGAATGTTCAATTCATTGGCAAAGTCTGAAGCCGTTCTGAATTTTAAAACCTGGGAGGAATCCTTTATGGGGAATTGTCCTTCCAATCTTTTCAAGAAGTTTTCCCCTATTTCCGAGATAG
Source organism: Maribacter litopenaei (assembly GCF_025244665.1). Lineage (GTDB taxonomy): Bacteria > Bacteroidota > Bacteroidia > Flavobacteriales > Flavobacteriaceae > Maribacter > Maribacter litopenaei. Next base: position 3,071,225 of record NZ_CP104205.1, on the reverse strand, counting down.
GTCTTGGGCTTTTTGGATGATAGGGAGGAATTCATTTTATATTCTTTCTCTTTCTATAATTACCACCAAAACGGTAGTCCAACGAAATGTTCCATAGAAAATCATCTTCCGGTGCGATTTCCGTCTTTAAGGCTTTGTTGAATATGGCGGAAACCGTTACAGGAAAGTCCTTTTTTGCCAACGTAATGAAACCAACGGCATAATAACCTTCGTCACCATCCAGTCGTAAATAATAAGCTTGTGGCGACACATTAAAATATAATTGGTTGGTAATATATAGGTTGTTGAAATACGAATTGAGTGTAAAAAAATGGGATAATTTCACGCCCTCATCAAAACCACGACCGTGCAAATAATACAAACCAACTCCTGTATTCTTGGTCAAGGCATAACTTGGGGCCACTTCTGCAGCTATATATCTTCTCGGATTCCAAAATATCTTCCGTTTGTCCATTTCGAACGACACTAACGATCCTAAAATTCAGGGCCGGGTGGGCACCCACCCTCAATGAGAATTTTTCTTTTTGAATGGCCTTGTACCGAAACCAAAAAAGCATGATCATGGTTTTCCTTCCAGGGCGAACCGCATATCAGGTTCAAAACTGAATCTTCCCTTGGTAAACTTTAAATCAAACATTAGGGCAGGATCACCCAAAGAAAAGGAAGGCACTAATGAAATACCATTTTGGGTAACACTGGCCACCCCACGAAAATCATCCAAAAATTTACGGTCTTCTTCTTGGGCACTTACAAATGATGCAAATCCAAATAATAATAAAATGGTCGGAATGATTTTCCTCATGGTCGGTTGCCGTTTAATTATTGAAAAGGAAGACCTAAAGTAAAATTTATTTATAACTACTATTGCAGCTTTTCGGCCACGCTGTCATAATATTCCTGGGTCAGTACCTCTGTCCAAGTGGTGGGACTGTTTCCTCCATACAGGGCCAAATAGGTCACGTCTTTATTTTTGGACGAGGAGTGCCAATGTTCCGTGTCTTTTGCACATCGAATTACATCTCCTTCCTTAAGTATTACGGGTTCCTTGCCCCTTTCTTGATAGTAGCCTTCGCCATCAACAATGATCAATACTTGTGGGGTTTCATGCTTGTGCCAATCCAACGTCGAGTTCGCCTTAAAGGTTGCCTTGGTGATGTTGTAGCCCAATTCAGCATCATCGTGAATGATTCCGTTTAGCCAAGCCTCCCCAATATAATGGGTGTTGGGTGCCTTAATCCCCTCAGTGAGGTAGGAAGAAATAGGATATTCTGAGTCTTGGGCAGAAATTCCAAAAGAAAAAAACAATACAAATAGGTAAACAACATATTTCATAATTGATAATTTAAAAATTATAAGTTTAGCCAGTAGGTCAATTTAAGGTTTATAGAACGAAATCTTGGACTATACGGATTGGTAAAATAATTATCGTTATAAACCAAAAACAAATCAGAAAGTGGTGCAAAACGCCATTGTAATCGTGAATTAATACCAAAATTCTCTTGTTGGTTGCTGTATTGTGCCAAGGTGGTCAGAATACGCTTTTACTAAAGGTGATTTCTGAACGAAGCGTGGCAAAGAAAATATCGGCATCGGCATAGGGGTCCGGTAAGCGAATGCCGTTATAATCCAACCCAACACTTATTTGCGCTTTGGGCTGTATTCGTAAACCGACCTGGCCGCCTACCGAAGAGATTTCACCGTTAAAAAAGCGACCAATGGTAGCTGTGCCACCATAGGTGAGTATATTACTGTTGTTTGATTGGTATTCAAAACTTACTTGATTAAAATGATACCCTTGATTACCGGGTAAGGGTATGGCTCCAGGTGTTCCGGTAGGGTCGAAATCTTGGGTCAGGAATATAAAATTATTTGTAAATGATACTTCGGCCGAAGCCTGATTTCTAAAGTCGGTTTCCCAACTTAAGCTGTATCGGTGGTCTGTTTTCTTATAATCCAAACTGGGTCTCCAAAACATTACTGAAAGTGCCCTAAAACCATGGGTGTTAAAAATTCCACCTTGGGGATAGGCAATGTATTGAATTCCGTTCCCCCATTTTAGAATATCCCTACGCGGTACAAAACCTAAATCTGCCCTAAAATCCTGGTCAATGTAGACCAAATCTTCAATAATGCGCCAATGTCACGGGATTGTAGGTCACCGTGGCCTGGGAAGAAAGATTTCCCTTTGAATCGTTGGGTTGAAAGGATTTGTGCAAATAGAACTTTCCATTCCGGATATTATCGGCCGATGCCAAGTTATAATCCATACCCAACACCCTGTTGTAATTTTCATCCGGTGTTATGTAATCCTCATCACCCACTACTTGCCGGTTGACCCAAAAAGCACCAATGTTGGACCGCGCTCCTATTTTTCGCTGGAGGGCAATCATCATATTGTTGTTTGAGGTAATTTCATTGGCTTCATCTTTAGCGGTCTGAATGTTCAGAAAACCTAAACGCCAATCTTTGTTGAGTTTACCGCTTAAACGAACCCCACCGATGATATCGTTCTCGGATTAAGTTCCCATTGGCATCCCTGGCCAATCCAATTCGTCTTGAAAAGAAGGGTCGGGCCTCGTTAAAAGTGTTACCGAAATTTTCAAAAAGGTCGCTGTTGTCTATAAAAAACTGGCGTTTTTCTCGGAAGGCGTACTTCAAATCGGGTCAGATTGGTGAAAATATCATCCACTTCCACATTGGAGAAATCAGGATTCAAGGTCAAATCCAAATTCATTCCGTTCCCTATAGAAATTTTGGCATCGCCGCCCGTTTTAAATTTGGTGTTTGCAACATCATTTCCATAGTCCTTATCAGCCAATACATTTATATAAGGTATCAGCGCAATTGGCATTACGGATTCTCCTAGCGGTTTTTCAAAATTCAGTTCGCCCATGTAGGCCAAACTGGATAACAATTGCTGTTGTGGCACTTTTACCCACGTATCTTGTTGGTTTACTTGGTTGTTCCATCGATAGGGTCTAAAACGCCAGGAAGTTGTTCCTTCAGGGAATTTCATTGAGGTGAAAGGTATTGCGACCTCAATTACAAAATGGTCGTCAAAACGCGTAGCTTCTGCCTGCCATTTAATATCCCAAGTGTTATTAAACGCAGTACCACCATCAGAAACCAGGCCTTCCCGTAAAACACCGTAGGGGGTCACCCCAAAAAAATAGGCTGTGGTACCGTCACTAAACGTGTCGAACAACAACGAAATATTGTCATTCGTTAAGGCGCCAAAATCGCGGCGTAAACTAGATACTACATAATCCCCTGGGGCTTTTTCAGCATAAATTCCCACATATAAATGGGTTGCTGAATATAATACTTTTACTTCGGTCTTATGTTCTGCAGCTACCTGTGTCAGACGGGAAAAATTGTTGAAAGTCTCCTGCAATCTGGGCCGTTTGCCAAATGGGTTCATCCAATACACCGTCTAGGGTAATGGTCTCATTTATGAATTTAGCTTGTATACTTTTATAAGTGTCCTGTCCGGTTGCCATTGTGGATAACAACAGGAAAAAGCTAAACATCATTAAGATTAAAACACGCCTTTTTTTAAATGATAACACTACCTACAATTTAGATGCACCAAAATTAATTAGATATATATCAGCAGGTAATACCCGGATTACGGATGTTCATACCAATATTACTGATAGGAAAAAAATCAGGTTAACTATTGTTCTAAACTGTCCATCCATTTCATTACTTTATCAGCTAATTGCAAGTGGTTATTGTCTTGCATCAGCATGTGGCTGTTACCTTTGATTCCTTCATCTGCCAAACGGACTACTTGAGCGTTACCGCCCACTTCGTTTATGCTTTTTGAAAAGGTCTCGCATTGCTCACAAGCACGTTGCCAAGAGTGGTCTATGCCAGTAGTAGTGTCTAGATAATCACCAAAAATGATAAGCATTGGAATGTTGGAGAGCCTTTTTAATTGCTCCTTACTTAAATTTGTTGGGCAATAACCAGGTTCGAGGGCTACAATTGCGGCAATGCCTTTTGGGTCTACCAAAGCAGCTTCCATAGGAAAAAAACCGGACTGCGAATGACTTATTAATACAGCTTTTTCTAAATCATTGGCTAACATGGAGAGGGCTTTGTAATTGGCATTGTAGTTGGGTAAAATCCCACTAATATCCGGCACACCTTGTTTTGAAAGTTCATCTAAAAACTCCGTTGGAAATTGGGTGTTCTCAAAAGCTTGGTTCTCGCCTGTGCCAATTCTAAAATTACGCCAAACCCATTCGTCTGAAAACCTTCGGCCATTGGCATTTGTTCAGACTTTGCTTCACCTTTTCTAATGTTGTTCAAAATGGCTTGGTTAAATCCGAACGCCCCCTGGCCACTTGGTCCACTACGTAACTTGCATGACCGTTACGTATAAAATACTCGTCCCAGCCCATACGGCCATCTCGGGGTGGTCTCCCAAGTTTTACCTGTTAGGGCCATACCATGAATCATGATAACAGGTAACTTTTTTGCTTCGGTCACCGGTGTCATATATCGTACATACATTTGATTTACGGTTATGGTTTTTCCTGGCCCAAAGCTTCCTAATTCTTCAAAAGACTGTTCTACGGTTTCACCACCCACATAAAAGCTGCCTTGCGATTGTAACACCGAGGTTCATGTGGGGTTTTTAAATCTTGTAAAGATTGCCCTAAAACTAAAGAGGTGAAAAGAAGGGTGTAGCAAGTTACAATCCACACCCTTTTAGAGTCTAAATAATCAATCATCATCGTTCAAGTAAGATTATAAATCGGTTAATACGGACGCGTTTTCACGTACACCCATTAGTTCTATTTTTTCAATGGTCGTTCTAAAATCCTTTAATTCAGTATCAGTGAACTTTACGGCTTCTGCCCCTAAATTCTCTGCCAAGTGTTTAGGGTTGGTGGTGCCCGGTATAGGCACGATCCATGGTTTTTGGGCTTGTACCCATGCTATAGCGATTTGTGCCGGAGTACACGATTTTCTCTTGCCCCATTCTTTTACCACGTTTAATAGTAGCGTGTTATTTTGGCGCGCTTCCTCAGTAAAATAAGGTACTTGGGCCCTTCGGTGTGATACTGGGGTCTCCGGTTGAAATCTGTCGGTAAGAAACCCTCTCGGCTACGGGGCCCCATGGTACAAAACCAATGCCCAGTTCTTCACAAGTATCCAAAACTTGATATTCCACTACTCGTTGTAACAATGAATATTCTGATTGTAATGCACTTACTGTTTGTTCGGCATGTGCTTTACGAATGGTATCGGGTGAAACTTCAGATAGGCCAAAGTGTTTCACTTTACCTTCTTTAATCATGTCTTTTACCGTACCAGCAATATCTTCCATAGGTACGCTTGGGTCGTTTCTGTGTAGGTAAAAAAGGTCAATGTAATCTGTCTGCAATCTTTTCAAACAACCTTCGAGAGCGTTTTTGATATTTTCAGGTCTGCTATTGCGACCCACAACTCGGCCGTTGTTGTAGTCAAAACCAAATTTTGTGGCAATCACCAATTTATCTCGTTGGCCTTTAATGGCCTCACCGACCATTTCCTCGCTCAAATACGGATCATAAACTTCTGCCGTATCCAAAAATGTCAATCCGCGATCTATGGCTTCTCTAATTACCGCGATCATGGCCTCTTTTGGCATGGGGTCGTTGTAGATTCCCGCCATGTTCATGCAACCGAGGCCCATTGAAGAGACTTCTAGGGTTCCCAGTTTTCTTTTTTCAGATATCTCGGGCAGGTTCGCCCAAAGTTGACGGTATTTTGAACCCATACTAAAAAGTGAAGGGCTTACTGCTAATGCCCCACCGGTAAGAACGGTGTTTTTTATAAACTTTCTTCGACCCAATTCAATGGATTTTACCGTCTTTTGTTGCTTGTTTTTCATTTTTTGATGTTTTGGGATTACTCTATTGATTTAACATCTTGCCACATAAAGTTGGAAATACGTTTGGCAATAAGCCATTTTCCATCCATGCGAACATATTGGTCTTGGTAACGTACACCCATGGTGGTCATGGTTTTTAGTCCATCATTGTTTCCAATTAACACAACAGTACAATATGCCGTACCCGAAGCAGTATCACCATTAATTTCGACCGTTTGTTGTCCGTTTTGGTGATATACTGTTTCAAAAAGACCCAAGAAGTTTTTAAAGGCTGTTCCTATTTGCTCGTGCCCTACTAATTTAGAACTTGAGCTACTATTACTTATAGATTCTACAACTGCATCTTTTGTAAATAAAAGTAGTTGTGCATCTACATTTTTTGTGTCTGCCAAATTGGAAAAAGTATCTACCAAATGTTTTAAATCCATTCGGTCTTGTAAGGCCTGTATGTCTTGTGCTTGTGTAGTCATAACAGAGATAATTAAAAGAATTGTGAAGATTTTTTTCATTTTTGAAAGATTTACATAGTTGATAGTTTTTAGATATATGACTTATACTTCTAATAACCAGTTTACAAATGTACCTTTCAACCATTATTATAATATGACAAATATTACGGTAATACTTGTATAAAACACTGTAAATAGCCTTTGAAAATAAAATTATCGGTATATTTTAAGAAATATTTAAAATAAGAATAGCACAAAACACTTTTTTATATAAATGGAAGAAGTAATCTTGTTAGACCATTATGATGGATCCAAAATTCCTGATAACTATTTGGAATTATATTTTACCCATATTTTATGTCATTCGGGAGAAGGTCAGTTTAAAATTGGTAATACCTCTTACAGTATTAAAAAGAATGATTTTGTTATATGGCTTATTGGCTCTGATGTAAGAGAGTTTTTTTTATCTCCGGACTTTAAAGCAACTTATTTGTTGGTGTCTTACGATTTATTAAGTAAGAATAATCCTGATATAGGTTGGGGAATTAAGGGTTTTCTATTTACTCAATCAAATCCGGTTGTACAGCTTAACAAAACTTTTAAGCTCCGTTGCGAGGCTAATTTTAATCTACTTTACCAAAAATATAATGATGAAAATCATAAGTTTAGGAAAGAGATTTTAAATAGACAGGCCGAAATTTTTGTGATGGATATGTGGAATATTCTGGCGCAAGAGATGGAAAATAGGGACGTAAATCAAACTAGAGGCTCTATTTTTGAGCGTTTTTTGAGCATGGTCCAAGAGCACTGTATGGAACACCGTGAGGTAGAATTCTATAGCGGCAAATTATGCATAACAGCTAAATACCTAACTGAGGTTTGTAAAAAAAATAGTGGAAAAACGGCCATGGATTGGATTAAGAATTACACCACAAGACGTATAGTTCTATTGCTTCAAAACAAAAACTTGTCATTAACCGAAATTTCGGATACGCTTCACTTTTCTAGCACTTCTTTTTTTAGTAGGTATGTAAAAAAGGCTTTAGGAATGTCTCCCAGTGCCTACCGGAATAAACTGCAATAAACATTACCCAGATTACGGATGTTCATACCAATATTACCGATTTTGAGGTTTGCCCTTGATTATCTGTAAATCAATCGCTTATCTTTATATTACAATTTCAAATAACCCATGGAGAACGTTTACCATATTAAATCTGTAGCCGACTATTTTGCTTGGCGCAGTTCCAAACCTGATCACCCTTTGGTTGGTATTTTGGATTACGAGAAAACTGCTTCTCATCCAGATTATTCTTTCAATCGTTTACGTTTTGATTGCTATGCCGTTTTTTTGAAAATGGCCAAAAACTGTAAGCTAAAATATGGAGGCGGCCAATACGATTTTGATGAAGGCTCTATGGTATTTATGGAACCGGGGCAAGAGGTAGAGCTCACATATGACCCGGACTATGTTCCCAAGGGATATGCCCTTATTTTCCATCCAGATTTGTTATTGGGTACCGAGTTGGACCGTAAAATGAAATCCTACAAATACTTTTCGTATGGGGTAAAAGAAGCCTTGCACCTTTCAGAAAGAGAACAAGGGTTGATCCTGAGCGTTTTGGATAAAATTCAATTTGAACTGGAGCAAAATATGGACAAGCACAGTAAAAAGTTGATTGTAAGTAATATTGAATTATTGTTGGACTATTCGCTTCGGTTTTATGATCGCCAGTTCTTAACAAGGGAGATTCCCCACCTAGGGGCCTTACAAAAGTTCGACGCCCTTTTGAACGATTATTTGGATTCTGAAAAGCCACAGAAATATGGCCTTCCTTCGGTGGGTTATTTTGCGGATCAGCTGCATTTATCCTCCAATTATTTTGGGGATTTGGTCAAAAAGGAAACAGGGAGTACCGCCCAAGAATATATTCAGACCAAATTGATAGATGTAGCAAAAAGCAAGGTTTTTGACCCGAACAAATCTGTCAGTGAAATTGCCTACGAACTGGGCTTTAAGTATCCGCAACATTTTAGCCGTTTGTTCAAACAGCAAGTAGGGTATTCGCCAAAGGAATTTCGGTCATTGAACTGATAATCAATAAAAAAGGCAAGCCAACAGGCTTGCCTTTTTTAGTATCATGTAACTTCTTTTATAAAGATTCCGAGCTTTGCTTAAACTCTACCGTATTTATCTGCATCAATAACTGGCCTTCTTTCGCATTTGGGTTTTTAACCACCAAATACAGGTCATGAAAGCCATTTACATCCTGTACATCAACCGGAATCGTTTTTTGGGATAATGCCATGACCGTTCTAAAACTTGGTTCCGGGCCTTTTTTTCCTCCGGCTTCCCACTCGCTTCTTAGTCGTTGCAGTTCTGCCCTAAAATCGATTTCCAGTGGGGCTATTTCTTCCGTGGTGGTAACCAAAGGATCGTCCGGAGCATCCAAATGTACTTCAATGACCCCTCCAATATCTTGGGTACGGGTAGAAGCCTCGGCATTTATGACCATTTCGGAAATACCCGTAAAATCAATGTTCTTATAGGACAACCATCCACCGTCCTTCTCCATCTTCAAGGATCTTCTTGGGGTTATAAATAACTTAATACCATTAGCTTCATCATATTCTTCCGATGTGATGACAGGGTTACGCAGCGCAATGATCTTTTCTGAAGTTAGGGGTTGAACCTTGTCCGTTCCTTTATCTGTGTATGCCACACGTAACAAGTAGCTTCCTTTTCCATTTTCTTTTTGGGGTACGGAAGTGGTATAGCTGCCCGAAAGCGGAACCTTTTCTATCTCCTGTTCAGGGTCATTAAGTCCCATAATATAGTCCACGATCAATGCGGCATCTTGCTCACCTAGATCCGGATGGGCACTCATGGCATGCTCGCCCCGGATGCCCACGCTACCATTTATTATGCGTTGGGCTATCACCTTTTGCCCTTGAATGTCGTTCTTGTACTTTGCAGCTACCTCTTGGTAGCTGGGTCCTATGGAACGGATATCAACGCGGTGGCAGGAAAGGCAATCGCTCCCATCGATTAAGGACTTCCCTTTTGACAGCGTAATCCACTCGTCTGTGCTCACATGGTTTTGAGCAATTTCAATGGGGTCAAAACCTTCCGGGGCATAGTCAAAGTTGACGGCTACTTCTTCTTCCTTGATACCTCCGTCAGTTACGGAACCGTCTTCCTTGTCCGCAACTTTAATGTTATAGGAAAGCTGATTGTCCGGAAAAAAGAAGCTCTGATTCCCTTCCACGATTTCCAAAGCGATACTTGGTGGTTCGTTACCTGCTGTAACCTTAAACTGTTGTTCGTTGCTATTTCCTTCACTATCGGTCACTTGAAGGTTCACGGTGTACATACCGGCCTCTTCCAAGGTGATTTTAGGATTGGGGCCCTCCAAACTTTCAGAAAATCCATTTTCTGAAGACACTGTCCATTGATAGGACAACGCGTCATTGTCATAGTCCAATGTGCCTTCCGAAGAAAGGTTTAGTTCAAGGGGTACTGCCCCAGCTTTCTTATCAGCACTGGCCTGTATAATCGGAATCCGATTACCTCCATTGTATTGTACCCTTTTTATTTGCGCATTTTCATTGCCTCTAAACCAGGCGGAACCATATTCCAATACATACAGGTCACCTCCCGGACTGAACTGCATGTCTATGGCACTGGAGAAATTCTCGTTAGGTAAAAAGGGTTCCATGGAAACATAGTCCCCATTTTCATCCATCGTAACGGCAATGATCCAACCGCGCATAAATTCTGTCATTAGCCATTTCCCTTCATAGTAGGCAGGGAACCTTTTATCTGATTCCGGAAAATCTGCCTGTCTAAAAACGGGACTCCCCGTAGCACTACGTCCAGCACTTCCCAAAAGTGGAAACTCTTCTGAGTAGCCATAGGGATACCGAGAAAAAGGCTTTTTGTGGTAGGGGTAACTCTGTGATTCCCGTATTGTTTGGAGAGGTGTTCATCGGTTTTTCTACGTCAAAATAACCGTAAATGGAATCTGTTTCATAGTCATAATCGGCATATGGTTTATTGTCGCCAATAAAATAAGGCCAACCGAAGAAACCGGGACCTTTGGCTTGATTAAATTCATCATATCCACGGGTCCTTGGTCAAAGTCCTCTGAGGCATCGGGGCCTACCTCGCCCCAATAAATAAATCCTGTTTCATTATCGATGGATATTCTCCATGGATTTCTGTGGCCCATGGTATAAATTTCTGGTCGTGTCTTAGGTGTACCTTCGGGAAAGAGATTACCTTCCGGAATGGTGTAGGAACCATCATCTTCCGGATGGATACGAATAATAGATCCTCTCAAATCATTGGAGTTTCCAGCGATCCTTTGGTCGTCTGAAGTTTCATGGCCGGGTCGTTCATCCAAATTCGATGTTCCTTGGGGTGGGTTGGCCGTATTGTTTCCAATGGTCATAAAAAGATTACCATTTTTATCGAATACCATACCGCCCCCTGTATGACAGCATACTTCGCGTTGTGCAGGATATTCCAAAACTACCTTTTTGGTTTCATCCAAGAGCTTTCCGTCTCGATATTCCCATCGTGCCAAAACGTGTTTGGGTTCATCCGGATCCGCATAAAGCATAAATATCCAATGATTGGTTGCATAATCAGGATGCGCGACAATACCCATCAAACCTTCCTCTGCAGCCCTCGTTTGCCCTTCCTTGTTTGTATAGATGATATTTACGGGAACAGTTCCAACGGTTTTGACGATTCTTGTATCAGCGTTAAAGGATTTAACCCCTCCTTTCCTTTCAACCAGTAGCATTTCTGTATCGTTGAGAAAAGTAAAGGCCATTGGCTCGTCCAATTCTCCGGGTTCTGTCAAAACAGTTGTAGTAAACCTGTTTTCTTCAGGCTTCGATACATCCGCAATAGGTTTTTCATTGCAGGAAACCAATAAGAAGATAGTACTTAAGGTAAGTTTGAACTATAATGAAACTGCGGTTTTAAACCTTTTTAAATCTTTTTGCATTGTCAATCATTTGAGTTGGTACCCATAAATGTAGCTAAAAGATAGATTTGGAACAGTTTCTGTTTAACCAGCAAACATTAGGTTTAACAAAGTTTTAAGAGATATTTATAATTTAAATTCGGTCTTTCCCTTTTTTGTTTTGAAGATATGGGGGTAATGTTCCTCAATATTTTTTTTCATAAAATCGAGTGGCACGTCTTCAAAATATCCATAGTCCTCAATGTACTCCATAAATAGATTCCCCGTGTTATTGTATTGCTGTAAATAGGAACTGTCCTTACCGTTAAACTCTAATGGCTCCACCTTGAATTTTTTACACAGCGAGGAATTGAATGCTGGAGACATTTTAAGCCATGAATCATTTAAAAATGCATTGACCATACCATGGGGTGTTAACTCGTTGGAACCAAATTTTTCCATTAAACGCTCCACTGCGATATGGTTCTTAACCTTACCCAAATGCAATCGGCCGGAATGCCCACACCGCGCAAAAGGGAAATTAATAGAATGGATTTTTCTACACAGTTTCCCGTTGATTTTTGTACAATCGTGCTTGATCTGTAGTTTTCTTTAGAAAGGCTAATACTATATGGGTCGTATTTCCAACCATCCCTAACAAGGGTATATAATCTAATGGCCTTCTCCTTAGATGAAAGGTCATTAGGTAGCGACTTCTTTAGGAGAACGTCAATTGTAGTATCGTTGTAATCAAAAAAATAGGAGGAATTCAAGTATGTCATAAATGATTTTTGTACTGATACTTTACCAAAGATTGAAAAATAACTCAACAATATTTCCCAAAATAAAGCTAACTAAGGCACCCCATACGGAAATACGCCCAAGATTGAAGCTATCCGTAAATGCTAACCAAAGGGACCAAGCAGAACAAATTAAAAAAATTACCTTGGCATATACCGGTAAAGAACTTGGAAAGACTCCCAGTATACTAAATAGAAAATCCATAAGTACCGAAAAACCAAAAAGGGCTAGTGCGAAATTCACCTTTTTATCTTGTTTTAATAAATAAATACCTGCAGCCAACAATTCTATACATAAGGCTAAAGGCCCAAATTGACCATAATATTCCCTTTTAAAATAGCTCGATAGGCCAGTAGGAAATTCTACGTCCGAGATAAAAAATGATTCCTAGTACTATTGCTATTAGAACAAAAATAATAGCCGTTATCGTTTTCAAGGTTTTATTCGTTTTGTCCACGACGCACTAATTTAACGATTCGATTATATATAACTTCGGAAATATTCCAATTATACCCTTTAAAATTAGTGGTATTGGTGAATTGTACGATTACAGCATCCATATCTTCATCATATTTTGCTATGGTCCGGTATCCTGGTACCAATCCCGTGTGGTTGAACACATATATTGATGCATATATTTCACGTTCCCCTCCCTTAAATACGATGCCATCGTTAAGTGCCCTTAAAAATTTACCTACGTCTTGCGCAGTGGCCACCATTCCTTGGTCATCCGTTTTTAAGTCGGTATCATGACCCACATAAAATCCACTCATTACGTCGTCTAGGTTGACATCCTTAACAGAAGCGAACGTATTTTTTAGGCCTAATGGGTCTAGGATTTCCTTTTTGAAATAATGAAACTCACTTTCTCCGGTTACTTTTTGAATCAGTTCCGAGAGCAACAAATAATTGGTGTTGCTATATTCGTACCCTTTTCCAGGTTTAAAAGTAGCTGGTTGATCCAAGATCAATGCTAGGTTTTCTTCGGATGATTCCTTTGGGTTTGCCCAATAATTATAGGTATCCGTATAGTTAGGAATACCACTTCTGTGCTGAACCATCATGCGCAACGTGATTTCGTTGGCATATTCGATTCTGCCCTCTAATTACGGAAAGTAATCGGCCAAGGTTTTATCCAAAGATAACTTCTGATTATGTACCAATTTAGCAATAGCAACTGCATGGTACAGTTTACTTACGCTCGCAATTTTAAACAAAGCATCTTTACGGGCAGGTATAGTGTGGTCCCAATCATGCCATCCGGCCGTATACGTTTTTGGTGATTCACCGGCTTTATCCACATAGACTATGATGCCATCGAACCCTCTATCCAAAGCCTCTTCCACTTGTTCCTGTACCGAATCCGGTAATGGAACTATCCAGGCCCAAACAATAGACCATGGTACGAAAAACAAGGAGATTGCAGTGCTCGTAAGCAATACGATTCTAAAAATAGTGTGAGCCTTTTTTTTCATCATTTTAACTATAAGTCTTTAAGATAGGGATTCGTTTCCCGTTTTAAGATTTTCATTATCGAAAGTGTTTTGTATTTCAGGTAGCTTTTTATTCGGATTAGGTCTTATATCCCATTTCAAACCGAATAAAGGCCCTACGAACGGAATTCTACGTATTAGGAATTCATAGATTAAAAAGCAGAGCGCCATAGTGAATATCGTAATGATAATAAACTTAGCGGATACAGGTATGTCCAGTAGGTAGAATTAATAATGCTCCCAAATACAAAGCGAACATATGAACAATGTAGACTGGATATGCAGCTTGACTTAAATAGGTAAGCGTTTTGCTAGGTTTATTTAAATAGCCATAACCCATTCCAAATACCCATAGAATCCAACTTATAGATTCAAGGGACATTAAATACCCTGGTGCTTCGGTGGCAAAAATGGAATATCGAATCGCATATAATATGGCAGCCAAGCCAAAATACCCCCATTTCCATTGTAAGACGGTTTTCCAAAAATTAGTACCGCTGTACATAAACATAAAACCAAAAAGGAACGCAAGTAATCCTAAAAAGAAGCCATGCCAGGTTTGGGCGTACATCGCAAAGGGTTGAGGTTGTAGTATATACGTTTCCAAAATGAAGAAAAGGGCAATGCTTAGTGATTCCAAAGGATGATTCATCACTTTGGACAGTACTTTTTGAAACGTACCATTCTCGTGTTTTCTTAGAAGAAAAAATAACGGCATCAATAGTAGAACATAACAAAAAATATTACCTAGAAACCATAAGTGACCCATATGTGGAAAATAGTTTAAGGGTATTTTGTAATAGCTTTGAAAAATATACATGTGAAGCGGTGTAATGGCCACGATTCCAAAGAGAAAAGGTAAAAGAATCCTTTTGGAACGTTCCCAAACCATTTGCTTCCAATTCCTTTTTTTCATGGCAAAATACACTCCCATACCGGAAACGAAGAATAAGAATGGTATGCGCCGAGACATTGAGCATGGTCATTGGCTTCCACAGACCCTCCCATGAATCCTCACTTCTAATAAATCCCAAGAACATGGCCCAAGGTTGAAAAACAATGGCTATATGGTAGATTAGAAGCAGGCCTATGGCAATGACCCGCAACCAATCAATGTCGTATCTTCTTTGTGTTTTCATTTTAGTGGATTAAAATGTCCTATTGCAACATCATTGCAATGACAGGACGCGTTTTTTCTATTTCGGCAAGATCTAACTGTAGGCCCATGGGAGCCAACTGTTGCTGTAACATTTCATAAATGGGCTTAACTTCATTATAGGGACCCATTACAGATTCTCTAGCGGTAGCTCCAAAGTTGTTCCTTAAGGATTTATCCGCATTGGCATCGATTAAGAGTTGTACCATTTCTACTCGTGCAAAGAATGCCGCAACGTGTAAAGCCGTAGCACCATCGTTGTTTTTAAGGGTAAGATCAGCTCCTGCATCAATAAGTTTTGCCGCAATCTTTCCTTTATTAAAAGTTACTGCGGTAATCAACGGTGTGGAACCACTCATGGCTTCTTTTTTGTTGATATCAGTTCCGTAAGCAATATGCTGTTCTACTACTTCTGCATTATTCGATAATATGGCCGTCTGTAGATCCATAGTAGGTTTAGGAACGCTTTTTTCATTGGTAACAGCTGTTGTTACTTTTTCCTTGTTGGCCGATTCACCACATCCTGTTAAGAATATTAACATAAGAGCGGAGATACCTACTCTGTTTTTAAACGATTTGAAAGAACTTGTTTTCATGACTTTTTGTTTTAAGATTATTAATCGATTTATTTGATGATACAAAGGTCGATGAGGTCATGAAGCAAGGTTTAAAAGCTATGCGGAATCATATATCAAGTTTCAGGAGTGGATAAAAACTATGGTGAATTCATATAAATTATGACGCAAAGCAGGATTTATGACCTAGTGGCAAGCTATTAGTGGAAATACTGGAATTACCCATAATTTTCTATTTGCACACTTATTGGGATAGTGTCTTTTTTCGCTTCTGCTACATTCGGTATGATTGGTGATTTAAATGTTTCTTTCATTCGAGTGCCAATTGAATTAATACTATGCTAATGGTCAGGCCATACGGTACGTCCGAGAAAGGCATAAGTCAAAGTAAATTAAATTGGATTTTTAATTATTACTTCTTCAATGATTTGGTTTTGGTTTTTGCTCTGAACGTGTTTTGAATCAATTAGTAAATTATCCAATGTCAAGGATGGAAAAATCCTTTTTGCTCTTTTTAGCATTTTCTTACCGGGAAAAATAATATCATGCTGGGCAGCAAAAATTGTAATCGGCGTTTTAATATTGGCAGCATTCTTCGCATCAATCACGGGTACTGGTGTGAAGTCCATTTCAAACTCCAAAAACACTTTTGATAGGAATTTGAAAGCAAATTCATCCCTTTCGGTGAATAGTTCCGTTAAAAACTTCTCAATGTATTTTGGTTTTTTAGTCTTTATGTATCGTTTTATCGGAATGAAAATTTTGAACAATGCTATTAATGGATTGCCATTTACGATGTAAGCTGGGGCAGACAAATAGACTCCGGCAATCCTACTTTCATCGTATTCAAGCGTTTTCAAAATCACTAATCCGCCAAAGGAGAAACCTGCCATTGCTACTGAGTCTAAATTTAGATTTTGGATTAGTTCAATCATCCATTTTCCATAAGAATCATCCTTCATGCTCAAACGGGTGCCAGCACTTTTATTTGGTTGAGCCGAACATCAATAGAATATACTCGATGTGTTTTATGTAAGTTTGGATACGTTTCTAAAGCTATTGGTGCACAGCCATTTGAGCCATGCACTAAAATTATTGGTGGATTAGTTGAATTGCCAGTTGCAATTACGTTTGTTTCACCAAAAGATGTATTCACCTTCAGAAATTTATGCGCAATTTTGAGTTCCTTTAGCTTTTCATCATATAGACGTAAAATAGCTTGTTTTCCTTGTTCTGTTTTGAAGAGTGTCTTCATGATTTTTTGTAGGCTGCTACATCAATACAGTTGTTGTTTTTTGTATTTCAACTGATTGTATTCAAGTTGTGGCTAGTATCCCATTTTTTTGGATTATATTTTCTTTTTTAGTCACCGGTTGTCGTATTAATTTCTTCCATGATGAGATGTCCTAGTTCTGTTAACTCGCTATATTGTTCAATCATCGTGTCAAACTGCCACGCAGCTAGACTTATAACATTTCTATAAGCAGGTTCTGCTGTAAACTCGATAAATGCTTGGTCATATTCGGATTGAGGTGTGGCTTTGGTTGCTAAGGAATCCAATGGCATAAACGCAGAAGCCAACATAAGTGACCTATCGAATTGCGAATCGAGATAATTTTCTTGGTACACGGCATATTGATTGTAATTTCGCTCATTTTCCGCAATGATATCCACTAAACCATGATATTTAGCCAATAGTGAATCAAGTTTGGTATTATTTATTTTTCCATAAAAATCAGAGTTTTTCAAAGATTCATACCCCCCTGAATTTGGTTTGAAATAGAAATCGGCAAAAGCAGCCCCGCTTACTTTGAATAAAAAAAGATTCTCTTTTTCGGTCTTATTTAAAATGCTATTGCGTGCTTCTTTACAGATGTCTGAAATTTGTTTTCGTCCTTTTGTTAATCCTGCTAGTTGTTCTATATCTTCAGCCGTATGAGATTTAATTTTAGTCAAATATTCATGTAAGGAATCCTTATCCTTAATCGACTGGTTCCAATTGTTTATCTGTATCGCAATTAAAATTCCAATGACTACTAGAACAATTTCGCCTAACGCATACTTCAGGTACTGCGTTTTCTTATTGTCTAAAATTAACTTATGCCGAATTTTTCTAAATAATTTCATAGGTTAACTCAAATTAGCCGCAATGGTCTCTAGTAAGAAAAGTACGGTTTTAGAACCGAAAATCTTTCATCCGAGAACTGATTTTTGTCGAATGTCATAATCTTTACTTAAAACTTTCAACCTTTTGTTTTTTAACCAATGTTGTATGCCATTTATATTTAATTTTTCTCGTTGATTGGCCTTATTCCAAAAATTAGTAAATACCCTATCATCCAAAATTCTCCAATGGTAGCGGGTAGCATAAGAAATCTATTGAAGCTTAAATTAATTCCTGCGTAGCGTATAACAGTGCTAATCAGGTAGCCTATACCACCTAAAATAAGAACTCTTCCTAACCAGATAGGCAACCTTTTAGACTTAATAACAATGTATCCCATTGGAAATAACCAAAGCCCAAAGAAAAGACCACCAATTCCCCAAGCATTTGAAATCATATGTTGAAGCATCTGAATTAGTAGAACTTTGTCTTCCGTAATACTTATATCGGAATTTGCAATACCTATTGCTGAGGCTATTGAAATTGCACTTATCATTATGGCTATGGCATTCACCATGCCCCATATACCTAGCGTCCAAGCTTCCCATTCATAATTGTCCTTAAATAATTTGAAAAACCAAACAGCGGTGAGTGCCTGTGATAGTACGATAGCAAACTCTAACAGTAACCTAATTCTTGCAGTCGATTCCAATGCTACCAAATTCGATAGGGTTTGTTCAGGATTACCGGATACGAATATTTGAGAATGAAAGACCATAAATCCTAGAATTCCTGTAATAGCCATCATTAAATACCATATACCGGTTGTTCTCGCTGTCTTAATCATACGCGTTTGTTCATTATTTACAATCATTTTTGCTTTCATTTAGGTTTTGAGTATACGATTAATTCCTCTACGTAGTGAAATTCACCTTGGTCTTGGGTTAGTTTTATGAAATTTTTCACGGCAGGAGCATACAACCAAACTTCTGTTTCATTTGCATTGTAACCCCTGGAATTGGTAGTCTTGCCGGAATATTTAATGGTGTATGCCATAAAAGTTCCGGCTTCCACTGTTTCTTCTTTGAATGATAGTACTTCGGCAGTTTGACTTTGATTTCCGGTGGTTCCATCCTGACTAGTCCAATTATTCTCATATTTCCACTTTTTGCCAATTTCAAGTGGCCAGTCGTACTTTGGTGTTTCACTGTCATCTGGTTTTGCAATTTCTGCAATTGGAATGGTATCTTTACCGATAGTCATTCCCAAAACTCCATCATAACTTACGACTACCCTTGTATCTGTTCCTTCTGAGCGTACTTCTCCTTCAGTAGTCACACCCTTATATTTCCGAGACCCATTTTTCACCTGCCGTATAATCAGCTGGTGTTGGTTGTTCGGTTTTTGTATTGTATTGGTCACTGCAGGCACTAAGAATCATTAATGCCAATGGTATTACAAATAGACTTTTCATTTTCTTTACTTTTTAAAATTCCTTATTAATTAAAACCAGCTAAAACCAATTCCCAAACTAAATTGCACAACCTCTCTGTCAATGTCATTGTTTAGCTTTACACCACCAACAAGGAGTTTGGATTGCACATTTAATGCAAATTTGTTTTTTCTGTAGACTTCATAACCCGTACTAACCATTGCTGCTATACCTGTATTCCAATCGTCATTAACATTTTCCTTGATATCGTATAGAGCAGGAGAATCTATTGCTAAACCAGCGCCGCCATGTAGCCACCATCTATCCTTTATCCAATACTGAACAGAAGGTATTATACCACCAAAGTCCCTATCATTTTCATCAAGCGTGTAAATCATTCCAGGTAAAGAAACGGTAATCGCCAAATTGTTATTCAACATGTAACCAAACTTTAATTCCGGAAAAGTACCACCACCTTGACTATCATCATAGTTTCGGAGTCCCCCACTATCTTCAATACTAATAACACCACCTCCAAGGCCAAATTCGAACATAAAGCCATCTCTGGTAAAATTGTTATGAGAAGCTGAATTCTTCTGAGCATAACAAATAGTTGAAATTAAGGTAAAGGCAGTAATGGCCGTTCTTAAGATAATTTGTTTTTTGATTGTTTTCATGCATAAATTTTTAAAGGTTTTTATATGATTTTTTTGATATTACAAAGGTCGATGAGGCTGTGATGCAAGGTTTACGAGCTATGCGGAAGAACGTATCAAGTTTCAGGAGGGGATAAAAACTATGACGCAACGGTATAAAATATGACGCAATATGGTGTTTGGTCTATCATGATAGGCGATTCTAGGAAATGCCTTAGTTTCCTACATTTTTTCTAATTTAGGGCGAGCAAAAACTAGTATTCTATCCAATCTGTGAACAGGTCAACCTTTATAGTAGAAACCAGGGACATAATTCTCAAAAACCTTTCTAATGAACAATTTGGGGTATCCGAGTTGGCGGATGCCATGCACATGAGCCGATCCAATTTGCTTCGGAAAATAAAAAAGGAGACCCAATTATCTGCAAGTCAGTTTATACGTAAAATTAGATTGGAAGAGGCCATGAACTTGTTAAAGGAAACCGATTCTACGGTATCCGAAGTTTCGTATCAAGTAGGTTTTGGAAGTACCTCATACTTTATAAAATGCTTTAGGGAACAATATGGTTTTTCTCCAGGGGAAATACATAAGGAGACAGAGTTGTCCTTGCCCCCACAACAAGATACCGGTCGGCAACGGCGTTATTTTTGGCCGGTTGTTGCCATTGTTGGAGTTTTGCTAATCATGGCCGCTTATTTTTTTATTTCCAAAAAAGAGCCAAATCAATCGGTGATATTGGAGAAATCCATTGCTGTGCTTCCCTTTAATAATGAGAGTAGTGATTCTACTAACCTTTATTTTGTAAACGGGCTGATGGAATCGGCGCTGAACAATCTTCAAAAAATTGAGGATTTGAGGGTTATCAGTAGAACTTCCGTCGAAAAATATAGAAGAACCCAAAAAAATGTGCAGGAGATAGCACAGGAACTCCATGTGAACTATTTGGTAGAGGGTAGTGGTCAACGAGTTGGAAATACCGTTTTGCTAAATGTACAATTGATAGATGCAACGACGGACACGCCTATATGGTCCGAACAGTACAGTCGTGAAGTTGAGGACATTTTTGAATTGCAAAACGATGTGGCCAAGAAAATCGCAGATGCCATTGAAGCTATCGTGACACCGGCCGAATTGGAGCAGATTGAAAAAATACCAACTGACAATCTATTGGCCTATGATTACTATCTACAAGCATTGGATCTTTATTATTCGCGCACTAATGAAGGGTTGGAAGAGGCCATTGCATTATTTGAAAAAGCCATAGAGCAGGATCCGGAGTTTGCCCTGGCCTATGCCAACATCGCTATTTCATACTATCTGCTCGAAATGTCGCAACTTGAGAAACAGTACACCGAAAAGATAAACAGCTTTGCGGATAAGGCCTTGCTATATGATTCAAAATCTGCCGAAAGTTTGGTCGCCAAGGCCTTTTACTATATACAAACAAAGGAGTACCATTTGGCCTTGCCACATCTTGATAAGGCATTGGAGTATAATCCTAATTCATCGCTGGCGGTACAAATACTGGCGGAATTTTACTCACATATGCTTCCCAATACCAATAAATACCTGGAATATGCCTTAAAAGGGGTTCAGCTTACCGTTGCGAGTGATTCCATTACCCGCAGCTACACGTATTTACAGCTAAGCAATGCCCTTGTATCGTCAGGATTTCCGGATGAAGCCTTGAAATATATCAACAAGTCGCTGGATTATAATGCTGAAAACTACTTTGCTCCGCACTTAAAGGCATTTATTTTATTTGCCAAAGATGGTAATATTAAGCGTACAAGGAATTTACTTTTAAACGAATGGAAGAAGGATACTACCCGTCCGGATATTTTACAGGACATAGGGAAGTTGTACTACATTGAGGAAAATTATGACAGTGCCTATTCCTATTTTAAAAAATTTGTGGAAGCCAGGGAAGCAAATGGACTGGATATTTATCAGCAGGAAAACGTCAAAATTGCACAGGTCTATAAAGAGATGGGGTTGGACAAGGAAGCTGAGAAACTGTTTAATGATTTCTCTGAATACTGCGAAGGGGATCAATCAACTTATAAAAGTGTAAATCTCGTTTGGAAATACGCTTATGAAGGTAAGATCAATGAGGCAGTCGAAGAGCTTAGAATATTTTCCAAAGCAGAGAATTATCTCTATTGGTTTTTATTAATTGAAGATGAACCACTGATTCAACCACTGAAAAATCATTCTGATTTTCAAGTCATTATGCAAAAGATAAAAGATCGATTTTGGGATAACCAGTCAAAACTCAAAAAAACCTTAGAAAGCGAAGGCCTACTTTAGTTAAATCTGAAATCCTATTTTAGGAGATCAATAATGTGTATCTGAATTGTTTTGGATGGTTTATTTTTGATTTTTAACTCAATAATTCCAATGGCCAACAAATCACTTTTTACGCTTCTTTTTTCTACTTTTTTTATAGTTACGTGCTTTGCCCAACAAATCGATTTTTCAAAACTACAGAACCTAAAAATTAGGAACGTGGGGCCTGCAAATATGAGTGGCAGGATAACAGCCATTGATGTCGTGACCGATGATCCCAAAATCATGTATGTGGGGGCCGCCTCCGGTGGGGTGTGGAAATCTGAGAATGGCGGTTCTGCTTGGAAACCTGTTTTTGATAACCAGCCCACACAGAATATTGGGGCCTTGGCCATCCAACAAAGTAATTCCAATGTGATATGGGTCGGTACCGGCGAAGGAAACCCCGTAAACTCCATGAACTTGGGCATGGGAATTTTCAAAAGCGAGGACGGTGGGATACGTTGGAAACACATGGGTTTGGAAGCTACCAAGACCATCCACAGGATTATCATTGACCCTAACGACCCAAATACTATCTATGTTGGTGCCATGGGAGACCCTTTTTCGGCCAATCCAAATAGGGGGCTATACAAAACAGTTGATGGCGGTGCCCATTGGGAGAAAATTCTATTTACCAATGAGAAATCGGGCGTTGCGGATATGGTCATGGATCCAAGGAATCCCAGGAAATTGTTCGTGGCCTTATACGAGCACGAACGTACCCCGTATTATTTTACATCGGGAGGGGAAGGCTCCGGACTTTTTGTGAGCGAGGATGCAGGAAAAAACTGGAAGAAATTAGGGGCAGATGAAGGCCTGCCTGCGGGCAATTTGGGCCGAATTGGGCTGGCGATCGCACCGTCAAATCCCAATAGGATGTACGCCAAGATAGAAGCGAAAAAAAACGCCATATACCGCAGCGATGATGCAGGAGTGCATTGGGAATTGATCAATGATACGCCCAAATTTGCGAACAACCGACCTTTTTACTTTCAGGATTTGGCGGTGGATACAGAGGACGCCAATAGAGTCTATAATATTTATCAGCCCTTATCCGTCAGTTATGACGGGGCCGTGACTTTTGATACGATTCCCATGATTCCTGCCGACGAAACCAAAGGAATCCATGCCGATTTTCATGCCTTTTGGGTCAATCCCAAGGATGCAAAGCATTTTATCATTGGGGGCGATGGCGGTTTGGGAATTACCCATGACCATGGTAAAAGCTGGTATTTTCCCGAGACCATTCCCGTGGCCCAATTCTACCATGTAGGTGTGGATAACGACCGGCCTTACAATGTGTATGGAGGCATGCAGGATAATGGCAATTGGTCCGGCCCGGCCTATACATGGAAACGCGGGGGCATCCGTACCCTATATTGGCAATATTTAGTGGGTGGCGATGGTTTTGACATTTCGCCCGATTTGGACAACTCCCGATTTGGCTACGGTTCCTCACAAAATGGAAATTTGTACCGATATGATAAGTTAACGGGTTACTATGTGAACATACAACCGCCAGCGCCCGATCTTAAAACCGAGTTGCGCTTTAATTGGAACGCTGGTTTTGCACGGGATCCGTTTAATCCCGATGCGGCCTACTACGGGTCCCAGTTCGTGCATTATACCCTGGACAAAGGGGCTACTTGGAAGGTTATCTCCCCGGACCTGTCCACCAATAATCCGGAGTATCAAAAAGGGGATTATGGCGGTCTTACGCTGGATATTTCCGGGGCGGAACGTTATAGTTCCATTCTCACCATAGCTCCTAGTCAACTGGACGAGAAGTTGATTTGGGCAGGTACCGATGACGGTCAGGTGCAATTGACCACGGACGGTGGAGAGACATGGACCAATCTTACTTCCAATGTAACCGATATGCCGGAAGAAGGGTGGATCGCCCAGATTCAGGCATCGACCTATAAAAAAGGAACCGCTTGGATGGTGGTGAACAATTATAGAAAGGGCGATTATGCGCCTTATCTTTTTAAGACCGATGACTTTGGTAAGACATGGCAGCGAATGGTAAACGGTAATACGGTACGTGGATACGCTCTCACCGTTATCCAAGATTCCATAGAACCCAATCTGGTTTTTCTAGGGACGGAGCACGGACTTTGGATCAGTGCCGATGAAGGCCAAACATGGGCACAGTTTAAAAACGGTTTTCCCTCAGTTTCCACCATGGATTTAAAAATTCAGGAAACGGAATCTGCCTTAATCGTAGGAACTTTTGGAAGGGCCATTTGGGTGCTGGACGATTTGTTGTCCTTACGTGAAATTGCCGGGAACAGATTGAAAGAGGGGTTGACCGCCCTACCCATGAACGATGCCGTACAGGTCAAAGGACTATTTATAAATCCGCCCGGGAATATTTGGATCGGGTTCCACACCACTTTTGAGGGCGAGAACAAGGTCTTTCAAAAAACCGAAATCCCCTTTTACCTTTCGGAAGTACCCAAGGAGGGGGATATCATTAAGGCCGATATTTTTGATCATGAAGGCAATAACATCAATTCGGTGGAAACCAAAAATCTCAAAGTCGGACTCAACTACCTTCTTTGGAAATTGGACAAAAAGTCAAGTTCCCTACCCGGTTCCTGGACGGACGATTTTTCAAGGGATATTCCAGTGCTGCCGGGAGATTATACCATCGTCCTGAACTATGGAACTGTATCCGATACCACCAAAGTAAAAGTGATTCCGGATCCTCGTTTCGATTTGGATAAAGCCGTAGACCGGCAATTGTACGACTACAGAAAAGCGGCCGATGAGCTGGTAAAACAGATTTCGGAACAACTTACATCCATAGATGAAAAGCAGAAAAAGGTGGATAAGCTACTTAAGCAAGTCTCCGATGCATCGGGAAAATCGAACACTTCCTTACAACGAAAAATCAACCGAATGAAAACCGACTTAAAAACCTTAAAAGCAAAAGGGCAGACCCCAAGACCGGATCGTCAGGTAGGGGCTTGGCAATCCTTTGAAACCTCGGCCCATTCAAAAATTAAGGAAGTCCTACAGATTGCGGCTGCCCGGACCACGGAACCATCCAAACAACATTGGGAAGCCTTGGAACGGGCTACCCAATTGGTTTCCGATTTTTCCAGTGCCGTGGACGATTTTATGAAAACCAAGTGGCAGGACTTTGCATTGGAAATCAAAAAATCCGATTTGGACTGGGAAATGGAATAGGTGCGTTATTGGCTTAAAACCGCTTCGGCCTCAATTTCCACCGGATAGCCTTCGCCCACCAGTTTGGCCTCTACCAAGGTGTTTGCGGGGTTGATATCCTTGAAACGCTCCCCGTGGGCGCGGGCCACAAGTTCCCAATCGGTCAGTTCGTTCACAAAAATTCGGGTACGGACCACATCGGCCAACGAACCACCAAAAGAGGTCATAGCTCCTTCAATTTTATCGATGATAAAATGGGTCTGTGCCGCTGGATCGTTCCCGCCTATTCTCAGGTTTCCATGTGTGGCGGTCGTCCCCGAGACATGGATCCTGTTATCCACTTTTACGGCCCTGCAGTATCCCGCATACTCCTCCCATTCCGTACCGCTATAAATCTGTTCACGGTTGTGCCCGGTTTTTATCGGGGTAAACGCCTTTGGAATGGTTTCCAAGTGGTCGCTGAGGTCGCCTGATGCCGTTAAGAATGGAGGCTTTCGGTATTCATCCCCACAGTCACCCGGAATCATTTTTAACCCTTTCAACGCATTTTTGATGGTTTCCATATCAGAAGGGTCCAATGTGATGTCCAACATGTTTCTGTTGTCCTGTATGTGTTCACTTTTACCCAACCGTGCTCCAACGATTACAGCAGCCACGGCCGGATTTTCCAAAATATAGCGTGTGGCAATGTTGGCAAGGGAGGCCCTATGTTTATCCGCCACCGTGCGTACGGTTTTCAACACGTGCTGATAAGGTTCCCATCCCCCGGCAGCATCGATGAAGCGCTTATACTTCATCTGTGACCAAGTTTGCAATTCTTCTTTTTTGGGTTCGGGCTTGCCCAGCCAAGTATCGGTTAAAAAGCCACCTGCCAAGGTGCCAAAAGCCAATAGTTTTACGTTGTATTGTTTACAGACCGCGGCCATGTTTCCTAGGGCACGTTGATCGATCAAGGAATGGCACACTTGATTGCTAACAATTGGAATGCCGCTGGCCAGGGCAATGCGCAAATGGGCGGCATCAAAATTGGTAACCCCCAAATGCTTTATAAGTCCCTCGTCCTTTAGTTCCTTCAAATAGATCAATCCATCCAACCAACTGGGATCCGGATAGTACCATGCGTGAAATTGCATGAGGTCAATGGAAGTTTGTTGCATCCTATTTAAGGCGATATTGACCGCCCCCCGAACTTCTTCCCTTGTAATCTTACCCGGTTTGGGTACCCACTTGGTAAAAAGTTGGACAGTTTTTTTATCGGCAAGATTGTTTTTAAAAGTACCCGCAATGATTTCGCTGGAGCCGTAATGGTCTGCCATGTCGAAGGAAGTTAGTCCAGCATCCGAGATAAGGCTGCATGTATTTGGCCGTTTCCACGGGATCTAAGGTAGTTCCGTGCCGTTCCATATCGGCAATTTGCCAAAGTCCGGTCACAACACGTGAAATCTCAAAACCATCCGCTAACTCTATTGTTGTATCCATTTTTTATTCTTCGGGAAGTTGTAAAAATCTATTTTTTAAATGGGGTTCATTTTTTGTGAGTCGGACCCAATTATACACAAAGATACCACTTGCCACGCCCATGACGATGAGCCAAATGGGGGTGGAGTGAAAATACCAGGCGGTGGTCTCCGCCACCATATCTTTATAGGTATGGATGATTAAAAAAGCCGTTAGCGTTACTATACCTAACCAGCCTATTAGCAGCTGCATTGTCCTATTTTTTATGACACCGATTCGCTTTGCAAGGGCAGGATTAAGTTTGCCGATGGAAACCAAAGTGATGCACATCAACAAAAAATTCACCATCATGGAAGTGACCATAATGTCAATACCCAAAAAGAAATCGCCCGCAAAATGGGAGCCCAACACACCGATGCTGGCCATGCCTCCTGCCGCCCAAAGGGCCATGTACGGGGTTCGGTTTTTAGGGTGTATTTTGGAAACGGCCTTGGGAAAAATACCGTCTTTCGCCCATGCGAACATCAATCGGGAGACGGACAAAAGCATGGCCGGTAGGTCATTGATCAAGGCAATGGCGGCCCCGGCCAAAATTGCGATTCCCAAACCAGGAGGACAATACATAACTTAAAAGGCCGGGCGCGGAAATATCTTTATTCATCGCTTCCTGGGCCACATAGCTCCATGGAACGATATGGTATACCGATGCGGCAAACAAAAAGTAAAACAACCCTACACCAAAAATGGCCGAGAAGAATAGCTGTGGGAAGGGATTTTGTCGGGTTTTTGGCCTCACCTCCTGCCTGCGCAATGGAGTCGAACCCAATAAAACTGGAGAACAATAGGGCAGCGGCCGATAGGAAGATGCGCCAGTCAAAATCGGTCTGTTCAGTGGGCTGAAAAGTGGTTCCCGTTTTGTTTTCAAGGGCCAATAGAAAATCAGATGCATCATAGATCAATCCCGCAACGATGACGATACCCCCCAAACCAAACATGAGGAACATCATGGGCAGGACAATGCGCTCGTAACTCTTAATGCCTTGGATGTTGATAGCTACAAAGGCCCAAATGAGACTCAAGGCGATGGTCACCCTGATCCAACCAATTTCCAAACTTTGTGAGATTCCTTCCCAACCCAATGCCAAGGTGACATCTCTGATGAAGGGAACAGTCACATAGGCAATGACACCAATAACAATAGAAAGCCCGAACCACTGCGAAAAACTGGCAATAAAACCCAAGTAGGGATTAAGGCCTCGGCTGGCATAAATGTAGCTGCCACCGGCCCTTGGCATGGCCGAACCTAAAATGCCATATGCCAAAGCTGCAAACAATGCGGGTATCGCCGCAAAGGCAAAGGCTGGCAATACATAGGGCCCAATACCGGGAACATTTCGCTGGATCATAAAGGGCACCACATTGATGGAGGCTCCCAGCATGGAACAAACCCCCGTGGCGGTAAGGGCCAATATACCCATTTGCCGGGCTAATTTTTTTGGTTTGGCATCGGACATTACGAAAAGGATTCGGTTATTACCACTATTCTTGTCCTAAGTAATTTTCTACACCGGTCATTTCCCATCTACCAAGGGATATAGGAATACTTCCTACCGAATTCAATTCATCAAAGAAAGCGCGCATTTCAAAAGGTTCATTTTTGCCTTCTTTCATTTGGGCGTATTCGGCTAGGGTGTTTTCCAACAGATATTTTCCGGTGATGTAGCTGGTGCCATAGCCCGGTTGACGTAAATAGAGATGCTGTTCAAAAAGCAACAATTCCTTTTCGGTCTTCATCCAGCCCCTTGGAGTATATTCGGAATGAATGCCCCCAGCCTCTTCCATGGTCATGATATTGGCATGGGCATACAGGGAACCAAGTCCTCTAGCGGCTCGTTGGGCTATCATTATATATACGATTTCCCTTGAACGGGGTGAATCATCATAGAGTCCGGCATCCATGAACATTTCCTCTACGGCCGTGGCCGTACCTTCATTTCGTGAATCGAAAATATTGTACAGCAAGGGCGTTCGCCTGATTTCACTAGGATGTGGTTCGGTGTCCATACGAGCCAGCTCAAACCAATGATAAAAATGGGAGTAGAGGGGACGTTGGTCAAAATGCGCTGTAATCCAGAAAAAGTTGCGTGTTTCGCGGGGTACAAAACCGCCAAGATGTGCATTTAATGCTGGTTCAAAATAATCCTTTACCGTGACCATTTCATTTTTGTCGAGAAAATCCAAGAGACTTTTGGCAGCAGCTTTGGCACGACGGTCGTATTCCTCGGGTGAATTGGCATCTGTCAATTCAGGTAGGTTTCTATTGCGATGCTCCTCGAGTTTTAAGGCCGACCAAGCTCGGGAAAGTTCCCGTTTTAAAATCATGACTTCATCCTCCCATGTTAATGGAACCAAATGCACATTTTGCAGGTACCAGGTATAATTTTCTTTTCCAATACCGGACGGACCCGTTTTAGTCGCTGCCTCGGCCTCCAACCATTTTGCCAAGTTATCCGTGGAGGAGATTGCTTCTTCAATGGCCTTCAACAATTTTCGGTCCTTTGAGACTCCCGGAAGCTGTTTCATATCCTCTAAGTTGGTGATCTGGGTTTTGATATCACGAATACCTGCGATCCATAGGTCCCTGGCATTCCCGGTCAGGTTTAGTTTTGCCTGTTCGTTCAAGGGCGGAATGACCTCCAATTCTGCCAATAATTTGATGCGTTGTTCCTTGTTCAATGGAAAATCGTATGTCCATAAATCCAGAACGGCATGATGGGTAGGACCTTCATGTGCTGGTACGTCGCTTCGGTCTGTCCAAATGGTAGTATAAAAGGCAGGATCTCGCTGCCAAGGTTTTAGGATACGATGGTTAAAGTTATACCCGTTCATTTCCGCATTAACGATACGCCAATCCACTTGCTGGGGAATGGACCATTGTGTGGTGTCCATTTCCTGAAGCTTTTTTTGAAGGGTTTGGAATGCAGGCCATCTTTTTTCGAATGTTTCTTCGGTATAGTCCGGTGCCCCATTTCGTAATGGAGGATTTTCAAAGATCCTCCATTCCTTGAAAATAACGACTAAATCCTCGTATGTGTTCATTGAATTTTGAGCATCCAGGTTTGCCGTAAAAAGGATTATAAATAGAATAAAGAATATGCTTTTTTTGATATTGGAAATCGTTTTCATTTAAGGTTGGTTTGGGTAAGGACGTTTTTACAAATTCAACATAGTATCAAAATCGACGATAATTTAAATGTAATTATTGGGATATTATTGATTTCGAAAAGAATAGTTGGAGTTTTAGTGGATGTGGGCCGAAATAAATTTTTTGGTCGCTCTCCAAGTACTTAATAGCGTCAAGGCAACGGTTTCTTTGCTTCGCTTGTGGGTATTTCAAATTACATTACAGTTCTCGCAGTAGATTCAATTTCTTTTTGAAGAAGGCCTTCCCTATCAGTGTAGGGCCAAGATTGGTACGATGGGCTTATAACCTATTTCCTTTACCAATGGTTTCGAGAAGACACTATTGAAGAAAAAATGCTTATGATTTATAAATGCAATCATATCGCTATTCCTACTTTCAACAAATGAAGTTATGCCTTCTGATACGTCTTTTTCAGTTAAGTGATGAAAGCTATAACTGATGGGTTCCATAATATCTTCCAACAATTGCTTATTGCTTTTTTGTAGTTCCGTTAAATCGTGTTTTTTACTTACATATAATATGCTTACAGTCGACTCAAACATTTTTGCAATCTCAATAAGATAAATGAGTTTTTGACGTTTAAAAGAAGTTTTAAAATTTGTTGGAAAAACAATTTCCATTGGATTTGTAAACTGTATGTCTTTGGGTACTGCCAATACAGGACATTCCCTAATTATTTCCATCGCCTTTACCGTATTGCTTCCAAAAATGACACCCTTTGTTCCGGAGGCTCCTTGGGTACCCATGACTACTAAATCAATATCTTTTTCAGCAATGGTTCGCTTTATCGCTTCAGAAAGAAAATTAAAGGCAGAAATTGTGTGAAGGGTATGTTTGGGATTATCATGATGTAGTTTCAACATATCCAAGAGTTTTAGAAAAGAGTCTTTGGATTTTGCTTCTGCGGTCTTGTATTCTGCACTTTCACGGTTCCGGTAAGATTAGCGATTTGGTCGTATAGCCGTCTAAGTTGAAAACGTTTAGAAAGTAGAATTCACAATTCAATTTTGCATAAAGGTCAAAAGCATATCTGGCAGCGTTCAGAGCGTTTTTTGAAAAATCGGTAGGTATTAATATTCTTTTGTTCATGGAAGTATATTATTTTCTATAACTCTTAATTTTTTTGATTTGAAAACTTCAAACATGATATCTGAAAAAATACAATAGAGTTTTTTGAATGTTCAATCGTGCAGGACTAAAAAAGGAACTGTTGTGTGGTAGCTAACTTTTTCAACCGTAGGCCTAAAAAGAATCCGTTCCACAAAGTTCAAATGTTTGGCCACCATTACAATCATATCCAAATCCCGACATTCAATAAAATTTTGAATGGTTTCGTCTAATTTTTTACCCGTTAGGATATGGAAGGAGAATTCGGTATCCGTAAAATAATCCTCCAAGAATTGGCGATTCTTTTGTTGTTGTTCACTAAATCTTTCTTGATTTGACGAAACATATAAAAACCGTAGCGCCGACTTATGTGCTATGACCAATTCCTTTACATTTTGCATTACTTTCCAATTGTAACCCAATTGAAGATCCGTTGGAAATCCTATTTCATTAGGCCTACTGTATTTTGCGTTTTCGGGTACGGCTAAAACGGCACAGGGTACTTTGGTAATTACATCACCTGTATTACTTCCCATAGAAACGGCCTTTAATCCTGTCGCACCTTTTGTTCCCATGATAATTAAGTCAATATCTTTGTTGTTGACTTCTTTCTTTATATGATCAGTAAAAAACCCATAAGAAACCTCAGTTTTAAAAGTATGCCTGGTGTTTATAGGAAGGTGTTCCACTCTTTTGATCAAGTTGTTCATCTTTTCTTTGTTTTCCTTTAAGATACTTTCTTCAAGTATTTCAGAAGAAATGTACATTGCAGGCTCACCACCAGAATATGCCGCTATGGGATGAACATTTATTATATAAAATGTACAAGATGTTTTGTTGAATAATTCCAATCCATAGATGATGGCATTCCAAGCGTTTTCCGAGAAATCTGTTGGTATTAGTATATTTTTCATTTCCGAAGTATTTTACCTAAAGGTATTTTTGATCTTTATATCATCAAATGACAAAGGTCATTTAAGGCGTTCTTAGGCTTTGAATAAATTATACGGTGCCTAGAACTGTGTAGAAACCTGTAAGGTCGATGATATCACCTTCATTTTGTCTATGTAGGTTTTGAATAGATGAAGTTATGTTGTGATTCTTGGGGGAATTAGATGAATTTTCCAATGATGCCCAGCTCAAGTAATCACAACCGCTTTATGATTTGTATTTACACCAAAAGCACCATTTCACTATCTGTACCTGTCCCTAGGTTCAGTTGGAAATAGTTATTCCCCAGGAGGTGTATAGTATGTACCCTAAAACCATTGTATTTGTATAATTCGCTGTTAGAGCAGGGGAATCAAAAAAATGCTACATGATTTATTTATAGGTATGATCTTTTTTTATTGCTCTTGCAATATTCAAAATGGTCTTAGTTATTCGTGCAAGACCAACATTGGTATGGTGGTATGAAAACTTAGTTTTTCGATTGTAGTGTCGAATAGGATTTGTTGGAGGAAATTTAAATTCTTAGCAACCATTGTCAACATATCAATCTGGTTGTCATTAACAAAATTTAGAATACTGGATTTTACATCCTGATTATGAACACTGTGAAAACTATGTGATTTAGGAAAGGTTTCATCCAAATAATCTTTCAAGTAGTCTTTGTTTTTTTCTTGTTCGTCAGTTAATGGGATATTAACCTGTACCACATTAAATATCTGAAGATCGGCATTTGTAATACGTAATAGTTCTGTAAGGGTTCTTAAAATGGGATAAGTGTAGTAAAGATTATAATCTGTAGGAAACGCAATTTTTTGTGGAGTCATAAATGAAGCGTTTTCAGGTATCACCAGTACATTACAAAGCACTTTTGTAATAACATCCCCGGTATTACTTCCCACAATGGATTCCATTATTCCGAAGCTCCTTTAGTACCCATCACTATAAGGTTTATTTTCTTTGTTTCCACTGTCTTACGCACAATATCAATAAAATTCCCGTAATCTTGAAGTGCTATAAAATGATGATTATCATTTGTGGATACATCGGTAATTCTTTCGAAGAGTGATTTCAATTTCTCTCTTATGACAGGACTTTTAGTTTTTCGTGGAAGTACAAAGGAATTATTCTTGATTTCTGATTTGCTCAATTCTCCAACGTGCAGTATATAAAAACTACAAACTTCAGTTTTAAAAAAATATATCGCATATTCAAGCGCGTTCCAAGAATTTTCGGAGAAGTCTGTAGGTATTAAAATATGCTTCATTAAACTGGTCGCGGTACGCAAAAATAGACCATTGAATAAACCTACTACATGATATTTGTCAGCTTATTTAGTGTTTTGATTTTGCAATCATAAAGACTAATCGACATATTGTAAAGCCTCAAGTTCCATGATTCTAATGTTACGACCCTCAATGGCAATTAGCCCCTCTTTTTTAAAACCAGATAGGGTGCGTATTAGACTTTCAGTAGCTATTCCTGCCACACTGGCAAGATCATTTCTGGAAATTTTGATTGGCTCATCAGTTTTTGTTTTCATGATTTCTGCGAACTGTAATAACGTTTGCGCCGTTTTCTTACGTACTGAGCTGTAGGCCATTTGAAGTAACTGTGCTTTTATTATGGTGATGTTCTGAGTAAACAACTCCATTAGCTCTAAAGAAATGTCCTTATTTTTTCCTAAAATCTCCCTGAGGTTTTCTTTGGAAATACCGGCGAGTTTTACTTGTTCTAAAGCTGTTGCGGATTCTTGATAAGGAACATTGTTCAAAAAAGAGGTAAATCCCGAGAAAATCATCTGCACTATATAAGGATGTTGTGAGTTCCTTACCGTCTGCATCCATACTATGACCCTTGACCAACCCCTTAAGAATAAGATAAATTTTATTTGACCGTGAACCTTCCTTATAAATAATATCACCTGGAACAAAATCCACTACCTCACCATTGTCATCAAAAAAGTTTTTAAGCTCATGTAAAGTACGCATTTCATCGTTTGATGCTGCCTGTTCAGAAGTTTTTGAATCGAGCATACGGTTCAAAAGCTGTGCCTTGGCCAATCTACTTTCAATGGCACTGATCAATTCTTCTTCTTCAAATGGCTTGGTTAGGTAATCATCCGCCCCTAGATGCATGCCTTTTCGGATTTCTTTGTGTTCTGTTTTGGCGGACAGGAAAATAAATGGTATGTGTTTGGTTTTTTCATCGGATGACAATTCCTCCAAAACTCCATATCCATCTATTAAAGGCATCATAATGTCGCAAATTATGATGTCCGGCAGGTTTTTCTTTGCGGATTGGATTCCCATTTTTCCGTTTGCAGCAGTTAGCACCGAGTAGCCCGAGAGCTCTAAGAGCTCCTCTGTATTCTCACGTAGTGCCCTATCATCCTCAATTAATAGTAGTTGTTTCATTTTCTAATTGGGATTAAGTTTTTGGAATTCGCAAAACAAAGGTAGAGCCAACATTTATCTTACTGGAGAATTCGAGACTCGCCCCCAAGTTTTCAAGATGCTGTTTTGAGATATTTAGACCGATTCCTGTACCCTGCGTAACCAAGGCATTCTCGGCTCTAAAATACCGGTCAAATATATGCTTCTGATCTTCTTCTCGAATTCCAATGCCTTCATCGATGACTTTGATAACAACAAATTCCTCCCCAATTTCCAATTTTATATCAATAATGGAATCTTCTGGGAATACTTAATGGCATTATGAACCAAGTTGGAAAGTGCCAATTCCAGTGTCTTTTCATCGAAAAAAACGATTGCTTCATCTATGTTATCGGGATACTGGATTTTCTGTCCGGATTTGAGCAACATGTTAGCGTTATATATTACTTCATTCACCACTTTACTCAAAGGAAAGATTTCGGTTTTATAGTTCACCTTTCCGGATTCCAAGCGTTCTAAGGATAGAAAATCGTTCAGAATGGTGTTTAGGTATTTTACTTTGTTTTTAATAGTATTTACGTGCTTATCACGTTTTTCCTGTTGTTCTGTTTCGGTATATTTTCCCAATAAAGTTATGGATGTTAAAATACTGCTCAAAGGGGTCTTGAATTCATGGGAAACGAGCGATAAGAACCGTGTTTTTAATTCGTTCAGTTCTTTTTCCTTGGCCAGGGCTTTTGTTAACTGCCTTGTTCGTTCCTCTACCATTTTTTCAAGTTTTTCAGTATAACCTTTGCGTTCGGTTATATCTAAAATGATTGCAAAAAATACTTTCTTCTCCCCCATTAGGGAAAGTTGTAGGTGGACTTCTACCGGGTATAAAGTGCCATCCTTTCTTAGGTGCTTAGTTTCAAAATCCACCTTGCCCATCTCATCCTCCAAGAGTGGCTTTGACAAAGACCTAAATTCTGAAAGGTTGAGGTCAGGTTTAATGTCCATAGGTGTCATCTCCGTCAATTCCTGCAAATTATATCCTAAATTTCGCTGAGCTTCCTTATTTACGTTAATGAATCTAAGACTATCAGTATCAAAAACATAAATTTCATTCAGTGATTCATCAAAGATACGTGCCCAGTGGCTTAGTTCTTTCTCTCTTCTCTTACGTTCCGTAATATCAATGATCAATGTCATGATGTAGGTAGAACCATATAGTTTAAATGGGTTGAGACCGGCCTCAACGGGAAACTCGTGACCATTTTTACTAATACCATATAAATCCCTTCCATGCCCCATTTGGCGTTTTCCACCTTTGGCGAAAAAATTTTGAACATAGGTGTCGTGATGGTTGTGGTATCTTCTTGGTATTAGGATTTCTAATGGTTTTCCAATGAGTTCTTCCTTTTCATAACCAAACATTTCCTCTGCTGAAGTATTGGTGGCTACAATTATCTGTTCTTCATTTATGACAATAATACCATCGGAAACCCCTTCTGAAAGTAGATTGAAAATATTACTGTTTTTCTCGGAAAACACGCATAAATCAAATATAAAGATTCTAGACTGATTTTTGTCATATGCCAAGTATGCGGCATACGATACTTTTAAGTGCTTAAAAGGAGAAATAAGATGAAAAATACGTCTAGAACCATGAATATGCTCTATGAAAGTTTGGGTAAATTGTTTTACGCCGTTGCGATAAGCGATGGTAGCGTTCACGCTAAGGAATGGGATAAGTTAAAAGAAATTGTAAAGGAAGATTGGCTGTCTTTAGATGACTTTACCGATAGGTATGGCACCGACTCTGCTAACCAAATAGAAATCGTTTTCGATGTACTCATGGAATATCCAAAAAGCAGTGATGAGTGTTTTGATGAGTTCAAGGAATTTTATAAAGAACACCCGCATGCCTTTACGGAGGAAATAAAGTCCTCGGCAAAAAAAACCGCAAGTGCTATTGCTGCATCTTTTTCGGGAAAGAATAAGTCAGAATTAATAATTTTAGCAAAGCTAGATTTGTTGTTGAAATAGATTAAATGGTTATGCTTGGTATATAATTATTTCGAGATTTTAGATTTTAATGGTGAGAACAGGTATATTGGCATGATTGGCAACATCCTCACCTATACTTCTACTACCTAATAAAAAATGTAAAAAAGGCTTTCTACCGCGTGTAGGTATGGCAAGTAAATCAAAACCGCCTTTTTGGGAATAGTTCAACAAACCTTGTTCAATAGTGTAGTCATCATAAATTACCACTTCTTGTGATGTGTCATTTGACTTAAAAAAGAAATTTGAGATTTTTTCTTCGATTTCGTTCGTGCTCTTAAAACTTTTGTATGGAGTGTTGATATAGATAAGTTTTAATTTGGCGGAAAAGCTGTCAGTAAATGCTAGAACATTTTTAAACGCTAAAATAGCATCTTCAGAAAAGTCACAAGCAAAAAGCACTTTTTCGATCTTGAATTCGGGTTTTGCATTTTTACTACAAGCACGGGCACATTTGACGTACGCACTACCTTCTCAGTATTTGATCCAACCAACACTTCACTTATCCCACTGGTCCCGTGTGACCCCATGACTATTAAATCAATCTTTTGTTCTTGGGCCAAGGTGTTGAACTCTTTGAAAATCTTATAGTTTTGGACAATTTCCCTTATCTTAATATTTTTCAAATATGGTTTGTCCAAAAAAGGTATGAATCGCTTTTTAGCAAGTTCCATATAATATCCGGCCTCCTCATATTCCTGTATTTCATTTTTAGTCAGTACGGCTTCTGAAAGACCCAACATGTGCAATACTACAATTTCAGCCTTTTGCCGTTTCGCAATTAGTGCGGCAATCTCCAAAGCATGAGTTGAAGTTTCAGAAAAATCTACAGGTACCAAAATTCTTTTCATACTAAATGGCTTTTTTACGTCTATTAAATGATTCCTTACGTTTTCTCAATTGCCGCTCTAAATCACCTAAAGTTTCAGCTGCGGACTTTTCAAAATTATCTTCAATGGATTTTGCAAAAATGCGGGATCTGGCACACTTAGCTGTATTTCACAAATTTTATCGATTCCATCTTTTCCTTGACCTAACTTAAAATAAATATCTCCACGGATTATGAATTGATATTTATGTGCTAGTTTTTGAAGATTTCGAGTTACTATCTCACTTAATGACTCACTTTCCGGCATGTCTATATATTGAATATTTACAGTCATAAAAACATATTTGAATTCCTGAACAAAGGTAAAGTGGCCTCCTTCTTGGTAAAATGATTTAAATCATTTCAGGGTCGTACAGTAATTATAACTTTTGTGTTTCATCTTAAAGTGAACCCTCATGGCTCTTAATTTTAACCAATATGCTACGGAAGGCTATACATTTCTAAAAGATTATGCCAAGGAGATGAATATGTCCAATGATCAAGATAAAGCGGGGCGTATTTTCATTGCCATCATGCATGCGCTCCGAGATATTCTCCCGACTGAAGAATCTTTACACTTAATTGCACAACTGCCTATGTTCCCAAAAGCGGTCTATGTAAATAGATGGTCGTGAAGAAGAAAAAACCAAAAATTATAAGTATGGCTGAATTTCTGGATTTGGTTCGCGCTCATGATTGGCCCACCGAGGTCAACCACCTTGAATATAGCGATGATACTACCGAAAGATATGTTGACACGACCTTTATTTACATAAGAAAATAACTGTCGCTGGGCGAATTGGAAGACATACGTAAAAGCTTGCCCAAAAAATCCACACCACATGTACAGATGACTTTTATCATTTCAGGGTAATGATCACTGTTTTAATTTTAAACGAATACTAAAATAGTAAGTTATGAGAACTACATTATTAATAATGACTTTTTTATGGATGTTGCCTTTAACATTGATGGCGCAGGAACTTAAGGGTATTGATGAAATAGCCCCTTTTAATGAAGGATTGGCTGGTGTTAGACAAGGTGAAAAGTGGGGGTTCATTGATGAGAACGGAACCTTGGTAATTGATTTTAGAAATGATGTTTATTGGAACAGTAATGCCGATACGTCCAAATCCGATATTTCCGGAGTGCGATATCCTATATTTCAAGAGGGTAGATGTCTAATTACCAAGAATGTAGAGGATGGTGTTCCCATATACGGATTTATGGATACGAAAGGAAATACCATAATAGAACCCCAGTTCTTAAATGTGTACCCTTTTAAGAATGGCTATACCACTGGAGTTTTGTTCGAAAAGACACTGAAAGGTAAAAATGAATTTAAACTTGATATCTATGAGTTTAAATTCTTTGATGTATTGGTGGATGCCTCAGGTGAAATAGATGAGTTTTTTGAACGTCGGCATAATATCCAAATGACCAAGAAACGGTATCAGGTGCCTACAATTGGGGCAAAATATTTAGCTGAAGACCTTGTTGCGGTTTATGGTAAAGATCAAGGTTGGGAAATACGAAAATTAGCATTAAAAAATTGAAGTAAGAAGTACTTAATAATAACAAATCAGTTTCCAAGGAAAATAAAATATGGGTCGATTAAAGGATAAAGTAGCCATTATTACAGGTGGTGCAGGTGGTATTGGAATAGCAACTGCAAAATTATTTCCGGAACAAGGGGCCATGGTAGTCATTGCTGACCTTAGTAAAGAAGCATTGGAGAAGGCTAGTTTGGAAATAAATCACGAAAATTTGTCGTATTGTGTTGTGGATGTTTCCAAACCGAAGGATAACGAAAAGATGGTTGCATACACTTTGGAAGTTCATAATAAGATAGATATCTTTTTTGCAAATGCTGGTATAGAGGGAACTTCAAAGCCCATTGCGGAATATCCCGATGATATTTTTGATAGTGTTATTGACGTAAACTTAAAAGGGGTATGGTATGGCTGCAAGTATGTAATTCCTAAAATGAAGGCTGGTGGTAGTGTGATGATTACATCTTCCGTTGCTGGACTAAAGGGTTTTGCGGGATTGGGTGCCTATGTGTCCTCCAAGCATGCTATAATTGGCATAATGAGGGTTGCAGCCCTGGAATTTGCCTCTAACAAAATACGAGTGAATACCATCCATCCAGGTCCGGTAAACAATCAAATGATGAGGAGGATAGAAAAGGATATATCACCTGAAAATCCTGAGGAAGTAATCAATGGTTTTGAAGCTGCAGTCCCTTTTGGTCGTTATGTAGAGTCAAGTGAAATAGCAGATATGGCACTTTTCTTAGCTTCAGAGGATAGTAAAATGGTTACGGGGTGCATGCACATTGTCGATGGAGGTATGCTGGTCAATTAAATATTACAATAAATAGTATCATGGAAGACAAAAAAGAGGACAAGAGTGTTTGGGCTATAGGTGGAATGACCATGGTAGGCGTGGGTGTCGGACTTGCCTTTTTACAAACCTCACCATTGTTAATGGTTGCATGCATCTTATCCGGGATAGGTTTGGGACTCGTTATAACAGCAATTATTTCCTCAAAAAAAGGATAATAGAATTGATGGCCATTTTTAAACACCTAAAAACTTAATTATGAGAGCATTTTGGATTATTGGATTGCTTATTATTTTATTTTTTAGTTGTAAAGAAAAACCAAAGGGTACTATACCCGATAGCGAAAAGACTATAAAAGATTTGCCTAAGAATGAGGGTTTATCCCCCGTTCAAAAGGAAATACTGAATTTTGCCGATTCTACTTTTTCCGGTCGCGTGGATATGGACGCATTAATTGCATTTAAAAAAATTGATGCCCAAGGAATTACAACGGATATTGACATGAATGAAGGTATTCTATTGTATAAGGAATTGATTAAATCCAATACTGTAGAAGTGTTGCCCATATTTGAAGTTAAAAATACAAATTCAGCTATTTTATCAATAAAGGGGAAGGGGTTTGGGGGAGCTATATGGGCAAAGGTGTTGGTTGATATAAAGACTTTGGAAATCAAAAAGATTGAATTTGACCACAAGTCGGAAACATATGGTTACGGATCGGCAGTGACACAAAGTACTTTTGAAAATCAGTTTGTAGGAACAAAAATTGACTTAGATAAAAATTCCTTTACCCTTCAACAAAATATGGAGAGAAGGATGGATGATGGTGTATATGTCGATGGTATCTCCGGGGCTACAATCACTAGTGCGGCCGCTATTCAGATGGTTAATTTAGGGCTTAAAAAGTATAAGGGATATTTAGTCCATAATAGATGAAATCAAAAACACAATTATTCCTGGAACTCCGGATAGAAGCAAGAACACGTTTTACCAATCAACTTGAAAGACTCAAAGAGGAAGATTTGAAGAAGAAGCTGCCACCTTCTGTAAATAGTGTCGGTTTTCTTATTAGGCATATTGGTGACGTAGAACTGCTCTTTGCAAAGAACGTTTTTGGTGCATCCGGAGTTAAGGTAATAGCCAAAACGGTAATAGCCTCAACCGATACGGGTGAATGGATCAATCTTTCTGAACTTAATGACTATGTTTATTATTCATTTAAATCCCTAAAAGCTATCGTGGAACGGCAAGAGGAAATGGATTGGGAAACCCTGGTGACCACCAAAGAATTCGGGACAAAGACAAAAGCGGAGGCTTTTGGGCGAATTGTATCCCATACCAACCATCATGCCGGTCAGATGGCAATCTTAATTAAATACGGCAGCTGATAGCTTATAATGAAGCACAGAAGCATGCAAGTACTGACCTTACTTTAATATATTCCTTAAATCTAATTAGAAACAAGGAAAATGCTGTTAATGGCATTTAGGGTAGCGGAATTTCAAACGAATCCAAGCTCCTCAATATTTTCTAAGAAGAACGAAAGATACTGAAGTGTCAAATTACTTTACTGTTTGAAAT
Source organism: Maribacter litopenaei (assembly GCF_025244665.1). GTDB lineage: Bacteria > Bacteroidota > Bacteroidia > Flavobacteriales > Flavobacteriaceae > Maribacter > Maribacter litopenaei. Next base: position 3,030,236 of record NZ_CP104205.1, on the reverse strand, counting down.
TGACGGATCCATTCTACAATGGGTTCAATGCTATCTTTGTCCACATGGTCAAATCCAAATCGCTCTTCCTTACTGGCCGATGGATCAGGATTGATAAGGGAACCGATCCAAAGCATCAGCCGAACTGACCAACCGACTTTCGAATGATCCAATCTACCGCCAAGTGCCACATGTTTCATTTGTGACAATAATACGGAGGGCAATGATTTGGATACCCATCTCTCGAGCTTATCGCTAGGATCAGCACCAGAAACAGAGAAAAGAACCTTAGATTGCCCGTTGAGTTTGGATAGATTGGCCTTTGCCCATTTACGGATGGTTAACTTAAAATAGACAATTGAACTGCCCAAGATTAGATAATCGTACTTTAAAGGATCAGCCTTGGAGTCCTTGATGTTGAATACAGGTAGGCCAGTAGCCTCACCGATCCAGTTGGCATATTGTTCCGTACTGCCATATTTACCTGAGAAAAAAATTGCGCCGTTCATAATTCTTTATTTTATAAAATATATCCATGCTTTGACCCCTAAAAACTATTTTTCAGGTAGTCTATTTCTTTTTACAATAAGCCGAGATACTTAGTGAAAGTTCCGCAATGGCCATCGTCGACATTATAATAACCTCAAATGTTTTGGGAAGATGAACATCCACAAAAAATATGATATACGTAAACGACGCAAGTATCAATAATCCTCCAAGACTTTTAGGGACATACACCGACCGTAAAACTGAGTAACCAAGTAGAAGGATATGAAGTGCAAAAAAAATGTATCCAATACCTTTTATAAATGCATATCCGTATACATCAATAACTTGGAATACCAGAGCAAAAATTCCAATAACCAAGGTAAGGGCATACAAAAGTCTTAGGGCAGAAGTTAGCCATGCAAGCCTAATATTAGCTGGCTTGAGCACAAAATAAAGCGCAATACCAATAAGGGTGTCTAGCACAAGTACAGCCAAATATCCAACAACTGCAAAATGAAACAACCTAACATTGGACTGTATATCTTTTGCAAGTATCTCGGTATCCCCCGGTATCACAAAATTGGCCAAAAGAAAATCATCAACTAGGGTTACTATAAGCACAGAAGTTATAAAGGCAACGCCTACAGTACTTGCCGCTTTTCTAGTCGATAAACTGGTGAGAGAATGTTTCATTTGTATTCTGCTTTATTAAGACATTTGCAACAAAATTTTGCCTCCAGTCATTTGGCTCCTATAATCATGGATGGCCTCCTTTACTTCCTTTAAAGGATAGATTTTTCTGATTTCACTATTGAGAAGGTTTGGTATCTGTTGCTGTACTCGTTTCCACGATTTCATAATTTTCCCCTTGGTATTTCAGGTAGCACTCGTTTTAAATATTGTTTAGGGGGAAGTAAATGATTGGGAATCAGATTCATACCGAAACCTATATCATCGGATAAATGTAAAGTAGATGAAATACCGATAAAATGATGTATATCAGTTCAGTAAGATTTTTAAACCTGATTTAGGAAAACGAGTTGGTGAACAACCGTTCTGCTCGTTTTTTAATGCCCAAACACATTTTTCTGTCCATCGCAAATACTATCGGTTCAGAGAAACTGCCGAACATTAATTTGTTTTTGAACCAAGGACTAAAGTCAACCCTATTTCTAGAGATAAACCTTGAACGTTTTTCATCAATATCTTCAACATACCAAAGCCAAGTAAGGTGTAAATAGTTTTTGGGCCGGCCTACCTTAGGATTATACAATTTGTTCGTATCCATGTCCAGTGCGTTTTCAATTGCCATACAACGGCCATGATCGCAAATAACAATAGGGAGGGCATCTTTGGGTGCAAAGCCGACCTTGTCACCGATCTGCGGGTTTTGAAATTCAGATAGTACAGCGTCTGAATTGTAAATATTCAATCCAACTAAATTCTCAAGAGCCTCATAGGTATAGAATCCACCTTTACCCTGACCGATTTGGGCAATCCAGGGCCAAACATATTTGGATGGAGCATTTATTTCAATGGCATGGGTAAATCTTGTCTTTGGTACTGGTACGATTTCATCACCCGGAAATGTTTGCAAAGCTTGCTCTTTACTCAACCCCCATCTATCCCGAAGTGGTCTTAGGAAAAATGATAGATAGCCCACGATTATTACTATAACCCCTTCTAGCCCCTCAATAACCTGGATGAACGAAAAGCGCGTGTTATTATGGTTCACAACGAATCGATTTATACCCTGATTATGCCATCGGTTTCAAACCCTTCCATCGTTTAAGCGTAGGAAGGGTTTCGCGCGCCAAAAGTATGGCTTCCTCTAAGGTCATACCTGCTTCATGGGCGATTCCTATATTTTTTTCGATTTTCTGTTCCAAGCTAATACCATGGTCAATGAATTTTCCTTTCAGAAAACAAAAATGACAATAATCCATATTTATGGTATCGTCTTTGTTGGTACCAAAATCCGACAAGTGGTGCATGGGCATCCCACAACTTTGGCATATGTTATTTTTAGCTGAGGTTTCCATCCGCATTTACCCTTATAGTTTGACCAGTAAGTTAATTATCAGAAAAATAGCATAAAATGATTTTAGTCAGTATGTAGATATACCTATTGGAAAACAAGGGAATTTTCAGCTACATTCTTCTATATTGTTGGCGCCACAGGTTTAAGGTGTTTTATTGACAATAAACCTAGCTTATGCCTAGGCTTTGAATTACCTGTTCAAGTTTTGCACGTACTTTTTTCGCTATCGAAATAAGGGCATCGTTTTTAATAGCTTGCATGGAGGCAGTTGGATCTACAGCCGCAATTTCTATATTACCTTCCTTAATCTCTTGTACTATTACATTGCAAGGTAGCATGGTGCCAATTTTGTTTTCTGCCTGAAGCGCATGGTAAGCCATAGATGGATTGCAGGCCCCAAGAATTTTATAATTTAAGATGTCAACATCTAGTTTTTGCTTAAGGGTAGTTTTCATATCTATTTCAGTCAAAACTCCAAAACCTTCCTCTTTTAAGGCCTCTTTTGTTTTTGAAATTGCTTCCTCAAATGTTATGTTTTTTAATTCGGTAGAAAAATAGTAGTCCATTGATTTACTGTTTTATTGACATGATTTGTGTAATAGGAATCGTATTGAATATGTTTATAATAGTGGTTTAGCGGGTCAAGTTACTGATTGTGTGGTTTTTGATTAATGATTTATATCATATTGGAATAACTAGTAAATTAAGTAAGATAAGGTTTTAAGTTACCTAATACGAGTTGCGATACCAAGTCGTGTTCTTATACTCTTTGTTTTTGGAGACCGCCTCCCGGTTCTTCACTATTAGGAAATTTTCATTAATGCGTCTACTTCTATACCCCATTAAATGAAAGAATTTTTTTGCCAAGAATTTCGCTACCCTTAAATCCACCCTTAATGCATCTTTCTGGTCTGAAATCCATGAAACGCCTGGTAAAATGGCGAGGATATGATCTACTTGCAATTTTCTAAGTAATGAAGAAAGTGAGAGAAAGATAGAAGGTATGTACCTTATAATAAAAAAGCCATCTTCACCCTTTTTCTGGTATAAGGGCATGAAGATATTTCCTTTTATAGGTGTAACAACCGGTGCCGATTTACTGGTAGCGATTTGTTGCCCTTTTTTTACCGGCTCAAAATTTGTAAATCCCGGTATTGTATAGAAATCTTCATCTTGTCCTATTTTATGATGGTGTACAATTTCATATGCATGGTTCAAATCTTTAGTTGAACGGTTAAGAATGGTATAATAGGTATCGTAATCTACCCCGACTTTTAGAATGACACCAGTATAAATTAATGTGAGGTATACGAATGCGATATGATTTTCTATAGAAGAAAGAGCATCATGCTGTCCAGATTCAAATCCAAAGGCTATGTAGCCAAGTTGATTAATGTAACTTAATAAGGTACCCTCCGAGATATTCTTCAATCCCTAAAAGTAAAGGTACCGGATATTGTTCTGTGAATTTCCGATTCAGGAGTGTGTCGTTAACCGTAATGAAGGGTTTTGTTGGGCTTGAAGTGGTATGCAGATCAACAAAATAAAAGGATCCGTTATCTACTTCTAAAATTTTAGAAATTATTGTATAAAGTTGGTATTGTTCGTAGTCTTCTTCGTTTTTAATGATTTTGTCCTCTTTTAATAGCCATGCGACCCTTTCATCATTCCACATACGGTTCAGGTCTTCTCGGTTATATCGTACGCCCTGTTTAAGGGCAGAAACATTGCCGGCAATGGCATATACCTTTCCTCGAACATCAATGCTTTTTGATTTGATATCATCAAGCACCTTGACCAATGCGAAAACACCAGATGGTTCATTGCCGTGAATTCCAGCCGTGAAAATTATGGTGGGCCCGGCTGTATTACCCTCCAACTGTCCAAGGATACGATTTATTTCAATGGATTGATCAAGTGCCTTACTATAAACCTTTACCATTTTATATTTCGGTCATATCTTTTAGAGTAATAATACCAACAAGGGAGCTTTTGTTTACTACGGGTACGCAGCCTATATGATTTTTTTCAAGTAACTCGTAAACGGTTTCCAAATCGGTTTCGGGAGCTACAGAGATTACTTCCTTTACCATCAGGTCTCCTACTTTGGCGGTGGTAAAATCTGACCGCTCTTTTAGATATTCGGTCATATGGCTCCAAGTCAAGAGACCACAAAGTTCATTCTCGTCATTCAATACTGGAACATGGTGAATATTCTTCCAATTCATAATGGTGGTGGCCATATCTGCCATATCGTTTTCATTGACGGTGAGCAATTGGGTGGACATTATGTGTTTTGCCAGTCCGGCACTGGATCGAACCTTAAACCTTTTAGGAATTATTGGCCAATTTGAAACAGGGTCTAATGTTTGCTGGTTTTCATAAATTGCCTCCGTTAGAGCAATAACGGCATCGTCTTGTTTCATGTTCTTTTTGAGTTGACGGTAACTTAGAACGCTCCATCTTGAACCACTATTTCCTTTGGCCCTTTTCTCTATGACTTCCAAATAACGATGGATGTCATTCGGATTGATAGTGCATTTTTTTAATCCCTCATACGCAAGTGGGAGTAATTCCTTGATAATTAAATCTCGTATGGGTATCTCAGTTCCTTTCCATAGCATTATGCTTGCAGCCCCATTTCTCGCCGCCTTAATAAAGTTATCCTTAGCATCCTGAAAGTCCATGATTTTGCCTATGTCGTCAAATTCCGCAGGTCTCGGATTTCATGAGTCCTACCCAAAACGCAAAATTTGCCATTTCATCCGAGAACTGTAGATCCTGAAGGAAGGTATCTGTTTTCAATGCGGATATGGGCATTCTTTTTAGTTGCACCATAACAAGGACGGTTCCAGCGATAAATAGTGCCATTGTGCAAATTGAGGGCATTCAATTTTGGGATTTCCCCCCTTTTTTAATTCTAAGAGAGAATCTTTTTCCACATTATTGGTCAACATAACTTCATACTGGGCGATGTCTTCCTTATAAATATCTATAATGGACCCTGATAGCCATGAATTACCGAAGGTGACCCTGGCCAGTTTGTCATGAAGTGTATAGGAAGAACTTCTTGTGTCTATACTCTGTTGAAACAAGGCAATGCGTGTCTCGCTCCAAAGTTCGCGCCCCATCAAAAGAGGAGAATTGGTGGCTATACCCAGTATAGGTCCTGAAATTGCCTGAGCCCAATTATAACTGGCTACAAAATCATCTGGAGCGATTTGGAGATGCATTTGAAAACTGGTATTACAAGCCTCGAACAAAACGGAGTCATGGTTAATGGATAGTTCGTCCACCCCACGAATATGCATTTCAAAATCTTTTTTACGTAGTAATTTTACCGCATTGTTTAAGAGTTCGTAGCGGATGTTTGGTGTCATGAACTCCATGGAAAGCTCCTGTGTTGTAATTGTTGGCAATATACCCGTCAATATAATTTTGTTACCATATTTGTTGGCGGTCTGCATTGCTTTGTTAAGTAATATCCTCAGTTTTTTTTCCATCACCGAGAAACAATTGTCTTTTAGCTCTTCAGGATCCAAATTGATTTCAAGATTATATCGGGCAATTTCGTTCGTAAAATGGGGGTCGTCAATAGCCTTTAGGATTCTTATCGCGTCTCGGGTAGGACGCCAGTTCTCATCAATCAAGCAAAACTCCTGTTCAGAACCAATATGCATTACCTTACTTTCAATCATACCTTTTTTCAGCATGATTTGTAATGCCTGAATATCGTTTAGCAAATTTTTAATGAACCTTGCTCTAGAATCTTTATCAATTTTTTCTACTTGGTATGTTCCCATGGTAGTTGTCTTGAATATGTTTTGCTTTAGGCGTTGATTTTTATTTTTTGAGATGTGTTGGAATTGGAGCTTATCCAATCATTTAATTCCTCCACGTCCTTCCTTTTACACAGTTGGGTGCCATCCGTCATAGTGGCTGCCGTTCCACAGGCAACTCCATATTTGACCATTTCTGATAATGATTTCCCCTGGGCAAGAGCATGGACCATTCCTGCAACCATGCTATCACCAGCACCGATAGTACTTTTTTGGTACACTATGGGTGCAGAAATGTAATCAACCGATTGAGCAGTAAGCATTACGGCACCTTGAGGTCCCAATGAAACCACTAATACCTCACAAGGATTGTTTTTTAAAAAAGTTTGCGCAATAGATTCCAGCTCCAAAAAGGAAATCGTTTCTACTCCGCAAAGTGTGGCGAGTTCTCCTAGATTGGGCTTTAACAAATATACTCCGGCCCGTGCACCTTTCAATAATGCTTCCCCCGAGGTGTCCAGGATATATTTCACATTTTTATCTCGTGCAATTTTAGAAACTCGGCAAAAAAATCAATTGGCATACCAGGGCAAAGACTCCCACTGGCCACCAAGATATCCCCTTCCGTAAGTAAAGCTTCCAGTTGCTCCAAAGTCTTTTTCCATTCTTGTTCTTTGACTGTCAGTCCGGGCATCCCAAATCGGTATTGTTCTTTATTCGCAGTATCAGTTACCGCAAAGTTTTCACGTACCCACCCTTTTATTGGAACTACTAGTTGTGGAATACCAAAATCGACCAACATTTCGTTTAAAAGGGTTCCTGTAGGCCCTCCTGCCATATACATACATAAGGATGTTCCACCCAGTTCGAGAAGCACTCGGGAAATGTTAATACCCCCACCACCTGCTTCATAGACGGGATGGCTACATCTTAATTTATTATTGGGTTTTATTCCCGATACAGTAGTGCTTTTGTCTATGGCGGGGTTGACCGTTAGTGTAATTATCCTATTCATTTTGTGGGTCTTATTAACTGTGTTTTCTCAAATATAATAGTCTACCAAATGGTCTCATATGACCAATGTCATTGTTGAAAAAGTACCTCCGGGATACTTTCGTCTAAAAACAAAACAATATGAAAGGGGTCTTAAAATTGGGGAGTATTTCCGGGATTAAGATAGAAGTACATTGGACGTTTACCCTATTGTTGTTTTGGGTCGCTTTCCTAGAAATCCAGCGAGGATTCAATTTGGATAGAATAGTACTTAATGAAGCCCTTATTGTAGTCTTGTTTATATGCGTTATACTTCATGAATTAGGTCATGCCTTAACCGCAAAAAAATTCAATATCAACACCCAAAAAATAACACTTTTACCTATTGGCGGAGTTGCTATGTTGGAAAAGATGCCTGAAAAACCTAGGCAGGAACTGTTGGTTGCCCTTGCCGGATCAGCTGTTAATGTGGTTATTGCCATTCTAATTTTATTGGTAGTTCCCGTAAAAAGCTATTTTAACTTTGATGCCATCGTTTTGGAGGAAGTGTTGTACCAAACAACAATCCAAAATTTTTTATTCTATCTTTTTATTGCCAATGTAATGTTGGTGGTCTTTAATTTAATTCCTGCGTTTCCTATGGATGGAGGCAGGGTATTAAGAGCATTATTGTCCTTTAGATTTGGTCGAGTTGAGGCTACTAAAATAGCATCTTCCATTGGTCAGGGCCTATCGATTATATTTTTCATTCTTGGACTTTTTTTTAATCCATTTCTAATTCTAATCGCCTTTTTCATTTTTTTTGGAGCTTATGGCGAGAACCAAATGGTAAAGCAAAATTCATTATTGCGAGGTCATTTGGTGAGGGAAGCGACTGTAACGAATATAACTTTGTTAAGTCCTGTCCATACAGTAAAGGACGTCATTGACATTACCCTTGCTGGTACAGAGAAGGATTTTGTTGTTATAGAGCATGACAAGATTGTTGGAATTGTTACCCGTAAACATATTATAAAACATGCAAACAACCCGTTGCTTGTTGTTAAAGATATTATGGATAAAGATTTTAAGACGGTAGATGCGTCAATGGAAATGGAAAAGGTATTGGAACTGTTCGCAAAAGAAAAGAAACATTTTTTCCCGGTAATGGATGACGGTATGTTGGCAGGTATCGTTGATAGGACTAATATTGGAGAATATATCCTATTCAAATCTGTACCTTTAAAGTAAAATATTTCTACAATGACCGTACATCACTTTGGCGAGGAAGACACGCTCTTAAATAAATTTATTGCAGAAATCAGTGATGTTGACACCCAAAGGGATTCCATGCGTTTTCGCCGAAATATAGAGCGGATTGGGGAAATCCTCAGCTATGAGTTGAGTAAAAGCTTGAATTATTCTAATGCTACGGTACAAACACCTTTTGGAAGTAAGGAAATATCCTTACCAAAGGATAAACTGGTCTTATGTTCGGTATTACGGGCAGGTTTGCCCTTGCATCAAGGTATGTTGAATTATTTTGATGGTGCCGAGAACGCTTTTATTTCGGCCTATCGTCATCATAGGGGCGATGAGGATGCTTTTGAAGTTATTGTGAAATATTTTGCCGCTCCTTCTTTGTCCGGTAAAACTTTGGTGCTTACCGATCCTATGTTAGCTACAGGGAAAACATTGGAAAATGTTCTTGAAGCCTTGAAGGATCACGGAAAACCAAATCAGATTCATATCCTTTCCGTAATAGGCTCAAAAGCTGGAATTGAGCATATTACAAGAACTTTTCCCAAAAACACGCATTTATGGATTGCTGCCATAGACGAAAAACTTAATAGTAGGGGATATATTGTTCCTGGAATCGGAGACGCGGGTGATTTGGCTTTTGGAATGAAACTGTAAGTATTCAATTATCTTGGGTCAACTAAGTCGCTTGCCCCATTTAACCAATTCGTACCGGATTACCGATCCTAATCCCGTAACTATACTTATGAACAAGTTCTTTGGCATAAGCTTCTCAAATTCGAAAAAACGGGTTAATGCAGGAATGTACAATAGGAGTCCGGCTATGATAACGGTAATACCAATTATTAAGGGAACTAGACTATTCTTATACTTAAGTGTAGTTAGAATTGAAAAGTAAAAGGAACGGTTGACCAAGGTCAAGAAAATATTCGCTGAGATTAATACAATGAAAACCATGGTTCTAGTAAGGGATTCACTAAATCCTTCTAAAACTGCATATTGATATACCAGCAGAGCCCCAATGGTAATGGCGATTCCTTGTAATATACTGGTCACCAATTCCTTAAATTTAAAAAAGGTAGTAGAAAAGGGCCTAGGTTTTTGAACCATGGCATTTTTTTCCATGGGTTCGTTTTCGTAGATAATTGAGCAGGTAGGACCCATAATCAATTCTAACAATATAACATGGGAAGGAGAGAAAATCGTGGGATAGAGCCAGCCTAATGCCAATGGGATAAATACGGTCAATATGATTGGGATATGGATGGATATAACATATTGAATTGCTTTTTTAAGATTTGTATAAATTTTTCTTCCAATGGCTATGGCATCCAACAATTTGGAAAGATCATCGTCCACTAATATTAGTGATGCTGCCTGTTTGGCAATTTCCGTCCCTTTTTTACCCATAGCTATTCCAAAATGTGACGCTTTTAAAGCAGGGCCGTCATTTACTCCGTCACCAATCATGGCTACCACCTCATTATTTGCCTTAATAGCATTAATAATGCGGAGCTTGGCTTCAGGAAACATTCGTGTATAAACCTGGGTTGTTTTAACTTTTTCCCTTAATTCAACGTCATTTAATTGCATCAATTCATCTCCGGACATGCATCGTTCATATCCAATAAAATCAATTTCCTTCGCTATGGCAATTGCGGTTTCCGAATTGTCTCCGGTAACCAATTTCACCTCGATTCCCGCTTTATCAAAGGATGCCAATACCTTGGCAATATTTTCTTTGGGTGGATCATAAAAGGCTACAATTCCTTTAAAATCGAACTTAAATTCTTGTTGTGTTTCAGGAAATTCCGTACCCATAAAATGGGCCTGTCCAACCCCCAATAACCGATAACCCTGTTTTCCTAAACTTTTTATGGTCGCCTCTATTTGGGACTTTTCTTGTATTGTTAAATTTGAAGTTTCAAAAAATGCTTCAGGAGCTCCTTTGGCCGCAATGATACGATGGCCTTTTGCATTTTGGAAAAGATGCGTCATCATTGGCGGTTTACCTCCAATTGGGTATTCATGCACCATATGGTAATCTAATCTCTCGTCAGGATCTATCAACTGACCATAGGCATTATGGAGTGCTACTTCCATAGGGTCGAAGGGAATTGGTTCACTCGCCCACATAGCCAAAGTAATCAATTCTTTCTCAGCTTGGCCCACTTCAGTTTTTGGGTCGGATGTTTCTCCGGATTGCAGTACAAAAACCTTTGCCAAGCTCATTTTATTTTGGGTAAGGGTACCGGTTTTGTCCGCACAGATTACCGTAGCGCTGCCCAGGGTTTCAACTGTTTTTATTTGTTTTACCAAAATCCCCATTTTCATCAGGCGCCAAGTGCCCAACGCCATAAATGTTGTAAAAGCTACTGGTATTTCCTCAGGTAGAATACTCATCGCAATGGTTAGGGCCTTTAGCAGGCTACCTATCAAATCCAGGGATTTATTATAGTTCATTACCCATACCAACAAAAAGACGACCACGCCCCAAACTGACATTTTTTTGACAAAATTTGAGATTTGTCTTTCCAAGGGTGTTTTTTCTTCTTGAATAGCCTCCGGACTTTTGCCAATTTTCCCCAGTTCCGTATTATTACCTATTGCAACAACGGTTGCAATGGCCAAGCCACTTACTACTGTTGTACCACTGTAAATGGAATTATTCTCCTTTTTGGAATCCTTAAAAACAGCAAGGGATTCTCCTGTTAAAATGGACTCATTAACGGAAAAATCATTGGAATGGATAATGGTTCCGTCAGCAGGGATCAAGCTACCCTCCTCAACCATTAGACTATCACCTATTACAACCTGTTCGCTGGGTATCCCAATGACCTTTCCATTCCTTATGACATTGCAATTAGGTTGGGTAAGGGCCTTTAGTTTTTCAAGTGCCTTTCGGCTTCTAGAATCCTGATAAAGTGAAATGGAGGCTACTAAAACAATTGCTACCGCCAAAAAAACACCGTCTCCTACATTCCCGCTTATAAAATAGATAGATGAGGCCACCAAAAGCAAGATTACCATGGGCTCCTTGGCTAAACTTTTTAGTGCATCATAAAAACCATTTTCATTTTTATAGGTTAAGGAATTCAATCCGTGTTTTTTTCTCGAAGCCTCAACTTCCTGATCCGTCAATCCTTTTATATCAAACTTATGTGCGGACATACTGTTTTTCATTTTCTCAAAAGTAAAGGCAAAAAAAATACATGAGACTGACCTACATCATTTTGATAAGTGATCGTAGCACGTATTTTCGAGATTTAATCTAATGTATAACCTAAAAAATAAAAATGTTATGTCACTCATAAAATTTAAAAGAAGACCCTTTGGAAATTTGATTACTCAAGATTTTTTTGACATGGACGATTTTTTTGACAACCGTAGTTGGGTAAGGGATATGTTGCCCGATCAATTTCGGAACGGTAAAAGATCAGAACCTGCATTGAATATAAAGGAAACCGATGACACGTTTGAAATTGAACTAGCTGCACCCGGGTTTGCCAAAGAAGATTTTGAAGTAACCATTGAAGACGGTTGTTTAAATATCTCTGCTGAAAAGTCCGTTTCTGATGATGAGCAAGAGGAAAACTATACCCGAAGGGAATTTAGTTACAACGCTTTCCAACGTTCCTTACAATTGCCTGAAAGTGTAAAACAGGAAGCGATCAAAGCCAAATATAACGACGGTATTTTAAGCTTTACCCTTGCTAAAAAGGAAGAAGCAAAAAAAACACCTCCAAAAAAGGTACAGATTTCTTAAATTAATTGTACTACTCATAATCTAATATCAGTAGTAAACCCCTCTCGAATAGACCATTGGTAATTATTTAAAATGGATTCATTCGGGATGGGTTTCCTTTTATTTATTTTTAAGTGATATATGTGCTGGGTTTGGGATTTTTCATCTTTTCAGCCTCTATTTTTAAGCAAGGACAGTTTCGTAAAGGTGTATTAATTCTTGATAAATTTTAAATCGATTTATAGTCGAAATTTGAATCAACTAGATTTTAGGATCTTTAAAAAGACTACTGTTCCCTAAGGCCTCTTTGGCGGATTTGTACCCGAGTTCAAAAAGAACATCTATATTTTTTAGGGAAAACATACTAAACTCTGCCATGCGCTTTGGACGTATCAAAACATCACATTGATCAAATTTTAGCACAGTTTCGTTGGCAACCATTATATGGTATGCACGCTCCAATACATTATGTGCATGCTTCAACTCTGTTTTCGTGATTTTTTCAAATGGATTTACATAAATTCCTACAATCTGATCGCAAGAATCTTTAATTAAATCAACGGGGAAATTGTTCAAAGTGCCTCCGTCAACATAGTAACCGTTTTTAAAGGGAACAGGTGCAAATAACCCAGGAACGGCTGCAGAAGCCAATATGGGTTTAATGAGCTCACCCTTATTGAAGATTTTTAAAGTACCGTCCAAAAGATTGGTCGCAGTAACATGTAAGGATATCATTAAGGCTGAAAAGCTATCCTTGGGAAGATAGGCCTTTAAGTGGTCATAGAATTTTTCAGTATCCACAAACCCGGGTTTGCTTCGTGCATATTTTTTAATACTGAAAATTTGTGTTGATTTAAAAAATTCCAATATTTCTTCCCAATTTCGACCGCCGGCATATAGTGCTCCAACTATGGCTCCTGCACTGATCCCGGCAATATGGGATGGGTTTATGCCAAATTCCTCAAGTGCCTTTATCGCACCAATATGTGCTACACCCCTAACGCCTCCTCCTGACAGTACCAAACCAACATTCATATAGATTTTAATTGAAGCTCGCGCAAAAATACTTAGCTAGCTCCTGGGTTAAAATGACAATCATCATATTTCATATCAATGGCACTGGTATGACCGAAATCATTTCTTTCCCTAAATATCTGTACTAAATTTATTTAACAATTTACAGTAAGTTCTTCGCTAAGTTATATTCCTAATCAGTGCAATGACAATGACAGGGATTGGGTTTAAAGGGGTCAAATGCATGGGGTATTAACCAAAGCAAGCATCTATTAAACCATTAAAAGCGATATAGGTATACCTCTTAATCAAATAGTTTCCTTAAAAGCTATAAGAAAATGAAAACAATTCTATTGATAGAGGATAATGAAACGGTAAGGGAGAATACAGCAGAAATAATGACTTTGGCCAATTATAATGTAATAACCGCAGAGAACGGAAAAATTGGATTGGAAAAGGCAAAGGAATTTTTACCTGACTTAGTTATCTGTGATATCATGATGCCACAAATGGATGGATACGAGGTGCTAAAGTCTTTAGCCAATAATAGTGGAACGGCAAGTACACCGTTTATTTTTCTAACGGCAAAAACAGATAGGTCTGATAGACGAACGGGGATGAACCTTGGAGCCGATGATTATTTGACCAAACCTTTCGAAGAGGAAGAATTATTGGATGCGATTTCTTGTCGCTTGAAAAAGCATAACAATCTAGAAAAGGAAATTGCAAAAAAGCTAGAGGGAATCCATTCATTTTTGGTGGAGGCTTCAGAATATGTTGATTTGGAAGGACTTTCTAAAAACCGCACCACAAGGCTTTTCGAGAAAAAGGAAATGGTTTTTTGGGAAGGCGACAATGCCCAGTCGCTTTATTTCATTGTAGCTGGATCTATAAAAACATATAAAGGCACGGAATCTGGTAAGGAACTTGTCACTGGAATATATGGCCCAGGTGATTTTATAGGACAATTGTCATTGCTTAACGTGGCCGGGACATATGTAGAGAATGCCACCGTTTTGGAAGACGCTGAAATTGGTTCGATACCCAAAAAGGACTTCCTAAAGCTGTTATACGGAAACCCTTTGGTCTCCCAAAAATTTATCAATATCATTTCAAATAATCTAATTGATGTTCAAACACAGTTGGTAGACATGGCATTTGCTTCAGTGAGACAACGTGCTGCAAAGGCTCTTATGGAGCTATATGACAAAGGATTAATCAAAGATAAACCAGAAGATGGAAAATCTATACCCCGTGAGGATTTTGCCGGCATGATAGGTACGGCAACGGAAACGGCCATTCGTACTCTTTCTGATTTTAAGGATGAAGGCTTAATCACCACAGATCGTAGCAGAAGAATTGTTATTTTGAATAAAAAGGAACTAGAATCTGTTGCGGATTCCGGATAAAAGACAAGACTGAATTTATGATTGGCTCCTATTGAAAAGAAAATCCATTACTTTCTTGGCAAGATATGCCACGATTAAATTTTTCCATCCACAGCTGGTTCCAATATTCGAACCTAAGCTTTTAATTAAATTCAAAGGAGCTAAATCTGTTTTAGCTCGTTGATAATGAAGTTTAAGGCTTTCTTGACTTATTTCCCGTTGCAATTTTAAAATCTTTAAGCGGGTATCCACTTCCTCAAATGAACTGTACTCCCTTTTCATCGTTGTTCGAAATAATAATTGGAGAACTTCCTTAGTATAGGAGCGTTTAGTTTCTTTCTAAAAATATAGAGCATAATTCCTACGAGTACATAAAAAGCACCAATTATGATAAAACCGCCATAGTAACTGTCCAACGATTCAGAAATTGCCAAACAGGCGGCGAATGATAAAAAGAGTAAAGCAAAAACGGAACCAATACCAATGAGCAGCGATTGAGCGATAGAGGTAACAAAGAGCATGAGAACCTTAAATATCCTAAGTCTCAGATACTCGTCGCTAGTTTCCATATAAGACCTCATTTCGGCTTCGGCACCAATGAGGTCT
Organism: Maribacter litopenaei; assembly: GCF_025244665.1. Lineage (GTDB taxonomy): Bacteria > Bacteroidota > Bacteroidia > Flavobacteriales > Flavobacteriaceae > Maribacter > Maribacter litopenaei. Next base: position 3,014,963 of record NZ_CP104205.1, on the reverse strand, counting down.
TCTTTGATTTCGTCAAAAGCCATAGCCGCTATTTTTGTAGTTGGGCGTTCTTCTTTTTAAGCTCTTCGAGTTTCCGCTCTAGATTTTCAATAATATCATCTGCCTTGTAGCTCATGGTTGAGATGGCTTCATCCAATTTCCTATCAAAAGCGTCCTTTTTTTCGTTTGCCGATTTTGTAAGTTCATCTTTTGCGTGAGAGATACGCTCTGCAAAATCGTGAGCGGTATCATCAACCTTCCTTTTAATTTTATGGCGAGTCTCAACGCCCTTATCGGGAGCATAAAGAATTCCTATTCCCGCACCTATGGCGGCCCCTGTTAATAGTGCCAGTAAAACATTTCCGCTATCGTTTGTCATAATCTTGGTTTTAAAATTACTTTGTTCATTAAATTTTCTAACTAAAAATATGGAGGAAATAATGTACGTGAAATGACTTTGGTCATGCTTCTTGAATTAGATGATTGCGATGTGATATTAAAAGACCTAAAGTTGTAAACGATAGCCAATGTAATTCACTTAATTTCTATCGTTTTGGGAAGCTTCCTATGAGGAGGATATAGCTTTTGATCAAAAGGGATTTTTATAGAAGACCATATCAACAATAAAATAAAGAATGCATTCTGCTTGATTTGTGGACTAGATTTCTGACGCATTAGTGCGTGCAATAAATGTTGGGAAATCATCTCGAATGAAAATTGGGCCACACTTCAAGCCCGTATTCATTGGATTAAACCAAGAAATTATTAGTGCCTGCAAACTTTCACATTTGGCCTATGGGCTAGTCCTTATGAATGCCGATGTTAAACTATATGTAGTTGGTGATTTTCAGGTTGGCCTATTACAGCAATATCTAAGAGGGTGCTCTTAATCTAAAATTTGAATTTCCATTCTATAGACAATTAGGACATTCTATGTATTGCAATAATGTGTTCACTGCATTTATATAAAAATCATATAAGAATGATCTAGGTCATGTTTATAGCTTTCAACTTTTCTTTTATTTACGTTTTAATTCGAGTTTATGAAACAGAGAAAATTAAGTAAATCGATACTAAAAACGATTGTGTTTTTACTTATTGTCAGTTGTGGATCCGGTCGTAATAACTTCAAGAGGGAATAATCCGCCGCCACCGTGGTTCTATCCAAATAGGCTAGAAGTGGTTCGATATGTCTATTTTCCTGAGTTTACTATATATTATGATTTATACGCAAGAGCTTATATTTTTTTAGAGGGAGGTATTTGGGTACGTAGGAATGAGTTGCCACCAAGATACAATAATGCAAATTTAATGCATTCGCGTTATGAAAGAATTCAAAATTATAGCGACGACAATATTAGAAGATATCATGAAGAAAACAATACAAATAGGGGAAGGAGCAATAGAACTGTTAGAAGAAATAATGAATGACTAAGAAAGTAATTCTAATACTTGTTTTGCAATCTCCAATTCTTCATTGGTAGGAATGACTAAAATCTTGACTTGGGAGGAATCGGTATTAATTTCTCGTAATTCATTTGAATGTTTTTCATTTTTGACTCGATCCAATTGGATTCCTAGATAATCCATGTCCAAACAGGCTAGTCTTCGGATTAAACTGGAATTCTCCCCAATACCTGCAGTAAATATAAGAGCATCGAGCCCATTCATTGCCGCGGCATACCCTCCAATATATTTTTTAATTCGGTAGGCGTTCATGTCAATTGCCAATTGACAGTTTTTGTCCCCTTCTTCAGCTTTTGCTTGTATATCCCGTAAATCACTAGACCCTGTTAGTCCGAGCATTCCACTTTTTTTATTCAATAATTGTTTTATCTCTTTTAGGGAGTATCCTAAACTTTCCGCCAAGTGAAATATAACGGAATGGTCTATATCTCCACTTCTTGATCCCATAATCAGTCCGTTGGAAGGGGCGAAACCCAAACTATATTCACACTTGTACCGTTAACTATAGCCGTCATACTACATCCGTTTCCTAAATGAATGGAAATTATTTTTGAGGCTTCCTTGCCAAGATATTTTATGGCTTTTTCGGACACATATTTATGACTGGTACCGTGAAATCCATAAACTTTTATGTTATCCTCCGTATAAAATGTATTGGGTATAGCATACTTTCTAGCCTTAATGGGCATGGTTTGATAGAAGGCCGTATCGAATACAGCCACCTGTTTTGCCGTTGGAAATAATTTTTCTGCAATTTCAATACCTTCCAGGTTAGGTGGATTGTGTAAAGGGGCCAATGCGGAATAGTAATTTATTTCATTCTTTACAGCTCCGTTGATAAGGGTCGTTTCCGAGAAGGAATCGCCACCATGTACGACACGGTGACCTACGGCATAGATATCTTTCGAATTTTTAATTACCCCTTTTTCCGGATGTGTCAAATAATTGGCAAGGAGACTTAAACCTTCACGATGCGTCCTTATTGGAACGGTTTCTTGAATGTTGATATCATCTTTTATAAAACTCAGAATAGCATCCTCATAACCAATGCGTTCCACCATTCCGGAGCAAATCAACTTTTCTAAAGGCATTTGCAAAAGTTTGAACTTAATAGAGGAGCTTCCGTAATTTAGAACAAGTATTTTCATTAATTCGTTTTTCATTGAAGACCTTGGGCCTGTATTGCCGTAATGATAACCGTATTGTAGATGTCTTCTACCGTACACCCGCGGCTAAGATCGTTAACTGGTTTATTAAGTCCTTGTAGCATTGGACCAATTGCCAATGCTCCGGTTTCCCGTTGTACGGCCTTATATGTGTTGTTTCCTGTATTTAGATCGGGAAAAATGAAGACACTTGCCTGGCCTGCAACTTGGGAATCAGGTAGTTTGGCAAGACCCACCTTACTGTCAACGGCTGCATCATATTGAATATGGTCCTTCAACCTTGAGTTCAGGTCTTTTTTTCTTGATGATTTCGGTTGCTTTCCTTACACGATCTACATCTTCACCAACGCCCGATGCTCCTGATGAATATGAAAGCATGGCTATTTTGGGTTCAATGCCAAAAGCGATACTGGTAGCCGCGGATGAGATGGCTATTTCCGAAAGTTGCTCCGCGGTTGGATTGGGATTTATGGCACAATCTCCAAAGATAGTTACCCTGTTGGGCAAGCACATAAAGAATACAGAGGACACAATAGAGACCCCTGGTCTCGTCTTGATAAATTGTAAGGCTGGCCTTATGGTGTGTTGTGTGGTATGCACTGCCCCGCATACCATACCGTCCGCGTGTCCCTTGTACACCATCATTGTACCAAAATAGGAAACATCTTCCATCAAATCTTTTGCCATGGCCGGATTGACGTTCTTATGCTTTCTTAGTTCAAAAAGGGTCGTTGCATACTCTAAGAAATGTGGTGACTCTGCTGGATTTACAATGTTTATGGCCGATGCATCCAAAACTATATCCAATTCAATGATTTTACTCTTGATATCTTCAGGGTTTCCCAATAGTGTAATTGTCACAGCATCTGCGTCTATTAGCTTTTTAGTGGCGTACAGAATGCGCTCATCCGTACCTTCCGGCAGTACAATATGTTTTTTTGCCGATTTAGCCCTTTTTAAGAGATTGTACTGGAACATTCTAGGGGTAATACCACGGGGTTTAAACGTTATTAAACGTTCTGCCAGTTGGGTAGTGGGAACATATTTCTCAAATTCCTGTATGGATGTATTGATTTTTATGGTGTTCTCAGCATAGATTTTGGGTCGAATTTTACCTATTTGGTTTGTGACAGAAAAAGTACCTCCCTGAACGGATAAAATGGGTACAATATCCGAGAGTCCTTTGATCAATTTAACAATTGATTTCTCCGGCAACAATCCACCTGTTAATACAATTCCGTAAATATTGGGATAATTTGCAGAAATATTTGCCTGTAAAGCGCCTAATATTATGTCTGCCCTATCGCCAGGAGTAATTACCAAGCTGTCATTTTTCAGATGGGTGAGATAATTTCTTAATTGCATTGCCCCAACACTAAAGCCACCTGCTTGATTGTTCAAAAATTCTTCTCCAAAAAGGATCTTGGCTTCTAGTTCTTTTGAGATTTCCTTGACAGTTGGGTTCCCTAACAGCGGATTTATTGGAATGACACCCACCAATACATTATTGGGAAGTTTCTTTTGCAATCCAACACTCACGATATCCATATTTTTAGGCTCAACTTTATTGGCAACGGTCATTAACACTTCTACACCCTTTTCTTTAAAGGAATCATATGCCATAAAAAGGTTGCCGATGAGTTCTTCCAAAGTCTTACCGGTTCCGCTTGCAATAATCACTGTAGGAATACCAAGGTTTTTGGCCACAAGCACATTGATATCCCATTCGATTATTGCCCCTTCACCAGTAAAAATCTGTTCCCTCAACAAGGATAAAATCAAATTGGTCCTCTATTGCCTTGTATTTATGTATTATGTGACCAAGAATTTCATCGTCCCTGTCTAGATTTTTTTGTTTTACAACTTCACTTCTAGTGTAAGCATAAGCATCCGTAAATTCCAAGTCCAACTCAAAGTGGGTAATAATAGTATGGATATGGCTGTCCATGGTGCCTTTTTCAAAGTCGTCTATTATTGGCCGGAAATAGCCAACTCTTGCTGCTTTTCCCAGTAGGAGTTGCATTAGACCTAAAGAAACTATCGATTTTCCACTATTTGGTTCAGTGGTGGCAATATAAATGGCTTTGCTCACAGTTAAAGGGGTTTGTGGCTAACAAATTTATGGGATTCTTTAGTGTTAACCCATTTAGTCTTCAAAAACAGAAGCTGAAAACTTTTTAATTTGCGCTATAGCGCTAATTTTCCTTTTGCAAAACCTGAATTAAGATAGTTCAAACATTAGCTTCCATAACAATAATTTAGCCCTTGCCGGTACTTTCTTCAAATCCAAAAGGGACTTTTTGTTGTTCAGCGGAATTAATATTTTCAATACCCTGTAGCAACGCATCAGGATTAAAGGAAATACTATCAATACCTTCTTGAATAAGAAATTTTGCAAACTCGGAAAGTCACTGGGAGCTTGACCGCATAATCCGATTTTTATATTTGATTTTTTTGCAGATTTAATTGCCATTGAAATCATACGTTTGGGGGCTTCATCATTTTCATCAAATAGTTTTCCCATAATTTCAGAATCTCTATCTATACCTAAAGTCAATTGGGTTAGATCATTAGACCCAATTGAGAACCCATCGAAGATTTTCGCAAATTCTTCGGCCAATATAACATTGCTTGGTATTTCTATCATGGTATACACTTCCGGACCATTTTCGGTGCGCTTAAGTCCATTTTCTTCCATTACTGTAAGCACTTTTTTACCTTCCTCTACAGTTCTACAAAAAGGAACCATCACCTTAAGGTTGGTTAGCCCCATTTTTTCACGTACTTTTTTTATAGCTGTACATTCCAAGGCGAAACCATCTTTATATAGCTCACTGTAGTATCGTGATGCACCCCTAAAGCCCAACATGGGATTTTCCTCATAGGGTTCAAAATCCACTCCTCCAATAAGGTTGGCATATTCGTTCGTCTTAAAATCACTTAGCCTTACTATGACTTCTTTTGGATAAAAGGCCGCTGCTATGACGGCAATTCCTTCCGCCAGTTTATCAACAAAATAATCGGTCTTGTTAGCGTATTGCTTTGTCAATCGGTCTATTTTATTTTTTACTTCGGAGTCTTTTAGTTTATCAAATTTCACCAAAGCCATAGGGTGTATCTCGGACGGAATGAGTAATGATAAATTCCATCCGCAATAAACCGATTCCATTATTGGGATAAAATGAAAGTTGGAAAGCGTTTTCAGGATCGGCCAAAATCATTTTGGCTTCCGTTTTTGGAAGATGGATTTCTGTAAAATCGATTTTACGTTCCTTAAATGGAAGTTCCCCTCTATAAATGTACCCAATCTTTCCTTGGGCACAAGACATAGTAATTATTTCACCGTTGACTATTTTTTCTGTAGCGTTGCCACATCCAACAATTGCCGGGACGCCCAATTCACGGGCAACTATGGCCGCATGACTGGTTCTGCCCCCTTTATTCGTAATAATTCCACCGACCTTTTTGAGCAAAGGATCCCAATCCGGGGTAATGGTGTCCGTCACAATAATGCACTCTTTGGTCAAAGGCCCAGCTTCATTGGGAGAATTTAAAAGTACAGGGTAACCAATTTTGATTTTAGATCCAACGGCATCTCCTTTAACTAGCAATTTGCCCTCCTTCAATAGCTGATATTCTACGTGTATGTTTTTATTCTTGGTATGATGAACCGTCTCTCGGACGGGCCTGCGTGATGAACAATTCTTTGGTTATTCCATCCTTGGCCCATTCAATATCCATGGGTTTATGGTAATGTTCCTCTATTAGTAAGGCCCACTTGGCCAAGGTTATAATTTCATTATCGGTTAATACATACTGTTCTTGTAGCTCTAATGAGGTATCGATGGTCAAGGTGGTTTCCTTTTCTTTTTCCGAAGCATAGACCATGGTCAGTTTTTTATCGCCCAGTTTTTTCTGAATAATGGGATAAGTGCCTTTTTTAAGGCTAGGTTTAAAGACATAAAACTCATCCGGGTTTACAATGCCTTGTACAATATTCTCACCCAAGCCCCAAACCCCTGAGAGTAAGACAACGTTCTCAAAACCGGATTCCGGCTCTATGGTAAAACCCACCCCCGAACATCCTTTATCTGAACGCACCATTAGCTGTACACCTACTGATAAGGCAACATCTTTGTGATCAAATCCCTTGTCCTCTCTATATTTAATGGCTCTATCAGTATAGAGAGAGGAGAAGCATTTCTTGACAGCCTCCAAAAGCTCCGATTCTCCTTTAACATTTAAAAAAGTATCATGTTGACCAGCAAAACTGGCATCGGGAAGATCTTCCGCAGTTGCACTACTCCGAACGGCCACGGCCAAGTCACCATTGTTACAAAGGTCCTTATAGGCAAGTATAAGGGCTTTAGAAAATTCTTTGGAAAATGGGCTTTCAAGAATCAAGTTCCTTGCCCGTGTACCTATCAGATTTAAATTCGCATACTGGTTCCTGTCCAATCCGGACATTATGTTTTCCGAGCAAGCTGTATATCGTTTTCCTTTAAGAAGTTCCAAAAAGCGGTAGAGGTACTGGCAAAACCATTGGGAATATGTACTCCTTGTGGTAACAATTGATTATACATTTCTCCAAGGGAAGCATTTTTGCCTCCCACGGATGAAATATCCTTGATACCGATTTGACTGAATTTTTTTATAAGCATTACAAAGAGGGTTTATGCATTAAATGGAGGTAACTTGTTAGATGTTTTAATTGGACGTCCCATAATTTATTGGAGTACTTATCTAAGATTCCCTTTTCTTACCTGTTATCTCACTAATATTTATTCGGAAAACAAGGGGCGAATCCTCCGATTCAATTTTAGCCGAAAAATCACTTATATATTTTGCATCTGTTCTTTCAGTGCGACTTAAAATATCTTTTATGCCTTCCGAAAACTTATGAAGCATATGTTTTGCGTCTATACCCTTTAACTCTTCAAAAGTGCCAAGTACTTGAACAGTTTGCCAATCTGCCACTGTTTCAATCTGATTAACTATAAAAGCTACAGCATTATTTTTGCGCATTGCCGCTATCTTGTGTCCTTCAGAAGAGTAACTTGTAATGGTATGACTTTCTCTATCATAGTAATAGGTCATTGGCACTATATAAGGACTTGCTCCCGATATGTAGGCTAAGTTTCCTATATAGTTGCTCGTAAGTATTTGAAGGTTTTCGGTGTGTTTTAAATTTCTTCTCATAGCCTTGGTTTTTTCGTTTTCCAAAACTAGTTTTTACAAAGGGAAGGACACATGACTTTGGTCATTTTGAAAAAAATGGGAGTACATGTTTATTTAATTAGGAATACTTAAAAACCTAAAAAAAGAACATATATTCTTAAGAAGACTATAAGTTGCTCAAATAAGGCAAGGAAATGGCGGAATTTTGCTGTGGTATCCGTGAAAACATTCATAGAACGAACAAAAAATTATCATGACAAAATAGTTGTATTTACAACATCTTGTGAAGGCTCGTATAGCATGGAAGGAGTGGATGACATCACAGGAGAATCGCTTATAGAGAATGTGCCACTTTTTGTGAAAAGGATTAAAGATAGCCTGGAGTCTTTTTCTAAAATAGCTGTCATTTGGGCGATAAGACCAACACTATAAATACTATTCTTTTTCTATAAAGCGTATGGACTCATCTTTTTGTTCGGTATTTTCCAATAGGGAGTCTTTTTCTCCATAGAGAAGTTCTGCAACCTCTATGAGGTTTTTAATGATTTCGTTCAAATTATCTTTATCATTGACCAAAGAAGATGCCATCTTAGGAGTAATTAAATTATCCCTAATTAACTTATTAATTGATTTGGTGGTTTGATATTTTCCATCCTTGGCTTTGTTTTTAAGTATTAAAAGTTTGGAATCATAGATTTGCTTATCAACTTGCGTCCTTAACAAATATACTACTCGCAACACCCTGATTATTTTTTCACGAAACTTGTTATACTCCTCGACCATATGAATATTTTCTGAGGTTCTATATTGGGATACATTTAATCCCAATTCCAAAACACCCTTTATGATTTCCACCATTTTGCGATTGGCTATTTTGATTTCTGTAATCCTATTATTTAGGTCTTTGCCTATTTTCAAGGTACTTTGAGCGGTAGTAGCGTATCTTAGGATCTCGCCATATATGGTTTTTACTTTACTATAATAAAGGTTTCGAACATCTGTTTTGAAATCCTCTTTGGTTTTCTTTAAAATATCTCTAGAGATTCATGTTGGATTTTATGTCCCCTCTATGAATATTCAGCGCATGTGCTATTATTTCAAAAATCGCATTTTCAAAAAGATATTTGGATTCTTTGGTCAAAGCTGAAACCACAGTGCTTGGGAACTGGAGTATGCTCTCGTTTAAATATTTTGGTTGTTCAATACCCTTTTCTTCATCCTCTTTGAAAAATTTGATTAGAAATTTTTCGGTTCTTTTTGTAAGCGGTATCATAATGATTACGCCTAAAATGTTGAAGATTGTATGGAACATTGCCAATTTTAGCGTGAAATTATCTCTAGAGACACCGGCGATATCTGATAGGAAATTCACAAAATTGGCAAGAGGAAAAATGATAGCCAAGGCTATGACTCCTGTAAATAGGTTAAAAAATAAATGGGCTCCTGCCAGTCTTTTACCGGCAACGTTGGAACTTAAAGAACCCAAAATTGCTGTTATGGTCGTGCCAATATTTGCTCCTATGGCTAGGGCAAGGGCATTTTCATATTGTATTTGTCCGGCAGCTAATGCAGTTAATATCAAAGCCAAGGACGCACTGCTGGATTGAAGAATTGAGGTAACTATGATGCCAATACCTGCATATACAATAACTCCTAAGAAACCTGGAAGGGCATAATTGGTAAGATCGATATATTCTTTAAATACATCGAAACCTTCTTTCATATATTGTATTCCCAAGAAGAAAAATCCCAATCCCGCGAGAATATTTCCGATTCCCTTCAAATACGGTTTTTTTTGTAGCGAAAAAATTATCCCAAACACAAGCATTGGCATGGCCATAGCTGCAATATTGATCTTTAGACCAAAACCTGCAATAATCCAAGCCGTAGCCGTTGTTCCAATATTGGCCCCAAAAATTATTCCCATTCCACCTTGGAGAGTAACCAATCCTGCACTAATAAAAGAAATGGTTACTGCAGACACCAATGAACTTGATTGAATTAATGCGGTGACTACTGCACCAGCGGCAATGCTTTTGTATAACTTGTCAGTTGCTTTTTTTAAGATTATTTGCAAAGGGCCTTTCGCAAATCCTTTAAATCCTTCTTCCAACATAATCATGCCGAAAAGTAATATGGCAATACCTACAGCGATGGTTTTAAAGTTTGTGTTTAAAAACAAAACAGCGGCAAGCACGATAAGAAACAAATAAAACAATGCTTTTTTAATCATAGAATATGGGAGAAAAAGTATTCAAATTGATTTATAGTTTTTTATTAAAATACGGTTCCAATACGTTTATTCTAAGAATTGGGGATTACTCGTTCTAATCTTTAATCTTTCCTTCAATTCAAAAGTGAAAATGGACTGCTTTGTTTAAAATAAAGAAGTAAGGGTTTTGGATATGGTCATCAATTTGGGCCTATCGTTTTTCTTCTTTTTTCTTCTGTCTTTCTAATTTCCTAAAATACCCACGGGTCAAAAAATTATGTTTTAGTGCTTCCATATTTTCGTTAAAACGCCCCGTTCCCTCTTCAATATTCCGCATGGTTCTGTCTAGTTGGTTCACCAAAACGGTGTCTTTGGATAAATACCCAATTGCCCCATTACCAACTTTGATATCATTTACAATGGTATTTAAGTCCATTGTAATCTTCTCTATTTGGAAACTAGAATTATCAAGGTTTTGAATAATTTTTTTGATTCTACCCCCTGAAATGGTATCACTGAGCAACACACCTGCGGCACTTTCTTCCAAATTAAGGTTTCTGACGAAGCGATTTAACTCATCCATGGCAGTATTTGCATTTTCACTTGTTTGCTTAAAGTTTTGTAATGTTTGCTCCAAGTGGTCAGCCAAAGTAGTATCATTGAGTAATCTTCCTAACGTACCTTGACCTTCGGTAAGTGCCTTAGAGACTTTCAAAAGATCGATAGTCAACAATGCGGCATTATCATTTGTTATATTCAAGGTGCTCATCATATCTTGTGTGCCAACTTTGCTTCTAGACTGCAGTTCATCTCCCGGAACAATTAGTTCACTAGGCCCTTCGCCAGGTGTTATATTGATGAGCATACTGCCAACTAAACCATTTGAGCCTATACTTGCAAGTGCATTTTTTTTAATATGCTTTCGCATGTTATCTTCAATTCTCATAAGTACTCGTATAGTGGTATCGTTTATCATTTCAATTCCATTTACAGTACCAACGTTTATTCCTGAAAAACGAACATTATTGCCATTTTGAAGACCAGTGGCATTTTTGAATATAGCACTTATCCCGAAAGTTTTCCCGAACATATTCTGTCTATTGCCAATTAGAAAAGCAGCAAAAAGCAGCAAAATTGTCCCTGTGACTACAAATACGCCTAATCTTAAATTTTCCAACTTAGTCTTTGTCATATTCCTATTTTTTAAAAAACGCCTCAACTTTTGGATCGGATGACGATGATAATTCAGAAAAAGTACCGTCTGCGTAGTTTATACCGTCTACCAAAAGAATCATTCGCTCGGATATCACACGGGCACAGTCTACGTCGTGGGTAATTATTAAAGAAGAGGTATTGTATTTTTTTTGGATACTGCGCATTAATTCAATGATTTCCTTAGCCGTAATAGGATCCAATCCACTAGTAGGTTCATCGTATAGAATGATTTTTGGTTTGAGAATAAGTGTACGCGCCAAGGCAACTCGTCTTTTCATTCCTCCAGAGAGCTCTGATGGCATCAAATCCATTGTATGGCCCGGACCTACATTTTCCAATGCTTCTACTACCAGAGGGGTAGTATCTTGGACAACACCTAGTTTCTCTTTGTGTCTACGCATCGGAAATTCTAAATTCTCTCGCACCGTCATGGAATCATACAAAGCACTACCTTGAAAAAGAAACCCTATATCTGAACGTAGTTCGTCCAAGTTTTGACGATCTAGGGCGCCTATCTCCCTACCCATAACCTCTATATATCCACTATCTGGTGTCATTAATCCAACGAGGCATTTTATCATTACAGACTTGCCCGAGCCCGATTTTCCCATGACTACTAAATTTTCACCTTGATGTAGCACCATATTGAAACCATTTAATACCTGGTTACTTCCAAAGCTTTTTCGAAGATCTTCGATTCGGATGACCACCTTTCGTCCTTTATCATTTTTTGGTTCCATTAAGTCTTTTGAAGCTATTAAAGGCATTTTTTTTATTTAGAGTTCATAAAAGATATCTGAAACGAAAACTGCGATAAAATCCACAACAAACAATAAGAGTGATGCCGTAACTACGGCCGTGTTGGCCGCTACACCAACACCGGCCGTACCTTTTTTACAATAATATCCTTTATAGCAGCCTACTAAACCGATTACAAAACCAAAAAAAAGGATTTTATCGTTGCTGGGATCAAATCACCAAAACTCAAGGCATCAAAAACTGTATTAAAATATAGTTGAAAAGATACTTGCCCCTTCAAATTCTCAACCAAGGCGGAACCATACAATGCGATCAAATCCCCAAAAATGACCAGGAACGGAATCATTAGCGTTGTAGCCAAAATTCGGGTCACGACCAAATATTTGAATGGATTGGTTCCGGATACTTCCATAGCATCAATTTGCTCTGTTACCCGCATAGATCCCAATTCGGCACCAATTCCTGAAGCAATTCGTCCAGCACAGATCAATGCCGTTATTACAGGGCCAATTTCCCTCACTATGGATATACCTACCATATTGGGCATCATTGATACGGCTCCGAATTGAATCATGGTAGGCCTTGATTGCAATGTTAACACCAAACCGATAATGAAGTTGGTCATGACAACCAATACCAATGACCTATTTCCCATATGATAACACTGGCGTAAAAGTTCCTTGAATTCAAAAGGAAGTGTAAATGTCTCTTTGAAAAATCGACCTGCAAAATAGGATAGTTCTCCTATTTGGATGAAGAATTTCTTTATCCTGCTGACCATTTTTGAAGTAGTAAAGACCGGTTTCACAATGTAAGCCATTCTCAAATATAGATTGAAAAGGATTTTTTTAACATGACCAATATCATGCTGGTAATGAGAATTGTCATCTTTTACTTTTTAGATAGGTGTTACTTTTATTAAACAAAAATTTATCATGAAACAGGAGTCAAAAAATGATTCGAATTCTTTTTATCTAAGTGAGGAGCGTACTTTTTTAGATGGTCCAAGGAGTAGATTCAAAGAATTATGGTTTACACTAAAGGTTCAATATCAATTCATTAGGGCCTTTCGTAAATTACACTTTATAGGACCTTGTGTAACAGTATTTGGATCGGCAAGATTTGAGGAGGACACTATCTATTACAAACAAGCGGAAGAGGTTGGCAAGGCATTATCAGAAATGGGTTTTGCAGTTATGACAGGTGGCGGACTGGGAATCATGGAGGCGGCTAACAAGGGTGCCTATCTCAATAATGGTTTTTCCATTGGTTGTAATATTATATTGCCATTTGAGCAGAAACCTAATCCTTATCTACATAAATGGATTAATATCCCTTATTTCTTCGTGCGTAAGTTTTTGTTATTGAAATATTCTTATGCATTTGTTGTCATGCCTGGGGGAATAGGCACTTTGGATGAACTCTTTGAGGCATTAACGCTGATTCAAACTAAAATGATACACCATTTCCCCGTTGTGATTTTTGGAAAGGAATATCATAAGGAACTCTATCACCATATTCAGGCCATGGCCAAAAATGAAAGTATTTCGCAAGAGGATATGAACCTATTGTTTCTTACTGATTCTGTGGAGGAAATGACACAACACCTTAATGAATATGCTGTTAAGAGATTCGGACTTGTTAAAAAGCCTATGGAAACCAGGTGGTGGTTTGGGGAGACCAGATCTAAAAGAACATGATTAGAATCATTTTTATATGTAGTCCCTGGAACTACTTTTGACCATAAAATTATTTAAGGGAAAAGAGACAGTTCTACTGAAAAACGACAGATATGGTTAGATTAGTTTACTTTGGTATATGGTACTTACTATTGATTTTGACGTCATGTAATGTAAAAAACTCTCATGCTTTAGAGGAAGGGCAGACGGAAAGGATTATTTCATATACCGGTGGAGATGAAATCAAACTGCCAAAAATGGTGCGAATAAATAGAAATGTCACCATCGGGGAGTATTTTGATTATATTGATTCTTTGGTAATTCGTTACGATTCTTTATTATCTTATCCATTGTCAGAACATATTATTGTAAGGAATAATCCATGGATAATTGACACTTTGGCTAATACGGATTATTACAGGATGATTTCCCGAGATTCCTTTGTATATGACCAGCGACAATTGACCGTACTCCCAAAAGGAAGTCAACTTTTTATTCCAGATTCGATTAAAGCCAATCAAATACTAGGACAATTTGCGAAAACCGAAATCGATGTGAATATTCCTGAATTCAAATTAAGGATATTTCAAGATTCTGTTTTGCTATATACATTTCCCGTTCGCGTAGGGCAAAATAGGGAACGTTATTTGAAATTTGGGGACCGTATTACTGATTTGCGCACCAAAACAGGAAGTGGAATATAATTGATTATGTCAGGCACCCTGAATTCTACAATCCGGTAAATGGCAAACAGTTTTATGTTACCAAACGTGATGATGGAAAAACGACTATCATGCCTCAAATCCCTTGGATCGAAACAGAAATAAACGGGATTAGAAATGGACAAATGATACATCCGACTACGAATCCTGAAACTTTAGGAAAGCCCTATTCTAATGGATGTATTGGCACGAGGGAAGCAGATGCGTGGATAATCTATTATTACTCGCCGATTGGAACAAAGCTAAAGATTCGCTATGATTTAAAAACGTATGAAGAAGGTTTGGTAGTGGCCATATTTAAAGATATTTATGGTAAGGAAAATTAGATCAGATTTATAATTATATTTAAAGTGATGGCTGCGGGAGTGTATAAGCATACCGCACTTGTAATTGAACTATTTATAAATAATCGCGAAAAGATTGCATAACCATGGCGTTAAAAGTTGCAAAATACAAAACCTAGCAGCTACCGCTGCCTGACTTCATTTTTGTCCAAATTGGCAAACAAGTTTGCATTTCTCCCAAAAATAAAAAACCACGCCAACTGGCGTGGTTTTGTGAGTGTCGTGATCGCGAAAGGATTGAATATCCTTACAGCACTCCGCGCTGAAAATAGTCCAAACAAAAAAACGCTCAAGCAAGCTCGGCGTTTTTTATTGTTGAACTATTTATTCGTGATCGCGAAAGGATTCGAACCTTTGACCGTCTGCTTAGAAGGCAGATGCTCTATCCAGCTGAGCTACGCGACCCAAAACATTTAAAAGGATAGGTTTTTTAAATGTGGCTGCAAATTTAGTAAAAAATCCATATTGGTAAAACCAAAATCAATAAAAGATGGGAGGATGTAAAATGTAGGATACACTAAGAAGGTTTGTATCCTTCATATTTATCAAAGTTGTCGTACAATTGATCTAGAACTTGGTAAAAAATATCAAACTCCTTTTGAGAGATGTTTATAGTACTCACACGTCTTAAGTCTTTTATCAAGGGCATGACCTTTTCCATCAACTCTTGGCCATCTTTGGTCATAACCAACTTGTAACGTTTTTGATCATCCCTAAAACGGGATTTTTTAAGGAGACCCTTTTTGCAAAGCCCGCTAATTACCCTGGACGTGGTGGCCCTGTTCCTAAAATTGGATTTAGCGATATCAGCTTGGGGAGCATCGTTACCTTCTAAATGCACCCGCTGAAGGATGACCCATTGTTCAATGGTCAAGTCGATATCGTTCTCTGCAAACACCTGTAAAAAAGTGCTCTGCACTTTTTTTAAGGTGCGGTCAATATATACTCCAAATCCCTCGGTACGATCTATAATTAGCCTTTCGTCGAACAAAAGTACATAGAAATTCGTTAAAATTGTTGTTAATGCAACAAAATGGAATATTTTTTGTAATTTTAGACCATCATTTAGTAAGCGGTTCAGTACCATGTCGATACATTTTAAAACATATATTTTAGAGGATAGCACGTACAAGGGGGGTAATAAGAAGATTGTTATGCCTGATGGTATAGAAGTGCATAAATTATCCTCTAATGAAAATCCTTTAGGGTATTCTCCAAGGGTACGACAAGCCTTGATGGCAGCCCTGGATGATTTGAGCCAATATCCCGACAATACAGATATTCGATTAAGGGAGGCCTTGGCAAGGGATTTCAACAATGAACTTTCGGCAGAACATTTTATCACTGCAAACAGTGGTTCGGAGATTATTGATATTATTTCAAAGGCATTTCTTGGAGAAGGAGACGAGGTAATTGTGAGTCAGCCCTGTTTTCTACCTTATACGGCATTCACTAGGTGGATGGGGGCAACCGCTATAAACGTCCCAATGACCAAGGACTATGAATATGATTTCGAAGGAATTTTGAATGCTATTACCCCCATTACAAAACTGGTGTTTTTGGCCTCGCCCAATAATCCTTCAGGAACCTATATTCCAAAGCATGTGTTAGTGGATTTTGTAAATAGAATACCGGAACATGTGATAATTGTGTTGGACGAGGTGTACCGTCATTTTGCCGAAGCGTCCGATTACGTTACCGGACTCCCTTTCGTAAAGCAACAAAAAAATATCATTGCGATTAATAGCTTTTCCAAGACCTATGGATTGGCCGGACTTCGGGTGGGCTATTGCTATGCACCATTGCATATCAGTAGTTATATCCGAAAAATTTGTAAACCGTTTTTGTTATCCTCCCTTGCGTTGGAAGGTGCCATTGCTGCACTTGAGGATTTGGAATTCGTACAAAGGACGGTCGATTTGGTATTTGAGGAACGTGCCTTTGTACTGAAAAGGTTAAAAGAGCTCAATATTAAGTATTGGCCCACCCAAGGAAATTTTGTAATGATTCAACCTCCAATTCCCGATTTGGAATTTGTAAAAAAACTGGAACAAAAAGGAATTATGGTGCGGCCGGTGGGAAATTTTGGCGCTTCGGGGAGGGTGCGTATTTCTTTTGGTACACGAGAGGCAAATATCGCCATGTTGAAAGCTCGGAGACCATTGTAAAATTAGGTGAAGTAACAATATAAAATTTTTTAGCAACCATGTTGCATTAACAACAATATAAAAACAAAAATGTATGTCAACAACCATAGAAGCAGAGAAGAAGAAAGATGAAATAACCGATTTCATGCCTATAAAAGGCACGGATTATTTGGAACTATATGTCAGCAACTCCAAACAAGCGGCACACTTTTATAAAACCGCTTTTGGTTTTGAATCCTTGGCCTACAAAGGGTTGGAGACCGGTAGTAGGGAGTTTGAATCCTATGTGGTTCAACAAGATAAAATTAGATTGGTACTTACGTCGCCCCTCAAAAGTGGGACAGCGGTAGGTAAGCATATAGATAAACATGGCGATGGCGTTAAAGTAACTGCTTTGTGGGTAGATGATGCTACGTATGCCTACGAGGAGGCGGTGAAACGCGGTGCCAAAAGCTTTATGAAACCCCAATTAGAGGAAGACGACCATGGAAAAGTAATACGTTCAGGTATACATACCTATGGTGAGGTGGTGCATATCTTCGTTGAACGTAAGGATTACAATGGGGTCTTTTTACCAGGATATCGTAAATGGGAGTCCGACTACAAGCCGGAGTCCGTTGGTCTTAAGTTTGTAGACCACATGGTGGGGAATGTTGAGGAAGGACGGATGAACTATTGGGTGAAATTCTACGAGGACGTTATGGGTTTTAAACAGATTCTTTCTTTTGATGATAAGGATATTTCCACAGAATACACAGCCCTTATGAGTAAGGTGATGAGTAACGGAAATGGACGTATCAAATTTCCAATCAACGAACCTGCACCTGGTAAGAAAAAATCTCAAGTGGACGAATATCTTGAGTTTTATGAAGGCGAAGGGGTTCAGCACATTGCTGTGGCAACCGATGACATTGTAAAAACGGTATCCGACCTTAAAAGTAGGGGAGTGGAGTTTTTAACAGTTCCTACTACCTATTATGATGTTCTGACGGAGCGAGTAGGTAAGATTGATGAGGATATAGACTCTTTACGGAAACTGGGTATTTTGGTTGATCGTGACGATGAGGGTTATTTGCTTCAGATTTTCACCAAAACGGTACAGGCAAGACCAACAATGTTCTTTGAGATTATTCAAAGAAAAGGAGCTACTTCCTTTGGCAAAGGAAACTTTAAAGCATTGTTTGAAGCTATTGAGCGCGAACAGGAACTTAGGGGTACTTTGTAATATCCTAAATTGAGTAACTTTAAAGGATAGTACCATATTAAATAACATTCTATGCCCATATATCATAAACAAGGAAAAATACCACCAAAACGGCACACACAATTTCGTAGGCCGGATGGGGAACTATATTCCGAGCAATTGTTCGGGACTATAGGTTTTGATGGCATGTCTTCCCTGCTCTACCACCACAATAGACCCACCATGGTCAAGGAAATTGTGAAGAGCACGGATTTGTCCCCTAAAATCGCCTTGGAGAAACATATTCGTTCGTTGAAACTCATCAGTTTTAATACGGAACCAAAAGACGATTTTCTAGAGGCACGGGAACCCTTGTTGGTCAATAGCGATGTGCATATTGGGGTAGCGGCTCCAAGGAATTCTATGACATCCTATTTTTATAAAAATGCCGATGCGGATGAAATGTTGTTCATCCATAAGGGCACGGGTACGTTGAGGACCATTTTTGGAAATATTTCTTTTGAATACGGCGACTATTTGATCATCCCAAGAGGGGTTATTTATCAAATTGATTTTGATGCTGAGGACAACCGTATTTTTTACGCGGAGTCCTTCACGCCCATATATACTCCAAAACGATATAGAAACTGGTTTGGTCAGTTGTTGGAACATTCGCCATTCTGTGAACGTGATTATAAACTTCCCCAAGGTTTGGAAACCCATACCGATATGGAGGAGCATCTTATAAAGGTGAAAAAGCAAGGGGTATTGCATGAAATGATTTATGAAGGACATCCTTTCGATGTAGTCGGTTGGGATGGCTACAATTATCCTTACGGATTTTCAATTCATAATTTTGAACCAATTACCGGGAGAATCCACCAACCGCCACCGGTGCATCAGACCTTTGAAACATCGGCCTTTGTCATCTGTTCCTTCGTGCCAAGGCTGTATGATTATCACCCAAAATCCATCCCGGCCCCTTATAATCATTCCAACATAGATTCAGATGAGGTCTTGTATTATGTGGACGGAGATTTTATGAGTAGAAATGGCGTGGCTCCGGGCAATATTTCCTTACATCCTGCAGGCATTCCGCACGATCCGCATCCAGGTACGGTAGAGCGAAGCATCGGACAGAAAGGTTCCGAGGAGCTTGCCGTGATGATTGATACCTTTAAGCCCTTAATGGTGACGGAAAACGCCATGAAATTGGAGGATGGTGACTATTATCGTTCTTGGTTGAATTCATAAATTTTATTTAAGAATGAAGCCATTGACCACTTGGGTGCAAGTACCCCACCATTCTGATTTTTCTATCTATAATTTGCCGTATGGGATATTTTCTACCGATGATAAAAGCCCCAGGGCCGGTATAGCCATTGGCGAACAGATCGTGGACCTTTCCGTTTTGGCAAAAGCTGATTTATTGCAGGTAGAAGAACATTATTTTTTGAAAGATAGTCTGAGCGATTTTATCGCGTTGGGTAAACCAATTACGAATAAAGTCCGACTTGATGTTCAAAGGTTTTTGACGTTGGGAGATTCCCCACTTAAAAGCCTGCCCGATGCCTTTGTCCCCCAAAATAAAGCCACTATGCACCTCCCTGTCCAAATTGGGGATTATACGGATTTTTACAGCAGTTTGGAACATGCTACCAATGTAGGTAAGATGTTTCGGGATCCTGAAAACGCGCTGTTGCCCAACTGGAAACATCTTCCGGTGGGCTATCACGGTCGGGCATCATCCATTGTAGTAAGCGGTACCGAAATACACCGACCTAAAGGCCAAGTATTGCCAAGAGGAGAAGAAACTCCAATTTTCAAGGCTTCCGGTCGGCTGGATTTTGAATTGGAAATGGCCTTTATTGTTGGTAAGAAAACTGAATTAGGAGAATCTATTCCTGTGGATAAGGCTTCGGACTATATTTTTGGTATGGTGTTGTTCAATGACTGGTCTGCCGAGAGACATCCGAGAAATGGGAATATGTGCCTCTAGGACCCTTTTTGGGCAAAAGTTTTGCCTCGTCGATTTCTCCCTGGGTGGTAACTATGGAGGCTTTGGAACCCTTTAAGGTATCGGACCCAAACAAGACCCGAAGTGCTTTCGTATTTAAAAAGTGATGGTGAGCATAATTATGATATTGATTTGGAAGTGACCATAACCCCGGAAAATTCCGAACCGCAAACCATCTGCCGCTCCAATTTCAAATATATGTATTGGAATATGGCCCAGCAGTTGGCGCATCATACCGTAAACGGCTGTAATGTGAAAGTGGGTGATATGATGGCCTCCGGCACCATTTCCGGGAAGGACGAAACGGCCTTAGGGTCACTTTTGGAACTTTCTTGGGGCGGCAAAAAGACAATTCAACTTAAAAACGGACAAACCCGAACCTTTTTGGAAGATAATGACACGATAACCATGAAAGGGTTTGCAGAGAAGGATTCCATTCGAGTGGGATTCGGTGAAGTTTCGGGAAAGATACTTCCCGCCAAAAAATAAAATATGACAAAAACGATCGATCCAAATAGCGTTTCGCAACAAGAGTTACATGGATATCTTCTATCGGCCGTAGCTCCTAGGCCCATTTGTTTCGCCAGTACGGTGGATAAAGATGGAAACGTGAATTTAAGCCCTTATAGCTATTTCAATATTTTCAGCATAAATCCTCCGATTATGATTTTTTCACCCAATCGAAGTGGGCGGGATGGATCCATGAAACATTCCCATCAGAACGTATTGGAAGTTCCAGAGGTAGTTATTAATATAGTCAACTATCCCATGGTGGAGCAAATGTCCTTGACCAGTACTTCGTATGACAAAGGTGTAAATGAATTTGTGAAAGCCGGATTTACCCAGGTTCCCAGTGAAAAAGTAAAACCGCCTAGGGTAGGGGAGGCGCCCGTGGCCATTGAATGTTCTGTAACAGAAGTGATAGAACTGGCAGATACTCCGGGAGCGGGAAACCTAATCCTTGCAAAGGTGGAATTGGTGCACATTAATACCGATTATTTAGATACTAATGAGCAGTTAGATACCCAAAAATTGGATTTGGTAGGTCGTATGGGGGGAAATTGGTACACACGTTCTAGTGGTGCTTCCCTTTTTGAGATACCAAAACCCATCAGAAACCAAGGAATCGGCGTGGATCAACTCCCCGAAAAAGTACGGAACAGTACCGTTTTAACGGGTAATAATTTAGGTAGATTGGGGAATTTGGAGGACCTTCCAACAAAAGAATCTATCGATAGAATCGCTGCCCTTCCGGAAATTAAGCAACTTCGGAAAGTACTATTGATGAGGTGAAAATCCACAGACTCGCCCAGCAATGGCTCTTAGAGAATAGAACCGAGGACGCTATGGCGCTGTTATGTATCCGATAAGTTACGAACTACACTTTCGAAGCAGTTAAACAAAAGTCCTTTTGAGGAAAGACAACACTGTGGGATTGGTAAATTTAGCATTCAACCAATAATTATTCATCATGCCCATAATTGGAAGTGTTATTAAAGGTCTTATAGATGTTACAGGAACCATTTCAGGAGATCAAAACCCTATTGAGGAACAGGAAAAAGTATTGATCAGTTTATTGGAAAATGCATCTGAAACCCAATTTGGAAAGACGTATGATTTCAAAAATATTTTAGAAGCTAAAAATAAGGCCAAACGCTTTGCCCAAAAAGTCCCATATTTTGATTACAATAGTATAAATGATAATTGGTGGAACAAACTTCATAATGGGGAAGAAAACGTTACTTGGCCCGGCAACCCGGATTATTTTGCCTTAAGCTCGGGAACCACCGGCAAGACCAGTAAGCGTATTCCCGTTACGGCGGACATGATCAAAGCCATTCGTTGGGCCGGAATTAAACAGGTATTGGCCCTTAGTAATTTTGATTTTCCGTCAGATTTTTTTGAAAAAGGAATTTTAATGTTAGGAAGCTCTACCGATTTAGTAAAGCAAGAGGATCATTTGGAAGGGGAGATTAGCGGTATAAGTGCCAGTAATATTCCCTCTTGGTTCCGGGGCTATTACAAACCCGGCGAGGAAATCGCCAAGATTGACGATTGGGACGAACGTGTAGAAAAAATTGTTGAAGAGGCACCCAATTGGGATATTGGTGGGTTGAGTGGAATTCCTTCTTGGATAGAATTGATGCTAAAGGAGGTCATAAAAGCCCATAACCTAAAAAACATTCATGAAATTTGGCCCAATCTTGAGGTTTATACCTCTCGGTGGTGTTGCTTTTGGACCCTATGAGAAAAGTTTCAACGCCTTAATGGGGCGTCCGATTACTGTTATAGATACCTATCTCGGCATCCGAAGGGTTCATTGCATTTCAGGCAAGGCCGGAGACAGATGCAATGAAATTGGTGACCGATAACGGAATTTATTTTGAGTTTGTGCCTTTCGATCCCGATTTGATTCTAGAGGACGGATTCCTGAGTCAGGACGCAAAAGCTTTGACGCTCGCTGAAGTTGAAGAAGGTCAAAATTATGTCCTGATCATAAGTACTGTAAGTGGAACATGGCGTTACCTCATTGGGGATACTATAGAATTCACGGATGTGGAACGGGCCGAAATTAAGATTACAGGTCGGACCAAGTTTTTTCTAAATACTGTAGGATCTCAATTGTCCGTAAACAAATTGGACGATGCCCTGCAGGAGCTGGAAAACAAATTTGATGTGGAGGTCCCTGAATATACCTTATGTGCTAAGAAGTATGAGGAGGGTTTTTATCATACCTGGTATTTAGGAACCAATGCCCAATTAAATCCTGAAGAAGCTGCAAATGCCTTGGACGATTCTTTGAAAGAGGCCAACAAGAACTACAAGGTGGCGCGCTCAAAGGCTTTAAATGGAGTTAAGGTGTTTGTGGTGGAACCTGAAGTTTTTTATGAATGGAACGACCAAAACAAGAAAAAAGGCGGTCAGGTGAAAATGGAGCGGGTTATGGGAGAAGAAAAATTTAAGGAATGGGAAACGTTTGTAGAAAAACAAGCATAACTACTTTTTTTGTTCAATCAAGGGCGGTATCCCTTTCTTCCACAAGGAGCATGATTTCTTCCGGACTTAAATAAAGGCGTTTGATTCTATTGACATATTTCTCGGTAAGTCCGGCTTTTTTGAGGATAAATTCCTTGGTTGCCAAAATATAGTCTTCCATACCATGAATAACAGCGAAGGAGTCTGCCCTCCGTTCGGCCTTCCTAATATATTTCTTTGAAAAAACGTATTTCATTCCGAAACCAATAAGATTGAGTCCGCTACGATTCTTAAAATCCATGATATGGCCCAATTCGTGTCCCAGCCATCCTATCATGATATTGGAAGGTATATCCTTGGTTAGGTAAACACTGTCCGCAATTTTTATTTTTTCACTGATCAGTATTTTATACTTTCTGTTTTCTTTGCTTTTAAAAACACTCCAAAAGGCAGGTTGGGCCTGCATGGTAGATTTTTCTATATGCTTTTTGAACTTAAACTCGATTGGGGTATTTGCCAATTCAGGGTAGTGGGATAAGGCTATCAAAGCTTCCTTTTTAATTTCGTCAGGTATGATATGTGACTCCGTATTTTGCATAAAAAGACTAAAAAATAATGCGATTAAGAACATCAAGGCAATGATAATTTATAGCAATGGGCTAAAGAATTTGGCGAGACCTTCCATAAACTTTACATAAATGGAACGTTTTTTAAAGGAGACCAATTCCAACTGAATATCTTTCTTGCAATGACCGAAAAATAATTTTTCTATCCTTTTGGCCATATCCCCATTATAAATAAGGACATTGGTTTCAAAGTTATGTTCAAAACTTCGGTAATCAAAATTACCGGACCCCACAGAGGCTATTTCCCCATCGATTATAATGACTTTGCTATGTGAAAAATCCGGTCTAAGATAGATGTTGGCACCTACGTTAAGTAATGCCTCAAACCCCGAGAACATACTGTATTTGGCCAAAAGGGAATCCGACACTTTCGGAGTTAGTAAATTTACTTCCACCCCGCTGAGGGACGCAATCTGAAGGGCCTCCAAAACGGGCATCCCGGGAATAAAATAAGGATTGGCAATACAAATACTTTTTTTGGCCGAGTTTATCATGGCCAAATACTGTTGCATGATGGCCGGGTATTTAGAATCGGGCCGCTGGCAACCACTTGTGCTATGCAATCGCCCTTAGTCTCCATCTTTGGAAAATATTTATCCTCAAGCAAGATGTCCTCATTACTGGCAAAGTGATAGTCCTTTACAAAAACTCGCTGTAAACTATTTACTATAGGACCTTCTAACCTTAAATGTAAGTCTTGCCAAAGACCTAGATCTGAGATAGGTTTTATATATTTATCCGAAACATTAAAACCCCCTGTAAATCCTACTTTACCATCAACAATCACAATTTTTCTATGATTTCTATAGTTAAGGGTGAACAATAAATTCCCGAATCGGATGGGTAGTGAGGAATGTGCCTTAACCCCAATTTCCTTGAACCTCTTTATCAGCTTGCCTCGTAGAGAATGACTTCCCAAGGAATCATACAACATTCTTATTTCAACCCCTTCCTTGATTTTTTTGGAGAAAAGCTCATAGAATCTGTCCAACAATTCTCCCTTTTCAAGGATATAATATTGAATATGAATAAATTTTTCTGCTTTTTCTATCGCATCGAATATGGCCCCAAAGGCCTCTTCACCATCATTTAAGAGGTCAATCTTATTATCTTCATAGGGAGCGAAATAGCAGTTTTTACGAATTAATGAGGCAATTTTATCATGTTTGTGCTCACCAAAATTGTGTATGCTTTTCTCCCCTCCTTTTAGTTCTTTATATGTTTCGGAATATAACTTTCTTTTTTCGGTCTGTTTTAGTTTAAAGAGTTTGAACTTTCTTCTATTAATCCCGAAAAGATAATAAAGAATAGGATCGAGAAAGGGTAGGATGATAACGGTCAGTGACCAGCTTATCATCTTTGTGGAACGCATTCCATAAAAGATAATATTGATGATGCTCCAAAGGGTAACGACCAAATAGGAAATCCAGAGTATGGTATTCATTTAGTATCTTTAAAGTAGTCAACAATATACGCTATTTTGAGGGTGTTTGCTTGCATGTATAGTGTTACCGACACTTTTAATTTGATATGAGTTAAGTTTTGGAACACACGGTTATTAATTTTAAAAACTAAAGAAAAATGGGAGTTATTGCAATGGATAAAAGACAGATTACTTTATACTATAGTTCAGAAAATTCTATCGGTAAACAGATCCATGCCTACGTTGAGTCCTCCCAAAAAAAGAATTTGGCCATTGACATCTCAAAAACAAATGTAACGGGAACCCAATGGGCTGAATTGGCGGATGGATTACATAAGGAAATCAAGGATTTGGTCGCAATGGATCACCCTGACTTTTTAAACACCTACGGGGAACAGGGTCAGGATTTGGATGAAAATGACTGTATCAAAATCTTGCAAAAAGAACCGCACCTTCTTAAACACCCAATAGCTATTGACGGGAATCACTACATTGAATTGGAAAGTGCCGCCAGTTTTAAAAAATTTATGGAGCCTGATAGTGCCGGGTTAAACGAATCCTGATTTTATGTATCTTGAAAGGAGTTAATAACATTCAACTCCCAACTATAGCCTAGTGCCTATGAACATTAGAAAATTGATTGTCTCGGCTTCTAGGCTCTTTATTTGTTTTGATTGGGCTCTATTTCGTAGCCGAATGGCAAATGAGCAAGGCCATATCCGAATTTTTAGACCGAAAAGTTCCTAATCATATCCAATATTCCTATGACCAACTTGAGATAAGTCTTCTCAATGGCGACCTGGATTTTGAAAACCTGGTCGTAAATAATGTCGGAAGGCAAACCTCTTCATGCGAGATTTCGTTAAAATCAGAGAATATTGGAATAAGCGGATTGAGCTATTGGAAATTTTTCCTAAATGATGAGATTCATGTCAAGGAAATTCATTTGTCCCAGCCTAATTTAAACTTCAAGACTTGCCCAAAGGATACTACAAATAGGTCTAAGACACACAATCCCATTAATCTTTTAAAATCAATTTCCGTGAATGAGATCCTTCTCGAAAAAGGACATGTTGAAATTTGGGACTCTCAGGGAACGGATCGCTTGTTAAAGGTGGAAACCATAGACTTCTCCATGAAGGATGTCCTCACAGATTCTATTCAAATAAAAGAATATGTACCTATTAAATTCGAGGAATACCTACTGACCTTTGGTCAAATCAGTGATCCTTCGGGAGAATATGAGGAATTTGAAATAGGTTCTTATCAAATGGACAACCACAGTATTGAGATTTTAGATCTTACATTCAATACCAAATATTCTAGAAAGGAATTAAGCGAAAAAATCAGATATGAAAGAGATCATATCACTTTAAAAATCCCTGAGATAAAGATTGAGAAGCATGATTTGAATGTCATTGACGAAGTACTTCAGTTGGAGTTTGACACCATTGCGGTAAGGGAACCTTATTTTGATATATACAGGGATAAAAGTCTATTGGACAACAATACCAGAAGGCCGTTATATGCGGAGCTTATTAGAAACCTTCCTTTAAAACTTCAAATTGGCGATATAACTATTTCTAATGGTTTTCTGAGTTATGAGGAGAATGCTCCCAATAATGCAAGACCGGGAATACTCACTTTTGAAGAGTTAGGTGTTGACATCGGAAATTTTTCAAATGTGGAAACGGAAGGTGAAGAAGTGGATATCAAAATCAAATCCAAATTCATGGGTAATGGTGGACTTGAGCTCGATTGGAAGTTTAACGTATTTGATCCCAAGGAAACATTCATAATTTCAGGCGGGTTAAGTAATCTTAAAACTTCCTCACTAAATGATTTTTTAGTGCCCAATGCCGGACTTAGGGCGGAGGGGATCATTGATCAGATGTACTTTACTATGAGCGGGGGCGATTATACTGCCCAAGGGGATATTAAAATGAACTATGAGGATTTTAAATTGCAGCTACTTAACAAGGATCGAGACCATGTGAAGAAGATTATTTCCTTTACGGGGAACTTGTTCATAAACGACGGTTCTAGGGCAGATGAGGATGGTTTTAGATACGGTACTATCGCAGTAGAAAGGGATCGTAACAAGTCATTCTTTAATTACTTATGGGTTGGTTTGGAAGATGGTCTTATTGATGTCCTTACCGGTAGCGGAAAGAAAAAATAGATACAAAAAAAGAGGGCCAAATGCCCTCTTTCAGAGTTAGTGTTCTTATTTTAATGGTCGTCGACCACATCTTCAGCGGCCTCTTCAACTTCTTCAGCTCCTTCTTCGATTCCATCCCCAACTTCTTCAACACCATCTTCAATCTTCTCGCCAGCGGATTTTTCCTCCCTACAGCTCAATGCAATTCCTACGGTCATCAGACTAAAAAGGAACATTAATATCGACTTTCTCATTGTTTTTAATTTAGGTTAATAATCTAGTTAAGTTGTTTTTATACTACTCTTTTTCCTCTAATTAATGAAATCAAGAAAAGAACTATGAATACAAAGAATAACACCTTTGCTATTCCTGCAGCTCCTGCTGCGATTCCGCCAAACCCTAAAATTCCGGCTATGATGGCTAGTACTATAAATATGATTGTCCATTTTAACATAATATGTGTATTTATTGGTTAATGTACTAAAAGGTCACTCCCTTTTTCCATACTTCAAATATCACGTTTAAAGCACAATAGTCTTTGTTGTATAAGGGCAATCATTAACTCAATCGCTAGGACCCCTACAAACTATAATAAGTTGATTATGTGGATATTTGATAAAATCGCATGTTTCTTTAACACTATTGGTATTTCTTATAAAACATAACACCAAATTATTTTATCTTGTATCCATATTAATTATCCTATGCCCGAAAAAAAGGAACTTAAGGAATTAAATATTATCGATGTTGTAAAAGACATAGCGTCTCGTTTGAATGTGGACTACGAGACTGAAAACAACGAGATTTGTATCGATATACCTGAGGATGCCGGTACGGGCACCATTATGGCCATGTCCTTTTCCCATGGTGTAGGACTAATGGATTTAGACGTCCGTCTGAAAAGAGAAGTTCGTTTTGAGCTAAATCAATCATTGGTTCAGCCTTTGGAAATTATCTATAATAGGGAGTCATCCTTTATCCATAGGTTTAATGGCAAGGAAGATGCCCATGATATAAGGCACTTGGAAAGTGCTATGCTCTCAAGCAATGGTAAACATGGAAATATGGTAGTTTTACCCGCGGATGAACCCATTTGCTTTTTCAATATTGAAATAAACCGAAAGCAATTCGAAGAAAAGATTGGCGATTTTCTTCCGGATATGGATTCAGACTTGGAAGCCCTCTTCAGGGACGTTAATGGTGTAAACCTCTTTTTTTATAAGGCCAATTATAGTTTGGATATTGCCAAGTGCATCGAAGAAATTAAAGAGTGCGAACATTCAGGTTTCCCAAAGAGCGTTTTTATAGAAGGTAAATGCTATGAAATTTTGGCCCATCATTTAAGACAGTATATAGACGACTCTTCCGATCCGGATAATAGAAAAATTTTAAGGCAGGCCACCGTTAAGAAATTAGAGGAAGCAGCGGAAATCATCTCTTCTGAACTTGAGCAAGTAGACAATATCATTGCGTTGGCCAAAAGGGTGGGTCTAAACCAGAATACATTGCAAAATGGTTTCCAGCATTTATACGGTATGTCCGTGAACAATTATATTAGGAACGAACGTATGGAAATGGCTAAGAATCTAATGGAGAAATCTGACCTGAACATCACGGAGATTACCTATAGAATTGGAATCAACTCCGAAGTTATTTTTCAAAACTTTTCAAGGAGCGATATACCATGACCCCCACCCAATATCTTCAAAGGCTAAAGGACAAGAAAGATAGTACCGTAAAATCCAGTTAGTCCTGTTGGATAACTTCTTAATTACATTCTTTGTTTAAAGTTTTAACAAAATATTTATTCAATAAATAGCGCATTTGTGTTAATCAATGTTTCATAATTGTTAATCCTCACCAATAAATACCAATTTCTTTGTATTAGTTATTTTTTAGTTTAAATGACTATGAAAGAGATAGTTATAAATAGTGTAAAGGATGAGGACATGCTCCTTGGCTTTAAAGAGTACCTTAAGGGAACTCCGGAAGAGCGATGGGGAGAGAAGGTCCTTACTTTTGATAACGAGTTTGGGAAGGGTGTTATAAGGAACATTGAGTTTGATTGGGGCGTATCCCTTTTTGATTGTGATCTTACTTTTTTCGACGATGTTAAGGTTACGGTAAAGTCCAAGGGGATTGCACCTGTAGAGTTCATTTATATTTCAAAAGGCGGTTTTACTTATAAGGAAGGACACTTGGGTGAAAAATTGGAATTGGAACAGTTCCAAAACATTATTATTTCTCCGGAGAGATTCCAAGAAAAAAACTTCATTTTTCCATCGGATAAGGAGATAAAGGTCAATGTCATTAGAATTTTTAAAAAAGACTATTTAAAAAAGAAAAACAACAATGTTGCCTATTTAAATGATCTTTTGCTTTCTGTCTTCATGGATGATAAAAATACCTTACCATATTCCCATGGCGGTAGTTATAGTCTTAAGATTGCCGATGAGGTAAAGGAATTGGACAATGTTCACGAAAGTGGCATTATGAGGACCTTGTCCATTGAAGGTAGAATTTATCTCATTCTTTCATTGCAATTATTGGAACACCATAATTTTGAAAATACAGAGCGAATAACGGAATCACTCTCTAAAAGAGATATAAAAAAGATTCACGCTCTTACGGAATACATCATTGATAATATCTCTCGATTCCATATCCGTCGAGGTGCTTTCAAGAAAATCGGGCTTAAGTCCTAAAAAATTACAATTGGGATTTAAGTTGCTCTATTCCAAAACGGTCAATGAATATGTAAGACAACTAAAGTTGGAAGTGTCACGAGATTATCTAAAGAATACCGATTTGACCATTTCCGAAATAGTTTATCTGATTGGTATTAAAAGTAGGAGTTACTTTTCTAAAATTTTTAGTGAGGCTTACGGTATTCTTCCAACCGAATATCGCAGACACCTCAAATGCGGGGAATCCATTAACTCAATCGTTAATTCGATGCCCCAGGGACATATACGGGTTTACATCCAAGTTATCATAATTATAGTATTTATCTGAAACCGAAGTGGCGCTAAAATCCTGTTTAAATGGTTTTTTTAGCAATTGCCTGGTTCTCATGGGTGTTGTTTTTATGTCAAGCCATTCCTCCCGATCATCCAAGGAAATAGTAATGGGCATGGTATCTACTGTGTTCTGAACCTGTTTAATAAAATCGTCCGATTTGCCCACCAATAGGGAACAGGTGATGAAACCGTCTTCCAAAACGGTATAGATTCCTGCCAAATAAAAAGGATTCCCATTTTTGAGCCCTATCCTAAAATGGTAGGCCTCGCCGTTTTCAACAAAAGTTGTAAAAAAACCGGTAACAGGAATCAAGCATCTTCTGCCCACTAAGGCATCTGAATACCATAATCCGTAATCCATAGATTCCTCATGAAAATTGAGCGTATTAAAGTTATTTTGAAAAATGCTCCAGTCTGCCGTATGGCTTTCTCGGCAGAAGTCCCCAAATGGCCAAGGAAAGTTCATTTTGCTCTTCCATGGTAATGATGGGAATGGAAACCTCTTTTAACCCATGGATGATATTTTGTGGTTTATAAAGATTTGGATATTTAAATGAGGCCTTTGTCATTCTTTCCAGTGTCTCCTTCTCCGCTGTATTTGATAGTTTAAAATACATGTACCTCCTCAATTTTATACTTGCAAGTTTATTAAAACTTAAAATTGCAATTGATTGAAATGCCAAAAAAGGTAACCCATTAGAAATAAGTGACTTATTTCTGTTATAAAAGCCTTGTATTTACTGTATTTCGTTAAAGATTTATGCTATTTCGGCAATGACCGCCATAAAATCGACCTACCTTTAATGTAGGTTATAATCCTACAAAACAAGAAATAATACCGATATGGAAACACGAAGAAAAAATGCTTTACATGAGCTTAATCTCTTGAGTGAGAGGTTTAAAGGTGAAGTCACAAATGACAGGGGAGTTCCGGTGTTGGTTGTGGATTCATCAATGGGCTCAGGACAAATCAATATAGTAAATCTTGAAAAAGGCCTCTTGGCCATGGAATTCGATCTATCCTTAAAACAGGATTTCGAACTCTTAATGGACCATTCGGACAGTGAGATTGTATTTTTATTTTACTGTCTTAAAGGAAATTGCTTTCATAAATTCAGTGGCCACGAAATTGTGACCAAATTGGAAGAATTGCAGACCGGGGTCGTTTTTGATGATGACGCGCACACCACTAAATTAATTTTCAAAAGGGACGAACATGTCATTTTCAATTGCCTAAAGGTTAACCTAAAGGAATATCAAAAAGGGGCAGAGGAATCTGATTTAGACACAGTGGCAAACCTATTGAACTCCTACGATAAGGAAATCATGGGCCATTTGCATGTGGGCAAGTTCAATTTGGAAATTGGGGAACTTATCAAGCAGTTGGAGGATGCCAAATACGCGGATTCCATCGCTTCTCTGACCTATTTTAATGGTGTTTGCCATATGATTTTGGCAAAACAGATACAACAGTTCCAAGAAGATATGGAAAAAGGCTTAAAGCCGGCTACGACATTATTAAAAAAGGAGCTGCAAATGATCAATGAGCTAACGGATTATATCAATAATTATCCGAGAGGCTGAACATAGTATCAACAGTATCTCTGAAAAGTCTCGGACTCTCCCCATCCAAATTGCAGCTTGGATTCAAGTTTATGCATGACACCACTTTAGGGGAGTACATACGAATTGTGAGACTGGAAAAGGCAGAAGAGTTAATAAGGATGCACAGATCTTAATATTTCTCAAGTAGTATATTCCATAGGTTTTACGAGCAGAAGTTATTTCTGCAAAATATTCAAGAAGAAATACAACTGTAGTCCTAAGACTTACAAAAAGAAGGCGAACAAAATCGCATTACAAAAAGAAAAGAAGGCCGCTTAGCCTTCTTTTTTTCTTTACATAGCAATCAATATTCTTTATGCCAAGTCTTCCAAGGTTTTTATGTTGGAAAGCCCATTTTCTATGGCATGTTTTTGACTTTTTAAAACCGCAGATGTACTACTTGGTAAGGAAGTCTCTTGTAGCACCTCATTATATTCCTCTACGGCGGCTTTTTCTCCCCTAATGGCCTCTTCCAACATAGATTCGGCATCATCTGAAGAAAATAGTGCTTTAACATCCATCCAGGCCCTGTGCGCCTTGCTGGTAAAGCTATCCCCTTTTTCTACTTTTTGGCCAAAGCTCGCAATCTCGTCCTTAAGTTCGTGCCCAAAATCATAGCGTTGCTTTGCCTTATTTTCAAAATAGGTTTTTAATGCAACGTTATCCGTATTGTCTGCCGCCTTTTTAAAACCTTTCTCAGCATCGTAGGTCTTTTCCAAAATGTCGTTCAATTTGTCGCCCACTTTTTCTGTGTATGTACTCATTTTATTTTTGTTTAAGTGATAGGCCTTTTTCTCGGATGTAGGCCATTTAACATCCTCAACTTTTAATGATAGAACTTGTTCCTTAGTTTAAACGATTCCAATCGCCGTCTTTTTTCCTTTACTTGTTCTGTATCATTTTTGGTAGTCCCATCATCCGCTAACGAATCTATATCAATATTGATAAAGGATTCACTGCTGTCTGTATTTTGGAACTCCAGTTCAGGTTCAGTGGTTTGGTCAAAAACACTTTCCTTTATGAAAATCAAAAGGAAGCCGGATGCCATTAAGATGGAAACTCCCCCTATAAGTTCTACTATGGATATCATGCGTACTATTTTTTTACAAATCTAATTGAGGTGCAAAATTTCATTTGTCTTTATACATCCGAGTTTTTGCTCTAACCGATACAGCTAATTTTACCACCAATAGGGTTAAAAATGACGTGGATAAAAATGGGCTACAACCAGAATAATTCAGAATTTCACAGCAATAGTTAATATTCCAAATTGGTTAGAATTTGTGGGTTACTCAAAACCTTCTTCCCATTGTCTTGTTCTCCAAATTCAAATGACAATGGGAAGCACAAGTTCTAAATCTTTTATTCTTTATTTCATGATTAAAAAAGGAGCTGAGGTACAATGGAAATGGGGAAATGGCTTTGCCAAAGGAAAAGTCAAGGAAACCTATGACCATGAGGTGACCAAAACTATAAAGGGAACGGAAGTGACCAGGAAAGGAAAACAGGGCGACAAGGCCCTGTATATTGAGCAGGAGGATGGTGACCATGTACTTAAAAGCGAAAGTGAGGTGGAGCATCTTTAATAATGTCCCTTAAATCTTATTCCGCTGCTTCCTCCTCTGAAACGATTTTTAGTTTTTGCGGAAAATCCAATGTCCTGATAGGGAATGGAATGTTTATGCCATTTTCATCGAAGGCTTTTTTAACCGCTATCATAGCATCGGTTTTGGCTCCGGCCACTTCAAGCGCTGATGTGGACTTTATCCAAAAACGGGTCTCGAAATTGATGGAACTATCGCCAAATTCTTCATAAAGAAAAATAATATCGTCCTTGTTCTCAATGGACTCAAAATTTTCCAAGATGGTTTTCTTTACCAAATTGCGCACGAAATCAAGGTCAGATTCATAACCTATGCCACATTCCAAGATTACCCTTGATTGCGCCGTGGTGGAATAGTTTTTAATGGGGTTTTCAACCACCAACTTGTTGGGTAGGAAAACCAAATTGTTATCAGGTTGTTTTAGTGTTACCGATCTTAAGTCCAAATCGATTACTTCACCTTCAAAACCATTACTTTCTATCCAATCCCCAAACTTTATATGCTTTATGTAGGAAAGGACAATTCCTGAATATGTATTGGCCAAAGCGCCCTGAAGAGCTAGACCAACGGCCGAGACCAACAACCCCGGCACCGGCGAGTACGGTATTTAACGCCTTGCTTAAGTTTAAAATTCCCAATACCAAAAAGAGACCCAAAAGTACAATGGCCATGGAAGCGATTTTTGACAATAAGCTTCTCATGGATGCCTGCAATTTTGTTTTCTCCGAAGTCTTGATACTCCTTTGCTGATATATCTGGATATAAATACCGTTATCGCAAAAACGATAATGGCAATCATGATGTTCGGTAAATTCAAAATAAAAGTGTCGAACCACTTGCCCAGTTTTTCCAACATCTTGGACCATGCTTCAGAAAATTTTTCGCTCATAATTTGTTTTTTATAGGTTTTTTAATGGTTTATATTCCTTAATAATTCTCAAGACCTCTTTTTCGGTGGTCGTTAGATCCGTGGTGGTATTGTTTTTATTCGAATCACCCAAATCTAAAAGCAGACTGCCTTGCTCATATTTTTTCACCACCAATGGGTGCACATAAAATGTGCGGCAAACATTTCTTGTATTGCCTAGTTCCTTTGCCGTCTTATCAAATGCGGATAGAATGTTCTTTTTGATTTCTTTATCAGAATTTGCTCTAGGCATATCCTGTAAGGCTTCATAGAATATAACAGTTCCCGCCCATGTTCTAAAGTCCTTTGCAGTGAAGTGGTGCCCGCTTATCTCATGGATATACTCGTTTACCATACCACTATCCACGTTAGTTTTTGTTCCATCTTCCTCAAAGAATTGAAAGAGCTCCCAACCAGGTATTTCCTCGCACTTGCCTACAAGATTTCGTAGCTTTTTGTTTCTTAAGGTTATTTTGTGCTTTTTCCCCTTTTTTCCTGTAAACTCAAACCGGAGTTTCTCTTTGAAAAACGTTATATGTCTTCTCCTAAGGGTAGAAAGGCCGTAGGTCTTATTCCTCTTGGCATATTGCTGGTTACCAATTCTAATATGGGTCTCTTCCATAAGTTTAAGAATTAGGGCCATCACTTTGTTTTTAGGCCAACCTTCTAAGAGTAAGTCTCTTTCTATATTTTCCCTAATCTGTGGAAGCGTCTCCCCAAAATGCCGCATTTTAAAAAATTTGGTGCGGTTCCTTACTTTCGTCCAGGTTGGATGATATTTATACTGTAGTCTATTTTTAAGGTCATATCCTATGGCCTGGAGATGGGCATTGGAGATGGAAGAAATTTTTACATCCTCCCATGCAGGAGGAATGACCAGTTGGGCAATTCGCTCCAACTCGGATTTTTTTCGAATTGGTTTTTTATGAAGTATGTAGGCAAACTTTTTTCCTCTTCTAATTCTTAGGATGGTTAGGTTTTCCCTTTGTACATATTTTAAGTCCAAGTGAGAGGCTGCCTCGCTGGGTTGAGTCATAAGTTTATCTATGAAATCTATATCGTAAGAAACATTGGTGGTCATAGAGTACTCTTAATATTAATGTGCTAACTGCGAAAGAAAAAAAATGACTCAAGTATGTTTTACCATACGAGAATCATTTTTCAACCAATCAACCAAAATTCTATTTCTCGTAAATCACTTTAGTATCCTTCATGTCATTCTCAATTTCAGACATATTGCTTACATATTCATACTTACTGTTGAACATGTTTTCTCGGTCTTTGACCAACGATGTAATATTTAACATCCAATTCGGTGCTTTAAGTACCACCTGATCTGAAACCCTCATGGTTTTATCATCTATGGAGGTATCCGTACTAGTTAATTCTGACACTACATAAAGCTTGTTTCCTGAAGCATATATCTTTTTGATATCCAATTTGTGCTCCGTATTCGTAACTTCTGCCTCAACCATAATAGTTCTTTCTGCTACCTGTGTACTATCTCCTTCTGGCATGTCAAAATCTATATAGGGTACTTCCACTTCCTCTTCTTCCATGACAACGACCACTTTAGGTACGTTCACGGTTTTGGTGGTGGTTCCCACATCAATGTCTGCCCAATTCACATCGTATTCAGGTAACTCCCCGGCATCGGCCATTACATCTACATCCACCTCCGGCAATTCACCTTTTTCTTCTTTTTTTATATTACAACTTGTAATAAGAGCTCCCACTCCCATAATCAGTATTAATTTCTTCATTTCTCTTAATTTTATGTTCTACTTCGATTCACTACAAATTTAAAGGTCATATACCTATTCCCTTTGCTGTATCCCTAGGATTCTTGACGTTAATAAAATAGGCGGTTTTGCGTATTATCACCCCTTTTATAAACAGTAATATTTTTATTTTTTGAGTCACTCTAAAAGAGCCTAAACAACTATTTTAGGATATTTGAAAAAACTGAAGAAAGCCATCGGAAAATGTTATTGATGGATCAAATCCCTAATTAGGACATATTATATGAAAGCAACCCCTACCTTACTGTGTATACCGGATATTAGTGGTTTTACGGAATTTATGAGCGGAACTGATTTCGATCTTAGTTCCAAGGTAATCCCTACCCTTTTAAACAAAATAATATACTCCAATAAAATCGGTCTTAAGGTTTCCGAGATTGAGGGTGATGCCGTATTGTTTTTTAAAACGGGGAAAATGCCATCCATAAGGAAGCTTATAGAGCAATGTGAGAATTTCTATTTGGAATTTTATGAGCAATTGGAAACACTTAAAAACCAATTTAAAGAAGAGAAGGACGCCCCAAAAATACCCGAGGTTTTGGGTTTAAAAATAATTCTACATTATGGGGAAGAAGTAACCTCCACAAAGGTGGGCAATCGAATAAAATTGTTTGGCGAAGATTTGATAGTAGCCCATAGACTTTTAAAAAACAAGATTAGAATGGATGAATATATCTTGATTAGCGAAGGACTCTCCAACTACTATAAAGAACATGACCTTGATAAAGAATTTGATTGGGGAGAGCTTAAAAAGAACTACACGGAATATGACCATGTAGGCAAAATACATTACCACTATATCAATTTGAAACCTCTAGTACAACGATAACCGCTTTTACTGTTAAATCATAGCTAAAATTTGATTCGCGTCAAGGGTTGTTCCTATTGAGATAAGGGCATTTGAGGCTTGATTGTACCTTAGTTTTAAATAAAACTATTAATCAAAATATTAAGATATGAGCTATTTAAGCATAGATAACAAAAAGGTAGAGCCGGTAGTGGAGGAGTTAAATATACTACTGGCCGAATACAACATTTATTATCAGAATCTAAGGGGATTCCACTGGAATGTTTTAGGTAAGAATTTCTTTGATCTACATGAAAAATTTGAAGAGTTATATACGGACGCCAGGGTCAAAATTGATGAAATTGCCGAACGGATACTTACCCTTAGACACCACCCAAAAAGTATGTTTACTGAGTATTTTAAACTTTCAAAGGTAAAGGAAACTTCCTCTTTGATCAGTGATAAGAAAATGGTGGAGCACATTTTAACCGACCATGAATTTATTTTAAGACAAATGAACAAAGTGGTCAAAAAAGCCGATGATGCAGGAGATGAGGGTACCATAGATATGATGGGAGGCTACATCGCCAGTTTAGAAAAAGTAAGTTGGATGTTAGACGCTTGGCTAAAAGATACACGGGATCAATTATAAAGTTTGACTTTATGGCCAACGAAAGCTCCTTTAATAGGAGCTTTTTTTTGCTCATAACCTTCAGAATGGTGCTTAAAAAGATCTATATTCTATTAGAATGGAATTTTAAAATTTAGAAATGTCATACCTTGCATTCCATTCATGGTCAATCTAGGTTGAGCTTTATTTCAAGGAAATTAAGATATGATTACAATTAAAACTGAAGGAAGCTCTACGAGCGATAATGTTAGGCAGATACAGGAACAAATCGGGGGCCAGCTTACCGAGAGATGGGGGGAATACACATTATCGGTAAATAACGTAAATGCTACAGGCAACATTCGCTTTATTCCTTTTGAGTGGGGGGTCACTTTACTTGAGTACGACATTACCTTTCATGATGATGTAATTTTTGAAAGTAACTATGCCGAATACAACCCCATTCGGTTTTATTATTGTTTGGAAGGGCATTGTGGCCATAGGTTTGAAAACCAACCTGAAAGCGCATTGAAACAAATGGAACAGTTTCAGTCGGTAATCATTGCCAATACAGATGATACGGCCAGTTTGGGATATTTTTCTAAAGGAGTAAAACTGGCTATTAATGTGATTTTAATTACCCGTAAAGAGTTTTTAAAGAAGCGGTTGAACGGAGTAGAGGAGTTAAATAAAAAGTTATATCAAGTTTTTATGGATACGGATCATGAAAGGAGATTTGCTTTTTTTGGGTCCTATAACTTAAAACTAGCCAATAAGATTTCGGCTTTAAGAAAAGTCAAAAACAAAAATGGCATGATTAGAATCATGCAGATTGAGGGGCTGGTCTATGAGATTTTGGCCATGCACATAGCACAACATGAAAAGGAAAGTAAAAGTTCCTTGCCTGAAACATCTCTATTGCGACGTGAATTGAAAATAATTAGGGAATTGGCCAATAAAATTGCTAAAAATGTCTCTAAAGAATATACTTTGGAGCAGCTCTCAAGAACATCTCGGCTTATCCCAGGCAAAATTACAGGAAGGTTTTAAGTTGTTGTATACTAGAACGGTAACCGAATATATTAGGCATGCACGTCTAGAGGCCGCTAGGGATTATCTTAGTAATTCGGACATGAATATTTCACAAGTGGTGTATTCTATTGGATTTAGTAGCCGTAGTTATTTTTCTAAGATATTCAAGAATAAATATGGTATAAGCCCCAGCGAATTTCACAGTAATGTGAAAAGGCCCTTGTCTCTTGAGGTGATATAAGATTGGGATGCCTATTTAAGGATTTTCTTGATCAAATACAAGATACCATATTTTTTGACGAAGGAAATAGAGGTAGAAAGCCAGTTGTAAGGGCTTAAATCTTCCTTTACCTCTTGCTTGAGCCCTTTTAGTTCCTCTAGGGCAATCTGTCTTTCTAGGTCTAGCCTTTCAAGATCATATTCTATTTCATCAAAATTCCGGTACATAAAGGTTATTGGTCAATTAATTAAAAAATTTACGGGATAGTTTCTTCACGATGGCATTATCAATTTTCCTCCTTAATCTGAAGAGGATGGCCACGAGAATAAAGAAAAGGCCCGCTACAAGAAGACAGGAGTACACCATACTTCCAAGAACATTTCCTAAATAAAGCGTTCCACCAACTGTTAGGAACAAGATTCCTAAAAAGGCCAAACTACCGAGGATGGCCATTTTACAGAACATTCCGGTAGTTGATGCCAATTGGTGAAACACCTTAAGTTTATAATACTCCTGTGTCTTTCTATAAAACTGTTCACTTAGGTCAACAGCCTTATTGGAAGTATTGTTAAGTGATTCAAAAACTCCCATTTACGAAGTTTTTTGAAGTTTTTTGTTTTTTGCTTTTAGCTCCGCCAACTTTCTTTCCAACGTAGTAATAACGTCCTCGGTTTTGTAACTGACATCGGATACTAAAGATTCCACTCTATGGTCAAGGGTTTGTTTTTCCGATGCAATACTGCTCGCTACCCTATCCTTTAGACTAATGGCGTTTTCCGTTAATTGATCTTTAGTTTCATTTGCCTTATCGGCAATTCTTTTCCTAGTTATTTCTCCCTTTTCAGGTGCATATAAGATACCCAAAGCGGCACCGATTGCAGAACCGGCGATGATCGCTAAAAGTGTATTTCCACTATTATTACTCATAATGATTGATTTTAAGTTTATATATGATGTCTTTCATCATTTATAGTACAAAGGTGTAATTAATCGAGGGTGTAGCTTAGCTCAAACAAATTAAATATTGACGGCAATGCTTAAAGCGTAAAAGGGTTAACAATTTAAGGGAAAGAACCAACGGGATTCCAGCCTTGAATTTACCTTTGTTGGTCATAAAACTATAGAAATGTCAACCATTTGGTCAAAAAACCCATTTACAGGTGAAAATATTGAAGCGTATACTAAGGACACTTCACATACGATAGAACAGAAAATCAAATTAACACAATCGATTCAAAATGAATGGTCGAATAAAACCATTAAAGAACGATGTAAATTATTGGACAATGTTTCCAGTTTATTGTTGGAAAGAAAAGAAGAGTACGCCCAACTTATGACGGCAGAAATGGGAAAACCAATTTCACAGAGTATCGCTGAAATAGAGAAATGTGCTTGGGCCTGTGATTTCTATGCCTATAATGCAGAAGACTTGTTGGCCGATGAAATCATAGAAACGGATGCGGAAGAAAGCTTTATTAGCTATGATCCATTGGGATGCATACTGGCAGTTATGCCATGGAACTATCCTTTCCGGCAAGTTATTCGTTTTGCCGCGCCTACATTGACTGCTGGGAATACGGGCATACTTAAACATGCCCAAAATGTACCGGGATGCGCCAAGGCTCGGAAAAACTTTTTCTGGACGCAGGTTATCCTCAAGGTTGCTTTCAAAGTGTTCTTGCTGGTCATGAAGAAATCGAGCAGTTAATTGCACACGAGACTATTAAGGCGGTTACATTAACTGGAAGTGAAAAAGCAGGCAGGGGAATTGCACAAACAGCAGGTAAAAATTTAAAAAAGACCGTTTTGGAGCTTGGAGGTAATAATGCCTGTATTGTTTTTGAGGATGCCGATTTGGATAAGCACCTGAACACTATGGTAAAGGCCAGGATGCAAAATACAGGTCAAAGTTGTATCGCTGCCAAACGGTTTATTGTATGTTCAGAAATCTATGATGAATTTGTAGATAGATTTACAGAAGCG
Organism: Maribacter litopenaei; assembly: GCF_025244665.1. Classification (GTDB taxonomy): domain Bacteria; phylum Bacteroidota; class Bacteroidia; order Flavobacteriales; family Flavobacteriaceae; genus Maribacter; species Maribacter litopenaei. Next base: position 2,974,139 of record NZ_CP104205.1, on the reverse strand, counting down.
GCAAAAAACCTAGTAACGGGGAATCCCTCGGAAAAAGACACGTACATCGGTGTATTGGCCAGGGAGGATTTAGCAAAGACCTTAAAGAAACAGGTAAATGAATCTATCGAGAAAGGTGCTAAACTAGTTTTAGGTAATCAAATGGAAGGTGCATTTTTTGAACCAACAATACTAACAGAAGTAGTGCCCGGAATGCCAGCATTTGACGAAGAAACCTTTGGGCCCGTGGCATCCATAATAAAAGCTGATAATAGGGAACACGCCATTAGCTTGACCAATAATTCGAATTACGGATTGGGTGCTATGTTATTTACCGAAGATATCGAAGGGGCATTGGATTTGATTCCTAAGATTTCGGATGGAGCATTTTTCATAAACGACATGGTAAAATCAGACCCTAGATTGCCCTTTGGGGGTACTAAAGCATCCGGGTATGGTAGGGAGCTTTCAAGAGAAGGAATCTTGGCTTTCGTGAATAAGAAAACAGTTTACATTAAAAATTAAAAACATGAAACAAGGAGAAGAAAAAACAGAGTTTGTAAAAGACCCTGAAAAGGAAAAACGTGGATACATTTTTCAAAAGGATACAAAAACCAAGCTGGGAACCGCCATTGTCATTGGCTTCTTAATACTTATGATTATAGGTGTGGTCCTCAGTGGAATTGCCTTCGATTAGGATTTTTAGCCTATTGTAAACCTAATTACGTATATGACAAAACCTCACAATTTAAGCACAAAATTCATTCATTTATTTATAGGTCTCTTAGGAATGTTCTTCCTAATATTATTGGATTCTTGTGCTACCTTCAAAGAGCATCAAGAAATTCCATTGGCTTCCAAAAATCCAAGCCAGGAAATTAGCTATACATTTTTTTTGGCTGGAGGCTACGGTAATGCTGTGGATAATTCGAACAAAAAATTATTGGAACGCTTTATATCCGAAATAAATAAAAGCGGAAAGAATAGTACTGTAATTTTTACAGGTGACAACATCTCTACTAAAACAGATTCTTGGACTAAGGACAGTACATTCGTAACGGAACAAATGGATTTGGTGAAGGAATTTAAGGGGAATACCATTTTTCTTCCAGGAAACAATGAATGGAAAAGTTATGACCTGGATAAAATGGAAAAAGTTGAGGATTACCTTAAGGACATCGATAAGGATGGGATTGAAGTATTTCCGGAAAATGGGTGTCCTTTGGAATATAAGGTTATCAACGAGGACCTTGACCTTATTCTTATAGACTCCAAATGGTTCATTTCGAATTGATCCGGATTGAAGGACATCAATAGGAAATGCCCCAACATAGTAACTAGAAGAAGGTTCATGGAGGAATTGGAGGGTTACATCAACGATGGTCAGGGAAAGAATATTGTAATTGCCATGCACCATCCGGCTATGAGTAATGGTACGTATGGTGGAACGGAATCTTTTAAATCACACATTACCCCATTGCCAGTTTTGGGAACACTGCGCAACGCAGTTATGAATCTTGGAGCCTTCAATCCAGATCATTTGAACTCTAGAAGATATAATTATTTACGAATTGCAGTGAGTGCCTTGGCACAGGCCAATGATAGAATTACCCTTGTTTCTGGACATGAGGAAAATCTTCAATTGTTGTCTCGGGGAGGAATTCATCAAATAATAAGTGGATCGTTTGGATCCAAAAGTCCTACAAAAATTGAGGAAAAACATATAACCGCCATTGGCGGATTCATGAAGTATAAGGGTAAATATGCTTATGGTGAAAGAGGGTTTGCACGATTGGATTTTTACAAAGACGGTAGCTCCAAGGTTACCTTTATTACTGAGGATTCTCTTGAGAAGGACAAAACCTTTGATGTATTAAATCCTAAGGAAAGGGAGAAACAGTTCAGCAATTTTGATGAAAGTTTAGGGAAGACATATACGGCACCTATTCTTGATGATCCAAAGGATTATGAAAAAAGTGGTTTTTATAAATTTTTGTGGGGAGAAAGATACCGTTCCTATTTCGGGAAGCCCGTTGAGGCACCAGTGGTAAAATTGGATACGCTTTATGGCGGACTTCATGTAGTAAAGGAAGGTGGGGGACACCAATCCTTTTCCTTACGCCTAGAGGATGATAACGGCAAGCAATACGCCATGCGCTCTTTGAGAAAAAGCGCCCTTAAATTTTTAAAATTCAAGTTGCCTGGAATTTCATATAATTCAGATGACTATAGGGATACGTGGACAGAGGAGGTAATATCCGATTTTTTTACGACGGCCCATCCCTTTATGCAATTGGTGGTGAATCCGTTGGCCAAGTCGGTTGATATCAATCATTCGGACACCTATTTATATTATGTGCCCAAGCAGACTCAATTGGAGCAGTATAACGAAAACTTTGGGGATGAACTTTATTTTATCCAACGTCGCCCCTCCGACGAGCAATTTAACTATAAAGGGTATAGGAGAACAATTGATAATGTTACTGGTACGGTCAAGGATTTTGAAAGTACCACCGATATGCTTGAAAGAATAAAGCGAGACGAGTCCTTTGCCATTGACCGAGAAAAATTTTATCCGTGCACGGGTTTTTGATATGTTGATAGGTGACTGGGACAGGCACCAGGATCAATGGCGCTGGATAGAGTATGAAACTCCTGATGGCGAGACGGAATTCATGCCCGTTCCTAGAGACCGCGATAATGTTTTTCCCCGGTTTGATGGTTTTGCCGTCAAATTTGTAAAACTCTTTGTTCCCACAACCAAGAGATGGCAAACCTTTGATGGAGAAATTGATAATGCCAAATGGCAGAATATGGGAGGGAATAAATTAGACAGGGTATTATTGACCCAATATGGAGTGGATGCCTGGGTAGAGGAAGCTACCTATATTCAAGAAAATATGACGCCTCAGGTTATCGAGGAAGCGTTTAGAAAATTACCGGTCGAGGTAAGGGACGGCACCTCGGAGTTTCTTAAAAATAGTTTGCAGGAACGGCTGAAAAACTTGCCGCAAAAAGCAAAGGAATATGCAGAATATTTAAATACCGTGGTAGCCGTAGCCGGTACGGAAAAGGACGACCTCTTTGAAGTGGAAAAGTTGCCGGAAGGAAAGTTGTCCGTGACACTGAAAAGGCTTTTGACGGATGAAAAAAACGAGGTTTTCTTTCAGCGAACCTTTGATGAAAACGAGACTAAGGAAATCAGGTTATATGGTCTTGGGGATGACGATGTTTTCAAGGTGAAGGGGGATGCAAATACAAGTATAAAAATAAAGATCATAGGCGGATATGGAGAGGATATTTATGATATAGAAAACAAGAAAAGACTAAAAATCTACGACTGGGAACATGAGAAAATAACTTTTGAGGAAGAAGAACCAAAAACCCAATTGAGTGATATTTACACTACAAATAACTATCATTGGCGTTATTTTAAGCCCAATACCAATGTTATAATGCCCAATATTGGATTCCGAACGGACGACGGGGTATTTCTAGGAGTCTCGAATACCTACACGGTGAATGGTTTAAATGGAAACGATTTTAAACAAAGGCATACCTTGAGAGCCAAATATTATTTTAATTTCCAAGCTACGGAGCTTCAATATTCCGGTGAATTTGGAAATATTTTTCCGAAGTGGAATTTTATAATGGATGGTTTTTATACCAGTGACAGATATGCCGGAAACTATTTTGGAACTGGTAATGATACATTCAATAACGAGGATAATTTGGGAAGGGATTACTACCGGGCACGATTAAAGCAGTTGAAGGCAAGTGCCGGAATTTCGTATTATACCTTAAAAATAAGGGGCCTTTTTGAATCTTTTAAAGTGAATGAAAATGACCAGAGACTATTTAACCCTGGCAATTTGAGTCCAGATTTGTTTGAAAACCAAAGTTATGGAGGTGCGGAAATATCTGGATATTATGATAATGAGGATGCCGACGATTTTCCCACAAAATCCATTTACATAGGCCTACGTATGGGATATAAGGCCAATTTTACTTTAAAGGATAACAATTTTGCCTATGGTTCCTTAAAACTTGGTTTTAATCATAAATTAATATCATCTGGCGCTTTAGTATTGGGTAGTACTGCCGAATACAGTACGGTTTCCAAATCCAATGATATTTTCTTTTACCACACACCTTCCATTGGGGGCGATAATGGTCTTAGGGGCTTTAGGGATGAACGATTTACGGGGCGGTCTGCTTTTTATCACAGTTCCGACTTAAAATGGAGAATTAAACGCTATATAACAGCCGTTTCACCAGTAACCATAGGTATGTTTGGAGGGTTCGATTACGGAAGGGTATGGAGCTCTAACGAAAGCTCGGATACTTGGCATACTTCCCAAGGTGGCGGTTTGTGGATCAGTAGTTTAAAAGCATTAACTTTTAATATAGGGTATTTTAACTCGAATGAGGGAAACATGATCCAAGTTGGATTCATAGCCCCATTTTAAAGAATCAGAAATTAATTTTCATATGGACACGATTGTATCGAAAGCTGAAAGTTTCGTGACCCAAAAGTTGGGTAAGGAAATTGATGCTAACTATTTATATCACAACCTAAGACACACCGAAAGGGTGGTCAAAAGTGCCAAGGAACTCATAGAAGGTGAAGAGGTCGAAGAAAAAGATCAGGAGAAATTAATGGTGGCCACATGGTTTCATGATCTTGGATATCTAAATTCTCATGATGCCCATGAAGAAGAGAGCTGTAAAATGGCGCGTGAATTTTTAGAAAAGGAAGGTTGCAAGAAAGAATTTATAGATGAGGTTTGCCGATTGATTTTGGCCACAAAAATGAACTATGAGCCCAAGAACGATTTGGAGGAAATCATGAGGGACGCCGATTCTTCCCATTTTGCCAAAAAGAGCTTTTTACAGACCTCTGAGTTGCTGCGCGAAGAGTTGAAGCTTTTGAAACTAAAGGAGTATACAGTGGATGACTGGCGTGAGGAGAACATACACCTCTTAAGGGTCAAACACCGGTATTACACAGAACATGCAAGGAAAAATTGGCAAGAAAAAAAGGATAAGAACATCAAGAGACTTGTAAAGGCCAAGAACAAAAGTAAAAAACTGGTGAAGAAGGAAAGTCTAAAAGCCAAGTTCAAAGGTCAGATACCGGATAGAGGGGTGCAGACACTTTATAGGGTTACCCTTAGAAATCATATTAAGCTAAGCGATATTGCGGATACAAAGGCGAATATTTTATTATCCGTCAATGCCATTATCATTTCATTATCCTTGGCCAATTTGATTCCGAAATTGGACAACCCTACCAACGACTATCTTTTCTATCCAACCTTTATCTTCATTTTTTTCAGTATCATTTCCATGATTATGTCCATTTTGGCTACCAAACCCAATGTAACCAGTGGGGAATTCACGGACGAGGATGTGAAAACCAAAAAAGTAAATCTTCTGTTTTTTGGTAACTTCCACAAAATGAAGCTGGAGAAATATCAATGGGCCATAAGTGAAGTAATCAAAGATCAAGAATATATCTATTCTTCCTTGACCAAGGACCTTTACTATTTGGGTATTGTTTTGGAAAGAAAATACAGGCTATTACGATGAATCTATACCGTATTTATGATTGGAATGATTTTATCTGTTATCGTATTCGCTATTGCATTAAAGTTTTATGGACCTGAACAGGTTTTGGAATTGCCACAAATGCAAAAATAATAGCGGTATGAAATTATATAAGATGCTCTTTAGCGCCTCATTGATACTCTTTACGGGCTGTTCTAATGAAGCCAAAAGTCAGGTTCCTGATGAAGTTAAAGCTTCTTTTAAGGCAAAATATCCAGGAGAAAATGACCCAGATTGGCGTAGGGACAAGAATGGAAATTTTGAATCACACTTCAAAAAAGATGGGGAACACTATAGGGCAGATTTTTCTCCTAACGGATCATGGATAGAAACTGAAAGTAGTATTAAGAAGAAAGATCTTCCCAAACCCATTATCGAGGTCATCAAATCAAACTTTGACGAAGATGCAATTGTGGAAATTGAAAAAGTTGACCATAACCAGAAAGGTTTGTTCTATGATGTGGAATTTAAGATTGATGGTAAAAAGAAAGACGTGGAATTTAATAAGGACGGGAAAATTATCAATTGATCTTAAAATCCATTTTTGGACAATAGAATTATGCACAATACAATGCCAATTGCGGCAACCACTATAGAAAATTTAATGGTCAGGATCAGGGGAGAATTAGGTTTCTCCTTTGAAGTTATCCTATAACTTAGTTTTTCCTTTTGCATTTTCGATTTGCTTGTTGGGCAAATGTATTTTCAAACCGTTAAAAAAATTAACTCTTTTAACAAATTTTTTGTTTTGAAAACCTCCAAGTAAAAAACAATAAGTATTTGATAGCCTATAGTTTGTGCCGCCGATATTATTAAAATATTTCTTTTTTGGATTAATCTATGGTCTTCGTAACCTATAATTTTAGTTGGAAAGATTAATTTCCTATGTTTTCAATAATTTATCGGTCAAAAGCGGCAGATGGATTGCTTGATGAAGAAATTCAGCAAATGATGCAAAAAGCAAGCCATTATAATGCTCAAAATGCCATCACTGGCTGTTTAATCTACCACAATGAAAGTTTTATCCATTTGCTTGAAGGTGACGAAAAACTCGTTCGCAAATTATTTGGAAGAATAAGTAAGGATAGACGGCACCAGGAAATTGTGTTATTGAACCTAGAGGAAAATAACTTTCCCTTATTCTCTAAATTTTCTACGGTTAATAATAATTTCAAGGATGTATCCGATCAGGTACGGCATAAACGAATGCTATTCCATCAAATTTTTCATGGGGCGGATATTGTAAAATCACCAGGATCTTCCAAATTAACGCTGTGGGCTCAGGTCAATAATTTATTGAAAGTGGAAAATAAGCTGTCCTTCGGATAGAAGATAAAAAACCATTACATTTCAGGTGGAATTTATAATTATTTTGTTGAACGCTATCTCCCTTAAAATATGAAAAAACTTATTCAGATAATCGGTGCTTGGTATGGTGCTAGAAAAATTGGTGGTGGAAAATGTGGTTGTATAGGAACCATATTTGTCTTCTTGATTCTTTATTGGATTTTTGGCTATGTTCTTAATTATTTCTAATTCAGGATACCATTTCATGCTAAGATATTTTTCGCAGGATTGCGAACATAAAAAAGCCGGGAAATCTCCCGGCTTTTGTTTACACGTAGCCACAATCTATTTATCGTCCATTTCATCATATTCAAACTTTTGACCACCAATAGATAAGTCTGCCATTAACCCTTTTTTGGGCTTGGTAAATACTGCAACACCATCTTTGTAATTAGCGTTTGCCGCAATACCTTTATCTATGGCTATTGCTGTGGCATTGGCAGATAGTTCATAATTACCGTCCTTAAAATCATTTAGGGCCTCTTGGGTCTCAAAAAAGATAATTTCTGTGAGAGCCTGTCCACCAGCTTGCAAACCTATGTCCACTTTTTTTAGACTGGCCATCCCTTTTGCCATGCCGTTTTCATAAAGGACACCGTTTCCGGAAGCTCCTCCTACAATCAATCCACCTTTGCCCACATTTGGGAAAATTACATAGCCGGAAGAATTGTTGAAAAACCTATCCATTCCGTCCATTTCCTTAAGTTCCATTTTGGCCTTTTCAGCGTCGGCCATCACTTTTTTATCCTTGTCGTTTTGTGCAAATATGTTTGCAGATGCTACAAATAACACGGTAGCGATAATTGTTTTAAGTTTCATAATATGTGTTTTTAATTATACAAATAGTAGGAACAAAAAGGAATATTCTTGGGAGTCCTTTTATTGTTCCAATCCAAAAATAAGAGCTAAAAAGCACTATCGCTGCCGTTATCAATGACAATATTGATTCTATAACCAATTAGTTGAATTTTAGATAATTACGTTGTTAAAGAACTCAAAAAAATTATGATTTTATTGGGTTTTATTTCTTAGAAATTTAGGTTCAACTTATGTGTCTTTAACTAATTATAGGTAGTTGTTGAAACGAATCAATAAAGTCATCAATCAAGTTATTCCATATTCCTTTTTATAAGTACATTAATGATAGTTGAATCATTAAAATTAAATATCATGAATAAAGAACAATTAGAAGGAAAGTGGAAACAAGTAAAAGGCGAGTTCAAACAAAAATATGGCAATGTTACCGATGATGATACCACTTTTGCTGAAGGAAAATTTGACGAAATGTTAGGTAGACTTCAAGAAAAAACAGGAAAACGGAAAGAGGAAATTAGAAAGGAAATAGAAACTTGGTAATCGCCTTTCTGTTATTAAATAAAAAGAGCCCTTGGGTAAAATCCCAAGGGCTTTCTTTTATACCTTGGATTATTCACTCTTATTGTCTCTTCCAGCTTACTTAAGCTTTTGTCTTAAATTAGGTGACTAATGTCATTTATTCTGAGATATATTTGACTTATTTTCCTTTATTGTGCATACTTAGATACACAAAATTTGATAGGTAATGTGGACATCCATCCTTCTTGGTATTTATATTTTGATTACGGTGTCCATTGTTATTGCCATTGTTCTTCATGGAGCAAGACCCTCCAAAAGTTTAGCTTGGCTACTGGCCATTTTCGCAATTCCCGTTGGTGGTATTATCCTTTATTTACTGTTAGGAAGGAACAGAAGAAAAAATAAGCTGGTACAGCTAAAAAGGAATCTTTTCGCCAAACTACCTAAACCCAATGGTGATCAGATAAATGCTTTTGAAGGAAAATATCGAAAGTTAATGACCTTATTTTACAATAACTCTCACTTTCCTCCAGTAGGTAATAACGATTTGCAATTGTTGAAAGATGGTAAATCTACTTTTGATGCCATTTTTAAAGCGTTGGAAGAAGCCCAAAAGGAAATCCACATTCAATACTACATATTTGAGGAAGGGGAATTGGCAGATAGATTACTTCTGCTTTTTAAGAGAAAATTGGACTTGGGGGTAAAAATAAGATTGATCTATGATGGTATTGGTAGTTTTTCACTTAGTAAGGCATATCTAAAGAAATTGATGGAAATGGGTGTGGAGGTGTATCCCTTTCTACCTTTTAAATTTGGACGTTTTTTCTCTTCCCTCAACTATCGAAACCACAGAAAAATTATTGTGGTAGACGGCCGAACGGCCTTTACTGGAGGAATCAATATATCTGATAAATATTTAAAGGGAGATCCGGCTTTGGGTAAATGGCATGATATGCATGTGAAGGTGGTAGGGCCTGCCGCCAATCATTTGAACCAGGTTTTTATGATGGATTGGTATTTGGTTTGCCAAGATTTATTGGAACCTCTTGAAAATCCTATTGGCATTTCCAAAATAAAAAACGATTCTTTGGTTCAAATTGTTTCCGGGGAATCGGATGATGATTTTCCCGCCTTGGAACAGACCTATTTTTCCATCGTAAATACGGCCAAAAAATATGTGTATATTACTAATCCTTATATAATTCCAACCCAGGCTCTCATAAAAGCCCTGCAAACAGCGGCGCTAAGTGGTGTGGACGTGCGACTTATGGTTTCTGAAAATGCCGATAACCGATTAGTGAGTTGGGCCGTACATTCCTATTTTGAGTCGTTCTTAAAATCGGGCATAAAAATTTATTTATTTCCCGATGGATTCCTTCATAGCAAAATCATCGTAAGTGACGATGCCATATCTTCCATTGGTACGGCCAACTTGGATGATCGAAGTTTTGAGCAAAACTATGAGGTAAACGCCATTGTATATGAAAAAGAGTTCGCCGAGTTATTGAAGAAGGATTTTTTAAAGGATTCCAGTACCAGTAAAATGCTATCCTATGGTGAATACAAGGAACGTTCTTATATCAAGAAACTAAAGGAAGGAATAGGAAAAATCTTTAGTCCCTTGTTCTAATTAAACCTTTAAATGATACTATACGCTGATCTAAAAATCTTCTATAAAAATTAAATCTTGCTCTTCCAGTGCGGTAACCACGAGTTTGACGTAATCGTTTATGGCTTTGTTTACGTTGCTGGGATTCATAATCTCTATGATGCCACGCCAAATCATAGCCCTTTCCTTGCCCTCACAAATGCAGTATAAGGTTGTTTCGGCATAGTATATTTTGAAGTTTTCGTAATAGGTGTCGTCAAAATATATGCCTTGATGCGTTAGATAATCATCGTTGAATCTCGTTTGTCCATTTTCCCAACGAGATACTGATTTTAGGAAGGTTTCCCTATTTTCCGAACCCGTAATCTTTGTAAATAGAATGGCGTCAAATCCTTTATCCAATAAACTTTGCTCTACATTGTCCAATTCTTGCTCACTTTTTTTGGAATCCGTGAAGGCTATGTCAAAAACATCCAAGCTTTTCCAAGCTTCGACATCTCTTTTTTCAAATTCCTTTTGAAGTTGCTTTTCAAAGGTGTTCCGCGCATTTTGATCTTGGGTCATACCTACCAAAAGAACTTTGTTGGCATTGAACAGGATCAGTATCTCGGATCTTTCCAGTTTTCAATCAAACTGGTAGAGGAACATCCCATGAATAGAATAACGATTATTATGAGCAGTGTTTTTTTCATCAGCGGGTATCTTACGTTTACGTCAAAATTACAATTTGTATGGTATCTTAAAAATGACAAAAATCATATGGACGATATCACTATTTTGGATTAACATATAACTTCTATAGTCTCATATAGTTTTGGGATTTGGCAATTCCAACCTTTCACATCTTTAAGTTTTACCCTAAATGCATCCAATGCAGTTGGTTCTCCGTGGACCGAAATATTTTCTCCGGTACATTTTCTATCGAATCTAGCCAATGGAGCAATTCATTTTGGTCCGCATGGGCCGACAGACTTTCCAAAAGATGGACCTTAGCCTTTATAGGATAATACTTTCCAAATATTTTAAGTTCATGTGCCCCATCCAAAAGCTGTCTTCCACGTGTTCCTTCAGCTTGGAAACCAACTATTAAAATATGGGTTGTTGCTTTTTTGAGCATCTGCTGCAAATAGGTCAAGACTCTTCCTCCAGTGACCATACCACTACCGGCGATGATTACCTTGGGCCTGGGGTCATCAATTGTTTTCCAGGTATCCGCGTAGGAAGAAATAAGGTTAAAATGACCTACCATGGCATGGTATTCTGCAATGGATAGGTTATGCCAACCCGGGAATCTTTCAAAAACGGAAAGTACGTTATTGCCCATGGGGCTATCCACAAAAATTGGAATGTTTGGGATTTTGTTCTTCTTAAAAAGTAACCATAAAGTGTACATGAGCGATTGTAAACGTTCAACGGCAAAGCTGGGAATGATAAGATTTCCCCTTTCTTGGATCGTTTCTTTAATTAATGAGCTTAAAATTTCAGGTACATCTTCTTCTGGATGGAGTTTATTACCATAGGTACTTTCAAGAAAAAGGTAATCCGCCCATTTAGGTCGGTCTCGGAGGCGACAAGAGCAGGTCTTTTACTCTTCCTATATCCCCTGAAAACACAAATAATTTTTCAAAGATTTCCAATTCAATATAGGTTGCACCTATGATATGGCCATTATATCTAAATCTGACCCGTAAGTTTTCCGAAAGCGAGATCCATTGTCCTTTTTCACAGGATTTGAAAAGGGTAAACGTTTTCTCGGCATCCTCTACGGTATAAAATGGTTCTGCAGGTGAATGTTTGCTATACCCCTCCTCATTGGCCGCTTTAGCTTGTTCTTCTTGGATTTTTCCACTATCCATAAGAATAATCTTGGCAATGGCTAGAGTTGGGATCGTTCCTAAGATTTCCCCATTAAAACCTTCTTTGCGTAATCTAGGAAGGTAGCCGGTATGGTCCAAATGTCCATGAGTTAGCAAAACAAAATCGATTTCGGAGGCCTCTATTGGTAAAGGATGCCAATTGATTTTCCTTAACTCTTTTAACCCTTGAAACATACCGCAATCTACCATGACATTCACCTCCGGGGTTTCCAAATAAAATTTTGATCCTGTAACGGTTCCGCTAGCTCCCGGAAAATGAATTTTAACCTTCCTCATATCTTAAAGATTACAGAGTTGTCCTATTTCATCCAATATTTTTGTTTTTCGGTTCTCGGAAATACCTAGGTGATCAAGGAAGAATTTGTCCTTAAGGAGCTGCCTGCAAAGGACAACATCTCTATTAAGAAGGAACTGTTTTTCCCTATTGCTTAAAAGTGTGGAGACGGTTATTGGATAAAGTCCCAATCGGTCAATTCTGTCCTTTAGCGCTTCATTTTTTGGGTAGTCCCAGCTTAAAAGGTGTAGGTTGGCACATGTTCCATATTTAATGGCATCTTCCGTAAACCTGGTATTGGTAACCACCCATCCCTTTTTCTAATTTCTTCTTTTCTTTTTTATTGTTTAACCATTGTCCGTGAACGTCATTGTATCTAGAATGTATATACAACGGCACTTTTACATTGCAGTTAAGGCTTTTGTCATTATGAAATTTACATTCAATGATTGTTACGGAATTGTTTTTCTCAGCAAGTACATCTATTTCGTGAGTTACACATAATCCCTTTAAAACAACTCCCACTTCTACCTGATACCCGGAATATTTCAAAATTGCGGCAACAAATCGCTCAAAAGGGAACCCTGTCGGCCCTAACTCATAAATGGCCTTTTTGAGTTTGTACTTTGAGGCAAAAACGGATTTTTTCCTTTTTAATAGAGCATATGCCCGATTGTATATTTCATTTGTGGTGATACCTTCATAGACTTCATCCTTCACTTTCGCAACTATACCCTCGACCAATTCATGATCCGCTCCACTTCTTTTTAAGGAGTTTCTCAGTTTATCCATGGAGAATTCCATTCTTTCCCCAGTGGATTTAAGCACCTCAATGGTAGATTCTTTCATTTGCCGTTTTTTAGTTGCACCTCAAGTTCCGGTATTTTTAGAAGCTGTAGTGTGGTGGAGGCCAAGATTACTTTACCGTTGGTTTTTCTTAGGGCCTCTTCTATAATGGAAAACAATTTGTTTTTAGTGTCCCTTCTTAGTTTGTAGTCGGTAATATATCTAAGGTTCAAAGTAATCCAATTATCTGTAAGTTGAGCAGCTATGGTAGGTTTTATGGTAGCATTTTCAATATAATACCGTTCTACCATTTCCTGCCATTTGGCTTTGGATTTTTCCGAATAATCAAACAAAAGCTCATTTGATTTTTCCAAAATAATCTTTTTGGCTAGTTCAATATCGGAGTCGTAGGTGATAAGAATATTCAGTTCATCCCAAACAAAAGGGAAGTCCATGGAGTAATTTTTTATTGGCCCCTTAAATACAAAGGCATTACTGATTTTTACAATTCTACCAGAATAATTGTCGCTGCTTACCCATTCCCCCATTTCCATTAAGGTAGTATAGATACTGTCTATATCGATGACGTCGCCTTTAATATTGTTGATTTCTATTCGGTCACCAGGTTTATACACACGCACGAAAAAGATATAAAAGGAACCAGCCACGCTTAAAATAAGCTCTTGTAGGGTAAAGGTAACCCCAGCCGTAAATAATCCAATGATAATGGTATAGTCCTTAATTTCGTTCAAGGTAATTGCCATGAATACCATAAGAACAATCAATAAGTAGCCAATGATTTCTACCCCTTTTTGTGCCTTATACCTAATAGAGGTATCCTCGATTCGCTTTTTGAGAATTTTTCTTAGAAAACCTATAAGTAGAATAATAAACAGAATGGATATTCCAAGTTTGACAAATTTTAGAACTACTGGATTCTCAAAAAGTTTTACGAATTCATCCATGGGCTCTCGGTTTATCTATTATTGAAAAAATCTCGGACTAGGGCCCTAGTCTGATTTTCGGTCATACTATCCACTTTTTCAACGGCAACTATTTTCTTGCCAATAGACGGATAGCTTTCCTCTAATTCTTTTCTAAGTTTTTCATTGATGTCCGCAGGATCAAAAAGTGCAAGGGCATCGACATCTGACACTGCATTGGCTACTTCTTTGAAGTACTTTTTAAATTGCCTTTTTTCTTTTTCCAAATAATTTCGCTCATGGGTTATGTCCTGTGTTCCGCCCCATTTTGCCCTTGAACCGGACGTGCTGGTTCTGTTGAAAAATTCAATACCAGAAGCTATTTTAGTCAAAGTGTCACCTTCTTCATGTAGGCTCACTATCCATGCGTTTTTACTGTCCAACCAAATACCTATACTTTTCATGTCTAATAGTTTTAATGGCTTTTACGGATGTTCTATGAGAGGTGTAAAAGCGTCGATTAGGATGCATATAATTTAGTTTTAAAATGGTATTTTAAAAATGATATTTATCACTCCCTATTTGGCAGAATTAGGAAGGGCACTTCCGCATAAATACTTAAATCCATGATTACGGGCTTTTTAAACAAACGCTCTATAAAACTCTTTTTAGTGTAAACGAGGGAATACATATCTACTTTCCTGGTCTTAATAAATCTGTCAATCACCTGTGCCTTATCCGAAAACTCATAAATGGATGCGAAATCATGATTTATTCTCTTCAAGGAAATATCCAGTAGTTTCTTGTTGGATGTTTGCAGGGTAGATAGAAATTGCTCTTCGCTTATATGTAAGACTTTAACGGTGGCCCCAAGGTATTTTGCCAGCTCCAAAAGGGGCTCTAATGTTTTTAGGCCACAACCTTTCTTCAGGTCGGTGATAAAGGCAATTTCCTTCGGTTTTTTGAAGTCTATTTCTTTTGGAACGGCCAAAAGAGGGCATTTTTTTAAGTTGTGAATAATATGGATCGTATTGCTGCCCATGAAAATTTCCTTGGCTCCAGTATTTCCTTTGTTGCCCATGACCAATAAATCTATTTTAAGATTTACCGTGGTTTGTGAAATTACCGTATAAAGCGTTCCTGGTTTGGCCAAAGTTTGAAATTCATGTAGCTCATTTTTATTATCCAAATGTATTCTATGGAATGTTTCTTTTAGTTTTTCCATAGATCCTTTTTCCAGGGCCTCCACTTTTTCATTTTCGTCTAGTTTTCGATTATTGCTTGATAGCAAACTAGACGGCTTTTCAAATACATTTAGAATATAGAAAATACATGGCCGATTCTCTAAAAGCTGAGTTACATAGAACAAGGCGTTATAGCTCTCATTGGAAAAATCTGTTGCCACAAGTACCCTAAAGGTCTTCATGCGTTATAGTTGTGGAATTACCAAAAAAGGAACGTTTACATGAAAACCTATTTTCTTTATAGTAGGTTCAATAAAAAGACGCTCAAAAAACGTATGCTTATTTTGAACCATGACCGAGAAAATCGATTTTTACCTTTAATTGAAATTTATTGATTGCCGTAATAATTTCATCACTTCCTACATCGTGAAACAATCCATTGTTTCCCAATAATGTTTCTAGGGATTTCCGATTTTTGGTTTGGGTCGGATTAAGTTTCAATTCGGTGAAAACATGCATCACATTAATCTCTGAGTTATGTTCCTTAACAATTTGTAACAAAATTGCCGGATTTTCCTTTGTCAATGAAACCTCAAAATCAGAAGGAAATAGAATTACTTTTGGTTTTTCAAAATCAAAACCTTGTGGTATGGCCAAAACGGGGCATTTACTGTTCTTAAGTACGTGTACCGTATTTGTGCCAAGCAGTATTTCCTGAGCTCCTGTGGCACCCTTGGTTCCCATAATGACCAAATCTATTTTTTCAGCTTCGGTAATTTGGACAATCTCATTGGTCAACATGTTAAATGCAGAATGGGTAATGAAAGTGTGCAAGGGATTTTTAAATTCATCCTCCAGCTTGGTTTTTAATTCTTTGAGGCTCTTTTCTGATTCTTCTTTAATCATATCACCCAGGCCAATTTGTCCTGGGCTCCCCAAAATATATTCCGTGTGATACACGGGTGGCATATAGGTGTTTAAAATATAGAACGTACAGGATACATTTTTGTAGAGGGATAATGCATAGGTAATTGCCTTAAATGAATTATCCGAAAAATCCGTTGGTAAAAGAATTCGTGTCATAACCTTGAAATTTAAGTAATTAAGTTACGGAATCTTTTGTCTTAAATTGATGATAATTGTCAGGTATCCATCATTTGAAAATTAGTAACTTGAATATTAAAATTGTTTAAAATGAAAAGCTCTTTTAAGAACATTATAGATTCTGAAGTTCCGGTATTGGTTGATTTTTATGCCGATTGGTGCGGATCCTGTAAAATGTTGGCACCTATTCTTAAGCAGGTGAAGGATGATATGGGGAATGGCTTAAAAATCGTTAAAATAGATGTAGACAAAAATCAAAAATTGGCCTCAAAATATAATGTTCGGGGAGTGCCAACCATGATGCTCTTTAAGAATGGAAAGCAATTATGGAGACAGTCAGGGGTACTTCAAAAAAACGATATTATCCAGATAGTGAGGCAACATTCCTGATATACCCAATATCTTTACCAGGATTATTTTTCAGGCAAGAATAGAACAGGAATATCAGAATGAAAAGCTATTTTATTTACTACGGGTTCACCAATCAATTTTTCCCGGAAGGTATGTTGGTGCCTAATGATCCCTAAAATATCCGAAGTTCTATTACTAACGTATTGCCCAATGGTGTAAGCTGTGCTAGACTTGAAAGGAATATTGTTGAACTTAAAATCTAACCCTGATAATCGTTGCTCCAACACATTTTTGTTAGTTTCTTGAATATCGTTGAGTTTAAATTCTTCGGATACATGAATAATCTCTACCTCGGCGTTCCGAGATATTTACAAGTTCCATGAGACTTTCCAGCTCAAACTTGTCGTATGCCTTCATGAAATCTGTGGAGAAAATAACAGTTTTTAATTGTTGAAAATTGAAGGAATCCGGTACGGCCAAAATAGGAACGGCTTTTAAACTGTTGATTATTTTCACTGTATTGCTTCCCGAAATACTTGTTTGGCACCTGTAGCACCTTGTGTACCCATTATGATGAGGTCTACATCCTTTTCGGATGCCGTTTTTTGAAGAGCTACTTCCAAAGTACTCTCGACGGAGACCGTCTCAAAACTGTGATTGGGGTTTTTATGATTAATCTCAAGATATGCAAGTATCTCGGCCAATTCTTTTTCAGAATGTTGGGAAAGGGAATCGTAAATTACATCCAACCTTCTGTGGCTCTTAGTGCCTAATGGTTTTAAGACACCCGGTTCATAGGCGTTAAGAATATAAAAATGGCATTCGACATCCATATAAATCTTTAGGGCCGTAAAAATGGCATTCCAAGCATTTTCTGAAAAATCGGTGGGTAGGATTATTTTTTTCATTTCTCAATTGTTTAGGTTAACGTGGCAAGTTCTGTAAAACTAGAAAAGGAATTACCGGATTTAGCGCTATTTGGTGCACAGTAGAACGGTAGAGCATATCCTCCAAAAAGGAGTGACGTGAATTTACCATGACCAGTAAATCCATATTCTGTTCACTCACGTATTCCATAATGGCGATTCCCCTGTTTTTAACTTCTGTCCTCTTAAAGCTTAGATTGGCATGTGGTAATGATTCTTTTAGGAATAATTGATTATCCGTTTGTCTGTGGCTTAAGTCCTCAAAATCTGAGATGTAGAGAGAATGTATCTCAGATTTAAATCGAGCTGCCAAAGTATCCAACAGTTTTAGTTCCCTACGTTTGTAGGGAATCATATAATCCGATGGAAAAAGAATTTTTTTAGGTTGTTTAAATATATAATCACTAGGTATAGCAAGTACCGGGCATTTTACATATTTGAACACTTGAACGGTATGGCTTCCAAAGGTAATTTTCTTATCTGCTGTCTGTCCCTTGGTACCCATGAGTACGAGGTCAATCTCTATTTTGTTGACAAAATCGTTAACCCCGTCCACCAACGATTCGAACACCGAAACTTGCTCAAACCGATGTTTTGGATTGTGTCTTTCCGATTTTATTTTTGAAATTATTGTTGAAAGCTTTTCTTCGGAATTCTTCGCTAAATTCTTCTTTTCTTCTTCAAAAAGGCCATCTTCTTTATTGTGACTTATTTTATAGAGTTCATCGGCATACGCATGCATGAGATAAAAATTAGTTCGCTCACACTTAAAAAGATTCATAGCGAATTCAATGGCATTATCGGCATTAATAGAGAAATCGGTAGGAATAAGAATATTTTTCATCACTCTTAGTTTGACGAGATAAAATTAAAGGGTTTAGGAAACGTAAGCTATGATAATTATCATGCCTTTGAACCTCTTTAAGGTAGGTTATAAATGTTTGATGCTTAATGATATATGTCATATTTTTTATTTCTTTTAGAGTGTAAGTTTGGTTTGATGTATTCAATCCATAAATAAATAAAGTCATGAGCAATACGGTAACAAGGCAATCGAATTTGGGTTCATTTCATGTAGTGATTAAAGAGACCTATCGTAATCCGGAAGATTATAGAATTGAGGGTAATCACGAAGCATTTAACAAGGAATTATTGCGTTTAATGCCGCAAGTGCAATACTATGTTGCCAAACGCCTGAAGTCGGCGATACTGGCGGGTAAATTGAATAAAGGGATGTTTAGTCCCAATGATTTTACGGATCAATTATTCATTGAGGTCTATGACAATTGGGAAGCTATTAAAGATGAGCGTGATTTACGACCTTTCCTATTTAAAAAAGTTGATGAATTGTTGGACGATAGTCTAACAGAGGAAGAATTCGACCATGTTTTTTTTGAAAATATAGATAGCTTTTCACAACCGGAATGGGATGCAATGGAGGAAGATTTCAGTACGGATGGGGATGGGGATTTGGTTTTGTTGGAGGAGTTGGACGATAGTTCCTTCCAAAATGAAAATTATACCTTAAACCATGTTTTTATTACCGAAGAGGAAAAGGACCTTGCCGAAAAACTGGATAAGAGCCTGGACAAAGAAAGGGTGGAAAGACATATTCATATGGTTTTAGGGAAAATGTCAGTGCCTATGCGTTCCGTATATCAATTATACACCGATTTGGGATTTTCGACAGCTGAAATTGCAAGTATTAGGGAAGTAACGTTGGATGAGGTGGATGACCTTTTGTCAAGGGCTAGAAAATTACTTAAGGAAAGTTTTGTAAAGCGGTTTTTAATCGATAGCAATTAAATATAATTAAGCTACACTTACCCCAAAAAAGTGCCCGACCAAGGCGGTCAATCCCATTGCTACGGTACCCCAAAAGGTTACTCGAGCTACGGCTTTCAATATGCTGGATCCTCCTGCTTTGGCTGCCATTGCCCCCAATAGCACCAAGAAGAAAATGGCAAATCCGTACAAATAATATTCCATTGCCTCTAAGGGTATAAAAAGGGTCACCAAAAAAGGTAATATCCCTCCTATGGTGAACGCGGCCCCGAAGCGAATGCTGCCTGTAAAGGATTGGCGGCACTAATATCATTGATGCCTAATTCGTCCCTAACATGGGCTCCCAAAGCATCATGGGCGGTAAGTTCCTTGGCGACGGTGATAGCTGTCTCCTTCTTTAATCCTCGGTCCTCATAGATTTGTGCCAATCGTTTTAACTCCAACTCCGGCGTTTCTTTTAGCTCCTCCTTCTCCCTTTCAATGTCCGCCTTTTCAACATCGGTTTGAGAACTTACCGAGACATATTCTCCCGCTGCCATGGATAGTGCTCCAGCAACAAGGCCTGCCAAGGTGGCCAATACAATCGGTTCCCTAAACTCACTTGCCGCAGCAACTCCTATGGCAATACTGGCCGTGGAAAGTATCCCGTCATTGGCTCCTAATACTGCCGCTCTTAACCAATTGCTGCGGTGGATATAATGATTGTCCAGGTAATTCTCTAGTTCATTGCTTTCGGACATAACTTAGTATTTTTAGTTGGCGGATACTTGACTGTATCTAGTTTTTCTTTTTCATTTAAAAATATAAAATTTATTGAGGTAGGCCGAGTATTTATAGGTGTCTAAGTATTGTTATTGAAATATTCCAGGATTCTATGATGTCCTTCCCTTTCTGCTATACCATGAGGGGTATCTCCGTTTTCCATCTTCACCGAGGGGGAAGCTCCATTTTCAATTAACAATTGCACCAATGTAAGATTGCCCCTGTGAACCGCAGAATGTAGCGGAGTAACATTTTGCATTTGAGCCAAATTTACATTGGCCCCTTTTTCAATAAGAGTTTGGCATAACTCATAGTTTTCTTTGGCAACAGCGGCATGAAGGGCATTGACTTTGGATGCGTTGGTGGCTGCTAAATTTGGGTCGGCACCGTATTGCAACAATAAGGTAGCAATCTCCATTTTGTTAAAAAATGCGGCCAAGGCCAACGGGGAAAAACCATCTTTAGAATGTTCATTAATCAAATTGTCCGGGTGCTGCTCAAGATAGTTCTGAACTTCAGAGGCTTTATCTGCAATTATAGCCTCATGAAATGAAAAGGATTTCTTTAACTCTATTGCCTTTTGAAAAAGGTCATCTTGTCCACTATAGGCAATCATCATAAATCCTGAACTTTTATTTTCATCTTCTATATCCAAAATTTCGGGATTATCGGAGATTAGCCTAAAGGCCTCGATGGTATTTCTATCCTTTAAATATTCTTTTAGTTGTTGGATCATGTCATTTTTGAGCTTTGATAAACTTGAAAAGTGTCTAAAATACTTTGTATGGATGAATCTTCAGCACATACATTTAAAAAATAAATTCACTATCTAAAATTCAATTTAATCTATTGAATTGTAATGATTTATGTGAAAATATCATTTTTTGTGTTAATTACTAAAAAATTGTTAATCAGATCTTTTGAAAATCCACGATTGTTAAAGAGGCGTATATATTTTAGATTTTTCATAATACGGCACCAAGCAAGATGAAGGCCAAAAAATGTTAAAGAAAAACTGTATTTCGTTATTTGTGTTCACGGAATCTGAATATTTTAGAGGTTTATCTAATTTGAATCCAACAAGTGAAATTTGAACTGACATATGACATTGAAAAGCTCCTTCTAGAGGTAATAGAAAAGGAGGTATGTTCATTGGGAATGGCAATTGAATGTTTACAAGCAAATCATTTAAAGCTTTCTGGTAAGACAAGCGAGGAAAACCTACATATTTTATCTAAAGGCTTAACACCTTATGGAATCAAAATTGAAGATGGAGATAGAATGGATTTGCTCGCGCAGATAAAATCTTTAATAAAGAAATATGTCAAGGGAGATTATGACAGAAATGTATCCATTTCCAAAATGCTTTCGGAAGAAACAGGGTATAGTTATTCATATTTATCAAATCACTTTACATCACAAACTTTTACGACTATAGAGAACTTTTATGTACTCATACGCATAGAAAAGGTAAAGGAACTTCTCATGGACGATGATAGAACACTATCCGATATTGCCTACAGTTTGAACTTTAGCAGTGTTCCACATTTGTCCAGTCAGTTCAAAAAAGTTACCGGGTTAACCATTACCCAATATTTGAAAATTAGAAACAACACTATAAACACCATTAATTAAAGAATATCATATGACTAAAATGAAAATTTTATTGGTAGACGACGATGAGGACGATAGAGAGTTTTTTGCGGATGCTTTGGTCGGAGTAGATTTAAATACACAGCTACAACAATTGGATAATGGTAAGAGCTGTCTCGATTATTTGTTGCAGCAGATAGAGAACTTGCCCAATCTTATATTCTTGGATCTTAACATGCCCATTATGAATGGTTTTGAATGTTTGGCAGAGATTCGTAAAAATCCACTTTTAAAGGAATTGCCCATTGCTATTTATTCTACTTCTTCCTCTGATAAGGATATTGAGCAGACATTTTTAAATGGCGCTAATATTTATATAAAGAAACCCTCGAGCTTTGAGGACCTTAAAAAATCCTTGAAACAGGTTATTAAAATGAATTGGGCCTATCACATGGACGATTTTAAGAAAGAAAACTTTCTATTGAGAATATAAAGGTTCTTTAGTAAGTTTAAAACGTTCTTTAGTAATGGCTCAAGAAGCACAAGCAGATACACCCCGATTTAAATTCCATATCAGATGCCGAGATAGAATAGCATTGAGAAATAGAATCTCAGAATTGGAAATTTCCAAAATGTTCAGTGAAAAATTACTGGATAGCAGTAATAATGTCATTGCCTATCTTGAGCCTTTTTTCGATGATCACAATAACATAGAGGATTTCATCATTAAATATGTGAATAACCGGATTCAGGAGGTTGCCTCTTTGGATACCCAAGAAATGATCGGGATGCGCTGGTTGGAATATGATTCCCAAAACATCGAGAATGGTGCTTTTGAAAATGCGAAAAGATGTTTTACGACAGGTGAAACTATCAACTATGTTGCCAAATATATATTTGGCGAATTGGTAATTTGGTTTAGTGCCAGGGTGGTCAAATTAGAAGATGGCGTTGTAATTTTTTTAAAGGATATCAGCAAAGAGAAGCAATATGAGAGGCAGTTGGAGATACAGAACAAGTTACTGCTAGAAGCCGAAAATGTTGCAAGCACTGGAAGTTTTCGGTGGGATCTTAAGAAAGGTACCCTGACCCTATCTGAAAATGTATATAAACTATTGGGTTACGATCAACCATTTGATTTTGAACCAACGTTCGAAAGTATTTTAAGTTTCGTCCATGATAGGGATATAGAATGGGTAAGGAAAATCGTAAACGACAGTAAAAACAAAAAGGAGAGGATAGATATAACCTTTAAAGTGGTCACCAATTTGGGTGAGGTAAAGTATGTAAATACTATTGGGGAATACTACCCATCTGAAAACAATTGGTACGTTGTTGGGGTTTTCAAGGATGTCACCAAACAAATCGAACAAGAATCCATTTTACAGGCCAAAAATGCGGAACTTCAGAAAAGTAATTCAGATTTGGAAGCCTTTAACCGTATTGCGAGTCATGATTTGCAGGAGCCTCTTAGAAAAATACAAATGTTCATCAGTAGGTTAAACGATGAAGAAAAAGGGAAATTAGGATCAAGATTCCAAAACTATTTAGATAAGGTAATTTCGTCTACGGAAAGAATGCGTAACCTTATAGCTAATCTATTATCCTATTCCAGAATAGAGGATGTTGAGGATAAACCGGCTAAAATTGACCTCAATGAAATATTGACAGATGTTTTGGAAGATTTGGGTGAAAGAGTTAGTGAGACCAATGCTAAGATTAAGTCGGACAAACTTCCGAGAAATAAATGGAGTTCAATTTCAAATGGAACAATTGTTCTCCAACCTCATAGGTAATTCCCTAAAGTATATAGATCCAGATGTCATTCCGGAGGTGCTAATTAAACATGAAAAGGTAAAGATAAATACCAGCAATCGAATAGATAAATTGGTAGACGGGAACTATCATAAGTTGGAATTTATAGATAATGGGATCGGATTTGATGACCAGTATGGGGAACGAATTTTTGAGATTTTCCAGCGGCTACATGGTAAAAATGAATATTCCGGGACAGGTCCGGGATTAGCAATTTGTAAAAAAATAGTGGAGACCCACAATGGTGCCATCCAAGCGGCAAGTAAAAATAGTGAAGGGGCCGTATTTACAGTTTATTTGCCCTCATTGTCAAAGTAACCCAAAACGTTTAAATTTTAATTGTAACAATGAAATGTTATAACAGAAAGTGAAAATGTTATAACATAAATGGCTTGTTGACCTAGATCTTTGGAAACAATAGGGCAAATGTTGCAAAACCATTTGTTTGAACAATCTAAAAACAGTCAACCATGAATGCTACACACACAAAATTAAATCAGCTTAACAATACTCTAGGAGGAAGTATATCGGTATTCGATACAGAACGAATATTAATGTTCGACAACCACAAAGGAACAGGACGTGTCCAATCCGTTGAACTGGAATCCGGAATAGGATATAGTCAATTTGATTTGGCGACCACGGAGACAATAAAACTAAATTTGAAAAACACTACAAGTCGTAGTCTTTTCTTTATTTATTGTTTGGAGGGAAGTCTAACGTTGAAGCTACCTATGAGCAGATCTTCTATTGAAGTGGATTCCTTAGGACCGTAATCCTTGGTGGCATGGAAGAGGATGTGAAAATTACAGTAGAATCCGGTAAAAAGGTACATTTTTCCATAATCCAAATTTCAGATGATTCCAAGGATACCTATGACCTAAAGTCGAATAAATTAAAGGATCAGTTGTTCTCCCAGTTCTTGAAGAACAAAAAGTATGAATATGTAGGAACGGTCAATCTAAAAATAAAGGAGCACTTACTTCAGATAAAGGCTATTTCACAAACGGGAGTGGTAAGAAAACTTTTAATTGAAGGAATTGTACACTTTACTTTGGCACTTGAGATTTTACATTATAAAAGTGATAGCTCCAAAAAAACACTTCACGAATCTTCGTTGACAAAACGTGAAATGTTGCGTGTGGAAGATGCTATTGAAGAAATCAGGGAAAAACCGGAATTTCCATATTCCATCGATTACTTTGTTAGGAAATATGGATTGTCCGCGGCAAAACTACAGTCGGGATTTAAGGTCCTTACAGGCTCTACGGTGGCCAGTTGCATCAAGAACCAACGATTGGATTTGGCCGAAAAGCTGATACAGGAAACGGATCTTAATGTTTCTGAAATTGTATATACCATTGGCTTTTCTAGTAGAAGTTACTTTTCCAAAATATTCAGCAAAAGGTTTAAATACTCACCAAAAATCTATCTAACAAAGGCCAGGGGTACGCAGCTTTCCGCATAATTTTTAATTGGTTTATGGTTACGGTCATGTTGTTCAGAATTCATTTTTTTAACTCAAATGTATAACGGCACCTAATCTAAATTTTTGGGTCAATGTAGGATTTAACGAACAACTACCTTTAATAGAAACTGTAAGTAAAATAATATGAAAGAAGGAATACAGAGAAGTATGACGGATGCCTATTTAGGTATTAAAATGGAAATTGAATCCCGATTGCAACTTTTGAATTATTGGAAGAATCAAATAAATGAGGACTTTGAGGAGGTACTTTCTCAAAATCCTATTGATGAAATAAAAGATCTTATCACTCAAATAGAGGATGCGCTCTCCGTGAAATAAGAAATTAAAGGTGGTCATTTTTATGGAAGAAAGTCCAGATTTTCGTAATCAAACTGGGAGACAGTTGAATTCCTTAATAATAGGTTCGGTTGAAACTTTGAACGACAATGCAGAAAGGGAAGTGAATACTATAAAAACCGCCATGTCCAACCTAGGAATGCCAAAGGAAAAAAATAGAGTCCTTAACTTAAAAAGAGCAGTATAGATACCATTAAAGACAGATTAAATCGCTTGATTTGATTCGTTAAGACATAGGTCCTTTACAATGGACCAAAAAATTCTTACCGAAGCAGAATCGGCCTTGTAAAAGGAGGAAAGTGTAATAAGGTTCTTTTCAAAATCAATAAGCCCCTCGGATGGATTATTGGAGTCCTCTCAGTGAGAAATAAGCCATATTCCAACCATGAAAGACTTCTTTTTCCGCCGGATCTTCCCGGACCAAGTTTATATTTGTATGCCTATTGTCCAATTTAATCTTTTCCAAAAGGTCAAAAATCCCCTTTTTTTCTCCATGCAAGGTCTGCACGAACTGGCCGTTGTGATATACCAAACACCCAGTTATAGAATGGGCCTCATTGAATTTTTTGGCCGTATTTAGTATATCATTTAAGTCCTTTGAACTTATGTTTTTATTTGCCAACGAGGTGTACGTTAGTTCGTGCATTATTTCCGGGGTTTAGAAGTCCCCAAAGTAATCTATTTTTATATTGGTCTATCTAATTAGGTCACTTTTTTTTGACCCAAAAAAACTATGTGGTGAATAAATTAAAAATCACATAATAGGATTCCTAAAATATGGTCTTAAAATACTTCTTTAGGATGTTTTTAGATGGATATTAAAAACTGTGATTCTAAAATAGCTTTCTCAGGGGATTTTTGAGCAAGGTAGGATAGACATTTATGCAATAACGTCTTAAGTTGGTTAAATGAAGAAGGTTTTTTTAAATATAGGGTTGCACCCATTTCTTTTAGCCTGTCCACATCTTTTTGGTGGAAGGATGTGGAATAGATGACCACTGGAATATTTTTTAGTGAATCTAAATCTCGAATGTCAGATAAACATTCAAAACCATCCATCATTGGCATCTTTAAATCTAAAAATATGACGTCAGGTATTTTGTTTTCCTTATTTAATAAAAATGACATTAAATCTACCCCATTGCTGAACTCTTCGATAGATGTAGAAATTGGAATTTCGCTAAGTGCATCCGAAAAAAATGCACGGTCATCACTGTCGTCATCGGCCAAATAGATTCTTTGTATGGTCTTACTCATGGGTAGAACTAATTGTTTTTAGTTTAGGTGCAAATTACAAACGGTCTTGATAGTTCGCTATTACAAAACATCCAATTACTAACTCAAAACATATTAGGGTAATTCCAGTCTATCCTTCAATATGCCAAAAATGACTTTAACTTAAACGTATTGGCAATTTCCAAACTTTATTGAAATGTTTCTTTTGGTAAATCAATTAGAAAACTTCTACTGAATAACTAAGTATTTAAATGAAAAAAGCCTCATCTATTTGATGAAGCTTTTTTATTTAGTAGCGGGAACTGGACTCGAACCAGTGACCTTCGGGTTATGAGCCCGACGAGCTACCTACTGCTCTATCCCGCGATGTGGACGACAAAGATACAATTGTTTTCATGTAAATTCCAAATTAGAATACATTAGATTTTAAGAATCGGGTCAAAAGAAAATTTAAATTTGAAATGGTTCATCTGTTTTATGTTTCAAAATGATATTTTCGTGATAAATAGCTACATTCGAAAATATGGAGCAGTTAAACGATTTTTTGGTCAAGGCAATTTCAGGAACGGAATGGCCTATGTTCATTCTTTTGATCGGGGGTGGATTATTCTTAATGCTCTATTCAAAAATGATTCCCTATCGTTTTTTTGGACATGCCCTTGCTATTACCAGGAGGAAAGTACGATGATGTTAATGCAAAGGGAGACGTAAGCTCGCTTCAGGCACTATCTGCAGCAGTGGCCGCTACGGTGGGTCCGGGTAACATTTCAGGTGTAGCTATAGCCATTCACGATGGTGATCCGGGTGTTGTTTTTTGGATTTGGATGACAGCATTAATAGGTATGTGTATAAAATTCTACTCGTGTAGTTTGTCCATCATGTTTAGGGGAGAGGACTCGGAAGGTCATTTACAGGGAGGTCCCATGTTCTACATTACAAAAGGTTTAGGTAAGAAATATAAGCCATTGGCAGTATTTTTCGCCTTGGCGGGACTTTTTGGATTTTTGGGGGTTTTTACTGCAAATCAGTTTACGGAAACGTTTATGAGTGTAATCAATCCCTCCGAAACTATAACCGAAATGAGCGATTTTAATTGGAAGTTGACCATCGGATTTGTGCTTGCTATTGTAAGTTCCTTTGTCATTTTTGGAGGCCTAGAAAAAATAGCAAAGGTAGCTACCGCGATAGTGCCATTTATGGTAATGGTTTATTTGGTTGCCGTAATAGTGGTTATGGTCATGAACGCTTCCCTGGTATTACCTTCTTTAAAGATGATTATTATGGAAGCCTGGAATTTTAAGTCTCTAGTTACGGGTGGGTTTTGGGGTCTTGTAATCATAGGTGTTCGAAGGGCTATGTTTTCCAATGAGGCAGGATTAGGTAGTGCACCTATGTACCATGGACAATCCAAAAACGATGAGCCTATTCGTGAAGGATTGGTGGCGATGCTAGGTCTGTTTATAGATACCATACTGGTATGTACCTTTACCGCGGTAGTTATTATACTCAGCGGGGCTTATTTGGAAGAAGGTAGCGGAATAGTGATGACCTTGAACGCATTTCAAAAGACTCTGTTTGGTTTTGGGGACGAATTGTTGATGATTATTGTATCTGCCTTTGCCTTATCAACACTCTTTACGTACTCCTATTATGGTGTAAAATGTCTGTCGTATTTGACAAATGCCAAAATAGGTAGATTTTACAATGTATATTTTGTTGTGATGATTGTTTTTGCTGCGGTTGCATCATTGGAATTGGTGAAGAATCTCATCGATTTATCCTATGCCTTAATGGTCATCCCCAATATGATAGCAGTACTTTTATTGGCACCAAAGGTGAATGCCGCTGCTAAAATCTATTTTGATAAATTAAGGAATGAAAGAGCATAAAGCGGGTTTTGTAAATATTATTGGTAATCCAAATGTGGGCAAGTCTACTCTAATGAACGCTTTTGTTGGAGAGAAACTGTCTATAATTACATCAAAGGCCCAAACAACAAGGCATCGTATACTTGGAATTGTCAATGGAGATGATTTTCAGGTAATTCTTTCTGATACACCAGGAATTATTAAGCCTGCGTACGACCTACAGTCTTCTATGATGGATTTTGTGAAATCCGCTTTTGAAGATGCCGATCTACTTTTATATATGGTAGAAATAGGTGAAAAAGCCTTAAAAGACGAGCAGTTCTTCAACAAAATCAAAAATTCCAAAATACCCGTTCTATTGCTATTGAACAAGATTGATGGTGCTAGCCAGGAATTGTTGGAGGAGCAAGTTCAGTATTGGCAGCAATTACTTCCTTCGGTAGAAATCCACCCTATTTCGGCACTTCAAAATTTTAATGTTCAAGGTGTATTTGAAAGGATTCTGGAGTTGTTGCCTGTATCACCTCCCTACTACCCAAAAGACCAGTTGACCGACAAGCCCGAACGTTTTTTTGTAAATGAGACCATAAGGGAAAAAATATTATTGAATTATAAAAAGGAAATTCCATACGCCGTTGAGGTAGAGACGGAAGAGTTTTTGGAGGATGAAGAAATTATTCGGATTCGTTCAGTAATTATGGTGGAAAGGGATTCCCGAGAAGGTATTATTATAGGGCATAAGGGCAGTGCTTTGAAGAAAGTGGGTGTGGAAGCTAGAAAGGATTTGGAACAGTTTTTTGACAAGCAGGTGCATATTGAGCTTTATGTAAAGGTGAACAAAAATTGGCGCAGCGATACTAGGCAATTAAAGCGTTTCGGCTATAATAATTAGAAATCCTTTATAATTTAAGACCCTCTCGGATCAATTATAAGAGTTTACCTTACCTTTGCGCCAAATCTAAACTATGGGTGCTATTGTTGCCATTGTGGGAAGGCCAAATGTAGGTAAATCAACTTTTTTTAATCGGTTGATTCAACGCAGGGAGGCTATTGTTGATGCGGTAAGTGGTGTTACCCGAGACCGTCATTATGGGAAGAGCGACTGGAACGGAAAGGAATTTTCCGTAATCGATACCGGAGGCTATGTGCTTGGAAGCGATGATATTTTTGAGCGGGAAATCGATAAACAGGTAGAACTTGCCATACAGGAAGCGGATGCCATTATTTTTATGGTCGATGTGGAAACGGGTGTGACTGGAATGGATGAAGATGTGGCCAAACTTCTAAGGCGAATAAACAAACCGGTCTTCCTAGCTGTCAATAAAGTAGATAATGCCATGCGCGAAGAAGATGCGGTGGAATTTTACTCACTTGGGCTCGGTGATTTTTATACTTTATCCAGTATAAATGGTAGCGGAACAGGGGAACTGTTGGATGCCTTGGTGGAAAAACTTCCGGAATCCGAAAAGGAAGAGAGCGAACTTCCAAGATTTGCAGTTGTTGGAAGGCCCAATGCAGGCAAATCTTCATTTATCAACGCCCTAATAGGAGAAGAAAGGTATATCGTTACCGATATTGCAGGAACTACCCGTGATAGTATCGACACAAAATACAATAGGTTCGGATTTGAATTTAATTTGGTAGATACTGCAGGTATTCGAAGAAAATCCAAGGTAAAGGAAGATTTGGAGTTTTATTCCGTGATGCGCTCTGTTAGGGCGATTGAGCACTGCGATGTTTGTTTGTTACTGTTGGATGCTACTCGTGGATTTGATGGTCAGGTGGAAAATATTTTTTGGTTGGCTGCTAGAAATAACAAGGGAATCGTGATTTTGGTCAACAAGTGGGACTTGGTGGAGGACAAGGAGACAAATACTATAAAAGAATATACGAAAAGAATAAAGAAGGCTATTGAGCCTTTCACGGATGTGCCTATTCTGTTTATTTCAGTATTGACAAAACAACGTATTTTCAAGGCGATTGAAACGGCGGTAGAGGTGTATGAAAATAGGAGCAAGAAAATTAAGACTCGGGACTTTAATGATGTCATGCTGCCCTTGATTGAAAATTATCCTCCTCCCGCACATAAAGGGAAGTATGTAAAAATCAAGTTTTGTACGCAACTCCCAACCCCGTATCCTCAATTTGCTTTCTTCTGCAATTTGCCGCAATATGTAAAGGAACCCTATAAAAGATATCTCGAAAACAAGATTAGGGAAGAATTTAATTTTACCGGGGTGCCCATTACCGTATTTATGAGAAAGAAATAGTTTCTATAAACTTTTTCGCTCATGATACATTTGGATGAAGTGATTTTAGTTTATTTCTATAGTGAAAAAGGTACGGTTATTAGGTGATTGAATTTCCCCATTGATGAATACAGCGCTTACCCTAGGAATTCCTCCACAACAACCTTCAGCCTCACTTAAATCGATGTCCAGTTGAATGGGAATGGTACTGTCCGAAGCTAAATTTAAATTGAGGTCATAGACTTTAGGTTCCCAGTTTTTATTCTCGATTAGAATACCTGTTTTTTCCCGTAACCAGTTTGCCAAGTTTCAATGTCTAAAATAAAGCTGTTGGAGTCCGTGCCATCAACAGAGATAGTTTCAAGGGTGTAAGTACCATTTTCAATAACATTTTCCCCATCAGAGAGGATTTCAAACAAAAAGATGGGTGTTCCAAGACAGGTAACAGCACTACAATCAACAGTACTTTCCTCACAGCTTGTTGCAAATCCAAAGCATAACAATAGCAGAAGATATTTTTTAATGGCAATTTTATAAGGTAGATGTTACACCTTCTAATAGGTTGCTTTATGGATGAATTGTTTTACCAACCTCCTGAGGCACCACCACCGCCAAATCCACCACCGCCGAATCCGCCACTGAAGCCACCTCCTCCAAAACTGCCACCACCAAATCCACCGCCTGAAGAGCCACTTCTACCCATATTGCTCAAGATGATTACGTCCCATGGGCTCAATCCACGCCTTCTGCCCCCACGACCATTATTTCCGCCTTTGCGACTCCATAGAATGAAAAGTATGACCAGGAAAAATGATGAATGGTAAAAAGGAGGAAAGTGGAGGTCCGTTCGTTTCATCAAAGGTCCTTTCTTCATTGAATTCACCGTTCAGAACCTGAAAAATGGCATCCGCACCTAAATTAAGACCTTGATAATAATCCCCTTTTTTGAATTCCGGGATGATGATATTGTCAATAATTCGACGGGACATTGCATCTGTGAGCGAACCTTCCACACCATACCCAGTATTTATGGCGATTTTACGGTCATCCCTTGCTAGAATTACCAATATTCCATTGTCCTTTCCCTTTTGCCCGATACCCCATTGCTGTCCCCATTGTGCACCCAGGTAATTGATGTTTTCTCCTTCGGTACTGGCAATGATGGCCATTACTATTTGTGTGGAAGTACTGTCGGAATAGCGGATCAATTTCTGCTCCAACGCATTTTTTTGTCCGGCGGGCAATAGGTTTATGTAGTCGTAAACACTGGTTTGTAAATCCGGTTTAGGAGGTATCTCAAACTGACTCCATAACTGGAGGAAGCTAAAAAGTAATAAAAAGCTAAGGCTAGCCTTTAGATATCTCATTGCTAAGTTCGTTTGTGTCGTTTGGATGCCATGGAAAGTGGGATTTGAGTTCTTTTTCGGCTTCAATAATACCAGCAACCAACCCTTGTTTAAAATGCCCTTGTTTAAAATGAGATTCAATAATATCCTTTGTGGAGTT
Source organism: Maribacter litopenaei (assembly GCF_025244665.1). GTDB lineage: Bacteria > Bacteroidota > Bacteroidia > Flavobacteriales > Flavobacteriaceae > Maribacter > Maribacter litopenaei. The sequence continues at coordinate 2,942,192 of NZ_CP104205.1, read as the reverse complement.
CCAAAAACCTTCAGGAACTACTTCATTAATGCCTTTGTCCCCACAAATGACAAATTTCTTGTCATGTACGGCAACATAGATCAAAACCCCATTACCTTCTTTGGTGTTGTCCATCTTCAAAAGATGGAAAATATCCTTGGCACGGTCATAGTGATTTTCCCTTGTATGTGCCTCGATATGTACACGAATTTCTCCGAAGTATCCTTTTCCGCCTCCAATATGGCATTCACAATTTCTTGTTCTTCAGCTTGGGTTAAAAAATCCTCTACTTTGGACATCGCTTTATTTTATTCGAATTCGAAATTCACATCGGGTGCTTGTTCCGATCCAGCCTCGGCCTTGAAATAAGCCAGTTCATCAAAGTTGAAAATACCTGCCAACAGGGAGTTTGGAAACTTTTTGATGTGAAGGTTGTATGGTTCAACCGTGGCATTAAAACAGTCCTGGCTACGTTTATTCTGTTTTCGGTACCTTCTAATTGGGACTGAAGATCAAGAAAATTTTGATTGGCCTTAAGGTCGGGATATCGTTCCACGGTAACCAAAAGCCTGCTCAAAGCGCTGCTCAGACCGCTCTGTGCCTGGTTAAAATCTGCTAATTGTTCCGGAGTAATGTTGGTGGGGTCAATGTTTACGGAGGTGGCCTTTGCCCTTGCTTCGATAACATCCGTCAAGGTACCACGTTCAAAATCTGCCGCTCCTTGAACGGTTTTCACCAAATTTCCGATAAGGTCATTTCTTCTTTGGTAAGCACTTTCCACATTTGCCCATGTCTTGGTCGAAGTTTCTTTTAGGGCTATGGCTGTGTTGTTAAAGCTAACTGCCCATTGATAAATACCAAAGGCAAGTACGCCAAGAATAATTATGGCAATTAATCCTTTTTTCATTGTCAATAGTTTTAGTGTTTATTATGGTTACTTAATTAGTATACAAAAGGAAAGTTTTGTTACGTTTTTTATAGCTGTTCTTTTATTTTTATGAGCTCAGCCTTTACGCGTTCCAATTTTTGAATGATTTCAAAATTGGAAAGGGTCTTTTGTTTTTCTTCCTTCAAGTGAATTTTGGCACCATCTAAAGTGAATCCCCTTTCCTTAACCAAATGATAGATCAATTGTAGATTTTTAATGTCCTGAGGAGTAAATTTCCTATTCCCCTTGGCATTTTTTTTGGGTTGGAGTACATCGAATTCTTTTTCCCAAAATCGAATAAGGGAGGTGTTAACCCCAAATGCCCGAGCCACTTCGCCAATCCCATAATATCTTTTTTCAGGAAGTTCTACTTGCATTAATCCGAGAGATTGGTTTTCTTGGTTCGCGTATTTCAACATATTTTCAAATTCCTCTCGGAGATAAGCTACCATAGTAGAAATTAATAGGGTTGATTCGGTCATTGTCCTTCCAAACCTCATAATGCAAATGAGGTGCCTCCGATCGGCCTGTGCTACCAACGAAACCGATAAGGTCTCCCCTCTTTACTCTCCGGCCTTTTTTTACATTATATTGACTCAAATGTCCATAAAGACTTAAATATCCATAACCATGGTCTATGCGGATATGTTTTCCATAGCCGGATGAATTATTATCGGCCCTAGTAACTTGGCCATCCCCGGAGGCATAGATAGGCGTGCCCTTAGGCGCGGTAAAATCCATTCCATAATGCATTTTACGTGCTTTGGTAAATGGGTCGGAGCGCCAACCATATCCGGAGGCCATACGGGTTAGGTCTTCATTGTTAATAGGTTGTATGGCAGGTATGGACATCAAAAGTTTCTCTTTTTCTTCGGCCAATTTGGTAATCTCGTCCAAGGATTTGGACTGTATGGCCATTTGCTTTTTGATGATGTCCAATCGTTGTGTAGTGGCAATGACCATTTCAGAATTATTGAAACCCTCCAAGGATTTATATCTGTTAATACCTCCAAAACCTGCGCGTCTTTGTTCTTCGGGAATCGGGTTAGCTTCAAAATACAATCGGTAGATATTATTGTCCCTGTCCTCAATATTGGCCAAAACATCTTCAATTTGTTCCATTTTTTTATTTAGGAGTTCAAATTGAAGTTCATAATTTTTTACCTCCCTCTGTAAGGAAAGTTCACGTGGCGTATTGATGATATTGGTGTTCAAAAGTAAGATCAATCCAAGGAGCCCGAAAAGGAAAGAGCCCAAAAAGAAAAAGGCGATATTTCTGTATCGCTTGGATTTTTCGGGTTCAATTTTCCTATAGGAAAGCGTATCCGGATCGTAATAGTACTTTACTTTAGACATGAAGGGATTTTATCCTATTTTTGTAGTTTATTTTTAACATAACAAACAAATATAAAAATTGTTTTCTACAAACAGTTAAAATTTGTAAAAGCTTAGCATTTTAGATGAATTCCAAGGAAATACGAAAGCAATTCTTAGCATTTTTTGAAGGTAAAAAACATAAAATTGTACCCTCTGCGCCCATGGTCATAAAGGATGATCCAACCTTACTTTTTACCAATGCGGGAATGAACCAATTCAAGGAGTTTTTCTTAGGTATTACCGAACCCAAAAATACAAGGGTAGTAGATACACAAAAGTGCCTACGCGTTAGTGGTAAGCACAACGATTTGGAAGAAGTGGGCAAGGATACCTACCACCATACCATGTTTGAAATGTTGGGCAATTGGAGCTTTGGGGATTACTTTAAGGAGGAAGCTATTACTTGGGCATGGGAATTGTTGACGGAGGTATTCAAAATTGATAAGGACAGTCTGTATGTGTCCGTTTTTGAGGGAAGTCAGGATGCCGATGCCTTAGGAAAGGATGATGAGGCATATGCTATATGGAGCAAAATTGTTCCTGCGGATAGAATCATCATGGGAAACAAGAAGGATAATTTACGGGAAATGGGCGACCAAGGGCCCTAGTGATCTTGTTCAGAGATCCATGTGGATTTGCGTTCCGATGCCGATAAAAAGGAAATCCCAGGTGCAAGTTTGGTAAACCAGGACCATCCTTTGGTCGTGGAAATATGGAACTTGGTTTTTATGCAATACAACCGTAAGGCAGATGGTTCTTTGGAAAGCCTTCCGGCCAAACACGTGGATACCGGAATGGGTTTTGAGCGTCTTTGCATGGCGTTGCAAGGGGTCAAATCCAATTACGATACGGACGTTTTTACCCCGTTGATAAGGGAAATAGAAATAATTACCGATGCCAAATACGGGAAAAAAGAACAAACCGATATTGCCATCCGGGTAATTGCCGATCATATTAGGGCTGTGGCATTTTCTATTGCGGACGGTCAATTACCGAGCAATACGGGGGCGGGATATGTGATAAGAAGGATTTTGCGCCGCGCGGTCAGATATGGATTTACATTTCTCAACACCAAAGAACCTTTTATGTATCGTTTGGTGAATGTACTTACCGCAGGTATGGGAGAGGCGTTTCCCGAATTGTCCGAGCAGAAGCAATTAATAGAGAATGTCATAAAAGAAGAGGAGCATAGCTTTTTGAAAACCTTGGATCAAGGTTTGGTTCTTCTTGATAGTATAATTGAGAAGTCTACCGAAAAAATAGTAGATGGGAGGAAGGCTTTTGAACTGTACGATACATATGGATTCCCCATAGACCTTACCGCCTTAATTTTGAGCGAAAAAGGGTATTCCTTGGATGAGGATGGATTTAATATTGCCATGCAGGAACAGAAGACTCGTTCCAAAAAGGCTTCCGAAACTTCAAAGGGAGATTGGGAAATATTACAATCCGATATGGAGCAGGAATTTGTGGGTTACGAACGATTGGATGCCGATGTGCGTATTGTAAAGTTTAGAAAAATTGAGTCAAAAAAGCAGGGAGAACAGTATCAATTGGTTTTTAATCTAACCCCTTTTTATGCGGAAGGTGGCGGTCAAGTAGGTGATAAAGGTTACTTGGAATCGCCCGACGGTGATGTGGTTTACATTGTGGATACGAAAAGGGAGAACAATGAAATTGTTCATTTCGCAAAAAATCTTCCTAAAAAACTCGAGGGGACTTTTAAAGCGGTCGTGGACAGCAAGCAACGTCAACGGACCGAAGCCAACCATACGGCCACCCATTTGTTGCATCAGGCATTGCGCGAAATCTTGGGAACGCATGTGGAACAGAAAGGATCGGCCGTTCATTCCAAATATTTACGATTTGACTTCTCACATTTTTCAAAAATGACAAGGGAAGAATTGGATGCGGTAGAGTCATTCGTCAATGCGAGAATAGCGGGCCAGCTTCCTTTGGAGGAGCAACGAAACGTTCCTATAAAGGAAGCGATGGATAATGGGGCAATGGCACTGTTTGGTGAAAAATATGGAGATGCCGTTAGGACCATTCGTTTTGGGAAGTCCATTGAATTGTGTGGGGGAACCCACGTAAAAAATACGGGGGATATTTGGCATTTTAAGATTAAATCGGAAGGTGCGGTCGCAGCCGGAATCCGAAGAATAGAGGCCATAACAAGTGATGCGGTGAAAGATTTTTATGCCGAGAGTAATCGATCATTAAACGAAATTAATGGTATTCTAGGAAATCCTCAGGATGCACTAAAAGCGGTAACCAACTTGCAGGAGGAAAATGCCGATTTAAAGAAACAGATTGCTGCCCTACTGAAGGACAAAGCAAAAAACTTAAAGGGAGATCTGCTAAAGGAACTGCAGGAGAAAAGCGGGATACGCTATCTAATTAAAAAGCTGGATTTGGATGCCGCTGGCATCAAAGACCTTAGTTTTGAAATGGGTCAAAACCAAACCGATCTATTTTTGCTTTTCGCTACGGAGCAAGATGGCAAGGCGTTACTTTCGTGCTATATCTCAAAAGAATTGGTGGCAGCGAAGAATTTGAACGCTGGGACCATTGTTCGGGAACTGGGTAAGTATATTCAAGGCGGTGGGGGCGGACAACCTTTCTTTGCCACGGCTGGAGGGAAAAATCCGGCAGGTATTCCGGAGGCACTTGAAAAAGCAAAGGAATATCTTGCTTGATACGGGCTCATGTAATAAACGGATAGTTCTATAATTGATTAAAAGAGGCTCATGAAACTTCAGACAAAGGTACCTTTATCTAAGACGAATAAGCCAATTGATTATTCCAGTAGAGTTTTGATATTGGGGTCTTGTTTTTCCAAGAATATTGGCGCTAAATTGCAATATTATAAGTTCCAAACTTTGCAAAATCCATTTGGAATCCTTTTTCACCCCTTGTCCATCGAAAATCTTGTTAAAAGGACAACCCAATTATATAAATATTCAGAAGATGATATTTTTGAACTTAATGGACGCTGGCATTGTTTCGATGCACATTCGGAATTAAGTTCAGGGCAAAAGGAAGAGTTGTTGCATCGTTTGAATAGTGCGGTTTTGAAAACCAATCAATTTTTAAAGGAAGCTTCTCACATTACAATTACCCTGGGTACCGCTTGGGTCTATAGGCATATAGAAAATGGTTTATTTGTAGCCAACTGTCATAAGGTTCCGCAACGGGAATTTCAAAAAGTACTGTTAAATGAAGGTGAGATTTTGACTTCCATAAATAATATGGTAGTGGCGATCCGTACCATAAATACACAAGCCCAAATCATTTTCACCATTTCCCCGGTTCGGCATTTAAAGGGTGGATTTGTTGAAAACCAACGAAGTAAATCCAATTTGATAGCTGCGATTCACAATGTAATTGATTCCGAATCTAGTGCCGGAGGACATGGCGTGGTGTATTTTCCTAGTTATGAAATTATGATGGATGAGCTTAGGGATTACCGTTTCTATAAAGAGGACATGGTGCACCCTAATGCCTTGGCCATAGATTATATCCGGGAAAGGTTTAGTGAGGTCTCGGATTTCGGAAAAAGCTGATGACACAATGACGAAGGTAGATGAAATTCAAAAAGGGTTGGCACATAGACCATTCGATGCAAAATCAGAGGCCCATCAAAAATTCCTAAAATCTCTTTGGCAAAAAATTGCGTATATTAAATGGAGATACCCCTTTATGATTTTTGATAATTATCCTTCATGAGACGTTTTGTTGCTGGTGTTCTAATTACTTTGACGGTTGTATTTATTGTTAAGTCCTGTGGAGATGGCAAAGCGGACAAGGCCATTTTGGAAGAAAATTCCCTACTTATTCAAAAGCAAATTGAAAATGTGTCTAAACTTATCGTAACTGAGGGTCATTTTGCTGAAGTGTACAATTACAAGGATTCAAAAGAGCTTTTTGATCCTTTGTTGACTGCGGAAAAGAAGGCATTGGTAGTAGTGAACGCCGATGTAAGTATTTCTTATGACTTGAGTAATGTTTCCTTTGAGCTCGACGAGCCAAACAAAACCCTTAGAATTACAAGTATCCCGTAACCGGAAATTAAACTAAACCCTGATTTTGAATATTATGATGTTACCGCAGATTATCTAAATCAATTCGATGCTGGGGATTATAATACCATCAAGCGTAATGTTCGGAACTCATTGATAAAAAAAGTGGAGGCTTCTAGTCTAAAATCAAATGCACAAAATAGATTGTTAAGTGAGCTTCAAAAATTTTATGTACTCACCAGTAGTATGGGTTGGACGTTGGTATATCAGGACAGAAACATTGAATCAGCCAGCGATTTCACTGTGGCACATTAGAAAATTGCTTTTCCACCAACCCAACGCCGTCATCTATTAAATGGCCCAATTTAGGATTTTCTAGTTTTATGGAATGTAAATGCTCTTTTATTTCCTTGGCAAAATTCAAATCCTGATTTCCAACGGCCAATTCAAATAATTCAACAGGGAGTAACCAATCGTTTGGATATCTGTTTTTTAGTTCATTAAAGACCTTGTTTCTAGATATGGTGGTGTTCTTTCCGTTCCTGAAGTCCCTTATTTGCTGGTAAAGACTTTCCAGTTCACTAGATTGATTACCTTGAGGCTCTGCTTGGGAACTACTCAATTGATGGTCTATCAAATCAAAACTTTTGAGGTCTGCCGATCCGTGGTAGGCGGAAACTATCCGCTCCCCGATAGCCATATTGTAAAGTGAATCTTTCGACTCAAACAGTACCCGTCCATCATATGTGACTCTGCAGTTTTCAAAAGTGATCAGAATAATTTGCCCCTGTAGATTTCTAGTTCCGGTTACAATTGTGCCACTCACGTTGATTCCGCCTTCAAAATCCAAGGAGACGTCATTCCCTTCATAGATATTATATGCTTTAAGATCTCCGGGGCCCATATCCTCGATAGCTATATTGATACCTTTTAGTCTACCCACCGGAGAACCGAATCCGGTTTCATGTTGATGGGTGTCCTGGCCAACCAATTCCTTTTCCCTGTATGCCAAGGCCGACTTTCCAACGGTTTGAAAGTAGATGGGTTCCCCGTCATGGGCAATAAGGCTTTCAAAATTTCCGAGAGACCTGTAATCCAGTACTAAGTTCAATCGTTCCCAAATCCCTTGAATCAATTAGTTTTTGAAGTCCGCTTAACCCACCTGTTCTAAGCGCCATGGTGTTTGCAAAATCTTCCAAAACCTGACTTAAAAAAGCAAAATCCGGCGTTACGTACAGTTGTGGTTGGGGTTGCGTAATATCAAATGAAGTATGTGCAGCTTCCAATGAATAGGGTACTTTTTTAACCTTATCCGTCATACACCAAGCACTTTCACCAATGCTTGATAAAAGCCCTGCACCATATATTTTTGGATTTTCCGAGTTCCAATAAGCCCATATTCTACGATCCACCAATGTAGGTTTCTAATTAGGGCCATTTCACTGGGTTCTCCCATATTCTTTTGAAGATGTTCCACCAAATTTTCGGCCTCCTCAATTTCTTTCTGTGTCGTACCTTTAGCTTCCTTGATAATGGATAATCGCCTAACCGCTTGATAGAGTTCAAAATCCTTGGCATTTGAGATGGCTTTACTTCCAATTTCACCGAATCTTCTCAAGTAGGCGGCATATTCAGGGTTTGCAATAATTGGCGCGTGGCCGGCTCCCTCATGGATTATATCTCGGTGCCGGGGTATATTCTATGTTCTCAAGTTGTCTGATGTCAGAAGCAATAACCAAAACGTTATAAGCCTGAAACTCCATAAAAGCGGCGGGAGGAATAAATCCATCAACTGCAACGGCAGCCCAACCCAAATCTTTTAGAATACGATTCATTCCATACATATTTGGTATACTTTCTATGGAAATCCCCGTTTTTTTCAACCCATTGGTATAGGAATCATGGGCCACTTTACTTAAGTAATCAACATTCTTTCGCATTACATAACGCCAAACCGCTTGATTGATGGCCGTATAATGCTCATAATGCTGTGGTTTGATATACTGCTTTAAATGCTTGGGAAGTTTGTCAAGGATAGGGTTGCTTTCGTAACTCATAAGCTTCTAACTGATATTGATTTCTAATTTGGGATTCTATTAAAGTTAAATAATATAGTTTTATTTATCTGTTAAATTTATATTTAAAGGATATTATTCCTTTTATTTAAATAATATTTAGGAAAAAATTTGTTTTTAAATGAATTTGAACAGCTACTCGGAGGAAAAAGTATTATGGAAAAATTAGATAGCATAGACAGGCAGATTTTGAGAATTTTGGAAAATGATGCCAAAGCAGTGGCCAAATCTATAGCGGACCAATTGGGAATGACCAAGACACCCGTTTATGAGCGAATTAAACGTTTGGAAACAGAAGGGTTTATCAAGAATTATAAAGCGGTTTTAGACACTACAAAAATTGAACCTAGTATTACGGTATTCAGCTTTGTTTCATTGGATGCCCAAAAAGGTAGTCTAATGGACAATTTTTTGGAAAATGTTGCCCTCTTCAATGAAGTAACGGAGTGTTATGTGGTAGGTGGAGAGTTTGATTTTCTATTAAAAATCACTGTAAAAAATCCGGATGCCTATTATGAATTTGCAAAAACAAGGATAGCTACCCTTCCTAATATTGGGGCCGTAAAGAGTGCCTTTGTATTAAATGAGGCAAAAAATAGCCAACATTTCCCATTACTATAACAAAGCCTTTCCAGCATTGATGATAGGAAAGGCTTTGGTTAAAAAAAGAAATAATTCCTATCTCGGAAGCTACCGAGTTAGGGGGGTATTGCTCCAATATCTGCGAAACAAACTCCTTAATTCTCTGTTCTTTCTTTTCAATGTTATTGGTATTGGCCAAGGTTCCTTCTCCTTTTCCTTGCCACACCAACTCTTTGTTTTTGGTATCAATTAAGTCAATATAAAGAGATCCTTGAGTACGGGTACTCACGCTAGGTCCCCAGCCCCAGCCCCAACCTGGACCCCAAGCCCATGCTGGTCCCCAGCCCCAAGCTCCTCCCCAGCCCCAGCCGAAGTTGTTATTGTATACATCTACACGTTCTTGTTCCTTGGTGAAGATGCTGATCAACAAATCGGGGTTTTCAGATTTCACAAATCCTCTAGAAGACATTTCATCTTCAATGGCGTGCAGGATTCTCTTTTTGTCCAAGTCTGAAATTTGTGCCTTGTCGATACCTGTTTTGTAAAAAGCGTAGGATTTATATTCGTTAAAATTGGCCTTTTGGTCATAATCGGAGAGTACCCTAACCGAGGAGCAAGAGCTCAGTACCACTAATACCAAAGCGATTAGAGATAGGAATTTAAAGTTTTTCATAGCAATCAATTTTTTATTTAAGGAGTTAATTCTCTACTGATGTAGTCTCAAAAATCATGCCGAATGGCCCGCTATTGCTTGTTGGTTTTAACGTTGTAACCATATGGACAATGCCTACAACCACTTTCGCAACAGTATCCTCTTTTTAGATGGTATTGAGGTGTAAACACCCTATACCCCTCATCCGACCAGTAATAATCTCCTTCTTCAATAGGAATAATTTTTTTCATTCACCGAGTAAATCTTTCATTTAAATAGGCTATAGCATAGGATTTGCCTGAGATAAAATTAGAATATTTCTGTTGATAACACACAGCCGTTAACAATTATAGATCCATGTTTAATGGGGTTTTAGCATGATCAGGGCATATTGGTATAATTGTTGGCAATAAAAGTCAAGTCCTTTTTTGGTGTTACTTTTTTAAAAGTATCTTTGGGTAAAAGAGAATTTTCCTGTCTATGATATTGGTTTTTAAGCACTTCTTCTACAGAAATTATGTTGGTCTCTCCCTTTGGCCCTTTATATTTCTAAAAAATCATAAACTTAAGAACGATAAGGAATTGATTAACCACGAAAAAATTCATCTAAGACAGCAACAGGAACTCTTGATTCTACCTTTTTATATTTTTTACATTTTAGAGTGGTTGGTGAGGTCTGTTCTTTATCCGGATACATACAGGGCATATCAGAATCTAAGTTTCGAGCGAGAAGCCTACATGAACGAGCGGAAATCCGATTATTTAATAAATAGAAGGCCCTTTAGTTTTATGAAATATCTTTTTCATAAATAATAAGCAATTTGCAGAGTGAAAATCAATATCCGAACTCCCTCTTTTAGAGGAAAAGCAAGTTGTTCTTGCCATAAAACGTGAGGATTTAATTCATCCGTTAGTTTCGGGGAACAAGTATCGAAAATTAAAGTACAATTTAAAGGAAGCCAAACAATCCGGGAATACTAAATTGTTGACCTTCGGTGGTGCATTTTCCAATCATATTGCCGCCATAGCCGTAGCAGCTAAAAATCACGACTTGGATGTCGTCGGAATCATTAGGGGTGAAGAACTGGTCGATAGTTGGCGACAGAACCCCACACTTCTAAGGGCTTATGAAGATGGGATGCGTTTCAAATTTGTAAGTAGGGAAACCTACAGAAAAAAGGAGAATCTTGACTTTTTAGAGTCTTTACACGATGAATTCGGTAATTTTTACATAGTCCCGAAGGGGGTACCAATACTTTGGCCATAAAGGGCTGTGAGGAAATTCTTGAGAGCACGGATAAGGACTTTGATATTATCTCAGTTTGTGTGGGCACGGGAGGTACAATTGCGGGATTGATTAATGCATCCAACAATAATCAACAAATTTTAGGGTTTCCTGTTTTAAAGGGGGATTTTTTGGAGGACAATATTAAAAATCTTACAGGCAAACTAAATTGGAGACTCTGTTCCAAGTATCATTTTGGGGGTTATGCTAAAATTAGCACAGAACTCGTAGCATTTATAAATGAATTCAAATTACAAACGGGTATTCCATTGAATCCCATCTATACTGGAAAAATGATGTTTGGGTTGTTAGAAATGATCAAGAATGATAATTTTGCCCCTGGAACACGAATATTGGCAATACATACAGGGGGATTACAGGGTATACAGGGAATGAACGAAGTATTGCGAAAGAAAAATTTACCTTTGTTGGATATATGAGAATAAAAATCATTGTACTCTTATTGATGATCGTTGGTGCAGTTGGATGTAAATCCAAAAAGGCATACTCTGATAAGTTGAGAACCGAAAATGTTCGCGCAGAGAGCAGAAAAACTAAAGGAGAACCTTTATCCACTAGGGATACTTCAATGCCCGAAGACTCCGGTAAGTTTGTAAAATTTAGAATAGAGACCATTGAAGAATACATTCGAACATTTTCAGACATTGCCCAACTGGAAATGAAGGCCTACGGTATTCCCGCAAGTATTACTCTAGCACAGGGCCTTCTCGAAAGCGGTTATGGAAAGGGCGAATTGGCACTAAAGACCAATAATCACTTCGGAATAAAATGTCATACCGGGTGGGAAGGAGATTATGATTTTCACGATGATGATGCCAAGGGAGAATGTTTTAGAAAATACAACCATCCCATGTACTCCTTTAGGGATCATAGTATTTTCTTAACTACTAGGAGTCGCTACGCCTTCCTTTTCGATTATAGGCCTACAGATTATAGAAAATGGGCCCACGGCCTTAGAAAGGCCGGTTATGCTACCGACAAACGCTATCCTCAAAAACTGATTTATCTGATTGAAAAGCATCAATTATATACCTATGATGGTGGTGTTTTGGATACTGGTTATGATGACGACAGGGTTGTTATTACTGAAAATGATGCCGTTCACATTGTAAAAAAGGGGGATACGCTTTATTCTCTTTCCGAGAAGGTATTATGTATCTGTGGATGAGTTGATGCGAATGAACAATCTTAATGATTCCGGACTTTCCATAGGTCAAAAACTTTTGGTCAAATCCACTTCCGTAAACAAATAAAGGATGATTTATAAAAGAAGCAGTGCGCTCTTTGCCGAGGCAAAACAATATATTCCTGGTGGTGTAAACTCCCCTGTTAGAGCCTTTAAGGCGGTAGGTGGCGACCCGATTTTTGTGAAAGAAGCCAAAGGTGCCTATTTGTGTGATGAGGATGACAACAGGTATATTGATTATATCGCATCTTGGGATTCATTGATTTTAGGACATGCTTATGAACCCGTTTTAAATGCCATAATCGATAAGGCCAAAAGAGGAACATCTTTTGGTATGCCCACCGAAATTGAGACTGACCTGGCGAAACTGGCTGTTTCTATGGTGCCCAATATCGATAAAATTCGGTTTGTAAATAGTGGAACGGAAGCTTGTATGAGCGCCGTTAGATTGGCGAGAGGGTATACAGGTAAAGATAAAATCATAAAGTTTGCGGGATGTTACCATGGCCATTCGGATTCTTTTTTAATCCAGGCAGGCAGTGGGGCCGTAACTTTTGGTAGTCCCAATAGTCCTGGGGTTACCCAAGGAACGGCAAAGGATACGTTATTGGCATCTTATAATGATTTGGAAAGTGTGGCCAATTTGGTTAAAGTGAACCAGGGTGAAATTGCAGCCGTTATTATTGAGCCAGTAGCTGGGAATATGGGATGTATTATTCCTACTGATGGTTTTATTCATGGGCTAAGGGAACTCTGTACACAAAACGATATTCTTTTGATTTTCGATGAGGTAATGACAGGGTTTAGGCTTGGTAGGGGAGGTGCTCAGGAAGCCTTGGGTATAAAAGCTGATATCTTGTGCTTTGGTAAGGTTATTGGCGGAGGACTGCCTGTAGGAGCCTTTGCCGCGAGTAATGAAATTATGGGCCATTTAGCTCCTGAGGGACCGGTTTATCAGGCAGGTACGTTAAGTGGTAACCCATTGGCAATGAGTGCAGGATTGGCGATGTTGACAGAACTTAACAACAATCCGGAAGTTTTTACAAGTCTTCAGGAAAAGACTGCGCATCTGCATGTTGGGTTGTCCAAGGCATTGGATAAAAAGGGGCTTCCGTATCAAATAAATCGGTTTGGCAGCATGATTTCGGTGCATTTTACGGATCACCCAGTCATAGATTTTGCCACTTCAGCCAAGGGAAATAATGATACCTTTAAAAAGTATTTTCATGGTATGCTAGACCAAGGAATTTATCTGCCCCCCTCGGCATTTGAAAGTTATTTTCTAAATGATGCCTTGTCCTACGAAGACTTGGATGAAACTATTGAAGCGGTCGGGAAAATAGCATTATAGGCACACTAATCATGAGGTAAGGAATCAAATTCCTTTCTTTTGGTTTCAAACCATTTTTGCATATCCTCTTTTGATTGCATAAGAGCCTTCATTTTCTCCATGGCTTTTAGATGTGCCTCATCTTTTTTTAAAAACATTTCTGTACCGTGTTTTTTACTCAATTCCGACATTTCGTCAAATGTTTCTGCCTGAAACTTTTGTTCGCAGGAACCACCTAGTTGTTTGCATGTCATTGTTTTCATTGGTAAAAATTTGATGAACCCACAAGATCACGTTCGTTAAGAAACACGCTCATTATATGTTCTTGTTGTTTTCTTATAATTCAGCAGTAATGGTATTCAAAATTGTATCTATAAATTTCATTAAGGGTGCGTAATGTGCTTCCTCCGTGGCTTGGCTTGTGGACAAAAACAAGAGCATTTTGTTCTCAAATTCTATGGAGGACAACAAGTCAAGGTTGCTTTTAAAACCGGACTCAACATCTGAGAGTCCCAATTCTGTATTAATGCCTGTAAGGTGAAAAACTGTCTTTAAGCTATATTCATTGGTTCTAAACATTTTCAACACATTTTCCCTATGTAGTCCTAGGTCTCTTTCCTGCCTAGTTACGTCCTCTAAAGTAGCTACCCAGTTGGTAAGCATAATCCTTAATTTTGGGTTGGAAATTTTTTTAAGACTGCCGTAATTGATAATCTCGTTTAAAAAGGAGTTGTTCGCGTCAAAGGCAATATCGGATACCATTGAATTATATAATAATCTCGAAAATTCCATCTCTCGGAGGCACGGAGTCCTTAAGGTTAATAAGTTCCAATATTTCTCGAGTAGCTTCTATATTGGCTTTATTTACAGCCATAAGTTCTGTCAGTTTATATTTATTGGTATTGAACTCCTCTTTTAGCCCTAGTAAATAAGTTTTTTCATTTTGGTAATCTATGTTTCTTTGGTTTTTGTTGTTGATGGCTAGTGCGATCAATATTCCTATAACTACCAAAACGATTTCACCTATGGCATACGCCGGATATCGGCCTAATTTTTTTTCAGCAAGTAGTTTTTGTCTTGTTTTTCTAAAGAATTTTATCATTAGTAAAAAGCTATGGTTATGTTAGTTCTACTTTTACCAAGGTCAAAGTTTCCTCTTTTCCCCTAAGGGCAACTTCCCCAATTTCCGAAAATTTAAAACGGTTGTCCATTTGAAAACCTTTATTCATTGTATAGGAAACAAGAAAGTCAGTATTATATTTTTTGCAAGCCCCTTGTATTCTTGCAGTCGTATTCAATATGTCGCCCGTAAAAACAATTTCTTTTTTAAGAGCCCCGATCTCTCCAGTGGTTACTTCCCCAAAATGCATCCCCCCCTTAAATTGAGGAGCAAATCCATAGGTGTTTAGGAAGAAATCCGATTTTGCCTCCAAGGCACTTTTCATTTCGAAAAAAGTATGAAGGCAGTTGTTTTTTTTGATTCCAGTAGCGTATTCCCAGGTGATTACGATTTCATCGCCTATATATTGATAAACGTCCCCTCCGTATTTAATAATGGCATCCTCCAAGGAATTATAGTAATCCCTTAAAAAGAAAAAATATTTCTTGGTTCCCAATTTTTCTGCAATTGAAGTGGAATCCTTCATATCTGTAAATAAAAAGATTCGATGTTCTTCCTTTGGTCGATGGTATTTTCCAACGATAAAGTTTAGTAAAACTCCGTGTCCCAAATTATCACTTATCTCGGCATAGATTAAAGAAATAAACAATGACGCCGCCAGCTGTACCAAAGTACTAAAATGGACTGTGCTGGATAAAAAATCCAAATAGCGTTGCCAAATGAGGGAAGAGAACAAAGGAACCCGCAGTTCAATACTGGATGCAATGGGATATAATACCATCATAATCAAGGAAAAGAGAACTAGGTAAAAAATGAGTTTGAAGAGGACTTTTTTGTAGAAGGGCTTATGCGTAAATAACCTGTTCAATAATGTTATTTCTAGAAACCCCACAAATGAACCGACCAAGAAAACGGCCACACTTGCAAAAATGAAAACTGGGAAATTTATCCGGATCGCCTCTTTTTGGGAAGCCCCAACCCCGAGGATGGCAGTTTGTTCAATAAATAAGAACAGCCAGCCCAAGAGTGTCCGAGATAACACCAAAAGAGAGAATTTTACTAAGTTTTCGCTTGGTCTTATAGGAAAGCAATTTCAGTTATTTTAAGGTTCGGTGGGTATTAGAATGTAATCCATACCAATTTAATAATTCTTGGTAAATGGGGTCTATAGGGTACCATCAATAATAGTTTTACTCTTTTTGTGCAATCCTGAGTACGACATTTCCCTTTTTTTGGCCTTGTTCCACATAGCGATGGGCTTCAACTACTTTGTCCATCGGGAAAATCTTGTCGATGACGGCGTCGAAACATCCCGCTTCAAAAAGTTCCTTCAGTTTTTTCAATTGCTCTTTTGATTCTGAAGCAACTTCCGGACCTTCAACGGTCTTAAAAACACCACCTTGCTTTAATAAGGATTTACAATGTTTTTTCGAAGCCTTGCCCACAGCATCGAAAACTATATCATATTTGGTCGTATGTTGGTCAAAATCACCTTGGTCGTAGAAAATTATTTCAGAAACATTCAAACGCTCCATAAGATCCTTACCACGAGTACTGCAAACCGCTGTAATATTGGCATTGTACGATTTGGCAATTTGAACGGCTGCTGTACCTACGGAACCGGTTGCTCCGTATATAAGTACTTTTGCATTCGGTTTGTTTTCAATTCTTGCCTTCTCCAAAAAATAAATGGCGGACTGCCCACCAAAAATTATGGCAGCGGCCTCCTCAAATGATGCATTTTTTGGCGCTTTGATAAGAGTACCCTTTTCTTTTACGACGATGTATTCTGCATTGGTGCCGAATTTTAAGCCCGTTGTGCCAAACACTTTGTCGCCCACCTTATATGTGTTGACTTTATTACCCACGGTCTCAACTATACCAGAAAAAACCGTACCTAAAATTGGTTTTCGAGGTTTGGTAAAACCAAGGACAAAGCGCATTATTATTTTCATTATTCCATTAATCTTAAGACCTCTAATCCTATCGTCCGCCGAATTGACCGCAGTTGCCATTACTTTTATCAGTATATCATTACTGTCCGGTTCAGGTTTTTTTAAGGTTATTATTTTTAATACCTCCAGAAATTCATATTTAGGGCAGACTATAGCTTTCATAGTTTAATATTAATGAATTTAAATCAAGGGAAGTAAAGGTCAATTCCTTTGGATAAATAATGATTTAAATCCCATAGCGGTTTTATATACCAAATAGCATCCAATGAGTATCACTGTACCAACCAAGATAGGTAGTATGCCTCCAAAGGTAAAAACCATTCCAATTACGAAACCCAATAAATGCTCAGGCAAATACAAAGGTTTAAAAAGAGCAATGAAAAAGGGCAAAAGGATATAGAAACGAAGGATTTCATCAAAATCTAATTCCCATAACAAGGAAGCTACAGTTCCAAAAATCAATGCCGCCAAAAACCGGTTCAATATACTTTTCTGGGTTTCCTTACTCTTTTCCAACCGTTTGGAAGTTATTGACAAGCATATCCAAGTTAATATTGGTACGGTCAATAAACCCCACCAGTTAGTAATACCGGGTAAATCTTCCCTTGCCAGTAAATTATGGGTTATTACACCACCGTTGATGTATTCCCAAAGAATACATACGGAAGTAAAAAGTAGTACTCCAATAATTACCCGAACTTATTTTTTCCCTTGAATATCATGCTTGTTTGATTAGTTGATTAATGAATGCTTAAAAATAGGTCGTAACTTATCTTGGTTTGTTACCCATTTTGATCAAATTTTATCATTGAACAGTAGATTGGATTTTTTTGATATTAATGAAAAAGAAAAGACCCTGCTTTCAAAGCAAGGTCTTTTCCTAACAATCAACTAACTAAACAACCTATTTTATTCCGCCTTTGGTTTGCGGTCTTTTCCTTTTCTGTGTTTCCCCCTTTTTTGGCGCATTTTTTCCCATTTAGAATATTGAGTATCGTCTAGAATGGATTTCATCTCCTCCTTTTGTGCAATTTGTTGGTCCAAACGTTCATTCCGCAACGCGAACTTTTCATCATCTGTTAGGGTTTCTCCACTTTCCTTTCTCGCTTTATGAGCTTCCATTTTAGCCTTTCTTTCGGCCGCATTTTTGGTGAATAAAGCTTGTATTTTGGATTGTTGGTCCTCCGTAAGGTCTAAGGCCAAGGTCATTCTTTTGGTCTGTAGTGTTGCCATTTGTTCAGGGGTCAAATCTTTCATGTGCCTGTTTCCTCTACCTTCTTTTCTATTATGATCCTGAGCCATGGCGGAAATGCCGATTAACAAAATGGCCGTCATTATTACTTTTTTCATTGCTTTATTTTTTATGGATTTTGTAGATAAGACCGTCTTGAATGGGAAAGGTTTAAAGTCTATTTGGCTTTTAATAGTATTTTAACTTAGTAATTCTGTTTAAACCAAATAAAAAAGACCCTCTTATTAAATTGGGTCTTCGATTCATTTTGAGCTTAGAAACATTAATTTTTGACTATAGTTTCTTTTGTCGATTCTTCTTCGTCACCATAAATTACAGCCGGCTTTTTCAACTTCTCCCATTTTCTGTATTGTTCATCGGTCAGTATACTTTTCATCTCCTTTTTATGGTTATCCGAAGTTCATCTCGCTTACCAATTTTGGTGGATGAAACACGATGGCCCCTATTTTGAATTTTGTTTTTATATTCATTTTTTGGATTTGACATGGATTTTATTAGGTGATTCTTTATCCTATTTTTTTGCCCAGGTCCTAAGTCTAGGGCAATTGCCAAACTCTCAGAATGTAAAATAGCAGCTTGTTCCTGGGTGTATGGGGTTTCTAATGCCTCGCTTTCCTTTTTTACGTTACGTTGTGCTATGATTGAAGTGCCAATCAAAAATATCGCCGAGACAGAATAATTTTCTCATGTTTGTAAAATTCTATTACTTAAAATCTTTTGCTCCGAATATATCAAACGAATTTATCGGTAAGAATCGTATTTTAAGGGTCATTTATAAATGCATGGACACAAAAAAAGCGCAACTGATATGGTTGCGCTTTCATAACATATTGTTAGTTTCTTATTGTACGGCATCGGTAGCCATATTTTCTGTAAAGGGTTCTACAACGATATCCGCTTTGGCCATTTCCTCATTTTTGGGAAGCAATTGATTGGATTGCTCGTTCATTTGAAAATGATAAAATACGGCTGCTATTACAAAGCAACTTAAATAAATTAGGCTTTTGAGTTTATTATTCATGATGTGGGGGTTTTTAATTCTGATCCTAAGCTATAAAATATGAACGTACAAAAACTCGTATTGTTGTGAAATGGACTTTTTTTGATGGCAAATAACCCCTTTATGTAGTAAAACGAATATTTTCATCGGATCTTTTTATCATTTCATCGACAATAGCTAAAATCACAAATTTTACTCAGGATTTAAAATGTGGTCAATTCTCTGCTCTACATCCTGTAAATGATACCTGCTCATTCTATCCGAAGTACGGCCAACGGCATTTCTGACATCCCTTTTTACGATGTTCAATTCCGCCCTAGCTACCGAACGTATATCGGATTGACTCGTATTTACTTTTGTTGACTTCCTATAGCCACCAAAGTCTGATAACTTATCCTGGTTCTCAGCGGTCATTAAATAGGCTAAACGGTCTATATGCGCTTTCTGAAGGTTTCTTCTGTAAGTATCAATCTTTCTTCCGGAGCGCAATTCTGACCAGATTCCTTGTCTAAGGTCGTCCATCATTTCTACTAGGGTGTATGCATTTGTTCCATTGGCAGCTTCGTTTTCGACCAAACGAGCCATTTTTCCAAGACTCATCATATTGTTCAGCGTACGTTCTTGTATAGAACGGATACGTTCCACAAAACCGGAATATTGTATTCGACCAAAAATATCCTGATCTAATAGCCACTCAGGTGTTTGGAACAACTGTTTCTGAATGAATTCCATACAATTTTCCTGATGTTCGGCGTCAACATGGGTATAGACGGCACCCTCTTGGTCATAAGTTTTATGATACTCATAGACCCCTCCAATATTGTTGGACACATGGCCCATGTAGCGGTTATACTGAGCGATCACCTGACCGTAAAGCGTTTCAAGGTCGTCATAGTTTTTACCGTCTTCTTTGGTTCACTCAATTAATTTGGGAACAATTCTTTTTAGATTGGCAATACCATATTCACTGGCTTTAATGGCATTGTCCCCCAAATCCTCCGTTTGGGAACTTGGATTCACTATATCTCCAACTTGTTGATGTCCAAACCTATAAAGGGGATCACCAGCATGTTCTAAAATCCACTGGTCCAAAACTGGTTTCTCCTCTTTCGCCGACTTGTCCAAAATGGGCTTATAACCCCATTTTATGGCATATTTATCATAAACACCAATATCCGGCATCAGCGCGACTCCCTCATCTCCCGGTTGTGCTATATAGTTAAAACGGGCATAATCCATTATGGATGGTGCGGTGCCATACTTTTTAGTAAAGCTTGCAGAACGCAGGGAATCTACAGGATAAGCAACGCTACTTCCCATATTATGGGGTAAACCTAACGTATGTCCAACTTCATGGGAAGAGACAAATCTGATCAGCCTACCCATCACCTCCTCATCAAACTCTACACCTTGGGCAGACGGATTTATGGCCGCGGTCTGTACAAAAAACCAATTACGTAATAAGCTCATTACATTATGGTACCAGTTGATATCGGATTCCAATATTTCTCCACTTCGGGGGTCACTTACGTGCGGTCCGTTCGCATTGGGGATTGGAGAGGCTAAATACCGTACTACTGAATATCGAACATCTTCGGGGACTACTCCGGATCTTCTTCAGGGGTAGGTGGGTCCTGGCAATGATGGCATTTTTAAAACCAGCTTCCTCAAAGGCCACTTGCCAGTCCTCTATTCCCTTTTTTATGTAGGGCACCCATTGCTTTGGAGTCGCTCGGTCTACATAATAGACAATCTGTTTTTTTGGCTCTACAAGCTCACCGTTCTTGAATTTTTCCAAATCCTCATCTTTCACTTCTAATCTCCAGCGATCCAAGAAAGTGATCGTTTTGCTCTGCTGTGCGTCCAATCCATAATCCACCTGTCCTCCGGCAAACCACCCGACCCTTCTATCAAAATAGCGCCTTTTCATAGGTTCCTTGGGTAGGAGTACCATGGAATTATTGATTTCTATGGATATAGACCCTAAACTTCCATTGCTAGGAGGGTCTCCGGCTAAATAGGTTTTTACATGTCCGGCCTCCACATTTAATGGATAACTTTTGATACTTTCTATAAAGCTCCTGCTATCATCCAAACGAGAAACCTTATATCGTTTTCTGTAGGATTCTCGCATACCAAAGGGTTTGGTGTCTTTGGTAAAGATGTCATCTATCTCGATAACGGTTGCCGGGCTGATAGAATCTTTCTTGTAGGCTTTTATATCAAAAGCGTACAATACCGGTTCAAAATTTGAATTAACAACGGCCTCATGTACGGGAAGTGAGTCGGCAGCTACCACATCGTGGCTAACCACACGTAACAAAACTTTCTTGTCCTTTTTTTCCCATCTAAGTACTTGGGTATTTATTTTTCCACCACCAAAACCAATTTGTGAGGCCGTTTTTGCGATTCGGCTCACCATCAACATTTCCCTATTGAACAGAGAATCAGGAATTTCATAGTAGTGCTTATCGTCCACAATGTGAACATGGAATAGACCCTCATCTGTTTTGGCCTCTTTGGTAATGACCTTATCGTACGGCTGAATTTTATCCTTACTGGGCTTTTCCGCGGCTGTTTCGGTCTTCTTTTTTTTCTTTTTGAAAATTTGGGCCTCCGTAGTGTGGAAGCTAAACAAACATACCGCTGTAAGTAGCGGAAACAGTAACTTTTTACTCATTTAATTTTTGGAATTTGGTCAATTTATCAAAGAACTGAAAAATTAATTTAAAGGATTGTTAAGGAAATCATAAGCATAAAATGTAACATTCCGTATTTTTTGGCGTCTACTAAGTAGGGAATATCATTTTATAGTTTCTGAATTAGTTAGGTATAAAGCCTCAGCAAGAGCTGGGGCTTTATCTTTTTATCTTATTATTCTAATTTCTGATCATAAATGCTCAGGTCCTTAGAAGAGCAAGGGAAGGATAAATTGGAACAATCCAATAAGCAGAATAACGGCAATTAGATTAAGCAAAATACCTGCCTTCGCCATTTCATGCACTTTTATATACCCACTGGCAAATACGATAGCATTTGGTGGAGTAGCCATTGGTAGCATAAAGGCACAGCTACTGGCCATGGTGATTGGAATCAACAAATATACGATGGGAAGCCCCAAACCTATAGCTATGCCAGCGACTACTGGGGCCAAAACCGCTACAAGGGCCACATTGCTCATCAATTCTGTCATAAACAACATTAGAAAAATCAATAGAGCGGCCGTAAACAAGATACTGACATCGCTCTCGGCGATTGCCCCTGCGACCAAATCTACAATACCGGTCACAGACATCCCTTCCGCTAGGGCTAACCCGCCACCGAATAGGACAAGTATGCCCCAGGCCAGCTTTTGGGTGTCCTTCCATTCCAAAACAAAGTCTCCTTTTTTTAGGTTAAAGGGCACTGCAAAAAGAATGATGGCAGCGAACATGCTAATCATTGCATCTGACAGGCCTAAAAATGGAAAAATGGAGTTGATTACAGTTCTAAAGATCCAAAGGAAAACGGTGATTCCAAAAATGACCAGGACCATTTTTTCCTTCCCGGAGGTAGGGCCCAATTTTCTTAATTCACTGTCTATAATTGTTTTCGAGGCATTAAATTTTGAAGCGCCATTTGGAAACATGAATTTTACCAAAACGACATAACAAAGGGTAATCATAATCAATGAAAATGGCAGTCCGATAATCATCCATTTTAGAAATGATATTTCGATGTTATACTCATTTTCCAACAAACCGATGAGCACCGAATTTGGTGGGGTGCCAATTACCGTGGCGATACCCCCTGCGTTGGCTGAAAATGCAATGCCCAGCATAACACTTAAAGCAAAATTTCGGTCGCTTTTGGTGAATCCGTCGGCATCGTTTATTAGTAGTTGAATGACCGACATTGCAATAGGTAACATTACAACCGTACTGGCCGTATTACTTATCCACATACTTAAGGTGGCCGTTGCTATCATAAAACCCAAAATTACCTTATTGGGT
Organism: Maribacter litopenaei; assembly: GCF_025244665.1. Classification (GTDB taxonomy): domain Bacteria; phylum Bacteroidota; class Bacteroidia; order Flavobacteriales; family Flavobacteriaceae; genus Maribacter; species Maribacter litopenaei. The sequence goes on along the minus strand of NZ_CP104205.1, from coordinate 2,919,436 downwards.
GTTGTTCCCGTAATGCGAATGATTGAAAGTGCTATGCGCTTATGGAGATTTACTTTTTCTAGGGCCAGTGCCATCACAAAACCTCCAAAAAATAAAAAGACAATGGGACTCCCATAATTGGCCCCAACATCTTCCATGGGAATTATTTTTAAAAGAGGAAATAACAATAAGGGGAGAAGTGCCGTTACCGATATCGAAACCGCTTCCGTGATCCACCACACTATCATCCAAAGGGCGACCGCTATGACAGCATCCGCCTGATCTGAAATCAGAACGTTCGGTAGATTGATCAGTAACAGAAAAAGAATGGGACCTAGAAATAGCCCCCATTTTTTGCTTAGTGCCATGGGTTTTTTCAATAGGATCCTAAACTATGATTTTTTACCTTAATAATTAAGAATAATTATCAAGGGCTAATTTCGGCAGGAATTATAATGCTTATTCCAACACTGAAACCATAAGTGCATCATTTTCTTTCTGCACTTTTGCCAATTTAAGTTTGGTCAAACCTTTGATTCCCTTATCCCAAGCCTTATTGCTCAAACCGGATTGGGATTTTAAAGTGTCCAAGAACATATTCTTTTCTTTTTTAAGGATGTCCAAAATAGCCTTTTCGTTATCCGATAGTTGAACAGGTTTTTTCTCCGGCCTCATCTGAGGAAAGAATAATACTTCTTGGATAGAGGAATTGTTGGTCATCAACATGACCAAACGATCAATGCCGATTCCAATACCCGAAGTAGGGGGCATTCCATATTCCAATGCCCTTAAAAAATCCTGATCAATGAACATAGCCTCATCATCTCCTTTTTCAGAAAGTCTCAACTGGTCTTCAAAACGTTCCCGTTGGTCAATTGGGTCATTTAGCTCGGAATAGGCGTTTGCAAGTTCTTTTCCGTTAACCATAAGCTCAAAACGCTCCGTAAGTCTTGGGTTGGTTCTATGTTCCTTGGTCAGCGGGCTCATTTCCTTTGGGTAGTCGGTAATAAAGGTCGGTTGAATGTAGTGGTGTTCACATTTCTCACCAAAAATCTCATCTATCAATTTTCCAACGCCCATAGTGTCGTCTACCTCAATGCCCAAACTTTTGGCCGTTTCCCTAAGTTCGTCCTCTTCCATTTGGGAAACATCGATACCCGTATGGATTTTTATAGCTTCCGAATTGGTACTCGGAATATGGAGCCTTAAATTCAATTTCATTATCACCAACAGTAACTTTTGTTGAGCCATTGGCATCCAAGGCCACTTTCTCCAATAATTGTTCCGTGGTATCCATCATCCAATTATAGTCCTTGTAGGCTACATACAATTCCATTACGGTAAACTCTGGATTATGGGTACGATCCATACCCTCGTTCCTGAAATCCTTGGAAAACTCGTAAACCCCATCAAAGCCACCGACAATCAATCGCTTTAAATACAATTCGTTGGCGATACGCAGGTATAATGGAATGTTCAAGGCATTATGATGTGTTAAAAATGGCCTTGCCGCCGCCCCTCCAGGGATGGGTTGCAAAATTGGTGTCTCAACTTCCAAATAGCCACGGCTATTATAAAATTCACGAATACTATTCGTAATCTTGGTTCTTTTAATGAACGTTTCCTTGACTTTTGGGTTTACCACCAAATCCACATACCGCTGACGATAGCGTAACTCGGGGTCATTGAATTCGTCATAAATATTTCCTTCTGCATCTTGTTTAGGAAGTGGCAAAGGCCTTAATGATTTACTCAACATCTTAAAGTTCTTCACCATGACCGTTTTCTCACCAACTTGGGTGGTAAACAGTTCCCCCTCTATACCTATAATATCCCCTATATCCAGTAGTTTTTTATAGACTTCGTTGTATTGGGTCTTGTCCTCTCCGGGACAAATCTCGTCCCGATTAAAATATACCTGTATACGACCTTCACTGTCTTGAATTTCTGCAAAGGAAGCCTTTCCTTGTATCCGACGAGACATTAATCTTCCTGCAATAGTCACCTTTTTACCTTCTTCATATTCTTTTTTGATTCCCTTTGATGTGGTATCAACAGGAAATAATTCTGCTGGATAAGGATTGATGCCCAGCTCCCTTAATTTCCCCAACTTCTCTCTTCGTATGACCTCTTGTTCGGATAATTGCATGATGTACTATTTAAAGCGGCAAATATAGCCAAGAATGCGTAAAACTTTAAAAGGTACTAATACAATATTGGAAATGCGTTTTGGGTAGCCAATTTAAGCCCGGAATCATGGAAAAATAGAATGACTAATCGAAATGTCTCGGACTTGGCCTTATTTGCGATGTATGAGTTTCCTTCAATGATATCAAAAATGTCCTTCTCCAGGGAGCTATTGGGGCTTTCAATAATCCTGTTTACCTCTCTGCCATTTTTATAAAATATAATGGTAGGCACCCTTAAGATTTGTAGGCCCCATTCTTCTTCACCGGGGCTTTTCTTGTAGTGTTTTGGTCTTACATCTAAGGCCACCATCTGTATTTTTTCAGCAGGAAAGTTTGCATGTTCTAAAATCTTGAACAATCTAGGAACTTCCCTCTTGCTATCTCCGCACCATGTACCCATAAAGATTTTTATATGGTATTCTGTAAGTTTCTCCTCAAATTTTGATATTCTGTTTTCCTCCAAATCGTAGTCTTCATAATTTTTTCCAAACCAATTGGCGTAAGGGGAAACGTTTAAGTCGGTCTTATCAATTTTCCCAACCAGTATTTTTTGGTTGTTGTTAAGAACTATTTCAGCATTTTTTGATTGTGCCAAAAGGATAGATGTAGTACCCAAAATAATGGTGCATAATAAAAAGGTTTTCATAATGTTTGTTTTTTAATGAAAACCAAAACTGAAAAAAATAGGGGATGAATGAAATGATTTAAGGTTGGGAAAAGGGACTAGACCCGGGGTGGAAAAAATTTATAAGGACTCTAAAAGTCCTTAAGTTGATCTCTCGGACTTTACATCTAGTTTTTTGTATATGTTGTTAATATGGCTTTTTACCGTACTAACCGATATAAATAATGTTGACGCAATTTCCTTGTTGGATAGTCCCTTGTTAATATGATGCACCACCTTTTTTTCTTGTTGGGATAGTTCATTGGCCAATTGGTTATTCTTGGCAACGCGGAATCGCTTTTGGGAGTTCCACAAATAAGCATTCATCAGAATTGATAGCAATAAAAGAACCGATAATAGAAGCATCCAAATATTGTTTGACATTTTATCGGATTGATAAAAAGCCAAAAAGCTTTTCATTTCGGATTGATATTGATTGCTAAAAGACGCAGAGGGATATTTTTCGTTTAACCTTTGCATAAGTTCAAGGTAGTACTCGTTATCCGGCAGGTCTTTGACAAAAAAGTCGAACGTCTCATTTCGCCTATCCGAAAGGAACTGATAAATATATAATTCGGATAAAGGTTCATGGAGGCTTTCACCATATTCCTGTAGTTTTTTAAACCATTTTTGTGAGGTTAAACGTTTGTTGGCGTCGCTATTAAAACTGGCATAATCAAAGGCCATATTATCCAAAAGGCCATCAATATTCAATAAATCTATTGAGGAGGCATTGGTAGAATTTAAATCACAAAATAGTTCATCATTAAAAGTAGCAGGCAAATAAATTGTATCGTTAGCCTTAGCGATGAACAAGACACTCTTGGTATTTGTGCAATTGCCGAAAAAATGGTTTCCATTGGATTCTTCGGTACAGTCGTCTATGTGTATTTTATAAATACGATTGTCGTTCAATAGGTTATCCCCTGTAAATTCAAAGTAACCGGTAGAGTCTGTGACCGTTTTTTTGAGGATTTGCTCTAAATATGTTCGGGATAATTTTCTGTAATCCTCAATAATGGATAGATAAACGGTCTTTCCCCCAATGCTATCGGAAGTGTTTCCGCTAAACGAATACTGACCAAAAACACCTGTGCAACAAAATAGATAAAAAATTAAGATGAATCTGTTAACCAAAGCTTATTTCTTTATGCTTAAAAATAAAGGATTCTGTAACAATTCCGATAATTTAGCAACTAATAAGTACATCAATCAAAATCAAATCAAAAATGAGTTTAATAAGAGTCCTATTGGCAATTTTATTTCCGCCCCTTGCGGTCATAGGAAAGGGATGTGGATCTTTTCTGATTGTACTGCTTTTAACTTTTTGTGGCTGGGTACCCGGGGTTATCGCTGCATTGGTTATCTTGAACAATCCAAACTAAAAATATAAAAATGGGAGTAAAAGGGATACTGTGGGCCATTTTAATTACGATCCTTTTCGTTGCGTGTAATTTTACAGAAGAAATTTATTTCAATAACGATGGCTCGGAAGAATGAGTATTGGCTTTGATGGTAGCGAAATGATGTCCATGATTCCACCTTCCGATAGTCTCGAAACAGAAGAAGTTATAGATTCTACATTGGTTTTTAAGGATTTTTTGAGAGAGAAAAAGGATAGTATTGCCCAATTGCCATTGGAAGAACAGGAAAAGTTGAAAAAATTGGAGCCCTTTAGCATGCACATGGTCGTGGATGCCCCTAATGGAATTATGAATTTTGAAATGTTTTCTGAATTTAAGGATGTTTCGGATGTGAACGATGCTTTCAATGCCTTTCAAAATGCCAGTACTATGGGGCCCTCAGCGGGTGATCAACCGGTTCCTCAGAATTCAAGTAACGATGCTACAGAAGTATCCTATTCATTTAAAGACAATCGTTTTAATCGAAGTACAAAAATCAAGGATATGGAAATCTTCCAAAATAGTCTCGGATAGCCTTCAGAGTGCCGAGATGTTTTTGAGTGGTTCCACATATACGTTTAAATACCATTTCCCAAAAAGGGTAAAATCTACCAACGTGGAAGACGCAACTTTTTCCATGGACGGGAAGACCATGATCTATGAAGTGAGTTTCTTGGATATGCTTAAGGACCCGGAGTCCATCAATATTGAAGTGGAGTTGGAAAAGTAACCCTGTCCTTTTCGTATCTTTGTACCATGAACAAAACTGTTTTTGTGGAGGACTTGGGTGTCAAAGATTATAAAGAAACTTGGGATTATCAAGAACTATTATTTCAGCAAATATTAGATTTGAAAATTCGAAATAGGAGGGAGGAAACCTCATTGGATACTCCTAACTATTTCATTTTTGTTGAACACCCCCATGTGTATACCTTGGGCAAAAGTGGGGACATCCAAAACCTGTTGGTGGATGAAAATGAACTCAGTGCTAAGGGAGCAAAATTTTATAAAATTAATAGAGGTGGCGATATTACCTATCATGGATCAGGGCAGATTGTAGGCTATCCAATTTTGGACTTGGATAATTTTTTTACGGACATCCACAAATATCTCAGGCTTTTGGAGGAGATGGTTATTTTAACCTTGGACGAGTATGGTCTCAAAGGTGAGCGCTCCAAAGGGGAAACGGGTGTCTCGGTTGGATGTGGGTACGGCCTTTGCCCGTAAGATTTGCGCCATGGGTGTACGTGCCAGTAGGTGGGTTACCATGCACGGGTTCGCCCTAAATGTGAATGCCGATTTAGGTTATTTTGATATGATGATACCGTGCGGCATAAAGGATAAGGCAGTTACCTCATTGAACGTTGAATTGGGGAAAGAAAAGGTAGATATGAATGAAGTAAAGGAGAAGCTGTTAAAACACTTTGCAGAGCTTTTTGAATCGGAAATAAAGGAAAAAACCGAAGTGTAGACCTCGGTTTTTTTAAGTGGATTGTTGGCAATTATTTACTGAACTTGGTCAGTTCCATCCTGCTCATAAGCTTACCATTTTTTCCATAGGTCTCCTGTTTTATCATTCCAACACCTTCAGAAATCCAGACTTTATTGCTGGTTTCCATATTGCTCATCATTACTTTTGATTTGCTTTTTTCAGTAATTAAATAACAATTAAAAGTACCTGCAGGTGTAGTGACGGATTCTTCTTTTTCAACCTTACGGTCGTAGGTCTCCACATTAATATTCATCTTCATGGCTCCCATATCCATGGATACATTTACATTGGCATCATCCAAGGTTTGACCGGCTGACAAACTGTTCGGAATTTGAATATCGGTTCCGGTAATGTCCATCTCCATCCCCATATCCTCATATTGCTTTTTCATTTGTGAGGGAAAAAGACTCCGGTAGTCGATCTTTACACCATCCCCTGTACACGTAATGTTATAATCTGATTCCAAGACATTTTTCCCTTTATCGTCCGTAAATTTGAGTTCCATGGTCGCCGTGGTATTACCACCTGAATTTTCTACTTTAGAAACTACATAATCGGTTACGCCCTCAACCTTATCTTTTTTGTCGTACATAGTATACTGAAAAGTACTGCCCTCTTCCATAGGATAATACTTACTACAACTGTTTTGACCGAACAGCATTGTGGTTCCAAAAAGAAATAATATGCTTGATAAAAATTTGATATTCATTTTTTAATTGATTTTAAATTTTGATAAATTCTACTCTTCTGTTTTGTGATTTTCCCTCACTTGTGCCATTGTCGCCTACCGGTTCAGATTCACCCTTGCCACCTGTAGAAAGTCTGCTTGCATCCACACCATAGACGGAAACGAGTGCATTTTTTACGGCCTCAGCCCTGTTTTTGGACAGTGTTAGGTTACTTTTTTCATCACCGTCGGAATCCGTATGCCCAAAAATATTCAATTTTATAGAAGAGTCTTGTTGCAATACCTGAAATATTTGCCGAATTACCCCCATAGAGGCTGGTTTGATTTCATCAGATCCTGAATTAAAAAGGATGGCATTTGTAGATATTTTACCTTCTGATAATAGCTTTCTTCTTAAATCCTCCCCGCCTTTGGCAACTTTTAAGTTTGTGATAAAAACTTGTTCGGTATCGTCCTTGAAGTTATTTGCATGGAATTTTAAGGTAGTTAATTTACCAAGTGGAACTGCTTTTGGAACGTCAATATATTTAGTCTCATCCACCCAAAGTCGGAACCGTTCATCATTAACGGCAACAGAAATATGGGCACCTTGTATAATGGCATTCCGAATATCCGCTTTAATTGTGCTATAAATTTCCTGCTTGCTATTTTTCCTGTTTTCCACTGTTATACCTGTGGAGGTGTATTGACAAAATGGAATACTTGCCTGTACAAAATTTTCTCCTTCTGCAAATTTTGAGTTATCACTTAGGTCAATGCGAAGATGGGACGCAGAGGAAACTTTCTCGACCCCTATGCCAATGACATCGAACTCAATGGTATAGTCATTTGGCAGATTGGGAGCACTTGGAATAAAGAATAGATTGTATCCCGACTTTAGTTTAAACCATTTTTCAGAATCTTCGCCAAGCATTACAACTTCGCCCCCAGCATTGGTGTTCCACTTTGCCGGGAAGTCACCCACAAAATCATTTGCAAAGTCATCAAAGAAGAGTTGTTCGTCACCTGGAACAAAATCGAACTTACTATAGACGGATAAACCCTTAGGCCCTTCTGATCCTGTCACAGATTTGTTTCCTGATGTATTATTGTTTTGGGGTTTTTCTTCGGAATCCGTTGTGTTTGGGACTGGAGATTTGCCGTTTTTTTTAGAGCCGGGTTCCAAAATACTGTCCAGGGCTTGATCTGTTTTTTCGGTCGCTTCCTTGTCAACTCTTCTTTCTACGGCTCTTTCTGCCGCCTTTTCCGCCCTTTTTCCTAACTTTTTTAAAAATTGGGCATTAGAGGAAGTGCAACAGATGAGTAAAACGCCTGTCACCAAAAATAGTTTTTGGGACAAATTGATGGTTTTCATAATAGTGTGAATTAAAATTGATTAAAATCCTCAAAATAGGGTATCCTTTTAAAGTTAACAGATAAGGATGTAAATCACAACTGACTTTGTATGGTTGGTATAGAAGAAGGTATATACCTAATGGAAAATTGTGCTATTGAATTTTATAGACCACTATCGAGTTTTCTTGGTCTTTGATAACAAGTTCCGGTCTATTATCATTATCCATATCGGTCATATCTATGACAGAGGCACCGAATACGGGAAATCCAATTATAGGTTCTGCTTGGCTATCAAAGAGATAGGTTTTTAGATTTTGTATGTCCGTAACCGAAACATAAATCTTATCATTCAGATAGAAAATTGAAGGTTTGGTATAGACACCAAGATCTAAAGTCACTTCTTTTCCCCTAATGGATAGTACATTGTCGTTCATCAACACCAAAGTTCGGAAGTGGCATCCATGCCATGGTCTATATTCAATTTTAAATCCGAAGTTTGAAGTTTGCCCTGCCCATCTATTTCATATAAAATACCATCTTTTGAAGTGGCTATGAATTTGTTCCGGTACACTTTTATGTTATTTTCAGAAAAGGGAATTTTATCAGAAACTCTTACCCTAACATTTCCAACCCTGTCGAGTATTTTTAAACTGCCGTCTGTTAATTTAAATACCAAATAATCTTTAGTCCCAATTACGAAGTGTTGGGGAGCACCTATAATGGTATCCTCCGCTTTGGTGTATTTAAACCCGGAAACTATTTTTCCTTCGTTGTTATACATATAAACTTTGTTGCCCTGTGTGACGACAAAACGATAGTTTTTATTGTTGGAATAGTCAAAAACTGCTAACGGGTTCAGATTCCCACTGTCATATTTAAAGGTAAAGGGGGCGACCTCCTTTCCGTTTCTATCAATAATATAAAATCTGTTGTTTGTTGTAAAAGCCAATTGGTATTTTCCATTCCTGTAGATATCTACTTCGTGAATTTTTCCTTGAATGGCACTTTCCAATTCCTTTTTCCGAGATAATTTTTCCTCTATTGGAAATCAAATACAACACATTGTCTTGATCCTGTACTACAATGTCCTTGCCATTCGTTCTATGGTTTGTAAAAAACTGGGGGGTTAGATAAATGTCCGAATCCAATTGTGTTTTGAACATTTCCAATGCTCCTGTTCTGCGGCCGAAGCGGTAATTTTTTTAATGAAATAATTGGTGTGAAAAAAACCGGCATCTGAAACTATTTGTGAGCCAAATACATAATCTGTCAGATTTGCCTTTTGAAATAAAGCAGATAATATTCCTAGCCCCGTTTTGTTCAGGTTGTTGTTGAGACCTTTGCTGTTGGAGACTGATAGCTGGGTAGATTCTTCCGTTGTAAGATCCTTTATATTTTCAATCAACAAAGTTTTGTCAAGGGTCTGTCCAGATTTGTTTGAATTAATAAAGTCTTCTAAAGTTTCTTGGGAATTGGAAAAAGCAAATGTATTCTCCAAGACAGTGGCGTATTTTGGATCAAAGTTCTCAACCAAGGGGTAGAAACTATATTGTAGAATACTATCCCTTCTAAGTTCTTTTATTTCACCACCCTGATATTCTAATGAGTTGGATTGTATGCTGTTTAGATAATCTGAAATATTTGCTGTTCCATAGGTTTTAAGAAGAATTACCTGCTCATTATCAATATCACTAATACCTATTTCCTCGACCGCGGAAAATATGGAATCCCTTGATACTGAATAATCCAAGAATTTATTCTGGTTCTTGCTGAAATTTTTGTAATCAGTGAAAGTAAAAGAGATAAAAGAATCCGAACTTTCCGGAGCAAGTGCAATGGTGTTGTTGGAAATGGGTAGGGTATTTGAAAATATGCCTAGGTACTCATCGATGGAATCATTGGCGATAGATATACCATTTAAAAATAGGGCATCCTCTTTTAAGGATACATCAAGTGAAAGCCAATCTGAATACTGATATTCGCTTTGATTCCTATTGGATTCTAAAATTTTTTCAAAAAGATCTTTACCGTTTTTTAGATCCAGCCATATTTGTGCCGATTTGGTGAGACTTCCCATCTCATCAAATTTTACAAAATGCTTTTTTACGGGAGACGGATCTTCGTATTGATTCCGAGACCATCTCAATGGCGGATTCTGAAGAACCTACAATTTCCTTATTCTGTATTATCGATGTATAAAAAATACTCCCATCAATTTCATATCTACTAAACTCCAAATCACCTTTGACAATTTTTTCGACAATTTTATTTGTGGTACTGTCCAAGACTATTTGTGGTAGACTATCGGTAGGGATGTAAACAAAATCGAAGTCTTTCTTTGGATGGTCCGTAATGGCCAAATAACCTCCCAATTGAGATTTAACGTATTTCAATGGCTTAAGTCGGTTGGCCAACTGAGCTATCCTATCAGAATTTTGAAAACTCTTTAGGATTTCGTTCTCTTTTATTTCAGAGGTGAAGGTATCAAAGTCATTAATTTTAATGATTACTGGGCTATTCTCCGGGACAAGTGCTAAGGTAGAGGCCTTTTCATCTCCTTTATAAGTACAATTTAAAAAGAAGATGGTACCAAAAATAGTTAGCAGTAGCTTTACCTTCATGAAATGCCTTTTGGCAAATGTATACTTTTTAGAGATTTAGTGTAAGTTGTTCAGGTAATAGCCTAAAACTTTTTCTATGATATTTGGTAATTCCAAACTCCTTAATGGCCTCCCTATGTTCTTTGGTTGGATAACCCTTATTTTGCTTCCAGTTATACATAGGAAATTCTTCATGTATTTTTTCCATATAGGCATCTCGATAGGTTTTGGCAAGGATAGAAGCCGCTGCAATATTCATAAACTTTGAATCCCCTTTTATAATACAGGTATGAGGTATGTCTGCATAAGGTTTAAACTTGTTGCCGTCTACAATAATATGTGGCGGAATTTCTTCAAGTTTTTCAATGGCCTTATGCATAGCCAAAATAGAGGCGTTCAGAATATTGATTTCGTCTATTTTGGAGGGGTAGATATGGGCCACTCCATGGGCCAAACTCCGGTCTTCAATAATTGGTTTTAATAGGTCACGATTTTTACTAGATAACAGTTTGGAGTCGTTCAAAATGGGGTTCTCAAAGTCACGTGATAATATGACGGCCGCCGCTGTAACAGGACCGGCCAAACAACCTCTTCCTGCCTCGTCTGTTCCACATTCGTTAAAAAAAGTGTAAAATTTCTTCAATTTTTATGATTTTGTTAACTGATAAGGGGTGATATTAAGATTTATGTAAAAGTTAAATATTTGAATATTCCCTGTTAATTAATCTAAAAAAATTAATAAAACCATAAATATCCATCTTTTTTTAACAAATCTTGGCTTTTCCTTAAGATGGCCTTTTGGAATAGTTTGGTTTTTTGGTCAATTTTGACGCTTGCTAATTCAAAAACTAAATCTATGAAACAGAAGTTTAGATGGATGCTACTGCCTTTTTTGGTTTTCAGCATTTCATTTTCCTATGCGCAGGAAAAAACGGTGTCCGGTACGGTAACGGACCAATCCAATTTGCCACTCCCAGGAGTATCCGTTGTAGTGGTGGGTACCACCAACGGAACCCAAACAGATTTTGATGGAAATTATTCTATAACTGTTGAACAGGGAGGGGAATTAAGATTTTCCTACATTGGACAAAAAACCGAAACGAGGTCAGTTGGAGCAGGTAGTGTCATCAATGTACAAATGGATGAAGACGCCCAAGCCTTAGAAGAGGTGGTTGTTACGGGTTATACTTCCCAAAGAAGATCGGATATAACAGGTTCTATTGTTGAAGTCGACTCTGATCAATTATCTCAGGTTATAACGCCAAGTGTTGACCAAGCATTACAAGGTAATGTTTCACGGTCTTACAGTTTCAGCTACATCGGGTACGCCAGGTTCTACCGCTAACATTCGTATTAGAGGTATCAGCTCTATTACTGCTGGTAATGAGCCTTTGTACGTAATTGATGGTGTACCTATCAGTACCAGTAATGTAGGGTCAAGTGGTGCTTATTCATCTTTATCTTCCTTGGCAGGTTTGGATAATAACAATATTAAATCCATTACTGTTTTAAAGGATGCTTCCGCTACAGCACAGTATGGTGCACGTGGTTCTAATGGGGTTATTTTGATTACCACCAAAAGAGGTAGAGAGGGTAATACTGTCTTTGAAGTCAATTCCAGTTACGGATTTCAAAGGGACGCAATTACTGGCCCCGTACCTTTAACAGCGGCTAACCGTTTGGAGCTCGCTGCGGAGGCATATTATAATGATGGTATTACCGCCACAAAACAAGAAGCTATCGATGCATTGTTGGCTAGTAGCTTTGCTGATTGGGATGCTGCAGGTAGACCGGAAGGTCGTTGGGATGAGGCCGTAAGAAATGACGGTGCTACAATTCAGCAACATAGTATTTCTGCTTCGCGTGGAGGTGATGATCATACTTTTTTTGCGTCATTGGGGTATATGAATCAAGAAGGTACTGTAGTTGGGCCTTCATTTGAACGTATCGCCGGTGCTGTTAACATCAGCAAAGATTTGACTCCAAATTTAACTTTCAGTTCTAACAATTCTGCCTCCCATTCAATACAGAATGCTTTTTTGGAGACTAGTGCGTACTTTGAAAGTCCAAGGTCAGCCAAGTTTTTCTTGTCTCCCTTGAACTTGCCTTACAACGAAGACGGCTCTTATAATTTATTTGGTGGTTCATTGCCTAACCCATTGTATCTTTTGGATAACAATATTTACGAGAATAGATTAACAAGGGTATTGTCCAATAACTCATTGAACTGGCAATTGACTGATAACTTTTCTTTTGGAACAGTGTTCAATGTAGATTACCAAGGTTATAATTACAGAAATTATTCAAATAGAAATTACGGATATGGTGCTCCTACATCGGGTGATGCCGAACAATATGATAGGACCAATGTGTTTTACGTTTTTCAGAATTTCTTTGATTACAAATTGGACTTGAGCGACGATCACGTGTTTAATTTTAAGGTTTTACAGGAATACCAGTCTAACCGCCGTTATTTCTTGGGTGGTTCTCGTCAGAATTTTGCTGATGATGGTTTGTACTATTTAGATAACGTTGGTACTCCAAATTCTGTAAGTTCTAGTTTTCAAGACTTCTACATAGCATCATACATGGGATTGGCCAAATATTCTGCTTTTGATGGTAGATATGTATTGGATCTTTCCTACCGTAGAGAGGGTAACTCTAGATTCTCCCGCACTAATAGATGGGGTGACTTTTGATCCGTTGGTGCAGCTTGGAATATCTTTAAGGAAGACTTTTTGGCTGGCTCCAATGTTGTTAATAATTTAAAATTAAGAGGTTCTTACGGGGTTACTGGAAATGCCAATATTGGTTTAAACTTATACCAATCTTTGTTTGCATTTAATGCGGATTATGGTGGAGAAGGTGCACAATTTGTGGATACTTTTGGTAATCAAGACCTTTCATGGGAAACTTCCCATACGTTGGATGTTGGTGTTGATTTTGCATTATTCAATAACGTTGTCAGTGGTAGTGCTGCATACTTTAATAGAACTTCCAAAGACTTGTTATTGGATGTTCCTTTGTCACAAACAACGGGATTCTCTAGTCAATATCAAAACATTGGCGAATTGACGAACAAAGGGGTAGAGGTTGACTTAAACTTCAATATTGTAGATACGGAGGATGTTCAATTTTCGCTAGGTGGTAATTTCGCCACTGTTGAGAATGAAGTTACCGAATTGCCATTAGACCCAAATGGTGTGGAGAGAACAGTGACTACAACAACAACTAGAATTGAAACAGGCCATCCTGTGAGGGAATGGTACATGCCGACATGGGCCGGGGTAAATCCTGATACAGGAGCTGAAGAATGGTATATTAATGGGGTTGATGGTGAAACCACCACAGATTTCAATGAAGCTGAGGCAGTTTTCCAAGGAGGAAATGCGGTACCTACTTTTACCGCGGGTCTTAACCTTAATTTCAAGTATAAGAATTTCTTCATCAACGCTAACGGCTACTATGCTGGTGGACACAAAATTTATGAAGGTTGGCATCTATATTTGAATCAGTCAAATGCATATCCGATTTTGGCGTTCAACGGTTATACTTCCTTATTAGATAGATGGCAGCAACCCGGTGATGTAGCTCGATATGGAGCTTTCACAACCGGAGCTACTCCATGGCAACGACATTCTAAATACCTTTATGAAGGAGATTTTATGAGGTTAAGGGCTTTGACTGTTGGATTTGACTTGCCAAGAAGTGCCACGGATAGAATAGGAATCAATAGCATGAGATTCTTTGTAAGAGGTAATAACTTACTTACTTGGGTAAAAGATGATAACTTATTACATGATCCGGAAGTTGATGTGGATAGCCAAGGTGGGGACGTTACTCCCGGTGAAACGGGACTCGAAACTCCTCCCGCAAGGACAATAGCAGTAGGTGTTAATTTAAGCTTCTAAAAAATGAAAAAGATGAAAATAAATAAATATATTATGCTATTTGCTGCTTCTGCAGTTTTATTAGCGTCTTCGTGTACAACTGAGGATTTAGATCCTACACTTGCACAGAGTAAAAGTGTGGACGGGAGTGTAACCCGTGTTGATAACTTATATAGTATTCTTAAAGGTGCTCACAATATACTTTCTCGGCTCAGAATATTACGGGAGAGACTTGATTGCGACCAATGAGGTTAGATCTGATAATACCTTCTCTAATGGTAATTCGGGTAGATTTACAACACAATCTCAGTTTCAATATAATGCCAACACTGGTTTTATATGGGAGGACGTTTATGAGCTTTTGGCTAATGTTAATATCATTATAAATACTGATCTTTCCACTTTAGAGGGTGATTTAGATTATGGCGCTCACATTCAGGGTCAAGCTATGGTTTTAAGAGCCTTAGGACATTTTGATTTATTACGTACATATGGTCAGCAGCATGCGGGTGGTGGCTCGCTCGGAGTTCCTATAGTCACCACTTTCAAAGGAGAGGATTTGTTTCCTTCCGTAAATTCTATTGATGAGGTTAAGCAGGCTATATACACTGATTTGGAGACAGCTTTTGGAATGATGGACTCTTCCTATGATAGCTCAAAGATTTTTGTCTCTAAATATGTAGCAAAAGCTTTAGAGGCTAGAGTGGCTGTTTATTTTGGAGATTGGAGTAGAGCTGTATCTGCTTCTGAAGCTGTCATCAATTCTGGTTTGTATTCTGTTATAGGTGCTGATGCATATGTGTCTAGCTGGGCAACTGAAGGTGGGACCAACGTAATGTTTGAATTAGCTTTTAGTACTGCTGATAATCTTGGGCCTAATGCGCTAAGTTATATCTATAGATATCCTGGGGACGAACCTGGTGGTTATGGTGATGTACAGGTTTTGCCTGAGGTTTTGGATATTTATGATGCGGGCGATGTTCGCCTGGATATTTTTGGATACCAAGATGGCGGTTCTGCTCTAAGAAATATAGGCAAATACCCTGACACCAATAATGGTTCTGATAACATTCCTTTATTTCGTTATGAAGAAGTTATTCTGAACTATGCAGAAGCACTTTTGGAAACTGGTGGCGACGCAGTTACTCAGATGAACCTAATAGCCAATAACAGAAATGCTACTCCTTACACATCTGTTACTAAGGGTGATATTCTTAATGAAAGAAGAAGAGAGTTGATTTTTGAAGGTTTCCGTTTTGATGATTTAATGAGAACTGGTCAATCGGCTGTTGCAGTTGGATCGGTTGGAAACACTGTAAGCACACTGAGTTATCCTAACAACCTGTTTGCATGGTCTATTCCTCTGTCTGAGATGAATGCGAACTCAAATATGGTTCAGAACGACGGTTATTAATTTTACCCTTTTTGATAATTGAAAAGGCCCCATTTTTTGGGGCCTTTTTTATTGTTCTAAACTTTCACATTTAGTTATGAACAAAAAAATTAACTTTGCGCTTGATAAAAATACGCATGAAGTATTTCTTCCTAGTTTTCTTTAGCAGTCTTACTTTTTCCCTATGTGCCCAACAAGAGGAAATCGATTCAAAAGTCCTAGATTCAATTTCCGGAACAGATTCCCTTCCCATAAAAAAAAATTCAAGACCCCTTCCCAAACCTGAATTGAAAAGAGATAGTAGCGATGAGGTGACCATTAAGGACTATAAAATCATATCCTATGCAAGGGACACTACCTTTTTGGATACAACTCTAACCATTCAAAAGGAATATAAATACAATTATCTAAGAAAGGATGATTTCGAATTGATGCCACTGTCCAATATCGGGCAAACGTATAATTACTTAGGTGTGGATTTGGACCGGGCTACTATGTATCCAAAATTGGGTGCCAAGGCCAAACATTTTAATTATTGGGAAACTAAGGACATCAATTATTACAATGTAGCCACCCCAATGACCGATATTCTTTTTAAGACCACGTTGGAACAAGGTCAATTACTGGATGCCATGTTGACTTTTAATACCTCCAGGCGCTTAAACTTTTCTATTGGATATAAAGGGCATCGGTCGTTAGGAAAATACAATTCCAATCAGGTTCAATCCGGTAATTTTATTACAACTACCAATTATCAATCAAGGAATGGCAGATATAACCTTAGGGCACATATAGCGGCCCAAGACATCAAATCCCAAGAAAATGGTGGACTTACGGATAAAGAACTGCAATTTGAATCTGGTGACACGGATTTTACGGATCGTCCAAAAGTGGACGTTCGCTTCGATGATGCGGACAATGTAGTTCGGGTAAACGATATTATCCGGAACATTCCTATAAATTGATAAGAAGGAATAAAGATTCAAGTTATGTGGAAAGGACTTCTTTATCGTTGGGACACACCTTTGAGTACGAAACTAAGTATTACCAGTTTTTGCATTCTACTGGGGACGGTTATTTTGGGGATGTTATATTATCCCCAATCAATGATAAAGCAAGTCTTAAAACGACTTATAACCAGTTCAAACTTGAGTTGTTCAATAGGGTCTTGGGAAGATTGCAGGGTAATGTTAATATATATACCTACAATTACTACTTTAATAGCCTATTTTTTAACGAAGACGGACAAGAGATTCAAAGTCAGCTTAAGGGTACTGAATTGGCCCTAGGGGCGGATTATGAAAAAAAAATTGGTGGGTTAGAGCTGGAAGGTTCTTTTAAATATAATCTTTCCGGGGATTTATCAGGTAATATTTTGGATGCCTCCGCATCATATAGTTTAAATGATAAGAATCAACTCGGATTTAATTTGCATTCCTCCTCCCGTATGCCCGATTTTAATTTTCTACTATATCAGAGTGAATACCTTAATTATAATTGGCAGAATACGGACACCTTCAAAAAGGAAAGGGTTAACAGTTTGGATCTAAATCTAGATTCCAAGTTTTTTGGAAATATCTCGGCCAAATACACAAACATGGACAATTATGCATATTTCTCCATGGGTCCTTCGGCAGAAATTGAGGAAGGTGCGGAACAAGCGAACATTAAACCTTTTCAGGAAGACAAGGGAATTTCCTATTTGAAGTTAATGTATGCAAAGGAGTTTAGACTGGGTAAATTTGCTTTGAACAACACGGTAATGTATCAAACAGTTTCTCAGGATTCAAACGTATTCAATGTACCTCCTTTGATAACGCGAAACAGTTTATACTTTTCTTCGGATGTTTTTAAAAAGGCGATGTATTTGCAAACTGGCGTAACTTTAAAATACTTTTCCAAATACAAGATGAACGGTTACAACTCAGTTTTGGGAGAATTCTTCGTACAGGATACAGAAGAATTAGGTGGTTTCCCTTTATTGGACTTTTTTATTAATGCAAGAATCCAGCAAACGAGAATTTTTCTAAAGGCCGAGCATTTTAATTCTTCTTTTAGTGGTTATGACTATTATGCGGCGCCAAATTATCCATATCGTGATTTTGTTATAAGGTTCGGTTTGGTTTGGAACTTTTTTTCATAGAATAAGAGTATTTTTAAGAGGCTGTGATATAGGTACTTGACGTTTTGCCAAATTCTTGTGATTATTAATAGCTATTTGATATACAGTATTTTACTATTTTAGAATAATTTCCTTTCATTTATTTTCTTTATAAAAAATTGGTTTTCAGATGTTTAAAAATAAAATCAATTTTTTTTTAATTTTTTTTGCTTTGGCTATTGTAGAATTAAAAACGGTGCGTATATTTGCACCCGCTTAGTGAGACACTGGGCGATGATTGGGTCGGGTGACCGGCCTTGTTACAGAATTGTTCATTGAAATATTGTGGAGAGAATCGCGAGCTTTTTAGGAAGTTTTGCGATGGTAGATAACATAAAGAATTAGATCGAGAGAATCGGGGCCGGGGAGTCATATTTCGGAGGTCGTTGGGACGAGTATATAAAGAACAACGATGAAGAGTTTGATCCTGGCTCAGGATGAACGCTAGCGGCAGGCCTAACACATGCAAGTCGAGGGGTAACAGGGAGCTTGCTCCGCTGACGACCGGCGCACGGGTGCGCACCGCGTATGGAACCTGCCTTCTACAGGGGAATAGCCCAGGGAAACTTGGATTAATGCCCCGTGGTACCACGACCTGGCATCGGGACGTGGTTAAAGCCTTCGGGCGGTAGAAGATGGCCATGCGTCCCATTAGTTAGTTGGTAAGGTAACGGCTTACCAAGACCGCGATGGGTAGGGGCCCTGAGAGGGGGATCCCCCACACTGGTACTGAGACACGGACTGAGACTCCTACGGGAGGCAGCAGTGAGGAATATTGGACAATGGGCGAGGGCCTGATCCAGCCATGCCGCGTGCAGGAAGAATGCCCTATGGGTAGTAAACTGCTTTTATACGGGAAGAAAAAGGGGCACGTGTGCCCCACTGACGGTACCGTAAGAATAAGGATCGGCTAACTCCGTGCCAGCAGCCGCGGTAATACGGAGGATTCGAGCGTTATCCGGAATTATTGGGTTTAAAGGATCCGTAGGCGGGCCGGTAAGTCAGGGGTGAAAGTCTGTAGCTCAACTATAGAATTGCCTTTGATACTGCTGGTCTTGAGTCATGGTGAAGTTGCCGGAATATGTGGTGTAGCGGTGAAATGCATAGATATCACATAGAACACCGATTGCGAAGGCAGGTGACTAACCATGTACTGACGCTGATGGACGAAAGCGTGGGGAGCGAACAGGATTAGATACCCTGGTAGTCCACGCCGTAAACGATGGATACTAGCTGTCCGGGCCCTTGAGGCCTGGGCGGCCAAGCGAAAGTGATAAGTATCCCACCTGGGGAGTACGTTCGCAAGAATGAAACTCAAAGGAATTGACGGGGGCCCGCACAAGCGGTGGAGCATGTGGTTTAATTCGATGATACGCGAGGAACCTTACCAGGGCTTAAATGCAGTTCGACAGGTCCGGAGATGGACTTTTCTTCGGACGGATTGCAAGGTGCTGCATGGTTGTCGTCAGCTCGTGCCGTGAGGTGTCAGGTTAAGTCCTATAACGAGCGCAACCCCTACCGTTAGTTGCCAGCATGTCAAGATGGGGACTCTAACGGGACTGCCGGTGCAAACCGCGAGGAAGGTGGGGATGACGTCAAATCATCACGGCCCTTACGTCCTGGGCCACACACGTGCTACAATGGCAGGTACAGAGAGCAGCCACGTCGCAAGGCGGAGCGAATCTATAAAACCTGTCACAGTTCGGATCGGGGTCTGCAACTCGACCCCGTGAAGCTGGAATCGCTAGTAATCGGATATCAGCCATGATCCGGTGAATACGTTCCCGGGCCTTGTACACACCGCCCGTCAAGCCATGGAAGCCGGGAGTGCCTGAAGTCCGTCACCGCAAGGAGCGGCCTAGGGCAAGATCGGTAACTAGGGCTAAGTCGTAACAAGGTAGCCGTACCGGAAGGTGCGGCTGGAACACCTCCTTTCTAGAGATTGTCCCTTCAAGGGACGATCACCGGCGGCCTTCGAAGGTCCTTCGATCCCGTTTTTTCGATTTATTTATGTTCTTGGAAAGAAAATCTCCGCAATCATGATATATAACAAATACGGAAGGGGCGCTGCCCTGGAAGTAGGGACAGTCCCATAGCTCAGCTGGTTAGAGCGCTACACTGATAATGTAGAGGTCGGCAGTTCGAGTCTGCCTGGGACTACGAGCCCCGTTTTGGGGGAACGTTCATTGAGGATGAAGTATTGGAAATTTTAGAGGTTGAGTTACAGGGTTATCGCTGATAACTACCGGCTAATGACTCATGACTAAAGAAATGGGGGATTAGCTCAGCTGGCTAGAGCGCCTGCCTTGCACGCAGGAGGTCATCGGTTCGACTCCGATATTCTCCACATGCCCTTGAGGGGCGACAGGTTCATTGACATATTGGAACAGGGAATACAGAGGTACTTTTGTGCCGATGTATATACCTAAAAAGAAAGAAACACGAATCTTTATAAAGTAAAGAGTACAAGTAGAATAGAACAAAAGGAAAGGCGACAAGCTGGAAAAGGGCGTATGGGGAATGCCTAGGCTCTCAGAGGCGAAGAAGGACGTGATAAGCTGCGAAAAGCCGCGGGGATCGGCACATACGATATGATCCGCGGATATCCGAATGGGGCAACCCGGCATGTTGAAGACATGTCATGCCGTAAGGCAAGCGAACCCGGTGAACTGAAACATCTAAGTAGCCGGAGGAAGAGAAAACAAAAGTGATTCCGATAGTAGCGGCGAGCGAAATCGGATTAGCCCAAACCGTTGTTGTTTCGGCAATAACGGGGTTGTAGGACCACGCTGTTCGAGATGTGATGAACTAGAACGCTTTGGAAAGAGCGGCCATAGACGGTGATAGCCCGGTATAGGCAAAGAACATTTAGATAGTGGTATCCTGAGTAGTGCGGGGCACGTGAAACCCTGTATGAATCCGGCGGGACCATCCGCCAAGGCTAAATACTCCTGAGAGACCGATAGTGAACCAGTACCGTGAGGGAAAGGTGAAAAGAACCGTGAACAACGGAGTGAAAGAGATCCTGAAACCATACGCCTACAAGCGGTCGGAGCCCTTCGGGGTGACGGCGTGCCTTTTGCATAATGAGCCTACGAGTTACTTTTACCGGCAAGGTTAAGCCCTTCAGGGGCGGAGCCGTAGCGAAAGCGAGTCTTAATAGGGCGCCATAGTCGGTAGTAGTAGACGCGAAACCGTGCGATCTACCCATGGGCAGGCTGAAGCTGTGGTAACACATAGTGGAGGGCCGAACCCGTTGACGTTGAAAAGTCTTGGGATGACCTGTGGGTAGGGGTGAAAGGCCAATCAAGCTCGGAAATAGCTCGTACTCCCCGAAATGCATTTAGGTGCAGCGTGTTATTAGTTTCATAGAGGTAGAGCTACTGATTGGATGCGGGGGCTTCACCGCCTACCAATTCCTGACAAACTCCGAATGCTATGAAATGATGTAACGCAGTGAGGGCATGGGTGCTAAGATCCATGTCCGAGAGGGAAAGAACCCGGACCATCGGCTAAGGTCCCCAAATATATGCTAAGTTGACAAAACGCGGTGGAACTGCATTGACAGCCAGGATGTTGGCTTGGAAGCAGCCATTCATTTAAAGAGTGCGTAACAGCTCACTGGTCGAGCGGTTCCGCATGGATAATGATCGGGCATAAGCATATTACCGAAGCCATGGACTCCATAGGAGTGGTAGGGGAGCATCGTGCCTGCGCCGAAGGGATACCTGTGAGGGGTCCTGGAGCGTGCACGAACGAAAATGTAGGCATAAGTAACGATAATGCGGGCGAGAAACCCGCACGCCGAAAGACCAAGGTTTCCCCAGCTATGCTAATCAGCTGGGGGTCAGTCGGGACCTAACGCGAACCCGAAAGGGGCAGTGGATGGACAACGGGTTAATATTCCCGTACCCGCACATCGCCAAAAGTGACGGAGGCGAGAATTTGGTGCGTGCAGACGGAATTGCACGTTGAAGGGAGCGGTAACGCCCCGATAGTACGCCGAGGCTACGGCCAAGGCGATAATCCGGAGTATCGACTTCCAAGAAAAGCGAGATGTGCGGCCCGTACCGTAAACCGACACAGGTGGTCGGGATGAGTATTCTAAGGCGCTCGAGAGATTCATGGCTAAGGAACTAGGCAAAATAGACCCGTAACTTCGGGAGAAGGGTCGCCCCCCTCCGGGGGGGCCGCAGTGAAGAGGTCCAGGCGACTGTTTATCAAAAACACAGGGCTCTGCAAATTCGAGAGAAGAAGTATAGGGCCTGACACCTGCCCGGTGCCGGAAGGTTAAGAGGAGATGTCATTCCTTCGGGGAGAAGCATTGAATTGAAGCCCCGGTAAACGGCGGCCGTAACTATAACGATTCTAAGGTAGCGAAATTCCTTGTCGGGTAAGTTCCGACCTGCACGAATGGTGCAACGATCCGGACACTGTCTCGGCCATGAGCTCGGTGAAATTGTAGTATCGGTGAAGATGCCGGTTACCCGCAGTGGGACGAAAAGACCCCGTGCACCTTTACTATAGCTTCGTATTGACCTTGGTCAAACAATGTGTAGGATAGCTGGGAGGCTTTGAATCTGCATCGCCAGGTGTGGAGGAGCCGTTGTTGAAATACCAGCCTTTGTTTGATCGGGGCCTAACCCTCGCAAGAGGGAACAGTGCGTGGTGGGTAGTTTGACTGGGGTGGTCGCCTCCAAAAGAGTAACGGAGGCTTCTAAAGGTGCCCTCAATACGGTTGGCAATCGTGTGTAGAGTGCAATGGCACAAGGGCGCTTGACTGAGAGACATACAGGTCGACCAGGTTGGAAACAAGAGCATAGTGATCCGGTGGTTCCGCATGGAAGGGCCATCGCTCAAAGGATAAAAGGTACGCCGGGGATAACAGGCTGATCTCCCCCAAGAGCTCATATCGACGGGGGGGTTTGGCACCTCGATGTCGGCTCGTCACATCCTGGGGCTGGAGAAGGCCCCAAGGGTTGGGCTGTTCGCCCATTAAAGTGGCACGCGAGCTGGGTTCAGAACGTCGTGAGACAGTTCGGTCTCTATCTACTGCGGGCGTTAGAGATTTGAGTGACTCTGACCCTAGTACGAGAGGACCGGGTTGGACTGACCGCTGGTGCACCAGTTGTCCCGCCAGGGGCATCGCTGGGTAGCTATGTCGGGATGGGATAAGCGCTGAAAGCATATAAGCGCGAAACCCGCCACAAGATGAGATCTCTTTAAAGGGCCGTGGGAGATGACCACGTCGATAGGCCATAGGTGGAAGGGCGGTAACGTCCGTAGCCGAGTGGTACTAATTGCCCGTCAGGCTTGCGCAACTACGCCCCTCCCGTACACCGGGAGGGAGCGATCCTTTTTTCTTTACAACTTTCTTTTTGCGAAAGCATCGTGCTTCCTTCATCTTTAGGTACCTGTTCCATTATTTATGTCATACCTTACAATATTGAAAACATAGGTGGCCATGGCGACGGGGCACACCCCTTACCATTCCGAACAGGGAAGTTAAGACCGTTTGCGCCGATGGTACTGCTACACTAAGTGGGAGAGTAGGTAGCCGCCTTCCTCGAAAGGCCCCTTACAGTCATGTAAGGGGCCTTTTTTATTTGTCTATTTTAGAAATTATCCCTTTCCTTACATCTTCTTAAATAGTTATTTTTGGCTTATTCATGGAAAGATCAATATTGCCAAAGGAAGAATATTATAATGCCATCTCCCATTTAGTTGGAACACTTTTTGCCCTTATTTAGACCAGCCTTTATTTTTTATTCTATAAGATTAACTGAGAACTCATATGATTCATTCCAAAATTCTAGAATTATATCAACATTTAGGTCGATCTTTATTTTTCCAGCAATCTCCGATCTAACATAATAAATTCTTATGGGCATGGTTTTTGTTTTATATTGATCGGCGCTACCAGGCTGGTTTGAAGGGTGCTACCTTAAATTGCAATGTAATTACCATTAAGAAGTTCTGCACCTAAATGATTATAGATTTTTATGTTTATCCATAAATCAGATGGGCAACTCTCCAATTTAAATTCAATTGACCCATTACTATTATTGGTTATTTTATACCAATCATAGGTGTCTTGTCTCCTGATGCAACACCATTTTTGTCCTTGTAGCCAAGGATAACAAAAGCCTCATGTAAATCCTTTTCGAAAATGGGGTATAATAAATTAAACTTCAGCCAAAGGCTCTTTCTTTACATGATATTCTAACTACATAAATTTTAAACGAATTTACTGTATTAGGGGTTAGTCACATGGACGCTCTCTTACTTCTCTCTTTGTATCTTCCAAAATACTATTAATTTCAGCTATAGTTTCTTCAAACTCTTCTTCACTTAGATTTTCATTATTAATTGCTCCTTGCCGAAAAAAATCAGCAGCATCTTCAGCAGCACTAATATCTTCTGCCTTTTGGTTCTCGGCATTCTATATCTAACAAATCCTCCGGTTCACACGATTCACAGGCATCCATTGCCAAAAAAACTAATGCAACTTTTAAAAATAGGTGTATTCTCATTACTCAAATATTTAGGTTGTTAATAATGTTCTATATTCCATGAGCTCAGTCTTTACAAGTACTGCTTGCGCTCTTTTTTATTTAATAATTCAAGATTAGATATATCTTGGCGGCTCCATTTTGGTACTTTCTTTTGTAAAGATGATTTCTTTGTACATACAGTGTGAAGTATGCCAAGTACCATCGGCCATTTTCATATAACACTCCATTATGTATAGCCCAGGTTCTAGATATATAGTGCTGGTGGCAATTTTATGAGGTGAAATAGGCCCTGTAACCCCGATATATGTTATTTCTTGAAACCAATGGGGTAATTTTCCGAAGGCGGCCACTGCATTATCGATGTCACCTTCCATTATAAGTTTCATGTTTTCATCAAAAGGCGGTAAAACCTCTTCTTTTGTATTCCGGGTATTTTTTCCTTCAGGATATAAATCCATTAAAATAAAATGGGCTTCAGGAGATTCATTTTCGTAGGTCAACTTGTTCCATCTTGAGTATATGGTGTTGGCCACAAAAAACTCCATACCTTGGCTAACAATCCGGTCCTCTCCCATTTCCTCAGGTGATATCTTGCTTATTTGGGTTTGTTCGGATTTTGATTCTTTTTCTTTTTGTTTGCAAGAGAAAAGAGTCAACAGGAAAACTGAAAAGGTGATTATGGTTCTCATAAGAGAGAATAGATTGATTTTACTTTAAAACTTGATTTAATCCAGCTTTAATCAGGCATAAAATATGCTTGCAAAGCAGTCATTGAACTTATTTTTATTTGGAGGAACACTCTCAAAGCTATAAACGTTGCTGATAATTGAAGTTTCAAATGTTTAATTGCTATAAGGGCATATATATTTGACATACAATGGGTTGTGGATGGTATTTTTATTCTGTTACTGTTCAATTCGCCAAGAATCTTCATAAGCTTTCCAATCATGTGCTCAAGTGTACCAAGTATGTGATGGCAGACTGTCATGTACCGTAAATGATTATCTTTAAAAGACTTAAGAAGTGAAAAATGATCAAGGCCATTATAGTTGACGACGAATACAATGCCATAAAGAACCTTTCATGGGAAATTGAGCGGTTCTGTAAGGATGTACAGGTTTTGGATGCGTTCACTGATCCTGTAGAGGCCATATCTGCCATCAATTATTTAAAACCGGATTGTGTTTTTCTCGGATATTGAAATGCCCGAAATGGATGGTTTTGAGATGTTGAATATGCTCAAATACCGGAATTTTGACCTAATCATAACTTCTGCCTATGATAATTATGCCATTAAGGCTTTTCGTCAGCATGCGATGGATTACTTATTAAAGCCTGTGGATTCCGATGATCTTATTGAGGCAATGGAACGCATTAGGGCCAACAAGCAAAAAAATGTTTTGGGTAACGAATTGAAACATCTCTTAAGGGAATGGAGGGAGTCTGAAGATAAACGATTGGCACTTCCCATGGCTGGCAAGACACTTTACATTGATCGTAACGATATTTTGTTCTGTAAGTCGGATGGTAATTACACAGAGGTTCACTTTGAAAACGGTGGCAAAGAGGTATTCAGCAAGCGATTAAAAGAGTTCGAAGATATGTTGGGCCATGGGTTTTTTAGGGTTCATAACTCCTATGTGGCCCGGTTGAGCGCCATAAAAGAGTTTGTAAATCAGGATGGGCAATATTTGGTGTTATGCAATGGAACCAATGTACCTGTTTCCGTAACCAAGAAGCATAAGTTAATGCAAGCTTTAAATGGGTAGCTTTCTTTTATTTGAGCATGGGTTAGTGGATGTCCTCAATCATCCAAATGAGAACGGTATCACGATTTTTGTCATTGGTATTTTATTCATTTTAAGCGTTTACCACTTTTTACTTTATTTTCAGCATAAGGACAAAGCCTATTTGTATTATAGCCTTTATACATTTATGATTTTCTTTGGATTGCTCAATAGATCAAAAGTTGGATTTGTAATAGATTTCATTGAACCCATTAGAGGATTTATTGACCATCTTGAGCTTAATTTCATTTTATCCTATAATCTTATTTACATTGTATTTGTCTACGATCTTTTAGATTTTAAAAAACACTTAAATAAGTGGTATCACTTTTTCTATTGGACGGTGAGAATCATTTTTCTGTATGCTGTTATTCTAGAATTACTCTATGTCATTACTGGGGACATGCAAATTTTAATGAAAGGACATCCGGCTTTTTCCGCCTTAACGTACTTATCTGGTCTATTACTATTTATCTCTTTATTTAAATTAAAATCTCCATTGCGATTCTATATTGTTATGGGAGGTTTTTTTTTATTAATGACTTCCTTAGTCGTTTCAATTATAAAACGAATTGGTCTTTCACCTGAAGAGCAAGAAGTACGGTATAGTATTTTTTATATAGGTTTGGTCATAGAAAATATATTTTTCGCTCTTGCTCCGGGCTATAAGCAAAAGTTGATTTTGGATGAGCGTAATCGTTCACAAGAAACACTAATTGCCCAATTCAGGGAGAACGAAGATTTAAGGTCAAAAGTCCAGGCGCAATTAGAGGGAAATGTGAAGGCTATGGAAATTAAGGCGGAAGCAGAGCGATTAAAGGGACTACAGACCCAATATGACAAAGAATTGGCCGAACTAAAACTATTGGCATTGAGGAGCGCGATGAACCCCCATTTCATCTTTAATTCTTTGAATTCCATTAAGCGCTATATTATTGATAGCGATAAGGAAAAGGCTGTTTACTACATGAACAAGTTTGCCAAGTTGATTCGCAGGATTCTTGCCTCTACTATGGAAAAGGAGTCCAGTTTGTCCGATGAACTGGAGACGATGGAACTTTATGTGAATATTGAAAACCTCAGGTTCAGTAATGAAATCGAGTTCTCGATTGCATGCGGCCAGGATATAAACCCAACAGGCATCAAAATACCTTCCCTTCTTTTACAGCCCTTTTTGGAAAATGCCATTTGGCATGGATTGTCGCCTAAGAAGGAAAATATGGAACTTAAGATAATTCTTTCCAAACATATGAAGACTCAGGTACGAATCGAGATATTGGACAACGGTATAGGCTTACGGAAATCTAGGCATATTAAAGAACGAAAAGTACATAAAAATGACTCCGTGGGTATTTCCTTATCCAAAGAACGATTAGAACATTTTTCCCAACAATACGAAACTGAAGGACAGATTGTAATTTTAGATATGGAAACATTGGAAGAGGGGAAATCAGGAACCAAAGTGGTCATTGATTTGCCCTATACCTATCAATAATATTACCAATGATTTCACCCTAAACCGAAGTTCTAGGCGTTTTACAATTTTGCTTATACCCTTGGCAAATCCCCATCGCCTTTTAATGGCAATGCAGATTCTCCCATTAGGTATTTGTCCACGTGGTGTGCGGCCTGTCTTCCTTCCGAAATGGCCCAAACAATCAGTGATTGACCCCTGCGCTGGTCTCCAGCAACAAAAACACCAGGAATGTTTGTCTTATAATCGATTTCAGAGGCTTTTATATTGGTTCTATTGTCCATTTCCAAGCCTAATTGTTCTGCTACGGTATTTTCAGAACCGGTAAAACCTAATGCTAGGAGCGCCAATTCACACTTCCACTCTTTTTCTGTACCTTCAACTTCCTTTAATTGGGGTCTTTGTCCTGGCACGGTTACCCATTCTACCTCAGAAGTTATGAGTCCTTTAAGATTGCCTTCTTCATCCCCAATAAATTTTTTGGTCGAAATACTGAAGAAACGTTCGGCCCCTTCCTTGTGGGAGGAGCTAGTTCTCAATCTCATCGGCCAAAATGGCCAAGGTTGATCTTTAGGTCGCTCTCGGAGTACCCATCGGCATAATTTCAAAATTAGAAACAGATTTAGCTCCATGTCTAAAAGAAGTACCTATACAGTCAGATCCCGTGTCACCACCTCCAATGACGATAACGTCCTTATCGGTCGCCAAAATTTCTTCGCCCAAATCTTTGATTCCATCGACACGTCTGTTGTTTTGTCCAAGAAAATCCATGGCCTGTACAACGCCTTTAAGTTCAGCACCTTCTATTGGTAATCTTCTTCTAACGGTGGCTCCACCAGTTAAAACAATGGCATCAAAATCATTTTTTAGGGCGTCGGCTTTAATATCCTTCCCAACATGAACACTGCATTTGAACTCGATACCTTCATCTTTTAATACTTCTAGTCTTCGATCTATTACATGCTTTTCCATTTTAAAATCTGAATTCCATACCGCAACAATCCGCCTGGTTTTTCATCCCTTTCAAAAACGGTTACCTCATGACCAGCCCTATTCAATTGCTGGGCAGCGGCTAATCCTGCGGAATCGGAGCCAACTACGGCTACTTTTTTACCTGTTCTCTCTAATGGAGGCTTTGCCGCAATCCAACCCTTTTTAAAAGCCGTCTCCACGATATTTTTTTCAATATTCTCAATGGTCACGGGATCTTCGTTGATTCCCAATACACAGGCTTCTTCACAAGGAGCTGGACATAACCTACCCGTGAACTCAGGGAAATTATTTGTGGAGTGCAAAATCTCGCTTGCCTTTTCCCATTTGCCACGATAAACGGCATCATTAAAGTCAGGAATTAAATTTCCAAGTGGGCAACCACTGTGGCAGAATGGGATTCCACAATCCATACATCTGGCACCTTGGTCTTTAACATCTTTTTCTTCCATAGGTAGTGTAAACTCCCTATAGTTTTTAATACGCTCCTCTACCGGAGCATATGATTCTACCTTTCTATCGAATTCCAAAAATCCTGTTGTCTTCCCCATTTCTCGATTTTAAATTGTTTGTAAATTTTCTTCTTCCAATCGTATTAACGCCTGTCTATATTCCTCCGGGAAAACCTTGATGAATTTAGGTAAATATTCTTCCCAATTTTCCAATATTCGTTGAGCTAATGGACTCAATGTGGAATTATAATGACTTGTAATCAAATCTTTCAGTTGTTTTACATCTTTATCTTCCTCCACCTTCAAAAGGTTGAGTCCTTCTCCGCTACATCTTTTCTTAAATGTCTTTTTCTCATCCAGCACATAGGCTATTCCACCACTCATACCTGCGCCGAAGTTCCTTCCAACTTCTCCAAGTATTACGGCCACCCCTCCTGTCATATATTCACAACCATGATCTCCAATACCTTCTACTACGGCTTTGGCTCCGAATTTCTTACACAAAAACGTTCACCGGCTTTACCATTTATATAGGCCCTACCAGCTGTAGCACCATAAAGCGTCACGTTGCCGGTAATAACATTTTCCTCCGGTACGATGGTGGATCCTTCCGGAACCCGTACTACCAATTTGGCACCGGAAAGTCCCTTTCCTAAATAATCATTAGTATTTCCATTAACAATCATGGTCAAACCTCTAGTCGCAAAGGCTCCAAAACTTTGCCCGGCAGACCCGGTAAAATTGAGTTTTAAAGTATTAATTGGTAACCCTTCGGCACCATAAGTCTTGGATATCTCATTGCTGATAATGGCTCCTACGGCCCTATCTGTATTACAAATGGGGTAATCCAATGTCAATTTTTCCTTTCGGAACAAGGATGGATTTGCTTTTTCAATAATATCGAATTCGATTGAATCAAATACATCGTGATGTTGTTTCTCTGTATTGTAAAACTTTGTTCCTTTTGGAACATCCACTTGATGTAATATAGGAGTCAGATCAATTCCATTGGCCTTATAATGATCTATGGCCTTTTTTCTATCAAGTTTATGTACCTGACCAACCATTTCGTTGATTGTTCTAAAACCAAGCTGCGCCATAATCTCCCTTAATTCCTGGGCTATGAAATACATATAGTTAACAACGTGCTCGGGTTTTCCTTCGAATTTTTTACGTAGTTACGGATTCTGTGTTGCGATACCTACTGGACAGGTATTCAAGTGGCAAACGCGCATCATGATACAACCTGAAGCCACCAATGGAGCAGTGGCAAAGCCAAATTCCTCTGCACCCAGTAGACAGGCTACAGCTACATCCCGGCCCGTTTTAAGTTGGCCATCACATTCCAAAACAATTCTGTTTCTTAGGTCGTTCAGTACCAAAGTTTGTTGAGCCTCCGCAATACCCAATTCCCAAGGTAAACCTGCATGTTTCAAAGAGGTTAGTGGAGAAGCTCCAGTGCCACCATCAAAACCGGAAACCAATATTACATCCGCTTTTGCTTTTGCAACTCCAGCCGCTACCGTACCAACACCCACTTCGGATACCAATTTGACATTGATTCTAGCTTTTCTATTAGCTGATTTTAAATCATATATTAATTGGGATAAATCCTCAATGGAATAAATATCATGATGCGGCGGTGGCGAGATCAAACCTACATAAGGCGTGGAATTTCCGGTTTTAGCTATTGCCGGATTTACTTTTGGACCCGGTAATTGACCTCCTTCCCCTGGTTTGGCCCCTTGGGCCATTTTTATCTGGATTTCCTTTGCATTGGTAAGGTAGTTGGAAGTTACTCCAAATCGACCTGAAGCGACCTGTTTTATGGCGCTATTTCGCCAATCTCCCGTGGCGTTTTTATAAAATCGTTCTTCATCTTCTCCACCTTCGCCCGAATTACTTTTACCACCAATCCTGTTCATGGCAATGGCCAAATTCTCATGGGCCTCTTTGCTTATGGACCCGTAGGACATGGCTCCAGTCTTAAATCTTTTTACAATTTCCGTCCATGGCTCTACCTCGTCCAATGGGATAGGGTCATAATTACTAAACTCAAAAAGTCCTCTAATGGTCATTAGGTTTTTGGCCTGTTCATTCACCATTTGGGAAAACTCTTTGTACGTTTCCGGTTCATTATTTCTGACGGATTTTTGAAGCTTCGCTATAGTCAAAGGATTGAACATGTGTTTTTCACCATTCCTTCTCCATCTATATTCACCACCAATTTCGAGGTCTAAATTGGCATCGACCTCCTGGGTTGAAAATGCCCTATGATGGCGTTTAGCCACCTCTTTTTCAATCTGATAAAGTCCAATTCCCTGAATTCTTGTTGGAGTGTTTGGGAAATATTTTTCAACGACTTTGGTGTTTATACCTATACATTCAAATAATTGCGAACCACGATAGGAATTCAACGTAGAGATTCCTATTTTGTTCATCACCTTTAAGATTCCCTTACCAATGGCCTTATTGTAATTCTTAACGGCCTCCTCAAAGGTAAAATCTTGAATATCCTGCTCTTCGATTTGCTCGCCAATGATTTCGTTGACCAAATATGGATTGATAGCACTTGCCCCAAACCCGAACAATAACGCAAAATGATGAACTTCCCGAGGTTCGGCAGATTCGATTATAATGCTAAGCTTGGAACGCTTGCCCAGTTTTTGAAGACCACTGTTTATAAAAGAACAGGCCAATAATGCTGGTATAGGAGCATTTTCTTTACTGACGTTCCTATCGGATAATATAATAATATTAGCCCCTTCGTCCGCTGCTTGAGAGGCTTCCATCAAAATGGATTGTAATGCATCTTCCAATCCATTATGTCCCTTTTCTACGGGGTATAACATGGGAATAGACACTACCTTATAGTCAGGGCTTGCATCATAATTTTTTATTTTGTCAAGATCCTCCTTGGAAATAACAGGATTTTGGATTTTTAGTTTCCTACAGTGCAGTTCGGAAAATTCAAAAATATTATGGTCGCTTCCCAAGGTCAGGCTTATATCCGTAATCAACTCCTCACGAATACCATCCAAAGGTGGATTGGTTACTTGTGCAAATAGCTGCTGGAAATAATTGTATATAAGTTGTGGCCTTTCTGATAGAACGGCGATGGGTGTGTCAGACCCCATTGAACCGATAGGTTCCTTGCCGGTCTTACCCATAGGAAGAATAATCGTGTTGATGTCTTCCAAGGTGTATCCGAATACTGATTTTCGCTTTTCCAACGAAGCTTCACCTAAAAATAATGGACAATCATTATAAGGTATATCCTTTAAATGTACCAAGTTATTGTCAAGCCATTTTTTATAAGGGTGCTTTTTGGCAATCTCTTCTTTGATTTCCTCGTCATTTACTATACGACCTTCTTCCATGTTCACCAAGAACATTTTTCCAGGTTCCAAACGACCATGAAACTCAACATTTTCAGGAGCAATTTCAACCACACCTGTTTCAGATGACATCACAACGTAATCATCCTTGGTCACGGAGTATCTAGAAGGTCTAAGTCCGTTTCTGTCAAGTAGGGCACCAATATAATTACCATCCGTAAATGGGATGGAGGCAGAATCGTCCCAAGGTTCCATCATACAGGAATGATATTCGTAGAAGGCCTTTTTCGCTTCGGACATTTCCGTGTTTTTCTCCCACGCCTCCGGAACCAATATCATCATTACCTCGGGTAATGAACGTCCTGTCATCAACAATAGTTCTACTACCATATCCATGGTAGCGGAATCTGATTTACCTGGCAATACGATAGGAAGAATATTTTTTATCTCTTCCCCAAACATTTCGCTTTCTAAAAGTTCTTGTCTCGGAGAACATTCTAGACACATTACCTCTTAGAGTATTTATCTCTCCATTGTGGCACATATATCTAAAGGGCTGAGCCAAATCCCATGTTGGGAAGGTGTTAGTGGAGAAACGTTGGTGTACCAAAGCCAATCTCGTTACCACCCTTGGATCCATTAAGTCTGAATAATACAGGCTGATGTCCATTGGCATTAATAACCCTTTGAATATTATTATCTTGGTAGAAAGGCTAGGTACGTAGAAAAATTTACTTTCAGAAAGTTTGGACTTTATAATCGCATGCTCCGTAATTTTTCGTGCGATGAATAATTTTAAGTTGAAATCAAAATACGATTGTTCCTTGCTTTCTTTTGCAATAAATACCTGTTTGACAAAAGGCTCTGTTTCTGCCGCAATTCTGCCCGGTACTGAGCGATTAACCGGTACATCTCTCCATCCAAGAAGTTTAAGACCTTGTTTATTAATATTTTCCTCAAATACCTTGATGCAAAATTCCCTTTGATTCTGCTTTTGAGGGAAAAACACATTACCAACAGCATATTCCCCTTGTTCGGGCAGTTCAAAAGAACATACCTCTTTGAAGAATGCATGAGGTATA
This sequence comes from Maribacter litopenaei, assembly GCF_025244665.1. Taxonomy (GTDB): domain Bacteria; phylum Bacteroidota; class Bacteroidia; order Flavobacteriales; family Flavobacteriaceae; genus Maribacter; species Maribacter litopenaei. The sequence goes on along the minus strand of NZ_CP104205.1, from coordinate 2,886,004 downwards.
TCGATCAAAATACCGGCACCATCTCCCGTCTTTCCGTCGGCACTTACCGCACCCCTATGTTCAAGACGTTCAAGAATCTCCAATGCCTTATGTATTATATCATTGGATTTCTTTCCTTTGAGGCTACAAATAAAACCGGCCCCACAGTTGTCGTGTTCAAATTCGGCAGATATAAACCTTGCTTCTTCAATTTCATAATTTATCGTATTTCTCCAAAAATATTATTTTATTTAAACTATAATCAGTGATTTGGTCATAATCAAATAAAATATTCAACGTTTTTAAATAAAGGTTAAAAAACCTTTAATTCATAATTTTTGGTTGGTTGAATTTATCATATTAATAAATGTAGGACATTAATAAATAACCTCCATACCAATAACCGGGGTCAACATCTTGAATTGATTGTTTGTAACAATTTTACCCCTTCTTTTGTTTCTGATAACAGGAATTAGTTTTATTTTGAAGGTGCGTACCCCTAAATTTTAAGGGTATGTTTAGAATTAGGTTCGGTTATTGTAAGATAGACCTTGAAATCACAATTTTCTGAATCTCTGAAGTACCTTCATAAATGCGGGTGATTTTAGCGTCTCGCATTAAACGCTCCACATGATATTCTTTTACAAAACCATTACCCCCATGTATCTGTACCGCTTCTACGGCCGTTTCCATTGCTACTTGTGAAGCATATAATTTGGCCATGGCACCAGATAGATCATAATTGTCACCGTTATCTTTATCCTTGGCCGCCTGATAGACTAAAAGACGTGCCGCTTGTATCCGGGTATACATATCGGCCAATTTAAAGGCTATGGCTTGATGATTGCTGATTTCAGTGCCAAAAGCCTTCCTTTCCTGTGAATACTTTAGCGCCAGCTCATAAGCTCCTGCAGCTATACCCAAAGCTTGGGCGGCAATTCCAATTCTTCCCCCTGCCAAGGTCTTCATGGCAAATTTAAAACCAAACCCATCTTCGCCTATTCTATTTTCTTTAGGAACCTTTACATCGTTAAACATTAAGGAATGGGTATCACTGCCGCGGATGCCCAATTTATTTTCTTTGGGCCCAATTACGAAACCATCCATGTCTTTCTCGACAATAAGGGCATTAATTCCTCGATGTTTTTTTTCCTTATCTGTTTGGGCAATCACCAAATATATCCCAGCCGTTCCTCCATTGGTTATCCAATTTTTAGTGCCATTTAAAAGATAATGGTCGCCCTTGTCTATTGCCGTTGTTTTTTGTGAAGTAGCATCGCTTCCCGCCTCTCGGTTCGGAAAGGCAAAAGGCTCCTATTATTTCTCCTGTTGCAAGTTTTTGTAAATACTTTTCCTTTTGCTCATCTGTTCCAAAGGTTTCAAGGCCCCAACAAACCAATGAATTGTTTACAGATACTATCACCGAAGATGATGCGTCCACCTTGGACAATTCTTCCATAACCAAAACATAGGAAAGGGTATCCAATCCACTTCCGCCATATTTTGGGTCTACCATCATACCCAAAAAACCCAATTCCCCCATTTTTTTTACTTCCTCTTCCGGGAACTTTTGTTTTTCATCTCTTTCAATAACCCCTGGAAGAAGTTCATTTTGGGCAAAATCACGCGCTGCTTGTTTAATTAATTCTTGTTCTTCGCTAAGTTTAAAATCCATGGTGATTCTTAATTTTTGGTGTATACACAAATATAAGTGTATGCCTTTAAATTTCTTAATCTATTATGGAATCTATGTTTTTGATTTTATAGCTTGCTTGGCTTTAGTCCAGAATTTTTTTGTTAAAAATCCATTTGTAATAGTTTGACTTTCAAACTCCTTTGGGATAATCTATTTTTACCTATGGTAAGATTGACAATTTTGGATATCTTTAGGGAATTTCAAAATTTATAATTCAGTCTTATATTTGACTCCTTAGATAATAGGAAACTAAAAACCAACATCGCATGGAAACCATTATTATTATTGTTTTTTTGGCAGGGTATCTCGCCATTACCCTTGAGCATAACCTTAAGATAGACAAGTTGATTCCCGCTTTGGCCATGATGGCCATATTATGGGCTCTTATTGCATTGAACCATATGCCAGTTTTTGAGGTAAATGCTGAATTAAGGGAATTAGAACCTACTCATCTCGGATGAAATTTTATTGCATCATCCGGGTAAGACCGCAGAGATTCTTGTCTTTCTGTTAGGGGCCATGACGATTGTTGAAATAATAGACTATTTTGATGGTTTCGCTACTATTAAAGGATATATTAGGATCCGAAGCAAAAGAAAGTTATTGTGGTTATTCTCAATTCTTGCATTTATTCTATCTGCAATAATCGACAACCTTACGGCAACTATAGTTTTGATTACCATATTACAAAAGGTAGTTAACGACCGTAATACTAGGCTTTGGTTTGCGGGTATGATAATTATCGCAGCAAATGCTGGTGGTGCTTGGTCCCCTATAGGTGATGTTACCACCACCATGCTTTGGATTGCCAATAAGGTTTCGGCTGGGCAATTAGTAATACATGTGTTGATTCCATCTATTATCTGTATGGTAGTGCCTACGCTTATTGCTGGAACAAATAGTGCCTTTAAGGGTAATATTGAAGGTAGTTTTGAAGAAGAGGCACCAAAATCAAAGTATGGTTCTACCATGCTGTATTTAGGGCTGGGCGCAATCGTATTTGTACCTTTTTTTAAGACTATTACCCATTTGCCTCCATATGTAGGCATGATGCTTTCCTTGGCTGTGGTGGCAACTTTTGCGGAAATCTATAGTAATAAGAAGTTTAGTATCACTTCTTTGGACAATGAGGATAACGATACTCAGGGCCATCATAGTCCTGTTCACCATTCCTTATCAAAAATTGAGCTACCCAGTATACTGTTCTTTTTGGGAATTTTATTGGCAGTGGCGGCCCTTGAATCCTTGGGGATGCTTTTCCACTATGCCGAAAGTCTTAATGAAGCCATTCCAAATACGGATATCGTGGTGATGTTATTCGGTGTGGGTTCTGCCGTTATAGATAATGTGCCTTTGGTAGCCGCAAGTATGGGGATGTTCGGGGAGCCTTTAGATAACGCACTTTGGCATTTTATTGCATATTCTGCGGGTACGGGTGGTAGTATGTTGATTATTGGCTCTGCGGCCGGAGTTGTGGCCATGGGTATGGAAAAAATTGACTTTTTCTCGTATCTTAAGAAAATAGCATGGCTTGCCTTTGTTGGATTTATAGCGGGAGCCGGAGTATTTATTTTATTGCGAGATTTTGTCCTGCACGGATAATTTAATCTGTAATTCACCGTTATAATGGCAAATTTCATTTAAAGAATACTATGTTGTTAATACAAGATTTGTCACAGGATCCTTCCGCGGGCGAAGTGATTTCTGAAGAGAAAACACTTTCCGTAATGGACTTGGTTTTTAATGGAGGCACGGGCAGTGTTATTATCATTACCGTATTGTTTTTAATGCTCGGCGTTGCCCTTTACATTTATTTTGAGAGGCTTTTGGCGGTAAATGCGGCTTCAAAAATAGATAAGAATTTCATGAACCAGATTCGGGATCATGTAACTTCAGGAAAATTGGAGGCTGCCAAAATTTTATGCGCTCAGACAGATTCTCCTGTTGCAAGACTTACTGAAAAGGGAATTTCCCGTATTGGGAAACCTTTGGACGATATCAATACCGCGATTGAGAATGCTGGAACCTTAGAAGTTTATAAACTTGAAAAAAACGTGAGCGTGTTGGCTACCGTAGCCGGTGCGGCCCCAATGATTGGGTTCTTGGGAACGGTGATTGGTATGATTTTGGCATTTCATGAAATGGCAAGTAGTGGCGGTCAGGCGGAAATGGGGTCTTTGGCCTCCGGTATATATACAGCAATGACAACCACAGTGGCCGGTTTAATTGTAGGTATTATCGCTTATATGGGTTATAACCATTTGGTGAATAGAACGGACAAGGTGATTCATAAAATGGAAGCCAATGCCGTAGAGTTTTTGGATTTATTGAACGAACCACTTTAATTTTTCAATATGAAATTAAAAGGGAGGAATAAAGTAAGTCCGAGACTTTAGCATGTCATCAATGACGGATATTGTATTTCTGTTATTGATATTCTTTATGTTAACGGCGAATTCACCGAATGCATTGGATTTATTACTGCCAAAGGCAAAAGGAAAATCCACGAATACACAAAATGTATCCGTAAGTATAGACAAGAACTTACAGTATTTTGTGAACAATCAGAGAATTAACGGAGAATACATTGAAATTGAATTAAAAAAGGCACTTGAGGGCCAAGAAAAACCTACTATTATTTTAAGAGCGGAAGAGAGCGTTGCCATTAAAGAGGCAGTTAACGTGATGGATATCGCCAATAGGAATAATTACAAGGTCATTTTGGCGGTGCGGCCGAACTAGATGGCATTTTTAGATACGAGACACAAGAAAAAGTCCTTAACACTAACAACATTGCTTTTGAGCATTTTGTTGTTGGTGCTTTTCTACATTGGGCTAACCTATATGGATCCACCGATTGAAAATGGAATATCGGTGAATTTTGGTACGACCGATTTTGGAAGCGGAAGGGTTCAACCTAAGGAACGCGTGCGTTCGGAACCGTTGGAATCTCCTCCGGTAGAACCTACAAAACAAGAAGTTTCAGAAGCTGTTGAAGAAATCAAAGAAAAGGTCGAGGAAGAGCAGGTAAAAGAAGCTCCATCTGAAAAAGTCCTTACCCAAGAGGATGAGGAATCCATCAGAATAAAACAAGCCCAGGAAGCCAAAAGAAAAGCAGATGCGGAAGCTGCGGAACAAAAGAGAAAGGCTGAAGAAGCGGAACAAAAAGCCAAGGCCGAAGCTGAACGTATAGCCCAGCAAAAGAGAGATGCGGAGGAAAGAGCCGAGACAGGAACAAGAGGCTAAAAAGAGGAGATTGGACGAACTCATGGGCGGACTTAATAAATCGGACGGAACCGCGTCCGGAAGTGAAGGGGATGATAATAGGGCAGGAGACAAAGGTAGTCCGGATGGAGACCCCTATGCTACAAGTTATTATGGTAGTCCTGGATCAGGCAGCGGAACGGGTGGTTACGGCTTGAATGGAAGATCCTTGGTTAGCAAGGGAAAAGTTCCACAGGAATGCAATGAATCCGGACGAGTAGTTGTTAAGATTGTGGTAGACAGGAGTGGTAAAGTAATTAGTGCTACGCCTGGTGTTAAGGGAACGACCAATAATGCACAATGTCTTTTAGAACCTGCAAGAAAGACAGCCTTCATGCACAAGTGGAATTTGGATTCCAATGCCCCAAGTCAACAGATTGGATTTGTAGTGGTAAACTTTAAATTGGGGGAGTGACCTATCAGCAGACCTTGGATTGGATGTTCTCTCAGCTTCCAATGTATCAACAAAAGGGTAAGATAGCTTTTAATAATAAATTGGATGGTATTCTTGAATTTTCGGAATGTCTAGGTAATCCTCATGAATCCTTTAAGAGTATCCATGTTGCGGGAACCAATGGTAAGGGTTCCAGTAGCCATATGCTTGCCTCTGTATTGCAGGAAGCCGGTTATAAAGTCGGACTTTACACATCTCCACATCTTAAGGATTTCAGGGAACGGATCAGGATTAATGGAAAACCGGTACCCAAGAATTTTGTGGTAAAATTTATTACAGAAAACAAGGATTTCTTTGAAAACCGACATCTTTCTTTCTTTGAAATGACCGTAGGTATGGCCTTTAAATATTTTTCTGAGAATCAGGTGGATTTGGCTGTGGTCGAAGTTGGACTAGGTGGAAGATTGGATTCTACCAATATTATTAGCCCCGAAATATCCTTGATTACGAATATCGGCTTTGATCATATGGATATGCTGGGAGATACCTTACCTAAAATCGCTTTTGAGAAGGCAGGAATCATAAAAGCCAACACTCCTGTGGTAATAAGTGAATACCAAGAAGAGACTGCACCGGTTTTTGAACAAGTTGCCAATGAAAGGAAAGCAAAATTAATTTTTGCGGACCAGCTTAAAATCGAAACCTTTAAATCCTCCTTAAGCGGTAAATATCAAATAAAGAATATAAAAGGTGTCATTACCGTTTTAAATGAGCTGTCCGGTTTTGACATAACCAAAAAGCATATTTTAAATGGATTAATGAACGTTATTGAAAATACTGGTTTATTGGGGCGATGGCAGAAGTTGGGCGAAGAACCAAAAATTATATGTGATACTGCCCATAATAGGGAAGGGTTGCAGTTGGTATTAGATCAGTTGAAGGAAGAAAAATATGATACTCTTCATATTGTTTTGGGGTTTGTAAAGGAAAAGGACTTAAAATCAATACTTCCTATGTTTCCTACCGATGCTGCCTATTATTTTTGCCAACCGAAAATTTCACGTGGTCTACCGGCCAATTTGTTGAAGGAAATGGCCATGGAATACAATTTAATTGGTCAAGTTTTTAAGGATGTCCCCGCGGCCTATACTGCTGCTAAACAAGCTGCTACAAAATCCGATTTTATTTTTGTAGGGGGAAGTACTTTTGTAGTGGCCGAAGTTCTTTAAATTTTTTATTTTTTTCTTTTGGAGTAAACAAAACTATTCTATATTTGCACTCCTTTTGGGGCTCTTAGCTCAGCTGGTTCAGAGCACCTGCCTTACAAGCAGGGGGTCACTGGTTCGAATCCAGTAGGGCCCACTAGTAAAATCAAGCCTTCACAGATGTGGGGGCTTTTTTATTTTCGGTTTATAAACTATTTATAAACACATATTTTTCTTTCCAATTTTCTTTACAAACTGATATTTAGGTAGTTATATATTATTTTTAAATTTCCCTATAATAATCAAAAATTTAGGAATAATTTCTAGTATAAATTTCCCCACATCCCGAATAAATGGTCACAGGTCCAATTAAATAAGAGGTATATTTTTTAATTTATTACATTAGGGACATGCAAGTAGTTTGTTTACAAGAGGATGCATTCTATGCTTTATTCGATAAAGTAATTGAGCACATAGAATCCAAACGACAGGATCAACCTGAAAAGTGGATTGACGGCGAAACAGCCATGAAGGAATTGGGCATTAAATCAACTACTACTCTACAAAAACTTCGAAATGAAGGAAAAATTCGATACTCCCAACCGCAGAAGAAAATAATTCTCTACGACAGGGATTCAATTAATGCATACCTTGAAAAGCATGCACGAGAAACCTTTTGACTATGGATGAACAAATCAAAATATCTGAGGAGTATAAAAAAGGCTTTAATCGCGGGTATAATATAGCTAAGGAAATGGACTTGAGGTCATCTATGTTTCAATTGGATACCACTGTTCCGGAATCCTTAAAACCCTACCATCATGGTATTCAGCAGTATATTTCTGAAATATCAAATGTCAAGAAATTAGGCCAAAAGCCTTCAAATAGTAGCCTCAATAATAAATTGAAAAAACCAAACAAAGGTATTTCCATGTAAAAGGAGTATTTTTTCCCATCGTTTATAAAGCTAAATCACATATAGTTTTATGTAGTTTGGTTTGCAAAAAGTAAAGCTGGATTCAATTATTTTCAAAACTATCTTCTCAAAAGTCAATAATTTGCTTCCTTGAAAAAATCATTATTCGTAGGAATATGTATTGAAAAATAATAGAATAACCTCAAAATTTATAAGGTTTTCCTATGTCTTAACTTAAGAATTCTATTCTTATATTGTGGTACTCCAAATTGTTGACTTACGCCACTTGGCTTTCTCCCCCAAGTAAATACCCTTTTATGGGTATTGAAAAAAAGTTTTGAACGATTAAACTTTGGGAACCAACAAAACAGAATGAAAATCCTTTATCTGATACCTTTTGTCCTAATCATTATTGGTTGTAAACCAAAATCAAATAATGGACTGGATTATTATGATTATTCTGAATTTGAGTTTTCAGTTGAGGAAGTACTCTCTAAAAATATTTTTAATGATACGATTAACTCTGAGTTATTAGAAGCCGCACTCCAGAAAAAGGTTTTCTTACAGTTGATTATGCTAGAAATCTTAAGGAACGTATTCTTCAAAACGCGCTATATCTTACTGATAACACGAATTTCAATCATTATGGCCAAAATGGTCTTGCATATGTTTGGGGTGGAAAAAACCATCAATCCAAAATGAAGCCTGTCAGATATAGGGGCGAGCGAAATAAATGTCAAGAAGAACTCTACGGCCTTGATTGTTCAGGATTCATTTATCAAATATTTTTGATGAGTGGATTTAAATTTTTCTCTCGGAAGCGAACAAAACCCTTCTAATTTTGCAAATTCCCGATTTTTCTCAAACCCAAATGAATGGTCATCACCAATACGTAAATATTGTGATTATTATGATTGCCTAAAGGTTGAAAGGATAAACGAACCGCCTCTAGAAATTATAGAAAGCGGAGACATATTATTTTTTTACAATTCAAAGAATATAACCACTCATATAGGGATTTGCTTAGAAATAGGAAATAAACTGATTTTTTTTGATTCGGTGGTAATCCTGGGAGTAATTGTCAAAGTGTTATAAGTAAAGGTCCTAGGAGGTCGATTGTAAGTAAAAACTTATTGAATGTTTGGAATAAAAGAAGACATGGAATAATTAAAATATTTAATCCAAATCTGTAACTTAAAAAAGAAAATATGAAGTACTTGAAGTTTTTGGGAGTAGCAATAGTCCTATTGGGTATAGGATATATTATTTACTTAAAATGGCCTAAACGCCCCAGTGGATGGGAAGGGTTTAACGAAGTGATCCTAAAACGCAAATTACATCTTGTTGAGTATAAATATCATGATGTTATTTTTCTTCATAAAAATGACAATGAAAGGAAGAAACTTTTAATGATAATCAAATATCCGGTATCCGTTTCAGCAAGTGTAGATTTGAGGGGCTTCAAAAGGGATAGTGCTAATAAGGTTATAACTCTACCTAAGCCTGTATTAGAGGAACCTAAATTAGACTTAATTAGTGATGAAACGGAGATTAAAGCAGTTAGAAATGGTTTCTTAGTGAGTTTTGGTGGTGCAAGAGGCGATTTACTGAAAAGTTTAGTTTCTCGAATGAGAAATAGTCGAAACAGAATAATAGTAGATGCTGAAAAGAGAGGCATTATTAAACAGGCATCAACTGAAGCAAAAGGATTCATCGAAGACCTATTATTTCATTTTAGCAAAGAGGAGAAATATGACGTGGTATTTTCTGAAAAAAAACAGGAGATTGATAATCTGATAGATATCGAATTCAAAGAAAAAATTGAAGCTTCTATAGATAGTCTTAAAATTGATTTTACAAATCAGGAAATTTGGATAAATATTGAAGACTTAAATATCGAATCATTGGATTATAATGTGATTGAAGTGGATAATGATTTTGAAAACAGATATCTTTTATAATCTGAGCAGGTGCGTTCAAATTATTATCATGAAAAATCTATTCTATATCGCATTGTTTAATGCCGCAATTTTGTTTTCCCAAGAAACGGCTAATTCAAATCAAACTAAAATTGATGTTTTTTTTATGAAAGATTACGGTGAGAGTGAATTATTTGCAAAAGAGGTGGTTTCTAGGTTGGAATTAGTAATTAATTCAGAGGCTTTTAGAGATAGCCTATTATCCACTAAAATGACCCGGAAAGGAGATATATCAAACAATGAGCTATACAAAAGAATACTAGCTGCTCATGAACTTAATGGGCCAGGCAAGATAAAAGGAGAAAACTATGTTATGGATATTGGATTTCGAACTTTAAATCTAAATGACGATGATCCAATTTGGGTAAACAAACGTTGTGTCATAGGATCGAAAACTGGCACAATTGGACTTGAAGGAGGAATTGACGGAATTACTAAAATATGTCCACAGCATCTTCAAAAATTTAAAAAAGATAATAATAAAGGAGGATTGGGGGGTCATTACATGCACGAATATATGCACATGTTGGGCTTTCGCCATAGATGGTATTCTAAATATAAATCTGCGGTTTATAAAATTGGGAATCTGGTAGAAAAAATAATTAATGAAAATATTGATTTGGTTCCTGTCAATGCTGCAGAATAATTGGAAATTCTGAAGATTGCAGGCTCGCCTTTACTAACGATTTCAAATTTTCATCCTGTACAAAATGCTTTTAAGATTATCTATTTTTTAGCCAAAATGTTATTAGCATAGGTGCTTTAATGTGTATTATTAAAAAGTTTGGCTTTTTATCTACTGACGAAAGAATACACTCACCTATTAGTCTAATCAAATAATTGGAAATCAACTGCAAGAATACCTTGATTAAATGGATTTGTTTTTTTTGAACTCTGTTAAATAAAAATGGATATCCCTAAGAAGAACATATTGACACCTCATTTTTTTGTACATCAATAACAATAAAATTAATTTGTATTTTCAATTTATTAGTTTACATTTGTACGCTAATAACAAGAAAATAAATGAAATTATCAAAGTTGGCAAAAATAGTTTCCGGATTAAACCGGAAAAGACACCCGCAAGGGACTGTCTATTATTTGCAAGCTAGGGATTTTGTCCAGGATGATATGCTGGATAAAAATTTAAAGCCTACGATACTTGATTATCCAAAATTAGAATCTCACTATTTGACAAAAGGGGATGTGCTAGTTTTGGCAAAGGGTCATCATGGATTTAATGCGTTCTTTTATCATGAAGAAAAGTCGCCCGCGGTAGCTTCATCAATTTTTCTAGTTTTAAGGCATGTATCCAAGAAGGTACTTCCGAATATTTAGTATGGTTTATCAATTTGGAATCCACACAACTAGAGTTGATAAATTCCGGAAGAGGAAGTGCCTTGCCTGCAATCAACAAAGGTATTTTGGCCGATTTAGAGGTTCCTGTTCCGATTTGCAAGTTCAAAGTGACATTGTAACATTGAGCAGGCTTAAAGCTGAGGAGACAAGGTTGGCAAATAAATTAGATCTATTAAAATTAAAAGAGTTGGAATTAAAGTTAAAAGAGAGAATTCAATAAATAATTATGGAAAGTAAAGTAAAAACAAAAGATATCAATTCTGTAGTTTGGAATGCTTGTGACACATTTAGGGGGGTAATCGATCCAAGTCAATACAAAGACTACATATTGGTTATGCTGTTCCTTAAATATGTTTCAGATGTTTATTCTGAAAAGCATGCAGAATACCTAAACAAATACAATGGGGATAAGGAGAGGGCAGATAGAGCAATGCAATTGGAACGTTTTGTAGTTCCTTCCAACAGTCATTTCAGTTATCTCTATGATAGTCGAAACGAGGACAATATTGGTGAATTAATTGATATCGGTTTGGCGGATTTGGAGGAATCCAATAGGGAAAAATTGACCAGTGCGGATGGAGCGGGAATTTTTAGAAACATAAGTTTCAATAGCAGCAATCTGGGTGATAAAAAAGAAAAGAATTCACGACTTAAAAACCTGCTTCAAGACTTTGTTAAGCTTGATTTAACCCCATCACATCTCGGAAGGCAAAGATATAATAGGGGATGCCTATGAATTTCTGATCGCAAATTTTGCCAGTGATGCGGGCAAAAAGGCGGGTGAATTCTACACCCCAGCCGGAGTGTCAACGCTTACGGCCAAATTGACCAAATCAAAATCAGGGGCTCGTATTTATGACCCTACTTGTGGTTCCGCCTCATTACTAATCAAAGCAGCTCAAGAGGCAGAGGACAACAATTTTTCATTGTACGGGCAAGAGGCTAATGGCAGCACATGGGCCCTTGCTGTAATGAATATGTTCCTGCATGGCTTTGATAATGCTTCGATTCGTTGGGGGGACACTCTTCGTAACCCAAAACACATTGAAGGGGATGCACTTATGAAATTTGATACGGTAGTTGCCAATCCTCCTTTTTCTTTAGATAAATGGGGCCAAGATGAATTGGAAGATGATAAATTCAGTCGGTTCTCCGGAGGTTTGCCACCAAAAAGTAAAGGGGATTGGGCTTTTATTTCTCATATGATAGAAAGTGCTTATGAGGGTACCGGAAAAGTAGGCGTGGTAGTTCCACATGGAGTACTTTTTCGTGGAAGTGCCGAAGGACGAATTCGGAAGAAGGTAATTGAAGATAATTTATTGGATGCTGTTATAGGTCTGCCTGCCAATCTATTTTTTGGTACCGGCATTCCTGCGGCAATCCTCATTTTTAATAAGGGAAAACAAAATCGAAAGGAAACGCTTTTTATTGATGCCAGTGCCCATTATGTAAGTGGTAAAAACCAAAATGAATTATTGCCTGAACATATAGAACGAATAGTTCTTACTTATGAGGACTTTAAGGCTGATAAATTGATTTACGGAGTTATAGAGGAAAAATATAGCTATGTAGCTCCTTATAAAGAGTTGCAGGAGAATGAGTTTAACCTCAATATTCCCGGATATGTGGACACTTTTGAGGAAGAAGCGGAGATAAATATTACTGAGGTACAAAAGGAAATCGACACCTTGGAAATGGAATTAGCCGAGGTACAAAAGGAAATGAAAGCCTACCTTCAAAAGTTACACCTGGCATAAATTCAAAATTAGCGCATCATGGAATTACCAAAAATTATAAGTGAACTTGATAAGGTTAAAGAGAAATTGGATGCTTTGAGGCCACTCTCGGCCGAGCAGCAACAACGTCTTGAACAAAAGTTGCGGCTGGACTGGAACTATCATAGCAACAGCATTGAGGGTAATACCCTTTCCGCACACGAGACAAAGGCATTTATTCTTCATGGCATCACCGCAAAAGGAAAGCCTTTTCGTGATTATTTGGAAATGCGTGGGCACAATGAAGTACTCAAAAAGCTTTTGGACTTGGTTGACAATGATGTGATGATTACCGAAAACTTAATTAAGGAACTCCATAAAATGATTATGGTGGAACCTTATAGTGATGAAAAAGCCGAAATCAATCCCGGTGAATATAAGACCAAACCCAATTATCTGTACACAGTAAATAAGGAGCGTATCGATTTTCTTCCTCCCGCTGAAGTGCCGGAGGAGTTGAATTCGTTGGTGAATTGGTTAACCAATCAAATAATAAAGCCCAAACGGAAGAAAAATAAGTACAACCTCCATCCCGTCTTAGTCTCCGCGGCTTTTCAGGTACGATTTATTCAAATCCACCCTTTTGGAGATGGCAATGGCAGGCTGTCCGAATTTTAGGTAACCTTATTTTAATGCAATGTGGGTATACTCCGGCCATCATCCGTTTGGAAAACCGAGAGGAATATTATCGTATGTTAAACCTAAGCACATTACAAGACCCCATACCGTTGGCGGAGATGATTGCCTCAGAATCTTTAATAACTACCAGATTGGCCATTGCGGCCGCAAAAGGAGAAGCCTTGGACGAACCAGAGGATTTGGACAAGGAACTCCAATTATTGGAACAAAAAATGAACGCCCCGAAGTTGCGACCAATGTACCTAAAAGGACAAAGGCCTTGGTAAATAAGGTTTTGGAGGACATTTTTCTCCCCTTGCTTTTCGAATACGACCGTCAGTGGGCCAAGTTGCGGGATAAGTTTGTTGAGAACGTTGCAGAAATTACAACAAAAGGTAGGCCTACAAAAAAGTATGAATGGCTGCCGGACCAAAGAGAGGAATACTGGCAAGGTTTTGATTTGGGGGATATGCAGTACATACAGTTTCGAATTTTTTTAAAAGAGTTCAAGCCCCTTTTGCCTGAACAAAAGCACTTTAGCCTAGGGTTTACCCTATATTTTCATGACTACAAATTTGAGATTGACCAGCATTACCCTAATCATGCCAAAAGAGAATACGTGTACGGGTTGAAAAAAAACGAGGGGGAGCTTCAAAATGCTGCAAAAGCGAGTGTACACCAATTGGTTAGGCAACTTTCGCAATTGGTAGACGATAAAAACGGAAACAAAAGTAATGGCTGAAACCAAAGAAAATAGGGTCTACGCCGAAGAGGTACGACCAGGCTATAAACATACCAAGTTGGGTTGGATTCCAGAGAATTGGGATGTTGGTAGGATTTCAGATTATACATCGAAAATTGGTAGTGGTAGTACGCCACGGGGAGGGTCTCAAATCTATGTTTCAAGTGGCGTTCCTTTTATAAGAAGTCAGAACGTTTTAAATAACTCTCTTTTATTAGATACTGATTCTTTAATTCCAAGGGGAATACACGAAATGATGAAAAATACTTTTGTAAAACCAGGTGATGTTTTATTAAACATTACTGGGGCATCAATCGGTAGAAGTTGTGTCGTCCCCAAAGATTTTGTCGAGGGCAATGTAAATCAGCATGTATGTATAGTAAGGACTGTGAAAGAAAAACTAAATAATCACTTTCTTCAAATTTTTCTAAGCTCATACAGTGGACAAAAAAGTATTTTAACAATGCAAGTTGGAGGAAATAGGGAGGGACTTAATCATTCAGGAGTGGGGTCAATAAAAATACCCATTCCGTCTTTAAAAGAACAAAAAACCATTGCTCAATGCCTTTCCACATGGGACACCGCAATCACCAAACTAGGTAACCTGATCAAAGTCAAGAAAAAGCGTAAAAAAGGCTTAATGCAGCAATTGCTTACAGGTAAGAAACGGCTTCCGGGCTTTGATGGGGAGTGGGAAGAGGTAAGTTTGTCAAACATAGCAAAACGAGTTACCGAGAAAAAATACGGAGCTAAATGATAATGTTGTTACCATATCGGCACAAAAAGGATTTATAAAACAAGAAGATTTCTTCAATAAGAGAGTAGCCAGTAGCACCCTTTTGAACTACACTTTGGTGAACAGAGGTGAATACTGTTATAACAAGAGTTATTCGAATGGTTATCCAATGGGGGCTTTTAAGCGATTGGATGATTTTGATAAGGCGGTAGTTACAACCCTGTACATCTGTTTTAGACTAAAAGAGAATGTAGATTCCAATTTTATGAATCAATTTTTTGAGGCCGGAAGAATGAAACAAGGGTTGATGCGAATAGCCCAAGAAGGTGGTAGAGCACATGGACTACTCAATATTGGCCTTTCAGACTTTTTTGGATTGAAATTACAAATACCGTCAGTTGAGGAGCAGACAGCTATTGCACAAATCTTAAATGCAGCGGATATAGAAATTCAATTGCTTCAAGAGCAAATGAAACAACTTGAACTACAGAAAAAGGGTATGATGCAGCAGTTATTGACGGGGAGAAAGAGGTTAATTAGTAATTAGAATACTATGGGCTTATTA
The DNA here is from genome assembly GCF_025244665.1 of Maribacter litopenaei. GTDB lineage: Bacteria > Bacteroidota > Bacteroidia > Flavobacteriales > Flavobacteriaceae > Maribacter > Maribacter litopenaei. The sequence goes on along the minus strand of NZ_CP104205.1, from coordinate 2,870,776 downwards.
GGCAAGAAATGGAACACGTATCACACCAAAGGCATTAGAAAGAAGTATGTTTTTAGATATATGGATGAAGAAAAGGTCACAAGCTTTTTGAAGTCAAAAGCACTTTATATGCCAGCGATGTACCGTTTCGATGATAAGCTTGAAGGAATATCCACCTATAATATAACGGAGGTAAGAACGGCCTATGATATTTGTTTTGTGGATGATGAGAAAGAAATTAATCCAAAAATGCTGGCAGATTGGAGAGTTTTAAAAACAAAATCAAAAAAGAAGCTGAGTGACATAGGTCATAAACTGAAACTAACGCAATCTGCACACTATGTAAGCTGCTGGTTTAACTCGGACAGGGAATCAGATGGGATGTGGAGATTCTATGCAAGGGAAAATGGATTTGCAGTCAAAATAGACAGGAAAGTGTTTCAGCGAACCATCAAGAAGTCGGTTGAATCGAATATTAACAACAAGGAACAAAGAGTCGTTGTTGGAAGGATAAAATATCAGGATTATCCAAGGGTAATTGAAAATGAACAGGACAATACTGTTCTTTATTTGGCTTTCAGAAAGGATGAATCATTTGCTCATGAAAATGAATACAGAGTGGTTTTAATAGATACTACAAATACCGAAGACAGGCCAGGGCATTTATTATACAAACTGGACAATTTTGATGATTTACCCATTACTATAATTATACATCCTGCAATGGATGAGAGTTTGTTTCGAAAATACAAGAAACAGTTTCAATTATTTGGTAATAACATCACTGTTAGAAAATCTGAACTAGAGCCCTTTTATCAGTTTTACGACAGGTTAAAAGATTAAGTATTATGGCGAATTTAAGAATGATTCAAAGGTTGAACGAGGCCTATGGCAAACAAAGTGTGATTCGAAATTTAGATTTAGACTCAAGGTCTTTAAATGAATCGTTTTCTAGTGCACTTTCAAGGAAATTTAGTAATCTAGGACAGGGAAATCTTTATACACGTCATTTCCAAAATAGATTGCCCGCGAATCTAGCCTTTTTATTCATTGATATTTGTGGTTTCTCTACTCGTTTTTCGCATTTAGATGGAAATGGTATTGCAAATATTCTAGATCAGTATTATCAGATTGTAATTCCCATTATATATAAATACAATGGCGAAATTGACAAAATCATAGGGGACGGCATTATTTGTGTTTTCGGACCTCCTTTCTATGAGGGTAATGCAAATCAATGTATAAAGCAAGCTGATTTATGTGCCAAAGAAATTATATCGAAAACCAATTCCACAATTTTTTATTCAAAGGTGGCATTGCACTTTGGCACAATTGTTTACTACAATAATACTTCTTTACATTATGAGGAATATACCGTTGTAGGCAAGCCCGTAACAGAGCTTTTTAGGCTTGAAAGCGTTAGTATTGATAAAAGGGTGAATTATTATTCAGGAGTTTCTAAAATTGATTATTACAATATTGGATTGTATGAATTTGGATGGCAAGTATCAGGTCCTTTTAGTACAGGAAGTCTGAAAGGGGTAAGCTACACTTCATTTAAAACAAAACATAAGATATAATGGCTTTAGAAGACACTTTGAGGCTAATTAATGAGGAAGTTAAAACTATGGTTGACTCAAATTTTGCTGTTAACCTATCATATACTGAGTTGGTTCCAAGTATTGATGATTACGGGTTGACTTTTCCAAGTGTCTCCAAAAATAAAATTGACACCATAGAATTAATAACTTGTGTTTTATTCATCGACATTCGAAAATCCACTGAAATTTCAGCAAGCCATCACAATAAAACCTTGGTGAGATTATATAGCGCTTTTGTAAGATCTATGGTACAGGCAGCCAGTTATCATGGGGGCAAAGTACGTAACATCATTGGAGATAGGGTTATGGTTGTTTTCGATAGAAAGGATTGTGTCAAAAATGCCATTAATACCGCAATTCTATTAAATTCGGTTGCTACGTATATAATTAACCGGCATTTTAAACGTAATGAGATTGAGTGTGGAATTGGAGTTGATTATGGTAAAATGCAAGTGGTCAAAACGGGTTCCAAAAAAAGAGGAGAGGAAAACAGAGAATATAAAGCCCTTGTTTGGCTTGGAAATACTGCAAATATTGCTTCGAAACTTACAGATTTAGCTAACAAAAAATATGAGGAAAAAGAGTATGAGATTGAATATAGGGATAATTTCAGTTATCTATCCAGACTAATAAAAATGGACGGATCAAAGGAAAATCCACTTTTTAGTAACTTCCCTCCATTGCCACGTGAGCCTTCCAAAATGAAAGTTACTCTTTCGGAAAAGGAATTTTTGAGAAGAATCAATAACTCCACTAGTGGTGTCGGATTTGATTTTTTTGGAAACATTGAGTCTTTTAACAAGAAAACTAAAAAAATCATGACTAAGCCTATACTTATTACGGAAGAAGTATACGTTATTTTAAGCAAGAATTATCCTGAAATGCAATGCGTTAAGGAGGAGCATTGGAAAATTCAAAGTCATATTGACAAATCATTTTATTCTCGGAGTTGTTTACGGTACGGACACATTCTATATAGCGGCACAAAAATTATGAGATATGGAAGAAAAACTGGAACTTATTTTTAAGAATGTTAACGATTGGTTGAAGTTTGCGGAAACAAAAAATGCTATGCTTCTTGGGTTTAATGGCGTAGTATTTTTTGGTATTCTCAAATTGTTCATTTGGGAAAGTTTTCCTGATGTTCTCACCTTAAAAATTTATTTAGTTTCAGCAATGATAATGCTTTCTGTAAGTTCACTAGGGGCGTTATTATCGTTTGTGCCTAATTTGAAAATATTAAGACCTTCATTCGACTTTAAAAAGGAAAATGACAATTTTCTATACTTTGATGTTCTTCGTTGTAAAACGGCAAATGATATTATTAATAGATATAAAAATGAAAATGAGAAAATAGAGGACTATCATAAGCATTTAGCGGAGCAAATCATAACTAATGCAACGATAACAAAAAGGAAATATGATTATTTTACTTTAGCTCTTTGGTTGAGTATATCTTCATTTCTCACACCAATATTGGGTGCTGTTTTTTTTATCTATAACTACACAAAGCAATAATGGAAACACCATCTTTCAAAGAAGACCATATTTCGCAAATCCCAGCTTTACAACTGCTCATTAAGATGGGGTATACCTATATAAATCAGCAAGAAGCCAATGAAGCACGTGGTGATAAACTGTCCAATGTATTACTGGAGGAAATACTGCGAAAGCAGTTACACAAAATAAATTCAGTTAAAGTGTCTTCCACAAAAGAAGTGCCTTTTAGCGATGGCAATATTGAAAACGCCATTATTGCCTTACGTGACGTACCTATGGTTGATGGCTATTTGACCACCTCCCAAAAAATATATGAATTGCTCACTTTAGGGAAATCCCTAGAGCAAATCGTGGATGGCGACCGTAAAAGTTTTGACGTACATTACATAGATTGGAAAAACCCAAAGAATAATGTTTTCCATGTTACCGAGGAATTTAATGTGCTCCGTAGTGGACGCAAAGATCATTATCGCCCAGACATTGTCCTGTTTGTTAATGGTATTCCATTGGCTGTTATTGAATGTAAACGCCCGGATATAAAAGAACCATTAGAGCAGGCTATTTCACAGCAATTGCGCAATCAACAAGATGATGGTATTAGAAGTTTGTATGCGATTGCACAATTACTTTTGGTGCTAACGGTGAATGAAGGTAGCTATGCTACTACCGGCACGGAACCCAAATTTTGGGCCAAATGGAAGGAAAGCTTCCGTTCAAAAAAAGAAGAAGCTACCTTTAATGGAGAGCTATTTCGGCTTAAAAATCAAGCATTGCCCAAAGAAGTAAAAGGGCAAATGTTCGTAGAACGTTTTAAATATGTAAAGGCCCATTTTGAACAACTGGAAGGGGAAGAAATTCAACCAACGCCCCAGGATGCATATTTATACAACCTCTGTAGGCCCAAGAGACTGTTGGAGCTGGCCTTTGATTTTATATTATTTGATAACGGCATCAAAAAGGTAGCACGTTACCAACAGTATTTTGCTATTAAAAAGGCTATGGAGCAACTAACCAAACTAAAGAATGGCAAACGTCAAGGAGGGGTTGTTTGGCATACACAGGGTAGCGGAAAATCATTGACCATGGTACTATTGGCACAGGCTATCGCCTTGGAACCTACTATAAAGAATCCTAAAATTATTCTTGTAACTGATAGAACGGATTTGGATAGGCAGATAACCGGGACATTTCAAAAATGTGGTTACGATGATGTGGAAAATGCGAAGACGGGAAGTCAGTTAGTAGAGCTTTTGGAAAATAAAAACGATGCAGTGGTAACCACCATCATCAATAAATTTGAAACTGCCGTAAAACGAATCAACACACCTTTGGAAAGCCCCAATATTTTCGTTTTGGTTGATGAGGGCCATCGTACGCAGCACGGTACGTTCAATATTGAAATGCAGAAGACATTGCCCAATGCATGTTTTATCGCTTTTACGGGTACCCCTTTGTTTAAAAAGGACAAGAATACATTATCCAAGTTTGGAACTATTATCGATAGCTATACCGTAGACCAAGCGGTTAAGGACCAAAGCAGTAGTGCCTCTGCTCTATGAAGGTAAACATGCACTCCAAGATGTAAATGCTGCCCCTTTGGATAATTACTTCAATATGATTTCCGAGCCTTTGACCCCATATGAAAGGGCAGATTTGAAAAAGAAATTTAGTAAGGCAGACCAACTAAATATCGCGGAACAAAAGATTTATGCCATTTGCTGGGATATTACCAAGCATTACCAAAAGAATTTTCAAGGCACTGGTTTCAAAGGTCAGGTAGTTTGTCAAAGCAAGGCGGCCGCAGTTAAGTACAAGAATTTTTTGGATAGTATAGGGTTGGTGACTTCTGAACTGGTCATCTCACCTCCCGATGAACGGGAAGGGGAAGATTCCGCTTTTGGCCAAACCCCGCATTCTGTAAAACAATTCGGCACCGCATGATGGATGAACATGGCTCTGCAAATAAGTACCAGCAGAATATTGTGAACCGTTTTAAGAATGATAATCAACCGGAATTGATAATAGTGGTGGACAAGCTTCTTACAGGGTTCGATGCCCCAAATAATACGGTCTTATATTTAACAAGGAAACTTTTGGGGCATACCCTGTTACAGGCAATCGCCAGGGTAAATCGTGTCTACCCTGATAAAGATTATGGTTACGTAATAGATTATTATGGTGTGCTCCAAGAATTGGATAGTGCCATTAAAACGTATTCTACGTTCGAGGATTTTGATGAATTACAATTACAAGGAACTATAACAAATATTGCTAGTGAGGTAAAACGCTTGCCCCAGGTTCATTCAGATTTATGGCAGTTGTTCAACTCCATAGAAAATAAAAAGGATGCGGAGGCATATCAACAATTATTGAGGGATGAGGCAATAAGGACAAAATTTTACAATAGGTTGTCCAATTACGCCGAATTCTAAAATTAGCATTGTCTTCGATTGAGTTTCATAAGTCTACCCCGGATAAACAACTTAATAGATATAAAGATGATTTAGCATTTTTCGTAAAGCTCAGAAATTCTGTAATATCAAGATATTCGGACAAAATTGACTTCAAGAAATATGAAGGTCAAATTCAAAAATTAATCGACACGCATATACCTACGGAAGGAGTAGTCAAGTTAACGGATTTGGTGAACATCTTTGATAAAGAGGCTTTTGAACAGGAAGTGGAAAAAGTAGTTGGAAAGGCGGCCAAAGCCGATATGATTGCTTCACGTACTTCGAAGCATATCAGTGAAAAGATGGATGAAGATCCAGCTTTCTATAAACGATTTTCACAGTTGATCAAAGAAGCCATAGATGACTATTTACAAAAGCGAATAAACGAAGCCGAATACCTCAAAAAGATGGAAGAAATTATGGAAGCTGTGCTGAACAAAACAGATTCGGAACTACCTGATTCCTTAAAGGAAAAGGAGGTCGCTCGGGCATTTTATGGTATTTCTTTGGAGGAATTTGAATCAAAAATTGAAGATAAGGCGGAATTGGCAATGGTTTCAGAAGGACTAGCCTTGAAATGTGATGAAATAATACAAGGTTTGAAAAAAGTGGATTGGTCAAAAAGTATTGATATTCCTAAGAAAATGATTTTTTTAATTGGGGATTATATCATTGACGAAGTCCGGGACAAATATGAACTGAAATTAAGCTTTAAAGAAATTGACAAGATTGCAGAAAGGATGGTAGATGTTGCTAAAATTCGCTATAAGTAATGAGACAAGTTTTGCAGTTTGGTTCTGAAGAAATCGAGTACCAATTAACCTTTGTTGCTCGAAAAACCTTAGGAATTACGGTTCAACCAAATAGGCATGTTTTGGTCAAGGCCCCTTTAGGTAGTTCGATGAATAAAATCCAATCGAAAATCAGAAAAAAAGCCCCTTGGATTCTAAAGCAAAAAGACCATTTTTTATCCTTTGAGCCAAGAACACCGGAAAGGCGTTACGTTTCGGGTGAAACTCATTTATATCTTGGAAGGCAGTACCAACTTAAAATTATTACTGACACTGCAGAAGAAAAGGTTAAGTATACCGGGCGTTTTATAGAAGTAAACATAAGAGATAGATCAAACGTAGAACAATTACTTTTGGATTGGTATCACCATAAAGCTGAAAATTGGTTCGAAAAACTAGCCAATCCTTTAATCGATAGATTTAAAAAGTACAATGTTGTTCCCAAAAGAATTGAAATTAAACCAATGAAATACAGATGGGGGTCATGTTCTACTCATGGAAGAATCCTTCTGAACCCTGAATTAATTAAGGCTCCTAAAGCGTGTATCGAATATGTAATAATTCATGAATTATGCCATCTCGATTCATAGAGACCATACCAAGGCTTTCTTTGATTTACAGACTAAAGAGATGCCCGATTGGGAAAAGTGGAAAAATAAACTTGAAAATACTTTAGCCTAAACCGACCGGAATGAATTTATACAATACAATAGAGAAAAAGCTTAAAAGCGTAAAAGAAAAGCCTTTTAAACTAGAAAAGGAGATTCAATCCCTCTTTGAACATAACCTAGAAATAATAATGGGATTACAACTTGTAAAATCTGAATTTTCTATTAAAGGGAAACGGATAGATACTTTGGCTTACGATATTCAATCCAAAGCCTTCGTTATAATTGAGTATAAGCGAAGTAAAAATATCAGTGTCGTTGACCAAGGATTTACCTATTTAAGTTTAATGTTGGAAAACAAGGCTGATTTCATTGTCGAGTACAATGAAACTCAAAAACGTACATTAAAACGTTCTGACGTTGATTGGAGCCAAACAAGAGTCATCTTTGTATCAACAGGCTTTACAGACAACCAAAAAACTGCTACTAATTTTAAAGATATTGCAATCGAGCTCCGGGAAGTAAAAAGATATGAGAATGATTTGGTAAGTATTAATCAAGTCAAAAAGAGTAAGTCCGCAGAAAGTATTAAACCACTTTCGTCCGAGAAATAATCAATTAGAGGCGGTAACGAGGGAAATTAAGGTTTACATGGAAGATGATCACCTTCAGGACAAATCGGAAACCATCATTGAACTTTATGAAACTTACAGGGATGCAATCATAAATCTTACCAACGATATTGAAATTGTTCCAAAGAAGTTATATGTCGCATTTAATAAGGACAATAGAAATATAGCTTACCTCCATTTACAGAAGAAAAATATTAAGCTGTGGATCAATGCAAAATGGGGAGAAGTAAAAGACTCGATGGGTATATCCAAGAATGTTGCAAACAAAGGACATTATGGCTATGGCGACTATGAGATAGATTTGAAAGATGATTCTCAACTTGAGTATGTTTTGAGTTTGATAAAGCAAGCCATTTAAGTGCCCGTTGTTTTCAAACTAAGACTAATTAAATCTATCGCTCGACCTGGCTAATTATATTGTAGAATAGTGAGATAAAAAAGGAGCTTCGAATTACTTTCTTCGTAACAATGCTCATATCAAAATCAGTCTTTTAGTTTTAAAATAAACTAAATTAATTGAGAAGGATGGCAGATCTAAAAAAATATATTATCGCTAAAAAATGGAGCAAAATCACATTTAATATTATTAGTATGCTATTTCTATTGATTTCCTGACTAAATATTATCAAAAATAAACACTAAATTTTAACATATCTTAAATTTGAAATAAGAGACCATATAGGTAAATTGTCGAATTCGTAAAATGAATAACATAAAAATACGATATTTATAAAAAAAGCAATTAAAATTTAAAAATATCTAATAACTTAATAATAATATATTATTTGTGAATTTAAGTTAATGTGTTTTAGCTAAATAATTTTAACTTTGTAAGTGCACCCTTAGAAGTAAGGTAAGTTCCTGAAATTTAAAGATAAGCCTGTCGTTTAGTGTATAAAGAATGAGCTCTTCATCGATCAAATTCTTATCATAGAATTAGAAAGGCATTATTAACCTTTAAATTTTACATTATGGAATTTACCAGTTTAGAGATGCAGCTGGTAGCGACATTTTGTGCTGTTTGCTTGGTTATCTTAGGTCTAATAGATTTTTGGGATAAATGGGGCAGGCGCAAAAGAAAAGACTAACAATATTATTGTTAGTCTCCGAGATCGCTATCTACGAAATCCCTTGGTTTAATTGTTTTCCGACATTGACGCCAGGGGATTTTCCATTTTAGAAAAAAAAACAACCGTTATTTCTAACGGAAAACAAATGTAATGTTTTTTTCTTTATCATGAATAAATATACACATTTCTTGGTTGAAAAACACAGATTTCGATATATTTTATAAACCATAGTCCTTTTTGCGAATATTTATTTATTCGAATTTTATGTACTGAGCTTCAAATATATAGGTGTTTTTTCGTATACTTTATTATTGAAGTTTTTAACAATATAGCTTTTAAATTATCGATTGTTTTTTGTCTTTTATAAATATTATGTTATTCAATTTTTATTTAATGGCATTTAAAATTGGGATCCAAATTGCTCCGTAGGGACCTTATTTTACCCGGATGACAACTCTCACTAAAATATTACTTTAACAAAATTTCCATTTGTTAGGTTTGCCTTTCTTTAAAGTAAACTAAAATCTCAAGCAAAAATAGACTTGATCTATTTGAAATATTCAAGATTTAGCTAGTATATGGGTTAAATTATTAAAAAAATACAATGGTCAAATTAGAATCCTGGTAACTTATACTTTTATTGAACTACAATGCAATGAATAGATTTTTTTTGAGTTTAATTAACTAACAGCAAGGGTTTTGATTTATTTTTCACATGAGTTATAAATTTCATTTTTTTTTGATTGTGGCATTTGTTCTTAGTTTGTTATCCTGTCATAAAAATGATGAAATTACAGGAGTGGATAGAGCTAAAGCTTTACTAGGTCAATGGGAATATGCTGCTATTACAACTGATAGGGCAGTTGATATCAATGGGGACGGCATAGTTAATATTGACCTCTATAATACACAGGAAATACGACAATGCTTAAAAGACAATCTCACATTTTTTACAGAAAGAGGTGTTGGTGAGAAAGGTTCTTATTCCTTAAACGAAAACAGCCTTCCTTGCTCTGAGGATACTGAATTCTCTAATGTTGAACAGGATAATTATGAGCTTGTAAACAATAATACGGTAATCAGTTTCGATGTTCGTAATGAAATGCGCATTGTCAAAATGACCCAAAACAAATTAGTCGTTGATACAGATGATGTATTAGGTGGAGAATCTGTTATAGTTACCATAACATTTATTAAGTAACTATACCCTTGCAATACGACCAGTGTAAGTTATACTCCAATGATTATTGGTATCCATGACCCTTACTTCATATTCTTGATCCAAATATTTTAACCTTCCTTCACTAGGTTCTTCCTCTAGCTTGAAATAACGGTTGGAACCATCGCCCCTGGCATCGTCATAGTTATATAAAAAAGTGTCCCATCGCCTGTCCTGACGGTTGTAAATTCGTATCTCCACTTGCTGTAGGGATGCTCCTTGGTAAGCCTCCGAACAATTGGTTTCAAAACAGGTGAATAACAAGACTTCATAGTCACAACCATTCAAGCCTCCGCAATTGATATTCCGTTTTTCCCCTTTGGCAGCTACCTTGGGTTTTTTAAGAACCGTTACGGATTCACTCACCTGTCTGCTTATTCCCGTGGAATTCTCAATAGTAAAATCGATATCAAAAGATTCTTCTGTCACAGGCATAAAGTCAATGCGCGTGGATCCATAGTCCAACGGTATGGGTTCCCCTTCCCGATAAATTTGGTTATTGTATGTCATATACCCCGCATAGATATCCGGGAAAGTAAAGCTCAACGTATATGTAACCTTCTGGTTGATGCCCCTGGGGGGCATTGATTACAAAGGAAAATGGGAAAGGGGTATCCATATAGATGTTGACTGCAGGTTCGCTTACTGTCAAATCGAATTCCTCCTCATAGTCCGTGAAATCGATATTTATAGAGGCTGTTTTTTGAACCCCTGAAGAGGATTGTACCGTAAACTGGATAGCATGGTTCGCTTCGGAAATTCCTGTATATCCGGCTTCAAATGTGCCGGTAGGAACAGGAATACGTTCTCCTGCCGAATAAACATTTCCGTCGTATTCAAATTGGCCCGTTTGCGAACCGTTGGAGAAATAGAGTTCATAGGTGTCACCACCTATTCCCAACTCATTGAGGGAAAAGTTGATGGCTACCGATTCTCCTGTATAGGCTTCCAAAGGATTTGCATTGACCGTAAAATTATAGTCCTTGGGAGATACCTCTATCGGAATAGTAACTGTTTTTTCCGCGACCGGTATCATTGGCTACAATAAAGTTCAAACCAATATTACCTGGGCTAGTAGCCTCCAAAACCCAAGTAAAGTTGGTATTTGTGATGTCATAAATGGTTCCTGCGTTTAAAGTATTCCCATTTTCATCCCGGAGAAGGGCATTTCCTGAAATAGTATAGCGAATGGTGAATGTGGAATTACCTAAGGGTTCCGATATATTAAAGTTTATATCCGTTAGTTCCCCTACGGACAGCTCGTCCCTTTGGGCATTTCCGGAGAAGAAAAAATCCAATTGGTCAAAGGTAAGGGTGGTCTGAACGGTTTTGGTCACCCCGGCGTCCGAAGCAATACTCAAGGTAATTCCATGTGGATCCGTTTCTTTTCCTGAATATTGTATCGTATTTTGATTGGGTGACAGACTAAAACGTTGGCCAGGGAGATACGATGTTCCATTGAGTATTAAATTTCCACTACGGGTAGACGTAAAATATCCTTCATAATTGATGCCTATATCCTCGGGAATTTCATTGATGTCCAAGAGTAAGTCTATCGAAGAATTTACAAAAGTAGTAGTCCGGGCCGGGGTCAAGGCCACTTCGAAATCATAGGCTTTGGCTTCTAAATCGATTACGACGGGACCTACTTCCTGACCATAATTGTCGGTAACCATAAAGGCAAGGGTATGGGATCCCACACTGCTAGGAGCATATACTAAAGCGAATACACCCAAATCTATAGGGTAGGAGGTAGCGGTATTTAAGGAGGTACCCGAATTGTCGGTAAGCAAGCCATCGCCCTCTTCTAAAATATAGGAGATAGTGTAGTCTATATTTTCCGTGTTCCCGTTTGATTTCAGTTCGAAATTCAGCAAAGTGGGTTCTCCCATATAAATGGCATTACTTTCTGCATCGCCTTGAAAGCTAAAGGGAATATTGGCCACTTCCAATTGGACACTATCTCGTTTTGTTTGCCCGTTCGAATCCCGGACGTCGAAATAAAGTGTGCGTTTTCCCAGGGTATTGCTGGTGAAGGTATAATTGTACGATGCAGGGTCTATGGACTCATAACCTCCCGGGGTCAGTACCCCTCCATTCCGGTTCCTCACGGTACCCGCGCCTTCACTGTCGGCTGAAAAGGAATGGGTGATTTCATAGGTAACATTGGAATCCTCATCTTCATTGGCTAAATGAATGCGTATTCCCAAATTGGAATCTAACTCTATTTGAGAGGCCGATGCGGTAACATTCAAACTAAAATCCAATTGTCGTACCTCCAATTCCAAGGTTTTTGATACCGTGGCACCGTCCGGGGCCGTTGCAGTCATGATTATGGTGTGATTACCCAAAGTGGTAGGTTCATATGCCAAGCCGTGGGTGCCTTTGTCAAAAGTGAAAGCCTTTCCGGGTTCGTATACATCATTGTCATGGTAGAGGGTGCCCGAACCATTTTCAATGGTATAGGCGATTTCAAAACTACCCTCGCTATTTGTGCTTTGGCCTCCAAGTTCTCGTATGAGTGAAAGACTTATAGGATTTTTGGAATTGATAATGTTTTCGTTGCTGCCCTTGGTTAGGATGAACATAAAGGGGGCATATTCAATTTCATATCGAATGCCCATTTCATGTACCCTTTTATTGGAATCCCACACCTTAAAACCAATATCGTGAGTACCCGTCTCCAATGGCATATATTCATAATCCCAATCCAGTTTGTCAATACTCAAGGTGTCCAAGGGAGATAGGGTATCTCCTGCTGCGTTTAAATAATATCCCTTCCCTTTTTGATGTCGAAAAGTAGTAAAGTAGGAAACATCTAATATTTCCTTTTCGGGTGTCAATAGGAAAGAAGTCTTTCTAGGCTCAAAAACAAAACCCTTTTCTGAATGCACCACCTCCAAGGTAAAGTCGAAGTCGTCCAAGATCAATTCATCAAAATCCTTACTACAGGCATAGGCAAGGAATAAAATTGAAAGTAATAGAAGTATAAACAGCAGTATGGATTGGTTGGATTTTTTCATAGGTGTTAATTTAAAACAGAAAATAACGGATCCCGATGCCGACATACGGGTAGAAGCTTCCGACATCGCTATTGATATGATAATATTCGTTGGCTTTAAGCAATAGGGAAATCGAATCGCCCAAGGTGTACTCTCCTTCTATTCCCACATATAGTCCATAAAGGAACTGGCTTTTGGCATCTATAAGGGCCCCGTTATCCAAAACGGTACTGCCATTATTGATGACCTCATAACCAAAGACCCCACCCCCACCAACATAAAGGCCATACCGCTTAAAAGTTCGCTGCTCCAATACCTTTAGAAAATAACCCGGCTGAACGGTAAAAAGTCGATAGGGAATATTGTATTCGCCTTTGTCCTCGGCAATGGCGCCAAAAATGCTCAGTTGGGCATATTGATTCCGGTTGGTGTGGTGATTATACGTCGCCATGAAGCCAATCCCATCCTCCGCATAACCTCCACTAATTCCAATGGAAGAGGCGTATCTGTTTCCTTGGCTGTAGGTAAAAAGGCCAGTTAAAAGAAGTAAATAAAGGGTGTAGTTTTTCATCACTTAAAGGCTACAGGGTTATTGATCAGTTCATGTCCGATAGAAAGGGAAAGGTTGCGGGATCCGGAGGCCTCGTCTAATTCGACGAGCATGGTTTTCCGCTTGTCCAAAGCAAACTTTTCAAAGACTGCGATGAAATGATTTTCACTTTTACCGGAAACAGTTTGCGGTAGCTTATACACATATAATGGTTCCACCTCCCGACGTTGGTTGCTAGGGCTACGGTCATATTCCGTAGCTATATGGAACTTGATGAAGTTGACGTCCGGATCCGGACCTTCGTCATTTACAATCCGAAACTGGAAATACAGTGTTTCATCCTGATAAAAGATGCCCTTTAGCCATAGATACACTTGGTCGGCCCGGGAAAAATACCGATGGATTCGGGCCTTTTCGAACTGTAGTTTTGCGCAATTCCCTTCCAAGCTCCTTTGTTCTGAATCTATAGGAATTTCTGATGCTACCCGAATAATTGGGTTTTGTATAGTTGGGTCGTTAACCGTTTTGGAATACCCATTAGTAGGTGGATTCGATGTTTTAAGATATTTATCCATATGTGCCGAAGCCATTTCAGGAGTGATATACCAACTCAACTGTTTGGGCTTTTCGGTAAACCTTAACATGAAATCATAAACCAAACCTGACTCCGTAATAACATGCAAATTGGTATAGGGTATTTCCTCCATAACCAAATCATCATAGAATAGCTTCAACATTCTTGTATGGAAGCGATTGGCCTCGCTTTGGGGAACATTGGCCACGAAACCTATTTCATTGCCTACAATGCTTTCTACAATTGTTTCGGAAAACTGAGTATGGTCTTATATCCTCTCGGAAACCTCTATGGTGTCCAAGGATTTTTTTGTAGGGTTTTGGCCATTGATTATAAAGGTTACATGGGCCATCACAATGCATAGAAGTATAAGTTTGGTCATAGGCTAGTCTTTGTTTACTAAATACAATTGGTCACCATGTACCAACAGAATTTTATCTTGTTCCCTGTATTTCCTTTTTTGGAAGAATTGCCCAAAGGAACTTATCAGTCTTGAGGCCAATGGGCTATTTATATTGGCTCCGGTCAATCGGGAAACTTCGTCGATTCCCTGTTTTTCCAAATCGGTTTTAAACTCCTGTAAAAGTTCCCCGGCTCTTTCGTTGTGCAATCCCTCTATACCATCTAAAGGGTCTATGGCCATCAGGCTTACCGGAACGGAAGCGATGTGTGAAACTTCCGGAACAACCCGGTTTCCTTGCAGGTTGCTATTTGCATATACGAAAGTGTTTTTGGGGAATGTATGTCCCCTCCAATGAACGGATTCATTTAATAAGAGGGTGACCCGAGATCCAGGAAGTATGAATTGGTCTTTGTAAATGCTTACGTTCCAGTGAAGTCCCTTATTGATGGCTACGGTGTCCGTAAAGGTTCCGGGCGCCGAGTAGTCCTGACTTTGGGATAAGCGTTCTTCCCGGCCACGCATCAGCATTTGACGATAGGCCAGTTTTTCTGAAACCTCGGATTTTTTTGCTTCGTAGGGTGACATTTCCGAAGTGCCATTTTTAGTATCCTCCAATAGGGTAACATTGGTTTCATCTTCCAAATCCATAGAGAAATTGTCCAATTCCTGGAGTAATTCCTGCAAGGAATCCACCTCCTGAGGAGCCCCAACAATATTTTTTAGAACATTGTCTTTCCTGAGCATCTTCAAAGAATCCATTTGTGTTTTTTTGAAAAGTGACTGCGGATCCTTTACCTCAAGTTCGTTCTCTTGGTTGGGCAAAAAATTATTATAGCCTTTCTTTTTCGTATCAGAGGAGGACACATCGCGCATGGAACTTAAGCTGTTCGTGATAAAGAATAATAGGAGGAGAATTCCGATAGGAAGGGATAAGGCAAACTTTTGATGCTTGTTGATCCATGTATTGAACTTCGTAATAAGAGTGGTAATTTTCTCCATGGTTATAGGTCTTGATTATCCATTACATGGAATTGGATGATTTTAAGTCCGTTGAGGTTATTGGGTGAGGATTTGGTTTCCTCAAGATACCCCTGGGTAATCAGGTTGCGATATTCCGTTCTCCCGTTTTTTAATAAGCGTTGCTTTCCCGCAAATCGGAAGGCGAAAGGATACTTGGCATAATCGATTTGAATGGAATCCATTTCCACTTCAATGGAATATCCGCTTTTGGCTACGTCCTCATAATAGTTTTGGTCCACCAAGCGATTGTACATACGCTGTATGGAATGATCACCCATGTAAAGAGCCTGCCCCTCTATATTTCTCTTTATATACCTCATATCTGCTTCTAGACCAAAAAACAGTTGATGGAAGTTCCGTATATGGCCCTCGCAAAGTATATCAACCGCTCTTTGGTAACTTCGAATGCGGACTGCGGCCAATTTTTGACCATTGTCCAACAAATAGAAATTATTCTTAGCACTTTCGTTTGTCAGGTAGGTTAGGTAGCCATTGAGGAGGGTGGCGACAAACGTGAGTATTAAAGATAGGTATAGAACGCGATTGCTCTGACTTCTTATTTTGCTTAAATCGTTGAAAATCATGTATTTTTCGGTCATGTGATTTTTCATTTTCGGTCAACTTCAGATTTCATCGGTCAACGGTTTTATTGGATCATCGTTCGAATGCCCTTGGTAAGTCCTCCCGACTTGGTATCCGCGGCTGCCTGTACGGCCTTTTTGGTATAATGTTTCGTCCTGTCTTTAAAATGATTGGCACTAACTTGCATACCCTGCACAATGAAATTCGAAAGGGTAGGTGCCTTCAGATACACAAAAACGTTCATGATCAATAACAGGGCTGTGGTAAGGACCATTCCCAAATTGGGCTTGTCCCGATATAACAAGACCTCTATCAATCGATCCATGAGCTGCAATAAAAAGTGGTCTATGAGATACAATATGGGTATCCAAAGACAAACGCTCATGAATTTTTGTAACCAGGCCTTCCACATTCCGGAGAAGGCAGGAATAAAGGACAGACCGATATTAAGAGGACCAAAGGCAATGAGCACAAACAGATAAACAATGGAAAGGGCCTTTATTCCCACGAAGACTATGACAGAAATTACCGAGGATATGGAGGTCGCCCCAAAGGTCATTGCCCCCATCGCCAAAGACTCTAATGCCTCCGCATCCAAATTCAATAGACTCCAATTGCCATCGGTGCCTTCCATGGCCTTGATTTGGGCCCCCATAATCTTATAATGAAGAATGTCCCAGGATAAGTCGTTGCTCTGAAAGGCTCGGCCCAAGCCTTCATAAAATTCAAAAATGGTCCAAACCATGATTTTATAATTTAACAGCAAAAGGGCCAGGGGAACCCATTTTAAATAACTTAAAAGGTCGGCCCTACGTTGCGGAATCATAAATAAACCTATGGCCGTGATGACGATACCTATGCTTGCAAACTGTTGACCGATGCCTAGAATATGATTGGCAGCCTCAAAGGCATCCAGTACATATTGGTCGAATAATTGGTTTACGTTCGCTCTAATTCCTTTTTCAGCCATAATTCTGTTATTGTGGTTCATTGAGTTGGATTATACTCCGCTTGCTTTTTCGCAAGGCATTTCTCCGGGCTAAACGATCCCCATATTCCTGAAGTTTTTTTAGCAACACTTCCAAATCGGCATTAATATTCCTAATCTTATTTAATCGTTCGCCCGGAGGTAAAAGGGAAGGGGTGGTCAATGTATGCTGACCTTGGGTAAATAGGTTTTTTGTCGTCAAGATTACCTCGGTCACAAAGCGTAAAAATTCCTGTTTCTCCTTGGATGTTAGATAATCGTACTGTTGTACGGTTTGCCGTAGGATCCGATAGGTGTCCATTATTTGCGACTTCAAATTCAAATTCGGCTTACATCGGAAGATTGCAGCACATAGCTGGGCGTCTTTTTCTTTGCTTCCAACTCTTCTTGAAGGATATCCTTGGAATTGGTGGTGATACGATTGTTCTTTTCCATTAATTGGATAAGGCGCAACAGGTTTTTGTTCATGGCCTTCAATTGAATATTGTTCTGAATGAGTTGGCTATTTACCAGTCCCAAACTGCCATTGGTTGCCGCGTCCGTGACGGGTATTTGGGATAGAAGGGGATACTGTAAAATGAGCATAATGAGCAGTAGTGAATTTTTCATATGTTTATTTTTTTGTTTTGTGAAAGGCATAGGCCTTTGCCGTTAACGGCCAATGTTCTTGATGTTCTTTATGTAATTGTTTGATGGTCTCACAATCATTGGGATTGGTTTCGTAGATACAGCGTTCCTCCAAAGAGGTTTCGACCCCGTACACCTTGACCCTATCCATCCAACAAATGGCCACTTCCCGAAAGGAGCGGTCTTCGGGAGTATCCTTGTTCAATGAGAGGATCAGTTGCTTTTGTTTTTCTCCTAGACCCAATAGTGCTTGGATACGGTCGAAAGACGCACTAAAATCACGCATGTCCAAAAACACCTTTATATGGGAATTGACAACTATGGCATCCCGGATAATTTCAGAGGCTACGAAGTCGTCCACCTTTTGGGAAATGAAAATGGGTTGTCCGCCCAACTTTCGGGCCATCCTGGACTGCGCATTGAAATAATGGGCAAGTTCGGGGCGTTCCAAAGCTTTCCAGGCTTCGTCTACGGCCAATATTTTATTAATGGTCAGTTTCCCCGGATCTTGCATCTTTTTATTGAAAAGGTCCATAATCATCAAAGCCGTGATAGGAAATAACAAGGCATTGTCTATCAAGCGTCCCAATTTAAAATAGACCAGTTTCTTGGTGCTTAACCCAGTCAATCGCTCGTCTGCCTGATTCAAAAGTTTTCCGCGAACCCCAGTACTGTGGTATTTTTGAAGTAGAAAAAGAAAGACATGTGGATCAAATACCTCTTGGGAAATACTATAGGTACGTATCAGGGAGAAGAGCGAGGTTTTGGCAAATTCGAAAAAGCTGTCGAATTTGAAATGCTGTCTTTCTGATTGCCATTGTGTATCATAATATGACGTGATTAAATGCTCCAATAAAGTGCTTTTTACTTCGCTTTCCTTAGACATTCTATCTTCATTGGTAATCAGTTGTAGAAGGGTAACCAAAAACAATAGCTTGCCCTCTGTTAGTCTTTTCTTTCCAAGATCAGAAACTTGAACATCATGGGAATCCAGTAGAAATGGATTAAATGTAAAAGGCGCATTATCCCGATGTTCTAGAATTACTCCGTTGAACACTTCGGTCAGTTTATCATAGGAATGGCCATCCTCCATAAGTATGGCTTCCCCACCCTTACGAAGTTCCGAGGCGATGTAATGATTGATCCAATAGGACTTTCCGCCACCGGATCCCGAAGCGACCAGCATGCCACGGTTGAATATCCAATGCTTTTTTTCAGGCTCACGATACATACTTACATATAATGGGCGACCGGTGATACGATCGACCAACCGAAATTTCTCTTCAAAACTTGAAAACTCCTTGGGCCCTCCTTCAAAGTACAAGAGGGATGCGGCCATATCACTCGCCATGGGTAGGAATAGTTCTGTTGGCAATCCGATGGAATGACCGGGCACCCCTCCAAAGAATAGATTTTTTCGATCCAGGGTGTTGTACTTGGGTTGAATCCGCAGTCTTTTAAAAGCGGTCGTTATAGTATTGGATATGCGATTCGTATTTTCTCGTCCATTGGAAATCCCCATGACGTTTAAATGATAATAGACGGCTTGTTTATGATTTTCCAGTAAGTCCCCTATGAAGCTATGGACTTGCCCAGCATATATTTGATTGGCATCCGTAGTTTTTCCGTAGCTGAATTTCTCGGAAGCGTTTTATTTTTTTTCGGAATTGTGTGAGTACCTTTTCCTGATCTGGAATATAAATGTATTGATTGACGATATGTTCACAGGGAATCTTAAAGCCCAATGAAAAGAGGTTCCCAATCGGAAAAGGGTTCTTGTCCGTGGTATACCCCCCATAATACTCGAAGGGTGTAATATATTCTTGGTAAATTGTTCAAGATTTTCAAGGGTAAAAAATTGGGCCGATCTCGTTCCGACTCGGATGTCGTTTCCACGAAAGTCTACATCCCCTAAGCTGCCGGATCTATCCAATAGGCGATGGTAACGGGCATAGAGTCCTTGAATGTCAAATAGTTCATCATACCCTAACCGATACACTTCTATCAGGCCCGTTTCCTTTATAAGTTTGATTACTTGACTCACTTGTGTTTTGAAAGATTCGATATATACCGAGTCCATAAACTCCTCAGGAACGGAATGGGTCAAAAAGAATTCCCGGTTTTTACTCAAATGGCTATTCACCCGATTGGAATTGAGTCGTATATAATTTTTGGGCACTTTGCTGAGGTATAAATAGTGGGTGGCCTCCAAAAAGGGACGATCCTCAAAATAGTGTTCACTAGCCCGTTCCAAAAAGTCCCCTTGCAAATGCCCAGGTATAGTCCGATAGTATTCTTGGGTAAAGTAATCCTGGCGGTGTAGCATGGAATGGGATCCTAAAACGTGAATGATGTTGTAGAACAATTCTTGAAGTCTTACGAAGTCTTTCTTATCCAAGGTGTATGCCTCCGGAAGAACCAACTGCAATGGTATGGTCATACATCCTTTTTCCTTGGAAATCAAGGTTCCTTTTTCATATCCATAGATGGGAAAAGCATCCCATAGGTCTAGACGTTTTTCCATATGGGAAGATTTTTGAACGGTGTATGCTGTTTCATTCCAGCTGGGAGTTTTCTGTCAGCTACTTTTTTAATAAATCCATAAGCTCCATAGGTACGTGAATATGCCAATAGAGTAAGAAACAGAGCGAAAAGAAAGATGGCGATAATGACCATCGACCAAAGCATGGGGAGAAAGGCAGATAATAATAAGCCACCTAGGACTATGCCGATACCAAGGTAGAGTCCATAATAAATATACTTGGCTTTTAGCCCCAAATAGAATACCTCTTTCTGCAATCCCTTATGGATTGGATAATATATTTCCTCCATGACATAGGGTTTTACAGGGCAGCTATTTCCTCTCCGACGGCAATAAGGGCTAAAAAGATGGCAATACCAATCACAGTTCGTCCTAACCTGGTGGTAAGGTCGCTCTGTTGGTCTTTCATGTAGGCATAGGTAAGTCCACTAATCACTACGGCTACCCCAGCAATCATTTTGATAATGCCAATGATATGATTGGAAAGTGTTCGGGTATGTTGTTGGAATTCCTGCGTTTCTGAAATGAGCTCTTCAAATTGCCCATAAAAGGACGAATGGGAGAAAAGAAGGATTGAAAGGAGTAATAGTAACTTAGGTTTGGGGGTCGTCGGAAGGGTCGGACGAGGAATCGTCACGAACGATTTTGAGTTTTTCATTTTTTTTGAGTGTTAAGGAATATGATGCTTCTTCGGATGATTCCTTTTTAAAGGCATCCAAGAGTTTGGAATGGTCTTCCACTTCCTTAACTTGGTTGAGTATTGCCTCTAAATCGGTGTTTTTATTATCCGAATTATTTACAAATATATTATTTATTTGCAAATTATCAAGTTTTGACAGATTTTTTTTCCGTGATTGTTTTTTTCTCCACAGAATCAAAAAAACATATCCGTAATATATAAACACCAATCCCAGGACGATTGCCCAAAACGTTCTCAAAACAATAGTTGATTAGAGCGAAACATGAGTATAAAACGAAGATCAATACATTTTGTTATATATTCTTAAATCATAATAAGGGGATTTCGAACATTCTTTTGCAGGCTTTTATCAAACAACATAGTCATATTGTTTTGGGTTTGGTTATGTAATTACGGTTCGAAATGCTTAAACACTACCTTCAATTTTTGCTGCTTATCCACAAAGTTTGATTTACGTAATTCTTAGAAATTCAAATCAAATTTTCTTTCCCCTTACCACAAATTGGAATAAAATCTAAAGTTCGATACAATTGAATTGCTGCCATATGAACTCATGTGGTCTCATGTGGTTTTATGATATAAAATATTGATAATCAAATTATTAAAAACAGAATTCCTTATCTATATTTATCCGTAAAACGGATGGCAAGTTATGTTTTGGAGTTCCAAAACTGTCTACTTCTACGAAGTGATGCTGGCGCATTTTGATGTTATAATCCATACCATGAAAAACCGGGGAGGGAGAAAACCATTAGGGGACAAAAAGAGAAAACATTCCTTCAAGGTTCGTATGAACCAGGCCGAGGTAGAGCGTCTGAGTGCCCTTATGAAACGTTTTCATCTCGGACATGGATAATAAGGGTACAGTGGGTCCTTTTTAAGAAAACGGATCTTTCAAGATGTGGATGAGAAAGACAATCGTTTACCCGATTCGATGACCCAAATGGTTTATGAAATCAACAAAATAGGAACGAATATTAATCAATTGACAAAGGTTGTTCATTACAAAGAAAAACGACAGCCGAACGCTTCGCTGAATTTGGAAATCAGGCAAATGCATGTCCTGTTGTTGGACATCTCGGAAACTATTAAATGAGAAATCGACCTAGATGATAGCCCGAATCTTATATCGTAAAAATGTACAAGGGGTGTTGAATTATGTACTCGATAAACCACACGCCTCTGTATTGGGAATGGGTAATATTCCGAAACAAATACTTCAATATCCCAAACTCTTAAAACATCATTTCCACTTTTTGGGGAGTAGGCACGAATCCAACAAACGATTTGTACATATAACATTGAATTTACCTCATGGTGAATTTTTAGACGATTCCAAGTTTTGCAAACTATCTGAAGTCTATATGCAGGAAATGGGATATGGAGAGCAACCGTTTGTTATTGTTCGGCATGACGACACCAAACATGAACATATACATATCGTAAGTACCAGGGTCAAGGAATCGGGAAAACTGATTAATAACTCCCACGACTTTTCCGTAAATCGGCAGTTCAAAAATACCTGGAGCAAATGTTTGGTTTAACGCCCTCCCCTGAATCCAAACGTTGTCAAAACCTTCCGGTCATTCGGGTACCTGAAGAAAGAAGCCTTCCCGATGACGGTCTTGGAGTACGCTTCTATATGCAGGATGTACTCAACACTCTTTGTCAACAATACAAACCACGGTCTTTTAAGGAGTTAAAACATTTAATACAGCCGTATCATCTTGTAGTAAGCACAACCCGTAATAAATCAGGAAGGGTGGGGGTTTCCTACGGTATAGCAAAAGCACTGGGCTACAAGTCTCGATTCATTCAAGGATATAAGGTACATCCAAACCTCAGCGGGCCAAAACTGGAACGATTATTTCAAAAAAATTCCCGTTCCAAACTACTGCCTACCCATAGACAACGTTTAAAAAAGCAATTGGATACCGTGTTCAAACTATTCAAAACAATACACCTCAAGGATCTCGAAACTATCCTTCTTGAATTTCAGAAATTGGATACTAGTTTGGAATTCAACCAAATGGGTCAGCCCAAATCGTTTACCATCTTTGACAAATCGGGATATATTTTCAAGTACGATGAAATTGACAGGAAACTATATCCCGAATTGTATCTTTTCAATCTGATTCGGACTCGGTTATTGATGTAAATGGATCTCAATTTCAGCTGGAACTAATCAAGTGCGTCGAAGAAATTCTTTTGAATAAACATGCAAGGATGCATGCAGGTTTTGTTGTTTCAGAATTTATAGCAAGACAAACTTTTTCCGCTATTCAAAATGATTTTTGGGAACATCCAAAATTTGCCCTATTGTCAAAGTATTCCCCAAAAGAGGGTCTCGACCTACTTAAAGAATGGAATGACCAGTATGCAGGAATACAGAACAAACTGGTCCAAAAGCATCATAAAAGGGAGACCCAGTTGCTGGAATCCCAATCCCAGTTGATTTCCCAAGTCATTGAGAAGCGTGTTTTTGGTGAAGATTATTCCAGTGATACCATAAGCGAATTGTTCCAAAGCTTTGGTTTGGTATATGAAAATGGTTCGGTTCGGTACTTGGATTCATCGGTGCATAGCATCCCATTCGATATGGGAAATTTTAATACAAGGTCAAATGAAATGAAGTTTCCTTCGACTTTTATTCGCGAACACGGAAAGGTGCTACGGTTGTTGGTAGGGGCAAATCCGAAAAACGAATCCTTATATGCCAGTTCTTATTTTCTTCCGACGGTTTTTAAAAGACTTTATTCACAAATGGCAAAAGAGGATAGAAAAACCTTTGAAACATATTCCCTACATGCTTATTGGAAGACCATAGAGCGAATGAACCAGTCATTTGAAAAATCTCCCAAGGACTATTTACATCTTTTAAATCATCAAGGTTTCCATGTCAGTGAAATAGATGGGGATATGTATTTGCATGCTATATACGGGGAAACGGATGCCACAATTCCTTTAGATCTGAAAACCAAGGCCTATCTGAACTCCCTACCTGATAAAAATATCGTATTCAAGAACCAACATACTCATATAACCCTCTTGAAAGGCAATGGTAGGGATACCTTCGACCATCTTTGGACAGCTTACCTCATACAAAATGAATACTATAAAAAAGCGGCCTATTTTATCGTCTTCAAGGGAATTCGTCCCAATTTGGCTCCTGAGATAATGGAGTTTCATATGCAAAAGGGGCTTAAAAAAGTTATATTGGAAGTAGCGCAAAATCAGAATAACTATAAGAACCGAAAGTTGATACTTGCAAGCGCCTATACGATTGGTAGCTTATTGGGTTCCCAAAAGGGGCGAAATGAATTGGAATTTAATCCATTTAAGGACGAGTTGACAGATTATTCCAAGTTCAATAAACAAGGTCTATAATCATTGATAACCCATCATATCCAATAGTACACCCCTTTGAGTGAAACTGTCTTAGAGGGTCTATATGGGAAAGTTATTTTCCCTATTTTATCATTGGCCCATTGATCATATTCTGAAACAATACAACAACACGTTCTTGAATGGACTCGGTATAGTTTCATTCATAATCGAGGATTCATCAAAAGAATATTTTGGATCTGAAATGATGTCATCCTTGACATAGTGTAATGCCTTGATACGGGTCGCGTCGTCCATGGCAGTATAGAGTCGTATTATGTTTTTGGTCATGGCTGGGTCTTGATGCCGCAAATATATTTTGAAAACTTCTTTGGAAGGAAAAAATAATCCAAATATTCTATCACGTACCGCACCGGAAAACGGAATTCGGGTCTAGAATAATAGCTGCTGGTCTAGTTCCGGATAGGAAACTTTTTCATTGATTTCAGGAATATTCCCTGCATATTCCTTCCCTCTCAAACGGCCCACGGTATGAAAGGTCATTAATTCCTCCGGGAAAGGCTGTAGAAGTGGGTTGACAGCCTGTTCCGTAAGTTCTTCCTCGTAATCCTGAAGCCATTGCTCTTCCAATTCCTCCGGGAGGATTACGGGCATACGCGGTTCTTCTGATGCCGCCGGGTTGTTATGTATTTTCTCCATCATAGGATTGGCTGTAGTTGTTACAATGGAAAAGGTATGTAAGACTTCACCTGTGACCTGGTCTGTCCATTCACGCCATAGCCCTGCCAAATTCATAGGTTTCCCATCCTTTCGATAGATGTAATGAGGATACGTTTTGCCCTTGAAATGCCGATGCTCATAAAAACCGTCTATAGGAATGATACACCTTCTATGAATGGCCGAGGACTTAAACGATTCAAGTTCAAAAATGGTCTCCCCCCTTGCATTCAGGGTTTTATTCCAAGCACCATATAATTGCTTTTTGTCCTTTACCCAATGGGGGGCGAGACCCCATTGGGAAATCACAGGTTCCATGGGAGGCTCATTCGTGTATATCACTAATTTTGGATGCTTAAATCCGTAAACATGGTGATAAGGATGATCGGTAAGTCCAGCCAAACGGTTCTTAATTTCCGCTATGGCATGGACATCGGAATCACGTTTCGCCCTTCGTAATTGGGTTTCCAACTGGGCCTTGACATCATAACACATACTTCTTGTTTATTTTATAAGGTACTAATTTCAGTGTTAAAAGGTGTTACTACCTTTTTATGATTTTTTATATTTGGAAATAATCCAAAAATAAGGAAAATATCCAATTTTATGAAACAGGTGGTTTTTAGGAATTATGATCGATATGCCATCAAACATCTTTTGATGGAAATAGGGCATCATAGACTCCATAGGGAATGTCAAAATAGAAAACTGAATTTTCCCAAGCGCATCTCCTTGTTCTTTTTGGAAAGTGGTGATTTCCCAACAACCCTAAAATATAAGTATCCTATGATAGGCATTAATACTATTATGGTCATAGATCGATACGATTTGCCGGAAAAGGGCTGGGAACGCTTCGAAGTTGCCTAAATTTTATGGGTATGCGGTACGGATTCAGGATATAAAAATACTTCTTTTACCATCAATTCACAGATGAAGCCAACTCCTTTTCAAGAAATAAAATATCCGATCTATTACTTACTACTTTTTAGGAAAGGATTAATGTATAAATAAAAGGTAAGGCTATAAGGTGCTATATCTGATTTTTAAATGTGGTCAGGGCGGTTACAATCGAGGACTCCAATTCCTTATAATGTTGCTGCACATCATCTTGGTAGACCAGATTGGCTCCTACATTCATTTTAGGGATAAACTCATTGTCCGGGGACATTACCCAAATGGGATTGTACCCCAAGGAATAATAATACAACAAAAGCTTGATGGTATTAAAGGACAAGAGTCCTCGTTCGATGTTGGTAATGGTTTGATAGTCCACTCCCAGGCGTTCGGCCATGGCCTTCCTCGAAAATGGGCTTTGACGCTTATCCTCAGTAGGATCCTTTTCAATGAGTTCCTCCCGGATTTGTTGTAAGCGTTCGCCTATAAAGTAAAAGTCCTTGGCCTTGCCGTTAAATATATCTTCCATTGTTTTCATGTTTCGACGATTTCTACGGGATAGCTGGAATATGGTTCGCTGGCTTGTAATAAAGAGCCGAAAACAAACAAATCCTCCTTCAATTTTGGTTTTCTATCCCCAAAAGTAGGTTTTTCTTGTTTACCTGTATACCGGTCCAAGAGCTCCTCCGGATTCAAATGGGTGTCGGTATTTCCGGAAGACTCCGTGGTACTTTGGTTTTCTTCGGTGTTATGGTCCATGCCGACCACCTTTTCCGTATCAAATACGCCCGATGTTGGGGATGTCCCATGGTTCTTGACATACTCCTTTTGGACCAATTCATCAACATCTTCCAAAATACTATGGAAATTTGCGTCCAACACCCGATTCTTTTCCTTGTTTTTGATATACCGTGCTATCAGTGATTTTAGTAATTTTTTCAATAGGTGGTCTTCCTTCGGATTATCTTGGATACAATGGGACAACTCGGTACGATAATCAAATAGGCCATAATCCTTCACCAAATTAATAAAGTCCCATTGCTCAATCTCAGAGATATAAGAATTTGCGGCAATTGTTGGTATGTGGTCATGATAGAACCCATAATAATCGGAAATATGCCAATCCAATCGGTATAAGACATCATAAAATTGAAGGTCCTCCAAATCCTGAACGCGTTGCTGCAGTTGTTCCTCGTAATCCTCGGGTACAAAGGTGCGAATGGCAGGTAAGGCATATTTCTTCTGTATCCGCTTGGAAGCCAAATTAGGTCGTAACAATCCATAACAGAGTTTTTGGGGTATGGGATGTTCAAAGGTATCGGCTACCATCCCTCCAAAATATCCAGTGGACATTCCTGAAATCTTACTCTTAGGCAATAAGTCCATCATTTCCGAACTGATGTTCATGGTGGTATCCTGCTTGGACAGGGTATGCGCTTTTTTTGACTGATGGATACGCCCAAAGATCTCGCTGATTCGCCGGGCAGTCTCTCCTTTCGCCGCACCACTGAACACATTGGCACAGTTGTCAAAAATAACATCGGCCAATTCCCGACCATAATCGGCTATCAATTGACTGATACTTTGTATGCCCAATACTGTGGCCACCAAATGGGAGCGACCTGTATCGATGATTTTTCGTAGTCCCATAATAAATACCGTGGGTAGCTCGTCCAATAGCAACCCGCAAGGTCGGCAACCCGGTCGATTGATCAATTGCAGTGTCTTGTTGATGTATAGACCAATAGGGGCGGCATAGATTTCGGAACGATTAGGGTTGTTTTGGATACAAACGATCTTGGGCTGTTCCGGGTTATTAATGTCCAATTGAAAATCATTTCCCGTCATCACATAGAATATTTCCTTATTGGCCAACATGGATAGGGAAATCTGTGCACTGGCCGTCTGTCCTGCTAATTGCTGACCGGCTTCCCGCTCCAAGGCATCCTTAAAGGGTATCATGAGGTTTCGGACTTCTATATCTTCCAACATGATGGAAAGTAAATACTCAATATTGACGGTGGACAATATAATGACATGGGGTAGGGTACAAATATTCTTACCGTATTCCTCGGATTTGCGTTTCAAATACCGAGATAAGTCCCGACACAAAACTGATGGCACTCCGGGAGAAGAAATCATTTCTCTTGATCCATTCCTTGTTGAGGTTTTTCATAATGACGGTAGCGGCATCGGAAGCATCCATTTGACTTTTTAATAGGTACGGATCCAATGGATTACATCGATGGGATTGTTCAACATTGTCAAAATTTAATACGTAGAACTTTGAATATGGCGCTGTTTGGTTTTCCTTCCCAAAGGTTTGCTTTTCCCGTAGCCAATAGTTGTAAGCAATGGTACTAAGCGTATCAAACTTAAAATCATACAGTAACAGTGAAAATTTTTTTGAATCAACTGTTCCAAGATTTCCTCGATAACGGCAAAGGACTTCCCGCTTCCCGGGGTTCCCACGACCAACAAGCCCCGAAACAGATTGATGAAATTGATCCATCCTTTGCGTAATAGCCCTTTATGGTAATAGTCATAGGGTATGTTGACAGAGTAGGGGGTGTCGATACGCTGTTCCATTTGTTGGAAGGTCTCGTTTTCAACATTAAATGGGTCTTTCTCGGATAGGGGTTCGTAAGGTACTACCTGAAAAAGGTGAAGGGTACCCCAAAGACTTAACACAAAACCCAAGAAATAACAGCCAATGGTAACGGGAATTATGGGCCGTTTGGATGCTATAAGAGATTGTGATAGCAGGAGAAGTATAACCCCCAAACACCACAGGAACAAACCTTTTGATATGGTTTTTCCAGGTACTTTTTTGGGGTAGTAGCACATAACGGCCCCAAAAATGGTCAATAATAAAAACAGGCGGTTAAAGTAAGGTCGTTCCAAAGGGCCAAAACGTTTCAAAAAACTATACACCCATTGTAAACCTAGTACGTTCATCTCTTGATGGATGGTAGGGTAATGATCTAAAAAGCCAATCGATAGAAAACAGATGACCGAGATGAACATGGCGGAAAAGGCAATTTTTTGGGATTCCATGAGATCTGTTTTTTGTTATAGGCCTAGGTTTGGAGCGTTTCTCTTGGACGTTTTTCCCACGGCCTTGGAAAGTGACGTTTGTTCTTTAGGTATGGGCCGTTCTAGGGCCCGAATCTGAACAAAGGGAATGGCGTACGGTGTCTTTAATCCAAAATCACATAGCACCCCTTTTTCCATGACTTTGATTACGGTGCCTGGGCGGGTAGTGCCTTCGGGACCCGTAGTCATTTTCAAATACACCCGATCACCAGTCTTCAACTGGCTATCTCGGTTCCATGGGACTAATTCGTATCCCGGTTGTTTGGTATGCTTCAGGTCTTCGTTCCAATCCTTATGCTGCGATTTATGAATGTTGACGGGAATCTTTAGATATAATGTAGTCAATGTCAGGGTCAATAATCGTAGGAGTTCCAGCCGATTCGGTGGTAGGGTATTCGTC
Source organism: Maribacter litopenaei (assembly GCF_025244665.1). Taxonomy (GTDB): domain Bacteria; phylum Bacteroidota; class Bacteroidia; order Flavobacteriales; family Flavobacteriaceae; genus Maribacter; species Maribacter litopenaei. The sequence goes on along the minus strand of NZ_CP104205.1, from coordinate 2,841,483 downwards.
CTTGGGTCTATAACTTCCAGGGTGATTAGAAGGCTGTCTTTTAATTGGATGCAGACATCGGACATCTCATGGGCTTTTAAGGCTTTTGTTACTGCTCCAAAATGGCTTTGTTGATGGGTAAGTTCCATATGTGTATATCGGATATGGACGGTCCATCTGTGCTTTTCATAGGTGTTTTCAATATGAACCTTATTCTCGCCATGGTTGATTAGACTTGAAAAGATATCCAAGTCGAAGCGGGCCCCTTGGAGGTCATGATTCATGATCGAAACCAGTTGCATGGATTTTCGGTGTTGTTGCCCGTCCAATAATTTTATAAAAAAGTGTATCTTTTTTGGATATACCTGTCCTCCAAAACTGATGTACCAATTCCGTGGGTACCATATAATTCATGATAGGACAACAGGTCGATGGCACTTTCCCCAAAAACGATATGTATTGTTTTTTCCTTTGGAATTTGGGAATGAAAGAGGTAATGGTCTTGGAATTCAAAACCACCTGAAACTTTTGAGGAGGTTTATTGGGTTTGGCGGTATAAGGTCTATTGTAAAGGACATAGTTCTGAATGGTACCGAATTCATCGAGTTTAGGGAAGGCCATGTTGGCAATGGTGCCACCCCGTTTCAACTCGTACAAGGCATTAAAAATGCGGTCTTTAAATACCGGGTCCGAAGTGTGGCCTCGGAAATACATCAGTCCTTTGTGAGATATTCGGCGTTTTTCAAAGGCACCATACGGTACCGATCCGATAAATCCGTTGTTTTGGTCTTAGGGAGTGTCTTGGGCTGGGTTGCAGGCGGTAGGTGCAAGTATTCCCCGCTGAGGTCCATGCCCGGAGAAATGGCCTTATAGAAGGTTTCGGAACGTTTCCGAAGATAGGAGAAAAAGCGTCCTTTATCCACGGAGTCATGACGGTTGAAATAGCTCATGGGATTTCTTTGGGTGTTCAACACCGAGACGTTCATCATCTTTTTTGAACTCCATAGATCCTGCACTTTTGGCGATCAATTGATAGCCGTTTCGTTGTAGATATCCGGGAAAATCGATGACTGAGTTGATGTGGGCGATACAGTCCTTGTAATAGTCAATATGTTCCGCATATGGGGGTAGGACATTCATAAGATAAAAGGGCAGGTCAAAAGGACCTACCCTGTTACATGGGATGGAACTATAATCTTACGGTTTGGCCCCTAGTACGCTTTTTTTTTACATCGGGCTGCACAGTCTCTGCAGTCACTTCCATATTGTTGAGCTTCGATTGCTCTACAGATTTAGTGATAAAACGCTCGGCCTTGGGACTCCAGCTCACCAAATAGGTTTTCTCCCCGCGCTTTGTGGGTATGGTAATCTCCGTCTCCTTGCCCTTGTTCAAGGCATCCGCCTGTTCCTTGGTAAGGGGCTGCCCATAAAAATAGGTCTTTTCGGAAAGGGCGGACTTTGTACGGATGTCGTTCAAGCGGGGCTCGTAATAGGCCAGTTTGGTAAATTGCTCGCCATTCGTTGAAGTTCCGGTAAAGGAGATTACCTTTCCTTGTTCCTTCATCTGATTAAACTCCTCCTTTGTAAACTGATAGTTATAGGCCTTGGCCTCTTCAGGAGGAACGGGTTCGTTCCGTTTAATCTGTACATCCAGTTTGGAGCCTGTATTCTGCTGATAGACCATCTCGACCATTTTTACTTGATGCTTTAGTGATCCGTCAGCGATATAGGAACTACTGTGTAAGTATTCCTCTCCTTTGATAATGGCATCCTGTATGTTGTCCGGAAGCTTGCCAAAACTAATATAGGCTCCTTCCAACCGCTCTTTGGCATCGCCTATGGCAAAACGTTGTGCTGGAAATTTTTGGTGTTCCAAAAATTCACTGTCCTTTTCAATGGTAAAGTCGGGATAATTGGGTACCCGTACCTTATACGTGTTTTCTGTGGCGGGAATGGCTTCCCCTTTTAGCCATACTTGGTTCATCTTAACGAACACTTTTTCAATCCGTGTTTCCATGTGTGAGTAATTTAAATTGTTAAAGAATATGATTATGGTTACTTTTGAATAACGAATGAATGTGAGTTGTTCACTCGTTAAGGAATATGATGGAAAAAGGGCGGGAGCGCCCTTTTTCTTTTATTGTGCGATACGATACTCTTCCACTTGCACCTCCTTTCCTTCGTTTTGTAGGGAAGGGATTTCCTCCCATTCCAAATTCCAATCGACTTTTTTTGGCTTGAGTATGTCCAAGGTCGTATGTAGAAAGATTTTGTAATAGCTCCAAACCATCAATTGTAGCGCATTGATTTCCAAAGGAACCCTTAAATTTATTTGCTCCCCGTCCTGGGACAAGACCAAACTATAGGCGTTCACCAAGTGCTGGTCCAAAATGGATCGGTGTTTTAAAAAGTGCTTTCGCAATCCCTCATTGTAATCCCTACAGTGCGTGTAGAATCGGGCAAAGGCCTTCGGGTCTTTTTGCTTGCATTCAATTTGAATGCCTCCATCGGCAACACGCAATCTAAATTCTTCCTCCATGAAGGATATAAAATGCAAATCCCGAACAAACCCTGCAATTTTACTGTCGCCTGTAAAAGAGAGCATTATCTTTTTCATTTTGGTCAGTCGATGGATTTGGAATAAAATGCGGGTAGTCGTATGATTGATACTTCCTAAGGCCGGATATACGGCGTTTTTCAATTGGAATCTTTGATGAAAGGCCATAGCCTCCTTAGGATTCGAGAAAACAAAAAGGGCCTCGATTTTTTCGGGGATTTGGGAATACCATAAACCGTGTTCCATGGCAGATTCCCCATAGGGACGAATGTCTTCCAAGTCATCCTCAAAATACCCGCATACTTCGTTTTGTATATTATACAAAGGGAACAAAATCCGTTTGTCCGGGCCTTGCCCAAAACGTTTTTCGAAAACTGAATCCCCTGCCACGGACGTGTACAAAGGATGTTCCATTGCCGCAGATCCGGACAAATAGGTATGGAAATGATTGAAATCCTTTTTGACCGTTTTGAATGCTGGTTCATACTTTTCGATAAGTACAAGGTCGGAGTCTTTCGAAAGGTTGTTATAAAATTCGAAAACCTTATCCCAAATAGGTATGCGAGGATTGGTTTCCATTTTGGCCATATAAGAAACAACCAAATCAAAGGCTTCCAACTTCTTTTCAGGGCTTTGTACTTCGTAATACCGATAGCCTTCCTCGGTATGAATCATGACTACATGGCTTCCCTGAAATCGATACAGGGCATAGCTATCTTGCTGTTTTAAGCAAGTGCCTCCGAAGTAACGAAGCAGTCGTGGAAGGTGCAAATGTAAATTTGAATGTACCCTATTTGTATTCATTTTTATTTGTAAATAAATATTATTATTGTAAATAATTATAACAAAACTAATAAAATATTTGAATTGACAAAGTCTTTCCTTAAAAAAGTGATGCGGGGACAAGCTAGTGGCTATCCACAAAAGACAATTAGCTATTGGATGTATCTAGCGGGGCTATTGCTATGTGTGGTGCTGTATAGCCCCAAAGCAACGAAGGAAGGGCCTACACTTGGAAGTACCCGTACGAGAGATACCCGATCCATAGGAAAAGCAGTATCCCTCCTTGGTGTAGATACAAAGGAACTGTCGGAACAAAATGTCCATTCGGTAGATTTTTATGGAGAGCCAAAGAAGACCTTTGAAGGTTATGAAGGTTCAAATCTTATTACAGATTTCGAAAGATGTAATGAGGTGCTACGGCATGCGTCACGAATACCCTCCATTACTCCACTACGGATACAGACGTTCCGGATTTCAAGTGCCTATGGTATGCGTACACATCCTATTTCAGGAAGGTATAAAAACCATAAGGGCTATGATTTGGCGGCGCCTAAAGGAACTTCTGTCCATGCCACGGCAAGTGGCCAGGTAAAAGTAGTGGACGTTCAGGAAGGGTATGGACGGGTCATTGTCCTTGGCCATTCCGATGGATTTGAAACCTTATACGCCCATCCGGAAGCATCATTTGTTGAGGTCGGTGACCGAATCGAACAGGGCCAGGTAATCGCCAGCGTTGGAAATTCAGGAAACGTTACGGGTTTTCACCTGCACTACGAACTGATCCGCCATGGGAAACCTATCGACCCTCAAAAGTCTTTTGGACGTAAACGTAGCATACTCCGAAAGTGGTTGCTAGGCCGAATAGAAAATGTATCGGAAATTCCTTGAATGGGTAAAGAAGTTATATAGGCGTTGGCCGGGCTATACACGGTATCGCCGGTTGGGCCGTCCAAGAGAGGGGATAGGGTACTGCAGGATATCGGTTTTAAACGGGGAGTCCGGCCTACCAAGGCGATGTTGCTGCTATCCCTAACGCAAGGCCCTATGGGGCCTTTTTTTGTGGAAAGGGAAAGAAAGACGGGGGTGGGGTTTGAGGGGTTTTTGGTCGGTTTTCCAAGGGTTCGGTCGTATCTTGAAGTATAGGAAATGCCCTAAAAACCAAGGGGTTGCCTATGTAAATCAAAGGATATACCTCATGCAAACAGTCGTCAGCGAAATTCAGGTTAGCTATCACAACCAAGCCCTTTTTCAATCCCAAAAGCCCCTTGTAGATTCCAAATCGGTGGCCGACCTCCTTTATCATTCTTGGAACAAGGATGCCATCGGCCTACACGAATCCTTTAAAGTACTCCTACTCAACAACAATAATAAGGTCAACGGTATCTTTGAACTCTCCCGAGGGGGTATCTCCGGTACGGTTGTAGATATACGGATCCTTTTCGCGGTGACCCTTAAATCCTTATCCGTGGCCATGATATTGGCCCATAACCACCCCAGCGGTACCCTGCGCCCCAGTGAAGCCGATAAACAGATTACCCAAAAAATAAAAAAGGCGGCCGAGTTTTTCGATATTCGGGTACTCGATCATATTATTCTCTCCCCCTTGGAAGAAGACTATTTCAGCTTTGCGGATAACGGTATCCTATAAGTATAGTTAATAGCTTCTTTTCAATCCTTTTCTAGAGTATAGCCCCAAGTCCTTGGGGCTTTTGTGATTAAACACCCCTTATTTCTATACAAGAAATTATAAAAACACCCTTTATTTTGTTACAAATGCTATTTATAACTACCTTTATTCTGTTACAAAAACCAATACATGGCCTTCTATAGACATGCAATGAAGTCCCTAGAGGACTGGAAAACCCGCAAAAACCGCAAGCCCTTGGTTCTTCGGGGAGCCCGCCAGGTGGGAAAAACGACCCTTGTACAGGAATTTGGGAAATCCTTCGATGTCCTTATTTCCCTCAACCTGGAAAAATCAAGGGATAAGACCTTTTTTACCCAATTCGGGGAGGTGTCTACCATCATGGAGGCCCTTTATCCGGCCCATAATATAATACCCAAGGAAGGCCAGGACATCCTACTCTTCATCGATGAAATCCAAGAGGAACCCAAGGCCATCCAGTTATTACGCTATTTCTATGAAGAAATACCCGATTTGCATGTCATCGCTGCTGGATCTTTGTTGGAATTTGCTATTCAGGAGGTGGAAAGTTTTCCCGTGGGACGTATCGAATACCTATACCTGTTTCCGCTGAATTTTTCGGAGTATTTACAGGCCATTGGTCACTATACTGGGTTTATGCAATTGGAAACGGCTCCCGTTTCCCCCATTGCCCATGACACCCTTTTACAACTTTTTCATCGGTATGCCATTCTTGGAGGCATGCCCGAAATCATTCAACGCACCATCGATGGGGAAACCTTGTCACAATTACCGCGTACCTATGAAAGTATTTGGGGAACCTATAAGGAAGATGTGGAAAAATATACTTCGAACGCCACGGAACGAAAGGTCGTAAGACATATCATGGATACGGCACCCATGTATCTCGACCAACGCATAAAATTCCAAAACTTTGGGAATTCCAATTATCGTTCCCGAGAGGTAGGGGAGGCCCTACGAAATCTAGATGCGGCCAAGATCATCCAATTGATATACCCTACCACAGACTTGACACCACCCATAAAACCCAACCTCCGAAAATCCCCAAGGCTCCAGTTCTTGGATACAGGACTTGTCAATCATGCCCTGAACATTCAAGGCCAATTATTGGGCCTGTCGGATTTAAACGATGCCACAAGGGGAGGTATCATCCCCCACATGATTACCCAGGAACTGATTTCCTTGCAAACGATTCAGTATCATAAACCCCATTTTTGGGTACGGGAGAAAAGCCAGGCGTCCTCGGAAGTGGACCTGGTCTTTTCCTATAAGTATATGGTCATACCCGTTGAAATCAAATCGGGGCCTACAGGCTCCCTGAAATCCCTGCATCAATTCATGGATCGGGCACCCCATCGTTATGCCATCAGAATGTATGCGGGTAAGTTTAAAATAGAAGAAGCGGTAACCGACAAAGGGACTAAGTTTATATTAATGAATGTACCCTATTATGTAGGATCTATGCTGCCTAAGTATGTTCAAATCCTCACAAAGGACAATGACCAAATCTAAATGAGCCCGCTATTATTTTCCCTTACAATGGAATTTTAAGAAATGAGGAACGAATCTCCTTGGAAAAGGACACCATTTGTGCAATGCTTTTGAAAAAAAAATCTTCGTTGTGCCAAAAATAGGTACCGAAGGTTTTCTGTGAAAATTTTACAAAAAAAAAGAGGGCATCCACAAATGCCCTCTTTCTTAGCTAATCTCAAATGGTTTTAGTATCCAGGATTCTGAGTTAAAACCCCGCCACTCTGGTCAATGGCATTAATGGGTATAGGAAACAAATCATGTTTTTCCTGGTAGGTTCCATACCGACCATAATCGGACAGGTAAATATCCTCCGCCTCATTTTGAATATATGTGTTGATAACGGATTGGGCTATTCCCCATCTTCTCAAATCAAATAAACGATGTCCTTCCATTCCCATCTCCAAACGTCTTTCAAAGCGAACGGCTTTCCTGGCAAAATCTTGGCTAGGAAATGAGGTGTAAAGCTCAATCTCATAGTTAGCAGCAGATCCCGTGCCATCTACATTTTGAACATAGGTGGTATTTTTGGCCCTATTCCTTATCATGTTTACATACTCCAATGCAGTTCCCAAATCAGGTGTCGATTTTTCAACAGCGGCTTCAGCGGCCATTAATAGCACATCCGCATATCGTAGCACATTGTAATTGATTCCGAGACCAGTCGGATCCCCAACCTCCAGTACCACGCTGGGCATCTACTTCATCGGCCTGATACATATTTTTCTTTGGTAGGTAAGGCCCGGAAACGTCCGCAAATGTAGCTCTGATCCATTCCTTACCTGGATTAAGTCCGAAACCATTGTAGTCTATACCTCTTCTACCGACAGTATAATCCAATCTCGGGTCCACAGGCCCATCGTGAATGGTAAATGGCTCGGAACTATTGATACCGTAATCACTTTTTACGTCTGTATCGGCATACGTGTCCAAAAGTGGCAATCCACCTTCCGTCTGATAGGCATTAACCAAATCCTGAGTCGGTTGATAAAAACCGCAACAAGTTTGCAAAGGTCACCCCCTGGGAAGTTTAATGTACCGGCACCGTTCCCATTAAAGGACCTACCATCATCCGCAGAAAACTGAATGGCAAACATGGATTCAGGGCCGTTCTCCCCAGCATAGTTGAAATTATCCACAAATTCGGCATTTAAACTATACGGACTATTGAGTACCACATCGTTCAATACGGTAAATGCTTGATCCCATTTGCCTTGATAGAGATATGCCTTCCCTAAAAATGCTTTGGCCACCCAAATATTTGCTCTTCCTATTCCCGTATCAGGACCTAGGTTGGCAATAGCTGCCTCAAAATCGGCCTCAATTTCTGCCCAAATTGGGCCAGGATTGGGTTGGTTGAACTCTTGATTCACTAAATTCTCCACAGAAATAAAGGGAACATTTCCCCGAATTTTTGGAGTTCGAAGTTATAGTAGCCCCGTAGAAAGGATGCTTCCCCAAACTGTGTAGAAAAATCCCCGTCCTCTATTTGATTGATCAGGTCTAATACCGCATTACAGCGGTTAACACCCCCAAAAAGGGCGCTCCATCTTCCCAAAAACCAATTGTTACCTGTTTCCCAGTTCAGTACTTCTATTTGAAATAGGGCTGTATTATCGGCATCGGTACTTCCTCTATGCGCATCATCAGAGGCGACATCGGTCCACCAGTTATCACCACCGGCCGCGACACCTTCTCCTTGTCTATTGATTCGCTCACCATCCAATACGGAATAGGCGGCCACTAATTTCAAATCGACACCTGTGGCGTTTTGAAGCGCGTCATCCGAAAGTGCACCAATGGCCGGTTTATCGGTAAAGTCTTCACTACAAGCCGCTATGAGCATGCCCGTAATCAATGTTAAATAAATTAATCTCTTTTTCATTTTTTTAAAATTTTAAGTTTACTCCAAAAGTATATATGGACGCCAATGGATAATTGTTGTTGTCCACACCTATAGTCAAGTTGTCAATGCTGCCATTTACGAATCTTGGCTGAATTTCCGGATCAACACCGAATAATTCGTGATGGTAAACAGGTTGGTTCCTTGTAAATAAAAACGAATACTGTCCATACCCAACATACTTGATACGTCCTCATTAAAGGAATAACCAATTTGTAGGTTCTTTAATCGCATATAGGAACCATCTTCTACATAATAGGTATTCGGACCTCCCTCATTATTGGTGATACTCTGACTAAGAGCTGGCAAAGAGGCATCCAAATTGTCCGGAGTCCATGAATCCAATACCCTGGTACTTCTGTTTCCATTGAAGAACGTAGGGAAGTCAGAATATACCTTGTCATTGAAATAGATCTCAGCACCTTGAGAACCGGCAAAAAAAGCGGACACATCAAAGCCTTTATATCCTGCGGTTAAGTTGACACCATAGGTAAAGTCAGGATGCGGATTTCCTATAAAGGTCCTATCATCATCATTGATGGTTCCGTCATTGTTCAAATCCTTGTACTTAAACCTTCCCACACCATCCGCGGGGGTAGCGAACCCTTGGTCAGCACTGGAGGCTACTTCTTGCTCGGAGGCAAAGATACCATCGACCACACGACCATAGAAAGAGGATATCGGTTCACCTTCCTGCGTTCTTGTGACGGTACCAGAGGTTCTGAAACCACCAAATCCAGGTTGAAAGGCACTAATCAAATCTATCACCTCATTTCTATACGAGGAGAAATTGACGTTTACTCCATATCGGAAGCCTGATTCTGTTACATCGGCATAAGAAAGACTCGCATCAACACCCTTGTTCTGTATAGAACCCAAATTCACATAGGGTGGTGCCGCATCGATAGCGGTAGAACTTATCAAACTGGCATCCTGATTGATCAAATCCTTCGTGGTTATAATGAAATACTCCCCGGTAAGGTTTAGTTTGTTATCAAAGAATCCCAATTCCAAGCCGATGTTTGTTGTCTCACTGGTTTCCCATCTCAAATTTGGATTTCCAACGGCATTCAAGATAGCTCCGGCAGTAGCGCCACCGCTACCATTGAATACATAATTGGCAAACTGCTCACTCAACACCGAAATGTTCGTGGTAGGATTGTTTACGGGCAATGTTTGATTACCCAATTGTCCCCATGAACCTTTAAACTTCACCCTACTGACCAAAGCATCTTCAGGATAGAAGTTTTCCTCACTAAGAATCCAACCGGCACTGAAGGAAGGGAAAATATCACTTTTGTTATCCCCTACGAATCTCGAGGACTTGTCCTGTCTCAGGGTTCCGGTTAACAAATACCTTCCGGCAAAATTATAATTGATGGTACCGAAAAGAGAGAATAACGAGGAACCACCATCATAGGCAAAATTGACATTCGGCGCGCCTCCACCATTACTTAACAAGTAGTAATCTGGGGATTCAAAAAAGTAATCGATCCTGCTGATCTCCTTTCCTTTTTGAGAAACATCCAAAGCTTCCATACCGATTAGGGCATTGATGGAATGATCACCATAGGATTTATTGAAATTCAACGTATTGTTCCAAACCCATTCGTATCGATCATAATCCTGCTCCGTCATGGTATTGGTAGCCAAAGGCTCTGAATGCTCGGCCATAATTTCTGAAACCTTCTATCGTTATATGCGTTGATAGATCCACCAATCGATGTTTTGAACATCAAACCGTCGGCAATATCCAAAGTGGCATAAATATCCCCAAATACACGTAAGGATTTTGTAAAGTTATCACCAGCCCTTAGTAGCGTGGCTACAGGATTGGTTGGATTCGACAAGCCCGTATCATTACTATAGGTACCGGCGAAATTCCCATTATCGTCATATACCGGAACCAAAGGGGAGTTTCTGTAAGCAAATTCCACCTGGGAACCCCCTCCATTGTTTCCGGTAAAGGATATATTGGTATGCTCCCCAACCTTAATACGGTCTCCAATCCTGAATTCAGAGTTCAAACGCGCAGATCCACGCTTGAATCCAGTGGCCAATTGAATTCCTTGACGATTCAAGTAACTCGCTGAAAATAGATATTTAGATTTATCACTACCATTTTCAAACGTCATGGAGGCACTCCGGGTAGGAGCCGACCGGTAAATTTCATCGAACCATCGTGTTCCATTCGGGTTTACAGTGACATCCACAGGAGTTCTTTGAAGCATATCCGGTACCACAGGTGTTGGACCATCACCATATTGGGCATGTGAAGGCGTACCACCATCGTTCCTGATACTCTGGAAAATCATCTCGCCATGCTGTTGGGCATTCAACATTTCAGGGACATTTCTCGCATTGGAAAAACCAGTATACATATCCAAGGATATTCTTGCGGTATCCATGTTGTATCCCCCACTTTTAGTAGTAATGATGACAACCCCATTGGAAGCCCTAGCTCCGTAAATGGCGGCCGCCCCATCTTTTAATACGTTGATCTGCTCGATGTCACCTGGATTGATAGTATTTAGAATACTTGCGTCATCCGTTTGGACTCCATCTATGATATAAAGAGGGTCGTTGCTGTTACCAGTACCATAACCCCTAACTCTAACCACGGGTGAAGAACCCGGAGCTCCGCTATTCGTAATGGTAACCCCGGTAACGCGCCCTTCCAGTGCCTCTGCAGCACTGACAATCGGCGCCTTGGTAGCTTCCGAGACATCCACACTACTGACGGATCCTGTTAAGTCACCTCGGGTTTGAACGGCATATCCGGTAACAACTACCTCATCCAGTGCCGCAGCATCTTCGGTCAAGGTAACGTTTATGCTTGTTTGTCCATTTACCTGAACCTCCTTGATCCGAAATCCAATGTAACTTACTACCAGCGTAGCCCCATCGTCTACGGTCAAGGAGTAATTTCCATCAAAATCCGTTTGGGTACCATTCGTGGTTCCTTTTTCAACTACGTTGGCGCCTGGTAACGGCTGACCCGCCTCATCTATAATCATACCTGAGACGGTAGATTGGGGCGTTGGATTGGAAACCTCTATGGTGATACTCTTTTCATCATGGGCCCATGACATTCTTGGTCCGAAAATCATCAGCAGTAGCGCAAAACCTAAAGGTAGCCGAATGCGCTGTACCTTAGGTTTTAAAAAACATTTGTTGGGTTTTTGCTTCATAATTTGTTTTGATTTAAGTTAATTTTTGAGTTTAAGTGATCGGCCAAAAAAATCGATGACTTCTTGGCCATTGATGAGTGTTTTTCAAGTGTTGGTCCTTACGTTTTCATAATTAGTTGTACTGGTAATTAGGTAGCGTGTAAAAATTATCTATTTAAAGGGTGTATACGTTTTATGGTCTTTGTTACTTAAAGAGGACAGGGAGAAACTCAGTAAGGTATTTTCTCCAAGAATACCAATCATGTCGTCCGTCATCCTCTTTATAGGTATATCGTAACCCAACTTCTTTATAAAGTTCATTAAGCGGCGTAACGGTTTTATACAGAAAATCCTTTTTACCCATAAAAACCCAATATTCGGAAGGTTGGTTCTCTTTTAAGGATTGAAGTTGCGCAATATGATTTTCCTTGCTGTAGTCATTGTTACCACGAAAGGAAGAAAAGAGACCCATGCTCATGACTCCTATATACTTAAACTTATCTCGGATAGGCATTGGTTATATTACTGGGTTTGATATCCGCCCATCGAAAACCCTGTGATGGCCCTATTTTGAGCATTGTCCTTAACCCTGTAATTTTTTTCCACGAAGGGTATTACATCCTCAACCAAGCTTTTTTCGAATTTTTTAGATGCCATCGTGTTGATTCCAGGCGCTTCGGGAACCCCTCTGTCAATGGACATATCCAAAGGGGCCGCGTAATTTTTGGGATCACCGTTTGTAATGACGACAATCATAGGCTCCGCTTCGTTCTTCGCTATCATATTATCCAAAATGTAATTGGCTCTTCCTCGGGTTATCCAACCATCTTCGTCGCCCCCTCCACCATGAAGGAGGTACAGTACAGGGTAACTTTTAGAGGTATTATCATATCCTGGCGGGGTGTATACATACATGCGTCGCTGGCTGCCCGTAACAGGGGAATCATACCATAAGGATGTTACTTTGCCATGAGGGACTGACTTGACATCATAATAGTCCGCTTGATCTCCTGGGATCATAAGCCTATTCTCAATATGGGTGCCATCACGTGTGACTTCCTTATTGTTGGGATCCAATACACGGATACCATCCACAAGAAAGGTATACTCATACATTCCGGAGGGGAGAGGCCCCAATGTTAATTCAAATATGGAATCCTTTTTCTCCATGGGTTGGACATAGTCATATTCACTGGGCCATGTGCCTGAAACGGCCACAGTCTCAAGATTAGGAGCCTTTAAACGAAAGATTACCGAATTATCCGAAAGTACTTCCGGTGATTTTGGCGCCGAAGGTTCTTGACTATATAAAAAGGAAACAAACCCACAAAAAAGGATTCCCATTCTCGTCTTACGCAGCATTATTTTTATTTTTTTCTCAATTTTATTATTACGAAAGTATAAAATAATAATAGAAAAATATAATAATAAATTAAAATATTAATAATTAGGAATAGATAATTATATCAAAAAGAAAAAATAGAAGTTGGAAATATGTGATATACACATTTGAGATAGTGTTCCCTGAACTAAATATTTTACCCATTCTATTGTAAAGGGCAGTATAACCATAATACAATGACCTGAAGTAGTGGGCGAGGGCATGTTCATTAATCCATGCTTCAAGGGCAAGGACTAAAATGAATAGATAAAAACTATTTTATTTAGCTTTTAACTTATTTTAATTTTCATTTGTTTTTTATTTTTTATATTTGAAAACGCTTAAAATGATAATTAATCGTAAGTGTTTGAAAAGTATTTCTTTTCGAATACGAAAGAAATGTTTTCGTAGGAGCATTAATTTACATTCATCCTTGGCATGAGTAACCATGGTTGGCCAACTTATAATTAAATCATTGTTTTAAGATTGTAATCATTCTTTCATTACGCGATTAGGTTGAATTAAATGAGAGATGTTGTTAGTTTAAGTAAGGCCCGTCATCCTATTGATGGGCCTTGTTTTTTTAAGTTTTTTTATTTGAATCCGTTAACACCTTTCTAAAATATTTAAGACATTCTTAACAAAATCCTTATATTGTAATGTAATTTTGTGTTTCCTTGATCACATAATTTACACTTTCTTTTATTTTCGAATATTTATTATTAATTTTGATGCGTGAAATATATGGCATTACTCTCAAACGTTAGAAGGGATAAAATTTTAGAATTAATTAGAGAAGATGGCTCCGCCAAGGTTGTAGACTTGGCGAAAATTTTTAAGGTAACGGAGGTAACCATTCGCAATGATCTCGAAAAATTGGAGAAAAAAGGACTGATCGTGAAGGAACACGGTGGAGCTTTTCTGAAAAATATTAAATCTCAAGTAGAGGCCTTGTCCCTTGCAAATAGGGAAAATATGGAGCAGAAGGAACGAATAGCAAATAAAGCAATCGAATTTATCGAGCCTGGTGATACAGTGATATTGGACTCCGGTACTACAACGACTGAAATTGCCAAGAAAATGATAGGTTTGAGGGACATTACCGTTATCACCAATGCCCTGAACATCGCCGTTATGTTGGGAACGGAAAAGGGTATCGAAGTCATCATGACCGGTGGTGAATTCAAACCACCGACCTTATCCCTTACCGGACAGAAGGCGGCCGATTTTTTTGAGGGACTCAACGTGCAAAAACTGTTTTTGGCCACAGCCGGTATTTCATTAAAATCGGGTTGACCTACCCGAGTATCAGTGATTTGGTGGTTAAAAAGGCCATGATCGATGCTGCGGATATCACCTATTTGGTGGCAGATAGTAGTAAGGTAGGAAAAAATGCCCTTGCAAGTTTGGGAGCCCTTTCCTTAATCGATTATCTCATCACTGACGACGGGTTGGAGCAGAAATACAAAAATGTTTTTAAAGAGAATGAAATTGAAATCATTACGGCCACATAGCACCAAAGAAAATCTCTTTTTTTAAACGCTTTAAGCAAATTTTATTAAAAAAATAGTAAAGCGACCGGATGGATTTTCCAATTGCCTTGCATGACCGGTCATGCACTATTGTAATTATATGAAATATTAAATATGTCAAAGACGAACCTATCCATAGGAATCATCATAGGAAATCGGGATTTTTTTCCGGACAGTCTTGTGGAAAAAGCCGAACCGAAATTCCGGAGGTATTTAAAAAACTAAGCCTTACTCCTATTTTATTGGAAACGACCGATACCAAATTGGGCGGTGTAGAGGTCTATAAGGACTCACAGAAATGTGCCGACCTGTTCAAAAAGCACAGGGATGAAATTGGAGGTATTCTGGTTTTATTACCCAATTTTGGGGATGAAAGAGGGGTGGCCGATACTTTAAAATTAGCCAACCTAAATGTACCGGTCTTGGTACAGGCCTATCCTGATGAACTTTCCAAAATGAACGTTGTAAACAGACGTGATTCTTGGTGCGGAAAAATATCGGTCTGCAACAACCTGTATCAATATGGTATAAAATACTCGCTAACGAGTGGGCATGTAATGTCCCCTGCCGAGGAAGCCTTCCAAAAAGACCTTTTGGATTTTGTAGCGGTTTGTAGGGTGGTCAAAGGATTACGGAATGTTCGTATTGGTGCCGTGGGTGCCCGTCCAGGAGCCTTTAACACGGTGCGCTATTCTGAAAAGATACTTCAAAGAAACGGTATTACGGTAACCACGGTGCACCTATCCGAAATACTGGGGAAGGCGGATAAATTGACAAAGGACGATGCTGCCGTAAAACAACATCCGGAAGCTATCAATTCCTATGCCCCAAAGGGAAAAACACCTGATGCGGCCATGATCCAAATGGCCAAGTTGGATGTGGTCCTCAATCAGTTCGTAGAGGAGTACGCCTTGGATGCTACCGCCATACAATGTTGGACATCGCTACAGCAGAATTTTGGCTGTAACGTATGTACTAGCATGAGTATTATGAGCGAAAACATGCTTCCTTCGGCGTGCGAGGTGGACGTTACCGGAACTTTGAGCATGTATGCCATGCAATTGGCATCCGGCGCTCCAAGTGCCTTGGTGGATTGGAACAACAATTATGCGGATGACCCCAATAAATGTGTGTTGTTCCATTGTGGTAACTGGGCCAAATCCTTCCTTCCGGATATTGAAATCAGCAATGCCCCTATTCTAGGGAATTCTGTTGGGGTGGAAAATACCTATGGTGCCTTGGATGGAAGAACACCGGCCAATCCTTTGACCTACGGAAGAATCAGTACGGACGACCCCAAGGGAATTATAAAGGCCTACATTGGGGAGGGCGAACTTACGGACGACCCTCTGAAAACCTTTGGCAATAGGGCCGTTGCCAAGATAAACGACCTACAGGGATTGATGAACTACGTCTGCAGAAACGGGTTTGAACATCATGTGGTCATGAATGCTTCCAAAACCGGAGCGGTATTGGAAGAAGCTTTGGGCAACTATATGGGTTGGGAAGTTTACAACCACAAATAACAGCGAATGACGGACAAAGAATTAAAATTAAAATCGGTATACATACGAAAGACGCTTTTAAAGTATATCTATAAAGCGAAAGCTGGCCATACGGGCGGGAGTCTTTCCTGTACCGATATATTAAATGTATTATATAACCGCGTGTTAAACGTCGACCCTAAAGATTTTAAGAATCCAAACCGTGATCGATATATCCAAAGTAAGGGCCATTGTGTAGAGGCCCTATTCGTAACCTTGGCGGACCGTGGCTTTTTTCCAATGTCTGATTTGGATGAGTTATGCAGCTATCAGTCGCATTATATCGGCCACCCCACCAAAAAGGTACATGGTGTAGAGCAAAACACGGGTGCCTTAGGGCATGGATTGCCCATTTGCGTAGGCGAGGCCATCGCCGCCAAGTTGGATGAAAAATCGCATCGTACCTTCACCCTCATGGGAGACGGCGAACTGCCTGAAGGATCCAACTGGGAAGCTTTTTTGGCGGCCGCACATTATAAACTGGACAACCTTTACGCTATCTTGGACTATAACAAGCAGCAAATTACAGGTTCCAATCAAGAAGTAATGAATACGGATTCCGTCAAGGACAAATTGGAAGCCTTTGGTTGGTCCGTTCAAGAGGTAGACGGGCATGATGTACTGGCCTTGGAAAAAGTACTGAACAACGGTCCTTTTGAAAAAGGAAAGCCAAATTTCATTATCGCACACACGATTAAGGGAAAAGGAATTAGCTATATGGAAGGTAACCTGCAATGGCACCATGGGGTTCCAAGTCCTGAACAATATGAGTTGGCCCAAAATGAACTGTCGCAAGCTGAGGCATTAATCTAGATTTACATGGAATTAGATAAAATAGAGGAAAAGGATTTAAAAATGGGCATTGCCAATCAGGTCACCTTCTCAAATACTTTGATGAAACTTGCCGAAACGGACAGAGACCTTATTGTCGTCACAAGTGACTCTAGGGGGTCGGGAAAGTTGGTGCCCTTTGCGGAAAAATTCCCAAAACAGATAGTCGAAGTAGGTATTGCCGAACAGAATCTGGTGGGTGTCGCCGCCGGACTCGCATCCGCAGGAAAAAGGCTTTTGCAGTTTCCCCTGCCTGTTTCTTAAGTGCCAGGGCACTGGAACAGATCAAGAATGATGTCTGTTATTCCGATAATCCCGTAAAATTGGTTGCCATCAGTGCGGGAGTGAGCTATGGAGCCTTGGGAACCACTCATCACAGTTTGCATGATTTTGCTGCGCTACGTGCGATTAATAATATTACCATAGTCGCCCCGGCAGATAACTTTGAAACCGAGCAGGCGGTAAAAGCGGCTATTGCCCATGAAAAACCATTGTATTTAAGGTTCGGAAAAAAGGATATGCCCTACTTGGGAGATGCTGATAAAACCTTTGCCTTTGGTAAAGGAAGAATCGTTCGGGAAGGGACGGATTTGGCCATTATTGCGAACGGTGAGACGGTCTATCCCGCCTTGTTGGCAGCCCAAAAGCTCCAAGAGAAATTGGGATTGGAAGCTACGGTAGTAAGTATGCATACCATAAAACCATTGGATACCGAATTACTCGAGCAATTAGCCAAAAACGGGCGTCCGATCATTACCGTGGAAGAACATATGATCTATGGGGGCTTGGGAGAGGCATGTGCCTCCCATTTGTTCCAAAAGGGCTACCATAATCCATTCAGAATTATGGCCATTCCCGATGAATACACCGTAACAGGATCACAAGGTGATATTTTCCGTCATTATGGTATATCGGAAGACGGAATATTCCAAAGTGCTACCGACTTACTTAATAACTAAAATCATTATGAAATCACTGATCAAATTCTCACTTTTTTTAATATGTCTTCTATCCGGAACGATAACACTCTTTTCCCAAAGCCATCGACTATTGGTGCTAACGGATATCGAGGCAGATCCGGACGATGCCCAAACTTTGGTTAGATTATTATTGTATTCCAATGAAATCGATATTGAAGGAATAGTGGCAACTACCTCCGTACATCAAAAAAACAAGGTTGTCCCTGAAACCCTTAAATCAATAATCAATGCTTATGGGAAAGTACAACCCAATTTGCTCAAACACGAAGAAGGTTTTCCCGAAGCTCAAGTTTTATTGGATTTGGTCAAACAAGGCCTACCGGTGTATGGCATGGAAGGTGTGGGCAAAGGAAAGGATTCCGAAGGGTCGGATTGGATCATAAAAGTTTTAGAGGAAAAGGACGATAGACCGGTGTACATTTCTGTTTGGGGAGGTCCAAACACCTTGGCGCAAGCGCTATGGAAAATCAGGGATACCAAAAGCAAAAGAGAGGCCAGTAGGTTAATTTCCAAAATGCGGGTCTATACCATTTCAGACCAGGACGATAGTGCGGCATGGATACGGAAAGAGTTTCCTGAACTCTTTTATATCGTAAGCCCAGGAGGATATTTTGGTGCCACATGGATAGCCATAAATCGACCTGTGCAGGGAATTGATAATACGACCATTAGCAATTCTTGGATAACCGAAAATATTCAGCAAAACCATGGACCTTTAGGTGCCATGTATCCGAGATGTAGCCTATGGTATGGAAGGGGATACGCCATCTTGGCTTTCGGTAATTCCCAACGGACTTAACAATCCGAGAAAAGCCTGATTGGGGTGCATGGGGTGGCCGTTATGAACTATACAGACCGGATTCGGTACCACAAGGACGTGCAGGAGGTGTTCCCATTGGGCAGGAAACCGGACCAATATGAATCAACGTTGATGATACATATAGTCCAATAATTCCAAATGAATTTGGAAGAGCGGTAAGAAAGGACACCTTGACATTTACGGACAACAAGGTCACATTATGGCGCTGGAGGGACGATTTTCAAAATGACTTCGCCGCACGTATGGATTGGTGTACCCAATCCTTTGAAGAGGCTAACCATCCACCAGTACCGGCCCTTGGACATGACGACGAAATAACGGTGAAATCCGGTGAAATATTCGGATTGGATGCCAGTGGCACTACCGATCCTGATGGTGATGGTTTAAGCTATTTTTGGTTTCAGTATCCGGAGGTGGGGAGCTATAATAAGGAAATAACCCATGGGCTTTCGGACAATTTATATTTCGTTCACACCATCAAGGCACCCGAAGTGAGCAAACCCGAGACAGCACATTTCATCCTCAAGGTAACGGATAAGGGTACACCAGCCCTGTCTCGATACAAAAGGGTTATAGTGAATATAGTTCCTAAATAGCCCTAGTATGTCCCGAAGGATAAATCAAGGTAGAACCCTAATAATTTCACTCCTGTGCTTACTATCGAATGATTTTACGGAAGCCCAATACTTTAGTGAGAAACCTAGGGTATTCGTGCTAACCGACATTGAAAACGAACCCGACGATGCCCAATCCTTGGTACGATTTTTAACCTATAGTAATATGTGGGATGTTGAAGGTATCGTAGCGACAACCTCGTGCTGGCAACGGGATAAAACGGCGGAGTGGCGTATTCATGAAATTATCGACGCATACGCCAAGGTCAGAGAAAATCTCGAGATTCATGAAAGTGGTTACCCTACCTACGACTATCTAAGAAGTGTTGTGAAAATTGGAATTCCAAAGTTTGGTATGGAAGGAGTAGGTGAAGGACAAGATTCGGAAGGTTCGGAGTGGTTGATAAAAGTGCTCGAAAGTGAAGATGACCGTCCGGTTTATATCCAAGCTTGGGGCGGGGCCAATGTTTTGGCACAGGCACTTTGGAAAATGCAGCGAACCAAAACAGCTAATGAGTTAGCTGGTATCATTAAAAAAATAAGAGTATATACCATCTCGGACCAAGACGATTCAGGGCCATGGATTAGAAAGAATTTTCCCGGTATCTTCTACATTGTGAGTCCAGGATTCGAAGAAAATGGTGGCGGACAATATCATTATGCAACATAGTCCGGTATTTCCGGGGATAAATTCCATGGACGATTCAATGGTCCTGATTTTTCAATTGTAGACAATCCTTGGTTAGATAAACATATACGTAAAAACCACGGCCCCTTAGGTGCTGAACATCCTCATACCGAATACCTTATGGAAGGCGATACCCCTTCCTTTCTTGGTTTGGTCAATAATGGATTAAGCCATCCGGAACATCCAAACTACGGCAGCTGGGGTGGTAGGTACGAGCTATACATTCCTCCATATAAAAAGTATATGTATCAGGAGGAGAGCAGACCTATATGAACCAATACGGTTGATGAAGTGTATAGCGAACAAACACAATCCTATCATACCAGCAATCACGCTACTATATGGCGGTGGAGAGAAGCCTATCAACACGATTTTGCCGCTCGTATCGATTGGAGCAATTCCCCCAAATATGAAGATGCTAATCATCCCCCTGTAGCTAAATTGAATCATGAAAATGAAATATTAGTTCATTCCGGAGAAACCGTTACTTTAAGCGGACAAGCTTCTACCGACCCTGATGGCGATGTTTTAACCTACAAGTGGTTTGTTTATAATGAGGTAGGAACGATGAATGTAGGTCGTCGAGGTGTAATAGAGTTACAAAATGCGGATACCCATTCGGTAAGTTTTGAGGCTCCCGCTACTGATAAGGTTGAAACCATACATGTAATACTTCAAGTAACCGATACTGGCAGCCCCAGTTTAACAAGATATCAAAGAGTGATCGTTAATGTAATTCCAGAATAATATGCGTATGAAGAACTTATTCTTTGCTAGTTTTTGCATTCTAGTATTAGTGGCGTGTAACCGTTCAGAGAAAACCCAGGAAAATAGTAAAAAGAAAATAGCGGTCATCATTTCGACCTTGAATAATCCATGGTTCGTTTTTTTGGGGGAGGAGGCCGCTTCAAAAGCCCAGGAATTGGGTTATGAAACAAAAATATTCGATTCTCAGAACAATACTGCCTTGGAGGCAGACCATTTCGATAATGCCATTGTTTCCGGTTTTGATGCCATACTGTTTAATCCAACGGATGCAGATGGAAGTATCGTCAATGTAAAAAGAGCTAAAAATGCGGGCATACCCGTTTTTTGTATGGATAGGGAAATTAACTCATCGGATGCGGCGACCTCACAAATATTATCGGATAGCTATTCAGGTAGTGTGTCCATAGGGGCCTATTTTGCAAAGCAGCTAAATAAAAAAGGGAATTATGTCGAACTGTTGGGCCTTGTTGGTGATAATAACACTTGGGCCCGTTCCAATGGGTTTCATTCCGTAGTGGACAATTATCCAGGGTTAAAAATGGTAGCGCAACAAAATGCGGATTTTGATCGTAGCAAGGCATTGGAAGTGATGGAAAGTATTATCCAGGCAAACCCGGATATTCAAGCCGTATTTTGTGGAAATGACTCCATGGCGATGGGAGCATATCAAGCTTTGGTAGGGGCTGGAATGGCTGATTCGGTGAAAGTCTTTGGATTTGATGGAGCTGATGATGTGGTTGATGCCATTCAGGAAGGAAAAATAGCGGCAACAGGAATGCAATTTCCAAAGGTTATGGCGGAACGTGCCGCTATATTTGCCGATCAATATATTAAGGGAAAACGTGATTTTGCTCAAAAAATACCGGTTGCCGTCGAGCTTGTTACAGCTAAAAATGTCAGTAATTATGCGGCCTACGGTGAATAAAGAAACTTCATTTAATTTATACCGATGAAATTTACAAAATATATTTTCACGGGTTTTCCTAGTCCTATTGTTGGGATACTTTTCCATTACTATTCGTCCTATTGGAGACCCTTTAGGGGAACAGACCACCTTCGATGCTGAAGAGTACGCTGAAAATTTGTTAAAATCCGTTTTACCAAACAACTACGATAATGCCATTCCGTTGAACGAACTTGTGGCACAATTGAAAATAGATAGTGATACGGCCTTTCAGAAATGGTCGAACGCAATCGCTTTGGGGGACGTGGGTTATTTTCTAATTAGCACTTCAGGGATCGTTAGCGAGATAAATGAAAATGAAGTCCTGTTGGTGGACAGAAACAATATCGATGCGCATCTCCAAACCGAATTTATCTATGGCAATGCTATTCGCGATGCTTCAGGGTTGATAGATAATAAGGAGTTCCGAATACTTCGGATTTAAACGCCCTTGCCGCTGCCTTAAATGAAATTGTCAGAAACGAGATGATACCCCCATTCCTAGAAACCGTAAAATTAGGTGACTCGGTGGTTATAATTGGAGCCGTGGAAATGAATAAAAAGTTTCCCTCTTTCTCCCAAATTGAAATACAACCTATACAAATCCGAATACAATAATGCTGGAGGCCAAGAATATAACCAAGCGTTTCGCAGGTGTTACTGCATTAAAGGACGTGCAATTGCACTTAAAGGCTGGCAAGGTCACCAGTATAATAGGGGAGAACGGTGCGGGCAAATCGACTTTAATGAAGATTTTGAGCGGGGTGCATCTCGACTATGAAGGTGATTTGTATATGGACGGTGAAAAAGTAGTTTTCAAAAATACTAGAGATGCCCAGGATGCAGGAATTTCGATCATTCACCAAGAACTCAACTTATTGCCCCAACTAACTGTCGTAGAGAACATTTTTCTCGGGAGGGAAATAAAAACGCTACTGGGTTTTTTGGATGAGAGGGAAATGCAACGTAGAGCAAAGGTTCTTTTGGAAAAGGTGCAATTGAGAGTCGATCCCAATACAAAGGTAAAGGACCTTAAGGTAGGGGAACAACAACTGTTGGAAATTGCTAAGGCATTACTGCTTGATACGAAAGTCTTGATCATGGATGAACCCACCTCGGCGGTATCGGATTCGGAAGCTGAAATTTTGTTCAATATTATCAAAGAGCTTACAAAAGAAGGGAAGGCAATTGCATACATCTCGCACAAAATGAATGAAATATTTACCATGTGCGATGATTATGTGGTATTACGAGATGGACAATTTATAGGGGCGGGCCCAATTCAAGGGGTGAAGGAGGACGACTTAATTAAAATGATGGCGGGCCGGGAAGTTAAGTTGCATCGGCATAATGAAGATGTACCGAGAGAACAATCATGAAAAGGTGTTGGAGGTAGACGGGTTGAAAATACCGGAATTTGAAAATTCTACAGGTATTTCTTTTCATTTAAAAAAAGGAGAGGTACTCGGGGTGTTTGGCTTAATGGGCGCAGGAAGGATCGAACTTTTGGAAACAATTTTTGGACTACACCCTAAAGACGTTTCCGGGGAGGTGAAAATTGATGGAAAACCTTTGAAATTGAAGTCCCCCCTAGATTCAATAAAGGCGGGCATGGCTTTGGTCACGGAGAATAGAAAGCGTGATGGTATCATTCCAGGTCGCGGATGTCAGAAAAAATATTGGACTGACCACCGTAAATTCGATGTCGAAAAGGGGAGTCATAGTTAAAAAAAAGGAGAGGGCTTTGGCAAAAAAATATATTGAAGGGCTCAGAATAAAAACAGATTCCGATTTACAGCTCATTAAGAACTTGAGCGGCGGAAACCAGCAGAAGGTTATTTTGGGCAAATGGTTGGCGACGAATCCAAAAATCTTGATTTTGGATGAACCCACAAGGGGAATTGATGTCAATGCCAAGAGTGAAATCCACAAATTAATAAACCAGTTAGCTTCTCAAGGGATGAGTGTTATTATGGTATCCTCAGAGTTACCGGAAATTCTTGCGGTCAGTCATCGGATCTTGGTACTCAGTTCGGGACACCTAACAGGGGAGTTTTCAATTAACGAAGCTAACGAACAAAATATACTTAAAGCAGCAATAGTCTAATGATAGCAACGATAACGAAAGAAAGGTTAACCAAATTCCAACCCCTTATAGCACTTTTCATAATGTGTATTGCTATAAGTTTACTGTCAGAGAATTTTTTGACAGTCGATAATGGCTGGAATATTTTACGTCAAATATCTATTAATATATGTATTTCAGTGGGCATGACCTTGGTTATTTTAACCAAAGGTATCGACCTGTCAGTGGGTTCCATTTTGGCTTTTGCCGGTGCCGTTGGAGCTGGACTTTTAAAATTTGGTATCGATATTCCCTCTGAAGGCATTAATATAGGTTTTACACTTTTAGGAGGTATTTTGGCGGCCATCTTGGTAGGTGGCATATTAGGATGGTTCAATGGGTTTGCCATTACAAAATTCAAGGCACCCGCCTTCGTTGTGACCCTAGCCATGTTGACCATGGCAAGAGGATTCACGATGTTGTATACCGGTGGTTTTCCAATAAATGGTTTGAGTGAGAGTTTTGGATTTATAGGAACAGGTTGGTTCCTTGGGGTGCCCTTTCCCGTGTGGATAACCTTGGTAGTGGTACTGTTGGCCGTATTTATGACGAATAAAACAGCTGCGGGACGCTATATCTACGCTATCGGGGGTAATGAGAATGCTGCCCTTTTATCCGGTATCAATACCAAACGCGTAAAAATTATCGTCTACACAATTTCCGGTATAACGGCAGCGATAGGTGGGCTTATGCTGACATCAAGATTGGATAGTGCACAACCCAATGCCGGATTGAGTTATGAACTGGATGCCATAGCGGCAGTGGTCATTGGCGGGACGTCATTAAGCGGTGGTAAGGGAACTATTTTGGGTACCGTTTTGGGCGCTTTGATAATTGGTGTACTGAACAATGGCCTGGTTCTATTGAACGTAAGTCCCTTTTGGCAACAGGTGGTCAAAGGAGCAGTTATTTTATTGGCGGTAATAATGGACAAAACTAACAAGGAATAATTATGTACCTCCTAGCTATCGATCAAGGTACAAGCAGTACCAAGGCAATTTTATTCAACAGTGAAGGAAAGGTAGTTAAAAGGGCCGTAGCGGATTTAAGGACTGAGTATTTTCCGGATGGCAGGGTCGAGCAAAATCCAATGCATATAATCAGCAGCGTTGAGACCGCATGCCGTCAACTTTTAGAGGATATTGATGCGACAAGAATAACATCCATAGGTATTAGCAACCAGAGAGAGACCTTCGTTCTTTGGGATGGCGATGGTAAACCGGTCTATCCCGCTGTAGTTTGGGCCTGTAAAAGATCAACTTC
Organism: Maribacter litopenaei; assembly: GCF_025244665.1. Classification (GTDB taxonomy): domain Bacteria; phylum Bacteroidota; class Bacteroidia; order Flavobacteriales; family Flavobacteriaceae; genus Maribacter; species Maribacter litopenaei. The sequence goes on along the minus strand of NZ_CP104205.1, from coordinate 2,816,406 downwards.
ATTGTGCGAAAAGCTGAGGACTAAAATGATTGGTTGAGAAAAAAAACAGGACTATTGATGGATCCTTATTTTTCTGCAAGTAAGCTTCTCTCGGATAATGGAGAATGAACCGGAAATAGCATCGAAAATTACCCAAGGGGATATTTTTTTTGGTACTGTGGACACTTGGTTATTGTATCAATTGACCAATGGTGAACAATTTTTAACGGATCATACGAATGCTTCTAGAACCCTTTTATTTAATATTCACGAATTGCAGTGGGATAGTGAAATTTTGGAGACCTGGCAATTGGATGCCTTGAAATTTCCAGAGATTAAATCGTCCTCCCACACTTATGGGAGTACCGATGTATTCGGTCTTATACCTAATAAGGTCCCGATTACCGCAATGATTGGTGATTCCCATGCGGCGATGTTCGGTGAGGCATGTTTTAAAAAAGGGGATACCAAGATGACCTTGGGCACAGGATGCTCCCTGCTCATGCATTTAGGTGACACTCCATTGCCCTCCAAAAATGGGTTGTTGACCACAATTGGTTGGAGTGTGGGTAATACTGTGGCATATGCCTGGGAAGGCGCTATTGTATCCTGTGGCTCAATGATAGAATGGCTAAAAGGTCTAAATATTATAGCCAATGTTGAGGAAACAGAAGAAATGGCACGTAAAGTGGCCCATGATTGCGAGGTGTTGCTAATCCCTGCATTTAGTGGGCTAGGAGCCCCATTTTGGCAGATGGATCGAAAGGCCAGTTTCCATGGTATCACGTTCGGCACAAAAAACGAACATTTAGTGGCGGCAACTTTAGATGCAATCTGTTTTCAAATAAAAGCGGTAATAGATGCTATGGAAGGAGATTTGGGACATGCTGTACCGCAATTAGCTATGCATGGGGGACTTTCCAAAAATAAGTACATAAGGCAAACCTTGGAGCATTTATTGCACGTCCATATTACCTTACAGGATAATAGTGATATATCGGCACAAGGAGCAGCTTACTTAGCTGGTCTTACGGACGGAACATTTAGGGATTTGGAACATATATCCGAACTAAGAACTACCATTCCATTAGATACCTCTGAGGCGGTAACATCGCTTAATACAAGATATAATTCGTGGTTGGCACGTGTAAAACAACACCAATAAACTAATTCATATGAATTTAGAACAACCCAAGCTGATGAATAGCCAAATTGTCTTTCTCATCGCCATATCCTTTTATGGGTTTTTAGGTAGGGCTCAACGCTCAGTGCCAAATTACAAGCCATTGGAAATCTTGGAGGATAACTCAGTAAAGTTTCGAATTAAAGCGCCTGATGCACAAAATTTAGTGGTTTGGGGATCCTGGGATCCCACCCAACGCATTCAAATGGTCAAGAACGATAGCATTTTTGAAGCTAAAGTTGGGCCGTTACCCTCAGATGTTTATGAATATGAATACGTGGTTGATGGTGTTTCTGCATTAGATCCCAACAATAAAATGGTCACCCGTGATGGGGCATGGATCATGAACATGCTTAAAATTCCGGGTGAAGGTGCATCAGTCTATTTGTCCAATGAGGTACCGCATGGCACCGTTCAATCGATTTGGTATGATTCCCCTACCTTGAACAGTAATCGGCGTATGCACATATACCTACCTCCGGGCTATGAAAAAAGCGACAAAAGCTATCCTGTGCTGTACTTGCTACACGGTGGCGGTGGTGACGAAGAATGTTGGTTGAGCAGAGGCCGCACCAACTTTATTTTGGACAATCTGATTGCCGAGGGAAAAGTAGAGCCTATGATAGTGGTGATGCCCAATGGTAATCCCGATACCCCTGCGGCACCTTTGAGCAGAAATCCGGTTGTACAAACCGAGTCCGGAATTGGCTCCATGGCCTCGCAACGATTTGAAAAAAGTTTAGTGAACGACATTGTTCCTTATATCGAAAAGAATTTCCGTGTAAAGGCAACGCCGGAAAATAGGGCCGTTTCCGGATTTTCCATGGGAGGGTATCAGACCCGTAACATCACCAATGCAAATCCGGAAATGTTCAAATACATCGGAGTTATGAGTATGGGACTGTTTTCGTCTTTCAATGCCAGTACCGGAGGTAATTATGACAAAGCGGCCCATGTTGCACAATTGGAAGCACTGAAAAAAGCCAACCCGAAAATGTATTGGATCGGAATGGGAACCAATGACTTTTTGTATGAAACCGGGGTAAAACTGCGCGAGTTATACGATTCCATCGATTTTCAATACACCTATCGCGAAAACAAGGGTACACACGATTGGCAGTCCTGGCGCTTGTACCTAAAGGAAATTGCCCCACAATTGTTTAAATAAAAATCAAGAAAATGAAAAACTGGATACTATTGCTCCTTTTCACCTTTGCGGTTGCACAAATCACGGCACAGGACCAACCCAAGCGAACCATTGTTACCACCGATGGCGAAATTGATGATGTGGATACCTTTATTCGTTACCTCATGTATTCCAATGAATTTGATACGGAAGGATTGGTATATTCCAGCTCCATGTGGCATTGGAAAGGAGATGGTAAAGGAACACCGTTTACCTCTGAAATGGAAATGACCCGTAGGATCTATGGGGAAAACGTTACGGATTTACGGTGGCCGGGAACCAATTGGATCCAAGAATTGTTGGCGGAATATGCCAAAATTCACCCCAAACTGATGTTGCACGATGAGCGCTATCCCTCCGCTGAGGCATTGTTGCAACTGGTAAAAGTGGGCAATATCGATTTTGAGGGCGAAATGGCTACACGAACCAATGGATCGGAATGGATCGCCCAAAAATTATTGGACGATGATCCGCGTGAAATCTTTCTTCAGGCTTGGGGTGGCACCAATACGATTGCCCGCGCTCTAAAGTCAATTGAAGAAGATTATTCCAAAAAACGCAATTGGAAGGAAATCAAGGCAAAAGTTTCTAAAAAGGCCATTATTTATACAATCATGGACCAAGATGCGACCTACAAAAAATACATAGATCCCAATTGGCCGGAGATACGGGTTTTTTATAATGCCAATCAGTTTTGGTGCTTTGCCTATCCTTGGAAAAGGGTTGTGCCCAAAAGTCAGCAACCCTATTTAGAGGGTAGTTTTATGGGCCCGAATATCATCAATGACCACGAATCGCTTTTTGAAAAATACTACTCCTATGGCGACGGACAGAAACAGGAAGGCGACCCCAACCATTTTGAGGGTGATATTTCAAAAATCGTAAATACGGAACGGGGCAGTTTTTCAAAATATGATTTCATTTCCGAAGGTGATTCCCCAGCTTTTTTGCATTTGGTCAATGTTGGGTTGGTCAATTACGAGGATCCTTCTCGCGGCGGGTGGAGTGGCCGTTTTGAGCAATCAGCCGAAAATCCGTACCGATATGAAGATGGGGAGGCCGCATCTGACTTAAATCCAGAAACAGGTGAGATGGATACCAGCTATCCACAGACCCGATGGATCAAGGCCATGCAATTGGATTTTGCTGCACGAGCCGATTGGGCCGTAAAGTCATTCGAAGAGGCCAACCATGCCCCGGTAATCAATGTAACTGAAGGAACTTCGATTATAGCGGCTGCTGGAGAAGAAGTAACCTTGAATCCTACATTTACCGATCCTGATGGTCATGGAGTTTGGTTCAACATTTGGCCTTATGCCGAAGCCGGAGATGGCGCTGCCACTGTAGAAACCAAAGAAGGGGTTACCACAGTACAATTGCCAAAAACTGCTAAAACTGGTGAAGAATACCATGTAATTGTTGAGGGTAGTGATGCTGGATTCCCATCTTTGACCAGGTATCAACGGGTAATAATCACCATCAAATAAAGGTCAGTCAAATTTACTTGGTAAAATTCCACTTCGAAATACGTTAGAATAAAAAAAGGCTATCAAAAAGAATTGTTCTTTCGGATAGCCTTTATTATATGAGAAAGATGTCAGTGCTTGAACAACATTGGGGTAAACCAGGTCAGGTATTTTCTCCATACCTTCCACACATGTCCGCCATCGGTTTCCACATAGGTGTATTCCAAGCCAACATCATCCAATGTTTTTCTAAAATCAATGTTCGAATCAAACAGAAAGTCGTCGGTTCCAATGGCTATCCAATATAATTCAAATCCATTTTCCTTTTGTTTTTTCAGCCCTTTCTTATATTCTTTATAAATACCTTCGGCGGAAACACGTCTTAAACTTCCTGTGGATGAAAAGACTCCAATATAATCAAAAGTGTCCTCATAAATCCGAGATATATGGACAGTGTGAAACCCACCCATTGACAAACCAGCGATGGCTCGATGGGCTTTATCAGGAATAACTCGATAATTAGCTTCAACAAAATCGATGATCTCTTTAAAGCCAATTTCAAAGTCCCCAGGTTCATCAGCCCTATCCTTTTCACTGCTGGGTTTATAGAATCCCATAGTGCTCTCACCGGGTGCCGCCTCCATGGCCATATGCCCATTTGGCATGACCATGATCATGGGTTTTGCTTCACCTTTACCAATTAAATTGTCCAAAATTTGGGTAGCCCTACCAAATGAACTCCATTCGCCTTCGTCACCCCCGTAGCCATGCAATAAATAAAGTACTGGATATTTGTCTTTACCCTTTTCATAACCTGGTGGAGTATATACGGTCAATCTTCTCTCTTTGCCCGACTTTTTTGATGGATACCAAGGATGAGAAACCGTACCATGAGGTACATCGTTTACCAAATAATTATCACCTAACCCATTACCAACCACAAAAACATTGCTAATGGTAGCAAAATCTCGAAAAACGTATGGATTGTTTGGGTCGGCTGTGGCAACCCCATCTACCACAAAAAGGTACATATACATTTCAGATGCCAATGGCTTAGTGGTCAGTGTCCAAACACCGTTTTCGTCTTTCGTCATGGGTAGAAGTCCAGTTCCAACTACTCCTCCAACAGGATTCTCCTCGGCTTTTTCGGCAAAATCTCCAGCTACTTCCACTTTTTTTGCATCCGGGGCAACGAAACGGAATGTCACCGTATTGTCCGGATGTACCACCGCGGACTCTATGTCCTGTGCTCCAAATAAATTCTGTTGTGCTTTGGCAAACAAAGTACCTAAAGCAAAAAGGGTCAAAAAAACTATTTTCTTCATATTAAAAATATTTTTAATTATTGAATGGTTATAACGGTACGTAAATATCTAATCAGTGAAGGTGCACCTTGATCTGCCGCTTGTAAAACAAGGTGGATAGTTTCACCAGGCTTGGCATTCGGGGTATGGTAAAGGTAGTCTTAGTTTTCTTGGGATTATCCACTGAGAGACTATCCCCTTGATAGGTTCCCACGGGAAAATACCACCATTTAATATCCACCTCATCCCCGTCAGGATCGGTGACACTAGCATCAATGATCACTTGCTCACCAGGTTTTGCCTTAAGACTCAAGGACCTGTGATATTTGGGTAATGGTTGGCATCTTCATAATTTGGGGTCACCGACCATTTCATTCTTGCGGCTTCAGAAAAGTTCCTTTCTCGGATACATATTTGGAAATGTTTGGGCTTCAGTATTCGATTCAGGAATTCGATTCCCCATTAAGGCAGCAAGATTTACCGATTCTCCGGATTTAGCTGCTTCTACGACCCTATTGTGGAGCATCATAATGTCTGCACTCATATAACCTGGATGACCTGATCGAGGGGTATCGGATTTAGGATCCCACCGCCCTGTCCAACCGCCCCACGTGGGATCTTCCCATGCACGCAGACCATTATCAATAAGGTTATAAAAGCAAAAACTGTCCCCATCACCGTAGAGGGTTCCAATGGGCTCCGGAGATCTCCAAACAATATAGCCAATGTCGGCCAATTCCTGAACTGATTGACCATTATACATACCAATATAGTCCATAACATCACCAGGTACCATCTGTTTCCCGTCACCCCACGTTCTAACCAAATCCCCTATGGGGCCTAGCTTCAAATTCTTTTCAGTCCATTCCGGCGAAGTCAAAAAATCATATTCACTATTGTCATAGACGCCCATACCCCCACGAGTATTTTCAACATAGGCATCGGGCCAATTCACTGCGATATACTTATTGTAGGCATTGTCTTGGTCACCAGAAAGTGCTAACACAATCTTTTTACTGACTTTTTTATAAATACTATCCCATTTGGGTGTGTTTTTATAATCGTCTTCAATAGACCTTAATGCGGCGGCAATTGAAGAGGATCCACCCCAAGCTTGAAGAAATAAAGGTCCTGCTCCATCATCCAGTATATTCTTTTTAATAAGGTTAGAACCTTCGGTATCGTAAGAGTAATCCCCTTCAAACTCAACATTACCTTGTACCGTTATAGAACGTAGGTATTCAGGGGTTGGATATTCGGGATCATGTACCTTAAGGTTCTTGTAGCTTTTTTCGTAGGCATCTAGAATATCATCTATAAAACGTTCTTCCTGTGTATACCGCCATGATGTCTGAGGACCTAATCCCAAATGATCATATTCACTACCCTCGATAAATTGGGTGGTTCCTTTTCCATCTCCCTTCCAGTGAAAGCGACTGCTTGTATAGACAAGCCCATCAATTTGATAATCTGTTGCGTGCAAAAGAAAACGAATCATAGAATTGTTATCATCCAATTCAGGATCCGCAGTTACTATGGTTCTAGGCTTGAGGGTTTCGTTGGATCCTTCCTTATTTGTATTCGTGGAGTCAGAAGGCTGACAAGACACCATTGTGGCCAATACCACCGTGTATATCAAATAAACTAATTTTCTCATTGTGTATTCTATCGTTATTAAGTATTTCGATTAATTTTTCATGCTCTTAGAGGAAATCAACTTTTTGAATAGGTAAGAAGCACCTCGTATTTTTAAGGTCAAAAAGGATAACGACCAAATATTTCCTTATTCCCAAATAACTTTGTATTATTTTTTAAATGTATCATTAAAGTTACTTTAATTTTGTAATATTAGTAATTAATCTCCATTAAGACAAAAAAAAGATAATAAAAGAAAATAATAATAATTATTTTAAATCATAAATGGTGCTTACGAATTGAATAAAACCTTATAAATATGAGCTATCCACTGCACATCGTGAACTATATTAATTCAACTTTGATATTTTTTGTTTTACTTTCGATATTCTCATGTAAGCGCATAAAAAACGACGTATATGTTGAGAATGAAGTAGCCACTTCCAATCATGAAATAGCAAGTCAACTACAGTTTCCGGAGGGGCCAATTCCTTTGTCCGATGGTAGTGTATTGGTGGTGGAAATGGCGCGTGGTACTTTGACCAATATTTCTCCTGATGGAGTTGTGACCGAAGTTGCCAAGCTCGGCGGAGGTCCCAATGGGGCTGCCATAGGACCGGACAGAGCGGTTTATATATGTAATAATGGGGGCTTAAAATGGATAGAAAGAGTAAATATGTTGATACCGGGTGAAGCGGCTGACGATTATAAGCATGGTTCTATTCAAAGGGTTCATTTGGAGACCAAAGAAACGGAAACGGTTTACACCCACTGTAATGGGCGAAGGTTAAGCGCTCCAAACGATATTGTTTTCGATAAAAAGGGTGGAATGTGGTTCACTGATCAAGGAAAGTATTTTTCAGAATATAAAGAACATGGGGCCATTTATTACGCCAAACCGGATGGAAGTTACATTAGTTTGCAGGCCGATAATCTCGAATCTCCTAATGGTATTGGGTTATCGCCCGACGAAAAGTATTTATACTATGCCGAGACCACCACAGGTAGGCTCTATAGTTATGAGATAAAGGATACCGGGAAACTTAAACTAGAATCCAAAAAATTGATAGTTGGTTTACCTGGAAATCAAATGTTTGATTCTTTGTCGCTTGATATCAAAGGCAATATTTACGTGGCTACCTTGATAAATGGAGGGATTACTATAATCTCTCCCCAAGGACAAATTTTAGGGCATATTGCCACTGGTGATTTCCTGACCACGAGCATTTCATTTTTTTTCAAAAAAGCTTATATCACACTCGGTGCAACTGGTAAATTGGTTTCGATGGAGTTGAAGAACGAAGGGCTTCCAGTAAATTTTTAAGTCATATTTACCTCAAATAGAGCTTGGAGATTGTTAGGTGCCACTACAAATCTAAATTCAAAAGTTTAGAACGGTTCTCGTTATTTAAAATACCACAACAAAACCAGTAATCCATTGAAGTATTGAAAACAAGAAATATATAATTTTTATTATTTATTATTATTTATGAATATTTATTATATATGTTTGTTTTAATTATTATTATTAAAAATAAATAAAATGAAACGTGTATTTAGGTTTTTAATTATCGTGGTTGGAATGTTCAATTTAAATGTACAAGGGCAACAACAAATTCAACCCGATAATTTGGCTTTGAAGGTGGATAAAAGTAAACAGGCTAGAATTATAATAACAACCGATTTAGAAGCAGATGATATGAATGGTCTTATTTTAAGCCTAATGTATTCTGACCAATATGACCTTGCTGGAATTGTTTGGACTTCAGGTATGTATCATTTTAACGGGGACAATGGGCAGCATACACTGGGTGAGATTACTCCAAATTACCGGTGTAACGCCCAGCATTGCGAACATCGTGTGGAAAGTGCAGCCGATCTTACGGAATACCGTCCTGTTGATCCTACGTGGCTTGACAGAATAGTGGATTATTATGAGATCGATTATCAAATGATGAGTAAAAATAATCCCAATTTCCCGACTCCCGAATACATCCGAAGTATATCTAAAGTAGGTAATATTGAATTTGAAGGGGACTACCGTTTCGAGACCGAAGGCTCTAAATTGATTATGGATCTCATTATGGATGATGATATGCGACCACTCCATATTCAACATTGGGGTGGAATTAATACTACAGTTCGAGCGCTTTACTCAATTTACGAAAAGTATCATGGCACTCCGTAATGGGAAACTGTTCTAGCAAAAGTCATATCCAAAGTTCGCTTCATGGGAAGCGGGGAGGACAATTGTCGCGCTGATAGTAATATTGATGAGATGTTCCCCGGTTTGCAAGACCTAGGATATGGAACTGGATTTTTTAGCTACGGTTCCTTCTTTGCGGCCAGTTATAACTCAGACAGGCGAGCTAATGAAAAATTGCAACCATATCTACATGCAGATTTTATTCTTGATGCATATAAAAAGGGGCATGGCAAGCTACCGGAGGAAATCCAGTTGATGGGTGAAGGTCGTGCCATTTATGGCGAACCTATTATTTACAATTATGGTCTTATTACCTACATGGATTGGGCAAAATCGGCAGAACTAGGCTGGGAATCGTAAAGCCTTAAAGATTTTAAGCGTGTCGACTTTAAACCTTATGATTGGAGTATTTGTCAATTTGGCTGCGCTTCTTATATAGATATTGGACTGCGTTCAGATGTTACTCATAGAACAAGTCAGTATATATTTAGAGAAAATGCTCAATCGCAGGATACCAGTGTGGGTGACCATTATACTATCATAATGTGGGAAGAATTAGCGGCAAGAGCTGATTGGGCGATAAAAGAGCCGGAAGACTGTAATCATGCTCCAATTGTAAACAAGGACAATCTGGAACTAAGTGCAAAGCCTGGACGAACAGTTGAAATTTCAGGTAAAGCAGTTGACCCGGACGGGGACAATCTCACGGCGAAATGGTGGATTCCTGCTATTTCCTGCACCTATAAGGACGGAAAAGGGAAAGGCCTTGCAGTTTCCTCTGAAAATGGTTGGAAAACACAGTTTGTCGTACCCAACGACGCAAAGAAAGGCGACGTGTTTGTAATAAATCTAGAAGTTAAGGATGACGCTTCTAGACCTATGACACGTTTTGCACAATACATTATTACCGTTGGATAATCATTAGTTGGTAGATTAATCTTCGAGAATTTATCATAACGTATCATAGTTATTGTCATAGGATGAATTTTAATTCTTAAAATGTTATATCCTTGGTACGCTATTCTCAGTCCAGATTCTAATTTATTAACTAAACATTACCTACATACCTCTTTTATTCAATATGACATAATTTAAATTTTCCTGACAATAAGTTGAATTAACAGATTACCTGAGTTGCCAGTTCCCTGCTATATTTTTAAAGAGTGAAAGTTGGATTTTTCAAAATCAAACCATCTTTAATTACATTTAATTAATGTGTCCGAGACCTTTAGAATATGACAAATTATTTGAAATGCTATAATTGGTGATGTGGATTTTTTATTAAAACCATCTGCTCATTTTATAAAGTACTATTTTGGTAAAATCATTTGACTTTTGTGTCTCACATTATCTTGGAGTCAAATTCATCTATTATGCTAGTCTCAAATGAATTTAAATAGGCCTGAGTCATTGCTTCAGTCGTGTGGCCAAGACTGTCTTGTATGATATTGCTTGGTGCACCACTTCTTTTTAGAATATTTGCATACGTATGTCGTGCACTATAGATTGTGAAATGAGGAAGGTCGAGTACTTTGGAAATACGTTTTAAATACCCATTTTGTCTCTTCCTTTTATTTTTCACTGCTTCATACAATTGGTTGGGACTCATTTTTTTATTTGGCAAAATGGGTAAAACGAAAGAATCTTTATCAAAATCGACCTCATTGTATTTTTTCAACAGTTCCTTCAAGGCTGGAACAATTTTAATGGAAAATAATTTATTTCTTGTCTTGGCTCTTATGTAAGTAATTCGATCTAAGTCTCCTTGAATATCCCGGCCTTTTAATAAAGACATATCCATCCAGTTCATGCCTCTTAGGTAAAATGAAACTAGATATAGGTCTCTTGCCTTTGTAAGCACATTTTCTTTAAATTCAGCAGTTTTCAGAATATTCAGTTGTTCTTCGTTTAAAAACATTCTTTTTGGGGTACCGCTTTTTATGGCATAATCTCTAAAGGGATTGTACTTTTCATTGATTATTCCAGATTTGATAGCCCTTTTATATACAGCACGAAGTGTCCTCATAGAAACGCTTAATCCCCCAGCCGTATTTCCCTCGGCATAATGCTTGGTCTCTAATTTTTTAAGAAATGTATAATCTATTTGCCTAAAGGGTAAAGGTTTTTCTCCATATGACCTAACAATCCAATTTCTCAAATCTCTATACACTCCTGCGTTGCCAAACTTTCTTGCCGTTTTTAAATCGGATATTACTTGGTCAGTAAATGCAAAAAAATCGATATCGTTCCTACCTTTGCCTTGTATTTCTTTTTTAAGAGAAGGCATAGATATAACTTCAGCCCTTCCCTCTTGTTCTAGTAAAGTAACTGTATCATATACCTTTTTAATTTTTTCTTGAATAGCATTATTTAGTCGGGTAACATTCGATGTAACTTTACTTGAAGATTTTATTCTTTGATTCTTTGCATCAAAGTCTTTATCTGTCATATTTATTCCAAGAGGAAGATAGGTGGTTTTACGGTCGTAAGTTATCCTGATAACTAGAGGATAGGTTCCATCTTTTTTTTGTCTAACTTTATTAAGTAGAACCTTGGTGGTTAGCATCTGTTTTAAAATTTATAAACTATTTATAAACAAATATAGGTTTTATTCGGTATTATTTGAAATATTATATTTTATAAGTGGTTGTTATACAGTAATATAAAAATTTATGGAGCCAAATAAAACCATAATTCAACAGTCTTACAAGCAGGGGGTCACTGGTTCGAATCCAGTAGGGCCCACGAATTAAAAAAACCCGTACTTAACGTAGTACGGGTTTTTTGTTTTTACTTGAACAAAGAGATGTATTTTCCTGATTTTTCTAGAAAATTATTTCCATTTCGGGGTTTTTAACTTTGAACTCCTGTACTATGTTTTTATCTGCCGATGTATTCCAAAGATAAATGCGTTTTAAGTTTGGAAACTTGGACAGGTCTTCCAGGCATTTTTCCGAAACACCGGTCGCATATAGATTAATACTTTCTAAATGCTCTAGCATCGAAATCTGCTTAATACCTGCATCGGTAAGATAGGTTTTTTCTAATTGCAGCCTTGTGAGGTTAGGGAATTGGGAAATATAATTGGCTTGGTTATCCGATATATTACTTTGTGCCAGTGATAGCCAGGTAATATGATTAGCCACGTTCAATAACAATTTGATTTTTTCTTCGGTAAGATTTTGTTCGTTATACTCTATATCTAACAGGTTATTATCTTCTCCAAGTTTTTTTACCAAAAACCCGTTATCTATTAGTTTTGCAATATCTAAAGAATCCGCTGGCTTGATTTTTACCGATTCGTACCAAGGTCCGGGTGAGGTATCGATTCCATATGTTTTTGAAAGTATTGATTTTATAGGCTCTGACGTATTTCCTTCTTCAATTTTCATTTTGAAATCTGCGCCATTTGTAATCCACCAATCCAATAGTTGAATTTCCGAATAGGTTAGGGGCTCCCCGACAGGGGGCATATATTTTTGGCTCTTTTGCGAAAGTGTAACCCTGCTAAAAAGTTCACTTTTGGTAGAATTCCCAGCAATTAGAATTGACCCGGATTCACCTCCTATGAGCAATGAATCGGGATGTTGCATATTCAATTCTCCCCTTTGGACATCGGCATTGTGGCATGCCCAACATTTTTCCTGAAGTATAGGTTCTAATAAATCTTTATAAACCAATATGGAATCCCGACTGGAAAAATCGATTTTACTAAATTCATTCTTTTCCGTTAGCTTGTTTTTGATGAAAGGTGGAGCATATTCCAAAAGGTAATCCGATTCATGGGTAAGGGTGCCTCCCAAATGTCCCTCTATAAAAATAACCAAAAGGACAAGTATGTTTACAGTAGACTGAAGCCAAGTCGAAGAGTGTTTCCAATTTTTTTTAAGCCTCCAACCAATAAATGCCAATAGCACTAATGATACTCCAAGCCAACGATGAAAAAACAAATCTTCTTCCGAGATATAGTCCTGTTTCCCCTAACCACCATCCGTAAATAATGGAGGCTAAACCTCCAACACTCCCCAATAACCATGCGTACCCAATTAATGGATCAATTTTCCTTCCTTTGAGTCGTTGGTACCATTCCATAAAAATGGCCAACAACAGAAATCCGATGGGCAAGTGGACCAAAACGGGATGAAACCGACCTAAAAAATAGGTAAAGTCTGAGGATAGGAACAGCGTCATTTATAATATTTGATTTAAACCCTGTGGAGTTTAATGGGATATGTTTTTCCCGATGCCCATTGTGGAACATACAGATTACCATCGGAATCGATTAGGACGTCGTGCGGATTCCTGAAGGTAGTCCCGTCATATTTAGGTTCGACGAGGACATTGTTTAAATACTCAGGTGCGCTACCACCCGGAAAAGAAACTACTTTATTATCTGCATCCAGTACGGCCAGCATACCGTCCCAGGAATCCCAAGTTTTTGTTACAATTACCGCAAAATAGATATTATTTCCATGAATAACTGGCCTGCAAATGGAACACCCCGGTAATTTAGTACTTTCCAAATGTTCTCCATCCAAAGAAAACCTTTTGAACTCTTGACTTGCACGTGAAGTAATCAAAAGTGTCGGGTTGGTGGCATCTCTTGTATCAAGGGTGATACCATGGCAACAATTAAACTTATCGGAATCTTCTCCGCTCCCCCCAAAATGATTTAAATATTCCCCTTTCTCGTTGTAGTGGATGATATAATTTTGCCCGTAGCCATCTGCTACAAAGAACTCACCATTGGGTAAAATGGTGGTTTCGGTCGGTTTAAACTGTTCATCACTTTGGTAACCGGATACTTCCCGAGGTCTCTCCAATGTCATTAAAATTTGGCCATCCAATGTTGTTTTATGAACTTTATGTGTTTCCGGGTCTGTTATAAATAAAAATTGGTCGCTTCCTTCTCCCATGATGGAAAGACCATGGGCCCCTGGAAATTCCCTTCCCCAAGATTTTAAAACTTTTCCGGACGTATCATAAACGATGATATTATCATTGTTTGCACCGGTAGTCGTCATCAATATTCTTCCTTGGTTGTCCATTACCATTTCATGGCAATCATTAATAGGTACTTTAGATGGGTCTTGTACTCCCCACTCCTTATCCACTTTATAGGTAAAATCACCATGTCCAACAATACCGTCCATATATTTTTTAGGTTTTAAAATACCGAAAGTCTCCTTAGGTATTATCATACTTGCAGTTGTGGCTGCAAGCGTATTTTTTATAAATACTCTTCTCTTATTTTTCATGTACCGATTTATTTTAGGCCAAAATTTCTTTAACAATTTCACCGTGAACGTCCGTAAGGCGATATCTTCTTCCTTGAAATTTAAATGTTAGGCGTTCATGGTCAATTCCCAATAAATGCATTACAGTGGCCTGAAAATCATGAATATGAACGGGCCGTTGCGTGATATTAAAACCAAAATCATCTGTGGCACCCAAGGTCATTCCCCCTTTAATTCCAGCGCCAGCCATAAAAATTGTAAAGCATTTACCATGATGGTCCCTGCCAAAATTCGTCTCTGTCAACTGACCTTGTGAGTAATTGATCCGTCCAAATTCACCACCCCATATGACCAAGGTGTCCTCAAGCATTCCCCTTTGTTTCAAGTCTGTTATAAGTGCGGCCGTTGCCTGATCGGTATCTTTACACTGTCTTTTAAGGGCACTGGGCAAATTTCCATGTTGATCCCACCCTTGGTGATATAATTGTATGAATTTCACATCTCTTTCGGCCAACCGCCTTGCCGGAAGTGCATTGGCAGCAAAAGTTCCGGGAATTTTACTGTCATCGCCATACATGGAATAAATATAATCTGGTTCGTCCGATGTGTCCATAATTTCCGGAACCGAGGTTTGCATTCTAAAGGCCATTTCATACTGAGCCATTCTTGCCAATATTTCTGGATCTCCGATGTCCTTTTGGTTTAATTGCTCCAACTTTTGAAGATAATCTAACTGCTCCCTTCTTCCTTGTGAATCTACTCCAGGTGGATTGGTTAAATATAGTACAGGGTCTTTTCCCGCCCTAAATTGAACTCCTTGATGCTGAGAAGGCAAGAATCCATTTCCCCATAGTCTTGAATACAAGGGCTGACCTCCTGTTTTTCCTTTTGTTACCAGCACAACAAATTCAGGTAGATTTTTGTTGTCGGTACCAAGACCATAGCTTAGCCAAGAGCCCATAGACGGCCTTCCGGGTAATTGGGATCCTGTTTGTATAAAGGTAATGGCCGGGTCGTGATTGATAGCTTCCGTATACATAGATTTTATGAAACATAGATCGTCCACTATTTTGGAAGTATGCGGCATTAAATCCGTCATCCAAGCACCACTGCCACCAAATTGATTGAATGTTGACAAAGTACCTGCCAAAGGTAGAGAGGCTTGCCCGGATGTCATTCCGGTCAATCGTTGTCCCCCATGCACACTTTCCGGCAAATCTTGGCCTTGCATTTTATTTAAGAGTGGTTTGTAATCAAATAAATCTAATTGGGATGGAGCCCCACTCTGAAAAAGGTAAATAATCCTCTTGGCCTTTGGTGCAAAATGAGGCTGACCCAAAACCCCTCCGCCGTTTGCGAAATCTTTTTGTAGTGTTTTTGGGGTATTTCCAAAAAGCAATGAGGAATCCATTAGTGAACCAAGGCTAAGTGCGCCCATGCCTAAAGATGTCTTGGTCAAAAAATCCCTTCTTGAATAATTTTTATTGTGATTGTTGCACATAGGTTTTTGGATTATCTTTTAGTGTAGGCCTCATCATGGTTCAATAGGGTATTGGCCACTATTGTCAATGCGGCCGTCTTTGTCATGTCCAGGGAATTATCGGCAATTTTATTCCCTACTGATAATAGCTGTGTGACTTCGGTTGGATTTTTTTGAAATCTGCTTTTTTGTTGGTTAAATAATTCCATTAACAATTGTAACTCGGCTGTTTTAGGTTTACGGCTTGTTGTCAGTCTAAAAGCATGGGTAATTTGATTCTCCAAGGTGTCGCCGCCTTCTTTTTGAATCCTTTCCGCAAGTACTCTAGACGCTTCAACAAACTGTTTGTCGTTTAACAGCACAAGAGCCTGCAGTGGCGTATTGGTATTCTCCCTTGAGATGGTACAAACCTCTCTAGAAGGAGCATCAAAGGCTATCATTGCTGGATGGAGTTGCGTACGTCTTACAAACGTATAAAGGCTCTTGCGATATAGACTATCGCCTTTTGATTCCTTATATCTCATTAATTCATGTGAAAAGCTTGTTTTTTCAATCCGGAGATCAGCGGGTTGGTATGGTTTTACACTTTTACCTCCAACTGTTTCTACCAATAGCCCACTGGCTGCCAATGCATTATCCCTTATTAGTTCCGCAGGTAACCTGTAGGTATTGCTTCTTGCCGGATAAAGGTTTTCGGGGTCTTTTTGCCATAGTTCCTCAGATACTTTGGAAGATTGCCTATAGGTATGTGACATAACCATTTTTTTCAATAATGCCCTTACATCCCAATTACTTTCCATAAATGTAATGGCCAACCAGTCCAACAACTCAGGATGACTAGGGAGAGATCCTTGCACACCAAAATCTGTAGGTGTGTCCACCAATCCTTTCCCAAAAAGGAGTTGCCAGTATCTATTGACCGTAACCCGAGCGGTCAAAGGATGATCTTTTGAAAAAAGCCATTTTGAGAAACCCAATCTATTTTTTGGCAAATCTTCCGGAAATTCCGGTAAAATGGATAGGGTATTCGCATCGACCTCCAAGGTGGGTTGGTCATAATTTCCACGATCATATAAAAAGGCTTTTCTTTTTGTTGGCATTTCTTCCATAACCATTACTTCCATAACAGGTTCCATGGTTGTTAGCCAATCTGCCCTTAACGCTTTTAATTCTTTTTCCAAATTTTGAACTTCCGCGGATTGCTGAACCCAATAAGTCTTGTCTATTGGAGGATTATCCGTTTCGTTTTGGAGCGATGCCAATCTTTTAATCTCAATAGGAGACAGACTCCTAGTAAAAAGTCGTATTTCATCAATTTTACCTAGAAAAATTCCATTCTCGCCAGTAAAGCCTCTGTAACTTTTTGCTACCCTTACAGGAGCATGATAAGCCGAATGGTCCCCGCTTCTAATCGTCTTGATGCTTTTATACAAATTGTCGAAAACTATTTCTGAATCAGCTTCTTTACCATTGATAAAAAGGTTCAGGTCTTTTGCTTTTGATGAACCGGTATAGGTAAAAGCCACATGATTCCATTCATTTGTTTTGATGGAATCCTTAGTCCTAACCTGAATATAATTATGGGGCAGGGAGTGGATGAGCCTTGCGTTAAGACGATTGGAACCATCCGGATAAAAATCCCAGCCGCGCCAAAAATTGTTTTTGTCCCCGGATGTGCCCATAATGGTCCGGGTTTTTGAAGAATCCCTTTTTGCGGTGTTGATCCATAGACTTGCAGAAAATGAATCCATCCATTCAAAGTTTGGAATATTGTGAAGATATAATTCGTCATATTCCCCATTGAAAAGAAATGCTTTACCCTTGATGCCCTGCACCACTTTTGGCGCCTCCCTTGTAGTGGCATCCTTGTTTTGATCCGCAACATGACCTTTATTGGTTTTTGAGAGCTTATCTAGTGGATAGTAATCCAACTTTCCGGTTTCAGTAAATGAGTCGGGTAAGGACTTGATAAATTTCTCAAGTTGTGCCATTTCATTTTTGGTCAGTGCCAGTTGCTTTTCTTTCTTGCCAATCTTACTTTGAAGATCGTTCAACTTTACCTCTGTATTTTTGTCCGGAAGGGAGAGCATCGGCCCGTAATTACCATCGTCACCGGTCATTCCCAATTCCTTGACATTATTAAAGAATGCAGACATTTGAAAGTAGTCCTCTTGGCTAATAGGGTCGAACTTATGATCATGACACTTTGCACAGGCCACTGTAAGTCCCATGAAAGCTGTAGAAACGGTTTCTGTACGGTCAAAAACATAATTCAGTCTAAATTCTTCTTCTATGGCCCCGCCCTCGGCGGTCATAGGGTGATTTCTATTAAACGCCGTAGCCAATTTCTGATCTTTTGTGGAATTGGGTAGAAGGTCTCCCGCCAATTGCCAAGTAACAAATTGGTCGTAAGGCATGTTAGTTTTGAATGCATCTATGACCCAATCACGCCATGGCCACATCAATCGGGCCCCATCGGCGTGGAGTCCGTGGGAATCTGCATATCTTGAAAGGTCCATCCAGTCCAAGGCCAATCTTTCTGCATATGCATCGGTCTCGAGCAGTCTGTCCACCAATTTTTCATAAGCTTCATTACTTGAGTCCTTTAGAAAATCATCTATTTCCTCAATGGAGGGAGGTAACCCAGTTAAATCCATTGTTACCCTTCGAATTAATTTTTCCTTCTCGGCTTCTCGGCGAAGGGGAAAATTTATTAGTCTTCAGTTTTTCCTGTATAAAACCATCAATTTCATTGTGGTATGGCCAATCTTGGTTTAAATGTTGGGGAACAGGTTGTGTTTTGGGCTTAAGGAAGGCCCAGTGATTACTCCATTTGGCCCCTTGTTCTACCCATTTGATCAAAATAGCCTTCTCTGTTTTGGAGAGCGATAGGTTAGATTCCGGAGGTGGCATTTGAATTTCAGGATTGTCGCTAAGGATTCTTTCAATACACTCGCTATCACTTGGACTTCCTTTAGCGAATGCGGTATTGCCCGATTCGAGCATCTTGAATGCAATTTCTTCTACGTCTAACCGCAGGCCTGCTTTTCGTGTATTTTCATCCGGCCCATGGCATGCATAACATCGATCTGACAAAATAGGCTTAACATGGTAGTTGAAATCTATATTTTCAGGCAAATCAGCATAAGCTACCTCTAACTCTTCCGGAACATTATATTGACAACCGAATAGGAAAAGTATTAAAAAGAAGAGGCCAAAATACTTGAAATTCATCTAGATAGGTGTCGAGGTTCTTCTTTAAATGTACATCTTTTTTTGAAAAGGTTACATTTAATAATGAGAAGAACTTTATAGATATTTGTCCAAAGGAGATTGACCTTTCTAATTTGAATTACATTCTTTTTAGCGAACTAAAATTTAGTAGTAACTTAGCCATCCAAAATGGGATATTAGCTCAGTTGGTTTAGAGCGCTGCCTTGACAGGGCAGAGGTCACTGGTTCGAATCCAGTATATCCCACTTCCTTTTCCACATTGATTTTGATAGCTAAAGGTATTTCAAAGAAGTTCCAAAATTCTTTCCAAGGCCATTCCCCTAGAACCTTTTATAAAGATTATGGAACTATCGATTTCAACCGTTTGAAGATGGTGTTTTAAATGTTCAAACGATTCCACTTTTTTGAATTTGCTTTTCACTTTAAAGAAATTTCCGCCAATAAGATATACGTTTTTGAAACCTAGTTCCTTGGTCAAATCCGCTATTTTTTGATGCTCCTCGGGTGCACTTTCTCCAAGTTCGAACATATCGCCTAAAAAAAGAATTTTGTTCCCAGTGAACATCCTAGAAAAGTTTTGTATAGCTGCAGCCATACTTGTTGGATTGGCGTTATATGCGTCCGTGAATAATTTTGTGACCCTTACGTTCAATAATTTGTGATCTATTGTTAGATGGAATATAGCTTTCAATACCCTCTTTTATTTTTTCCAATCCCACATTAAAATATTTGCCCATAATGATTGCGGCACAGCAGTTGGTGAAGTTATACTCGCCTATAAGCTGCGTCGATACGGTGGTTTTTTCGAAATTTACAACTACAAACGGATTTGCTTCTACTAAGGAAATTGGATAGAATTTGGAATCAGTAGTGCTGAATCCGTATTTTTTGATGTAGTCTTTGAGTTTCTCTTTTTGTATGGGGTCATCGGCGTTCATAAAGACTCCTTTATTGTTCTCAATGAGGAAATCATATAATTCGCTTTTACCTTTTATAACCCCTTCCACACCGCCGAAACCTTCCAAATGTGCCTTCCCAAAATTCGTAATGTATCCAAAATCTGGTTCTGCTAAGGAGCATAAAAAAGCGATTTCTTTTTGGTGATTCGCTCCCATCTCTACAATCGCAATTTCAGTGTCTTTTTTAATGGAAAGTAATGTCAGGGGAACCCCAATATGATTGTTAAGATTTCCGTAAGTGGCCACTGTGTTATATTCTTGGGATAAGACGGCGTTTATGAGTTCCTTTGTCGTGGTTTTGCCATTGCTACCCGTTAGGCCAATAACTGTTGCTTTGGAAAATTTTCTATGAAAATTTCCTAATTCTTGGAGCGTTTTTAGGACATCATCTACTAAAATTTTTTGATTCCCGGAAGACTTCCCTTCATCAATTACGGCATACGATGCTCCTTTTTTTAAGGCTTCATCAGCGTATTTGTTTCCATTGAAATTATCACCTTTAAGCGCAAAAAAAATATCTCCGGATTTAATTTTTCCGGTATCCGTACAAATACTTGGGTAGTTCAGAAAAATCTCGTGCAGCTCATTTATTTTCATGAACTCGAAGATAAAAAAAAGCCCTTTATGAAAAGGGCTTTTATATTATGTGCTGGTAAGAAAAATTATTTTGCTTTTTTTCCTCTTACTGTTTTGTTTTTAGTCTTTGATTTAGATCCAACTCTAGACATTGCACACCTAAAACCAATATAATCCGTTGCCATATACTGTGGCAAATATCTTCTTTGTGCAGGGTCTAACCAATATGCCCTATCTCTCCAAGAACCTCCTTTGTAAACTCGTACTTCGTCGTTTATAAGAGAAGTTCTATTGTTGGACTGGTCATATTGTCTTATCAAGTTTCCAGTAGAATCCCTCTCAACTTTGTGTTTTGGAGAATTATACATGGTTTGCTTAGAGTTTTCTTCCTCATCACTAAATCTGTCAAAGAACCTGGAAGATCCCGGGTCTCCATCTCTATAACCTCTGTTGTCGCTTGAAGAGAAATTGGTTCTTAAGTAGGTCTCCTCCTCGTCGATAGGAACCATTTTTATTTCACCCGGAAGATTTACGGCCACAACTTTTCCATTTGGTAAAGTATCGTATACGATAGAATCCCTTAGAATATTTACTTTTCCATCTTCCCCTATGGCGGTTTTCATGTAAATGTTACCTCGGTAATAGTTAAAATCACTTATTTCATCATCAACTATAGGTCGGTAAACATCGGCTACCCATTCTGCTACGTTACCTGCCATGTCATACAGACCTAAGTCGTTCGGTTTGTAAGACATAACTTCGGCAGTAATATCCGCACCATCGTCAGACCATCCTGCAATTCCGCCGTAATCACCTTTACCTTGTTTAAAGTTGGCCAATTGGTCACCTCTACCAACCCTTTGTCCATTTCTGGTATAATCTCCTTCCCAAGGATATTTTTTTCTTCCTCTATAGTTGTTATACTCTCTTTGACCAACCTGGGCCTGTGCCGCATATTCCCATTCCGTTTCCGTTGGAAGCCTATATTCCGGCATGATTACTCCGCTGCTTCTTTTGGCAAAGGCAGGGACACTATCCTTTTTCATTTTACCTTGCAGGGAATCAATTTGTCCGTTATAAACGGACTCAGGTCGGTTCAAATAAGCTTCTGTGCTAAATGTACCCGCAACCTCTCCATTTAAGGCTTGGTATTTTGCGTCTTTGGCCAAATATCCTTCCCTTTCCAACATAATTTCATTCACTCGGTCAGTTCTCCATTCTGCGAACTGGGTTGCTTGAATCCAGTTGACACCAACTACCGGATACTCTGCATATGCAGGATGTCTCAAGTAGTTATTGGTCATAGTTTCATTAAATCCTAACCTGTTTCTCCAAACCAAGGTATCGGGTAGTGCACCTTTATAAATATTTGCATATTTAGGATTTTCAGGTGGATAAACACTTTTTAGGTAATCCAAATACTCCGGATACATCACATTGGTAACCTCGGTCTCATCCATGTAAAAGGATTGAACATGTTGTGATGTTGGTGTGTTGTTCCAATCATGCATCACATCATCTTGTACCTTTCCCTTAGTAAAGGTCCCTCCTTCCACAAATACCAGTCCCGGAGCGGTTTCTTGCTCTTTAAAATCGGTATTATATTGAAAACCACCTTCCTTTTCATTTATCTTCCAACCTGTAGCTCTAGACACATTTTTGGAGGATGTAGATTTGGAACAGCTGGTAACTGTAAAACCTCCCGCAATTACGGTGCATGAGAGTACAACTTTAATAAACTGTTTTTTCATAATTAGGACTTGAGTTCAATCTGTTTAAACTAATAGTTTGCTAGTCTAATTTGATTTGGATTTTAATTAAATTTTATCGCTTTCGCTGGTTAAAACGATGTTTTGATTATTATATTTCATCGATTAAAATATTTTTTATGTAATTCTTTTCTATGAGGGATAACGCACCAAATGCGGATATAGTATATTCGTGGCATAACATAAAGGAAGAATTTAGATGCCTAATTCTCGATTACTTTAAAAAAAAACTAAAAATATATCCTTAAGGTGCAAGATAACGTTGAAAACAGCGTTTACATATAAAATTAAGGGGAATAAAGATTTGAAATACTAAATTGGCCCACTTTATATCAACTATTGAATTAATGAAAAAAGTCATTTTTATTTTAATGCTCGTGTTATTGGTAAAAGCCAATGCACAGGAAGATCAACGAGTAATAACCACTGCGATCCCATTTTTGACTATTGCTGCCGATGCCCGTTCCGCGGGTATGGGAGATATGGGGGTTGCAACCTCAACGGATGCCTTTTCCCAGCAATGGAATCCCGCTAAATTTGCTTTTGCAGAAAGAAAAATGGGAATAGGGGTAAGCTACACTCCTTATTTGGAAAGTATTATAACAGATATTTCCCTTTTAAACGGTAGTTATTACAATAAAATTAATGAGCAAAGTGCTTTTGCAGTTAGCTTAAGGTATTTTACCTTGGGTGAAATAGAACTTCGACAATTTGCCAATGATCCAGGTACTTTGGCAAAACCTAACGAATTGGCGTTGGATGGATCTTATTCCCTAAAATTGAGCCCAACATTTTCCATGGCGGTAGCGGGTAGGTACATACGTTCAAACTTACGATTGCCCCAACAAAGTGGCTCGGTAGATTCCCAAGCGGCTAGTTCCTTTGCGGTAGATGTTGCCGGTTTCTATCGTTCCAGGGAAATTGCCTATAATAACTTCGATGGTCGTTGGAGGGCAGGTTTCAATATTTCCAATATTGGGGGCAAAATGCAATATGATGAAGGTGGCCAGGAAAACTTTTTACCTAGCAACTTAAAATTTGGAGTTGGGTTTGATTTTATATTAGATCAGGACAATCTCATAGGAATCACTTCTGAATTTAATAAATTGTTAGTTCCTACCCCTAAAGACCAAAATGGTGACGGTGTAATCGATTCCGCGGATAATGATATTTATCAGAATGAGAGTGGCTTTAGCGGTATCTTTGGTTCTTTTGGGGATGCTCCTGACGGTTTTAGTGAGGAATTAAAGGAGTTTACATGGGCTTTGGGAGCAGAATATGTCTATCAAGATGCCTTTATGGTAAGGACAGGATATTTTAATGAAAGCGAATTAAAAGGGTCTAGAAAGTTTTTTACCCTTGGGGCTGGATTCAAGTTCAAATCCGCACAAATTGATCTTTCGTATTTATTCTCTACCTCTCAAGTGAGAAACCCATTGGAAAACACTTTGCGTTTTGGTTTAACGTTTAGTTTGGGCGAGGAATTTTATAACGATTAAGGAAGAACACAAAATATCTGAAAACCCGCAGTTAGCGGGTTTTTTTGTTTCGTATCTTCACAATTCAAATCAATCCTATGGCGAACAGACTAAAAATTAGTTTTGATATCATTGTGTATGATTCATTGGATGAGTTACCTGAGAACGATAAAATCTTAATTGAAAAATCTAGGGAAGCCAAGGAAAATGCCTACGCCCCCTATTCCAATTTTCAAGTAGGAGCAGCATTGGAAATGGGCAATGGGGAAATTGTGATAGGAAGTAACCAGGAAAATGCCTCTTATCCATCTCGGACTATGTGCCGAGAGAGTGGCGGTATTTCATGCTGGGGCGAAATTCCCAAATATTAGTATTAAGGCACTGGCTATAACCGTTTCTTCCACAATTAAGGAAATTACAGAACCTGCAGCGCCATGTGGAAATTGTCGTCAAGCTATTTTTGAGTACGAGTTTAAGCAAAAATCGCCTATTAGAATATTAATGATGGGTGCTAGTGGTAAGATCATTGAGTGCTCCTCTATATCCGATATTTTGCCTTTGGGTTTTGATAATTCATATTTAGGATAAAAATAGATTCTTAATACCCCTTTAAAACACGGAAATTTCATTTTTTGTTAAGGGTGTAATTTCTTCTTGCTTTTATTTCTATTATTTTTATCCATTCATTTATATGTGTATTTTTGTTCTCTTGTGATGTACTTCTTGAACATTGCTTTTGAGTCCGACTAATTTGTATTAAATTTTTAAATCGATGGAAAAAATCACCAAGGAAACTTATTTGAAATGGTACGAGGACATGTCGTTTTGGCGTAAGTTCGAGGACAAGCTTGCAGCAGTTTACATCCAGCAAAAAGTAAGAGGTTTTCTTCACCTATATAATGGTCAGGAAGCGGTTTTGGCGGGAGCCTTGCACGCTATGGACTTGACAAAGGACAGAATGATCACAGCCTATAGAAATCATGTACAGCCTATAGGAATGGGGGTGGATCCTAGAAAAGTTATGGCGGAGCTTTATGGGAAAGTTACCGGAACTTCCAAAGGTATGGGAGGGTCCATGCACATATTCTCCAAAGAACATCGTTTTCATGGAGGGCATGGTATAGTGGGAGGTCAGATTCCACTGGGTGCAGGAATGGCATTTGGGGATAAGTATCACGGAAGCGATGCCGTTACGTTATGTTATATGGGTGACGGAGCCGTAAGGCAGGGTTCTCTTCACGAGACTTTTAACTTGGCAATGCTTTGGCAACTACCTGTAGTTTTTGTTTGTGAGAACAATGGGTATGCTATGGGAACATCCGTAGCAAGAACCTCTTTTTCTACAGATATTTGGAAATTGGGCTTGGGTTATGAAATGCCTTGTGCACCGGTAGATGGAATGAATCCCGTTACCGTGGCCCAAGAAATGAGCAAAGCCATCGAAAGGGCTCGTTCCGGCGGAGGTCCAACTTTCCTTGAAATGAAAACATACAGATATAGAGGACATTCTATGTCGGATGCGCAGCATTATAGAACTAAGGAGGAGGTTGAGGAGTATAAAAAAATTGATCCAATAACCCAGGTTTTGGATATTATCAAAGAGAAAAAATACGCAACGGACGAGGAAATCAAGAAGATAGATAAAAGGGTCAAGGATTTGGTCAAGGAATGCGAGGAGTTTGCTGAGAAATCTGATTACCCACCCGTACAGCAATTGTATGATATGGTATACGAGCAAGAAGATTTTCCATTCGTTCAACATAAATTGTAATTAAATGGCTGAAGTAATTAACATGCCGCGACTAAGCGACACCATGGAAGAAGGTACGGTCGCAAAGTGGTTGAAAAACGTAGGAGATAAAGTAGAAGAAGGTGATATCTTGGCCGAAATTGAAACGGACAAGGCCACTATGGAATTTGAGTCTTTCCATGAAGGTACCTTGCTTCATATTGGTATTGAGGAAGGGGATGGAGCTCCTGTTGACACTTTATTGGCTATTATAGGAGAAGAGGGAGAAGATATTTCCGCCCTGTTGAATGGTGGTGGAAGTTCAGAAAAGAAAGAAGAAAGTTCAGAGGATAAAGTAGAAGAAGCAACTAATGAATCTTCTAATGATGAAGTCACTGAGGGGGATGAGGCTTCGGAGGAGAAATTCCTGAAGGAGTGGAAATAGTGAAGATGCCACGACTTAGCGATACCATGGAAGAAGGAACCGTGGCCAGCTGGCTAAAAAAAGTGGGTGATGATGTTGAAGAAGGGGATATTCTTGCTGAGATTGAAACCGATAAGGCTACGATGGAATTTGAATCATTCTATTCCGGAAAGTTATTATATATAGGTATACAAGAAGGAGAATCTTCTCCGGTGGATGCCGTTCTAGCGGTAATTGGACCAGAGGGAACAGATGTTGATGCTGTTCTAAATGCAAAACCAGGAGCCAAAAAAAGCGCTAAATCCGAATCCAAGGAAGCGGAAACAAGTAAGTCTTCAGAATCCAAAAAATCATCTAGCGAGGATACTGGAACATCAACATCAGATGGCAACCGTATTTTTGCATCTCCACTTGCCAAGAAAATAGCCGAGGATAAAGGTATTGACCTGTCCAAGGTATCAGGTTCTCGGTGACAATGGTAGAATCATCAAAAAGGATATTGAAAATTATAAACCTTCGGAAGCCGCTAAATCGACTCCGGAGGCTGCAAAAACTGAAAAAGCTACAAGTTCGCCAGCTGTATCTATGGCAATTCCAGCTGGTGAAGAAGGTGTTGAGGAAACCAAGAATTCCAATATGCGTAAGGCTATTGCCAAGGCATTGGGTAATTCTAAATTTACAGCGCCTCATTTTTATTTGACCATTGAGGTGGATATGGATAATGCCATCGCCTCTCGCGCACAGATAAACACTTTGCCGAGATACAAAGGTGTCTTTTAACGATATGGTTTTAAAGGCTTGTTCTATGGCATTAAGAAAACATCCTCAAGTAAACACTACTTGGAACGGTGATACCACCAAACAGTACAAACATATCCACATGGGAGTTGCCGTAGCAGTAGATGAGGGATTGGTAGTACCTGTTATAAAACATGCAGATTTGCTTGGTTTGACCCAAATAGGTTCCGCCGTTAAAGAATTGGCCGGCAAGGCAAGAAATAAAAAGATAGCCCCTTCTGAAATGGAAGGTAGCACTTTTACGGTGTCCAACTTGGGTATGTTCGGTATACAGGAATTTACATCCATTATCAATCAACCAAATTCAGCTATTCTATCAGTTGGTACCATCGTGGAGAAACCAGTAGTTAAAAATGGTGAAATAGTTATAGGGAACACCATGAAATTAACCTTGGCATGTGACCATAGAACTGTAGACGGTGCCGTGGGAGCCCAATTTTTACAAACTCTTAGGTATTATGTTGAAAATCCTGTAACTATGCTTGCATAGTCATAATTACAAATAAGCACATAAAAGCATCTCTTTTAGGAGATGCTTTTTTTATATTTATGATTATAACTCCATGATATGAAATTCTACCTAAATTTTCTTCTTGTATTTGTATTGATTTCTTGCGGTTCAAAAAAGATAACTAATGAAACCGTTTTAAATCCTGATGATCCGGATGGACTAAAGGGAAGAATGGTTTCGGATAATATCAAAGAGGATACAAAAATTGAGGATAACGATAACTCTAGCGACATCCTTTTCTCTACGGCAGATAATATGGCGTCCCTCATGGAATATTTGGCTTCTGATGAATTGGAGGGAAGAGGTTCCGGAAGCGAAGGGATTTCGAAAGCGGCAGAATTTATTGAGGGGATTCTTAAAAATAATGGAATTGACCCTTATTTTGAATCCTACAGGGATACTCGGAAAATTATGAGGGCATTGCCTATAACGTAGTGGGAGTATTGGAAGGAACTGATCCTAATCTAAAGAAAGAATACTTGGTTCTTGGTGCACACTATGATCATTTGGGAATAGTCAACCCGGAGAATGGGGATGCTATTGCCAATGGTGCTAACGACAATGCTTCGTGGACCTCCACTTTGTTGGAACTTGCCGGATATTTTGGTAAGGAAAAATCCAATAAAAGAAGTCTCATTTTTGCTTTTTTCAGTGCAGAGGAAAAGGGACTTTTAGGGTCACGGCATTTGGCCAAAATATTAAAGGAAGAGGGATTGGACCTGTATGCAATGCTTAATTACGAAATGGTTGGTGTTCCAATGGTCGGAAAGGACCATTTGGTGTATTTAACAGGATATGAATTAACTAATATGGCGGAAGTAAGTAATTCTTATGCTGGAGAAAAGGTAGTGGGGTTTTTGCCACAGGCTAAAGAGTTCAATCTTTTTAAAAGGTCTGATAATTATGCATTCTATCAAGAGTTCAATATACCCTCTCAAACTTATAGCACCTTTGATTTTACAAATTTCCCATATTATCATAAAGTGGACGATGAACCCGCCGAAATGGATTTTGAGCATATGGCTAATGTTGTGAACAAAATGATTCCTATTGTAAGAGGTATTGCAAATTCAACTGACAGGGAAATAAAATATAATTAATGGCAAACGTAATTGTTACGGGTTCAAGCCGAGGTATAGGTTTTGAATTGGCGAAACTTTTTGCCAATGAAGGGCATACCGTTTTGGCACTTTCCGTAAATGATGAGCCTATTCGAAATTTAAAGAATACATCTATAAAGACCTTTCCGTTTGATCTGACACACTCTTCTGACTTTGAAAAACTGGAAGACTTTATTAAAAGAGAATGGAAAAAAGTTGATATTTTAATCAATAATGCAGGAGCCCTCTTGAACAAACCTTTTTCTGAAACCTCACTGGCGGAATTTAAAAGGGTATACGACGTTAATGTTTTTGGCGTAGCGGCCATGACCGGAATGGTAGTTCCATATATGCCAAAAAATGGTCATGTAGTAACAATAAGTTCAATGGGTGGTGTTCAGGGTAGTATGAAGTTCCCCGGACTTTCTGCATATAGTTCAAGTAAGGGTGCTGTTATAACACTTACTGAATTGCTGGCCGAGGAATACAAAGAAACAGGACCTTCCTTCAATGTCTTGGCCTTGGGAGCTGTACAAACGGAAATGCTTGAAGAAGCTTTTCCAGGCTATAATGCTCCCGTTACCGCTTTGGAAATGGCGGCCTACATTAAGAATTTTGCACTTACAGGGTATACGCTTTTTAATGGTAAGTTGATTCAGGTTTCCAATTCTACTCCTTAGTCAATTGATAAGGGGTATCTGTAATTTTTTCCATTTTTATTAATAAAGTTCATTGTCCACAAATTCTTATTTTTTCGGGTATTTTTGTTTTAATGGAAGAGGTATTGGGTAAATATTTGCCGGAAAGATCAGTCGACCCTTGTTTACAGCTAATAAAGGTCAATGGGGTGCACCTTAAAATTGTTAACGAAAGGGTTACCGGACATGGTGATTACAGACGACTACCGGATGGCAAACACTTAATTACAGTTAATGCCACGCTTAATAAGTATCGGTTTTTGATTACACTAGTACATGAAATTGCGCATTTGGTGGCTTTTGAAAAATATGGTCGCAGAATCAAACCACATGGGTTGGAATGGAAAAGAACTTTTCAGTTTTTAATGTTACCTTTTTTACGACCGGAAATTTTCCCCTCTAAATTATTACCACTATTGGCCATGCACTTTAAGAACCCTAAAGCGAGTAGTAGCACGGATGCACGACTTTCCATTGCATTACAGCAATTTGATAAGCAGGAAAATGACAAGACCTATGTTTTTCAATTACCTTTCGGAAGTATTTTTAGATTATACAATGGCAAGCTTTTCAAAAAAGGGAATAAAAGAATAAAGAGATTTGAATGTATTGAGGTTAAAACGGGAAGAGTATATCTTTTTCAACCCAATGCCGAAGTAGAACTTATAAATAGTTAAGATGAACAAAAATTATTATGCCGTTTTGATGGCTGGTGGTGTCGGTTCAAGGTTTTGGCCTATTAGTACATCCGATTATCCCAAGCAGTTCCATGATATGCTTGGAACTGGGGATACGCTTATTCAAAAAACCTTCCAAAGACTGAACAAATTTGTTCCAACTGAAAATATTTTAATTCTTACGAATGAACGATATAATGACTTGGTGCTGGAACAACTGCCCATGGTAACCCAAGAACAAGTTGTATTGGAACCTGCCATGCGAAATACAGCTCCCTGTATTTTATATGCCGCATTAAAGATTCAAAAAATGAATCCGGATGGAGTAATGATCGTCGCTCCCAGTGACCATTGGATTGAGGATGAGGATGCCTTTGCCGCTGACGTTACCGCTTGCTTTGAAAAATGTAATAAGGAAGATGTATTATGCACTTTAGGCATTAAACCGACTTTTCCAAATACAGGTTTTGGATATATCGAATTTGATAAATCCGATGAAAGTCAAATTAAGAAAGTCAATCAATTCAGGGAGAAACCGGATTATGAAACAGCAAAGGAATTTTTATTCCAAGGCAATTTTTTGTGGAACGCCGGTATTTTTATGTGGAGCGTAAAAACGATTGTAGCTGCTTTTAGTGAATATCAACCCATTCAATTTAATCTTTTTAATGGGGGGCTTACTTATTTAAACACTTCCAAGGAAAAAGACTTTATCGCGGAAAATTATCCGAAAGCTGAAAATATATCCATCGATTATGCTATTTTAGAAAAATCCAGTGCTATTTATGTGTTGGAAGCTACTTTTGACTGGAATGATTTAGGTACTTGGGGGTCATTATTCGATAAGTTGAATAAGGACAATACGGGGAATGCGGTAGTGAATTCTAAACTTTTGGCAGAGGACGCCACGGGCAATATGATTCGTACACCAAAGGACAAAATAGTTGTTGTTGACGGTCTTAAGGATTACATCATTGTGGATAAGGAAGAAGTACTTTTAATTTATCCAAAAGCAAAAGAGCAGGATATAAAAAAGGTGTTAAATTCGGTTAAGAAAAATTTTGGTGATAAGTACGCTTAATTATGCAGGATAAATTTGGTCAGGACAATGTTACCCCAACAGATAATACTCCGAGATAGCGGAGATGAGGTAAAAAAGGATTTTCAGGGACTCTTAGGAAGTGTAAAGAAGTTTCTTTCGGAATTATTGGACATACGGACCAATACTGATCAGGATGCCACTAAGGAAGCAATTATTGCCGACATACCTTTCAAGGGACACACTTCTTGGATTCTTATCTGTTCCATTTTTATTGCATCTATTGGTTTAAATGCAAATTCCACGGCGGTTGTTATTGGTGCCATGTTAATTTCTCCATTGATGGGCCCAATTTTGGGCATTGGTCTTTCCGTAGGTATCAATGATTTGGATACTTTGAAAAGGTCCTTAAAGAACTTTGGGGTCATGGTGGTTTTGAGTGTATTGACAGCATTTCTCTTTTTTAGGTTTTTTCCTTTACGCGACGAATCTTCCGAACTATTGGCGAGAACCGCCCCGGATATCCGTGATGTTTTGATCGCTTTTTTCGGTGGTTTGGCATTGGTGATAGCGAGGGCCAAAAAAGGAACAATTGCCAGTGTAATTTTTGGGGTGGCCATCGCGACAGCTTTGATGCCCCCTTTATGTACCGTAGGTTTTGGTCCGGCAATTGGCAATTTGGATTACGCTAGCGGTGCAATGTATTTATTTACCATCAACACCATATTTATAGCCTTGGCCACGTTTTTGGTCATCAAGTTATTGCGTTTTCCCATGGTACGCTACGTAAATTCCAAAAGGCGCAGATTAATCGCACGTTTGGCTTCTTTAGTAGCCATTGCCGTAATGATTCCTGCTGGTATTACGTTTTGGAATGCATTACAGGAATCTCTTTTTAGGAAACAGGCCAATATTTTCATAGATGAAAATGTAGTGCCCTATCAATTTTCCGGTCAGGGAAGATTCTTGGAGGATTTTACTGATTTGGAATATAATAATGGCGAAAATTCGATCATAGAATTGGTGTTTATGGGAAATGAGGCTATTCCGGATAATATTATTGCAACCTGGAGAGCTAAATTGGAAGATAATCCAAGGTTAAATGAAACTGATTTGCAAATCATTCAAGGAGGTCAGAACGAAGAAATTAATCAGTTGAAATATGTAAACGAACTATATGAGACCCAAAAAAATCAACTGAATAGCAAGGATGAAAAAATCGCCTTTTTGGAAGGGGAATTAACTAGATTAAGTAAAAGTGCTGCGGGACAGATACCCTTTAAGGAAGTAAGTCTCGGAGGCCAAAACAAATTATGAAAACCTCGCACGACTTGGTTATTCTTATTTAATTGCTACCGATTTCGAAAAGACCGATACAATTCCTGTTTTTGAGATTACTTGGAAAAAAGAGGCCGAAGAAACCGAGACCGTAAAAGATGCGCAAAAGTTGTTGGATTGGTTGAAGCTTCGATTGAACAATCCTAAAATTCAGGTAAAGGAAGTAGTTGCGGATTAATTCCGCTCCTCGATATACATCTGTCTTACTTTTTTAAAAAGGTCGGAAGAATAAACGAAATTGGTAACCGCTTCATTATCGGTTTTAAATATTTCGTTTTTTGTTCCTTCCCATTCCTTTAGTCCATCTTTAAGAAAAAGGATTTTTTCCCCTATTTGCATAACCGAATTCATGTCATGGGTGTTTATGACCGTGGTAATATTGAATTCTTCGGTAATTTCTTTAATTAGGTCGTCAATTAAGATAGCTGTTTTTGGATCCAACCCGGAATTGGGTTCGTCACAAAACAAGTATTTAGGATTCATAACAATGGCCCTGGCAATAGCTACGCGTTTTTGCATTCCACCTGAAATTTCTGCTGGAAATTTATTGTGGGCATCCACCAAATTGACCCGTTTTAGGATCGTATTTACACGGTCATCCATTTCTGATTGTGATTGCTTGGTAAACATTTCCAACGGAAATTTAACGTTGCCCTCTACGGTCATACTATCAAATAACGCGCTTCCCTGGAAAACCATACCCATTTCCTGTCTAAGGTCTCTTTTTTCATCTTCAGTAAGACTTGAATATATCTTACCATCGTAAACAATGGAGCCTTCTTCCGGAGAAAATAAACCCAAGAGGCACTTGAGAAACACTGTTTTGCCTGAACCACTTTGTCCTATTATCAAATTGGTTTTGCCATGTTCAAAAGTGGTTGAAATTCCCTTTAGAATATGGGCATCACCAAATGATTTATGTATGTTGTTCACTTCGATCATTAGCCAAGCAGAAGTTGGGTTAGCAAATAGTTTAGAATAATGATTACTACACTTGTCCAAACGAAGGATGTGGTACTCGCTTTTCCAACTTCAAGTGCCCCACCTTTCATATAATATCCATGAAATGAGGGAATAGTGGCAATAATAAAAGCAAAAATCAAGGTTTTAATAAAGGCATAGGCAATATGGAAGGGAATAAAATCGGTCTGTAATCCGGTTACAAAGTCGGTACTTGTTAAGAAGCCTCCAAAGACTCCCGCCAGCCATCCTCCGAAAATACCCACATACATGGAGATAGCTATTGCAAAAGGATAAAATAGCATGGCTATAATTTTCGGAAATACAAGGTAATTAAGTGAATTCACCCCCATCACTTCCAATGCGTCGATTTGTTCGGTTACCCTCATGGTACCAATACTCGAGGTAATATAAGAACCTACTTTTCCGGCCATTATAATGGAAACAAACGTTGGTGCAAATTCCAATATTACCGACTGTCCGGTAGCAAAGCCAATCAGGCTTCGGGGATTATTGGGTTGGTAAGGTTAAGTGCCGTTTGTATAGCTACCACGGCTCCAATAAAAAAGGAAATGAATATAATAATGCCCGTAGATCCGTATACCAATTCATCTATTTCCTTTAATATCAAAGACTTCATTATACGCCATTTGGTTGGCTTTTTAAAAACCTCTACTACCATCATGGAATAGCTGCCAATCGACGCTAAATAGTTCATTCTCTAAAAATAGATTTCTTATCGTAAAAATAACAATAATGGATTTGATTTAACTTCCATTTAATTTTTTAAGGGCTATTTTCTTTATTTTTACGTCTTAATATTTTTAAGATGGCCATTCGTTTAAGAGCAGTATTATCTGCTATTTTGATTTCTTTTCTACTTTCACAACATAGTTTTTCCCAACGTAAAAATAAGGTTGATGATGATGTCTTATTAAGGTCGAGACCCAAATTGGTCGTGGGTATTGTAGTGAATCGGATGCGCTATGATTACTTGACACGGTTTTATGATCAGTTTGATGAAGGTGGGTTCAAAAGGATGGTGGAGGAAGGTTTTAATTGTAAGAACAATCATTTTAATTACGCCCCTACAAGTACGGGCCCTGGTCATACGTCTGTGTATACGGGGACGACTCCCGCCACTCACGGTGTTATTGGTAATAATTGGTATGACAAAGAAAACGACGTTGAAGTTTACTGTGCCTCGGATGATAGATATGATTCTGTGGGCACCACTTCTGATGCCGGACAAATGTCCCCACACAGAATGACCGTAACTACGGTAACCGATGAGCTACGACTGAATACCCAAATGCGAGGGAAAACCATTGCCATTGCCTTGAAGGATAGAGGTGCCGTACTTCCAGGAGGGCATACTGCGAATGCAGCGTATTGGTTTTACGGAGGCAATGAGGGAAAATGGATTACAAGTAGTTATTACATGGATGCCCTGCCAAAATGGGTTAACGACTTTAATAGTTCGCGTATAGCCCAATCCTATAAAAAAGGTTGGAATACCTTAAGGGATATAAACTCATATATTGAAAGCGGGGTAGACGATAATGCTTTTGAAGGACTTTTTGAGGGTGAAACCGCATCTTCATTTCCTCACAACCCACAGAATTTGTTGGATAAGATCAATGATTTTGAAATTATAAAAAGTACTCCGTATGGTAATAGCCTTACTGCGGATTTTGCAATCGAAGCCTTAAAACAAGAGCAATTGGGCCAAGACGATATAACGGACTTTTTAGCGATAAGTTTTTCCAGTACAGATTATGTTGGGCATATGTTTGGGGTAAATTCAAAGGAGGTGGAAGATACGTATATACGTTTGGATTTGGACCTAGCCCGACTTTTCAAGGCTTTGGATAAAAATGTAGGAGAAGGAGAGTATACCGTTTTTTTAACTGCGGATCACGCTGCCATTGATGTACCATCGTATTTAATTTCTGCCAAAATTCCAGCTGGTTATGTGGATTATAACACCTCTAATGATAGGTTCTCAGAATTTTTGAAATATAAATATGGGACGGAGGAAATAGTGAAGAACTATTCCAACTACCAGTTTTTTCTGACTATAAGATTATAGATAATTTAGATTTGGATATTAAGGAAGTGCAGGAAGATATTGCCAAGGAGTTCTTAAACTATGATTACATAGACAGGGTCTACACCGGTTATCAAATGTGGCAGAATAGTTATACTTCGGTATACCCTATATTTTGCAAAACGGGTATAACCAAAAAAGATCTCGGTGATGTTCTGCTAGTATTAAAGCCGGGTACCATTAGTTATTCCAAAACAGGATTCACCCATGGGTCTCCTCAGATTTATGATACTCATGCACCGCTACTCTTTTTTGGAAAGGGCATAAAAAAGGGCAGTACGGTTGAGCGAACCGAAATACCCGATATCGCCCCTACTATTTCAGCGTTATTGGGAATAGCCTTCCCAAGTGGGACTACAGGAAAACCGATTTCCAAGGTATTGGAGTAAGGAAGCTATGGACAACAATCCTATTGGAATTTTTGATTCGGGTATTGGAGGAACTTCGATTTGGAAAGAAATCCAGACCTTGATGCCCAATGAAAACTGTATTTATTTGGCGGATAGTAAAAATGCTCCATATGGTGAA
Organism: Maribacter litopenaei; assembly: GCF_025244665.1. Classification (GTDB taxonomy): domain Bacteria; phylum Bacteroidota; class Bacteroidia; order Flavobacteriales; family Flavobacteriaceae; genus Maribacter; species Maribacter litopenaei. The sequence goes on along the minus strand of NZ_CP104205.1, from coordinate 2,780,802 downwards.
AAGTCCCATGAAGAGATTTTAAACCTTAGTGTTAAGAATACAAGATTTTTAATTGAGAGGAAATGTAAGTTAATTGTAGTAGCCTGCAATACGGCCACCACAAATGCTATCGAATATTTGCGAGATCGATATGATATTCCCTTTATTGGAATAGAACCTGCAATTAAGCCTGCGGCCTTAAATTCAAAGTCCAAAAAGGTGGGTATTCCGGCTACCAAAGGAACCTTGACAAGTGCGTTGTTTCATAGTACGAGCCAAAACCATGCAGCAGGAATCGAAGTAATTGAAAGGCAAGGTAAAGGCCTTGTCGAATTGATTGAGAAAGGAGACTTGGAGAGTGAATCCTTAAAGTCACTTCTAAATCAGTTTATACAACCTATGTTGGAAAAGGGTATAGATTATTTAGTATTAGGATGTACACATTATCCGTATTTAATTCCCGTTTTAAAGGAAATTTTACCCTCAAATGTGCAAATTATTGATTCCGGTGAAGCGGTAGCAAGACAAACCAAGGCTATTCTACTTAAACAAAATCTCATGAATGATTTGGACGGGATAGGTCACCATCAATTTTATACGAATGGAACTATTGAAGTTCTTGAAAGGTTTGTGTTAAATGCCGCACCTAACCTTAGTACGGAATATCTCGGATTTTTAATAGATAGCTTCAATTGAACTTTATGTATCATTAATTTTTTCTTCCATACGTAAGATAGGTAAAATCGTATTTGTGTTTTTCATCTTTTGGATGGTATTCCTCAGCAATTACTTTCCAAATCTGATTATCGATAGACGGAAAAAAAGTGTCCGCCTCAAAAGTACTATGTACCCGGGTCAGTTCAATGGCATCGGCATATTGTTCCCCTTGTTTGTAAATTTCACCACCCCCTATTATATACGCTTTTTCGTTTTTGATTAAGTCAAGTGCTTCCTTTAAGGAATGTACTACGAGACAATCGTCGTGATCTACTTTATAATCAGGGTCTCTTGTAACAATTATATGTATTCGGTTGGGCAGCGGCTTTGGAAAACTTTCAAAAGTTTTTCTTCCCATAATCATTTTATGCCCGTAAGTTAAACGTTTAAACCGTTTAAAATCATCAGGGAGGTGCCACAAAAGATCATTATCCTTGCCAAGGGAATTATCTTCCCCTGCTGCGGCAATCATTATTATTTGTTTTTTACTGTTCATATTTATACTGGAGCAAAAAATGAGCCATATAAATTGCTATGGCTATCTTTAGAAATCAAAGTTAAGAATTAGACTTTAGAGAAATTTACTATAAACAGCTAGAAAACTCATTTCCAAAAAATAAATGATCCATGGACAAAATAAAAAGGGAGTTTCCCGTCCTCAGAAAGTGCACTTATCTAAATACGGCGGTCTATGGGCCTATATATGATTCCTTGATCGATTGGAGACAGGAGCATGATTTGGACGCCTTGTTACACGGAAGCGAGATGTGGGATCAGACCCTAAAAACGTTATCCGATACCCGAGAAAAAATTGGTCAGTTTTTTAATTCCGACCAAGATAGGGTCTCTCTAGTATACAATTATTCCTTGGGAATGAACCTGCTATTGGAGGGTATAGATGCCAATAAGAATGTACTGCTTTTAAGTAATGATTATCCATCGGTAAACTGGCCATTTGAAAGTAGAAAATTCAATACAACGATTTTAGATATCACTTCTGATTTGGAGGAAAGAATAGAAGAAGTTATAAAAGCGAATCATATTGATATTTTCGCCTTTAGCATCGTGCAATGGCTGGATGGATTTTTAATTGATTTAGAGTTTGTCAAAAGATTAAAAAAGGCAAATCCAAATCTTTTGTTAATTGCCGATGGCACGCAATTCTGTGGGGCCATGTCCTTTGACTTTAAGGCTTCCGGTATCGATGTATTGGGCGTTAGCGGCTATAAATGGCTGCTGTCCGGTTATGGTAACGGGTTTATGCTCTTTACTGATAATCCGGAGGACAAACTTGAAGTAGTTTCTACAGGCTTTAATGCGGCAAATGGGAATTTCAAGAATAAGGATACGCTTGCACTTGCCAAAAAATTGGAACCTGGCCATTTGTCAAGTCTTAACTTTGGAAGTCTGAAATTTTCCCTGGATTTTTTGAATACTATAGGAATGGATAGAATTACGGAGCATAATCAAACTATGGCCAATAGGGTTAAGAATGAATTAATTGAATTGGGATTGTTGCAAGACCATGTGATAGACCGTAAAAGTCATAGTACAATTTTTAATATAAAGGCTGATCAAAAAATGTTTCAGTTATTAATGGATAATGACATTTTATGTTCACAGAGAGGAGATGGTGTACGATTAAGTTTTAATTTCTATAACGGAATTGATGATTTGCAACATCTTATAAAAGTCTTAAAAACATAAAGGTAGGAATTACTTACTTCCAATATTTAAAAGACAATATTTTTGGAGAGCAGTTAATTTCAGCTAATTTTTTGCCAATTTCATAAAAATGATATTAACCGTTGACAATGAGGAGGTTAATGTGTTAGCTTTGTCCTGAATTTAAAAACTAAAATCATGGCAATTGCAAAACAATATCTAAAGACCAAACCGGTGTGTAAGGTAACCTTTACAGTTCCTGCAGAAGATGCAAAGAAAGTAGCTGTAGTTGGTGACTTCAATGATTGGAGTCCAAAAGGAAGTACATTGAAAAAATTAAAAAACGGGACTTTTAAAGGTACGTTTGACCTTCCTAAGGAAAGTACATTTGAATTTAAGTATTTAGTTGATGGTACTTATGTGAATGAAGCTGAAGCGGATCGCTACCAGTGGAACGAATATGCAGGTTCAGAGAATGCTGTATTGGAGTTGTAGACATTTTTAAACTTATATAAAGGGAACCTTTTGAGGTTCCCTTTTTTTATTATGTAATTTGAATAGTCCTATTAAGCCCATGTATCGGTAGGGTAAATGTGAAGGTGGCGCCGTCATTCGGAATACTATGAACCCTTATTGATGAGTTATGAAGTTCAACAATTTTTCTAACAATAGCGAGTCCCAACCCAGCGCCTTCATTCTTCTTTCCTGATTTGGTTTGCCTATAACGTTCAAAAATTAGAGTCTGATTCTCTGTTTTTATACCATATCCGCTATCTTTGATATTGATTTCTACATTTTCATCCTTTTTCAAAACACTAATGGTTACGATTCCTTTACTTGGGGTAAATTTTAATGCATTGTCCATTAAGTTTTGAATTGCGCGCTCCACTAAGGATATATCTGCAAAAACTAAAGGAAGATTTTCATCCATATTCAGATCTAGATGAATATTCTTGTTCTTTGCTAAAATCAGATTATTGCTATATATATCATTGGCAAGTTCGCTTATTAAAAAAGGCTCTCTTTTTGGCTCGATTTGATTGGCTTCCAATTTTGAATATTCAAAAAGTTGCGTTATTAATTTGGCAAGTCTTTTACTTCCATTTTCAATGGTATTTAGGTAGTTGTCCCGTTGTTCTTTTGTCAACTTGTTACCTTTCATCTGTAAAGTCTCAATATATCCCTGAATTACCGCAAGGGGAGTTCGTAGGTCATGTGATATGTTAGCGATAAGTTCTCTTCGTAAACTTTCAATGGATTGCAGTTTGTTCATATCCTCCAAAATAGTGTCGGCCATTTCATTGAAAGTAGTGGTTACAGAAGCTAAATCGGACCTTTCTGCATCCTTTATTCTGTACTCAAGGTCCCCCTGTTGAAAGCGTCTAGTGGCATGTACCAATTCACGCAAGTTCTTTGTTAGGTACCAAACGGAAATAATGGCCAAGAGCGAAGTGAACAACAGCGTAAGGAATAGATTTCCAAGTCCCATTTTCATAATATAACTTCCAAATAATAATTCTCTAGTATTAAGGAACTCCTTGCCTGCTAACAAGATATAAATGTACCCTTCCATATTTTCTTTTTGGAACTTGGCAGCCGAAAAAACTTGTTTTTTGGTAAGGTCTTGGGATCTTCCCCCAAAAAATATCCCTGGCCCTTGTTTTCGATAAAGTTGTTGATGGGCTTAAGGTCAATTTTCATATCATTGGTCTGAGGGGCATCGTGATCCAAAACAACGGAATATTGAACAACTCCTTCGGTATTTAATAAATATACCTCAATGGCCCTGTTTACAGCCATCATATCATGCATGATATCACCAAATAACGCTTTATTTATTTGCCCATTTATTTGGAATGGACTTTCATTTGTAAATTTTTCATCTATAAGGTCTTGAGCCAAATTAGCATGTAGTCTTTGCGTTGTTTCTGCATAGTATTTTTCGGATAGATATACCGATGAAATGGTGTAGGCTATTCCGGCTACGACCAATATGGCCAAAAATGATAGGATAAGTTTCCGTATCATGGAAATGGATAGAAGAGAATTTTTCATCTATTTTCTTATAATAAACCTATGGATTAGGTGTTTGACTTTTTGATAATCTTGATTATTGATTAAGAAATTTTTATTGTCGACTTTCATAAGTCTTCATTGAATTTATACCCTATGCCCCAAGTAGTTAATATATAGGTGGGATTACCCATATCTCGGCTCTATTTTGGAACGAAGTCTGTTAATGTGAGAATTTACCGTATGTTCATAGCCGTCAAAATCATAACCCCATACCAAGTTCAAAAGCTTTTTACGGTCATAACTTTTGCCAGGGTTAGATGATAATAGTATCAATAGTTCAAACTCTTTTGGAGAGAGATCTACTCTTTGGCCATTTATAATAATTTTTCGGGTTTCTATGTTGATGGTTAGATTACCAAACTGGCTTACTTTTTCAAAACCTTCCTTTTCAGAATATTGGGCAGTCATCTTTTGTCTTCTGAAAATAGCCTTTACCCGGGCGATAAATTCCCTAACACTAAAAGGTTTGGTCAAATAATCGTCGGCTCCAATTTCCAAGCCAAGAACCTTATCTATTTCCTCAGATTTGGAGGTAAGCATAATGATAGGGGTCTCAACATTTTTGGCCCTTAGTTTTTGACATATTTCAATCCCGTCCATTTCTGGCAACATGATGTCAAGAATAATAAGACTAAATTCATTTTCAAGTGCAATCCTTAAACCTTCATCACCTTTTTGGGATGAAATCACCTCACATTGTAGGTCTTTTAAGTGTATTTCAAGAAGATGAACTATTTCAATATCATCCTCAATAATTAGAACTCTTTTCATATTTGCTAAATAAAAAAATAGATATCACGAAACCTTCACAATAAGGGTAATAACCAGGAATACTAAGGAATAAGTCGCTTTAAGTCTCTTTTTCTTTCATTTATATATAATATTTCTCAATGGAGAGACTTAGATTATTAAAAAAATTGATTTTTCCGTGATTTTTCTGTTATAGCTAGTCGATTTCTTTGCCAAGAATCTAAAAACAATCGATTATGAAAACACTAAAAACACTTTTATTTCTCTCCATTATCATTGTATTGGTTGGTTGTAGTACAGATGATGATGAACCAATTGCGGCACAGGTAAGTCCAGGTACCTTGTCCGGAGGCCCTTTTTCATTTACTGTAGACGGTGTTCCTGATATGGTCACCAATATTACCCTGGACGCCACCAATCTTTCCGGGAGTTTACAAACTTTTGTGATTACGGATGATAGCAAGAATATCCTGGGCCTTCCTCCCAATATGGCGGCTTTGGAAGGGGTCGATTTTGATGTGGCAGGGGTCGGCTCTTGCTATATTTATCATCTGACCTATGAAGAGGGTCTGTCAGGCTTGGAGCCGGGTATGAATCTGGACAATCTTACTGGTGATTTTGCACTGTCAAACTTTTTAATGGTGATTCGAAGCGGGTTGGATGCCGGAACCCTTGTTGGTGGGCCATTTCAGTTCATAGTGGACGGTATCCCGGATATGGTTACGGAGATATCCTTGGACGAATCAAAGTTGAACGGGGATACGCAAACGTATGTAATTACCGATGATATGGGTGGAATTTTAGGATTGCCCCCAACGTTGGATGCCGTATTGGGCATTGATTTTGATGGAGCTGGCGAAGGTACTTGTTTTATATACCATTTGACGTACAGCGAAACTTTAATGGGCTTAGAAGCGGGTATGAATATCAACGACTTTCAGGGTGAATTCGATTTATCCAATTCCATAGAGGTAAATAGGGTGGGTCCGGATGCCGGACTACTTTCGGGCGGTCCCTATGAATTTGTGGTTGATGGAAAAGTTGATAATGTGACTTCCCTGTCCTTTGATGGTACTAACGTAAATGGTCAATTTTCAACTTTCGTAATTACGGACGAAGATTTGAAGATACTAGGAATACCTCCAACATTGGAGGCGGTGAAAGGAGTAGATTTCGATGGTGCAGGAGTAGGAGTGTGCCTCATTTGGCATATAACCTATCAAGAAGGACTCATGGGGCTTGAAGCCGGTGGTAATGCTGCAGCCTTAAACGGTGTTTTCGCCCTTTCAAATTCAATTGAAGTGACACGCTTGGCACTAAACGCAGGTAAATTGGAAGGTGGACCATACGAGTTTACCGTAGATGGCTCGCCGGATATGGTAACCGGACTTTCTTTGGATGCCTCTGACTTAAATGGAAGCAATCAAGGATTTATTATTACTGATGCCGATTTGAACATTCTCGGTTTGCCTCCAACCTTGGAAGCTGCTAAAGGTGTGGATTTTGATGCTGCGGGCGAAGGAATCTGTCTCATCCGGCATATCACCTACGAAGACGATATCATGGGATTGGAAGCAGGAGCCAATGCCGGAAACCTGCAAGGAAACTTTGCCCTTTCCAATTCCATCATGGTAACCAGAAATGCCCTGAACGCCGGCGCCTTGGAAGGAGGTCCCTTTATGATCACCGTGGACGGAACACCGGATATGGTCTCCGGAATTACCTTGGATGAAACCGATTTGAACGGTATGAAACAAACCTACGTTATTACGGATGATAGTGGTAATATATTAGGCTTGCCCCCAACCTTGGAAGCCGTTGAAGGAGTCGATTTTGATGGTGCTGGCGTAGGTATTTGCTTTATTTGGCACCTAACATATAGTGATGGACTAATGGGCTTGGAGCCTGGCATGAACACGGCCGATTTAGAAGGTTTCTACGATTTTTCAAATTCCATCCAAGTTACCGTAATGGCAATGGCCGATTGAAAAAGAAAATTTTTAAAAATAGATGGTATTAAGCTGTCCGACGGCCAAAAGCCCAACCTTTCTCTGTAGAGGTTGGGTTTTATCCTTTTTCAAAAGAAACTAAAATTAGGATTGGGATAAATTATCTTTATTTATAACTAAGGTTGATATTTAAACGGCAACAGCCCCTTTAATATGCGGGTGCGGATCATAATCCAACAACGTAAAGTCTTCGAACTTAAAATCGAATATATCCTTGACATCAGGATTTAATATCATTTTAGGTAACGGTCTTGGTTCTCTGCTCAATTGAAGTTCAACCTGTTCCATATGGTTGTTGTAGATATGAGCATCTCCAAAGGTATGAATGAAATCCCCAGGCTCATAACCGCATACTTGGGCCATCATCATGGTAAATAGGGCATAGGAAGCAATGTTGAAGGGAACTCCCAAGAAAATATCGGCACTACGTTGGTATAGCTGACAGGACAATTTGCCGTCTGCCACATAAAATTGAAAAAATGCATGGCAAGGAGGAAGGGCGGCCTTTCCATTGGCCACATTTTCAGAAAATGATTTGGAAGTATCCGGAAGAACACTTGGGTTCCAAGCCGACACCAACATGCGTCTGCTATTAGGATTGTTTTTTAGGGTTTCAACAATCTCTTTTATTTGGTCAATCTCATCACTGTTCCAGTTCCGCCACTGATGTCCGTACACAGGACCTAGATTCCCATTGTCATCGGCCCATTCGTTCCAAATACGAACACCATTTTCCTGTAAATATTCAATGTTGGTATCACCTTTTAAAAACCAGAGCAGTTCATAAATGATGGATTTAAGATGTAATTTTTTAGTAGTAACCATGGGAAATCCCTCGCTAAGGTCAAATCGCATCTGATACCCAAAAACACTTTTGGTTCCGGTTCCGGTTCTATCGCCTTTTTGGTTCCCTTCATTTAAGACATGCTTCACTAGGTCGTGGTATTGTTTCATTTTTCCTATTTGGTATAAACAACGGTAATAATCTTTACAAAAATAGTGAAAGACTGCTTCTTGAAAGCCGGCAAACAATTAGGTTATAAAAAATTATCAACTACTACTGGAAAGACGATACTAAAGTTTAATCATTTTTTTAGAGGTAAGATATCCATCCTCATTGCTTAAGTAAATAAAATAAATACCCGATGAATAAAGGGATGTCTCTATTTCAATATTTTTTTTGTTTTCAAATTGTTTCTTGAATACTAGCTGTTTATTTGAATTTATGATGGTAATGGCAATTCTATTCTGAATTTTACCAAGATTTATTTTGATAGTTTCAGTCGAGGGGTTGGGATATAGAATAATTTCCGATTCATTGATGAAGGGAGTGGGTTCAACATAGGTATAACCGGAACCTGGGTTTTCACAGCCTATTATGGTCTGATCAGAATCCGCAATACCATCACCATTTTCATCATCGTACCAAACTGTTTCGGGGTTGATCATTTCATTTGTATCATCACAATCCGACACGGGCAATGCATATTGGGTATATCCCGTTCCGGGTGAGTTACAGCTTTCCATGGTGGAAGCGGCATAACCGTCCCCATCGGCATCGAGGTACCAAGTGGTTGCCTCGAAGATATTAGGGTCGGTATCATCACAATCCGACACGGGCAATGCATTTTGGGTATATCCCGTTCCGGGTGAGTTACAGCTTTCCATGGTGGAAGCGGCATAACCGTCCCCATCGGCATCGAGGAACCAAGTGGTGGCCTCAAAAACATCGGGGTCGGTATCATCACAATCCGACACTGGCAATACATTTTGGGTATAACCGGTTCCGGGGGAGTTACAGCTTTCCATGGTGGAAGCGGCATAACCGTCCCCATCGGCATCGAGGTACCAAGTGGTTGCTTCGAAGATATTAGGGTCGGTATCATCACAATCGGACACGGGCAATACATTCGGGTATAACCGGTTCCGGGGGAATTGCAGCTTTCCATGGTGGAAGCGGCATAACCGTCCCCATCGGCATCGAGGTACCAAGTGGTTGCCTCGAAGATATTAGGGTCGGTATCATCACAATCCGACACGGACAATGCATTTTGGGTATATCCCGTTCCGGGTGAGTTACAGCTTTCCATGGTGGAAGCGGCATAACCGTCCCCATCGGCATCGAGGTACCAAGTTACGGCCTCGAAGATATCGGGATCCGAGTCGTCACAATCGGACACGGGCAATACATTCCGGTATAACCGGTTCCGGGGGAATTGCAGCTTTCCATGGTGGAAGCGGCATAACCGTCCCCGTCGGCATCGAGGTACCAAGTGGTTGCCTCAAAAACGTCCGGATTCGTGTCGTCACAATCCGAAACTGGCAGCACATTCGGGTATAACCGGTTCCGGGGGAGTTACAGCTTTCCATGGTGGAAGCGGCATAACCGTCCCCATCGGCATCGAGGTACCAAGTGGTTGCTTCGAAGATATCGGGATTCGTGTCGTCACAGTCCGTCGTGGGCAATACGTTTTGAGTATATTCAGGGCCTGGACTTGTGGAACTTTGAACAATGGGAAGAACGGCATATCCATCTCCATCTGCGTCACGGTACCAGTTATAATTAGTGGTTGAATTTCCCGGATTTTCCTTCAAGGCTATCACTACGGTTGTGGTTTTGTCAAACGAAATTTCAAAACCAGCCGCATCTTTCTGTGTACTACCACTATTGGAAGAGGATGGGTGCATAATCGACATAAATAGAAACCTATAATCCGGGGAAAAAGTTATTCCAGTAGGTTCAGCTCCATTGGGAGCAATCCCAAATATTTCGACATTGGGATTGCTTTGCGAATGTCCATTTTTTACGACCCATATATAATTATTTTCGCCATCCTGCATTACCCAAAGATTACCTTCACCATCAAAAGCCAAATTATCATTTCCATAACCCCAATTCACATTAGTAGTGCCATTTTGGTGTGATATCGAGTAGGTGGTGTTACCTACATATGTTTCCATATTTACCACCGTTGTTCCAGTGATGGGATCGGAGTCAAGGAATCTATACACCCTGTCCTCATTTTTTACAGCGAAATACACATAACCATCAGGCCCAATTTCAACGTCCTCGATTCCGCTGAAAACGGTAGCTCCCACATCGGCGCTCCGGGCATTCGTGGAATTTCGTTCACTTGGAGTCGTATTGGCCAAAAGCACCCATTCACCGGAGCCGCTTTTAGATCCGCGATACACATACAGTTTTCCACTGCTAAGATTTTGTGGGGTATCCGCCACAAATTTGAACAAATAACCCACAGAGGCATCGGCCCCTTGGTAGGCAGTCCTTTGATTATTATGTATTACCAAATTTTCATGCTTGAAATTTCCAAGAGCCCATCTCTTTTCGATAACGGTCTTGGTCACAGGGTCTATTTCCACTGCCCATCCAAAGTCATCGTATCCATCATTGTTACTGTCCACAGGAAATGGATACTGGTTGGCAATCTCCTGAGAGGTATATTCTTCACAGCTTATAATGGTATTCCATGGAGTTACCGTTCCGGAGCAATTGGCTATGGTGCCTGCAACAGGTGTAAAGTCTACAGCTTTTGAATAAGAGGTTGACCATAATTTTGTACTGGCATTGAAGTTAATGTCTAAGATTGAATTTCCCCCTGGAACAGTTTCATGGTTAATACTTAAATATCCATTTTCACTGTTCCCTCCAATAGGTACATAACCGGTAAAATCTGCATATCCAGGAAGTTGATTTCCATCCGAAAGTGTTTCTCCTTGTGTAATTATTTTTTGGAATGTATGGGACGACGGAATTACAAAATCCGAATTTCGGACGGTAGGTTCAACGGATTGAAAATCGGCTATATTTTGACTAAAGCTCAAGGTCGACCATAAGGGAAAGACAAACAAGGATAGCCTTATGTAGAATTTGAATGACATAAAGAAGTACAATATTTTGATTAAGTACCTCTTGCCAAGGTAGTTAATTTAGGATACGAAGGTTGTACTTGTGGGCTAAAATGCAGCATTAATCGGGGTAAGCAAAGCTGCGGGAGGGTTTATTAATAATAAGAAAGAACTTTTACCCCAAAATCATCCCCGCTATAGTAGCAGACAATAGCGAGGCAAGTGACCCTCCCAATACTGCCTTCATTCCAAACTCGGACAGTGTTTTACGTTGTCCCGGAGCCAAGGAACCAATTCCGCCAATTTGGATTCCTATCGAAGCAAAGTTGGCAAACCCACAAAGCATATATGTCGCCATGATAATGGACTTTTGATATCCCAAACTGGGAGTGACCGATAAATCCTTTAACTCCGCCAATTGGGTATAAGCAACAAATTCGCTGGAAGCTAATTTAATTCCCAATAATTGGCCCATAAGGGCAATATCCTCGTTGGCCACTCCAATAAGCCACATCAATGGAGCGAAAATAGTTCCAAGTATAGCCTCCAATGATAACCTTTCAAATGAGGAATGTTGTGCAACAAATTGATTTATGTTGGTAATATTGCCAACATACCCAAAAATACCATTTAACATAGCAATAAAGGCTACAAAGACCAAAAGCATGGCACCTACATTTACCGCGAGCTTTAATCCTTCTGTGGTACCATTTGCGATGGCATCGAGCAAATTGGTTCCTATTTTTTCTGTGGAGACTTTGATGTTAGTGTCGACTTCTTCGGTTTGTGGACATAATATTTTGGAGACCACGATAGCCCCTGGGGCAGCCATAACGGATGCGGCTATGAGGTGACGTGCAAATTCGAGTCGTAGTGCCTCATCGTTCCCTCCTAAAAACCCTATGTAGGCTGCGAGAACACCACCAGCAACGGTAGCCATTCCTCCAATCATTACCAACAGAATTTCAGATTTTGTCATTCTTTCCAAATATGCCTTGATCATCAATGGTGCTTCGGTCTGTCCTAAAAAAATATTTCCGGCCACTGAAAGACTCTCAGGATCCGAAATTCCTAGAGACTTGGTCAAAAGCCATGCAAGTCCCTTTACTATTTTTTGAATGATTCCCAAGTAAAAAAGGACTGAGGTCAAAGCCGAAAAAAAGATGATGGTAGGTAGAATTTGAAACGCGAATACATAGCCGATATTTGGGTTGTCTATATTCATCAGATTACCTAATAAAAACTGACTCCCCGCGACCGTGAAATTTAAGATTTCATTGAATATTTTTCCTAATACCGTAAAAATGGCCCTAATGAAAGGAACCTTTAAAATCCCTATGGCCAATGCCAGTTGTATGGCAAGTCCAATTCCAACAGTCTTCCAGTTAATTGCCCTCTTTTTGGAACTGAATAAAAAGGCAAGCCCAAGCAGTATAAGCATCCCAAGTACACCCCTCCATAAACTGTTGAAAGAAAATCCTTCGTTGGGAATAACCGAGCTCAATTGTTCCCCTTCAATGTCATTTAAGACCGTGCTATCAACGGAATTTATGATTGTATCAGGGGTTTGGGAAAATAATAAGAAAGTGAAAATGAATAGGAGGGAGGATAGCCAAATCTTTTTTTTCATGCGCCAAGGTTGTCAATCAATTTCTCTTGGATATTTCATCCCTTAACTTTGCGGCCTTTTCGTAATCCTCGCTGGCCACCGCTTTTTTAAGTTCCTGCTCCAATTCATCTATGGTCAATTCTGTATAGCCGTCTGTAGCGCCTGAGTCTATTTCAACGGTTTCTCCTTCTTGAAGTATCTCGTCCACAACAATGCTGTCATCGCTTTCCTTTTTTTCTGTTTCTTTGGAAGAAAACTTCAGAAAAATACCAGCCTTGTCCAATATGGTTTTGTAGGTGAAAATGGGAGCGTTGAAACGAAGCGCCAATGCAATGGCATCACTTGTCCTGGCATCAATGATTTCCTCAATACCGTCCCTTTCACAGATGATACTGGAATAGAAAACTCCGTCCACCAATTTATGGATAATCACCTGCTTTATGACGATGTCAAAGCGGTCAGCAAAATTCTTAAAAAGATCATGAGTAAGTGGCCGTGGTGGCTTGATTTCCTTTTCAAGTGCTATGGCTATGGACTGAGCTTCAAAAGCCCCTATGACAATTGGTAATTTTCTGTCTCCCTCTACTTCATTCAATATTAGGGCATACGCACCATTTTGTGTTTGGCTATAAGAAATCCCTTTTATTTTCAATCGTACTAAACTCATAAATATTATAAACTAAAAAAGCTGTTCAAACACTTGGGACTCCAACTATTCGAACAGCCCTTTGTGGGGCACAAATTAACAAAAATTAGCTGTTTTGAGCTTTAAATTCCTTTAATTTTTCGATTAACTCCGGCACTACTTCAAATGCATCACCTACGATTCCATAGTCCGCAGCCTTAAAAAAAGGAGCCTCTGGATCATTGTTTATGACCACTTTCGTTTTTGAGGCACTGACACCGGCCAAATGTTGGATAGCACCCGAAATTCCTATTGCAATGTACAAGTTACTTGCAACGGGTTTACCGGTTTGCCCAACATGTTCACCGTGTGGTCTCCAACCTAGATCGGATACAGGTTTTGAGCATGCAGTGGCTGCACCGAGAACATCTGCCAATTCTTCGATCATTCCCCAGTTTTCAGGTCCTTTTAAACCTCTTCCTGCAGAAACAACGATATCTGCATCTGCAATGGTGGCTTTGCCAACAACCTTATCGATATCCGTTGACTTGGTTTTAAATTCAGAATCAAGGGCTACATTGAAATCTTCTATGGATACATCAGTAGGTGTTTCCACTGTTCCGAAAGCATTATTGGATACCCCAATAATCTTTATATCGGTCTTAATGACCGTATGGGCAAATCCTTTGTTACTGAAAGCAGTCCTCTTCACCTGAAATGGTGAAGTACTTTCCGGAGCAGCCACTACATTAGGGACATAACCTGCCTTTAATTGCGCAGCTAAAAGTGGGGCCATATATTTTGCATCTGAACTTGAGCTGACAATTACCAAGGTGGCGTTCTCAGATTCTATGGCCTTTGCCATTACTTCTGCCGTAGCTTTGGCATTGAAGGGGGTAAGGCTGGCATTCTGAACGTTCAATACTTTGGCGACACCATAGGTGCCCAAAACATCGTTTTCTTTGCAATTTAGGGAGACGGCGGATGCCGAAGTTCCCATTTGTTTGGCTACTTCCGCTGCATAGGAAGCCACTTCAAAGGCATTTTTTTTGAATTTTCCGTTTTCTGATTCCGTATATACTATAACTGACATTTCTTCTTGTTTTTATTTTTACAGCTTTAAAACGCTTTTAAATCACCTTGGCCTCGTTGTGAAGTAATGAGACGAGCTCATCCACGGTTTCGGCCAGTTTTATTTCTCCTTTTGGTGCTGGTTTGTCGAACTTGACATCATCAGTGGCATGTACACCTTCTATAGGTTCCACTACATTCAAGGCTTTTTTCTCGCCATCATAATACCGCGCATGTTGGGAATTTTGAGGTCGCTTTCCTCTACCAAGCCTTTTTGACCCCCAACAACCAAAGGTAGGGAGGTGCTTAAGGTTTCCTTTCCGCCATCAATCTCCCGAACCGCAGTTACATTATCTCCTTCGATCTCCAATTTTATGCAGGTATTTACAAAATTCATATCCAATAAGGAGGCAAGAATTCCTGGTACCATTCCACCGTTATAATCTATAGATTCCCTTCCCCCAATGATCAAATCATAACCACCATTCTTTGCGATCTCGGCCAGTTGCTGGGCCACAAAAAAACCATCTGTTGGCACGGCATTGACCCTAATGGCCTCATCGGCACCAATTGCTAAAGCCTTTCTCATTGTGGGTTCTACGCTGGCTTCTCCAACAGTAGCCACATGTACGGTGGCGCCTTGTTTTTCTTTTAACCACATGGCCCTTGTAAGTCCAAACTCATCATTGGGGTTTATTACAAATTGCACACCGGAAGTATCAAATTTGGTGTCTCCATCGGTGAAGTTTATCTTGGATGTAGTATCCGGTACATTACTTATACAAACTAGTACTTTCATTGAATAAAATCTTTTTTGTGTTGGGAACGAAGATAACCAATAATTTGTAAATTTACTATGCATGCATAGTAAATTTTATAACTTTTTTTAAAACGGCCATCCGTTAAATTGATATATAATTTCCTATTTTTGCTTGCTTTCAATTGAAGGTTAAAAGACTAATATTTCTTATTGACATGAAAACACTACAGTTTAGAGAAGCGATTGCGGAGGCAATGTCCGAGGAGATGCGTAGGGATGAATCCATATATCTTATGGGTGAGGAAGTTGCGGAATATAACGGAGCCTACAAAGCTTCTAAAGGTATGCTGGATGAGTTTGATCCTAAAAGGGTAATCGATACGCCTATCGCGGAATTGGGATTTGCCGGGGTCGCCGTGGGATCAACCATGACTGGAAACAGACCTATAGTAGAGTTTATGACCTTCAACTTTTCGTTGGTGGGTATTGACCAAATAATTAACAATGCTGCCAAAATTAGGCAAATGTCAGGAGGCCAATTTCCATGCCCTATTGTTTTCAGGGACTGAACCGCTTCTGCCGGTCAATTGGCAGCGACACACTCCCAAGCTTTTGAAAGCTGGTATGCCAATTGTCCTGGTTTAAAGGTAATCGTTCCTTCAAACCCTGCCGATGCTAAGGGCTTGTTGAAATCAGCTATCAGGGATGACGATCCGGTCATTTTTATGGAATCCGAACAAATGTATGGTGATAAAGGGGAGGTTCCTGAAGGTGAATATACTATTCCTATCGGTGTTGCCGACATAAAAAGAGAGGGTAAAGACGTGACCATTGTTTCCTTTGGAAAAATTATCAAGGAGGCCTACAAAGCGGCCGATGAATTGGAGAAGGAGGGAATTAGTTGTGAAATCATAGATTTACGCACCGTAAAACCATTGGATTATGAGGCCATTGTAAAATCCGTGAAGAAGACAAATAGATTGGTGGTGTTGGAAGAGGCTTGGCCTTTTGGCAATGTGGCCACGGAAATCACCTATCACATCCAAGCAAATGCATTTGACTATTTAGATGCTCCTATAGTAAAAATCAATACGGCAGATACACCCGCACCTTACTCTCCTGTTTTGTTGGAGGAATGGTTGCCCAATCACGAAGATGTTATTAAAGCTGTTAAAAAAGTATTATATAAGTAACTATTGAATAGTGTAAAGTTATCTTAGCTTCTTCGACCCATGTTGAAGAAGCTTTTTTATTGGTACACTATTTGCACTGAGGCACGAGGGAACAGTATATACATGAATAAACTCTTTTTCTATTTTCTGTTGTTTATAACGGTTACGGTACTAGGTCAAACCAAGGTTGGGGGTATTGTTACTGATGAGAGTGGGGAGCCTGTAGCATTCGCTAATATTCTTTTTAAAAATTCGACAGAAGGTACTATTACCAATGATAACGGAAGGTTTTATCTAGAATCTGATACTACGTATGATGTTTTGGTGATTTCATTTATAGGGTATGACACTAAGGAAATTGAACTTGCCTCAAGGGTAAATTATGATATGAAGGTGGTTCTTGCTGAGGCCACGGAACAATTGAATGAGGTTGTATTGATTTCAGGTAAACAGTCCAAAAAGAATAATCCCGCCGTGGATATCCTTCGAAAAATTTGGGCCAAGAAACGTGAAAATGGCGTTAGAAAATTTAAACAGTACGCCTTTGATAAATACGAGAAGGTAGAATTTGATTTGAACACCATAGACAGCGCGTTGATGAAACGTAAAATCTTTAAAGGTCTCGGAGTTTGTGTTTCAGGACTTGGATACTTCAAGGATTACCGGCAAAACATATCTACCCATTTTTTTGAACGAAACGTTTTCTAAAGTATATGGTGACAATGTTTTAAATGAGGAAAAGGAAGATATTTTGGGGAATAAGAACTCGGCTTTGAAAATAATCAAGCAATTATTGCCTTTGTACAGGATCTTTATCAGAGTTATGATATTTATGACAATTATTTAAAGTTTTTTGACAAGAGCTTTACCAGCCCCCTTTCCGAACGGGCGTGGATACTTATAATTATGCGCTGCGAGACAGTGCCTATATTGATAACAAGTGGTGTTATAATATTGTTTATTACCCTAGGAGAAAGAACGAACTTACCTTTAAGGGTGATTTTTGGGTAAACGATTCTACTTGGGCCATAAAGAACATCAATCTGGAAGTAACGAAAAGTGCCAATATCAACTGGGTAAAGGAAATTTATATTGAACAGGATTTTGAAGTGGTGAACGATTCCCTTTTTCTTTTAAAGAGGGATTATATGTTGAGCGATTTCAGTTTTCAGAAAAAGGAAAAATCCGGAGGTGTGTATGGAAAACGTACGACGGTGTACGACAACTATGAATTCGATATGGAAAAACCAAAGGAGTTTTACCGAAAGGATTTAAATCCATTGGATATCAATTTAATAGTTCAGGACGATGCCTTTTGGGAAAAGAACAGATTGGAATCACTTAATAAGGATGAAGCGGGGATTTATACCTTGTTGGATACTTTAAAAACCGTTCCCAAATTTAAGTCCTATTATAATCTGGTCAGTATTTTGGGATCTGGATATGTGGAGATCGATAAATGGGATTTGGACATTGGCAATGTATATGATGTGTTTGGATACAATCCTGCGGAAGGTCCGCGGGTGAGATTGGGAGCTAGGACCTACAGGGGCCAAAATGATTTGTGGCGATTAGAGGGATACGTGGCATACGGATTTACCGATAGAAAAATGAAACATGGTCTTAGCGGAAAATTTCTCATAGACCCAAAGACCCGATTGATAATTTCCGGTGGAAACCGGCGTGATATTGAACAATTGGGGGTTAGCTTAACGGCTACCCGTGATGTATTGGGACGTAGTATTGCATCCTCTTCACTTTTGACCGTGGGAGCCAATAATAGGTTGACGAACATAAACCTGAGTGCGTTAAGTTTTGAGCTGGAGCCCATAACAAATTTCAGGGTGTCTTTAGGGGGAACCTTTAGAACATTGAGTTCGGCCTTGCCGAATGACTTTAGCTTGGAGTACGTCGATCCTGACTCACCTACCGGTATTTCATCTGAAATACGGCAATTCGATTTTAACACCCTTTTGATTTACACGCCTGGGAAAAGGACGATTGGGTACGGGGTGGAAAGACGGGATGTAAACGATACCTATAGTACACTGTTACTTAACTATACAAAAGGAACAAAAGGTGTCTTGGACAGTGATTTTAACTATCAGAAATTACAATTTTCGTATAGCCAACCTTGGCAATTGGGTGGTTTTGGCCGATTAATGAGCACTGTGGAATTGGGCAAGACCTTTGGGGAGGTTCCTTTGGGGTTGTTAAGCGTGATTCCGGGAAACCGAGACCTTTTTCTCGAATTATGGGACATTTCCCAATTTGGATTTTTATGAATTCGTTACCGATACATATGCATCGGTTCATTTGGAACACAATTTTAATGGAAGGCTCTTTTCTAGGATACCTTTTTTACGTAAATTGAACCTGAGGGAAATTGTAGGCTTAAGAGGTGTTTGGGGAAGTTTATCGGATGAGAATATTGCCCTAAGTACCCCCGCTACCCTAAATACGCCCTTAAGAGCTCCCTCGGAAAAGATATATTATGAATACTCTTTTGGGATAGGGAATATATTTAGGATTTTCAGAATCGACTTTAACTTTAGGGGCAACTACTTGGACAACCCCAACGCCGAGACCCTTCGGTGTTACAGGAACCTTTGGTTTTAGTTTTTGATTTGTAAATACAATTATCGAAAATAGGTTTCGTTTCATTAACAACCTTAAATAACTTAAAAACACGTATGGCCAATAAAAAAGACGTAACATTTGATGTATTGATAGAGATTCCCAAAGGAAGTCGGAATAAATATGAGTATGATTTCACCCTTCATAAGATAAGGTTTGATAGAACCTTGTTCTCTTCCATGATGTATCCCGGGGATTACGGGTTCGTTCCGAAACGTTGGCCTTGGATAGGGATCCATTGGATGTTTTGGTTTTGGGAACGGAACCCACCTTTCCCATGGTGGTCATGGAGGTAAAACCCATTGGGGTATTTCATATGACCGATGAAAAGGGACCCGATGAAAAAATTATCTGCGTACCTGTATCAGATCCTATTTGGAGTAAAAGGGATGACATTAGCGACTTAAATCCACATAGGCTCAAAGAAATTGAACATTTTTTTCAAGTGTATAAGGATTTGGAAAAAAAGAAAGTCGATACCGGGGGATGGGGAAATCATGAAGAAGCCATTAAAATTTACGAGGAGTGTGTAAAAAGGTATCAGGAAAGCGAGCATAAGGATAAACGTACCTTTATGATATAGCTAATTTAAGCATTCAAAAGCCCCCTTTATTATTATAACAGGGGGCTTTTTTTATTATATTCTATTTTACTACTTTAGCAGCCACAAAAAAATAACTGATCAAAATGGAATTAATCGTAAAGTTTTTACCTGCTTTTGGTGTCTTGGCCTTATTGTACGTTTTCATTAAAAGCGCATGGGTATCCAAGCAAGAAGTAGGTAGTGAAAAGATGGCGAGAATAGCCAAAAACATTGCAGATGGCGCAATGTCCTTCTTAAAGGCCGAGTATAAAATATTGGCTGTTTTCGTAGCTGCTGTGGCAGTTCTTCTGTTCTTTAAAGGTACCAATGAGGTAGGGTCTAATGGGATGGTAGCGGTTTCATTTATCGTAGGTGCCATATGTTCCGCTTTGGCCGGTTTTATTGGGATGAAGGTAGCGACCAAAGCCAATGTTAGAACTACACAGGCTGCTAGAACCTCTTTGGGCAAGGCTTTGGAGGTTGCATTTGCCGGAGGTGCCGTTATGGGACTTGGTGTTGTAGGATTGGGAGTACTTGGATTAAGTGGTCTTTTCATGATTTATAGCGGACAAGGGTGGTCGTAGGCGAAGTATTGAACGTACTTTCAGGATTTTCCTTGGGTGCTTCATCCATTGCCCTTTTTGCACGTGTTGGTGGTGGTATTTATACCAAAGCTGCGGACGTAGGAGCGGATTTGGTTGGTAAGGTAGAGGCTGGTATCCCGGAGGACTACCCTTTAAACCCTGCTACCATTGCGGATAACGTAGGGGATAATGTTGGTGATGTTGCCGGTATGGGTGCAGATTTGTTCGAATCATATGTAGGTTCCATCATCGGTACTATGGTACTGGGGGCCGCTTTTGTTCAGATTCCTGCTTTTGAAGGTGCCTTCGATGGTTTGGGTGCGGTATATCTTCCATTGGTATTAGCTGCTGTTGGTATTATAATGTCCATCATCGGAACGTTCTTTGTAAAGGTAAAGGACGGTGGTAATCCGCAAACTGCCTTAAACGTAGGTGAGTTTGGATCTGCTGGTTTAATGCTGATTGCATGTTATTTTATTATTACCAATATGTTGCCTGAAAGCTGGACCTTCGGTGGTGTAGAGTATGGTTCTTTGGGTGTCTTCATTGCGGTATTGGCCGGACTGGTGGCTGGACTAGCCGTAGGTAAGGTTACCGAATATTATACTGGGACAGGTACAAAACCTGTAAACTCTATTGTGCGTCAGTCCGAAACCGGTGCCGCTACAAATATTATCTCCGGATTGGGTGTTGGTATGATGTCAACCATGTTCCCTATTCTTTTAATAGCAGCAGCGATTTTAGTTTCACATCATTTTGCAGGACTTTATGGTATTGCCATCGCAGCCGTAGGAATGTTGGCCAATACAGGAATTCAGTTGGCTGTGGATGCTTACGGGCCAATTTCCGATAACGCCGGTGGAATTGCCGAAATGGCCGAGTTGCCTGGTGAAGTTAGGGAACGTACCGATAAATTGGATGCAGTAGGTAATACTACAGCGGCCATAGGAAAAGGATTTGCAATCGCTTCTGCTGCATTGACCGCATTGGCACTTTTTGCGGCCTTTATGCAAACGGCTAATGTAATGGCGATTGATGTTTCCAAACCTACGGTAATGGCCGGTTTATTGGTTGGTGGTATGTTGCCATTTGTATTTTCCGCCCTGTCCATGAATGCTGTGGGTAGAGCCGCTATGGCGATGATCGAAGAGGTACGTCGTCAGTTCAGGGATATTCCACAATTGAAAGCGGCCTTGGAAGTAATGAGAGCGGTTGATTCTGATATGTCAAAAGCAACCGATGCACAGAGAGCTACTTTTGATGCTGCCGATGGTGTTGCCGAATACGATAAATGTGTGGCCATTTCTACACAAGCTTCCATTAAGGAAATGGTATTGCCAGGTCTTTTGGCCATTGCGGTACCTGTTGCGGTTGGATTTATAGGTGGCGCCGAAATGTTGGGCGGTCTATTGGCAGGGGTTACTACTTGTGGGGTATTGATGGCTATCTTCCAGTCCAACGCCGGTGGTGCTTGGGATAACGCAAAAAAGACAATTGAAAGTGATGGACGTAAGGGTACGGACGCTCACAAAGCGGCGGTTGTTGGTGATACGGTAGGAGATCCTTTTAAGGATACATCAGGTCCTTCCTTGAACATTCTTTTAAAGTTAATGTCCGTAGTGGCTTTGGTAATTGCACCAAGTATTGCTTTGAGTGGGGATAGCATGACAGCTTACAATGAAGAAAAAATCGCTACAGAAGTTGTTGCAAAGCAGATAGAAAGAAAAGTTGAGGTAAAAATGGAAAAGAACGAGGAAGGAACGGTGAAGGCTACAGTAGTAACTACTATTGCTGATAATGGCGAAGAATCTGTTTCTGAACAAGTTTTTGAAGGAACCGAGGAGGAAGTGAAAACCAAAATCGAGGCTTTCAACAAATCTTCTGAAAATGTAAAAGTTCAAATCGAAAAGGTAGTAGAGGAAGTGGAAGAAGAAATTCAGTAAAACTTCTTTACTTTAAAATTTTTATACTAGAGACGATCCCGCCATTTTGGTGGGATCGTTTTATTTTTGGTACTTCTGCAATTACTGAAGTATAAAATTTATAGGTATACTAAAGGAAACTTTTACGGGGTTTCCACGTTGCTGACCCGGTGTCATTTTGGGTAGTTTTGAAAGAATACGAATGGCCTCTTCCTCCAAGATTTCATGGGGTCCTTTTTTTGTATAGACCCTATCGACCCATCGCTTTTGATTTCAAATAGGGTATGAACCCTACCTTGAATTCCCATCTCTTGGGCAACCTCTCGGATACCGAAAGTTCTTTTTAATATGCTTTTGCATCATTTCGTTAAAACATTCCCGTTTGTCCTTGGCATTTTCGCATCCTGGGAATACGGGTACTTCTTCTATCGTTATCCAGTTAACATTTACTTCCTCTATTGGATCTTCCACTACGATGTCCTCAACATCAATAATTTCAGTGTCTGTATCCGCCTCCGTGGATAGGATATCAGTTTCTTCAATTTTAACATCGTTGTCTTCCACCTTTATTTCCGGTGGAAGTACCTGTTTAATTTTGGGCTTTTCAATTTTGAAAATATCAACAATTTCCTCTTCAATTTCGTTTGGTGAAACATTCATGCTAACGTCATAGATAGATTTTGGTTCATACGTTTTCCATTCCAAGGCAACAAATGCAAGTCCCAGTACGAGTAATAATCCTAAGACAAAGAACAGTCCACTTTTTTTGTTGAGGTCTTTTTTTGGATTCTTTTTTGGTCTCATTTTTTTTAAAGTTTATGGCCTCGATTATAGAAGCCTTGTTATACGTAAGTTTTTCTATGCTTAAAACTATGTTGATAATCTTCGCATTAAAAGGGGCAATGAGTGAAACACCCCTTTTGGTTAGGGAAGTAGCTTGATTAAAAAATGGATATGGTCTTGAATTAATTTATGGAGTAACCGCTTCAATTTTTATACGGTAATTATAGTATATTCATGGTCCTATGGATTACAGTGATTTATCAACATTAGGAATTGCATTCGGACTAGGCCTTTTGGTGGGCCTTCAAAGGCAGCGCACCGATAATAAAATGGCAGGTGTTAGAACCTTTACCCTAATTTCTATTTTGGGAGTAATGTCCGCATTTTTGGCTCGGGATATGGAAAACCCGTATATCGTTCCGGTAATGGGAATCAGTTTGACCGGGTTACTGATTATTGCAAACCTGATAAAACTTAAAAAGTTTGAGGAGGCCGATATAGGCCAAACAACGGAAGTGGCTGCTTTGTTAATGTTCGCCATTGGGGCTTATTTGGTTTTGGGAAACCAGGTTATTGCGATTATCGTGGGAGGCGTAATGGCCATACTCCTCTATGCCAAGGAACATTTACACGATTTTATTGAAAACCTCATGGAAAAGGATTTGTCCGCCATCATGACCTTCGCAGGTATTTCCTTGATTGTTTTGCCCATTTTGCCAAACAAGACCTATGGACCTTTTGATGTAATCAATCCTCATAATATTTGGTTGATGGTTGTGCTTATTGTGGGTATTAGTGTAGCCGGTTACTTTATCTACAAATTTTTGGGAAAAAAGGCAGGGATCATCTCAAATGGAGTTTTGGGGGGAATGATTAGTAGTACTGCGACTACGGTTAGTTATGCAAAAAAGACCACCCAAGCCAAGAATGTGGATATAATGGCCGCTTTTATAATTACAACGGCATCGGCAATTGCCTTGGTTAGGATTATGGTAGAAATTGGCGTGGTAATCCCTGATAAACTGAACGAGCTTATTTTACCGTTAATTTTTGAATTATTTTGTATGGCCCTCCTCTGTGGCGTCTTGTTTTATGTAATCAATCGGGATAAAACGACGGATACGATGCGAGCCGGATAACCCGGCCCAATTTAAAAGTGCGCTTATTTTTGGGTTATTGTATGGCTTCATTCTGCTGGCTGTGGCATTTACGAAAGATACCTTTGGAAATGAGGGCCTCTATATAGTATCCATTGTAAGTGGACTCACGGATGTGGATGCCATTACACTTTCCATTTCAAATTTAATTAAGAATGATGGCTTGGCAACTTCTACGGGTTGGCGGCTGATTTTACTGGCTTCATTGTCCAATTTGTTATTCAAAGGAATTATGGCCGCGGTTACGGGAACCGGACAGTTAATGAAATGGATAGGAATTACTTTTGGCATTTCTATCGTAATTGGATTATTGGTCATGTGGCTTTGGCCGGAAAATTGGAATTTTTAAGATGGGTTGGTTCGGAAAAAGGATAAGTTACAAATCATAGCCTTTAACGGTTATGGAACTACGGATAGATTTTATGTTCGTGGAAGAGCATTGGAAGATGAGAGTATCGATCTTGGGCAGAAGGGAGCTTTTCAGCTCTTCATAAATACTTGGAAACGTTTTGAGACCGATGAAATAAGAAACACGCCTATTAGAGTTGCATTTGAAGGGAACCATTCCTTAAAAGGGAAAACGGACAACGAGGGATATTATCTCATAAATGAGAAGGTCGAAAATCTATCCCAGTATGCGAACGATGAGGGATGGGTGAAATTCGAGATTTCTTTTCAGGACATAAACCTTAAAAAAGAAATTTTAAGGCAAAATCGATTTCCAGGAGAAATGCTCATTCCTAGCAATAAGTCCAAATTTGGTGTAATAAGCGATATAGATGATACCATTTTGCACACGGGAGTCGTCTCTTCCTTAAAATGGAAAGTAGTCATCAATACTATTTTTAAGAGGGCCACCCACAGGAAACCTCACGGAAGGGGCAGCGGATTTTTATCAACAATTACATCAGGGTAAGGCAGGTGATGAAGCGAACCCTATTTTTTATGTGAGCCATAGTCCTTGGAACCTATATCGGTATTTGGAGCTTTTCCTTGCCACTAACAATTTTCCAAAAGGCCCCATCCTTTTAAGGAGTATGTCCAGTTTTACAAGACGTAGAAAAATGGATGACAAGCCTCAAAAACAAAAGGAGATTACCGGAATTCTAAATACCTATCCTAACCTTTCATTTATTCTAATTGGTGATAGTGGAGAAAGGGATGCCGATATATACATTGAAATTTCAAAACTGTTCCCCAATAGGATAAAGGCAATTTATTTACGAAGTGTATCGGATGGTCGGAGAATGGCCAGGGTTTCCAATCTGTTCACGGTCTATAAGAACATTCCATTTTTAATGGTGAATAAAACGGAGGATGCCATTGACCATGCCCAAAAACATGGATTTATGTAAGATTTCGTTCCACTAAAATAATCCGTTTATTTCGGCGTCAATTTTATTGATCACACTTCCAAGGTCTTCAGGGTTGTCAACAAAGTCCATTTCATCTACATCAATAATCAATAAGTTACCTTTATCATAACCGTGTACCCAGGCTTCGTATCGTTCGTTGAGTCTACTTAAATAGTCTATAGAAATACTGTTTTCATAGTCCCTGCCGCGTTTGTGTATTTGTTTAACCAAGTTAGGGATGGAACTTCTTAAATAGATGAGCAATTCGGGAGGCTCCACTAAAGACTCCATCAATTCAAAGAGACTGGAATAGTTTTTAAAGTCCCTATTGGTCATAAGGCCCATGGCGTGAAGGTTAGGGGCAAATATATGCGCATCTTCGTAGATAGTGCGGTCCTGTATTACATCTTTGCCGGTCTCCCTGATTTGTACAATTTGCCTATAACGACTATTGAGAAAATAGATTTGGAGATTAAAGCTCCAACGTTCCATTTGTGTATAAAAATCATCGAGGTATGGATTGTCCACAACGTCTTCAAAGTGCGCTTCCCACTTATAATGTTTGGCCAATAATCTAGTCAGTGTTGTTTTACCAGCTCCAATGTTTCCAGCGACGGCAATGTGCATTTTGGTCGTATTTAGCGGTTAGTTGTTTTGAACAAGTTGTAGCGTACAATATACGAAGTATATTAACTTTTAGAAAAAATAGTGGTTGAAATGCCCTCATTAATTTTTTTAGTTCAAAGGCGAATAAAAAGGGTTGTAAAACATTCAAACGTCATTTGAAAATGAAACAATTTGTCTAACTTTGTTCCCATAATTAAGAGGAAGGATTTGACTGATTGCAACCTCGTTAAAAATGCTAAAGCAGTTTTGTGTCGATATTGGATTATCGACGTTCTTCAGAGAAAACAATTCCTCCTTTAGTACTCATATCTACCAAATCCTTTTTAAAATAAAAAAAGAAATGGCGTATTTATTTACATCGGAATCTGTTAGTGAAGGACATCCGGATAAGGTGGCAGATCAAATTAGTGATGCTCTATTAGATCATTTTTTGGCATTTGATCCAGAAAGTAAGGTAGCTTGCGAAACACTGGTCACAACCGGTCAGGTAGTTTTGGCTGGAGAAGTGAAAAGTCATACCTATTTGGATGTGCAGAACATTGCAAGGGAGGTCATTAATAAAATTGGTTATACGAAAGGGGAATACCAATTCAGTGGCGATTCCTGTGGAGTAATTTCATTGATTCATGAACAATCCCAAGACATCAATCAAGGTGTGGACAGAGGCTCCAAGGAGGAGCAGGGGGCTGGAGACCAAGGTATGATGTTCGGCTATGCCACCAAGGAAACGGATAATTACATGCCATTGGCTTTGGACATTTCCCATAAGATATTACACACATTGGCCGAGCTACGTAGGGAAGGCAACGAAATCAAATATTTAAGGCCCGACGCCAAGGCACAGGTGACGATAGAATATTCGGATGAGAATGTACCACAACGGATCGATACCATTGTGGTGTCTACGCAACATGATGCCTTTGATAGTAATGACGAGGCCATGTTGGCAAAAATAAAGTCTGATATTATATCCATTCTTATCCCGAAGGTCAAGTCCCAATTGCCTGAGGATATCCAAAAACTGTTCGATGATCAGATTACCTACCATATAAACCCTACCGGAAAATTTGTAATTGGTGGACCGCATGGGGATACTGGTTTAACGGGTAGAAAGATTATTGTGGATACATACGGGGGCAAAGGAGCTCATGGGGGAGGAGCTTTCAGTGGCAAGGATCCAAGTAAGGTCGACCGTAGTGCAGCATATGCGGCAAGGCATATTGCCAAAAATTTGGTGGCTGCGGGTGTCGCGGATGAGATGTTGGTGCAGGTAAGTTACGCCATTGGGGTAGTGGAACCTACTTCTATCTTTGTGGAAACGTATGGCACGGCAAACGTTCAACTAAGTGATGGTGAGATTGCGAAAAAAGTTCGTCAGTTGTTCGACTTACGACCTTTTGCAGTTGAGGAGCGTCTAAAACTTAGAAACCCTATTTATTTGGAGACCGCCGCTTATGGACATATGGGCAAGGAGTCCAAAAAAGTGGTAAAGGTATTCGAATCTCCTTATAACGGTCGCGTTGAAATGGAGGTAGAATTGTTTACCTGGGAAAAATTGGACAGGGTAGACGAGGTCAAAGAGGCCTTTGGATTGTAAACCTATTTTTCAAGATAACATTAAGGGAACCTAATTTAGGTTCCCTTTTTATTTTTGGGAATAATCAATCTTTGCTAGCTTTAGGCATAAATAATTCCGTTATGTTGAAAACTACCTTAAAACACCTAGTGTCGCTATTAATCATTGCATCTCTCGGCGTATTCTTGCAAAAAGACAAACCGGACTACAGAAGCTGGTTATATACCCAATACATATGTCGCTGACAACTATACCAAAAAGGAGGTGGATATTGAAATGCGCGACGGGGTTACTTTACATACGACTATCTATTCCCCCAAGGACACCTCTGTGGAATATCCTATCATCATGCAACGAACGCCTTATAGCTCTAGGCCCTATGGCGAGGGTCAGTTTAAGGAAGCCATTGCGCCGAATAAACACATGATGGAAGATGGGTATATCGTCGTATACCAAGATGTCAGGGGCAGGTGGTTAAGCGAAGGGCACTATGAAAATATGCGGGCGTATATTCCTAATAAGACCTCCGATCAGGATGTGGATGAAAGTTCGGATACCTATGATACTATTGAATGGTTGGTAAACAATGTAGAGAATAACAATGGCAGGGTAGGTATCCGGGGTATTTCCTATCCCGGTTTTTATTCCACCTATGCCACCGTGGATGCACACCCGGCATTAAAAGCGGCCTCGCCCCAAGCCAGTATCGGGGATTTCTTTTTTGACGATTTTCACCATAATGGAGCCTACTTGTTAAGTTATTTTAGAGCAACCAGTTTGTTTGGTACGCCGAGACCTAATGGGGACCAACCCATTGATACGGCCTGGTACAACCTCCCGGATTTGGGAACGGAAGATCAATATCAATTCTTTCTAGATGCGGACCGCTTAAAAATTTAGATAGATATTTTGAATATGAAACAGGCGATACCCCAAGAATGGCTATGGACGGCCGAGACCGATGATTATTTTTGGAACGAGTTGAAAGAACACCCAAATTATGACGAATTGTGGCAGAGTAGAGGGTTGATACAACATTTAAAAGACGTAAAAAGCCATGTGGCGACCATGATCGTTGCAGGTGAGTTTGATGCCGAAGATTTGTACGGCCCGTTGGAAACGTATAAGACCATTGAAAGGTATAATGAGGGTAATTACAATAC
Source organism: Maribacter litopenaei (assembly GCF_025244665.1). Taxonomy (GTDB): domain Bacteria; phylum Bacteroidota; class Bacteroidia; order Flavobacteriales; family Flavobacteriaceae; genus Maribacter; species Maribacter litopenaei. Next base: position 2,752,115 of record NZ_CP104205.1, on the reverse strand, counting down.
TTTGGTTTTCGGACCTTGGGATCATGGAGGATGGGCCAGGAGCCGAGGTAAGAATCGGTAGGAAACTACTATTTTGGGGATGGTATCTCCGAATTTTTTCAGGAAAATATAGAGACCAAGTTTTTTAATCATTTTTTAAAGGGTGATGGTACTAAGGAGAGCGGGTTGCCGAAGCCTACGTATTTGATTCCGGTAGAAAGGAATGGAAGCAGTTTGATGCTTGGCCCCCGGCAGAGGTCGTAAAACAAGATATGTACCTATCCGAAAATCAGGAATTGACCACGGATAAAAAAGGAGAAGCCGGAATCCAATTTATTAGTGATGTCAAAAAACCGGTGCCTTACTCAGAGGATATTAAATCCGTTTTTACCCCGAGAAAATATATGACGGATGATCAACGATTTGCTTCAAGAAGGTCTGACGTACTGGTTTTTGAAACCGATGTAATGGAAGAAGATCTTACCTTGGCTGGTGACATTATGGCAAATCTGAACGTCGCTACCACAGGTACGGCTGCGGATTGGGTAGTAAAGGTGATAGATGTACACCCTGCCGATGCAGAAAATCATGAAGACATGCAGGACCATTTAAAAATGAGCAATTACCATTTGATGGTTCGTAGTGAGGTGTTGCGAGGAAGGTTTCGGAATAGCTTCTCTGATCCCGAACCGTTTGTACCCAACCAAAAAACAGCTGTAAACATTAAACTACAGGATGTGTTTCATACCATCAAAAAAGGGCATAAGTTGCAGATTCAGGTTCAGAGTACTTGGTTTCCTCTCATCGATTTAAACCCACAGACGTATGTGGAAAACATCTTTGAGGCGGATGAAGACGACTTTAAAACCCGGACCCATACGGTCTTTACAGATTCCAAAATTGAATTTACGGTGTTGAGGTAACTATTTCAGCCCCTCCTTGATACTCCGTATCGCGCTACCTCCCTTTGCGAAGGGAAGGAGCTGAAATTTACAGTTTGCATTTTGGAGGAGTTCAGAGAATTTTTGAAAATCATTATGTTTTAAATCTTCCACACCTTATATTTGCTCCGTTAAGTTCAAACACGTATTGAATAGTTATCAAGAAAGGTGGAGGGATTGGATCCTTTGAAGCCTTAGCAACCCTTGTTCTCCCGATAATCGTCGGAAACAAGAAGGTGCTACATTCTACCCCGTTCGGGGAAGGATAACAGTCATCGAAATTTCATCGATTTCACTTTCTTATAACTTTTTGATTTTACCTAACCGCACTGTCGGCCGGCTAGGGTTTGGCTTTTTTAATCAATTTATGATGTCCGCGAGCGATCAAGGACTTAACTATTAAAAGACTAAATCATGAGTAATCAAAAATTAGCAACGAACGCCCTTCATGCCGGGCATGACACCACACAATCTGCGGGTACCAGGGCCGTACCTATCTATCAGACATCGTCCTACGTATTCAATAATACCGAGCATGCGGCCAATCTATTTTCCTTGGCCGAACTGGGTTTTATCTATACCCGTTTGAACAACCCTACCAACCAAATTTTACAGGATCGTCTGGCCGCTGTGGAAGGGGGTATAGGTGCCGTAGTGTTTTCATCCGGAACGGCTGCCATTTCTACGGGACTTTTGACCCTATTAAGGGCAGGTGATCATATTGTGGCCTCCAGTAGTTTATATGGGGGTACGTTCAACCTGTTAAATGTAACCCTGCCACGTTTGGGAATCCATACGACCTTTGTGGATGCCTCTGAACCTGAAAATTTTGGTAAGGCCGTCAAGGAGAACACGAGGGCCATCTTTGTGGAATCCCTGGGAAATCCAAAACTGGACGTTCTCGATTTAAAAGCGATTTCCAAAGAGGCAAAAGTAGCCGGGGTTCCGTTTATTGTCGACAACACGGTAGCTACACCGGCCTTGCTGAACCCCATTGAACATGGTGCTAATTTGGTCATCCATTCCTTAACAAAATACATCGGGGGTCAGGGAACCTCCTTGGGCGGTGCCATTATCGATGCCGGTACTTTCGACTGGGCCAACGGCAAGTTCCCGGAATTTACGGAACCTTCTGCCGGATACCACGGATTGGTGTATAGCGAAGCCTTGGGTGCTGCTGCTTTTACCTTCAAATTGATTTTGGAAGGACTTAGGGATTTCGGCGGTGCGTTGAGTCCGTTCAATGCCTTTCAAATCATCCAAGGCCTGGAAACGCTTCCGGTACGTATCAAACAACATAGCGCCAACGCTTTGGAATTGGCCGAATGGTTACAGGGCAGGGACGAGGTCGCTTGGGTAAAATACCCCGGATTAAAGGGCGATGAATATTATGATTTGGCGAAGGAATACTTGCCCAAAGGACAAAGCGGCTTGGTTACCTTCGGAATCAAGGGCGGCTTTGAAGCGGCCAAAAATGTAACGGATGCCACCAAAATATTCTCCCTGTTGGCGAATATTGGGGATACAAAATCCTTGATTATCCACCCGGCAAGTACAACGCATCAGCAATTGACGGAAGAACAACAATTAGGTGCGGGCGTATCTCAGGATTTGATTCGCCTTTCTGTTGGTCTAGAGGATATTAGCGATTTGAAGGCCGATTTGGAACAGGCGTTCGCGGTGGCAAATATTTAATGGTAAAAGAAACGACGCAATACACGGCAAAACGCCGATAAATAAATAATTTTGGCATCTTATGCTACATCATTTACATATTAAGGACTATCAAACCCTTTCCGGGGTGACCCAAGATATTGAGCTTTCCTATGAGCTGTTCGGGGCCAAGCTCCATACGGCACCGGTCATCTTGGTAAATCATGCCCTTACAGGAAATTCCAATGTAACTGGAGACGGAGGCTGGTGGTCCGCTTTGATAGGAGAGGGAAAATGCATCGATACAAAAAAATACACCATTCTGTGTTTTAATATCCCTGGGAATGGGTATGATAAGTTCATCATTGAAAATTATAAGGACTTTGTGGCCGGGGATATGGCCCGCATTTTCTTGTTGGGGCTGGAAAAGCTGAACATCCAAAAGTTGTTTGCCATCATCGGGGGGTCTCTTGGAGGAGGTATCGCTTGGGAAATGGCGGCTATTAACCCCCATTTAACGGAACATTTGGTGCCTGTGGCATCCGACTGGAAATCGACGGATTGGCTCATCGCCAATTGCCGGATACAGGAGCAATTTCCGGTGAATTCCAAACAGCCCGTACACGATGCCCGTATGCACGCCATGTTATGCTACCGGACACCGGAATCCTTTAAGGAGCGCTTTAAGCGAAGTACCAACGAAGAGCTTCAGGTGTTCAATGTGGAAAGTTGGTTGATGCACCACGGGGAAAAATTGCAGGAGCGTTTTCAGCTTTCGGCCTATAAACTGATGAACCAATTGTTGAAGACCATCGATGTGACCCGCAATGGGGAGGAGAACTTCGTCAAACTTCAAAATAGCAATACCAACATCCATATTGTTGGGGTGGACTCCGACTTGTTTTTTACGGCTCAGGAAAATAAGGACACCTTTAAGCAATTGGCCCAGGCCAATAGTAATGTTACGTATGGGGAAGTACAATCGCTCCATGGTCACGATGCTTTCTTGATCGAGTTCGAGCAAATGGAAAAATTGTTGCATTCCATTTTTAATACCAACGGAAAATCAGGAAAGGTAAAAGTCCTGAAGTTCGGTGGAAAGTCTTTGAGTAATGGTGAAGGATTGGAACGGGTGTTGGATGTTATCGCTTCCAAGGTAGAGGCCGGCGAAAATATTGCGGTTGTCCTGTCCGCTAGGGAAAAGGCGACAGATCAATTGGAAAGTATACTGGATAAAGCCGCCAAGGGCAAACCCTATAAGGCCGATTTTGAGGCCTTGGAAAGCTATCAACAGCATTCCTATGGCAATGTAAACCTGTCCAAGGAATTTAAGAGTTTGGCCAAGTTGTTCGAAGGAGTTTCCCTATTGGGTGACTACAGTGCCAAAATAAAAGATGAGGTATTGGCCCATGGGGAATTGATTTCGGCCAAGTTGGTGACCAAATTATTGATTGGAAAGGGCATCAATGCCCGATTTTTGGATTCACGGGAATTGATTACCACGGATGCCACTTTTGGGGATGCCAAGGTATTGGAACATGTTTCCAAGGAAAAGGTGTTGTTGAAATTTGCGGAATTGCCCCACGATGCCGTTCCCATCATTACTGGGTTTATTGCCGCTACCGAAGAAGGGGAAACGACCACGTTAGGTAGAAATGGTAGCAATTATAGCGCGGCCCTTTTGGCCAATTTCTTGGATGCGGAGGAGTTACAGAACTACACCCACGTGGACGGTATTTTTACGGCCAATCCGGATTATGTGAAGGAAGCCAAGCGCATCAGCAATTTAAGCTATGCCGAGGCGAACGAAATGGCCAATTTTGGTGCGACGATTTTACATGCAAAGACGATTATTCCGTTGATAGAAAAGAACATTCCGTTGCGGATTTTAAATACCTATAACGACGATAACGAAGGCACCTTGATCAGTGCCAAGGCCAGCAAGGAAGGTATACGCTCCATTTCGGTCATTGAGGATGTGGCCCTGATCAATCTCGGAAGGCCGCGGATTGTTGGGGAAAGTTGGGATAGATGCCCGTATTTTTAAGACCTTGGAGGCTATCAATATCAGTGTGAGCATTATTTCCCAGGGTTCTTCGGAACGGGGTATCGGTTTGGTCGTAAAGCGGGACAAGGCGGAACGTGCCAAGCGGGCCTTGGAGAACGAGTTTTCGAGCGACTTCCGAGTCAGGATATCAATATGATCAAGGTGGTATCGGATGTTTCCGTGATATCCGTAGTGGGGCAGGATTTGAGCACCTTCCACAAGCCTTTTAACGCTCTCATTAAAAACCAGATCGTTCCCTTGTTGTTCAACAATACGGTGTCCGGGAAGAACGTAAGTTTGGTGGTACGGAAATCGGACTTGACCAAAGCCATCAACGTGATGCACGGCCAAATTTTTGGGGTGAGCAAAAAGGTGAACCTTGCCGTTTTTGGTCATGGGAATGTAGGAGGTACCTTGATCGACCAGATCTTAAAATCGGCCAAGAGCATCGAGGATCGTAAGGGCATCGATTTAAAGGTCTTCGCCATCGCCAATTCTAGAAAGGTGTTGTTGGATGCCAACGGGGTAACAGGTCGATGGAAGACCAACATCGAAAGTAAGGGGAAATCCTATGAGGTCAAGGATGTGATCGAATTTGCCAAAAACAACCATTTGGAGAACTTGATCGTTATCGATAATACTGCCAGTCAGGATTTTGTGGCCCATTATTTCGATTTTGTGGAAAGCGGTTTCGATGTGGTTTCCTCCAACAAGATTGCCAATACCCTTGGCTTTGATTATTACCAATTATTACGGGAAGAACTGGATAAAAATCAAAAGCAATATTTATACGAAACCAATGTAGGAGCAGGTTTACCGCTGATAGACACCATAAAATTATTGCATTTATCCGGGGAGAATATCACCCGCATCAAAGGGGTGTTTTCCGGCTCTTTGAGTTATATTTTCAATACTTTTTCTGAGGTGGATGCCCCATTTTCCTCCATCATTAAAGATGCAAAATTGCAGGGCTTTACGGAACCGGATCCCCGGGAGGACCTTTCCGGTAACGATGTGGGCCGTAAGTTGTTGATCTTGGCACGGGAACTGGATCTGAGCAACGAATTTTCCGATATCAATATCGAAAACCTGATTCCATCAACCTTGGAAAAAGGAGATGTGGATTTCTTTATGGAGCATTTGGAGGTGTTGGATGATAAGTTCAACGAAATCAAAAGGAACCAAAAGGCGAATCACGTACTGCGCTATGTGGGTGACCTTCATGGGGATTTACAAAAGGAAAAGGGTATCTTGGATGTGAAACTTGTTTCCGTGCCCAAGGAAAGTGCTTTGGGTCAGGTGAAAGGATCCGATTCCATTATTGAGATCTATACGGAATCCTATGGAGAAAATCCCTTGCTGATCCAAGGTGCCGGTGCCGGTGCCGCGGTAACCGCCCGCGGAGTTTTTGGGGATATATTACGAATTGCAGAAAAAAGTTAATCATGAGCAACAAATTCGAAACGAACGCCATACGCAATCAGTTAAAAAGGACGGAAAACTTGGAGCACTCGGTGCCCATGTACCTCACTTCCAGTTTTGTCTTTGAGGATGCGGAGGACATGCGCGCCTCCTTTGCGGAGGAGAAGGAGCGGAATATCTATTCCCGCTATTCCAACCCCAATACCAATGAGTTTGTGGCCAAGGTCTGCCGGATGGAAGGTGCGGAGCAGGGCTTTGCCTTTGCCTCCGGTATGGCGGCGGTTTTCTCGACGTTGGCGGCCTTGTTAAATAGTGGTGATCATGTGGTTTCGGCGGCCAGTATCTTTGGTTCCACACATTCCCTGTTCAATAACTTTTTTCCAAAATGGAATATATCCCACAGCTATTTTGACATCAATGACTTGGATGCCATAGACGCACTCATCCAACCGAATACCAAATTGATATATGCTGAAACCCCTACCAACCCTGGAGTGGATGTGCTGGATTTGGAAGTGCTAGGGCAGATAGCGAAAAAACATGGGGTTTTGTTGGTAATCGACAACTGTTTTGCCTCTCCGTACTTGCAACAACCCATTAAATATGGAGCGGATTTGGTCATCCATTCCGGTACCAAATTAATGGACGGTCAGGGACGCGTACTGGCCGGAATCACGGTAGGAAGTAGCGATTTGATGGACAAGGTCTATCGGTTCTCCGAATTACGGGTCCCGCTCTTTCACCTTTTAATGCCTGGGTGTTGAGCAAGAGCTTGGAGACCTTGGCCGTGAGAGTAGATCGGCATTGTGCCAATGCCTTGCAATTGGCCGAATTTTTGGAAGCCCACGATAAGGTAACCTGGGTAAAATATCCTTTTTTAAAATCGCACCCAAAATATGAGGTGGCGAAAAAGCAGATGAAGGCCGGGGGCTGTGTCGTTGCCTTTGAGGTAAAGGGCGGACTGGAAGCGGGGCGAAAATTCTTTGACTCCATCAAATTATTGTCCCTATCCGCCAACTTGGGGGATTCCCGTAGTATTGTGACCCATCCGGCATCGACGACCCATAGCAAATTGTCCGTAGAAGAACGTGCCGCTAGTGGTATTACCGAAGGTATGGTACGTATTTCGGTAGGCTTGGAGCATATCGATGATATCATTGCCGATATTTCTCAGGCGTTGGGATAATTACAAATTCTTAAAATTGTCAGTTCGAGTGATTTTCGATAGAAAATTGTATCGAGAACACATTCCTTTTTCCGTTTCCTACTTCTCGATACATAATCGCAATGCGATTTCACTCGAAGTGACAAAAATGACTATAACTGGAACTCGAACAAACCTACAGAATGGCAGTTGTATGATAACCAGCGCCACGCTAGTTACCAAGCACGTCTTTTAAGTAAATGGGCAAGGAATATCTATGTAAACAGCCTAATTTGTGCACTATTGGGTTCGCACTTATATGTTACATTTTATGATACTCCAAGAGTGCCATGACGGCAACCAGTTGCTTGCAGAACCATTTACCTAATAAAAAAACTGTACAAATGAATACATCAAAATACACCACTTTTGTTTTAATGCTAATCTGTTCGGCTATATCCATGTACATCACCATGTATTTCAATACCTACGAACTGGATCATGTGTTTTTCAGTTGAATCCGCATGTATATGACCTTTATAGGTGTTGGTGGCATGGCCATAGTCATGTTTCTTTTTATGCGAAACATGTACACAAACAGAGTAAAGAATATGGGCATTGTCATTGGCAGTGTCGTCTTGATGATACTCTCCACTTTCTTGGTCAGGCAGCAACTACCTATCAATGACGTCAAATGGATGAAGGCTATGATTCCACATCACTCCATTGCCTTGTTAACGAGCCGTAGGGCAGATTTACAGGATCCGGAGGTAAAACAACTGGCCGAGGAAATCATAAAAGCCCAGGAAAGGGAAATTGCTGAAATGAAAAGAATGATTGAAAGGTTGGAAAATGAGTGATCGTTTAGGCTGCTCAGGCACCCCAAAGCCACAGAATGTCAGTTCGAGTGATTTTCGTTAGAAAATCGTATCGAGAACACATTTCTTTTTTCGTGTCCTACTTCTCGATACAGAATCGCAATGCGATTTCACTCGAAGTGACAAAAATGATTTTTGGCTCAGCAATAAAATCAACAGTTTAAATGTCAAACTGAGTTTGTCGACGTTTTATTTTGTGAGATCTTACCCTCATTTTCTAGGCCCTTAAGCTGACAAGCTTATTGTTCCTAATCAAACCACACCCCGTCCGTATCTTCCATGCGGGCGATGATGCCCCAACCATAAAAGTAATTGGACAGACCGATCAGAAGTTCGTTGTCCCCTTCCTGCAAGGGTAGGGAAAAGGCGGCATTTTCAATACTCGTCCGACCCTTGGGGAATTTCATCCCCGGGGAACCATAAAAATTCCGGTCTTGGTAGAGGGGCTTTCCATTGATAAAGACCCAAACTTCGTCGCTAAACCCTAGGCGCACAAGTTTTTCAATCTCCTTTTCGGCTTTGATGTTGGTTTTGAGCCAGGTCAATCGCCGTTCTCCATTCTTGGTCCCGCCGAGTTCCTTGGTCAGGTTCACCAAGGCACGTCGGTCAGCGGTGATGGTTTTCCAGCTAACATCTTTGGGCAAATACGTGGAGTCGATTTGCACGCCGGGGTTTACTGGAATCCCTTCCAACAGGTCCTTGCCAAAAGGATAATCCACCGGTTCGGTCACTTGCCATTTCCGTAGGTAGCGCGAATCGTTATAGGTGGGGTCGTAGCCCGCCATTGCTGGTAGGTCTTCGGTAGCGTTGGGGGTCACGGTGACATTGGCATAGATCACGTTCCCCACAAAGCCGATTCTGCCGGTATCCGTAATCCCTTCCATGGCGGGCACCCAAAGTGCAGGCTTATCCATATCGTTTACATAAACTCGCATTTGCTTCCCATGAACGACCAGTTTTACATGGTTCCAACCTGTTTCGTTGAGGTTCACGGCCGCTTGATAATCGTCCGTCATATCCCAAAGGTTAACGCCGTCTACCACGGCAGTATATTGGGTGGCAAAGCGCAACTTGGGGTCGGGTTTGCCAAAATAGCGGATGTAGAAGGTCTCAAAATTCAGGGTATCGGGGCTGATGCGGTAATAGAGGCTCGGAAATCCCTGCCCCTTCAGTTCCACGTCGTACTCAATGGTGCCATCGGTAAATTCTAGGTCCTTCAACCGGACCGCAAAGGGATTACCGTCGCTGCTCTGTACCGCTTGGGTACCCTTGTAGGAAATAAATTCGGCGTTTTCTGAGAGTTTGGCCCAATGTTTCTCGGTCATGGGAAATGCTTGGGTTTTGTCCTCTGTTTTTTTGCGTTGTGAAAAAATGCCCGTGCTCAAGAAGAGTCCCAATAGCACCGCTAGGCCTGTTTTTGCTGTCATGTACATGCTTGTTCGATTTATGATTAAAAGTTATTTTTGATTGGACTAAAAGTAGCGGGCCGCTCCTATTTGTGGCGGATCAAAAGCTGTTCAATCCTATTTAATCCTGTTCAAACCTTCGGTTTCGCACCGCACGATGTAGTTTTATGGACAAATCGAAATTCTATATGGTGGATCATCTGGTAGCACGAATCGAGGCCCAATTGGGATGGGGCGACGGAAAAAATTGGAGCAACAGTGATTTTGAGGAACTCAGCGAACGCATCTTTACCGATACCAAAAAGCGGTTGAGCGTCACCACCCTAAAACGTATCCGGGGCCGTGCCGAACGGGTGGCAAATCCCAGTAGCGGTACCCTGAACATCCTTTCGGAATTTGTGGGCTATCCCAACTGGCGGGAGTTTTTGGCCCAAAACGAAACGCCCAAGTACGCAGCGGAGGAAACACAAACGGAAAAGACCGACTGGAAAATCCCTACCATTATCGGTTTTGTGGTGCTGATCGGACTCTTAATGGCCTTTTACTGGCCCGAAACGGAACCGCCAAGGATGCCTAACGGATCGTTGGAGAAGTCCGACTTCCAGTTTAGCCGGCGCACCGTAAGCGAAGGCCTGCCCAACTCCGTGGTGTTCGCCTATGATGCCACCGCCGCACCCCAAGGGGCCACCGTAGAAATACAACAGAGCTGGGACAACAATAAGCGCATGACCGTGTCCGCGACCGATAGCATTGCCACCAGTATTTACTACCATCCCGGGTTTTTTAAGTCCAAGTTGGTGGTGGGCGATACCATCGTACAGGAGGCCGATGTCCTTATTCCCACCCAAGGGTGGTTGGGTATGGTGGAGCGAGATACGATGCCCATGTATTTGGAGTCGGAAGAGATCCAACAAGACGGGTTTTTGGCCATTACCCCGGAAACCGTGGCCGAGTACGGACTGGATCCACGTACCACTGAGGTGGTCACGAGCCTGTATCATGTGGCGGACTATGGCGAACTGGATACGGACGATTTTCAACTCTCCCTACAGCTACAAAATACCTATCCCCAGGGCCGTACCGGTTGCCAATGGGCCAAATTGTTTGTGTTGTACGATGGGGGCGCCATAGGCATTCCCCTCGCCAAAATGGGCTGCGCCGCCCAGTTGGACCTTATGGTTTTTGGGGACTATATCAGTGGGAAGACGACCGACCTCTCCGGGCTGGGGGTGGATTTTACCGAAGCCGCCACCTTGCAGTGCAACTCCCAAAACGGGCAACTGGAAATATTGGTCAATGGCCAAACAGCCTATACCAGCGAAGTATCCATTTCGCCTAAAAAAGTGGTGGGCCTCGCCATCCATTTTGAAGGGTCCGGCACGGTAAGGGACGTAGTTTTGGAGAATACAACAGGCCTACACCACGCCCTATAAATACCTCTCTTTTAGGTGAATCCTTTCCGTTTTTAGAGAAAAAAAGTATATTTAGGGACACCCCCGTTTTGTACCTTTTGAATGAAATGAGCACGGCCACCAGTATGTGCTTTGCATATAGGGTGGATGTTGGTCAAAAGGTTTTCGCTGCATAAATAACCAATATTAAATATCCTATCTATGAAGAAGCCATTAGCACTCGTATTGATCGTAGTTTTCCTTGTCTCCCTCTCCTGGAGTTGTAAACAATCCCAAGAAATGAAAATGACCTCCGGAGCGGAATATTCGGAGGAGATCAAGCAGATCATCATGGCAAAAAACGCCGAAATAGAAAAATTGTATGCAGAGGGAATGATAGACTCGGCCGCGACCCATTTTGCCGAGGACTGTATACAGTTACCGCCCAACCAACCGGCCATCATTGGGAACGAAAATTACAAGGCGGCCTGGAAGCAGAACATCCAATTTGGTGCGTGGGATTTTGAATTGAACACCGAAAAGGTAAAGGCCAGCGGCGATCGGCCACGGAATACGGTTCCTATACCCTAACCTTTAGTCCGAACGAAAATTCCCCCATTCCCGCCATGCAGGACATGGGAAATTATGTGGTGCTATGGGAAAAAATAGATGATGATTGGAAGGTCCTTTGGGATGCCCCGGTAAGCTCCGTACCCATGCCCATGCCGGCAACGGATTCCATCCCCAGCGAATAGCCTTTTTAACATAGCCAAGGGGTTCGTAACCTATCATTTGGTGGCATATGCATTACGAGTGAAACGATTTGGGTTAATCGCTACGGAAGGTAACCCCTATCTTTAAAAGAGTGGGTAGGGAGGTAGCCACGAAGTAACCAGCGATATGAATCTAAAGGTATTTTTAAAAGGTTTTGGGGTAGTAGCGATCCTGCTCACCCTCATCCCTTTGGTGGCCATCAACTATTGGTGGATCCGCATGTTCGATTTTCCCCATTTGCAGCTCACCTTATTGACCCTTGTGGCCCTGTTGGTCTATTTTATTCGCTTTGATGTACGATCTACGGGGGACTATTTCTTTTCCTTGGCCCTCGTGGCCTGTTTTGTATTCCAATTATTAAAGATATGGCCCTACACCCCCTTGGCACCGTTGGAACTATTGGATGCTGAAACCGCGAGTGAGGAGGCCCGATTAAAAATTTTTACTTCCAACGTCTTCCAAGAAAACAGGGAATGGGAAAAGGTAGTGGCCGAGGCCAAAAAATACGATTCCGATCTTATGGTGTTTACCGAAACCAATGTCCGGTGGGCCGATCAATTGCGCAATGCCTTTTCCGGCCCGTATGGCTATGAGAAGGCCGCACCGTTGGACAATACCTATGGCATGATCATGTTCTCCAGGTTTCCCTTACAGAATATGACGGTGCAGTATATGGTGGACGATAGTATTCCCTCCATCCATGGGCTGTTGAAAATGCCCAACGGCGATTTAGTACAGTTGCACGCCATACACCCGACACCACCCATGCCCCAGGAAAATCCCAAATCCACGGCACGGGATGCGGAGTTGATGAAGGTGGCCCTCCAAAGCAAGGATTCCCAATTGCCCGTAGTGGTCTTGGGCGATTTTAACGATGTGGCCTGGTCCCGAGCACCCAATTGTTTGAACAGGTAAGTGGCCTGTTGGATATGCGGAAGGGCCGGGGCTTTTACAATACCTACAATGCGGAAAATTTTCTGATGCGCTGGCCCTTGGATCATTTGTTTATCTCAAGCGAGTTTCGCTTTGGGGAGATGCACCGGGGCGAAAAAGTAGGCTCCGACCATTTTCCCTTTTTTGCCGCCATCTATCCGGAACCCAACGGGGCCGAAAAACAAGAAAAGGACCGGCAACGGAAGACCAGTTAGAACGCGCACATACAGAGATTGAAAAATCCAAGACGGATGAATAAAAGTGTTTAGGTATTGAAGAAAGGGATGTAGAAAATACCCAATGCCTGCACCTCCCCTTATAAATTTCCTCGTTTTACGTAAAACCGTAAAATTTTTATAGGAAAAAACCTATATTTAAGAATTCCCCCGAGACATATAATAAGAAGATAGTGTATTTTGATATACTCCTTTTAAGGGGGTACATGGATTTATTTTATAACTATTTAAATAAGTTCGCAACAAGCTGAAAAAAATACAAGAACAATATGCCTGGAATAAGTTTGTCAGATTTTTTTAAAGAAAAGCGAACTGCTTCAGAAATTAAATCTGAAATACTTAATGAATATTTCAAAGCTTGGGCTGCAATTCTACTTAAGGGCCAACAATATCGAACAATTAAAACTCTTCTTTATGTAGACTTGTTTTCTGATTCCGGATTATATGATGATGGAAAGCCTTCAACCCCTATAAAAATTCTAAATAGTATAAATCAAAGTAAAGGGCAGTTTATCGACTTTGATAAAGCCGTAAAGACTTTCTTTAACGATAAAAGTGAAAAATTAGCAAATGATTTAAAAAACAATATTGAGAGCCTTCCATATTACAAGGACATTTCACATAAGCCTGTGATAGCTAACGAGCCAGCAAGCCAAAAAATACTTGAAGAATATCTTCAATCTTCAAATCCGAGTTTAACGTTTATTGATCCACTTGGTTATAACTACACTCAAAATATGCTTTTGTATTCTGTCAAGAATTGGGGCTCTGATTTATTTATGCTGTTTAACTTTAATAGAATTCGAGCAGCAATTAGAAACAAAAAGGTAAAGCAAAATATGAAGGGTATTTTTGCATCTTATTACGACCAGATTCTTGAATTCTACAAAAAAGAAGAAAGACCTCACGAAAGAGAAGAATTCATTATTAAAACATTTCAGAAAATTTTTGAAGACAGAGGTTATTTGATATTAAAGTTTAAAGTGAACTTTCCGAATAGAAATCAAACAAGTCACTATTTATTCTTTATTTCCAAAGTTCATTTGGCAATCACTAGGGCGAAAGAGATAATGACAAAATATAGTGATACACAAAATGACGGAGTACCATTATTTGGTGCAAACATTAAACAAGACCCAATGTTTTTTCCTTCTTTATGTAAATATTCAGTACAAAAATTAAGTGAAAATATTCTACAAGACCCTTTGTCTTTTAATCATAAAACCATTGAGGAAGTATATCGCGAACATAACTATAACACAAATTATGTTAAACAGAACTATAAAGATGCAATTGAAATTCTAATAAGAAACAATAAGATTGCGTTATTTGATAAAAACGGAAATCCGACAAATAGAATTACATATACCGCAAAAATAAAATTCAACTAAAATGGCTCAATCAAATATAGAATGGACAGAAATGACTTGGAATCCTACGACAGGTTGCACGAAAGTTTCTCAAGGTTGTAAGTTCTGTTATGCAGAAATTATGTCTAAAAGACTTCAAGCTATGGGGGTTGAAAAATATAAAGATGATTTCAAAGTTCGCACACACGAAGCTGCCTTAATAGTGCCTTATACTTGGAAGAAGTCAAAAGTAGTTTTTGTAAACTCTATGAGTGACTTATTTCACGAAGAAATACCGTTAGATTTTATAAAAAAGGTTTTTAAGGTAATGAACGATAATCCGCAACACGTTTTTCAAGTCTTGACAAAAAGAGCGGAAAGACTATTAGAATTACACAAAGAATTAAAATGGAGTCATAATATTTGGATGGGTGTTTCAGTTGAGGATCAAAAAGTGGAAAATCGAATTGACTTTTTGAGAGAGACAAACGCAAGGGTTAAATTCTTATCATTAGAACCTCTAATAGGAGCACTTCCAAATCTGAATTTGAAAAAAATTGATTGGGTAATTGTTGGTGGAGAAAGTGGACATAATCCAAGACCAATGGATGCGGATTGGGTGATCGACATTCAAGAACAATGTGAAAAAGCAGATGTTGCATTTTTCTTCAAACAATGGGGTGGAAAAAACAAAAAGAAAAATGGCAGAATTTTGAACGGAAGAACATATGACGAAATGCCTGAAATTGAATTGCAGCATAGCGTTTAACGAAAAAATCCAGCAGGTAACCTTGTATAAAAATAATAGCGGTTTAATCGCTACGCCGAAAGTAAGTAAATATAAAAAAGGTCTGTGTTTAACCGAAAAGTTAGTGCATTTTAATCCGCTACTATTCTTATACGATACCGTTGACCGCAAGCTGGGTAATTGTACTTCCTTAATATTGTTTGATTAATAATTAATTTATGAGGCAACTATTTAAATCTAAACCCATATTATGTTTTATTCTTCTAACGTTTGGTTTAACCTTTATGTTTTGGTTTTTACCAGTCATAGTTTCACTACCAAAAGATATTGGATTTGCAGCGATTTTAATTGGTGGTTGCGGTCCATTAATTGCCAGTTTTCTTATTACCCACATAATTTCAGAGGAGAAAATCAAAATAAACTCTAAACCGATTTTTATTACTGTTTTTCTGATAGGCGCTATAGTTCTCTTCTTGCGATTGTATTTTGTTAACAATGGACTTAGTGATGCCAATGGGATAATGCCGAGTCTTAATGAAGTTGGTTTTTTTGGTTATGTATTATTTGGAATACTCTTTTTTATTTTAGCTATTAACTTAAGTAATGCAACTAATTCTAAATTAAAAGAAAACTATCTAAGATCTTCGTTTTTAGAAAATGGGAAATCAAAGTGGTATATCATTGGATTTTCATTATTTATTATTTTGAATTTAGGCAGTTACTACATTGGTAGTTTCTTAGGAATGAAAACTACTGACTTCCTTATCAAAATTGATTCACTGTGGCTTATTGGGTTTTTTAGTAATTTATTATTTTTTGGTGGCGTTGAAGAATTCGGCTTTCGAGGACTTTTGCAAAAGGAACTTCAAAAAAAATATAATCCGTTAATCGGAACTTTCATAATATCATTTTTATGGAGTATGTGGTTCCTTCCATTACATTATAACGGATTATATTCAACAAGTGGATTTATAGATTTGCTTCCAAGGTTTGTATGGCAAATTCCAATAACGATTGTTTTTACTTGGTTATACAATAAATCTTCATATTCTATACTTGCCGTCATGTTAATGCACGCTATGTTGAATAATGCTAGTGGGGTATTCGGTAGATCAGCTATGATTTATACAGTGCTTGGTATTTTGTTTGCCATATATTGTATAATTGATGATAAGATGTGGAAAAAAAAACCGTATCACCTTATCTATGAAAACAATGAAGCTGAATAAAGTCAGTTAAGAATGTGCAAAAGTAATAGTAGCTTAATTGATAAAACGAAAGTATAAACTTATAATAGCATGGGTCGGCAAAAAACTGAAAAGTTAGAGTCTAAAAACACCAACTTTCCACAGCTGAGACCTTTAAACCAAAAATAAAAAAAATGGATCCAGCACTACAAACCATGATCGCCAATATGCCGGAGAAAACCGGGAAGTCCTTGGAGGAATGGAAGGTCCTCCTTAAACAAAAGGCCTTTGCCAAACATTCGGAGGGCGTCAACTATTTAAAAAAGGAACATGGGGTTACCCATGGCTTTGCCAACACCATCGTGGCCCTGTCCAAAGAAGAAAACAACTCGGCAGAAGATTTGGTCACCACCCAATACAAGGGCAAGGAGAATTTACTCGCCATCTATGAGGCCCTGATCGCCTATGTAAAAAGTTTGGGCGAGGAGGTTACCATCGCTCCCAAAAAGACCAGCGTGAGTGTCATCAGAAAACGGCAGTTTATCCTCATCAAACCCGCAACCAAAACCCGTATAGACCTGGGCTTTAAATTAAAGGACACACCTGTTACGGAGCGGTTGGAAGCTTCGGCCCTTTTGGTACCATGTGTACCCACCGGGTACAACTTACTGAGGTGTACCAAGTAGATGACCAACTCAAAGCCTGGATTAAAGAGGCGTATGAACAATCGGTTTAAAAAGGGTATTGGTTTTAGCGAATAGTCGTGTAAATTGTACTCTGCTTTATTTTGAGAAGTGAATCTCTAAAACCAAAAAATGCCAACCAAGAAAATACTGATCATCAACGGTCATCCGGACAAGGAAAGCTATAATTTCGCCTTAGCGGCAGCCTATAAAAAGGGGGCTTTGGCTTCCGGTGCCGAAGTGAAGGAACTTGTACTCAGGGATTTGGACTTTAACTCCAATCTGGAATTCGGCTACAGAAAACGCACGGAGCTTGAGCCGGATCTATTGAAGGCACAAGAATATTTACAATGGGCCGATCATCCGGTTTGGGTGTACCCCGTATGGTGGGGTTCCGTCCCTGCGCTGTTGAAAGGATTTTTGGATAGGGTCTTGTTGCCCGGGTTTGCCTTCCAAAAACGAGAGGGTTCCCTGTGGTGGGATAAACTCTTTGTTGGCAAGACTTCCGGAATCATTTGCACGATGGATCAGCCCCCTTGGTATTACAGATTGGTCAATGGAAGTCCCAGCCATACCGCCATGAAAAAGCTGACCATGAAATTTATCGGCGTAAAATCGGTGAAAATTACGGCCATCGGCCCTATACGGCTTTCAAAGGATACCTTTCGGGAAAAATGGTTGCAGCGGGTGGAGACACTTGGTGGGAAAAATAAGTAAATCAATACTTCCAAATCCCAAATTCCAATTAGCTTTGGGTTTGGGGCGTTCCTTTTGTAGTTTGTCGCTCTAAATCTAATACACGTATGGCCACGTTTGCGGAAAAAGTCATCTCCTTTCATAAAAACCTATCCTTTGACGCACCCTTGGGAGATAATATCCAAGTGATGAATCCCTTTGCGGACAATGATGCGGTACTTGACATTTTGGAGCAATTCTATACCAAATTCTTCAGTGACCAACAATCACGAAAGATACTGCTGGGTATTAATCCGGGACGATTGGGAGCCGGGGCCACGGGTATCCCCTTTACCGATACCAAACGCCTAGCGGAGGATTGTGGCATTGAAACAACCGCCATCCAAACACACGAGCCTTCCTCCGTTTTTGTCTACGATATGATCAATGCCTATGGCGGTAGCGAAAAATTTTATAGCCAATTTTATATCAATTCCGTTTGCCCATTGGGCTTTATCGAGAAAAATAAAAAAGGGAATTGGGTCAATTGCAATTATTATGATTATCCGGCCTTGTTTGAAGACACCAAGGAATTCATGGTTGCCACACTCAGGGAACAAATTGCCTTTGGTATTGATACATCCGTTTGCTATATCCTGGGAAAGAAGAACGCCAAATTTTTCAAGAAGATTAATGACGAGGCCAAGCTCTTTGAATCCTTTGTGGTCTTTGACCATCCCAGGTATATCGTCCAATACAAACTTAAACAGAAGGAAACGTATATTGATACCTATGTGCGGGAACTGAACACTATTGTTGGATAGGTACAGCAAAAATTTAGTTTTAAATTGCGCGAAGAATGCCATGAACAACAAAAACCAAGTAAAAGGAATCGCCCTAGGGATTGCCATAGGGGTCGCGGTAGGTGTGGCCACCGATAATGCTGGGACTTTGGTTGGCCATAGGCGTCGCTATTGGGGTGGCCGTAGGTACGACCGTAAAGGGGAACCATAAAGAACCAAAAAATTGAGTAAGATGAAGGCCGAACGCTTTTTAAAGGGAGCAGTGAAACCATACGGGGCAGGGTGCCCATGCACCAGCAAACATTGGGAATATTGGCCATTGGCCTTGCTTGTCTATGTGTTTTTGGTTGCCAACCCCAACCCAAAAAAAAGCAGCCAGCAAGGAATACCGAAGCTACCGCATTGCAGATAGCAGGAGCTATGCGGGATGTGATGTGGAACGGGGAATTGGGCAGTAAAATAGACTTGGATACCATTGCAGGCAAAAACGGCCTGTACGGCTTGGGGCCGAGATTAATTTGACCGGGGAGTTACTAATAAATGATGGAAGGACCTACGTATCCAAGGTCACCTCAGATACGACCATGGTGGTGGAAGAGCGAACGGACCTTTCGGCACCTTTTTTGGTCTACACCCATGTATTGGATTGGCATACCATAGCCCTTCCCAACGAAGTTAATAGCATCCAAGACCTGGAAGCATTTATATTGGAGGCCACCAAGGCAAATGACATTCCCCAAGTGTTTAAATTGGAAGGGACCATTGCAAAGGCCGATATTCATATTCAAAACCTCCCTGAGGGAACCCCGGTTTCTTCACCGGCGGAAGCACATCAAGGTCAAACGAGCTATGCATTGGAGGATGTGGATGTGGAGATTATCGGGTTCTTTTCAAAAGAGCACCAAGGGGTATTCACCCACCACGATTCCTTTTTGCACATGCATTTGATTACGGCCGATGCACAAAAAATGGGGCACTTGGATTCGGTAGAAATCAAGGAAATGACATTGTACCTACCCGTGTTATCCTCGGACGCCAGATAGCATGGTCTAATTTTAAAAAAGATTCAAAATTATAAAGGGCATGGAAGAGAACAACGCTATCCAAATCGATTTTCCAGATCACGTGGCCATTCGGGTGAAGGATATGGTGGTTTCCGCCCAATGGTATGAAAAGGTCTTGGGCCTTAAAAAGTACCAACTACCGGAGTGGGGCGGGGTGCCTATTTTTCTGTTATCGGGCAAATCGGGTATCGCCCTGTTTCCTGCCAATACAGATGATGTAGCATTGGATCAGGGTTCCAAGAATGTAAAAATAGACCACTTTGCCTTTAACGTCAATCGGGAAAATTTTAAAAAGGCCCTAGCACGCTACGCGGAATTGGGGCTTGAATACAATGTGCAGGACCATCATTACTTTGACTCCGTCTATACCAAGGACCCGGACGGACATACCGTGGAACTGACTACCATAAAAGTAGACCCGGACACATTCTATAAATAACTATCTTGTAGGGGATTATGAATCCAGGATCCTAATTATGACCAGTGACCGAAAAAAGAGATTGTCGAGAGTGGGGTTTATTTTGGGAGGTCTATTACTCCTAATGAACGGTTTGGTGGCCCTTGGCGCGAACCAACCACTTTTTGGGAGTATTCAATTGGTCGCCGCAGGTTTAAATATTGGGATGTTGTTCAAATCCTTTTCGGAACGTAGCAAACAACGCTTGGAAGCATTGTTATTTTTAATGAACAGTGTGATGTCCCTTTTTATTGCCATAGGGTATGTACAATCCGGAGCCCACTATATTCAATACGTATGGATGTTCAGTGCGCTTCTATATGTTGTGGTGTTTTTCATTAGAATACGTAAAAAGCCGGTGTTGGAATAGCAAAAACGAATACGATATAAAAAGGGTCGTTTATGGGTAGAATTCACTTGTTCGAGTTTGAGGATCAAAAATGGTTTCCCTCGTTTTTACGGAATTATGGCACGGACTTTCTCCAATTTTTGTCCAACACCGTAAAAATGTACAAACCTATTATTCCCGTATTGAAAAGAGGGCTGGAGAAAAGCGGTACCCATCAAATTATCGATTTAGGTTCCGGCGGCGGTGGCGGACTCATCTCGGTTAAACTCCGAATTAAAAAAAGATATCCCGGACCTCAAGATTATCCTCACCGATTATTACCCTAACATCCCCGCGTTTGAATACACCCAACAACAGGCCGATAATTTTGAATTCGTAAAAACCCCCGTGGATGCCCGAGATGTCCCTTCCAACCTCAAAGGATTACGGATCCAGTTTCTGAGCCTCCACCATTTTAGACCCAAGGATGCTTCCTTGATATTACAAAATGCGGTGGATTCTAAAAGTACCATCGCTGTTGTGGAAGGGCAGGAGCGGAGCCTTCCCAGTATGTTGGCCATGCTGTTCTCCCCGATCAGTGTTTTGTTGACGACACCTTTTATCCGTCCGTTTAAAATCGGTCGGATTATTTTCACCTACCTCATTCCCATTGTACCGCTCTTCGTAGTATGGGACGGTATTGTTTCCTCCTTGCGCACTTATTCGGTAAAGGAGATGGAGGCTTTGGTCTCAAATCTTCAAGATAAGGATACCTTTGATTGGGAAATCAAAAGGCTTAAGTCGGGTCCCGGAGTCGTGTTATATCTGTTGGGGACACCGAAAGGATAACGATCAAAGTGCCTTCGACTTTATCAAGCACCTTTTTGCTCGATTGTACACTGATTTTCCTAAAGAAAATCGAAATTCTTGATGATTATAATTAATTAAATTACTGTTAATGAGGTATTTATAGTTATATTAGTGAGTAATCACCCATAACCAATACATACAGTTCTATGAAAGCCGTGACCATATTTCTATGCCTTTTGATGGCTTCAGGCACCCTTTGGGCTCAAGGCTTGGATGCTGTTGGATCAACCCGACCCCTAAATAGCATGAGCCTTAACTTTTTGGGAGACGCCTCATTGGTTTCAGTTGCGTACGAAAGACAATATATATTAAAGGAAAATTTTCTACTAACCACAAAATTAGGCCTAGGCTATAATTCTGAGGTAAGCTTTTGCTTATTTGGTTCATGTAGTAGATCGGAGTATAAATATGTTACGTTTCCTCATCACATAACCGGTAACTGGGGAAAAGGAAAGCATTTTTTAGAGTTTGGACTCGGGGGTACATACGTGGCTGGCAATACCAATTATCCCTATGTGGTGTATCCTTTGCTCGGGTATCGTATCTTACCCCTTGAAAAGGACAAATTAAATTTTAGGATTTACCATTCCTATCCCTTTTCACGGTAACGATATTCTAGATTATTATTTTGCCGTTATTGGGCTAAGCGTTGGGGTGAGTTTTTAATGCTGGCCCTCCAAATTCCACCTGCTGTTGGGCCATGTCCAAGTATGACGTATTATCCCTTTCGATTGTCGTATTTGCCCATTTAAGTATACGCAGGAAGATGTATCTTGTATGTTGAATCAGTCCATTTCTACACATACGTTATGAAGGAAATCGAGGAATTTTTTCCAAGTTACAAAGAGGCCGTTTGGCAAAAGGATGCCGCAGCTTTACTAAGTCTTTATAGCAAGGAGCTGGTGGCTTTTGATATGTGGGATCAAGGCTTTTTTGGTTCCCTTAAGGAATGATTCCCGGAGATTGAGCAGTGGTTGGGTTCGTTGGGGGATGAAAAGGTGCAGGTAGATTTTGGGAGAATCAAGTGGAATTCAGTCAGGCAGCACTCGATTATGTTAGAAGCTAGTAAGAATGATACTAAAGTAGACCGAAAGACTTTGTATTGAACAGGCCACTCTTTCAGATACCGATTTCTTTTATTCGCTATTAAATAGTCCCACTTGGTTGGAGTATATCGGGGACAGAGGGATACAAAGCAAGGAAGATGCAAAAACGTATATCGAAAACAGTTTGTTGACATCCTATCGTGAAAAGGGCTTTGGACTTTGGAAAGTATCTTTGAAAGATTCCCAAATACCTATTGGAATCTGCGGTTTTCTAAAAAGGGACTATTTGGAGTATCCCGACCTCGGATTTGCCCTTTTGCCCGAATATGAAGGTGCCGGATTTGTGATGGAAGCTTGTAAAGCGGTCTTGACTTATGGCACATCGGAATTGAATTTCACAGAAGTTTTGGCGGTAACGACCAAGAACAATACTAGATCGCGTCAGCTACTGAAAAGACTGGGTTTTGCCGAAATCGGAACCGTGCAGCCTTCGGACAAAGACATTGCTTTTTTGTTGTTCTCCAATATAGATAAAGGTAACTAGTAGATTATCCGATAAGTTCCCGGTCCTTTAGAAAAGGTTGTCGGTACGAGCGTTTTCCTGTCGCCTTGTACATGGCATTGGCCAAGGCCGCAAAAATAGGAGGGAAGGAAGGCTCTCCCAATCCTGTGGGGTGTATGTCGCTTTCTACAAAATGTACGTCTATTTCCTTGGGTGCCTCGCTCATACGAATCATCCGATAGGTGTCAAAGTTCTGTTGGTCCGGCACACCGTCTTTAAAGGAAATCTCCCCGTATAATGCATTCCCGATACCGTCTACGATTCCACCTTCGGCAAGATTGGTCGCCGCATCCGGATTGACCACAATACCACAATCAATGGCACAGGTCACTCGTTCAATAACCGGTTCGTTGTTTTCCCATATAAGATCCAATACTTGGGCCGCATAGGAATTGTGGCAAAAATAGGCCGCTACCCCTCGCGATATGCCATCGCTATTGAATCAATTGGATTTTTCCTTGACCAGTTTCAATACCCCGGCGTAACGGTCGGCTTCATAATCATTATTTTCTCCAACGGGATTGTTCGGGCACGTTCCAAGAGTTCCAAACGAAAATCGATAGGGTCCTTGCCCATGGCTTCGGCCACTTCATCCAAAAAGGACTGTTCGGCACAGGCAATAAAATTGGAACTGGGTGCCCTAAAGGAACCTACCGTCAAGTTGGTATCAATGGTCCAATCCTCCGCCAAGTAATTTTCAATGGCACCTGCAGGAAAGCGATTTTCGTGCAGGGGACTCTGTGGGATGCCACCTGTTTTTACATGAAAGCCGATGAGGTTGTTTTCGGAATCCAAGGCAGCCCTATAGGTAGCACTATAGGAAGGGCGGTAGATACCATCGGTCATATCGTCCTCACGGGAATAGACCAGTTTTACCGGCTTCTTCATTTTTTGGGAAATCAAGGCCGCCTCCACCAACCAGTGGGCATAGGATCTACGTCCATAACCTCCTCCCAAACGGGTCATTTGTATATCTATATTTTCAATGGGCATGCCCAAACGTGCGGAAAGGGTCTGTTCTGTCAATTCCGGTTTTTGAAGCGGATCAATCAGAAGTGCCTTGTCTTCCGAAACATCCGCAAAAAAGTTCATGGGTTCCATGCAATTATGCGCCAAAAAGGGAGCCGTATAAGTGGCTTCCAAAACCTTGGCAGCATTTTTAAATGCTTTTTCCGGATTTCCGTCCCTTCGTTTTACCGTAGCTTTTTTAGTAGCTATGGTTTCCATCTCCACATAATGCTTGGAGGTGCTTTCCAGTCCCCCCGGAGTATATTCCTCCCATTTTCTTCCAAATCGATTTCGGGTCTCCGTTATGCCTTCGATAGGTTCACATTCTATTTTCAACGCTTTTTTGGCATTCATGACCTCCCAGGTGGAGTCCCCAACGATTACGGCAACCTCATTAAACGTTCGGGTATCGAAAAAGGCCTTTTCATAGTCATCTTTGAACACCTTAATGGTAAATACATCTTTGATGCCTGGCATGCTTTTAGCCTCGCTATCATCAATAGATTTCAATTTTAATCCGAATGCCGGGGGATGCACGATCATAGCCGTTAACATCCCTTCCGTGTAAGTATCTACACCAAACAAAGGTTTGCCGGTCACGATATTGAGCCCATCCACATTTTTTTGCGAAGTACCTATAATGGTAAAATCCTTAATGTCCTTTAGCGCTACTTCTTTGGGTACCTCCAATTGGGCAGCGGCCGAAGCCATTTCACCATAAGTGGCACTTTTGTCACTTCTTTGATGCGATAAAACCCCATTGTTAGCCGTAATCTCTCCCTTAGGTACTTGCCAAGCTTGGGCAGCCGCGGCCACTAACATGGCCTTGGCCGAGGCGCCGGCCATCCGCAGGCCTTCCCAGCCCCTTCTTATGGATTGGCTTCCTCCCAAATATTGGAGCGAAAAGGCATCCTTATCTAAGGGAGCCTGCTCCACGATCACATCCTTCCAATCGACTCCTAGCTCGTCCGCAACGATCATGGGCATAGAGGTCTTTACATTTTGCCCGCCTTCCGGATTGGGGGAAAGTATCGTCACCTGACCATTATCCGCAATCTTTAAATATCCGTTGATTTTAAACCATTCCTTTGGAAGTTGTGCTTCTTCCTCGGGAGACATTTTACAGGAGGCCAACCAGCTAAAACCTAGCACAAGTCCACCTCCGGCCATTGCCGAATTTTTTAAAAAAGAACGTCTTCCAATCTTTGTCTTTACAACCTCCAAATCAATCTATAACAATTAAGTGTTACTAACTATCCTACAACTTCCCTGTCCAAGGTAAAGGGTTGACTGTAGTATCTTTTTCCTGTTGCCTTGTACATGGCATTGGCCAATGCTCCAATTACGGGAGGTAGGGATGGTTCTCCCAATCCAGTGGGATCGATACCATTGTCTACAAAATAGGATTCGATGACCTTGGGGGCCTCACTGTTTCGAATGAGTCGATAGGAATCATAGTTCTGTTGTTCCGGAACCCCATCTTTAAAGGTCATTTGTGAATAGGTTGCATGACCTATACCATCTACGACACCCCCTTCTATTTGGTTTTTGGCACTTAATGGATTGATAACGATACCACAATCCACCGCACAGTATACCTTATCGACCATCGGTTTATTGCCTTCCATGGTCAAATCCAGCACCTGCGCCACGTAAGAGTTATGGCAATAATACGCCGATACGCCCCTCGCTTTTCCATCGTTGGCACCGCTCCAATTTGCTTTTTCCTTGACCAATTTCAATACTCCTGCATATCGTTCTGGGTCATAATCGTTTTGTTCCGGATTACCTACGGGATCATTAATGGCCCTGTCAAATAATTCCAATCGGAATTCAATAGGATCTTTACCGGCCAGCTCTGCCACTTCATCCATAAAGGATTGTTCTGCACCAGCCATAAAATTGGATCTTGGGGCTCTCCAAGCACCAGTCGTGATCTTGGTCTGTAAACTTGCTTTCTCGGCCAAATAGTTATCAACGGCCCCCGCGGGAAACCTGTTTTCAAAAACAAGATCGTCATTGGTTCCCGCACCTTTTACCGACCATGCAACTAAGTTATTGTCTTTGTCCAACCCGGCCTTGAACCGTACCTTGTAGGCAGGCCTATAGGTACCTTGGGTCATATCGTCTTCACGGGTATACACCAATTTGATGGGAGCATTTGCCTTTTTCGAAATAACGGCAGCTTCCACACCAAAATGACCGTATAGCCTACGACCAAATCCACCTCCCATACGGGTCATGCCTACATCGATTTTATCAATGGGCAAACCTAGTACAGATGACAAGGTCTTTTCCAAAAACTCCGGTGTTTGGATGGGCCCTTTTACTTCGGCCTTATCGGCGGTAACATTGGCGTAAAAATTCATGGGCTCCATGGTATTATGCGCTAAAAATGGAGCACTATAGGTACGTTCAATGGTTTTTGCAGCACCCCTAAATGCTTTGTTGAAATCCCCATCGTTACGGGCGGGGGCTTCTACCGGTGTATCCAAAAGCTTCGCCAGATCGGCTTCATAAGTTTCGGTACTTTCTAGGTCCGACGGACTTTCCCATTCTACTTTTAAGGCTTTCTTGGCCTGCATACACTGCCAGGTACTTTCGCCTACAATGGCAACCAGTTGAGGTATTCCACCTCCATCGGACCATTGTTTTTCAACCCCTTCCGGATATACATCAATCGGAAATACATCTACTATTCCAGGCATGGATTTAGCCGATTCGGCATCCATTGATTTATAAGTTTGGCCAAAAGCTTCGGGGTGAACGATCATGGCCGTTAACATACCTTCTTCCTGTACGTCGATACCGAACAAAGGTTTTCCGGTTACAATTTTGGGTCCGTCCACATTTTTTCTATCGGTACCAATGATGGTAAAATCCTTGATGTCCTTCAATTCAACCTCTTCAGGTACCTCAATATTTTACTGGTGGGTCATTTGGCGAGGCAACACCTACTGCTGCCGATGCCATTTCCCCATAGCCGGCCGATTTATTACTGGCTTCATGGTACAACATGCCATTGGATGTAGTAACCTCCTCTAAGGGAACTTCCCAAGCTTTGGCAGCGGCCTGTCTCAACATTTTTCTAGCGGTGGCACCTGCCATGCGGAGTCCTTCCCATCCTGCTCGAATGGATTGGCTACCACCGGCCAATTGACGTTGGAAAACATCAAGGTTTAAAGGCGCCTGTTCCACGATTACGTTTTTCCAATCCACATCCAACTCATCTGCCACGATCATGGGCATGGCGGTTTTTACGTTTTGTCCGATCTCCGGATTGGGGGACATGATGGTGACCAAACCATTATCCCCTATTTTTAGAAAACCATTAATGTCAAACCATTCCTTTGGAAGGTTGTTCACTTCTTCCGGGGTCATTTTACAGGATGCGAGCCAACTAAATCCTATCATCATACCCCCACCAGCAAGTGCGGAGGATTTTATAAAGGAACGTCTACCTATTTTTGTTTTTACGAGTGTCATTTTTTTACTTTTTTGGGTGCTTGGTTGTCTTATGCATTCCGGGTAGCAGAGGCAGCTGTCTTAATGGCCTTCTTGATACGGACATAGGTGCAGCATCTACAGATATTTCCGTTCATGGCCGCTTCGATTTCTTCATCGGAAGGAGCGGGATTTCTTTTTAACAGTGCAGAGGCACTCATGATCTGACCGGCTTGGCAATACCCGCATTGTGGTACATCTACCTCGAGCCATGCCTGTTGTACCGGGTGGTCTCCGTTTTCGGACAAACCTTCAATGGTTGTTATTTCTTGGTCCCCAACGGAAGAAACCGGAATTTGACAGGAGCGAACCGCATTATCTCCCAAATGAACGGTGCAGGCTCCACATTGGGCAATACCACATCCGTATTTGGTCCCCACCAATTTAAGGTGGTCTCTAAGAACCCATAACATGGGTGTGTTGTCGTCCACATCGACCTCTTGGGTCTTACCGTTTATTTTTAAGCTGAATTTTGACATAATTAGTTGTTTTGAATCGGATGTAACAAGTTAATAATTATTAAGAAGCAATGAAACAAGGAATGGCAAGATTAACATTATTTACCATTTTAAAGATATTGGTTCTAAATAAGCAGAGTAAAGTGCATATCCTTGTACTATTTTTAGTTGATTGTTGTTTTAGTTTGTTTTTCCACATTTTTCTAAAGGATCTTCAACCTTAATTTTAATTATCTTAGCGGTATGCTTTCAAAGAAGACAAAATACGGTTTAAAGGCCCTGGCATACCTGGGAAATCAAAAGGACCGGAAACCCGTTCAGATTTCTGAAATAGCGGAGCATGAGAACATTTCCCAAAAGTTTTTGGAGAGTATATTATTGAGTCTTCGTAAGTCTGGTTTTCTTGGCTCAAAAAAGGGAAAGGGCGGCGGTTATTACCTCATAAAAGAGCCAAAGGCAATTGCCATGGTAGATGTCATGCGGGTTTTGGAGGGACCCATAGCTATGGTGCCCTGTGTAAGCCTAAATTTTTACGAAAAGTGTGATGATTGTCCGAGATGAAAAAAGTTGTTCTGTCCATAAATTGATGCTCCAAGTGAGGGATAGTGCTTTGGCCGTATACAGAAACAATACCTTGCAGGATATTCTCTGCGACTTTTCCAAAGACCAAAAGTAGAGAACTAATGGAAGATCCCTTGTTGAGAATATCTCATTTTTGACCTTCATTTGTTAATAATCTACTAAATCTATAGGGTAATTATAAAATTTAGGTGTTTTGTTGATGTCGGGTTAAAATTTAATTCTATTTTTGAAAACTCTACCAAATGAGTAGGGTAATAATTTAGCATACAAAAGATGATTGCAGATCAACTTGTTTTAGATAAGAAAACCACAAAGACTACGTACGCAGAAGATAAAAAGTCTGAGAGGCCCATTAGAAGTGTGGCCAAGGCTTTTAGTTGGAGGGTCATAGGCACCTTGGATACGCTAATCGTATCCTATTTTCTGACAGGTAAGATTTCAATAGCGGCATCTATTGCATCCATAGATTTTGTGACCAA
This sequence comes from Maribacter litopenaei, assembly GCF_025244665.1. GTDB lineage: Bacteria > Bacteroidota > Bacteroidia > Flavobacteriales > Flavobacteriaceae > Maribacter > Maribacter litopenaei. Next base: position 2,723,508 of record NZ_CP104205.1, on the reverse strand, counting down.
AATGATTCTATATTTTTTTCACGAAAGGTTGTGGAATTTAATTAAATGGGGAAAGTAATATTTAGGATATGGCATTAGCAGCAGCTCAAATAGAACAGTTGAATACTCAATTCAAAGGGATTCCACCAGAGGAAATCATCTCATGGGCGGTTAAGCATGGGCAAACCCCTGTGGTAACCACTAATTTTAGACCTTATGAAGTGGCTATTTTACATGCTGTTTCCCAAGTAAGTCAAGATATACCGGTGATATGGTGCGATACGGGGTACAACACTCCCAAAACCTATAAACATGCGGAAGAGCTTATTGAAAGGTTGCATTTGAATATCAAATTATATGTGCCGAAACAGACTTCTGCCCATAGGGATGCGGTCATGGGAATACCTCAAATAGATGATCCCGGACACGAGGAGTTTACTAGGCAAGTAAAATTGGAACCCTTTGCGAGGGCGATGTCAGATTTCAAACCGGATGTTTGGTTTACGAATTTACGAAAGGGGCAGACCGCGCTTCGGGATAGTTTGGATATACTGAGCCTGAGCAAGGACGGTGTTTTAAAAGTGAGTCCTTTCTATCATTATAGCGATACCCAGTTGGACACCTATTTAAGGAAGTTTGATCTTCCCAATGAACATAACTATTTTGATCCCACTAAGGTTTTGGCCAATAGAGAGTGTGGATTGCATACATAAAGATTAAGCATGGAGTTAAAAGAATTGGAATTACCTACAGCATTGGGAGAAAATACTGCCCATATCAACGCCTTGGAAAACGAGGCGATTTACATCATACGTGAGGTAGCGGCACAGTTTGAAAAGCCTGTTCTGTTATTCTCGGGAGGAAAGGACTCCATAACCTTGGTGAGATTGGCGCAAAAGGCATTTTGGCCCGCCAAGATTCCGTTTCCATTGATGCATATAGATACCGGACATAATTTTCCGGAGACCATAGAATTCAGGGACCGTTTGGTCGAAGAATTGGGATTGGAACTCATCGTAAGAAATGTGCAGGATTCCATTGACCAAGGGAAGGTAAAGGAGGAATCCGGTAGATATAGTAGTCGGAATAGTTTGCAGACGACTACGTTGTTGGATGCCATTGAGGAATTCAAGTTCGATGCGTGTATTGGAGGTGCAAGGAGGGATGAAGAAAAGGCAAGGGCCAAGGAGCGAATTTTTTCGGTTCGTGATGATTTCGGGCAATGGGACGAAAGAAACCAGCGACCTGAATTGTTCGATATGTTGAACGGTCAGATAGAATTAGGGCAGAACGTACGTGTGTTCCCAATTTCCAATTGGACGGAATTGGACGTTTGATCCTACATTAAGGAAGAAGGAATAGAAATACCATCCATCTATTTTGCCCATAAAAGACAAACATTTCTTAGGGACGGATTAATTTGATCCGCTGAGGACGGGGTCGTTTTTAGGGATGAGGATGAAATTGTGGAGGAGCGCTTGGTACGCTTTAGAACGGTAGGGGATATGTCCTGTACCGCCGCGGTACTATCCGATGCCACCACCATAGAAAAGGTAGTGGAAGAAATTAGGGATTCATCTATATCCGAACGTGGCGCCCGTATCGACGATAAGCGTTCCGAAGCGGCGATGGAAAAAAGAAAACAACAAGGATACTTTTAATAGAGAAAGAAATGGAAGTACTTAAAATAGCAACAGCAGGTAGCGTAGACGATGGAAAAAGTACCTTGATAGGTAGAATACTTTACGACACCAAATCCTTGACCACCGATAAATTGGAGGCCATTGAAAAGACCAGTAAGCAAAAGGGTTATGATTATCTCGGATTTCTCCTTGGCTACGGACGGTTTGGTAGCGGAAAGGGAACAAGGTATTACAATAGACGTAGCCCATATCTATTTTTCAACGGCAAAGAAAAGTTATATCATAGCGGATACTCCCGGTCATGTGGAATATACAAGAAATATGGTTACTGGTGCGTCCACCTCGCAAGCGGCCATTATTTTAATAGATGCGCGAAAAGGGGTTATAGAGCAGACCAATAGACACTTTTTTATTAATAATCTATTGCGAATAAAAGAAGTTGTGGTGGCCATTAACAAGATGGATTTGGTCGAATTTTCGGAAGAACGCTATAACGAGATCAAAGCTGATTTCGAACAATTGATGGAGAAGCGTGATTATGCGAATTAGAAAATCACCTTTGTTCCCATAAGTGCCTTAAAGGGTGATAATGTGGTTCATAAATCCGAAAATACGCCTTGGTACGATGGTGAGACCATATTGGAACACCTGGAGGGGCTGGATTTGGCAGCGGTTTCCAATGTAGGAACCCCACGTTTTCCAGTACAATATGTGATACGCCCAAAAACGGAAAACCATCACGATTTTAGAGGATTCGCAGGTAAGGTCTATGGAGGGGAACTAAGTGTGGGCGACGAAGTAGTTGCACTTCCTTCACAAACAAGGTCAAAAATCAAGGAAATCTATTTTTACGATAAAAAATACCGAGACAGCATCAAGAAGGTCTTCCGTGACCATTACATTGGAGGATGAAATTAATTTAAGTAGGGGTGACATGTTGGTCAAGGCCAATGACTTACCCACCATAGAAAAGCAATTTACCGCAACCATTTCTTGGATGGATTCCAAACCGTTGTCCGCTGGAAACAAATATGTGGTGCAACATGGGGTGAATAAAGTGCTGGCGAAAGTAGACCAGGTACATCATAAAATTGCACCGGATTATTCCGGTGTGGATGTGGACGCCCAAGCATTGGGGATGAACGATATTGCGGAAGTAAGCTTTCGATTGAACAAGCCTATATTTTATGACAAGTTCAAAAACCATAGGACCAACGGTTCCTTTATTCTAATCGATACGCAATCCAATAATACGGTAGGAGCTGGTTTTATCAGTTAGGTTATAAAGGAATATATAAAGTAATTGGGGCATTTTCATTTATCATATAAAATCTATAGGGTTTATATTTTTAAATGACCATTTATATAAAATAGTGAAGCATGCAAAGTTTTAGAACAGAAATAGAAAATCCGATTGTAGAAAAGGACATCCTGGAACTGGAGCGAAAAATCCATGAGTTCCACGGTGGAAAGTTGGACGAGGAAAAATTCCGAAGTCTACGTTTAGCTAGGGGTGTTTATGGGCAACGTCAACAGGGGGTGCAAATGATCCGGATAAAATTACCCTACGGAAAGGTGACTTCTAAACAATTGCATCGTATATGTGATGTATCGGATGAATACTCCAGGGGCAGGCTTCATATCACCACAAGGCAGGATATACAGATACATTACGTGGACCTAAACAGGACACCGGAATTGTGGGCAGAGCTGGAAAAGGACGATATTACATTGAGGGAAGCCTGTGGAAATACCGTGAGGAATGTAACTGCTAGCGAAACTGCCGGAATTGATCCTAACGAGCCCTTTGACGTTTCTCCCTATGCCCATGCGCTTTTCCAATATTTCCTGAGAAACCCTGTAAGCCAAGAAATGGGTAGAAAATTTAAGGTTTCTTTTTCCGCTACGGATGAGGATACAGGACTTTCCTATATGCACGATCTTGGTTTTATTGCCAAGGTTAAGGAAGGAATGAAAGGATTCAAGGTAATGTTGGGCGGAGGACTAGGTTCCCAGCCAAGACACGCCGATGTATTATATGAGTTTTTGCCCACAGACAAAATAATTCCATTAATGGAAGTGGTTGTTCGTGTGTTTGACCGATATGGGGAGCGAAAAAGTAGGGCAAAGGCCGGAATGAAATTTTTGTTGAAGGATGTAGGCTTGGATGGTTTTAGAAAACTCATTGATGAGGAATGCAAGGCGATTCCGTTCAAAACATTTCCAATCGATGCATTGGCCTATCCAAAAATAACCTTGTCCGAAGAAGTAGCTCCAGCTGTGGAAATAGAAGATACTGAGGCGTTTGACAAATGGAAATCAACGAACCTTGTGCCACAAAAACAAGGTGGCTTTGTAGCTATAGGGATCAAGGTTCTCCTAGGGGATTTTTATACGGACAAGGCTCGATTATTGGCCGACTTGGTCCAAAAGTATGCCGCTGGCGAAATCCGTCTGTCCCTTCGTCAAAATATCTTGATTCCCTATGTAAAGGAGGAAGCTATACCATTTTTTTATACCGAACTTAAAAAATTAGGCTTCGCTGAAGCAGGATATAATAAGGCATTGGACATCACGGCATGTCCCGGTACGGATACTTGTAATTTAGGAATTGCCAGTAGTACTGGAATTGCCGAAGAATTGGAACGTGTCATAAAGACAGAATATCCACAATATATCAGTAACCCGGATGTGGTCATCAAAATTAGCGGATGTATGAACGCTTGTGGTCAGCATAACATGGCCAATATTGGATTTCAAGGAATGTCGGTTCGAACCAAGGATAAACTAGTGGCCCCTGCGCTGCAGGTACTATTGGGAGGTGGCAATGATGGAAATGGGAACGGTCGTTTTGCGGACAAAGTGGTAAAAGTCCCTAGTAAAAGAGGTCCGAAGCTTTACGTTTAATCTTGGATGATTTTGATGCCAATGGTAAAGGATTGACTTTTCCGAATTATTATGCCGAGAAGGGTCAGATGTATTTCTATGATTTCCTCACCCATTTATCTAGCGTGGATGATCTCACGGCTGATGATTTTATCGATTGGGGAAATACTGAAAAATACGAGAAGGCCATAGGTGTAGGCGAATGTGCTGGGGTTGTTATCGACTTGATCGCTACGCTACTTTTTGAAAGTGAGGAGAAAATTCAAAATGCGCAAGAGAAGTTTGAAGAGGAAAAATGGGCTGCTAGTATTTACCATGCCTATGCGTCCATGGTGAATTCTGCAAAAGCCTTATTAACCGCCGAGAACACCAAGGTAAATACCCATGCCAGTATTATAAAGGACTTTGACGAGAAATTTGTGGTTGATGGAAGGATTAAAGTGGATGGCGGTTTTGAAAATATGGTGCTGCAAATAAACAAGAATGAGCCGACGAAGGAATTTGCCGCAGCCTATCTAAAAAATGCAAAGATCTTCTTGGAATCCATCGAGGAATTTAGAAAACAGGAATTGGCAGAAGTTTAGTGAAAATGGATACGATTAAGCAATCAGAGATATTAAACTTCAAAGACCCTTTGACGTACAAGGGTAAGCTGACTGTGGTTGGTGCGGATCCTGGAGACCCGGACTTGATAACTGTGAAAGCTATCAAAGCGTTACAAAGTGCCGATGTCGTTCTATACGATGCATTGGTAAATGATATATTATTGGCATATGCCAGTAAGGCCGAGAAAATCTTTGTAGGCAAACGTAAGGGCTGCTATTCGTATCAGCAAGATCAGATCAACGAATTGATTGTTTCCAGGGCTAAATCCCATGGGCATGTGGTGCGACTAAAAGGTGGTGACCCTTTTGTGTTTGGTCGTGGTGCGGAGGAAATGGAATATGCTGTAGCATTTGGATTGGATACAGAGGTAGTGCCTGGAATTTCATCGAGTTTAAGTGTTCCGGCCTATCAAAATATTCCCGTAACTAAGCGAGGGGCTTCAGAAAGTTTTTGGGTAATCACCGGTACTACCAAACAGCACAAGCTATCCAAAGATGTAGCCTTGGCGGCCAAAAGTAGTGCCACCGTGGTCATTCTAATGGGGATGTCCAAATTGGCGGAAATTGTTTCGCTTTTTAAAAAGGAAGGAAAAGGGGAAACCGCCATTGCCATTATCCAAAATGGAACTAGGAGCAATGAGAAAATAGGTATTGGAACCATTTCGAACATTGAAGAAGTAGTAGAAAATAATAAGTTGTCCAACCCGGCCATCATCATTATTGGTGAAGTGGTACATCATAGGGCAAAAATGAATCAGATAGTAGAAGAACAATTGCAATTAAGTCAGGAAGTATGATAAAAACAGATATTGTAATCATTGGTGCAGGACCAACAGGATTATTTACCGTATTCGAAGCGGGATTACTAAAGTTAAAATGTCATCTTATCGATGCCTTGGCACAGCCTGGTGGACAGTGCTCGGAGATTTATCCAAAGAAACCCATTTATGATATTCCGGCCTTTCCGGAGATTTTGGCGGGAACGTTGGTGGATAACCTCATGGAGCAGATAAAACCGTTTGAGGCTGGATTTACTTTAGGCGAACGTGCCGAAACCTTGGATAAGCAAGAAGATGGTTCTTATATCGTTACTACCAATAAAGGAACCCAACATCATGCTCCGGTGGTAGTTATTGCTGGTGGGTTGGGCTCTTTTGAGCCAAGAAAACCACCTATTTCCAATATTGCGGAATTTGAGGATATGGGAGTAGCGTTTATGGTAAAGGACCCGGATGTGTATCGTGGTAAAAAAGTGGTCATTGCAGGTGGAGGGGACTCGGCATTGGACTGGGCCATTTTCTTGGCCGACGTGGCTGCTGAGGTGTCCTTAGTACATCGTAGAAATGAATTTAGAGGGGCGCTGGACTCTGTTGAAAAGGCTTCGGAATTGGCCAAACTCGGCAAAATTAAATTGTTCACCGAAGCTGAGGTTAAGAAATTGTATGGCGATGAAAAGTTGGAAGCCGTGGTAATCAAACATAACGATGCAGATAAAGGTGAAACCTATTTGGAGGTGGATAACTTTATTCCTTTATTCGGTTTATCCCCCAAATTGGGACCTATCGGAAATTGGGGATTGGAGATAGAGAAGAACGCCATCAAGGTAAACAATGCCAAGGACTATCAAACCAATTTACCTGGGGTTTTCGCCATTGGTGATGTCAATACCTATGAGGGTAAGTTGAAATTGATATTGTCAGGTTTTCATGAGGCCGCAGTAATGTGTCAGTATGCCTATCAAATCATCAACCCAGGCAAAAGGTATGTGATGAAATACACAACAGTTGGGGGAGTTGAAGGATTTGATGGTTCGAAAAAAGAAGCCAAAAAAGAAGTGGTTCAAAGTATTGCTTAGGTACTTACAATAATAAATGGGAACCCTTCAATAGAAATATTTGAAGGGTTTTTTGTTTTATGTAGTTCTTAAAAAAGAAATGGAATATTTGGTTTTGAGCGGGCAGAGCCGTTACTTTGTCCCAGTTCTTTTAAACGTTGAAAGTTATCAAGAAAGGTGGAGGGAATAGACCCTTTGAAGCCTTAGCAACCCTTGGTCTACCCTGAGCTCATCAGGAGCTAAGAAGGTGCTACGTTCTATCTCGATACCCATCGGGAAAGATAACCCCAAAGGCCAATACCCTAAATTCCTTACTTGATTTATTTTTATGTTTTTAAATTACCTTTTTTAGGTAACAGGACTATTTTGATATTCAAAGAAATGAGCCCTCATCGAGGAATTTATTATAGGTAATTTAATTACCGCAACAATAGGAAAGATAAATATCAGTTGGTTAACCTTAAACAAAACATGTGGATAATATAAAAGAAGCGCTTCAAAAGCGGATTTTGGTGCTGGACGGTGCCATGGGAATCATGCTTCAGCAATTCAAGTTTACGGAAGCGGATTTTAGGGGAGAACGATTTAAGGACTGGCATATTGACGTGAAGGGGAACAACGACATGTTGGCCCTTACACAGCCGGAGGCTCGGCAGAGGTGCACCGTAAATACCTGGAGGCTGGAGCGGATATTATTGAGACCAATACTTTTTCCAGTACTACCATTGCTATGGGGGATTACGAGATGGAGGATTTTGTCTATGACTTTAATTATGAATCAGCAGTAATAGCCAAAAAAGTCGCCGAGGAATATACGTTGAAAACACCCGAAAAACCACGTTTTGTAGCTGGTAGTATGGGATCTACGAACAAGACAGCCAGCATGTCACCGGATGTTAATGATTCAGGTTTTAGGGCGATATCCTTTGACGAATTAAGGGTAGCTTATAAACAACAAGTAGAGGCGCTTTTGGATGGAGGGGTAGATGTTTTGTTGATAGAAACGATTACCGATACATTGAACTGTAAAGCGGCCTTGTTCGCAATAGAAGAAGTAAAGGAAGAACGTAATATCGACGTTCCCATAATGGTTAGCGGAACCATTACTGATGCATCGGGTAGAACGCTGACCGGGCAAACAGCCGAGGCATTTTTAATTTCCGTATCCCATATTCCTCTCTTAACGGTAGGATTCAATTGTGCTTTGGGGGCCAAGGATTTAACACCGCATTTAGAGGTGCTTTCGCAAAAAAGTGAATTCGGGATTTCGGCCCATCCAAATGCAGGTTTACCGAATGCATTTGGGGAGTATGATCAAAATCCCGAGCAGATGGCTTCACAGATAAAGGAGTATTTGGAAAAAGGATTGGTAAACATTATTGGAGGATGTTGTGGAACCACCCCGGCACATATAAAAGCAATTGCGGATTTGGCCAAAAATTATGCACCCAGGCCGTTAATGGTAGAGCACAGCTAGATGGAAAAAAAGCAAACTAGATACTTACGTTTAAGTGGTCTTGAGCCCCTAGTAGTAACCCCTGAAAGTAATTTTATAAATGTAGGGGAGCGTACCAATGTAGCAGGTTCCAAGAAGTTCTTACGATTGGTGAAGGAAGAAAAATTTGAGGAAGCCTTGGACGTTGCAAGGGAACAAGTAGAGGGAGGTGCCCAGATTATTGACATCAATATGGATGATGGTTTGATCGATGGTAAAACCGCCATGGTCAAATTTTTAAATCTAGTTATAGCCGAGCCGGATATTGCTAGGGTACCGATCATGATCGATAGTTCCAAATGGGAGATTATAGAAGCTGGTCTACAAGTGGTTCAGGGTAAATGTGTGGTCAATTCCATCAGTCTTAAAGAGGGAGAGACGGAATTTATCCATCATGCCAAGTTGATAAAAAGGTACGGCGCTGCTGTTATCGTGATGGCTTTTGATGAGGTGGGGCAAGCGGACAATTACGAAAGACGTATTGAAATTGCCAAACGTTCCTACGATATCCTTGTTAACAAAGTAGGTTTTCCTCCGGAGGATATCATTTTTGACCTGAATATATTTCCTGTAGCCACGGGAATGGACGAACACAAATTAAACGCACTTGATTTCATTAACGCTACGAAATGGGTACGGGAAAACTTGCCATATTGTAGTGTTAGTGGTGGGGTCAGTAATGTCTCTTTTTCCTTTAGGGGGAATAATCCGGTTAGGGAAGCCATGCATTCTGTTTTCCTGTATCATGCGATTAAAGCGGGCATGAATATGGGTATTGTAAACCCGACCATGTTAGAAGTCTATGATGATATTCCAAAGGATCTTTTGGAGCATGTAGAGGACGTTATGTTGAATAGACGTGACGATGCCACTGAGCGATTATTGGAATTCGCCGAATCCTTTGTTGGGAAGGAAAAGGAAAGTAAGGTCGATAATTCTTGGCGAGAAGAACCATTACAAGACCGGATCACCAGGGCTTTGGTAAAGGGCATCGATCAATATATTGAAGAAGATGTTGAGGAGGCCGTAAAAGCATCGAATCGTCCCATTGAAGTAATTGAAGGGCATTTGATGACCGGAATGAACGTAGTCGGGGATTTGTTCGGTAGTGGTAAAATGTTCCTGCCACAGGTGGTAAAGTCGGCACGTGTAATGAAAAAAGCTGTTGCCTATCTATTACCTTTTATTGAGGAGGAAAAACTATCCAATCCGAATTGGAAAGTTCGGAAGGTGCCGGAAAAATTCTTATGGCTACCGTAAAAGGAGATGTGCACGACATTGGTAAAAATATCGTTAGTGTGGTACTGGCGTGTAATAACTACGAGATTATCGACTTGGGGGTTATGGTACCTCCGGAGAAAATTATTCAAGAAGCCATAGCACATAACGTGGATATTATTGGTTTAAGCGGATTGATTACTCCTTCTTTGGATGAGATGGTTCATCCGCCAAAGAAATGCAACGCAATAATTTTAATATCCCATTATTGATTGGAGGGGCAACGACAAGCAAGGCCCATACAGCAGTTAAAATAGATCCACAATACAAAGAGGCGGTCGTCCATGTAAACGATGCTTCAAGGGCGGTTACGGTGGTAGGTGATTTATTGCAGAAGGAAACATCGGCAGCCTATAAAAAAAGAATTAAGGAAGACTATGATGATTTCAGGGATAAATTTTTAAAGCGCTCGGTAAAAAAGGAATATAAAACCATTGAAGAGGCCCGTGAAAATCGATTTAAAATCGATTGGGAAAGATCCAATATAAAAAAACCGAATGTTCTTGGTTTCCAAGTCATTGAAAATCAAGAATTGGATACTTTAGTGCCTTATATTGATTGGACTCCCTTTTTTAGAAGTTGGGAACTGCACGGCAAGTATCCCGATATTTTAACGGATGCCATTGTTGGTAAAGAAGCGACGGATTTGTTCACGGATGCCCAAAAAATGTTACAGGAGATTTTGGAGAATAAACTCTTGACGGCAAAAGCGGTCTTCGGTTTGTTTCCGGCAAACACTGTCAATACAGATGATATTGAAGTGAAGCGATCTGGGGATGGAGAGATCTTCCACTTTAGAACACTGAGACAGCAGCTGCAACGTAGGGAAGGAGTGGCAGACTATGCTTTGGCCGATTTTATTGCACCAAAGGACTCAGGGGTACAGGATTATATGGGAGCTTTTTGTGTTACAGCAGGTTTTGGAACGGCTGAATTGGCTGCGGAGTATGAGAAGAACCTGGACGATTATAGCTCGATCATGATCAAAGCCTTGGCCGATCGATTGGCAGAGGCTTTTGCCGAATATTTACATAAGGCGGTGCGCACCAATTATTGGGGTTATGCTACAGGAGAAAAGTTGAGTAACGAGGAATTGATCAAGGAATCGTATAAAGGAATTCGCCCGGCACCAGGATATCCGGCCTGTCCGGATCATTTAGAAAAACTTACCATTTGGGATTTGTTGAATGTTGAGAATACTATAGGCGTGAAATTAACGGACAGTTTGGCCATGTGGCCGGCGGCGTCGGTTTCAGGGTATTATTTTGCTAATCCTGAAGCACGATATTTCGGTCTTGGAAAAATTAAGGATGCACTAGGTGGCAGATTTTGCCAACAGGAAGGGTATTTCTATGCAGGAAGCTTCAAAATGGTTGGCACCTAATATTGTAGAAGAGTAAATTTCCGACATTCAAGGATTATCAAAAATTAGATTTAAAATAGTTTTCAAAATAGAATGAAAGTAACAGAGCATATAGAAAAGGCAAACGGAAAAACACTTTTTTCTTTTGAATTGATACCCCCTGTTAAAGGAAAGAGCATTCAGGAGCTTTATGACAACATAGATCCGCTCATGGAGTTTAAGCCTCCTTTTATTGATGTGACCACCTCAAGGGAGGAATATGTGTATTTGGATAAGGGCGGACTTTTGGAGAAAAAGGTAACGCGTATGCGACCTGGGACTGTAGGTATCTGCTCTTCCATTCAACATAAATATCACGTGGATACGGTTCCGCATTTGTTGTGTGGAGGTTTTACTAAGGAAGAAACAGAATATGTTTTGGTGGATTGCCATTATTTAGGCATTGACAATGTAATGGCACTTAGGGGCGACTCCATGAAAGAAGAACGATATTTTATCCCAACGGAAGGTGGTCATTGCTATGCCAAGGAGTTGGTCTCTCAAATACGGAACCTGAGTCATGGTCAATATTTACATGAAACCATTGATTCCGATGACAATGCCGATTTCTGTATCGGAGTAGCTGGATATCCCGAAAAGCATTTGGAAGCTCCTTCATTACAAACCGATTTAAAACGTTTAAAAGAAAAAGTGGATGCCGGCGCCGATTATGTAGTAACACAGATGTTTTTTGATAATCAAAAATATTTTGAATTTGTAGAGGCCGCTAAAAACATAGGAATCCATGTTCCCATTATCCCTGGAATAAAACCGGTCGCGGTAAAAAGGCATTTGCAATTATTGCCTCAAGTGTTTCGTATTGATATTCCACAAGATTTAATCGATGCGGTCGAAGATTGTCAGAACAATAAAGATGTTCGCCAAGTTGGTGTAGAATGGGCCATTCAACAATCCAAGGAACTAAAGGCGGCGGGGGTGCCTGTGTTGCATTACTACTCTATGGGGAAATCGGATAATATTAAGGCGATAGCCAAAGAGGTATTTTAGCTTCTTTATAAATATAGGGCTGTGGCATTTAGTGAATGGTACGCACATTTCATCTTCAGTAACTCATATTTCCTGACTACCTTTGACATCCATGAAGCAAAAATGTTTTTTGTTGTTTTTCCTGTTGGGAGCTTTGTGCTTTTCCCAAAATAAGGAGGTCAAAAAGCATACCTTGGACCTAAGTCAGTTTTATGGCTCGGTAATGTTGCATAATACCGATATTTCGCATTTAATAACGAATCATCCTGGGGGATTCATCTTAGGTTACAACAGAAAAACCTATGGTTATCAAGAATGGGAGGAATTGTACAACTATCCTGATTATGGGGCCTCCTTCATTTATCAGGACATGAATAGTACTACTTTAGGTAAGAATTATGGACTTTATGCACATTACAATTTTTATTTCTTCAAGAGAAACATCCAATTTAGGATTGGGCAGGGAATTGCCTATACTACCAACCCGTATGACCGGGAAGAGAACTTTAGGAATAATGCCTACGGATCGGACTTTTTGAGTTCTACCTGCTTGATGCTCAATTATCACAAGGAGAACCTTATATCCGGGCTTGGTATTAAGGGGGGGATTTCTTTAATTCATTATTCCAATGGGAATTTTAGGGCCCCCAACACGTCCACCAATACCTTTGCCTTCAATTTGGGACTGACCTATGATTTGGATGGAGGCAAGGAATTAACTTATGTCCATACTTCCAATCGAGAAAAAGTAACGGAGCCAATTCGATACAATTTGATAGTGAGAGGCGGACTAAATGAAAGCGATGTTATTGGTTCCGGTCAATATGGATTTTTTATTTTTTCGGGATATGCCGATAAAAGATTGGGTAGGAAAAGTGCCATACAGTTGGGAGGAGATGTTTTCTTTTCCAATTTTTTAAAGGAACTGATTCGTTTTCAGGCTACTTCGTTTCCGAAATGGAGGTACAAGCAGATGATGATTATAAAAGAGTTGGAATTTTTCTAGGGCATGAACTCTTTATTAATAAAATGTCGGTAATCACGCAGTTGGGCTATTATGTATATTATCCGTTCGATTTTGAGGGACGGATGTATAATAGAGTGGGGCTAAAACGATATTTTGGGAAGCAGTGGTTTGGGGCAATCACATTAAAGTCCCATGGCGCTGCCGCGGAAGCCGTTGAATTTGGTGTTGGTATTCGGTTGTAAAGAATTCCTCTGTAGGAAATTAAGTCCCCTCGAGCGCAGTCGAGAGGTCTTTGAAAAAGAACATTTTTATTGAACAGGTCTCGACTGCGCTCGACCGGACAAAAAATACCCATTATGGTCAATTTTCAATATTCAAAAAATAGGCTTGGTGCATTGGCACTCCGGTATTTTGTAGGGTTCTTAATTTGTGGGGCAATGATATCCTGTAATTCCGAAAATGCCCCGGATTGTTTGCAGACAGCGGGTGACATGGTAAGAGAGGAAGTTGAAGTTCCAGCATTTAACGAAATAACCGTTTTTGAAAAAGTAGCCCTGGTTCTAAAACAAGGGAATGCCCAAAAAGTGGAGGTCGAAACCGGGGAAAATTTAAAAGAAGAGATCTCCATCACTGTAGAAGGCGACCGACTCATTTTACGAAATGAAAATGGCTGTAATTTTCTTAGGGATTACGGTCAAACCACGGTATACGTAACCTCTCCCAATATTAATGAGATAAGAAGTAGCACTGGTTTGGCTATAAAGAGTGATGGCGTGTTGTCATATCCAAACCTTACTTTATTTTCGGAGAGTTTTGTGGTTCCGTAAACAGAAACCACGGACGGGGAATTTGACCTCAATCTCAATACCGGAAGTTTGAGTATCGTCGTAAATGGAATAGCCTATTTTAAATTAAGTGGAAACACACAAAACTTAAATGTGACCGTTGCTGCCGGAGATTCCAGGGTGGAGGCGGAGGAATTGGTAGCCGAAAGCGTATCCCTTAATCACCGAGGGAGCAACGATATCTTAGTGAATCCGCAGGAGTCCATATCTCGGTGTAATCAGAGGTTACGGAGATGTAATATCATTTAATCGTCCTACAAATGTAGATGTCGAGGAAATTTTTAATGGAAGGCTGATTTTCAAAAATTAACAACACCAAAGTTTTTATTCATTCAGGATCCATTCATGTGTATTAAAGGCATGTTAAAGCATGGATGATTTCTTTTTGTTTAATATTTATTATTTAATTTTAAACAAAAAAGTTATGAAAACAACGAAAATATTTCAGTTTACTATTGCCTTCGCTTTATTGTTTGCATTTCAGGATTCCCTAGCACAAGAGATAACCGTTTTTCAAGGTATGTGGGGTGATGAGTTCTATCAAGATAAGGACAAGATGACTTGGAAGGGATTTGGAATGGCCATGGATTCCAATCCCGCCTCGGAAGTGCATTGGTCAAAGGCCAAGAAGCAATATGGGGTCACCTTTGCGGCCGCTACAGCTAACTTGGGTTTTGGTATTTGGTATTTGGTCAATGATAACAATGATAAGGAAACGACGGCTCCTATCATCGGGTTCGCCAGTACGGCGTTAGTGGGTTCCATTTTCTACTGTTTGGCCAATAAGAATAAGAAAAATGCCATCTTGGAATTCAATGATAGTTTGGGTAAAACGACCTATAGATTGGTACCTGCCGACAGGGGTGTTGGTTTGGCCTTGAAATTTTAAAATATTTCATCTAAAAATCAGTAAAATCTTACGTAGATTCATTCGTTTTATCGATCTTGAGGTCTTAAATACAAATAATTTCGAATGAAAACTATTTTATTTTTTGCCCTAACATTTCTTTTCTTTCTTAACACAAATGCACAAGAAATAACTGTATTCCCTGGTTTTTGGAGTATGGAATATTATCAAGATGATGACAGAATCACAAAAAAAGAACTTAAGGCACTGTTGGCTAAAAATGAAGAAATCAATGCGTATTGGAAAAAGTCTAATACCTATTCCACTTTAGGATACCTTTCTTTGCTGGGAGAAGGTGTCGGAGCTTTTTGGTTAGCTTCTACCTTAAATACTGATAACCCAAATGAAACCTTAGCTCCTTTAGGTGTTACGCTTGGATTTGCAACAATTGGATTGATTTTTATACATTCCGCCAATGAAAATGGCAAAAAGGCCATACTCGCATATAATAAACAGTTCGACAATGAATCTACTTTTAAATTGGTTCCAACAAGCAATAGCAATGGTGTCGGTCTCGGCCTTGAAATTTTAAAACTATTGAAGTTTAAGGTATTAATATTAGGATAGGTTTAACTTCCTACATTTTCCTTAATAGTAGCGACCAATCATTTCATGTTCAACGATTATCTTTCGTAACTCAAATGGCTCAATGGGCCCCATAACGCGGTAAGCAATTTTTCCGCCCGGCTCTACCAATGCGGTGTACGGTAGCGCCCCGTTCCATTCCGGATTCACGGCCTCGATCATGGCATATTTGTCACCTCCGGAATAAATATAATTAGTAAGGGCGGATGCTTCTTTTTGCAAAAAGGCCGGAGCTTTTTCTTTGGAAGACATATTATCAGCACTAATGGAAATAAATTCAAAGTCACGACCCTGATACATCCTATGCATATCCACAAATGATGGATATTCTTGTACACAGGGGCCACACCAAGTTGCCCAAAGATTTATTAGCCTAAGTTTATTGGAATCATTTTTGAATAAGGTTTTAATTCCTTCTTCACTTATATCTTCCAAGGTAACCTTCTTTTCTTTCCATTCCTTATTGATCTTGGTGGCATACTCATCTTTCCATGCCCATTTGACGGAGCAACCAAAAGTCTTTGTGCTCGCATTTTCAATATGTTCATTGTGTAATGTGGCGTCAATTGCAGCTCTAAGGTCTTCTGCATTTGCCGTTCCCGGTTTCTCCGATGTATCCAGTCTTCCTGTATACGTTAAAATTCGATTTTCATCAAAAACGAATGCGTGAGGAGTCGCTACAGGCCCATATTTTATTGATACTTCATGAGTATCTCCATCATATAAATAAGGAAAATTATAGTTTTTGTCCTTGCTGCGAACTATCATATCATCAAAAGAATCCCCCAAGTCACTATATCCTAACTCATTCAATAACAAGCCTCGAATAGAATTGGGGGAAATGGCAACAACAGAAACGTCCTTCTCCTTATAGTCATTAGTCAATTGTATAATCCGGTCTTCGTATGCTTGAGCGGTTGGACAGTGGTTGCATGTGAAAATGATAACCAAGGCTTTTGCCTCTTTAAAATCGTTTAATGTATAAAATCTACCGTCTGTTCCCGGAAGATTAAAATCCGGTGCTTTTTCACCCGGTTCTAAAGTTTTGATTGTTTGTTCGGGTACTGCCTGTGGATTGGGCGTAAAAAAAGGTTTCGCCTCCATGGCAATCTCGTCTGTAGATATTGATTCTGATTTCTCCTTGACCTGTTCTTTGCAACCTAGTAACAGTAATACAAATAGCATCCAGATTTTAAAAACACCTTTCATAATGTATTGATTGTGAGTATTAAGTTATATAAAATTGAAAGTAATTATCTGTTTTGTAAAAAAAAATTAAGCAACCATTATAGTTTTTAAATATATTGATTACATTAGCCGCGGTTTTAAAGATTATGACAAAGCAATATTTCCGGAACGGTTTTTATTTTTACTTCTTTTTTAAGAGAGGTACGGGACTGTTGTAGTATATTGCAATTAATATAACACTTAAAGTCCCGTGAAAAGCGGGACTTTTTTTTTAGAAAAAATTCGTGCCATTAAGAGTAGCCATACAAGGAATTAAAGGGTCTAACCACCATCAAGTAGCCAAGGACTATTTTGATGAGGAGTTAGAATTGGTGGAATGTTTGTCATTCGATGCCGTAGTAGATGCATTGCTTAAAGGAAAAGCGGAAAAAGGGCATTATGGCTATTGAAAACTCCATTGCGGGCTCCATCATACCAAACTATGCCTTGATCCATCAAAATAACCTGCACATCATTGGGGAATATTATTTAAATATCCACCATAATTTAATGGTTTTGAAGGGACAAAAATTTGATGATATAAAAGAGGTAAGTTCGCATCCGATGGCACTCTTGCAATGTAAGGAATTCTTTAAGGCTTATCCATCCATAAAATTGGTAGAAGATGTAGATACGGCTGAAACGGCCAAACGCATCCATGATAAAAAGTTAAAGCATATAGCGGCTATAGCCCCCAAGGTTGCGGCAGAATTATATGATTTGGACATCGTAGCGGACGACATACAAACCATTAAAAATAACTCTACCCGTTTTATCATTGTTAAAACAAAAAATAAGGAGCTTCCAAAGGAGGAAATAAATAAGGCTTCGTTGCGATTTTTAACGGATCATAAGCGTGGCAGTTTGGCCACAGTGCTTAACGTGATGAGTGATTGTAATTTGAACCTGACCAAGATTCAGTCCCTACCTGTGATTGAGACCCCATGGAAATATTCCTTTTTTGTGGATGTTACATTTAATAAATATGAGGATTTTGATAAGGCAAAATCGCTTTTGAATATCATGTTGGAAGAGGTGAAAGTTTTGGGGGAATATAAAAATACCATGTTATGATTAGGACAGCTGAAAGGTTGGAATCGGTTCAAGAATATTATTTCTCCAAAAAATTGAGAGAGGTAAGAGGACTTATGGCTAAAGGTAGGCCCATTATCAATATGGGTATTGGAAGCCCGGATTTGACACCATCACAACAAGTTATACAAACGGTACAAAGTGCCATTTTGGAAGAAGGGGCCCATCAGTATCAGAGCTATCAAGGCTTACCGGAATTAAGGAAGGCAATAGCCGCTTTTTATAAGCGCAGATTTGAGGTGGAGGTAAATCCCGATAATGAGATTCTACCCCTAATGGGATCTAAGGAGGGCATTATGCACATTAGTATGGCCTTTTTGAACAAAGGTGATGAAGTTTTGGTTCCCAATCCAGGATATCCTACCTATACCTCGGTAACTAAATTGGTAGAAGCTGAGCCGGTGTACTATGATTTGACCGAGGCTAATGGTTGGTTCCCGATGTTGGTGATTCCGGAGGCAAGGGACTTGAGCAAGGTAAAATTAATGTGGGTCAGTTACCCACATATGCCTACCGGGGCAACTGCTACTAAGGAACAATTTTCGAAATTGATTGCGTTTGCCAAAAGAAACAATATTCTGTTGGTAAACGACAACCCATATAGTTTTGTATTGAATGACCACCCTCAAAGCATATTGGCACTGGACGGGGCCAAAGAGGTATGCCTGGAATTAAATTCGTTAAGCAAAACGTTTAACATGGCCGGTTGGCGTGTTGGTTTTGTATTAGGGAATGAGGAGTTTTTGGAGGCCGTCTTAAAAGTAAAAAGCAATATGGATTCTCGAATGTTTTATGGTATTCAAAAGGGGGCCATAGCCGCTTTGGAAAGTACTGATGAATGGTATAGCAAACTCAATGAGGTCTATTTGGAAAGAAGGAATCTTATTTTTCAACTGGCCAAAAAATTAGGTTGCAGTTATGACGAGGATGCGGTGGGTATGTTCGTCCGGGCAAAGCTGCCAATGAGTATAACTTCATCCGAAGAATTTATAGATAATATTTTATACGATAAGGATATCTTCATTACCCCTGGAACCATATTTGGAATTAATGGAGAGGGGTATATTCGTTTTTCCTTGTGTGTTACCAAGGAGAAAATACAGGAAGCAATAGATAGGTTATAAATGAACGTTTTTGTTATTGGAATCGGGTTGATCGGAGGCTCCTTTGTAAAGGACGTAAAGGCAAAACTATCGGATGCAAAAGTATTTGGCATAGATGCCAAACCAAAGCATTTGGAGGAGGCCCTGTCCTTGAAAATTATTGACCACGGAGCGACTTATGATGATTTGTCAAAGGCTGATTTTGTTTTCGTTAGTATACCTGTGAACGAAATGGTAAAGGAGTTACCACGTATTCTAGATGCCGTTAATGATGATTGTGTGGTGTGCGATGCGGGATTCACCAAGGAGCTTATTTGCAAAACATTGGCCAATCATGCCAAAAGGCGAAATTTTTTGGCCTGCCATCCTATTGCAGGAACGGAATTTTCCGATTCTTCGGCAGCCATAAACGGCTTGTATGAAGGAAAGACCAACATTATCTGTGAAGTGGAAAACACAGCTTTTAAATTACAGGAAAAAGCTTTGGAAATTTTTCAACTTTTAGGAATGAGGATTCGGTATATGAACCCAAACGCCCACGATAAGCATATTGCCTATGTCTCTCATTTGTCACACATTAGCTCTTTTATGTTAGGAAAGACGGTAATTGAAAAAGAGAAAAATGAACGTGATATTTTTGACATGGCTGGGAGTGGATTTGAAAGTACGGTTCGCCTTGCAAAAAGTTCTCCGGCCATGTGGGCGCCCATTTTTGAACAGAACAAGGAGAACGTCCTAGAGACCTTAAACGAATACATTCAAAATCTGATGGATTTTAGGGAATTGTTGCTGGTAGATGATTTTGAAGGTATATACAATGAAATGAACAATACGAATAAAATAAAATCAATATTAAAGGGAATACCAATAAATAAGAAGTAATGGAGAACAAGAAAGAAATGAGATCCTGGTTGGATGATATGAATTTGGATCATCCACTTGTAATAGCAGGACCTTGTAGTGCAGAGACTGAAGAGCAGGTTTTGAAAATCGCACATGAATTAAAGGATACCGATGTAAATTACTACCGTGCCGGTATCTCGGAAACCTAGGACGCGTCCGGGAAATTTTGAAGGGGTAGGTGCGTTAGGCCTTAAATGGCTTCAAAAAGTTCGTGAGGAAACCGGTTTAAAAACGGCTACGGAAGTTGCCAATAGAGCCCATGTGGAATTGGCATTGGAGTATGATGTGGATTTATTATGGGTAGGTGCGCGTTCCACGGTGAGTCCATTTATCATGCAGGAATTGGCCGATGCCTTGGAAGGAACCGATAAGATTGTTTTGGTAAAAAATCCAGTGAATCCGGATTTGGCACTTTGGTTGGGCGGTATAGAAAGATTATATACCGCAGGTGTAAAAAAATTGGGGGCAATTCACCGTGGTTTTTCTACTTACGAGAAAAGCAAATACAGAAATATTCCCGAGTGGCAAATGGCGATTGAGTTCCGGAACAAATTCCCTGATTTACCGTTGATTAACGACCCATCGCACATTACAGGAAGAAGGGATATGATTTTTGATGTGTCCCAAACTGCCTTGGATTTGAATTTTGATGGATTAATGATCGAGACACATCACGATCCCGATAATGCTTGGAGCGATGCGGCACAACAAGTTACACCGCAAAGACTGGTTCAAATCATGAAGGATTTGAAAATAAGAAAGGAGACCGATGTTGAAGCGGAGTACAACACCAAGCTGAGCAATTTAAGGGCCCAAATAGATGTTATCGATAACCAACTGATAGATACCCTTGGGAAGCGTATGAAGATTTCAGATAGTATTGGTGCTCTGAAAAAGGAACGAAACGTGGCCGTACTACAATCCAACCGATGGAACCAGATTTTAGGTGCCATGATATTAGAAGGTGAAAGTAAAGGTCTTAGTGAGGAGTTCATCTTGAGAATGTTCAAGGCCATTCATCAAGAATCCATCAATCATCAAGAAAAGATTGTCAATGGATAATTAAAAAAGCCCCGGTTTCTCGGGGCTTTTTTTATTTCTTAAAAACAAATCTTGTTACAAAAATCCCTTGTCCGTCTTTTTCACCAGCATCGGCCTCGACACCGCTGGTTACAAAGACAAGTTCCCATCCCTCTGCAGCCATGGCCGTAAGCTTCGATGAAATCAAGGCATCATTTGCCGCGATGTTCTGAAACCTTATTCCAGCGATATTGTAGAAATTCAACAATTTGGTTTCTTCAAAATCCTTTACTCGAATATCAGAGCGATCCGCTTTGTTCCTTGAATTGTCATCTTCTGTTTGTATCGATGAAAACTCCTTATAATCCCGGTCTGCGTTTGCATCTATAATTCTAGACCTTCCAAGTCCACTTGGAACAATTGATTCCACCGTGGTTATAATTTTATATTCTTGGGCTTCCACACCCATAACGGCTAAAAAGGAGAACAAAAGGATAAATACTAATTTTTTCATGGTTTTGGATTTTTACAAAGGTTTGATTTTTAGTTTTAAAAGTAACTCAAATATCCAAAAACAATACAGTGTGAACTCAATTTTTTGGGCACTTTAGAGATTCACATTTTAAAAGTATTATCGTTTCTTTGTAGCCGCAGCAATAATAAAATGAAAGGGATAGTCTATAAATCAACAGGAAGTTGGTATACCGTCAAAACGAAGGATGGGACTTTCTACGAATGCAGAATTAAGGGAAAATTTAGGATTAAGGGTATTAAAAGTACCAATCCTATTGCCGTTGGGGATAAGGTTCATTTTGAACTGGATGACAAAGGAGAGGAAAACGTAGGTGTAATCAATAGTATAGAGGATCGTAAGAATTATATAATCAGGAAATCGGTAAACCTTTCAAAGCAAACCCACATTATAGCCGCTAATCTTGATCAGGTATTCCTATTGGTTACCCTAAATAACCCTACTACATATACCATATTCATCGATAGATTTTTGGTGACCGCCGAGGCATATGACGTGCCTGTTGTTTTGGTATTTAACAAGATTGATACGTATACTGAAGAAGAAACCGATGAAGTGAAGTATTTAGCCAAACTATACAGGAACATTGGCTATACCTGTATAGGAATATCGGCCAAAACGGGAAAGAATGTGGATAAGATTAAGGAAATAATGATTGATAAGACTTCAATGTTTTCAGGACATTCCGGGGTAGGGAAATCAACTTTGATCAATGCTATTGAACCGGATTTGGATATTAGGACTGCGGAAATCTCCCAACAGCATTTGCAGGGACAACATACCACCACTTTTGCGGAAATGTTTGATTTAAGCTTTGGGGCCCGAATAATTGATACACCTGGTATTAAAGGTTTTGGTATTGTTGATATGGAAAAGGAAGAAATTGGAGATTATTTTCCGGAATTATTTGAGCTTAAGCAGCATTGTAAATTCAATAATTGTATTCACTTGGATGAACCCAAATGTGCGGTTAAAGAAGCTTTGGAAGAGGGAAGTGTTTCTTGGAGTCGTTACAGAAGTTATGTTCAAATGATTACTGGAGAAGAGGAAAATTACAGGATAGACATACACGGGGAAAAGAAATGAGGACAGTGATTCAGCGAGTATCCAGGGCAAGTGTAACCGTAGAAGACAAAGTGATTTCCTCCATTGATACGGGCCTCCTTTTGTTACTTGGTATATCCGGGGAAGATAGTGTAGAAGATATTGACTGGTTGGTTAGGAAGGTAGTGAACCTTCGAGTTTTTAATGATGAAGAGGGTGTAATGAATAAATCCGTAACAGACGTTAATGGCGATATTATTGTGGTTAGCCAGTTTACATTGCATGCATCGACCAAAAAAGGGAATAGACCTTCCTACATCAAAGCCGCAAAACCGTAAATTGCCATTCCCCTTTACGAAAAGTTTATTGATAAGTTGGAGCAGGAATTTGGTAAAAAAGTGGGAACGGGAATTTTTGGAGCGGATATGAAAGTAGACCTTCTTAATGATGATCCTGTCACCATTTTAATGGATACAAAAGACAAAGAGTAATGAATATTGAAAATGCACAAAAAGCAGTAGATAATTGGATTAAGGAACACGGGGTGCGCTATTTTAACGAGCTTACCAACATGGCTCAACTTACCGAGGAGGTGGGTGAAGTCGCTAGGATAATTGCAAGGCGTTATGGGGAACAAAGCGAAAAGGAGTCCGATAAATCGAAGGATTTGGGTGAGGAACTGGCAGACGTTCTCTTTGTGGTACTTTGTTTAGCGAATCAGACCGGTGTAGATTTACAACAGGCATTTGATAAAAAGTTAGATTTGAAAACTAGGCGCGATCATGACCGTCATCACAATAACAAGAAGTTGAAATAGTACTATCTTTGTTTTTCGTTTTTAATAGCTTCTATCTTGAAAATCCATCTTTCCGACCCAAAAACAAATTATTTAAAGAGACCATAAAAATAACAGGTTCAAAAAGTGAATCTAACCGATCTCTGTTGTTATCCGCGTTATATCCAGGTATCAAAATCCTGAATCTTTCAAACTCTGATGATGCCCAAGTTATGGAGGCGGGCCTGAAAAGAACAGAGGGTACAGTGGATATACATCATGCCGGGACTGCTATGCGTTTTTTGACCGGTTACTTCGCAGCTTTGGAAGGTAGTGATGTGATACTTACAGGGTCAAAAAGAATGACGGAGCGCCCTATTAAAATATTGGTCGATGCTTTAAACGAACTGGGAGCCGATATTTCTTATGTAAATGATGAAGGGTATCCTCCATTGCGTATAAATGGAAAAAAGCTCTCAAGAACTAAAGTAAGTCTTCCAGCCAACATCAGTAGTCAATATATTTCCTCTTTGTTGTTGGTTGCACCAAGTTTGGAAAATGGTCTTGAAATTGAACTGATTGGTAAAATTACCTCGGTTCCCTATATAAAAATGACCTTGGCCTTGCTTGGTGAAATAGGTGTAGAGAGTAATTTCATTGAAAATACTATTTCCGTAAAACCTAAGGTTGAAGTAAACCCTATTACACTTGTCGTGGAATCTGACTGGAGTTCCGCTTCTTATTTTTATAGCATTGTCGCACTTTCTGATGTGGGTACGGAAATTACCCTTTCTGCCTACAAAAAAAATAGTCTTCAGGGCGATAGTGTATTGCAGGACATTTATACGGATTTTGGAGTAGAGACCTCTTTCGGTGATAACCAAATTACGTTAAAAAAAGTGTCAGAAAGACCAACATCCAACATCAATTGTGATTTGGCGAACGCCCCTGATATTGCCCGGACCATTGCCGTAACTTGTTTTGGATTGGGAATCGGTTGCCATTTGAAGGGACTCCACACTCTTAAGATAAAGGAAACCGACAGATTGGAAGCACTAAATACGGAGTTGACCAAATTAGGAGCGGACATTTCCGTTACGGATAAGACCCTTACCTTGAACGTTTCAAAAAATATAAACAGCGAAATTGCGATAGATACGTACAATGATCACAGGATGGCTATGGCCTTTGCACCATTGGCCTTAAGGACTTCTTTGATTATCAACGATGCCATGGTGGTTACCAAATCCTATCCGAGACTTTTGGCATGACCTAGAGTCACTTCAATTCAAGGTCGGGAATTATAATTCATCATTTACTTGACAACCCCCTATTGTGGATTGTATATTTGCACCCGCAAAATGCTACACAAAAAAATAGCTAGATGAAATTATCCAATTTTAATTTTGAGCTTCCAAAGGAGCTTTTGGCAGAACATCCATCAGAAAATAGGGATGAGTCCAAATTAATGGTCATTGATACCAAAACCGGTAAAATTGAACATAAGATGTTCAAGGACATGATCGATTATTTTGATGAAGGTGATGTAATGGTACTTAACAATACCAAAGTTTTCCCTGCTCGTCTATATGGTAACAAAGAAAAAACGGGTGCCCGTATAGAGGTGTTCTTGTTACGTGAGCTTAATGAAGAGCAGCGTCTATGGGACGTTTTGGTAGACCCGGCCCGTAAAATCCGTATAGGAAACAAATTATATTTTGGAGATGATGAAACCTTGGTTGCTGAGGTAATTGATAATACAACTTCTCGTGGTAGGACCTTAAGGTTCTTATACGATGGAGCGTATTTGGATTTCAGAAGAAAGCTGAGGGAACTTGGGGAAACCCCACTTCCTAAGTACATTAAAAGGGACGTTGAGCCTGAGGACGAAGAAAGATATCAGACTATCTATGCTAAACATGAAGGTGCTGTGGCCGCTCCTACGGCCGGACTTCACTTTTCCAAGCACTTATTGAAAAGGTTGGAAATAAAAGGGGTCGATTTTGCCGAACTAACTTTGCACGTTGGTCTTGGAACTTTCAATCCAGTTGAGGTAGAGGACCTTTCCAAACATAAAATGGACAGTGAGGAACTGGTTATTGATGAAAAGGCAACAGAAATCGTCAATAATGCCATCGCGAAAAAAAGACGTATTTGTGCCGTAGGTACTACCGCTATGAGAGGATTGGAAAGTGCGGTGTCTTCTAATCATACTTTAAATACGTATGAAGGTTGAATCAATAAGTTTATCTTTCCGCCATATGATTTTAGCATTGCCAATGCAATGATTACCAATTTTCATTTGCCAAAGTCTACCTTGCTTATGATGGTTTCCGCTTTTATGGGGCATGATTTAATGAAAAAAGCGTACAAGGAAGCAATTATGGAAAGCTATAGGTTTTATTCCTATGGCGATGCCATGCTGATATTGAGATAAAAGTTCTCTCTTTTCGGAGAAAAAACATTCAGGTTCCGCTTTATCATTACATTGAAAAAGCGGGATTTTTGTAGATAACGATCGCTAACGTTGATGGAAACTAAGAAAAAGGATATAAGGGCACTGACCAGGACCAATTGAGGGACTTTTTTGTTTCCCAAGGAGACAAAGCTTTTAGGGGCAACCAAGTGTATGAATGGCTTTGGCAAAAATCCGCCCACTCCTTTGATATAATGACCAACTTATCAAAGGAGACTCGTGATATGTTGGAAGAGAACTTCGTAATCAACCATATTAAGGTTGATCAAATGCAACGGAGTTCCGATGGTACCATAAAAAATGCGGTTCGTTTACATGATGATTTAGTGGTGGAGTCCGTACTTATACCTACTAAGACAAGGACGCACGGCCTGTGTTTCAAGCCAGGTAGGCTGTAGTTTGGATTGTAAGTTTTGCGCCACGGCACGATTGAAGCGGATGCGAAACTTGAATCCGGATGAAATCTACGATCAAGTGGTGGCCATCGATAACGAGAGCCGCTTATATTTTGATAGACCCTTGAGTAATATCGTTTTTATGGGGATGGGTGAACCTCTGATGAATTACAATAATGTGCTAAAGGCCATTGAAAAGATTACCTCACCCGAAGGATTGGGAATGTCTCCCAAACGGATAACCGTTTCCACTTCGGAGTACCCAAACTCATAAAAAAAATGGCAGACGATGCCGTGAAGTTCAAGTTGGCCGTGTCCCTTCACTCTGCAATTGATGATACTAGAACTTCTATAATGCCCTTTAACGCGACCTTCACTTTGGCAGATCTGAGGGAGGCTTTGGTGTACTGGTATCAAAAAACCAAGAGTCGCATAACGTATGAATATGTGGTTTGGGAAGGTATTAATGATGCCCGTAAAGATGTGGAAGCCTTGGTTGAATTTTGCAGATTTGCCCCATCCAAGGTCAATCTAATAGAATACAACCCTATAGATGATGGTGAATTTCAACAGGCTTCCAATAGTGCCATAGAGATGTATGTAGAAACATTGGAGAAGAATGGCATTACCGTTACTGTTAGAAGGTCAAGGGGAAAGGATATTGATGCTGCCTGCGGTCAATTGGCCAACAAATCCTAAGGCTCTGTTTAAACTACTTACTTTTTATCCAGAACATTTGCTTTCTGTTCGATACTTGTTAGTATTTATTTTGGTTTTCCCTAATTTTGATTTTCTAAGCCAAACTGCTTGAAAATCGTATCTCAAATAAAGGAACCGATCAACCGGGAAATGGATCTTTTTGAAACCAAATTCCGGGAGTCCATGACTTCTAAGGTTGCCCTGCTCAATAGAATTACGTATTACATTGTTAACAGGAAAGGAAAACAAATGCGACCTATGTTCGTATTCCTTACCGCAAAGTTATTGAACAATGGGGAAGTCAACGAACGAACCTATAGGGGTGCATCCGTTATAGAATTAATACATACGGCGACCTTGGTCCATGATGATGTGGTGGACGAAAGTGACAAGCGTAGAGGATTTTTCTCCATCAATGCCTTATGGAAGAACAAAATTGCCGTATTGGTTGGGGACTATCTATTATCCAAAGGGCTGTTGCTTTCCATTGATCATGGGGATTTTGATTTGCTCCGAATTATTTCCGTCGCTGTGAGGGAAATGAGCGAAGGAGAACTATTACAGATTGAAAAGGCCCGTAGGTTGGATATTACCGAGGATATTTATTACGATATCATACGACAAAAAACGGCGACTTTAATAGCTGCCTGCTGCAGTTTGGGTGCCTGTTCGGTAAAGCCGAGATAGTACTGATGTGGAAACATTTAGGAAATTTGGTGAGCTTTGCGGTATGGCTTTTCAGATAAAGGATGATTTGTTTGATTACGGCGAGGAGAAAATAGGTAAACCGACCGGAATAGATATCAAAGAGCAAAAAATGACGCTTCCTTTAATTTATGCCCTTAACAACTGCTCAAAAAAGGAAAAGGGGTGGTTGATAAATTCCGTCAAAAACCATAATAAGAATAAGAAACGGGTAAAGGAGGTTATCGCTTTGGTAAAGGAAGTGGGAGGCTTGGAATATGCCGTTGCCAAAATGCTCGAATTTAAGGAAGAGGCCTTGTCCTTACTTCATCAATATCCAAAATCTGATTATAGGGATTCCTTAGAGCTTATGGTAAATTATGTGGTAGAGCGAAAAAAATAGATTTTACATATATCTTTAATTCTAAGTCTTTCTTTTTCAATCAATTAAAAATAATTTTAATTGACAGGCAACTAAAATACCGCCAACTGCGTCTATGTAAATAGAAGACCTTAAAAGATTTGAGAATTATATCCTTCTATAAAAACGAACGGCAACTGATCAAAAAGGCCATTGACGGGAACAGGGAAGCCCAAAAGGTTCTCTATACCAAACATGCACCAAAGATGCTTAGTGTATGTAGGCAATATGTTAAGGACATACACTTTGCTGAAGATGTAATGATCCAAGGTTTTGTCAAAATGTTCAAACACTTGCACAGCTTCAAATTCGAAGGAAGTTTTGAAGGTTGGGTGCGAAGAATTATGATACGGGAGAGTATCTCGTTTCTTAGAAAACAGCAATTTGTGGTGTATGACAATGAGGTTTATGAAGATAATCAGATAAATTCTTCGGAACTCATATCAGATTTGGATACGGAACATATTCAAAGATTGATAGACGACTTGCCTCAAGGGTATAAAATGGTCTTTGTGCTGTATACTATAGAAGGCTATAAACATCAAGAAATAGCCGAAATGTTGGATGTTACGGAAAGTACTTCCAAATCCCAACTTCATAAGGCAAGGAAAATGCTTCAAGAAAATTTACAAAAACAAAATATCATCGGTTATGGAACCAGATAAATTTGAAAAACATATAAAGGACAAATTGGAAGAAAGGAGAATACCTCCATCCGATTCCGCCTGGGACAAAATATCCAGTCAAATAGAAACCCCCACACAACAGAAAAAAAATAGCTATTTCTCGGTTGGGAATTGCGGCAAGTTTCATCTTGCTATTAGGGCTTTCTGTTTTTTTTCTTAATGGGACGAAGAAGATTGATGTACAGAACTCGAATAGCGTGGTAGATGTGGAAGAGCCCGTACATATTGAAAGGTCAATTGAAAATGAGGATTCCATTGTGTTGGAAGATGTTAAGCCCGATCTTATTATATCAAACAAAGATAGGGAAGACAAAGGTGAACGTGAGGGAAATGTTCAACCTAGGGCAGGTTTTGTTCAAGAGACGATTCCTGATACTAGTGCCATAGCTGAAAATGCTCCTCCCCCTCCCTTAGGGGATGATGATGTTCCCCTAGTATCAACGGAAATTTTGGATGCCAAAATAGCTGAGGTAATAGCAAAGGTGGATATCATAGAGCTTAACGGAAAAGTTTCCGATGCCGAAGTGGATTCCCTTTTACTAAATGCCCAAAAGGAAATACTAAGGGAGAAACTATTCAACATGGATAAATCTGTCAATGCCATGGCTTTATTATCCGAGGTTGAGGAAGAACTTGATCAATCCTTCCGAGACCAAATTTTTGAAACTTTAAAGACAGGTTTTCTCAAAGTAAGGACGGCTGTCGCCGACAGAAACAACTAATTCTTAAATCATTAAAAATTTCTTTTTCCCTATAATTTGCTATAGGGACAGGGACTGGAGTTTTATTCATCAACAATCAAAATCAAAAAGAAAATGAGAACAATTACAATGTTTGTACTAGTGTTGGCCACTTTATTTATGGTAAACAATTTAAGTGCACAGGAGGACTACGAAAAAAAGATAAAGGCCTTAAAGTCACAAAAGGAACAGGTCACGGAACAAGAGAAGGAGGCATTAAAAGTAGAGGTAGAAGAAATAAACAGACGTTTGCGAGATGGATTGATCTCATCTGCCGAAGCTAAAACGTTAAAAGAAGCGGCAGCAGAAAAGAGGGCTTTGAATATTGAAAATAGATTGATTATTATCGAAAATCAGATTTCCCTTTTGGAGCGTAATGAAGGTGTTCTTCTTAACGATATTCAAGTGGATTCCATACCTGAGGGACAAATCCGCATTGGAATCGATATTGGGGGAAAGCCAGCTGAAAGTTTTGTTTTTAATTCAAGACCTTGGAAGAGGGAATTAAAATATGACCGTAGGACGTATTCTGATTTTGTCCTGGCTGCCGGGTTGAACAATGCGATAATTGAAGGTCAATCCTTGAATGATACTCCTTATCAACTCGGTGGCAGTCGTTTTTTTGAAATAGGTTGGCAATGGCGTACTAGGGTATTTCAAAATTCTAATTTCCTTAGGTTGAACTATGGTTTTTCATTTCAGTTTAACGGTCTAAAAATGAAGGACAATCAATATTTTGTATTAAATGATCAAGGAAATGCGGAGCTTCAGCCATTTGAATATGAGCTTGATAAATCCAAGTTTAGAATGGACAATTTGGTTTTTCCGGTCCATTTGGAATTTGATCCTTCCAAATTCAAGAAAACGGAAAAAACCATTAGATATTCGTTGCACAATCAATTCCGGTTGGGAATTGGTGCCTATGGTGGCTTTAACATAGGTACAAGGCAAAAATTAAAATATGATCAGGATGGCAACAGTGTAAAGGACAAGTTAAAAAGGGATTATAACACCAATAACCTTATCTACGGACTAAGCGCCTATGCGGGCTTTGATGGGGTATTGTTATATCTTAAGTATGACTTAAACCCTATTTTTAAAGATGCGACCATAGAGCAAAGAAACGTATCGCTGGGACTTAGGTTCGATTTATAAGAATTAAGTTTTATGTTTATTTGGGTTAGAAGGGACATATCCTAAGGTATGTCCTTTTTTAGTCTACGCCCCTTTTCATTTCATTTGTGAATTCCTCTCGGATAATAAACGCGCTTACAATGGCTACATTCCACAATTTTTGAAGATGAAATTCTAAAAAGTTTAATCCGGAATAGGTGAAAGTAGTTTGAAGAAATATAAACCGTTAATGTATCGATTTGGTTACAATGGGGACATGTAATATTATGCAAATTTTTAGTTTCGGATTTGCCGGGACGAGTTCCAAAGAAAAGAATCATAATTTTCCCTTATTTTCACTAAAAGTAATAATTTTAAAATCTCTAAAAGCTAGCGATCCCTAGTTGAAACTATCATCATGATTTCCAAAACCACCATAGATCAAGTATATGAAACGGCCCGTTTGGAGGAGGTAATCGGTGATTTTGTGCAATTGAAAAAATCAGGTTCAAATTTTAAGGGATTGAGCCCATTTACCGATGAGCGCACGCCAAGTTTTATGGTGTCCCCCGTAAAACAGATATGGAAGGATTTTAGTAGTGGTAAGGGGGGAACGTAGTGGCCTTTTTAATGGAGCATGAACATTTCACCTATCCGGAAGCCATAAAATATTTGGCAATAAAATATAATATAGAGGTAGAGGAGACGGAGCAATCTAACGAGCAAAAGGAGCAAGCCAACGAACGTGAAAGCATGTATTTGGTCTCCGAGTATGCCAGTACCTATTTTCAAGATATTTTGTGGGATTCGGAGTTGGGCAAGGCAATTGGGCTTAGTTATTTTAAGGAGCGGGGATTTACGGACGAGACTATCAAAAAATTTGGACTTGGCTACTGTTTGGATCAGTGGGACGGTTTCACCATGACGGCACTTGACCAAGGGTACAAGTTGGACTATTTGGAAAAAACGGGACTCACCATAGTAAAGGAAGACCCAAACAATCCAAATAACCCCAAGAAATTCGATCGTTTTAAGGGTAGAGTGATGTTTCCTATCCACTCATTAAGTGGAAGGGTTTTAGGTTTTGGTGGGCGTATCCTGACCAATGACAAGAAAGCGGCCAAGTATCTGAATTCTCCTGAAAGCGAGATTTACCACAAAAGCAAGGTCTTGTACGGTATTTATTATGCCAAACAGTCCATTGCCAAAGAGGATAATTGCTATTTGGTAGAAGGATATACTGATGTGATTCAATTTTATCAACGGGGAATACAAAACGTGGTATCATCCAGCGGTACCGCATTGACCCCGGAACAGATTAGATTGATAAACCGATTGACAAAGAACGTGACCGTTCTTTTCGATGGGGATGCTGCTGGTTTGAGAGCGTCTTTACGAGGCGTTGACTTGATATTGGAGCAGGGTATGAATGTGCGTATCTGCACATTTCCTGAAGGGGAGGACCCGGATAGCTTTGCCAAGAATAATGAATTGGAAGATGTTGAACAGTATCTCAAGGAAAATTCCAAGGATTTTATTCGGTTCAAAGCATCCCTATTGGTGAAAGAAGCCTCCGATGATCCCATTAAAAGAGCGGATACGGTTCGAGATATTGTAAACAGTATTTCCAAAATTCCCGATAGGATTAAAAAGGAAATTTATGTACAGGAATGTGCACAAATTATGAACATTTCTGAAAGTGTGCTGTTCAGCACTTTGGCCCAAATCGGGAAAAAGGATCAAGCCGATGCCATAAAAAAAGAGAAGCAGGAGCAGAAGGCTTTTGATATAGTCCGGAGTGAATCCGTTGGTGAAAAGGTAGACGTACAATACGAGTTGGAACGCAAAATCATTGAAAGCCTTTTGCTGTACGGTAATCAAAAGGAGGAGTTTGAGGATTTGGTGTTAAAGGAAAATGAGAGTGGGGACTTGGTTTTAGAACCGGAATCTTTGGAAATAAAAGTATATGAAAAGGTGTATTTGGATTTGCAGGAAGATGAAATTGAATTGGCAAATAGTAATTTTAGGGATATTTATTATAAACTGATTGCTTCATTGAATGAAAGAGAGGATTTTAAGGTAAGTGATTTCATAACCGAATTGGAGCAGGATATGGCCAACGAAATTTCCTCAATTCTTATGGAAGAGGAGCGTTATACTCTGCATAATTGGGAAAGAAAGGATATTTACCCAAAAGCAAAAGATTTAGGAATTGCCCAATTGGTGAGTGAGACCATTTTGACGTTAAGGTGTTTTCTGATCAAAAAGAGGATGCAGGCCTTGCAAAATGAAACTGAAAATCCGAGAAGAGGACAACAAGGAAATCTTGGAAGAGATCATGAACTATTTGCAATTGAATAAATTACTGAATCAAAAATTGAACAGAGTACTTTCCTAAAAGTGTTAACTAAACAAAAAGACCCGCATTAAAGCGGGTCTTTTTTATTTGGTAAAATAGATAAGCTTAGTACAGTTCCAACGCTTTGGCCTGCTGTAACAAGTCTACCATATTGTCTACATTAAGCTTTTTCATCAAGCGAGCCTTGTAAGTACTTACGGTTTTTTCGTTTAGATTTAAACCTTGGGCAACTTCCTTGTTTCTTTTTCCACTGGCAAGAAGTTTTAAAACTTCTATTTCCCTAGTGGAGAGTTTACGGAAGAATCTTCTTGGTTTCTTGGTTCCTTCGTCAAAGGCCAATCTTTGTGCCAATTCGTTGGTGATAAACATGCTTCCCTCGCTAACTTTTTTAACCGCCGAGATAATGTAATCCACATCGGAAGATTTGGATAGATATCCAAATGCTCCAGCCCTAATAGCACTAAGAGCATAGACATCCTCAGATTGCCCACTGTACATGAGTACTTTAACGTTCGGATATTCTTTTTTGATTTTTCTTAAAGCGGCAATTCCGTTCATTTCTCGGAATGTCCATTTCAAGCATTACAACATCGGGGGTTATATTTTGTAGTTTTTTGAAAAGCTCCTCGGTGGTGGCAACGTCGTCCACCATTTCAAAACCGAGATGCGGAATCCAATACATTCCTAACACCCATACGGATTATAGGATGATTATCCGCAATTAAAACTTTTATCATTATGTTGTTTTTTCAAGATAGTTTAGTCAATTGTCTTTGTAGAAAAAGAGTACATGCAATGTAGGACTAAATAATCTAAATTAGAAGACAAAGATGTACTATTTTTAATTAAACCCCTTAAAAAGCCTCTATTATTCGATTTATTAACTTGATTACTAGGTGAGTGGTTATTTCAAGGATTCTCGGAATGATACAAACGGGGATAGGCTCCATCTTATGCCTGTTCATTGTGTTATATCTTGTGAAAATTGAAAAGACTTCTTTGTCCCTTCCCGTGAAATCATCAACAGTTTTACCCTCGTCTTTCATTCGCATGGCCCATTCTAGCTCAGGATAGGAAGCCCCAATCTGATCTTCGTCAGTACGGTCATCTCCCGCGAGACCATCAGTAGGTGCCGCTTTAATAATTTCTTCATTGATGCCTAATTTTTTGGCTATTTCATATACCTCAGTTTTCAATAGATCAGCGATAGGGCTCAAATCTACACCGCCATCCCCATATTTTGTGTAGAAACCAACACCAAAGTCTTCAACCTTGTTTCCTGTTCCTGCTACCAGATACTTATGTAAGGCCGCAAAATAATAAAGACTGGTCATTCGTAGCCGGGCCCTGGTATTGGCCAAGGACATAAATCTTTCTTCCTCATTTTCTACTTTTGGAAATGCGGCCACAAGACTGTCAAAGACCGGGGTAAGGTTTACAGGTTGCCTATCGACGTTTGGAAAATTACTTTGTAACCAATCTATATGGTTGGAAGCCCTGTCCACTTGATTCAAGGCTTGGTGAATGGGCATTTCCAAACACAAAAGATCCAATCCGGTTTTGGCGCATAGAGTAGAAGTGACAGCTGAGTCTATTCCTCCGGAAACTCCTATTACAAAACCTTTTTGGTTTGCATTCAATGCATATTCCCTGAGCCATTCTACGATATGATCGATAACTTTTTCCGTTTGCATACCCTTATAAAATTTATTTAGATCGATTAACTTTGCTTAAAAATAAGTTGTACTTATTTAAAAATAAAATGTATCCGGAAATACTTGGTATGAAAAAACCCTTTTTTATTGTATTATCAATTTTACTGATTTTTATTGGGTGTAATGACAGCGATAAGATCAAAGAAGAGATTTCAAAAGTTCCACTGGATTTAAAAATAGAGAGATTTGATAGATTATTCGCCGAATCCGGCGAGGATGGACTTCCAAGGTTAAGAAAGATGTATCCATACCTTTTTCCGGCACCGGATAGTGTTTGGATTGCCAAAATGAAGGACTCCCTGCAAATTGAACTGTTTCAACAAGTTGGTAATACCTTTAATAGTTTTGAGGACGAGGAGGAAAGTCTAGTAGATTTATTCAGGCACATAAAATTCTATTTTCCCGAACAAAAGACACCTAAGATCATTACGGTTACCAATGATGTTGACTTTGACAATAGAATTATACTAGCCGATACCTTATTATTTATTGGGTTGGACAATTATTTAGGTGCCCAACATAAATACTATGGCGGTTTTCAACGCTATGTGGCCAAAATATTGGATCGTAAATTTATCGTGAGTGATGTGGCAAGTGCTTTTGCGAAGAAGGTGGTGCCAAGACCAAGAGACCGTTCATACTTGGCACGAATGATTTATTTTGGAAAGGAACTTTATCTTAAGGACAAATTAATGCCCTATGCCAAGGATGAAATCAAAATTGGGTATAGCGAGGATGAAATGGATTGGGCTATGGCAAATGAGGAACCTATTTGGAGAAATTTTGTTGAGAATGAGTACCTCTACAGTACTGAAACCAGGCTGAACCAACGTTTTTTAGACCCGGCACCCTTTTCAAAATTTGGTCTTGAATTGGATAACGAGTCCCCAGGTCGTTTGGGACGATATATAGGTTGGCAGATTGTCAGGGCATTTATGGATAATAACGATGTAGATTTGAAGCAATTATTGACGATGCCCGCCGAAGAAATTTTCAAAAAATCGAATTATAAACCAAGAAGCTAAATGGCAGATTTACATGAGTCCGAAATTACCCTGAAAGTGGGTCTTGATGAAAATAGGGTTCCCGAAAAACTTTCATATCTGCACAGGACGGAGGAATAGACAACGAGGAAGCCAAGGCCATGTTGCTCTCCGTATGGGATAGTAAGAATCAAGAATCCCTAAAAATTGATTTATGGACTAAGGATATGCCAGTTGATGAAATGAAAATTTTCTTTCACCAAACTCTGGTCTCCTTATCGGATACATTCATGAGGGCCACCCAAGATGAAAAAATGACGGCTACAATGAAGGATTTCTGTGATTATTTTGCAGAAAAATTAGAGCTTAAAAAGTAGTATATACTTTTTTTTGGAGTTAACCGCACTATGTTCTTGCCTCAAAATACCCCAAGTTGATGGTCTCTATATAGGTCAACAATTCGTCCCTGCCCATCTTTTTACTGGAGGAAGTAATGAAATGTTGTGGTGCCTCTTCCCATATTCCGCTCAGCAAATGCTGTAGGTATTCGGTAACCTGCCTTTGGATTGCCATTGGCTTTAATTTGTCAGCTTTAGTAAAAACAATAGCAAAGGGAATACCATTTTCTCCCATCCATTGCATAAACTCCATATCAATGGTCTGTGGTTTATGTCGAATGTCAACTAGGATAAATGAGCAAACTAGTTGTTCTCGTTCCAAGAAATAGTTGGTGATGTACTTTTGAAAGGTTTTTTTATCCTTTTTGGAAACCTTGGCATATCCATAACCGGGCAGATCCACCAAAAACCAGTTGTCATTAATTTTAAAATGGTTGATGAGTTGTGTTTTTCCAGGTCGGCCGAGATGTCTTCGCCAAGCTTTTTCGTTCCGTTAACATATTTATTAAGGAAGACTTGCCTACGTTCGACCGTCCAATGAAGGCATATTCGGGTATTGGCTCATTTGGACATTTGGCAACATCCGAATTGCTCATTACAAAGTCTGCCGACTTGATTTTCATGAATTTGCTTTTAGAAATTACGCTCCTGCAGCCACTTCTCCAAAATAGTGTTGAACTCTTCTGGATGTTCCATCATGGGAGCATGTCCGCATTCCTTAATCCAAAATAAATTGGAATCAGGTAAGAGCTCATGAAAGAGTTCCGCAACATCCGGAGGGGTTACTGTGTCGTTTTCCCCCCAAATAATACAAGTTGGAGTTTGCATCGAGGGTAGATCCGTACTCATATTATGCCGTATGGCACTCTTGGCTATGGCTAAGGTTTTTACCAGTTTCATACGGTCATTTACGGTTGCATAAACTTCGTCTACGATTTCTTTTGTAGCAACCTCAGGGTTGTAGAAAACATCCTGTGCCTTCTTTTTGATAAACTCATAGTCACCTCTTTTGGGGTATCCGTCACCCATGGCACTTTCATAAAGCCCTGAGCTTCCCGTAATGACAAGAGCTTTTACCATATCCGGATAGAGCTTTGTGTGAAGGAGTCCTATGTGCCCTCCTAGGGAATTGCCTAAAAGGATAACATCTTTAAGACCTTTATATTCGATGAACTTTTCGAGGTATTTCGCAAAGTTTTTAACATTGGTTTTCAGCATGGGCATGTCATAGATAGGAAGTTCGGGAACCAGCACCTTATATCCTTTTTTTGGGAAATGATCCGTTACACCGTGAAAATTACTTAGGCCGCCCATGAGGCCATGCAGGATAATGATGGGAGTACCTTCTCCTTTTTCAATATACCTGAATTTCCCGTCTTTAATTATTTCGTCCTCCATCTACTAGGGTTCTGATATTTGGGCAAATATAGGTATTTAGATAGAATAGAATACCATCAATCTAACTTCCCAAAACCATTGGTTCTCTCTTTTGTTAAGTCTTTGTTCTTTAATTCCAAATACCTTTTGTGGCGATTTGGAATCAACTTGTGTCAAAATTGAGATAAAAATTCGCTATTTTATTAACAAAGTGGTTTTTTGTGGTAAAATGTGGTAATAATATTTATATATTTGAGTTGTATAAGAAAGGCCAACAATTTTGGAAATCTATTTTTCAGGTGTTTATAACTGTAAGGCAGATGCCAAGGGAAGGGTAATGTTACCCGTGTCCCTCAGGAATCAAATGGCTCCAATGTTGAGTAATGGCTTTTTTATTAAGAAGTCCTACTATGACGAGTGTTTGGAACTATATCCCAAGCATGAGTGGGAATCCGAGGTTAAAAAGCTCAATGAAAGACTTGGGGATAGCAGAAAGGATCGTGAGTTTAAAAGGAAGTTCACGTCCGGGTTAAGGCAGATTGAAATTGATGCTACAGGAAGATTGTTGATACCCAAAGATGTGATCGGCCTCGTGGATATTAAAAAGGAGGTGGTGCTTTCTCCTATGGATAGGCACCTAGAGATTTGGGATAAGGCAACTTACGATGGGGATGTTGAATCGTCTCCGGAGGAAAGAGAGCAATTGGCGTACGAAGTAAAGTATGCAGAAAAGCCTGGAGGGGATGTATCATAATCCCGTATTGCTAAAAGAGTCAATAGACGGATTGGCAATAAAGAAAGATGGTATATATGTCGATGTGACTTTTGGTGGGGGTGGCCATTCAAGTGAAATATTGAAAAGATTAGGAGGTAGCGGAAAGTTGTTCGCCTTTGATCAGGACGAAGATGCACAGGAAAATCGTCTTGAGGATGAAAGATTTGTACTAATAGGTGAGAATTTTAGGTATATCACCCAGTTCTTAAAGTTCTATGGCATAAGGAAGGTGGATGGAATCTTGGCGGATTTTGGGGTTTCTTCACATCAGTTCGACGAGGCGGAGAGAGGGTTTTCTACCCGATTTGATGCAGCACTGGACATGAGAATGAGTAAGCGCAATTCGTTGTCAGCACATGAAGTTGTGAATAGGTATTCCTACGATGAATTAAGAAGGGTGCTTTTTGATTATGGAGACTTGAGAAATGCAAATGCCATGGCAAATACCCTGGTTGCCAAGCGTGAAGAGAAGCCTATAGATACCACGGAGCAGTTAAAAGAATCGTTGAGTAAATTTTTGCCGGAGCACAAGAAGCATAAGATTTTGGCTCAAATCTATCAAGCGATTCGTATTGAGGTGAATCAGGAGATAGCAGTCATTAAGGAGTTTTTGGAGCAAGTGCCGGGACTTTTGAATACTGGGGGGAGATTAAGTGTCATAAGCTACCATTCACTGGAAGACCGATTGGTCAAGAGGTTTATAAGAGCGGGGCAATTTGAAGGGGAGCCTGAAAAAGACTTTTATGGAAACATAGATGTTCCATTGAAAAAGGTAGGCTCGTTAATTGTGCCAAGAAAAGAAGAGATTTTAAATAATAGTAGGGCGAGAAGCGCCAAACTAAGAATCGCGGAACGCATTTAAATACAGTGTGATGAAAGTAAAAAAAGGCATATTGGACATTTTGAAAGGAAAGTTCTTAGTGGATGGTGATTCCCTTAAGAACTGGAGGTTCATCATTTTCACCTCTTTTTTGGCTGCAATCATGATCAGTAGTTCCCATAGTGCGGACAAAAAAGTACATAAGATAGCTGCACTGAACGAAAGTGTAAAAGAGTTGAAAAATGAGTTCGTGGATGCTAGGTCTGATTTGCAAAAATTAAAATTGGAATCCACAATAACCAGTACGGTAGAAGAAAAAGGTCTATATCCCTCGGAAACACCCCCTAAAAAAATAAAGGTCAAATCATTAAAAGCTTCAAACTAATAAATGCCGGTAACTGAAAAATCCAT
Organism: Maribacter litopenaei; assembly: GCF_025244665.1. Classification (GTDB taxonomy): domain Bacteria; phylum Bacteroidota; class Bacteroidia; order Flavobacteriales; family Flavobacteriaceae; genus Maribacter; species Maribacter litopenaei. The sequence continues at coordinate 2,684,347 of NZ_CP104205.1, read as the reverse complement.
ATTGTCCAGATTGTATATCGTAGCGGCATGCTTAGTGGTTTTTGCGGGTGCCGTATTATTTAAATTGGTTTCCATCCAAGTGGTGGACGGGGAGAAATATATGGCCCTGGCCGAAACAAGGACAACAAAAATGTTCACCATTGCACCTAATAGGGGAAATCTCTATTCGGATGACGGAAGTTTGCTGGCCACCTCAGTATCTAAATACAATATACATTTCGATGCAGTTACCGTAAGTGAAAAGGATTTTAAAGAGAATGTAAAGCCTTTGTCCGATGCCCTAGCTAAACTTTTTAACAAAGAATCTTCGCATTATCAGCAAATACTAAGAAAGGCAAGACAGAATCAAAACAGGTATGCTCTAATCGCAAGAAATCTGGATTATTCAGATTATATGGCGGTAAAGAGTTTTCCGCTGTTCAACAAAGGTCCTTTCAAGGGAGGTATCGTAATAGATCAAAACACAAAAAGAGAGCACCCCTTGGGAAAAATAGCGGAAAGAAGTGTGGGCTACGAACGAGTCGACGACAAAGGATACCGTACTAGAGTAGGAATGGAAGGTGCCTTTAGTGAGTATCTCAGTGGTATTGAGGGAAAGAGGTCCAAGGTAAAAATTGCCAAAAATCAATGGAAGCCCATTGGGTATGACAATATTGTTGAGCCGAAGGATGGCTATGATGTGTATTCAACAATCGATATAAACATACAGGATATTGCGCACCATGCACTATTAAAGCAGTTGGAACATTATAAAGCGGATCATGGAACAGTAATCGTCATGGAGACCAAAACGGGAGAGGTGAAGGCCATTTCCAATCTTGGAAGAACTTCTGAAGGAAAATATTATGAGCGACTGAATTATGCCATTGGAGAATCACACGAACCGGGTTCTACCTTTAAGTTAGTGAATTTAGTGGCTGCCTTAGAGGACAAGGTAATCGATACGAGTACCGTAGTGGATACAGAAAAGGGAAGGTGGAAAATCTACAATCACTATGTAAGGGATTCTAAAAATGGTGGGTACGGTGAAATTTCAGTTGCCAAGGCCTTTGAAGTGTCTTCGAATACTGCCTTTGCCAAAATTATCCATAATAACTATAAAGAAAGCCCGGAAAAGTATGTGAACCGACTCATGAGTATGGATATTCATAAAGAATTGGGTCTACCGGTAAAGGGAGAAGGTAAACCTGTTTTGAGATATCCAGGGGATAAGGGATGGTCTCGGACTTTCGTTGGCTCAAATGGCCTATGGCTATGAGGTGGCCATGACTCCTTTGCAAACATTGGCTTTTTACAATGCCATTGCCAATGATGGGGAGTTGATCAAGCCACGGTTGATCAAAGAGGTAAAAGAATGGAACAAAACTGTGAAAAAGTTTGATAAAGAGGTGTTAAACCCATCTATATGTTCCAAAGAAACGGCGAAAAAAGTACAGCAGCTCCTAAAAGATGTGGTAGAGAAGAAACATGGCACAGGCCACGGTCTGTTTTCACCAAATTTCTCCATGGCCGGTAAAACCGGTACATGCCGGAAAAACTATGTAAGTAAAGATCCGGACAAGCTTAAATATATTTCATCCTTTGCAGGGTATTTTCCCGCGGATAACCCAAAATATTCATGCATCGTGGTAATCCATGAGCCGGATAAAAGCGTGGGGTACTATGGTGCGGACGTGTCTCGGCCCTGTTTTCAAATCCGTGGCCCAAAAGATATATGCAACGTCCCCCTTAATAGATGAAGTGGATGTAAAGGAGGTATTGGAAAGCCGATTGGAAGAAGCATATCAGGGATACTATGCCAACATACAAAAGCAGTACAAGGAAGTTCCCAATGTAAGGGGTATGAGTGGTATGGATGCCATTTCCATACTGGAAAATCTAGGATTAGAGGTGGAGGTAAAGGGAAATGGAAAGGTGAAAAGTCAATCAATATCCAAAGGAACCGACCTAAAGAAGGTCAAAAAAATAGTATTGGAACTATCGTGAAGTTGTTAAAGGACATATTGTTTGGGGTACATATTTCCGCAGTCAGTGGCACTACTAACCGTGAGGTGGCTTCGGTATGTTTTGACTCCGAGAAGGTTCTGAAGGGGGATGCTTTTGTTGCTACCCGTGGCACAGTCACAGATGGACATGAGTATATTGCCAATGCAATCGAATTAGGCGCGAGATCAATTGTTTGTGAAGAATTGCCCAAGGTGATGATGGACGGTGTTACGTATGTTGAGGTTGAAAATGGCCAACAAGCCCTGGCCATAATGGCATCCAATTATTATGATACACCTTCCAAAAATCTAAAATTGGTTGGAGTTACTGGAACCAATGGTAAAACAACGGTTTCAAGTCTATTATATCAATTATTTAAGAAGGCAGGCTACAAGGTAGGATTGTTGTCCACTATCAAAATCATGGTCGATGATAAAGAGTATTCAACGAGCCATACTACGCCGGATGCTCGGTCATAAACCGACATCTAAAATTGATGAATGATGCTGGGGTGGAGTATTGTTTCATGGAAGTTAGCTCCCATGGCATACATCAAAAAAGAACGGAAGGGCTTGTGTTTGAAGGTGCCATATTTACCAATCTTTCGCATGACCATTTGGATTATCATAAAACTTTTGCGGAGTACCGTGATACCAAAAAAATATTGTTCGATAATCTTTCAAAAAAGGCTTTTGCCTTGACGAATATCGACGACAAGAACGGTCTTGTAATGCTGCAGAATACAAAGGCAAAAAAGTACACCTATGCATTGAAGAATTATGCCGATTACAGGGCTCAAATTTTGGAAAATCAATTCGATGGGCAATTGTTAAAAATTGATGATAACGAATTGTGGACCAAATTAATCGGTCATTTTAATGCCTATAACATATTGTCCATATATGCGGCAGCCGACTTATTGGGTCTTGAAAAGTTAGAGACCCTTCGTTTGTTGAGCGAATTGGAAAATGTGGACGGTAGATTTCAGTATCATATATCAAAAAATAAAATAACGGCTATAGTTGATTATGCCCATACGCCGGATGCTTTAAAAAATGTGCTTGAGACAATCAACACGTTGAGGACTGGAAATGAAAACGTCATCACCGTTGTGGGGTGTGGTGGCGACAGAGACAGATCTAAGCGTCCGGTAATGGGCAATATCGCTTCGGAAATGAGCAACAAGGCAATTTTTACCTCGGACAATCCAAGGACAGAATCTCCTAGTGCCATTATTTCTGAAATGGAAAGCGGTGTCGAGCCCCAAAACACCAAAAAAATTTTATCCATTGAGAATCGGGAGCAAGCTATTAAGACTGCTTGCCAGTTGGCGGATGCTAATGATATCATTTTAATTGCAGGTAAGGGGCATGAGACCTATCAGGAAACCAATGGTAATCGCATTGATTTCGACGATTTTAGAATAGTAAAGGAAGTATTACAGGCCCTCGATAAATAGGGGCAATAAGAGAATTACAAAGAATTTATGTTAACCTATCTGTTCGAATATTTGGAAAAGCAATACCAACTGCCAGGAGCCAGTTTGTTCCAATTCAGTACTTTTCGTGCAGGTATGGCCATCTTATTCTCCCTAATTATTGCCACAGCCTATGGTAAAAGAATAATCCTATTTCTTCAAAAGCAGCAGGTAGGGGAAACTATTCGCGATTTAGGTTTGGAAGGACAAAAGCAAAAAGCGGGAACCCCAACTATGGGAGGTATTATCATCATTTTGGCTACCCTAATACCCGTACTACTCTTAGCAAGATTGGAAAATATTTACATCATTTTATTGATTTTCACTACGTTATGGATGGGGGTTATCGGTTTTATCGATGATTATATCAAGGTTTTCAAAAAGAACAAAGAAGGTTTAAAGGGAAGGTTCAAAGTGATGGGTCAAGTTGTTTTGGGACTTCGGTAGGTGCAGTACTTTATTTCCATCCGAGAGGTTACCATGCGCGATCATAATAAAACTATAATAACGGAGCAATTTACTGTTGAAGAGGTAAGGGGAGAAGAGATAAAATCTACGATGACAACTGTTCCGTTCTTTAAGAACAATGAATTCGATTACGGAAGTTTTATTGGTTGGATGGGAGAAGGGGCCAAGGAATATGCGTGGATGATCTTTATTCCTATAATCATTTTAATTGTGACGGCTGTTTCGAACGGTGCCAATTTAACAGACGGTATTGACGGTCTTGCTGCAGGGACTTCGGCCATTATAGTATTTACCCTCGGCGTATTCGCCCTGGTTTACGGTAATATCATTTTTTCGGAATATTTGGATATCATGTACATCCCAAGAGTAGGGGAGTTGTTGATATTTATCACCGCCTTTGTTGGGGCTTTGGTAGGATTTTTATGGTACAATACATTTCCCGCACAGGTATTTATGGGAGATACGGGTAGTTTGACTATTGGGGGTGTCATTGCGGTAATTGCTATTATTGTTAGAAAGGAATTATTGATTCCCGTACTCTGTGGAATTTTCTTCGCGGAGTCTATTTCAGTGATGTTGCAGGTGGCTTATTTCAAGTACACCAAAAGAAAATTCGGAGAGGGCAGACGTATTTTTTTAATGTCTCCCTTGCATCACCATTATCAGAAGAAGGGCTATCACGAAAGTAAAATTGTTACCCGGTTTTGGATTGTTGGTATTATGTTGGCCGTCGCTACCATTGTGACATTAAAAGTTAGATAGATGGCATTTTTGGTGGTGCTTGGTGGAGGTGAAAGTGGCGTGGGTACGGCCATTCGGGGAAAAAGGAAGGATTCGAAGTTTTCGTTTCTGACAAAGGAAAAATAAAGAAAAAATATAAAAACGTTCTTGAACATTTTGGGATTGATTGGGAGGAATCAAAGCATACGGAAGATAAAATACTGAAGGCCGATATGGTCATGAAAAGTCCCGGTATTCCGGATACCGTCCCCTTAGTAAAGGAGTTGGTTCGTAAAGGAGTTCCGGTACTATCGGAGATTGAATTTGCCTCCGGATATACAGATGCGACAATCATTGGCATTACAGGTAGTAATGGTAAGACTACCACCACAATGCTTACCTACCACATTTTGAAGAATGGAGGATTGAAAGTAGGTATGGCCGGTAACATTGGGGACAGTTTTGCAAAAATGGTCGCCGAGGAAGACTTCGAGTATTATGTTTTGGAAATCAGCAGTTTTCAGTTGGATGGAATCCAGGATTTTAAACCGCATATTTCCGTACTAACGAATATTACTCCGGACTATCCGGATAGGTACGGGTATAAATTCGAGAACTACATAGCCTCCAAATTCCTAATCACAAAAAACCAGAAGGTGGATGATTATTTCATATATGATGCCGATGATGAAGTAATTGACAAATGGTTAAAGGAACACCCAATCAAATCAAAATTACTGCCTTTTTCCCTGGCAAAATCATTTGGGGAAGGGGCCTATTTAGAAGAAAATAAAATTAAAATAACAACCCAAGAAGACACTATAAAAATGATGACAGACAGCTTAGCACTGGAGGGCCAGCACAATTTGAAGAATACCATGGCAGCTGCTATGGTAGCAAAATTGGTAGGTATCCGAAAAGAAACCATTAGGGAATGTATATCCAATTTCCAAGGCGCTCCGCATCGGTTGGAAAAAGTATTGAAAATACATCATGTACAGTATATCAATGACTCCAAGGCCACCAATGTAAATGCCACGTACTATGCACTTGATAGTGTAAAAACGCCTATGGTATGGATTGTGGGTGGGGTTGATAAGGGGAATGAGTATAAGGAGTTGATGCCTCCGGTTAGGGAAAAAGTGAAGGCTATTGTCTGTTTGGGTGTCGATAATGAAAAAATCAAGGACACTTTTGGAAATGTGGTAGATCTTTTAGTAGAAACCTATGCCATGGAAGAGGCAGTTAAGGTCGCCTACAAAATTGCAGAAAGAGGGGATACGGTATTGTTGTCACCGGCATGTGCAAGCTTTGATCTGTTTGAAAATTATGAGGATCGCGGTAATCAATTCAAGAACTGCGTAAAAAATTTGTAAGGAGTGCGAAACCTATTGCAAAATATTAATGGGGATAAAGCCATTTGGGCCATAGCGGCACTTTTGGCATTGTTCTCCTTTTTACCCGTATATAGCGCCAGTAGTAATTTGGTCTACGTGGTGGGCAATGGCACTACGGTGGGTCATTTGGTTAAGCATGCATTGTTATTGTTTTTAGGTTTCGGTATTATTTATGGGGTACATAAAATACCGACCCATTTTTTTAAGGGACTTTCTTTAATTGCCATGCCCATCGTTATCGTTCTCCTGATTTTTGTTTTAGCACAGGGAACAACAACTGGGGAAACCAATGCCAGTAGATGGATACGATTACCGCTCGTTGGCTTCGGGTTTCAACCTTCCAATTTGGCGGCTGTGGTTTTGATGATTTATGTGGCTAGGTATTTATCCAAGGTACGTGAAGTCAACGTTACCTTTAAGGAAAGTATACTTCCTTTGTGGATACCGGTTTTTTTAGTAGTGGTTTTGATTCTTCCAGCCAACTTCTCAACTGCGGGAATTATTTTTTCCATGGTGTTGATGCTCTGCTTTTTGGGAGGATATCCCATAAAATATTTACTTGGTATCGTTGGAACAGGAATCGCCTGTTTGGCTTTGTTCATTTTGGTGGCCAAGGCGGCACCCGATTTATTTCCTAACAGGGTGGACACCTGGATGAGCAGAATAGATAGTTTTAGCAACCCCGATGATACTGAAGGTACCTATCAGATAGAAAAGGCCAAGATTGCAATAGCCACGGGAGGAGTTATGGGTAAAGGTGCTGGAAAAAGTGTACAGAAGAATTTCCTTCCCCAAAGTTCGTCGGACTTTATCTATGCCATCATCGTAGAGGAATATGGTCTACTGGGCGGATTCGCTCTTATGTTTTTTTATCTGTTTTTGTTGTTCAGAATAGTTGTGGTCGCAAATGGCTGTAATACCATTTTTAGCAAGTTGTTGGTGCTGGGAGTTGGATTGCCCATAGTTTTTCAGGCATTGATCAATATGGCCGTTGCGGTGGAGCTGTTTCCAGTTACAGGACAAAATTTACCATTGATCAGTAGTGGAGGTACTTCTAGTTGGATGACCTGTTTGGCGATTGGCATCATACTAAGTGCTAGCAATAAGAATACAGTCCAGGCCAAGGAAAATGCTGTGGATATAGATGAAAGTAACCCTTTAGAAGTGCTGAGTGGACAACTATAGGTTTATTATTTCCGGGGGTGGAACAGGTGGACATATTTATCCGGCGATTTCAATTGCCGACGAGTTGAAGAGAAGATATCCTGATGCTGAATTCCTTTTTGTAGGGGCCAAGGATAGGATGGAAATGGAGAAAGTTCCCCAAGCGGGATACAAAATAGAAGGATTGTGGATTACAGGGATACAAAGGAAACTAACCCTAAAAAATTTAATGTTTCCATTAAAACTGATTAGTAGTTTGATTAAGGCAGGCAACATAGTTAGCAAGTTTAAGCCCAATGCGGTAGTAGGCACGGGTGGTTTTGCCAGTGGCCCTCTTTTGAAGGTCGCCTCCGGCAGAAATATACCTTGTGTATTGCAGGAGCAAAACTCATTTGCCGGAATAACCAACAAATTACTGAAGGATAAGGTGGCCAAGATTTGTGTGGCTTATGATGGTATGGAGCGTTTTTTTCCAGCTGATAAAATTGTAAAAACGGGTAACCCAGTTAGAGCGGATTTAATTAACATAACAGGGGATAGACAGGAGGCATTACAGTTCTTTGGTTTGGATACCGATAAGAAAACTCTTTTGGTACTTGGTGGAAGTTTGGAGTCCAAGAGGATTAACGCTTTAATTGCGGATAATTTGGAGTTTTTCAAATCCTTGGACCTTCAATTAATCCGGCAATGTGGTAAGGGTTATTTAGAATTATATAGGGATTTGGATTCCAATACCATAAAGGTTCATGCCTTCTTAAATAATATGGCCAAAGCCTATGCAGCTGCAGACATAGTCATTTCCGAGATCCGGGGCAGGTGCGGTTTCGGAGTTATGTTTGGTAGGAAAGCCAACCATTTTTATTCCATCGCCCGTGGTGGCGGAGGACCATCAGACAAAAAACGCACAAGCTTTGGTGGCCGAAGATGCCGCTATCATGATCAAGGAAAGTGAATTGGATGAAACATTCATGAAGAAGTTTTTGTCGGTTTTTGAATCCAAAGAAATTCAGGAAAAACTATCTAAAAATATTAAGGCTTTGGCGCTGCCAAACGCTACAAGGGATATCTGTGATGAAATAGAGAAATTGTTGAATTAGCGAATGGAACTAAAGGATATACATAGGGTTTTCTTTATTGGAATCGGAGGTATAGGTATGTCCGCTTTGGCGCGCTATTTCAAATACATTGGTAAGGAAGTAGCCGGTTATGACAAAACGGAGACCCCCTTGACTACGGATATATCAGATCAGGGTATATCCATTCATTATAAGGATGATTTAGAATTGGTTCCAAAACCATTTTTAAATGCAACCGAAACATTGATAGTCTATACACCCGCGGTAAAAACGACCCACTCTGAATATCAATATTTTCTACAGAACAGATTTACGATAAAAAAACGTTCAGAAGTTTTGGGTCTTATTACTAAAGATTCATTTTGTTTTGCAGTGGCCGGTACTCATGGCAAAACGACTACTTCAAGCATTCGGCTCATTTACTTAAGGAGACTGGTACGCCATTGACGGCATTTACGGGTGGTATTTCAGAGGATTTTAATAGCAATTTCCTATTGGAGGGTACGGACTATTCCGTGGTTGAGGCCGATGAATTTGACCGGTCTTTTTTAAGGTTGTCCCCAAATGTAGCCTGCATAACTTCTATGGATGCTGACCATTTGGACATTTATGGTGATGCTGAGGAATTAAGGAAATCATTTTTGGAGTTTGTGGATCGTATAAAACCAGGGGGTAAATTATTTGTTCGAAAGGGTCTGCCTCTAGAAGGAATAACCTATGGAATTGAGGATGGTTCGGATTATTGTATCCAAAATATAAAGATAGAACATGGTGCCTACATTTTTGATTTGGAAACTCCGGAAGAAACCTATTACGGGGTTAAGTTCAACAAACCGGGAAGACACAACTTACTAAACGGTTTGGTTGCTTTTGCCATGGCGATACAAGCAGGTTCCCCACCGTATCGCCTGGCCAAGGCTTTGGCTTCATTTAAGGGGGTTCAAAGAAGGTTTTCTTATAGAATTAAAAACGAGGAATTTGTTTTAATAGATGATTATGCACATCATCCAACGGAAATTGATGCAGTGCACGAAGCCATTGCCGAAATGCATCCCAATAAAAAGGTACTGGTGGTTTTTCAACCACATTTATATAGTAGAACTAAGGATTTTGGGGATGATTTTGCAAAAAGTCTCTCAAAATTTTCAAGTGTTCTACTATTAGAAATTTATCCAGCTAGAGAAGAGCCAATTGAAGGAATTGATTCGGCATGGCTAATGGGAAAAATGACCAATTCTATAAAAAAAATTGTGGAAAAAGATGAATTGGTATCGGAAATTAAAGCTCAAGATCCGGAGGTGCTTGTAATGATGGGTGCAGGAGATATTGGGTTGGAAATTATGAGAATAAAAAAGGAATTAGAATATGCGCATTAATTGGAATTTTTTGAAAATAGTTGCGCTAGTGTTAGTAATAATGGGGCTTTACGCTTTTTCTAACAATAGAAGTCGCAACAAGAATGTGGTCAGGACCAAGGTAGAATTTGTGGGCGACCAAAATTTGTATATCACTGAGGGAGCGGTTAATAAATTGTTAATACAAAATTATGGGCGCCTCGAAAATGTGGCTAAAGAAAAATTAGTTTTGAATACTATAGAAAAGGCCCTTGAGGCCAATGAAATGGTGAAAAGTGCCCAAGTCTATCTAACTATAGATGGCGAGCTTACGTCTAAAATTGTTCAACGTAAACCAATCGGACGCATTGAGGGGGATTCAAAATTCTATCCGGATGATGAAGGAAAGCGCATGCCGTTTTCGTCCAATTATTCGGCTAGGGTTCCTATTATAACAGGCAACATAACAGGGAAAAGCCTAGAAGATGTGTATAAGATTTTGGAGTTTATAAACAAGGACGATTTTTTGAGAAAAAACGTCATTGGTATTCATGTAAAGGCTGAGGATGATTATCAATTAAAGTTTAGGCTGAACCAATTTGTGGTGAATTTGGGGGATATTGAAAATTTAGAAGCCAAGTTCAGCAATTTTAAAGCCTTTTACGCTAAGGCCAATAAGGATAAGACCTTGGAGGACTTTGCAATAGTAAGTTTGGAATTCAATAACCAGGTAGTGTGCACTAAAATTTAACAACATGGAACAAGGAAATTATTCGGTCGGTTTAGATATAGGGACAACTAAAATCGTTGCCATCATTGGTAAAAAGAATGAATATGGTAAAATTGAGATTTTAGGGATTGGTAAATCCAAGAGTCTTGGGGTTCATAGGGGTGTTGTTAACAATATCACGCAGACCATAAAATCTATACAACAGGCTGTGGAGCAGGCGGAGACCAATTCAGGACTTAAGATAGGTTCTGTGGTTGTTGGTATAGCCGGACAACATATACGCAGTCTTCAACATAGTGACTACATTACTCGAAAGGATTCTGAGGAAGTCATCAATGAGGACGATTTGGATTCTTTGTGCAATCAAGTTTACAAGCTAATAATGCTTCCTGGAGAGGAAATTATTCACGTTTTACCCCAAGAATATAAGGTGGACGGTCAGGCTGAAATTAAGGAACCGATTGGAATGTACGGTGGCAGATTGGAGGCCAATTTCCATGTAGTGGTAGGTCAGGTTTCGTCTATAAAGAATGTTGGCAGGTGTATCAAAAGTGCTGGATTGGATCTCGGTAATATCACCTTGGAGCCTTTGGCATCCGCCGATGCTGTGCTAAGTCATGAAGAGAAAGAGGCCGGTGTAGCTTTGATTGACATAGGAGGTGGAACCACGGATTTGGCCATTTTTAAGGACGGTATCATTAGACATACTGCTGTGATACCTTTTGGTGGCGGAGTCATAACAGAAGATATTAAAGAGGGTTGTTCCATTATAGAGAAACAAGCCGAAAGTTTAAAAGTAAGGTTTGGCTCTGCATGGCCGGGCGAAAACAAGGATAATGAAATTGTTTCCATTCAGGGTTTAAGGGGTAGGGAGCCCAAGGAAATCACCCTTAAAAATCTTTCAAAGATTATACATGCCAGGGTAGTGGAGATAATTGAACAAGTGTATGTGGAGATCAAGAATTATGGTCACGATGAACAAAAGAAAAAATTGATTGCAGGTATCGTCCTTACGGGTGGTGGCAGCCAGTTAAAGCACCTAAAACAGTTGGTGGAATATATTACCGGGATGGATACTAGAATCGGGTACCCTAACGAGCATTTGGCAGGGGATTCCGATGAGGAAGTGGCCAGTCCATTGTATGCCACTGCGGTAGGTTTACTGATGAACGCTATAAAGAGTCAGGAAAAAAAGACAGCTGTTCATGTCAATAAAATAAGGCAAGAAGAGGAGCCGGTTATGGCAGGTTTTGAAGAGGAGTCAGTGGTAAACCCAATGAAAAAGGAACGAAAATCGGTTTTTGATAAATGGTCTGAAAAATTAAAGGATTTCTTGGATAACGCCGAATAAAAAAATTGAATAAACACATTATAACCAGTAATAAAAATAATATGAGTAATCACAACGAATTTGATAGTATCTCTTTTGATCTTCCAAAAAATCAAAGCAACGTTATAAAGGTCATTGGTGTAGGTGGCGGTGGTAGCAACGCCATTAACCACATGTTCCAAGCCGGTATTAACGGTGTTGACTTTGTTATCTGTAATACGGATGCACAGGCCTTGGACAATAGTCCAGTGCCTATAAAGATTCAGTTGGGAGTATCATTGACGGAAGGATTGGGCGCTGGTGCCAATCCGGAGGTAGGAGAGCAGGCCGCGATGGAGAGTATGGAGGAAATCAAAGGCATGTTGGATAAAACTACCAAAATGATTTTCATTACCGCAGGAATGGGTGGGGGAACAGGAACTGGTGCTGCTCCCGTTATTGCCAAGTTTGCCAAGGAAATGGATGTTCTTACGGTTGGGATTGTAACTATGCCATTCCAATTCGAAGGTAAAATGCGTTGTGATCAGGCCCAACAGGGTATTGAAAAATTGAGAAAGAATGTGGATTCCTTGATTGTTATCAATAATAACAAACTAAGGGAGGTCTATGGTAACCTCGGTTTTAAAGCTGGATTTTCAAAGGCTGACGAAGTATTGGCAACTGCTGCTAGAGGTATTGCCGAGGTCATAACGCACCATTACACACAAAATATCGACTTGCGCGATGCTAAAACCGTTCTTTCCAACAGTGGAACTGCCATTATGGGCTCAGCCATAGCTTCGGGCTCTTCCAGGGCAAACGAGGCGATTATGAAAGCTTTGGATTCTCCGTTATTGAACGACAATAAGATTACTGGTGCCAAAAACGTGTTGTTACTGATAGTATCGGGAGCTCAAGAGATTACCATTGACGAAATCGGGGAAATCAATGACCATATTCAAATTGAAGCCGGATACGGAGCCAATATTATCATGGGTGTAGGTGAGGATGAATCCTTGGGAGAGGCCATTGCCGTAACTGTCATTGCAACGGGGTTTAACGTGGAGCAACAAGATGATATTGTAAATACCGAAGCAAAAAAAATTATTCATACGCTAGAAGATAATCAAAAGGCTGAGGCAGAATTACTTTCCAACAAGCGTACCGTGCACACTTTGGCAGTAGAGGAGGAAGAGGAAGAAATAGAGCAAGCTGTGGAAAGATATCAATTTTTGGATCCAGGGGATTTTGATTTGATCCCCACGACCAATTATATCAGAAACTTCAATGTATTCTATGAGGAAGTTATAGCCGATTCTATTTCTGAAGAGGATTTTGTGATAATAGATTCTTCGGCAAAAATCAGGGATATCGAAGTAATTGAACCTGAAATCTTAAGACATGCACGGGAAGAAGAGGACCAATTTTCCATGAGTTTTGATATGCCCTTGGAGGAAGAAGAAAATGAAAATGTAGTGGTGTTCAATTTTGATGATGAAATCAAGGATTTGGATGTAAAGGACAGTGTAGAGGTTATTCCCGTTTTGGAATACAATAAAAAAGGAGAGACCCGATATAGTTTGGACGACTATATGGAACTTGAAAATAGGTTGACCGGAGCTAAATCAAAGGCCGAAGAGTTCGAGCCAAAAATTATTGAAGACGAATTGGTTTTTGAAAAGAAGACCATTACAACTCCGGAAACTAAACCTCAAGAAAGCTCTATCGACCCGATGGAAACCCCAATTGAGGAATTGCTTAGGGAAAGGGCGGATGAAAGAAGGAGAAAGTTGAAAGATTTCAACTATAAGTTTAAAAATAGCTTGAGTAATATAGATGAAATTGAAAAGGAGCCAGCGTATAAAAGACAAGGGGTCAATTTAAATGATAATCCACGGGAAAAAAAATTTCAAGAACGAGCCTAAGCGATGATAGCAACGATGAAATTCAGTTAAGGTCCAACAATTCATTTTTACACGATAACGTGGATTAGAATTGAGTCAAAACAACTTTTTAAACCCGAAAACAAATCTTGTTTTCGGGTTTATTTTTATCTTTGCATTCCAAAAACCACAAATGATGAGTTTACAGGCAAAAGTAATGGAACAGATGAAGGTAGCTATGAAAGCTAAGGACACCGTGGCTTTGGAATCCTTGAGAGCTATCAAATCTGCACTTTTGTTGGAGAGTACCAGTGGTTCAGGTAAAGAGATAAGTGAGGAGGATGAGATAAAGTTGATCCGGAAACTGGTAAAGCAGCGTAAGGACAGTGCGGCTATTTTTATCGAACAAGGGAGACAGGATCTTGCCGACCCGGAATTGGCCCAGGTTGCGGTCATTGAACAATTTTTGCCGGAACAGCTTACCGAGGAAGAGGTTGAAAAGGTAGTGGTGCAGACCATAGATGCAACTGGAGCTTACGGTATGAAAGATATGGGAAAGGTAATGGGTATAGTCTCAAAGGAATTGGCAGGCCAAGCAGATGGCAAGACAATTTCCGCTATCGTAAAACAAAAATTAAGTTCTTAGGAAAATAGGATAATGGCTCCGTGGCGCAACTGAATAGCGCATCAGATTTCGGCTCTGAGGGTTGGGGGTTTGAATCCCTCCGGGGTCACTAGGCAAATCCCAATTCATTATAATGAATTGGGATTTTTATTTGTATACCATATATAGTATCCAAACCGCTCGACTGTCATTTTAAAAATTAACGCAACTTTAGGATAGTTGGTTCGGAACAAAACGAACTTTAAGGTATTTTCGTACTACGATTTACCTTATGGGCCTTTGTTCGGAACAAAAAAAACAGTTGATAGAGGAATTGGGTCTCTATTTTGAAAAGAGGCACGATTTGCCACCGCTTGCTGCACGTATCTATGCCATTATGGTTTTGTCCTCTATGGAGGGCTTTTCTTTTGATGAGCTTATGGTAATTACCCAAGCAAGCAAAAGTTCCGTCTCCACTAATTTGAATCTTTTATTACAATTAAAGTTTGTAGAATTTTTTACAAAGCCCGGTGAGCGAAAAAGATATTTTAGGAGTTACGGCAGCTTCTTGCAGAACATGCTAAAAGAGCAGTACAAGACTATAAATTCCGATTTGGAACTTACTAAAAAAGTAAATGAATTCAACCAAGAACACAATCCGGAAAATTATAGTAAAAAGGGATACATAGGAAAAATTTTCCATTCCTTTTTAGAACAAGAGAAATTAAATATTGAACAGACCCTACAAAGGATTAGGGATTTCAAAGAACAAAACTAGTAACAAACAAGCTGTCCAAAATGAAGAACATTTACAAACTCCTTTTTGCGCTTCCATTCTTAATGCTATTTTCCTGTGGAGAAGATACTACTGGAAACTCCGGGAACAATCCAACTGCCTTACCATTTCAAGTGATTGAAATTCCTACTATGAATGTTACCTCTTACACCACTTATCCCGCCAGCGTTGAAGGTATCGTCAATAGTGAGGTAAGGGCTAAAATATCCGGTTACATAACGGATGTTTTGGTGGACGAAGGTGAAAGGGTAAAAAAGGGAGAAACACTTTTTAAATTGGAAACTCAGTCCTTAAGTCAAGATGCAGCTGCCGCATCGGCAAATGTAAATGCTGCGCAGGTA
This sequence comes from Maribacter litopenaei, assembly GCF_025244665.1. Lineage (GTDB taxonomy): Bacteria > Bacteroidota > Bacteroidia > Flavobacteriales > Flavobacteriaceae > Maribacter > Maribacter litopenaei. Next base: position 2,669,062 of record NZ_CP104205.1, on the reverse strand, counting down.
GAGGTGGATAAGCTAAAACCATTGGTGGAAAAAAACATAATTAGCAAGGTACAGTTAGAAACAGCCAAAGCGAAGTTCGAACAAGCAAGGAGTGCCTATAATTCAATTAATGCCAATATTAATTATGGTAGTATTAAAAGCCCCGTAGATGGATTTGTTGGATCAATTAGGTTTAGACGAGGAGCTTTGGTAAGTCCAACAAATACGCAACCCTTGACGATAGTGGCAGATATAAGTAAAGTGTTCGCTTATTTTTCTATGAATGAGAAGGACTATCTCGATTTTATCCAAGACACCGAGGGTAATAATATAGAAGAAAAAATTAAGAACCTTCCTGAAGTGGAATTGATTTTGGCCAATGGTAGTGTATATGATCAAAAGGGTAAAATTGAGACGATAAACTCACAAGTGGATGCTGCAACGGGCGCCATTACTTTTAGGGCGAAGTTTGATAACCCTTTAAGGCTTTTGACAAATGGGAATAGTGCAAAGATTAGGATTCCAAAAGAATATGAAAATGTAATTGTGGTTCCCAAAGAAAGCACATTTGAAAGGCAAGGTAGTGTATATGTATATCAGGTAACACCTGATAGTAGCGCTGTTTCCAAAAGTATTGGTGTAATAAATGAAGTGGATAATCTGTACTTAGTGGATAGTGGTATTCAAGCAGGTACTACAATTGTTGGGCTCGGCATTGACAAGCTTAGGGGCGACGCCAAAATAATTCCAAAACCGGTGGCCTTCGATAGTGTGGCAAAACCTATCAAAACTTTGTTTAGATAAAAGTTGAATTACTGTAAATAGATTAGAATATGCTAAAAAAGTTTATTGAACGTCCAGTACTTTCAACCGTAATTTCGATCATCATCGTCATCCTGGGGTTACTAGGTCTTACCTCTTTGCCCATTACCCAATACCCTGATATTGCCCCACCGACCATTAGTGTGAGTGCCAACTATCCCGGAGCAAACGCTGAGACTATTTTGGAAAGTGTGATTATTCCATTGGAAGAACAAATAAATGGGGTGGAGGGCATGACTTATCTTACCTCTACGGCTACCAATAGTGGAACCGCTACGATAGATGTTTTTTTGATCAGGATGTCAATCCTGATATAGCGGCAGTTAACGTACAAAATAGGGTGGCTAGGGCAAATTCATTACTTCCCCAAGCTGTTATTCAAACCGGTGTTACCACCCGGAAACAGCAGACCAGTGCCTTAATGTTCATGTCCTTTTATAGTACGAATCCGGACTATGATGAAACCTTTGTTCAGAATTATCTTAAGATAAACGTTATTCCTGAAATACAAAGGGTTAATGGAGTGGGTAACGTTAACGTATTCGGGTCTAAGGATTACGCGATGCGAATATGGCTGCAACCGGAAAAATTAGCTGCATACAGCTTGATACCTTCCGATGTGGTGGCCGTTCTGAACGAGCAGAGTTTGGAAGCGGCAGCCGGTTCTCTCGGAGAAAATGACGGGGAAGCATTTAGCTATGTTATAAAATATGGTGGTAGGTTTAAGACGCAGGAACAATACAGCAACATAGTAGTAAAGGCCTTGGATAATGGCCGATTTCTTAGACTTGAGGATATTGCCGAAATTGAACTGGGTGCCCAATCCTATGCGGCAAGTTCTATGACGGCTGGCCATCCGGCGGTAAATATGGGAATTTATCAGACAAAGGGGTCCAACGCCCGGGAAATAATTCTTGAAATTGAAAATAGACTTGAACAGATAAGGGCGGATCTTCCATCGGGCATCAACATTTTTGTGCCTTATAACACGAACAATTTCTTGAATGCTTCCATAAAGAAAGTAGCCAGTACCTTAATAGAAGCATTTTTGCTGGTATTCTTAGTAGTGTTCATTTTCCTACAAGACTTTAGATCCACGCTCATACCGGCCATAGCGGTCCCTGTATCCATTATTGGAACATTTTTCTTTTTAAATCTTTTTGGTTATTCCATTAATCTTCTCACATTATTTGCCTTGGTTTTGGCCATAGGTATTGTAGTAGATGATGCCATTGTGGTAGTGGAAGCAGTACATGCCAAATTGGATGAAGGTGCTAAGAATCCCAAAAAAGCTACCATTACGGCCATGAATGAAATTTCAGGAGCCATAGTTTCCATTACATTGGTGATGGCCGCGGTGTTCATACCGGTTACGTTTGTGCAAGGATATACCGGAGTATTTTACGAACAGTTTGGGGTAACTTTGATCGTAGCTATAATAATTTCGGCCATCAACGCCTTAACCCTAAGCCCGGCTCTGTGTGCGTTGTTCTTGAAGCCTCATACGGAAGAGTCGGCTTCGAAAAAGAAAAATTTAAAACAGCGATTTTTTAATGCTTTTAATTCAGGTTTCAAGGCAACGACCAAAAAATATGGTCGTTCTGTAAATTTTCTATATCAACATAAGTGGGTAACGGCATTTATTCACGGTATTGGCATTGGTAGGAATTTGGTGGTCATCTGGAGTAGTGAAAACGGGTTTTGTGCCTGATGAGGATAGGGGAATAGTGTTTATGAATATTGAGCTACCTCCCGGTTCTTCTATTGATAGAACCCATGAAGTGAATGAAGAATTATATTCAAAAATAAAACAAATTCCAGGCGTACTTGATGGTTCTGTTATAGAAGGGCGTAGTTTTCTTGGCGGTGCCGGGAGTAATTATGGGCTAGGCTTTGTTCGATTAAAAGATTGGGATGAAAGAGGGGAGGATTCTCTTTCCATGGAATCGATAACTGCTAAAATGTTCGGGGTTGCGGCAACGATTCCGGAAGCTAATATCGTATTCTTTGCTCCACCCAGTATTCCAGGTTTTGGACGGTCCTCAGGAGTGGAGGTAAACTTATTGGATCGTGCTAGCGGTAGCTTTGCCGATTTGGATAGAATCAATAAACAGTTTATTTCCGACTTAACTCAAAGACCTGAAATTCAGTATGCCCAATCCTCTTTTGATACAGGATATCCGCAATATGAATTGGAAATAAATGTGCCGAGGGCCAAGGAACTGGGTGTTTCCGTTAGTAGTATATTTGCCACATTGCAAGGATATATTGGTAGTGTTTTTGCTGCAGATTTTTCTCGTTTCGGTAAGCAATACCGGGTTTATGTACAAGCTCTCCCGGAGGATAGGGCGGACAGGGACAATCTTGACCAAATGTTCGTAAGAACTTCAGAAGGTGTTATGACGCCCATTACGGAATTTATAAGCTTGGAGCGGGTTTATGAATGCACAATCAGTTACCAGGTTTAATCTCTTCAACTCTACCAAGATTACGGCTGCCACTAATCCCGGATATAGCTCGGGTGATGCCATCAAAGCGGTGGAGGAAGTTGCGCAATCCCTACCCACGACCTTTTCAATCGCTTATTCAGGTTTGACAAGGGAAGAAGTAAATGCTGGAGATCAGACAACCACCATCTTCCTGCTTTCGTTGGTATTCGTGTATTTTCTACTCGCCGCACAATATGAAAGTTATTTAATACCTTTTTCAGTTTTGTTTTCATTGCCTTTAGGAGTGTTTGGTGCCTATTTTACTACACAAATAGCAGGACTACAGAACAATATCTATTTTCAGATCGCCTTGATTATGTTATTGGGTCTTCTTGCAAAAAATGCGATCCTCATTGTGGAGTTTGCACTGCAGCGTCGTAAACAAGGCCTTAGTATTCTCGATGCGGCCGTGGAAGGGGCGGAATCGAGATTACGACCCATTTTAATGACCTCCTTTGCATTTATATTGGGTTTGATGCCATTAGCGCTGGCAAGCGGAGTTGGGGCCGAGGGAAATAGATCGATAGGTACCGGAGCCGTTGGTGGATTATTGATTGGGACAGTCATTGGGGTTTTTGTAATCCCTACCTTATTTATATTCTTCCAATGGTTGCAGGAGAAGATATCGGGAGCACCAAAATTTAAAGAAGTTCAAAAGGCCCAATAATTAATTGATTATGGTTTTGTCAAAATATATAAAAGTTGGATTTGCCGCAATTGCACCATTTTTATTGGTGTCATGTTTTTCGGCCAAAACATACGAAAGAACGAAAGATGTTACTTTGGATGCCCAATATTTTAGAACGGATTCCTTGCAAAAGGATAGTACGTCCTTGGCTTTGGTTTCATGGAAGGAATTGTTTACAGATCCCTATCTTCAAAGCTATATTGAAGAAGCTCTTGAAAATAATATTGATATTCGAAAGGCCATTCAACGAATTTTGATTTCGGAAGCTTACCTAAAACAGGGAAAGTCCGGCTATTTTCCTACGTTAAACCTGAACCCAAAATATACCCATACGGAGATCTCAGGTAATAGTCAGTTTGGGGGGCTTTTTAACAGATTGGATCAATACGAGGTAAGTGGCGGACTGTCTTGGGAGGCTGATATTTGGGGTAAAATTAGGAGTAATAAAAGGGCTTTCGAGGCAAGTTATCTACAATCCGTCGCTGCCCATAAAGCTGTGAAAAGCACCTTGGTGGGTAATATAGCTTCCCTATATTACCAGCTGTTGTCATTGGACGAACAAATTCAGATTGCAAAACTTACCATAGAAAATCGTTCCAACGGATTGGAAACGACCAAAGCCCTAAAGGAGTGCGGGAGTGTTACGGAAGTTGCAGTAAAGCAAACCGAAGCGCAATTATATACTGCCCAGGCCCTGTTGATTGACTTGGAAAATTCAGCGAAGCTTTTAGAAAATACCCTGTCCTTGATTTTAGGTAGTGAACCCAAGGAAATCGTAAGAAGCAATTTGGAAGAGCAAAAAATAAATACATCGTTAAGTGCAGGAGTGCCGGCTCAACTATTAGCGAACAGACCGGATGTGATAGCTGCAGAGTATGGATTAATTAATGCGTTTGAACTTACGAATGTCGCTAGAAGTAATTTTTACCCGTCCATTACGCTAACTGCGAATGGAGGACTTCAAAGCTTGGAGGTAAATAAATTGTTCGATACCAACTCGTTGTTTGCCTCGGTAGTTGGAGGGCTAACGCAACCTTTGTTCAATGGTAGAAGAATACGAACCCAATATGAGGTAAACATGGCCCAACAGGAACAATCAAAATTAGATTTTAAATATGCACTTTTGAACGCTTCAAAGGAGGTTTCGGACGCTCTTTTTTCTTACAATGCGGCCATAAACAAAATCGGGATAAAGAAAAAAGAGTATGAAGCTTACATTTTGGCCAGGGAATATTCACAGGAGCTTTTGGATAATGGTTTGGCCAATTACTTGGAAGTATTAAATGCTCGGCAAAATGCGCTCAATACAAATTTGGATCTTATTTCGACTAAAAATACGAAACTACAGGCTATAGTGGACTTATACTTGGCGTTGGGAGGTGGTTGGAATTAAAAGTTTTATGTATGCTTGTTTCCTAAGATATTGGCTATAATCATCTTCGCATGTATTCTAGAATTTTCAATAAACCACTTATGGGTTTCCATTCCACCACATATTACACCGGCCAAATATAGATTCGAAATATTTGTTTCCATAGTCTCGGGATTGTATTCCGGTAGTCTCTTTTCATCGTCAGAAATATGAATTCCCAACATTTTTAGAAATTCGAAGTTTGGTTTATAACCCGTAAGTGCCAATACAAAATCGTTGGGGATTGTTTTGGATTTTCCATTTTCATTGATGATTTCCAAGGAGTCCTTATGAATGGCCTTTACGGTGCTATTGTAGTAAGCCGTAATACTACCTTCCTCAATCCTGTTGATGATATCTCGGCCGTACCCAGTATTTAACCCTTTGACCCACTTCAGCCCCCCTAATAATTAGCGTAACTTCTGCCCCCTTTCTCCAACATTCCAATGCTGCGTCTATAGCACTATTGCTTGCCCCAACAACTGCTACCTTCTGACCGGCATAAAAGTGGGGATTATCGTAGTAATGGGATACTTTTGGCAATTCCTCTCCCGGTACATTCAATAAGTTGGGAATATCATAAAATCCAGTGGCAACGATGATGTTTTTAGCTTGGTAATGCCCCTTGCTTGTGTTTACCTGAAAAATGTCATTCAACTTTTTAACATCCTCAACTTTTTCAAAAAGATGTATGTTGAGTTTGTTGGTAGTTACAATTCTTCGGTAATATTCAAGTGCTTCGTCTCTCTTCGGTTTTGCCTCTTTACTGATAAATGGAATTTCATCTATCTCTAGTCTTTCAGATGATGAAAAAAACTGCATGTTGGTAGGATAGTTGAATAGAGAATTAACTATAGGCCCTTTTTCCAGTATAACATATGACAGCTCTTTTTTTTGTGCCTCTAGACCACATGCAATGCCTATTGGCCCGCCTCCTATAATGACAATATCAAACAATTCCATTTTCATTTATATATAAAAGGTCTAAGTTTTGTAAAGCCTCAAAATTAGCCATTTTAAACAAGAATCGTAGAGAGCTTCGGCTTCGAAAATAATGTAAAGATTCTATACATGATTTTTATCATGCTTTTTGAAGAACTAGTGACCGAACTTTAAGTATCATTAAAAATCAAAATTATGAGTCTAAGACACAGAGTACCCGTTTCAACCATTATGACAAAGAAAATCATCACATTAAATAGCAATGATGAACTGGAAACCGCAGAACGCCTTTTCAAAGAAAATAATATTCGGCATATACCTGTGGTAGAGGGTGAAAGGATCAAAGGGATGTTAAGCCTGACGGACTTGCTACGTATCAGCTTTGCCGATGGGGCATACGAAGAGGATTCCGATGTGGAAACCATTGTATACAACATGTTCACGATTTCTCAAGTCATGGCCAAAAACCTTAAAAGTATTTCCTCTGATACTACCATCAAAGAAGTTGCTGAAATTTTAGCTCATAATGAGTTCCATGCACTCCCGGTTGTAGATGAAGAAAAGTTAGTAGGAATTGTAACGACTACAGATTTGATAAAATATCTATTGGAACAATATTAGTTTTTGGTTAGCAAAGGGTGGTCAAAATCGCTAATAAAGCGTTGACCACCTTTTGTTTTAATTCCCTCCGGCTACCAATTTGAGGTCTAAAATGGTTTGTTTGGGATTTTTACTTTTAAAAACAAAGCTTCCGGCTACCAAAACATCGGCACCTGCATCCGTCAATTTTTTGGCGTTTTCCGTGGAAACACCTCCATCAATTTCTATAAGTACGGAAGCATTTTTTCTATCTATAAGTTCCTTTAGGGCCTTGATTTTACCGTAGGTGTTTTCAATAAAAGACTGTCCCCCAAACCCAGGGTTCACACTCATAATCAACACTAAATCAATATCATTGATAATATCCTCCAGTAGATTGATGTTGGTGTGCGGATTTAGGGAAACACCGGCTTTCATACCTTTTGACTTAATGGCCTGTATGGTACGATGTAAATGGGTACATGCTTCATAATGAACCGTAAGGATTGAGGCTCCAAGTTCTGCAAACGTTTCAATATATCTATCGGGGTCAATTATCATCAAATGTACATCCAGCGGTTTCGTAGCATGTTTCTTAATGGCCTTTATCACGGGCATACCATACGAAATGTTGGGAACAAAAACTCCATCCATGACGTCAATATGGTGCCAATCAGCTACACTGGATTCCACCATTTCTACATCACGTTGTAAATTTCCAAAGTCGGCCGCTAGGAGCGAAGGTGCTATCTTAGTCTTGGTCATTTTTCAGATATCCATTTATTCCGAACAAAAATAGGCATTTGTTTTCCGAAGCGACTAAATTTTTATGTGGCTTTCCAAATCATTATTCTAATGGAGACAACCCTTTTTCCACTAAAAGTTTATCGACCTTAGGTTTATTGTCCGATAGTATTTTGTCCAAATTGTCCAAATGTACCTTTAATTCGGCCGAAAGCTCCTCAAACACCTTGTAAGCACCATCCGTAGGTTTGGCCTCTCCGGACTCCACACTTCTCCGTAAGGAAGCCAATCTATTGTTCAGCTTTATCGGAAAATTTAATGGATCCTGACCGGATTGATTTTTCACTTGGTACAGCTCTTCTTCAATACCTGATAATTTCTCCATAAACGGTACAATTGTTTTGCCATATTCCTTGGTTGTAAATTTTGCCTTGTTTTCCTCTAAATAGGATTTCATCTTCCGTATTTTGATGACCGCTTTGTTGGCATCACTGGTTTTGTTCATTATTTTGTTGGCCAATTCAAATTGTTCTTCCAAATCTTCCTTGGTGATACCTTTTAAATTTGGGTGCATTTCAATATTAAAAACATAGGTTTCTTCATAATCACCTGTTTTCATTTTAACCTTATAGGTGCCCAAAGGGGCTTTGGGTCCTCTTGCTGGCCGTGCGCTCCAAATTATCATTCCGTCGAAGGTGGTAGCACCCGGATAACGTAAATCCCACGTGAAGGTATTTAGACCTTGGGCCGTTGTAGGCTTGGATGAACCGCCTCTTTGCCAACTGGGTATATTGGGGTCTTCTTTATATTCCGTTTTGCTGCCGGTAAAGCGATCAATCAATTGGTCATTAACATCATAAATCTCGAATGTTATGGTATCCAATTGACTTTTTAAATAATATTGAACTGCTGCCTGGTTTATACCCCTAATGACATTTTGCGGTTTAAAAAGTACCGCATCTTGATTTTTCATTTCAGGTGTGTACTGGCGTAAGGGTTGAATATCATCGAGAATCCAAAAACCACGGCCATGAGTACCTAATACTACATCATTATCCTTAATTACCAAATCCCTAACCGGGGTATCGGGTAGTTTTAATTGTAGACTTTGCCATAATTCACCATCATTCATTGAGAAATAGACACCGTGTTCCGTAGCAAGGAATAATAGACCTTCCCTTACAGGGTCTTCCCTTACGGCCCTAGCAAAATGCCCTTCGGAAATTCCGTTGATGATTTTGGTCCAAGTCTTTCCGTAATCATGAGTTTTAAAAACGTAAGGTTGTCTGTCATCTACCTGATATCGGTTCGCCGCAACATATAAAGTTCCGGGGTTATGAATCGATTCATCTATAATACTGACCCTCGAAAATTTTGGTAAATCTTGTGGGGTAATATCTTCCCAGCTTTTACCACCATCCCGTGTAATATGTATTTTACCATCATCTGAACCTGCCCAAATGGTATTGATATCATGGTTCGATGGAGCAAGGGCGAAGACGGTCGCATAAATTTCAGGTCCATTCATATCCATAGTAATTACACCGCCAGTTTTTCCTAAGGTGGAAGGATCGGCATACGTAAGATCCGGACTAATTTTTTCCCAAGACTGTCCGTCATCTGTGGTTTTCCGGACATGCTGGGAACAGGTATACATAACATTTGAATCCTTTGGTGCGAACATGATCGGAAAGGTCCATTGCCAACGTTCCGGAAGTGCACTTGCCGGTTCCCCTGAAAAAAATCTTGGGTATACCTGAATATCTCGAGATTGTCCATTGCTTCTATCATATCTCGGTAAGAAGGGCACCTTGGCTACCAGCATAAAAAATATCCGGATTTTCCGGATGTTGTGTTATCCAGCCACTCTCTCCACCTCCTACGGCATAATACCACCCATGGTTAGGTCCCCTGGCCTGCATATGGTCCCATCCATCACTGGGGACAGCTACGGTACTATTGTCCTGTTGGGCACCCGCCACATGATAGGGCACATCGCTGGTGGCCATGACGTGATACAATTGAGTAGTTACATAGTCTTCTTCTGTCCAGGTTTTACCACCGTTAATACTAACGATACCTCCTCCATCATTGGAAGAAATCATTCTGTTTGGGTCATTTGGGTCAATCCACAGATCATGGTTATCACCATGCGGTACTTTTATTTCTGTATCGAACGTTTTACCGCCATCGTTAGATTTCCAAAAATCGACATTAAGGCCGTACACCGTTTCCTTATCAACGGGATCAGCGTAAATTCCGGAATAATAGAATGCCCGTTGACGTAGCTTTCGCTCGTTATTGGTCAGTTCCCAAGTTTCACCTCCATCATCCGACCTAAAAACTCCTCCTTCATTGGCTTCTACGATGGCCCATACCCTATTGGAATCTGCTGGGGAAACCGTAACTCCTATCTTTCCTAAAGGACCTTTTGGCATCCCTGGATTCTTAGAAAGGTCCGTCCAAGTTTCACCTGCATTGGTGGACTTCCACAACTTACAATCAGGTCCACCTCCCCACATTTTCCAAGCTTTTCTTTGTACCTGCCAAGTACTGGCGTACAGAACATTAGGGTTGTTTCTATCGATGATTAAATCCACCGCGCCTGCCTTCGGACTTACATAAAGTACTTTTTCCCAAGTGGCTCCACCATTGGCGCTTTTAAAAACGCCACGTTCCTCGTTATCTCCGTAAGGATGACCTAAAGCAGCTACATACACAATATCAGGGTTGGTTGGATGGATTCGGATTCGCGATATAGCTTGGGTTTCTTTCAAACCTAGGTGCTTCCAGGTTTCACCGGCGTCTGTAGATTTATAAACACCATCTCCTTGGGTGATACTTCCCCTAAGTTGTACTTCGCCCATTCCAATATAGACAATGTCTGGATTGGTTTCAGCAACGGCAACTGCACCTACGGAAGAACTAGTAATTTGGCCATCCGTAACGGGTTTCCATTCAGTACCTCCATCGGTGGTTTTCCATAACCCACCCCCTGTAGCCCCAAAGTAGTATTCATGGGGCCTGCTAGGGCTTCCTGCAGAACCCAGTGACCTACCTCCTCGTGCAGGATCAATATTGCGCCATTCCAATTTTTTATAGAATGATGTATCTATTGGAGTATTTCCATCTTGGGAAAAGTTCGGTGTTAAACAGAAAAATAAAATGGTAAACAGGGGGAAAGCGTACTTCGGATTCATCTAAGTAATGGTTTGATTATAATTGAATAGCTATATCTCGTTGTCTAAAAATAGACAAACTAAAAATGGTGTTTCTAAAAGCTGACTATAAAAGCATGTTCAACCCAAACTTTTTTGAGTTTGCTAAAATCATGACCTATTTCCTAACACTTTCTTTTAAAACCAACATTAAAATACCGTCTCGGGAACATCATTTATAGGATTCATGGTTTTCATCCCCTCCCGATTGTAAATATTTAAAGAGATCTTTTATCTCCTGTTCGTTTAGTCGGTTCAGTAAACCTCCGGGCATTGGGGAAATTGGTGATATTCCCCTTTCCTCTACATCTTCTTTTCTTATATTAACCGTATAGGTCTCGTTAAATGGATTGGGCATTAAGACAATTTCATCCTCATTTTCAGATTTTACTCTTCCTGCTAGATTTTTTCCATCCTTAAGCACAAATAAGGTGTGGGCATACTGGTCCGATATTTCATCATTTGGACTTGCAATGGAAAGAATTAAGTCACCAGTGCCAAATTTAGTATGAGCTTGGGTAAGATCAGATCCTGCCGCTCCGCCTTCACCACGCATTCTATGGCAAAGAATACACATTGCAGCTTCAAAAGCCCTTTTTCCATCCTCGTAAGAACCTCCTTTTACTTCTTCATTGTATATGATATCCTGTAAATCCCCAGCCGTATAGATTCCACCAGGTCCCTCAGGTTGCGGTAAATCGGCCACCGCATCCGAAGGGGAGTATTCTCCTGATATTTCCTTAAAATATTCTTTTTCTGACTCAGGGACATGGGACATGGCCCTTTGCCTCACATTTTCCATGTATGCCTTGAAGCTCATTCCGCCTTTAGAGCCCAAAACATCATAAAACCAGGAAAAATATTTTTCCCTTAGTTCTTTAGTCCAACCTTTTTCGGCATTACTTAAGAGCATGCCATAGTATATGGCTTCACTTGGTGGCATTTTTGCAATTACTTCCCTAATGACTTCCCCATATTGTTCACTTCTAAGTGTTGTCTCCTCATCCAAGAGTTCAACACCTTCAGAAACCGTTTTTTCTTCCGTATGTTTAATTAACTGATTGACCAATCCTTCGGTAATCCCATCGGCTTCTAAAAATAAAAGCAACTGGCCTAGCTCCTTGTTTACACTGTTATTGGTGTTTGGAAAATATTGATTTAGTTTATTCGCTATCTTCTCACTTGTAGCAGGCATAGGTTTACCCATTCGAATGAAGGAAAGCGAGTAGGCCCGAAGGTAGGCCAGCTGATCCTCGTTGTTCAGTTTATCAAGGTTAATGGAGTTCAACTTTTGGTGAATAAATTGTTGATTTTGAGTGTTATCCGTCCTGGCTATGGCAACACTGGCATTGATAAGCTTTAAAGGGTCGGTTTCAGTAAGATAACGATCTCTCCAATCTTCAAATGAAGCATGCTCTAAGACCATGCGTGAAGCATATCGAATAAAACGATCTTCATGATATAAATTATCCCAAGCAAGTGAAAGTCCTTCCTCTGTAGTATTTTTTTGAAAGGATTCCAAGGAATGGCGCAGTTCCCGTAACTGCTTGTTTTTGTCATTATCAGCAATATCTGCATCTGCCCCAACATCACCAGTATATGTTAGTCGGTATAAATGGGAATCCGGATTTCGACCTCCAGTAGCAAAATATAAATTACCGTCTGAACCAGAAATCATGTCAGTGAGAGGTAGAGGTGTTCCAGAGAAAAACTGTTCCCTTTTGGCTTCATAACTACTTCCTTTAGGAATTAAATCAATAAAATACACCGTTCCAAAACTCCAGTCCATTACCAAAAGACCATTTTTATATTTGGCCGGGAAATTTAGAGTGGCAGCGGAAAGGACAGCAGTTGGTGAACCTTGCTCCAAGTTGTGTACGGCCGGCAGATTATCCGGATAGTACGCCGGCCATTTACCTGAGCCAGTACGCCATCCGTATTCACTTCCCGGGACAACGTGACAAATACGAGTAGGCCTATACCAAGGCATTCCAATATCCCATTCCATGTCAGAGTCATAGGTGAACAATTCCCCATCTTTGTTAAAAGCTATATCAAATGGATTTCTATACCCGGCAGATATCAACTCCCATTCTGTTCCTTCCGGATTAAATTTTGCGACCCATCCTCCAGGTGCCTTTATATCATTGGCATGTCCACGAGCATCTAAATAAGGGGTAATTAGGTTATCCTCGTTCCAGTTATTGGGCAACCTACTATTGTTCTTCAAAATATCCGGAACCAAGGTGTGGTTTCCGGCAATAAAATAAATTTCCATTCCATCTGGCGATAATACCATGCTATGTGGCCCATGCTCCCCATCTCCTTGTAATTTTAGAAGCATGTTGCTTTGATCCAATACGCCGTCTCCATCGGTATCTTCAATTCTATAAATCCCACTTCCGAAACTGGAGTCTTCATCCCATCTTTTATTAACGGAAACATACAAGCTATTGAATGCCCAAAGCAACCCATGTGCTTGCCCAATTTCTATATCCAAGGGTGTTACATCTTTTTTAGAAAGTTCTTCTCCAGTTTTGGGAGGGGTAAATGAATATATTTTTCCGTATTGATCACATGAATATACAACACCTTCAGGTCCTTGTGCTAGGGCAACCCATGAGCCTTGCTCGTAGGCACTTGGATGATAAATTTCCTCCAAGTAAAAACCTTCGGGAATGTTGAATTTAATTTCAGAGTCCTGCTCGCCTGCATTACTACCGGATTCGCTATTACATGCACCTGTAATCGCAACCATAGCTACAATTGCGATAAACTGAAGTAAGAATTTGTTCATGGATAAAAAGTTGGTCTTTTAGATAGCTAAAAGATACAAAACTTAACAAGACAATGATAAGGACTTATTTATCCGTTTCGTATTTGTCTTAAACCTTCATACACGGTGATGGCCACAGCATTTGCCAAATTTAGGCTCCTAATATGATTGCTGTAAAGTGGTATTTTATAGATATGATTCTCGAATTTTTTTAAAATTTCATTGGATAGTCCTGACGATTCTTTTCCAAAAACAAGAAAGGAATTATGGTCAAAAGAGGCATTATAATAGTATTGTGAACCATGCGAAGAGAAGAATAGCATTTTTTTATCTGCATTTATCTCGAAAAAGGAGTCGGTATCCTCATAATAAATCTTTTCAAGATGCTCCCAGTAATCCAATCCAGCCCTTTTTAATCTTTTATCCGTAATCTCAAAACCGAAAGGTTTTACAAGATGAAGGGTACATCCGGTAGCCAAAGCCAGTCTACCAATATTTCCAGTATTATTAGGTATTTCCGGTTCAATTAGCACAATGTTCATCACTAAACTATTTTAGAGTTTTCAGGTATAAACATTCTACTTTTTTCGGCCCAAGGAGTTTTCCTGAGGAAGGTGAGACAAGATTTGATTGAGGGATTGTTCTTAAAGCAGTTGATGTTGATTTCTTTAGACAATTCCTCCCATGTGTAAAGCTGCGTAAGATGTCCCATAATATCGACCAATTTTACCCCATGTAGCGGATTGTTTTTCTGTGTCATGAATTTTTAACTTTTAAAGGCGATGAGCATTGATATTGGTGGAACATCAATATAATCCTTAATTATTTTTGATCCGTCAAAATCAAAATCATCCTTGAAGACGGCCAGTTTATGGGTATCAGGCAGCGGATACCTATAAGATTCTTTTTTAGCATTATAGATGATTAGAATTTCCTCCCATGAATCGTTATTGGCGTTATTTTCTAAAGTAAAGGAAATCAGCCCGTCCTCTACTATTTGAAAATTTAAGTTCTTGGTGACGTTCTCAGCGTTTGACATTGAAAAAGCAGGATGTCTTTTACGGAGCGAAATCAAGTTTTTGTAGTATTGGTAAACTCCTTCATTGTCATTCTTTAAGTTCCAGTCTATTTGATTGATGCTATCTCGGTAGGTTATAGGAATTGTGTTCTCCTTGTTTGGTCCTTAAAAATTCTACTCCCGAGTGCAAGAATGGAGTGCCCTGTGAAGTTAAAACAATGGCATTGGCCAGTTTGTGCATGGATATTAATTCTTCTCGGCTGGCGGATGGACTGGAGATTTTTAGTTTGTCATACAACGTATGGTTATCATGGCAGGATGTATAGGATATTGATTGCCAAGGCTCAATGGTCCAAGGTTTTTTCGAATAATTGACTCTGTTATATTCGACTTGGGGATGTTGAATTCCTCCAACCACGCCAAATTTGATAGATTCTTCCATTTTCTTGGCACCATTTACAAAACCAGTATCCTCATCTTCAAACACGGAACCCTTTAGACCGTCCCTTATATCATCACTAAATGCGGCAATCTTGGGCAGTTGTCTCATATGTTTTTTAAGGGCTCTTTTTTCTTCGGGAAGTGGAGAGTCGTTGGCTGTCCACCCCTCACCATACAGAAGTGCATTGGGGTTAATTTTTTTAATAGACGAAGAAATTTTGTTCATTGTTTCAATATCGTGAATACCCATTAAATCGAATCTAAAACCATCGATATGGTATTCTTTTGTCCAATATACCAGGGATTCAAGCATAAATTTTTTCATCATGGGTCTTTCGGATGCCGTTTCGTTGCCGCACGCGGCCGCATCTGAATAACTACCATCTTCGTTGTGACGGTAATAATACCCTGGAACCTCTTGATTAAATAGTGATTCCCCCGTTTTTCCAGTATGGTTATAAACAACATCCGAATTACTCCAATACCTTGGTCATGAAAGGCTTTCACCATTTGCTTAAACTCTTTGATCTTAACTGTTGCGTCATATGGGTCAGTAGCGTAGGAACCTTCAGGTACATTATAATTTTTGGGGTCGTATCCCCAATTATACTGTGGTGTATTTAAATTGGTTTCATCAATGGAATAGTGGTCAAAGGAGGGTAGTAAATGAACATGTGTAATACCAAGTTCCTTAAGATGATCGATTCCAGTTTTAACGTCGCCAGGTCCTATGGAATTTGGTTCCACTAAACCAATAAATTTTCCTTTGTTTTTGGCGCCCGATTTTGGATGAATGGTCATGTCCCTAACATGCAGTTCGTAGATAACAGCCTTATTTGGAGTTTCTATGGTAGGACTACTGTCTTTTCCCCATCCTTACGGATTTGTAGTTTCCAAGTTCAATACCATAGCCCTATCTCCATTTACCCCAACCGCCTGGGCATACATACCTGGGGTTTCATCCAGCCAATTGTTCTGTACCTTTACCTGAAAGGTGTAATACGTTCCCTCTAAATCTCCTTCTATTTTTTTGGTCCAAACACCGTTACTGGCGAGATTCATTTGGTGGGTAGTAAAAGGTCCGGATTCATTTCCTTTATTAAAAAGACGAATTATTACTTCTTGGGCGGTAGGTGCCCATATTTTGAGAATTGTAGCGTCTTTATCATAATTTGGCCACAGATCAGTATTTTCGGCAAAAGGGTAGGAGTCATAATCTTTTACTTCGAAATCTTTTTGGCAGGATTTTGTCAATATCATGAAAATAGCGGAAATGATAAATAATTTCATTGGGAGGAAAAATTCCTATCAAGATAGGGAAAATATGATGTTAGATGTAGCGTTTAATATTTTTGAATTGGTAATTGATTGATTTAAAATATTTTAGAAAATGTCCTAAAATGAAAAAACTCCGGTAATCAGCCGGAGTTTATTCATCAATCAAAAAACGAACAGTCATGATAAACTGTTGTTACCTATAAAATTACAACTTATATGCCAAATTTCCAATTTAGGGAATCTTTAACGTGTAATTTTTACTATTATCCTAGGTAAGTCTTTAATATCTTACTTCTAGATGTGTGTTTTAACCTACGAATCGCCTTTTCTTTAATTTGTCGTACTCTTTCCCTTGTAAGGTCAAAAGTCTCACCTATCTCTTCCAAGGTCATAGAATGTTGACCTGCAAGGCCAAAATATAGCCTAATAACATCGGCTTCCCTAGGGGTCAATGTTTCAAGGGCACGCTCAATTTCCGTACGTAAAGACTCATGCAACAATTCCTTGTCCGGATTTGGGGACTCCCCACTACGTAAAACATCGTAAAGGTTGGAATCCTCACCATCGATTAAAGGAGCATCCATGGATACGTGACGACCGGGAGTTTTTCAAGGATTGTTTAACGTCCTCTACGGTCATGTCCAATTCTTTGGCAATTTCTTCAGCAGAAGGAACACGTTCGTGTGCCTGCTCCAAGAAGGCGAAAGTTTTGTTGATCTTATTAATAGATCCAATTTTGTTCAAAGGCAAACGAACGATACGGGACTGTTCTGCCAATGCTTGTAATATAGATTGACGGATCCACCATACGGCGTAGGAGATGAATTTAAATCCCCGCGTTTCGTCAAAACGCTGTGCAGCTTTGATTAGGCCAAGGTTGCCCTCGTTGATCAAATCCGGTAAAGTAAGGCCTTGGTTTTGGTACTGCTTAGCAACCGACACCACGAATCTAAGGTTGGCCTTTGTTAGTTTTTCAAGAGCGATCTGGTCGCCTGCCTTGATGCGTTGTGCCAACTCTACTTCTTCATCAGCGGTAATCAAGTCAACTTTTCCAATTTCTTGCAAATACTTGTCCAAGGATGCGGTCTCCCTATTGGTGACCTGTTTTGTAATCTTAAGCTGTCTCATGAATAAAAATTAAGTTCAATTTGCATAGACTGCATATACTTATACGTAAATTTTCTTGGAATGTTACAATTGGGTATAAAAAAGTTCATTTAATCGTTCAAGTGAATAAAAAAGCCCCAACCATTGGTTGAGGCTTTGTATTTCCAGGATTAAATTTAATCCCTTCTCGGTTTTCTATCTCGATCACGGTTTCTATCGTTTCCACGACGATCGTCCCGGCGATTGTTATCGCGAGGTGGTCTTTCCTTAAATCCTTCCGGTTTGGGTAAAAGTGCCTTTCTCGGATACTTTTTCCTTTTTCGTCCTTGAATCAATACCGAAATATTTTACGTCAAAAACATCTCCCATGTTCACGACATCGGAAACATTCTCAGTGCGTTCCCAGGCCAATTCGGAAACATGTAACAATACTTCGTTGCCAGGTGCTTCGGTATATTCCACTACAGCACCAAAATCAAGCATTTTGATAACTTTTACTTCATAAACGCTACCAACCTCAGGCTTGAACATCAACGAATCAATTTTGGCCAAAACCGCATCAATACCTGCTTGGTCAGTACCTAATATTTCCACAATTCCTTCTTCGGTTACAGGATCTTCATTTATAACAATCGTGGTTTTGGTTTCTTTTTGAAGTTCTTGGATAACCTTACCTCCAGGTCCAATCAGGGCGCCAATATATTCATTAGGAATAATACGGGTAACCATTTTTGGAGCATGCGGTTTAACATCAGAATTGGGAGTCGCAATGGTATCTGTCAACTTTTCCAAGATGTGTAAACGTCCGTCACGAGCTTGTTTCAAGGCTTTTACTAAAATTTCGTAGGATAGACCCTTTACTTTGATATCCATTTGGCAAGCTGTAATACCGTCAGCCGTACCAGTCACCTTAAAGTCCATATCGCCCAAATGATCTTCATCTCCAAGGATATCCGAAAGAACGGCATATTTACCGGACTCGGTATCGGTAATCAATCCCATGGCGATACCTGAAACCGGTTTTTTCAACTGTACACCGGCATCCATAAGGGCCATTGTTCCTGAACAAACGGTTGCCATGGATGAAGAACCATTGGATTCCAATACTTCGGATACAACACGTACTGTATATGGACAATCCTCAGGTACCATTCTTTTCAATGCTCTTTGAGCCAAGTTACCGTGCCCAACTTCCCTTCTTGAAGTACCACGAATTGGTCCGGCCTCTCCGGTTGAGAATGGAGGGAAGTTATAATGTAGGTAAAAACGTTCCTCACCTTCATAAGAAGGCATATCAATTTGGTTGCTGTCTCTTGAAGTACCCAAGGTTACAGTAGCCAAAGCTTGCGTTTCACCCCTGGTAAATATTGCAGAACCGTGGGTAGATGGTAGGTAATCCACTTCGCACCAAATAGGACGAATTTCATTGGTTTTACGACCATCCAAACGTAATCCATCGTTTAAGGTAAGGTCACGAACGGCAGCTTTTTCTGCTTTGTAGAAATATTTGGAAATCAAACCTCCAAATTCTTCTTGCTCCTCTTCGGAGAAAGAAGCAATCACTTCTTCCTTAATGGCTTCAAAAGCAGCACTTCTCTCATGCTTAGCGGAACCTGCTTTAGCAATTTCATATACCTTATTATAGGTAAGGTCATGAACCTTCTTGGCTAAATCCTCATCTTCTGCCTCAGGCTCATACTCACGGGTTTCTTTTTTGCCGAAAGCTTCGGCCAAACGAACTTGGGCATCACATTGAACCTTGATGGCCTCATGCGCGAACTTAATGGCCTCTGTCATTTCCTCTTCAGAAATTTCATCCATTTCACCTTCCACCATCATTACGGAATCAGCCGATGCGCCAATAATCATATCGATATCGGATTCTTGTAACTGGGCCAAGGTAGGGTTAATGATGAACTCGCCGTTTACTCTACCTACACGTACTTCTGAAATAGGGCATTCAAAAGGAAAATCCGATAATTGAATAGCGGCAGATGCAGCCAAACCTGCCATAGCATCCGGCATTACATCTTCGTCATGAGACATTAACTGAATCATCACTTGTGTTTCAGAGTGATAGTCTTTTGGGAATAAAGGGCGTAATACACGGTCAACCAAACGCATGGTTAATACTTCACCATCACTTGGACGCGCTTCCCTTTTGAAAAATCCTCCAGGATACCGTCCTGCAGCAGCGAATTTTTCTCGATAATCTACTGTCAACGGTAGAAAATCCACATCAGAAGCTTTGTAATTGGAAACAACTGTACATAATAACATACATTTTCCGGATTGAACAACAACAGAGCCATGTGCCTGCTTTGCCAATTTTCCGGTTTCGATAGAAATTTCCCTACCGTCACCAAGGTCTATGACCTCTCTAAATACTTTTGGAATCATAAAATTTGATTAAATCCTGATTTACTTTCAGGTTTGTTAAACAATGGTCTAACCGACGTTTTTCGGTCGGTGTTGTTGTGTTGTTGTATGGATCAATGAAAAACTATGTGTAGCTTTTTGTGTTTGTCTATTTTTACTCCTTAGACTTGGAGCATATTTTAAAAAAAGGGGATGGTCAACCATCCCCTTTTAATTTATTTTCTAATACCAAGCTCTTTAATAAGCTCTCTATACTTAACGATATCTTTCTTTTTAAGATAATCCAATAAGCTTCTACGCTTACCTACCAACTTTACCAAAGATCTTTCTGTGTTATAATCTTTGTGGTTTTGTTTTAAGTGACCGGTCAAATGATTGATTCGGTGCGTGAACAAAGCGATTTGTCCCTCGGTAGAACCAGTGTTCTCTGCCTTTCCGCCATGCTTTTTAAAGATGTCGGCCTTTATTTCTTTGGTTAAATACATTCCAATATTGTTTTAAATGATTTTTATGTATCCGATTGATTTTCAATCAGGGCGCAAAGATATATCTTTTTTTGATATCCGCTGCCCTTTTTTTCTATTAACCTTAGGCCTTTACTTTTCTAATGGGCTGATTTTGGATAAGGTCAATATACAGATTGATATTCTTTTTCAAGTCCTTTCGGTGCGAAATAAAATCCAAAAATCCATGCTCTAGTACAAATTCTGCAGATTGAAACCCTTCCGGCAATTCCTTGCCGGTAGTATCTTTTACTACTCTAGGTCCTGCGAAACCAATCAAAGCTCCAGGCTCGGATATATTGATGTCGCCCAACATCGCATATGATGCGGTAGTCCCACCAGTAGTAGGATCTGTACATAGTGAAATGTAGGGTAGACCTGCATCTGCCAACTGGGCAAGTTTCGCAGAAGTTTTGGCCAATTGCATCAAGGACAAAGCAGCCTCCATCATTCTCGCTCCACCAGATTTGGAAATCATCACAAATGGGACCTTTTTCTTGATGGCATAATCGATTCCCCTTGCAATCTTTTCACCTACGACACTTCCCATGGATCCGCCAATAAAGGCAAAATCCATACAACATATTACAATATCCTTCCCCATAGACTTGCCAAAGCCGGTACGGACGGCATCTGTAAGACCGGTTTTTTTCACGGGCGGCCTTTAGACGATCCACATATTTTTTGGTGTCCTCAAACTTTAAAGGATCCTTAGAAGAAAGTTTGGCATCCAATTCCGTAAACTTATTGTCATCAAAAAGTATTTGAAAATACTCCTTACTACCAATACGAACATGATAATCATCTTCCGGGCTCACATAAAAGTTTTTGGCCAAGTCTTCAGACTCAACTATTTTACCTGTTGGGGATTTGTACCAAAGTCCTTTAGGAGTATCCTTTTTTTGTTCGGTAGTTGTCTGAATTCCTTTTTCCTTTCTTTTAAACCAAGCCGTCATGTCTTCCATTTAAAATTGTCCCTTGAAATTAAAGCGTATTTACATTGTTTAAGTCCTCAAAAGCTTTCTTTAAGCGCTCAACAAATGATGTTTCACCATGTCTTAACCAAACTCTTGGGTCGTAAAACTTTTTGTTAGGTTCATCTGATCCTTTAGGATTCCCGATCTGGGATTGTAAATAATCCTTATTGTCCTGAACATAATCCCTCACTCCGGCCAAGAACGCATATTGTAAATCGGTGTCAATATTCATTTTTATAACGCCATAGCTAATACCTTCCCTAATTTCCTCAACGGAAGATCCCGATCCACCATGGAATACAAAATCGATATGATTGTGTCCTACTCCATATTTTTCGGAAATAAATTCTTGTGAATTTTTAAGGATTTTTGGTGTAAGCTTTACGTTGCCAGGTTTGTATACTCCGTGCACGTTACCGAAAGCTGCGGCAATGGTAAATCTGTGACTTACCTTGGAAAGTTCTTCATAAGCATAGGCAACTTCTTCCGGCTGGGTGTATAATTTGGAATCGTCTACATCCGAGTTGTCCACTCCATCTTCCTCACCTCCAGTAATTCCCAATTCAATTTCCAAAGTCATCTCCATTTTGCTCATACGCTCTAGATATCCTTTGCAGATCTCTATATTTTCTTCCAAAGGCTCTTCGGACAAATCAATCATATGAGAGCTGAAAAGCGATTTGCCTGTCTCGGCATAGTGCTTTTCACTGGCATCCAGTAAACCATCTATCCAAGGGAGTAATTTTTTGGCACAATGATCCGTGTGAAGAATTACACTTGCTCCATAGGCCTCGGCCAATTGGTGAACGTGTTTTGCACCTGCAATAGCTCCTTGTATTGCGGCATTCTGTCCTTCATTGGAAAGCCCTTTTCCTGCGTTAAACTGTGCACCACCGTTCGAAAATTGAATGATGACAGGGGCCTTCAAGCTAGCAGCGGTCTCAAGTACACCGTTTATGGTGTTTGAACCTATCACATTTACCGCTGGTAATGCAAAACCTTTTTCTTTTGCGTACTTAAAAATTTCTTGTACCTGATCTCCGGTAGCTACTCCTGGTTTGATATTATGAGCCATAATCTTTGTTGGTCTATTAGTTTCTAAAATTGTGCAACAAAAGTAATAAAACAATTGTACTTAGAAGGGATAGTTTATGCCAATTTGCAACACTGAATTTGCAAAATTGTAGTCTCTAAACCATCTTTTGGAAGGGATTTCGGCAGGATTATATGTTTTGAAACCGAGATCTAATCGAAATAAAAAGTAGGTAAAATCATATCTGAGACCGAAGCCGAGAACCTAAGGCGATATCTTTAAGAGAGTCAAATCCATTAAAGGTAGCATCCTTGTTTTCTACATCGTCAAAAACATTCCAAATATTACCGGCATCCGCAAAAATAGCCCCATTTAAATCTCCAAATACTGGAAAGCGATATTCTAGATTTAATGCCAATTTTAAATTCGCTTCATTAAAATCGTTCAAGGCGGAGGTTCTTCCTGATCCCAAGGAATATGGGAACCAGGCCCTATTATCGTTTGATCCTCCCGCAAAATAACTCCGAACAAATGGAATATTATTTGAGTTTCCATAAGGGATGGCTATTCCAAAAAAGCTTCTTGCCGCAAGGACGTTGGAACGTGAGAGGTCCCAATATTTTACATAATCGAATTCTGTTTTAATGTATTGGGAAAACGGTACGTTAAAAACAAGAAGTTGTCCATTTTCATTTTCATTAAAGGGTACAAGGTTGGAAAGACCCGAAAGCAGGTTTCCCGCACTTTCTATCTTAAACCTGAACTGGTAAAAATTATTATCTAGAATACCGTTTCGGTTGTTTTTGTTAAAAGTATAATTGGTTGTGAAAATGAGGTTATTTTCCGTTAATCTTTGTCTGCGCTCCTCTATCCTTGTTACTTGCCTCAAATCGTCAGTAAAAATAGGTGAGATGGTTCCATTAAGAATGGCCTGTGTAAATTCAGAGGTTCCATCGGGGGTTTCAGGGTCGTTGTCAGGGACCAATAAGCGTGGGTTCGGGAGCCCTCCACGGTTTCAAAAAGTGTCTCTAGTTCCGGAAAAGATTGGGTTGAATCAGTAGGGTCATTGGGGTCTACATAACCATCATAGTCATCAGCAATTGCATCTAGTTGTTCATAAGTATTTCTGTATACGCTAAAAAATCGGTTTCTATTGACATTTCTAACAAATTGAATATTCAATAGTTCAATAGCATGTTTTTTAAAATCGTTAGGAGACCAATTGTAACCCAAAATTGTATTAAAGGTTTGCTTATCCAGGCCTATATTTTTTTGAAAACTGGTACCTATAGCTATTCCGGTTTTTGGAAGCGTATAATTGGGTATAATGTTGGATGTATTGATAAAGGGAAACCAAATTCTTGGAAAGTCCAATGAAATATCACCACCTATCTCCGAGAAAAAATCATCCTGGAAAATTTCGGTACTTAGTAGGCCAAAGGTGCCATCGGCAGATATACTTAAATTTTCTGCTCCCTTAAAAATGTTACGTATCAATAATGAGGCTCCCATACCTACACCGATCCGCCTCAGATTAGATCGGCTGACCTCAAAATTGGTTCCTAACGAGTACTTAGGTTTTGGCGCCAAATATATATTGGTGTTCACCAAATTCGGATGCTATCCTCCTCAAAAATGATGTTCGGGTATTTAAATATATTAAGATTGTTCAACTGTCTTGAACTTCTAATTTTATCCAAATCCCTATAAATGCTATCCTTTTCAAAGAAGATGGCGTCATCCAGGGTCTTTGGTTTAATTTTGAATTTTCCTGAGTAAAAAATGTTCAAGTCTTTGTATTGGATAGAGTCAAGGGGGGCATTATTGGTTGCTGATAAAAAATTCGTGTAAACATTAATTCTATTAATTCTCTCGACTTTATATTCCGAGGTTGTTACTTGGTTTTCCCCACGCCTCCTCAGATCTCCAATATTTAAATTAATATTCATTTTTTGGTCGTCCGATGCTCTGACGGTATCCCTTTCAATGTCAAAGGTTATAGAACTTTCCTGAAAATTTCTGATACCACTATTTCTAAAAATGGTAGTTAACCTTTCCCTTTCCAATGTAAAATTGTTAAGGTCGAACTGATCTCCTTTTTTTACAAGGGATTCATCGGAATGTAAAAAATAAAGTGAATCGATGGCCTTGGATGAAATATCGTTGGAAAGGGAATCTATGTAATAAGGTTTGCCCAGGCTAACTCTGTAATCTACCGCAGCTTTTCTCTCTCTATCAATGGTGTCGATTTCATAAGTGGTACTGTTGTTAAAGTATCCTTTGCTGTTATAGAATGCACTCAGTCTTTCCGGACTTTTTCTTGTTTGGGTGGTATCCAATATAACGGGTGGTTCTCCAACATCTTTGAGCCACACACTCAGACCTTTCACCAAAAAAGACTCTCCTAATCTTTCCACTTGTTTTTCCGATAGAAGTTTTGTGAGTCTTTTTTTTCTGTTCGGTTTTTTGTTAAGCCATGCCTGGTACAAGGAATCAGGATTTTCTTTGGCCAAATTGTAAAGATTAAGTCGTAAAGGGTAACCTAAAATAGAAGTGTTTGTTTTTTGATAGATAAGGCTATTGACATCCTCGCTTTTTACTTTTATTGAATCAACTAAAATGGTATTCTTAACAATCAAATACTCGTTTTCCTCAACCTTTTTAAGCGAATTACAGGATGTGAAGCATATTGCCAGTAGCAAGATTAAGCTTATTTTAGCTATGTAGTATTGATAGCATGCTACGGTCTTCATAGAAACCAAAAATACATCATTTGAATGGTTGTAAAAAGTGAATTGAAACTTATAAAAAACCTACAGCAAAAAAAATACCGAAATGAATACGGCCTCTTTGTA
This sequence comes from Maribacter litopenaei, assembly GCF_025244665.1. Lineage (GTDB taxonomy): Bacteria > Bacteroidota > Bacteroidia > Flavobacteriales > Flavobacteriaceae > Maribacter > Maribacter litopenaei. The sequence continues at coordinate 2,643,823 of NZ_CP104205.1, read as the reverse complement.
ATGGAGGGAAAAAAGGCAGTGGAGGAATTATTGGAGTCTGGATTTAAGGTGTACAAACTATTCTCCACAGGTCAGGAATTGGAAGGTTCAGGAATGTACGAAGTTGACAGAATTACCATAAAAGAACTGAAACAGCTAAGTAGCCTTAAAAATCCAAACGGTATTCTTGGTGTCTTTTACAAAAATTCAATTTCCATGGTAAATTCGGCCGGTTGGATGGTTGCCCTTGATAGCGTGCAGGACCCAGGAAATTTAGGTACTATTATAAGATTATGCGACTGGTTCGGTATTGAAACCCTAATCTGTTCCAAGGAAACGGTGGATTGTTATAATCCAAAAGTATTACAGGCAACCATGGGATCTATTGCAAGAGTAGATATTCATTATTTGGATTTGGGAGATTTCTTGGAATCAACCGGATTGCCAGTTTTTGGCACTTTTATGGATGGTGAAAATATCCATTATATAGAGCTACCGAGAAAAAGGTATTTTGGTTTTGGGAAATGAGGGAAATGGTATCTCTGAAAGGATTCAAAACCATTGTGCTCATAAAATAAGTATTCCCCAATTCGGAGGAAAATCGACGGAAAGTCTAAACGTGGCCACAGCCACTGCCATTTTTTTAAATGAAATAAAAAGGAGAGTTTAGGTTTTCTTAAACTATTCAAAAGTAAAATTGATAAATATCCCTCTCGGATTTCATGGAATCTATATTGCCCGTCCATGGGCTATTTGGGTCATTATCCCTTATAAGCTCATCTGTCAGTGCAAAAACACCTCTAATCGAAGGGCTAAATTTAAAGTACTCCGGATAGAAATCGATTCCAAAACCCAATTCATAATTATAGACCCATTTGGTCATTCTAAATGTTCGGGAAAGGTTATCGTCCAGGCTAGCTTCGTTGCTTCCTAAATTTAAGGATGCAGAACCACCACCTATTAAAAATGGTTTCCAGTTACCCAATCTTTTTGTGCTAACCTTCAATAATAATGGGAAGTTGATATAGGTCGATTTTACTTCCCTAAGTATGTCTCTATCTTCCTCTAATAATGGGGATGGAAAACCCAAGAGCCTTGAGGTATAATGAAGTCCCGGTTCCAATCTCAAATCAAGAAATTGGTTGATTCTCATTTCTCCAATTAACCCTACATTAAAGCCTAATGACTTAGCAACTTGTACGTTGGTCAAGTCCTTTCCGTTGGCATCAAATCCCAAATCGTTCTCGTATTCAAACTTAAAGTCGTACTGATTCAAACCTAAGAAATAGCCCCAGTTTAGGAATTTCTTGTCTTCATTCTCCTTGTTCAGGACAGGGTTTTCATTGAATTGGCCAAATAAGGTTGGGGTCAATATAAACACTGCCAAACATGTGAAAATCCATTTCTTCATCTAGTAATTAGGTCAATCTTTTTACTACCCTTGTTTTTTGGCGACATAGATAGAAGCGACACCAAAAGTTTGAGGCTTGTTCGTTACATCTATAAACCCGATTTCCCGTAAAATATTGTTGAAGTTTTCTCCATGGGGAAATACGGCGGCAGATTCACTTAGGTAGCCATATGCGGAATTGTCCTTTGAAAATAATTTTCCGATGAGTGGGAGTATATTTTTAGTGTAGAAATTGTAACCCTGCTTATAGGGAGTTTTTGTGGGTACGGAAGTTTCCGAATTATCAATGTGCCTCCAGGTCTTAGAACACGGAGTATTTCACTAAGGCCTTTTTCTAGATTTTCGAAATTTCGTACCCCAAACGAAACAGTAACGGCATCAAATGTACCTGTTTCAAATGATAGGTTTTCACTATCGCCAACCACCAAGTCAATAACTGGTGACAAGTTTTTTTCTTTGATTTTTTTTTCGCCCACAGCTAACATTCCCGGGGAAATGTCCAATCCTACAATTTTTTTCGCACCCGTTTTTACCATGGCAATCGCTAGATCCCCAGTGCCCGTTGCAATGTCCAATATAGAATTTGGAGACTCTTCTTTTAAAATAGCGACAACCTTCTTCCTCCATTGAATGTCAATACCAAAGGAGATTACTCGATTTAACCCATCGTAATCATTGGAAATATTGTCGAACATTTGGGTAACCTGCTCTTTTTTCCCCAAGTTGGAGTCTTTATAAGGAGTGACTTTTTTTGGCATTCTCAATTTTTTTGCGAAGATACAATATAGACGAAGGTTCTTTGAATTTTTGTCAAATTCATTAATCGATTAAATCCCTCTTAAAAGCTTGAAAATAAATTGAAAGCTCATAAAATTATGTAATTTTGTACCCATAATACACTTACTTGTAAAACGTAGCTACTGATCTCTTAGGGACAGGATCTGGAATTATTTAGTAGTTTCCAGTGAAGCTAGCTTAAGATTTTAAATGAAAATAATAATTGCTGGAGCTGGTGAGGTTGGCTTTCATTTGGCGAAACTACTCTCGTACGAATCCCGAATATTACGTTGATTGATACCGATAAGGAAAGTTTGGCGTATGCTGACAACCACTTGGATATAAGGGTGCTAAGGGGAGACGCCACATCCATTTCTATTCTAAAGGATGCTTCGGTTCAGGATTCTGATCTTGTTATCGGGGTTACTTCTTCGGAAACTACCAATTTGACGTTGTGTATGTTGGCTAAACAATTGGGATGTAAAAGAACGATTGCCGAATTTCCAATACGGAATTTGTAGATAATAAGGAGTTATTGAAATTTCCGAATTGGGCATTGATGAACTTATTTCCCCCGAAGAACTAGCCGCCACGGAGATTCAATTACTACTCAATAAATCTGCTTTTAACGACACCTACGAATTTGAGGAAGGTGAGCTAATTATGGTCGGGGTGTCTCTACCTAAATCTGCACCGTTTGTTGGAAAAATGGTAAAAGAAGCGGCCAATGTTTTTCCGTAGTTACATTTTATGCCCATTGCACTTCAAAGATTGGGAACGCAATATACCGTAATACCACGTGGTGATACTTATTTCAAGGAAGGGGATCAAGTCTATTTTATTACCGTCAAAGAAGGTGTAGATGAACTTTACAAGCTCACTGGTAAAAAGAAAGAGGACATCAAAAACGTTATGATTCTTGGTGGTAGCAAGGTTGGGTTTAAAACTGCCCGTGACCTGTGTTCTAAACGGTTTAACGTAAAATTGATAGAAAAAAATAAGGAGAAGGCCTTTGATTTGGCAGATGATCTTCCCAATGCACTGGTTATCAACGGAGATGGCCGAAATGTGGAGCTGTTGGATGAAGAAAGTTTAGAATCAATGGATGCCTTTATTGCGGTAACTGGAAATTCTGAAACCAACATCATGTCCTGTTTGGTGGCCAAGTCAAAACATATTAAAAAGACAATTGCTTTGGTGGAGAACATGGATTATTTTCAATTGTCCCATTCTATTGGTATTGATACATTGATCAACAAAAAGCTTTTGGCGGCCAATAATATTTTCCGTCACATAAGAAAAGGGGAGGTAGTTGCCTTAATGCGTTTGAATAACCTAAATGCGGAAATTTTGGAGTTTATCGTAAAAAGAGACTCCAAAGTAACGGGATCGACTATTCGGGAATTGAACTTTCCAAAGGATGCTACTATTGGTGGAGTCGTTAGGGATGGCGAAGGAATCATTGCCTTGGGTGGCTTTACCATTAAGGCAGGAGATAGGGTAGTTGTTTGTTGCCATCCGGAACAGATCCCAAAAATAGAACGAATGTTCCTTTAACATGCGCTTGAATTCCAGAATCATCTTTCATTTGATGGGGCTGTTGCTACTTTGCAATGGAGGCTTCATGTTATTGGCCGCTTTGGTGAGCGGTATTTATGAGGATGGGGCAACCTTGAGTATAACTTTGGCATCGGTAGCCACTATGTTTGCGGGAGTTTTTGCCATGTATTACACTAGGGGGCACCGGAAGGAGGTCAAGCAAAAGGAAGGATATATCATAGTTACATTTGGCTGGTTGGTAATGTCAATTTCTAGGATCCTTCCCTATATTTTTTCAGGAGCCGTACCGGATATCACCAATGCTTTTTTTGAAACAGTTTCCGGTTATACCACCACAGGTGCTTCCATTATGGACGATATAGAGTCGATGCCTGAGGGAATTCTATTTTGGCGTAGTTTAACGCATTGGATTGGGGGAATGGGAATCATTGTTTTGGCCATTGCAATTTTACCTCTTTTAGGTATAGGCGGAATGCAGTTGTTTTCTGCGGAAGCACCTGATCCTAGTGCAGACAAATTGCACCCGCGGATCACGGATACGGCGAAAAGGTTGTGGTTAATATATTTGGGTTATACCATTGCTGAAACTATTCTTTTAAAGTTGGCTGGTATGTCCTTTTTTGATGCAATAAACCATGCTTTAGCAACATTATCCACGGGCGGATTTTCCACGAAGAATGCCAGTATGGCTTATTGGAATGATCAACCATTGATTCAGTATATCGTCATATTATTTATGTTTTTGGCAGGTAGCAATTTTGTAATGAGCTATTTCGCTTTCAAGGGTAAAATTCAGCGTATTCTTAAGGACGAAGAGTGGAAATATTATGCGCTTGCAATTCTTATATTTTCGGTAGTTGTTGCGGGCGTTATTTATTTTCAGGCCAATATCACGGATGAAACCCCGGGTTATCCAATGGTGCTTGGAAAAGCTGAAAGTTCCATTAGACATGCCCTGTTCCAAGTTATTTCCGTGATTACCACCACGGGATTCATTAGTGCTGACTTTACACAATGGACTCCCTTTTTAACGGTGTTCTTTTTTGGGTTGTTTTTTATGGGAGGATCTGCGGGTTCCACATCCGGTGGTATTAAGATTATGAGACATCTTTTGATTATCAAGAATGGGCTTTTGGAGTTCAAAAGAACCCTTCACAGCAATGCCATTATACCTGTAAGATATAACGACAAAACGGTGAAGGAGAAAATAGTTTACAATATTATTGGCTTCTTTGTTCTTTATATGTTGCTTTTTATTATCGGGGCTTTGGTGTTGGGAATGTTGGGTCCGGATTTTGAATCGGCAGTTGGCGGTGCAGCTTCATCCTTGGGTAATGTAGGACCTGCTTTGGGTAGTTTGAACCCCGTAAGCAACTTTAATGGATTGCCCGCATTGGCAAAATGGTGGTGTGGGTTTTTAATGCTGGCCGGTAGGCTGGAATTATTTACCGTTCTTATACTCTTGAACCCTTATTTCCGGAGGAGTACATAGTTATCTTAAGATGAGTGATACTAAACAAAAAGGCCCACAATTAATATTGTGGGCCTTTTATGTAACTTAATTAAAACCTTATGAAAGGGATTTTTTAATTCCGCAATAGCTTCCTCTATTTCCTTTACAGAAGCAGCATATGAAATCCGAATACAATTACCATTACCAAAGGCATCACCCGTAACGGTGGCTACGTTTGCATGTTCCAATAAGTACATTGCAAAGTCGGAAGCATTATTGATTTTTGTACCATTCAAAGTTTTCCCGAAATATGCCGTGACATCAGGATATACATAAAAAGCTCCTTCTGGTTCATTACATTTAAAACCGGGAATATCATTCAGTAAGTCCAAAATCAACTTTCTTCGTTTTTTGAATTCATCCACCATATATTGAATACGATCAGGTGATTCTTCCAACGCCGTAATTACCGCTCTCCGGGCAATACAGTTTGCTCCACTAGTAACCTGCCCCTGCAATTTGTTACACGCTCCGGCAATGTAGGTTGGAGCACCTATGTATCCAATTCTCCATCCTGTCATGGCAAATGCTTTTGCCACTCCATTCACGGTAACCGTACGGTCAAACATGTCGTCGAATTCTGCCATGGAGGCATGCTTTGTAACGCCGTAATTAATGTGTTCATATATTTCATCACTAACCACAATAATTTGCGGATATTTTTGAAGTACATCTGCCGGAGCCCTTAATTCATCCTTGCTATAAATAGAACCGCTAGGATTACAAGGAGAGCTGTACCATAACATTTTTGTTTTTGGCGTAATAGCTGCCTCAAGCTCTTCGGCAGTCATTTTAAAGTCGTTCTCCAAGCTTGTAGGGACTTCAACTGGGACTCCATCGGCTAATTGAACTATATCCGCATAGCTAACCCAGTATGGACAAGGTAAAATAACTTCATCGCCCTCATTAATCATAGCTTGGGCCACATTGTATAAGGATTGCTTTGCTCCAGTAGAAACTACGATTTGAGAAGGTTCGTAAGTAAGATTATTATCCCTCTTAAATTTTGTGATGATGGCATTTTTAAGTTCGGCGTAACCATCTACAGGGGTATAGGCATTATAGTCCTCATTGATGGCCTTGATGGCGGCCTCCTTAATATAATCAGGTGTGTTAAAGTCCGGTTCACCCAAACTTAAACCAATAATGTCCTTGCCTGCATTTTTTAGTTCACGGGCTTTAGCGGCCATTTCTAGTGTAGCGGAAGGAGTAAGACTGTTTATCCTGTCCGAAAGTTGATTGTTCATATCAAAAAAATTACTAGTACTGTAAAGTAGGCTGTTTGCCTAACTCCTTTAAATGTTTGAAGTGCGAAATTATAGCTTTTCTAGTAGTTTTATATTCGTGATATGGCAAATTAAATTCTTTCGCAGTCTGTTTCACAATTTTTGAAATTTTTGTGTAATGGATGTGACTGATGTTGGGGAATATATGGTGTTCTACCTGATGATTTAAGCCCCCTGTAAACCAATTTACAATTCTATTTTTAGTGCTAAAATTAACAGTGGTAAATAATTGGTGAATGGCCCATGTATTTTTCATTGTGCCACTTTCATCCGGAAGTGGGGTCTCTGCATGGTCTACGATATGTGCCAATTGGAATACCACGCTCAAGATTACCCCGGCCACATAATGCATTAAGAAAAAGCCTATAAGGATTTTCCACCATGCGATGTCCAAAATCAACATGGGTAATACGATCCAAATGGTTACATAGAGCATTTTGGTAATAATCAAGGTGCTCCAGTTAATGGTAGCACTTGGAAGTTTTCCATAAGAGAGTTTCCGCTTCATATATCTGTACATCTGAAGAAAATCAGTAGTAATGGCCCAGTTAAATGTTAATAGTCCATAAAGGAAAATTGAATAGTAATGTTGGAATTTGTGGTATCTCTTCCATTGGGCATGCTTGGAAAAACGTAAAATCCTGCCTGCTTCCATATCCTCATCATGTTCGTGGATATTGGTGTAGGTGTGGTGTAAAACATTATGCTGTACTTGCCAATTGTATACATTTCCAGCAAGAATGTATATACTGCTGCCCATAATTTTATTTACCCATTTTTTATTGGAGTAAGACCCATGGTTGCCATCGTGCATTACGTTCATACCAACTCCGGCCATTCCAACCCCCATAACAATGGTCAGCAGAATATTGGCCCAATTTGGCAGTCCCAATGTTAAAATCAGGAAATAGGGAGCCAAGAACAAAGTGAACATCACTATCGTCTTCAAATGAAGTTTCCAGTTACCTGTTTTCTTTATTTCATTGTTCTTAAAATAATCGTTTACCCTTGCGTTAAGGGTTTTGAAAAATTGGGTTGAATCTTTTCGGGGGAATCTAATGGTTTTGTTTTCCATAACCAGTAATCTTTGTTTCTAATTATAACGCAAATGACATCCTAATAGTTTGATAGGTTGATTAAAATGGAAATCTTTGCAAAAAATAAAAATATATAATTATACAAATATAAGGATGACTGCCGAAACCATTTTCAAATATTTTCCCAATTTATCGGAGGTACAACAAAATCAAATTGTTCTTTTGGAAGAATTGTATAAAGATTGGAACCAAAAAATCAACGTAGTTTCTAGGAAAGATATTGATGAACTTTATTTGAGACATGTGTTGCATTCATTAGGCATTGCCAAAGTGCAGGTTTTCAATTTAGGGTCGGAAATTTTGGATGTGGGCACGGGTGGCGGATTTCCGGGCATTCCCCTTGCCATTTTATTTCCTGAAGTACAATTTACCCTAGTGGATTCCATTGGAAAAAAAATTAAAGTGGTAAATGAGGTAGTGGAGGGTTTAGGCCTAAATAATGTACAAACCATAAATTCAAGAGTGGAGGAGGTACCAAAACAATTTGATTTTATTGTCAGTAGGGCCGTTGCGGCGATGCCTACATTTGTTCATTGGGTAAAGGGAAAAATTAAAAAGGAGTACTTGCACGAAAGAAAAAATGGAATTTTATATTTAAAAGGAGGGGATTTAAGTGATGAATTGGAGACGTATAGAAATGCAGAAATTTTTGACCTAACCAGATATTTTGACGAGGATTTTTTTGAAACTAAAAAGGTAGTATATCTACCCTTAAAATTTAAGGGGTAATTCTACTTATAATGTAAGTATCCTATAGTAGCTGACTCTATATTTTTTAGCATATCCTTTGAGTCTACTCCAGTAATAGATGTGCAGACATTTAATATGAAGCAATATTGTCCGATTTTTTTTAATTGTATGCATGATTGGTAACTGAAAATTTGTCACAAAACATTTAATTTACAATTAATTAACGTTAAATTTACATATAAATTGTTCAACCTGAGGTTTTTTACATAAAAAAAGCGCCTTCCGGCGCTTTAGTATTTGTGTGTCATAATGGGTTATTCACTCCACGGTGGCACAACATTATTAGATCTTGCATAGGCTATTAACTGGCCTTTATGTTCACCATTGTGTTCCATGATTATCAAAAGGCCTCCTAACTTGTTCATTTTCATAAAGCCAAAATCGACTTCACTTCCCAATTCACCGCTTTCTACTTCACCCACTTTGTCCAATACCCAGGCATTCGATTTTTTTAGGGCGGTAATGATATTGTCCTTACCCGTTATTTTTGTCAATCCCATTACATCTACATCTTCCGGTGGGGCAAAACCCATTTTAGACCCTATGAAATAGTTGGATCCGGCTACGTGAAGCAACGCTTCCGCTACTGAGTTTACCCCTTCCATGGGTCTCCAGTCATATTGTTCTTCAGAAAAAGCTTCGGCCAGTTGAATTACCTGATCTTGATTACCTTTTAATATACCTTGAATCGTGTTTTGTGTTAGGTTATCCTGGGCATTTACCAAGTAAATCCCGCCAGTTAAACACAGCATTGTAATTAATTTTTTCATTTTGGTGTTTTTAATAAGTTGAAAGGTGCTTCCAGATTTTCCGAAGCACCTCTAAATGTAATCAAAATCCTTTTTTTAATTAATTACTACTTGATTAAATTTCAAACGCTTAACCTAAAAAGGGATATCTGTAATCTTCCGGGGTGACAAAGGTTTCTTTTATTAAACGAGGGGATACCCATCTCAATAGATTTTGTGCGGAGCCCGCTTTATCGTTTGTGCCTGAAGCTCTTGCACCTCCAAAGGGCTGCTGACCTACGACTGCACCCGTTGGTTTATCGTTAATGTAAAAGTTTCCTGCGCAATTTTGCAATGCCTTTGTGGCTTCGTCTATGGCATATCGATCCTGGGAAAGTACCGCACCGGTAAGGGCATATTCCGAAGTATTATCAACCAGTTCTAAGGTTTTAGCCCAATCCTTGTCATCATACACGTACACAGTGACCACTGGCCCAAAAAGTTCCGTCTCCATAGTGGAATAATGTGGGTCCGTTGTTACAATTACTGTTGGTTCAACAAAATATCCTTTAGATTTGTCATAACCTCCACCAACAATGATTTCAGCTTCCTTATCATTTTTAGCCTCATCAATGTATTTGGCCAACTTATCAAATGAGCTTTCATGGATGACGGCTGTAATGAAATTACCCATATCCTCAGGAGAACCTGGTTTGTTGAATGATGAAACATCCTTTTTAACCAAATCAAGAATTTCTTTTGAGGTGGATTTGGGTAGGTATACCCTTGATGCCGCACTACACTTTTGACCTTGAAACTCAAATGCACCACGTGTAATTGCCGTAGCCACTTGTTGAGGTTTGGCCGTTGGATGGGCAATAATAAAATCTTTTCCTCCCGTTTCTCCAACGATCCTAGGGTACGTTTTATAGGTGTGTATATTGTTCCCTATTTGCTTCCAAAGCTCTTTGAATACATGGGTAGATCCTGTAAAATGTATTCCAGAAAAATCTGGACTCGCCAAAACTGTTTCGGTAATCATTACCGGGTCACCGTACACCACATTGATAACCCCATCAGGCAAGCCAGCTTCCTTAAAGACATCCACGATTACCTTGGCGGAATATATTTGGCTGTCACTAGGTTTCCATACCACAACATTTCCCATCATTGCCGCACTTGCGGGTAGGTTTCCCGCAATGGCAGTAAAATTGAATGGTGTAATGGCATAGACAAAACCTTCCAAAGGCCTGTACTCAACCCGATTCCAAATACCTTCGGAAGAATAGGGTTGTTCATCGTATATCTGCGACATATATTCAACATTGAACCTTAGAAAGTCTATAAGTTCACATGCGGAATCAATTTCTGCTTGATGAATTGTTTTTGATTGTGCCAGCATGGTGGCAGCGTTTATTTTTGCCCTATAGGGACCGGCAATCAGTTCGGCAGCCTTTAAAAAAACCGCAGCTCTTTGTTCCCAGGTCAGGTTGGCCCAGGCTTGTCGTGACTCTAAACAATTTTCAATTGCTTCTTCCACATGTTTTTTTTCAGCTAAATGGTAGTTCCCCAAGATATGTTGATGGTCATGCGGGGGTGACATTGGTTTGGTGTTGCCTGTACGAATTTCTTTAGATCCAATGTACATAGGTACATCTATCGTACTTTTATAGAAAGATTTATATTGGTTTAAGACTTCGTCGCGCTCAGGAGTGCCTGGTGCGTAACTTTTTATTGGCTCATTTATGGCAGCCGGTACTTGGAAAAATCCTTTACCCATGGTCAATTTTTATTTTAAAATTAGTAGTTGACCAAAAGTACTAAAAGGGTATTGCACTAAAAACTAAATTCAGGTTAAAACCTTCTTAGTTTAGGGCAAATGGGGCACTGAACTTGAATGTTGGAATATAGACCCTGAAATTTTCGGTGGAAGAAAAATTGATCATATTGTAATGTCCCTTCATGGCGCCTATAGGCGATGTAAGTAGACAGCCCGAATTATAAGTATGGGATTCACCTGGCTTTATGACGGGCTTTTTTCCGATTACTCCTTCTCCATCCAAGGTTTCAACATCATTTAGGGAATCATAAATTCTCCAGTGACGTGAGGTAAGTTGAACCGAGTCCTTGCTCCGGTTCTCTATGGTAATGGTATATCCAAAAGCATAATGCATTTTATAGTTTTTGAAGAAAGTTCCTTCAAAATTTGTTTTAACTGAAATCTTAATGCCTTTGGTAACTTGTGTTGTCATAAACTCTCAATAGGTGAACATACTACCTGCAAACAATAGTGCAGCTCCTATACCAGCTAATATAACGAAAATTGTATTGAGGAAAATATATTTAACAATAGTTTTAAATCTGCCTTGACTGTAAAAATTCCGCATGGCTTTATATAGGTAGCCGGCAAAAATCAAGATAAAAATAGCACTAGTGTCAATTCCAAAAATAGTATCGATCAAATAGCTAATAATGAGCAATATAAAGAACAATGATTGATTGTGAAAACTAAAGATTAAATGATCGGTATAAGTGTACTTTTTTCTGATATAGACCAACCAAATGAACAGCGAGAACACCGGTAAAAAGAAAAATGTAGTAAAGGGAAGTTTAGAAAAAACAGAACTCAAATATGCTCCTGGTTGTCTCTTTACCCTGATCAAACTTTGTGCCGTATTGAATGAAAGTTTGTTATGCCAAGTTTCCTCCAAATTATATTTTGTCTTTGCCTCATCAAAAACGAAGAAGGTGTCCTTTTCTATTAGAGTAGAGAAAATTTCCTGTTTTCTAAAAAAAGAATTCAAGAAGGATTTTTCATCGGCCGCCTCTAACTGTTTTTTGGGATTTTCCATGATTATAGAATCCCTAATTCTCATGCGTTCGGATATAAGTCCGTTTAGGTTTAAAGAGTCCAACTGGGCCATCACTTCTTTTTTGTCCTCCTCGTTTTCACCAAAATCAAATTCCTCGACCATGGAACCGCCAAAATTTATTGGTAGTTTATTAGGTTCAGAGCCAAAACGGTTGAGTCTTTCAAAATCACCGGAAAGACCAATCAATAAAAAATAGACAATAGCCAAACTTAAAAGAAACCTAAATGGGTTCGTATAAGACATCCTTTTGCCCAAGATATACTCTTTTGTAATTTTTCCTGGCCGTAACAAGAGTGCGGCAAGAGTTCTTAGCAACTTGGAATCGTAAGAAATGATGTTGGAGAAAAACTCCTCGAAAAAATCTTTTAGTGTAAGTTTTTTGGTACTGTTCGCTTGAGAGCAGTTTGGGCAGTATTTGTCACTGATATCAAGAGGATGGCCACAGTTTAAACACGCTACTCCTCTATATCTAAGTTGGTATCTTCCCTTTGTGTTAACGCTTGGTTTGGTCTCCATAGGACTTTGTCTTTTGGGGCCCCTCAAATCAGTTGCTGATAGTTCTGGAATTGGTGGAGCCCACTCCTATAATGCTATCGTAAAGGTCTCCAAAATTTCTGTAATATACTAAGATCAAATAATTGTTTTCGGTAAAATGAAAATTACCTCCAACGGCGTTCAAATTTACTTCGCCCGCATCGTTTTGGGTAACATATTTGTAGTTATAAAAACCCTGTTTTAGAACCAATGTGGCCTCCATCATTCCATTATTTTCATTGTAGGCCATTTTATTTTCCTCCGTTAGGGCATAATTGTTGAATTTGCCAAAAATATACACATCATCTAAACCTAGGGTTTCTGTATAGGGTAAGCTAAAATGTACCTTTGTGTACTCTGCCTCCCTTGAGGCATTATCACCCTGCAGTGTTCTTATTACATAGTCGCCATTTATATCCGGGAAATAGGTATAGGGTTCGCTAGCCCTGAAGTCATCGCTGAAAAGGTAATGGTTGTATAGATCCCCAATTTCTATTACGGCAATCTGTGAACTTGGGGCCCTAAGGTCACTAGTATCGAATAATAAGTATTCATTACCCCCGAAAAATGCCGTTTCTTGATCATATTTATAAACCAGTTCTGACCCCAAGGTAAATTGTGGCTTTATATCATAAATGGCATTGTGCCAAAAATTGTTTTGAATAATGGCGACTTTCACCTCCTGCTTGGGATTTACCAATCTGAAATTACCGGCATTTATTCTAAACTGAACGACTTGTTTCTCGTTTAAAAAGTTAAAATCCCTTGATCTCTTTACTTCTGCACCAACCCGAACAAGGTCCTTGTAAACGATGAACCTTCACGGAGAATTGGAGCTCATAACTACTATTGTATATTTCAAGAAGATAGTTACCTGTTACTTTTAAACGAACATTATTATTTGGAATGTTTAGTTGGTAATTGGAATAGGTCTCCGAGTTGTGTAGCTATTCTCATAGTTTATAATACGTTGGTTATCTATGCCATCTAAATATTGTGATTTTAGTAGGTTGGAAGGTGTCCAATCGTAATCACAGTGAATAATTTTATAATAGTAGTCCTGCTCGTTGGCCAAAAGATCGTCAAATTCAAGATGAATGGTTTCCCCGATCTGAACTACCGGAAACTGATCGTCCGTAGGTCCTCTAAAAACAATGGATTTAATGTTTTCCGGTGGGTTTTTTTCCTCTTGGACTTGGGCGGCAATGCTTTGTAAGCAAAGCAGGCCAATCAAGATTTGTTTAAGGAATAATCGCATTTAACAATCAATTTTGGGTTAAAGGTAAACAAAAAGGATGCCTAAAAAATTAACATCGATGGAATGCCGAAATTATGGGACAATTATTATGAAAACTTTTCATTTAGTAGTAAATTCGCAGCAAATTTTGTTAACCTAAGGTCTACAATAATATGTCAAAAGACATTCGAATTAAGAAAGGACTGGATATCAATTTGGTAGGAGCTGCCGAATTGTCGACTTCGAAAGCGATCCTAAGTAATGTTTACACCATTAAGCTTGATGATTTTCATGGAATAACCCCAAAAATGTTATTGAAGGAAGGGGCCGAGGTAAAAGCTGGGGAACCGTTGTTCTATAATAAGAGTAATGAGGAAATGTTGTTCGTTTCTCCAGTAAGTGGGGAGTTGGTGGAAATTGAAAGAGGAGCACGAAGAAGAATTCTCAAATTAAAGATATTGGCGGATAAGACCCAAGAAGTGGTCGAGCATAAAAAATTGGATTTAGAAAAGGCATCGGGGCAAGATATAAAAGCCTCTTTTTTGAAATCCGGTTGTTGGCCTTTTATCAAACAACGCCCATATGATGTAATTGCCAACCCCGCAACAACTCCAAAAGCTATTTTCATTTCCGGATACGTCACCGCGCCTTTGGCGGCGGATTTAGACTATGTCTTAAAAGGGAAGGAAGGGGAATTACAGGCAGCCATATCTGCCTTAAGCAAGCTAACTCCAGGTAAAATTCATGTTTCCGTTGGAAAATCCAGTACCTCACCTTTGTCAGGTCTTAAAGGTGTAGAACTTCATAAGATTTCCGGGCCGCATCCTGCTGGATTGGTGGGTACGCAAATAAATAAGATTGACCCTATTAACAAAGGGGAATTGGTTTGGACGGTTACTCCACAAGACTTAGTGGTAATTGGGGAGTTTTTATTGACCGGCAAATTCAATGCTGAAAGAATAGTCTCTTTGGCCGGTTCTTGCGTGAAAACACCCAAATACTATATAACCAAAATTGGAGCAGAAATTTCCACATTTTTATATGCGAGTGGTGTCAATGAGGAAAACTTTAGGGTGATAAATGGAGATGTTCTAACAGGGTCAAAAAGTGCCCCGAGATGGATATCTTGGATTCTATAACAATATGGTAAGTGTTATACCCGAAGGTGATGACTATGAACTTTTCGGTTGGAATAAACCCGTTTTCAATAAGGTTTCTACGACAAGGGCACTCACTTTTTCTTGGGTGCAACCTAAAAAGAAATATGACCTAACTACCAACACCAATGGTGAGCATAGGGCGTTTGTGGTTACTGGTCAATATGAGGAGGTTTTTCCAATGGATATTTACCCCTTGCAATTGTTGAAAGCCTGTATGGTGGAGGATTTGGATGAAATGGAGCAATTGGGTCTATATGAAGTGGCGCCTGAAGATTTTTCTTTAACTGAATTTATATGCATTTCCAAACAGCCACATCAGAAAATAATTCGTGATGGGTTGGATTTGTTGCAAAAAGAAATAGGATAAGTTATGAGCTTAAAAAGTAAAATGCATGAGATAAAACTGAAGTATCAAGGTAAAAAGATGGCACCTGCCTTCAATGCCTTTCATACTTTTTTGTTTACTCCAAACGAAACCACCCATGGTGGTACGCATGTAAAAGCGGCCGATGACCTAAAAAGGACCATGAATACTGTGATAATGGCACTAATACCTGTGCTATTATTCTCCATGTTCAATGCCGGCTATCAGCATTATGCTGCTATTGACGCTGCAAATGGAACTCCCAGGACCTTGTCCTTTTTCGAAAACTTTCTAACATGGGATAATTTACGGATTGGTATTATTAAGGTGCTACCTTTGGTTGTGGTATCCTATGGTGTAGGTCTTATAGTCGAATTTATTTTCGCTGTCATCAAAGGTCACGAAGTGGAGGAAGGATATCTAGTGACGGGAATGTTGGTTCCTTTGATTGTACCGGTTGATACTCCTCTTTGGATGTTGGCGGTCGCGGTGGTTTTTGGTGTTGTCATTGGTAAGGAAGTATTTGGTGGTACCGGGATGAATATTTTGAATCCTGCACTTACCATACGCGCCTTCTTGTTTTTTGCCTATCCTACTTGGATGAGTGGTGACAAGGTATGGGTACACGGTGCCGTGGAAAGAGCGGGAGGATCCGATGCGATTTCCGGTGAGACCATTTTAGGTTCCTTGGCCCAAAATGCCGATGTGAGCTATTCCGTTTCCGATATGTTCTTTGGTTTTATTCCCGGATCCGTTGGGGAAACTTCCACCCTTTTGATTCTCATAGGCGGCCTATTTCTGATTTTTAGTAAAATCGCCAGTTGGAGGATAATGTTGAGCGCCGTAATCGGTTCTTTGGTGATGGGTTTAATTTTCAACCAAGTTGTTGAGTTAGGTTGGATTACCGAAACTAGTAAATTCTATGGCTTGATGAGCTTCGAGTTTTGGAAGCATTTGATCGTAGGGGGATTGGCTTTTGGTATCGTCTATATGGCCACTGACCCAGTAACGGGATCCCGGACCAATCGTGGAAAATGGATTTATGGATTTTTGATAGGTTTTATCTCGGTCATGATCCGGGTTTTCAATCCTGCCTATCCGTAAGGGGTTTTCTTGGCCATTCTACTTATGAATGTCTTTGCACCGACTATTGACCATTATGTGGTGAAAGCAAATATCAAGAAAAGAATGAAGAGATTTAAAAACGCAGTCGTGCTTCCCAAGGATTCGGACGGTAAGGCTGAGGAACTAAAAGCAGAAACGGTTTAATTATGGCAATCAATACAGATAAAAACGTGTATACCGTGATTTTTGCAGGGGTCATGGTCATCGTAGTGGGTTCTATCTTGGCATTCTTGGCATCAGGCTTAAGTGGTAGAATCAATGAGAATATGCGCTTTGAAAAGCAACAGAATATTCTTTATGCCATGGGAGTGAACGAGAATGAGGACAAAGGAAGTGTAAACTTTGTACCCACTGATGTTGTTGAAGATGAGTTCTCTCAATACATCACCGAGCAAATTGTGATCAAGGGGGATGAAATTGTCGAAAATAAGGAGGCCTATTTGATCGACATGAAAAAGCAGTTGGCCTTGGCAAAAAAAGGTGAAACACCTGAATTACCATTGTTTATAGGAGAGAAGGACGGAAAGAAGTTCTATGTGATTCCAATGTACGGTAAAGGGCTGTGGGATGATATCCGGGGTTATATCGCTTTGGACGACAAAATGATTGTACAAGGTGTTTTCTTTGACCATAAGGGGGAGACCCCAGGTCTAGGAGCCAATATAAATCAGCGCTATTTTATGGATGACTTTTCCGGAGAAAGCATAATGGACGGTACCAGGTACGCGGGAATTAATGTAGCGAAGGGGAACAACGATCCCCTGAACAATGATAAAGAGGATAATGAAGTGGACGCGTTGGCGGGGGCAACAATTACAGGTAATGGTGTTTCGGCAATGATCAAGGAAACTGTAAATCTTTACAAAGATTATTTAAAAACTATTAGAACAAATTAATATGGCACTTTTATCAAAAAAGGACGCAAACCTCATTAAAGATCCCCTAGCGGATAACAATCCTATAACTATTCAAGTTTTGGGTATTTGTTCGGCTTTGGCGATTACAGCGGAGCTAAAGGCTTCCGTGGTGATGGCGGTCTCCGTAATGTTCGTGTTGGGCTTGGGAAATGTCGTAATTTCCTTAATGCGAAATATCATTCCATCTAAAATTAGAATTATCGTTCAGTTGATTGTGGTGGCTACCTTAGTAATTATAGTGGATCAAGTACTAAAAGCCTTTGCGTATGAATTGAGTAAAACGCTAGCGGTTTTCGTGGGTCTTATTATTACCAACTGTATTATCATGGGGCGTTTTGAGGCCTTTGCACTGGGAAATGGCCCTTGGCGGTCTTTCTTAGATGGAATTGGTAACTCCCTGGGATATGGAATCATTTTGGTTATTGTCGGTTTTTTTAGGGAGCTTTTGGGTTCAGGTACTTTATTCGGGATTCCTGTTTTGGGTGATCCTATAGAAAAGACAGGATTGTATTCAACGGGCTATGAAAACAATGGGTTTATGATTATACCACCAGCGGCTTTGATTGTGGTTGGAATTATTATATGGGTGCAGCGTTCCGGAAACCCGGCCTTGGTAGAAGAAAATTAAGAACATAACTTAATAACGTATTATGTTAGAGCATATAGAATTATTTTTTAGATCCATTTTTATTGATAATATGGTGTTTGCCGTATTTACGGGGATGTGTTCCTATTTGGCAGTATCTAAAAAAGTGGCAACGGCAGTAGGTTTGGGTGCCGCCGTAATATTCGTCTTGGCCGTGACCGTCCCTATGAACTGGCTACTGGATAAATACTTATTGCAAGATGGAGCTCCGGCCTGGTTGGGTCCCGAGTATGCGGATTATAACTTAAGTTTTCTATCTTTTATTTTATTCATCGCAACCATAGCTACTATGGTGCAGTTGGTAGAAATTGTGGTTGAAAAATTTTCGCCGTCACTTTATAATTCCCTAGGTATTTTCTTGCCATTGATTGCTGTAAACTGCGCTATTTTGGGGAGTTCCTATTTATGCAATCCAGGCAAATAGAAACATTTGGATTGGCCTTTAATTACGGGTTAAGTTCAGGTATCGGTTGGTTTTTGGCCATCTTGGCGATTGCTGCTATCCGTGAAAAAATTAGATACTCAAATGTACCAGCGCCATTAAGAGGATTGGGTATTACCTTTATCATTACCGGTTTAATGGGAATTGGTTTCCAAAGTTTTGGAGGTATGTTGACTGGTGGTGATGAAGCTGCTGAGGAGGCTCAGGAAACAGTAAAGATTGAGGTACCTAAGGTGGAAGAATCGGAAACATCAGCAAAAGAGGTAACTGAAAATAATTCTGAGATTAACGAGAAAGAAATCTCCTATAACGACGTAAAAAAATAAGCATGATTTTAGCTGCAAGTACAGGTGGAACTATATTGATTACGGTAGTCGCCTTTTTAATTCTCTTAATGATTTTGGTGGCTTTGTTACTGTTCACAAAGGAAAAATTATCACCTTCCGGTCCGGTGACCATTACTATTAATGGGGAAAAAAAGGTCGAAGTAGGTTCAGGAAGCTCACTTTTATCAACCTTGGGAAATCAAAAAATTTTCTTGCCTTCCGCATGTGGGGGAGGTGGAACATGTATTCAATGTGAGTGTCATGTATTGTCTCGGTGGGGGAGAGGCATTACCTACGGAGACTCCACACTTTTCCAAAAAGGAACTGAACCAAGGAGCCCGTTTGGCTTGCCAGGTCAAGGTAAAGCAGGATATGGAAATTACGATACCTGAGGAGGTTTTTGGTATCAAAAAGTGGAATGCGAAAGTTGTTAGAAACTACAACGTGGCTTCCTTTATTAAGGAATTTGTGGTAGAGATACCTGAGGATATGGGCTATAAGGCAGGAGGATACATTCAGATTGAAATTCCTGAATGTGAAGTCAAATATTCAGACATCGATATTACTGCGCATCCCGAGGAACATGAAACTCCGGATAAATTTCAAGCAGAGTGGGATAAATTCAATTTATGGCCATTGGTGATGAAGAATCCTGAAACGGTAGAAAGGGCTTATTCAATGGCTTCTTACCCTGCAGAAGGAAGGGAGATTATGTTGAATGTGCGTATTGCAACGCCACCATGGGACAGATCTAAAAATGGATGGATGGATGTAAATCCCGGTGTAGCATCTTCCTATATTTTTAATTTAAAACCTGGTGATGATTGTATTATTTCAGGATCTTATGGTGAATTCTTTATAAATGAGTCGGATGCCGAGATGCTATATGTAGGAGGTGGGGCCGGAATGGCACCAATGCGATCACATCTGTACCATTTGTTCAAGACCTTGAAGACCGATAGAAAAGTTAGTTACTGGTACGGTGGGCGCTCCAAGCGTGAACTATTCTACCTAAATCATTTTTACGAATTAGAGAAAGAGTTCCCTAACTTTAAATTCTATTTGGCCTTGTCTGAACCTTTGGAAGAGGACAATTGGAAAGTGAAGGAGGATATTGATGCACCAGGTGATGGATTTGTTGGATTTATACATAATTGTGTAATCGACAATTATCTCAGCAAACATGAAGCCCCTGAGGATATTGAATTATATTTCTGTGGGCCTCCATTGATGAACAAGGCGGTTCAGAAAATGGGAGAGGATTTTGGTATACCCGACGAAAATATTCGTTTCGACGATTTCGGAGGTTAATAGTAAACAAAACAATAACATGGAAAAACCGATATGCTTACATATCGGTTTTTTTGGAATTGGATTTACATGAAACCATTAACAGAACAAGAACTTCATAATTTAGCCATGAATTTGGTGGGAAAACGGTTGGAGGACGATGGGTATGAATTTTTGGCCATTAATAGTGAGCTAAGAAAAAATCCCCAATTCGTATGCATTAAGGAAAAGAGGATGAGTTTTGTGGTAGTGAAGGCAATCGAATATCCGGGAGTTCCCCAAGATTTGGATTTTTTTAGGGCAGATTTACATAAAATGAGAGACC
This sequence comes from Maribacter litopenaei, assembly GCF_025244665.1. Taxonomy (GTDB): domain Bacteria; phylum Bacteroidota; class Bacteroidia; order Flavobacteriales; family Flavobacteriaceae; genus Maribacter; species Maribacter litopenaei. Next base: position 2,623,483 of record NZ_CP104205.1, on the reverse strand, counting down.
ATGCCCTAAAATTTGAAGCTAGGACCTTTTACGCTCCTGTAGGTTTGGTGAATGCGAAGGATTACAATCTACCGGTATATCTCAATGAGGAATACATTGTAGATTTTGACGGATTAATTGAAATTGAATAATGAAAAGATGGATTTTTCTTGTAGGAGCTTTTTTATTTTTTTCCTGCAATCATGGTATCGTCCGCAATCAAACAAGGGGAGAGGCACTTGGCACTACCTTTAATATTATATATTTGGCTGAAGATGAGCTAGATTTCCAAAAGGAAATCGATTCTGTTTTTGCGGCTGTAAATCGTTCCTTGTCAACGTATATTCCTGATTCGGACATATCAAAAATAAATCAAGGGGATAGTCTGGTTGTGGTAGATAAAATGTTCAGGGAAGTCTTTGAGCTTTCAAGAAAAGTCCATAAAGAGACAAATGGATTTTTTGACCCAACCGTTGGTACGCTTGTGAATGCTTGGGGTTTTGGGCCTGGCAATCAAATTTCTATGGATAGTCTCAGCGTAGATAGTCTACTGAATTATGTGGGCTTCGATAAAGTATCAATTACACCTGAACATAGGATTGTCAAGGACAATCCTAATATTTATTTCGATTTTAACGCTATTGCAAAAGGATATGCTATTGATAGGTTGGCTTTGATGCTCAATAATAAGGGTATTGAAAACTATTTGGTTGAAGTCGGTGGAGAAGTAGTAGCAAAGGGAATTAATGTAGAAAAGGAAAAGCCTTGGGTGGTAGGTATAGATGATCCACAGGTAGAAACTGGACGAAAATTGAAGTTGTTGATTAATATGTCCGATAGGGCCTTGGCCTCGTCTCGGAAATTATAGAAAATACAGGATTGATAGTTCTACTGGTAAAAAGTATGTCCATACCGTGGACCCCATTACTGGATATACCAAAAACTCAAATACCCTTGGCGTTACTATTTTGGCTAATAATTGTGCTACAGCTGACGCTTATGCCACCGGATTCATGGCCATGGATTTGCCGGAAGCTTTTAAGGTTATAAACTCCAATAAAGACTTAGAAGCATATATTATTTACTTGGATGAAAAGGGTATTGTACAGGAATTTTTAACGAGAGGATTTAGAGAACTGCTCGTAGAGTAGTTATTTTTTGACGAGAGGAATAATCTCTCCCTTGGCTAATCTGTACTTTTCAATTTTCTCAAGAGGCATTTCTTTTGTCATATCTATTTCCTCGACGTGAAAACCGATTGACCTTAGTTTATCAAAATAGTCCCTGCCATAAATCCGTACGTGGTCGTATTGGCCAAATATTACGGCTCTTTCTTTTTTGTCGGTAATTGAATTGTCTTCAAAAGTTTCCATCCTATTCAAATCCTGAGGAATTTGAAAGATTCCCCAACCACCCGGTTTAAGTATTCTGTAGAGCTCCTGCATCGCTTTGGTGTCTTCAGGAATGTGTTCCAATACATGGTTGCATAAAATCACATCAAAACTATCGTTCCTAAAGGGCAAATTGCAGATATCAGCCTTAACATCTGCTAGCGGAGAATTTAGGTCTGTCGTAGTATATTCAAGATTCTTAAGTTTTCTAAATCTTTTATAGAAGGCCTGCTCACGGGGCAAAGTGTAATACCTTTAACTGGTGGTTAAAGAAATTGGTCCTATTTTTTAGAAAGAGCCATAATAATCTATGTCTTTCCAAGGATAATGTAGAAGGGGAGAGTACATTCTCCCTAGGAATCTCATAACCATAAGGAAGAAAACTACGGAAATTTTTACCGTCTATAGGGTCTTGGTATTTTTGTCCGGAATAATAAATTGAAAGCAATGGTCTTACCAAATAACTTACCTTAATAAGAACGGGTCTTGGTATAAGATTTAGAAAAAATTTGAAGATTTTTTTCATGTACCCGATAAACGACAGTAATTATTTTTAAGAGGAAAAGAACTGTTACTAATTCATTACTTGTACCACGACTTAAGATTGCAGCTTTTTCTGTCTAAATTCCTCCTCCTCATCGGAAGTAATGCCCAAGGCATCATAAATATATTGGAATGTGGACAACAGTTCACGGTTTTCCATTTACAATGGCGACGTCGTGTTCAAAATGAGCACTAGGTTTTCCGTCTGCGGTAAGAATGGTCCAACCATCCTTGAGTTGTTTTATATTTTTGGTCCCCATATTGATCATAGGTTCAATGGCAACGGTCATACCTTCCACGAACTTTTTACCACGTCCTCTTTTTCCATAATTGGGCATTTCACGGACTTTCATGTAGTTTTTTTCCAAGTCCGTGACCTACAAGTTCCCTTACCACGCCATAACCGTGACTTTCGCAATAATTTTGGATGGCATAACCTACATCGCCAACTCTATTACCAGCCTTAAATTCCCTAATCCCAATATAAAGGGATTCCTTTGTGACTTTCAATAATTTCTTTACCTCAGGGGCCACTTCCCCAACTTCAAAGGTGTAGGCATGGTCACCATAAAAACCATTTTTTAAGGCGCCACAATCTACTGATATTATATCGCCTTCCTGGAGGGGCTCGGCATTTGGAATCCCGTGTACAACTTGGGCATTAGGACTCATGTTCAAAGTATTGGGAAAGTCGTACATTCCCAAAAATCCTGGTTCCGCACCATGGTCACGTATAAACGTTTCCGCTAATTGATCTAGGTATAATGCATTGACACCCGGTTTTATCTCAGAAGCCAGCATACCCAAGGTTTTTGAAACAATTAGCGCGCTTTCGCGCATGAGTTCTATTTCTTCCGCCGATTTTATTTTTACCATAACTGCAAAAGTACGCTTATTTTAGTTTAAGCTAGTCCACTAGGGACTTTTGGGTCATATAGGAAGATTGCTCAACACCCATTAGTTTTAAAATTGTTGGAGCTATATCGCCCAACACGCCATCTTTAATACTTTTTACATCCTTATCCACAAGAATAAGCGGTACAGGATTCGTAGTATGTGCCGTATTTGGCGTACCATCTGGATTTATCATGGTTTCGCAATTACCATGATCGGCAATTACTAAAACGGAATAATCATTCTCGATTGCCGTTGAAATGACATCCTTGGCACATTCGTCAACGGTTTCACAAGCCTTAATAGCTGCTTCCATAACCCCTGTATGTCCTACCATATCCGGATTTGCAAAATTTAGGCAAACAAAATCCACGTCGCCTTTTTTGAGCTCAGGTACTATGGCATCCCTTATGTCATAAGCGCTCATTTCTCGGTTGAAGGTCATACGTGGCCACTTTCGGAGAGGGGCATAATAGTCTTTTTTCTCCCTCGAACGGGACTTCCCTGCCACCACTAAAGAAAAATGTGACATGTGGATATTTTTCCGTTTCGGCTATCCTTATCTGCTTCTTTCCGGCATTAGCAAGAACCTCACCTAAAGTTTCCTTTATATTTTCCTTGTCATATACCACATGAATCCCTTTAAAGGAATCATCATAGTTTGTCATAGTCACATAATAGAGATTAAGCTTGTGCATGTTTTGTTCATGCATGTCCTCTTGACTCAATACTTGGGTCAGTTCCCGTCCTCGGTCGGTTCTGAAATTGAAAAATATGACGACATCCCCATCTTTTATTTGTCCTACAGGGTTTCCTTTGTCGTTTACCATTACGATAGGTTCTACAAACTCATCGGTAACATTGTTATTATAACTATCCTGTATACTTTGAACTACATCAGTTGATTTCTCACCTTCGGCGTTGACCATGACGTCATAAGCCTTTTTAACACGTTCCCAACGCTTATCTCGATCCATAGCGAAATACCGCCCTACCACTGAAGCCAATTGGGCTTTCTTTCCTGAGCAAAATGATACCAGATCCTCCAAAAATCCTTTTCCACTTTTTGGATCTACATCCCTGCCGTCCGTAAAGGCATGAATGTACATGTTTTTTATTCCGAGTCTGAGCCTGCTGATATCAATCCTTTCAAATGATCAATATGGCTATGTACCCCGCCATCACTTAAAAGACCAAGAAAATGGACTGGTTTGTCATTTTCTTTTGCATATTTAAAGGCTTCCTTTAGGGTGGGTTCATCCTTTAACGAGTTATCTTTTACGGCTAAATTTATTTTTGCCAAATCCTGATAAACTATCCTACCGGCACCCAAGTTCATATGGCCAACTTCACTGTTTCCCATTTGTCCTTCGGGAAGTCCTACGTTCATGCCGTCCGTAAGTAAATTGGCATTGGGGTATTTCTTATACAAACTATCTATAAAGGGGGTATTTGCCTTGTCAACTGCAGAAACCTTTGGGTTTGGGGATTTACCCCACCCGTCCAATATCATTAAGATTACTTTCTTGTTCATCTTTCGATCATAAAAATTTAATCCTCAAAAATAGTATGATTCCATAACTATAGCTAATACCTGATGGTTCTTTTTAATATTTAATGCGATTTCGTTAAAGGAATTAACTTGAAATTATGAGGTCTGTTAAAATTTAGTTATTTAAGTGTTAATCCTGTAACATGTAGCCATAAGAGAAGTCTATATTTATATAACAACAATCTATTCATCAATTAAAATTCATTCATCATGAAAAAAACAATCCTAACGTTGTCCATGGCAATTCTGTTCATGGGTACAGGTCTTATGGCCAAAGAAACATCCTTCAACAATCAAATCAACCCTGAAAAAAGCATCAAGGCCTATGATATTAGTTCTTTTTGCAAAGCCGTCATGCAGGGCGATATTGAAACAGTTGAACGAATGATAGAACTGGGGGAGGACATCAATCAGAAATCCTTGGGAATGACACCCGCCATGTTTGCAGCTCGATATAATAAAGCTGAGGTTCTTCAATTACTCATTGACCATGGTGCCGACTTGAAAATTAAAAGTAACCAAGGTTTCTCTGTAATCAAATATGCCGAACTTTCAAATGCAACCGATGCGCTTGCCGTTCCGGAAAGTGCCGTTGGTAGTTAAGAAAACAAGACCATCAATCAAAAGACGAAAGGCCTGTTCCAATCACCTTGGTAATAGGCCTTTTTTTGGAGGCATATTGCAGTTTATTTGAAATGCTCCCTATCAAATTTTTTTAGGAATTCTACCTATTGTTAAATACATATTAAGGTAAATTACCCGTATTGTTAAATTTTTATTATTATTTTCTTAAAATATAAATATCATAAATTATGATACTTAATTTTGAATATATTATAAAATAAGACAATAATTAAACACGTGTATTATGAAAAAATCAATATTAATGTTTCTTTTTGTAGGAATTTTGACTCATTTAAGTTCCTATGCTAACATGAAACTAGAGACTTCTAGTATCAATATGGTTACAACTGTAGTGAACGAAAATATTAGCTCGCTTTGCAAAGCTGCCATGCAAGGAGATGTGGATAAAGTAAGAAGCCTGATCGCTATGGGTGAAAGCGTAAATGAAAAATCCTTAGGAATGACACCTGCTATGTATGCCGCTCGGTATAACAAAGCAGAAGTTTTAAGAGTATTATTATTGAATCAGGCCAACTTAAACATAAAGAGCGATAAAGGTTATACTGCTAAGGACTATGCAGAAATGTCAAAGGCCTCTGAGGTGCTTGAAGTTATCAATTCTAACTCTTGATTTTAGGGTGTTTATTTGAATTAAAAAAAAGGCCCATCAGATATGATGGGCCTTTTTATTTAAAAATTGTACTCTAAATAGTGTTCAAGTAAAAGAGTAAAGATTAAAATTCAAAACCATTAAAAGCTCTATGCGCGAACGCATATACTGCCATAAACAACATTAAAGCGCAAAATACCGAATAGACTTTTAAAATAACTACCAATATTTACGGCTTGCAATTTTCAAAAGCCTCTACATAAAGATTCTTAAAGTGTGTTAGTGTTCCCATTATAGTGTCTTGTTTTAGATATCGAATAAATTCGAAATATATTACTAAATCAAAGCTATAAGGGTCAAATTTTTAGTAGTTAAAGCGATTTGGGAACCCTAAATATAGTAAAAAGGAAAGGGCATCGGTAGCATATATCCGATTATCCGCAAAAATTAACGTTTAACCTTCTCCTCTATATTTTTCAATAGCTTCTTTGATTTTTTCAATCCTATTCTCAGGATCTGGATGTGTACTTTGAAATTCCGGTACACGATTTGGATCAGCGGCATCCTTTAAAATTTCCATCACCCTGATCATTTCATATGGGTCGTATCCGGCCTGTATCATAAATAGAACTCCCAAATCATCACTCTCCAATTCATCACCACGTCCATTTGTCAATAAGGTATTTTGTCCTATGCTTCCAACGATGTCACCCATATCGGCACCTACGGTAGCTCCCATGGTTACTGTTTGCCGAATGTGCTTTCTGCTATTCTTTCCGCGGAATGTCTGCCAATGACATGTCCAATTTCATGTCCCAATACACCGGCAAGCTGTGCTTCATTTAACTGGGAGAAAAGGGCGTAAGTAATGAAACACTGCCCCCCTGGCAATGCAAACGCATTGATGGTGCGGTCATCCGCCAATAAATGGAAATCGTATTTATAGGGAGTTTCTTGGGCTATGCTACTATTCACCAGCTTTTGCCCGACCCTATCCACTAAGTTCTGCAATTGTTCGTCCGGATATAGCCCTCCATGTTGTTGTGCCATTTCAGGGGCACTCTGAAGGCCGATGGCAATTTCCTGTTACGGGGACATATTGATAGTCTGAGTGCGGCCTGTATAAGGGTTTTCTTCCTTATTATTACATTTCTGGATAAAGGCAAAAGCCACAATGGCCAAACCGATAAATATTCGGATTTTCCAACTTCCTCTTCTCATGGTGTTAGTGTTCTTAGTAGAACCTAATATACAAAACCATTAAATAAGAGATCTATTAATATCTAAAATATTGTTCTCGGATATAACTCCTTAAAAATGCCCTGGTAAAATGTTCCGCACCATAAAATTCCTCCTTCTCTAAAAGGGCAACCACGTTGATTCCCCTATAGGCTTCCAACATAGGAATGGACAATGGGGCGTAGCTATAGTGCCATGGTTCATATTTAAACCCTCTTCTTTTTGGGTCATCCGTATAGACAAGGTGATAACCATAAGTTTCGGAATTCTCGTCCATCCATAACTTAAAGTCCTCAAAGGACCTCCATTGCCATACTTTTCAGGATCTAGCACATCACCTTCAACGTTCCTGTATCCGTCTATAATATCGGCATCTGTGCCCCAATGGTGTCTGCTGGTCCCTGGAATGGTAGAGTATTCAATTATTTTTTCAATGGCGGCCATGGGTTCCATGCCTTCATCGGTATAGGTAATGAACTTGCGCTCAAAAATGCCTTCCTGTCTACTAAAATCCCTAAAGCTGGAAACGATCTTTAAATCGATACCATCAGAATAGGCGGCCTTTTTCATTTCCAAAAAAGCATCATGGGCCTCTTTCCTTAGGTTGATGTCCTTTCCAACGAGTTCAATAGGTGCCTTCCCCATCAATTCTGCAATGGAGTAGTCCGCTTCCTGTATTAGTAGATTGGGAAACAAGCTTAGGCCGATTGCGGCACCACTACTTTTTTGGATAAAGGATCTTCGTTTCATAGTATGGTATCTATAATTATATAACTTAAAATTACTTAATTAATTATATTCGGTTAACATACTGGTAAAACTTCCAAGGCCTATTATTTATAGGCGGTTAAATATAAATATCCTTGATGTTTTATGTTAAGGTCGTTTAAACTGATAACATAAAAGTAAATTCCTGATGCCAAGCCCGAATTTCCGGCAATTGCTGACTCCCTGTTTGAAATTCCCTCGAACTCATTGTTGTAATTTGCCTTTGAATAGACTAATATTCCATACCGGTCATAAATCTGCAAGGAATTGTTTGGTGAATTTTCAATGCCATCAATAACCAATCTATCGTTTATTCCATCACCATTAGGAGTCATGTAATAATTGTCGAGGTCTATAGAAGATAAGCTTTGTAGCATACCTTTGTTCCCGCCAAGGGTAATAATTTTATAATCATTGGGTGTAAAAGTGTTCGAGGTAACCTTGCCTTGGCTCATATTACCTTCGAAGCCGAATTTCCTAAATCCTCCCATTTCCTATTCTTACTGTTCCAACCTACTACCCGAAGTTCTGAAATGTCGTCGACTAGAATTCCAATGTTGCTTTCGCCGTTCCATGATAAGTCTACATAGGATGGTTTCTCTCCTTCTAAATGCCGGAATTCAAAGTTGCTGACGGAAAGGAATTCGGTTTCTAACTTTTTGGTATCAAAAGATTCTCCAAAAACACTTGGACTATTTGGATTCTCATAATAATAAGCACTTTTTGCATAATCGTTAATCGTATTTGAAGTCAAAGTCAAAGGACGAAGTTTTTGACCGTCGCCAATTGGAAAAGTAAAACTTTCCTTTCCTTGAATTGAGGCATATCCATCTACGTGGTTCTGATTCCCTTCACCCACATAAAACGAATCGTTCAAGAAACTTATGTTGATTTCTGATTGTGAACGGGAAGTAAATAAATTTCCCGTAATTAGGTTTAGATTGTTCAAAACACCCATTGTGTTTTCTAGATAAAACCCATGGTCAACCGCTACTTCAACATCAAAGAAAACCGGATTGGAATTTCCTGAAAGTACCAATTCCTTATTTTGATTATAGAAGCCTACCAAACCCATGTTCTGATTAAAGGCCCCATCATTGATGACATCCATATGGAAACCAACAACACCTGTATCGTGGATTTTTATGGTTCCGTAATTATGAAGAGCCTGTTGTCCCAAAACCATAAAACCTGAAAAGAACCCCAAGCTGCAGATTATATGTTTAAATGAATTCCACATTATCTATAGGCTTCAAAAATGACAACAATACCGTCTGTAAAATTATCAGTGTTCAAAGTAAATCCATTTGTATTAAAGCTTGTTACCCTTGCCGTTGTAAGTCCAAACTTATCACCATTTTGATTGGAATATCTAAGCCCAATAGAATGTGAACTGGAAGCATATCTCGGAAATATCATTGATAGAATTACCACTACCACCAATATAAATTACTTGTTCTGAGATAGTTCCGCTATCATTTCTTGCAAACCCTCTCATATTACCAAACGAGTTTGCTATTCCGGAATTATTGTTGCCGACTCCATTATCGGTGTCCATATCAAAATTTTCAACGTTTGCGTATGCCGTAAACGTTATTGAAGAGGGCTTAAAGGGCAATCCACTAATTGTGATATTACCTGTGGAGGTTATTCTAAAGGTTCCTACATAAACTCTAGGTAGGTTATCAACATAGCTCTTCGTTGTTGCATCTTGGTCATTCGTTGGATTTCCCGGATCAATAATTTTCGTGTTGTTAGCTGAATTGCCTTCAGTCAACACCTCTTCTAGGGTTTGATCCTCCAAACCTGGATCGCCTGTAGGACCCTTATCTCCGGTCTCACCTTTGTCCCCGGTCTCACCTTTGTCACCGGTCAGACCCTTGTCACCGGTCTCACCCTTGTCCCCGGTCTCGCCCTTGTCGCCAACATCTCCCTTTTCGCCCTTGTCACCAGTTTCACCCTTGTCTCCTGTCTCACCCTTGTCCCCGGTCTCGCCTTTATCACCGGTCTCGCCTTTATCTCCGGTCTCACCTTTATCCCCAGTTTCACCTTTGTCCCCGGTCTCACCTTTGTCACCGGTCAGACCCTTGTCACCGGTCTCACCCTTGTCCCCGGTCTCGCCCTTGTCGCCAACATCTCCCTTTTCACCCTTGTCTCCTGTCTCACCCTTGTCCCCGGTCTCGCCTTTATCACCGGTCTCGCCTTTATCACCGGTCTCACCTTTATCCCCAGTTTCACCTTTGTCCCCGGTCTCACCTTTGTCACCGGTCAGACCCTTGTCCCCGGTCTCGCCTTTATCACCGGTCTCGCCTTTATCTCCGGTCTCACCTTTATCCCCGGTCTCGCCTTTATCCCCGGTCTCACCTTGGTCACCGGTCAGACCCTTGTCCCCGGTCTCACCTTTGTCACCGGTCAGACCCTTGTCACCGGTCAGACCCTTGTCACCGGTCTCACCTTTATCCCCGGTCTCGCCTTTATCCCCGGTCTCGCCCTTGTCGCCAACATCTCCCTTTTCGCCCTTGTCCCCAGTTTCACCTTTGTCGCCGACATCGCCTTTTTCACCTTTGTCCCCAGTTTCACCTTTGTCCCCGGTCTCACCTTTGTCACCGGTCAGACCCTTGTCACCGGTTTCACCTTTATCCCCGGTCCGGCCCTTGTCGCCAACATCGCCTTTTTCACCCTTGTCACCGGTCTCACCTTTATCACCAGTCTCGCCTTTGTCGCCGGTCTCGCCTTTATCTCCGGTCTCACCCTTGTCACCGGTCTCACCTTTGTCGCCGGTCAGACCCTTGTCACCTACATCGCCTTTTTCACCCTTGTCTCCTGTCTCTCCTTTATCACCGGTCTCACCTTTGTCACCGGTCCCACCTTTGTCGCCGGTCAGACCCTTGTCACCTACATCGCCTTTTTCACCCTTGTCTCCTGTCTCTCCTTTATCACCGGTCTCACCTTTGTCCCCGGTCTCGCCTTTATCACCGGTCAGACCTTTGTCACCGGTCTCGCCTTTGTCACCAACATCTCCCTTTTCACCCTTGTCACCGGTTTCACCTCTATCCCCAGTTTCACCTTTATCACCGGTCTCACCTTTGTCACCGGTCTCACCTTTGTCACCAACATCTCCCTTTTCGCCCTTGTCACCAGTTTCACCCTTGTCGCCTTTATCACCGGTCTCGCCTTTGTCACCAACATCTCCCTTTTCGCCCTTGTCACCGGTCTCGCCCTTGTCGCCTACATCGCCTTTTTCACCCTTGTCCCCGGTTTCGCCTTTATCACCGGTCTCGCCTTTATCACCGGTCTCACCTTTGTCGCCGGTCAGACCCTTGTCACCGGTCTCGCCTTTATCACCGGTCTGACCCTTGTCGCCAACATCTCCCTTTTCGCCCTTGTCCCCAGTTTCACCTTTGTCCCCGGTCTCACCTTTGTCACCGGTCAGACCCTTGTCACCGGTTTCACCTTTGTCCCCAGTTTCACCCTTATCTCCGGTTGGTCCTTTATCCCCAACATCCCCTGAATCTCCTTTTTCTCCTTGTGCACCTTGTGCACCTGTTAAGTCTGAGGATGTAAAAGAGGTACCATCACTATAGTTAATAGTAAAAGTTCCATCGTAATTATCTACAAAGGAGAATGTTCCTACTTGGGTCGAATTGCATAAATTGTTCCATTGATTGCCATTAAAATGATAAACACAGTTTGTATCTATATTATAGACAATGGCACCCTTTAGAGGTGAAATGGATTGCATTTGTGCTGTAGTCAGTCGGGTTAGAACAAATGCCTTGTTTGTACTTTCTAACTCGACAATAGAAGCTGCATTAATGCTATTGGGATTTTGTCCTATTTTTACCTGCCCGATGGAATAATGGGCAATAAAAACTAGCAAGAGCGGTAGAAATCTTTTTATAAACATTTGTAGTTCAGAATATCAATTATCACAATAAAGGTATTCTACAAACTTCCGGGTATATATATTTTGTTGTGAAGTGAAGCATACTTGTTGTAAAAACTAAAAGGGCTTTCAAACAAAGTATTTATTGGTTTTTCGTCGATAAAATGGAGTTATGACACTCACGCCTTATCCACTATTTAAATCGATAAACTGTAAACAAGAAAAACTACCTAGCGAGATAAAGAAATCCCTGGTATTTTAAGCCCAAATCCAACATCTCAATGGTATAGAAGTATACGCCCACGGGAAGACCGTCCTCCCTGGAGATGACAAAGTTGTCAACGTTGGAAAAACCGGCAAATTCGTCCACATAGTTTGCCTGTTCAAAGACCTTGAGACCAAATCGGTCATAGATTCTCACCATGTTATTTGGGGATTGCTCCAATTCCTCCACATAAAATCGGTCATTGATGCCATCCCCATTGGGAGAAACAAAAAAGTTGTCCAAGGTGAGCACGTCCTTTGCCAAAGGTTGAAAAGGAATTTGTGATACTCCTAGAGTAATGATTTCGTAGTCGTCCGGGATAAAGGTTTCTGAGGATACAAATCCTTGTTCCAAGTCTCCGGTGACCATGGAAGCCTCCAAATTGATCCATCGTTGCGAAATTTTACTCCATCCAACGGGAATAATGGTGGTAGGATCATCGGTGAGATTGGCTAGATTGCTTTCCCCGTTCCACGAGAGGGAAATCGTGGAGGGCACACTGCCTTCCAATCGCCAAAATTCCCAATTGGATACGGCGGCAATGTCCACATCCAAGTCGTCTATGCTAAAATTGCCGGGCAGTACCGACTGGGTATCTCGGATTCTGAAAGAAATAGGCACACTTGGCGAATAAATTAACACGCTCCGAATTTAAAGTTAGTGGCCGTAGGGCCTCATTGCTCCCTACGGGGAACATAAAATCCAGTTTGTTGGTAATCGCGGCATAGCCATTTATTTTTCTGAGGTTCCCTTCCCCGTTGTAGAACGCATCGCTCAAAAAGTTATAATAAACGGCACCATTGGTTTTAGGGGTATAAATATCTCCGATGATGAAATTGGTATTATTACGGGTATCCAAACCAAGGGTGAGGATCAAATCGTTTTCAACGGCGACCTCTACATCATAGAACAAGGGAACCACGGTACCAAAAACAGTGGCATTTTCACCATAAAACCCCACGAGCCCACGATTTTCGTCAAAGGGGGAGTCGTTTATAAGGTCTGTATGAAAGCCTAGGGTACCACCATCATGAATGCGAATAGTACCATTGTTATAAAGCGCCGTTTGCGCCAATGCAGAAACCAGCGAAAAGAACGTAATTATGTTAAGATACCTATTCATTGTCTTTGGCCAACATTTTTTGAATAGTTTCTACCTGACTTTTTAAGGCCTCCAACTCCTTGGCAAGTTGGGTGTTTTCTTTTTGTAAAGATTCAATTTTTTTCTCTTGCTCTATGGTATGAAGGAAGAGTTCCTCTATTTTTTCTAAATTGATTCTGGATGCCTCTCCTAAATTCCAAAATCCTTGCGCTTTAATTTCTTGGGCAGATTGAATTCCCGGTAAGTGATTGTTTTTCCTTACAAATTTTTCAATTTCGCTAAGGGTCTTAAATGTATAACCTTCGTTTAAAGAAGATGTTCCAGTAAAATATTTTTGAAAGACATAATCGGGAACCGGCGTATGAGTGCCGGTAACGTTAACGTCGCCATTGAATGTTGCATCTTGTGCTGTAATATTACCTGTGGTAATAATGTCTTGTGCTCCGAAATTAGGTACAACAGCTAAACCCGGTATGCTTCCCGCCGCTATAGACCCACCATCTACACTAATTACATTTGCAGTTGATATGGCTATTCCTGCGCCAGGAGTATATTGTGCAGAAATATCCGCTATGGGAACTCTTACGTCGTTGCCGTCACTGTCAAACAAAATCAGTTCCGATCCAGCAACGGTTAAACTTACGTTGGTCGAATTACTGTCAATGTCGGCCATCGGTACTGATACAGTGAAGCCGTTACTATCTGTCAAAACAAGGTCTCGGACTAAATACAGCCAAACTTACGTTGGTCGAATTACTGTCGATATCTGCCATCGGTACTGATACAGTGAAGCCGTTACTATCTGTCAAAACAAGGTCCTGGACTAAATACATTCAAACTTACGTTGGTCGAATTGTCGTCTATATTGTCGTTGAACCCTGCTGGTATGCCCGTAAGCGTTGACCAATCGGCCGCACCTGCGGAGGGAATAGTGACAGTTCCCCCTCCGTTGGATAGGGTCAGGTCGTTTCCTAGAATGGAAAGGATTTGGATTTCATTGGTTATACTTCCGTCCACTTCGGCCGTGAGGTATCCGTTGTTTGCCACGAAGCCGTCCACAGTGGCCTCGTCAAGGACATTGTCGATATTGTCGTTGAATCCTGCTGGTATACCGGTTAGGGTGGACCAGTCTGCGGCCCCTGCACTTGGAATGGTAACAGTCCCCCCTCCGTTGGATAGGGTCAGGTCGTTTCCTAGAATGGAAAGGATTTGGATTTCATTGGTTATACTTCCGTCCACTTCGGCTGTGAGGTATCCGTTGTTTGCCACGAAGCCGTCCACAGTGGCCTCGTCAAGCACGTTGTCGATATTGTCGTTGAACCCTGCTGGTATACCAGTTAAGGCGGACCAGTCGACCGCTCCTGTAGTAGGGGCGTCAATCCAATCGGTTTGAGTACCAGTAGAAGATAATATTTGACCCGCTGCTCCAGCATCTCCATCCTTGTCCAATAATACGTTTTCGAGTGTTAAGCTTTGAAAAATTGTAACGTTGGTAGTACCTCCGTCCTCTTCCATTCTTAAAGCTTCTTGCCCACCGACTGAAAAACCAATTTCATCTGCGGCAGGTCTATACATGCCAGTATCGTTATTGGTGTCTCCTGAAAATGTATAAGCTGGATTTGCAAGAGTACCATCTGCCGAATTAACTCCCTCTACCCTTATTTCTCCAGCAACATGAAATTTATTTTGAGGTGGATTGGCTCCATTACCTATGCCAACACTACCCAGTCCTGTAAAAACTAAATTTTGATTATTAAGGTCATAGGTTCTGTCTTCTCCGGCTTGAGTCAGATTTGAGTTGCTTAAATTATTTCCTGCTGTTACAGTTGAAATCCGGTTGTCCACATACGTTTTTACTGCCTGTTCGGTTGGGAAATCGGTTACGGAATTGTCGGCGAGCGTTGGGTCGTTTGATTTGTTTGCCGTGTCCTCCTTAGCAGCGATGGCAATCGTGTTCGCAATTATTGCATTCGAGAGGGCGGTATCGTCGTAGAGGGCGCCACCGTCCACTCCGGTCGTGATGGAGTTTGGTGTATCGGAACTTACTATATTAATTCCGGATAACTCTATATCGGTTGCAAAAGTTGCATCAAGATCAATACTTCCATTAAACCCTCCATTTGTCCCCGTGACGTCAAATCCTGTTGCCGTTGGAGTAATATTTGATACAACACCGTCGGCTCCTCCTGCTCCTAAAATTGTTGCAATACGAGTTTCTACGTAATTCTGAGTAGCCGCATCTTGTGGATCAGTTGGGTCCAGTAAATTTTTAATTTGTAACGTGTTGGCGTCAGTTCCTTCTGCTAAAACCTGTGCTAAATTCTGAGTTCCTCCTGAATTAGCATCCACATAAGCTCTGGTTGCGGCATCCTGGGGATCTGTAGGGTCTAATAAATTTTTGATTTGTAACGCATTGGCATCGGTACCTACTGCTAAAACTTGAGCAAGGTTTTGAGTGCCACCTACGTTGGCATCCACATATGCTCTAGTGGCGGCATCCTGTGGATCGGTAGGGTCCAGTAGATTTTTAATTTGTAAAGCGTTCGCGTCTTGACCTTGTGCTAAGACTTGTGCCAAATTTTGTTCATCTAAATCTGTTTTTATATATCCTAAGGCCGTTATTTCGGCATCGGTCAATTGGGTATTTGTATCTATATCTGTTAATGGAACGGCCAGTGTTCCTGATATGTCGGTTATTCTAAGTTCTCCCCCTGCAACTTCGAAAGTTTGGTTTTGTTCGTTTATTGGATCACTTCCTCCGGAAGTGACAATGTCTGCAATTTCAGTATCAACATACACTTTTACCGCATTCTGAGTTGGATATAATATTGCCGAATTTCCAAGTGCGGTATCATTTGATTTATTTATTACATCTTCTTTTAGGGCTAAACTTGAATTTAAACTAACATCCGTAGCAAAATCACTGAGATCAGCTGTAGTGGGATTTCCATTTTCTATATTAATGGTCAGTTCTTCATTAACTAATGTAGCCAAGCCTAAATCTTGCTCGTCTGTTCCGGAATTGCTTAAATTACTAAGATTAATTGTTTCGGACCCTCCATTTTCGAGAGTTAAGCTTATAATGTTGTTTACCTCATCAAATGAGAACACCTCAATGGCTTGATCATCAGACCCTACCAAAGCTTCCAAATTGATACTATTGCTCCCTACACCGGTCGCAGGAACAATGGATAGGGTATTGGTATCCTTGTCAAAATCCAGTTCAAAAAGACCGATTTGGTCCTGCCATTCAACCAGCCCATTTACAGTAGTTGCAAGGACCTGATTGGGGCCTGCCAATGCAATATCGCGTGGTTGGATGGTAAAATCTATGATGGCATCGGAATCTACGGATTCTGTGGCCAGTTCATTAGGCCCAACGGCAGCATCTCCCAATTTGTCCCTGCCAATGGAATTGTCCTGCAAATCGACCCCATTAATGCTTTCGTCCACAATTTGTTCACTGCGAATGCTATTGGGGGCCACTTCCGATTGTAGCTGTTAGGGGTTTGGGTAATCGCTATGGTACTTCTAAGGTTTTCTATGGGATCATTGGTGATGCTAAAACTAACGGCATCACAAAGATTGATCCATTGGGAACCATCATAATAATGAATACATTCCCTGTCCGTATTATACACCATACCTCCACGTTGTGGTACAATCGACTCCATTTGTGCCGTGGAAACCCTGGTAATCACTAGCACCCTGGAATTACTCTCCAGCTCCAACAAGGAGGAGGGGTCAATGGTCCGGGGATTGTCGCCAATCTTTATCTGAGCGGAGATGGATATATGTACCAAAGACGTAAAAATGGATAGTATAAATAAACGCTTCATATAGTGTTATTTGACTTAAAACTAGTGGGAAAACAAAAATAGGATTATCTCTATGCCAAACCTTTTTTTATGGTTAAAAAGATGACTCTTTAGGACAAAATGTATGCTAAATCGGTTAAAGTGAATGTTTTAGTTCCTGTACCCGCACTGTCCAATTGGGACGTTTTGGTGTGGGTATGAGAAATTAACAAAAGTTTATTTGCCGTATTTTTTTTAAAATCGGTACATGTCCGTAATTTATGGTTTGATAATTGGGGCCTGCAACCTTTGACAGCTCCTTACAAATACTATATGACCAAAAATTTACTTGCCTTGTTTTTACTTTTTCACATCTCCTTTTCCTTTAGTCAGGACGATGGAAGAAGATTGATATTGGGACACGTACTTTATAAAAATGTAGATGTAGCCAATGAATATGTTATCAATTCTACTAGCGAGGAGGCCACGGTGACGGACGAGGACGGTGAATTTGCCATACGTGTTAAAGAAGGTGATGAACTGGTCTTTACCGCTGTAAATTATCAATATCAGGTGCTTGAAATTACTCCTGAAATCCTGGAAAAAAATAGAATCATAGTGAGTGTTGACGAAAAAGTTACCGAGTTGGACGAGGTGGTGGTTACCCCTGAAAATGAGGAGCGCTTTCTTCAATTGAAGAACGAGGAATTTAAAGAAGTGGAATATGAAATAGATAGGACCACCGAGGTAGAAAATATTGCCCTTTCGCGTACAGAACGAGGGATGCAGGATGGCCTTAATTTCGTCAACATTTTTAAGGCCATTTTTAAGTCCAAGGAAGGGGCCCCTGAAGAAGGTCCTAAATTACAGGTGAGTGAGGTGCTCCGTAGGGTCTATGATGACCGATTCTTTGTGGAAGATCTACAACTTCCCCAAAGTGAAATAGAGGCCTTTTTGACCTATTGCGACCAAAACTTACCTGCTAGGTCCCTATTACGAAAGGAAAATGAATTTCAGTTGATCGATTCCCTGGTGAATCTAAGTAAATCTTTCCGAGAAACATTGAATGAGGAGTAAGTTCCTTTTATGTTTATTTTTCCCTGTACTAGTTTTGGCACAATCCAGGGAAACCAAAAATTTAGAGGGGCGGGTTACCAGTAAAGACGGTGACGTGGCCGCCACCCACGTTTTGAACGTTACCACCCAAAGAGCCGGTATTACGGATCTCAATGGTTATTTCAGTATTCAGGTCAGGGAGAACGACACCTTGGTTTTTTCCGCTGTACAGTTCAAGAAGAAGCAAATTGTGGTAACACCTTCCATTTTTAAGAGTACAAACCTCGTAGTTCCATTGGAAGAGGCTTTAGAGGAGTTGGACGAGGTGGTGGTTACCCCCTACAATCTTTCCGGGGATATTACGAAAGATCTACAAACACTGGATATAGAACCAGTGGTCACGGCTTCCACCTTGGATTTGCCCAACGCCTACGTTAGGTTACCTACCAAAGCGGAGCGGGAATTGTTCGAAGCGACCACAGGCGCTGGGATTATTCCCCTTAATCCAATTTTGAACGGCATTTCAGGTAGGACAAAAATGCTGAAGCAGCGGATTGCCCGAAATAATCTTTACAGTAGAACTGAGCGTGTACGAGAGTTTTATGCGGATTCCCTATACCAAACTGAGCTAAAGATTCCCCAAGAGAGGACGGATGACTTTTTTTATTTTTGCGAGGTAGACTCCCTTTTTCAAAAGGTTGTAGATACCCATGACCTGATTCAAATATGGGAATATCTTGAAAAAAGAAGTTTAGTATACAGAAAGAACAATGAATTGGACTAGAGAATTTGGCATATCGTTTGCGTAGAACTGATTAAATAAGAACAAATGAAAAATTTAAAAAAGGGAGTGTTCCTTTTTATATTACCATTATTGGCTTTTACTGCAGCCCATAAGTTTTACATTAGCGTTACCAATGTCAATTATTCTGAAAAAGATGACGCCCTGCAAATTACTTCTAGACTTTTTTTGGACGATATGAATGCCGTTTTGAAGGAACGCTACGGTATTCAGCCAAAATTGGGAATCAAGGCAGAATCCGAATTGAATCGCGAGTATTTTGAAAAGTACCTACGCTCTAAATTTACTGTAGAAATAGACGGAAAAACAGTACCCTATACATTTTTAGGGAAGAAGTATGACACCGATATGGTGATATGCTATCCGGAAGTACCTAAAATAAACCTTTTAGGGGTTTCAACCATAGCCATCACCAATGAGTTGCTTACGGATATGTACTATGATCAACAGAATGTAGTCCATTTTAAAGTGAAAGGTCAAAAAAAGAGCTACGTCCTTGTCAAGAGCGATACTAAAGGAATGTTAAATTTATAACGTATGTTAAGAAATTCTTTAAAAAACTTTAATTTCCCGCGGATAAAAATTAACACAAATAATGAGAACAATTAAGTACACTTTTGCCTCTCTTTTGTTTCTATTTGCGGCTGTTTCCTTTGCACAGGATGAAGAGCCCAAGCAGAAGGAACCGGGGCACTACAACCAAAGCAAATTCAAACAGTTATATGAGGAATTTGCTACCCCAAATACCTATCGTTCCGCATCGGGAGCACCGGCTCCTGACTATTATCAGCAACAGGCGGATTACAAGATGGATATTACTTTGGACGATAAGAATGCCAAAATCTATGGTGAGGAGACCATAACCTATACCAATAACTCCCGCGATGATTTGGAATACCTTTGGTTACAGTTGGATCAAAATGTACGAGCCAAAGATTCCAAGGCTCCCTTAAGAAACGGAGGTGGGGTTCCTTTGGCCGAACAGCCGGACGGTTTCGCTGCAAAATATATGGGAGAACCTTTTGATGGAGGTTTTAATATTGACTTTGTAAAAGATGCCTCTCGGAAAAGCGTTACCCTATACCATTAACTTCACTATGATGAGGGTAGACATCCCAACTCCTTTAAAGAGTGGCGAGCAATATACTTTTTCGGTTAAATGGAACTACAATATTCCCGATCATACCGTAAACCGCGCAAGATCTGGTTATGAGTATTTTCCAAAAGATGGAAACCGTGCCTATGTGATAGCCCAGTTTTTTCCAAGAATGGCCGTTTACAGTGACGTAGAGGGATGGCAAAACCATCAGTTCCGGGGGAGTGGAGAATTTGCATTGACCTTTGGGAATTATGAAGTGAATATAACCGTACCGGCAGACCATGTTCGGATGGTACCGGAGTGCTTCAAAATAGAAAGGAAGTGTATTCCAAGGAAATGATGCGACGTTATGAGCAGGCCAAAAAATCGTATGACAAGCCGGTAGTTATCGTAACGCAGGAGGAAGCGGAAGCTGCAGAAAAAGGTTTTTCTGATAAGACGAAGACTTGGAAGTTAAAGGCAGAAAATGTACGTGATTTTGGTTTTGCTACCTCCGGAAAATTTATCCGGGATATGCAAGCCGTAAAAATGGGAGATAGGGACATTATGGCCGTTTCTATGTATCCGAAAGAAGGAAACCCTTTATGGGAGGAGTATTCCACCAAGGCAGTAGCACATACGTTAAGATCCTATTCTTCACATACATTCGACTATCCGTATCCAAAAGCGATTTCAGTTCATGCCAAAAATCAGGGTATGGAATATCCCATGATTTGTTGGAACTATGGTAGGCCTAATGAGGATGGCACCTATTCTGATAGGGTAAAGTATGGAATGATCAGTGTAATCATTCACGAGGTTGGCCATAACTTCTTTCCTATGATCGTAAACTCCGATGAGCGTCAGTGGGGTTGGATGGACGAAGGCTTGGATACCTTTATGCAATATATGGCGGAACAGGAATTTGGGGAAAAATATCCCGAAGCTATCGCGCCAAATGATAAGTATCCTTCTAGAAGGGGAGACCCAGCGAAAATCGTTCCTTACATGAGCGGAGATCAAAGTACCATTTCTCCTATTATGTCCAATCCAGAGAACGTGTATCAATTAGGACTATAATGCCTATGGTAAACCCGCTACAGCATTGAATATTTTGCGAGAAACCGTTATGGGTAGAGAGCTTTTTGACCATGCTTTCAAGACGTATGCCCGGAGATGGATGTTCAAACATCCAACTCCGGAGGATTTCTTTAGAACCATGGAGGATGCCTCCGCCGTTGATTTGGATTATTATTGGAGGGGTTGGTTCTATACTACGGATTACGTAGATATTGGAGTAAAGGGTATCAAGAAATACTACGTAACGGATAAACCTACCAAAAAGATGCAGGAATATATGGCAGCAAGAAATATGACCGAAGCAGACTTGCCTCCGTTGGTATATTTGGCCGAAGAGGATAGCGAAGATTTTGATCCTAATCTAAAAGGAAAATCTCCTTCTGAAAGTTCACAGACCCTTAAGGAGTTTATGATGGACAATATGACCGCAGAGGAAAGGGCAGCTGTAAAAGAGCCAAAATATTTTTATGAGATTACCTATGACAAGCCAGGGGGAATTCCTATGCCTTTGATAGTGGAATATACCTATGCAGATGGTACTACTAAAAATATTACCTATCCCGCGGAAATTTGGAGGAAGAACGATGATGAGGTGAGCATTGTAATTTCTTCCGAAGCGAACTGACCGGTGTTGTTGTAGATCCCAAAATGGAAACGGCGGATATTGATACCACCAATAATGCTTGGCCCAAAGAGGAGGAGCAAAATGAATTTGATCAATTCAAGGAAAATATAAAAGGAAAATAATCAATAAATTTTTGTAAAAAAGCCCTGTTCTTTAACAGGGCTTTTTTATTGCACGTCTAAACTTGATTATATTTGTACCATGATTTCAACACATTTTTTATTCATTAGTGGTGCCGAAATATTTTTCATCATGTTCATTGTGGTGATGGTTTTTGGAGCGGATAAAATTCCTGGGATAGCAAAGGGCTTGGGAAAGGGTATGAGGCAATTGAGGGACGCCACGGATGATATCAAAAGGGAAATTCAACGTAGTGCCGATAAACAAGGTATAGACACCAGCGTCATAACAGATATTCAGAAAGATATCGATGATGTTAAAAAAAGTATAGATACAGGCATCACTAAGGATATTAAAAAGGAGTTTGGTGAAGTTGGAAAAAAAATAGGGGACGTTTCCGGCTCAATTAAGAGAAAGTAAAGAAAGCGGTTATGTTTGATCGGCTTTTGGAATGGGACTGGGAAACATTGATTTTTCTAAACAATTTGGGCGTTGAACGGTTCGATGCTTTTTGGGAAACCATTACAAAGTATCCCCCCTGGATACCACTTTTCATTATTTTTTTTGTTTTAATTTTTAGGGCAGTCCATTGGAGACAGGCACTCGGAATCCTGGTAGTTCTTAGTACCATGATTTTGTTCGTGGAAACACTCACCAATCTAACCAAATTGGTCGTTGAAAGACTGAGGCCCAATAATGATGATGAAATAAGAATGTTCATTCGGGTTCTTAGAAACCCCTCGAGCTATAGCTTTTATTCCGGTCATGCTTGCATGTCCTTCTCAATTACCACTTTCGTTTATTTTTTTGTAAGAAAGCGTTTCAGGTGGACCTATTTATTTTATATTTGGCCCTTTCTGTTTATTATGAGCCGAATATATCCGGGGGTACACTATCCTTCCGATGTCATTGTGGGAGCCCTTGTTGGGGTACTTTCAGCTTGGATTTTCTATAAGCTATATACCAACCTTATTTTACCCTACTTAACGTTAAGCCATCCCTAATGGGCAGTAGCACAGTATCCAATTTTGGGTGATTGCTAAGTTTCTTATTGTAGTCCAATAATACTTTTGTGGCTTTGTCCCACTTTTTCAATGGTTCCACTACTTTACCGCGACTGCAGCACATTATCCGATAAAATAACGCTACCAGATTTAGTTTTTGGAAGTACGGCTTCCAAGTAGTTGTCATACTTCTTTTTTTCTGCATCTATAAAGACTAGATCAAACGTATGATCCAAAGATGGGATGATGTCCAAAGCATCTCCTACATGTTGATGTATTTGTTCCCCAAAACCACTTTTATCGAAATAAGCTCGCTGCATATCAAAGAGCTCAGGGTTTATGTCAATGGTATGCAATTGGCCGTTGCTTTGCAATCCCTCTGAGAGGCAAATGGCCGAATAGCCCGTATACGTACCAATTTCTAAAATATATCGAGGATTGATAATTTTGGAAAGTAAACTCAATACTCGTCCCTGAAATTGCCCCGTAAGCATTCTTGGCTGAATGACCTTGAGGTGGGTTTCCCTGGTAAGTTCTTCCAAAATTTTGGGCTCTTCTTGGGAATGACTCACTAAATAGTCCTCAAGTACCTGAGATAGAAAATGCATGAATTTCTTTTTACAAAAATAACTTTTTAAGCATTATTTTTAGGTAATTGGAAAAGCTAAAAGAGATTGCATGATCACTATTCGGGAGGCGGAAATCAATGACCTACAAACACTATTAAAATTCGAACAGGAAATTATTACGGCGGAACGTCCCATGGATCCAACAATTAGAAAGGACAAAGTCCACTATTACGATCTAGGGAAATTGATAACCTCTGACGAGGCACAAGTGCTCGTTGCCTGTTCGGGACCACAAGTAATCGCTAGCGGATATGCCCTGATCAAGGAGGCTCGTCATTATCTTGACCACAGTCGGTATGGATATTTAGGATTTATGTACACTCTTCCGGAGTTTAGGGGATTGGGTATTAACGGTAAGATAATTGAGGGGCTTAAAAAATGGGTCTGATCCAAAAACCTTAATGAAATTCGACTTACGGTGTATAGCGATAACGAATCGGCATTGAAAGCTTATGAAAAGGTGGGGTTTAAAAGACATATAATCGAAATGCGGTTTGCTCCTGATGATGAAAAGTAATTCTTCTAGGAATCATGATTTTCATTTGCCCACATATGTCTATTTTTATCCGATATTTAGAATTTTGAAACAATTTGTTGCCTCTCTTGGAGATGATACAAATGTCACCGGTTTTGTAAAAATTTGCAGACCCAAAAATTGTTAGGTGCATGGAGTTTAGGAATACATTGGAGTTTGCCCAAGAAATGGATACGAAGGATCCTTTGGTCAATTACAGGGATGAGTTTGTGTTTCCTAAAGTCAAGGGTAAAGAAGTGATTTACTTTACGGGAAATTCCTTGGGACTTCAGCCAAAACGCGCCAAGGCCTTTGTAGATGATATCATGACCGATTGGGCGGAATTGGGTGTCGAGGGACATTTTTATGCCGATAAGCCTTGGTGGGATTATCATGAACGATTGATACCTCCATTGGCGAAAGTAGTAGGTGCAAAACCGGGAGAGGTTACCGTGATGAATACGTTAAGTGTGAATCTACACTTGTTAATGGTCTCGTTTTATACGCCAAAATCAAATCGATTTAAAATTATATGTGAAGAAAAGGCCTTTCCAAGTGACCAGTATATGTTGCAAAGCCAAGTTCGTTTTCATGGGTTTAATCCTGAAGAGGCCATAGTGGAAGTAAAGAAAAGGGATGGTGAGCATTTTTGGCGAACAAAGGATTTTCTCTCTAAAATAAACGAGGTAGGGGATGAGCTTGCACTCGTTCTAATTGGTGGTGTAAACTACTACAATGGCCAGGTGATGGACATGGAAACGATTACCAAATCTGCTAAGTCGGTAGGTGCGAATGTCGGTTGGGATTTGGCCCATGCCGTTGGCAATGTGGAACTCAAATTGCATGATTGGAATGCCGATTTTGCTGCATGGTGTAGTTACAAATACATGAATAGTGGGCCCGGAAATGCGTCGGGGGTTTTTATTCATGAAAAACATCTTGATAAAAAGGATGTTCCTAGGTTCGAGGGCTGGTGGGGCACCAAAAAGGAAGAACGATTTTTAATGAAGCCACATTTTGAACCCATGCCAAATGCGGATGCATGGCAAATTAGCAACCCACCTGTTTTGTCCATGGCTCCTTATTTAGCTTCTTTAGAACTTTTTGAAGAAGTGGGTATGCCTGCCCTTCTTAAAAAACAAAAATCCCTAACGTCATATTTGGAATTTATTTTAAATGAAATTGATAAGGAAGTGGACAGTAGTTTCGAAATCATTACTCCAAAGGAGCGAGGCTGTCAACTTTCTGTTTTTTTACATGGTCAAGGACGAGCGTTGTTCAATTACCTAATGGAACATGGAGTGATTGTAGATTGGCGCGAACCTAATGTGATTCGCTTGGCACCAGCACCTTTTTATTGTTCTTTTGAAGATATGTATCGTTTCGGACAGATATTAAGAGAGGGTATATTACATAACGAATAACAAACTAGATGAAATCACTCGGATTGATTTTTTCGAATGCTAGGTATTTCGCACCGTCATGGGTTTTTGCGAGTATCAATATACTTTTTGGTACTTGGGCCATTTATATTCCAACCGTTAAGGAGAATTTGGGCATAGATAAGTCTCAGTTGGGAATTGCAATCTTTTGCTTGTCCTTAGGGGTATTTGTCGTATTTCCTTTTGCCTCGTCTATTATTAATCGGATTGGGGTAGGCAAGGCGACTTGGTATGGTGTACTGATTAGTTGTTGCACCGCTATCCTACCTATTTTGAGCCCTAGTTATTACATCTTGATGGGCAGTCTATTTTTGTTCGGGGCTTCCAATGGATTTACGGATATTTCCATGAATACCTTAGTGACTGAATTGGAAAAAAAGGATGGTACCAAATTTATGTCGGCCTCCCATGGATTCTTTAGTCTCGGGGGCATTTTAGCAGGCCTGGGAAGTTTTTTGATAGGCCCCCTTGACAATCCTTTGCTGCATATGGGAATGGCCATTGCACTTGTTTTCATCGTTAATTTCATCTTCCACAAAAATTTTGTAAACGAAATAGCGGCTACCATTGAAAAGGAAACCTTTAGCCTAAAACTTTTTAAACCATTATTATTGTTGGGGCTTATTTCCTTTATTGCCATGGGAAGCGAAGGGGCCATTGTAGATTGGAGCGGCTTATATCTTAAGGAAGTAAGTTTGGCTCCCGAAGCCTTGTGGGGAGCCGGATTTTTGGGCTTTCAGGTGACCATGACCTTAGGTCGGTTTACGGGAGATGGTGTAAGTGCGAGTATAGGGTCTGTAAAAATGGTGGCCTTGGGTACCTTGCTAAGTATTATTGGGTATGTAATGGTATTGACTACCTCCACGTATTTGGCCATTGCGGGGTTTGCCATTTGTGGTCCGGGCTTTTCTGCCATGGTACCGGAACTTTTTAGAATAGGCGGTAATGTAAAAGGTGTGGAATCCTCCAAAGGGGTATCCTTTATTGCTGGGGCAGGGTATTCCGGTTTCCTTTGTGCCCCACCTATTTTGGGTTTTCTCGGCCGATAATTATTCCCTCAAAACAAGTTTTATAGTGCTGTTGGGGGTGGCCTTGTTTATCTTGGGAGCCACGGCAATTCTAAAGAAGAGGGGAAGTTAGATAGTACGAAGTAATTCCTATTCTACCTCGATTCCAGTAAAATACAATTGAAAATTACCCTCGCCCATTTTGTGCATGGTAGCGATATCCGGACCATCAAAATTCTTGTAGTCTTCCCAACTGGTTATCATATTGGGTTCCTCTTGATTTCCTCTCCTAAACACCCATTCTTTAATGACGTAATCGTCACCAAAATAAAAATCATAGGCATCACCTGGGGTATATCCTCCTTCGTTCCCGTAAACAATGGTAACCTGTTGCAGGGTATCCTTACTCATAGGGGCTTCAACAGCTTCCTTGTGTGTATAGATGAAGCTGTTTTGGTCCCAAACAAGTTGATAAGGGGCTAACATCCAATATTTGTCATTTATGAAACCTGCATCCGTTTTGGCAATGATGCTATCCATTTCCTTTCGGTTGTAACTAAGCGTATCTTCATGGGTCATAAAGACAACGTCGTTTGTTTTTGGCATCCATTGCCAGGTACGCTCAAAATGGGAAGAATCCCGGTCTACATTAAAGGTAAACTTGATACTATTGATATTTTTCCAATTTTCATAACCGTTGGCATGGGCAATTCTATCCAATATATTGTTACTCTCTGCGACCTCTGTTTCTTGGATGGTGCCTTTTGTATCTTTTTGTTGTTCTTTGCATGCAATTATTGAGGTGAAAACTGCCAAAACAGCACAAAATTGATATACTTTCATAGCCTTTTATTTTAGTGTCTTCCCAAGGTACGTTTTTGAAATAAATAATAAAAACAAAGTGACTTATTAAAAATTAGGGGGTCTAACCCTTTAAAAGACCAATTATCTAAATAACCTTGAGCGACGAAGATGTATTAGATGCCCTTTCTGATGAAGAATTGGTGGCCAAGATTGTAAAGAACAACGACCCGGATTTATTCGGTAGGTTATATGATAGGTACGATCAGATTGTTTACAACAAGTGTTATGGTTTTGCAAAATCAGAAGACGAGGCCAAAGACCTTACCCAAGATGTTTTTTTAAAACTCTTTATAAAGTTGAGAAGTTTTAAAGGGCAATCAAAGTTCAGAACTTGGTTATATTCTTTTACTTACAATTTTTGCGTAAACCATGTAAATAGAAACAAAGAGAGAAAAATATCGGATAAGGCAAAAAGCTTGAGTGAAGATGAGGATAGACTAATGGTCAATGTACCGGACGAAACCCTTTTTCAACTTCGGTTGGATAAATTAAAGCAGGCCTTGGAAATGATTCCCCCTGAAGATAAATCCCTGATATTGCTTAAATATCAGGACGATATACCTATTAAGGAGCTTATGGTTCTTTTGGATATAGGGGAAAGTGCCGTAAAAATGCGGTTAAAAAGAGCAAAGAACAGAATAATTGAAGCCTACCATAAAGTAAGATAGATGTCCGCAAAAAGTAACAATCCGTTTAAGGAACTGGAAAGCTCGCTGAGAACTGTTCCCCCGGAAATGAGACAGAAAGTCATGAACGATGTGGCCATGGCAAAATTGGCCTTGGACCTTACTTTATTGGTAGCGGACAATTATCCGTCAGCTTTGTCGCGTACCCTTAAAAGGAAAAAAGGAAATAAGAAAGATTAGTAAATTAAAGCGTTCGCAAACAACCAAAATCAACATACTATGGAGACATTAAATGAGTGGAAAAATTTAACGGTTCAGTCCCTTTCTGCTATGGGCGAAAATATAGGTGGCACCCTTCCAAAGATTGTAGGTGCCTTAGTGATTATTATTATCGGTTGGCTCATTACAAAGATTATCCTCGTGGTTCCGGGCAAACTGTTAAAAGTTTCCAAAGTGGATAGACTTACAGAAAAGATCAACGAGGCAGATCTTTTTGGTGAGAGTGACATTACCGTTGATGTGTCTAAAGTCATTCTTGGGTTTGTAAAGTGGCTTATGTACTTGGTGTTCCTTATCGTAGCCGCGGACATTTTGAATTGGACCATTATCTCTACCGAGATTGGTAATTTACTGAGGTACCTGCCAAAATTATTTAGTGCGATTGCACTTTTTATGATAGGGATTTATGTGGCTACATATATTAAAAAGGCGGTAAAGGGACTTTTCGAATCATTCGAATTGAGTGGCTCCAAAATCATCAGCACCATTGTTTTTTATCTTATCACCATTTTTATTGGAATAACGGCATTAAACCAGGCCGGAGTTGATACCACCATTATAACCAGTAATATTACTTTAATAGTAGGAGCTTTTCTTTTGGCTTTGGCTATTGGTTTTGGTTTAGGATCCAAAGAGGTAATATCGGCATTGTTAAAAGCATTTTATGCAAGAAAGAAATATGTTGCCGGCGATAAAATAAAATTGAACGATATAGAGGGAGTTATCGAATCTATAGACAATATATGTGTAACTGTAAAGACCAATCAGGGAAAGGTTATTGTTCCCATCCACGAGATTGTTGAAAATAGGGTGATTATCAAAGATTAGTTAGTTGTTGTAACCAAGAAGAGTGGGGTTGATAGTAAATCCCGCTCTTTTTCAATAATCTACCTGATTTTGGATAAAATTGTTCATCACCCAAAAAAATCTACATGGCAACGATTGAAGAGGTCAAACTTTCCTTAGCAGAAGACACCAGTGATTTAAGCTTATTTAAGGATATAGTTGCAAATATCGGTTTAAGATTCACGCATGAAGAAGTAGATATGGCATCAAGGTTACAGATTTATTTATTTCTTCTAGACATAAGACCTATTTCAAAAACCACAGATTCGATGGGTCTGACGCCCTTTGAAAATATAGATCAAATAAAAACCATCAATGAAAATTTGGTGGCATTTGGGATCGTGCCATTGAAAGTCAACAATTTAAGGATGGTCGTCAACTTTGAATTCAATAACTTTCTTATTAGAAAGGAAAATATTGATGGACTTCAGGTAGCAGCACAGATATGTCCCTATTTTGAAAGTACATTAAAATTTTCCAATCCTTATTTTTTTAAAGTACGATTGAAATAATCACATTTCGCTTTTTAAGTTGAAGGGCATAAATAATTGATAATTTCCTTACTTTTGATTTTGTAAAAAACAAAATTACATGAGTTCAAAAAAAGGAAAAATACAGGAAGTTATTGATGAGAAAATGTTGTCCGAAAGAAAGGTCTTTCTCCTGGGGACAGGTAGATGATGATTCTGCTAAGCATGTCATTGATAGACTTCTGTATTTAGACATGCAAAACCATAAAGAAATTCAATTGTTCATAAACAGTCCTGGAGGGTATGTAACCTCAGGATTTGCTATGTATGATACCATAAAGTCCTTAAAGAGTCCGGTTTCTACCATTTGTACCGGTTTGGCCGCCTCAATGGGTTCAATCTTGTTATCTGTTGGAAAAAAAGGAAGACGATTTATTCAGCCACATGCACAAGTGATGATTCATCAGCCCAGTGGAGGAGCAAGGGGGCAGGCTTCCAATATTGAAATACAGGCCAAGGAAATTATCAAGACAAAGGAGTTGAGTGCCAAAATATTGGCGGACAACTGTGGACAGTCCTTTGAAAAGGTTTTGAAGGATTTTGATAGGGATTATTGGATGAACGCCGAGGAATCCATTGAATATGGTATCGTAGATGGTATTTTCGAATAATAAAGGACAAAACCGAATAAAAAAAAGATCCTTCACAAGATGATTGTGAAGGACCTTTTTGGATATATATAGACGCTCTCGCGGAATAGTCTATTTATATACGTTTGAAGTTACAATTTTGGTTGCCATAATCCTTGAAATGTTATGTTAAAATTCATTTAGGTTGTCAATAATTTCTGTGGAACGTTTTCTAATATATTCCATTTCTTCAGCATTCTTTTTTTTAAGCAGATTCATCATCATACCCATGCGCTGGTTATCCTTGAAATGTTCTTGTTTAGCATCCGAGAAAGTTCCAATATAGAATGTTGAACGGGCATGCCTTGTCCCCCTTTTTAAGAGTATGCTTATAGGCGCATGAACCACAATAGTTACTCATTTTGTTAATGTAGTTGGCACTGCTGACATAAGGCTTGGTCGCCACGATGCCGCCATCCGCGAATTGGCTCATTCCTCGAGTATTGGTAATTTCGACCCATTCAATAGCATCAATATATACGCCCAAATACCATTGGTCTACCTCGTTAGGGTCTAATTGGGTAAGAAGTGCGAAATTGCCAATAATCATAAGACGCTGTATATGATGGGTATAGGCATCCGAAAGGCTTTGCCCTATGGCATGTTTTAGGCAGTTCATTTTGGTATCTCCAGTCGGAAGAAGTCCGGAAGTGGGTTCTTGTTATCTAGCTTGTTCAGTTGGGCGTATTTCGGCATTTCCTTCCAGTAAATACCTCTCATATACTCTCGCCAACCCAATATTTGACGGATGAAACCCTCCACTTGCGAAATGTGGATTTCTTCTTTTTTTTCATGATAATGCTCCAATACTTTATCTATTACCTCTTTTGGACCCAAAATTTTAGAATTCATGGCAAAGGATAGGCGAGAATGGAAGAGGAATTTCTCTTTGGTATGCATGGCATCCTGGTAATCCCCAAAATGGGTCAAGAGCTCTTTGCAAAAGTAATTGAGTACGGATAGGCAATCTGTCCTATTCACGGGCCAGCTAAAATGCTCAGGGTCAACTTGGCCAAAAGTTACAACTCCCGCTTTTTTGATTTCTTCGACCAACTGGGTCACATCCTTTCTAAACCCTCTTTCGTGTGGTATTTCGGGTTCTCCCTTCCACTTTTTACGGTTACTTTGATCATAGTTCCATTTTCCGCCTTCGGGTTGTCCGTTTTCGACCATTATACCATGTTTCTTGCGCATCATGCGGTAGAAAGATTCCATCAAAAGCTGTTTTTTACCCGAAAAGAAGTTCTTTAGTTCATATCTATCCGTGTAAAAGTGTTCCGTATCAACGGCTTTGGTTTCGATGTCCAAGGATTTCGCAATTTGTTTCAATTGTTTATCCAATCGATATTCATCCGGGAATTGGTATTCAAATCTTTTTGCATTGGTAGCATGGCAATATTTTTCAACAATATTTGCTAGGTCCTGCGGATTACGGGTATCTCCAATTTTTAAGTAGATGAATTGGTGACCTTTACCCGAAAGTTCCTCCTTAAAGTCACTCATGGCCAAAAAGAATGCGGTTACCTTTTGTATATGGTGCTTTACATAGTCCGTTTCCTGTCGCATTTCTGCCATGAGATACGTGACATCTTCATCAACTGAATCGAACCAACTATGTTTTTGGTTCAACTGGTCTCCTAATATCAATCGTAAGATTTTCATTTTTAGCGTGTTTTAAAATAGGGCTTCCTGAAGCCATAACTTTTGGAACTTTCCATTGGGGTCATAGCGTTCGGCCTGCAGTTTGGTATTAAACTTTCGGTCTCTTGGGTCGTTTCCTACCCCACTATTGTACATCCAATTGCCCCAGTTGCTATGTACATCATAATCGATCAACATACTTTCAAAATATGCGGCACCGTAACGCCAATCCTGCTCCAGTTCCTTGGCCCAATAGCTGGCTACATTTTGTCGCCCTCGATTGCTCATCCAACCCGTTTTTTCTAGCTCCTTCATATTGGCATTGACAAAAGAATCTGCTGTAGTTCCTGAGCACCATTGGTTTAATTTCTGCTTGTCAAACTTCCAATCGTACTTATTGTTTAAAATACCCTTGATTTGGAAGATTTTTGAGCCATGCTTAAGGGAAACATATTTGAAGAAATCACGCCATATCAATTCAAAAATCAACCAGTAAGTATCCTGGTTCTCTGTGATTTCCTTCTCAAACTTTTTTACCTCCCAATAAATGGTGCGAGCAGATATACTGCCATTGGCCAACCACGCCGAAAGTTTGGAGCTGTAATCCATACCCACTAGGCCATTTCTTGTTTTTTTATAATACGCGAGTTTTTTAGTTTCCCGAAATAATGCTTTATTCTTTGTAAAGCCATTGTTTCTCCTCCATTAAATGGAAATGCAGATCTGGAATCTTCCATAGGCTCCACTAATCCTAGATTGGTCAGTGTGGGTATTATTGTTTGGTTTTCCAAAAAATTAGTTTCAGGGAAAATCTTTTCAAATTTTTCTTCGGTTCGCACGTTGCAAAATTTTTCACACTTTTTCCTGAAATCGGTAAATACTTTGGGAATGTCATCGTAAGAACGATAGGGTATATCCTCAGGATGAAATAGAAATTGGTCATAGGACTCATGAAAATTCACATTTTCACTTACGTTTTTTTTTACGGAATCCAAGATGGAAGTCTCATCTCGTGTCCATTCTTTTTGCAGATATACATCATTAATTTTTTGCTCTTTTATTAACTCTGCGATACATACAGATGATTTTCCTACATACACGAATAAAGGAATATTATGCTTTCTAAGGTTGTCCCTTAACTCCATAACCGATTCTATGAGGAACTTGGCCCTGTATCGCTCAGTTTTTTTAAACCCAAAATCACCTGGTTTAAAGTATAAAGGATCAAAACAATACACGCCGATTACTTTTTCACCCAAACTGGCTTTGGCCAATGAGATATTGTCCTGTACTCTTAAATCATTCCTGAACCAAACTAGATTATTCATGCGTAACATTTTTTATTTCTTCTGCACTTTTCACTGCAATATTTTACCACTTCCCAATTTCTTTCCCATTTTTTTCTCCATACAAAAGTCAGTCCGCAAACGGGGCAAATCTTAGAAGGTAAATGCTGCTTTTTATGGGTCATTTATTTTTCTTCTGTTGTCTCGTTTGGTCTTGCGTAGGCGAACCTTTTTAAAATTTTGGGCAGGGCATATCCATCCAAGCCGATGTTTGCAATACTTTGAACATTTTCCAAATCTATGCTTCCATCTTTAAAAAGGGCAGTGTCGGGTACGTACAAATGTTCAATAGCACCAATGATTAAGATGCAGCCATTTTCCTTTATAGGGTATTCGTTTACGTAGGAACAGCCTAATTTTATTTGACTTTCCTTCACGTATGGAGCTTGGAATCCGTCAAGGTACTCTTCGGTCAACCCTGTTTTTTCAAATTCCGATTCATCTTCGTCATATTTGGCGGATGTTTTATGACTTTGTGATAGCATCGAACTGTTTACATGGTTTATGGTAAAGTGGCGAGAAGCTTTTATATTGTTATATGTATCCCTACGAACCGTCAAAGGTCTAAGAACAAAACCAACTAGAGCAGGGTTGCTTCCAATATGCGTTATGGAGTTAAAAATGCCCAAATTTGTAACGCCCCGAGGGGATTTTGTGCCTAAAAGATTACTTGGTCTGTACCCTGTAGAACTATTGATTAAATTTGCCCTATATCTATTGGGGAGGTTTGTTAGATCCGAAAGATTAAAATGCATTAAACGGTTTTTATATGTTTAATAAAATTAATTATTTGTTAAACAAAAAGAGTTAATTATAAACTAAACCTTTTTTAATTTCTATTTTGCCCTCTCATAAATAATAAAATTCAACCAAGCATCCCGTAAATGACCTATACAAAAAAGAATATCGCAATTATTGGCTCAGGACTTGTAGGTTCTTTGCTGGCCATTTATCTAAAGAAGTACGGGCATTCGATTACTGTTTTTGACCGGAGACCTGATATCCGGGAGGTGGAATTTTCCGGTCGTTCCATTAATCTCGCTATGAGCAATAGGGGATGGAAGGCACTAAAGGAAGTCGGGATTGATGAAGAAATAAGGGAAATCGGTATTCCCTTGGACAAAAGGGCGATGCACGTTATTGGGAAGCCTCAATATTATCAAAAATATGGAAAGGACGGAGAGGCGATTTGGTCAATTTCTAGAGGGGTACTCAATAAAAAGATGATAGACTTGGCAGAACGGGCCGGTGTTGAATTTAGGTTTGAGGAAAAGGTTTGGGACGTAGATTTGCCAAAGGCCCAAGTTTTTACTGGCGAAACAGAAAAAGGGGAGTGGAAAACTTATGACTTTGATCTAGTATTTGGTTGTGACGGTGCATTTTCTAGGGTTCGACACAAAATGCAAAGAAGGAGCCGATTCGATTATTCGCAAGACTTTATCGACGTTGGTTATAAGGAACTTACCATTCCTCCTAATGAGGATGGTACTCATAAATTAGACCGGAATTCGTTTCATATATGGCCCAGGGGTCAATTTATGTTCATAGCCATGCCCAATTTGGATGGTAGTTTTACTTGTACCTTGTTCATGCCTTTTGAGGGTGAAGTCTCCTTTGAAAGTATTAAGACCAAGGAAGATGCCATCCACTTTTTCAATACTTATTTTCCAAACGTTAAAAACGACATTGAAAACTTGACCCAGGATTTTTTCAAGAATCCTACAAGCGCCATGGTAACTATGAAATGCTATCCCTGGACCTATTGGGATAAAGTAGCCCTTGTGGGTGATTCTGCACATGCGATAGTCCCATTTTATGGACAGGGCATGAATGCTGGTTTTGAGGATATTTACGTTTTAAATGAATTGATTGGTAGGTATGGAGACGATTGGGAGACCATATTCAAGAACTATCAAGAAATGCGAAAACCTAATGCCGATGCCATTGCGGAATTGAGCTATCGAAATTTTGTGGAGATGAGCAGCAAAACAGCCGACCCGATGTTTTTATTGCAGAAAAAGATTGAGAAAAGATTCGCTGCCAAGTATCCTGAGAAATGGATTCCCGCTTATAGCAGAGTTACCTTTTCGGACCGCCCTTATGCTGAGGCACTGGCGGAAGGGGATTTTCAAGAGAACATTATGAAACAAGTCATGGCCATACCCAATATAGAGGCTATATGGGAAAGTCAAGAAATTGAGGATAAGATATTGAATACACTGAATAATTCAATTCATTGATTATTGTCCTTCATTTCAGCCCTTCTCATGGGCATACTATCGATTCTGTCAAACACCTTTTGTGAAACTAAAGGATAGTTTTCTATCATTTTAATTCCTCCATCTTTGCCAATTAACAAGTAGCCGTGAAGTCTTTTTGGAAGTTCTATGTCGTATTTTATTCTCTTACCGTCCGTTGATATGAGCTTTCAGTTGTTAAGAAACAAGAAGATGACCTCTCTTTCTATCCAAGCCTCTATTTCTTTATCTAAAAGTTTGTAGGCGGAGTTTGAATTGGTGCTATTGATATTAATATCAGAAAGGATGAGTATCCTGTTCTTCCATTTATAGTCGGATAGGTTTTGGGAATATGCTATCTGAAAGGTCATAATGACTGTGATTATTGTTATTATAACTATTTTGTTCATCTTTCAATAAGGTAAATAAAAAAAGGCCATCTTCAAAAGATGGCCTTTTAAGTTTCAGTGTTCTTTTCTCTTATAATTTAGCGAAGAGTTTATCCATTTTTTCTTGCTCCTCATCCGCAAGTAGGGGGTCAACCGGAATCCTACCGCTATGCTCGTCGGTAATAATCTTTTTTCTCGGAAGCAATTTCCACCTGTACCTGGGGTGGTATAGTGAAGAAGGAACCACCGGAAGCACCCCTTTCAATAGGAACTACCGCAAGTCCATTTTTAACATTGTTTCTTATACGGGCATAGGCCTTTACCAACCTTTCTTCTATTTTATCCTGATATTTCAAGGACTCCTCCAATAGTGCTTTTTCTTCTTTTTCGGTCTCGGCCAAAATTGCATCCAATTCACCTTTTTTGTGCTTAAGGTGTGTTTCGCGTTCTGTTAGTTTTTCCTTCGTTTCGGCAATGACTTCTTTCTTCTGCTCTATTTGTGCCTTGAACTCCTTTATATTTTTTTCGGCAAGTTGAATCTCCAATTCCTGAAATTCCAATTCCTTGCTTATGGAATTAAATTCACGGCTATTCCTAACATTTTTTTGTTGTTCGGTATATTTTTTTATTAATGCCTTTGCTTCCTCAATTAGGTTTTTCTTGGCTCCGATTTCGTAATTTATGGTTTCCAAATCGGTTTTAAGCTTATCCAATCTCGTTTTTAGACCAAGCACATCATCCTCTAAATCTTCCACTTCCAAAGGTAGTTCTCCTCTAACATTTCTTATTTCATCTACTCGGAATCGATTAATTGAAGGTCATACAATGCCCTTAATTTAGCTTCTACAGACGATTCTTCTTTTTTTGCCATATTTAAAAATACTTGATAGGATTTGTTATACTTTCCGATAAACGGATTGCAAAATTAGGAATTTTTTTTGTAAGATAATCAACTAATAAGTTTTTTGTAAACTGCTCAGTTTCAAAGTGTCCGATATCGGCAATGACCATTTTGTTTTCAGCCTCGTAAAATTGATGGTATTTAACGTCTGCCGTCACAAAAACATCCGCACCTGCGGCTTTTGCGGCTCCAATAGCAAATGCTCCGCTTCCTCCTAAAACAGCAACCTTTTTTACAGGTTTGTTTCGTAATTCGGAATGCCTAACAACTAGGGCATTCATTGCCTCTTTAAGGTGTTTTAGGAAAATTTTTTACGGCATAGTCTCTTCAAATTCCCCAATCATGCCCATACCTATATTTTGGTTCGAATTTTCTAGAGAAGAGACTTCATAGGCAACTTCTTCGTAAGGATGGTTTTTCATTAGCGCGTCCAAGACTTCTTTTTCGGAAGATTTAAGATAGGTAACATGAATCATTGTTTCCTTTTCATAATGTGTTTTCCCTATTTCACCAATGGTAGGGTCACTGTTGTCGCCCGCTTTGTAACTCCCCGTTCCTTCAAGTGTAAAGCTACAATTACTATAATTACCTATATTTCCTGCTCCTGCTTCAAAAAGCTTTTCTTTTAGCCTATCGGCATCTGACACGGGAACGTAGGTAGTCAACTTTCTTATAGTATCTTTTTTAGGAATTAGAATGCGCGTATTACCAAGACCCAATACCTCGCAAATCTTGGCGTTTACACCATTAGATGAATTATCAAGGGCCGTGTGAATGGCATAGATGGCAATGTTGTTTTGAATTGCCTTTAGAACGATCCGTTCAACGTAATTTCTTCCTGTAATCTTTTTTAAACCGCTAAATATAATGGGATGAAAACTTACGATGAGATTGCATTGGTTTGCAATTGCTTCGTCCACAACACATTCGATGGTATCCAAAGTCACCGAACTCCATTTACCTCCATAGAATTGTCTCCAACCAAAAGACCTACATTGTCAAAATCTTCTGCTTGGTCCAAAGGGGCAAGTTCTTCTAGGATTTGGGTAACCGTTTTAACCGTCATTTTCAATAAATTATTAAGGTTTTCAAAGATAAAATATTATAATTTCGCTCTAATGCAACTCTTGAGAAAACTTCTGTTTCCATTTTCTTTGATTTATGCGCTTGTAGTTTATCTGCGGAATTTCCTTTTTGATATAAGTGTTTTATCCTCTCAAAAGTTTGATGTGCCTATTGTCTGCATTGGTAACTTGAGTGTTGGTGGTACTGGAAAGACACCAATGACGGAGTTCCTGATTGAATTATTAAAACCACATTATAAAATAGCAGTACTGAGTAGGGGCTACAAGCGAAAATCTTCTCGGATTTTTAATGGCTGATGAAAATACTTCAGTGGAAGAACTAGGCGACGAACCCTATCAGATTCATCATAAATTTCGAAGTAACAGTTGCCGTTGATGTGGATAGGAGGGAAGGTATTCAAATATTAACCACAAAGCTACAACCGGAACTGATATTACTGGATGATGCCTATCAACATAGGAAGGTGAAACCTGATATATGTATTTTATTGACATCCTATGGAGATTTATATGTAGATGACTGGTATTTACCAACTGGTAATTTAAGGGATTGCAAATCAGCCGCCCATAGGGCGGAACTAATAATAGTAACCAAATGTCCACCAACCATGAACCCCGAAGGACAGAATAAAATAATTAACAAACTAAGGCCCAAGGCCCATCAAATAGTACTTTTTAGCTTTTTGGAGTATGAGAGCAGTGTTTATGGCCAGGAAAAGAAATTAGAATTGGATATCCTTTTGGAAAAAAATATCACATTGGTTACCGGAATTGCAAATGCAACCCCTTTTGTGAACCATCTAAAATCCATTGGGCTGTCTTTTGACCATAAGGAATTTAAAGACCACCATTTTTTTACTGATAAAGAAATAGATACTCTCAGAACAAAGGAATTAATACTAACCACAGAAAAGGACTTCGTAAGATTGAGACATCATCTTTCCAACCTTTATTATTTGCCCATTAGGCATAAGTTTATGAATAAAGGAAAAGAGGTAATTTTTTATAGGTTGAATGAGCTTATGAAAGAGAGGTCCTAATCCTTTTGTCAAAGATATTTTCCCCTATTTTTTGATAGAAAATCTCTGGCTTAAATGGTTTTGTAACAACATCATTACAACCGGCAGCATAGAAGCTTTCAACACTATCATCCAATGATATGGCGGTTAGCGCAATAATAGGAGTTGTCTGGTCAAACTTCCTTATTTGTATAGTTGCCTCCTCTCCGCTAATACCTGGCATATGTATATCCATTAAGATGGCGTCATATACATTTTCCTGGGCCAAAGTAACAGCCTCTTCACCACTACTTGCAATATCACAGGAAATATCCTTTTTATTGAGCATTTTCTTGGTAATCACCTGATTGATCTTATTGTCCTCAACAACCAAAATATGGAGTCCTTTAAAATTGTATTCGCCCGAGGTTATTTCAAACGGTATCTCATCCATAAGTTCGTCCTTGCTCTTCATATCAATTTCGAAACTAAAGGAACTACCCTTCCCTAGGGTACTATTAAGCTCAATCTTACTGTCGAACAACCCTAAAAGACTTTTCACAATGGTAAGCCCTAGTCCTGTTCCTCCATATTCCCGATTGATTTGAATAGATCCCTGTTCAAAGCCATCAAAAATACTTTGTTGTTTTTCCTTTGAAATACCAATTCCATTGTCCTTTACCTCAAAATAAATGGTAACATCCTCTCCGGTTTTTTCCTTGAGTTTGCAAATGACCTCTACAAGACCTCCGCGTGTAAACTTTATGGCATTGCCAATAAGGTTCATAAAAACTTGGGATAGTTTTAATGGGTCACTCATTAAATGATTTGGTATATTGACATCATAATCCAAAGTTAATTCGGTCTTATTTTCCTTGGCACTTTGCTGTAAGGAGTCCATTACCTCATTGATGACCTTTTTAAGGTTGAACTCCATATGTAAGGGTTCTAGCTTATTGGCATCAATTTTATTGATATGAAGAATATCGTTTATAAAGTTCAACAAATAGTCTCCGAGAAAATTTTAAGGCTTTTAAATGATCTTTTTGATGATCGGCAGGGTTTTCTTCCGAAGGAGGTGCGTAAGCCCAGTAACTGCATACAAAGGGGTTCTTAGCTCATGACTCACCGTAGATAGAAAGTTGGTTTTTGCTTCCATTGCCTGAACGGCCGCATCCCTAGAAACTTGAAGTTCCCGGTTTTTGGTTTGTAAAAGGTCGTTCGTTTTTAATTTAATTTGATTATTCCTATACAGAGAAACTGCCAATAGGGATATAATAATTAAAAAAGCCGCCGTCAAAATTGCGGTCAACTCTGATCTATTTTGGGATTCCCTTAACTCTTGAATGGTGTCGTCCTGTCTTGCAATCAACTCAGTTTTGTAATCATCCCTTATTTTGTCTGCTGTTTTGGCTTCTACCTTTACTTTATCGATTGTAAATAAGGAATCTTGGATTTCCAATAAATTCTGACTATTGGCCCAAGCTTTTTGATAAGCCCCTAAATGGCTATAGACCTTTGAGAGAAAGTCGTTGGCTTTTCTAATTTCGAGAAAAAACCCATTGTTATTTGCAAGTGTCAAGGCCTCCTCGCCATTTTTGGCGCTTTCCTCAAA
This sequence comes from Maribacter litopenaei, assembly GCF_025244665.1. GTDB lineage: Bacteria > Bacteroidota > Bacteroidia > Flavobacteriales > Flavobacteriaceae > Maribacter > Maribacter litopenaei. The sequence goes on along the minus strand of NZ_CP104205.1, from coordinate 2,583,490 downwards.
ATTTTCGGTTTTGAAATTTAATTCCGCTAAACCTAAATAGGCTCGAGTCGCTAAGTAGTCCTTTTCATAAATATCTGTATTTACAACCAGGGAGTTGAGGTTCTTGGCAGCACTTTCATATTTTTCCAGCTTCAAATAGACCATAGCCTCGGTAAGAAGTATGTTGTTGAAAAAATTCCTGTCATTGTTCAGTTGCTTCGCCTCGTTGAGCATAAACAGCGCCTGGTAGCTTTGATCTGCCCTGTATAGCAGAATGGCCTCAATGTATTTATGGATTGCATCACCATAAGGATAGGCAATATCTGAAAGTAATACACTAGCACGGTCCCAATAGAATTGGGTATCATTTTCTTTGTCCAACTTCAGATAAAGAAGGGCAAGCTCATGATAACAGTCAATTAATCCCTTTATATCTTCATCTTTTTCGGCTTCTTCGGCAGCCTTATCCAAGGTTTCTAAGGCCAAGTCAATCTTGTTCTGGTTTCTGAGTTTTCGGGCCTCATCAAAATAGGGGTGCATATCTCGAACGGGTACAGAATCTTGGGAATAAAGGGACATACCCACTAGCAGAAAAATAATAAGCGGAAGTAAGTTTAATAGGTTTTTATGAAAGTAAGTCTTTCTCAAATGTACTTTTTCGTTGCCATTAAATTTATAAGGTCTATAATTCTACTGCTATAGCCAGTTTCATTATCATACCAACCAATTATTTTTACCATTCTCCCAATGACCGAGGTCATTAGAGAATCAAACGTACAAGAATAAGAACTATTGTTTATATCCACGGATACTATAGGGTCTTCTGTGTAGCACAGAATATTTTTTAGTTCATTTTTGGACGCCTTTTCAAAAGTATCATTAATTTCTTTAATGGTGGTATTTCTCGCAACATTGAAGGTAATATCTGTCAAAGAACCATTGGGGACTGGTACACGAATGCCACAACCACCAATTACATCTTCTAAATCCGGAAAGATTCTTGTTAGGGCTTTTGCCGCTCCCGTAGTTGTTGGTACAATTGATTGCCCTGCAGCTCGGGCCCTCCTTAAGTCTTTATGGGGTTGGTCATGCAAGCTTTGATCCGAAGTGTAGGAATGGATAGTTGTAATGTAGGCTTGCTCAATACCACAAAGGTCATTGATTACCTTAATCATTGGAGCCGCATTGTTCGTAGTGCAGGATGCATTGGAAATAATATAGTCCTCATTGTTTAAAATGGACTCGTTTATTCCATAAACGACCATCTTAATATCCGGGTCTACAGGCGGTACAGAAAGAATTACCTTCTTGGCACCATTTTTAATATGATGCTCCAAGATATTCTTTGTCTTGAATTTACCTGTACTTTCAACAACCAAATCGACTTGATTGGCATTCCAATCAATATCTTGTGGCTGCAAATGGTTAGTAAGCTTTACCATTTTACCATTTACAATTAAATGGTTTTCTCCATAATCGACGGTACCATTAAAAATACCGTGAATACTGTCATACTTAAGTAGGTGTGATAGTGTTTCGGCATTTGCAAGATCGTTTATGGCAACTACCTGTAAATTGGGATGGTTTTGAACCAGCCTAAAAAAAGTTCTACCAATTCTTCCAAAACCATTGATTCCAATTCTGATTTTTTCCATCGGTGGGGTAATTAAATCGAAACCTTCATGTGTCTCAATCTATACAAGGAAATTATGATTTAATCAATATGCTTGTGTGCCTTATATGAAGATCGTACCAAGGCACCACTTTCTACGTGTCTAAATCCCATTTCCGGACCTATCTCCTCATATTTTTTAAACTGTTCGGAGTAATGAATTCCTTTACGGGCAGATGTTTTTTTGATGGTTGCAAATATTGTCCTATAGTTACAACATCTACGTTGGCGCCCCTTAGATCTTGCATCGTTTGAATAACTTCTTCCTCCAACTCCCCAAGGCCTAACATAATACCCGACTTTGTCCTGTTGACACCATTGGCACGTAAATATCTTAAAACTTCTAGGCTACGTTCGTATTTTGCCTGAATACGTACTTCCCTGGTGAGCCTTTTAACAGTCTCCATATTGTGTGAAACGACTTCAGGGGAAACTTCTATGATTCGGTCCAAATGCTTTTCTATACCCTGGAAATCAGGAATCAGGGTTTCAAGAGTAGTAGTAGGGTTCATTCTCCGAATGGCCTTTACCGTCTCTGCCCAAATTATAGATCCCATATCTTTTAAATCGTCACGGTCTACTGAAGTTATTACGGCATGTTTTATCCCCATTATTTTTATTGAACGGGCTACTTTTTCAGGCTCTTCCCAGTCTACATTTTTTGGGCGCCCCGTTTTAACTCCGCAGAACCCACAAGATCTTGTACAAATATTACCAAGTATCATAAAGGTAGCTGTTCCTTCACCCCAACATTCTCCCATATTTGGACAGCTCCCGGATGTGCAAATCGTATGCAAATCATACTTATCCACCAAACCTCGTAGTTGGGTATATTTCTTTCCGGTAGGAAGTTTAACCCTTAGCCATTTTGGTTTTCCCTTTGGGGGTGCTACATTTTCTTTTACTGCTACGGACATGCCTTATTTTTTTACAAATATACAAAGTAAAAAGAGTAATACTTACTGTAGAATAGGGAGCAGAAACATGAAATAGGATCGATTTCTCTTATATATAAGTTTATCTTCTGTTTCTGATGATTTCTGCGAGAAGCTTTTTTGCCCGTAGAATTTTCACTTTGATATTGTTGATAGGTTCATTAAGTTTTTCAGCGATATCTGCATAGCTTAGTTCGTTGAAATATCTTAGATTTATTACTTCTTGATAATGAGGTTTCAGACTTTTTATATCACGTAATAAATCGGCCAAATTCTGTTCCTGGATGAGTTGGTCCTCCATTGAAAGTGCATCATCATGAACTCCTTTGATGGCATCATCGTTTCTTTGAGAATCCAAAAGACTTTTCTTTCTTTTCCTGACCAAATCAATGTGAATGTTTTTTGAAATAGTAATCAACCAAGTCTTAAATGAAAATCGATCATCGAAAGTCTCAATTTTATCAAAAGCCTTAGAAAAGGTTTGAATGGTGATATCCTCTGCATCATTTTCGTTTTCAGTACGTTTTAACTGAAAACCATAAACATCGTTCCAAAACCTATCCAGTAATCTGCTAAATGCTATCTGATTACCTTCTTTGGCCCTGATAATAATGTCATTTATCTCGTCTGTCAATAGTGTTCGGAAAATTTAATTATTCCTTTTTAGGAGATGGTTTCCTTTTTGCAGTCCTGTTCTTCGGGTAATTTACCGCACATACCACACGCCTGTCCATCCTTATTTAGAAATGGACTTTGACTAGCACATGTCCCAGCGAATTTTCCATCTTTTTTCGCCCATATTTTTATGGCGATCCCGTAAAAGGCCAATGCCAACAGTCCAACGGTAAGAAGTATAAGTTTCATTGATATGGTTTTTACTGTTTTATGAGCTAGATTTAAATTCTACACAAAGGTAAAAAAATAAAGCCCCAATTTGGGGCTTTAAGACTACTTTATAATTTATGGACTAATAAGCAATATTAGCCACAATATTGTCAACTGTAGGGATTTGATTGCCACCTTTAGGTTCTATGGTTATATAACCCATTGCATTTTCAGCATAAGGAAGTGCCAATAGTTTTTGACTGTCACCTGCCTCTTCAATAATGCCCAAGTTCAACATTTCACCATTAACCTCTGCCCACATCCGGAAACATTGATTTTCAGGTAAATTGGGCAAATTGCTCACATTGATGTAGGACAACTTTTTAACAGGATTAATATAGGCTACGGCCTTTAATTCCTTGGCTTTTTTGTTGCCGTTTACATTATATTTTCTAGTGCTTGGATTATTTAGAACTATGAATTGGTTTCTAACATCTTCCAATTGCTGTTTCATATCCGCTTCCAACAATTTTATCTTGTTGCTGACCATCGAATTTTCTTCCTGTAAGTTCGGTTTTGGTCACGAGAAAAAGTAGGAGGAACCCGCGAAAATCATAGCTACGATACTTGCTGCGATAGCAAATCTGAAGAATTTTTTTCTTCCGGCCCGTTCAGATTTTATGCGTGCTGTTATTTTCTCTTTTAGTCCTTCAGGCGATTTAATGGCGTGGAGTTTAGCAAAGATTTCCAAGCTTTCCTGTAATTCATTGTATGCCTCCCTTACTTCAGGATACATAGCAATATATTGTTCAACTTTTAGTGATTCCAACTCGGTCGTGGTACCAAGAAGGTAGTTCTCCAATAAATCGGTATCCAAGAACTGTTTAATTTTTTCTTTCATCTTATTATCTTTTGTTTTACATCTGTCATGCTTCCAAATAGTTCGGCGTTGAGATGTAACTCGCCAACCATCAATTTGGAAAAATCCCGGATTTTAGAATGGCGTATTTCATTATATTAAATTTAGAAGTAGTAAAAGCACCGCATATCCGTAAACCTTCCTTAACTCGCGTAGTCCAATTTTTAATCTAGATTTGATTGTTCCTAAAGGAATATCCAACTCCTCACTTGCCTCCTGCTGTGTCATTCCCTGAAAAAACAAAGCGTCTAACACGATTTGATATTTTTCCTCAATCTTATCCGAGATGTTCTTGAACATCCATGAACTCAGGTCTAATACTTTCAATACCTAAATTATATACGTCAGAAACGTCAATTTGGATTTCCTTATCCGTTTTTGTATTTAAACTTCTCAATTTATCTATGGCGGTGTTCCTTGTTATACGAAACAACCATGTAAAAAGTTTAGCTTTGGTGGGATCATAAGAGTCCGCTTTTTTCCATATTTTGACGAAACTTTCCTGTAGTACATCTTGGGCAAGTTCCTCATTTCTTAGAACCTTGTTCGCAACCCCTAATAGTGTATCCCCATAGTTGTCATACAAAAGTGAAATGGCCTTGTCATTCCGCTCCTGCAAAAGTTCAACAATGTGTTTTTCAAGTAGTGAGCTCATAGCTAGAAGAGGATCTTTAATTTTTTAAGATGTGTAAGATCCAAAGTAGGTTGTCGATCCGTATATCCATAAACGCTAATTTATAAAATTGATTGCTAAAGCGGCGTTATCTAAAAAATTATGTTATAAGTGAGCAGCTGGTAACTGCTACTTAGTTTTTGGTTAGTTTGGTTTGGTATAACCCCTGGGAGTCTTTCTCAGGGGTTATTTTATTAGATTGACTTCAGGCTGGATGGTAATTCCGAATTTAGACTTCACCTCCTTTATAATTTTGAGGGCCAAGTCCAAAATTTCGGTTCCAGTGGCATTGCCATAATTTACCAATACCAAGGCCTGTTTGGCATGTACACCAGCATCGCCAAAACGTTTTCCTTTGTAACCAGTTTGTTCAATTAGCCAACCGGCTGGAATTTTATACTCTTCTTCCGAAACTTTATAAAAAGGAGCTCCTGGGTTTTTTTCAATGAAATTTGTAAATACTTTGTTGGATAGTACCGGATTTTTAAAAAAACTTCCACTATTTCCCAATTCCTTTGGGTTGGGCAATTTGCTGTTTCTAATGTTTATGACGGCGTTCGAAACATCCTTTATACTTGGTTCAGTGATATTATTCCTTAATAATTCCTCGTTTATGGCACCGTAGCTTGTATCTAGTATGTGATTTTTTTTAGTGAGCCTTAGCTTTACCGAAGTAATGACATATTTATCTTTTCCATTATTTTTAAAAATGGATTCCCTGTAGCCAAATTGGCACTCTTCTTTTGTAAACTGCACTAGCTTCTCGGTCAGCCCTGCTAACGGCCTCACAGCTCACGAAGACATCTTTTAATTCCACTCCATAGGCACCTATGTTTTGAATAGGTGCTGTACCCGTATTTCCTGGTATCAAAGACATGTTTTCTAGCCCTCCCAAGTCATGTTCAAGGGCCCGAGTACCATTTCGTGCCAATTCTCCCCGGCCATCACCTTTAATATGACAGAATCGTCATCTTCTTTTTCGATATGAATACCTTTTATGTTGATATGTAGAACCAACGCATCGATATCCTTTGTAATCAGCATATTGCTGCCACCTCCCAAAACGAACTTATCAGGATAGTCATTATCGGCCAAAATACTTTGAAGGTCTCGAACCGAAGTTATTTCGACAAAGTATTTAGCCTTTGCATCAATTCCAAAGGTGTTATGGTGCTTTAAGGAATAATTCTTAAGAATTTCCATTAACCGATATAGGTTTTAAATGCTTCCCCTAAGATGTGAACAGCCCTTTTGAGCGTTGATTGATCTAAGACATAAGCAATCCTGATTTGATTCTTGCCCAATCCCTCCGTTGCATAAAATCCGCCGGCTGGTGCCACCATTACCGTCTCATTGTTTACCCTAAAATCCTCTAATAACCATTGTGCAAAATCATCAGCATCCTCAATCGGTAGCTCAGCAATACAATAAAAGGCTCCCTGGGGTTTAGCCACTACGACTCCGTCTAATTTTTCCAATTCAGAAATTAATAGGTTCCTCCTGGCCACATATTCCGTCTTTACTTCGTCAAAATAACTTTGTGGTGTTTCCAATGCAGCTTCACTTGCAATTTGGGCATAGGTGGGTGGGGAAAGTCTTGCCTGGGCGAATTTGACTGCAGTAGCTATTACATCCTTATTCTTTGATACTAAAAAGCCAATACGGGCTCCGCACATGCTATATCTTTTGGAAACAGAATCCACAATAATCCCATGATTCGCAAGAGATGGTTCTTGAAGAATGGAATAATGCTCCCTATCGTCATATACGAATTCCCTGTAAACCTCGTCAGCTATAAGAAATAAATCATGTTTAAGAACAATTTTAGCCAGTTTTTTTATTTCCTCCTCGCTATATAGATAACCGGTAGGATTCCCTGGATTACAAATTAATATGGCTCTGGTTCTTGATGTAATCAATTTCTCAAAATCCTCAATTGGAGGCAATGCAAAGTTATTTTCAATTTTTGATACCACTGGAACAACATTAATTCCACTTGCTGTGGCAAAACCGTTGTAGTTGGCATAGAAAGGCTCCGGAATAATAATTTCGTCATCTGTGTCCGCAATAGTTCCCATTGCAAAAGAAAGCGCTTCGGAACCACCAGTAGTGACAATGATATCATTGGCCGATACCTCGATTTGATTCTTATGATAGTATGCGGCTATTTTCTCCCTGTAACTTTCCGAGCCTTCGATCTCTACTATATTCCAAAACATTAAGCTGATTATTTTTTACAGCATCTAATGCAATTTGAGGCGTTTTAATATCGGGTTGCCCAATATTTAGATGGATTACCTTTGTACCATTTTTCTTAGCAGTTTCAGCATAGGGAACCAATTTACGTATTGGGGATTGAGGCATTGAACGCCCTTTATCGGAAATCTTAGGCATAAAAATTACTTTTTCGCAAAAGTGGTAAATGATTGGGGAATCTACAATATATGGGCAGTTTATTTCGGGTTTTTTCAGGAATGTTAAAATTATATTATTCCACAGAAAAAAATCGTATCTTGATGAAGGTCAATCAATTGGAAACGAACATGTTTAAAAGACTCTTGCAATTCTTTCTAATGCTCGTTCTTGTGCTACCTATTTTTGGTTTAGCGCAAGGCTACTCCCTTCCGAAACCCAAAAGTTTGAAAAGATAAGGTTTGAGTTGATAAATAACTTGATTGTTATTCCTATAGATGTCAACGGAACCAAATTGTCATTTGTATTGGACTCCGGGGTAAGTACTCCAATACTTTTCAACCTAGCCAATCAAGACTCTTTGGAATTAAGGAACGTTTCTGAAATCACAATTAATGGGCTAGGCGAAGGTGAACCTATTAGTGCTCTTAGCTCTCAGGGTAACTTTTTTAAGTTGGGCAACATCCGAAATTTTTCACAAAAGCTATATGTGGTAATGGATGCGGGGATTAATTTTTCCCCAAGTTTGGGTGTCCCCATCCATGGAATTATTGGGTATGATTTATTTAGGGATTTCATAGTGGATATTAACTACGCTTCCAATACCATAAAGTTTTATAATCCGGAAACAGGGGGACCAAACCTAGGAAATCGCTATGAAACCCTTAAAGTGGATGTACTCAATAGAAAGGCATATGTGGATGCCCATGTTTCCTTGAAAGAAGAGGGAGATATTCCCGTGAAAATGTTATTGGATACTGGTAGCAGTGATGCAATTTGGCTCTTTGAGGATGAACGCATAAAATTGCCTAAAGAATATTATGAGGATTATTTAGGAAAAGGTTTGGCCGGAGATATATATGGGAAAAGGACCAAGGTAGAGGGAATTAAGATAGGGGATTTTATTCTTGCGGAGGCTAAAGCCGCATTTCCTGATATGCTGACTTTTAATACCATCAAGGATTTGGGTAACAGAAATGGTAGTTTAGGAGGTGAAATCTTGAAGCGTTTCAATATTGTTTTTGATTATCCAAATGGAGAAATCAGTCTTCGGAAAAATTCCAAATTCAAACAACCGTTCCACTACAATGTAAGTGGAATCGACCTACAGCATGCCGGTGTACGCTATGTATCAGAAAGGATCGCTAATTTTAATGGAGTGGTTCAAAAAAGTGATAGATCCTACGGTAACGTTCAGATTTTGTTAGAAGGAGCTACCCGATTAAGTCTTGTTCCTGAAATTGTAGTTTACGGTATTAGGGCAGGTAGTCCTGCGCATTCTGCGGGATTGAAGGAAGGGGATATAATTTTGGCAGTAAACGGTAAAAGAATCCATCGATATAAAATACAGGAAATAATGGAAATGCTTAATGAGAAGGAAGGTAAAAGGGTAAAAGTTCTAGTTGAAAGATCTAACAATAGTTTGTTGTTCAGCTTTGTACTGAAAGATTTGTTCAAATAAAAAGCCCTCTAAATCGAGGGCTTTAAAATTATATTGAACCGTTCTTTACTTGGTTCCACTAGGAGCTTTTACTTCTCCTTTAATTTTTAAAATCTTTGTAGGTGTATCCGCATTGGAAGTAACAGTAATTGCTTTTCTTATGGATCCTACACGGTTGGTGTCATATTTTACCTGAATCTCACCGGTTTTCCCTGGCATGATTGGATCTTCCGGTTTCTTAGGAATAGTACATCCACAGCTGGAGCGCACATCACTAATTATTAAAGGGGCACTTCCTGTATTGGTGAATTCAAAAACGCGCATACCGTCTGAGCCTTTTTCTATTTCACCGTAATCTACCGTTTCTGTCTTAAACTCAATTTTTGCCGCATTATCTTGGGCTTTTAGGCTTAATCCAAGTAATCCGACAAACAATACAAGTACAATTTTTTTCATCATTTTTTGTTTAGGATGAATTTCAAAATTAATTCTTTTCAGATCAACTCCAAAATCCTTTTGTTATACTCTAACGTTACTTATTTTTGTTTCGTATTTAATTAGAGAAAAAAACGGTACGGGTATTTGAAATATCTAGTCCGTTTTGTTTTTTATCTCAATTTTCCAACTTGTTATATCAAAAACTATTCCAAAAATGGAAATTCCGTCAAAATATGAGCCACATCAGGTAGAAAATCGCTGGTACGATTACTGGATGAAGCATAACTATTTTCATTCCTCTCCGAGATGAACGAGAACCCTATACCATTGTTATTCCGCCTCCCAATGTAACTGGTGTGTTGCATATGGGGCATATGCTCAATAATACCATACAGGATGTACTTATTAGAAAGGCCCGTTTAAAGGGGAAAAATGCCTGTTGGGTACCAGGTACGGACCATGCATCCATTGCCACCGAAGCAAAGGTGGTTGCCAAGTTAAAGGAACAAGGAATACATAAAAGTGAGATTTCTAGAGAGGAGTTCCTTACACACGCCTGGGATTGGACACATGAATATGGTGGGGTTATTTTAGAACAGCTCAAAAAACTTGGTTGCTCCTGTGATTGGGACAGAACGGCCTTTACCATGGATAAAGAGCGATATGAAAGCGTCATAAAGGTATTTGTTGACCTATATGATAAGGGGCTTATTTATCGAGGTTACAGAATGGTTAATTGGGATCCTGAGGCAAAAACCACCTTGTCAGATGAAGAGGTCATCTATGAAGAGAAGCAAGGCTTGTTATACTATTTGGAGTATTCTATAGAAGATTCAACTGAAAAAGTCACCATTGCAACAACGAGACCTGAAACCATTTTAGGAGATACTGCTATTTGTATTAACCCAAATGATAATCGGTACGCCCATTTGAAAGGTAAAAAAGCGATTGTTCCGCTCTGCAATAGGGTAATTCCTATTATCGAGGATGAATATGTAGACATTGAGTTTGGAACCGGTTGTTTAAAAGTTACGCCTGCCCATGATGTTAATGACAAGGCATTGGGGGAAAAGCACCAGTTGGAAACTGTAGATATTTTCAATGAGGACGCTACCTTAAACTCTTATGGACTCCATTATGAGGGCAAGGACCGTTTTGTGGTGAGAAAGGAGATAGCCAAGGAATTAGAGGAAAAAGGTTTTTTGGTAAAGACCGAACAACATTTGAATAAGGTTGGGACTTCAGAAAGGACAAAGGCTGTAATTGAACCTCGATTGTCCGATCAGTGGTTTTTGAAGATGGAAGAATTGGTAAAACCTGCCATTAGGGCAGTATTGGGATCAGATGATATAAAGTTTTTTCCTAAAAGGTTTGATAATACCTATCGACATTGGATGGAAAACATTCGGGATTGGAACATCTCCGAGACAGCTTTGGTGGGGTCAACGAATTCCGGCCTACTATTTTGGTGATGGCCAGGACGATTTTGTGGTAGCCATGGACGAGGAAAAAGCGCTTGCAAGTGCAAAGGAAAAATCTGGAAACCAAAATTTGACCATTGCTGATCTCAAACAGGATGAAGATGTTTTAGATACTTGGTTTTCTTCATGGTTATGGCCAATGAGCGTCTTCAATGGTATTCTAAAACCCGATAATGAAGAGGTCAACTATTATTATCCTACCAACGATTTGGTCACGGGACCTGACATTATTTTCTTTTGGGTAGCAAGAATGATCATTGCTGGATACGAATATAGGGGTGAGAGACCTTTCGAGAATGTTTATTTTACTGGTTTGGTTAGGGATAAGCAACGAAGAAAGATGTCCAAATCCTTGGGTAACTCGCCGGATGCGCTTAAACTCATAGATGAATATGGGGCGGATGGTGTAAGGGTAGGCCTATTATTGAGTTCCGCGGCAGGTAATGACCTAATGTTCGATGAAGATCTTTGCCAGCAAGGAAAGAATTTTGCGAACAAGATCTGGAACGGTTTTCGACTATTAAAAAGTTGGGAGGTGGCTGACATTCCCCAACCTGAAGCTTCCAAAATTGGTATAGAATGGTACAAAGCGAAGTTCAACCAAACCCTAAATGAAATTGAAGATCACTTTGGTAAATATCGCATTTCAGATGCTCTCATGGCCATTTATAAATTGGTTTGGGATGATTACAGTTCATGGTTGTTGGAAATCATTAAACCAGCTTATCAACAACCTATTGACAAGAAGTCATTTGAAAACGTCATTAATATTTTTGAGCAGAACTTAAAATTGCTCCACCCATTCATGCCCTTTTTAACGGAGGAGGTATGGCAGCATATTTCAGAGCGCGAGCCTACTGAAGCTTTGATTGTATCTCAATGGCCGGAACCTTTCGTTGCAGATGTTACCCTTATAAATCAATTTGAATTTATAACAGAGGTAGTAGCGGGAATTAGAACCATAAGAAAGGAGAAAAATATTCCCATGAAGGAATCTTTGGAACTCTTGATATTAAATGAGGAGAATATGGTAGCTAGTTGGGATTGTGTTGTAAGTAAATTGACGAATCTAACCACGATATCGTATGTAGAAAGCACCGTTGAGGGAGCCTTGTCTTTTCGTGTAAAATCCAATGAATATTTTATTCCAATCAGTGGAGCTATTGATGTTGAGGCAGAAAAATCTAAAATAGAAGAGGAATTAAAATATATCAAAGGATTTTTGAATTCGATCCAAAAAAAGCTTTCCAATGAACGATTCGTAAATAATGCCCCGGAGAAGGTTATTGAAATGGAACGTAAAAAACAGGCCGATGCCGAAGCAAAAATTGAAACCTTGGAAAAGAGCCTTGCAAATCTGGGTTAAGTAAAAGGTTCAATTACCATTAAATGGGTTAATAATCATAGTGTTAAAGTACTATAATTGATTTGATATCAATTAATTTTCGTACGAATCAAAAACACTAAAAATTATGAAAAGTCTATTATGGTTGGTTGCGGTCATTTGTATAATTATATGGTTGTTAGGTATGCTAGGCGTTGTTCCAGGTTTGGCAACGGGTAGTCTAATCCATATATTATTGGTTATTGCCGTAATCGTAATTCTTTACAATATTATTTCACGGCCGTAAGCCTCTATAAATTGATATTAAAAATAGTAATGAGCCAACCCTAATTTCGGGTTGGCTTTTTTGTTCATGGTATGCTTGAATGCGTATTATATGAATATATTATTTCATATATTTAATTCAAAACCTGTTGATTATGAAGAATTTATTTTTGTTGTTTGCACTTTTTTTCACCTTAGCGTTGGTTGCCCAAAGTGAAAAGGGTAGAATTCTACCAAAAGAAATCCAGATAAAGACCGCATTATTACCGGTTCCGGAAGGCAGTAGCACGGATACTATGGTGTACGGTTACAGCGAGGATGGTGACTTTCTTGTGCTTAGGGAAGGCACTAGTAATTTGATTTGTCTTGCCGATGATCCAAATAGGGATGGAATCAGTGTTTCCTGTTACTCAAAAAAGCTGGAACCTTTTATGAAAAGGGGTAGGGAGCTAAGGGCTGATGGCAAAGATGTAATGGAGATTCGTGAAATAAGGGGGAAGGAAGTATCTGAAGGAAAATTGGACATGCCAAGGGAACCTAGTATGATGTATGTTTATTATGGTGCCGATGCCGACTATGATAGTTCAACAGGGGAATTGGCTAACGGACAGTTTAGATATGTAATCTATATTCCTTATGCCACAACCGAGTCCACAGGCTTACCCGATAAGCCACATGCGAAGGGAATGCCCTGGCTAATGAACCCGGCACCCATAGGGCCCATATCATGGTAGGACCCAATTAATTACCTAAATCTAAAAATTCTTCTAGGATTTAAATCAGGTTCAGTAAAAACCTCCTTAATTTTCGTGGCAGGTGCGTTTTCCTGTGCAACTTCCAGCCATAAAACACCCAATGCTCCAAGAATGATAAGGTTTTTAATGATATACTGACCAAGCAATGTAAGTGTCAACAGATTTTCATTGAAAATAAGCTCGGAAAGAAGTAAAGTGGTGTAAAGGTTAAGAGCATGTGCACAACTGCTACCCTTATGGTCATCTTTTTTTGCAGGTTAAAAAGAAAAAATAATCCGACTAAAACTTCCCAAAGGGCCAATAGTATTATTGAAATACTTGGAGGTATCAATGATAAAGTAAGTTCGCCAATGGTGTTCGTAGCAAGTTCCTCTGCAGGACTAGTATTGGGAAAGAATTTAAGAGCCCCGAACCATAGATATACGAGTCCGATGGCTATTTGTAAATAGCGCTTTTTGAGGTTTACAAAATTCATTTGGTTATTTTTTTAATTAATGAAATTATTTAAAGGTGTCTTCTAGCTCCGGTGAAAGTTTTACTTTGTCGTTCGAAAAGCGATAGGATACACCAAGATTTAGAACATAATCTGAGAAGGCCGCATCGCCATTTCTTGGGTTTCCTGTAAGTTCTTCGGTTTGAAGGTCCGTAATACTTTGAGGACGTTCCCTTCGAACAGCAAATGGTACATTCAGATTGATAGAAAAATTATTTTTCATATAACTTAGTCCAGGATCAATGGACAATACATTTCCTGGCCTTCTAAATCCTTCGTTTCCGCCAATCAGATCCTTAACTGGAACGCAGTCATACCTTGCTCCAAGTGAGCTGGAAATTGTTGGGGATATGCTGTAGCTTACACCACCTCTAAACGAATATTGATCTGGAACCGCCATGATAGCTTCGTTTTCCAAGATTGGACTAAGGGTTTCCCTGAAAGTTCTAACCCCATTGGTTTCTCTAGGATTAATTAGGTAAAATCCGCTGGCATAACTAAAGAAATCAGTGGCTATTTTTTGATAAAATTGGAAGTCCACCGTAACTCCAAATCCTCCATCTCCAGGTTGAATGGATTGATCAACGGGTCTCGTTTGTGGTTCTCCGTTAGATCCCACATTATAAAAAATATCCGAAGCATTATAGTTTCCCGTAGGTAATTTTACGCCAAGCCCTAACGCAAGATTCCCATTGGGGGATTTTTCCATATCAAATAACCAATAGCCAAATCCAAACCTAATATCTGCAAGTCCTCCGGAAAAAGTAACATTTCTTTCATTTCTACCATGTTCATAAAGGGAGGATCTTGTGTTGATTACAGTTGGTATTGTAATACTTGTGTATACCCTTTCACTGATTCCATAAGTGGCAAAGAAGTCCCATGCATGCGAATGGTTAATAACTTCCGTATTATTGGCCAATCTATCAGGTTCTTCTTCCGTACCTCTAAAATGTCTAAACGATTTGAAATAACGATAATTCACTCCTACTTGTAAGTCACCTGTGCCTAATAAATTATTCTCTAGACTATTACCAACGCATGATGAAAAATGTCGAATAGCCACACATCCTTGAGCATTTAGTTGAGGTAATGAACAGAATAAAAAGAGTAAGAGTAGTACATGAAAGTTTTTAAACATGGTTGAAATTATTTTAGTTGGTTGTTAGGAAAGCGTAGTGGGAAAAAAAGCCAACCCCCGCTACAATGAGTTGGCTTTTACAACATTATGTTATGAAACATTAACTAAACTCAAGATTAATTTATTAACATTACAAACTTAGAGGAATTGGTAACCCATTTGATTTAAGCATAGGGTAAAGAGGTTTAACAAAAGGTAAATGGGCTTAAGAGAATATTAAAATTCATTAATAAACATATTTATTTGGGTTAATTCGTAAAAGTTTTGAATAGGAGATATATCTACATAGGGTTGTTTCTAATATCTATAGTTGGTTTGACAATTGTTCAATATCAATACTTGCGGATTGGCCTGAACTTGGCGAAGGTTCAATTTGGTGTAAGAATTGAAAGGGTGGGTAGTATTGTTCAGCAAGGCTTGAGGGATGAGAATAAATTGAGCTATCTTGTAGGTGAGGGCATTCGAAAAGACACCTCTTACTTTAAGGTAAGCGTAGATAGTTTGCAGAATGTTGCGAATATGTTTCTCGAGGATTTTGTGGGCGAACAACTAATGAATCAGGGGATAGAATCAGACTTTGCCTATACATTATTTACTAAAGACAGTAGTTATGTTTTAAATTCATCCAAGAGGTTTGAAAATAGCGACAATATTGAATCTTATCCCATAGAATTGGACGGATATTTTCCGATTTATTGGACAGCCCAGTTGTTTTGGATCTTCAATTTGAAAACCTTCACAATTATTTTTTGGCAAAGTTAAACGGGCTTACATTTCCAAGTATTTTATTTCTAATAGGTATTTGTGTTACAATTTTTTGGGTACTGCGTACCTACTATTGGCAGAGCAATGTTATCACTACCACCAATGAATTCATTAATAATCTCACACATGAATTAAAGACTCCTGTATTTTCCATTGGATTGGCTACCAAGATTTTAGATGAATCAGCGAATGAAAAGCAAAAACCGGTTTTGGGAATAATCAGGCAACAAGTGAACCGTTTATCCGCTCATATTGAAAAGGTACTTGAGTTAGCAAGTCTCGAATCCGGTAAAAGTGTCATTACCTTGACAGAGGTAGATTTCAAACCCAATTTAGAGGCACTTTGTTCCGAATTTAATACCTTGGTTTCCATTGAAAAGGGCGATTTTCAATATGAATTAAAAGGGAATGAATATTTAGTTAAGGCGGAAGTCTTTCATTTAGAAAATGCAATAAATAATATATTAGACAATGCCAAGAAATATTCTAATGACCCTAAAATACATTTAAAAGCCTTTAAGGATAGTTCCTCTCTATATATTGAAGTAATCGATAATGGTATAGGTATTTCTAAAGATGATACTCAAAGAGTGTTTAGAAAGTTTTACAGAGTGGTAGATGGGGATTTGCATAATGTAAAGGGATACGGTCTTGGTCTTAGTTATGTAAAAAAAGTTATCAAAAAGCACGGGGGTAAGGTGTTTATTGAGAGTGAGGAGATGAAGGGAACAAGAGTGATTTTGTCAATTCCAATTTTGAAATGATGGAAAATAGAAAAAAGATATTATTAGTAGAGGATGATGAGGCCGTTGGTTATTTGCTTTCGGAATATTTACAAATGAAAGGTTTTAGTGTATCATGGGCAAAACATGGAAAGGATGCAATAGTGAAGTTGGATCAATCTAAATTTGATTTGGCCGTTTTGGACGTAATGATGCCCGAAATGGATGGATTTACTTTGGCAGAAAAGATTAATAAGGACTATCCCGACCTACCTTTTATTTTTTTAACGGCAAAATCTTTAAAAGTAGATGTACTCAAAGGTTTTTACCTGGGTGCAGTAGATTATCTAAAAAAACCTATTGATGAAGAGGAATTGGTCATAAGAATTGAAAACCTTTTGTCAAGATTGGAAATTCCTGTCAATAAAAAGCAGGAAGTGGACGCCTTTATAATTGGTAAGTACCGTTTTAATTCCTTAAATCAAGAATTGATTTTCGATGACCAAAAAATCAATCTTACTGTTAAGGAAAGTGAACTATTGAAATATTTGGTAGAAAAAATGAACCTATTGTGTCCTCATAAGGATATCTTAATTAAGATTTGGGGCAAAAATGACTACTTTAACAAGAAAAGTTTAAACGTTTTCATAACTCGTCTTAGAAAGTTTTTGGAAAGAGATCCGAATATTAAGATTGAGAATGTTCACAGTAAAGGATATATACTTCGATATGAACCTTAAAGATAGTTTGTCTATCGGATTTAAAACAGGAGTTTGTATCTTTTAAATGTCAAATAGATAGTTTTGGAGACCTACGCTAACGCTTTACTGTACGCCATACCTTTTTTTATTTTACTCTTGGTTATAGAAATGGCCTACGGTTATTTTGTGAAGGACCAAAAGTATACGGTCTTGGATACGGTTTCCAGTATAAGTTACGGGCTAACGAATATTATTAAGGACTCCCTTGGGATAGTGTTAGTTCTAATTTCCTACCCATTTTTGTTGGAACATTTGGCCCTAACGAGCATTGAACCTACTTGGCTAACCTGGGTGATTGGTTTTATAGCCATTGATTTCGCCGGCTATTGGAACCATAGGTTAAGTCACAAGGTTAATTTTTTCCGGAACCAACATGTTATTCATCATAGCAGCGAAAATTTCAATCTTGCCTGTGCTTTAAGGCAATCCGTTTCCAATGTATTGGGGTATTTCCCATTTCTTTTACTTCCGGCGGCGCTCTTAGGTGTCCCAAACATGGTTATTGCAATACTGGCTCCAATTCAATTATTTGCCCAATTCGGTACCATACACAGCATATTGGGAAAATGGGTTGGTTGGAATATATCATTGTAACCCCTTCTCAACATAGGGTTCACCATGCCATAAACCCTGAGTATATAGACAAGAATTTAGGGCAGATTTTTTGCATTTGGGATCGTATGTTTGGGACGTTTCAAGAAGAATTGGCCCATGTTGCACCGCAATATGGTATATTAAAACCAGCTAAGACATGGAATCCTATCCGTATTAACTTTCAACACCTTTGGAGATTATTCTTAGATGCTTGGCGAACAAAAAATTTTTGGGACAAAATTAGGATTTGGTTTATGCCTACTGGATGGAGACCTCGTGATGTCAAAGAGAAATATCCAATGGATGTAATTATGGATGTATACGGTTTTGAACGTTACAGGACACCAACGAACAGGGCTTTCAACGGCTACATAATTTTTCAATTGGTTATGTCATTAATTTTATTGTTGTTCATGTTCGGTAATTTTGGAAATCTTTCGGGGACTGAATTATTATGGTATGGAGGTTTGGTCTTTTTGGGTATTTATGGATATACATCTTTAATGGATGGTGACCCGTATGCTGTGTGGATAGAGATTTTTAGAGGAATTATAGGATGTATATTAATTCTATGGACAGATGATTGGTTCGGATTAAACGCTTATTTTCCAATGGGTAGATTAGTGATACTCCTTTACTTTTTATCCACAATTGCAGGAAGTATTTATTTTTCAAATTTTTTTAAAAAGAAAAGAATATTGGCATGATCAGACCTTATATTTTAGCCGAAACCAATTGGAATCACCTAAAGAATGAACAGTTTCAATTGGCCGTGTTGCCTTGGGGTGCTACCGAGGCACACAATTATCATTTACCATATGCAACTGATAACTACCAAGCGGAGGCCATGGTGGCAGAATCGGCGAGAATTGCATGGGAGCAAGGGAGCAAGTTAATTGTACTTCCAACGATTCCTTTTGGGGTTAATACGGGTCAAAAGGATATTTATTTGGATATCAATCTAAATCCAACTACCCAATTTGCCATATTAAAGGATATAATCACCGTGTTAAGTAATCAAGGAATTTATAAACTATTGATATTCAATGGTCATGGTGGTAACGATTTTAAACCGATGATACGTGAGTTGGGATTGATGTTCCCCAAGATGTTCATCAGCTTTTGCTTCTTTCCGCAAATGTTGGACAAGTATCGGTATTTTGAAAAGGAAGGAGACCATGCCGATGAAATGGAGACAAGCCTTATGCTTTACATTAGGGAGGATTTAGTGCTGCCAAAGGAAAACTGGGGTAGGGGTGATCATAAAAAATTTAAGATTAAGGCATTTTCTGAAGGGGGTGTATGGGCAGAGAGGGAATGATCCAAAATAACCGAGGATACCGGAACTGGTAACCCGGAATTTGCCACTAGTGAAAAAGGGCGAAAGTTTTTTACTGATGTCTGTTCAAAAGTAAGCGAATTGTTTACCGATTTATGCCAAGCAGATTTGGACGACCTATATGAATAACTAGGGTTATTAAATTTAGGAATTGGACCGTAATTCTTTATCGACCAACCCTACATAAGCCTTCATGGCATCTTCAATGCTTATGTTTTGAGCTTGTATCAGGGCATTTGCCTTAAAAGCATTTATTAAAGGCGTTTTACTTCCTGGGTTATTATAATTCTTATTGGCCACTTTGTAATAGGCATAGAGCTTAAGTAAAATATCCGCAGGAATTGGAAATTCATAAGTATTTACAAATTCAACAGCCTCTTGAAAATCAGTATGTAGCTTCTTCTTGTTCATTTGGATTAACATAAGAGGCAATACATGTTATTGCTCCTTTCACTTTTTGCCCTAGGGTAACATTTATTTGGCAATTTAATGGCAGAAAGACGTCTACCCGGGAACCAAACTTTATGAAACCAGAGTCGTCTCCCTGTTGTACACTTTCACCCACTTCGGCGTAATTTACGATTCTGCGTGCCATAGCTCCGGCGATTTGCCTGAACAGGATATCCCCAAATTTTGGGGTTCCTATTACCACTGTTGTCCTTTCATTTTCCTCACTGGATTTTGGATGCCATGCAACCAAATATTTGCCGGGATGATATTTTGAATATTTTACCCTTCCACTGGCCGGATACCTCGTTACATGTACATTTACCGGTGACATAAAAATGGAAATCTGCTTTCGTTTCCCATTAAAATATTCCGTTTCCTCAACCTCTTCTATAACAACAACTTTGCCATCAACCGGAGCCAAAATTTCATCAAATGTCTTGTTGGCCCTTCTTTTCGGATTCCTAAAAAATTGAAGAATTAGAATAAGGATGACAAGTGACGTAATTTGAATAATCAATTTTATCCATGGAGTATTGATATAGAAATGGGCAAGTAGAACAGCTACTGCGGTAATGAAAAATGTTATTAGAATTATTTTCTGACCTTCTCTATGAAACATAGGTGAAAATATTTAAAGTTAGATATGCAAAAGGAGCGGCAAAAACCAAACTGTCCAATCTGTCCAGCATACCACCGTGACCTGGCAGTATGGCACCACTGTCCTTAACACCAGCAGATCTTTTAAGTTTAGATTCTATTAAATCCCCTAAACTTCCCATTACAACTATGACACTTGCTAGGAGCATCCATTGGATGGATCCAATAATTTGTTCCTGCGTTCCCATAATATAGGCTGCACCCAAGGCAAAGATATAACCCCCTACGGTTCCTTCCACAGTTTTTTTTGGAGAAACTATTGGGAATAATTTTGTTCTTCCCATAGTTTTCCCAACAATATAAGCGAATGAATCGTTCACCCATATAAGTATAAAAATACCCATTATTAAAAGTTTGGCAAATGCATCATTTTTATAGGGTATCATGGTAAGAAATATACATCCACCACCTATATAAAATAATCCGATTAAAAACTTAAAAAATGGAGAAAAGGATTTTTGTTTCCTCGAAAAGAGATAAAATAACAAGTATGCATCAACGAAAATCGTTACGAACATTAAAATATTTATAAGAATTTGGTCATGTATGAGATAGATATAGGCCCACCAAAGACTTAGATATGCCAAAAAAATATAATACCCTTTAAGATTAACGAGTCTTTTGTATTCATAAAGACAGGCTAGTCCAAATATCATAAAAAGAAAATCGAAGGCATCCGAACTTAGAAAGACAGCCGATAATAATAGGATTATATACACTGCTCCAGTAAGTGACCTTCTTAAAACCTCTTTCATACTATAAATCTTCCAGCAATAAAAGATAAAGATTTTTAGTACTACTTCCATATGTTAGAAAGTCGTCTGAATTTTCTTCTGTGGCTTTAAAATGTTTTAATGTGGTAATATTTGCAGGAATAGAGGGGCCATATTTCTTCTTTATTGCTTTTAATCCCTCACCGATGGATTCTACCAATTGACTTGTTGTAGCATAAACTATAACGTTACTGGGGAGTTCATTTATCTTCTTTTCCATTAACTGGTTCGAGCAGACTAGGATACTGCCATTTTGAGCAATTAAATGTTCACAGGTTGTTAAAAAGACTTCGCTCCCCTTTATTTTTTCGGTAAATGAGATATTTTCTTTGGAAAATTTCTTGACCAATTGTGGGTTCAGGGCAAAGAACGGGTGGTCTTCCCATCCATTTTCCTCAATAATATTATAAATGGCTTTTAAAACTTCTTTATCCGATATGCAATAGATAAATTTTCCACCATTCTTTTTAAAATGGATAGTAAATTTTTCATCTACTGGGAGCGATAAATCCGGCATGTGTTCACCGCGTGTTTCCGCAGTTTCCTTGGAAATTTTCTTTTTTCCTCCACCAAATAATATGTCTAATAGCCCCATTTATAAATTAATCTACCAAAAATACTCTTTATGTGCTTACGATAAAGCCGAACAAAGTACATATTTAGCCTTTTTCAGCTACTTTCTCGTCTTCTTCAGCATCTTTTTTGGACTCAGTGGCTTCCAGTTTTTGCTTTTCCTCTTCCTTCACATCTTTGTCAAAAGTCCTTTTACCAAAGATTTTTTCCAAATCCTCTTTAAAGATAACTTCTTTTTCCAATAGCCTTTTGGCCAATGTTGTGAGCTTATCCTTATTTTCGGTTAAAACCTTTATTGCTCTTTGATATTGCTCTTCTATGATTTTTGAAATTTCTTCGTCAATTTTCTTGGCTGTTTCTTCACTATAAGGTTTGGAGAATCCGTAAGAATCCTGACCTGAAGAATCATAGTAGGTCAGATTTCCTATAGTATCGTTTAAACCATAAATAGTTACCATCGCCTTGGCCTGTTTTGTCACTTTTTCCAAGTCGCTAAGGGCACCGGTTGAAATCTTGTCGAATATTACTTTCTCAGCGGCCCTACCTCCCATGGTGGCGCACATCTCATCCAACATTTGGTCCGGCCTTACAATAAGCCTTTCTTCGGGTAGATACCACGCAGCACCTAAAGATTGTCCCCTTGGGACGATGGTCACCTTTACCAAAGGAGCAGCATGTTCAAGCATCCAACTTACGGTGGCGTGACCTGCCTCATGGTAGGCAATGGTTTCTTTCTCACCCGGAGTTATGATTTTGTTTTTCTTTTCTAGACCACCTACTATTCTATCTACGGCATCCAAAAAGTCTTGTCTGTTAACTGCCTTTTGCTCTTTTCTTGCAGCAATCAATGCTGCTTCATTACAAACATTTGCAATATCGGCACCAGAGAACCCAGGGGTTTGTCCGGCAAGGAAGTCTAAATCCAATGTTTCGGCTGTTTTTATAGGTCTTAAGTGTACCTCAAAAATTTCCTTTCTTTCCCTGATATCTCGGAAGATCCACATAAATTTGCCTATCAAATCTACCAGCACGCATCAAAGCCTTATCTAGAACATCTGCACGGTTGGTTGCGGCCAAAACTATTACATTGGTGTTGGTTCCAAAACCATCCATCTCAGTAAGAAGTTGGTTCAGGGTATTCTCCCTTTCATCATTGGAGCCTGTGAAATTATTTTTACCCCTGGCCCTACCAATAGCGTCTATTTCATCAATAAAAATGATTGCTGGGGATTTGTCCTTGGCCTGTTTAAATAAATCCCTTACCCTAGATGCACCTACTCCTACAAACATTTCCACAAAATCGGAACCTGAAAGAGAGAAAAAAGGAACTTTAGCCTCGCCGGCAACCGCCTTAGCCAAAAGTGTTTTACCTGTACCCGGAGGTCCTACCAGTAATGCTCCTTTTGGAATCTTTCCTCCTAGAGAAGTGTATTTGTCCGGATTTCTTAGGAACTCTACAATTTCTTCAACTTCTTCTTTTGCACCTTCTAACCCAGCCACATCTTTAAATGAAGTCCTTGTGTCCGTTTTCTCGTCAAATAATTTTGCCTTCGATTTTCCAATATTGAAAATTTGTCCTCCGGCACCTCCGCTTCCACCGCCTGACATTCTTCTCATCAAGTATATCCAAATACCGATGATTAGGACAAAGGGTAATAATGAAAGTAAAAAGTCCAATATAGCCGTAGATTCCTTTCCAAATTCGATTATGGTATCAAGGTTATTATCCTTTTTAATTTCTGTTATTTCATTTTGGAAAATCTGAAGATCACCATAATCCAAAGTGTATTGGGGGACATTGCCCGAAGTTGGCAAAAAGGATTTTTCTGAAACGTCCTTGTGGACTTCCTTGGTCATCGCCTCATCGGTAAGAAATACTTTTGCCTGATTGGTGTTGGTAATGATCAATATTTTCTTAACATCACCATTTCTTAGATATTCTTGTAATTCAGAGGTCGTTGTTTTCTTGGTACTTGCCAAGTCATCACTACTGAATAATTGAAATCCAATAAGCAACACCGCTACTAATCCATATATCCACCAAGAACTGAATTTTGGTTTTTTGGGACTCGTACTATTCTCTTTTGCCATTATTTTTTATTAATTATTAACGCTACTTTCTATAGTGGTGAATTTGGCATCACCCCATAGGCCCTCAATATCGTAAAATTCCCTGATGTGCTTTTGGAAAACATGGACCACTACATTTACATAGTCCATTAGAACCCACTCTGCATTATCGGTGCCTTCAACATGCCAAGGTTTGTCCTTACTTGCCTTACTGACCGTTTTTTGGATAGAACCTACGATTGCATTTACATGCGTATTAGAAGTACCATTACATATTATAAAGTAGTCACAAACTGTATTTTCAATCTCCCTAAGATCAAGTAAATTAATGTTTTGTCCTTTTACTTCTTCTATTCCCTGTAAAATCAATGCAATTAACTCATCTGCACTAGCTTTCCTTTTCTGCATTCAAAAATTTTAGTTTTTACAAAGTTATTGTTTTTTTGCTCTTTTAGGCTTAGTTTTTAACAATTGATTAAAGAACGCCTCAAAGTAATCACTCATGCAAATAATCAAACTTGATGCCACGGAGTCTACCAATACTTTTTTAAAGGAATTGGCTAAAAGCGGAAGCGTTGAAGATTATACGGTTGTTTGGGCTAAAAATCAGACAAAGGGCAGGGGTCAGATGGATGGTAAATGGCAAACGGAAGCTGGTAAGAATCTCACTTTCAGTGTGTTGAAAAAAGTATCTCGGATTTAAGTTAAACAAGCATTTTATGCTCAACATGGCCGTTTCATTAGCTGTTTTCAAAACCCTAAGAGCCTTGGAAGTTTCAAGGCTTACTGTTAAGTGGCCGAACGACATAATGTCAGGTTCGTCTAAAATCTGCGGTATTTTAATTGAAAACAGCGTTGTAGGCGCATCCTTAAAATCGGTAATTATTGGAATTGGATTGAATGTGAATCAAACCGTTTTTCCTGGTAACCCCAAAGCTGCCTCTTTGAAGAATAAAACAGGAATAACCTATGATTTAGAGGACCTTTTAAACAAGCTTTTGGAAAGTATAAAATCGGGATTGGTCTTAGTCGAAAGTGGCGACGCGGAGGTAATTCATCAAGAATACCAATCCAACCTTTTCAGAATCGGGGTTGCTAGTACTTTTCTTTCCAAAGAGGGGATTCGCTTCAATGGTATTATTAAAGGGGTAGAAAACGAGGGAAAATTAAGGGTTCAGCTCGAAGACGATACCTTAAAGGTATTCGATATAAAGGAACTTACCTTGCTGTATTAAATGTTTTCCAAATTGCTGGACAAAGTGTTCATAAAATTGGTGATGGGTGATTTGATCATCATGGCCATCATGGCATTGAACTCACCGGAAAAGCTCAGTGTCACCTCACTTTTATTTTCTTCGATTTCGTTTATGTCCGCCGTTAAGGTAAAAGGTAATTTATCACTGGCCGCGCCCATAACAAGTTTGGAGAAAGGTAACTGTTCTTTTTTTCCGTAACTATTTCAGGCATTCCCTTTAGGGAAAATAAAAATCTGTTTTCGTTCAGTACTTCGAACTTGTCGATATTCTCCGGCATCAATTTTTCAAAATTGGACAGGTCGTTCAAAAATTTGAAAGTTTCTTCCTTATTTTTTGATACGGTTGATTTGGGTGATTCTATAAACATAACTTATTGTAACCATTTGGATGGATTCTTGCGCCATTCCATTAATGTATTCAGGTGCTCTTCTTTAATATAGTTGGTTTCAGATGCTTGCTCGATTAAATATTCATAATTACTTAAGGTATGAAGATCTATCTTTTTTTCATTGAAATTGATTGTTGCCGTTTCAAAACCATATGTAAAAATGGCCAGCATCCCTTTAATATTTGCCCCTTGTTCCTTTAAGGCATCGACGGCATTTAAACTGCTTTTACCCGTGCTTATTAAATCTTCAATAACCACAACCGTCTGACTGCGCTCCAGGTAGCCTTCAATTTGATTTTGTCTACCGTGCGATTTGGGTTCGGGCCTAACATAAATAAAGGGTAATCCAAGGGTATCTGCCACAAGTGCTCCCATACCGATCGCCCCTGTGGCGACTCCGGCAATAACATCCGGTTTGCCATATAGGGACTCAACTTGTTTGGCCATTTCCTCCTTGATAAAGTTTCTTATGATAGGGTATGAAAGTAAAATTCTATTATCACAATAAATAGGGGATTTCCAACCTGAGGCCCATGTAAAAGGATTTTCGGGTTTCAATTTAATTGCATTAATTTGCAGCAGAAGCTCAGCTGTTTTTTTAGCCGTGTTTTTGTTTAAAACCATGTAGCAAATGTATAAAGTTTTTGTTAATGAACTGCCTCTGATTTTAACAAATAAACTCTCCGAAACGGCCGGTGGCGAGTATTTCCTTTTGAATCAAGATTCTATCAATAATGCTATAAAGGCCTTAAAAAAGAAAAAAGCTGGCGGAGGCCTATATTTACCATCCCAATTCTGAGGAAATCCTTAAAAAATTTACACAAGAAATCCCTTTGGTCGTTGCTGCAGGAGGTGTTGTCACCAATTCTGAGGGCAAGGTTTTATTCATATACCGAAACGATAAGTGGGATTTGCCAAAAGGTAAGCTGGACAAGGGCGAATCCATTGAGGACTGTGCCGTAAGGGAAGTTATGGAGGAGACCGGGGTGAAAGGGCTTAGGGTTGAAAATTTCTTACGAACATCGTATCACATTTTTAAAAATAACGGTACTACTACCTTAAAACAGGTACATTGGTATGCAATGAAGACCGATTACTCGGGTAAACTCAAGCCCGAAAAAAAGGAGGGAATTGTAAAGGTGAAATGGAAAGGTCCCAAAAAGATTCAAAAGGCTTTACAAAACTCCTATGTAAATATAAAAATCCTGTTCGAGGGAGATTAGGTCAATTAATTATTTTCAAATACTCTATAAATTGGATATTGATTATGGACTTTTTCGTAAAGTTCAGATTGTTTAAATACCCAATCTAATTGGGCATACCAATTCTCTGCAAATGAAACTTCATTCTGCTTTTTGGTTTCGAATTCTAACCTCAAAACGGAATCGTTTTGAAGCATTTTTAGTGCGGTATCTTCAAAAACATAAGGGGAAAAGCCTTCTTTTTGTTGTAAAATAGTATCAAAAAAATTCCAGTTAAAGAATGAATCCACAGCAGAGGGTTCCAAGGTTTCCAATATATATCTAATTCCATTTTGATTTGTGGGAACAATTATATCTCCAGCCTCAAACATTACATTTGCTGTGGTAGCTAAAACTTTGGTGTTGTAATGCAAATAATGACCTTCATAGGGTCTATTTAACGTCTCAAAACTCTCAATTTTATAGGATTCTACCTTTTGAATAGTATCCTTTTCAAAAATGTCAAACTCTATTCCATTAAGATTTAATAAATCCACTACCCTTTTCCACTGTTTTTTAATAACATATGCCTTCGGAATTTTTATGGAGTCTTTAGGATAATAGTAATCGTAGTAGGTTACATTTTTAGTGAAGGGTTTTTCTCGATTGTATTTTAACCTTTCAAAACCTGTTATTTTACTGATAATAGTGTCTGCCTGAAAACCTTTGAATTCTATATTTGAAACTTTTGTGCTATCCACTGTCCAATCAAAGGGGTAATATTCTTTTTCCTGAAAATCATTAAAGGATTTTATTCTTAACTCTTTGATTTTAGAACCATCCGTTTCTGCAAGGTCAATTACCTTTTTCATTAATTCGTAGGTGCCTTCCACTCTTTTTTGATAGGGCTTGAGCATATGTGTTTCCACCATCATTCCCAAAGTATTCCAAAGAGTAGTATATCCTGTTGAGTATCTTGGATGGTCTATGAATTGCGCAAAACCGACTTCGGGCGGTTTGTTAAAAACATTTACATACGGTGTAATATCCCAGTTATAACGGGCTAGGGAATCCTCCAAGGAAGGCATAAATGTTTCATGGATATATCTTCCCAAATCTCCTCCAAGTTTATTGTGCTGGGTAAATAAATGGGTCAAGGTGTATTGGTAGTCCGCTCCGTTACTCACATGATTATCAATGAAGACATCAGGCTTCACCAAATGGAAAATCCGGGCAATGGTCCTGGCGTTTTTGGAGTCTGTTTTAATGAAATCCCTGTTAAGGTCATAATTAAGGGCGTTTCCACGAAAACCATAGGCTTTGGGCCCATTTTGATTTGCCCTCGAAGTCGAATTTCTGTTCAAGGAGCCTCCAATATTGTAAACAGGAATGGTAACTACGACCGTTTTGTCCGGAGCAACTACTTTGCCGCTGGCCAGGTCTCTGAACAGTAGCATTGTCGCGTCAATTCCATCACTCTCACCTGGATGTATTCCATTGTTGATGAATAAAACTGTTTTTTCCTTATTGATTTTATTGAAATTAAAATCTCCAGCCGCATTGTAGGTTACCGGATGTAGCGGCCTATCACTATCCGTTATCCCCATGGTCCGGATATTAATTTCGGGAAATTCCTTTGCTAACTTCAAATAGAAATCAATAACCTCATCATAAGTAGCAGTTTCAGTGCCATCGGAAGTTTCAAAAGTTGTAGGGAAATCTAGCTCGACATCTTCAGTCTTATTCTCGCAAGCCGGAAAAAACAAGGTTAAAAAAAATACTCTATAAATCCTTTTCATTGCAATAAACTCAATCAACTAAAACCAAATCATGATTCGTTTGTTGCAAAAGTAGCCAAAAACACTATACCTCCTGTTTAAGCTACTTGAGTAATTTCGGCAATTTCTTGCCTTTTAATAGGCTTGTTGTTAAAAGTGATAAGATGGTGCGTTTTATCCTTGTAGAACTCCCACTTTTTTTTATCATAAGGATCTATGGAGGAGGTCACTATATTAATTCTGATTCTCTTCTTTATTGGAAGTTTAAGGAACTCTTCTAAAAATTGCCATCCATCCATTATGGGCATATTGATATCCAAAAAAATGACTTCTCGGAATGTCTTGATCCTCTAAATATTTCTTTCTTAGGGAATCAAATGCAATCTTACCATTTTTATAGGCCTCTATAGTCTCACATTCCACTACAAGGTTTAGCATTTTTCGAATGCCAAAAACGGTAATTGGGTCGTCATCTACTATTCCTATAAACTTAATTTTTTTCATTGAAATAAATCTTAAAAGTGGTACCCACTCCAACTTTGCTTTCTACTTCTATTTTACCACCCATGGCCTCAACCTGATTTTTGGTAATGTAAAGGCCAATACCTCTAGCATTTTCATGAGAATGAAAGGTTTTATACATTCCAAAAAGCTTGTTCCCATATTTTTTTAAGTCAATCCCCAACCCATTATCTTGAAAACTAAGAATGGTGTAACCATCCTCTATAGTCGTGCTTATGTTAAGTTTAGACTTTCTATCCGGATGTTTATATTTTATAGCATTTGTGATAAAATTTATCAAAATACTATCTAGATATTGGGGAATTACTTTTAAGGTCTCATTTTCGGGAATATTGGTTATTATTTCAGCCTCATTTTCATTTACAAACTTTTCTAAATTTTGTTCTACACTTTTTATCTTTTCATAAAGATTTACAACCTTCTTTTCTACATTAATATTGGTATTGATAGCTACAACCTCGTTTAGGTTTTCTATGGTTTCCAATAAATTCCCTGAAGCACTATTTAGCATCTCCAACAATTTAGTCTTTTCTTCCTCATCTTCCTCGTGCTGTAAAAAGTCCAATAGCATTGAAAAGTTGGCCGTGTGCGAACGAAGATTGTGCGATACTATATGAGCAAAATTGATCAGTTTTTTATTTTGTAAGGAGGTAACATCAATTAGGTTTCTAAGTTCTTTTTCATTTTGTTTTATATTGGTGATATCCAAACTAATACCAATAAGTCCATTTGCGATTCCATGTTCATCCACCAAGGGTATTTTTGAAGTTAGAAAGGTTGTTTGTCTACCATTTTTATCGATAGATAGTACTTCCTCACCAATAATCGATGTTAAAGTGGTCATTACGCTGATATCCTGTTCCGTAAATTTCCTTGCGGTGGCGTGATCGTAAATGTCAAAGTTGTCTTTTCCCGTAAGTTCAGCTTCGCTTTTTGCACCTAGATATTCGCATTCAGCTTTATTAACTAGGATCTTTTTAGAATTGATGTCTTTTACATAAACATTTAAAGGCAGATTGTCTATTAGTGTTCTAAGAAGCTTTTCATTCTTTTTTGTTTCCATATTGGCAAGACCTGCTCATCGATGTCTTGAAAAGTACCGGTAAAACCAATAAGTTTTTTCTTTTCATAAAGGGGCTTGCCAGCTGCCAAAACCCATTTTTCTTTACCTGTTGCCGTAATAATTTGGAGTTTTAGGCTCCAAGGTGTCCCTTTTTCCTGTGCCTCGAAAATTGCCATGGAAATGGCATTTCTACTATACCCTTCTTTATAGAATTCTATACTGGTGTCCAAACGGGGTACATAATCCTGGCTTACTTCATGAATTAACTTGGTAATATCACACCAAATTATTTCATCATTTAAAATATCATATTCCCATCTGCCAGTTTTTGATATTTCTGATTGTTGCCTTAATTGCACCTTGGTCTTTTCAAGTTCCATTTCGCTTTCAATGGCATCGGTAATATCATTTATTTGGATGATGGCACCTATGATGTTTTCATTTTCATCGTACCAACAGGTGTTGGACCATTCATACCATTTTTCAATCTGTTGGAGATTTCTGTATTTCTGTACCCCCATTGGGTTAGATTTTCCTTTGAAACATTCCGTAATGATCGTTTTCCATTTTTTACTAAGGTTTGGAAACACTTCAAAAAGGCTCTGTCCGAAAATAGAATTGCTGTTTTCGCCAAATGTAAATAGCCATTTGTCCGAGGCGTGGATAATCTTAAACTCAAGGTCAATAAAAACAGTTAGTGTAGGCAGCTGTTTTACTAAATATGAAGTAGATTGAATATGGGGATCTATAAGCATTATATGTAATTTCTTACAAATATATCAGAGGACTACAAGTTAAGATAAACTTTGTTGTGAACTAATAGAAAACTGTGGTATTTGACAAATAAGAAATTGTTAGATAGAGAAATCCCCAATAATGAAAATGTATATTACATCTTAAAAAATGTAAGATTAAGGTGAAACCCTAACCGATTCGGAACTAACCCTGTGTAGTCTCCTCCATTTCTAATAACGTCCCTAACAATAGAAGAACTTATGTATGACTTGCCGGATGATGTAAGTAGAAACACAGTTTCTATTTCAGAAAGTTTTCGGTTGGTATGTGCTATAGCCTTTTCAAACTCAAAATCCGCAGGATTTCGAAGCCCTCGTAAAATGTAGTTGGCATTGATTTTTTTACAAAAATCGACTGTCAAACCTTCATAGGTCAAGACCTTTATCTGTGGTTCATTGATGAATGCCTTCTTTATGAAAGACATACGTTCATCTAGGCTGAACATATATTTTTTTTCGGCGTTTTTTCCAATAGCTATTATAAGTTCGTCAAAAAGGGTAATGCCACGCATGATAATATCATGATGGCCTAAGGTTAGTGGATCAAATGATCCTGGAAAAATGGCACGTCTCATAAATTTACATTCATTAAAACCCTTTAAAAATACTCATTTTATACTAGAACCTCACTTATGGCATTTTCAAATAGTGCTGAAAGGCTTATTCCAGCTTGAAGAGCCTGTTTAGGTAAAATACTTTCCTTTGTTAACCCTGGTGTTGCATTTATCTCAATAAGATACGGCTCATTATCTAGAAAAATATATTCACCCCTTGAAAACCCCTTCATTTTAAGAATTTCATATATTTTCTTGGCCAATTTAGTCACATTCTCTTCCTGTTTTTTTGAAATTCTTGCTGGGGTAATTTCTTGTGACTTCCCTTCATATTTTGCTTCGTAATCAAAAAAATCATTCTCCGAAACAATTTCCGTTATCGGCAAAACTTTGGTTTTCCCTTCAAAAGTAATAACACCAACAGATACTTCCGTACCATCTAAGAAACCTTCAATAATAATTTCATCATCCTCCATATAGGCCAGGTCTATTGCCTTCTTCAATTCTTCTTTTTTATACACTTTGGAGATGCCATAACTGCTACCGGATTTGTTAGCTTTCACAAAGCACGGGAGTTTTACTTTTTCTATAATTTCTTTTTCATTGACTACATCTCCCTTGTTCAAATAGAATGAGGGAGCACACTTAATACCATAAGGCTTTAATACACTCAACAAATCCCTTTTGTTGAAGGTCAATGCTGCTTGATAAAAATCACATGAAGTCTGTGGAATATTCATTAGTTCAAAATAGGCCTGCAAAAGTCCATTTTCACCGGGTGATCCATGAATAGCATTGAATACGCAATCAAAATTTATCTTTTGACCATTTTTTACTAATGAAAAATCATGTCTATTTACAGGAGTCTCTTTGTCATTCTCGTCAACAAACACCCATTTGGACTTAGAAATATGAATTGGAAAACAGTTGAACTTTTCTTTGTCCAAATAATCATATACTACTTTTCCACTTTTCAAGGAAATCCCATACTCGCTGGAATAGCCCCCCATTATGATCGCTATATTTTTCTTCATGAATTAAAAATAGAAGTTTCTATTACAAAGATGGATTATTACCATAAAAGAAAAAAGAAGAGAATTCTTGTTGATAGATTTAAATACTATTTCGCCAATTAGAAATCCGTCGTTTTTGTAAATCGGCATTTACTATATTTGTAGCAATCAAAAAATTAGATGAGAAATTTTTTAAGGTTTTTAAAGAGTAAATCTTTCCTAATACAAATTGGGCTTGCCTTTGGCATTCTACTTGTTTTAATATTCTTGGTATTCAGGTGGTTAAACAGCACTACCAATCACGGTGAATTTGTAGAAGTTCCTGACTTTTCGAAGCTTTCCGTGATGGAAATGCGACAAAAGGTGGAGAACTCAGGTCTGCGTTATGAGGTGGTCGATTCTGCTAATTACAACCCGGATTATCCTAGATTTTCAATTATCGAGCAAAATCCAACTGCAGGGACCAAAGTTAAAAGCAATCGGAAAATATATTTTACAGTAAATCCATCCGGATATAAAAAAGTAACGGTTCCAAAAATTATACAGGTAACCAAGCGGAACGCATCCTCGATGTTGAAAGCAGTCGGTTTAGATGTTCAAAGGGTAACATATATAGACCAGTTGGGCAAGGACATGGTTTACTATATAAAATACAAGGGAAAGGATATCAAGCCCGGTGACAAACTTCCCAAAACCTCTAAAATTGAATTGATTTGTGGTAATGGCAATGTTCCGGGAGGGGCCGTCATTCAGAACGATTCTGAATAATTATGACTTCTATTTCAACTTCGGAACAAGAGGATAACGACGATCTTTTTGAACACTATAGGTTTGTGGCCTCAAAAGGACAGGATCCGTTGAGAGTCGATAAATTCTTGATGAACTTTGTTGAAAACGCCACTAGGAACAAAATCCAACAAGCGGCCAAAGACGGTCATGTATGGGTAAACGATTCCATTGTTAAAAGTAATTACAAGGTAAAGGCAGGGGATGAAGTAAAGGTGCTTTTTGAACACCCTCCCCATGAATATTTATTGGTTCCTGAAAATATCCCATTGGATATAATTTATGAGGATGACAATCTTTTGGTGCTGAACAAGCCCGCAGGTATGGTTGTTCATCCCGGGCATGGTAATTATTCAGGTACTCTTATTAATGCATTAATTTATCATTTTGAAAATTTACCAACCAATAGTAGTGAGAGGCCGGGATTGGTTCATAGAATAGATAAGGATACTTCAGGCTTATTGGTCATTGCCAAGACTGAAACTGCAATGACCCACTTGGCCAAACAGTTTTTCGATAAAACTTCTGAGCGTGAGTATGTTGCTTTGGTGTGGGGCAATTTGGAGGATGATGAAGGCACTATAGTCGGAAATATAGGTAGAAACCCTAAGAACCGTCTTCAAATGCACGTTTTTCCGGAAGGGGACGATGGAAAGGAGGCAATCACTCATTATAAGGTATTGGAACGATTGGGGTATGTAACCTTGGTTTCTTGCAAATTGGAGACCGGTAGAACCCACCAAATAAGGGTACACATGAAATTTATCGGGCACACCCTATTTAATGATGAGCGCTATGGAGGTGACAAAATTCTAAAGGGTACCACTTTTACAAAATATAAGCAGTTTGTTGAAAATGCCTTTAAGGTTCTGCCAAGACAAGCTTTACATGCAAAAACACTCGGTTTTGTACATCCTTTAACGGGGGAGCATATGAAATTCGACTCTGTAATTCCGGAGGATATGCAGGCCTGTATAGAAAAGTGGCGAAACTATTCCAAAAAAGGAGATATAGAGTAAGTCAATAGGACTATCAAAACTCTTTTTTGTCATCTGTTTTTCAAAGCACCAAAAACATATATTTTTGACTTTGATTAAATGCCGCTTACCATCAAAATTTAAACGACAGACATGAAAATTGTAGTATCACCAGCAAAATCCTTGGATTTTGAAAGTAAGTTACCCACAGATAGATTTACCCAACCTATTTTCTTAGAGGAAGCTGAAAAGTTGAACAAGGTTTTGGCCAAGAAAAAGCCAAAGGCTCTCTCAGAATTAATGTCCATTTCAGATAATCCGGCCCAATTGAATTGGGAACGAAATCAAAATTTCAAAACTCCATTTACACGTGATAATGCCGGACCTGCTGTATATGCTTTTAATGGGGATGTATACCAAGGGTTGGATGCTTACACAATTGAAGCTGGAAAACTTGAAGACCTACAAAATACGTTACGTATCCTTTCCGGACTCTATGGAATTCTTAAACCTTTGGATCTAATACAACCCTATAGACTTGAAATGGGTACATCCTTAAAAATTGGAAGAAAAAAGAACCTTTATGAATTTTGGAAGAAGCAGTTAACAGAACACTTAAATAGCGAATTGGAGGAAGGTGAACTGTTCATTAACCTCGCTAGCAATGAATATTTTAATGTGATAGACCAAAAGAAATTAAAGGTTCCAGTGATTACGCCTGTTTTTAAGGATTGGAAGAACGATAAACTAAAGGTTATAAGCTTCTTTGCCAAAAAGGCTCGGGGCTCCATGGTGCGATATATTTTAGATAACAACGCAAAAAGCTTACAAGATATTAAGGGATTTGATTTGGATGATTACCAATATAGTCAGGAACATACACTTAAAGAAAACGAACCAGTCTTTATACGGTAATAATATATTTTCCTTCTTTTCGTTCTGCTAGTATAGCTTATCCTATCCTTAAAAGAATGAAAAAGGTCATACTTGTTTTTGCAATTTTTTCAACTGTTCTATTATCCTGTACCGATAGGGATGATGATGTGAACATGGTAAATATTCGTATTAAAAACGATACCGAATTTAATTTCAATGAGGTCAGGGTTGTAGAAAAAGATACTGTGTACGAAAATATCGCTTCAGGTGGGTTCTCTGAGTATTATGAATTCGAATCTGCCCCTGAAGAAATGGGCTTGACCATAATATCGGATTCTACTACATATAATTACACCCCAAGGGTATTGGCTATAGATTCATTACCAATAGGTTTTTATACTTATGAATTGGGTCTTGATGATGAAAATCAAATTCAATTTAACTTTAGGATAGATTATTAGCCCTATTTTTTCTTGCCAATTTTTATTTTTTCCTCTACGGTAGGTTTTCGTTTTATTTTTTTAGGCCTTCTAGCGCCATAAGAATTATTGGCTATTTTACCTCTTTTTGTTTTTTTATCACCTTTTCCCATATCTCTTTCAATTACACTAGGTAGTCGAGATTTAAGTTTTATCAAGTTTGCCTGTCCATTGAAATAGTCTTTAAGCACAAATACCTTGACTTACCTTATTTTGTTTACATCTTAAAGTTACGAAATTGGAGTTAAACGCCGATTTCAATAGTTTTGATACCCTATTCCAAAAACACTTTAAGTTGTTCCTGCATACCCACCCTTATGAGCCATTTCTTTTTGAAGGAGTCACAAAATTGATTGTTGGTACCCTACCGCCCCCTAGATTCACCACCGGAGAATTAAAAGAAGGTGACGTGAATTTTTGCTATGGTAGTAGGGATGGGCAATTATGGCCTATTTTAAATAAGATATTTAAACTGGAACTTCTTTTTGAAACATGCGAGGAATCGGTTATCCAAAGAAAGGAATTTTTGAGGAGGAATAAAATAGGAATTTGCGATATTGTTGCCTCTGCTGAACGGAAAAAAGTAGATGCTTCAGATTTAGGCATGCAAAACATCAGATTAAGAAACCTGCTTTTTTATTTGGAAAAATTTCCTTCAATAAAAACATTATTGTTTACCGGTGGAAATAGTAAAAACGATCCTGAATATTTTTTTAGAAAGCACTTGAAGGAACATGGTTTACAATTGACCTTAAAATCAAATGAGGTCCCAAGGATACATAAATTCGTTCACCCCAACACAAAAAACGAAATTACCACAGTATCCTTGATTGCGCCATCCGGTGCTGCCAATAGGGCGGTAGGAAGTCTGCCGGAATATAAAAAAATGAAATCGTCTAACTCTAATTTTAATACCCTAGATTATAGGGTTTTGCAATACGCAAAGTTTTTCTAAATCCCATATAACTAAAAAGAGCCCTGCTTTTTCTGCAGGACTCTTTTACGAGAACACTATATGAAAATGAAAAAATTATTTACTTGATTACATGATAAAACTAGGTAGGTTTTTTAGCTTGAGTTAATTATTGTTGCCAAAACTGTTGTTTTTGTGGTAAAGGAAATATATTTTGTTATTTAAGCATATTCGTGCCTACCATTTCCAAAGAATATCGATCTTTATAGGTGGGTGAAGGTGTTGGAATAATGTTACTAATTGAAAAAATTATTTGATATATGCAGCAGTCGGAAAGATTGGAGGAATTTAAAAAATCGGTCGAAAATAAATTCAATGTCTATAATAGTCTATTTCTGAACTTACCATACAGTAATATAGAAAATGTAGGAATGTTGATTCCATTATTGATGGATCAATCGGAGAAAGGTTTGAAGAAGGGATTGAACCCAAAGGAAATTCTAGATATGTTCTTTGAGAAGTTCGGTAGTTTGGAGACTGAAAAGGAAAAGATCGACTTTATGTTCCGCGTAATCCAATATGTGGAAAGGCAAGTAGTATTGTATGATAGTGTGGAAGATGCCGCTTTCCCAAAGTTACATAGACATTCTAGTTCTTTATCATTAAGGGATTATTTTCAATTGGTAGAACGAAATGGCTCATGGGATCAAATTGGCGATAAGCTAGATAATTTTAGTGCAAGAATTGTGTTGACCGCACATCCTACACAGTTCTATACGCCCTCAGTTCTTGATATTATTACCAATTTAAGGACTTTAATTCTTGAGGATCGAATTGATGAAATTGATGTGGCCCTGCAACAGTTGGGACTGACTTCGTTGATAAATGCCAAGAAGCCAACACCTTTGGATGAGGCCAAGAACATCATTTATACGCTTAGGCATGTGTACTACGACGCCATTGGTGACCTTTATTCCTACATTAAAGGTAGTACCGGTTCCAAGCAGTTCGAAAACCATAACATCGTAAAACTGGGGTTTTGGCCAGGAGGAGATAGGGATGGAAATCCTTTCGTAACCGCCGATATTACCAAGGATGTTATGAACGAGCTTCGTTTAACACTAATGAAATGCTATTATAACGACCTAAAGCGGTTACAGCATAAATTGACCTTTAAGGCCGTGCAAGATCCATTGAACGAACTTCGTTCTAACCTATATACAGCCATGTTCGATAGTTCTAAGGATGTGGGGTATGACGAAATCATTAATCCGTTAATTCAGATTCGGGAAGCACTCATTGATAAATATAATAGCTTGTACTTAAAGGACTTGGATAAGTTTATAGACAAGGTAAAAATCTTTAAGACCCACTTTGCCACGATAGATATCCGTCAGGATCATAGCATGCATACCAAAGTGATGACGGAGGTTCTTAAACAAAAAGGGTTCATTAAAGAGGATTTGAATGAATTGGCCGAAGATGAGTTGGTTAGGATTCTAATACATGAAAATTTGAAGCTTTCTCCTAAAGATTTTTCAGAGGATATTGTTAAGGATACCATTGCAAATATTTCGCAATTGAAAACCATACAGGATAAAAATGGTGAAGAAGGCTGTAATAGGTATATTATAAGTAATTCAGAGGATATTTTTAGTATTCTTTTTGTCTATGCATT
This sequence comes from Maribacter litopenaei, assembly GCF_025244665.1. GTDB lineage: Bacteria > Bacteroidota > Bacteroidia > Flavobacteriales > Flavobacteriaceae > Maribacter > Maribacter litopenaei. Next base: position 2,545,755 of record NZ_CP104205.1, on the reverse strand, counting down.
ATTTAGATGGTGTGGTTGGGCGGACAAGCAAATAACCTTTGATATAGTTCCGTTATTTGAAACCATGGCGGGTATGGATAATTCAGAGGCCACGATGCAGCGATTGTTCGGTTTAAAAGAGTATAGGAATCATGTTAAAAATAGGGGTAACAAGCAAACCATTATGCTTGGTTTTTCTGATGGCACCAAAGATGGTGGTTACCTAAAAGCAAATTGGTCTATTTTAAAGACCAAAGAGTCCTTGTCCGGGGTTTGTGAAAATAATGGAGTAGATGCCATATTCTTTGATGGCAGGGGAGGACCACCAGCGAGGGGAGGAGGAAAGACGCACCGTTTTTATGCCGCTCAAACTAGTAAAGTAGCTAATAATGAAATTCAGTTGACAATCCAAGGTCAAACGATTACCAGTACATATGGAACTAAAGAACAGTTCATATATAACAGTGAACAATTATTGACTGCTGGGCTTTCAAATTCAATTTTAGGTAAGGAAATTACTATTTCTGAGGAGTCTAGAGCTTTAATAGAAGAACTTTCAGAGGTAAGTTTTGAAAAATATGATGCATTAAAGCACCATGAAAAATTCATGCCCTATTTGGAAAACATGAGTACTTTAAAGTATTACACCAAAGCCAATATAGGCAGTAGACCAGGTAAGCGTGGTAATAAGGCCAAACTGGAGCTCTCTGATTTACGGGCGATTTCTTTTGTAGGATCTTGGAGCCAGCTTAAACAAAATGTCCCGGGATATTTTGGAATTGGTACCGCTCTTAAAAAGTTAGAGGACGAGGGTCGGTTTGAGGAGGCTAAAAAGCTGTATGATGAAGTTCCATTCTTTCAGGCCTTGATGATGAACAGCATGATGAGTCTTTCCAAGTGTTATTTTGAGCTAACAAGTTATATGAAAGAGGATGATGAGTATGGGGCTTTCTCGGGAGATACTTTTAAAAGAATTTGAGCTTTCCAAAAAGATGCTATTGCAATTGTCAGGAATGGAAGTCTTGATGGAAAAAGAGGCTATTTCAAGGGAATCCATAAAAATAAGGGAAGATATTGTACTGCCACTATTGGTCATTCAACAATATGCCCTACAAAAAATAAGTCAAGGTACTGAGCACAAAGAACTTTACGAGAAAATAGTTACTCGCTCATTATACGGCAATATTAATGCAAGCAGGAATTCGGCATAGAATTCGTCTTAGTATCTCAACATAAAAGCCCGGTTTAAACCGGGCTTTTTAATTATGATTATTTAGACAATTACTTCTTGTTCTGCTGGTCTTTTATTGTCTTCTCGTCGATATCAAATTTATTGATGTCGATTTTCGTATTACCAGTAGGATTTGTAGGATTTTCCTGTTCCTTAGTTCTTTTGAATTTTCTTTTATCTTTAATTATTCCCATAACATTTTTCTTTTTTTGATTTATTAAGAATATAGGGAAAACAAAGAGGGATTTCAGTTAAGGCCCCATTAAACCTTTGTTAGTGAATGTTAAATGATGGGCTCATGGCTCAATGGGCGTACTCAACAGCGCATACAAAGTCTGTATTCCATAGGCAATTTGACCGATTTTTAGATTTTCATTCGGACTATGCTGGTTGTTATCAGGATTAACCAATGGTACTAGAAACGCTGGAACTTTGAGTTCATTGACGAATGGGGCAATGGGAACGGTTCCTCCCATAATTCGTATTTGAACCACTTCGTCTGCAAACTTGTTCTTTAGGATGTTAACGATATGGGAGCCATATGGGTTTGTTAAATCAGTTCTAAATGCATTGGTTACGGAACCTTCTGTGACCATGATGATTTTGTCGTATTTTAAGCGTTCTTCCTTTGTTGGGGTAGTATCCGTAATATAAAATCCTTGATTTCTAATAAAGTCTTTCACCAATTTTTTAAGTCGGTTTCCATCCGATTCGGGCACCAACCTTAAATCCAACTCCGCTGTAGCCGATGCAGGTACTATGGTTCTTGCTTCGGCGCCAACCCATCCTGCGCCTAATCCCCTAACGTTTAAACTCGGATATTGTAGCGATTCTTGATAAAACGCTCCTACTTTATCGGCCGATTTAAATTGGAGTCGTTCTTTTATTTCGGCGTCGTCGTCTCGGAACACTTTTCAAAATGGCTTGGGTGGCATCGTCCAGGTTAATTCCATCATAGTATCCCGGTATAACAACCCTACCTCCATCATCCTTAAAGGAAGCCAATAATTTTGACAGGATAAAGCCAGGGTTTGGTGCATAATTTCCATAATGCCCGCTGTGTTGGGGTTTGATTGGATCAAAAGTGGTAAGCGATAATGTAGTTATACCACGGCATCCGTAAACCACCGTTGGTTTTCCCGATGCGTGAACGGGCCCATCATTGATCATTAAAAAATCAGCCTCCAATAGTTCTCTATAGGTCTTAACGGCTTCGGGCAACGGAGCACTACTTTTCTCCTCCTCGCTATCCAATATCACTTTTACATTAAATGGAAGATTGATATTATTGTCCTTCAATAAATCAATAGTGTTTAGAAACATTACGATGGGACCTTTATCATCTGAAGCAGAACGACCGAACAAACGCCATTCATAATTAATATCACTATTCAAATCTTCAAATGGAGCTTCTTTCCATTGCCCATCGACCATTGACTTCAAGGTTAGCTCATATGGGTCTTTCTGATCCCATTTGGACGGGTCAACGGATTGGCCGTCAAAATGCATGTAGAAAAGAATTGTGGGTTTGCTATCGTCCATGGGTAGTGCAGCAAAGAACAAGGGAAGCCCTTCCGTTTCAAGAATGCTGGTATTAAAACCACGAGCGTTGAATTTATTCCGAAGCCATAGAATGTTATTGTCTATATCATCCGAATTTAAAGCATCATTGGGAATGGCTACAAAATCTTTTAATTCATCAATTGTCTTCCTGACCTTTGATTTTAAAGCCGTAGAATCCTGTCCGACAACATCAAATAATACAGTAAAAAAAAGTAATAGGGATAATAATTTTTTCATTGGTGTTCTGCTCAAAAGGATTAGTCAAATAATCCTTAAAGATAGGGCTACCAATTAAATTGAAACTATTTTTTTATTAGGCTAAGGATAATTTTTCTGATTAGTAGCACATAAGGGAAACCATGAAGGAGAACATCAAACCAATCCATAAATGCCATTCCTTTGGCCCCTCCCATAATCCATTTTATCTTGCCCCAAATATGTGGTTCTGGAAAAAAGGGTGCCAAACCTAGAGTTAAACACAATAGGATGATGATTTTCCAATCGTTAATAGCTTTCATAAATTACTTAGTTTAAATGCAAGTTGTTTATTAAGATACATTTAAAAGATGATTTTCAGAAAGTATAGGATTACTTCATACTATTCTCAATCAAAAGTTTTTTTTCTTCTAAAAATGTTCTTTCACTCTTATTTAATACTTTTTTTAATGCTTCATTTATAAAACTAAGTGCTTGTATATAATCCTTTTCTAAAAAATAACATTCGGCCATTGTACCATAATACAAATAACTTCTTTGCTCTAATTTGTCGGGATTAATATTGTCTAATAATTCCCTTGCTTCTTTTGTTTTGCTTAATTGAATTAAGACAATAGATTGATTAAGAAGTGTATATGGTGAGTTATTGAAATTGTATAGTGTTTTGTAAAGTTGAAGGATTCTGTCCCAATTGGTATCTGAAAAGGACTTGGCAATCACATGCTCCAGGGCTATTGAAGCTTCAATTTGAAACGAGGAAACTTTGGCAAATTCTGAGGATTTTAATAGGGCATCTTTACCCAAGTCAATTAAAGGTTTGTGCCATAGCTTTCGGTCTTGATTTTTTAAGTCAATGACCTCTCCCAGTTTACCAACTTTACTTTCTATCCTAGAGGCATGAAAACATAACAATGCAAATAGACCGTAACCATCACTGGTTCTGAATTCGGGTTTTTTTAAAATCAATTTACATAGTCGTAATCCCTCTCCGCAAAGTTCTTGCCGTATTAAAGTGTCCTTTTTAAAAGAGTGGAAGCCTTCATTGAAAATTAAATAGATAACTTCATGAACCCTGTTTAAACGTACTTGTAGACTTTTTGAGTCGGGGAAGTCAAAGGAAATTTTCTTTTCCATTATAGTACGCCTTGCTCGCTGTAACCGTTTTTTTACGGTATCCTCATTTAATAATAGGGCACCTGAAATTTCTTTTCCGCTGAAGCCTGATATTGTTTTTAAGGCAAATGCTATTTGATCTTGCGGTTTTAGCGAAGGGTGACAGGCCGTAAATATCATGCGTAATTGGCTATCTTCAATTTCTTCGGCTAGGAATAGGTTGTTTATTGATATTGAGGAAGTCCCTCGGCTTAATTTTTCAATATTGGCGCTCTCGGATTTTAATTTTCTGAGCAAATCAATTACCCTGTTTTTTGAAGCTGTCGTTAACCAGGCTTCAGGATTTTCCGGAATATTATTCCGCCATTTTATGCTGGCTTTTAGAAAGGTGTCTTGTACCGCATCTTCAATCAGTTCTAAGTTTGAAAGTCCGAATATGCGTGTTAAAATAGAAACCATCTTTCCGTACTGGTGACGAAAAAGATGGTCCATTTTAGATTCTAGTGTCATTATTACTTGTCAAACACCATAATTTCCCTAATTTCTACGGTACCACCTAGGTCGTAATCAGGAAAGTCTTGGGCAATTTCAACCACTTCATCCGCGTTTTTGGCATCGACGATATAATATCCACCAATAATTTCCTTTGCATCCGCAAATGGTCCGTCGGTAACGATTCATATCCTTTCCGGAAATACATTTTGCGGAGCTTTCTAAAGCATTTCCACCTTTTAAAATACCAGCGGATTCCATTTTGTTTCCCCACGCAAACCATTTCCCCATTCGGTTCTGCATTTCCTCAGGGGATAGACCCATTTCTTTGTAATCAGCCCCGATAAAAATCATCATAAATTCTTTCATGTTTTTTGTTTTTAAAAGTTATTACTCACAAGTATGACGTTTCAAACAGACAAAGGGGGGACAAATAAATTTATTTTTTTATTGAATTTACAAATTCACTGATTTTTTCAGTTCCATTTTGGGTAAGATGTTTTATAAATGCGGATCCTATGATAGCACCCTTCGCTTTTTGGGTTGCCTGTTGAAAGGTGGTTGCATCCTTGATGCCAAAACCTACAATTTGCGGGTTAATAAGACCCATAGAAGCAATTCGCTCAAAATATGATTCCTGTTCACTCCCGAATCCGGATTTGGAACCTGTGACACTCGCAGAGCTTACCATATAGATAAATCCATTTGAGGCTTTGTCAATTTGACGAATACGTTCATCATTTGTTTGTGGGGTAATCAAAAACGTATTCAGCAATCCATATTTTTCAAAAATCTCTTTGTATTCAGATTCATATACGTCCAAGGGAAGGTCGGGCAAAATGAGTCCATCTATTCCAGTTTCTTTACATTTTTGACAAAATTTTTCCACGCCAAATTGTAGTACCGGATTAAAATATCCCATAATGATCAAGGGTATGGAAACGGTTTTCCGGATATCCTTTAATTGATCAAATAGTATTTCCGTTGTCATTCCATTTTTTAATGCAGCTGTAGAACTTTCTTGAATAGTGGGGCCATCAGCAAGTGGGTCACTAAAGGGAAGGCCTATTTCAATCATATCCACTCCGCTTTTTTCCAGATCTTCGATGATTTGTAAGGTGCTGTTTAAAGAAGGATATCCAGCGGTGAAATAAATGGACAATAGTTTTTTGTCCGATTTTAATTTTTTTAATATTCTGTTGTTCATGATTTAGGCTAGCTTAAAATAATCAATGTAAGTCTGCAAGTCTTTATCGCCTCTGCCCGACAGGCTTATGACAAGAACATCGTCCGGTTTAAATTTTTTGTGCTGAAAAATGGCAAAAGCATGACCCGATTCTATGGCCGGTATAATTCCTTCCAATTGCGAAAGCTCCAAACCTGCGGTCATGGCCTCGTCATCTGTAGCGGAATAGAATTCTGCCCTACCCGATTTATAAAGATGGGAATGCATGGGTCCACTCCTGGGTAATCCAATCCTGCTGAAATAGAATAAGGTTCGGTAATCTGACCATCGGGGGTTTGCATCAACATCGTTTTACAACCATGGATGATTCCAATTTTCCCTAATGCAGATGTGGCAGCACTTTCCCCGGAATCAATTCCTTTACCTGCAGCTTCTACCGCGATGATACCCACTACGGATTATCTAAAAAATGATAATAGGTTCCTGCCGCATTACTGCCACCTCCAATACAGGCAACAACATAATCAGGATTTTCCCTGCCTTCTTTTTCCTTTAACTGCCATTTTATTTCTTCAGAAATTACGGATTGGAAACGAGTTACCATATCGGGGTAGGGGTGTGATCCAATAGCAGACCCAATGATATAATGCGTGTCCACAGGGTTGTTGATCCAATCTCGTATGGCTTCGTTGGTAGCATCTTTCAATGTCTTGCTGCCCGATGTTGCAGGTCGCACTTCGGCGCCTAGCATTTTCATACGGGCAACATTTGGTGCTTGGCGTGCAATATCAATTTCACCCATATAGACCACGCATTGTATGCCCATTAATGCACATACCGTTGCTGTGGCTACTCCGTGCTGACCTGCTCCTGTTTCTGCAATAATGCGCGTTTTCCCCAATCTTTTTGCCATTAGTATTTGACCAATGGTGTTATTCACTTTATGGGCACCAGTATGGTTGAGGTCTTCCCTTTTCAAATAAATTTTGGTTCCATGTTTTTCGGAAAGCCTTTGTGCAAAATACAACGGGGATGGGCGGCCCACATAATCTTTTAATAATTGCTGGAATTCCTTTTGAAAGGATTCCTCGTTCATTATCTCCGGATACTTCGGCGTAATTCTTCCACATTAGGGTACAACATCTCAGGGATAAATGCTCCCCCAAATTCACCGTAATATCCTTTTTCATCTACATGATATGTCATAATCACATGGTTTAAATGCTAAGTAGCGATTTAAATTCTTTTAATTTCTCAATATTTTTTAATCCGGGCTTTTCCTCAAACTTGCTATTTACGTCAAGGGCATAACAATAGTTGGATTCGGGACTTCGCATAAACTCTTTAATTTCTTCCACATTTTCAAGTCCAATACCTCCACTTAGAAAATAAGGTTTGGATGATGGATAGTCCTTTAATAAAGACCAATCGAACGTAAAACCATTTCCCCCTGGAAGTTTTCCTTTGGTGTCAAATAAAAAATAATCGCACACCTCTTCATATTCTTTTAAAACTGAAAGGTCAAACTTCTCTTTTACCGAAAAAACCTTAATAATTTTAAAATCGAGTTTTTGTTTTAATTTGTTGAGTTTTTTGCAGTATTCGGGAGTCTCCTTTCCATGCAATTGCACACCTTGGAGATTATATTTTTTTATGTGTTCCAGAACAGAAGACAAATCTGCATCTACGAAAACCCCAATTTTCTCAATAGCAGAAGCTATTTGTAGAACTGCCCCATCAAAATAGCGTGAGGATGGTTCCCAAAAGATGAATCCCAAATAATCAGGTTGCAGTTGCGCAACCTCTTCGGGATTATCTTTCATGCCACAAATCTTTAGTTTCATTTTAATTGCTGAATAAAGTCTGCCGCACTTGCTCCTGGATTGTCAGTTTTCATAAAGTTCTCACCGATGAGAAAACCTTTATAACCAAACTCTTTCAAAGTCTTTATGGCTTCAATGGTGCTAATTCCACTTTCGGAAACCTTTACAAAATCATCCGGAATGAGGTCGGAAAGCTCCTTACTGGTATCCAAACTCACTTCGAAGGTTTTAAGGTTTCTGTTGTTAACACCTAACATATCCAAGCTAGGCATGATGGATCTCTTCAATTCTTCCTCGTTGTGGACTTCCAACAAAACATCCAATCCTAAGTTTTTGGCAAAATTGGATAGTTCTTTAATTTCTTTTTCAGAAAGCACGGCCGCAATCAGTAAGATGACGTCTGCTCCATAGGCCTTAGCTTCCAAAAGTTGATATTCATCAACAATAAATTCCTTTCGTAACAGGGGGATATCTACGGAGGCCCTTGCCAATAAAAGATCTTCGATGGAACCTCCAAAATATTTAATATCGGTGAGCACACTCATTCCACAAACGCCTGCCGTTTTATATCCCTTAGCAACTTGTCCAACATTTGTATTCTGATTTATTGTGGCTTTGGATGGGGAACGCCTTTTGTGCTCCGCTATAATCCCAGTATTACTATCTCTCAAAGCTTGGGACAATGAATTTGTATTTCGCTCAAAAAGAACAGATTTCTCTAATTGTTGGGAAGGTATAACGTATTTTTTTAAAGTTACTTCCTTTCGCTTGTCCGCAACTATTTTATCTAAAATATTCATGTCGCGCTAATTGCTTGTAATTTTTTTAGGGCAGTAAGTCCCTTACCACTTTTAAGGGATTCCATGGCCAACTCAAAACCTTGCTTTGGGGTGATATTACGTACTGTACTTATGGCGATACCCGCATTGGCACAGACCACATTATTTTGGGCTTCCGTCCCTTTGCCGTTCAACACATTCATAAAAATTTGAGCGGATTCTGATACGTCTTCACCTCCCTCTATTTCTGAGGCAGCTACATTTGATACACCAAAATCAGAGGGCTTCAAAATACCTTCGGAACCATTGGAGATAGTCTTGGTCTCACCCGTTAGGCTGATTTCATCATAACCATCCAAGGCATGTAGTACCGTGAAATTTTTATCCGTATTCTGATATAGATAGCCGTACATTCTAGCCAATTCCAAGTTGAAAACTCCCACCATTTGATTCTTAGGAAATGCCGGATTCACCATGGGCCCTAGCATGTTAAAGAAAGTCTTTACGCCTAATTCCCTTCGTATAGGTGCCACATTTTTCATAGCGGGATGAAAAAGTGGCGCATGAAGTACACAAATTCCTGTTTCCTCAATGGATTTTCTTAGAAAGTCAGGTTCATTACTAAATTTGATACCCAAAAACTCCATCACATTACTACTACCGCATTTAGATGAGACTCCATAATTTCCATGTTTTGTCACTTTTACACCGGCACCCGCGGTGACAAATGAAGCCAATGTGGAAATGTTGAAGGTATCTTTTCCGTCTCCTCCTGTACCGCACAGGTCAATAGGGTTATACTCGGATAAATCCACGGCTAGGCATAAATCTAGCAATGCATCCCGGAACCCTTCCAATTCTTCAATGGTTACACTTCGCATCATGTAAACAGTCAAGAAGGCAGCAATTTGACTGGTGTTATAATCACCTTTTGCTATGTTGACCAATATTTGTTTGGCATCCTCTTTTTCAAGGATTTCGTGATTGATCAGTTTATTTAGCGTTTCTTTCATGGGCTAATACTTTAACCAGTTTTCTAATAGCTGTTTTCCACTAGGGGTAAGAACCGATTCTCGGATGAAATTGCACGGCCCTAATATCGTAAACCTTATGTCGTAAGGACATAACCTGTCCGTTTTCATCGATGGAGGTTGCCTCTAAACATTCAGGTAATTTTGGATCTACTACCCAAGAATGATACCTTCCAATTTCAATCTCCTTTTCAATGCCATCGAATATATAGTCGTCCTTAGTAATTTTTATCTTGGTGGCTACTCCATGATATACCTGGTCTAGGTTCACCAAGACCCACCAAAAACCTCTGCAATAGCTTGTTGTCCTAGACAAACTCCAAAGATTCGTTTTGTAGGGCCGTATTTTTCTATAATGGGTTTCAACAACCCGGCTTCATCGGGGATGCCCGGTCCGGGGAAAGTACAATTTCGTTGTAATCCGCTACTTCTTCCAAACTTAACTGGTCATTTCGTTTTACAACGACTTCACAACCTAAATCCTCAAGATAGTGTACCAAATTATAGGTAAAACTATCATAGTTATCAATCATTAATATCTTACGTGCCATCTAGATAGTTTCTGCAATTTCAAGGGCCTTGTTCAAAGCTCCGAGTTTATTATAGGTTTCTTGAAGTTCATCATCAGCATTAGAAGCGGCTACTAGCCCTGCTCCCGCTTGGAAATGGAGTTCGTGATTTTTGCTAAGGAAGGTTCTAATCATTATAGCATGATTAAAATTTCCATTGAAATCCATAAACCCGATGGCTCCACCATAATAGCTTCGACTGGTTTTTTCGTACTTTTCTATAAGCTGCATGGCCATGTGTTTAGGGGCTCCGCTCAAAGTTCCTGCAGGGAACGTATCCGCCACTATCTTTAAAGTTGAAATGTCTCCTTTTTTCATTCCCGTTACTTTGGAAACCAAGTGGATTACATGGGAAAAATACTGTACCTCCCTAAAGGTATCCACATTGACCAAGTTTCCATTTCGGCTTAAATCGTTCCTGGCAGATCTACCAACATTACATGTTCACTATTCTCCTTATCATCTTGGGCCAATTTTTTGGCGAGTTCAGCATCCTTTTCATCGTTACCGGTACGTTTATAGGTTCCGGCTATGGGATGAATTTCTGCCTTTCCATTTTTTACAATAAGTTGTGCTTCCGGAGAACTTCCAAATATTTTAAAATCACCATAATCAAAAAAGAAAAGATAAGGGGAGGGGTTAATGGAGCGTAAAGCCCTGTATACATTAAATTCATCACCCTTGAATTTTTGAGAGAATCTTCTCGGACAAAACTAGCTGGAAAACATCGCCTCTTTTACAATGTTTTTTAGCCAACTCCACATGTTCCTTGTATTCCCCGTCCGCTAAGTTCGTTTTTACGGCACCTTCTTTAGAGAAATTATAGGAAGCGAAGGTACGCACACTCAATAGGCGTTCTATCTCGGCAATATTATTTTCAGAATTAAAACAATGGGCAAAAATATAGGCCTCATTTTTAAAGTGGTTTATGGCGATTATATTTTGGTAAACGGCATAAAATACATCCGGGATTTCAACAGAATTTTGCTTTTTCGATATTTGAACATCCTCAAAATAACGAACCGCATCATATGCCATAAAACCAAAGAGACCATTGGTGATGAATTTAAAATCTTGATCGGTTACATTGAAACTTTTACCAAATTGGTCAATCTCTTGAATGACGTCTACATTCTTATCGATAGTCAAACTTTCTTTTGAACCATCCGGCCATTCCTTGGAGATAGTTTCATCCTGGATTTTTATTGATGCTATGGGATTACAACAGATATAGGAGAAGCTATTGTCGTTAGCATGGTAGTCGCTACTCTCCAATAGGATACTGTTGGGAAATTTATCCCTGATTTTTAAATAAACACTGACTGGAGTAATAGTGTCTGCCAGTATTTTCTTTGAATATGTCTTAAGCGTATATGACATGGAAAATATTAAAATTAAAAAAGGCCTGTCGTGATGACAAGCCTCTATATTATTTAAATGGAGTACTAGCTCACGATTGTCGACGTAAGTTATTCCACCACCGAGATATTTTTTATTTCTTTCATTGCCGTAAATATAGAAAGGAAAATGTAAGTCGCAAATTTTCTTTCTAAAAAAAAACAAAAACCCTCTTGATTGTTTCAAGAGGGTTTTTTAATATTCTTACTTGATTATTCGCAAAAATTTAACCACTATATGGCCAAATCCACCACCAAGTCAAATTCATCATAAATGGTTTTGTCACCAAGGTTATCGAAGAAACTACCTGAACCGTAACGAACATCGTATTTGGCTCTGTCGACCTTAAGTGTGGCAGTAGCTTTGTTCTCATAAATGGAAACAACGAAGGTTACGGGATTCGTTTTCCCCTTAACAGTCAAATCACCCTTAACGGAATAGGAGTTTTTGTTCATTGACTCCGCAGAGGTAATCACCAATTTTGCTGTTGGATAGTTTTCTACACCAAAAAAATCATCGGATTTCAAATGTCCTTCCAATTTTTCCTTTCCTTCTCCTGCAGCCATATCCAAGTTGGTAATTGAGGTCATATCTACAACGAACTCTCCACCTGTCAATTTATTACCATCCATTACTAAATGACCAGATTTAAGGTTGATGGTCCCCTCATGAGAACCTGTTACCTTATAACCCTTCCAAGTAATTTTGCTTTCTTTTACGTTCACTTCTTTTTTCTCCCCATCAATTGGAGATTTGGCCGTAGCGGAAAATCCGAATACCAATGCCATTGCAATACTAAAAACTGTCTTTTTCATTTGTTTAATTTAATTGTTAGAATAAATACTGATTGTTTATAAATGGGTAAATAATTTTTCCTTTGTATACCTCACTTTGGGTAAATGTTGGGTGCTATCAGTTTCTGCCCTGTAACCAATGGCCAAAACCACTGCGGCATTGAGGTTGGAATCTTTCAACTCTAAAATTTCATTGTATTTTTCATTTTCAAACCCCTCGATAGGACATGTATCTATCTTCATAGAGGCAGCAACCGTCATTACATTACCTAGGGCTAAATACACCTGTCTCGGATGTCCAACTACTTTTAACGTCATCTCGGTAAACCCATCAACTTTGATTTCATGAAATCCGAATAACCTTGCACGGCTTCATTGGCGAGTCCTCTTGTTCTGGTTTCATTATCCAAATATTCGTCTACCAACTCTTCTCCAAAGGACTGTTTATTGGCAAATACGATAAGATGCGACGCATCCGTAATCTGTGATTGGTTCCAGGAGAAAGGTTTAAGTTTTTCCCTAAGTTCCTTATTTTCAATTATAAAAATATGATAGGGTTGAAGCCCGTACGAGGAAGCGCTTAACCTAGTGGCCTCAAGTAAGGTTTCTAAATCCTCCGCACTTACTTTTTTGTTACTATCAAACTTTTTAGTAGCATAGCGCCATTTTAAATCCTCAATTATATTTTTCATTTTATTAAAATTTATCCAATAAACTATTAAGCTCCTTTAACTCAGCTGCTGTAAAGTTTGCCAGGATGTTTTTCTCCATTTCAAATTTTATGCCATCAATCTCATTTAGAACTTCCAATCCCTTGGAAGTAATTTTTATTTCGACTTTTCTTCTGTTCTGTGGACATACATTTCTTACGACATAATTCTTGGCAAGCAGTTTATCCACCAAACGAGTGGTATTGCTCATTTTGGTCACCATCCTATCATTTATGGTTGACAGATTTGCAGGTTGATCTCCTTGACCTCTTAAAATTCGCAACACATTAAATTGTTGAATCGAAATTCCAAATGGTTTTAGAGTAACGGTCATTTCCTCATTGATTTTATTGTAGACCAAAGTCAAGTGAATAATTGTCCTTGCCTCTAAGGGAATATCTTTTTTAGTTTTAATTATCGCCTCAACATTCATGTATAAACAATATTTGTATATACAAATGTATGGATATTAAAAATTATCTTCCTATTATTTAGCTTTTAATTTTTTGTTAAAATATTTTTTATCGATTTAAGACAGATCCATTATTTTTGAAAAAAATACTTATGGCAGATTTATCGCAGGAGGAATGGGCCTCACAATTGGAAAATGACTCCAATGCCGTCATTTTAGATGTACGTACCGAAACCGAAGTAGAGGACGGTTATATTCCAAGCTCTACCAATATAGATATTTATAAGGGGCAAGGCTTTATAGACGAACTGGAGAAGTTGGACAAATCAAAGAATTATTATGTGTACTGCAGATCCGGTAACCGATCTGGTCAAGCTTGTGCCATTATGAATAGTCTTGGTTTTAAAAATGCATACAACCTGGAGGGTGGATTCATGAATTGGGAAGGCGAGATAGCCGAATAAAAACAAATTTAAATACTTAAATTGTAGACCCGCTTTGTGCGGGTCTTTTTAATTCTGCCCAATGCGAGAAGACTTACTTCACTATATCCGGAACTATAAAAAATTTCCCAAGCATGGATTGAAGGTCACTTCGGTGAGGATTTGTCAATTGTTCATTCAGGTACGCATAATCATTTAAGTGGTCCGGATTTTTTTAATGCTCAAGTCCGAATAGGAAAACAACTTTGGGCCGGCAATGTTGAGATTCATGTAAATGCATCGGACTGGTACGCACATCATCATGAGAGTGATGGAAATTACGACAATGTGATTCTGCATGTTGTATGGAACGATGATGTATCGGTTTATAGAAAGGAGGGGACCGAAATACCTACGTTTGAATTAAAAGATCTTATTGACCCCCAATTATTGAATGGATATCAAAAGTTAATGAAGGGAAATGACGGTCAATTCATTAATTGCGGTAAGGACATATGTGAAGTTTCGGAATTCAATTTTAAAAATTGGCAAGACCGATTATATTTGGAGAGGTTGGAGGAAAAGTCCCAGGTCATCATACATCTATTGGAAGAGTTTAATAATGACTGGGAAAAGGTTCTATTTACGATGTTGTTAAAGAACTTCGGCTCAAAAATAAATGGAGAGGCATTTTTTCAGTTGGGGAAGGATTTGAATTTTTCGCAAGTAAGGCACCTGATAGGGAAACCTTTGGAACTTGAAAGTCTTTTTTTTGGTATGACAGGACTGCTCGAAACAGACGATATTTTGGATTCCTATTATATAGAACTACAGAACTCTTATAGATACTTAAGTTCCAAATATGATTTGGGTACTTTCAGGTCGCCCAAAGCTTCCTTTTTTAAATTGAGGCCATTAAATTTTCCTACAATACGCCTTTCTCAATTCGCTATGTTATATTCAGGCTCCAATAATTTGTTCAATGAACTGGTTTATTGTTCTACCGAGGAAATATACAAACGATTTAGAATAAGTGCGAGTTCCTATTGGGATACGCATTTCAATTTTGGAAAAAAATCAAAAAATTCCCGTAAGATAGTTTCCAAGAAATTCATAGACCTTTTGATTATAAATACGTTAATCCCTGTTAGGTTCTGTTATTTTAGAAGTAAAGGGAACTATAATTCGGATTCCTTACTTTTCTTGATTCAAGATATAAAGGAGGAGAAAAATAGTATAATCGAGAATTTTAAGCTTTTGGGTTTGTCCGTGGATTCGGCTTTTGAGAGTCAGTCGCTCTTGCAATTGTACAGCAATTATTGCACCAAGAATAAATGTCTGAAGTGTACTGTTGGGACTAATTTATTGAATTTAAAATCCTAATTTTATCCTTATGAACATTTTGTATAATTTATTGCATTATCTACAGAAAAGGGGTTTCGAGGTTTGTAGAAGAATTGCGGATCGGCTTGGTATTAGGGCCAGGGTTGTACGTACTTCTTTCATCTATTTAACATTTGTAACCCTTGGATTTGGATTTGCCCTTTATCTGTTTTTGGCATTTTGGCTAAAAATTAAAGATTTGATCTACACCAAAAGAACATCCGTTTTTGATTTATAACTATGATAAAATTATTTCGCTCTAAAATTTACCTGGCACTTATGTTAATGCTTGCCGTCCTTCTTTTTGGGGTTTTGGGGTATAGGCTTATAGCGGATTATTCTTGGATAGATGCATTTTACATGACCATCATTACGGTAACAACCGTTGGTTTCTCCGAAGTCCGTCCAATGGGAGTGGAAGGGAAAATATTTACCGTTATATTGATTGTTACAAGTGTTTTCATTGTTGGTTTTGCCATTTCGGTAATTACAGAATATTTATTGAGCAGAAATAATCCTCAAATTTTAAAATTGAAGAAAGTGAAAAATACAGTTGATAAGTTAACGGACCATGTAGTAGTTTGTGGTTTTGGACGTAATGGAATGCAGGCCGCAGAGAGGTTAAAAGCATATAAAAAGCCTTTTGTGGTCATAGAAAGGGACAAAGAGCTTTTGGAAAAATTCGAAGACGAGATCCTTTTTATGGAAGGTGATGCCAATGAAGATGAAGTATTGCTTGCAGCAGGAATAGAAAGGGCGCAATATTTGATTGTTACACTTCCGGACGACGCGGCGAATCTTTTTGTAGTGCTTTCTGCACGTCAGTTGAATTCTAACCTTTTTATTATAAGTAGGGCTTCCCAAGTCACTTCTCAGCGAAAATTGCAATTGGCCGGTGCCAACAAGGTTATCATGCCCGATAAAATTGGCGGGGATCATATGGCCTCCTTGGTCGTAATGCCCGATCTTATAACCTTTATGGATAAATTATCGGTAGAAGGGGAGCATACAACCAATTTGGAAGAGGTGGCTATTGAGGACTTCTCGGATCAAATGGACTGCAATTCATTGCGGGATTTGGACTTACGTAAGAAAACAGGTTGTACCATTATAGGATATATAGCCCCGGATGGCGAATACATAATTAATCCGGAAGCAGACCTTCAGTTACAGCCAAAAAGCAAAGTGATTGTTTTGGGTAGGCCGGAACAAATAAGAAAGTTGAACGAAATGTTCCATATTGAGCTGAGTTAATTCAACGTTATTATTTGATTGGGTTCTTTTTTTTTGTGATATTGCCAACCAACTAACTAAAAAATAGAAAAAAGTATGAAGTATAAACTTCTGAGTTTTTGTTCTTTCATGTTACCGTTTTTATCCATGGCCCAAGAGGCTGGTGAAATGGGAATAGATGAAAAAATCGATAAAGTTTTCGGAGATCTTACAGGGTGGTTCGTAAACTTTATTTTTTATCAGATACCTTTTTCTGAAAATATCAAAATTTATTGGGTACTATTTCCGCTAATATTAGGAGCAGGGTTTTTTACTTTTTATTTCAGGTTCATCAACTTTACCGGTGTATTGACAGCCATTAAAGTTGTAATGGGGAAATACGAGGATATTGAAAAATATGGGGCCAAGGAATTATATGGTGAGGATGGTATTGCCGCTGGTGTAGATATGAACAAAGTGGAGAGTCCGGATAAGCACTTGGCGGATAACAAAGATGAGATTGTGGTTGATGGTGATATATTGGACACTATTAGGGATGAAAGTTCCAATGGAGAGGTATCCCACTTCCAGGCACTTACGGCGGCGCTTTCAGCTACTGTTGGTGCGGGAAATATCGCAGGCGTTGCCGTTGCGGTCTCCATTGGTGGGGCCGGTGCCACTTTTTGGATGATTATTGCCGGACTTTTAGGGATGGCTTCAAAGTTTGTGGAATGTACCCTAGGTGTAAAATATAGGGATGTAGGCAAGGATGGAACCATTTTTGGAGGACTCTATGTATTACCTGAACAAAGGTTTGAAAAACAAGAGTTTAGGTAAGGTGCTGGCAGGTGCTTTTGCCGTTATGTGTATTGGGGGATCCTTTGGCGGAGGTAATATGTTCCAAGTGAATCAGGCGGTACAGCTTTTTGAAAGTATGACTGGTGGTACCGAATCCTTTCTTTATGGCTACAGATGGGCTTTTGGATTAATTATGGCTATTTTGGTTGGTATCGTAATTATTGGAGGAATTAAATCGATTGCTAAAGTGACAGACAAAATCGTGCCATTTATGGTAATTATTTATGTTGGTGCATCTCTTTTTGTATTAATTGCCAAGTTTGATATGATCGGTTGGGCCTTTAATGAAATCATTCAAGGTGCCTTTGCACCGGTAGGAATTGTTGGTGGTGCTGTTGGGGTAATGATTCAAGGGTTTAGGAGAGCGGCCTTTTCTAATGAAGCGGGTGTCGGTTCTGCTTCTATTGCCCATTCCGCGGTAAGAACAAAATATCCGGCATCCGAGGGTCTAGTAGCTCTATTGGAACCATTTATAGACACCGTAGTAGTTTGTACAATGACTGCATTGGTACTTATTATAACAGGAAATGTGGATCCAGGAAATGCTGGGTTGAATGATGCGGATGCCATTTTGTTAACCTCTCGGAGCTTTTGGTTCTGTCATTAGTTGGTTTCCCTATGTTTTGACGGTTGCTGTTGTACTTTTTGCCTTCAGTACCCAAATTTCTTGGTCGTATTATGGATACCAAGCTTGGGCATATCTTTTCGGACGAACTAAAAAAACAGAGTATACCTATAAAATTATTTTCTGTCTATTTGTAATTGTAGGGGCCTCGGCGAGTATGAGTTCTGTAATTGGGTTTTCAGATGCCATGATTTTTGGTATGATGGTGCCAAACATGGTAGGAATTGTAATATTGGCACCAAAGGTGAAGGGTGAACTTAAAAAATACATGGACGCCATTAAACTTAAGGTCAAGGCAGTTACTGAATAGTCTTTTAATCTTACAGCATTGAAACAATCCCACTTCAAGTTTACTAAACAGGAACGAAGTGGGATTTTCTTTTTAGTATTCCTAATAGTGTTGGTTCAAACTTCTTTACTGGTTGTATCAACATTATTCAAAAGTATATTCCGCTCCGTTGATATTGGATAATGATATACAAGTAAAAATAGATAGCCTAAAGGAAGAAGGAGAAAAAAAGGAATCATTGAATATGTTCCCTTTCAATCCAAACTTCATATCTGACTATAAAGGATATACATTGGGTATGTCGGTAGAAGAGATTGACCGACTTCATAAGTATAGGGATGATGATCAATTTGTAAATACGAAGGAAGAGTTTCAGAAAGTGACGGGTGTATCGGATTCCATTCTAAATCTAATATCACCCTATTTTAAATTTCCTGAGTGGGTAAATAATCAAAGAAACAATTTGAAGGATGTTACAAAGCAGGAGAAAGAGAATAAACCGTCATCAGTTGTGGTTAAGGATTTAAACCAGGTAACTCTAGAAGAATTAAAAAGCATTAATGGGATTGGAGATATCCTCTCCGAGAGAATACTAAAATTTAGGGATAGATTAGGTGGGTTTATAGTGGACGAGCAATTGTATGACGTTTATGCGCTAAAGCCTGAAGTCGCCGAGCGTATTCTTAAAAAGTATAGGGTGTTAAAAGTACCCGAAATTCAAAAGATAGATATTAATACGGCAACGGCATGGGAACTATCCAAAATAGTATACATATCTAGAGGCGTAGCGGAAGGAATTGTAAGGTACCGAAATGAAAAAGGTGAAATCCTATCCTTTGGGGAATTGATTCAAATCGAGAATTTTCCAGCAGATCGGATTGATAGAATTCCATTATATTTGTCGCTCAAAAAATAATGCTATGAACAGTATGTACTTCACTGAGGAACATATTTTATTTAGGCAGAGCCTAAATGATTTTTTGCAGAAGGAAGTTGTTCCCCATATAGAAGAATGGGAGAAAACCGGGACTATTGAAAGATTCATTTGGGAAATGTTTGGTGAGATGGGATATTTCGGTCCGGCCACTCCTGAAAAGTTTGGTGGTTTGGGATTGGATATTTTTTATACCGTTATCCTTTTAGAAGAGTTGCAAAAGATTAATTCCGGGGGCTTCGCCGCAGCTATCCGGGCACATGCCTATCTCGCAATGACTCATCTGAACAAAGAGGCAGGCGATGAAATTAAAGAAAAGTATTTGGTACCCAGTGTAGAAGGGAAAAAGATAGGCTGTCTTTGTATCACGGAACCCTTTGGGGGAAGTGATGTTGCGGGAATGAGAACAACGGCGGTCAAAAAAGGGGACATTTATGTCTTAAATGGTTCCAAAACGTTTATCACAAATGGAGTTTATGCGGATTATATGGTAGTTGCCGCTAAGACGGATACCAGTTTGGGTAACAAGGGAATCAGCATTTTTGTGGTAGATCGCAAAAGTAAAGGTGTATCAGCGAACAAATTGAATAAACTTGGTTGGCGTGCCTCGGATACGGCGGAATTGGCTTTTGACAATGTTGAAGTTCCTGCGAGTAATTTAATGGGAGAAGAGAATATGGGGTTTTCTTATATCATGGAGCATTTCAGCTTGGAACGATTGATTATGGGAGTCAATGCCCATGCAAGGGCAGAATATGCTTTGGAATATGCGATGCAGTATATGTCTGAGCGAGAGGCTTTTGGTAAAACCATAAACCAATTTCAAGCATTGCGCCATCGAATAGTAGATCTTCATTCTGATATTGAAATCTGTAAACAATATAATTATTATGTGGCCGGTAGACTGGATAAAGGGGAGTATGTGGTAAAGGAAGCAACCATTTCCAAACTTAAGTCCACCAAAATGGCCGATGAGGTCGCTTATGAATGTCTTCAATTTTTGGGTGGTTATGGATACATCGAAGATTACCCCATGGCCCGTTTATTACGCGATAGCAGATTGGGACCTATAGGTGGGGGTACTTCAGAGATATTAAGAGAGATTATTGCCAAAATTATCATAGATAAAAAGGAATATCGTCCTGCAACAAACTAAAGAGTGATTTTTTCATCAAAAAATTAAATAAAGTTGTCCATATTAAATTAGTTTTTATCTTTGCGGCCTTAATCACAAAAGAAAGGAGGTTGTAGCCCATGTTAATTATACCAGTAAAAGAAGGAGAAAACATAGACAGAGCTTTAAAACGTTTCAAAAGAAAGTTTGACAAGACAGGTACAATGAGGCAGTTGAGAAAACGTCAACAGTTTACTAAGCCTTCTGTTGAGCGAAGAGCTCAAATACAAAAAGCACAATATATTCAAAGTCTGAGGGACCAAGAGGAAATTTAGAAATTGATACAAAGAAAATTATAATCCCGCATCATGCGGGATTTTTTGTTTTAGGTATTTTTTCTAATGCAATTCCTAACTTTGGTAAATGTTTTTAAATCAATTCTTGGACTATCTTTCTTTAGAGAAAAAATATTCTGAACATACGTATAGAGCCTATGGAAAAGACCTCTTGGAGTTTCAGGATTTTTGTAAGTCCGAGATTGAGGTTGAGGACATAGATTCGGTAGCGTACAACATTATCAGAAGTTGGGTAGTTTCCTTGTCGGATACCGGTATTTCAAATAGGACGATTAATAGAAAAATTGCCTCCCTTAAGGCATACTATAAATTCCTGCAAAAGATTGAGGCAATTAAAACAAGTCCTCTTGCCAAGCATAAGGCTTTGAAGACTCCTAAAAAGTTGGAGACTCCGTTTTCTGAAATTGAAATGGAACAAGTGCTAAATGAAATAAGTTATTCCAATGATTTCGAAGGTAAGAGAGATCAGCTTGTGATTCACATTTTATATGTTACAGGTATAAGAAGGGCGGAATTGGTAAATCTTAAACTTAAGGATGTAGACCTTGTAGAAAAAACTATAAAGGTTTTGGGGAAAAGAAATAAGGAGCGTATTATTCCTTTGTTGGAGGAATCCATTACACTTCTTAAGCATTATTTATCCGAACGAAACTCATTGTTTATAGGCGAGAATTCAGAGTTTTTATTGTTGACCAATAAGGGCAATAAAATATATGAAACCCTTGTTTATAGAATTATAAATAAGTATTTTAGAAAGGTTTCCGCTAAGGTTAAAAGGAGCCCACATGTTTTGAGGCATACTTTTGCTACGCATCTTTTAAATAAAGGTGCAGATTTGAATTCGGTAAAGGAATTGTTAGGTCATGCTAGTTTGGCATCCACGCAAGTTTATACACATAATGGTATAGCGGAGTTGAAAAGAATACATGCTTCTTCCCACCCTAGAGGGAAAAACAAATAGATTGTTTAATTCCGTCCCTTAAGCATCAAAAAGGGGCATTAAAATTTTAGCTTATGAAAGTAAACGCACAATCCGTTAATTTTAATGCAGATGTTAAATTGATTAATTTTCTGCAAAACCGTTTGGATAAGCTGGAGACTTTTTATGACAAGGTCATCAGTTCCGATGTTTATTTAAAGGTTGAGAATACAAGTTCTAAAGAGAACAAGATTGTGGAAATTAAGTTAAATGTTCCAAAGAATAATTTCATGGTAAAAAAGCAGTGCAAATCCTTTGAAGAGGCAGTGGATACAGCGTGCAGTTCATTGGAGAGAAAATTGATAAAGAGAAAGGAAAAATTAAGAGCTAATGCATGAATAAAATTTTTTGAAATTTGTTTTGAAAAAACAAATAAATCTATACATTTGCAGTCCGTTAGAAATAGCGGACTTTTTTATGCTAAAAAAAGTATGAAAAGTGCCGATGTAGCTCAGCTGGCTAGAGCAGCTGATTTGTAATCAGCAGGTCGTGGGTTCGAGTCCCTCCATCGGCTCCGAAGTTCTTAAAATACTGGTAAAGCGGGGAGATACTCAAGCGGCCAACGAGGGCAGACTGTAAATCTGCTGACTATGTCTTCGCAGGTTCGAATCCTGCTCTCCCCACATAGCTTTGACTATCAGTATTTAAATGAAATTTTGAAAATTAATAAGCGGGAGTAGCTCAGTTGGTAGAGCGTCAGCCTTCCAAGCTGAATGTCGCCGGTTCGAACCCGGTCTCCCGCTCTATTTTCTTGACTTTATTGTCATTCCTGCGAAGGCAGGAATCCATCAGCGAGGTGGATTCAACACTTTACGCCGGTGTAGCTCAGGGGTAGAGCGTTTCCTTGGTAAGGAAGAGGTCACGAGTTCAAATCTCGTCATTGGCTCAATTAAGGTATAAATTTGTACACTAATATAAACTAAGATTAAAATTCAATAAACATGGCAAAGGAAACTTTCGATCGTTCCAAACCGCACTTAAATATTGGTACTATTGGACACGTGGATCACGGTAAAACTACATTGACTGCTGCTATCACAGAGGTTCTGTCTAACGCAGGTCTTTCTGAAAAGAGAAGTTTCGATTCTATCGATAACGCTCCGGAGGAAAAAGAAAGAGGTATCACAATCAATACATCACACGTTGAGTATCAAACTGCTAACCGTCACTATGCGCACGTTGACTGTCCAGGTCACGCGGATTACGTAAAGAACATGGTTACTGGTGCCGCTCAGATGGATGGTGCTATTTTGGTTGTTGCCGCTACAGATGGTCCTATGCCACAAACTCGTGAGCACATCCTTTTAGGTCGTCAGGTTGGTATTCCTAGAATCGTTGTTTTCTTGAATAAAGTAGACATGGTTGACGATGAGGAATTGTTGGAGCTAGTTGAAATGGAAGTAAGGGAATTGCTTTCTTTCTACGAGTATGATGGTGACAATGGTCCCGTTATTTCCGGTTCTGCTCTAGGTGCATTGAACGGTGAACAAAAATGGGTTGATACTGTTATGGAATTGATGGAGGCAGTTGATAACTGGATCGAATTGCCTGAGAGAGATGTTGATAAGCCTTTCTTGATGCCTGTTGAGGATGTATTCACTATCACTGGTCGTGGTACTGTTGCAACTGGTAGAATAGAAACAGGTGTTGCCAACACTGGAGACGCTGTAGATATCATTGGTATGGGAGCTGAGAAATTATCTTCTACTATTACTGGTGTTGAGATGTTCCGTAAGATTTTGGATAGAGGTGAGGCTGGTGACAACGTTGGTATCTTATTAAGAGGTATTGAGAAGTCTGATATCAAGAGGGGAATGGTAATTTGTAAGCCAGGATCTGTTAAGCCACATGCTAAGTTTGAAGCTGAGGTGTATATCTTGAAAAAAGAAGAAGGTGGTCGTCACACTCCATTCCACAATAACTATCGTCCACAGTTTTATGTAAGAACTACTGATGTTACCGGTAATATTTCTTTGCCTTCTGGTGTTGAGATGGTAATGCCAGGTGATAACCTTACAATTACTGTAGATTTGATTCAGCCAATCGCGCTTAGCGTAGGTCTTCGTTTCGCTATCCGTGAAGGCGGTAGAACCGTTGGAGCTGGTCAGGTGACTAAGATTTTGGATTAATCCAATCTTTTAATGCAATAATATATTTTAAGGGTGTCCGTCTTTTGACGGATACCTTTAAATGTAAATATAAAGGCGTGTCATATGAGAAGTTATGATACGCAAATACGGGTGTAGCTCAGTTGGTAGAGCACTGGTCTCCAAAACCAGGTGTCGGGAGTTCGAGTCTCTCCTCCCGTGCCAAAATTGGAAAATTAGGATAGGCGGTATCCTGAATTTTTGAAACTTAATACAGTAGAGATGCTTACATATATTAAAGAATCCGTTGAAGAACTAAGGAATAATGTTACCCTTCCTTCCAGGGCTGAGGCCTCAAACTTAATGGTAGTGGTTGCAGTTTTTTCAATCATTTTCGCATTGGCGACTTGGGGTGTGGATACGGTCTTTAGCAAAGTAGTTCAATTGTATTTTGATTACGTATTAAACTAATTTGAGCTCTATGTCAGAAGTATTGGAAAAGAAATGGTATGTAGTAAGAGCTGTAAGTGGTCAGGAAAACAAAATCAAAGGCTACATAGAGAGTGAAGTGGAGCGTCATGGTTTTTCCGATTATTTGGAAGAAGTTTTGGTTCCAACTGAAAAAGTAATTCAAATTAGGAACGGAAAGAAAATTAATAAGGAAAGGGTTTATTTTCCGGGATATATTATGGTAAAAGCCAATTTGGGAGGTGAGATGGTTCACATTATTCGATCCATAACCAATGTTATTGGCTTTTTAGGTGAAACCAAAGGCGGTGATCCAGTGCCTCTTAGAAAGTCTGAGGTAAACAGGATGCTAGGTAAGGTAGATGAGTTGGCCGTGAATACGGATAGTGTGGCTATACCTTTTGTATTTGGTGAAACCGTTAAGGTTATCGATGGTCCTTTTAATGGTTTTAATGGTACCGTGGAAAAGATAAACGAAGAAAAGCGTAAGCTTGAAGTAATGGTAAAGATTTTTGGAAGAAAAACACCATTGGAGTTAAGCTATATGCAGGTAGAAAAGATTTAAGATAATTGTTACATATTTAAAAGTTGTGTTGCTTCCATTAACACACTTTCAATTTAATTTTAAACAATGGCAAAAGAAGTAGGTAAAGTAGTTAAGCTACAAGTTAGGGGAGGTGCAGCGAATCCATCGCCACCGGTTGGACTCCGCCTTAGGTGCTGCCGGTGTTAACATCATGGAGTTCTGTAAGCAGTTCAATGCTCGTACACAGGACAAACAAGGTAAGGTTTTACCAGTTGTTATCACCGTTTACAAGGACAAGTCTTTTGACTTCGTCGTTAAAACACCACCAGCGGCAGTTCAGCTATTGGAAGCGGCTAAGATTAAAAAAGGATCTGGCGAACCTAACAGAGTAAAATTGGGTAGTGTAACCTGGGATCAAATCAAGGCAATAGCCGAAGATAAGATGGCAGACCTTAATGCATTTACGATAGAATCGGCTATGAGTATGATTGCCGGTACTGCTCGTTCAATGGGTATGAAGGTTGCAGGTAAAAGACCTTTTTAAAATCTTAAAAAGCAATTAAATGGCAAAGTTGACAAAAAAGCAAAAGGAAGCGCACTCCAAAATTGAAAAGGATAAACTTTATTCTTTGGAAGAGGCTTCTGCTTTAGTAAAAGAAATAACAAGCACAAAGTTTGATGCATCTGTTGATATAGCTGTCCGTTTGGGTGTAGATCCCCGTAAGGCGAATCAAATGGTACGTGGGGTGGTGACACTTCCTCATGGTACCGGTAAAGATTTAAAAGTATTGGCTTTGGTGACTCCGGATAAGGAAGCCGAAGCTAAAGAAGCAGGTGCTGACTATGTTGGATTGGACGAATATTTGGATAAAATTAAAAATGGTTGGACAGATGTTGATGTAATCATCACTATGCCAAGCGTTATGGGTAAACTTGGACCTTTGGGACGTGTTCTAGGGCCAAGAGGTTTAATGCCCAATCCAAAAACGGGTACAGTGACTATGGATATTGCTAAGGCGGTATCTGAGGTTAAAGCTGGTAAGATTGATTTTAAAGTTGATAAGACGGGTATTGTTCATGCTGCAATCGGGAAGGTTTCTTTTTCCCCTGATAAAATTGCAGGTAATGCAAAAGAGTTATTGGAAACTTTGAACAAGATGAAACCAACTGCTGCAAAAGGTGTATACATGAAAAGTATTTTCTTGTCTAGCACTATGAGTCCTAGCGTTCAATTAGACCCAAAGTCAGTTTAAGCACTGCTAGTTAAAAATATCAATTATGACAAGAGAAGAAAAAGCAACGGTTATACAAGATTTAACTACGCAGTTGGGTGAAAATTCCATTATTTATCTAGCGGATATTTCTCGGAATGGATGCAGGAACAACCTCTGATTTGAGAAGAGCTTGTTTTAAGGCAAATATTAAACTTGCAGTAGTTAAAAATACATTGCTTGCAAAGGCAATGGAAGCTTCCGAAAAGGAATTTGGTGAACTTCCGAAGTATTAAAGGGGAATACCTCTTTAATGTTCTCTGAAGTAGGTAATGCTCCGGCAAAACTTATTAAGAATTTCAGGAAAAAATCCAATAAACCTTTATTGAAAGGTGCTTTTGTAGAGGAAGCAATTTATGTGGGTGATGAAACTTTGGATGCTTTAGTGAGCATTAAGTCTAAAGAGGAAATGATTGGAGAAATCATCGGATTGTTACAATCTCCAGCGAAAAATGTTATTTCCGGACTTAAATCTGGTGGAGGTAAACTTGCCGGAATCCTTAAGACATTATCCGAAAGATAAGTACGCACTAAAAACTAAGTATATTTTAAAATTTTATTAAACGATAGAAAATGGCAGATTTAAAAGATTTCGCAGAACAATTGGTTAACCTTACAGTAAAAGAAGTAAACGAGTTAGCTGATATATTAAAAGAAGAATACGGTATTGAGCCTGCTGCTGCTGCAGTAGCTGTTGCTGCTGGTGGTGGTGCCGCTGAAGCTGGTGAAGCTGCAGAGGAAAAATCAGAATTCGATGTAATTTTGAAATCAGCAGGAGCTTCTAAGCTTGCTGTAGTTAAATTGGTTAAGGAATTAACTGGTTTAGGATTGAAAGATGCTAAAGATATCGTTGATAGCGCACCAAAAGCTGTTAAAGAAGGTATCGCTAAAGACGAGGCAGAAGGTATCAAAAAATCATTGGAAGAAGCAGGAGCAGAAGTTGAGCTTAAATAATAGCTTTACCATATTGCATTTGGTTTAGGTCTTTTCGCATTTTGCGGCTAGACCTAAGCCTTTTTATAGAATCAGGTATATTAAGTGATATACCACCCCAATAGTACTCACGATCAAAACACTGTCCGTAGATGTTCACAAATCAGACTGAAAGAATAAATTTTGCATCCGCTAAGAATACTCCGCAGTATCCGGATTTCTTGGATATTCAGATTAAATCCTTTCAAGATTTTTTTCAACTTGAAACCAAATCTGATCAAAGAGGTGATGAGGGATTGTACAATACCTTCATGGAAAACTTCCCCATAACTGATACTAGAAATCAGTTCGTACTGGAATTTTTAGATTATTTTATCGATCCACCAAGATACTCCATTCAAGAGTGTATTGAGCGGGGTCTTACTTATAGCGTTCCGTTAAAGGCTAGGTTAAAGTTATATTGTACCGATCCGGAACACGAAGATTTTGAAACTATTGTACAGGACGTTTATTTAGGGACAATACCCTACATGACTCCAAGTGGTACTTTTGTTATAAATGGAGCGGAAAGAGTAGTGGTTTCCCAATTACACCGTTCTCCTGGTGTATTCTTTGGACAGTCTTTCCATGCAAACGGTACAAAATTGTATTCTGCCAGGGTTATTCCTTTTAAAGGTTCTTGGATAGAATTTGCTACCGATATCAATGGCGTAATGTACGCTTATATTGATAGAAAGAAAAAATTACCCGTAACCACCCTATTTAGAGCCATTGGTTTTGAAAGGGACAAGGATATTTTGGAAATTTTTGACCTTTCAGAGGAAGTTAAGGTTTCCAATGCAGGTCTTAAAAAGGTACTAGGACGTAAACTTGCTGCAAGGGTTTTGAACACTTGGCACGAGGATTTTGTGGATGAGGATACCGGTGAGGTAGTTTCCATTGAGAGAAACGAGATCGTTTTGGATCGTGATACAGTTCTTGAGAAAGAACATATTGCAGAGATTTTAGAGGCCGACGTTAAGACAATTCTTTTGCATAAAGAGAATAATGCGCAGTCTGATTATGCGATTATTCATAATACACTTCAAAAGGATCCAACGAACTCTGAAAAGGAGGCTGTTGAACATATTTACAGACAATTACGTAATGCCGAGCCACCCGATGAGGAAACGGCCAGGGGTATTATTGATAAATTGTTCTTCTCAGATCAGCGTTACAACTTAGGTGAAGTTGGTCGTTATAGAATGAACAAAAAATTAGGTCTTGATATTGGAATGGACAAACAAGTTTTGACCAAGGAAGATATCATAACCATTATAAAATATTTGATTGAGCTTATCAACTCGAAAGCGGAGATTGATGATATAGACCACCTTTCAAACCGTCGTGTTCGTACGGTAGGTGAACAATTGTCTCAACAATTTGGTGTGGGTCTTGCACGTATGGCAAGAACAATTCGTGAGCGTATGAACGTACGTGACAATGAGGTGTTTACTCCTATCGATTTGATTAATGCAAAGACTTTGTCTTCTGTAATCAATTCATTCTTTGGTACAAACCAGTTATCTCAGTTTATGGACTGAGACCAATCCACTTGCTGAGATAACGCACAAAAGAAGATTATCTGCACTTGGGCCAGGCGGTCTTTCCAGGGAAAGAGCAGGTTTTGAGGTACGTGACGTTCACTATACGCATTATGGACGTCTTTGTCCTATTGAAACACCTGAAGGTCCGAACATTGGTTTGATTTCTTCACTCTCTGTATTTGCCAAAGTGAACCCAATGGGCTTCTTGGAAACTCCATATAGAAAAGTGGAAGACTCTAAGGTTGATTTAGAAAATTACACATATTTAAGTGCCGAGGAAGAAGAAGGAATGAAGATTGCGCAGGCAAATATTCCTTTAAAGGAAAATGGGCAGATAGATACCGATAAGGTTATTGCAAGGGAGGAAGGTGACTTCCCAGTAGTTGATCCAGCCGAAATCCACTATACGGACGTTGCTCCAAACCAAATTGCATCCATATCCGCATCCTTGATTCCTTTCTTGGAGCATGATGATGCTAACCGTGCCTTGATGGGATCCAACATGATGCGTCAGGCGGTTCCTCTTTTAAAACCTCAATCTCCAATTGTGGGTACAGGTCTTGAAAGGCAAGTGGCCTCGGATTCTAGGGTTTTGATAAATGCTGAAGGTGATGGTGTCATCGAATATGTAGATTCACAGAAAATCATCATCAAATATGATAGGACTGATGAGGAAAGATTGATTTCTTTTGATGAGGATGAGAAGACGTATTACTTGGTAAAGTTCAGAAAGACGAATCAAGGTACTAGCATTAACTTGAAGCCTATTGTTAAGAAAGGGGACAGAGTTAAGAAAGGTCAGGTATTGTGTGAGGGATATGCAACCGAGAAGGGTGAACTGGCTTTAGGTAGAAACCTTACAGTAGCGTTCATGCCTTGGAAGGGATATAACTTTGAGGATGCAATCGTAATTTCTGAGAAAGTGGTTAGAGAAGATATTTTTACCTCTATCCATGTTGATGAATATTCTTTGGAGGTGCGCGATACCAAATTGGGTGCAGAAGAGCTTACCCATGATATTCCGAACGTTTCCGAAGAGGCAACAAAGGATTTGGATGAAAATGGTATGATTCGTATTGGTGCCGAAGTGAAGCCAGGAGATATCCTTATTGGTAAGATTACTCCAAAAGGGGAATCAGACCCAACTCCGAAGAGAAGTTGTTACGTGCCATCTTTGGTGATAAAGCAGGTGATGTAAAGGATGCTTCTTTGAAAGCTTCCCCATCTTTACGAGGTGTGGTTATCGATAAGAAGTTGTTTTCAAGATCTGTAAAGGATAAGAGAAAGCGTTCTGAGGACAAGGAGGAACTTTCCAAACTGGAATTGGAATATGAAGTTAAATTCCAAGAGCTAAAAGATATATTGGTAGAGAAACTATTTACCCTGGTAAATGGAAAAACTTCCCAAGGTGTATTGAATGATTTGGGTGAGGAGGTATTGCCAAAAGGTAAGAAATATACCATGAAGATGTTGAACTCCGTGGACGATTTCGCACACTTGGTGAGCGGAAGCTGGACTACGGATACGGATACCAACAATTCTGTTGCCGATTTGCTTCACAACTATAAGATCAAGTTGAACGATCTTCAAGGAAACTTGAGAAGGGATAAGTTTACGATTTCCGTTGGGGATGAATTACCAGCGGGTATTATGAAATTGGCCAAAGTCTATATTGCCAAAAAACGTAAGCTTAAAGTAGGTGATAAAATGGCGGGCCGTCACGGTAACAAAGGTATCGTATCCAGAATCGTGCGTCAGGAGGATATGCCTTTCTTAGAGGACGGAACACCGGTTGATATTGTATTGAACCCGTTAGGTGTACCTTCCCGTATGAACATTGGTCAGATATATGAAACCGTGTTGGGTTGGGCCGGATTGAAACTGGGTAGAAAATTCGCTACCCCAATTTTCGATGGTGCATCCTTGGATGAAATCAACGCCTATACGGATGAGGCCGGTATCCCTAGATTTGGGCACACACATCTTTATGATGGTGGTACAGGGCAGCGTTTTGACCAGCCGGCAACAGTTGGTGTTATCTACATGCTGAAATTAGGTCACATGGTAGATGATAAGATGCATGCACGTTCCATAGGACCTTACTCTTTGATTACGCAACAGCCATTGGGTGGTAAAGCACAATTTGGTGGTCAGCGTTTTGGGGAGATGGAAGTTTGGGCCTTGGAGGCGTACGGTGCATCGGCAACCTTACGTGAAATATTGACCGTTAAATCGGATGATGTTATCGGCAGGGCCAAGACCTACGAATCCATCGTAAAAGGTGAGACGATGCCGGAACCTGGTTTGCGCGAATCTTTCAATGTATTGATGCACGAGCTTAAGGGATTAGGTTTGGATATCAGGTTGGAAGAATAACGATGGTCTTTAAGAGGCTGTTTTAAACACATTTAAAATCATTATCAGTACGCTATTATGGCTAGATTAAAAGATAATAACCAAGTAAAAAGGTTTGATAAAATTTCAATCGGATTGGCTTCGCCCGAAGCAATTTTGGCAGAGTCCGAGAGGTGAGGTTTTAAAGCCTGAAACAATCAATTATAGAACCCACAAACCGGAACGTGACGGATTGTTCTGTGAGCGTATATTCGGACCTGTGAAGGACTACGAATGTGCGTGTGGAAAGTATAAGAGAATCCGTTACCGAGGTATTGTTTGTGACCGATGTGGTGTTGAAGTTACCGAGAAAAAGGTACGTAGGGATAGGGTAGGTCATATCAATTTGGTGGTTCCTGTCGCACATATTTGGTATTTCCGTTCCTTACCGAATAAAATTGGGTACTTGTTAGGGCTGCCTTCCAAAAAATTGGATATGATCATCTACTACGAAAGGTATGTAGTAATTCAGCCTGGTATCGCCAAAGGTCCTGAGGGAGAGGAAATCCAAAAAATGGATTTCTTGACTGAGGAGGAATATCTGAACATTTTGGAATCCATTCCACAAGAGAATCAATACTTGGAGGATACCGATCCAAACAAGTTCATCGCCAAGATGGGTGCGGAATGTTTGATAGATCTTTTGGGCAGAATCAATTTAAAGGAACTATCTTTTGAATTGAGGCACAAGGCAAATACGGAGACTTCCAAGCAAAGAAAAACCGAGGCTCTAAAGAGACTTCAAGTTGTGGAGGCCTTAAGGGAGTCCCAGGACAATCGTGAGAATCTTCCGGAGTGGATGATCATGAAGGTTATTCCGGTAATTCCGCCGAATTAAGACCGTTGGTTCCTTTGGACGGTGGACGTTTCGCAACTTCAGATTTGAACGATTTGTACAGAAGGGTCATTATCAGAAACAATCGTTTAAAAAGGTTGGTTGAGATAAAGGCACCGGAAGTTATTCTTAGAAACGAGAAACGTATGCTTCAGGAAGCCGTGGATTCTCTTTTTGACAATACAAGAAAAGCATCGGCGGTTAAAACGGAATCAAATAGACCTTTAAAATCCCTTTCGGATTCTTTGAAGGGTAAACAAGGTCGTTTCCGTCAAAACCTTCTTGGTAAGCGGGTGGATTACTCTGCACGTTCGGTTATCGTTGTAGGATCTGAAATGAAATTGTTCGAATGTGGTCTTCCAAAAGATATGGCTGCCGAGCTGTACAAGCCTTTCGTAATTAGGAAATTAATTGAAAGGGGCATTGTAAAAACGGTGAAGTCCGCCAAGAAAATAATAGATAAGAAAGAGCCTGTTGTTTGGGATATTTTGGAAAATGTCCTGAAAGGACATCCGGTATTGCTGAACCGTGCCCCTACATTACACAGATTGGGTATTCAGGCATTTCAGCCCAAATTGATTGAAGGTAAGGCTATTCGTCTGCACCCATTGGTTTGTACCGCCTTTAACGCGGATTTTGATGGTGACCAGATGGCGGTTCACCTTCCGTTGGGTCCTGAGGCCATTTTGGAAGCACAACTGTTGATGTTGGCTTCCCATAATATCTTGAACCCGGCAAATGGTTCGCCAATTACGGTACCTTCCCAGGATATGGTCTTGGGTCTTTACTATATGACAAAAGAGCGTAAATCAACGCCGGAAGTTCCAGTAAAAGGTGAAGGTTTGACTTTCTATTCCGCAGAAGAAGTGGAAATCGCTTTCAACGAAGGAAAAGTTGCGTTGAACGCCGGTATTAAAGTTAGGGCGAAGGATTTTAATGAAGCAGGAGAATTGGTATACCAGATTATTCCAACTACCGTGGGAAGGGTATTGTTCAACATGGAAGTGCCCGAAGCTGCCGGTTATATCAATAAGGTATTGAACAAGAAATCTCTAAGGGATATCATTGGTGACATACTTTCCGTTACCGATGTGCCAACTACTGCGGATTTCTTGGACAAGATCAAGACTATGGGATACGAGTTCGCTTTTAAAGGCGGATTGTCCTTCAGCTTGGGGGATATCATTATCCCGAAGAAAAGCACGATATGATCAATGATGCCAACGGTCAGGTCGATGGTATTATGGCCAACTATAACATGGGTCTAATCACCAATAACGAACGTTACAATCAGGTAATCGATGTGTGGACTTCCACGAACGCCATGTTGACCGAGTTGGCCATGAAGCGTATCAGGGAAGATCAGCAAGGCTTTAACTCCGTGTATATGATGCTTGATTCAGGTGCTAGGGGTTCCAAGGAACAGATTCGTCAGTTGACAGGTATGCGAGGATTGATGGCGAAACCGAAGAAATCGACTGCAGGTGGTGGAGAGATTATTGAAAACCCGATTCTTTCCAACTTTAAGGAAGGTCTTTCAATTCTTGAATACTTTATTTCTACGCACGGTGCACGTAAGGGATTGGCGGATACGGCTCTTAAAACAGCTGATGCCGGTTATCTAACGCGTCGTTTGGTAGATGTTTCCCAAGATGTTATTATCAATATCGAGGATTGTGAAACCTTACGTGGAGTAGAGGTTCAGGCATTGAAGAAAAACGAGGAAATAGTGGAGTCCTTGGGAGAAAGAATTCTTGGACGTGTATCCTTGCACGATGTCTATGACCCAATTTCTGAGGAGATGTTATTGAAGGCCGGTCAGGAAATCATGGAGTCCGATGTTAAGAAAATTGAGGCTTCCGCTATTGAAACGGTTGAAGTGAGATCAGCATTGACTTGTGAGGCACAACAAGGAATTTGTGCTAAATGTTATGGTAGAAACCTTTCAACCAATAAGATGGTTCAAAGGGGTGAGGCAGTTGGAGTTGTGGCAGCACAGTCAATCGGTGAACCAGGTACTCAGTTGACACTTCGTACCTTCCACGTGGGTGGAATCGCTGGTAACATTTCCGAGGACAATAAATTGGAGGCTAAATTCTCCGGTATTGCCGAAATTGAGGATTTGAGAACGGTTAAAGGTGAAAACTCAGAAGGTAAGATAGTAGACATCGTTATTTCTAGAACTACCGAAATTAAGGTGGTTGATGCCAAAACAGGTATTACTCTAAGCACCAATAATATCCCATACGGTTCGCAATTATTTATAGAAGATGGAGCCAAGGTTCAAAAAGGAGATTTAATTTGTTCTTGGGATCCGTATAATGGTGTTATTGTATCAGAATTTCCGGGTAAAATTGCCTATGAGAATATTGAGCAAGGTGTAACTTATCAAGTAGAGATTGACGAGCAGACTGGATTCCAGGAAAAGGTAATTTCAGAGTCAAGAAACAAAAAGTTGATTCCTACGCTACTTATTCAGGATAGTAAAGGAGAGACATTACGTTCTTACAACCTTCCTGTAGGTTCCCATATCATGGTGGACAATGGTGATAAGATTAAAGAAGGTAAGATTTTGGTGAAAATCCCACGTAAGTCTGCAAAGGCAGGGGATATTACCGGTGGTCTTCCAAGGGTAACCGAATTATTCGAAGCCCGTAATCCATCTAACCCAGCGGTAGTATCCGAAATTGACGGTGTAGTCTCATTCGGTAAGATAAAAAGAGGTAATCGAGAGATTATCATCGAGTCCAAGTTAGGAGAAGTCAAGAAATACTTGGTGAAACTCTCCAATCAGATTTTGGTTCAGGAGAACGATTATGTGAGAGCTGGTATGCCACTTTCCGACGGATCGATTACGCCGGAGGATATATTGGCCATCAAGGGACCATCGGCTGTACAACAGTACCTGGTAAATGAAGTGCAGGAAGTATATCGTTTACAAGGTGTAAAAATTAATGATAAACACTTTGAGGTGGTCGTTAGGCAGATGATGCGTAAGGTTAGAATAGAAGATCCGGGAGATACTATTTTCCTAGAGAACCAATTGATTCATAAAGATGATTTTATCATCGAAAATGATGAGATTTTTGGAAAAAAGGTTGTTATGGAAGCTGGTGATTCTGAAAATCTGAAACCAGGACAGATTGTTACTTTAAGGGAGCTTCGTGATGAAAACTCAATTTTAAAACGAAGTGATAAGGCTTTAGTTGAAGCTAGGGATGCAATTGCAGCAACGGCAACACCTATTTTACAAGGTATAACCGGAGCTTCCTTGCAGACCAAATCGTTTATATCCGCTGCATCGTTCCAGGAAACTACTAAAGTACTGAACGAAGCTGCCGTAAGCGGTAAAGTAGATACTTTAGAAGGACTAAAAGAAAATGTTATCGTAGGCCACAAAATACCTGCTGGTACGGGTATGAGAGACTATGAAAACATCATAGTTGGTTCTAAGGAAGAATACGATGAGATAATGGCGAGAAAAGAGGCCTTGAGATTCTAATACTAAAAAGCCCTCATTAAATGAGGGCTTTTTTAATTGTTAATTTTGATATATACCGATGAGCGAAAATAAAAATCAGAATCAAAAACAGATCAATATTGAGCTGGACGAAAAAACTTCGGAGGGAGTTTACTCTAATTTGGCTATCATTAATCATTCGGTCTCGGAATTCGTGGTTGATTTTATCAGCTTGATGCCGGGCGCGCCTAAAGCAAAGGTAAAGAGTAGAATTATTCTTACGCCCCAACATGCCAAAAAGTTTTTAAAGGCTCTTAATGATAATGTACAGCGCTTTGAGAAGGCACATGGTACCATTAAGGATTATGAGCAGCCAACCATACCATTAAACTTTGGTCCAACAGGAGAAGCATAAAAAGAGCCACTTTAAGTGGCTCTTTTTCATTCAAACTCAGAAGTAAAGTATAGTTTAACGGAAGGATATTTTTGTTGGGCCATCTGTAAAGAAAATTGAGAATCGGCTAAGAAAACCAATTGTCCTCTCTTGTCCTTTGCCAAAAACTTTTGCTTTACTCGAATAAACTCCTTGTATTCCTCACTTTTTGTATTATCAGTACCAACCCAACAAGCTTTGTATACCGGAAAGTTTTCATAACTACACTTAGCCCCATACTCATGTTCCAAGCGATACTGAATGACCTCAAATTGAAGAGCACCTACGGTACCAATAACCTTTCTGCCATTCATTTCTAATGTAAAAAGTTGTGCTACCCCTTCATCCATTAATTGGTCTATTCCCTTGTAAAGTTGTTTGGATTTCATAGGATTCGCATTATTGATATACCTAAAATGTTCCGGCGAGAAACTGGGTATGCCCTTATAGTGCAATACCTCACCTTCGGTCAAGGTATCTCCAATCTTGAAATTTCCAGTATCATGCAGTCCTACGATATCACCAGGATAAGAGATATCAACAATTTCTTTTTTCTCGGCAAAAAAGGCATTGGGACTTGAGAATTTTAAATTTTTGTCAAGTCGTACATGTAAATAAGGCTTGTTTCTTTCAAAAGTACCGGAAACAACTTTTACAAATGCTAATCGATCTCTGTGCTTTGGATCCATATTTGCATGGATTTTAAACACAAATCCCGTTAAGTTTTTTTCATCGGCCTTTACCAATCGTTCCTCTGCCATTTTTGCCTTTGGAGAGGGCGCAATTTCAATAAAACAGTCCAACAGTTCTCTAACGCCAAAATTGTTAAGGGCGGAACCAAAGAATACGGGTTGTTGCTCCCCTTTTAAATAAAGCTCCTTGTCAAAGTCTCGGATATACGCCCCAAACCAAATCAAGATTTTCCCTAAGATTCTCCGCTGCCTTAGAACCTATTATTTTTTCCAATTCGGACTTTCTATGTCGTCAAAAGCTATAGTTTCTTCAATGTTCTTTTTACTGTCCCCGCTGAATAGATTTATGTTTTTTTCGTAGATATTGTAAATGCCTTTAAAATCATATCCCATTCCAATTGGAAAACTAAGAGGTGTAACAGAAAGTCCTAATTTTTGTTCAAGTTCATCTAATAGATCGAATGCATCTTGACCTTCCCTATCTAGCTTGTTTATGAAAACCAACATTGGTATTTTTCTCATTCGGCAAACCTCCACAAGTTTTTCGGTTTGCTCCTCCACACCTTTGGCAACATCAATAACCACTATAACACTATCAACAGCTGTCAATGTTCTAAAGGTATCTTCGGCAAAATCCTTGTGTCCTGGAGTATCTAGAATATTGATTTTTTTGTCCTTGTAAATAAATGCTAAAACGGAAGTTGCTACCGATATTCCTCGTTGTCGCTCAATTTCCATGAAGTCACTGGTGGCGGTTTTTTTTATTTTATTATTTTTAACTGCTCCCGCTTCCTGTATCGCTCCTCCAAAAAGGAGTAATTTTTCCGTTAGGGTAGTCTTTCCAGCATCCGGATGGGAAATAATACCAAAGGTTCTTCTTCTTTCTATCTCATTCTTAAAGCTCATTCGGTCAAAATTTGCCGCAAAAATAAGCTAATTTGAATATTTATGGAGTTGTGGGGGTAACCACTACTGGTTTATTCCTTTTAATGTGACCTAAAAAATTATAAACGTGTCTTAATCAATACGATAGAATCAGTGAGTTAAGAACTTTTTCACAGTTTATGGAGATTTATCAACAAGTCATCCGAATTACACAATAACTGAAATATTAAGAAGTATCTTGCGTGTAATTTTCGTTAGGAAAAACCCAAATCCTACCAGCTTGAAATTCATATGCTTTGGATATATGTTAATTAAACAATATCCCGTATGGAAGATAGAACATTGAATTGTGGAAGTTTCATAAAGTATCTAGGGAATTTTCTGTTCTTTACATTTCTTTTTTTGGCTTTCCCTTTGGGAATTATGGCCTATTCCAACAAATATTCAACTATTGATTATAATACTATTTATTATTGGGATTATGATGGAGATGGTGTTTATGATGATGTAGATATTGATACTGATGGTGATGGTATTATCAATACTGTGGAGGATGGAAACCTTGATGGTGATAATGATTATACAACTAATCCAACGGATACGGATGGTGATGGAGTGCCTGATTATTTGGATTTAGATTCTGATAATGACGGTATTTTGGATAATCTAGAGTCCCAAAATTTCCATAATTATAAACCCAAATCGGCGTGGATAGTGATGGGAACGGATTGGATGATATATATGAAAGTCACCCTGGGGCAGGAGAAGGAATAGTGTTGAACGATAGGGACAATGATGGTTATCCAAATCAATTGGATATTGACACCGATGGGGATGGTATTCCTGATAATGTGGAGGCTCAAGCAACGGCTAATTATATTGCTCCAAATGATGACTCTCCATCTACCTACATATCAAACCAAGGGATCAATAGCGCATATATTGGGGGATTGATACCGGTAAATACTGATGGTACGCCTCCACCTGATAAGCCAGATTATCAAGATTTTGACAGTGATGACGACTGGGTTCCGGACAATAATGAGGGGAACGATTTCAATTTTGATGGAATACCTGATCAATATGCAACGGGTACAGATATGGATGGCGATGGACTGGATGATGGTTTTGAGGGCAGTGATATTAACGATGGATTTGATGTCAACGATGAGATCGACGATCCGGCCAACCACCTTCCGAGATACGGATGGAACCGATGATGTTAACTTTAGAGATTTAGATGATGATGGAGATGGATTAACTACCCCTGAAGAAGATGTAAACGGAAATAATGATCCCACGGATGATGATACGGATGATGATGGGAGGCCCAACTATTTGGATGTAGACAATAATCAAGGTCCTGATACCGATGGAGATGGAGTTCCTGACATTACGGACTTGGACGATGATAACGATGGAATATTGGATACCGTTGAGGACCCTAATCTGGATGATGATAACGACCCACTAACGAATCCGTTGGACACGGATGGTGATGGCTATCCCAACCATTTGGACATCGACAGCGACAATGACGGAATTCCCGACAACGTAGAGGCCCGGACAACCTCTCGGATACATTGCACCTAACGATGACGATGCCGCCACCTATGTGAGCAACGACGGGGTGAACAGTGCCTATCCCGACGGTTTGACCCCTGTGAATACGGATGGAACAGACGAAGTCGATTATCCGGACGATGATACCGACAACGATTTGGTACCGGACAACAACGAAGGGAACGACTTTAACTTTGATGGTATCCCGGACTGAGACTTTTACTGGAATCGATACAGATGGAGATGGCCTTGATGACGGATACGAGGGCAGTGATGTAAGCGATGGCTTTGATGTAAACGATGAAATCGACGATCCTGCCAACGACCTTCCTGATACGGACGGCACCGAGGATGTGAACTATAGGGACCTGGATGACGATGGTGACGGTATCAACACTCCGGATGAGGATTCCAATGGAGACAGTGATCCGACCAATGATGATACTGATGAAGACAGTACTCCTGACTATTTAGACCCTATTACAGAAATACTCGACGTTGTGGACGACGAGGTCTCCATACCAGAGGATACTGCTACGGAAATCGACGTTTTGGCCAATGATACAGGAATTCCGTCCGATGGAGAGTTGACGGTCACGGATCCATCAAGCGGAACGGTTACCATAGATGATGGTGGCACACCGGACGATATTACCGATGATACAATCGTTTACACTCCAAATGAGAGCTTCAATGGAACGGACACTTTTGAATACACGGTCTGTGATACGGAAGGTAACTGTGACACGGCCACTGTGACCATAACGGTAGGTACGCCACCGGTATTGGATGTTATGGACGACGAGGTCTCCGTACCGGAGGATACGGCTACGGAAATAGATGTTTTGGCCAATGATACAGGAATTCCGTCCGATGGAGAGTTGACGGTCACGGATCCATCAAGCGGAACGGTTACCATAGATGATGGTGGCACACCGGACGATATTACTGACGATACAATCGTTTACATTCCAAATGAAAGCTTCAATGGAACGGACAGTTTTGAATACACGGTCTGTGATACGGAAGGAAATTGCGATACTGCCACTGTGACCATAACGGTAGGTACGCCACCGGTATTGGATGTTGTGGACGACGAGGTCTCTATACCGGAGGGTACGGCTACGGAAATCGACGTTTTGGCCAACGATACAGGAATTCCATCGGATGGAGAGTTGACGGTCACGGACCCTTCGAGTGGAACGGTTACCATAGATGATGGTGGCACACCGGACGATATTACTGACGATACAATCGTTTACACTCCAAATGATGGCTTTAATGGAACGGACAGTTTTGAATACACGGTCTGTGATACGGAAGGTAATTGCGATACTGCCACTGTGACCATAATGGTAGGTACGCCACCGGTTTTGGACGTTGTGGACGACGAGGTCTCCATACCGAGAGGATACGGCTACGGAAATTGATGTTTTGGCCAACGACACGGGAATTCCATCGGATGGTGAGTTGACGGTCACGGACCCTTCAAGTGGAACGGTCACCATAGATGATGGTGGCACACCGGCCGATATTACTGACGATACAATCGTTTACACTCCAAATGAAAGTTTC
The DNA here is from genome assembly GCF_025244665.1 of Maribacter litopenaei. GTDB lineage: Bacteria > Bacteroidota > Bacteroidia > Flavobacteriales > Flavobacteriaceae > Maribacter > Maribacter litopenaei. The sequence goes on along the minus strand of NZ_CP104205.1, from coordinate 2,505,579 downwards.
AATGGAACGGACAGTTTTGAATACACGGTCTGTGATACGGAAGGAAATTGCGATACTGCCACTGTGACCATAACGGTAGGTACGCCACCGGTATTGGATGTTGTGGACGACGAGGTCTCCATACCAGGAGGATACGGCTACGGAAATCGATGTTTTGGCCAACGACACGGGAATTCCATCGGATGGTGAGTTGACGGTCACGGATCCTTCGAGTGGAACGGTCACCATAGATGATGGTGGCACACCTGATGACATTACGGACGATACCATCGTTTATACTCCTAATGAAGGTTTCAATGGAACGGATAGTTTTGAATACACGGTCTGTGATACCGAAGGTAACTGTGATACAGCTACTGTAACCATCATAGTAGAAGAATCTATTACTCAAAAAGTCGAGGTAAATCAATTGTTGACACCCAATGGAGATGGTAAGAATGATTTCCTCTTTATTCGTGGTACAGAGAATATACGACAGAGTACCTTGAAAATTTTCAATAGATGGGGCGTATCCGTTTATGAGGGTGAAAATTATAACAATCAGAACAATGTTTTTGATGGTCGCTCTAGGGGTCGTTCAACACTTAGCGTAAATGATTATTTGCCTTACGGGGTTTATTTTTACATATTCAACTATACTACCTTGGACGGAGAAAATATTGTGGATAGTGAGTATATTTACATCAGCCGATAAAAGCATAACTATATGAATATCAGATACAAGATTCTAACTTTTTTAGCTATAACTTTTATCTTTTTAGATGAGGCGAATGCGCAGCAAGACGCTCAATATACGCAGTATATGTATAATACCATGACAGTTAATCCTGGTTATGTGGGATCACGCGGTCAATTGAGCGCAGCGGCACTATACAGATCTCAATGGGTAGGGTTGGAAGGAGCACCAAGTACTTTTACCCTAAACTTACATTCACCCATTAGAAATAGTAAATTGGGTTATGGGGTATCTATCGTAAACGATGAAATTGGAGATGGGATCGTGCAGGAGACCTATCTCGATGCTATGCTCTCCTATACCATTGATGTTTCCAGGGATGCAAAACTTTCGTTTGGGCTTAAGGCTGGAGGAAATATTTTAAGTCTTGATTTTATCAAACTAAGAAATTTTGATAATGAGGTGGTTCGAACGGATAATATAGATAGCAGGTTTTCCCCAAATTTTGGATTAGGAATGTATTATCACACCAATAATTTCTATGCAGGGCTATCGGCACCTAATTTGTTACAGACGGATTATTTTGATAACTCAAATAGGGATGCTAGTGCGGTTCAATTTGTTTCCCAAGAAAGAATCAATTTTTATTTGATTACTGGCTATGTTTTTGATTTGAACGGTAATCTAAGATTCAAACCCGCTTTATTGACCAAGGTAGTGGGTGGAGCCCCTTTGCAAGTCGATTTATCGGCTAACTTCATGTTTAACGACAAGTTTACCTTTGGAGCCGCCTATCGCTGGGATGCCGCTATTAGTGGCTTGGTAGGTTTTCAAATATCGGAACAGTTCATGTTGGGTTTGGCGTATGATAGGGAAACTACGGAACTTGGGGGAACCCAGTTCAATGATGGTTCATTTGAAGTTTTTCTGAGGTTTGATTTGGTCAGATCCTTTCAACGTTTAGTATCACCCCGATTCTTCTAAAATATGCAAATGTTAAAAAAAGTACATATCCTTTTTCTTATTATAATCTTTCAAATGGCTTCGGGAATTTCGTTTGCCCAAGAAAGGTTTTTAAAAAAGGGAGATGAAAAATATGAAGAGTATTCCTTTAGCCCCGCCATTGATATTTATAAGAAAGTGTTGGACAAGGGGTTTGTATCGGCTGATTTATTGCGAAAATTGGGAAATTCTTATTACTTCAATGCAGACTATAAGGAAGCAGGGAAAATTTATAATAGGTTAGTTACTGAATTTCAATCCGAGGTTACGGCCGAAGACTATTTCAAATATGCCCAAACCCTAAAATCATTGGAGGACTATGATAGGGCAGATGAAATTATGGGCAAGTTTACCGAAATGACGTCCAATGACGTGCGGGCCAAACAATATAAGAGTATGGAAGATTATCTAGCGGATATTAAAAAGAATTCGGTAGGTATGAATTGAATTCTTTCCCTTACAATTCTGCTTATTCAGAATTTGCACCTTCCTTTTATGAGGAAGGTCTTATCTTTTCGTCCGATAGGGATACAGGAAACTTCGCGAGAAATAGACATACTTGGAATGGTCAGGATTTTTTGGACTTGTACAAGGTGAATGCCGACAGTACCTCAAATAGCAAAGTCGTAAAATTAGACGATTATGTGAATACGCGTTTGCATGAATCCACTTCCATAACAACAAAAGATGGGCAAACACTCTATTTTACTCGAAATAATATAGTGGAAGGCAAATATAAAAAGGACGAAGAAGGTATGATTCGTCTTAAGATATTTAGGGCCCAAATGATGGAAGATGGTGTGTGGGGCGAGGTAGAGGAACTTCCATTTAATAGTGATTCCTATTCGGTAGCGCATCCAGCTTTGAGTCCGGATGAAAAGACCCTGTATTTCGCATCGGATATGCCAGGAACATTAGGCGCTTCCGATATATTCATGGTAGAAATCAACAAGGATAGAACTTTTGGTCCTCCCGTCAACTTAGGAGAAAATATAAATACGGAAGCGCGGGAAACTTTTCCATTTGTCACGGAAGAGGAGAATCTCTATTTTTCATCGGATGGACATCCGGGATTGGGAGGTTTGGATGTTTTCGGAACGAAAATAAAACGCAAAGATTTTAACGGTAACGTCATGAATGTAGGCGAACCTGTTAACAGTGTTAAGGATGATTTCACCTTTATTTTTAATGAGGAAAACCGAAAGGGCTATTTTGCATCCAATCGGGATAGTGGAATGGGCTATGATGACATTTATGCTTTTGTTGAAAACGAACCTTTGGTTTTTGATTGTATCCAACAGGTAACAGGAACTGTTAGGGACAAAATTTCCAATCAGGTGTTGGTAGGAGCCACGGTTAAGGTAATCAACGAGGATAATGTAGAGATTTTATCCACCATCACGGATTCAAAAGGAACCTACAGTTTGGTTTTGGATTGCAATCAAGGGAATTTTGTTAGGGCTTTAATGGAAGGCTATACCCCTCATGAGGAGTATATTGGTGTTTCGGACGGCAAACCGAAAATCATCGATTTTTATTTGGAAAGGGACAGAATAACCGCTGGTTACGGGGATGATTTGGCCAAACTGTTACAGCTGAGTACCATTTATTTCGATTTCGACAAATACAATATAAGAAAGGACTCAGAAGTGGAAATAGAAAAGGTAATCGCTGCCATGGAAAAATACCCTAGTCTAAAGATCAAGGTCAATTCCCACACAGATAGTAGGGGACCTGCCGCTTATAATCTTTGGTTGTCTCAAAAGAGAGCAGAATCAACAGTAAATTACATGGTGAACAAAGGTATTTCTAGGGATAGGTTGTTAAGCGAGGGCTTTGGCGAATCTAAATTGTTGAACGAATGTGCAGATGGTGTTCCATGTTCATCTGCTAAACACGATGTCAACAGAAGATCGGAATTTATAATTTTCGAATAAAATAGAACAATAGTTTCAAAATGAGAAGACAGCCAAAAGGGCTGTCTTTTCTTGTTTTGGAGGTCATCATTAAAAAACTGTATAACGTTTTTTAAGGGCTACACTTCATCGATCAGCCCTTTCACAACAATTGTTTATTGATACCCTTCCCAAGCGTTAACTTCGTTTAATTGCAAAAAGTTGTATAGAAATGAAGTTCTTTAAACTGCTTTTGATTATTTCATTAATGGTAGCCGCTAATGTTTCTTGGAGTCAGGAGACCTTTAGGGATAATTTTAGTTCAGCTTCATATTCAAATAATGATGGTAGTCAGAATTTTAGTTCTAATTGGATTGAGAACAATGATAATAACAATCCCGGTAGTGGTTCTACAAGAATTACTTCAGGGCGTTTGCGCTTTTCTAATAGTGATGATGATTGGATTTATCGATTTGTACCATTGGCAGGAGCATCAAGTGTTCAACTAACCTTGGATTTTGACGGTACATCTAGGGGTGGAGAAATCATGGATGTTTACATTTATAACAGTAATACGGCGTTTTGGAATTTGGTAGGGAGTGTAGACAGTAATACTACTGGTACCATAACATACAATCTCACCGCTGCCGAAATCGATTCCAATCCAGCAATCATTTTTTATCCCAGGGATACTGACTGGCAAAATGGAGATACTATTTTTATCGATAATGTGTTATTTACGGCATTTTATAACCCAGTAGTTGAAATCACTGATGTTTCCGTAGATGAAACTGCTGGTACTGTTGACATTACAGTGACCCATACAGCAACTAATACAGGTAGTTTTAGCGTTAACTTTCAAACTGTTGACAATACTGCTATAAGTGGGTCGGACTATACCTTTACTTCGGTACTCTTAATTTTTCACGGTACTGTTGGAGATACTGAAACGGTTACGGTTACAATTTTGGATGATAGTTCACTTGAGGGGCGGGAAAGTTTCATTTTGGACCTAACGGGTTCAAGTAATCCTTCGGTTGATATAACTGACAACGGAACGATTACTATTAATGATGATGAAGTTCAAGTTAACCCTCCTTTGGTGCTGGTTAGAGAGTTTAATGGTAACTTTGACTACACTTCAACGGGAGGCTCATTAAGAACCCTTCCTAATAATAATTCCAATAACGATGCTTGTCAGATACAAGCAACTTCTCAGGCACCACTTTTGGTGGATGTTCCTGTAGGTGCCACTATTGAAAAGGCATATCTGTATTGGGCCCATTCCAATGGTACGTTGGATACGAATGTCACATTCGAGGGACAAAATGTTACAGCTGACCAAGCCTATACATCTTTCATTACTACAAGGCAGTTTAATGGCTACGTAAGTGATGTAACCTCCATTGTACAGGCAAAGGCCAATTTAAACACGGCAGATTTCACGTTTACAGATTTGGATATAGATAATTCAGCCACCTACTGCAGTTCCTCAACGGTATTGGGAGGTTGGGCACTTATGATATTCTATGAGGAGCCATCTTTACCCGTATCAACTATAAATGTGTACCAAGGTTTTTATGGAATAAGCGATGATACCAACAGTTATACATTGGATAGTTTTTATGCGATTAGTGGGGCAGGTTCAAAAGCTTCTTTTTTATCCTGGGAAGGCGATGAAAACATTGTGGGTGCCGGATCAGGGTCGGTGGTGGAAAACTTATCCATCAGTGTGCCTGGAGATCCAGCCGTCAATTTAACGGGAGACGGAGGGCAGACTGGGAATAATCCCTATAATAGTACCATTTATGATAATACCACACCAACAACTATAAATATTACAACATCATACGGCTTGGACTGGGACACATACGATCTAACGAGTATCCTAGACCCTGGCGATACCCAATTCACGGCCAATGTAGCCATGGGTCAGGATTTTGTAATCTCCAATGCCGTGGTACTTAAAGTGCAGTCAAACCTAATTGCGGGTACCGTTTTTGAGGATGTCGATTACGGCGGCGGGGCTGGTAGAAACATGGCCACATCTTCCGGTGTTCCTGTTGTGGGTGCCACCGTTGAAATCTATGATAACTTAGGAAATTTATGGAATTCCGATACAACGGATGCCAATGGTGAATACGCCTTCGGTGGTATGGCAGATGGTACATATAATATTCGTGTGGTGAATTCGACCGTCAGATCCAGCAGGGGAGGGGGAAGTGCATGTTCCACTTGTTGGCCGGTACAAACTTTCAGGACGTCACATAACGGCACCTCCTATAATTATGTAACTAGTGAAATCGGAGGGGCATTTCCCGATCAGGAAGATGTGGGAGCTGGAATATTTACCGGAGCTCAATCCGTTAGTTCTGTAACAATTTCGGGAGGTGGATTGGGAAATATCGACTTCGGTTATAATTTTAATACCATCGTAAATACTAATGAAGATGGGCAGGGATCGTTGGAACAGTTTATCATAAATTCCAACAACTTGGATGAGGCAGGTCTTGATATTGAGGCTAATGGGCTATTTGATCCGGCTTCGGGTGAAGATACGTCTGTTTTTATGATACCATCCTCCGGCGATCCGCTGGGTAGGTCAGCGGATTCCAATTATTACGGAGGGTATTTTGATATTTTTATTTCGAATGGAAATCCTCTTTCGAATATTTCTTCTGATAATACTAAAATTGATGGGCGTACTCAGACCGCCTATTACGGTAACACAAATACTGGTTCAATAGGTGCTGGGGGTACTGCTGTCGGGACCTCTGCCGTAGCATTGCCCAATTACGATTTACCTGAGATTCAGGTTCATAGAAATGGGGGTGATGTATTTAAAATTAATGCGAATAACATCCAAATAAGGAACCTCTCAGTATATGCCAACAACAACGCTGGTATCAGAATAGATGGTGGAAGTATTGATATTCAAAACAACCTTTTGGGGGTTAATGCCTGCGGGGTAAATGCAGGTGATATCGATATTGCAGTAGAGAATTTAGGTGGAAATATGCTGGTAGATTCCAATTATATTGCCACCAATACAGATGGTGGTATACTCATAAATGGTGGAACCTCGAACATTATCCGAGAACAATCATATTACTTCCAATGGCGATGCACCCTGTGATGATAACATCATGATCAATGGGGGCAGTGGTATCGTAATACAACAAAACTTAATTGAGAATGCGGCCTCCTTGGGTATAGATGCTGCCTCATCATCGGGAAATCTTATTATAACCGAAAATACGATAACAGGTTCAGGTCAGGATGGTGGTAATTGTGGTGTGGATCCGGAAGATATGGGTATAGAATTGGCAGGTAGCAACTCTCAAATAACCAATAATGTAATCCACAGCAATGGAGGTGCGGGAATCGCCTTAATTGGGTCCGGGAACGGTAATCTAGTAAGTCAGAACTCATTTTATGCAAATGGTACCAATGCACCAGCCTTGGGTATAGATATTTTAGGCGATGGTGTTACCCTAAATGATTTGAACGATGCCGATGGAGGATCTAACGGCAGCCTCAATTTTCCGATAATATCGGGTGTATATGGAAGTGTTACTTCATTAACAGTGGAAGGTTGGTCACGACCTGGAGCGACCTTGGAATTTTTTATGACCGATATTAACGAAGGCACTGCCAGTGCCGGTGATAATGAATTGGGACTTTTAAGGGACTATGGTGAAGGTCAAGTGTATATAGGAACACTGGTTGAAGGCAGTGGGTCGGATCAGGATTCAAATGTTCTACCATATACCGATATGGACGGAAATACTGACAACACCAACAAATTTAAGTTCACCATTCCATTACCTCCCGGAGTAATCATTGGGGAGTTGATTACGGCTACAGCAACGTTGTCAAATAGCACTTCTGAGTTTTCTCCTTTAAGTGAAATTAGGGCCAACTCTTTGATTACAAATAAGAGGATTACCTATAGGGTAAAGAAAAATTAGGGCCTTTCAGGTATCCTGATAGTAGGAATTTTACATTTCACTATATGTAGAGCGTCATTGACAACAATAATTAGTTCCTTCTCGCACCTATATCTAATATTGCCCTTGTCCGAAGTATTTGGGGTAAATGAAATTTTTTAGGTACGCTTTCTTATTATTTTTTTACGCTGGTATGGTATCTGCCCAGCAGGTCTACATGGATGCATTTTCCAACAATGCCTACAACAATAATGATGGTAACTCTAATTTTTCAAATGATTGGACAGAAATCGATGTCAACGGTGGCGGGGCTACCGGCGGGAATATTTACGTAAGTTACGGAGAACTAGTTTTTGATAGGATCAACAGAAATGATGAAATTTCGAGAGGGGTAGATCTAAGCGGAATCACCAAGGATGTAGTGTTGACGTTTGATTATGACGCTACCAGTAGAGGAAATGAAAGATTGAGGGTTTATCTATATAATTCAACATCTAATAACTGGCAGAACATTACCACACTCCAAATTTCGACTACTGGGACAGTTACGTATACATTAAGTAATAATCAAAAATCAAATCAATCGGCTATTCGTTTTAGGAGTAGTTCCAATGACTGGGATGCGGGCGAAAGTATAGCCATTGATAATATCACATTTCGGATTGAGGATCAACCCCCGGTAGTGACCGCAACTGGGAATCAAGATTTTTGCCCGGGAACCTCATTACCCGTTGTTGAAACAATAAGTATTACTGATCCAGATGACCCAACTATTCAGGAAGTTTCGATACAGGTTTCCAATGGCTATGTGGATGGTGAGGATCTTTTGACGTTGACGGGTACACATCCTGCTATTACTTCCAGTTGGATTGCCAGTGAAGGGCGCTTGGTCTTAACCGGGCCGGCGACATCCACAGAGTTCGAAAATGCCGTTTTAGCAGTGGAGTATTCAAATAGTTCACTTAGTGCTTACGGAAGCAGGGATTTTTCGATTATCGTTGGTGACGCCTATTTTCTTCCTGATACTGGTCACTATTATCAATTTTTCTCGGATATCGGTATTACTTGGACAAGTGCTAGGGACAAGGCAGCTTTATCAACGTATTTTGGATTGCAAGGTTACTTGGCAACCCTAACTTCTGCCGAAGAATCTAATTTTGCAGGTTCTCAAATTTCAGGTGCTGGTTGGATTGGTGGTAGCGATGCCGCTGTGGAAGGGGAATGGCGTTGGGTTACAGGATCGGAAACGGGTACGATTTTTTGGAACGGGTTAGCAAATGGTTCTACACCCAACTATGCCTTTTGGAATACAGGGGAACCAAATCAATCTGGAGACGAGGACTATGCGCATATTACAGCTAATGGAACAGGTATCGATGGATCTTGGAATGATTTGAGTAATACGGGAGCAGGCTCGGGAGCATACCAACCCAAGGGATATGTTGTGGAATATGGAGGGATGCCCGGCGACCCCACGGTAAATGTTTCCGCAAGTACTACTATCAATATTACACAAGGATCCACCATCACTTCTCAACCTGCTGATCAATCGATTATAGAGGGAAATAACGCGACTTTCAACGCAGGTGCAACAGGTAGTAATTTGTTATTTCAGTGGCAAGTAAGTATGGATAATGGAGCAAGCTACAACGATATTGCTGGGGCGACAGGTGCTTCTGTGACCATAAATAATGTTAGTTTTTCAGATGATGGTAACCGCTACAGGGTTTTGGTATCTGAAAGTGGATCAAGCTGTGCCCAGGTCATATCAGATTTTGGATTGTTGACCGTAGTAAATGATTCAGATGGTGATGGATACGCGGATACAGTGGATTTGGACGATGATAATGACGGAATCTTGGACAGTGATGAAAACCCTGATTGTTCGGTAGCTAATTCATTGTTTTATGAATTTTATGATTTGGTACCTTCCGGGAACACTGTGGACAATATTCCTAATAGTGGAGCACTGGCCACTGGGTATGTTTCCAATTTTGATGTGGCCGCTCTTCAGAATAATGTTGACCCAGGTGATACGGACTCATTCTCCATAAGATATAGAGGTCAAATCGATATTACGACATCCGGAAACTATACTTTCTTCACAAATTCCGATGATGGCTCCAAGCTGTTTATCGATGGGGTCGAGGTGGTTGATAATGATGGCGATCACGGAGCAGTGGAGGTTTCTAGTAGTCCCATTAGTTTATCGGTAGGCCTTCATGACATTGAGATAACATATTATGAAAATGGTGGAGGGCAGACTTTACAGGTACTTTATCAAGGACCTAGCATTGCCAAACAACAAATGCCATTCTCGATCCTTTCAACAACTTCGGTGGCAAACTTGGTATATAATGGAGACTTCGAATCATTTTATTATGACGGATGGACGCGCACAGGGAATCAGTGGCAAGAACCTACAAACGACAGGGCTTTGTTCGAGGACTATTCGGCCGCCACAAGTACATTCGCACAAGACCTTACAACAGTAATAGGTACCACCTATACCGTAAGTTTTGATTTAGGTGTTAACACAGCCTTTCCAAACACCTCCAATTTTAGGGTGCTGGCTGCCGGAAACCAGTTGTATTCAGATACCTCAACAAATATTGAGTCAACCAATGGAGGAAGTAATATAATGGTTAATAGAACATTGACCTTTACGGCTACTGCCACTACATCAACTCTCTTGTTCGAAGGTTCCTCGGCTGTGGATTCGCATCACGAGTTTTTTGTGGACAATATCGCAGTATATGAACAATGCACTTCCGTGGATAACGATATTGATAATGATGGTATCGTGAATTCTCTAGACTTGGACAGTGATGGTGATGGTTGTCCGGATGCATTAGAAGGAGCTATTTCCAACTCACAGATAAATTTCTCAAGCCTTAATCCTGACGGTTCCCTGTCCGGAGGAGTGGATGCAAATGGGGTTCCTCTAATTGTTTCTGGAGGACAAGGTGGGGGGACAAGTGATGACCCTTTATTACAGGCAACCGAATGTAGCACCTGTAATTCATTAAATCCTGCTTATGTAGATACGGATTCTGACGGAGTAGGTGATTATTGTGATTTGGATGACGATAATGACGGGATTTACGACACGGAGGAATGTAGTACACAGTATCCTGACTTAAGTGGAATTTCCGGTGCATCACAACTTGATCCCGGTGATCCTGACTTTATGGTTTCCATGGCAAGCGATGGGAATTCATTCTCCAATACCCTTACTTTTCAGTCTCCAGTAGCACTTAATGGGGCTACTTCGGTAAACATTGAAGGAGAACAGTTGGGAGCTGAATTCCAAACCTTAAGAATGGAACTCAATTCAATTACAACCAATCAGGGCCTAACCTCCAATATACTCTATTCCAATCGAGAATTGGTCCAAGTGGTTGCTTCCAATGGTTTTGGTAATAGTAACATCAATCAATCTGATTCAATTGTAATTACAGCAGTAGGTGCGCCTGTAGGTTTCATATGGCAATTAAATAGCAGTTCCGATGCTGAAGTTACTGTGAATGGAAATACGGTAAGCATTACCGGGTCGCTAGTAGTGGAACCTTAGGTGCTGCTCCGTTTTCTACTTTTGATATCATGGCCAACATGCCCATCAGTGAAATTAGTATTACCTATACAAGTCTGATTAATTCGTCCCTTAATTCCGCTAGATTGTTGCTTCCGCTTTGCAGTGATCTGGATGGGGATGGAGCTATAAACAGTTTAGATATTGATAGTGATGGTGATTCTTGCAATGATGCCGATGAGGCTTATGGGGTAGCAGGAACCGATGCCGATGGTAATGGTATGTACGGTACTGGAAATCCTTCGGTAGGTTCCAATGGAGCTGTATTAGCTGCCAGCTATTCTCAACCTGTAGATGGTAATTCAAACACAACATATGATTTCTTGGAAGCAACGACGGCACCTGCCATTGCTTCAAGCCCTATTGACGTAACGGTTTGTCCAGGATGTACGGCAGATTTCATTGTTACTGCTAGTAATGTGGACACCTACCAATGGCAATTTTTTAATGGAACTTCATGGGTAGATTTGTCCGATACTGGAATTTATAGCGGTACTGATTCGGACAATCTAACCATTACAAACCCAAGTCCATCAGATCATAATAGTCAATACAGGGTAATAGTCTCTAATTACGGTTATGTCTGTTCGCTGGAAACTTCTTCTCCTGCCATCTTAAATATTAGGGTAAATAAGGTCATAACAAACCGTCGAATTACCTACAGGGTAAAAAAGAACTAACCGTTGAATTTTGTTTTTAATAATGTAGTTTTTGGATTACATATGGCCCTTTTCAAAGTACTGTGAATATTGGGCTAATCGATAAAGGACTCATCTTTTTTTTAGCATTTTGGAAAGACATAACCTCATTTTTCAAGAGCTAGACCGTGTGAAATTCCACTTACACAACAAATATTTCACTAGGCTGGGCTTAAATCTAATTTTGTAAGGAATTAATATGCCGTGGTCTGTCTGCGGTTGAAATGGAATACCGACCAACTATGGATTTGAACGACAATTATAACCAGGTCAATCATAAAATGACAAAGTACTTAAGTAAATATAAGGTGATGGATAAAAGAATTTTATGGATATTTTTATTGTTATCCGGATTCACGTTCGCACAAACGACCGTAACATTGGAAGATCAGTGTAATTGTGAGGTATTGCAAGGTACCGCAGTTACCGCCGCAGGGGCTATCACTCCGAGTGGGGCAGATCTAGGTGATTTGTACGTGAATACGAATACCGGGACTATCTTTTTCTGGGATGGCGATTCCTGGGAATTGACCTCCACTGATAATAATACGACCAATGCCAGTTTTACTGAAGATGGTACCAATTTGATATTGACCGATAGTGACGGTAACACGGTGACGATCGCCTTGGCGGACATCGCCGCCGCTACGGACACGAACACCACCAATAATGCCTTTTTGGTGATGGGTACAGATTTGGTCATGGTAGATTCAGACGGTAATATGGTAGGTATTCCTTTGGCCCAAATAGCGGCCTTGACCGATACGAACACGACCAACACCTCTTTGACCGAGGACGGTACGGACCTTATATTGACGGACAGTGACGGTAACACGGTGACGATCGCCCTGGCGGACATCGCCGCTGCCACGGACACGAATACGACCAACGCGACCTTCGCGGTGGTGGGTACGGATTTGGTCATTACGGACAGCGACGGTAATACCGTGAGCGTACCTGTGGCCGACATCGCGGCCTTGACCGATACGAACACGACCAACACCAGCCTTACGGAGGACGGTACGGACCTTATATTGACGGACAGTGACGGTAACACGGTAACGATAGCCCTGGCGGACATCGCCGCTGCCACGGACACGAATACGACCAACGCGACCTTTGCGGTAGTGGGTACGGATCTTGTCATCACCGACAGCGACGGGAACACCGTGAGCGTACCTGTGGCCGATATCGCGGCCTTGACCGATACGAACACCACGAACACCTCTTTGACAGAGGACGGTACGGACCTTATATTGACGGACAGTGACGGTAACACGGTGACGATCGCCCTGGCGGACATCGCCGCTGCCACGGACACGAATACGACCAACGCGACCTTTGCGGTAGTGGGCACGGATCTGGTCATCACCGACAGCGACGGGAACACCGTGAGCGTACCTGTGGCCGACATCGCGGCCTTGACCGATACGAACACGACCAACACCTCTTTGACCGAGGACGGTACGGATTTGATATTGACGGACAGTGACGGTAACACGGTGACGATCGCCCTGGCGGACATCGCCGCTGCCACGGACACGAATACGACCAACGCGACCTTCGCGGTGGTGGGTACGGATTTGGTCATTACGGACAGCGACGGTAATACCGTGAGCGTACCTGTGGCCGACATCGCGGCCTTGACCGATACGAACACCACGAACACCTCTTTGACAGAGGACGGTACGGACCTTATATTGACGGACAGTGACGGTAACACGGTGACGATCGCCCTGGCGGACATCGCCGCTGCCACGGACACGAATACGACCAACGCGACCTTTGCGGTAGTGGGTACGGATCTTGTGATCACCGACAGCGACGGTAATACCGTGAGCGTACCTGTGGCCGATATCGCGGCCTTGACGGACACGAACACCACGAACACCTCTTTGACAGAGGACGGTACGGACCTTATATTGACGGACAGTGACGGTAACACGGTGACGATCGCCCTGGCGGACATCGCCGCTGCCACGGACACCAATACCACGAACGCGACCTTCGCGGTGGTGGGCACGGATCTGGTCATCACCGACAGCGACGGGAACACCGTGAGCGTACCTGTGGCAAATATTGATACCAATACTACTAATAGTAGACTTGAAATAAATGGTTCCAATCTGGAACTTGAGGATTCTGACGGTACTATCTTATCCGTTTCTTTAGCAGCTTTGGCGGCGGCCACGGACACGAATACCACGAACGCGACCTTCGCGGTGGTGGGAACGGACCTTGTGATCACCGACAGCGACGGGGGTACGGTGAGCGTACCTGTGGCGGACATCGCGGCCTTGGCGGACACGAACACCACGAACACCTCTTTGACCGAGGACGGCACGGACCTTATATTGACGGACAGTGACGGTAACACGGTGACGATCGCCCTGGCGGACATCGCGGCCTTGACGGACACGAACACCACTGAACACCTCTTTGACAGAGGACGGTACGGACCTTATATTGACGGACAGTGACGGTAACACGGTGACGATCGCCCTGGCGGACATCGCCGCGGCCACGGACACCAATACCACGAACGCGACCTTCGCGGTGGTGGGCACGGATCTGGTCATTACGGACAGCGACGGTGGTACGGTGAGCGTACCGGTAGCCGATATCGCGGCCTTGACGGACACGAACACCACGAACACCTCTTTGACCGAGGACGGTACGGATTTGATATTGACGGACAGTGACGGTAACACGGTGACGATCGCCCTGGCGGACATCGCCGCCGCCACGGACACGAATACGACCAACGCGACCTTTGCGGTAGTGGGAACGGACCTTGTGATCACCGACAGCGACGGTAATACCGTGAGCGTACCTGTGGCGGACATCGCGGCCTTGACGGACACGAACACCACGAACACCTCTTTGACAGAGGACGGTACGGACCTTATATTGACGGACAGTGACGGTAACACGGTGACGATCGCCCTGGCGGACATCGCCGCTGCCACGGACACCAATACCACGAACGCGACCTTCGCGGTGGTGGGCACGGATCTGGTCATTACGGACAGCGACGGTGGTACGGTGAGCGTACCTTTGGCAAATATTGATACCAATACTACTAATAGTAGACTTGAAATAAATGGTTCCAATCTGGAACTTGAGGATTCTGACGGTACTATCTTATCCGTTTCTTTAGCAGCTTTGGCGGCGGCCACGGACACGAATACCACGAACGCGACCTTCGCGGTGGTGGGAACAGACCTTGTGATCACCCGACAGCGACGGGGGTACGGTGAGCGTACCTGTGGCGGACATCGCGGCCTTGGCGGACACGAACACCACGAACACCTCTTTGACCGAGGACGGCACGGACCTTATATTGACGGACAGTGACGGTAACACGGTGACGATCGCCCTGGCGGACATCGCGGCCTTGACGGACACGAACACCACGAACACCTCTTTGACAGAGGACGGTACGGACCTTATATTGACGGACAGTGACGGTAACACGGTGACGATCGCCCTGGCGGACATCGCCGCGGCCACGGACACCAATACCACGAACGCGACCTTCGCGGTGGTGGGCACGGATCTGGTCATTACGGACAGCGACGGTGGTACGGTGAGCGTACCGGTAGCCGATATCGCGGCCTTGACGGACACGAACACCACGAACACCTCTTTGACCGAGGACGGTACGGATTTGATATTGACGGACAGTGACGGTAACACGGTGACGATCGCCCTGGCGGACATCGCCGCCGCCACGGACACGAATACGACCAACGCGACCTTTGCGGTAGTGGGAACGGACCTTGTGATCACCGACAGCGACGGTAATACCGTGAGCGTACCTGTGGCGGACATCGCGGCCTTGACGGACACGAACACCACGAACACCTCTTTGACAGAGGACGGTACGGACCTTATATTGACGGACAGTGACGGTAACACGGTGACGATCGCCCTGGCGGACATCGCCGCTGCCACGGACACCAATACCACGAACGCGACCTTCGCGGTGGTGGGCACGGATCTGGTCATTACGGACAGCGACGGTGGTACGGTGAGCGTACCTTTGGCAAATATTGATACCAATACTACTAATAGTAGACTTGAAATAAATGGTTCCAATCTGGAACTTGAGGATTCTGACGGTACTATCTTATCCGTTTCTTTAGCAGCTTTGGCGGCGGCCACGGACACGAATACCACGAACGCGACCTTCGCGGTGGTGGGAACGGACCTTGTGATCACCGACAGCGACGGGGGTACGGTGAGCGTACCTGTGGCGGACATCGCGGCCTTGGCGGACACGAACACCACGAACACCTCTTTGACCGAGGACGGCACGGACCTTATATTGACGGACAGTGACGGTAACACGGTGACGATCGCCCTGGCGGACATCGCCGCCGCCACGGACACGAATACGACGAACGCGACCTTTGCGGTAGTGGGAACGGACCTTGTGATCACCGACAGCGACGGTAATACCGTGAGCGTACCTGTGGCGGACATCGCGGCCTTGACGGACACGAACACCACGAACACCTCTTTGACAGAGGACGGTACGGACCTTATATTGACGGACAGTGACGGTAACACGGTGACGATCGCCCTGGCGGACATCGCCGCCGCCACGGACACGAATACGACGAACGCGACCTTCGCGGTGGTGGGCACGGATCCTGGTCATTACGGACAGCGACGGTGGTACGGTGAGCGTACCGGTAGCCGATATCGCGGCCTTGACGGACACGAACACCACGAACACAAGTTTGACCGAGGACGGTACGGATTTGATATTGACGGACAGTGACGGTAACACGGTGACGATCGCCCTGGCGGACATCGCCGCCGCTACGGACACCAATACGACGAACGCGACCTTCGCGGTGGTGGGAACCGATCTGGTCATTACCGACAGCGACGGGGGTACGGTAAGCGTACCTGTGGCCGACATCGCGGCTTTGACCGATACCGATGACCGGACATTGAGTCTAACGGGGAATACTCCGGCCATAGTAGATGGAAATAGTATTGACCTTAGCGGTTACTTGGACAACACAGATTCCCAAACGCTGAGCATTACAGGGAACGACCTGTCGATTGCAGGCGGTAATACGGTTACCTTGCCATCGGCCGACGGATCTGAGACTATAGTAAATGGAGGAACTGACATAAGCGTAACGGGAAGCGGAACCAGTGGCGACCCATATATTGTGAACAATACTTTTACTGAAGTAGATGGTAGCATTACCAATGAGCTTACGGATCTGAGCCTGAGCGGCAATACCTTGACCCTGACCAATCCTGCGACAGGTGGTAATAGTGTAGACCTTAGCGGTTTTGTGAACACGGACGACCAGCAGATAAGCTTGAGCACAAATACATTGACCCTATCCAATGGAACCGGGGCCGATACGACTGCCGATTTGAGCGGTTATTTGGACAACACGGACAATCAGACGCTGAGCATTACCGGCAATGACCTATCGATTACGGGAGGCAACACGGTAACATTGCCAACGGCCGATGGATCGGAGACCATCGTAAACGGAGGCGGTATCAACGTGGTAACAGGTAGCGGTACCTCAGGAGACCCATATGTGGTGACCGGAACCGAGGTGGACGGTAGCGTGACCAATGAGATACAAGATATTACCTCAGGTGATGGGTCAATTACGGTAAACCAAACAGGAATAGATTACGATTTGTCCGTAAACTTTCCGACCAATAATGATAACGATGCAACCAACGAATACAATACGGGTAGTGGTATAACTGGAGGAAACTTAGAAATAACTGATGGTGGAGGTACGGAATCCGTGAATTTGATTAGTGGCGATGCAAATAATAACATTGGGGTTGGATCTGATGGAGCATTATACCTGAATGTTGCATCGGTATCTATAGCCGAGACCAACACCTCCCTGTCTTTTGATAGTGGAACCAATCAATTGACATATACCAATGAATTAGGAAACAATCCATCTATAGATTTATCATCTTTAGATAACTCAGGAACAGACAGTCAGACATTGAGCATCACCGGGAACGACCTATCGATTACGGGCGGTAATACGGTTACATTGCCAACGGCCAACGGTTCTGAGACGATAGTAAACGGAGGCGGTATCAACGTGGTAACAGGTAGCGGAACCAGTGGCGACCCATATGTGGTGACCGGAACCGAGGTCGATGGCAGTGTGACCAACGAGCTTACGGATCTGAGCCTTAGCGGCAATACGTTGACCCTGACCAATCCAGCTACCGGAGGAAACAGCGTGGATCTTAGCGGTTTCGTGAACACTGACGACCAGCAGATAAGCTTGAACACTAATACGTTGACCCTTTCCAATGGAACCGGGGCCGATACGACCGCCGATTTGAGCGGCTACTTGGACAACACGGACAGCCGGACATTGAGCATCACCGGGAACGACCTATCGATTGCCGGTGGGAACACGGTAACCCTGCCGACGGCCGACGGATCGGAGACGATAGTAAATGGCGGAACGGACATCAGCGTAACAGGAAGCGGAACGAGCGGTGACCCATATGTAGTGAACAATACCTTTACGGAGGTGGACGGAAGTGTGACCAATGAGATACAGGATTTGAGCATCAGTGGAAATACACTGAGCCTGAGCGACGATGTTACTACGGTGGATCTTAGCGGCTACTTGGACAACACGGACAGCCGGACATTGAGCATTACCGGGAACGACCTATCGATTGCAGGAGGGAACACGGTGACCTTGCCAACGGCCGACGGATCGGAGACCATCGTGAACGGTGGTGGTATCAACGTGGTAACAGGTAGTGGAACCAGTGGCGACCCATATGTGGTAACAGGAACAGAGGTGGACGGCAGTGTGACAAATGAGATACAGGATTTGAGCATCAGTGGAAATACACTGAGCCTAAGCGACGATGCCACTACGGTAGACCTTAGTGGATATTTGGACAATACGGACAATCAGAACTTGAGTATTACCGGGAACGACCTGTCGATTGCTGGCGGCAACACGGTGACCTTGCCGACGGCCGATGGATCGGAGACCATAGTAAATGGCGGAACGGACATCAGCGTAACGGGAAGCGGAACCAGTGGCGACCCATATGTGGTTAACAATACCTTTACGGAAGTGGATGGCAGTGTGACGAACGAGCTTACGGATCTGAGCCTTAGCGGCAATACGTTGACCCTGACCAATCCAGCTACCGGAGGAAACAGTGTAGACCTTAGCGGTTTCGTGAACACGGACGACCAGCAGATAAGCTTGAGCACAAATACATTGACCCTATCCAATGGAACCGGGGCTGACACTACTGCCGATTTGAGCGGTTACTTGGACAACACGGACAGTCAGACGCTGAGCATCACCGGGAACGACCTATCGATTGCAGGAGGGAACACGGTGACCCTGCCAATGGCCGATGGTTCTGAGACCATCGTAAACGGAGGCGGTATCAACGTGGTTACAGGTAGCGGTATCTCGGGAGACCCATATGTGGTGACCGGAACCGAGGTTGACGGTAGCGTTACCAACGAGATACAGGATTTGAGCATCAGTGGAAATACACTGAGCCTGAGCGACGATGCCACTACGGTGGACCTTAGCGGCTATTTGGACAACACGGACAATCAGACATTGAGCATCACCGGGAACGACCTATCGATTGCTGGAGGCAACACGGTGACCTTGCCAACGGCCGACGGATCGGAGACCATAGTAAATGGCGGAACGGACATCAGCGTAACGGGAAGCGGAACCAGTGGCGACCCATATGTGGTGAACAGTACCTTTACTGAAGTGGACGGTAGTGTGACCAATGAGATACAGACAATAACCTCCATAGATGGTTCCGTGACATTGACACAAACCGGTGATGACTACGACCTTTCCGTACCAGTTGCGGACGGATCGGAGACGATAGTTAACGGAGGCGGTATCAACGTGGTTACAGGTAGCGGTACCTCGGGAGACCCATATGTGGTGACCGGAACCGAGGTTGACGGTAGCGTTACCAACGAGATACAGGATTTGAGCATCAGTGGAAATACACTGAGCCTGAGCGACGATGCCACTACGGTGGACCTTAGCGGCTACTTGGACAACACGGACAATCAGACATTGAGCATCACCGGGAACGACCTATCGATTGCTGGAGGCAACACGGTGACCTTGCCAACGGCCGACGGATCGGAGACCATAGTAAATGGCGGAACGGACATCAGCGTAACGGGAAGCGGAACCAGTGGCGACCCATATGTGGTGAACAGTACCTTTACTGAAGTGGACGGTAGTGTGACCAATGAGATACAGACAATAACCTCCATAGATGGTTCCGTAACATTGACACAAACCGGTGATGACTACGACCTTTCCGTACCAGTTGCGGACGGATCGGAGACGATAGTTAACGGAGGCGGTATCAACGTGGTTACAGGTAGCGGTACCTCGGGAGACCCATATGTGGTGACCGGAACCGAGGTGGACGGTAGCGTTACCAACGAGCTTACGGATCTGAGCCTTAGCGGCAATACGTTGACCCTGACCAATCCAGCTACCGGTGGTAATAGTGTTGACCTTAGTGGTTTCGTGAACACTGACGACCAGCAGATAAGCTTGAGCACGAACACGTTGACCCTTTCCAATGGAACCGGTGCTGACACTACTGCCGATTTGAGCGGTTACTTGGACAACACGGACAATCAGAACTTGAGCATCACCGGGAACGACCTATCGATTGCGGGAGGGAACACGGTGACCTTGCCGACTGCCGATGGATCGGAGACCATAGTAAATGGCGGAACCGATATTAGCGTAACGGGAAGCGGAACGAGCGGCGACCCATATGTGGTGAACAATACCTTTACGGAAGTGGATGGCAGTGTGACCAATGAGATACAGACAATAACCTCCATAGATGGTTCCGTAACATTGACACAAACCGGTGATGACTACGACCTTTCCGTACCAGTTGCAGACGGATCGGAGACCATAGTAAATGGCGGAACTGACATAAGCGTAACGGGAAGCGGAACGAGCGGCGACCCATATGTGGTAAACAATACCTTTACGGAAGTGGATGGTAGTATTACCAACGAAATACAAACAATAACTTCCATAGATGGTTCCGTAACATTGACTCAAACCGGTGATGACTACGACCTTTCCGTACCGGTTGCCGACGGATCGGAGACGATAGTGAACGGAGGCGGTATCAACGTGGTTACCGGAAGCGGCACCAGTGGCGACCCATATGTGGTGACCGGAACCGAGGTGGATGGAAGCGTTACCAATGAGATCCAGGATTTGAGCATCAGTGGAAATACATTGAGCCTGAGCGACGATGCCACTACGGTTGACCTTAGCGGCTACTTGGACAACACGGACAGCCGGACATTGAGCATCACCGGGAACGACCTATCGATTGCCGGTGGGAACACGGTAACATTGCCGACGGCCGATGGATCGGAGACCATAGTAAATGGCGGAACTGATATAAGCGTAACGGGAAGCGGAACGAGCGGCGACCCATATGTGGTGAACAATACCTTTACGGAAGTGGATGGCAGTGTGACAAATGAGATACAGGATTTGAGCATCAGTGGAAATACACTGAGCCTGAGCGACGATGCCACTACGGTGGATCTTAGTGGCTATTTGGACAACACGGACAATCAGAACTTGAGCATTACTGGGAACGACCTATCGATTGCCGGTGGGAACACGGTAACATTGCCAACGGCCGACGGATCGGAGACCATCGTGAACGGTGGTGGTATCAACGTGGTAACAGGTAGTGGAACCAGTGGCGACCCATATGTGGTAACAGGAACTGAGGTGGACGGTAGTGTGACCAACGAGGTGAACACTGCTTTTTCAGTAACAAATAATGGTGTTGAAGATGTACTAAGAATTACAGATAGTAATGGCAATTTGGATGTTGCATTGAGTGCTTTGGGCACCGATGACCAATTAGCTTCTGAAGTGGATTCCGATACTCCTGTGGATGTAGACGGTGATGGAGTTACGGATGATACAGTAGAAGATGTAATACAGGCTATCGCTCCAATAACATCAAAGGCGGCACGGATTTTCTATCCACCTTCCATAGCAATCGATGCATCTGTACTTATTAACGATACCACCGTGGATCTTTATCAGGAATACCTAGATCAGTATGGCGGTTCCGCAGCTAACTTTACGGCAAGCGCAGGTGCGCCTGGAACGGTACCTACTTATGGTAGAACAGAACTATACTACTATGTAACCTATGCAGATCCGGCGGTTTTGAATATAGATTTGATCGGAGCGGATGGTGTTATGCAATACGATGTAATAGGAACTCCACCGGATTATAACTCCTTGATAAACGTGGTATTCGTAGTAAAGTAATCAGATAAAGGCCAAATCGGTTTGAAAAAAATCAATCTACATAAATCCATATTCCTGGGCATTGTATTTACAATGTTCGGGATGTTGGTATCAAATGCCCAGTTTTTGCTTCAGGCACCTAATTCCACCGATGAAAACAATTATCGATGGTACGAGGCTTCGGATACCAGTACCGTTTTAGGAACAGATTTTTTCTTTGAGGTAACCGCACCCGGTATTTACTTTGCCACCTATGATGGTACTCTTTGTGGATCAAATGCCACTGGTTATTTCATCGTTACTGATTGTAATAATCCTGATAATCAGGTTACCTTGGACATTACCAATAATGTAACCGGTGGTGCAACAGTAACATGGTCACCTGCAGTAAGCGGAGACCCCACTAGGCCGACTGTTACTGCTACGGATGCCGTGGTGAAATATACGGCCACAGTTACTAAGGCAGGTAATGATTTTGCCCTACCTAACTTTACGGTCGTTTGTTTGCCTCAGGCCGCAACCTTGGTGGACGATATTGTTTCTGTTGACGAAGACACTTCCGTAATCGTGGATATTTATGCCAATGATTCCGATCTGCCAAATCCCGGTGCTTTGACCACTACTACACCATCCAACGGTACGGTCACCATAGATGATAACGGGACGCCCAACAATCCTTTGGACGATGTACTCACCTATATACCAAACCCAGATTTTAATGGTGCGGATAGCTTTGATTATACTATCTGTAACAGTTTTGGCGATTGTAGTACGGCAACTGTAAGTATTGATGTGCTTCCAATTGTAGATACTTTTGATGATAATATTGCCATTTTGGTGAATGAAATTAGGGTAATCGATGAGTGGGTTTTGAATGACAATGATATTCCTACTATCGGAACATTTAGTATTACACAGCCCACGAGTGGTTCAGCGACTATCGATGATAATGGTACACCTAATGATCCATCGGACGATACAATTACCTATTTCCCAAATAATGATTTCGTCGGTACAGATGGCTTTGATTATACCCTTTGCGACGATGTAGGAAATTGCAGTACATCTACGATTACCATAATCGTAAGTCCGGCAAATGCGGATTTGGATAGTGATAACGATGGAATACTGGACAGTTTTGAGGATTTGAATTTGGATGGTGATAATGATCCCGCCACAAATCCTACAGATACCGATTTGGACGGCTACCCTGATTATCTAGATATAGATAGTGATAATGACGGTATTCCGAGATAACGTAGAAGCTCAGACAACATCAGATTACATCGCTCCTAGTGGAACGGATGCAAATGGAAATGGAGTGGACGATGCCTATGAGGCTAATGGAAATCTTGGAATATTCCCAGTGGATACTGATGGGGATAGCCTACCTGACTATTTGGATGACGACAGTGATAATGACAATGTACCTGATAGCATAGAAGGACATGACCATAATCAAGATGGTATGGCCGATTTTACCTTGTTAGGTTCAGATGTGGATGGAGATGGTCTTGATGATGGATACGAGGGAAGTAATACCAATGATATCGATGTAAACGATGAACTGGATAATCCATTTGACCAGTTACCTAATACCGACAGTGATCTGGAGTCCGACTATCGTGATACCGACGACGACGATGATGGTATAGAGACTATTGATGAAGACTTGAACTTGGACGGTGATTATGCAAACGATGATACAGACGGCGATGGTACCCCGAACTATTTGGATAGTGATTTAGGAGAATTATCTGAACAAATAGAGGTCTTTAATGTAATAACGCCAAATGGTGACGGTGTACATGACGTATTGCGAATTGATGGGTTGGAAAATTATCCAAACAATACCATAAGAATCTATAACAGATGGGGCGTATCCGTATTTACAACAAGGGCCTACAATACTGAGGGTAATGTTTTTGATGGAACTTCACAAGGTAGGGTAACCGTGGAGCAGAGCAATAAATTACCTGTGGGAACCTATTTCTATATACTGGACTACGAGGAACCTAACGGAGATATGAAACAGCTTTCGGGTTATATATACATAAACAGATAAGGGGATGTTAGACAGCAAAAAATTAAATGTGGATTTTGGCTTTTCTATAAAAAGTGTATTGGTCCTTTTATCTTTATGGATTGGAACCTCGGTACTTGCACAGCAGGATGCCCAGTATACACAATACATGTATAACACCGTAAGCGTTAATCCCGGTTATGCAGGTTCTCGAGGACAAGTTAGTATTGCAGCTTTACACCGTTCCCAGTGGTTGGGTTTGGAGGGGGCTCCCACAACACAAACCTTCAACATTCATTCCCCTATTGGTTATAAAGGACTTGGATTGGGATTGTCCATTGTAAATGATAAGATAGGACCCACTTCAGAAACCAATTTTGATGTAGACTTTTCCTATACGGTTTGGACTTCTGCAGAGGGCCGTTTAAGTTTTGGTTTAAAGGCAAGTGCCAACTTATTGGATGTACGTTTTTCGGAACTCAACCAGTTTACGACCGATCAGACCCTTCAGCAGGATATAGATAACCGTTTTACTCCCAACATTGGTGCAGGGGTATATTATCATACGAATAAGTTTTATGCGGGTCTTTCAGTACCTAGAATTTTGGAGACATCCCATTTTGAGGAATCTTCATTGAGTACGGCGAAGGAACAAATGAACTTTTATTTTATTACGGGATATGTTTGGGATTTGAATCCAATGTTAAAGTTTAAACCAACCCTGCTTACCAAGGTAGTGCAGGGAGCGCCTTTACAGGTAGACCTTTCGGCAAATTTTATGCTTAACGAACGATTTATTTTAGGAGGTGCCTATCGGTGGGATGCGGCATTCAGTGGTATGGTCGGATTCAATATCAATGGTAACTTTTTGATAGGTCTCGGCTTATGACCGTGAAACAACTGAATTAGGCAAACAGGCCTTCAACGACGGTTCATTTGAAGTTATTCTTAGATATGATTTTATATCGAGCAAGAACAACCTCAAATCACCTAGGTTCTTCTAATACTACTTTTTTCATTTTTTCTTTCATCTGTTTATTTTATTGTTTTTCATAGGTCATTCTTCGACTATGCTCAGCACAGGGATGTAATTCGCCAATAACAATCTCGGTGGGCATCAGGACTTTCGATGGCTCATTTCTTATATTTTTCCTAAAGGCTTCGAATAGAAATGCTCAAAGGCCTTATTTTTACAGGATGAAGGAAGAAGAAGTAATTCTAGTCGACAAAAACGATAATCCAAGGGGAACCATGCCTAAAATGGAGGCCCATGAAAAAGCGGAGTTGCATAGGGCGTTTTCCGTTTTCGTTTTAAACGACAAAAATGAAATCATGTTGCAACAAAGGGCGGCTCATAAATATCACTCCCCTCTTTTATGGATCAATACCTGTTGCAGCCATCAAAGAGTAGGGGAGTCCAATTTGGAGGCAGGGAAGCGTAGGCTTCAAGAGGAAATGGGTTTTGAAACGGATCTAAAGGAACTTTTTTCATTTATCTACAAAGCACCTTTTGATAATGGTTTGACGGAGCATGAATTAGACCATGTAATGATTGGTTATTTTGATGGGATCTCAAATATTAATAGGGATGAAGTTGCTGATTGGAAATGGATGACTCCCAAAGAAGTAAAATTGGATATGACTAAAAATCCTGATAGCTACACTGCATGGTTTAAGATAATTTTTGAAAAATTTTATCAGCATTTAATCGATAATTTGGTACAAAATGAAAGTTAAGGTCAGTAGAAAGGCACATTTTAATGCGGCACATAGACTCTACCGAGCAGATTGGGACGATTCAAAAAATTGGGAGGTTTTTGGTAAATGCAATAATCCTAATTTTCATGGCCATAACTATGAATTGGTTGTCAGCGTCACCGGAGAGATTGATCCGGAAACTGGTTTTGTGATGGATATGAAGGAATTAAAGGACCTTATTAAGGACAAAATCGAGGACGCATTTGACCATAAGAACCTGAACAAGGAAGTGCCGGAGTTTCAAAATTTAAATCCAACCGCAGAAAATATCGCAGTCGTTATTTGGAACAGGTTGAGGCCTAGTATTGAGGAAAATAAGGATTTGGAGGTCGTTCTATATGAAACTCCCCGTAATTTTGTAACCTATTCGGGTTAACCCCATTCCTTTAAATTTTACTTGAGGACATCAATTTGATCCAAATATTATAGATAATATTGCGTTCATTAGTATGATGTATAAATCTACCAATATGAAATTTTATCCTTTAAAATTCAAACCAATTTTAAAAGAACGACTTTGGGGAGGAACCAAATTAAAGGACACATTTGGAAAACCAAGCACGAGTGCTATAACGGGGGAAAGTTGGGAACTTTCTACGGTGAAAGGGGATGTTTCAGTTGTTGCCAATGGCGAACTTGCCAATACTTCACTTCAAGAATTAATAGAAAAATATCCCGAAGAATTATTGGGTAAGAGCGTAGTGGAACGATTTGGAACTGAGTTTCCAATACTGATTAAATTTATAGATGCTAAACAGGACCTTTCCATTCAACTACACCCTAATGACGAATTGGCACAGGAAAGACATAATTCCTTTGGCAAAACAGAAATGTGGTATATTATGGATGCTGATCCTGGAGCGGAATTAATTGTAGGCTTTAATAAGGATGTTTCAAAGGAGGAGTATTCCAAGAGTCTAGAAAATGATACGTTACTGGACTTGTTGAATTATGAAAAGGTCAAGGAGGGTGATACATTTTTTATTAATACGGGAAAAATACATGCCATTGGTGCCGGGGTCCTTTTGGCCGAAATTCAACAAACTTCAGATGTTACCTATCGTGTTTTCGACTTTAACAGAAAGGACAAAGATGGAAATTTGAGAGAATTGCACACAGAACTGGCCTTGGACGCAATTGATTATAAAAATAAGGATGATTTCAAGGTAGAATACCCTAAAGGAATGAACTCTGTAAACAGTATGGTGGACTGCCCTTATTTTAAAACCAACTTCTTGGATTTAGACAAAGACCTCAAGTTTGAAACTAAAAATCGAGATTCCTTTACTATTTATATGTGTGTGGATGGGGAGGCACTAATTGAAAACGAATTTGGTAAAGTAAGTTTAGAAAAAGGAGAAACTACGCTTTTGCCGGCAATCACTGAGGAGATAGCTATAAAAACTACAGGGGTTAAATTACTGGAAGTTACTATTTAAACTTTTGCAAATATTCTAAGGTTAAATTGTACTTTTGTTCAAAATTTAAAACAAATGGCAAGTATTAAAAATTTGAAAAAAGATATAAATAATGTCCTTGGTGATATTATTGAAGGTGTCTACATAGTTGAAGAAGCGAATGGAGTTGGTCCATCAAAAGAGGGAACAGCTATAATAGATGGTGCTATTGAAACTTTTGATGAGCTGATTGCCAAGGTTAATCAAGATGATATTGAAAACAAAAAGGCCCATTTTAATGGGATAAGGATCGAATTGGAAACCAAGGCCAATCAATTGGTGGATAAATTAAATAGTATGGCTTAGCAATAGCTTTCACCATAAAGCAAAAAGCATCCTTTTCGGATGCTTTTTTTATTGCTTGTTCTCCAACAGTTTTTTCAGTTCCTTTCCATACTTGGAATTGGCTACATCACGGAGAAAGAACATTATATATAGAATCCGGATATTTTATATTGGCATCTGGAATTTCCTTAGTTGCGATATAAGGGGCAATGTACGAATCCTTGTTGTTCAGGGCAAAATTAATGGAATAGGCATACCCTCTCTTTGTATTCTTTACACTTACCTGTTCCAAAGAGTCTATTGCGGCTTGGTCCAAAGGTTCTTCGGATTGTGAGGCCTTTAGCATAATCTCCATATTCCTTAAATTAATATTGGACAATGCTTTTTGATATTCCTCTAGCATTACCTGGGAAGGTGAACCTGTAATTTCCGCCGTGGTATCAAAGGTATTCCAGTCTGAATTAATAGTGATGGTACCTGGTTCAGCAAAAAAAGTAATTCGGTCATTGATGTCGTTATTGTCCTTTTTATTTAAATACAGATAATATATTTCGGGCTTTCCAGGAAAGTCGATAAACTAAACGTGCCGTCGCCATCAATTTCTAGGGAGTCCACCGAGACCAAAGTGGTATCTGTCAAATGCTGTAAATAGAGTGTTCCTTTTTTTAACCCTCTAACCTTTCCATTTACGATTAGGTTATCTTCCTTATCGCTTCCGCAAGAAACCATAAAAAGTATAGACAGGATAACAACAACTTTTTTCATAGATCAAATTCTTAAAACTTTTTTTATTTCGAGGAACTAATGTGTAAATCGCAGTCAATTGGAAATAGGACAACAGCTGCAATTGTTTATTAACTCATTTCATTCAGGGGGCAAATATCATTAAATTTTTAAAGAAAATGCAATTGAAAAATTAAATACTATAAGCTGGAGGCTACTTCCATTAAGTAAGCACATAGCAAGGCACCTGCAGTACCTACAACATACCCCAATACGGCCAATAGAACACCTACCGAAGTCAAGGAGGGATGAAATTCTGCTGCGACTACCGGCGCGGAAGCGGCACCGCCCACATTGGCTTGGCTACCCACGGCCAAAAAGAAATATGGCGCCTTAATGATTTTGGCTACTAGAATGAGTAGCAATGCATGTACGCTGATCCAAACAAAACCAATGGCAATAAGACCTGGATTCTCCAAAACCTTGCCCAAGTCCATTTTCATACCAATGGTAGCCACCGAATATAAATGAACATTCCACCAATTTTACTTGCCCCGGCACCCTCATAATTCTTCGCCTTTGTGAATGACATAGCTATACCCGCACAAGTAGATAGTACCACCATCCAAAAGAAACCGAGACCCCAAAAAGGAAAGAAAACTTTTCTTGTCACTGACGGCTTCAAAATTTGATATTAGGAATTCGCTGATATGATCTCCAAAAAAGTGGGAAATTCCTACGGCTGTGAAGGCCAAACAAAGCATGATCATATAATCTTGGAGCGTTGGCACCCGGGTAATTTTCTCCGTAAACTCGGTTACCTTTACTTTTAAGGTTTCAATGGCAGAGGTATCGGCCTTTAACCATTTATCGATTCTTTTCGTTTTGCCCACGCCCAATAGTATCACGGCCATCCAAATATTAGCAACAACGATATCGATAAGTACCATTCCCCCATATTTCTCTGGGTTGTATTTAAAAATTTCGAGCATGGCCGCCTGATTGGCCCCGCCACCGATCCAACTTCCGGCGATGGTAGCCAGTCCTCTCCAAACCGCATCAAAATCGTTACCGCCAACTGTTTCTGGAGAAAATATGGACACCAAAAGTATGGCCAGTGAATCCCCGATGATAATACCAAAACTACCCGTTAAAAACATGATGATTGCTTTCGAACCCAAATTACTGATTGCCTTAAGGTCAATACTCAGTGTCATCAAAACCAGCGCTGCTGGTAACAAATACCTACTGGCCATAAAGTAAAGGCCTGAAGTATCATCCGATATCAAACCGGCACTTGCCATAAGCGCAGGTATCAAATAACACATAAGCACTGCAGGTACAATTGAATAGAATTTTTGCCGTAAACCAGTTTTTAGATTGGAGGTATAAAATATAAAGCCAAGGGCTAGTGCCAAAAGGCCAAATACAACGGTATCATTAACAATCAAAGGTTGATCGACAGGGTTGTCCATAATGAAGAATTTTCCTTGGGAACCAAATATACTTAAATAAGTAGATGTTGTTCAATGTATTGGGCAACTCCGTTCTCAGTATTACTGGAAGTAATAAAATTGGCAATTTGTTTCACTTCCTCCCTTCCATTGGAGACCGCGACACCCCAACCAACATGGGTCAACATTTCAATATCATTGTAATTGTCACCAAATGCTATGACATCCTGTAGTAATTCACCAGAATGCAATAGTTTTTGTATAGCTGTTAGTTTTGATACCGATTTTGGTGCGATTTCTATGAGGGTATCATTGGATCGGTACAAATTAATCTCATTCTCGAATTTTTCCTGAAGTATCGGCATTAAAGCATCCGCGGTAGATTTGGTACCCATGAGCATTATTTTATGTATTCCACTTTTTTTGGTTGCCCATTGCTCTAGAGTGTTTAAGGTTGGCTGAAATACCGGGTTGGTCTTGGTGTATTTTATTTCCTTTTCGACCCTTTCCGATGTTTTGGGTACATGCCATTCGTTATAAGCATATAGGCCTAAATCGGTACTGTGCTCTTCACAAACTTCATGGATTTCCTTTACCACATTTAAAGGAATGGTTACGGAAAGCAGTTCCTTGGCACCATCCAATACCAATGCGCCGTTATAACTAATTATTGGTTGGTCTAAAATTCCCAAATCCCTCTGTATATAATACATACCATTGGGCATTCCGGCAGAAACCAAAATGATTCGAGCAGCTTGTTTTATTCTGCCAATCTGTGAAATGGTGTATTTTGATACATCACTTTTGGTCGACAATAAAGTTCCATCCAGATCAGAGCATAGTAACTTGAACTTCATACTAAATATTTAACCAATAAGATAGCTTTAAATTTATGGATCTATATTTTGGCTCGAATTGGCTTACGGCATAATTATCATTATACACTATAAACAAATCGGAGAGCGGTGCAAATCGCCACTGCAATCTAGAATTAATGCCCAAGTTATCCCGCTGATTACTGTATTGAATCAAAGTGACCAAAAAATGGATTTGCTAAAGGTAAGGTCCATCCGTGGGCTTATTAACCGAGATATTGGCACTTGAATAGGGTTCGGGTAAATCTATTTGATCATAATTAAATTGGAGGGAAATCGATGCTTTAGGTTGAAACCTCATGGCCATAGAACCTTCCATTGAAAATCGATTTCCATTAAAAAAGCGTCCCACAGTGGACTGGATGGCATATGAAAAAAGTTTTCGCTGATCGGATTGAAATCCTGCCTGAACACTATTATAATGATAATTTTTGTTAGCTGGGAGAGGTATAGCACCCTCGGTCCGTGTCGGATCAAAAGAATCGAACAAGAACGTGAAAGTATTCGTGTACTCTACTCGTGCCTGTGATTGATTATTGAATTGAATTTCATAACTGTATTGAAGATCATAATCTGTATTTTTAAAATCCATGCTAGGGCTCCATCGTATATTTGTAAATGACCGAAGCGTATGGTTCTGGACAATTCCTTTTCTTGGCCGAATACCCGTTCCAGGCTAAAGAGCGTCTTAAACAGATCGGTTCTTCGCACAAAGCCTAAATCCGAACGAAAGTCCTCATCAATAAAAGTACCTTTGGCGAATACATTTAATTTTCTTGTATTATATCGAATTAGGGCACTAGAGGCAAAGTTCCCCACATTATCATCCGGTTGAAAGGATTTATGGGTTATGAACGATCCATTCCATGTGTTATCCTTAGAGGCCAAGTTATAGTCAACACCTAAAACTCGATTGTATTCGTCTTCCCTTTCTACAAAATCATAATCCTTGAAAGACTCCTTATTTATAAAAAAAACACCTATGTTGGATCGTGAGAAAACACGCTGCTGCAATGCCAACATCGTGTTATTATTTGATGGAATTCTATTATCTAAATCTTCCGCGGTCTGAATATTCAATACCCCAACCCTCAAATCGTTGGTCAGCTTTCCACTAAGCCGTACGCCACCAAGAATATTATTTTCTATGGTATTCCCAACGGTGTCCCTCGCGATACCAATACGTCTTGAGAAAAAAGGACTAAAGTCAAAACCGTTTCCAAAACTCGCAAAAAGATCATTGTTGTCTATGAAAAATTGACGACGCTCCGGCAGTGCAATTTCGAAGCGCGTGAGATTGGTGATAAAATTATCCACTTCTACGGTCGAAAAGTCCGGATTTATTGTAAGATCCGGATTTAAGCTATTCCCAATAGAAACTTTGGCATCTGCACCAACTTTAAAATTATCCAGGTTTTCACCATTATCAAAGTCCTTGGCGCTAATACCATTTACATAGGGTATTATAGCGAAAGGCGTTCTAGACTTGCCAAGAGGTTTCTCAAAAAGGAGTTCGCCCATAAAGGCAAGATTATAGATAAGTTGATTTTGAGGTATTCTGATCCAAGTA
Source organism: Maribacter litopenaei (assembly GCF_025244665.1). GTDB lineage: Bacteria > Bacteroidota > Bacteroidia > Flavobacteriales > Flavobacteriaceae > Maribacter > Maribacter litopenaei. The sequence continues at coordinate 2,473,260 of NZ_CP104205.1, read as the reverse complement.
CTGCGTTCGTTGGATTGTGTTTCGATACGATAGGAATTGAACCGCCATTTGGTAGCGCCTTCTTCAAACTTTAAAGAGGTGAGGGGAATGACCATTTCCGCAGTAAAGTAATCATCATGAATTTTAGCATTACCTTTCCATTTTACGTCCCAGGATAGATTAAAGTCACTTTGGTCGGCACCTCCATTTGCAATGAGGCCTTCACGGCGTACACCATAGGGATTAATACCAAATGAAAAAGCGTTAGTGCCATCGTTGAAGGTATCAAAAACAAGCGTAAAGCTATCACTTCCGCTTCCTCTAAAATCACGTTGCAGTGATTGAGTTGCGTAGTTTTTTCCACTTGAATATGCTTTTATTCCAATATATAAGTTCTTTTCGTCGTATAGAATTTTAATTTGGGATTGCTTTTTGGCCTGAACTGAATCCAAGGGAAAATACTCCCAAAAATCTTCAGCCATACCGGCAATTGCCCAAATGGGTTCGTCCAACAAGCCATCCGGAGTGATTTCCTCGGTAATGAACTTGACATTGATTTGTTTGGTCTGTTCTTGGGCAAACGCGCAAAACGAAATGATAAATGAAAGAAAGCTAAGAGTTGTTTTTTTGGTAGAATTAAACGACATTCTTTAGTTTTTAATCGGATGTTACAAATACTTAAGTATAATCCATTATATGTTTAACCAATAGGTGAGCTTTAAGTTTATGGAACGATATTTTGGTTCAAAGATATTTACGGAATAATTGTCGTTGTAAACTATAAACAAGTCGGACAGAGGCGCAAATCGCCATTGTAACCGGGAATTGATTCCTAGGTTATCCCTCTGATTGCTGTACTGGAGGAGTGTGGTCCAAAAAACGGACTTGCTAAAAGTAAATCCAAAACGAGGGCTTACCAACCAAAGATCTGCACTGGGGTAGGGGTCAGGTAAACTGATTTTATCATAATTCACATTTAGGCTTATGCGCACTTTTGGTTGTAGTCTAAGGGTAGCCTCCCCACCAATGGAAAAACGCTGCCCGTTAAAGAAATTGCCTATAGAAGTTTCGCCTTCAAATGCAAAAACATTGGCCCTATTTGATTGATATCCCAACGTAAAAGTGCCAAATCTATATTCTTGGTTTCCGGGTAGTTGTACGGCTCCATCTGTCCCGGTGGGGTCAAAGGGGTCAAATAGATAGATATAACTAGAGGAATATTCAGCCCCAAACTCCGTAAAGTCCTTAAGCACAAAATTGTATTGACCTCGAATATCATAATCTGCTAATTGATAATCCAAGGAAGGTCTCCAATTGAATATTCCAAATACCTGAAGACCGTGATTATTGATAGCACCCTTTCTCGGCCAAAAAAGACGCTCTACCGAGCCAACAGCTTTAGCGATATCCGTTCTTGGGATAAAACCAAGGTCAGATTGGAAATCATTGTCTATATAGGCCAAATCTAGAAATGAATTCCAATACCTGGAATTGTAGCTCAGTAAGGCTCCGGCCGACAGATTTCCTTCATTGTCTCCAGGTTGATAGGACTTATGGAGATAATACTTACCATTCCAAGTGTTGTCCTCACTGGCAAGATTATAATCTATTCCCAGTACCCTATTATACTCTTCCTCCGGTGTTAAGTAAGGTTCGTTTCCAAAGGCTTGTCTATTTATGAAGAACATGCCAATATTGGAGCGGGAAAACACTTTTTGCTGTAAGGCAAACATTAAATTATTATTGGAGGCTACTTCTTGGTCCTCGTTTTTTGCGGTTTGAATGTCCAAAAAGCCCAACCGAAGGTTTTTGTTCAATTTTCCACTAAGCCGTACACCGCCTAGAATATCATTTTGTACAGAGTTTCCAAGTCTATCCGTAGCAATACCAATACGTCCGGAAAAGAAGGCATTGGAATGTCTGATACTTCCAAAACTTCCAAAGAGGTCATTGTTGTCAATAAAGAATTGCCTCCTTTCCGGTAAAGAAACTTCAAATCTGGTAAGGTTGGTGATAATGGCATCCACTTCAACATTTGAAAAATCGGGGTTTATGGTGACATCCAAGTTCATGCCGTTGCCAATGGATATTTTCGCATCCCCTCCAACTTTTAACTTTGTATTGCGTTCATCTGTTGTAAAATCCTTATCAGAAATGGCGTTTATATATGGAATTAAAGCTACAGGAGTTCTTGATTTTCCCAAAGGCCTTTCAAAATGCATGTCTCCCATAAATGCCAAATTGATCACACTTTGGTTTTGGGGTATTAAAAACCAATTACTGCGTTCGTTAGATTGCATATCGAACCGATAGCTTTGGAATCGCCATTTGGTTTCACCTTCGGCAAACTTAAATGAAGTCAAAGGAATGGCTATTTCCGCCGTATAGTAATTGTCATAGATTTTGGTCTCTGCTTTCCATTTTACATCCCAGGAGGTGGTAAAACCACTTAAATCCTGCCCACCCCCAGCAATGAGTGCTTCTCTGCGCACTCCATAAGGGTTTATACCAAAAAGAAATGCATTGGTACCATCGTTAAAAGTGTCAAAAACCAAACTGATATTGTCGTTACCCCCAGCCCTAAAGTCTCTTTCCAGGGAAGGAATCACGTAATCCATACCTGGGGAATAGGCTGTAATTCCTATAAAGAGGGTTGTTCCGTCGGTAAGCATGCGAATATCGGTTTGATACTGTGCTGGCACTTTATCAGATGGAAAATACTGTTGAAATTCGCCGGCACTTTGCGAAAAAGACCAAGCGGGGTCGTCCAAAATTCCGTCCAATTGTATTTTTTCCGATGTGTGTTTTACCGTGAAGGATTTCTCAGGATTTTGGGATATGAGAGCAAAACATGAAAGCAACAGTACTGCTGTACAGGTAAATTTGGTCATTTTGGATTGGAAACTTTGGAGCGTAAAGTTAATGCATAGTTGCGTTAAAAAAAGCCTAAAAGATTACTCCTGTTTTTTCTTAGGTTCGCGCTTGGCCTCTTTTAGACATTTCATCAACATCCATTCAATCCGGCCATTGGTACTACGGAATTCATCCGCTGCCCACTTTTCAATGGCCTTCAGCATATCCTCACTGACCCGTAATGCAAACGCTTTTTTCTTACTCATATTTGTATCTCCAATCCATGAATCATAGCATTGTCAAATACTAATTGTTATTGATGAGGTCTATGATCCAACCTATTACCTTATATTCCCTCATCCTGTTTAAAATATCTGTTTATGATTTGTCCCGCTTCAGCGGTTTTTTGGGTACCTATCAAAAGTTTTCCTCCAGTTTTAAAAACTATCTGTATGCCTTGATTACCCTTGATATTAAAGGCTTTGCTGTTTCTTCGTATTCCCCTGTAACCCCATCCGCCGTATTCAGTAATCGGGTTGTAGGTTCTAACGTAGCAATGTTCAATATTTGACCAAGGCACGATTCTGTTTTTCCTATGAAATGGAAAAAATCCATAATGAATACCCTTTTCATCAATTTGCGTTCTAAGTTTAATACTGTAGACTAGTCCTAGAAGCAACAATACCAAAATGAAGGCCAAAATAAGGACATATATTTCCGTTGCTTCCAAATTATTTGAGCGAAACGCCTGATAGGTTGGGTATATCATTACTCCTAAAACAAGGATGTTGATGAGGTGAAACCACCATTGATCGAACCGTTGAGTTTCCTTAAAAAAGCGCATGTTAGTGATTTAAAGTACCCGCATTCACTATGGGAGATGCATCCTTGTCAGAACATAGTACTACCATAAGATTACTTACCATCGCCGCTTTGCGCTCCTCATCCAAATCCACCAATTCTTTTTTGCTCAACTCTTCCAAGGCCATTTCCACCATACTTACGGCACCTTCGACAATTTTATGCCTTGCCGCCACAATGGCCGTGGCCTGTTGTCTTTTTAGCATGGCATTGGCTATTTCCTGTGCGTAGGCCAAGTAACCGATTCGGGCTTCCAATACCTCAATTCCCGCCATGGCCAAACGTTCTTGTACCTCTGTTTCCAAGGCCTCGCTCACTTCGTTGACACTGGACCTTAGAGTGATATCTTCATCCAAACCTTCATCGGCAAAGTTATCATAAGGATACATACTGGCCAATTTTCTCACTGCGGCATCGGTTTGTACTCGTACAAAGTTTTGATAATCGTCCACATCAAAAGCTGCCTTGTAAGTATTGGTAACCCTCCATACCAAAATGGTGCTTATCATTACCGGATTTCCCAGCTTGTCATTTACCTTTAACCGCTCACTATCAAAATTGCTTGCTCGCAAGGATATTTTCCTTTTCGAATAAAGTGGGTTCACCCAAAAGAAGCCATTATTTTTTATGGTACCTACATATTTACCAAATAGCAATAAAACCCTAGAACTATTAGGGTTTACCAACACAAATCCGGCTATACAGATAATTCCCAAAAGGATTAAAAGGATACCCAAGTAAATTCTCAATAGGGCAACGCCCCCGATTAAAAGCCCTAAGACAACTGCAATCATTACGTAGCCGTTGATGGGGCTATAGTTTTTTTCGTTTGACATGGTATATGATATTAAAATGATATCATAAATATATCAAAAAAAATTAAAACTAGCTAGTGGTGTTAAAAGTTAATCTTGACTTCTAAATTTCCGGGTCTTTTTCTTATTTGGGTTTTTGAAAAGCCTTTTAAAGAACCCATCACGTTTTACAGGCTCGCAATCCGAATTTCTTGAACATAGTCACTGGGAGGTGGAAATTTTGCTTGGGTAATATAGTTGAACCCTTTTTCCTTGTTCAGTTTCTGTAAGAATAGCGCATACATGGGCAAGGCCGCGTTCGCTCCTTGACCAATGGTGGTATTTTTGAATCCGATTTCATGATTGTCCAACCCGACCCACGTAACATGAAGTAAATTAGGGGAAAGTGCCACAAACCAAGCATCCTTGTTATTTTGGGTAGTTCCAGTCTTCCCGGCTATATCGTTAGATAGTTTATAGGTGGAACGGATTCGAGAGGCTGTCCCTGAATTTATGGTCGATGTCATCATTTCCAGCATAATCTGTCCATTTTCCGTAGAGAACGCGGCATTTTCACTCTTTTTGGTTTCGAATTTTGCCAATAGGGAGTCATTACGGGCGGTAATACCTTTTATCAAAAATGGTTCAACAGACCTACCGTCGTTTAAATAGCTAGTATACGCCTTTGCCAATTCGATCAATTTTATTTCACCGGTACCTAGGGCAATCGAGGGTTCCCTCGGTAGTTTTTCTTCGATTCCCATATTATTTGCTTGAGCAAGCACGTTATCAATACCTGTTTTTTCCATAACCTTCACCGCTATCGTATTAACGGATTTACTAAGTCCTTCTTCCATGGAATAATTGAGGTAGGCCTCATCCTTGTCCCCTGAATTGCTCGGTGACCAGCCTTCCAAATTTTCATATGCAACTTCCTCGGCTGAAAAATAGGTACAGGGTTCAATTCCCTGTTCTAAAGCTGCGGTGTAAACGATTGGCTTAAACGTAGAACCTACTTGGCGTTTGCTTTGGGAAATATGGTCATACTTGAATTGCTTAAAGTCGACGCCACCAATCCAGGTCAATACTTCACCTGTTTTTGGATTCATGGAAATGGAGCCGGTGTTCAAAAACTTCATATAGTGTTGAATGCTATCAAGAATACTTACCTCCTTTTCCGTATCTTCTTCCCAATTCTTTAGTACCATTTTTCTTTTGGTACGACTTAGACTATCAAATACTTCATCGTCGGATAATCCCTGTTTTTTAAGGTTTTGATACGCCGGACTTCTTCTAGCTATCGTTTTGATCAATTTTTTGTTTACAATCCATGGGGCATTTTTTCCATAGCTTTTTTCAAAGTCTTTTTGTAATCTACTCATGTGCTCCACCATGCTTTGCTCCGCCAGTTGTTGCATTTTATAATTCAAGGTAGTGTAAACCTTGAGGCGCGAAGTATAAATATTGTATGCCTGGCCCTGCTCATTTTGTTTTTTTGTCCATTCCAGTAATTGCTTACGCACTTCCTCCCTAAAATATGGGGCGAGTCCCGAACTATAATCATAATCCCTATAATCAAGATCGAGCTCGGATTTTTGAAGTGAGTCGGATTCGGTTGTGGATAGGAATCCATTATTCTCCATAGTATACAACACCGGATTTCTTCTTGCCTTACTCTTTTCGGAAATATCCTTGGGTTGTAGCCATAGGTCGCCTTCAACATACCCACCAATGTTGCCGCCTCTTCCACAGAAAGATCTTTAGTTCTAGTATTAAAGAATTTCAAAGAGGCACTTTCAATCCCAAAGGTGTTATCACCAAAGGAAACTGTATTAAGGTAATGAGTGAGTATTTGGTTTTTATCGTAAATATCTTCAAGTCTGCCAGCGATAAACATTTCCTTGATTTTATCGATTACGATATTAGTTGGCTTCCTATCTTTTACGGGGTATAGATTTTTTGCCAATTGCTGGCTAATGGTGCTTCCACCACCCGATGATTCATCTCCCATAAGTATGGTCTTTAGACCTACTCTAAGAAGACTGGGATAGTCCACGCCGGAATGTTCGTAGAATCGTTCATCCTCGATAGAAATCAAAGCTTGTAGAAGATGTTCGGAAACTCTTCAAAGGTGATGGGCTGTCTGTCATTTAAGTAATATTTTCCGATAAGGACACTATCCGAAGTGAATACTTCCGATGCCACTTGATACTGAAAATTAGAAAGATCTTTTTTACTTGGTATCTTTCCCCATACCCCTGCATATATGCTGCCTAAAAAGAGTAGGAAAATAAAAGCAAGGCCTACTATTCCCAAAAGTAGGTACCTTAGGATAGGAGGTTTTATTCTCAGTAATAGGTCTTTTAACTTCTTCACAAGTTTAAAATTAGGTTAATGGATTGGTATTAACCATTTCCTTTTATATCGGTATTTAGTTTGCCCTACCAAATCCCTCCATGAGGGTTTCATGGTTGCAAGTTCTTATTAATATTTTAGCTGACCTGAGTTTTAACAATACCTTAAAAGATGAAGTCCTATTTTTGTCCAAAACCATATTCATGAAGAAACTCACACTAATTTTTCTCGGTAATAGTTCAATGCTCGTTTGCCAATGATGAAATCTGATCCAAAACAGGCCATCGGGTCATTGGGGATGTAGCTCAGGACTACCTAACTAGAAAAGCAAGAAAGGCCATTGAACAATTACTGGATGGCCAAAGTTTGGCAGCGGTTTCCAATTTTGGAGATGAAATTAAGGCCGATAGGAAATATAGCGAATTCAGTGCTTGGCATTATGTCAATTTCCCCGCTGATAAGGATTACAAGGACGTGGAACCCAGTGAATATGGGGATTTGGTAATAGGAATCAACAAATGCATAGAAATCATTACCTCAGAAGTAAGTTCCAAGGAGGATAAAGCTTTTTATTTAAAGTTTTTGGTTCACCTTATTGGGGATTTGCATCAGCCTATGCATATCGGTCGCCTGGAAGACAAAGGAGGAAATGACATCCAATTACAGTGGTTTGGGAGAGGGAGTAACCTTCACCGAGTATGGGACTCCAATATGATCGATGATTATGGTATGAGTTTTACGGAACTTTCAAACTCCCTTCCAAAAATCTCCAAACAAGAGGTAAAACAAATTCAAAAAGGCGATATCTATGTATGGATAGAGGAAACCCAAGAAATTACGAATGAAGTCTATGATTCTGTTGAAGTAGGAGAGAAGTTGGGGTATCAATATAGCTATCGATGGTGGAATACGGTTGAAAATCAATTGTTGAAAGGTGGAATCCGATTGGCAGCCATGTTAAATGATATTTTCAAATAAACTTGAATTACCGTTTGGAAATTTTGTTTCCACTTATATTTTTTTGTCGGGAACATTTAAACCGTCCTGATACATTTTCTCGTAATTTTCTGTGTTTGGTGGCCCTACCCTGAACCCTTTTTCTCCACATGCGAAAACTGCTTGGCTTCATTTGCTTACGCATGATTTCAATAGTTTCCTGTTCGCTGATACCGAACTGAAAAGTAATAGCCTCAAAAGGAGTTCTATCCTCCCAGGCCATTTCAATAATACGGTCCAATTCCCTTTCTGTAAATTCTTTTGTCATAGCATTACAAATATACAAAGCCTTTGATAAAAGAAGTTTGGCATGACATTTGAAAATTAGAGGCTAGCGTAGGGCCCGACAAGCAGATTAATATTGGTGTGCCCTGGTATTAAAGATGGTCGGTCTACAAAAGGCATAAAAAATCGGTTCCCACAACCGATTTTTTTTTTATTTAAGTTTGACAAGGGCTAAAATCGATTTAAAAGTTTTCTATAAATTGTCTAAGTCATCTTTATTTAATTATCCTAAATGTGAGATTGATCCGTTCCCCAACCGGTTTTGCCGTTTTTGGTATTTGATGCTTCCAAGTATGTTGGGTTTCCCCCTGCATCAATAATAAACTTCCGTGTTCCAGGATCATTTTGTGCTTTGCAAATGACTTAGTATTGTGTTTTAGGTGGAACATACGTTCGGCCCCCAAACTCACAGAGGCGATGACAGGGTCTTTACCTAGTTCCTTCTCATTATCGGCATGCCAACCATTGCTATCCTTGCCATCCCTGTACAGATTCAGTAAACAGGTGGTAAATTGTTGTGAGACGTGTTTTTCAATTTCCGATTTTATTTCCAATAATATCTTGCTAAACGGATGAGGTGTCATAATAATGTTGGAATAGGCGTAAGGCCTGTCATTATTGGCATACAATGCGGTAAGCCTGGGCTGGGCATACACTTTTCCGAAAACTTTGATGTCATCCTGTTGCCAGGGGGTTTCGATCCGTAACTTTTGAAAAAAGGTATCGGCAACCTCACTTGGAAAAAAATTAGGGTAATATTGTATGTCACAATCTGGCAAATCCAATTGTGTGAAATTCTTTTTTTCCTGCATTAGACCAATACGGCTTTCAGCTCATTTCTATATTCACTAGGATTTTGACCCGTAAAGGCCTTGAACGACTTATTGAAGTGAGAAAAGTTGTTAAAACCACATTCAAAACAGACCTCCGTAATACTCATGGGTTTTTCGGCCAATAATTTGGAGGCATGTACCAACCTATATTCGTTCACAAACTGTACAAAAGTTTTGTTAGTTAGCTTTTTGAAATATCTACAAAATGATGGAATGGTCATACTCACCATAGAGGAAATCTCTTCTAAGGTTATTTCTTCCTTAAAATTGTTTTTCACATGGTTGAAAACAATATTGATTCGGTCATTGTCCTTAATATCCGTGGCGAGGGAAAACCCAGTGGCATTTAAGAGCTTCATTTCTTGCGAACCGCCTAATTCATTCAAAATGTTTAAAATGCTTAGGAGACGTTGGAAATCGGTCTGATATTCCAGTACTTCCATTTTTTCACCAATTTTTCTTTTGGTCTTGCCAAAAAAGGCAATACCGCCACTGGCAATTTCAAAAAGCTTTTTGATTTTCTTCATTTCGGGAATAGTGAAAAAGTCGGTTCCCAAAAAGTCCAGTTTCATCTGTATTACCGTTTCACTAGTATTACCCGTAAGGGCATCGGTGAATCCGCAATGGGGCAGGTTACTTCCTATTAATATAAGGTCACCATCTGTATAATAGGAAACATGACTACCTATTTGGCGTTTGCCGGAACCACCATTTACATAGACCAGTTCCAGTTCGGGTGGTAGTGCCACACGTTATTTCTATTAACCCTGTGCTCATCAAACTTTTGATAGGTAAAAGAATGTCCAAAATCTGGTTCAATGGCCTCAAATGTAGGTTTTTGTGCAATCATCTCTATGGGTTTGCTAATGTAAAGTTAGGCAACCTTTTTTGGAGGTCACTTTGCAAAATTAACCTAAATATGTGGAATATTAACATTACTATCTTAAAGTGATGTTAAGACTGGTAAAATAGCACATAAATTGGAAAAATAAGCTGTAGTGGAGGCTGGATATCAGACGTATGTTTGTAACGTAAATTATTAATTAATCCTTTAAAGTAATTTATTATGAAAACAATTGTAAAAATCACAACCGTAGTTGCCTTTATGTTCGCTACAGTAGCGGGCATGGCAAGAGAGCCTAAATTGGACGTTGTTACCTTAGGTAAATCCAAAAGTGTCTTATTGACATTGGATGCACCTGACCAAAGTGTAACCATCCAGCTTTTGGATTCGGATTCTAATAGCATCTATTTTGAAAAACTTTCAAATGGTCGTTTCAGTAAAAAACTGAACATGAAAGACTTGGTAGATGGATATTATTATTTGGTCGCTGAAAGTGGTCTTAAAAGTAACATGTACACTATTTCCTTAAATGATGGTGTCATTGAAATCATCGATGCTGAAGTAGATGCTAAACCATTCTTCAGAAAAACGGCCGACAGGGTGTTCATGAACTTTTTGAACTTGGATAAATCCGAGGTATCCTTAAAAGTGTATGATCAAAACTATAGATTGGTATTCTCTGAAACCGTATCCGATAAGATGATCATTGAGAAAGCCTTCAATTTTGAAGGAGCTTACTCCGGAAGTTATATGGTTGTAGTATCCGATGATACTAAAACGTACAGTGAAGAATTTGTTGTTAATTAAGTTGGTTTAAGTTAATTTCAAGGAAAGGGGACTGGAGAGTCCCCTTTACGTTTTTATAAGCTTACGTAAGTATAGGCCCAATACATGAGCAGAAATTGCATAGGAATACGCAGTAATAGTAACCACTTAGGAAAACCAGCGGATTCTTTTTCGCCCTTGAGCATATAAAAGTGAACCAATAGAAAGACCACCAACATGGCAATGATACCATAGATGGCTATATTTTTTGTTTCCTGTGAACAGAGAGCAATACCCAATAGAATTTCAAAAACACCACTTAGAAGTACTAAAAATTTTGGATAGGGCAGATAGTTGGGCATTACCCTAAGGTATATTTTGGGCTTTATAAAATGCATGAGACCTGCAAACACATACAGTGCGGCCATTAAATACAGGTGCCAAGGAAAATGAAGGTTCATTCAAGAAATTTTTGCATTCGGTCTTTTTTATATTGGGGTACTGCAGGATTTTCCATAAACCTATGAAGCAGTTCCTTGGGTTTTTCTTTCATAAACATGAGCTGATAGAATTCCTGTACCGTTAAGGTATTCTCCGAAAGCTGTATCAATTGGAGTTCATCGCCAACACTGACTTCCCCTTCCTCCGTAATTTTCACATACGTACCAGGATGATTTTGATCGATGAATTCTTTTAGGATTTGTTGGGTACCAAATCGTATTCCCAGCTTATAACAAGGTTCCCTTGGTTGCGACACCTGAACCAAGGCATTTCCTAATTTATAAATAGAACCTACCCTTATCTTGGATTCATCTAAACCTGTTATGGTAAGGTTTTCTCCAAACATGCCCCAATTCCAATCAAGTTTGGGATATTTTTCCTTCCAAAAAGGATACTGTTCGGCGGAAAACAGATAACATGCCTTGTTTTCGCCCCCATGGTTTACCCTATTAATGATAGTGTCCTTACGAACATCACTTTTGGTCAGGAATAATTTTTCCGAAGTTGGAAATTTGAAAATACCGGTTTGTTCTTCGGCGCCGTTCCAAATAAAGGTTTTAGGCTCGTTGCAGACATTGGTGGAAATTACCTTCATAATGTGAAGATAAAAAAAACCGCCGAGATGAAAACTGGCGGTTATACTAAATTGTAAAGCAGTCTTTATACCTCCTTTTCCAACTTTTTGGTAAGAAAAAACCGAGATAATAGTCCAATTCCGGCCATAAGGAATATGGTTCCGGGATAGGCAACACTGTCCTCGACTCCTAAGCTATACACCATAATCGATGCCAAAAAGATAGCACAACCAATCCCTATGAGTAATAAGGAGAGATTTAGGATTAGGACTTTCCAAAATGGTGCGGTTGGTTCTTTTCTGCCTTTTACAAAAATACTTGCGTCCGCACCTTTTTCTATAAGTGCCATACGTTCCTTGTTCCTTGTTGAAAAGAATAAATAGGCTATACCAAAAATAACCCCAAAGATTAACGTGAAAATAATTACTTCTCCTCCCATTGATTTGTTTTTTAATTGATAAATAAACTGTTTACTTCTATGACGACAATAAAAATCTTCAGGTTACAACTTTTTTAATTTTTCTTTAAAACTGTAACCTTAGTCCAGTACATTTCGTCCAACGTATAGAAATGAACAAGCAAAGCGACCAACCATTAATAGCCCTTGCCCAAAAAGGCGATATGTCCGCTTATGAAAAACTAGTGGATAATTATAAACATATGGTTTTTACCTTGACGTTTAGATTGGTGGGGAATAGGGAGGATGCCGAAGAGGTGGCCCAAGATACATTCTTGAAGGTGTATAGTGCTTTGGCCTCATTCAAAGGCGATAGCAAATTTTCTACGTGGTTATATAAAATAGCCTATAGAAAAGGACTGGATTGTTTAAAAAAAAGAAGGTCGCTGCCGAAAACAAAAGAATTTGATAAGGATATTAGATCAATCATTCCTTTAACTACAGAGATATGGAACGACCTAGAAATAAGGGAGAGAAGAAATACTATTAAAAGTGCGATTGAAAAACTGGCGAACGAGGACAGTGTTTTAATAACGCTGTTTTACTATGAGGAGCTTTCTCTAGTCGAGATTTCAGATATAATGGATATTGAAACAAATACGGTGAAAGTAAAACTGCATAGGGCGAGAAAAAAGTTGGCCTCAATTTTAAGAAATTCATTGGAACCGGAAACAATTCATAATTATGAGGGAACAAGAAGATAAGGAATTGGATGCATTCTTAAAGACTGCGATGAAAGAACTAATACCTGAAGAGGTATCTGCGGATTTTAATAAAAAACTGTTTCAGAAGATTGCCCAAATAGAGGGCAAAAAGGTGGCCCATACCCCTTTGATACCCAAAGTGGTCTCGGTTTGTATTAGGTCTTTTCTTAATTGGAATTTTGGCAATTGGCTTTATGGCAAAACCACATCCCGACTTTTGGCTCTTTTCAATGAAATATAATACCATTGGAAATCTTGATTTTTTTAATCTCCGAATGGAGGACATTCAATGGAATACTACCAGTTATGCGATGGCGGGTTTTGTCATTTTTATCTTGTTCCAAATTCTTTTATTAAAACAGTATTTCTCCAAGCATAAGGTAATAATCTAGCGAAAGTGATTTAAAATTTATCACTACATTTAAAACGATGATATTCCTATCGTTTTTGCTCTTTACCGGTTTTGTCGCTTTTTATGCGACCTATCAACTTCGTAAGGATAAACTAAATACTAAGTACGGTTACTTTTTGGGAGGACGTTCCTTGACGGGAATCGTAATTGCAGGGTCTTTGCTATTAACGAATATTTCCACAGAGCATTTGGTAGGTATGAATGGTTCGTCCTATAGAAACGGTGCCATTATCATTGCTTGGGAGGTTACTTCGGCATTGGCATTGGTCATTGGGGCCCTATATTTTGCCCCTAGGTATTTGAAAATGGGATTGACGACCATTCCCGAATTTTTGGAAAAACGGTTTGACGGCCTTACCGGAACCATAGTTGCCTTACTTCTTATCATCTCCTTTGTGGCAACGTTGCTGCCTATCGTATTGTATACAGGAGCCCTTAACATAGAAGCCATTTTTGATATCTCAAACCTTTTGGACATTAGTAAGTCCCAGGGTATCCGGGTAACCATTTTAGTAGTCGGGACCATTGGAGCCATCTATGCAATTTTTGGGGGACTCAAGATGGTAGCTTATACGGATACAATCAATGGTTTTGGGTTGTTGGTAGCCGGTCTGTTGGTACCTGTTTTGGCGCTCTTGGCAATTGGGGATGGAAATTTGTTCCATGGACTGGGAGAGGTGTTTAACAATGCCCCGGAAAAATTCAATGTAATCAGCAAAGAATCCGGAGTTGGGGAAGGTGCAAGGTCTGCCATTCTACCTTTTGAGGTGCTATTTACAGGTCTTATGGTCAACCAAATCTATTTTTGGACCATGCACCAATCCATTATACAAAGGGTTTTGGGGGCGGTTAGTTTAAAGGAAGCCCAAAAGGGATTGCTATATACGGGGCTTTTGAAAATTCCGGTTCCCCTCATCATTGTATTGCCTGGGCTAATCGCATTCTATTATTTTGGGGAATCTTTTTATGACAATCCGGATAGCGTATATCCTGAGCTGGTGAAAAAAGTGATGCCTTTTTGGCTCACCGGTTTTTTTGTGGCGGTCATGATGGGCGCTATTTTAAGCACCTTTAATAGTGCGCTTAACAGTGCTGCCACTGTTTTTAGTCTTGGGATTTATAAGCGATATATTTTCAAGGATTCCAGCGACCAAAAGTTGGTCGCCATCGGTAAATGGACCTCGTTATTGCTTGCTATTTTTGCCATTGGTATTGCACCCTTTGTGGCGAATGCCCCGGATGGACTTTATCAGTTACTGCAGCAGCTCAATGGCATTTTCTTTATACCCATTGCCAGCGTCATTATAGCGGGATTTCTGTTTCCAAGGGTTTCGGCATTTGGAGCAAAGGTGGGGCTTTGTTTTGGCCTAGTCTTTTATGTACTCATGTATTACATACTAGAGGTGAACTTGCATTTTGTACATATTTGGGGCATTGAGCTGGTGTTAAATATTGGGATAATGCATTTGGCGTCTTTATATCGGCCAACTAAAACACGGTTTTCTATTCAAGACGCCAATGTATTAGATGTAAAGCCATGGAAATTGGCAAAACCTTTCAGCATTTTCCTGGTACTTTTTACGGTTATCATCTATTTTCTATTGGGAAATGTCTAGAATTCAGTAATTTGTATATATTAAAATAGTTTAGAGTAAAAGATGGAAGAAAAAACATTTAGGAATTACGATGCGCCGAGATGTGTCCGTAGCCGTGAAGGAACATTATCGTAAGATGCGTCAAAACCGGACATACGATTATGTACAGCGCATGCATAAAAAATACCTCACTTTTGACAAGCCGATGGATCTGCGGGAAGCAATGGGGCATTTAAATAGTTTGATAGATGTGAGCGATCCAGATTTGGATTTACCCAATGTGCAGCACTTGATTCAGAGTGCAGAAGCCATTAGGGCGGACAACAGACCTGATTGGATGCAACTTACGGGACTCATTCACGATTTAGGAAAGATTATGTTTATGTGGGGCAGCGATGCCGACGGTACAAGTCAGGCGGAGCAATGGGGAATGGTTGGTGATGTTTTTGTGGTTGGATGTAAATTACCATCTTCTTGTGTGTATCCCGAATTCAATGCCTTAAACCCGGACATGAAAGATGACCGCTACAATACAACAACAGGTGTTTATGAAGAAGGGTGTGGGTTGGACAATCTGGAATTGGCATGGGGACACGATGAGTATCTGTATCAGGTATTAAATAATCACAAGGAAAATTCACTACCCGATGAGGCTATGGTCATGATCAGATACCACTCCTTTTATCCTTGGCACTCTGGAGGAAGCTATAAGGAATTGACCAATGAAAAGGATAAGGAATATTTGGAAATCATAAAGGATTTCAACAAATATGATCTATATACCAAAAGTCAAAAAATATATGACCTAGAAGACGTTAGGGAGTACTATCAACCCATTGCGGAAAAATATTTGGGGAAAGGACCTATTTATTGGTAATTGTTTATGAAGAATAAAAAAAGGGCCACATTGTGGCCCTTTTTTATTTAAACAATGGTCTTATTTTACCATTTCGTAACTCCGCTTAATAAAGTTCGTTAAGTCTGCTCCTTTCAACAAACCTTTGGAAAGCTTGGCCAAATCTAAAGACTGATTGATCAATCGTTCTTTTTTCTTGGCCGTTTTTGTATTCAGGATTTCGCTTACCAATTCATGATTGGTGTTTACGATGAGGTTATACATTTCCGGCATATTCCCCATACCGAACATACCGCCTCCACCGGTTTGCTGCATCTCCTTCATTCGTCGTAGAAATTCCGGCTCCGTAATCACGAATGGGGAAGCATCGCTATCCATGGCTTCCAATTGCACGGTGTAATTGCTTTTTTCTCCAAAAACGGCTTCCAGATCAGCTTTTAGCTTTTCTTTCTCTTCGTCGGATAATTTGGAGATTTGCGTGTCCTCTTTCTGAATCAACTTGTCGATATGATCCGCATCGACCCTAGCAAAGGAAATTTTCTCTTTTGTGGTCTCCAATTTTTGCATCAGATGACCAATTATAGGTGAATCTAACAATAAAACCTCGTATCCTTTGGCCTTTGCAGTTTCAATATAGCTATGCTGTGCTTCTTTATCCGATGCATACAAAATGACCATTTTGTCATCCTTATCCGTTTGGTTGCCCTTTATTTTCTCTTGCAGTTCCTCAAAAGTATAATAGGCACCATCAACGGTTGGATACAATGCAAATTTGTCCGCTTTTTCAAAGAACTTATCCTCGGACAACATACCGTACTCAATAACGATTTTAATATCGTTCCACTTCTTTTCAAAATCCTCACGGTTATTCTTGAAAAGGGAATTCAGCTTATCCGCTACTTTTCCGGTTATGTAAGAAGAAATTTTCTTAACGGCCCCATCAGCCTGTAAATACGACCTTGAGACATTCAAAGGAATATCCGGGGAATCAATGACACCACGTAGCATTGTCAAAAATTCGGGAACGATGCCTTCTACGTTGTCCGTTACGAATACCTGGTTTTGGTACAACTGAATCTTATCTTTCTGAATATTCAAGTCATTTGTAAGCTTGGGGAAATATAGGATACCCGTTAAGTTAAAAGGATAATCCACGTTCAAATGAATGTGGAACAGTGGCTCCTCAAACTGCATGGGATACAGTTCCCTATAAAAACTCTTATAATCCTCGTCTTTTAAATCCGTAGGCTGCTTGGTCCAAGCCGGATTTGGATTATTGATGATATTATCAACTTCCTTGGTTGGGGCCGGATCTTCTTCCTTGGCGTCCTCTGGTTTGGGAAGTGTTTCCGTTTTGGTTCCAAACTTAATGGGAACCGGCATAAACTTGTTGTATTTTCTTAGCAACTCCCGTATTCTTCCCTCTTCCAAAAACTCGGTGGAATCCTCTGCAATGTGAAGAATGATTTCAGTACCACGTTCCGTTTTATTAGATTCCTCAATAGTGAAGTTAGGGGAACCATCACAGGTCCAGTGCACTGCTGGCTCTTCCTTATAACTTTTGGTGATAATCTCCACTTTATGGGCCACCATAAAAGCGGAATAAAAGCCAAGTCCAAAATGCCCAATGATACCTGCATCTTTGGCAGAATCTTCATATTTGTTCAAAAATTCCTCCGCCCCGGAAAAGGCAACCTCATTGATATACTTTTTGACCTCTTCTTCCGTCATTCCCAAACCTTGGTCGATGACGTGAAGCTTTTTACCCTCTTTGTCTATTTTTACTTCGATCAAGGGGTTGCCGTACTCTACTTTTGCCTCGCCAATGGCGGTTAAGTGCTTTAATTTAAGTGTTGCATCGGTTGCATTAGATATTAATTCACGTAGAAAAATTTCATGATCGGAATACAAGAACTTTTTTATAAGTGGAAAAATATTGTCTACCGAAACATTTATTTTACCTGTAGCCATTACCTAGATTTTTTTAATTATTGCAAACATCGTTGGACAAAAAAAATACCGAGACTTATTGAAAGTGACAAACTGACACACTTACTGATAATCAAACTTTAACAAAATTTTTGTTTAATTTTTTTTAATAAAGATTAAACATTATTTAATTTTACTTGTGATTAGGAAAGAAAATGCTATGAAAAAGTTTTAATCATAATCACGTTTGATTATTTATTGGTTAGGTTGTTTGAAAACGTGCTTTCCTCTGAAGGCACGTTTTTTAGTCTAAATCAGATATTTTTTGAAGGTAAATCATAGAACTTAAATAGTTTAAAATATGGCCACTAAGAAAAAGAGTATAACAAAAGAGGAAATGATTGCCAAGTACATGGATTATGTTTTGGAACAGGAAAAGGAACCAAAGACGGTCTATAAGTTTTGTAAGGAAAATAAAATGTCCGAAGCCGATTTTTACAAATATTTTGCCTCCATACTTTCTGTGAAAAAAGGTATCTCGGAATACCTTTTTTACTAATTCCCAGGCATTGATGACCAAAAATAAGGAATACGCCGCATTTACGAATAGAGATAAGTTATTGACCTTTTTTTATACTTTTTTTGAAATGTTGACCCTTAACAGAAGTTATGTGCTATTTGCCCTAACTCAAAGTGGAAACCAGCTTAAAAGTTTGGAGCAACTAAAAGGTTTAAGAATATACTTTAAAGATTTTGCAAAGGAGTTGATTGCCGATGGAAACGAACAAAAAACAAGTAAAATCACAAAACATAATCCTTCCATTTTTTCGGAAGGAGCTTGGTTGCAATTACTGTTTTTGTTGAAATTTTGGATGAACGATGAATCCCAGGGATTTGAAAAAACGGATATGGCCATCGAGAAATCCGTCAATACCGTATTTGACCTCTTTGACAACACTCCTTTGGAAAATATTGTGGATTTTGGAAAATTCCTGTACAAGGAAACGTTCGCATAACACCCTAATTCATAGAACTTGAAAACATTAGACAAAATACCTACCGGAAAAATTGAACGTGCCAGCAAACTCATAAAAACGGGGGTGAAAATAGGAGGAAATTATGCCAAATATTACGGCAAAAAAATAGTAAATCCGAGACTTGACAAGGGATGAACTTGATAACGATAATGCGGGGGATATTTACGACGGACTCAAAAGCCTAAAAGGTAGTGCACTAAAGGTAGCTCAAATGTTGAGCATGGAGAAAAACCTGTTACCGAATGCCTATGTTGAAAAATTCTCCCTTTCCCAGTTTTCCGTTCCTCCCTTATCAGGGCCTTTGGTGCGAAAAACCTTTAAAAAATATCTCGATAAGTATCCGGAAGAGATTTTTGATTCATTTGAAAGGGAATCTATAAATGCGGCCAGTATAGGTCAGGTTCACCGTGCCACCAAGGATGGTATGGACTTAGCTGTGAAAATACAATATCCGGGTGTGGCGGAAAGCATTAGCAGTGACTTGGCCCTGGTTAAACCGATTGCCCTACGAATGTTCAATCTTCAGGGAAAGGACTCTGACAAATATTTTAAGGAGGTTGAGCATAAATTATTGGAGGAGACCAATTACCTTTTAGAAATTGAACAGAGTAAAGAAATTACCTCGAAATGCAGCCATATTGAGAATTTACGGTTTCCTAACTATTATGAAGCCCTTTCCAGCGAGCGTATTATCACCATGGATTGGATGAAGGGCACACACCTTGGAGAGTTTACCAAAACCAGCTTTTCAAAGGAAGTCGGAAATAAATTGGGCCAAACACTTTGGGATTTTTACATGTATCAAATACATGGGATTAGAAAGGTACATGCAGATCCACATCCTGGAAACTTTTTGGTCAATTCTAAAGGCGAGTTGGTAGTGATTGATTTTGGATGTATTAAGGAAGTACCGGATGATTTTTATAATCCTTACTTTGAATTGGCAAAAAAAGAAAATATTTCCAATGATGCTATTTTCACTCAAAAGTTATATGAATTGGAAATTCTCACACCTTCCGATACGGAAAAGGAAATAAAATTCTTTAAATCGCTCTTTCATGAAATGTTAAGCCTTTTTACTTCTCCTTTTCATGAAGAGAAGTTTGATTTTGGCGATACCGATTTTTGGAATAAAATCGCTGCTCTAAGTGAGCACTATGCTTCTGATAAACAAATTAGAAAGATGAACGGAAATAGGGGTTCCAAACACTTTTTATATATGAATAGGACATTCTTTGGACTATACAATCTTTTGAACGACCTAAACGCTGAAATAAAGGTAAATCACTTTCAAAAGTATCTACAAGCATAATAACCTTCTTTTAAAATGAATGTGAAATTAGGAATAGTTCTTATATTGCACTGCTTGTATAGGCACTAAATACGGCTAAAATTCACAATATGTACAATTCAAAAATTACGGGACTGGGCTATTATGTACCTGATAACGTGGTAACCAATGATGACCTTTCCAAAATCATGGATACCAATGATGCATGGATTCAAGAAAGAACGGGTATCAAGGAACGTAGACATGTCATAAAGGGTGAGGATACCACCACATCCATGGGAGTAAAGGCCGCTAAGATTGCCATTGAACGGGCTGGAATCGATAAGGATGATATCGATTTTATTGTGTTTGCCACACTCAGTCCGGATTATTACTTTCCTGGGCCAGGTGTACTAGTGCAGCGCGATTTAGGGATAAAAACCGTTGGGGCCTTGGATGTTAGAAACCAATGTTCCGGTTTTGTGTATGCCATTTCGGTGGCGGACCAATATATTAAAACGGGCATGTACAAAAACATACTTGTAATAGGTTCCGAGTTGCATTCATACGGATTGGATATGACTACCCGAGGAAGGGCCGTCTCAGTGATTTTTGGTGATGGTGCAGGTGCGGCTATTCTGAGTCGGGCCGAAAGTCAGGATGAGGGTATTCTTTCCACCCATTTACATTCCGAAGGGCAACATGCTGAGGAGCTCTCCTTAATAGCGCCTGGCATGGGGAAAAGATGGGTATCCGACATCATTGCCGATAACGACCCCAATGATGAATCATATTTTCCCTATATGAACGGACAATTTGTGTTTAAAAATGCGGTAGTTCGATTCAGCGAGGTGATTATGGAAGGGCTAGGGAAAAATGGATTGCAGCCAAATGATATTGATTTATTGGTTCCACATCAGGCAAATCTTAGGATATCGCAATTCATACAGAATAAATTCGGGCTAAAAGATGACCAAGTGTTCAACAACATTATGAGTTACGGTAATACAACCGCCGCCTCTATACCCATTGCATTGACAGAAGCGTGGGAATCCGGTAAGGTAAACTCCGGTGATTTGGTGGTACTAGCCGCATTTGGTAGTGGATTTACTTGGGGCAGTGTTATCATCAGATGGTAAATAAAAAACCCGTGGCCACGGCCACGGGTTTCCATTAGGTTAAAGTTAAAAAAGGGAAAACCAACCAATTCCCTTTTCTCAAAACCTTAATCCTTGTTATAATAGACTTTTAAATAACCATTATGTTACAGGTTTGGCACCCTTTAACTATAGATTAACGCTAGCATATTGCTTAATAAAGCGAAACCCGGACATTTGCCCGGGTTTCTATGCTGATAAGCTATACTAAACACTAACCATTAACTATAAATATATAGCACTATCAACTTTTTAAATATTTTAATTTTATTAAAAATAAACCTTCTTGTAATTATTATAACACCTTAAAGACTATTAATCCTGAAAATAGTTACAGAACTTAAAAATTTTAACACCCTGATTAAACATGAAAACTACTCTTGTTTTTGGTGCATCCTTAAAACCAAACCGTTACAGTAATTTGGTAATTCATCGGCTTATGGGTAACGGAATCGATACCGAAGCTTACGGATTAAGAGCTGGAGAAATCGGGGGAGTGCAAGTTAAAACCAATTTAGAACAATTCCAAAATATTCATACTATAACGTTATATATTAATCCGGTTAGGCAAGAAGAGTATTATGACAGTATTATAGATTTGGCGCCAAAAAGGGTCATATTCAACCCTGGTACCGAAAATCCAGATTTTCAAGGGCTTCTTGAAGCTAATGGTATAAAAGCAGAAGTTGCCTGTACTTTAGTGCTCTTGGCGACCGGCCAGTACTAGGAAAAAAGCCTTATGTGCTTGTAGGAATAGTTTCCGGTTTTTTCCTTATAAGCCATAAACCTATAAAAGTTATTAGTCCGTTAAGGGGTAACAGTTCATACCCAAATTCGTAACCGCCAAGATATCCGGTGGGAATTTTTGCTAGGCCTACAATAATCAAAACAGAAATCAGTGCCACAATCCACGTAAAGCCATCCTTGATTTGATGTTTAGTGAATATACCAAAGGCGAACAGGCCCAAAAGGGATCCGTAGGTATAGGAAGCAACGGTTAAAAGTCCATCGATAACATTTCTGTCCAATACATATTTAAAAGTGATTACTACTAAAATGAGTAGAAGACTCATTCCCACATGTGTTTGTCTTCTAATTTTTCTCGCTTTTTGCTCCGTTTTCTTGCCTATTCCCAAAAAGTCGACGCAAAAGGAAGTCGTTAAAGATGTCAGGGCACTATCCGCACTGCTGTAGGCAGCGGCTATAAGGCCGAGCATAAAAGTAATGGCGACCGTCATTCCCAAACCGCTGTTCAGCGCAATTTCGGAAATAAAAGGTCTGTTTTAGGTTGTCCGTCCATTAAAGGTATGCCGATTTGGTAACGGTCTGCATAAATAAATAATAATGCGCCCAATAACATAAAGACAAAGGTGACCAGCACAAGCACAAAACTGAAGGAAACCATATTTTTCTGCGCATCCTTTAAATTCCTGCAGGTAAGGTTTTTTTGCATCATGTCCTGATCCAAACCTGTCATACAAATGGTGACGAACATTCCTCCTAAAAATGATTTCACAAAGTGGTTTTTGGCAAAAAAGTCATCAGTAAAGAAAGTCTGACTATAATTGGAAAGTTCTTCGGATTTTAGAAAATCACCGAAACTCCACTCCAATTTGTTGAGTATAAAATAGATGGATAAACCCACCGAAATTAGCATGAACAATGTCCGGAGGGTGTCCGTCCAAACAATGGTCTTAATGCCACCTTTAAAAGTATAGATCCAAATTAGTAGTATAGATAAGGTCACCGTTATTTCAAAAGGAACGTTCCAGGCATCGAATACAAATTGCTGTAATACAATGGCAACCGAGAAAAAGACGAAATGCAGCCCCTAACACCCGTGATACGAAAAAAGACACTGCCCCTACCTTATAACTCACAAAACCGAACCGGTTATCCAAGTATTCATAAATCGATGTAACATTTTGCCTATAGTAGATTGGAAGCAATACATAAGCAGTTACAAAGTAGCCCACCAAATAACCAAAAACAACCTGAAGATAACTGAATTTCGAGGCATCTACCCATCCGGGCACGGATATAAATGTAACACCGGATAAGGAAGCCCCCACCATTCCAAAAGCGACCAAATACCATGGAGATTGCTTCCCCGCCTTAAAGAAATCCTCATTGGAATCATTCTTGCCCGTGAAGTAGGAAATCAATAAAAGAACAGCAAAATAACTGCCAATTAGGAGTAGAATATGGGATGCGGTCATGGTAATTTATTTATCGTCAAAGTACAAAAAGTAAAAATAGTACGTAATTTTACCGAAACTCAACGCAATGGATTTTTCTTCCAAATTATTGGAAAATGCTGTGTATGAAATGGCTCAATTACCAGGAATTGGTAAGCGTACTGCCTTAAGACTGGTGTTGCATCTTTTGAAACAACCCGAGCGCCGGACCGAGGATTTGTCCAACGCCATAATGAAGTTGAGAAATACGGTACAATTTTGTAAAAAGTGCCATAATATATCAGATACGGAACTTTGTGAAATCTGTTCTAACCCAAAAAGGGATGCAACCTTGGTTTGTGTGGTGGAAGATATTAGAGACGTAATGGCCATTGAAAATACGGGGCAATATAGAGGATTGTATCATGTTTTAGGAGGGAAAATATCGCCTATAGAAGGCATGGGACCTCAAGATCTCACAATTTCCTCTTTGGTGCGAAAGGTAAAGGAAGGTGAGGTTAATGAATTGATTCTTGCCTTAAGTTCAACGATGGAAGGGGATACTACCAATTTTTATATTTTTAAACAAATTGAAGGGACCCAGGTTAAAACTTCCACAATAGCAAGAGGAATTGCGGTAGGGGATGAACTTGAATATGCGGATGAGGTTACCTTGGGCCGTAGTATTTTGAATAGGATACCTTTCGAGGGAAGTTTTAATAATAATTAATCAGAGGTAAAGTTATTGCAAAGTCAGAAAAGGGCTTTTAAATTTATTATTTTTGCAAAAAAATCATTCAAAAAGGACGTTAGATTATTGATATGTCAAAATTCGAATTGAAATTACCAAGAATGGGTGAGAGTGTTGCCGAGGCTACATTAACATCCTGGTTGAAGGAAGTAGGAGACACTGTAGAAATGGATGAGGCTATATTTGAAATAGCTACCGATAAAGTAGATAGTGAGGTTCCGAGTGAAGTGGATGGAGTTTTAATTGAGAAGAGATTTGATGTTGACGATATTGTCAAAGTAGGTCAGGTGGTTGCGGTCATTGAAATTCAAGGGGATGCCGCAAATAAGGATGAAGGGAAGAGTGATGAGGAGTCCAACAGTGATGAGGAAATGGCTGTTGTAGCGGAGGAAGCAGTGGTAAGGGCTCAGGAAACTGTAGGTAGTCCCGTTCCGGATTATTCTAACTCAGAAAGATTTTACTCGCCATTGGTCAAGAATATTGCTAGGGAAGAAGGCGTTTCATTTGCCGAACTGGAAGCCATATCCGGCACCGGTAAGGAAGGAAGGGTCACTAAAAATGATATCCTAGACTATATTGAGGGAAGAAGCAATGGAACACCAGCTACGACCGAAAACAAAAAAGTACCCGATGTTCCTCAGCCTTTACAAAGCAAAAAAGAGGATTCAATACAGTTCCCTAAAAGTGCTGAAAAGGATGAGGCCCAAATTAGGGTGGGGGCAGGTGATGAAATCATACCCTTGTCCGAGAATGGGCAAGCTGATAGCCAAACACATGACGGAGAGTGTTTCTACTTCGGCCCATGTTCAAAGTTTCATTGAGGTGGATGTAACCAATATCGTAAATTGGAGAAACAAGGTGAAGGACGCATTTGAAAAGCAAGAAGGTGAAAAATTGACCTTTACGCCGATCTTTATGGAAGCCGTTGCCAAGGCATTAAAAAAATACCCCTTAATGAACATTTCCGTTGACGGGGACAATGTTATAAAAAAGAAAAATATCAATATAGGAATGGCTGCAGCCCTCCCGGATGGTAATTTAATTGTACCCGTCATTAAAAATGCAGATCAATTGAACTTGGTGGGGATGGCAAGGGTCGTTAATGACTTGGCGGAACGCTCTAGAAAAAATGCCTTAAAACCAGATGAGGTTCAAGATGGTACCTATACGGTTACCAATGTAGGTACTTTTGGGAGTGTTTTTGGAACGCCAATCATCAATCAACCCCAAGTGGGAATAATGGCTCTTGGAGCTATCCGAAAAATTCCCTCAGTGATAGAAACCGAGGAAGGTGATTTTATAGGGGTGAGGAGTAAAATGTATTTATCACATAGCTATGATCATAGGGTAGTGAACGGTGCCTTGGGAAGTATGTTCGCCAAGGCCGTGGCCGATTATCCGGAAGCCTGGGATGCAGATAGGGAAATTTAAGGCTCTAACCTGTTTAGTTTAATACTTTGGATTAACAGAATTCTAACATTCTATTTCTCTTTTTGATTTTAACTTTGATGGCTTACCAAACCAACAAATGTTAAAATTCATACCCATGTTTTTCAAAAAATCTTTTGAAAGACTTGCCCTTATTTTACTTTGCCTAGTCCCTCTCTTTGCAATTTCACAAGAGAACGAAGAAGAAAAGGAGACTCAAATGAGGCTCTTTATCGACTGTAATTGTGACAAGAATTTTCTACGACAGGAAATTAAATATGTCGGCCATGTCAGGGATCAGGCACAAGCAAATATCAAATTATTTATTTTCGATATATCCAATGGAAGCGGCGGCAGAAAATATACCTTAAATTTTCAGGGTGAGGGATATTATGAGGATATTTTGGGAAAATTGACCTATGATACAACAGCTAACATGACTGGCGATGAGGTTAGGAAAGGGTTGCTAAAAAAGGTTCAATCGGGACTTTTAAAATACGTTATTCATTCTGGTTTAGCAGATAATATCACCTATACCGTAAATAGAGATGGCACTGGAGAAGTGCAGGAAATAAATTATACAGATCCTTGGAACAATTGGATATTTGAGGTTTTTGGTGATGCTAGATTGGATAAGGAATCCAGTAGAAAAAACTTTAGTTATACCCTCGGTTTTGAAAGCGATCATGTAACTGAAAAATGGCGCATTAGGACTGATATTAGGGTTAGTCAGGCGAACAGCGAATATGTTCAGGATGAGGAGACCTTTACCAGTCAAAGATTTAGATATTCTTTAGATGGCAGTATAGTAAGGAGTTTGTCTGACCATTGGTCTGCAGGTGTATTTGGTGGGGGAAGGCATGACACTTTTACAAATCTTGATTTTAGATATTATTTTACGCCAGCGTTGGAATACAATATATTTCCATATAAGGAAGTGCTTCGTCGGGAAATAACCCTTGCCTATAAAATAGGCTATTTTCATAATGACTATATAGAAGCGACCATTTTCGACAAGTTGAATGAAGGTATTTTCAATCATTCCCTGGATTTCCAAGTTCGCTACAGACAACCTTGGGGCAGTGTGTATACCAGATTGCGGGGCTCTACTTTTTTAAATGATTTTAGCAAGAATAGAATTCAATTTAACGGCAATTTATCTGTTAGGCTTCTAAAGGGGCTATCCGTACGGTTTTCAGGAAGATTTGAACTCATTAGAGATCAAATTAACTTACCTGCAGGGGATGCCTCCATCGAAGATGTTTTGTTACAGCAAAAACAGATTGCCACGGATTTTGAAACTGGTTTTAGAATAGGATTGAGCTATACCTTTGGCTCGGCATTTAACAATATTATCAATACAAGACTTTAATAAAGTGTATGGTCTTATAGACCTAGACTTCGGTGTTAAAAGTTATCTTTGCTCAAAATTAAAATTATGGAGCTTAAGCTTACCGAGACCTATTTGTTTTTTTGACTTGGAAACGACCGGCACCAATGTGGCCAAAGACCGTATTGTTGAGATATCCATTCTCAAGGTTTTTCCAAATGGTAATAAGGAAAGTAGGACATGGTTAGTAAATCCTGAAATGGAAATTCCGGAAGATGTTGTGGCCATCCACGGTATTTCAAACGAAAAAGTCGCCAACGAACCCAACTTTAGGGAACTATCCAGGGAAATACACAAGATGATTAAGGATAGTGACTTGGCCGGTTTTAATTCTGACCGATTTGACATTCCATTGTTGGCCGAGGAACTTTTAAGGGTGGATATAGATTTCGATATGAAGAATACGGTATCGGTGGATGTCCGAACATATTCCATAAAAAGGAAAAAAGGACCTTGGAAGCTGCCTACAAGTTCTATTGTGATAAGGACTTGACCGATGCCCACAGCGCCGAGGCTGATACAACGGCAACGTATGAAGTCTTACTTTCTCAATTGGAACGCTATCCGGATCCGGAAAATAACATCAAAAAACTGGCCGAATTTTCCAAGCGAAGGGAATTCGTGGATTTTGCAGGATTCATCGGGCTGGATGAGGAAGGCGATGCTATTTTTTCCTTTGGAAAGCATAAAGGTAAAAAGGTACACGATGTATTGGAAAAGGAGCCTGGATATTTTGGATGGATTTTAAATGCCGACTTTCCACTTTACACTAAAAAAATCCTAACCCGGATAAAGTTGAGCAAACTTAATAATAAGCTTAGTTAGAACGATAATTATGAAGATAATCTGTATCGGCAGAAATTATACCGAGCATATACAAGAACTTAAGAACGAAAAACCTACGGAACCCGTTATTTTCATAAAGCCGGATTCGGCGGTATTGCCAAAGGAGCAAGATTTTTATATCCCTGAATTTTCAGAGGATGTCCATTATGAGGTAGAGGTATTAGTGAAAATCAAGCGCGTTGGTAAACATATTAAGGAGGAATTTGCCGGGACCTATTACGATGAAATTGGTTTGGGAATTGATTTTACCGCTAGGGACTTACAGTCTAAACTTAAGGAAAAAGGGTTGCCCTGGGAAAAGGCCAAGGGTTTTGATGGTGCTGCAGTTATTGGTAAATGGATGCCAAAGACTAATTTTAAGGACCTTAACAACTTGACTTTTAGTTTGTTGAAGAATGGCGAGGTTATGCAGAAAGGGAATACCTCCCTAATGTTATGGAAAATTGATGAAATAATATCCTATGTGTCCACGTTCTTTATGCTCAAAAAGGGTGATGTGATTTTTACGGGAACACCTGCCGGGGTTGGCAAAGTTAGTGCAAATGACTACCTTACTGGGTATTTGGAAGACGAGGAACTTTTTAATGTCAAAATAAGATAATGATATATAGTTTAGACAAGATTAATGAAATGGCCGATGGAGATCAGGATTTTATACTATCCGTCATTTCCGTTTTTTTGGACGAAGTTCCTGAAGACTTAAAGGGTCTAGAAGCCGCGATTCAAGAACGCGACTACGAAACAACCTATCAATTGGCTCACAAGATAAAGCCCAATGTGGATTTATTGGGTATGGAGCAAACCCGGGCTGCCGCTTTGGAAGTAGAAACCTTGGGAAAGCAAAGTGCTAGTTGGGAAGCCATAGAGAAGACCTTTCCTATCCTAAAAACCGATATCCATCAGGTAATCGGTGAGCTAAAAAATGACTTTCACCTATAATGTTCGCTGATATAATAACCATTGGTGATGAGATTCTCATCGGCCGGATTATTGACACGAATTCAGCATTTATAGCCAAGGAACTCAATAAAATTGGGATTTCCGTATATCAGATTACCTCGGTTCAAGACGAGCGAGATCATATTCTACAGGCTTTGGAGGAGTCCAAGGCCCATGCGGATATAGTAATAGTGACAGGGGGGTTGGGTCCTACAAAGGACGATATAACCAAACATACCTTTTGCGAATTTTTCAATGACGAACTGGTAGAGAACAAGAAAGTCCTTGAACATGTTGAAAACCTTTTTGCAAAGCACATATCCAATACTCCAATTTCAGACTTAAATAGAAAGCAAGCTTGGGTGCCAAGTAAGGCCAAGGTTTTGCATAATGCGAATGGTACGGCTCCTGGAATGTGGTTTTATGAGGATGAAACCACCTTTATTTCGTTGCCGGGCGTTCCTTTTGAGATGAAACATCTTATAAAGGAAGTGGTTATTCCGTAATTGATAGACTTTTATGAACGTCCGCACATTATCCATAAGACTATTAACACCTATGGAATGGGGGAAAGTTCCATAGCCCAAAAGATAGAGGACTGGGAGAATAATCTTCCAAATTTTATAAAACTTGCCTATTTACCAAGTTTGGGCAAGGTTAGATTGCGCTTAACCGCCAAAGGAACCGACTATAAAATCTTGTCTAAGGCTATTGCTGAGGAATCCGAAAAATTAGTGCCCTTGATAGGTGATATTATTCAGGGTACGGAAGATGATGAAGTTATTGAAGAGGTCATTGCCAAGTTATTGACAAAAAAGGGGTTGACTTTGGCAACGGCAGAAAGTTTTACGGGAGGAACTATTGCCAGTCAAATTACGGCTGTTCCAGGAGCTTCTGCATATTTTAAGGGGAGTGTGGTTAGTTATGCGACGGAAACAAAGGTAAACGTATTAGGGGTACCCCAAGAATTGGTGGACAACTTCTCAGTAGTGAGCGAGCAAGTGGCCGTAGCCATGGCCAAGGGTGTTCAAAAGCTATTGGGTACTGATTTTGCCATAGCCACTACTGGCAATGCCGGACCCACAAAAGGTGACTCCGATGCCGAAGTAGGAACAGTCTACATCGGTATTGCGTCGCCCACCAATGTTTTTGCCCTTAAATTCACCATGGGAAGTCAACGTGAAAGAATAGTTCAAAAGTCTGTAAATAAGGCATTTGAGTTGCTTCAAAAAGAAATTTTAAAAATGTGAGTTGGATTGTTGGCTGGAAGATAAAAATGATATAAATTTGCACCCTGTTTAAAAGAAAAAATTCGGCACGATGTCAAAAGTTTGTGAAATTACGGGAAAGAAGGCGATGGTAGGTAACAATGTTTCCTTCTCCATCAACAAGACAAAAAGAAGATTTGATGTAAATCTTTCCAAAAAGAGATTTTACATTCCGAGAGGAAGACCGTTGGGTAACTTTAAAAGTTTCTACGAGAGCTTTGAAGCTTATCAATAAAAAAGGTATTGCTGCCGTATTAAAGGACGCAAAAGCTAATGGGTTAGTAAAGTAACCTATAATTATAGAGTACAATGGCAAAGAAAGGCAATAGAATACAAGTTATATTAGAGTGTACTGAGCACAAGGAGTCCGGACAACCAGGAACTTCTAGATATATTACTACAAAGAATAAGAAAAATACTCCGGAGAGATTAGAGATTAAAAAGTTTAATCCAATCTTGAAGAGAATGACAGTTCATAAAGAAATAAAATAAGTAGGTCATGGCAAAGAAGACGGTAGCAAGTTTACAATCAAGTTCTAAAAGATTGACAAAAGCCATAAAAATGGTTAAGTCACCAAAAACAGGTGCTTATGTTTTTGTAGAATCGGTCATGGCCCCCGAAATGGTTAATGAGTGGTTGGACAAGAAATAACCTATTTTTAAAGAGTTTTAAAAGCCCCTTTCCTTACGAAAGGGGCTTTTTAATTTTTATATTTGATGAACTATTGATTACAGGATGAGTTTATTTAAAAAAATATTTTCTTCGGAAAAGAAGGAAACCCTTGATAAAGGTCTCGGAAAAAACAAAAACCAGTTTCTTTACCAAATTAGGAAAGGCCGTTGCTGGTAAGTCCAAAGTTGATGATGATGTCTTGGATAACCTCGAAGAAGTGCTGGTAACATCGGATGTTGGGGTTAGTACTACTTTGAAGATTATAGAACGTATTGAGGCACGGGTTGCCCAGGACAAATACATGGGGACTGATGAGCTAAACACCATATTAAGGGAAGAAATAGCAGGATTGCTTTCAGAGACCCATACTGGTGAGGACTCGGAAGTTCATGTGCCAACAGGTAAAAAGCCTTATGTTATTATGGTAGTGGGAGTAAACGGAGTTGGCAAGACCACTACTATTGGAAAACTTGCACATCAATTTAAAAAGCAAGGATTAAAGGTTATTCTTGGTGCAGCGGATACGTTTAGGGCCGCCGCTATTGACCAATTGCAGGTTTGGGCCAATCGAGTAGATGTGCCCATTGTGAAACAACAAATGGGGAGTGATCCGGCTTCTGTAGCATTCGATACCCTAAGTTCTGCGGTAAAGCAAGATGCGGATGTTGTTATCATTGATACCGCAGGAAGATTACATAATAAGGTTAACTTGATGAATGAGTTGAGCAAGGTAAAGCGGGTAATGCAGAAGGTGGTCGACGATACTCCTCATGAAGTGTTGTTGGTACTGGACGGGTCTACGGGTCAAAACGCCTTTGAGCAGGCAAAACAATTCACTAAGGCCACGGAGGTTACTTCACTGGCAGTAACTAAATTGGATGGTACTGCAAAAGGAGGTGTGGTCATCGGTATTTCGGACCAATTCAAAATTCCCGTAAAATATATTGGGGTTGGAGAAGGGATCGAGGATCTTCAGGTGTTTAATAAATATGAATTTGTAGATTCTTTTTTTAATATTAATAATTGAATAAAATTGGGCTACTAGTACTTATTTTCCATTGCGCCATAACATCGTGGTCTCAGATAATACATCCCAAAGCCAGCCCATATTCTGTTATTGAACAGGAAATTGGCCTATCAAAAATTATCGTGGAATATTCTAGGCCTGCGGCACGAGGGCGTAAAATTTTTGGTTTTCAGGCCGATGGTCAACCTGCATTGGTGCCGTATGGACGTATTTGGCGTGTTGGCGCCAATGAATCCACAAAAATTACTTTTGATACCGATGTTAAAGTGAACGGCCAAAGCCTCCCTAAAGGTCAGTATGCATTGTATGTATTTCCTTATTCAGAATACTGGGATTTGGTATTTCATATGAACATTACCCATTGGGGGGACGGAAGGAATAACTATGACCCAAAAGAAGATGTGTTGAGGGTACGAATCCGACCTATTACTACTTTGGTTTTTCAAGAAAATTTACTCATCTCATTTGATGAAATTGGGCATGATTCCGTAAAAATGGTCATCCAGTGGGCGAGAACAAAAGCGGATGTTCTAATCACGTTTGATACCTATGAAATTATGCGAACCAAAATAGAAAGGACGTTGAAGGAAAATCCAACCGCCCAAACGTATTACGAGGTCGCCCGGTATTACCAAGAGGAAGGGATTCATCTTGCTGAGGCGATTTCTTATTTGGAAAAGGCCTTGGAAAAAGGCGGAGAAACCTATTATTTTTATAGGGTCAAGTCTTTGGTAGAAGGTGATTTGGGGTACTATGATGCAGCCATACAATCTGCTAACAAATCCTTGAAATTAGCGGCCATGGAAGATAAGGACGAGTTTGTTCGTCTCAATCAAAAGAGTATTAAAACATGGGAGGACAAGCTGGAAAATAATTGAAAAATGCTATGAAGAAATTAATTATACCCCTTTTAGTTGGACTTCTTTTATCCTGTAAAAACGAGTCAGCTCCAAAAAAAGATGTAGTGCTTTGGGAGCCGTATAACGATTCTTTGGAAATAGCCGCCAATGCGGACTATGAGATTTCCCGTATGAGATACAAGCTCATCCAATCCAAAGTGTTGGATAAAAATGAGGTGTTTCTACCCTTATATGATGAAGTTTCCAAAATGGATGAGGCCCAATATGAGTCCCTGAAACCTTTAATTTTAGAACAGGATATCTATACCATAAGCAATCATATCGAGGAAGGTCGGTTATCCTATGAAGCGTTGGTCTTATTTTATCTCTACCGAATTTATAAATACGAGTTGAACAATGAAACTACCTTAAATACCGTCATTGCCTTAAATAAAGAGGTTGTAGCAGAAGCTAGAGATCTGGATGAGCAAAGGAAAAAAGGAAACTTACCGGAAGTAAGACACCCTATTTTTGGAATGCCGATACTCTTAAAGGACAATATCAATACTTCAGGGATGAAGACCACTGCCGGGAGCATAGCCCTTATGGAAAATGAGGTAGATGATTCGTTTATCGTTCATCGTTTAAAGGAAAATGGAGCCCTTATCTTAGGGAAGGTAAACCTCAGTGAGTGGGCCTACTTTTTATGTAGTGGATGTCCTGTTGGCTATAGCGCGGTTGGAGGGCAGACCTTAAATCCGTACGGAAGAAGGATTTTTGAAACTGGGGGTTCCAGTTCGGGAAGCGGAACCTCGGTAGCGGCAAACTATGCAGTTGCGGCCGTAGGAACCGAAACTTCCGGTTCCATACTTTCTCCAAGTAGCCAAAATTCCGTGGTGGGGTTGAAGCCAACAATTGGTCTTTTGAGCCGATCAGGAATCGTTCCAATTTCAAGTACTTTGGATACGCCCGATCCTATGACAAAAAATGTAAACGACAATGCTATCCTATTATCGGCTATGCTGGGCTATGATGCCGAGGATTCCAAATCCGTGAAAGAAGAATTTTCTCGGGATTCTATCATCAGGTCTTAGTCCGAGAGGATATTTCCAGTATGCGCCTTGGTGCCATGGTACCCTTAATGGAAAGGGATAGTATCTATAAAGAAACGGTAGAGGCGCTGAAAGAAGCTGGAGCGCATATAGTAGAATTTTCCCCTCCCATTGATATTCATTTGGAGAATTTTATTACACTTTTGAATATAGATATGAAGCATGACCTCCCAACTTATCTAGAGATTCACTCAAACCCTAATTTAGTTAGTGTAAAATCCATTGCCGATATTGTCGATTTCAATAAATCCGACTCATTGATTAGAATCCCTTATGGACAAGCACTGTTTGAAGGGATTATAGCTGACTCAACGACCACTGGGGAGTTGGATCATATAAAATTGGATTTGGAGGAATGTGGAAGAACATTTTTTGATACTGCCATGGATGCCCATGACCTCGATGCTATATTGTCCATCAACAATTATCATGCAGGGTATGCCGCAGTGGCAAAGTATCCTGCTTTGACCATACCCATGGGCTATAAACCTAGCGGTGAGCCAATTAGCTTAACCTTTATTGGGGAGCCTTTTTCCGAAGCACATTTGTTACGAATGGGAAAGACTTTTGAAAATACATTCCCCATAAGGAAAATGCCTAAAGATTACCAATAAACAAGCTTCAATATGACACTTAGAATTGTAGTACTACTTTTTCTAATTCATAACGGAATCATGCATGCACAAAAAAGAATACGGGAGTATGGAATTGAGATTGGAGTTTTAGAAACTGGAACCTATAATGCCATCACAGATGTAGGAGGTGTTAGGGTAGGGCAAGTTTCGTTGATATACGGTGATGATATAAGAACAGGTGTAACTGCAATTCTGCCCCATTCAGGGAATATCTTCCAATCAAAGGTTCCGGCAGCGATTTACATTGGTAATGGATTTGGTAAACTGGCCGGGTATAGTCAGGTAAAGGAATTGGGAAATATTGAAACCCCAATCGTATTGACCAATACCCTGAGTGTACCAGTAGCATCTGAAGCATTGATATCCTACACCCTGAATTTGCCTGGGAATGAGGATGTAGGCTCGGTAAATTCGGTAGTGGGGGAGACCAACGATGGTTGGCTCAATGATATTAGGGGCATGCATGTACAAAAAGAGCATGTTTTTGAGGCTATTTCAAGTGCGACCTCAGGTCCCGTTAAAGAAGGAAATATAGGTGCCGGAACAGGTACCATATGTTTTGGATATAAAGGAGGTATAGGAACATCATCTAGGGTACTTCCTGAATCATTGGGTGGATACACGATTGGAGTACTGGTGCAATCGAATTTTGGAGGCGTACTTGAAATCAATGGAGTACCAGTAGGTAAGGAGTTGAATAAATATCCTTATCGGGATAAGATTCTAAACGATGCCGATGGTTCCTGTATGATTGTTATCATGACCGATGCGCCTCTCGATGTCAGGAATCTTGAGCGCTTGGCTAAAAGAGGCATTATGGGGCTTGCTAAAACGGGTGGTATCGCTTCCAACGGCAGTGGAGATTATGTTATTGCGGTTTCTACAAATGAAAACAATAGAATTCCTTACAAATCCATAAGTTCGTTGGACAGTTTTAAAATACTGAGGAATGACGAAATGTCTCCTTTATTTCTAGCTACTATAGAGGCGACAGAAGAGGCCATTTTAAACTCACTGTTCGCTGCAAAGACCCAGATTGGGAGACAAGGACATACCATAGAAGCACTTCCGCTGGATGAGGTAATTCCTTTAATGAAAAAGTACAATAGAATTCGTTAATAGTAATCTTTTTAGGAAATCCTTATCCATTAGCGGCTGGGGGTAAATTCCAAAGAAATAGTTTGTTATAAGAAGTTATTTGTATCTCAAATTGTACTTTTGCACCCCCTTACAGAATATATAAACAAGGAGAGTTCATGCGAACAAAGACGCTTAAAAAGAATAAAATCAACGTGGTTACCTTGGGTTGTAGCAAAAATGTATATGACTCCGAAGTGCTGATGGGGCAGTTACGTGCCAATGACAAGGATGTAGTTCATGAAGAGGAAGGAAACGTTGTGGTGATCAACACCTGTGGGTTTATCGCCAATGCCAAAGAGGAAAGCGTTAATACAATCTTGGAGTATGTACAAAAAAAGGAAGACGGAGTAGTGGACAAAGTCTTTGTTACAGGCTGTTTGAGCGAACGTTATAAACCGATTTACAGAAAGAAATTCCAAATGTAGACGAATATTTTGGTACCAGCGAGCTTCCCAATCTTTTAAAGGCGCTAGGTGCAGATTACAAACATGAACTTATAGGTGAAAGACTGACAACCACACCTAAAAATTATGCATACTTAAAAATTGCCGAGGGTTGTGATAGGCCCTGTTCCTTTTGTGCTATACCCTTGATGCGAGGTAAGCATAAAAGTACGCCTATTGAGGAATTGGTATTGGAGGCTGAAAAATTGGCAAGCAAAGGAGTCAAGGAATTAATTCTTATAGCCCAAGACTTGACGTATTATGGGCTAGACCTTTATAAAAAAAGAAACTTGGCCGAACTTTTGAGGGCATTGGTCAAGGTAGAAGGTATTGAGTGGATTCGTTTGCATTATGCTTTTCCAACAGGTTTTCCCATGGATGTTTTACAGGTTATGAGAGAAGAACCTAAAGTGTGCAATTATTTGGATATCCCATTACAACATATATCAGACAGTATTCTAAAGAGTATGCGCAGGGGAACCACAAAAGAGAAAACTACACAATTACTAAAGAATTTTAGGAAGGAGGTTCCCGGAATGACCATACGTACAACACTTATAGTAGGTTATCCTGGTGAGACAGAAGCCGATTTTGAGACTTTAAAGTCATGGGTAGAAGAGATGCGGTTTGAAAGGTTGGGTTGTTTTACCTATAGTCATGAGGAAAACACCCATGCCTACAATCTAGTAGATGATGTACCGGAAGAAGTTAAGCAGGAACGCGCCAATGCTATTATGGAAATTCAATCCCAAATTTCATGGGAACTGAATCAGGAAAAAATTGGGCAGACCTTTCGATGTATTATCGATCGTAAAGAAGGTAATTACTTTGTAGGAAGAACCGAGTTCGATTCTCCGGATGTGGACAATGAAGTTTTAGTGGATGCGACAAAACACTACCTAAAACAAGGTGAATTCGAAACTATCAAAATAACCGAAGCCGCCGATTTTGATTTGTATGGCGAGCCGGTGTAACACTATTAATGGCAATCAGGATATTTTAATTTCTTTCCATAGGCTGTCACCCCAAGGGCAGTCGAGAGGTTATTAGGGAGGAAATTGGCTATTTCTCGA
This sequence comes from Maribacter litopenaei, assembly GCF_025244665.1. GTDB lineage: Bacteria > Bacteroidota > Bacteroidia > Flavobacteriales > Flavobacteriaceae > Maribacter > Maribacter litopenaei. The sequence continues at coordinate 2,436,461 of NZ_CP104205.1, read as the reverse complement.
AATATAGATAAATATATATCGCCGCACCAAAGCTGACAGCATCGGTAGAGGTCAACTTCCATCCATCCTTGGAATACTCGTCCAGTTTCTCCTGAATTTCCTTTTGGGAGGATTTCAGGATATGTTTGGTGTCCAGCGTTAGCTTACTATAGTAGATAAGCGTTTCAACCTTATATACTTTCATAATAGTATTGATTTCAGACTAATTGACCATAAAAAGAGCATTGGCAAAAAACAGTTTTCCATTTTCCCAAAACCCGCGAAATAATGGGTTGTCTATCATATAAATCACATGGCCTCTTCCCATTCTTTCCGTACCAAAAATCAAGGTCTCGGCAATCTTCTTTTTAGCCTCGCTCCCTGCAAAACCTGAAACAGGAATGTTTTGACCTTCGGACAAATAAACCGCATTGCCGCCATCCAAATAATTGTAGGCGCGATCTCCCAGTTTGAGTGTAAAGTATGGTTCTTCATATCCGTACGCCAAAGGATTTGTGGTATCAACAGTGGTCTTAAAAATAGCGCCTGTGATAGCTGACTTTATGTATTCTCTCTCAGAGGTGTCAAATGCCTGAAGGTTGGTGGTAGTATCTTTTTTTTGCTCTTTTTCCTTTATTCCAAAGCCTTTTTGCTTTGCAAGTCCATCTACCGCACCTCCCATTGCAATCAACTTACCTCCCTGCCTTACCCAGTCTTTTATTTTCTCAGCTACTTTTTCATTTAAAAAACTACCATAGCCCCACCCATCAGGTAGAATAAGAATATCATATCCTGAAAGGTCAACCCGGTTAAAATAATTCTCGTCCGAGAACGGAAATTGGATAATTCAATTGCTGTTCAAAGAAATGCCAAATTTCGCCAAACCTCAAAGTAGAAGTAGGCTCACCGGATAACACTGCTATTTTAAGTTCTTGAAGTACTTCAACATAGCGAGATCCAAAATCCTTGCCCCCATCTACAAATCCAGTATTGGCAGGGGTAAGTCTTTTGGAGAATTTTTTGGAAGCATTATCCAATATTTCAGTGAAGTTCTCTACATTCTTATTGTCGGCCCTAATAACTATAAGACTTCCCCTATCATAATTGATACCGTCAAGACTAAAAGGTTTTTGGGCATATCTTACACGAATTTTATTGTTCAAAAGTTCCGCTAAAAATTTAGCGTCTTTCATGCTGTTCCAATCTGCTAGATAGGCATAGTTATTAGGTGACGAAATACCAATATTTTCATTCGAAGTTTGGTAGGGTACTTTTTGAATATTGCTTTCCGTTGCCAAGGCGTCCAAGCCATAGGCATATGGCAATGACCAAGCGGTTATGTCATAGGTAACAGAATCGCTAAGTTTGGCGTTGGGTTCAAACAATACTTTTACTAGGGTTCCTTTGGTCTGATCCGTTGATACAATCAGACTGTTTTTAGAAGCTCTTAAAGAACCAGATTTAGAGTTGGAATAATTAAATCCCCGATAAGTATCATTGTTTCCCGAGCCATATTCAATCTCATGTTGATCTAATAATTTTGTCAAAGCTTCTAATTTATCTGCATTTCCGTTGAGGATATAATTTTGATGCCTAAAATTCTTTTGCTGGTAGAATTTCTTGAATTCCGTATTTAATCTTTCCACATTATTACTTGCCACCTCCACAGTTGAAAGTCCGGTCGTATGATGATGTGCTATACGATCCTTAAGAGTAAGCGTATCGCCAATACTGGTAATTATTCCCAACCCTGCACGTCCACTGCCTCCTTGTTCATATGTCATTCCAATACCTCCATTGTAGGTTGGGTAGGTATCTCCATAGCTTGGGTAGAGTAGGTCAAAAACCTCTTTGGTAAAATAAAACCAGCCGTTGGCATCAAAATATTTCGCATGGTTTTTACCGATGGTTTCCTGAAATTCCCTTTGGAAATCCGTAATTACTTCATGAAATGGTTCCGCAGCTGGAGCAAAATAATATGGATTGTCCACACCTTGTTCATGGAAATCCACATGCACATGGGGTAACCATTTATTATACTGCTTTAATCGTTGCTGACTTTCCACTTGGGTAAGCCAGGCCCAGTCCCTGTTCAAATCGAACATATAGTGATTACTTCTGCCACTCCACCACCCTTCATGATGTTCCTTGCTGTTAGGATTCACATTAAAAGGTGTGTTTTTATATTGATTGTACCAGTTTACATACCGGTCCCTTCCATCAGGATTGATGCAGGGATCCATAATTACCACGAGATTTTCCAAGTACTCCTTTTTAGTGGTCAACAGGTCATAAATGGTCTGCATAGAAGCTTCCGTGCTTACACTTTCGTTCCCGTGAACATTGTAGCTCAGCCAAACAATGGCTTTGGAGGGAGAGCTTTGACCCTGTATATTGTTTAGGTGTTCTGTTCTAATTTCCTCCAAATTGGCCATGTTGGATTCTGTGGAAATATAAGCCGTGAAATAGAGGTCTTCTTTCGTTGGTTTCCCCGTATTGTTCCAATTTCATCCTATTAGGTTCTTGCTGTGCCAAGTATTGATAATAGTCTACTACTTGGTGATGTCTCGGTAAACTGTGTGCCCAATTCATATCCCAAAAATTCTGAGGGTGATTTCAGCTGTGCGATTACCACGAAGGGAAGAACAAATAATAGAGTAGGTAAAAATTTTTTCATTTAATTTAAATAAGGTGTCCAAAAGACTCAAATCTACCAAATTATTGATAAATTTTATCACGTAAAATGGGGTTTTCGACGAATATATAATCAATTTCATCTGGGCTAATTAACGTATTTTTAGGAACTGAAAGTTAGGAGTGTTTTATATTTACGGAGATTAACATTTTTATATGGATATTGATTGTTTGCCTTTTCGAAAAACAGGGTACTTTTCTGATTTGATCTGTGATTACATAGAGGAAAAAGAAGCACTTGAAACCCTATACAATCGATTTCCCAAACTGGAAAATTTTGAAGCACAAATAAAGGAGAAAAAGGAAAGTTTTTCCATGGCCAATAGACACACTTTGGTCAAGTCTTTAAAAAACCAATATGAAGGTCTCGGACGTATCCGATGTCACTGCTGAAAACATTCAGGCCCTTGATTCTAAAGATACTTTTACCGTAACTACGGGGCACCAACTAAATTTATTTACTGGATCCCTATATTTTTTGTACAAAATTGTATCTACTATAAACTTGGCCAAAGTTTTAAAGGAGAAATATAGCAATTGCAGTTTTGTTCCAGTCTATTGGATGGCTACGGAAGACCATGATTTTGAGGAAATTAACTACTTCAGTTTTAAGGGAAAAAAGATACAATGGAATAAAAATGCATCAGGAGCAGTTGGTCATCTTTCCACGGATGGATTGGACGAAGTGTTCGGGATTTTTTCCAATACCATTGGAGGCAGTAAAAACGCCACCTACTTAAAGAAGCTTTTCACCGAAGCATACCTGACACATAACAATTTGACAAAGGCAACCCGATTTTTGGCCAACGAACTTTTCAAAGACGAAGGACTGGTTATTGTTGATGGGGACGACCGAAGCTTAAAAGAACTTCTAGTTCCCTATGTTCAAAAGGACATTTTCGATCAAGTTTCTTTTCAATCCGTATCGAATAAAATTGAGGAAATACAGCAACTAAATTCTGATTATGGTATCCAAGTAAATCCAAGGGAAATCAACTACTTCTATCTAAAGGATGGTGTCAGGGAACGAATTGTGGAAAGGGATGGTCATTACTTTGTAAACGACACCCAAATATCATTTACAAAACAGGAATTGCTAGAGGAATTGAAGCAGTATCCTGAGCGATTTTCACCAAATGTAGTGGCAAGGCCCCTATATCAGGAAGTAATTTTGCCTAATCTATGCTATATAGGTGGAGGAGGGGAATTGGCATATTGGTTACAGTTAAAATCTTCTTTCGACGCCATGAAGGTTACATTCCCAATCTTGTTACTGCGTAATTCGGTTTTGATAATTACCGAAAAGCAGAATGAAAAGTTGGAGAAGCTAAACATTAGTCTTGAGGATATTTTTTTGAAACAACATAGCTTGATCAATAAAAAGATACGAGAGGTTTCTAATATTGATATTGATTTTTCACCGCAAAAAAAGTTTTTGGAAGACCAGTTTAAGGGACTGTACGAACTTGCCCAACAAACGGACAAGTCTTTTCTAGGAGCGGTTGAGGCCCAAGAGGTAAAACAAAAGAAAGGTCTCGGAAAATCTTGAAAAAAGACTGCTAAAAGCACAAAAAAGAAAATTGGAAGACCACGTGGTTCGGTTGACCGAAATTCAAAACCAGTTATTTCCTGGCCACTCATTACAGGAACGGCAGTTAAATTTTTCTGAACTATATATTGAATATGGGGGAGAATTGATTCCTATGCTGTTGAAACATTTGAATCCTTTGGATTTAAAATTTATGGTGATTACAATCGATTGATTAGTATCTCCTAAAAGAATCGGAAACTAAGGCCCCGAAAATAAATACGGGAAATTCAAAAATCGTAATAATGCACGATATTGATATTGACATGGTCGAGATGACCTTGGACGTGGTCAAGTTTGCCATAAATAGAATTACACAGACCAATCCAGGAGTTAGGTAAGCCAAAATCCGAGGCCGAACTTCGGAAATTGGTTGGTGAAACGGTAACTGATTCTCGAATTGGAGGCGAGAAGGCCTTTGAGCTATTTCGTCAGGTATTGGTAAAGGCAACGGTTCCTATTGATCATCCACGGCATTTGGCTTTTGTGCCTGCCGCTCCCACTAGGGCGGCTATACTGTTTGATTTGGTGACTTCGGCATCCAGTATCCATGGGGCCTATTGGATGGAGGGTGCTGGAGGCATATTCTGCGAAAATGAGGCCATGAAATGGTTGGTTTCCTTGACTGGCATGCCTGAACCTGCATTTGGTGTGTTTACTAGTGGAGGAACTGCCGCAAATTTATCGGCTATAGTAACGGCAAGGGAAAAATGGAGAAGAGATCCCAAAAACATAAATCAAAAAGGATTGTTAATTACATCTATTGGGGCACACTCATCCATTAAGGCCATGGCAAAAGTGATAGATGCCGATGTATTATTAGTTGAGTCGGAAGACGCAATGACTCAACAGGCATTGGGCAGGTTCTACGGAAATCTTTCAACAACTGAACAAGAAAGGGTCTTTGCCATAGTGGGGACCGGGGGGACAACGAATGCGGGTATTATTGATGATCTTGATGGGATAGCGGATTTCTGCATTACCCATAAAATTTGGTTTCATGTGGATGCGGCCTATGGCGGGGGTGCGTTGGCTTCAAAAACCGTTAGGCATCTTTTCAAAGGGATAGAAAAGGCTGATAGTGTTACCATAGATCCACACAAATGGTTGTTTTCCCCTTACGATTGTGGTGCGGTTATTTACAAAAATCCTGAGGAGGCAAAAGAAGCACATGCCCAAGAAGGAAGTTATTTGGAAATATTCAAGGATGAAGGGGCCTTTGGGTTCAACCCTTCAGACTATCAAATTCAATTGACCGAAGGCTTAGGGGTCTTCCATTATGGTTTTCTTTGGCGACACACGGGACTGAAAAATATGAATGGGCCGTGGAACAGGGGATACAACTGGCCCAAATGGCTGGGGAGCTCATTGAGAAAAACCCATTGACGGAACTGGTAAGGGAACCAAGTCTATCCTGCGTGCTATTTCGTAGGATTGGTTGGTCTGCGGAGGATTATAGGAATTGGACCTATAAAAACCATGAATCCGGTTTTGCGCTGGTTACCCCTACAAAATGGAAATCTCCCAATGGCCATGAAACGGTATCCAGATTTTGCTTTATTAATCCCGATACGACAAAAAATGATATTGAGGAAATTTTAAAAAGTATGGAATAAAGCAAAATTAAGGCACTAAGAATTCACCTTTCCAGTTATCTTCCTTTGCATATGCCACTCTAATGTGGTGAGGCCTTTTTAACTTCAAGTATTCAATTCTAAAAGGTTCTATCTCAATCATACAGAAGAAATGGTCACCAGTCAAATATTCCAAATTATCCGGATTTTTTAAAGTGCTTCCCGGAGCGTTATCAGTTGTATAATCCTTCTTGTTACTTTCGGGAATATCCCTCCACATGGTCTGAAGTTTGTGCTCATCGGTTACTATGGAAGCAAGCCCTTCAATTTTTACTTGTAAAAGTTTTTCAGGATGATAGAAAAGAAGACTAACGTTAGGGTTCTCAGTTATATGAATCACCTTCTTCGAACGCTTGTCAGTATAAAAACTAAGATATCCATTTTCATATACATGCCTAAGGACTATAGTCCGCAATCTTGGTAACTTATCAATTCCTACGGTTCCAAATGTGCCAAACCTAAAAGGATGTCTTTTCTCTGTAGTACCCCTTTTAAGCTCTTCTTGAAGTTCGTTCCAAAAAATATCCATCATTTTATTTATAAAAATACAAAAACAAGGTAGGGTATTTTATGAGTTGGTTGTTATATATACAAATTGCTATGAAAAAGAACATTTAGTTGATGAATCATTTTTAGGTTGGTTTTTGATTTTAATTAGTAAGCTCGGGGTGGTTCCCGAGCTTTTCTTTTTTAACCGTAAGGTTTGGAATTTTTTTCGACTAAATAAAGAGGAATGCAAAGTGCTATGAAAAAGAAATTTTTCAGAAGTGTATTCCAGTTAGGTTGGTTGAAAAAGCCCGGCATTCGCCGGGCTTTTGTTTTATCGTGTGTTATAATTAAATGTATTTGTAGGAATTAGGTTAATTTATTTTAAACCAGTATATTGCGCATATTTATATTAAGTGTAAGTTAAATCAATTCACTTTGTAGTCCAATCGCATGGTTATGGAAGCGGTCTTGTTTTTTGAGTCCGTGTTATAGGCTCCTCCCCATGAATAATCCTCTCCGGAATTTTGACCTGTAATTTGAAAAACACCCATTTTGGCCGATACTAAATCACCGAGATTACTCCCGAATTTTCGGCGATTTTTTCTGCTCTCAATCTTGCATCTTCAGTAGCCTTAGATATCATTTCGATTTTTAAATCTGCCAACTTGGTGTAATAATATCGAGGTGGATAGGAATTAAATTGAACCCCCTTATTTAATAACTCCGTTATCTCTCTTGAAACATTTTCTACCAAACCTACATTTTGGGATTCAATTTTAACAGTTTGGGTAAGTTGATAACCTCTGAAAATACTTCCAACGTAATTTCCGTTCTCATACTTATTGTCTCTTTGTTCCATTGTTTGAACACTGTTGAAGATAATCTGTTCATCATTGATACCCTTAGAGGTAAGATACTCTTTTACTATTCCCTTATCATTGTTCAATTGGTCAAAGGCCGATTTTAAATCTGTATTGGTGGTAGAAAATTGACCTTCCCAAACAATAAGGTCCGAGGTGAAGTTTTCATTGCCCAAACCGGTAACTGAAATTATCTGTGGAGGATTCGCACGTTTTACATAGGCATTCCCCAAGAAAAAGGCTGCAATCACTATGGCAGCTCCAAAAATAATTGCCGAAATATGTTTCAAAACAAATGTTTTTAAATTATGATAAATATACCAAAAGATAGTTTTCAAAAAACTTCAAATTGCTATTTTTGCCCATGCAAAATAATGTTCTGATTCTCGATTTTGGTTCCCAATACACACAACTCATCGCCGGAAGGGTTAGGGAGTTAAATATTTTCTGTGAAATAAAACCTTACAATAAGTTACCAGGTGATTTATCCGAATACAAGGCTGTAATTCTTTCGGGTTCGCCTCATTCGGTAAGGGCTGGGGATGCTCCGCACCCGGACCTTAGCAATATAAAAGGAAAAAAACCTCTTACGGGAGTTTGTTATGGTGCCCAGTATTTAGCCCATTTTAATGGGGGTAATGTTGAAAAATCAAATACCCGGGAGTATGGGAGGGCCAAGTTGGCCAAACTATATGAAGAAGACCCATTTTTAAATGATATTGAGGTGGGCAGCCAAGTTTGGATGAGCCATGCCGATACGATTAAAAATCTTCCCGATAACTCAATTTTATTGGCCAGCACATACGATGTTGAAAATGCTGCGTTTAAGTTTATAGGGGAGGATACTTATGGCATACAATTCCACCCGTAGTGTATCATTCAACGGATGGAAAACAAATCTTGGAAAATTTTTTAGTACATATTGCTAAAGTAGAACAAACATGGACACCGAGATGCGTTTGTGGAGACGACCGTGGCCGAACTAAAGGCAAAAATTGGTGATGAGAAAGTCATTCGGGACTTTCCGGAGGTGTGGATTCATCAGTAGCGGCGGTACTCTTAAATAAAGCCATAGGCGATAATCTGCATTGTATTTTTGTAAATAACGGTTTGCTCAGAAAAAACGAATTTGATGATGTGCTGCATCAGTACAAGGATATGGGGCTAAACGTAAAAGGAGTGGATGCTTCGGCACGTTTTTTGGATGCACTGGAGGGGGAAAGTGACCCTGAAAAGAAGCGAAAGACCATTGGTAGGGTTTTTATAGAAGTTTTTGATGACGAGGCACATAAGGTTGAAAATGCAAAGTGGTTGGCTCAAGGAACCATTTATCCGGATGTCATTGAATCGGTTTCCGCAACAGGTGGGCCTTCGGCAACTATAAAAAGTCATCATAATGTTGGGGGGTTACCGGACTTTATGAAGCTGAAAGTGGTGGAGCCTTTGAAAATGCTTTTTAAGGATGAGGTTAGAAGGGTTGGTAAAAGTATGGGATTGGAACCAAATCTTTTAGGAAGGCATCCTTTCCCCGGATCTGGTCCGGCCATTCGTATTTTAGGAGACATCACGAGGGAAAAAGTAGCCATTTTACAGGAGGTGGATCATATTTTTATTCAAGGATTAAAAGATTGGGGACTATATGACCAGGTTTGGCAGGCCGGAGCAATGCTTTTGCCCGTAAATAGTGTAGGGGTCATGGGAGATGAACGCACTTATGAAAAGTGCGTTGCCCTAAGAGCGGTTGAAAGTACTGACGGTATGACCGCAGATTGGGTAAATTTACCCTATGAGTTTTTGCAAAAAACCTCGAATGATATTATAAATAAAGTGCCTGGCGTAAATAGGGTAGTGTATGATATAAGCTCTAAACCGCCGGCGACCATAGAATGGGAATAAATATGAAACGATTTGTCAAGGTTTTTCTAACGGTTTGCTTTAGTATGTTTTTGGGTTGTAAGGCCTTAGGACAAAAATTTACGACCCATTCAGTAAAGCAGAATGAGACGTTGTATAGCATTGCCAAAAAATATGGTGTCTCCCAAGAGGACATTCTTAAATATAACAAAGAACTTAAAAAAGGAGAATCCTTGAGTATCAACACCATATTGGTGATTCCTAGTGCTAATGGAAATGTGATAAAGGATAATGAAAGTAGAAAAGAAAATAACAATCAAGTAGATGGGGAGGTAGCGGAATTGGTCAATAGGATAATGAACGACTCCGTTGTTAAACGGGAACCAATTGGCTTTGTAGAACATAAAGTGAAAAAGAGAGAAACCCTATATGGCATTTCAAAACAATATGGAGTTACCGAAGAAGAGATAAAGAAGTTTAACAAAGAGCTTTACTCTTCTCAACTTGATCGGAAAATGGTCATTAGAATCCCTAAATATAAGCCCCAAGAGGAAATTCAGGGTGCAATCGACATTGATGCTTTTGAAAAATATATAGTTGCGCCTAAAGAGACGCGCTGGAGTATTGCCAATAAATATGGTATTACCATTGATAGTATGTTGGTGTTGAACCCTTCACTTTCCAAAACCACAAATTATTTGCAGGAAGGGTATGAATTGTTACTCCCAAAAAGAGCTGGTTCAACCGTGGAAAATCAGGAGACCGAATTGTATACCTCTTATACGGTTCCGGCTAAAATGAATTTTTATAGGCTTGAAAGGGAATTTGGAGTTAAGTCCGATGAGGTGGTACGATTGAACCCGGAGATTACCGAGCGGGGCGGGCTAAAGGAAGGTATGGTAATACGTCTGCCCGAGAGGAAATTGGATCCTGGAGAAATTAATACGGACAACTATATTTTTTATGAGGTAAAACCCAAGCAAAACGAGTTTCGATTAACACGTAAGTTTGGTATGGGCTGGGAAGAATTGATTAAGCTTAACCCTGAACTTAAGGATGGGCTAAAAGCAGGTATGGTCCTTAAATTGCCCAAAAATCAAGTGGGTGATTTTGAAGTAAGGAACTCCTTGGTGTTGGACAAAATCAATTTAATGGACAGCATTAATGTGGAAAATAAACCCAAGATTATGTTTCTTCTGCCCTTTAGGTTGGATAAATTAGACCTTAATGATGCTGAAACAGTTGAATGGACCATAGAAAATAGAAACAGTCTAAAATATAGCCTTGGTTTGTATTCGGAGCTTTAGTGGCTTTGGACTCCATAAAATCCTTGGGGGTTTCAGTAGATGTCAAAACATTTGATAATCGTTTGGACCTTCAAAGAACCAAGGAAATCCTGCAAAGGGAAAATTTAGGATCTTTCAACGCTATTTTTGGGCCCTTGGATGTATTGTCCCTAAAAGAGGCATCTACACAAGCAGCAAGCTATAATTTGCCTGTTATAGCACCTGTACCGGCAAAGAGCGATATAAGTTTAGGAAACGTATTTTTCTCATACACACCCGAAGAAACCTTGCGGGAACACGTGCTAAAATATGTTTTGGAAAAACGCGAGGAACAAAATATTATCATTATTGCCGATGCAAAAAATGGAGCTGTTAAGGATTCTATCTTAAGCCAATTCCCTTTCGCTAAAATACTTGCAGTCAAGGAGGAAGAAGAGAATATTGGTATCAATAGAGATAAATTGGAACTTCAGCTGTCAGAGGATACCGAGAACTGGGTTTTTGTAGAATCCGATAATTTCAAATTAATTTCCAGTGTAGTGTCCATTTTGAATTCTTTTCATAACTCCGTTTTGGATATAGAGGATCCAAAAGCCGAAAAGATTCAAGTTAGAATGTTTACCACGGACAAGAATAACGCCTTTGATAACGACGTTATTTCTAGTACCCACCTATCCAACCTCAGGTTTACGTATCCGTCGGTTTACAGGGAGGCTCCCTCAGACTCCTTCGAAAGAAGGTACAAGGCAAGATTTGGAGATGTACCGGATAGGTTTGCCGTGAGAGGTTTTGATGTAACATTCGATCTACTACTTAAATTGGCCTATAGGAACGATTTATTGGATGTTTCCAAGTTTATAGGGGAAACGCAATACAGTGGAAGTAAGTTTGACTATGAGAAGGACATTTCTTCAGGATATTTCAATAAGGCCTCGTATATCATGGGCTATGATAATATGTATATAAAGCAATTGGAATAGCATATTCATGGTAGGTAAATAACATTTTTTACCTCATTAAACCCTCGGATACTATTGGGAATTTCAAAGTACATAGTTGGTCTTTCATTATTGCTATCCATTTATAGTACCAATATAAAGGCACAGGAAGAAATTCCATGGTCTCCCAATTTTAGATTGAAATGGAAGGATTTCAAAGGAGAAGTTCCTCACATGGCTAGGGCTGCGGCTACCACTGCAAGTGGGATAAGTTATAGTTTTTCTTCGCGACGTGAAAATGGGGATATGAAAGTGGATTATAAGGTTGAAGCGTTTTTTTATCCTACCAAGTCATGGTATAGACCAGCCTTATGCAACGAAGTAACTTTATTACACGAGCAATTGCATTTTGATATTTCCGAAATTTTCGCCCGAAAAATGGATGAGGAAATGTCCAAAACAAAATTCACGGATAATATCAAACAAGAGGTTAGGGTATTATACCAGCGTATTTTAAAAGAATTGGATGATTTTCAAAGGGGATATGATATTGAAACGGATTTTTCCAGGAATATTGAAAAACAAAAACTTTGGCAAAAGCATATAGATAGGTTGCTAGAAGCTGACAAAAGTTCTTAGTTTCCTGTACATGCTGATCTCAGTTCGGCAAATGACTGTTTGGTACTTTCAGATAAATACACGGAGCAAGAATCTTCTATGTCGTTAATATCGGCCAGTATAGCCGAACAGCTTCTATCTGGATTGGCCTCGTTGGTATCCTCAAATTCTTGCACGAGATTGGCACAAGTCAATGCTTGGGTTGTTTCATCAAATGCATCTTTTACCTGTTTTACACAACTATTACAAATAAGCAATGAAACCGTTGCCAAGCACAAATAAGCTTTTTTCATATTTTGAGAAATGGGTAGATTGTACAGTGAATTTCCTTTGTCAATGAGGTAAGAACGAAAAAAAGGCCCTTTTCTTGTGAAAAGGGCCTATCAATGTGCTGATAATAAATATTCTAAACGTCGCAGATGGTAACTCCTTGTTTTAAGGCGGCGATTTTATCTTCCCAACTGGGCACAAATTCCTGAGCCACATGACCGGTGTATCCGGTCTCCGGAATAGCCTTCATGACTGCCGGATAAAAAATTTCTTGGGTCTCATCTATCTCGTGTCTTCCTGGATTCCCTCCAGTATGGTAATGACCGTAATATTGATGATAGTCTTGAATGTTTCTAATAATATCACCTTCCATAATTTGCATATGGTAAATATCATAAAGCAATTTAAAATTGTCCGAACCAATGGTCTCACAAAGGGATACACCCCATTCGCTCGTGTCACACATATAATCCTTATGGTTTACCTTACTATTCAAGAGCTCCATTTGAATAACCACGCCATATTCTTCGGCCATGGGAATAATTTCCTTTAGGGCCTTGGCACAGTTTCTTAGCCCTACCATGTCGTTCATGCCATTTCTGTTACCGCTAAAGCAAATAAGATTGGTGTAACCACCTTCGGCCACCAATGGGATTACCCTTTTGTAATCTTCGATAAGTTCCTTATGGTACTGTGGGTCGTTCCACCCTTTTTCTATACCTAGACCGGCACCCCAGCACATGGAGGCATGGATGTTATATTTTTTTAATAATGGAAATTGTTCAGCGTCCACTAGGTCAATCGCTCTAATGTCCAGTTTGTTAAGCTCCTGCAAAAACTCCTCAAAAGGAATAGATCCATAGCACCAGTAACATGCACTATGGTTAATATTGTGCTTCAATTTGAAAGGTTTCTCTGTAATGTTGGTTCCAACATTGGATTTGGCAGATGCCATAAAACCTACCGAAGCAGCGGCCGATGTACCTATAAAATCTCGTCTTTTCATTTGTTGTATTTTAAGCTCTTTTCAATGTCCATTAAAACCTTGTATTAAAACTAAGATCTTTTAGGGACCATTTTATGTTTACTAGTAAAGTTGATTTCCTAAAGATAATTTTTTTAGATTTAAAAATGGAATTAAAACCGGATAACCAAGATTTAATTGAATTGGCTCATTACCGAATGCCCTATGGAAAATATAAAGGTCGCTATTTGGTAGATTTGCCCGAAGCTTATTTGGTGTGGTTCCATCAAAAAGGATTTCCTGATGGAAAATTGGGTGAATTATTGCGATCTATGCTAGAAATCAAAACAAATAGTTTGGAATCCCTAATTCGGGGAATTCAAAAACATTTTCCAAGGGAAAGTCTATAAGTTATATTCTCAATTTGTACCTTTGTGTCCCGTAACATAGAAATCGAAAAATGGCACAAACCAAATACATCTTCGTTACGGGAGGCGTTACTTCATCACTCGGAAAGGGTATAATTGCCGCATCTTTGGCAAAGTTATTACAGTCTAGAGGATACAAAACCACCATTCAAAAATTAGACCCCTACATCAATGTAGATCCCGGTACACTCAACCCCTACGAACATGGCGAATGTTATGTTACGGATGATGGTGCGGAAACCGATTTAGATTTGGGCCATTATGAACGCTTTTTGAATGTTAGAACGTCTCAGGCAAATAATGTTACCACGGGGAGGATCTATCAAAGTGTAATTGATAAAGAGCGAAGAGGGGAATTCTTAGGGAAGACCGTTCAAGTAGTGCCACATATTACCAATGAAATCAAGGAACGGGTTCAAGTACTGGGAAATAGTGGTGAATACGACATCGTCATTACTGAAATAGGTGGAACGGTTGGGGATATAGAGTCCTTGCCTTACATAGAAGCGGTTCGTCAATTGCTTTGGGAGTTAGGTGACAACAATGCCATCGTTATCCATTTGACCTTGGTTCCTTATTTATCGGCTGCAGGGGAGTTAAAAACAAAACCAACCCAGCATTCAGTAAAGACCTTGATGGAAAGCGGTATAAAGGCTGATATATTGGTCTGCAGAACGGAGCACAAAATTTCCGATGACATTAAAGATAAATTGGCCCTTTTCTGTAATGTAAAAAGGGAGGCGGTAATTCAAAGTATTGATGCTTCTACAATTTATGATGTTCCCATATTAATGCAGGAAGAGGGATTGGATACCGTTACCCTTCAAAAATTAGCGCTACCCAACACCAATGAACCTGACTTGAGCAATTGGAAGGAATTCCTGGAAAGACATAAAAATCCAAAGAATGAGGTAACTATTGGTTTAATAGGTAAGTACGTAGAACTTCAGGATTCCTATAAATCTATTTTAGAAGCGTTTATACATGCAGGGGCCAAGAACGAGGTAAAAGTAAATGTTAGGTCCGTTCATTCCGAATATATTACAGCTAACAATCTTGAAAGTAAGCTAAAAGGGTTGGATGGTATATTGGTTGCTCCAGGTTTTGGGGAGCGAGGCATCGAAGGAAAAATAAAAGCTGTAAACTACGCTAGAACAAATGGAATTCCTTTTTTAGGAATATGTCTAGGTATGCAAATGGCAGTTATTGAATATGCGAGAAACGTATTGGGACTTAAAGAAGCGAGTTCAACTGAAATGAATCCTAGTACAGTAGATCCTGTCATCAGTCTAATGGAAGAGCAAAAGTCAATCACAAATAAGGGAGGTACCATGAGACTAGGGGCATGGGATTGCGAACTAAAGGATGAAAGTTTGGTCCAAGAAGTTTATGATGGTGCTACCGAAATTTCCGAAAGACATCGCCATAGATATGAATTCAATAACACTTATAAGGCAGATTTGGAAGCTGCGGGATTGATAGCATCAGGAATCAATTCTAAAACCAATTTGGTGGAAATTGTTGAATTGAAAGATCATCCTTGGTTCATTGGAGTCCAATATCACCCGAATATAAAAGTACGGTGGCAAACCCGCACCCCTTGTTTGTAGGTTTTGTAAAGGCCGCTTTAGTACACAAAAAGTCACAAACTAATGCCAGTATGGCATAAACTACGTAAATGGGCATATATTTGCTCACTGTAAACCAAACTAGTACCATACTTATTATAATTAAATGGAAGAGAAGAAATTAGATGTAAAGTCTATTATCGGTTTTGTCTTGATTTTTGGCATTTTGATTTTCATGTTCTATCAAAACAAGCCTACTCCCGAAGAACTTGAGGCCCAAAAGGCTAAGCAGGAACAAATTGATGCTGCAGCTGCACAAGAACAATCAACTGAAGATATTGTTGTGGACGATACACCTTCCGTTGATTTAAACGACTCTACCGCAGTTGCCGGATATAAAAATCAAATAGGTGCATTTGGATTTACAACCCCAAAAGAGGGAACCACCGTTTTGGAGAACGATGTTCTTTATTTGGAAATAAGCAACAAGGGAGGTCATGTTGTGGAAGCTAAAATGAAGAATTTTGTTACCTATGATTCAGTTCCGGTTTATTTGGTGAAGGACGGTAATTCTGCATATTCTATTGATTTTTCCACTTCTGATAACCGTGTCTTAAATACAAAAGATCTTTATTTTGAACCTTCTTTAACAAAATCCGGGGAGAATCAGGTACTTTCTATGAAAGCCAAAACTTCCAATAATCAATTTTTGGAATATCGATATGAAATGAAACCCAATGAATATTTGGTGGATTTTACAGTGCGGATCCAAGGATTGGATAGGGTATTAAACAGTAGTAAGCCAGTAACCTTCGATTGGAAGATGAAGGGCATAAGACACTCCAAGAGTATTGAATACGAAAACAGATATACCCGCTTGACGTATCATCATGAAGATGGAAAACTTAGTAAACTATCAGCTGGTGGTGATGATGACGAAACCGAGGAGGACATTAAATGGATATCTTACAGGCAGCACTTTTTCAGTTCGATTTTAGGCGCCGACGAGCCCTTCCAATCTGGAGAGTTAAAATCCCAAGATCTGGTGAAGGAAGAAAGTAGGACCTTTGGGTTTACTAAAAATTATGGGTCTGTTTTACCTTTGGAGGTAAAAGGGGGCGAAATTACCAAGAACATGTATTTGTATTATGGCCCTACAGATTTAGAGGTACTTTCCCAATATGAGGATTTGGATTTGGTGGATTCCATACCATTTGGTTGGGGAATTTTTGGATGGATAAATAGATACGTATTTACCCCGTTCTACTCATTGTTAAGTACGTACTTTCCATATGGTATTGCCATCATCATTATGACAATTTTGGTAAGACTGGCTATGTCTCCGGTGACCTATAAGTCCTACTTGTCACAGGCGAAAATGAAAGTTCTAAAACCAGTAAATTGCGGAATTGAACGAAAAGTACAAGGACAATGCCATGAAAAAGCAACAGGAAACCATGAAATTGTATGGTAAGGCCGGCGTAAGCCCTATGAGTGGATGTGTACCCGCATTCTTGCAAATGCCTATTTTCTATGCATTGTTTATGTTTTTCCCAACATCCTTTGCGTTGCGACAAAAATCATTTTTATGGGCGGATGATTTGTCTTCCTTTGATACTATATACCAGTTTCCTGAAGGCTTTTCCATTCCGTTTTATGGAGACCACGTGAGCCTTTTTCCCTATTTTGGCTTCGGTGGCGATTTTCTTTTATATGATGATGACTACGGGACAGAATATGCCAACACAACCTGGCATGCCCAACATGAAATTCATTATGTACTTAATGCCATTTATGATGTTGTTTTTCTTTAATAACTATGCGAGTGGTTTAAGTTTGTATTACTTTGTTTCAAATTTGATAACCATTGGAATTATGCTTGTTATCAAGAATTTCATCCTGGATAATGACAAGATTCATGCACAAATACAGGAGAACAAAAAGAAACCAAAAAAGGAAAATAAGTTTCAGCGAAAGATGAGAGAAATGATGGAACAGGCCGAAGCTCAAAAAAAGAAATAAACCTTTTGAAACAATACAAAATGAAAAGCCTCTACAATTTTAGTAGAGGCTTTTGCCATTGATTAAGGTTTGGTTTGGTAAGTTTTGGGGATGTAAATTTGTTAATTGTACTTCGATTAAAAAAAAGTTAGTTGTAAAGGGTTCTAACTTGTATGCTAAACGTAGATTAAATGATGTTTGTTAAAATTCAATAGAAAAACCTCCCCATGTGGGAGGAGGTTTTTATAACTTGGGTTTCCAATAATTTAATGTAGTGCATCAATAATTTCCTGCGGTAAAAGTACTTTGTCTATTATATGAACAATACCGTTACTAGTCATCACATCCGGTGTGGTCACATTGGCATCTACATGGGATTTGTCCCTAATCTGGACGCCGTGACTTAAAATGGCGAAAAGGGATTCTCCTTGTACAGTTGCGATTTCCTGATGATCCGATAAGTCGGTGGAAGCAACGGCTGCTCCGGATACAACATGATATGTAAGTAATTTGGCCAATAGGGTCTTTTCCTCTTCCGTATCGAAGTCGGATAGACTATTGTAGTTAGGTCCCAAGTCGTTCAAGAAGTTGGTAAAGGCTTCGTTTGTTGGCGCGAATACCGTAAAAGGGCCTTCACCACTTAAGGTAGTAACCAAACCGGCGTCAGACTGTATCAATGCAGATACCGGAGCACTCAAGCTTTCGGTAGCTTGGGCGGCTTCAACAATATTTGGAGTAGGCGGAGTCAAGGCATCTAAAGCTGCTTGTGGCAATAAGACTTTATCAATTACGTGAACTACTCCATTGGAAGCTTCCACATCGGGAATCACTACAGTAGCGTTTTCATCAGTTGCATCCGATATATGAACGGTCCCGTCCTTTATGATTACAGTTACATTCTCACCTTGAAAAGTCTCGATTTCCTGACCATCTGAAAGATTTGTGGAGAACGCGGCTGTTCCTGCAACTACGTGATAAGTTAGAATAGTGACTAAAAGGTCTTTTTCCTCCTCCGTATCAAAATCGGATAGACTGTTATAGTCATCACCTAAGGTATCTAACAATGCGGCAAAGGCGGTATTTGTAGGGGCAAAAACCGTGAAAGGACCATTACCGTTCAAGGTTTCCACCAAACCTGCATCCGCTTGAATCAAGGCATCAACCAATAAGCTTAAATCATCTGTGTCCACTGCGGTTTCCACTATGGTCTTCATTTGTAGCTGTGTTACAAAATCAATGGCACTTTGAGGTAATAAAACTTTATCTATGGTATGTGCAACACCATTGGAAGCCATGATGTCAACTCCTGTAATATTTGCATCAGTACTAGAGGCATCCCCTATTACAAATATATCTCCGGAGGATATAATTTCGATACTATTATTTGGCAGTGCGGTTGGTACTTCTCCAGCCGATAAATCGGTAGATTTTACCTCCGACGTTATTACATGAAATAATAAGATATCTTTTAATAGGGACATTTCTTCCATAGTGTCGAAGTCATCCAAACTATTATAATCATCCCCAAGTAAATCCAATAGGGCCACAAATGCATCATCTGTAGGTGCAAAAACTGTAAAGGGCCCATCAGAATTTAATGTAGCTACCAAATCTGCTTTAATTACCGCAGCTTCCGAATGGAAAGCGCTTCTGTATCTACCACGATATCAACCAGGGTGCCACTTTCATTTTCCATTTCACCAGAATTTAATGCGTCAATAATCTCCTGCGGCAATAAAACTTTGTCTATTACATGCACAATGCCGTTACTTGCCATAACGTCCGGAATAATTACTTCGGCATTCGTATCTGTAGCATCATCTAAAAATACGCCCCCATCCAAACTTATGGTCACATCCTCCCCTTGAACGGTTGATACGGTCATACCATCAGTTAAATCCGTAGAAGCGGCCGCAGTTCCTGCCACCACGTGATAGGTCAGAATTTTTGCAAGAATGGCTCGTTCTTCATCCGTATCAAAATCTTCTAGTGAATCAAATCCATCTAATTGCGCCAAAAGTGATATGAAAGCATCGTTTGTTGGGGCAAATACGGTAAAAGGATCGTCGGAATTTAATGTACCAACTAGGTCGGTTGCTTCGGAAATATCCGCTGTGGTCAAGGCAGCAACCAACGAGGTCAGTGCTTCTTCATCCTGGGCAATGTCCACGATGGTTGAGGAATCCATCACCATGGGTTCTTCATTTTCCTCCTCACTACAGGAAATAGTAAAAGCCAAAACCGGAAGCAGTAGCAAAGGTTTAAAATAGGTAGTCATTGTTTTCATAGTATTTTTTGTTTAAGTAATTTTAAATGAAGTTAAACAAAATCAATGTTCTTGATTTAAGGCTTTGTTAAAATTAGGAGTATGTATGGCGTGATTTTTAACTCGTCATTCATCGATAAAGGGTAATAAAATCGGTCAATTTTAATTAAAAAGGAATTCAATCTTAACAGGAAAAATTTATCAAACTTTAACATAGTTGATTGGTTTTAAGATGCTTTAGGTTGACGGCTACTTGTCAAATTAAGTTGATGCTCACGACAATTTTTTATCATGGAATCCTTAAGTTTTCTTTGATTTACTTGTAGATGAGACAGCAGTGTAATTTTGTATTTTTGTAACGACAAAGTAGTCAAGATGAAAAAAGTAGTAATTGGACTTTCGGGTGGAGTAGATTCCAGTGTTGCAGCCTATCTTTTAAAAGAACAAGGATATGAGGTAATCGGTCTTTTTATGAAGAATTGGCATGATGATACTGTAACTATTTCAGAGGAATGTCCATGGCTCGAGGATAGTAACGATGCCCTAATAGTAGCGGAAAAACTGGGTATTCCTTTTCAAACAGTAGATTTAAGTGCTGAATATAAGGAACGGATTGTAGACTACATGTTTAGGGAATATGAGATGGGACGTACTCCCAATCCGGATGTACTTTGCAATAGGGAAATCAAGTTTGATGTTTTTTTAAAAATAGCGTTGCAATTGGGAGCGGATTATGTTGCCACTGGACACTATTGTAGGAAAGGGACTCTTATAAATTCTGACGGCTCCGAAACCTATCAATTGTTGGCAGGTAAGGACAAAAATAAAGACCAGTCCTATTTTTTATGTCAGTTATCACAGGAACAATTATCAAAGACACTATTTCCAATAGGTGAGTTGACAAAACCAGAGGTACGTCAAATTGCTTCTAAAATGAATTTGATAACAGCTGATAAAAAGGATTCCCAAGGACTATGTTTTATAGGTAAGGTACGTCTTCCGGAATTCTTGCAACAACAGCTAAAACCCAAAACGGGTAAGATTATAGAGGTTTCTTCAACAGTCACTAAATACGAACTGTCGATTCCAAATTTTGATGATAAGGTATCGGAATTGGAATATTTTGCTAGAAAACCTCAATATTCCGTGGAAGATGGAAAGATAGTGGGGGAGCACCAAGGCGCACATTATTTTACCAAAGGGCAGCGAAAAGGACTTAATGTAGGAGGAACCAAGGAGCCATTGTTTGTTATTGAGACGGATGTTGAGCAAAACATTATTTATACAGGACAAGGAAAATCCCATCCAGGCCTATACAGGAGAACATTGTTTGTTCATGATTCCGAAATTCATTGGGTGAGATCGGATTTACGTTTAAAAACGGATGAAAATCTCAAAGTAAAAGCCAGGATTAGATATCGTCAGGAACTTCAAAATGCCACTCTTTATAAAACAGATGGGGGATTATATGTGGATTTTGAAGAAAAGCAATCAGCTATAACCGAAGGTCAATTCGTAGCTTGGTATATGGATGACGAGCTTCTAGGTTCAGGAGTTATTTCTTAAATATTTTTCTCGTGATCTTATTGACCATAAAAATTAAAACCTATGCATAACAGGATAACCGAATTGTTCCAAATCAAATATCCGATTATCCAGGCAGGAATGGTGTGGGCCAGTGGATGGAAACTGGCATCTGCTGTCTCCAATGCTGGCGGACTGGGATTATTAGGAGCGGGGAGTATGTATCCTGAGGTACTTAGGGAGCATATCAAAAAATGTAAGATTGCTACTAACAAGCCATTTGGAGTAAATGTGCCCATGCTCTATCCAAATGTGGGAGAAATTTTTAAGATAATCGAAGAAGAAAACGTTGGAATTGTTTTCACTTCTGCGGGCAACCCAAAAACATGGACGGACCATCTAAAGGAAAGGGGTATTACCGTGGTTCATGTAGTTAGCAGCCTAAAGTTTGCATTAAAGGCACAAAAGGCCGGTGTGGATGCTATAGTGGCCGAAGGTTTTGAAGCAGGCGGTCATAACGGAAGGGACGAAACTACCACCTTAGTACTTATACCCTTGATAAAGGAACAGATTCAGATTCCCCTAATCGCCGCTGGTGGAATTGCCACTGGTGAAGGAATGTTGGCTGCAATGGTTCTAGGTGCCGATGGCGTGCAAATAGGAAGTAGGTTCGTGGCGAGCGAGGAAGCTTCTAGTCATAGGAATTTTAAGGATGAGGTCGTAAAGGCCCAAGAGGGTGATACTCTTTTGACCTTGAAGGAATTGACACCTGTTCGTCTCTTAAAGAATAAATTCTATTCTGAAGTACAACTAGCCTACGATAGGGATGCCACTACTGAAGAACTAAAAATTCTATTAGGAAGGGGACGGGCCAAAAAAGGAATGTTCGAGGGTAACTTGGAAGAGGGGGAACTTGAAATTGGGCAAGTGTCGTCAATTATACATAAAATTCTACCTGCAAAAGAAATTGTAGAGAATATTATAATACAGTTTAGAAAGGCCAAAATGTCCATGGAAGACAAAAGGTTTAATTTTTAAATATTATTAGAATTATTGACTAAGGTTCAACCTTGGAAAAAGTAAAGGTGACTCTTGCCGGAGTTAATGAACCATTTACCTCTTGAACATCTATATTACTAGTGTATTCAAATTGGGAATTATCCCCGTTAAATGTAATATTATAGTCTATACTACCGCAAGAAACAATCAACTGTAATTCATTTGAACTTAACTTCCAAGTACCTACCGTATTTGTTCCGGTGCATCCAGTAGTCACGATCCCTAGGTCATACGCATATTCCCTATTTCTATCGAAATTGAAAATTGCATCCTTGGCGCATTCAGAGAACTGTTCAAACATGTTAAAACTAGGATTTTCAACATTATCATTGGTTAAATCAACCTCTACATTTGAAATGGCGCCTGAGGCCCTCCATTGTCCAACCAACTTGGTTTCGTTCTCTAATAATTCTCCAGTAAATTGCTCAGGACAGACTAATGGATCATTGCTTACACTGCAATTGAGAAAAAATAATACAAATAAAAGGAGCAAGTATTGAAGATTAAATCTGCCGAATTTCATGTGGTTTATTTTTAAGAAGATGGGATAATATGAAAGGGTTGCTTCTACTAATTAAAAAATGCTTAAACCGTCTAGTACTTTATTTTAAACTTCCAAAGACAACCTGAATCTATTTAATAATTTGAAAAGTAAGAGTTTTAATTATAATAGATTGATTGGGTGATATTTAATACAATCGGAAAACTTCTTTGTAATTTAATTCTTGTTGTCCGAAAATTTGCGAAAATAATCGGCCATACACCTAAGAATATAGGCGGCAATTAAGATAATAATGAACATCCCTACAAGGTTAAATGGAAAAATCATATTCATTTTATCAGTAATCAAATCGTGTTGAACAAGATAAATTTCCAGGCAAAGTCCACCGATTATCTTTATGGCAGTGCCAAATATTTTGTGATTGTAGACATATTTCAATTCTTTGGAATTACTTAGTTTATAAAAATAGAAGGTCATTCCCAAAAGGGGTATAATGGAAATTAATTCTACTTGCCTAGGAATGACATTAATTCTTGCGAAATACAGCATTGCATAGAATATAGCAATGCATGAAACAACGATTAAAAGGTTTAATGTAAACCTATGTTTAATTTTTTGTTGGTAAACTCCACAGATTGAGCCTAGGAGCATAAAAAGGAAATAAAAACCCCATCTAAAATAGGAATCATCACCATAAAACGAAGAGTCATTTTTCTTGTCAATTAAATAGAACCAAATAACAACGATTGCAAATGAGATTATCCAGCTCATAATCAATTTATTATACATAGTTTTATTTACAATAAAGAGAAATACATAAAGCACCATTATACATGTGATAAACCATCCCCCACCATACAATAGTATTTGAATAATATTTTTAGAATTGTCAAAAAGAAGGGTACTAAATATGGCCCAGGCAAATACCGTTGGATAAATTCTATTTATTCTTTTTTTGTAATATTGATCAAATCGTCCTAATGGCTTTAAAAATAGTGTAAATCCGAAGCAAAGAAGAACAGGCAATTACCCATAGTTCCTCCGGTAGCGAAAGATCTGATGGGATACAATACCTCAAAATTAGAATTTGTAATAAGTATGGCAGCAATACATTTTAATACATCAATTCCAATATTTCTTTTTTTCTCTTTAGGAATCATAATGATTTTTCTTATTCAAAAGACATTGGAACTTAATGAAATTTAGATTGATTTTATAGTATATAAGAATACTAACAAACTTTAATTGTTATCTCAACAGCTTGAATTATTTCTAAATCATTTACAATTCATATCCACTGATTACTAATTTTTATGTAGTCGTAGTCTGCTTTTATTCTCTTAAACTGCCTAAGTACTCCATTAAATCCCTCAGTTCCCGTCTCGGTAATCATTCTACCCATAGCAGGCATAGCGGAGAGCGAGTTTTCCCTCTTTTTTATTCTGCCTTTCGGAACGCGCATTGGTTCTGCAGCAGAAGTACGCAATAGGAGTTCTTTGTTGTCCTCTTCCAAAGGTACTCCGGTAATTCTTTGCCCGTCGGTAAGAATTAAGTTTACTGTTCCATATCCCGGCGCCAATCTGGCGCTAGGTTCAATAAGTGCCTCCAATATTTGTTCACGGGTTAGTAGATTGGCAATATTATCTAAAGCTGGATCTACCTCACCACCGGAACCATTTACAGAGTGACAACGAACACATTGTGCCGTAGGATTGCTGTTGAATATATCCCTGCCATTCCACCTATTTCCACCATATAAGGTTTCTTGAAAGGAATCCGCTGTGTACCCTGCTTTTTTAAGTTGGTCCATTTTTTTGATCAGAACGGAATCCTCCGTAGCTTTTACTGATTCCATTAAATCCAAAATAATATCCTGTCCAAGTTTATTGTTACTGGCCTTAACAATCAAACTACTTAAAATGGCATATGTATTTTCTTTTGGCAAATCTCCAAGCACATTTAACATACTTTGTTGCTCACTTGTTGAACCATTTTGAAAAATTGAACCAACAATGGAAGGTAGTTTATCTTTAGAAATGTTCATTTTGGGTAATAGATTTACTGCAGCGGTTCTAACTTCTTCGTTGGAATCTTTCATACCACTTGTTATAGCAACCTCCATTCTACCATAATCCAAATTTCCCAAGGCCGTAAGAATCGAAGCCCTTACCTTTGGATTATTGTGCGTTCTAAAAATGTTAAAAAGTCTGTCGTTATAGCTATCGATACCCACTGCACTAATGGCCTTTGCCACACCAATGAGTATTTCCGGATTTTTCTGCTCAAGAAAAACAGGAATATCCCTTTCTAATTTATTTCTTAGTTGACTGCTGTCCCTTACAATCTCACCTCTATATCTTCCATCAACCCGGTCAAGAACCGAGGGTTTGTTCCAAGTACTTAGGGCTGAGAGTGCTTCACCCCTTAAGACATTCGAAACTGTCTCTCTTTTTGCAAAATCTATCAAGTCTTGTAAGGCTTCTTCACTGCCCACTCTTAATGCCGCATTAATAGCCCTTCTTAGTAAAGGTTCAGACTTAAACTTCTCGTTCTTTAATGTTGCCGCAAGTGCCGGTAGGGCTTGTTCTATAGACCAATCATCATTAATGGCCCTTGCAGCTTCGGTTACAATATAGGGGTCTTTATCGGATAGGAAAATGGATATTTCCGGACTTTGCAATCTTCTTAAAACCAAAACCGCCGCAATTCTAAGACTTTTATCTTCATGGCCTACCAAGGCCACCAATGGTTCTACCTTGCCTATTCTTGACAGCGCAAGTATTGCAGCATGTCTTAGATAAAGGTCTTTATCATTATTTGCGGCTAACATTTCAATTAACGAATCTATAGCAGGTTCGTAGGCCAACCTTCCCAATGCCTGCGCAGCATAAAATTTCACTCTGTCATTTTCATGGGAAAGCAATGATACTAGTTCTTCAGAAGCATTAGTATATTTGATATCGCCTAACACCTTGGCTACTTGGGTAATTATTTACGGGTCACCATCCGACAATAAAGGTACTAACGGATCAGCCTTACTGGGATTATTGGCAGCAATTTGCCCAATGGCCCATATAGCGTGGATTCTTGCAAACTGGTTTTCTTCCTCCACGATGGCCTTTTCTAAGGCCCTATAGCCCCAAAAAGTTCTATTGGCAAGTTCAAACTGGGCCTTTAACCTGATACGCATATCCTCATAACTCAATAACTTGATAAGGTTGTCAGTATCATCTTCCTTGTAATTATGGGTCATTAGTCTTTGTGTCTCCGAGACGTTGTTGTTCCAAATCATTTTCCGTTTCGGTAACATCAAGTTTCCATACCCTACCAAAATCTTTAGACCCCCAACCATTGATCCAATCTGCCAAATACAAGGCGCCGTCAGGTCCAAAAGCAATTCCAGTGGGTAAAACACCTGTTAAAATAGATTCGTCCGACCCTAATTCAAAGGAGGCTCCTTTGGGTTTTAAGTCGAAAGACCGGATATGAGATCGGCTGGGATCGCCCACAAACTCCACCAAGAAGAATTTGTCCAACCATTTTTTTCCAAGTGCACTCCCCGGGTTGTAAAGCATTCCTGTGGGGCCATTGTGAAAATTCTGAATCGGGGGAATGATGTAAGCGGCTTGTCCTTCCCATCTTGGCACATATAATTTTTCGTCCATCCAAACATTGTATCCATTATTGTTCGGGTCCGTGTACTTACCGTATTGCCAGTTGGCCCTCCACCCAGCGTCCGATCCTTCCACAATATGCACTAAACGTTCACTTTCACCCTTGTGATCGCCATCATTATCAGATGAAATAATATTACCATAAGCATCAAAAACAAATTCGTGGGTATTTCTCAAACCTCGAGCAAAAACTTCAAAATTGCTTCCATCTCGGATTACTTCGAACAATGACACCTTGGTTGGGATATTTATGTGTTTCTCCATCCACAGTGGTTAGATTTGCACCGATATCTCCAATTCCCCAATAAATTTTACCATCGGAATCTTGGGTGGCACCTGACATTCCATGTCCGCCAAAGCCTATGTGCACTGCAAAACCAGTTGCTATGCTTGTTTTTTCGTCCAGAATCTTATCACCATTCGTGTCCTTTAATCTAAACATATCAGGCCCGATACCTACAAAAACGTCCTCGTCCCTTACCAAAATGGCACCAGCAACATCATTAACTTCATCGTTAAAATCATTTAGTATTTGGGTTGATTTATCTGCTATCCCATCACCATCTGAATCTTCCAACATCCAAACCTCATCCTTCTGAACGGCCAAGTCTTGCCAGTCATGAATGGAATCATTGTTTAAATCGGGAAACCAGCTGTTTTCCTTACTTTTTTCCGGTGCAAAGGTCTCATGCAGAAATGCCCTTCTATCTTCAACAGATTGAAGCCCAATGGATGCTGTCATCCAATCACGATGCCCGCGTATATCAAACTCCGAATTTTTATTTCTATTAGATCTGGTTATATATATTCTGCCTGCGTTATCCATATCCATGGCAATTGGATCGGGGGCTAATGAATCAGTGGCCCACAGGCTTAATTTTAGACCATCGGCAACAATAGCGGAGACGCCTTCACGTGCAGATTGAATTTTTTCTCTTATAGCCGTACTGTCCTCGTAAATTACCACAGGGGTTTCAATAGGATTTTTATTTTGGCAGGAAATTACGATTAAGGAAAAGGTAATTAATAGTAGTGGTTTAAAAACGAATCGCATTAGTAGTATATGATTTTAGAAGTTTTAAAAATAGTAATTATCAAACTCAAACCATCAACATTAATAAAGGGATTTTTATTTTAAACCCTCTCAAAATTTGAAATATGTAATTTTAATAGCCGATTTTTAACTAAATACATGAATTTTACCATTGGAGTGTTCCTAGTTTGAGTTACACATGGACTATATTTGAAAGTGTATTTGTAAACATTTAAAGAACAGATTTATGAAATTAAGATTTTTACTTTTTCCAATACTTGTTTTTAGCCTTTTTAGGGTTAACGGGCAGGAAGGTCATCCTTTGGAAGGACGATGGAACTTGACCATTTCCCAAGAGGGTTCAGATTTGCCAAGTTGGTTGGAGGTCATGCATTCAGGTAACAATACGCTAATAGGTAGGTTTACCTATGCTTTTGGTAGCGCTCGTCCTGTTTCCGAGGTCAAAAAATTTGGAGATGTATTTCAGTTTGAAATTCCACCCCAATGGGAACCTGGTGCTTCAGATATGGAATTTCAATTTAAAATGGTAGGTGAGGGATTGGAAGGAACTATGGTTTACACTAATGGAAAAACCTATTCTTGGACAGGCCGAGAGGACACCGGAATTACCTTATTACGATGATTATAAATTGGGCAAGAAAATCGACCTATTCAATGGGAAGAACTTAGAAGGCTGGGAAATTAAGGATGGAAATCAATGGAAAGTTGTCGACGGTATTTTGACGAGCGATAAATGCGGGGTGAATTTAGTATCGCAGGAAAAATTCAAGGATTTTAAAATACACGTTGAATTTAAATACCCTGAAGGTAGTAATAGCGGCTTATATTTAAGGGGGAGATATGAGGTTCAAATTGCGGACAATATTGGCCTGCCGGCAGCTTCTATATATTTTGGAGGTATTTATGGATTGATTGCCCCAAATGAAAATGTAGCTATGAGAGCGGGAGAATGGCAAACCTATGACATTACATTGATTGGTAGACGTGTCACTATAGTGGCAAATGGTAAAACCATCATTGATGGACAAAACATATTAGGGATGACTGGCGGAGCTTTGGACAATCATGAGGCGGATACGAGACCCATAATGATTCAAGGTGACCATGGTCCTGTTGAGTTCAAGGCAATTGAAATAATACCAATCACAAAGAAATAAGTAAAAAGCCTCCAAATGGAGGCTTTTTTTTATTCTTCCCAATCCAATTGTGATATGAGTTCCAAAGCTTTTGCTTCCTCGTCCTCATGAACATATATCTCTGCAATGTGCGGCAACGGGGTTCCAAAACCAGCTAACCTCGCGGATTCACTTTCACTTTTAACAATCGGTGATATGTCATTTTCCCTTAATAGTTGTTCCACACGATTGCTTTCAGTATTGTTTCCTCCAAAGACCTTTATATAATCTGATTTCATGCTCATTGAGAATTAAATTCTTTTGATTTTAGCCCGATTTTAAGCAGTAACTAATGTTTATTTATTATTTCAAATTACTAATAACCCCCTTCAAATGTTCATTAAAGTTAGTCAATGTTTCGGTAAGAACCTTGATCTGCTCCCTAGCCTCGGATCAATTTTTCTGTTCCACTGCTTCCCGAACCCCTGGAAGCGTTTTAACTCCATAACCTGTGTAAAACCCTGGAGCGTATATTTGATGTTTAAACCATGGTCTTCTAGGTAACCCCCCTTCTGAAGTAAGTTTATGTTCGGCATCCATCAACATATTGTTAAGCTTATCTTTCTTCGCTTTAGGAAGATTTTCTAAATCAAGTTTACTATACGCATTAATTGTTGACTTAAGTTCGCTCATTACATTTTGTAAGGGCGAAAAGTCTATAAAAGGAACAGGTTCCATTCGTTCGGGCGCTTTTACATTTTTTCTTGGGTCGGACGCAAGTGCGAAAGCATTTCTGTCTATCAATTTGTTATGCTTTTCCACGGATGACCTCATTTTCGAAGTTTCTTCCATGATTTCATCCAAATAACCCGATACCGTTTTGTGCCATTGGGAGAAATCCAAGGGGATTATATCCGCATTGGCCAATCGTAAGGTAATCCTTCCGGCAGTATTGGCGAGCGCAACGCCGTATGCAAATTCTGGATCTTTAAATCGTTTGTAGTGGGGATAGGTGTCATAAATGGTATGGTATTCACCTCCCGCATTTTCGCCACCGAAACCTAAATTCAATGAAGCTATACCTGCATGTTGGATAAAAGGTGTATAATCTGAACCTGAACCTAGGGCATATAGTTCAAAGGAATCATCGCCACCATTGATTATATCCCTGGCAATTCTTCGCTCCTTGACCGAAACCTTTGTTTGGGGGTCGGTCACGTCTTCTGCCACCTCGCTTACCATAGCTTCTAGGGAATGTGAACCTCCGACTCCTAAAAAGCCTCTTCCGTTACCATCGGTATTTATGTAGGCAACAACTTTTTCTTGTAACTCCTTTTTATGGTCTTCTACCCATTCCGTAGAGCCGATCAGTCCAGGTTCTTCCGCATCCCAAGCGCAGTATACGAGGTCCTTTTTGGCTTTTGGCCTTTTTTCGCTAATTCACCTATGGCCCGGGCCTCTTCCATTAAGGCAACCATACCACTTACCGGATCATTTGCACCATGTACCCAAGCATCATGATGGTTTCCTCGCATTACCCATTGATCAGGAAATTCCGTCCCTTTCATGGTGGCAATTACATTGTGTGCAGGTACCAATTTCCAATCAAATTTAAGTTCCGAGATGGACTTTTGCCGCTCCGGGGCCAATATGATAGGTAATGGGCAATCCCCCCCGCCAGGACTCCGGTGCTACTGGTCCGTCCAAAGCTTCCAGTAAAGGTTGTGCATCTTCATAAGAAATGGGTAATACCGGAATTTTAGTGATGGTTGGGGCCTCTTCCTTTGTCAATCTTTTTGCATCCTTAGTGGCTCCGTAGCCTGGGGTTAACACATCCCCAGGATATGTGGGCATATCCATTACGGATCCACGCTGAACTCCAGTTTTGTTCTTAAAAGCACCTTCGGGATACACATCACCACGTCCATAGCCATCATCTTGTGGGTCGAATAAATGATGCATCCAATTGCCCCGTTTTCGGCTGCGAGTTTGGGTTTAATCCCTCGCCAGCTACCTTGATATTTTGCAATTACAATTTTACCTTTCACACTAATTCCTAATTTCTCCAGTTCTTCATAATCCTTGGGAATACCGTAATTGACAAATACGAGTTCCGCTTCTACGTCTCCATCTTTTGAAAAAGCATTATAACTTGGGAGCAGGGCATCGCCCTGTGCTGTAAAAGGGTCGCCCTCCACGGGAACGGCTTTAAGCTTCGCCTTATACTGCGTGGGACCTGTCAGTTCTAAAACTCTTTCCGTAGGATAGGGAAATAGAATTTGATAGGTTTCTATCTTGGCATCATAGCCCCAAGATTTGAATTGATCCCGAATCCATTTGGCATTTTCCTCGCCAAACTTGGTGCCTACCCAATGGGGTTCTGCCGCCATTTTTTGCATCCAATTGTCGATATTGGAGGCCTCCAGCTTTTCTTCAAAGTCCTTTTCAAGTTTTTTCTGTTCTGCCGAACTTTTTTCGGTAAAACCCAGTATAGAATTTTGAGCATTTCCTAGAGAAATAACAATAAATAGCAGTAATAAGGTAATGGTATATTTCATAATAATGTTAATAGATGTTCCAAGAAAGTTACTCAATAATTTTTGAAGTATGGGTTGTTTGAGTTGCTTTTGGGTAATTACGTTATTTGAGTGAAACGAATGGAAAATTCCTTAAAAATTAATCTATTTTTTGTGGACTTGCTATCGGGATAATTTAAAATGAGTAACCCCTTATAGTCAATCCAATTTTATGGTTTTTCCTGATTTGGAACTTTCGACAGAGGCCTGTAAAATTTCCATCGCAATCATATTGTTTTCTAAAGTATATGGCCCAAAAGGTTCCAATGTCAACGTGCCATTGATAACGGCTGCAAGAACAGCAAATGGGTCATCGTAAGGAACTTGTCTATCTTTAAAAAATAGTGTTTCTTCTGTATAGCTGCTATATCCGGTTGACTCCCTGATTCTTAATTGGTTTGCATTATCAGCGTAAAGGACACCTGTTTCACCATATAGTTCCATGTCCTTTCTACCAATGGGCCAATTCCATGAGGGTTCCAAAATAGCCATGGCATTGTCATATGTAAGTATTATAGTTGCGTCATCATCCACATTTGGATTGTTCTCCTCTTGTAATTGCTGGGTGACGGCTGTAACCGAGTTTGGTCTTTTTCCTTTCATGAGCCAGGTCATTAAATTGGCTCCATAACACCCAAAATCCATAATGGCACCACCCCCGTTGAGTTCAGGATCTGCTAGCCATTCTAAGAACTCTTTGGAAACACCAATTTTTTTGGATCCTTGTGACCATCCCTGATAATTGCTTTTCGAAGACCTCCTATTTTGCCTTCATCCAAAAGGTTTTTGGCCTTAACATTGGTTTCGTACCATGAAGTTTCATAATTCGTCAATAAATGAATGCCATGATTTTTTGCCAAAGCCTCCATTTTTTTGGCATCTTCCAAACTAACGGCCAGTGGTTTTTCTACCATTACATGAATTCCCTTTGGGGCACAAGTTTCAACTACGGATAAATGATCTTTTATATTTCCGAAGGCAGCGACTGCGTCAGGTTTAGTGGCCTTTATCAATTCCTCCATG
Organism: Maribacter litopenaei; assembly: GCF_025244665.1. GTDB lineage: Bacteria > Bacteroidota > Bacteroidia > Flavobacteriales > Flavobacteriaceae > Maribacter > Maribacter litopenaei. The sequence continues at coordinate 2,404,497 of NZ_CP104205.1, read as the reverse complement.
CTGTCATAGACGATATCCATGGAAAAACCATACTGCTTTGAGAGTCTTTGGGCCAATTCTTTATTTTGTTCAAAAATGCCCACCATATTGATATCCGGTTGATGTTCCCTACCCAAAATCCAGCCTACATGCCCGTGGGTGAGTCCCGCAATTCCCAATTTCAAAGGTTTTTCTTGAGAGAATGAAGTAATAGAAAGTGTAAGTATACCAATTAGGGTTAAAATAGTTTTCATCTGTTTATTTTTCTGTTTTTCATAGGTCAGATGTAATTCGCAATAACCATCTCGGTTAGTAGCCGAGACTTGTTATAGCTCATTTCATATCGTTATGACTTTCCCTAAATATACCAAACTTGAAGATCAGTTATCCATTTATTTTTACTTCATAAAAAAAGATGCCGCTTAACGGCATCTTTTTTGATTTGTGTTGGAGTGCTGAAATGTTAATCAAAATTCCATGGGTACTTCCATAATCAAGAATTTGGCACCGCTCGTTGCGGTGATATCAAAGGAATTGGTGTCCCAAATTCCAAATCCGTCCCTAGTATTTAGTTCTGTGTCATTGACACTCAGTGTACCGTCCAAAACAAAAATGTAGATCCCATTTCCTTCCAATTTAAAAGAATAGGATTCCGATTGCCCTTTCTCAAAATCACCCATATGAAACCATGCCTTTTGGTGTATCCACACTCCTTGGTCTTCCGGGTTGGGTGAAAGCACTTGATATAGTTTGTTTTTTACTTTTATGTCTTCAATAGAGATTTGATCATATCGTGGTGTTACATTTTGTTTGTCGGGAATAATCCATATCTGTAGAAATTTTACTAATGAATCCCTATTGTTGTTAAATTCGCTGTGCTCCACACCAGTTCCCGCGCTCATTACTTGGATATCCCCTTTTTTGATGACTGTGGAATTGCCCATATTGTCCATATGTTTTAAGTCACCTTCTAAGGGTATGGAGATTATTTCCATATTACTATGTGGGTGTGTACCAAACCCACGACCTGCAGAAACTGTATCATCATTCAGCACCCTAAGAGCGCCAAAGTTCATTCGCTCAGGATTAAAATAATTTGCAAAACTAAAACTGTGGCAGGAATTCAACCAACCATGATTGGCATGGCCTCGGCTTTCGGCTTTATATAAAATAGTTTTCATGAATAATTGTTTTGAACTTAGTCGAATAGGTCACTATTTTATTACACTTGTTTTACATGACCAGATAATACAGAATATCGGTTTTTTTTGCAGTATGTCCATTAAATAATCATATAAGTAGGGCCTAAAATATTTGAATTGTTTTCTTTTTGAAGATTCAGATTTTCAATGAAATTAAAAATTGATTCTTTCGTTGAATAGAATAAAAAAGAAGCTGTTTACGATATGCAAATTAGGATTTTTCTTTTGGTATTGAGTTTTGGTATTGGCATGGTACAGGCACAGGATTTTAACAATGCCGCAAAACATATAGGAGCTGGAGTGGTAATAGGTGGAGTGGGAGGTTACGCAGCTCATAAGATTTTTCCAGGTCAAAGAGGTTGGACATGGGCCGGTGCCGTTGGATCTAGCTTGGCAGCTGGATTGGCAAAGGAGACTTATGATAAGTCAAATTCGGAATTTGGCAAACAGATGATGTACTGTATACTACCTTGGGAGGCGTAATTTCCGGCCTAGCCTTAGAACTATTACTCAAAAATACGTATCGTAGAAATGGACGAACTGGAAAAGGTTGTGGTTGTCTTGTAGCAGATAGAAGCAACAATTCTATTCCCGTGTTTTTACCTATCATTATGGATAAGGGCTCCGGAAATATCCAATCTGAGATTCAAGTATCCTACTTTCTAGACTAAATTCTAGAGAATTCCCCTTGCCTTGATTTCTAGGTACTTGTTAATGGTCTTAATGGTCAATTCCTCAGGTTTGGTTAGTATGGTTTGTATGCCATATTTCTCCAATTCCTTTTGCATCAACTTTTTATCCGAGAGAAAATTTCTCTGCAATGGTTTTATGGTAAATGGACTGCATATCCTCAGCATCGGTATTTATGAGCTTATCCAATTCCGAGTTTTCAAAGAAAATAACTACCAACACGTGTTTTTTAGCCATGGCCAAGAGGTAAGGAAGTTGTCTTTTTAAGGCCGATATATGTTCAAAGTTTGTATACAACAACAAAAGACTCCGGTGGGTTATTTTTCGCTTTATGTGCCCGTATAACAATCCAAAGTCAGAATCCGAAAAAGCAGTGCCAATATTGTAAAGCTTTTCCAATATTGTGTTGAGGTGGGTAATTTTTTGTACAGCGGGCAAGTACGTTTCGATGTTTTTTGAAAACGCAATTAGGCCTGTTTTATCGTTGCGTTTGAGGGTTACATTAGAAAAGGCCGAGACAACTGTTTATGGCATAATCCAATAGTTTTAATTCGTTGAAAGGCATTTTCATCACTCTCCCAGTATCAATGATAGAATAAATAGGTTGCGATTTTTCATCCTGATACTGGTTTACCATTAGTTGATGTTGTTTGGCGGTCGCTTTCCAGTTTAAAGTTCGAATATCGTCTCCTTGTACGTATTCCTTAATTTGTTCAAATTCTTGCGTGTGGCCTATTCTTCGAATTTTTTTAGTCCGATGGTAGATAGCCTATTACTGATGGCCAAAAAATCATATTGTTGCATTTGTATGATGGAAGGATACACCGGCACCATCTGGTCTTTTTGAAAACAATATTTTCTTTGGATAATCCTTATAGGTGAGGAGGCAAACACAATCAAGTTTCCAAAAACATATTCTCCCCTTTCCACTGGTCGAACCTCATAATCAAATTGTCTTTTTTCACCTTTTTTTAGAGAAGTCTTGAACAGGAAATCCCGTTTTTGAAACTGAACTGGCAATTCATCTATAATGGAAACGTATGTCTTAAAGCCATACTTGGTTTCAAAAGTGATTATGATTGGGTTGATATCACTGTTGGACAATTTTTTTGGAAGCTTTCTTTCGGCTTTTATAGATTGGCCTGATGCATATAATAGATAAATATCGAAAAGAAAAAGACCCACTAATAATAACGTCAATAACCAAGCAATGGGATATAGGGATTTGAACCAATATGAAAGTACAAAACAACCCGCAAGAATCGCGATGTACCTAAAAAAGACATTGTTGATGTAAAATGACCTAATAAAGTTCATTTACCTGGGTATTTCAACGCTTTCCATAATCATTTGAATAACACTCTCTGTGGACATCCCTTCCATTTCGCGTTCCGGTGTAAGGATTACCCTGTGGTTGAGCACGGGAACCAGTGCTTTTTTAACGTCCTCCGGGGTTACAAAATCCCTTCCGTTGATTGCCGCAAAGGCCTTGGCGCTATTCATGGTCGCGATAGATGCCCTTGGGGAACCACCCAAATATAAATGGGGGTGATTTCGTGTTTTGGCCACCACATCCGCAATATATTTGAAAATCTTTTCCTCGACCACCACTTCCTGAATTTGATTTTTGAATACTTCCAATTCTTTTGGATTTAGAATATCCTTGATCAAGGTTTGGGGCTGTGACCCTTTCCGTGCGTGATGGGTTTTTAGGATTAAAACTTCCTCATCCGAAGCTGGGTAAGATATTTTTATCTTAAAGAGGAATCTGTCTAACTGGGCCTCCGGTAGGGCATAGGTACCTTCTTGCTCTATGGGATTTTGGGTAGCAAGTACCATGAATGGGGCCGCCATTGGATAGGTGGTGCCGTCCATAGTCACTTGTTTTTCCTCCATGGTCTCGAACATGGCCGCTTGGGTCTTAGCTGGTGCACGGTTTATTTCATCTATAAGAATGATATTAGAAAATATAGGACCTTTTTTGAACTCGAAATCGGAAGTTTTTGCATTGAAGACGGATGTACCCAAAATATCGCTAGGCATAAGGTCCGGTGTAAATTGAATCCGGCTAAATTCTGTTTTTAAGGTCTTGGCAAAGAGTTTAGCCGTAATGGTCTTGGCAACACCGGGAACCCCTTCTATCAATACATGGCCGTCTACCAGCAACGATACAATCAAAAGTTCAATAAAATTGTTTTGCCCCACAATTACCTTGGAAATTTCTTTTTTTATGTCCTCAACGGCTTTTTGTAGTTCGGCCAAGGGAATTCTGCTATTAAAGCTTAATTCGTCCCTATGCTCTTCATTATTTTCCATTACTTTTCGATTTAAATTTTTGAATAAGTTTATTTAATTGTACGAGCTGACTTTCAGAAACCTCAGGGCTACTTCTTAAATCATCCATGTAATTGAAAAGCCTTGTCGTCTCCTCAATACCATTTCCACTTCTCGCCGATACATTCCTGTAAAATTCCTCTTCTTTACTTATATTTCCCAAGTAATACCTGCTCTTAATGTAGTTTAGAAAGAAGTTTATTTTATGCTCTACAATGGATTTTCTATCACCCTTTTCAAAATACATGTCAGATATGGTTCTCGTAAAAGCCAGGGTTTGGTTTTGTAATGGTTTTACCACAGGAATGGGGCGTTGTTTTCTTTTTCCTTCAAAGATGATGTAAAACAAACCTCCAATCAATACCATGTAATAAGCCCATTTCAGCTCTTTGGTGTTTAAAAAGATGTACATAGGTGATGTGTAGAAAGCCTTGCCGCTTTTATAATAATTATCCATGTAGATTCTTTGGGAATCTCCAAAATAAGATAGTAGCCCAGCCGTATAATCTTTATTATCGTCTTTTAATATAAAATAGTTGGTAAATCCCTTAGGAAAGGTGGATAGTATAATTTCTCCTTTACCAAAGGGGCTTTTAACACTAGTAATTTTCTCTATAGGCCATTCAGAATTCGTAGTGTCCAACTTAACCGTGGACAGCACCTTCATTTGTATAGTGTCTATTTCCTTAAAAAAGGTTACGTAGTTCTCCCTTTCATATATGTAGGAATGGGACTTTTTAAAGGTGGGGTTGACTAAATGATGTTTTTGTTTTTGTGCAATTTCAAAACCTCCATACTGGTATCCAGTTTCAAAGTTCAACGTATCGCTTAGATTTTCCTCAAAATTCTCTGAGGCTATAAATACTTTGTTCCCCTTAGCCGTCCATTCCAAAAGTCTATGGAGTTCTGCCTTTTCAAAGGAAATACTATTATTGACAAAAACATAGATACCTCTTAAAGAGTCACTACTTGAAAGAAACTCATAGGGAGGTAAGTGTACTTGCTGTACCTTTCCTTTAAAGAGGTTATTGGTCATCAAGTCATTTACCACATAGGTGCCATAGGGTATTTTATGGGTACTTACAAAGGACTCGAACCAATTGATGGTCTTGGGTTTATTATATTGCAAGAGCATGAGTCCTGCAATTAGAATAATGGCCGTGACAATATATGGAAGCCCTTTCTTACCCATTGGCTATCATTCTTTTCAATTTATGAAATGAAGGAGCCATTTTTTCGTACTTGGTAGCATCCAAAGGAAAATCACCATACCAGATGTAGTTGTAGAATCGGGTGATCTGCTTAAAGGTATCTTTTAGTGCGGTTTCTTGGATTTCCATCAAATAATCCTCATTGGTTTTTTGCAATGCCCAAGAAATGATTTCTTTATCCGTCATTTGTTGAAGTATCAATAGATAATAAAAACGGATGGCCGAGACGATAATTACCTTCAGATAGGGCATTGTTTATAAGGGTTTCAATATTTTCGTTTTTGATTATGTGTTCCTCCTCTGAAAGACCCACCAGTGCTTGATTCTTTTTGGATTGGTGAATGGAACGAGCATTGACGTTCAAGAAAAATTTGATCAAAATAAAAATAAGAATACCAAGCAATAAATAGGGTAAAATCTGTAAGAACGAATTAAAGGCCCCTGTCGCTTTTTCGATACCAAAAATCCACTCGAACAGTTTCATAAAAACACTCCCGATCCAATTCTTAAAAGCAATCCACCAATCGGGTGCATTTTTTTCAACGATTTCATAATTGAAGTCGGAGTCATTTTGGAAGGATTCCAAATCGGAGTCGCTGATGTTAATCGGGGTAATCTCTGAAGTATCATATTTTATACTCACCGAATCCTGCTGGGCCAATATAACACTGGTCAGTAATATAAATAGCACCAACAGGACCTGTTTTTGCATATTACTCTTCCGTGGTTTTTCCTAAACTTTCAATACGTTCAAAAGTACCCGTGAAATTCTTTTTCTCATTAAGGTTGAAGTAAATCAAGGCCAACGATATGATGCTAATGAGGTTCAATAAAAACTGGGCTACGGTACCTATAATGTTAAATAGGATGTAAATGGGATCGGTGGTCATATCAAAGACACTTTCTGCGTCCATTTCACCCGAGAAAATACCCATTTTTAGCCACTGGTAAACTACCGTAGGTATTGAAAAGGCCAAAGCAGCTATATAGAGTATAATTCCTATGACAAAGATGGTTGCAAAGGATATCCACCATTCATCCTTTACCAATTTAAAGCTGTAACTATAAGAATCTGAGGCTCCCATTTTATCAAAGACCATAATACTGAAAGATAACGCCAAAGGGACATAAAGGTATATCCCAGGCAATAGGCATATCATAAGGCCTACAAAAACAGAAAGCCCTACCATTATACCTAAACCGATAAAGCTCCGAAGCTTCCGTAGACTTCTTTCTTAATAGTACTATAATCCGTAACCCCTTGTCCTTTGTTATAGGACTTTATATAGTGAAGCACTGTAGATTGCGACAGCGTGTATACCGTAATAATAGATATTAAATAGACAATGACAACAACGAACATGGTGGCAAAACCAGCCGCTTCATTGTCTGTTTGAACCAAAAGATTAAAACTATTGCCAATGAAATACATATATGCCACCAAGGCTACAATCATGGCGGCCAAAAAAGGACCTACTATTCTAAAAAAGGTACCAAAGAAGGGTTTAAACTCGGCCCTAAGAAAGGCAAAGGTGTCGGTCAGAATTTCGCCCAGCTCCCGCTGTTTTTTAAACTCGATGTAATTTGGATTCATTCGGTTTAGTTTTTTTATGGATTTGGTATGGATATATAACGTAGTAAAAAAGAATTAGTGCGAGCGACCCTAATATTATTATAATCGCAAGCCAGTCGGGCATCTCGGTATGTCTCGGTTACGAAGCCTTCCAAAAATCCGGCAACAATAAAAGAAGGTATAGTACTTACCATTATTTTAAGCCCATTTTTTACACCTCTTTTAAAAGATTCCAAACGGGTATAGGTACCAGGAAACAGCATTCCGTTTGCCAAGACCAAACCTGCACATCCAGCGATGATTATGACAGATATTTCAATAGTACCATGTATCCAAATAGTACGGACTGACTCCCAAAGGAGTCCCTTTTCGTAAAAAAAATATTGAAAGCTACCGAGCATAATTCCATTCTGCAACATCACGACAAGGGTTCCTACGCCCAATAATATCCCAAAAACGAAGGCCATTAGTGCTACCTTGATGTTGTTGATTGTAATTCCCAAAAACATATTGAATTCACCCATTTGTTTGTAAACGGCCATAGGATCGCCTTTTTCAATATTGTCAAGCGTCAAATTTACATAAGCGTCTCCCAAAATCGAACGTACAAAATCACCTTCATTGGCCGCAGAGTATGCCCCTACAAAAGAGAAAAAAAGAAATACCAAAAAAGCTATCAAAAGCTCTCTATGGTGATCCTTGAACATCAGGGGAAATTCAGTCTTCCAAAACGTAATGATTCGGTTTTTTGGCTCTCTTTTGGTCTTATAAATTTTTTGATGTGCCTGTGACGCTAAGGAATTGAGATAAAATTCTGTATTGCTCTTTGGATAGAAGGTTTTGGCATAACTTAGATGGTCCGTTACCTCTATATATAAATCGGACAATACATTCGGATCCAGATTCGTTTTGTTAGCCAAAGCGCTTTCAAAAGTTGACCATTTGTCCTTATTTTGCTTTACAAAGGCGGCTTCGCGCATTAACTACTTGGTTTATTCCAAAGAAACAAAAGAATGGAACAATTTCAAATAGAAACGGCTCAAAATATAAGCATCGCCCAAAATACCGCGCACCTTGGAGACCGCATTCGGCTTACATTATAGATACTCTTGTCATTGTAATTTATTATGTTTTGATGATTTGGTTATTACTGGCCCTGGATGTAGAGCCAGGTGATTCTTGGGCCATTTACCTTCTTTTAAGTCTGCCGGCATTTCTCTATTATTTTTTGATGGAAACTTTTATGGACGGAAAGACCATAGGAAAGAATTTCTTGAATATAAGGGTCGTAAAATTGGATGGCACCAAACCTGGTTTTTCCAGTTATTTTATCCGATGGATTTTGCGAATTCTCGATATTACCTTAACCTCCGGTGGTATTGCAGTTTTTACGATTTTAATCCGAGGTAAAGGACAAAGGGTGGGGGATATAGCGGCTGGCACCACAGTAATCAGCGAGAAAAGAAAGGTGTTTTTAAGCGATACCCTTTTACGTGAACTACCTTCGGATTATGCTCCAAAGTTTCCTCAGGTCACCGTCTTTAAGGACAATGAGATGCAGACCATCAAAAACTTGTTCGATAGCGCTCGCAGAAATGGAAACCATCGCGTAATTTTGTCCCTGAACAATCGGATAAAAAAGGTTACGGATATTTCTAGCGACCTGCAGCCCATAGAATTTGTGGATATTGTCATCAAGGATTACAGTTATTATACACAGCAATTGTAAAACATGCTCTACTCGCTTATTGATATTTTAGGAACTATCGCCTTTGCCATATCGGGGGTTTTGGTTGCTATGGATAAGCGTTTGGATGTCTTTGGTGTCTTCATCATAGCATTTGTGACCGCAGTGGGAGGAGGTACGCTAAGGGATGTATTGATAGGAAATACACCAGTAGGCTGGATGACGCAGCCCAATTATACGGTCATTATCATTATCACGGTTATTCTTTCCATTCTTTTTGCCGGAAGGTTAAAACACTTTAGGAAATCACTTTTCCTTTTTGACACTATTGGCATTGGCCTCTACACAATGATTGGGATTCAAAAGGGATTGGATGCGGGTTTAATGCCCATAATGTGCATCGCTTTGGGAATCATGACCGCTTGTTTTGGTGGGGTTATTAGAGATATTTTGTGTAATGAAATCCCCGTCATTTTCAGACGGGAGATTTACGCGACCGTATGTATACTTGGTGGCGGCGTCTATTTTTTAATGCTCCAGTTTCCCGTGAATCGAGATATTCCCTACATCACGGGAATTATCTGCATCATAGTTTTGCGCCTTTTGGCAGTGAAATTTAAGATAGCCTTGCCCGGTATATATCCTAAATGATGATTACTCAATAACTTCTGCCTTGGTAATATAGATATTCTGCTGTGGCCAATCACCTTTACCAACGGGTTGGGCATTGATTTCATCCACAACGTCCATACCCTCAATTACTTTTCCAAAGGGAGTAAAATCACCATCCGGATGATATGATCCAGGATCCGTTACTACTATAAAAAACTCATATGGCGATGCTAGTTTGTGTGGGTTATCCATTTCGCTACTTGGCATGGATACGGTTCCTCTATGGTGGCTGTATCCTTTTTTTGTGTCAGGGGGTAGGAGGTATCTACCAATATCCCATCTTTTATCCGCCGTTTTTTGGTCGTCCGAACTACCTCCTTGGATTATAAAATCCTTGACAACCCTATGAAATTGTGTATAGTCAAAATACCCTTTTCTCGGTCAAATAGATGAAATTTGCCTTATGGTAGGGAACATCGTCGTATAGTTGAATGACAAAGCTTCCAAACTTTGTGGTCATTTTAACTTTATTGACTTTTAAGTTTTTCTGATAATCGAAGAAAAAATCGATGGCGTTCTCCTCGGTGAGTTCAAAAGCATTCTCTTCTGCTTCCTTGGAATCTCCTGTATTTACTTCGGAGGAATCCACCTCTTTTATTTGGATTTTCGGTGGGGTTTCAGTTTTTTGCGGATTATCTTTACAACTTATATAGGGAACCGTAAGGACTATGAGAAAATAGTAGAAAGTCTTTAAACGCATGGATTTCAACTTTTTTGAGCAACGGATTTCAAAAATAAAGGATTTACCCCTTCCGGGCGAAATTTCACATTACAAAATGGCTCCGAGAGATTCGGATCAGGGAATTGATGGAAGGTAAGATCCTTAGAAAAAATCCACGCAAAGCAGCCGTGATGGCCTTGTTTTATCCAGATTCCCGGAATATGACACATCTTTTATGTATTCTTAGGAAGACCTATGAGGGTATTCATTCAAATCAAGTGGCACTGCCTGGAGGAAAAGCTGAAAGGGAAGACGGGAGCCTCAAGATTACGGCGCTTAGGGAAACATATGAGGAGGTAGGGGTGAACCCAAAGGATGTTGAAATTGTCCGGACCATTTCAGAGGTCTATATTCCACCCAGTAATTTTGAGGTGCAACCTTTCATCGGTCTTTATAAGGAACCTAAACCTTTTAAGATCCAGGAATCTGAAGTAGCCTCACTTTTGGAAATTTCCTTGACGGATTTTTTGGAGGATATCAACCTTACTTCAAAAAAGTTGAGCACCTCCTATGCAAAGGAGATTTCTGTACCTGCCTTTAAATTAAACGATTATATTATTTGGGGCGCTACAGCCATGATGTTAAGCGAGATTAAAGATCTTTTAAAGCAAGTGTTGTAAGGAGTATTTAGTATTTTAGCAACTATGGGACTGTTTAAGAAAAACCCTTTTGGGCACAACCTCTTTCTAAAAAAATGGTTGATCAGGATATTAGGTCTAATGTCCCATCAACGGTATAAGCGGTTTAATAAATTGGAAATCGATGGCTCTGAGATTATTCGAAGTTTACCGGATACCAACGTACTTTTTGTTAGCAACCACCGGACTTACTTTGCGGATGTGGTGGCCATGTTCCATGTTTTTAATGCTAGTTTAAGTGGGAGGGAAGACTCAATAAAGAATGTGGGTTATATATGGCATCCCAAATTGAACATGTATTATATTGCCGCGGCCGAGACCATGAAGAAGAGTTTGTTGACTAAGGTTTTAGCCTATGCGGGATCAATTAGCGTAGAAAGAACCTGGCGTTCCGAAGGCAAGGAAGTGAATAGGCAAGTGAAAATGAGCGATATATCCAATATTGGTATTGCTTTGAAGGATGGTTGGGTAATTACCTTTCCACAGGGTACCACTACACCTTGGAAACCTTTAAGAAAAGGTACGGCACATATCATAAAAAAGTTTAAACCCATTGTGGTGCCAGTGGTCATAGACGGATTTAGACGCTCTTTTGATAAAAAGGGACTTCGTGTAAAAAAGAAGGGGATTTTACAATCTATGGTCATCAAGGAACCCCTGGAAATCGATTACGACAACGAATCTACAGAATCCATCATCGAAAAATTGGAATATGCCATAGAGCAGCATCCATCTTTTTTAAAGGTGATTCCCAAGGAGGAACTCTTGGCCTACGAAGAAGAACATCAACAAAGAAAATGGCGCACCAGTTAAATTTCCAATTGCCTTAATTCCCTATAGTTTTTATTCAATTTTCTTAACAGAAGACCATAAAGAAGAAAATAAACACACCCCATAAAAAGAGTAAGTACGACGCCAAAACCACCAATACTTGCCATTAATGTAAACCTTAATTTTTCCTCCGATATGTTTTGCAGTCCTTGCCTTAAATCAGGAAAGGCATCGGCAATATCATGACTAAAAAATACGCCTATTACCATTACTATAACGGTCAGCATGATCATGCTCAAGGAAAAAATGACGTAATGCTTAACGGTTCTCCTTGTTCTAATTATTTTATTCATTAAGCTTTTTGAGTTATCCGGAACAGATATTTCCCTGAATCTTTTATAGAACTGAACGATAAAATAAATTGCAGCTGAATATGTAATAATGGATACTATCAACAAATAATTGGATATTCCCAATTTTTTGTACACTTCCATGCCATCCTGCATAGATGGGAGAAGATAAAGCAAATGCGGTAGTGTAAACTCTAGAATGCTTATAATCAATATCCATTTTACAATAGAAGAAGATTTCTTCCATATCATTTTATGGATATCCGAATAGGAAAGTTTGGGCAGGTTTACTTCCTTTTTCTGCCAGTCCCTTTTTAATAAGTCCAACTCATCCGTCATAACCTAGGGGTTCAAAATGGTTTTTAATTTTGTTTTTATACGGTTCATCTTTACGCGTGCATTCACTTCCGTGATACCTAATGTTTCTGCTATTTCCGTATAATTCTTGTCTTCTAAGTACATAAACACCAACGCTTTGTCAATATCGCCTAATTGCCTTACGGCTTTGTACATCAACTTTAATTGTTGTTCCTCTGTTTCATCATATTCATCGGCCTTTATTTTAAATATGATCGATTCATAATCCTGCGTATCTATTCTTCTTTTGGATTTCCTGTAGAGGGTTATTGCCGTATTCAAGGCAACCCTGTACATCCAAGTACTGAACTTGGATTCTCCCCTAAATTTGGGGTAGGCCTTCCATAGTTGAATAGTAATTTCCTGAAACAAATCATTATGTGACTCCTTGTCATTTGTATATAACGTACATACTTTATGGACAATGTTTTGATTGTCCTGAAGCTCTGTCACAAAATTATGTTCCAGTTCTTTATTCACTAATGGTTGGTTGTTGTTAAGGTATTAGTAGTATGTAATCAGGTTTTGTTACAGGTTGGTTTGAAATAAAATTAAAAAGTGCACGGGAGTACCCCGTACACTTTTAAAATATTCTTGTCGTAAATTAATTTCTATAATCTAAAGCTGGCTCCCTATCTCCCAAAAGAGGTATGTATTTGAAGTCGGCACCACGTTTTTCCTTAAACTCGGTTTTAGCGGATTCAACTAGTTTTTTGTCGGAAAAAATATCAATCGCGGTTAAGGTCAAAGCTTTGGCAGCGACCATCATTCCCTTTTTACCTATTGAAGTCCCCCCCGCGGCAACCGCCTGCCAACTATGTGCCGGTGTTCCTGGCACCCACGTAGCGGCGCTCATTCCCACTGTAGGAACTGTGAAGCTTACATCGCCTACATCCGTAGAACCTCCTGGTTTGGCCTCTGTTTTATATGGCTGGATGTTTTTTGCTATACTGATGTCCGCTTTTTCCTTGCCTAGTGATTTTGCAATCTTATCTGCAAATTCTTTCTCTTCTTGCGTATAATCAAAACCACCCACTTCAGTAAGGTTGTCGAACATCACTTTTTGCAAGGTGAGGTTTGGCAAAAGTTCATGTGTACCCCCAATCATTTCGTAATCCATTGTCGTTCCGGTTCCCATAGCGGCTCCCTCGGCAGCTTTTACGATTCTATCGAAAATATCTATAACCACATCTCTTTTGGCATGGCGGGCATAATAGTATACCTCAGCAAAATCCGGAACTACATTAGGGGCCTTTCCACCTGAGGTAATTACATAGTGTATACGAGCATCGGAAGGAATATGTTCACGCATCATATTAACCATCATATCCATAGCCTCGACTCCATCCAAGGCGGAACGACCCTGTTCCGGGGCGGCCGCTGCGTGTGCTGAAAACCCATGAAACCGAAACTTGGCCGATTTATTTGCCAAAGCGGCTCCGGCATTTGCCGCGTTTTGAGCCCCTGGATGCCAATGTAGGGCAATGTCAACATCATTAAAAAGACCGGCCCGTACCATATAGACTTTTCCGGATCCCCCTTCTTCTGCTGGGGTTCCGTAAAATCGAATTGTGCCTTGTTTGTTGTTTGCAACCATCCAATCCTTGGTGGCAATTGCCGCTGCGGTAGATGCCGTGCCAAAAAGGTGGTGTCCGCATGCATGGCCTGCAGCACCTCCAGCAGATTGCTTTTCGGCTATGGCTTCTTGTGAAAGACCGGGGAGGGCGTCGTATTCACCCATAATCGCTACAATGGGACTTCCGCTACCGAATTCGGCGATGAACGCGGTAGGAATTCCCGCTACACCTTTTTTGATTGTAAACCCCGCATCCTCTAGGGTTTGCTGTAACAAAGCTGAGCTTTTTTCTTCTTGGTAGCCCATCTCTGCAAGATTCCATATTTCCTGTGAAATCTCCCCGTAGGATTCACTTTTCCAGTCCAAGGACTTTAGAACGTCTTTTTTTGTCTTTTGAGCGCTCAAAGAAAGTACGCAAGTACAGAGAACTAAGAGCATAGTGATTGATTTTTGCATGCTGGAATTATTTATTTGAATTAGCCTTTAAAGTTACTAAAAACAGCATATTCTTTTCTATTGGAACCCCGTTTGTTTAATTTTACGGCTTACTTTTACACTATGAACATACCTCGTTCCAATAATCCTAGAATTGTTATCATTGGTGGGGGCTTCGGAGGGATTTCCCTAGCTCAAAAACTTCAAAAACAGGAAGTACAGGTAGTACTTTTGGACAAAAACAATTATCATACATTCCAACCATTGCTTTATCAAGTGTCCACAGGGGGATTGGAGCCGGACTCCATTGCCTATCCATTGCGAAAAGTATTGATAGGTTATGATAATTTCTTTTTTAGGCTTGCCGAGGTAACAGAAATTATTCCCGAAAGAAAGATGCTCCAAACGACCATTGGTGAACTTTCCTATGATTATTTGGTTCCGGCAACAGGTTCTGAAACCAATTTTTTCGGTAATACGGAATTGGAAGAACATGCCATGGCCATGAAATCGATTCCACAATCCTTGAATCTGAGAAGTCTCATTTTGGAGAATTTTGAACAGGCTTTGCTGACGGACGAGTATCATGAACGAGATGCTTTAATGAACTTTGTAATCGTTGGGGGAGGACCTACCGGGGTGGAATTGGCCGGTGCCTTGGCCGAAATAAAAAAGGGCATTTTACCCAAGGATTATCCGGATTTGGATACTAGAAGGGCGCAGATCAATATCGTACAAGGAGGAGAGCGCCTCTTAGATGCCATGAGCGAAAAAGCTTCTGAAAAGGCCGAAGAATTTTTAGAAAAACTGGGAGTGCAGGTTTGGAAAAATGTGAGGGTTACCGGTTATGATGGTAAAACAGTACGAACTAAGACCGATCTAACATTTGAGACCGCTACTCTTATTTGGGCGGCAGGTGTGAAAGGGGCCACCATAAAGGGATTGGATGCCAAAGAGTTGATTGCCGGTGGTAATCGATTGTCCGTTAATGAATTTAATCAAGTTATTGGGTACCCTGATGTTTTTGCCATTGGAGATATCGCTTGTATGCAAAGTGATGATGCACCCGCGAGGACATCCCATGATGGCGCAGCCAGCTATCCAACAGGGACGAAACTTGGGCGATAATTTAATCAGGCTTCTGAATGGCAAGGCGCTCCAGCCATTTATTTATAAGGATAAAGGCAGTATGGCGACAGTTGGACGGAACAAGGCTGTTTGCGATTTAAAAAATATCCGTTTTCAAGGGGTTTTTGCCTGGTTCGTTTGGATGTTCGTGCATTTATTTTTTCTAATAGGCTTTAGAAATAGGGTAGTGGTATTTGTGAATTGGGTCTATAATTATATCCGATTTGATCGCGAGGCACGGTTAATCATTAGGCCTTTTAAAAGGAACTATGATCAGTTCAGGGATTGATTCTGAACATTCTCCGTTAATTATTTACTAAGCCAGCAGCTTTCAATGGGATTTTTCTTTTCCTTTAATGAAAAGACTAGCCCTATGAAGTTCTATCTTTTCACGATGTTTATTTTCTTTTACTCCATAGGTGCTTCACAGATAAATGGGTTAGGAAAGGAGCCCAAACCAATAGAAGGTTTAAAATTGGAGTCATTTGGATACCCTGTTTTTCTAGGTAGAGAACAACACGCATCCTTTCATTTAACCTATCCTTTTAGCAGTACTTTTAGTGCGAATCTCAACTCGTTTTATGACACCTACTGACTTTCCATTCGATTTAGGGCCAATATTCTACTTAAGAAATATCTCGGACGAAAATTGGTATTTGTTTTCTCGGAATAGAATCTGAATTTAATTTTAACAAGTATCAAAGTATAGATTCCCGAAGCAATCCGCTCCACGTATTGATATACTTTCCGGAATCGGTTATGAGGTCAATAGAAGCATCCAAGTAGAGGCTAGAGGAAATATACAAATAAATAATTCTTCTTTGGGACATTTTGGGGAACCTTTAGTACCTATGCCTCAAATGTATTCGTTAAAAGGGAAGATTAAATTTTAAGTTATTTCCTAGGATGGAACTTATTGAGTACGTCTGCCAAATGAGTTCGGTCAACGTGCATATATACCTCGGTTGTAGTAATACTTTCATGCCCCAACATTTGTTGTATGGCCCTTAAATCAGCGCCATTTTCTAACAAATGGGTCGCAAAGGAATGACGAAAGGTATGGGGACTTATGTTTTTACGCAGTCCTATTTTTTCAGCGAGATTTTTAACAATGGTGAAAACCATGGCACGTGTCAATTGTTTGCCCCTTCTATTTAAGAAAAGGGTATCTTCAAAACCCTTTTTAATTTCTTGGTGAACCCGTACCTGATATCGATAGATATTGATGTATTTTTTGTTGACTTCGCTTATGGGAACAAATCGTTGCTTGTCACCTTTGCCCGTCACTTTTATAAAATCCTCATCAAAAAAAAGGTCAGATAATTTTAGGCTGATAAGTTCTGAAACACGAAGACCACAACCGTACAACGTTTCGAGCATGGCTCTGTTACGTTCACCTTCGGGTTTACCTAAATCTATATTTTCAATAAGTTGATTTATTTCGCTTTCGGAAAGTGTGTCGGGTAGCTTTCTTCCTATTTTTGGAGATTCGATTAAGTCTAACGGGTTGTCCCCCCTATAATCCTCGAAGACTATGTAATTAAAAAAACTCTTTAAACCGGAAATAATTCGGCCTGGGAACGTGGATGAACCACTTTGGCGACCTCGTAAATAAATTGTTGCAAAATATCCTTTGAAATGGTTGAAGGGGTTTCCTTTATTTGGTAATCCGATAGGAAAGCAACCAGTTTCTCCACATCCATAATATAATTTTTAATGGAATTGTGGGCCAATCCACGCTCCAATTTCAAGTAATGCTCATAGTCTTTTAAGGCCTGCTCCCATTTCATATTTAAAGATACATTTAATCTAATTATGGGGTTCATTATTATGGTCTAACATCTTGTAAACGTGTAGAGGACTAGGTTCTTAAAGATTCATATCTTTGAAGGAGCAACCATTAAACAAAATGAATATGAAAAAAATAGTTTTTATGGCATCCTTTTTATTTACGGGATGCTTTATGATGAATGCCCAAGATATTACAAGGTTTGGGGCAAAAGCGGGAATAAATGTTTCTTCTTTAGGCGGAGATGCCAACTTAAGTTATGATGCAAAGACAGGCTTCCATATTGGAGGAGTTTTAGAGATACCCTTTAGTGATGAATTGATAATACAACCTGAAGCTTTAATATCATACCAGGGTAGTGGTGGGTTTTTTCAAGATGATTTAAACTTTTGGTACTTGAACGTTCCTGTAATGGCCAAATACAACGTTTGGGATGAACTTTATATAGAGGCTGATCCATATTTAGGCTTATTGTTATCCAACAATGTTGATCGTAATATTTCCGGAACCGGTGCAAGTTTTGATGCAACAAACGGAATTGACCTTGGTTTGGGGATTGGAGCTGGCTATAGATTGGATGATAACTTTTATTTCCAGGCCGGATACTCTGCCGGTTTTATAAATGTAATTGAAGATGTGAATTCCAAAAATAGGGTGTTCGCCATTTCCGTAGTTTATTTTCTTTAAAACTGAAGAGTCTAGATAATAAGGCGAAGGAGTCACCCCTTCGCCTTTTTTTGTGGCACAGCTCAACTATCTGTTTTGGAACGTCCTAAAAGAGGAAAACCTTCATTATTCCCTTTTTTACCACCAATATATGAAGGGTCACAACTAAAAATTAGTCGGTTGTTAAAATGACGTTAAGTTTACGTCCTAATCAACAAATAACAGCATGAAAGGTTTTGTGACAATTTTATTTTTAGTGACAGTAGGATACTTTGGTTCAGCTCAGTATGTGGACCGCACAAATTTTAGGGCCGGTCTCGGTAGGGGGAATTGTGGTAGGCGATTACTCTGAGGCATATAGTTTAAATTTAGGATTGGATATGTACCACCATTGGGGTGTTTCCAGGGAAATAGATTTGGGTCTTACTACGGGCTTTATGAATGCCTTTGGTGAAAAGCAGACCATTTCTACAGGAGGTGTATCTGTTGAAACGGAATTCGACAATATACAGTTTATTCCTGCGGGTGCCTCTGTACGTATTTACCCCACCTCGGGATTTAAATTTGGTGGTGATGTAGGCTATGCCATTGGCATTAACAAAGGAAATGAAGGAGGATTTTATTATAGGCCCTCTCTTGGTATTGACTTGAGCGGGGGTTCTTCTGAGTTGAATATATCCTATTTGGCCGTAAGTGACGATGTAACTTTTGGAAGCGTCCTATTAGGATATTTGTTCCTCTTTTAAAATATTTTAAAATAAAATTGTAAAAGTGGTATTCATTGGGTGCCACTTTTTTTGTTCAAATAATTAGTACTTTTAACTCCATGAAAATTATTATCATAAATGGCCCTAATCTCAACCTTTTAGGAAAAAGAGAACCCGAGGTTTATGGCAACAAAACCTTTGAAGACTACTTTTCTGAACTACAGTTTCGTTTTAAAGAGGTTGAATTGGAATATTATCAATCCAATATTGAAGGTGAGCTAATTTCTAAGTTACAGGAAGTAGGTTTTGATTATGATGGTATCGTTTTAAATGCGGCGGCATATACCCATACTTCGGTTGGTTTGGGCGACGCCGTTAAGGCAATAAACACTCCAGTGGTCGAAGTTCACATATCCAATACATATAACCGTGAGGATTATAGACATGTATCCTTCATTTCGCCAGGTGCCAAAGGGGTGATTTTAGGATTTGGATTGCAAAGTTACGATTTGGCCATTCGTAGTTTCTTATAAGTTGCTGCATATCCTGATAATCCAAAAGGATCCTATTTTTCGTACATAAATAAATACTTATGCTATGAAAAAAATGTTTCAAATCATTTCCCTTGTTTTTATATACCTTACATCTTCTTGCAGTAATTCCGATGATATAAATCTTAGCCCTATAGAAGATGATAGCGTTAGGATTATAAACGCTTTTCCAAATCTTAACTTTTCCGGACCACTGGACTTACAAAGTCCCAATGATGGATCCGATAGAATATTTGTGGTGGAGCAGGGCGGAAGAATAAAGTTTTTTCAAAACAATAGTGAAACCACAGAATCCAGTACTTTTTTGGATATGAGTGGAAATATTGCCAGTTCAGATGAACTTGGTTTGTTGGGGTTGGCCTTCCACCCAAATTTTGGGGAGAACGGGTACTTTTATGTTTGCTATACGCCCACGAGCGATTTGAGCGTGATTTCCCGTTTTAGAACAATGGGAAACGATAGTAACCAGGCTGATCCAACTAGCGAAACAGTACTCTTGGAAATTCCCCAGCCTTATACCAATCACAATGGTGGGCAGCTTGGATTTGGACCCGATGGATATTTGTATATCGCATCTCGGCGATGGTGGTTCCGGAGGAGATCCGGATGGAAATGCACAGAATTTGGAAAACCTTCTAGGAGCAATCCTTCGTATTGATGTGGATAATATTGATAATGGATTAAACTATGCCCTACCAAGTGATAATCCCTTTGTAGATACGGAAGGTGCAAGACCCGAAATCTATGCTTATGGGCTTAGAAACCCTTGGAGGTTTTCATTTGACACCCGAATGGAAATTTATGGTCCGGCGATGTGGGTCAGGGTGAAAAGGAAGAAATAAATATTATCGAATCTGGTGGAAATTATGGTTGGAATATCTTAGAAGGTACTTCATGTTACAATGCACAGAATTGTGAGGAAACTGGAATTATTGCTCCTGTTTTTGAGTATGGTCACGACAATAATGATAAATCTGTTACTGGAGGTTACGTGTATAGAGGAGCCCTTAACCCTACCTTATCTGGTTATTATATTTACGGAGACTTTATTTCCGGTAGGATATGGGCCTTGGACAACGTGTCGGGTGCCACAGTAGCAAATGAGCTACTTTTCGAAACAGGCCTGAATATCGCTTCATTTGGAACGGATGAAAGCAATGAGATCTATATCTGTAGTTTTGACGGTAACATTTACAAACTGGTACCCCAAGAGGAGAATCTACCTTAAATATTTTTCCTCTACATAGAAAGTTGCGAAGGGAAGCAGGGAAGCTATTCCGAAAATGGCCAAGCGTTTAAAGCCCCATTTTTTGTTATAACAGACGATAATTGCCAATAAAATAAAGGCAATAAATAAAAAACCGTGGGCATAACCCACCCATTTATTGGGCTCAGGAATCTCAGCCCAATATTTTAGGGGCATTGTAACACCGAATAAGGCCAAATAAGATATTCCTTCTAAAATTGCTGTTATTCTAAAAGCTTTTAGCATATAAAATTGGAATGTAGAAGGGCAAAATACAACAGTATTTTGCCCTTAATTTTTATAAGTGAATGACTTCATCATAAGCGTCTGCAACGGCTTCCATAACCGCTTCGCTCATGGTCGGATGTGGGTGCACGGCTTTTAAAACCTCATGACCCGTGGTTTCCAGTTTTCTAGCTACGACCGCCTCTGCAATCATGTCAGTTACACCTGCACCAATCATATGGCATCCAAGCCATTCACCATATTTGGCATCAAAGATTACCTTCACAAATCCATCGGATGCTCCTGAAGCTTTTGCTTTTCCACTTGCTGAGAAAGGGAACTTTCCAACCTTGATATCAAAACCTTTCTCTTTAGCCTGCTTTTCGGTAAGACCAACAGAAGCAATTTCAGGAGAGCAATAGGTACATCCCGGAATGTTGCCATAATCCAGCGGTTCTACATGCATTCCTGCAATTTTCTCAACACAAAGTATTCCCTCTGCCGATGCAACGTGGGCTAATGCCTGACCTGGAGTGACGTCTCCTATAGCGTAATATCCTGGAATATTGGTTTGATAATAATCGTTAACCAAAATCTTGTCGCGATCTGTTGCAATACCTACATCCTCCGGACCTATGTTTTCAATATTGGTTTTGATTCCAACGGCTGAGAGTACAATATCCGCCTCCAAAACCTCCTCGCCTTTCGATGTTTTTACAGTCGCCTTTACACCACTACCTGTTGTGTCTACCGAGGTTACCTCCGCTGAAGTCATGATTTTTACACCCGCCTTTTTGAAACTGCGCTCCAATTGCTTGGAAACGTCCTCATCCTCCACGGGAACTATATTGGGTAAATATTCGACCACGGTCACTTCCGTTCCCATGGAATTGTAAAAATAGGCGAACTCAATACCAATGGCACCACTCCCTACAACGATCATTTTCTTGGGCTGCTCGGAAAGCGTCATGGCTTCTCTGTAACCGATTATCTTTTTACCATCTTGTGGCAAACTTGGTAATTCCCTACTACGGGCTCCGGTTGCTATTATAATATGCTCAGCGCTGTATTCGGTTTCCTTGCCATCTTCTGATTTTACGGAAACTTTTTTACCAGATTTTAAAGTTCCATAACCATTGATTACCTCAATTTTATTCTTTTTCATCAGGAATTGAACACCTTTGCTCATGCCATCGGCAACACCTCTACTTCGCTTTACAACAGCTTCAAAATCCTTATCAACACCTTCCGCTTGAAGACCATAGTCCCCGGCATGTTGTAAATATTCAAATACCTGAGCAGACTTTAGCAATGCTTTGGTAGGGATACACCCCCAGTTTAGACAGACACCACCTAGATTTTCTTTTTCGATTATAGCTGTTTTAAAACCTAACTGTGAGGCTCTTATGGCTGTAACATAGCCGCCTGGCCCACTACCCAAAACAATGACATCAAAAGTGCTCATATATAATTTTTTTTGTGGTTGAAAATTGAGGTGCAAAAATACAAAACCAAATCGGAATTTTAACTTAAGATGGAATTAAAGAACGCAGGCTACTAAAAATCAGATTTCAAATGTGCATAATAATATAAAGGAAAATTTCTCTGAAGAAAGTTTCGAATCGCATTGTAGGTTCACTGGGTAATTCATTGAATTACTCCCCTTCGACAAAATCGAGGGCAACTCCATTTATACAGTGTCTTAGACCCGTTGGCGCCGGGCCGTCCTCAAATACATGGCCCAAGTGGCCTCCGCAGTTAGCGCAGTGTTCTTCGGTTCTTTTATATCCAATTTTGTAATCTACATCATAACCGACGTTACCCTCTATTTCCTTGTAAAAACTTGGCCACCCTGTACCGGAGTCAAATTTGGTTTCACTTTTAAAAAGTGGGGTTCCACATGCTGCGCAAACATAGGTTCCTTTTTTTTTGTTATCTAAAAGTTCACTGGTAAATGGATTTTCGGTGGCTGCTTTACGTAAGACATAAAACTCTGCATCCGTTAATTCCGCCTTCCATTCGGCCTCCGTTTTTTGAATTTTAAACTCCTTATTTTTTTCTTGGCTTTGGTCTTTGGCGATATCTTTATCTTGGGAGACTCCCCTGCAGCTGGTCAATAAGGCCAAGGCCACTAATAAAACTGAATATTTCATTTGTTATTTTTTGTTTTTGTACTGAATTAAAAAACTTATTTCGAGCAAGAATAGCATTTTCTTGTTAGGTCGATTAATTGACCCAATCCTTTCAAAGATATAGTAGAAATAATTATAGAGGAGTTAAGATTTTCTAAATGAATCAAAATAAAAAACCCCGAGAAATCGGGGTTTGAATTCATATTTTCGAGGCTTTATTTTAAAACTACTTTTTGAACATCTTTTTCAGATACTCCAAGCCTGCTCATTACAGAATTGATATTGGTAACATCCAGTTTTCCAGTTTGTGCCACCTCGGCCGGTAGTACGGCAATCCTAAATACCTGATCATCCGTGTCCCCGGGTAATAAAGTGCTTAGGTCAAAATCTGCTTCCAAGAAGATACTTACGTCAAAAAAGGTATAATCATAATTGTATTGAAGAAGTCCTTGGTCTATAATTCCGGTTTGTGGCATTAATCTCCAAATATCTACAGGATCGCCGTTGCCATCCTCTGTTTGGTCCCATAAAAGATAGACTAAAACAACATCGGTCTCAAATACTTCTATGGTTTGCGGAAATTCATAAAATATGGAATAATCGTTCGCTGCATCAAAAGTACCCTGAATATCGATTACTTTTCCTAAAATGTTGATACCGTCCTGTCCATCGATACCGTCTCTTCCATCCAAACCATCAAAACCTGGAGGGCCTTGTGGTCCTTCGCAGGCCATAAAAAAGAATGCCATTATCGAGCTAAGTAGAATCGTTGTTTTTTTCATGATATTGAATTTTATTGGTTCACCATTATTAATTTTAATCAAGTTATTCAAAAAGCGTTCCAATTTTAGTATTTTAGAAAATATATCCTACAGATTTAAAATGATCAATAATAAAAATTGGGTGTAGGTATACATATCTTCAAAAAAACTAAATTTTATTTTTGAAGTAGGCTTAGAAACATTTAAATCTCGATTATCGAGTAAAGTTGATTAGATTTACAGGCAAACCAAACACTTAGTTATGTCCAAAGTAATACCTCATTCGTTATTTACAGATTTTGATATAGACCTATTTAAGGGTGGTAAACACTATCGTTTATATGACAAACTAGGTTCGCATATGATAGAGGTCGATGGAATAAAGGGCACCTATTTTGCAGTTTGGGCCCCATCGGCAAAATCCGTGTCAGTAGTTGGTGATTTTAATTATTGGAATGCAGAAGAACACCGATTAAACGTACGTTGGGATTCCAGTGGTATTTGGGAAGGATTTATACCAAAAATTGGAAAAGGAGAGAAATACAAGTACAAAATCCAATCGCACAATAATGATATATGGACAGAAAAGGCAGATCCCTTTGGGAGATTATGCGAGCATCCGCCCAAAACTGCCTCCGTAGTGTGGTCGGCAGATTATGAGTGGAAGGACTCTGATTGGATGGGGTACCGAAAGGATAAAAATGGGCTCGATAGACCATATTCCGTATACGAAGTTCATATTGGTTCATGGAAGAGGGACAAGAGTAATAATGTACTGTCCTATAAGGAGTTGGCAAAGGAGTTGGTTTCCTATGTAAAGGAAATGGGCTACACCCATGTGGAATTTATGCCCGTGATGGAATATCCTTACGACCCTTCTTGGGGATATCAGTTGACAGGATATTTTGCACCCACCTCCGATTTGGGACACCCGAAGAGTTTAAATTTTTGGTGGATTCTTTTCATCAAAACGATATTGGGGTCATTCTGGATTGGGTTCCTTCGCATTTTCCGGAGGATGCCCATGGACTTGGTTTTTTTGATGGATCCCATCTATATGAACATCCGGATAGAAGAAAGGGATATCACCCGGATTGGAAGAGTTTGATCTTTAATTATGGTAGAAATGAAGTGCGGGCTTTCTTGATTAGCAATGCACTTTTCACGGCTAGATCAATTTCATGTGGATGGCTTAAGGGTAGATGCCGTTGCATCTATGTTATATTTGGATTATTCCAGGGAGGATGGCGAATGGGAACCCAATATGTATGGCAACAACGAAAACCTGGAGGCCATGTCCTTTATTAGGGAACTCAATCAAGAAGTTCAAGCAAGTTTTCAAGGTTCGGTTCAGACCATAGCGGAAGAGTCCACCGCGTTTTCAGGTGTGTCTAGACCGGTGGAATACGGAGGGCTTGGTTTTGGTATGAAATGGATGATGGGCTGGATGCACGATACATTGGAATACTTTAAGAAAGAGCCTATCTACAGAAAGCATCATCAGAACGACTTAACATTCAGTATGACCTACGCTTTCACTGAAAATTTTATGTTGCCGTTTTCTCACGATGAGGTAGTATATGGAAAGCAATCCTTAGTATATCGTATGCCTGGGGACGAATGGCAACGTTTTGCCAATTTGAGATTGTTGTTCGGTTATATGTTTACCCATCCGGGGACTAAACTAATGTTCATGGGAGGTGAGTTTGGCCGTGACAGCCGAATGGAACTTTCAAAATAGTTTGGATTGGCACCTTCTTCAATATGAGGTGCATTCGGAGTACAACAATTTGTGAAGGATTTAAACGCCCTATATAAAGGCTCTCCTGCGCTTTATGAAAAGCAATTTAGTCCGAGAGGGTTTTCAATGGATAGATTATGGTGACCATGAAAACTCTGTATTAACCTATATAAGGAAGGGACATGATGCCAAAAACGACCTTATTGTGGCCTGTAATTTTACACCTGTTTTAAGGGAAAATTATAGAATAGGAATTCCGAAAAAAGGCAAGTTAAAAGAGGTGTTAAATAGTGATGATGTGAAATACGGAGGAACCGGTAAAATTAATGCAGATATCAAAACTTCCACAAAGGAGTGGCATGGACATAAAAAATCTATCCAAATCACCATTCCGCCACTAGGTGTTGTAATTTTAAAATAATCACTTCGAAAAGGTTAAGGTGTATTTATTGAATACGTTTTTAAAATTATTTGTCAGTATTCTTCTCTTGCCAACGTCAAAATTCTAGATGTTATGATCACAAATACCGAATTGGAATATAAAGGCAATTTGTATCCCAATCATATAGTTGAATTTAAACAGGATAATGATAAGCTATACTTCACTACTGAGAACGGAGTAATCCTACAGGTTACTATTTTAAGGGGAAGTGTTATTCGTTTTAGATATGCCACCAATCATATCTTTGAGCCTGATTTTTCGTATGCCATAGATGAGGAAGCATCACTTGGTTATAGTATTCGGAAGTAACCGAAAACGAAACAGAGTATCTTATCAAAACGGCGAGAATCCAGCTTTTAGTGGATAAAATGTCTCTCCGTACTCAGATTTCCGATTTAGATGGGGTTATCATAAACGAGGATGAGGTAGGTTTTCATTGGGAAGAAAACTATGAGTATGGTGGCAATACCGTGAAAATGAGTAAAATTACCCCCACCGGTGAAAGCTACTACGGCATGGGTGACAAATCCACCCATAGTAATTTAAAGGGAAAACGCGTTGAGAATTGGGTGACGGATTCCTATGCCTATGGAAAGGACCAAGACCCATTGTATAAAGCTATTCCATTTTATATTGGTTTGAATAGGGGCAAGGCCTATGGTGTTTTTTTTGACAATAGTTTCAAGACCCATTTTGATTTTGCATATGAGAAACGAAACATAACTAGTTTTTGGGCAGATGGTGGTGAAATGGACTATTATTTTTTTTATGGGCGAGATATGTCAACCGTTGTTAGTGCCTATTCCAATTTAACGGGGACGCCGGATTTGCCACCTCTGTGGGCATTGGGATTCCATCAATCTAAATGGAGTTATTACCCTGAAAGTAATGTCAAGGAAATCGCAAGTAAATTTAGGGAACATAAAATACCCTGCGATGCCATTTATTTGGATATCGACTATATGGACGGTTTCCGTTGTTTTACCTGGGACAAAAACCATTTTCCGAGACCCTAAAAGAATGATTTCAGAATTAGAGATGGATGGTTTTAAGACCGTAGTAATGATAGATCCCGGAATTAAAATAGATAGGGATTACTGGGTATATCAAGAAGCTTTGGAGAATGATTATTTCTGTAAACGAGGTGATGGATCTTTGATGCACGGCAAAGTATGGCCTGGTGAGTGTAACTTTCCGGATTTTACAAATCCGAAGTTCGAGAATGGTGGGCTGAGCTTTATAAGGAATTTATGTCAGATATAGGGGTGCATGCCGTTTGGAACGATATGAACGAACCTGCGGTAATGGAGGTGCCAAGCAAAACGGCACCTTTGGATACAAGACATGATTATGATGGACACCCATGTACGCATCGAAAGGCCCATAATGTCTATGGAATGCAAATGGTTCGAGCTACATATGAAGGGGTTAAAAAATATGTATACCCTAAAAGACCTTTTGTGATAACCAGAGCGGCTTTCGCAGGAACACAAAGGTATTCATCAACTTGGACGGGAGATAACGTGGCCACATGGGAACATCTTTGGATTGCCAATGTACAAGTGCAAAGAATGTGCATGAGCGGCTATTCTTTTGTGGGATCGGATATTGGGGGGTTTGCAGAGCAGCCCAACGGTGAGCTTTTTGCAAGATGGATTCAATTGGGTGTGTTTCACCCTTTTTGCAGGGTTCATTCCAGTGGTGACCAAGGAGACCAAGAACCATAGTCCTTTGGCTCCGATATTACGGACATTGTTAGAAAGTTTATTGAAATCCGTTATCAATTACTTCCCTACTTGTATACCATGTTCCATAAATACAGCAAGGACCATATTCCTATGCTAAAACCTTTAGTATATTTTGATCAGGAAGATACACAAACCCATTTCAGGACAGATGAGTTCATCTTTGGAAATCAAATTTTGGTATGTCCCATTCAGGAACCCAATGCTTTGGGAAGGAGAATGTATTTTCCAAAAGGGAAATGGTACGATTTTTGGATCCAGGAATCATTGAGTGGGGGCAAGGAACGTTGGGTGACCGCTGAATTGGAAAAAATTCCTGTTTATATAAAGGCGGGTGCTATCATTCCTAAATATCCCGTTCAACAATATGTAGGAGAGGTGGACATTCAGGAGTTGATATTGGATGTCTATTATAAATTGGGTATTGAAACATCTGAGGTCTATGAAGATGCGCAAGATGGTTATGATTATAAGAAAGGAAGATATTCATTACGAAATTTTAAATTGACAGGAAAGGAGAAGTCTTTAACAATTCAACAATTTAAAGATGGCAGTTTTGTTACGGGATATGAAACTCTAAAATTTAACTTTTTTGGATTGCCCTTTAAAATTGGAAAAGTTCAGGTAGATAACGAAGAAGTATCCTTGAAATCCATTCGCCCAAATGGTAATAACACCTTTTATATAGACAAAAACTTTACGCTTTTACATCTAACCTCAAAATAATTATTTTGTATTTTTCGATTCCACAAAAACACTAATGAAATGAAAAAAATACTATTAATATTAAGCATATTTACGGCTGTATCAGCTTGTAAGGTTAATCCTTTTACAGGTCAAAAAACATTGAATTTTTACCCAAATAGTCAGATTTTTCCAATGGCCTTTGCCCAATACGATCAGTTTTTAGGGGAAAATGATGTAGTCAACGGTACTTCCGAAGCGCACATGATTACAAGGGTTGGTCAAAGAATTTCCTCCGCTGCGGAGCGATGGCTTGCGGCCAATGGATATCCGGGATATTTAAACGATTACAAATGGGAATACAATTTGGTGAAGGATGAAACCGTAAACGCTTGGTGTATGCCAGGGGGTAAAATTGTTTTCTATACAGGAATACTACCTATATGCCAAGGAGAGACAGGAGTAGCGGTGGTTATGGGCCATGAAGTAGCCCATGCCTTGGCAGACCATGGAGCTCAAAGGATGAGTGCTGGTACGTTACAACAAATTGGAGCTGTAGCGGGAAATATTGCGATTCAAGATCCTGAAAAAAGGAATATGTTCAACCAAGCCTATGGTATTGGTTCCCAGTTAGGCGTTATGTTACCTTTTAGTAGGGGCCACGAGACTGAGGCAGATCGTATCGGACTCCAAATTATGGCAATTGCAGGATATAATCCCTATGAAGCTGCCGAGCTTTGGAAACGTATGAAGGCGCAAAGCGGTGGTCAAAGCCCACCGGAGTTTATGAGCACTCACCCTTCCAATGATACCAGGATTAACAATTTAACGGCATGGGCACCTGAAGCGGCTGCGGAAGCGGCAAAATTTGGTGTTACTAATTTTAAATAGAACATTGCAATTTATTGTATATTGAAGCCGTTCCTCTGAACGGCTTTATACTTTTTATGGCGAGAACCTTAGTAGAAAAAGGAAGTAAAAAACTATTGAACGCTTGGGCGTTTTATGATTGGGCCAATTCCGTCTATAGTCTTGTTATTTCTTCTGCGGTTTTTCCCATATTTTACGGTGCTCTTTTTCGCGTAGCGGAAATAGAAAAGGTATCCGTTTTTGGGGGTGAAATAGCAAGAGCCCCTCTTATCAGTTATACAACTTCCCTAGCTTTCGTATGTATTGCTATCATCACTCCAATAATATCAGGAATAGCAGATTATTTAGGAAACAAGAAAATTTTCATGCAGTTCTTTTGTTACTTAGGAGGACTATCCTGTATAGGTCTTAATTGGTTTTCACTTGAAAATATATATTTTGGGCTACTCTGTTATTTTTTTGGTTTGGTGGGTTTTTGGGTAAGTTTTGCCATCAATAATTCATATTTGCCTGATGTTGCCTATCCGGAACAACAGGATGCCGTAAGTGCAAAGGGTTTTTCCTTAGGGTATATTGGAAGTGTTTTATTGTTATTAGTGAACTTGGCCATGGTGATGAAACCTGAACTTTTCGGAATTACAACAGATGCCAATGGCGTTTCGGAAATTAAAGCCATGAAATACTCCTTTGTCTCGGTAGGGATATGGTGGATAATTTTTGCGCAATATAGTTTTTACTTTCTACCAAAGGGAAATAAGAGGGAAGGAGAACGTACCAATGTTATTTTGAATGGATTTAAGGAGTTGAAAATGGTTTGGCACCAATTGGGTAATCAGACCCGATTAAAAAGGTATCTTGGCGCTTTTTTTGTTTACAGCATGGCCGTGCAAACCGTGATGTTAATCGCTACCTATTTTGGGGAGGAGGAAATAGGATGGGGTTCTGATACGGAACGTACTACTGGCCTAATAGTAAGTATTTTGGTCATTCAAATCGTCGCTATTTTTGGGGCTTCTGTTACTGCTTGGGCATCCAAAAATTTTGGTAATATCAAAACCTTGATTGCTGTAAATGCGCTCCGGGTAGCCATTTGCGTATATGCCTATTTCGTGATTACACCGATGGATTTCTATATAGCCGCTGGATGCGTAGGCTTGGTCATGGGAGGGATTCAGGCGTTGTCGCGCTCAACCTATTCCAAGTTTATTCCCGAAACCAAGGATACCACTTCATTTTTTAGTTTCTATGATGTCGCCGAGAAAATAGGTATCATAATCGGTACTTTTTTGTACGGGTTTATTGCCCAATTTACGGGAAGTATGCGAAATGCCATTATTTTTTTAGGAATCTTTTTTCTTGTAGGAATGTTGCTTTTGACCAGGGTTAAAAAGTTAAAAAGACCTCTTGAATAAGAGGCCTTTTTACAGTTGTTGATTGTTCGCTATTTGATTTTATCCTTTTGAGATATCTCCGGAACCGGAGGTTTTGGTATCTAGTTTTTCGGGATTTCCTTTATAAGTAATGTCTCCGGAACCTGAAACCCTCGCCTTTAGCATTTTATTGGCGGTAACTTCAATGTCCGCGGAACCTGAAACAGTGGCATCCACATTGTCTGCATCCATTTCAAACGCTTTAATGTCCCCACTACCTGAAATGGTCGCTTCAAAATCCTTGGTGCTACCACTCAATGTGATGTCCCCGTAACCCGACATGCTTGCACTTACGGAGTTCGTATCCACGTCCAATGTGATATCACCGAGAACCTGACATGGCCGTATCCAAATGATTTGTTTTTATAGTAGTCTTACTTACAATGTCCCCTGAACCGGATAAGGCTATGGCATCCACACTTTCAACAGGAACGGTGATGGTGATTCCATTTTTCCAAGAGGATGGCTTTAGATTCACACCTTTTTCGGTCTTAATGACCAATTTTCCATTTTTCACCTCGGTAACAATATATTCTAGTAAATTGGATTCTCCGGATAATTCCAACTCCCCTTCCTTTCCATCTACAAGATATACATCGAACCAACCGGAAACCCCTATGGCATCATAGTCACCCGTTGTTCTTTTAATGGTGACTTCATCCCCATTACCATTAATTCTTTTGCCCCATTGGGCGGAACATGAAATTGTCATTGCTAAAACAATGGCTAGTGTTGCGATTTTTTTCATTTTTTAATTGATTTTTGATTTGAACTTAGTTCAAGCTTTGATTGATATTAATTTTTGGTAAAACTTATGCCACCGTAATCGCTGTTCAAGGTAACCATATTTCCGCTTCCTTGGCTTCCATAATACCCTTCATAGTGCTTTGAGGTTGATTTTTCCATACTTATGTTGGTCACAAAATCATCTTTACCGCTAACTCCCGCATAGCTTGTAGTGATTTTGAAATCGAAGTGATAATTGGAACTATAGCCAATTTTAACTCCGGTGTAATCCGTTCTAATATTTACATTACCTGCATCTTCGGCTAGCTCATCTATTCGAATCGAACCATAATCCGATGAAATATCCACATTTCCGTGAACGGTGCCCAATTTTATAGTGATGTAATCTCCATTGCCTTCTATGTTTTTAGCGCTTCCAACCTCCATTTTTCCATAATCACTACTATAAACCAAATTATCCATCTGGTCTATTTTAGCATTGGTATAATCTGCATTTACCTTTAAGTCACCCGCTTTTTCTATGGTAAATCCTGAATAGTCCGCTCTAATCTCACCACTGTTCATAAATTCAATGGTCGAATTCGAGGTGTAATCAAAATTCAATTGGTTGTTTCTGCCCCTAAGTTCTCCAATTTCCAGTCTTCCATAGTCACAACTTATTTTTGCGTGGCCATCTATACGATCCAACATAATAGACCCGTAGTCATTGTCCAAGTCAACACTATTTTTTATGGGCAATTTGATGGTGTAGTTAATCTGCATATTTACATTGTTGTTTTTACCCCAATTCCATCCCCATCCACTTTTATTGTCATTGAAGTCCGTTTTAGCAGAAACCATAGAACTACTGGCGTCAAAATTTACTGAAATATCATCCAGTTTTTGCTGCACTTTTTCTTCGTTGTTGCCATTGGTCTTGATATGCACCTCTATCATAATCCTATTTTCGTTCCATGAGGTGATATTCAGGTTTCCATAGCTGTTATCCACCTTCAAGAGAGCGTCAGAATTCACGTTAAACTCTTTCTTAATAGTTTTTTCCTTGGTATACTTACCGTTTAATTTTCCGCCATTCTTCGCTGATAGTAATGCAGGACAAAGAAAAATTAATAATATGCCGTATTTAAATAGTAAAGTTTTCATCATTGTAATTTTTTAAATTTTTAATGGTTTCAATTTGACTTAAAACATCATTCAACAAGTCAATTCTAGTTTGAAAATTGGTTATCATAGCACTCAAGATCAGTTTACTGTTACCACCCTCCAATAGTTCATTTTCCAACAGTTTGTAGTCCTGTTCCAGTTTTTTAAGTTGAATCATGGTGTCGGAAATGATTTTTTTTGTTTCGGGGCTATCCTCGGCCTCCAGTTCCTTCACCTGTTCTTCAATGAGGCTGGCAAAATAAAATTGGGTATTGGCAACCTCGGGTGAAATCTCTGCCACTTGCTCTTCCAAACTTGGGTTTAAATCTAGTTGCCCGTATACCAATGCAACCAAAAGTGCCAAGGATGCCGCAATGGACAAAGGTTTCCACCAATTGACTCGAGGTTTGTTCAGCGTAATAGTTTGATTGGAGTCACTTAGTTTTGCCGGAAAGCGTTCTTGATGCCCTGATGATGGTTCTTCCGTATCAAACTGGCCATGAAGCTCCTTGAAAAAATCTTCTAAATTTTCTTTTTCCATCAGTTTGCAATTAATAGTTGTTTTCTAAGACTTTCTTTTGCTCGGAAATGGTAGTCCTACAATTTGCATAGCTCATATCCATAATGGAACTGATCTCCTCATAGTCATACCCTTCGATTAAATGTAAGGTCAAAGAAATTCTGTAATTATCTTTTAAGCGTTTCATGGTTTCCATTACTTTTTGAGCCTTTTGTTCAGCAAACACATGATCCGAAGCAATTCCGTCATTATCTTCGACCTTGTACATTAAATCATCCAGCGCAACTTCATTCTTTTTACGTTGCTTTTTGTAATGGTAAATACTGTTGTTTACAACAATTCTTTTAAGCCATGCTCCAAAAGTTACCTCGCCTCTAAAAGTATCCAGTTTCGTAAACGCGTTTAAAAACGATTCCTGCATAACATCTTCGGCCTCGGCACTGTGCTTTACAATCCGTAAGGCGGTATTGTACATCGCCTTATAATACCGATTGTAAACTTCCAGTTGTGCACTTTGCTTACCTTCCCTGCACGATTGTAATAAATCATCAATATGTACCTTACTTTGGCTCAAAAAGTGATTGGTTTGTCTTAGAGATGACTCAATTTACCTATTGTTACAGTTTTGGCCGAAAAGTTTTTCTAAATTGATTGGGATATTCCACAATGTATACCTCAAAATAAAATACACAGTATGACAGAAAGGGAAAAAATGCTTCAAGGAATGGTCTATAATTCCCGAGATCCGGAGTTGTTGGAGATGTATTTCCATGCACGAAAATTGACCAAGGAACTTAATAGTTTAGAAGCCGACTTAACTCAGGAACGTCAACGAATCCTATCCCAACTTTTTCAACACATCGGGAAGGGTGTTTGGATAGAATCTCCCTTTTTCTGCGATTATGGAAATAATATATCCATTGGCGAAGGCACATTTGTGAATATGAACTGTACTTTTTTGGATGATAACAAAATCACAATCGGTAAAAATGTGCTTATAGCGCCATATGTACAAATTTATACGGCTTCACATCCTTTAAAGGCATCTGAAAGGATACTAGAAAATCCTAAAGGAGCATCGTATGTAACTTCAAGTTTGCCGGTAACAATCGGTGATAACGTCCGGATTGGCGGAAATGCAGTTATTTGCCCTGGAGTTACCATAGGACATAATGTGACTATTGGTGCCGGAAGTGTTGTCACGAAGGATATCCCGGACAATACTCTTGCTTTTGGTAATCCGTGTAAAGTCATCCAGGAACTTTAGTTATACCATTCTTAGATGGTGTATGACGATGACAAAGGAACATATGACTACCATATGAATGGCACAAGAATTGAAATAGGTAAGGAGTAGAAAGACTATAAAACGATAAAAACCCTGTTAGCAAGCTCTTTCAAGGGTTTTTAAATTTTGAACAATAAAAAAGTAGCTGTCTGTTTAATGACAGAATGACCGATATATGAGTATGGGAGATTCTAAATTTGAAAATTTTGACAATATGTCCTTACAGGGTATTGATCAGGATTCCGAGTTAATTCCGCTGCTTACTGCAGAGGACGAAGAGCAAATGAATAGTGAGCAATTACCGGAAACCTTACCTATTTTGCCCTTAAGAAATACGGTATTGTTCCCTGGTGTTGTAATACCTATTACTGCCGGAAGGGACAAGTCCATCCAATTGATAAAAGATGCCAATAATGGAAGCAAAGTTATTGGAGTAGTATCCCAAAAGGATGAAGAAACTGAAAACCCGGATATTAAGGATATTAATACATTGGGAATCGTTGCCCGTATTTTAAGGGTTTTGCAGATGCCGGATGGTAATACTACGGTAATCATTCAGGGTAAAAAGCGTTTTGAGATAGCAGAAGTGTTGACCAAAAAACCTTATATCACGGCGACGGTTCGTGAAACGGAAGAGATTAGACCTGATAAAAACAGCAAGGAATTTTTGGCTATTATCGATTCTATTAAGGATTTGGCCTTGAGAATCATCAAGGACAATCCAAATATTCCCAGTGAAGCTTCCTTTGCCATCAAAAATATTCAGAGTGACTCATTCTTAATAAACTTTGTTTCCTCAAACCTAAATCTCGCTGTGAAGGAGAAACAAGAGTTGTTGGAAATCGGCAGTCTACAGGAGCGCGCTTTGGCCACTTTAAAGTATATGAACGTTGAACTCCAAAAATTGGAGCTGAAAAATGATATACAGTCCAAAGTTAGAAGTGACTTGGATCAACAGCAACGTGAATATTTTCTTCATCAGCAAATGAAGACCATACAGGAGGAGCTTGGAGGTGTCTCTTACGATGAGGAGTTGGATGAAATGCGCGAACGTGGGAAAAAGAAGAAATGGAGCAAGAAAGTAAAGGAGCATTTTGAAAAGGAACTGGCCAAAATGCAGCGTATGAACCCCCAAGTAGCAGAGTACTCCATTCAAAGAAATTACTTGGACTTATTGTTGGATTTACCTTGGAACGAATATTCCAAGGACAAGTTCGATTTAAAACGAGCAGAACGCATCTTAAATAGGAATCATTATGGTCCGGAAGATGTAAAAAGAAGGATTATCGAATATTTGGCAGTTTTAAAACTGCGAAACGATATGAAATCTCCCATTCTTTGTCTTTATGAATCTCCAGGGGTAGGTAAAACATCTTTAGGGAAATCAATTGCAGAAGCATTGGGAAGGCAATATGTACGTATGTCCTTAGGCGGTTTACGGGACGAAGCTGAGATTCGCGGACATAGAAAAACATATATTGGAGCCATGCCCGGTAGGATTGTACAGAACCTTAAAAAGGCGGGTACTTCCAATCCAGTTTTTATTTTGGACGAAATAGACAAGTTGTCAAACAGCTACCAAGGAGACCCGTCCTCAGCAATGTTGGAGGTTTTGGATCCAGAGCAGAATAATGATTTCTATGACAACTTCTTGGAAATGGGTTACGATCTATCCAAAGTTATGTTTGTAGCCACGGCCAATAATTTGGGTAATATCCAACCTGCTTTGAGGGATCGGATGGAAATTATCAATGTAAGCGGATACACCATAGAGGAAAAGGTAGAAATTGCCAAAAGACATTTACTGCCTAAGCAATTGGAGGAGCATGGTTTGAATTCCACTCATTTAAAGATTGGAAAACCGCAGTTGGAGAAAATCGTTGAAGGTTATACACGGGAATCCGGTGTGCGTTCATTGGAGAAACAAATAGCGAAAATGGTTCGTTATGCAGCTAAGTCCATTGCCAAGGAAGAAGAGTATGATGTAAAGGTCAGTAACGCGGATATTGAAAAAGTTTTGGGTGCTCCAAAAATGGAACGTAGTAAGTATGAAAATAATGAGGTAGCAGGTGTGGTTACTGGTTTGGCATGGATCAGTGTTGGTGGAGATATTCTTTTTATAGAATCAATTTTGTCCAAAGGAAAAGGTAATTTAAGTATAACTGGAAACTTGGGTAAGGTCATGAAAGAATCCGCTACCATTGCAATGGAGTACATAAAGTCCAATGCAGATAGGTTTGGTATAGATTCTTCGATATTCGAAAAGTATAATGTACATATCCATGTTCCGAAGGAGCTACTCCAAAGGATGGGCCAAGCGCTGGTATTACTATGTTAACTTCTTTGGTATCTCTTTTCACACAAAAAAGAATCAAAAAAAGTTTAGCCATGACCGGCGAGATCACGTTGAGAGGAAAAGTGCTGCCTGTTGGTGGTATTAAGGAAAAGATATTGGCTGCCAAAAGAGCCCGAATTAAGGAGATTATACTTTGTGCCGATAATGAAAGGGATGTGAAGGAAATAAAGGAATCGTATTTAAAAGGTTTGAAATTCCATTATGTGACCGAAATGTCCGAAGTCATTGATATAGCATTGACCAATCAAAAAGTAAAGGACGCCAAAAACCTATAAGGGTTTTTCAAGTATCTTTAAAAGATGAACAAAATAACCATAGCCATAGACGGTTTTTCTTCCACCGGGAAAAGTACCTTGGCAAAACAACTGGCAAAACAACTGAAATACGTGTATGTAGATACCGGGGCAATGTATAGGGCAGTGACCCTTTACGCCATGGAAATGGGCTACATAGGGAATGGGAATTTTGATATTGAGGGACTGATAAATGACTTGGACAAAATTCAACTAAAGTTTGTTTTTAATCCGGATTTGGGTTTTGCCGAAATGTATTTGAACGATAAAAATGTGGAAAGGGAAATCAGGACCTTGGATGTTTCCAATTATGTGAGCCAGGTTGCGGAAATCAAGGAGGTGAGGTCAAGATTGGTCTCCTTGCAGCAGGATATGGGAAAGAACAAAGGTGTTGTGATGGATGGTAGGGACATTGGGACTGTCGTTTTTCCTGAAGCCGAACTTAAGGTTTTCATGACGGCCAGTCCTGAAAAAAGGGCGGTAAGACGATATAAGGAGTTGTTGGATCGCGGAGAGAATGTTAAATATGAGGATATTTTGGAAAATGTTCAAAAAAGGGACTATATCGATTCGCATAGGGAAAACTCCCCATTAAAAAAAGCGGAGGACGCCATCGAATTTGATAATAGTGATTTAGGACTGGTGCAGCAATTTGAGCGGATATATGAGCATGCGCTTAGGGTCATAGAAAAAAGCTGAAAAAAAAACCGCCGGATTTACGGCGGTTTTTTTATTCCATAATAATAAATACTTATAAATTGGGAATGGCCAGTACCTGATCGGGATGGATTAGGTCAGGATTTTTCAGGATGTTGGTATTGGCTTCGAATATTTGCTTGTATTTCATAGGATCCCCATAGTAATGCTTGGCTATTTTGCTCAAGGATTCGCCACTTTTAACGGTGTGCCTATGGTATACTGAATCATCCTCAACAGTAATGTTCGCCTTTATATCCGAAGGTTTTTCGCCTCCAATTTCCTTTATTTTGTCCCAAAGAATATTCTTTTCATATTGGGTTTTAGCCATACCTTTTACTTTAAGGATATCACCTTCAACGGTAACATTTCCATCCTTGATGCCAAGTTGCTCTCCTAGATCCAATACTGGTTGATACTTTGCCTTAACGCTCATAATTTACTTTCGATTTAACGGTTAATATTTATGGTGTTAAGTTAATGATATTTGGGCAAAACCTTCCAAAAATTGCCAAATACTGTAGCACGATATTTAGATGAGCTTCAACTTATTGTGTATTAATAAATTTAGTTGTATTTTTGCACTCCTTTTTTAGCAAGTATATCAAGACGGAAAAGGGGATAAAATCAAATAATTAATGACTTTCATAGCCATTGCTTACATCTTGATAGGGTTATGAAATACAAATTTTAAATCAGCAAATGGCTGAAGAAAAAGCAACAGCTGAAGTAGAAGAAACTACAGAGGCTACTACACAAGAGACTGCAAAGGAAACCCCAAAGCAGGATCCACAAGAGTTTTTAGAAAATTTCAATTGGGAAAAGTACGAGCAAGGAATTGAGAGAGTAGACGATTCTAAGCTTAAGGAATTTGAAGATTTGGTTGCCGAAAATTTCGTTGATACTGCCGATGAGGAAGTGGTTGAAGGAACGGTAGTTTATTTAACCGATAGGGAGGCAATCATTGATATTAACGCCAAATCTGAGGGTGTTATTTCTTTGAACGAGTTTCGTTACAACCCAAATTTAAAGGTAGGCGACAAGGTTGAGGTATTGATTGATATTCGTGAGGATAAAAGCGGTCAATTGGTATTGTCACACAGAAAGGCACGTACGATCAAAGCTTGGGATAGGGTTAACGCCGCCCATGACAAAGAAGAAATTGTATCCGGTTTTGTTAAATGCAGAACTAAAGGTGGTATGATTGTGGACGTATTCGGAATAGAAGCGTTCTTACCAGGATCTCAAATTGACGTGAAGCCGATTAGGGATTACGATCAGTATGTGAATAAAACAATGGAATTCAAGGTTGTTAAAATCAACCACGAGTTTAAAAACGTTGTTGTTTCGCATAAGGCACTTATTGAAGCTGATATCGAAGAACAGAAAAAGGAAATCATCAGCCAGTTGGAGAAAGGGCAAGTATTGGAAGGTGTTGTTAAAAACATCACTTCTTATGGTGTCTTTATCGATCTTGGTGGTGTTGATGGTCTTGTTCATATTACAGACCTTTCTTGGAGCAGGATCAACCACCCGAACGAGGTTGTTGAACTTGACCGAGAAATTGAATGTTGTAATCCTTGATTTTGACGAGAATAAATCTAGAATTCAATTAGGTCTTAAGCAGTTGGAGAAACATCCTTGGGAAGCTCTTAGCGATGAAATCAAGGTTGGAGATAAAGTTAAAGGTAAAGTAGTTGTTATAGCTGACTACGGTGCGTTTATAGAAGTTGTAGAAGGTGTAGAAGGTCTAATCCACGTATCTGAAATGTCTTGGTCCACACACTTACGTTCCGCTCAGGATTTCGTAAAAGTTGGGGATGAGGTTGAGGCAGTTGTATTGACCTTGGATAGGGAAGATCGTAAGATGTCTCTTGGTATCAAGCAATTGACTCCGAGACCCATGGACTGACATTACGTCTAAATATCCTGTAGGTTCAAGACATAAAGGAATCGTTCGTAACTTCACAAACTTTGGTGTATTCGTAGAATTGGAAGAAGGAATCGATGGTCTTATTTATATCTCAGACCTTTCTTGGACTAAGAAAATCAAACATCCTTCCGAGTTCACCAATGTAGGTGATACTTTGGAAGTAGAGGTGTTGGAATTGGATGTTGATGGACGCAAGTTGAGCTTAGGTCACAAACAAACAACAGAAAACCCTTGGGATAAATATGAAGCTGAGTTCGCAGTAGGAACAGTACACAAAGCTACAATTACTGATGTGGTTGATAAAGGTGCTACTATAGACTTTAATGAGGATATCACTGCATTTATTCCACAGCGTCACCTTGAAAAGGAAGATGGTAAAAAACTAGGAAAAGGCGATGAAGCAGAATTCAAGATCATTGAGTTCAACAAAGACTTCAAACGTGTTGTAGCTAGCCATACAGCTATCTTTAGGGAAGAGGAACAACGCAATGTTAAAGCAGCAGCTCAAAGACAAGCGGCCGCAGCGGAAGAGGCAAAACCAACTTTAGGGGATGCCAACGATGCATTGCAAGCGTTAAAAGATAAAATGGAAGCTGATTCTAAGAAGAAGAAGTAATCCATTAAATCTTTATAATTTATTGGGCCCGGCATTATGCCGGGCCTTTTTGTTTCTAAAATCTAAGAAAGATTATTTGAGAGAATTCCCTATTTTTGTCAAGCTTAAAAGCATGACTGACGAATTATGAGTCAAAAAGTCTTACTCTCTTCAAAGGAAATTAATATCATCCTTCATCGTTTGGCTTGTCAACTGCTTGAAAATCATGAGGATTTTAAGGATACCGTTCTTATAGGGATTCAACCTAGAGGAATATTTGTGGCCCAAAGACTTACCAAAATTCTTCCGGAAGAGTACAAGGTAAAACACATTGATTTAGGTTTTCACGGACATCACTTTTTACAGGGATGATTTTAGAAGGGGAGAAAAGACTTTGGAGGCTACAAAGACCAAAATAAATTTTTTGGTGGAGGATAAAAAGGTAGTCCTAATAGATGATGTTTTGTACACAGGTCGAAGTATTAATGCAGCGTTAACGGCCTTGCAGTCCTTTGGTAGGCCCAAAGAGGTAGAGCTTTTGACGCTTATAGATAGGCGTTTTAGCAGGCATTTGCCCATACAGCCAAATTATAGGGGTAGGCAAGTAGATGCCATTGACAATGAGAAGGTAAAGGTAATGTGGGAGGAAAATGATGGGGAGGACATTGTATATTTGATAAATAGGTAAATAAAATGAGCGAACTGAGTGTAAATCACTTGTTAGGAATCAAATATTTGAACGAGTCGGATATTCAGCTCATTTTTGAAACTGCGGATCATTTCAAGGAGGTAATCAATCTAGTCCATTAAGAAAGTACCTTCGCTTAGGGATATT
Source organism: Maribacter litopenaei (assembly GCF_025244665.1). GTDB lineage: Bacteria > Bacteroidota > Bacteroidia > Flavobacteriales > Flavobacteriaceae > Maribacter > Maribacter litopenaei. The sequence goes on along the minus strand of NZ_CP104205.1, from coordinate 2,363,778 downwards.
ACCATAGCTAATATATTTTTTGAAAACAGCACGCGGACCAAATTATCCTTTGAACTGGCAGAAAAGAGACTTTCGGCAGATGTGCTCAACTTTTCGGCGAGCCAATCATCCGTTAAGAAAGGTGAAACCCTAATCGATACTGTCAACAATATTCTCTCCATGAAAGTGGATATGGTGGTCATGAGGCATCCCAACCCCGGTGCGGGAATCTTTTTATCAAAACATGTAAAGGCATCCATTGTTAATGCCGGAGATGGAGCCCATGAACACCCTACTCAGGCTTTGCTGGACTCTTTTTCCATTCGGGAAAAATTAGGTGACGTAGCGGGGAAAAACGTAGTTATTGTTGGGGACATTTTGCACTCTAGGGTAGCCTTGTCCAATATTTTTGCGTTAAAATTACAGGGGGCTAATGTGAAAGTGTGCGGTCCAAAGACATTGATTCCAAAATATATAGAATCTCTAGGGGTAGGAGTGGAGATGGACCTTAGAAAAGCTTTGGAATGGTGCGATGTTGCCAATATGCTGCGTATTCAGAATGAGCGTTTGGACATCAGTTATTTCCCTACGACCCGGGAATACACACAGCAATTCGGAGTCAATAAAAAATTGTTGGATAGTCTCGGACAAGGAAATTGTAATCATGCACCCAGGTCCCATTAACCGTGGCGTGGAAATAACCAGTGATGTTGCTGATTCCAAACAATCCATTATACTAAACCAGGTAGAGAATGGGGTTGCCATTCGTATGGCGGTAATCTACTTGTTAGCTTCAAAAATTAAACAATAGGATTATGATTTTTGATAAGGAAGGAACTACCACAATAATCGATCAAGAAAAAAATCGCTTTCCGTTTTTTTAAAAAATTTGGATGAAAGATACTCTGAGGTAAAAAATGATAATATCATAATTAACCTGTTCACTTTTGATAAATTAACATCCGGAGATGTGTTGGAGTTTTTGGATATCTCAAATACGCATAGAAATTCGGAAGGTCCTTTGTAATTGTTACGGATAAGGTTAGTTATAATGAAGTCCCTGATGAAATTATCGTGGCACCCACTTTACAGGAGGCAAAGGACATTATTGAAATGGAGGAGATAGAAAGGGATCTGGAGCTTTGAAATTGACCGTCCTAGGTTGTTATGCGGCCACACCAAGAACCTTGACTAATCCAACATCACAGGTGTTAGAGGTCAAAAACCACATGTTTTTAATTGATTGTGGTGAAGGTACCCAGGTTCAACTTAGGAAACATAGAATAAAGTTCTCCAGAATCAAACATATATTTATTTCACATTTGCATGGTGACCATTTTTTTGGACTCCCAGGCTTGGTCTCTACCTACCGTTTATTAGGAAGGGATAAAGAACTTCATATCTATGAATCCAAAGGAATTAAAGAGGCCATTACCATGCTTTTAAAATTGGGTGATTCATGGACAAACTATCCACTTTGTTTTCACGAATTGACTTCCCGGGATAGTGAGCTTGTTTTTGAGGATGATAAAGTTTCTGTACAGACTATTCCACTTGACCACAGGGTGTATACCAATGGATTTTTGTTCAAGGAAAAGTTGGCAGAGAGAAAACTGAATGTGGAGGCGGTCAGATATTATGAAATTGATAAGGCCTATTATAATAATATTAAAAGGGGAAAGGATATAGTGACTGAAATTGGCGAAATCATTCCCAACAAAGCGTTGACTTTTGACCCGCCAAAACCGACGTCCTATGCCTTTTGCAGTGACACCGCTTATAACCCTGACATCTTACCATTAATAAAAGAAGTGGATTGTTTGTACCACGAGTCCACATTTTTGGAATCGGAGGCGCATTTGGCGAAAAAAACCAAACATGCTACGGCCAAGGAAGCTGCAAAAATAGCTAAGGAGGCTTCAGTAGGCAAACTGATTTTAGGACACTATTCAACGCGTTATACATCCATCGAGGTATTCAAAAAGGAAGCTTTCATTGAATTTGATAAGGTAGAATTGGCGAACGATGGTAAGGTTTTTGAATTTTAGGAAAGATTATTATCAGGTTTAATATCAAATTAACCAACAAAAGCACCTGACTTGTTTTTTAAAGTGCATTCTTTTCAAGAACTTTGGTTATCTTACTTTTTCGACTTCAAGGAATGCAGAAAGACTTAGGAAATTATAGAAAATCATATGAGAAAAGCGCCTTAATAGAGTGCAGTATCTCTGATAATCCCATGCAACTTTTTAAGACTTGGTTTCATGAGGTTGAAGAGTCGGAAAGTGTTGACGAACCTAACGCCATGACCGTTTCCACGATAGGCCTGGATGGTTTTCCAAAAAGTAGGGTAGTGCTGCTTAAGCGCTTTAACCATGAAGGTTTTATTTTTTACACCAATTATAATAGCGAAAAGGGAAAGGCAATTTCCGCAAACCCAAACGTTTGTATCTCATTTTTTTGGCCTGTTATGGAACGACAGATAATTATCAAAGGAAAGGCGGAAAAGGTTTCGCAAAATCTCTCAGATGGCTATTTTGAATCCCGTCCAAAGGGAAGTCAGTTAGGAGCTTTGGTTTCTGACCAAAGTAGTATTATAAAATCAAGGGAACAACTAGAACGAGAACTCAAAAAATTAGAGGAAGATTATAAAAATAAGGAAGTACCAAGACCTGAATATTGGGGTGGATATTTAGTGAAACCTTTATCTATGGAATTTTGGCAAGGAAGACCCAATAGATTGCACGATAGGATACGCTTTACTCTGCAAGAGAATTGGGACTGGAAAATGGAACGACTGGCTCCTTAAGAATTAAAAAATGAAGAATTTACTATTCATGCGTCATGGAAAATCATCTTGGGAGCTGGATGTTAGCGATCAAGATAGACCTTTATCACAAAGAGGGATTACGGATGCACACTTGATTGGAAATAAACTATTTAAAAACAGTATAAAGCCGGACTTTGCTTTTTCAAGTCCGGCGAATAGGGCATTGCACACGGCAATGATTTGTTTGCGGAATTTAAAATATCCATTGGCCAAATTTCAAATTGTGGCGGATCTATATGATTTTTCGGGGAATCAAGTGTTGGATTTCATCAAGAAAACAGATGACACCCGTGGAACGATTATGGTTTTTGGCCACAATCATGCCTTTACGCATTTGGTAAATTCCCTTGGAGATTCCTATATTGAAAACGTTCCAACGAGTGGTTATGTCCATTTACAATTTAAACAAGACACTTGGGCAAACATTTCCCAAGGTAAAACAATAGAAACGATTTTTCCAAAGCACTTAAAATAATGGTGAAATTTAACAATCAGTACGTTAACAGAGAGATTAGTTGGTTATGGTTTAATGAACGGGTACTCCAGGAAAGTGCTGATAAAAATGTTCCTTTAATTGAGAGGTTGCGTTTTTTGGGTATATTTTCAAACAACTTGGACGAGTTTTTCAAGATCCGCTACGCCACTGTAAAAAGAATCGTTGAAGCCGGAAAGACTGGGAAAAGTGTTTTAGGAGGTGAAAAGGCCAAAGACCTTTTGGAGGAAATTACCGAAATCGTAATCGGTCAGCAGACAAAGAGTTTGCATATACTTAAAAATATTGAGCAGGAGCTTGAACGTCAGAATATCTTTATCATTAGGGAAACGGCCCTTAACAAGGACCAAAAGGAATTTGTAAAGGAATACTTCTTGCAAAATGTGAGCCCACAACTCATGACCATAATTCTTAATGATTTGACGCGTTTCCCAACCTTGAAGGATACAGCAGCCTATTTGGCCGTTAAAATGATTATAAAAGGGGATCATGGAAAGAAGGAAAAACGATTTGCTCTCATCGAAATACCAAAAGGCATTGACAGGTTTGTCGTTTTGCCAAAAGAAGGGGATAAAAACTACATCATCATTTTAGACGACCTCATTAGATACTGTCTGAGTAGTATTTTTACCATGTTCGAATATGAGTCCATTTCCGCCCATATGATCAAAATAACAAGGGATGCGGAACTTGATATGGACAATGACTTGAGTAAGAGTTTTATCGAAAAAATATCCTCTAGTGTAGAGCATCGAAAAATAAGCGACCCCGTTCGCTTTGTCTATGATAAAAGCATTGCTAAGGATACTTTGGCCTTTCTTAAAGAAAAAATGCAAATTGAGGATACAGATAGTGTTATCCCCGGTGGTAGGTACCATAATAAAAGAGATTACATGGGATTTCCAAGTTTGGATAGGAACGACTTACTGTATGATAAAATAAAACCTTTGCCGGTAAAAGGTTTAAGTATCGAAGGAAGTATTTTGGAAAGCATATCGCAAAAGGATTACCTTCAATACACACCATATCATACGTTCACTTATATCCTTAAGTTTTTAAGGGAAGCCGCATTGGATCCAAAGGTAAGAACCATAAAGATAACGGTATATCGTTTGGCCAATAACTCGCAAGTAGCAGCATCGCTCATTAACGCGGTTAAAAATGGAAAACAGGTCACGGTACAAATAGAACTTCAGGCCCGTTTTGATGAGCAGGCCAATATCGAGTACGCCGAGCAATTGCAGGCCGAGGGAGTTAAATTGATATTTGGCGTACCCGGACTCAAGGTACATAGTAAAATCTGCCTAATTGAACGAGAAGAGGACGAGGGCTTAAAGCGATATGGTTTTATAAGTACAGGAAATTTTAATGAGTCTACGGCGCGCATCTACACGGACTACACATTATTTACCTCTCATTCGCCTATCCTTAAGGAATTGAACAAGGTATTCGATTTTTTTGAAACTACGTATAAGATAAATAAATACAAACACCTTATTGTATCTCCCCATTATACCAAAAAGGTTTTTCACAAACTAATCGATCAAGAAATTGCCAATGCCATTGTGGGAAAGGAGGCGTACATCAAGATAAAGATGAACAGTTTTACATCATATGAAATGGTAGATAAACTGTACGAGGCAAGTAGGGCCGGAGTAAAGATTCAGTTGATTGTTAGGGGTATTTGCTGTTTGGTTCCAGGTGTAAAGGGAATGAGCGAGAACATTGAGGCTATTAGTATCGTCGATAAATTTTTGGAGCACACCAGGCTTTTTGTCTTTGCCAACGCCGGTAATCCAAAAGTATATATCTCCTCTGCGGATTGGATGACCCGAAATTTAGATTATCGAGTAGAGGTTGGTTGTCCCATTTATGATGAGGACATCAAACAGGAACTAATGGATACGTTTGAAATTTGCTGGAGGGATAACCTAAAGGCAAGGGTTTTCTCCGAAAAACAGGACAATGCCTATAGAAAGTCTAAAACGCCCAAACATCGCTCCCAATTTGAAACTTATGATTATTATGTAAAAAAATTGAAAGAGTAGTAATCTGTTGGTGCCTATCCATGTACCTTTTCGGTTTTGCTTAGGTTTTTCATGATTTCGGCTTCGTATTCCAATAAGGCATGCCACTTTTTGTCTACCTCTTTTCTATCGCCATATTTTCGGGCAAATTTTAAGAACATAGTATAATGCCCGGCCTCGCTTATCATAAGCTTATGGTAGAAATCGGCCAGTTTCTTATCCGGAAGTTCTTCGGACAAAAGTCTAAAACGTTCGCAACTGCGAGCCTCTATGAGAGCAGCATATAAAAGCCGATGTATCAATTGGGTGGTTCGGCTTCCGCCTTTCGGAAAAAATTTTAGCAATGCTAGTACATATTCATCTTTTCTGTCCCTTCCCAGTTTTTGACCTCGTTCCAATATTAAATCATGTACCATTTTAAAATGACCCATTTCCTCTCTTGATAGGGCTACCATTTCCTCAACAAGTTCTGTGTACTCAGGAAAAGAAACAATTAAAGAGATGGCGGTACTTGCTGCTTTTTGTTCGCAATAGGCATGATCGGTTAATATTTCATCAATATTCTTTTCCACAATATTTACCCATCTTGGGTCGGTAGGTAATTTTAGACCTAACATCATTTTAACGCTTATTAACCTTGTTTACGATGTAAAAATAAGGCTTTGTGGGTTTTAATAATTATTTTTGGGGAAAGAGAATTTGAATTCACCTAAAATGCAGAAAAGCGAACGGACTAAGGAAGCGCTTGGTAAACAAGCGGACCAAAGTTCACTGAGTTGGTTAAATGAAAAAATTGAGAAGCTGGAAGCCGATAAATCCGTCAGGAACTTATTCATGACGTATAGCCTTTTAGCTTCAAAATTTGATAAGAATACCAAATTATTACATGAAGGTTCAGATTCTAGATCTATGGATTTTCTAACCTCAAGAAATGCCAATTTATTAGAGGTTGCAAGAATTTACCTTTTAATCAGGGTGTTGGAAATTGATAAGGATTTTTATGGCACCAAAGTGGCCAATATTATTCAAGTGGCCGATATATCTGAACTTGAGACTTTTTTAAAATTTTTGGACTTGTTGCCATTTCGGAAATGTTCAAATTCACGGCAGTTGAGGCTCTGCGAACCAATATATCAATAATATTTGATGCCATCACCTTAAACAATCCCTACCCCGCTAAACATTTCAATGATCAACAGTGGAACCAAATGTATCTAAAAGCTGCTTTCATGGAGCGTGACCTTTCCAAGATACAATCAGTGGAGGACCGTTCTAATGGAGATTTGGCAAGGATTATATCGGATTATGCCCATGAACGTTGGGCGGCTTCCCGTAAAATTGACCCTATGTTTTGGCGTCCGGTGACCGGATTTTTAAATCAGGTCTTACTTAAGGATATGGAGCATTTGTTAAATAGTAAGGATGAGATTGAAAATAAGGCGGGAGCTTTATGCTGTTATTATTCCAAAAATGAAAAGGCTCGGAAATTTTGGATCGCAGACCTGATTTAAAACAAGAGATAGAAGAAGGAACATTAACTTGGAAAAACTTAAAGAATTGAAAAATATGCAAGATAAATTGATGATAATTGACCCGCACGTGCACATGTCTTCCGGAACTACGGATGATTATGAAGCTATGCAGCAGGCAGGTGTGGTAGCCATAATAGAACCTTCATTTTGGTTAGGTCAGCCAAGAACCCAGGTAGGCTCATTCCAAGATTACTTTAGCAGTTTGGTGGGTTGGGAACCCTTTAGGGCAAGTCAGTTCGGTATTAAGCACTATTGTACTATAGGTTTGAATTCTAAGGAAGCTAACAATGAGGCTTTGGCGGAACAGGTAGTAGAACTTCTTCCCCTGTATCTTCACAAGGAAAATGTTGTAGCTATTGGAGAGATAGGATATGATGACCAAACCCCGGCTGAGGATAAATATTTTAGGATGCAACTTGATTTGGCCAAGGAATTGGACATGACAGTTCAGGTGCATACACCACATCGTGATAAAAAGGCAGGTACAATCAAGAGTATGGAAGTATGCTTGGAGCATGGATTGGATCCAGCCAATGTGATTATTGACCATAATAATGAAGAAACCGTAAAGGAGGTTTTAGATAGGGGTTTCATAGCCGCTTTTACCATCTACCCAAAAACAAAGATGGGTAATGAAAGAATGGTTGAGGTGGTGCGCAAGTTCGGTAGCAACAACATAATCGTTGATAGTTCTGCGGATTGGGGGGTTAGTGATCCGTTGGCCGTACCTAAAACAGCTTCTTTGATGCTAAAACGAGGTATTTCTCGGGAAGATGTTGTAAAAACGTGTTATCAGAACGCTTTGGATGCCTTTAGTAAAAATGGGAGAATGAAGGAAGAACATTGGTTAAAACCGAAAGGAATTGATCAGTCACAACTTTTCAATGATAATAGCGTTTTAAGAGGACAGACACCCCGGATAGATTCCGACCAAATCTCTTAGAATGATGAAGAAAATCATGGGTTTTGCCGGATTGGCAAGACCTGCGAACTTGCCCACTGCCGCGGCGGATATTTTGGCAGGAATCAGCTTGGCACTTTTTTCTTTAAAGACAGGAACGCTTCAGTTTTATGTGGAAAACGGAGGGGGGGTTCTATCCCTTGTTTTCTCCTCGGTATTTTTATATGCCGGAGGTGTTGTGTTCAATGATGTGTTTGATGCTAAGTTAGATGCTCTTGAGCGTCCCGAAAGACCTATCCCCAGCGGCCTTGTTCCCAAGCAACAAGCAATATTATGGGGAACTTTATTATTGGCTTTTGGTCTGTCCCTAGCTTTTTGGGTGAATATTTTAAGTGGAAAAATTGCTGTTACATTGACTATCGCCATTATGGTTTATGATGGGTTGGCCAAGAACTATTCTTTTTATGAATCATTGGTTATGGGGATTTGTAGGGGACTGAACCTTTTATTGGGAATGTCAATTTTGGGAAAAATTGATTTATGGTGGGTCTCCATCATCCCTGTGATTTATATTTTTGCGATAACCTTGATTAGCAGGGGGGAAGTACATGGTAATAACAGAAAGCAAATTGTAATTGCCGGAATTTTGTATGCCTTAGTTCTTCTTTTTATTACATTTTCAATCAGTCTAAAAACAATGAATCTATTACAGTCCTTGCCTTTTGTACTTCTATTGGGATTTTTGGTTTTTAGACCTTTGTGGGCGGCCTACCAAAGTAACTCCCGGAAAACATTAAAAAAGCGGTGATGGCAGGTGTACTTTCTCTCATAGTGATGGATGCTTCATGGGTGGCAGGCTTTGCCACTTGGTATATAGCACTTCTAGTTTTATTACTTTTGCCGTTATCATTATTACTTTCAAGAATTTTCGCTGTTACCTAGTTATATGGATTTAAAACCTATTAAACAGTCTTTCTCCGTACCCTATGAATATCAACTCCATTTTACAAGGGATTTGTTCCAAGAGGAGAATGACTTGTTTTTAAATATTATAAGGGATTATAAGGACTATGAGCCTGTAAAACTTCTCTTCGTTGTTGACAGGGGAGTTGCGGATACCCATCCCCAACTTTTGGACAAGATTACAACATACTGTGAACAGAATTCCAGTAATTTGAATCATACCAAAACATTGTTGATTGATGGGGGGGAACAATCCAAAAATCATTCGGAATATATAAACCTTGTTTTGAAGGGAATAAATGACAACGCTATCTGTAGACATTCGTTTGTGGTTGTCATTGGAGGTGGTGCAGTCATAGATATGGTTGGTTATGCTGCGGCTATTGCACATAGAGGCGTAAAACTCATTAGAATTCCTACTACAGTTCTATCACAGAACGATTCAGCGGTTGGGGTTAAAAACAGCGTCAATATTTTTAAAAAGAAAAATTTCCTTGGGACTTTTGCCCCACCATATGCTATAATCAACGATAGCGATTTTTTGGCAACTCTTGAGCAAAGGGATTGGATTGCGGGTATTGCCGAGGCGATAAAGGTTGCTTTGATAAAGGACGTAGAGTTTTTTAGCTACATTGCCAACAATGCAATCGCTTTAAAAGATAGAAAGTTAGAGCCTATGCAATATGTTATTTATAAATGTGCCGAAATGCATATGCATCATATTTCACAGGGAGGTGATCCATTTGAATCAGGTTCTTCAAGACCATTGGATTTTGGTCATTGGGCGGCACATAAGTTGGAGTATATGACCAACTATGAGCTAAGGCATGGAGAGGCCGTAGCCAAAGGGATTGCCCTGGACGTTACCTATGCTCAGTTAATAGGCCTCATTTCTAAAGAGGAATTGAATTATATTTTGGATGTGATGAAGGAGATTGGATTCGATTTATCACTACCGTTAAGCTCAAAAGAAGATCTCGATAAATTATTGGCAGGAATTGAAGAGTTCAGGGAGCATTTAGGTGGGCGACTTACCATTACACTTATTTCTGGATTAGGAAAAAAGCACGATGTTCACGAAATAGATATGGAAATAATGAAGCAGGCCATAGAACAATTAAATCTTCAAATGGCTGTAAAGTAGGGCTAAAAATATGTTTATAGAAAATAAATACCATCTTACGTATTGCACAAATATTCATCCAGGTCAAGACTGGGAAAGTACCTTTAACAGTATCAAGGAACATGTGCCAGGGATTAAGAAATCCGTTTCACCAAGTGCACCTTTCGGTTTAGGGCTTAGACTTTCTAATAAGGCAAGTGAGGAGTTGGCTCAGGGTAATCATATGCTCGAGTTTAAGGCCTGGTTACGGGAGCAACAGGTATACATTTTTACTATGAATGGTTTTCCTTATGGAAATTTTCATAATGAGAGGGTGAAGGATGATGTGCATACTCCGGACTGGACAACCAACGAACGATTGATGTACACGCAAAGATTATTTAATCAGTTGGCTGAATTGATTCCTGATGGAATCAACGGTGGTATTTCAACTTCTCCCATTAGTTATAAGCATTGGTATAGTACAAATGAAGAAAAAGAAGCTGCTTTTTGGAAGGGAGCTGAGCATATGGTTTTGATTGCAAAGCAACTTTTTGAATTGGAACAAAAGACTAATAAATACCTTCATTTGGATATAGAACCCGAACCGGACGGATTTTTGGAAAATACTGAAGAGGTACTTTTTTTCTATTCAGACTATTTAATACCAATAGCCCAGCAAAGACTGTGTAAAGAACTGAATATGGATGCTTCCCTAGTGGAGAAGTTGGTAAAGCGATATATTACGGTATGTTATGATGTTTGCCATTTTTCTCTGGCATATGAAGAACCTAAAGAAACCTTTCAAAAATTCAGGGATGCGGATATAGTGGTTGGCAAAATTCAGGTTAGCGCTGCGTTAAAAGTACTTTTTAAGGACAAAAATAGGGAGGAAGTATGGAAAATACTTGAAAAATTCAATGAGCCCATCTATCTACATCAAGTAACTGAAAAAATAGGCAAGAGTGTTAAAACGTACAATGACCTTCCCGTTGTTTTAGAAGAAAAAAGGGAAGTGGACGAACTAAGGGCCCATTACCATGTGCCCATTTTCATAGAACAGTTTGGAGCTTTAAATTCTACACAAGACCAGATTTTGGATACATTAAAATATTTGAGTAAGGATAGTCTTTCTGAACATTTAGAGATAGAAACCTATACTTGGGATGTATTACCGGAAGAACTTAAAGAGGATTTATCCCATTCTATTATAAGAGAAATAGAATGGCTAAAAGAGCATGTATAGCATGAATAAGACGGTAGTGATAAATGTTGTGGGTTTAACGAAGCGACTTATTGGGGAACATACACCCTTTATAAAAGCTTTTTTGGACAAAGGAAATTATAAGTTTATAAAACCCATGTTACCGGCAGTCACTTGTTCTGTTCAATCGACATACGTTACCGGAAAATGGCCTTCTGAACATGGCATCGTGGGCAATGGGTGGTACTTTAAGGATGAGCTGGAAGTTAAATTCGGAGACAATCCAACAGGTTAGTACAACAACCAAAAATCCGGGATGAGTTAAAGGAGATGGATCCAACCTTTACGTGTGCCAACCACTTTTGGTGGTATAACATGTATTCCAATGTAGATTATAGCATAACACCAAGGCCTAATTATCTAGCTGATGGTCGCAAAATCCCGGATATTTATTCTTATCCCTCCAGTCTTAGGGATGAGCTCCAAAATGAATTGGGTTCATTTCCTCTCTTCGAGTTTTGGGGTCAAGGACGACCATTAATTCATCCAAGTGGATTGCCAATGGAGCTATTAAAACGGATGAGAAATATAATCCAATTTTAACCTTGATTTACCTCCCTCATCTTGACTATAATCTACAACGCTACGGGTTGGATTTTAGTAAAATATTCAAGGATTTAAGGGAGATTGATGAGGTAGTCGAGCAATTGGTCAGTCATTATGAACAGAAAGGGGCCAAAATTATTTTACTATCGGAATATGGAATAACGAATGTAAAAAATCCAATCCACCTAAATAGGATTTTACGAAAAGAAGGATTTGTAAAAGTAAGGATTGAAAGAGGATTGGAGTTGTTGGATGCTGGTGCCTCTGAGGCGTTTGCGGTAGCAGATCATCAAGTAGCCCATATTTATGTGAAAGACTCAGTTAATTTAGATAAAGTCAAAGCTATTCTAACTAAGGTGCCAGGTGTTGAAAGGGTGTTGGATAAGAACGAAATTGAAAAGGAAAATCTCAACCACGAACGATGTGGTGATTTGGTAGTAGTTGCGAACTCTGATTCTTGGTTTACCTATTATTTTTGGTTGGATGATGCCGTGGCACCGGATTATGCCGTGAATGGTAGATATTCATAAAAAACCAGGATATGATCCCGTGGAAATGATGACGGATCCTAAGGATAAATTGGTAATGGCGAAGGTGGGGTGGAAATTACTCAAAAAGAAGCTTGGCTTTAGAATCGTTTTGGATATCATTCCTCTAGACGCTAGCCTAATAAAAGGGTCGCACGGAAGAAAAACGGAAAATAGTGAGGATTTTCCTATTTTTATTTCGAATCAATCAATCGGCAATGACTTACCGGAATTGAAAGCTACGGAGATTTACGATTTAATCAAGAGTCATGTTATAAACTAGGACTTATGAATTTATTTTTTAAAACTTTTGGTTATTTATTTGCAGTGCTTTTTGCAATCGGTGCGATCGTACAGTATAATGATCCGGACTCCTTATTATGGATTGTTATCTATGCGATTTCGGCGGTTATTTCCCTATTGTTTTCGTTGAACAATTTAAGGGCGGTGGTTTCGTTAGTGTTTGGAACAATTTGTTTTATAGGATTTATGTATCTGTATCCTAGCGATTTTCAGGGCTTCGGACTTAATGATGGTGATATTGAAACGGTGGAGTTGGGTCGTGAAGCTTTTGGACTCTTGATTATTGCTCTGGTAATGTTTTTTTACACGGTAAGGTTGCGAAGAATGCTAAAGGTCTAAGTCAAACTCCTTGCGCAATACATCGATAGCAGGGTTCTTCTCCCGTAACTTTTCATATTTTTCCTCAGGAGTAAATGCAAATTTTTTAGCATTGGACTCATTCACCTTAATTTTCAGCTGAATAAAATGATTATTGAGTTTTCTCCTAAGATAGCCCATGAGTTCAAAACTTTCTCGCTCAATCTCCTTTTTCATAGTGCTGTTGGGAAGCTCAATATGTATGGTAAAGTCTTTACCGAGTTTAGGAATATCGGTATGAAGATTGGAAGCTAATATCTTTTGCCCTTTTTTATCTATCTGTTCCACAAAATCCGCCCAATGTCTTTGGAGATCGGTTTCTGTAAAATTATCCTTCGGTAAATCCTCTTCATCGATAACCACCTCAATTTTGTTGAGTTCATGATCCTTCTTCGCCTTTAAACTGGAAAGAGATAATCCTGACACCCTTTTCTTGGGAGGTGATATGTGTATCTTCTGTGGTTCTCGGTTCCTGAACCTTGTTTACTTCCTCTATTTCCCCATTTCCCTCTTTTTTAAGAACTGTATGGCCTATTGACCTGCTATTGGTATCCACAGGTTGATTATCGGTAAGAGGAGATGGGAGTTCTTCTTTTTTCTCCAAAGGCGGAGATGTAATCGAAATGGTCACATCTTCCTCTCTTTGTTTCTTTGGCTTTTTAGGAATGTTTTGATAGAACTCTGCCGGAGCTATAAAATCTATAGTTCTATTGTGGAGTGCTAGGGATTCAGGATTTTTTTTTTCTCCATCGAAGTCGATAGAGGCTAGTTTCATCAAAGTAAGTTCCACTAAAAGACGTTGGTTTTTACTGGACTTGTACTTGAGGTCACAATCATTGGCAATATCAAGTCCCTTTAAAAGAAAACTTGGAGAGGCTTTTTTTGACTGCTCCCTATATTTTTCCTGAGCATTCTCCCCAACTTCCAAAAGTGAAATGGTATCCTGGTGTTGGCAGACCATTAGGTCCCTAAAATGGGAGGCCAGTCCTGCAATAAAATGATGACCATCAAAACCTAATGAAAGGATTTTGTTAAAAAGAATCAATAATTGAGGAATATCGTGGTTCAGAATAAAGTCCGTTGCTTCAAAATAGGTGTCGTAATCCGTAACGTTAAGATTCTCAGTAACTGCCTTTCTTGTTAGTTCCTTTCCTGAAAAACTAACGACCCTATCAAAAATGGATAGCGCATCACGCATTGCACCATCTGCTTTTTGTGCTATTATATGCAGTGCATCATCCTCTGCATTTATTCCTTGATTCTCTGCAATATATTTTAAATATTCAGCAGCGTCCTTTACGGTAATTCTCTTAAAATCAAATATTTGACAACGTGATAGAATAGTAGGGATTATTTTGTGCTTTTCCGTTGTAGCCAAAATAAATATGGCATGTTTGGGTGGTTCTTCCAATGTCTTTAAAAAGGCATTGAATGCCGATTGGGAAAGCATATGCACCTCATCGATAATATAGACCTTATACTTTCCAACTTGAGGAGGAATACGTACTTGGTCGATAAGGTTTCTGATATCATCTACAGAGTTGTTGGATGCAGCATCAAGTTCAAAAATGTTGAATGCAAAATCCTCGTCTTCACGTTCGCTACCGTCAGAGTTGATTTGCTTGGCCAAAATACGGGCACATGTAGTTTTTCCCACGCCCCTTGGTCCACAAAACAAAAGAGCCTGGGCCAAATGATTGTTGTCTATGGCATTTTGGAGCGTATTGGTAATGGCCTGTTGCCCCACTACATCCTTTAAAGGTCTGAGGTCTATACTTACGGGCTGAAACTATAAACGGTTCCAAATTTGAGATAGATTTGTATACTTACAAATATAAAGATAGCGGTTAATTTGGTAGGCTATTTACATTGTAGATCATCCTTAGTTATCAACAATTAGAGTACATTTGCGCTGAGCAGGCCACCTTATCGCTGCCAATGTATATTGGGGGAGGAAAGTCCGGACACCAAAGTGCGGTATAGCGGGTAACGCCCGTCCGCCGAAAGGCGAGGACAAGTGCAACAGAAAGCAAGTACAGTTCGGCTGTAGTGAAATCAGGTAAACTCTATACGGTGAAACGTCATGTAAATCGGTGTTTGAGGGCTGCACGCCCGAGCCGAAGGGTAGGCGGTTAGAACCATCGGGTAACCTTTGGTCTAGATAAATGATAAGGTTTCGTATACGAAAACAGAATCCGGCTTATGGCCTGCTTTTTTTAGAATCTCCGTTTCACTAATCGTTTTGGTTCCAGGGTGTCATCTAAGGTAATTTCAAAATCTATAACCCCTAATACCAGTTCTTCAGTGGTAATGACTTCTACCTTCCATTTTCCGGCCCAAATATTGTTTTTGTAGGTGTAACCCCTAAATCCACCATCCCTACCACCAGTTATTTCATATGTAATGTCTTCGACAATTTCCCACTCGGAAGTCTCCTCATTATACCATTTCCAGCGATGAATAATCGATTTTTGTAAATCGGTTGGGGCAAAAATAGAGGAATAGATGTATACGTTTTCGTCGGGTTTAAATACAAATTTGATCCTGTAATCCCTCCAAAAAATAAATGAGTCGTTTTTCTCATAAGATACGGTGTACTCGTCTCCATTTTTTTCTACATAATGGGCAACGATTCCCTCGTCCGGAGCCAATGGAACTGGGGGTATCAACCTAAAATAGTAGAATAGATTTATGATAGTGTATATGGATAGGATGATGGCTAATAATCTGCCCGGATGTATCTCTTTTCTTGTGCTAGGGCTTAAAGTATAAATGAGAATTATCAAAGTCATTGTACACCCTAGACTTATGAGTCCGAGAGGTGAAAAATATAGTAGGGCTCATTTGTGAAATAAGAACGGGAATCATAAATGTGAAAAAAGTAAAGCTTATAAAGAAATATACGCTGAACTGTAAATACTTGTTGGAAATCCTTTGTTTAAGAAATTCATTCGCAACCAATAAAATAATCAGGATTACAAAAAATGAGACGGTTTTTGAAAGTGAAACACTCCTAGAGAAATAAATTACATAGGCACTGGATAACGCTCCAAAAAAGAACTGGATGGCTAATGGAAAATATTCCTCAAAACGTTCCAGGAACGTATTTTTCCACTTACCATCATCGGCTAAATTATACAGATAGAGTGTAATGCTTAGATTGGTCATATGCAGACATAGCATCACCAAATCATAAGTACGGTCAATTCGGCCCAAAGTGAGTACATCAAACGCAAAACCGCCGATAAAGAAAAGAATTGGAGCATATTTCCCATGTCTTTGAATAAACCTTCTAAGGGGACTATTCCTAAACCTAACCAATGATCTTTTCATAGTTGCTTTTGTAACATACAATATAGAAGAATTACAACGTCAATTTCGACTCTAGAAATCTATATTTTGGCTCACAAGAATCTGGATTCCCAAATTTTAGGATTTGAAAAAACTAAAAACGCTACTACCATATTTTCGGGAGTTGTCAAAATGAGGCAGTGATTCCAAATTGGTTTGTTTGGAATGTTCAATGACAACAACTCCGCCCTCCATCAATATATTATTTTCAAAGATGAGGGACGTAATTTTTTCTAATTCACCTATTTCCAAGTCATAAAAAGGGTCAGCGAAAATGATATCGAATTTCTCAGTATTCCTAGATAGGAAAGAAAAAACATCACTCTTTAGGGTTCTTATGTTCATATCCAATTCTGTGGATACCTTTGAAATGTAATTAATACAACCCAAATGTAAATCCACGGCTAATATGTCCTCCACCCCTCGCGATGCAAACTCATAACTAATATTTCCGGTTCCAGCAAAAAGGTCTAATACTTTGAGGTCTCGGAAAGTAGTAGCGATTATGAAGTATGTTAAACAGGCCTTCCTTGGCCATGTCTTTTGTAGGTCGTACGGG
Organism: Maribacter litopenaei; assembly: GCF_025244665.1. Classification (GTDB taxonomy): domain Bacteria; phylum Bacteroidota; class Bacteroidia; order Flavobacteriales; family Flavobacteriaceae; genus Maribacter; species Maribacter litopenaei. The sequence goes on along the minus strand of NZ_CP104205.1, from coordinate 2,347,044 downwards.
TAGGTTTTTTGGCGCTATTAAATGTCTTCCCTTATGTTTGCCGAAATAATCCGCATTAGAGAGTGCTAATTATAGTAAAATCGATGGAAGAGGTCTCGGGTTCTCCCAAGTCCAAATGATTGGGCGATGCCGGTACAAAAATGCTAAGATCCTTTATATAGGAATAGCATAATTGGAAAATGTCATCATCCTCTTCTATATGTCCAAAAAATTTGACAACAGTTGACTCCGTATCCAGATCTAACTGTTCCATCACAAAAAGGAGATAATAAGCAAAATCCTCCTTGGTTTCATAGATAAAACTGTTATAAAAGGAGAGACTCTTTTGTTTTAGAACAACAACATCCATTTGTTTTTTTCCGACATAGACGAAACAAACCGGCTCTTTGTGATTACTATAATTGTCCAGTAGCGATTGAATAAGTACTGACCCGTTGTGCATATAGGTAAATTCCCCAAATAGATCGTAGATATAGTTGTTTACGTTCATGTAAGGCACATACACATTTACTATATCCAAATTGTCCAACTCATCATAGGCCAGGGCGTCCGTTGCTAATATTTTGGTATTGAATTTAAGGTAATTAGCCATTGAATCCTCCTTAAAAAGAGGCTTGGGAACTAAAGCGAAAAGATTATTAGTGTGAATAACTACCACTTCATCAAAGTGTTTGTCATTCAACCCATGCTTGTTCAATAGGTTTTTTACTTCCTGAAGCAGTGCTACTGGATTAAGTTCATCAGAAAACAAATTGTTTTCGGACAGCAGTATTCTGTGCGAAACGGTATCCGCGATACAAAAGAAAGTCCATTCAAGCTAACCTGAATGGACAATTTCTTAAAATTTTTATCTTCTATGTCTATTTCCTTATTGATCGTTCTTTTTGTCATAAATGGGAGGCCAGTTACCGCTGGTACTTACTTCGGTCAAAGAACCTACCTTAATTTCAGAACCATTAACTTCTTCTACGCTCATCTGCGCATTTTCCCTTGTCAATAAATCTTTTGGTTGGTCGTATAGCACAACACTTTTATCAACTTTTGCCTCAAATACCGGAGCTCTGTAACCACTCTTTTCAATGATATCCGCTTTCATGGTGAATTTCTCCCCGTTTGGTGCGGTAGGTACGGTAGCCAAATCTTTATATCTAGTATCGTTCTTAAACAAAGAATCCTTTACAGAAACGAAGTCTAGCGTGTCTACGATTACGGTATCTTGTTGAAGATCGATTTGATACGTTTTGTCATATCTCATAAAAGAAGAATCTCTTTGCTGTGTAATAACATAACTACCAGTATCAATGAAAGTAATTAAACTTGGAAAATCGTTGGCATACTTACCGTTGGCACTTTTGTAAGCTTCTTGTGAATTTCTAATGTCCTTTAGTTTCGCGATAACTTTCCCAAATCGTTCTACCTTTGCTTCGTTAAACTTAATTGATCCGGTTACCGAGTTGTAAATCATGTAACCCAAACCGATACATGCAATCCAAAGTACAATCTGTATTATGGTCTTCATTTCTTAAGTGTTAATTTAATTTAGTGGTTGTCACAAATCTACAATTTTTTTTTAATCGCAAAAGTTTTTCCCCTAAAAATCCTGTTATATTTGGGGCTCAATGAAGCTACAGACACCCGCTATTTTCTTTAAAGAGTTGGAAACCAAGTTTCCACATAAACCCACCTTAAAGCAAGAAATTGCCCTTGAAAAATTATCGAAATTTATCCTTTCTAAAACGAAGGACGAAGCGTTCGTGCTAAAGGGTTTTGCAGGAACAGGAAAGACCACTTTGGTGGGTACATTGGTGAAAAGTTTGTGGAAGACAGGGATGAAGTCCGTATTGATGGCTCCTACAGGTAGAGCTGCCAAGGTAATGTCCAACTACTCAAAAACACAGGCCTTTACCATCCATCGAAAGATTTATTTTCCAAAAAAACAAAGTGGGGGAGGGGTGCAATTTGTGATGGCACCTAACAAGCATAGAGATACGATATTTATTGTGGATGAGGCCTCCATGATTCCCGATACTCCTGCAGATTCCAAGTTGTTCGAAAACGGCTCTTTGTTGGATGATTTGATAATGTTTGTGTATGGCGGCCATAATTGTAAGCTACTATTGATTGGGGACACTGCGCAATTACCTCCTGTCCATTTGGAATTAAGTCCCGCTCTGGACGAAGATAAAATAGCCCTAAACTACAACAAGGAAATCATAGGACTTGAATTGGACGAGGTAGTCCGTCAGGCAGAGGACTCGGGTATTTTGGTAAATGCCACTATGTTAAGGGAACAATTAAATGGAAGCTATTTTGAATCGTTTAAGTTTGATGTAGATCCCTATTCTGATATTGTTCGTTTAATAGACGGACATGATATACAGGAGGCTATTGACGAATCATACTCCAAAAACGGTAAGGAAGAGACGGCTATTATCGTTCGCTCTAATAAAAGGGCAAATCTCTATAATCTTAACATTAGGGAGCGTATTCTTTTTTTGGAACATGATTTGGCGCCCGGCGATTTTATGATGGTGGTCAAGAATAATTATTTCCGGTTAAAACCGAATTCAGAAGCGGGATTTATAGCAAATGGGGATATTATTGAGATACTTGAAATTTTTGCCTTTAAGGATTTATATGGATTTAAATTTGCAGAAGTCAAAGTGAAAATGGTCGATTATCCTAACATGAAACCTTTTGAGACTGTCCTTTTACTAGACACCATAAAAGCAGAGTCCCCATCCCTCTCCTATGAGGATGGCAATCGCCTCTACCAAGAAGTAATGAAAGACTATGCCCATGAGAAATCAAAATATAAAAAGTTCCTTGGGGTAAAGAACAACAAATATTTTAATGGTCTACAAGTGAAATTTTCGTACGCCATTACTTGTCATAAGTCCCAAGGCGGACAGTGGAACACGGTATTCGTAGAACAGCCATATCTGCCAAATGATCCTGACAAAGAGTATTTAAGATGGCTCTATACGGCTGTCACTAGGGCTAAGGAAAAGCTCTACTTAATTGGATTCAAAAGTGATTTTTTTCTTGAATAGGAAACCGTTATTTTAGTAATGGAAATCCGTAATCTTCTAAATAAGTTCATAATTGAACTATTGATAAAATGATTCATGACATCAGAAACCATCATTAGTATTTTTCTAGGAGTAGGGCTTGCCGCCTCTGTAGGATTTAGGGTGTTTTTGCCCTTATTCGCTTTAAGTTTAGCGGCATATTTTGATGTATGGGAGTTGAATGAAAACTGGGAATGGATAGGTAGTTTGGCCGCTTTGATTACTCTTGGGGTAGCCACCATTGTGGAGATATTTGCTTATTTTATTCCTTGGGTCGACAATTTGTTGGATAGCTTTGCCGTACCATTGGCAGCGATTGCCGGTACCGCCGTGATGGTTTCTACAGTAGCGAATTTGGATCCAGTGGTTACCTGATCCTTGGCAATCATAGCAGGAGGGGGTACGGCTACGGCCATTAGAGGGGCCGGGGCAACGGGAAGACTTGCTTCAACGGCAACAACCGGAGGTTTGGCCAATCCGGTTTTGGCGACCGTAGAAACAGGAACGGCAACAGTAGTTAGTATCGCCTCCATATTCGCGCCCATTTTGGCGGCAGTACTGGTCATTATAATTTTAGTCATCATCTTTAGGATTTATCGGAGTTTAAGGCCTAAAGCAAAAACATAGTCAAGTGAAGATAATAGCAATGATACCAGCTCGTTATGCTGCGTCTAGATTTCCGGCAAAGCTGATGCAGGATTTATTGGGCAAGCCAGTAATTGTAAGAACTTATCAGGCTACGGTCAACACAGGATTGTTTGACGAGGTGTATGTGGTTACGGATAGTGACATTATTTATGATGCTGTAGTTGGGGAAGGTGGTAAAGCACTTATGAGTCAAAAGGAACACGATTGTGGGAGTGATAGGATCGCAGAGGCAGTTATGGCTATGGATGTTGATATTATAGTAAATGTACAGGGCGACGAACCTTTTACAAATAGAGAAAGTTTGATCGGAGTCATTGAGGTATTTAAAAATGATAAGGATAAAGAGATAGATTTGGCATCTTTAATGGTTAGAATTGATGATGAGGATGAAATAAAAAATCCCAATACGGTAAAGGTAATCGTGGATAATAGAAACTTTGCCCTTTATTTCTCAAGATCCCCCATTCCATATCCACGGGCAAAAAGTGAATATACCCGTTACTATAAACATAAAGGAATTTATGCCTTTAGAAAAAGCGCCTTGATGGATTTTCAACGTTTACCCATGCTCCAATTGGAGGCTACCGAAAAAATTGAGGCCATTAGATATTTGGAATACGGAAAAAAAATTAAAATGGTAGAAACCACGGTAACGGGTATTGAAATTGATACCCCGGAGGATTTGGAAAAGGCAAAAGCTGTATGGAAATAAACTTTGATGAGATACAGGTCATTGGTTTTGATGCCGATGACACCCTTTGGGTAAATGAAACCTATTTTCGGGATGCAGAGGAAGCTTTTGCAGACCTATTGGAAAAGTATGAAACCAAAAATAAGATAGACCAAGAACTCTTTAAAATGGAGATAAAGAATTTGGAACTATATGGATATGGTATCAAGGGTTTTATGTTGTCCATGATAGAGGCGGCCCTAGAATTATCCAATAATCAGGTATCGCAATCAACTTTATCGGAAATTTTAAATTTAGGGAAGAACATGATTTCGCATCCCGTTGAGATTCTAGAAGGTGTGGTAGAGGTACTTGAAAGGTTGAAAGGGAAATATAGGTTGATAGTTTTGACCAAGGGTGATCTTTTAGATCAAGAAAGAAAGTTGGAAAGATCCAATCTTTCTGAGTATTTTCATCATGTTGAGGTTTTGAGCGACAAAAAGGAGAAAAACTATCAGGATTTGCTGGATCATTTGGAAATTAACGTAAAGAATTTTTTGATGATTGGTAACTCCCTTAAATCTGACGTACTTCCTTTGGTTAATATTGGGGCAAAGGCCGTTCATGTTCCATTCCATACTACATGGCAGCACGAGGAGGTGGCAGAACCTGAGGGAAAAAGTGGATATATGACGGTAGCAAAATTAACGGATGTGTTGAATTACCTTTAAAACGAATGGATGGAGACCAGTAATGGAATGGCAATGAAAAATGTACCTACAAGAGTATCCGAAAGGTTTAGGAATTTCCCTATGGTTCCTAGGGTCGTTTTTGGCAATGGAAGTTTTGATCAACTTGGGTATATTCTGTTACCAAAAAGAAAAAATTCCGAGGCCCCTTTTATTTTTTTGGTGGATGATGTATTTGAAGGTTCGCAATTGCAGACCAGAATACCACAAATATTTTCAGACCGAGATAATTTTTATTTCTGCGGATGAAGAACCAAAAACAAATCAGGTAGATGCTTTGGTACGTTTGATTCAAGAAACGCATCCGGAACTTCCTTCCGGTATAGTAGGAATTGGAGGGGGAACCCTTTTGGATTTATCAAAGGCAGTTGCCATTATGTTGACAAACCCAGGTAGTTCGGCGGATTATCAAGGATGGGACCTGGTTCAAAAAAAATCGCTTTATCATGTTGGTATTCCCACGATCAGCGGTACCGGTGCAGAAGTGTCTAGGACTACAGTTCTTCTTGGGCCACAGAGAAAATTAGGCATTAATTCAGATTATACCACTTTTAATCAAGTTATCCTGGACCCTGAACTTACGAAAGGCGTGCCAAAAGACCAATGGTTTTATACAGGAATGGACTGTTTTATACATTGTATAGAAAGTTTAAAAGGAACCTTTTTAAACGCATTTAGTCAAAGCTATGGTGAAAAGGCTTTGGAGCTTTGTAAAGAAGTTTTTCTTGACCCTTTGACGGTGGAAGAATCGCGTGACAAGTTGATGATGGCATCATGGCATGGCGGTATGAGCATAGCCTATTCACAAGTTGGAGTAGCGCATGCCATGAGTTATGGATTAGGATACCGACTAGGAGTAAAACATGGTCTTGGCAATTGTCTCGGTATTCCAGTATTTAGAAGAGTTTTATCCAGATGGTGTTGCTCTCTTCAATAAAATGAAGGAAAAACATCAAATCGAATTGCCAAGTGGAATTTGTGCTGATCTTAATGAAGATGATTTTGATATTATGACTTCTGTAGCCTTGGGTATGGAACCCTTATGGGAAAATGCTTTGGGAGAAAATTGGAAGTCGTTGATTACTCCAAGTAAATTGAAATCCATTTATAGGAAAATTTAGTTTTTTGCATAATCGATTTTTTTTCCTGACTCCATAAAACTTAAAATGCGGCAACTTTCCAAATTTATATACTTCAAACTTTTGGGTTGGAAAATGATAGGTGAGTTTCCTTCCCATTTAGACAAATTCGTAATTATTGTAGTACCACACACCAGTTGGTGGGATTTTGTTCTAGGGCTTTTGGTGAGAAAAGTGTTGAACGAAGAAATCAATTATATTGGTAAGAAAAGTCTTTTTGATTCACCATTTGGTTGGTTTTTTCGCTGGACTGGCGGTGCCCCAATTGACCGCAATAAGAATAACGATACTGTAAGTGCTACAGTGAAGATTTTTAATGAAAGAAAAAAATTTAGATTAGCACTCTCTCCGGAAGGAACACGCAAAAAAGTGGAAAAATGGAAAACAGGTTTTTATTTTATTGCCAAACATGCTAATGTTCCCATTGTTATGGTGGCATTCGATTATGGGAAGAAGGAGGTGAGGTTTTCAGAACCTCAAATAGTTTCCAATGACCAAGAAGCTGATATGGAAAAATATAATACTTTTTTTAAGGGTGTGGAGGGTAAAGTCATGCGATAGTGGAGTTTATTTTTGTTGATTATTGGATAATTGAATCGACTTCCTCCAAATATTTTCTAAAATAATGTCGATGATTTAATCGTGACCTTGATCGATGAAATGTGCATTTCATCGATTTTTTAATTAATTTTTAACCTGTTTATAACTTTTCAAGCAACTTCTTCCTAGATTCGTTTGTATTCCCCCACATAACTTTTTAAAGTTATAATTTTTTAATCACGGATTAAGGCCCCACATCTTAATTTTTGATACTTCTTATGATATGCTTTGGTTTTAATCAACAAAATAGCCAAACATATGGGGAACTCTACTCTTCGATTTTTTAGGACATTATTTCTGTACTCGTTCTTACTTGCATCATTCAACCTTTTGAATGGACAAACAGTCAGTACTGACAAACTTGATTATTTACCCGGAGAAATTGGATATGCTTCAGGTTCCGGTTGGGCTCCAAATGAACAGATTACACTTAATGTTCATGAAGAACCTGTATATCATCCTGATGTGGTTACCTATGTAACTGCCGATTTGAATGGAGAATTCAGTAACGTTCAAATTTATGAGTTTGAAGAGCACGATTATGGTTCTAGTTTTACGCTAACAGCGACTGGACCTATATCGGGGACAGCAGTTACCTATTTTACCGATGGGGGTCGTGATCTTTGGGCGTGGCGAAATCAGCCTGGACCTACCTTAAACTCTTGGGATCAAGGCACAACTATTCAACAAGCCAACTCAATTTATGCAGAAGGCGAGGTGATTCCTTTTGTTTGGACAATAAAATCCGGCAATCCGGCCCCGCAACTAACTGAGGGGACATTTTATACAATTGAATTGGATTGGGCATATGCAGGAGGTACTTCCGAACCTGAAAAACTATTTTTCGATTATTTGACATCATACAATGCAACCGAGGCCGCAGACTCGCCCTTTAGTCCAGGCTCAGACCTAGGTGCGGGTTTTACGGGAACATATATTAATAGTGTGCCAATACCAAATGATAATGGTGCTGGTTCGCCTAATCCAATTACTGTTGCACATCCAGCAGGCAACTTTACACTATATAATATTGATCCAGGCTCAGTTACTTTCAGTAGTTACTTAGATGATCCTGAAAACGCAAATCAAGAAGATCGAAAATTGAGAATTACTTTTACCCCTTCTAATGGGGATGCCATACTTGGTGAAAGCCTTAATGTTGGCATTGCATGGGGTGGGCACCTTGCTTCCCAAGTTGATTACGGCTTTGAAAATGGTGCAGCTGATTTTCCAGGAGCATCTCCTCAATTTGTAGTCTTTTTAGATCCAGATATCAATAATGGTCTTAGCCCTGAGGAGGAAAATGTACAGGTAAATATTAATATTAATCCTAACGCTATAATTCCACAGGGGCAGATTACTATAATTAAAGATGCTGATCCTAATGATTCCGAAGATTTTGGCTTCACTTTAACTGGGCCAAATGGGACATTTAATTTTGTACTTGATGATGATGGGGATGCAACGCTTTCAAACCAAGAGGTATTCTTTGGCTTGCAGGAGGGCGTCTATACTATTACTGAGAATCTTGTCGATGGATGGTTACTTCAAAGTATCACAACGCTTGAGAATGGTATTGAAGACTCTACAACTGGAGATATTTCTAATGTGGATGTTGGTACTAGAACGGCAACCGTAACAGTTGCGAATGGGGAAGAATGGACCGTAACTTTTCTTAATGGTGAAGTACCTTTTGATTGCCCGAATCTTAACGGTGAAACAGCTGATTTTTCAACTTGTGAAGATAATCAAGGGCAGACGTTAAGTGTTCAAACGGACATTTCTAACATTGATATTGAGTTTTTGATCTTTCCTTCACAACAAGGAGACCCATATGTGGGGGGTGGTACCCAATTGGGAACTGCGGTTACACCCAGTGACGGTACGGCAACTTCTTCAACAGGTATTAGTGGCCTTGCATCTCGGGACCTATTATGCCTATGCTTTATTAGATACGGATGACCCGGATTTAACAGACCCAAATTGTAGACCTTTTGCTGAAATAGTAATAATAGTCAACCCATTGCCTACGGCGGCCATAGAAGGCGACCTGATCATCTGCGAGGGCGAGACCACGACCCTGACCGCTAGTGGCGGAACGGAATACCTGTGGAGCACAGGGGAGACGACAGCCTCGATAGAAGTGAGCACCGCCGGTGACTATACGGTAACGGTAACGGACGCCAACGGATGCAGCGACGATGAAACGGTTAGCGTTACGGTCAACCCATTGCCTACGGCGGCCATAGAAGGCGACCTGATCATCTGCGAGGGCGAGACCACGACCCTGACCGCTAGTGGCGGAACGGAATACCTGTGGAGCACAGGGGAGACGACAGCCTCGATAGAAGTGAGCACCGCCGGTGACTATACGGTAACGGTAACGGACGCCAACGGATGCAGCGACGATGAAACGGTTAGCGTTACGGTCAACCCATTGCCTACGGCGGCCATAGAAGGCGACCTGATCATCTGCGAGGGCGAGACCACGACCCTGACCGCTAGTGGCGGAACGGAATACCTGTGGAGCACAGGGGAGACGACAGCCTCGATAGAAGTGAGCACCGCCGGTGACTATACGGTAACGGTAACGGACGCCAACGGATGCAGCGACGATGAAACGGTTAGCGTTACGGTCAACCCATTGCCTACGGCGGCCATAGAAGGCGACCTGATCATCTGCGAGGGCGAGACCACGACCCTGACCGCTAGTGGCGGAACGGAATACCTGTGGAGCACAGGGGAGACGACAGCCTCGATAGAAGTGAGCACCGCCGGTGACTATACGGTAACGGTAACGGACGCCAACGGATGCAGCGACGATGAAACGGTTAGCGTTACGGTCAACCCATTGCCTACGGCGGCCATAGAAGGCGACCTGATCATCTGCGAGGGCGAGACCACGACCCTGACCGCTAGTGGCGGAACGGAATACCTGTGGAGCACAGGGGAGACGACAGCCTCGATAGAAGTGAGCACCGCCGGTGACTATACGGTAACGGTAACGGACGCCAACGGATGCAGCGACGATGAAACGGTTAGCGTTACGGTCAACCCATTGCCTACGGCGGCCATAGAAGGCGACCTGATCATCTGCGAGGGCGAGACCACGACCCTGACCGCTAGTGGCGGAACGGAATACCTGTGGAGCACAGGGGAGACGACAGCCTCGATAGAAGTGAGCACCGCCGGTGACTATACGGTAACGGTAACGGACGCCAACGGATGCAGCGACGATGAAACGGTTAGCGTTACGGTCAACCCATTGCCTACGGCGGCCATAGAAGGCGACCTGATCATCTGCGAGGGCGAGACCACGACCCTGACCGCTAGTGGCGGAACGGAATACCTGTGGAGCACAGGGGAGACGACAGCCTCGATAGAAGTGAGCACCGCCGGTGACTATACGGTAACGGTAACGGACGCCAACGGATGCAGCGACGATGAAACGGTTAGCGTTACGGTCAACCCATTGCCTACGGCGGCCATAGAAGGCGACCTGATCATCTGCGAGGGCGAGACCACGACCCTGACCGCTAGTGGCGGAACGGAATACCTGTGGAGCACAGGGGAGACGACAGCCTCGATAGAAGTGAGCACCGCCGGTGACTATACGGTAACGGTAACGGACGCCAACGGATGCAGCGACGATGAAACGGTTAGCGTTACGGTCAACCCATTGCCTACGGCGGCCATAGAAGGCGACCTGATCATCTGCGAGGGCGAGACCACGACCCTGACCGCTAGTGGCGGAACGGAATACCTGTGGAGCACAGGGGAGACGACAGCCTCGATAGAAGTGAGCACCGCCGGTGACTATACGGTAACGGTAACGGACGCCAACGGATGCAGCGACGATGAAACGGTTAGCGTTACGGTCAACCCATTGCCTACGGCGGCCATAGAAGGCGACCTGATCATCTGCGAGGGCGAGACCACGACCCTGACCGCTAGTGGCGGAACGGAATACCTGTGGAGCACAGGGGAGACGACAGCCTCGATAGAAGTGAGCACCGCCGGTGACTATACGGTAACGGTAACGGACGCCAACGGATGCAGCGACGATGAAACGGTTAGCGTTACGGTCAACCCATTGCCTACGGCGGCCATAGAAGGCGACCTGATCATCTGCGAGGGCGAGACCACGACCCTGACCGCTAGTGGCGGAACGGAATACCTGTGGAGCACAGGGGAGACGACAGCCTCGATAGAAGTGAGCACCGCCGGTGACTATACGGTAACGGTAACGGACGCCAACGGATGCAGCGACGATGAAACGGTTAGCGTTACGGTCAACCCATTGCCTACGGCGGCCATAGAAGGCGACCTGATCATCTGCGAGGGCGAGACCACGACCCTGACCGCTAGTGGCGGAACGGAATACCTGTGGAGCACAGGGGAGACGACAGCCTCGATAGAAGTGAGCACCGCCGGTGACTATACGGTAACGGTAACGGACGCCAACGGATGCAGCGACGATGAAACGGTTAGCGTTACGGTCAACCCATTGCCTACGGCGGCCATAGAAGGCGACCTGATCATCTGCGAGGGCGAGACCACGACCCTGACCGCTAGTGGCGGAACGGAATACCTGTGGAGCACAGGGGAGACGACAGCCTCGATAGAAGTGAGCACCGCCGGTGACTATACGGTAACGGTAACGGACGCCAACGGATGCAGCGACGATGAAACGGTTAGCGTTACGGTCAACCCATTGCCTACGGCGGCCATAGAAGGCGACCTGATCATCTGCGAGGGCGAGACCACGACCCTGACCGCTAGTGGCGGAACGGAATACCTGTGGAGCACAGGGGAGACGACAGCCTCGATAGAAGTGAGCACCGCCGGTGACTATACGGTAACGGTAACGGACGCCAACGGATGCAGCGACGATGAAACGGTTAGCGTTACGGTCAACCCATTGCCTACGGCGGCCATAGAAGGCGACCTGATCATCTGCGAGGGCGAGACCACGACCCTGACCGCTAGTGGCGGAACGGAATACCTGTGGAGCACAGGGGAGACGACAGCCTCGATAGAAGTGAGCACCGCCGGTGACTATACGGTAACGGTAACGGACGCCAACGGATGCAGCGACGATGAAACGGTTAGCGTTACGGTCAACCCATTGCCTACGGCGGCCATAGAAGGCGACCTGATCATCTGCGAGGGCGAGACCACGACCCTGACCGCTAGTGGCGGAACGGAATACCTGTGGAGCACAGGGGAGACGACAGCCTCGATAGAAGTGAGCACCGCCGGTGACTATACGGTAACGGTAACGGACGCCAACGGATGCAGCGACGATGAAACGGTTAGCGTTACGGTCAACCCATTGCCTACGGCGGCCATAGAAGGCGACCTGATCATCTGCGAGGGCGAGACCACGACCCTGACCGCTAGTGGCGGAACGGAATACCTGTGGAGCACAGGGGAGACGACAGCCTCGATAGAAGTGAGCACCGCCGGTGACTATACGGTAACGGTAACGGACGCCAACGGATGCAGCGACGATGAAACGGTTAGCGTTACGGTCAACCCATTGCCTACGGCGGCCATAGAAGGCGACCTGATCATCTGCGAGGGCGAGACCACGACCCTGACCGCTAGTGGCGGAACGGAATACCTGTGGAGCACAGGGGAGACGACAGCCTCGATAGAAGTGAGCACCGCCGGTGACTATACGGTAACGGTAACGGACGCCAACGGATGCAGCGACGATGAAACGGTTAGCGTTACGGTCAACCCATTGCCTACGGCGGCCATAGAAGGCGACCTGATCATCTGCGAGGGCGAGACCACGACCCTGACCGCTAGTGGCGGAACGGAATACCTGTGGAGCACAGGGGAGACGACAGCCTCGATAGAAGTGAGCACCGCCGGTGACTATACGGTAACGGTAACGGACGCCAACGGATGCAGCGACGATGAAACGGTTAGCGTTACGGTCAACCCATTGCCTACGGCGGCCATAGAAGGCGACCTGATCATCTGCGAGGGCGAGACCACGACCCTGACCGCTAGTGGCGGAACGGAATACCTGTGGAGCACAGGGGAGACGACAGCCTCGATAGAAGTGAGCACCGCCGGTGACTATACGGTAACGGTAACGGACGCCAACGGATGCAGCGACGATGAAACGGTTAGCGTTACGGTCAACCCATTGCCTACGGCGGCCATAGAAGGCGACCTGATCATCTGCGAGGGCGAGACCACGACCCTGACCGCTAGTGGCGGAACGGAATACCTGTGGAGCACAGGGGAGACGACAGCCTCGATAGAAGTGAGCACCGCCGGTGACTATACGGTAACGGTAACGGACGCCAACGGATGCAGCGACGATGAAACGGTTAGCGTTACGGTCAACCCATTGCCTACGGCGGCCATAGAAGGCGACCTGATCATCTGCGAGGGCGAGACCACGACCCTGACCGCTAGTGGCGGAACGGAATACCTGTGGAGCACAGGGGAGACGACAGCCTCGATAGAAGTGAGCACCGCCGGTGACTATACGGTAACGGTAACGGACGCCAACGGATGCAGCGACGATGAAACGGTTAGCGTTACGGTCAACCCATTGCCTACGGCGGCCATAGAAGGCGACCTGATCATCTGCGAGGGCGAGACCACGACCCTGACCGCTAGTGGCGGAACGGAATACCTGTGGAGCACAGGGGAGACGACAGCCTCGATAGAAGTGAGCACCGCCGGTGACTATACGGTAACGGTAACGGACGCCAACGGATGCAGCGACGATGAAACGGTTAGCGTTACGGTCAACCCATTGCCGGAAAAACCTGTGTTTAAAATAGAAAATGCTAGCTGTGATACCGAGGGGTCGGCGATGGTAAGTAATTATAGATTAGGCTTGGTGTATACTTTTGTACCTTCCGGTTCAACTATTAGTGAGGGTGGGGAAATCTTGAATTTTTTATTGGATACTGCCTATTCGGTCACTGTAAAGGATTTAAAAAGTGGATGTGAGTCGGCTACGTCAATATTCAGCGTAGGTTCATGGCAGGAAATGAGCTGTAGTATCGTACAAGATCAGCTTACCACGGATCATCTAACAATGGATGGGGTGGCAACGGCAACACCTTTTGGGGGTACGGCACCGTTCACCTACTTATGGGACAATGGGGAGACCACCCAAACGGCCACCAAATTGACCTATGGGATGCATTCCGTTACCATTACGGATGCTAATGGTTGCCAAACGATGTGTCAAATAGATATTGCAAAGGAACTCTATTGTTGGGTAAACCTGATACAACATGTAACAGAGTATGGCGGTAAAGACGGAGCCGCACGTGTAAGCGGTAACGGAGGATATAGGCCCTTTACCTTCCAGTGGGATGACGGGTCTATGGAAGCGACCAACCGCTCGTTAACGGCAGGTATACATACTGTGACCATTACCGATGCTACTGGTGCGACTTCCGAATGTACTATTACAATAATGGAGCCTACCGGAAGTGCCTGTGATAAATTTACAAGTGAGGTGGAACAAGATAAGCTCACTACAGACCATCTGACCAAAGATGGTGAGGCAACGGTAACGCCATATGGGGGAAAAGCACCTTACACGTATTATTGGGACAATGGGGAAACCTCCCAAACCGCAACCACGCTGACCTATGGTATGCATTGGGTGAAAGTTACGGACGCTAATGGTTGTGAGTCGGTATCCTATATAGATATTGCCAAGGAACTCTACTGTTGGGTAAACCGGGTACAGAATGTTACGGAGTATGGCGGTAAGGACGGTGCCGCACGTGTAAGCGGTAACGGAGGATACAGGCCCTTTACATTTAAATGGGATGACGGATCTACGGAAGCGACCAACCGCTCGCTAACGGCGGGGAAACATTATGTGACAATCACGGATGCCACGGGGGCGACCTCGCAATGCAGTATTACCATAACCCAACCTGGACCGGAGGTTTGTGATGGTGTGGATAATGATGGCGATGGTAAAATAGATGAAGGGTTCGATGCGGATATGGATGGAATCCCGGACTGTTTCGATGAGTGCGATGATAGATTGGATACTGACCAGGACGGAGTACCTGATTGTTCGGACAAATGTCCCAATGGGGATGATACCGAGGATTCCGATGGTGACGGAGTGCCCGATGCCTGTGATGTAGAGGAGTGTGATGGTCTCGATAACGATGGCGATGGCAAAGTAGACGAGGGCTTCGATGCCGATATGGATGGGATTGCCGATTGCTTCGATGATTGCGATAATAGATTGGATACAGATCAGGACGGTGTGCCGGATTGTTCGGATAAGTGTCCTGGGTACGATGATAATCTGGATACCGATGGAGATGGTACCCCGGATTGTATGGATAACTGTGACGATACCGTTGACACAGACGGTGATGGTATTGCCGATTGCTACGATGAAGAAATTGATTCGCCCTGCCCGGATAACGTAAATGCTAATGGGGTATCAATGGATACTGACCTAGATGGCGTGCCGGATTGTTTGGACAAATGTCCAGGCTATGATGATGCGATGGATTCGGATGGGGACGGTACTCCGGACTGTCTCGGATGATTGCGATGGCACGGTCGATACAGATGGTGACGGTATTTTCGATTGCTATGATGAAGAAATCGATTCACCATGTCCGAGAAAATGTGGATGCCAATGGTGTTTCAATAGATTCTGATGGTGATGGTGTGGCCGATTGTGAAGATGTTTGTGAGGATTATGATGATACCGTTGACACCGATGGGGATTCTATACCGGATGGCTGTGACATCTGTGAAGCTGGTGACGATTTAATAGATACAGATGGTGACGGCTTCCCGGATGCCTGTGATAACTTAGTGGTAACCATTAACACACAGAAAGATGAGACCTGTCCAGGTAGTGAAGATGGGCAAGTGGTAGTTCATCCGGAGGGGGGTAAGGCACCTTATTCCTACGATTGGGACAATGGTTCTGACAAGGCTAACAATGATAAATTGTCTGCGGGAGAATACACCGTTATAGTAACGGATGCGGATGGGAATATAGCCATGTTAACTGTTGTTATTGGTCTCGAAAATGAGGCTTGTGCCTCCAAGAATCCAACGGCAGGCGTAAAAAGTACCATTGTAAGGACCTTTCCTACCGCCTTTAACGATATCCTGAACATTGAGATAGAATCCGCTTATTCATCCAAGCTGGAGGTGACGATGTTCGATATGAACGGAAAATTGGTAAGACACGAGAATGGACAATCCTTAAGTGTCGGGGAAAACTCGTTGACACTTCAGGTGGGGGATTTGGCGCCGGATATATATCTGGTCATAGTTAAGACGGACAAGGAGCAATTCGTACATAAGGTCATCTCAAGCAAGTAGTATCAAAAATTAAAAATGGAAGGCCCCTGTACATTTGATACAGGGGCTTTTGTATTTGATTAAACTCTCCGGCAATTTGAATACTTATACTATCTTGAATTTTAACATTTTATTACCATTCATCCGATAAATCATACAGTTCATGCGCTGTGATTATGTAAATACCTTATTAACTAGTACCTTCCGTAGGTATAGAATTCAGTTGGAACATTAACTGGTTTTTGTAACCCCACAATACAAAGAACCAACCCGCTTCCTATGGTCATTGTAACCAATCACCAAAGGAAAAATGAAAAACGACAAAAAAAGAAGGAACTTTCTCAAAGGTTCCATTATGGCATCCACAGGTGCCATGCTTTTGCCTACGACCAATTTATTGGCGAAAGAATTCTCTTCTTCCCATTCAATTTCAACGTCAGATATACGTACCAAGCTCTTTGGTAAGCAAGTGGAAATTTCCGGACAGGTGTTCGATGGTTCGGGAAAGAATCCCCTTCAAAATGCGAAGATTGAATTCGCGCACCTTTCCCCCAATTCTGAACAGATGGGACATAAGGGCTTACTGATAACGGATTCCCAGGGAAGATACCTTTTAAGGATCGATTACCCGTCCAGGGAAATGGGTAAGCACACGACCATCCACTTTAGGGTGTCAAAGGAAAATAAGGAATTAGTTACGGAACTAAAATTTTCAGATGTTGAGGCATACATTACCAATAAACATTGGGAATCCCATCAAAATTTGGAAGACAATCTACTTTTTCCAAAACTGGAAAAATCATTCTATAAAACTAAAATCAATTTTAATATTTCAATCAACCAATAAAACTAGATAACTATGGAACCATTTATAGGACAGATAATGATGTTTGGTGGTAATTTTGCACCCAGGGGCTGGGCGTTGTGTGACGGGCAATTGTTACCCATATCTCAGTATACTGCGCTTTTTTCAATTTTAGGAATCACGTATGGGGGCGATGGCCGTACAACGTTTGGATTACCTGATTTACGTGGCCGCGTGCCTATGCATGCTGGAAACGAGTCCGGGCTTAACCCCAAGAAATTTAGGACAAAAAAGTGGTACAGAAACCAATACATTGAATGTTACGCAACTGCCATCACACAATCATGGTGTCTCCATACCCTCAAAGGAAGAAGGTAATGCTGATGTTCCTGCGGGTAACTATGTTGCCGGTGCCGGTCTTGATAGTTTTGGTACGACCACAGACTCAAATATGGCCTCATTTCAGACCTTGAATGCCGGAGGTAGCCAGCCTATAAATAATATTCAACCGTTTCAATGTGTGAATTATATCATCGCATTGCAAGGGATATTCCCTTCTAGAAATTAATACCTAATAGACATAAACCAACCAAAACCGTCCGGATATGAGAAAAATTACGCTGTTGTGTACATTACTGTTCACTTTAAGTAGCGCTTTTGCCCGGACTACACTAAGTGCAGGTGATATTGCCTTTGTAGGTCTGAATACCGATGGGGCAACCGACGCCGATGATAACTTTGCGTTTGTTCTTTTAAAAGATATAGATGCCGCGACCCGGATCATTTTTACGGATCGTGGCTGGAGTGATGCCACGGGATTCTCTTCCTTTGTAGGTGACGGTGAATTTACCTGGACTTCCGGAGCGGCAAGAACGGCCGGTGAGGTCATAGTATTGGACTTTAGTAATTTGTCCCCACCTGCGGCTTCCTTTACGGTCGCGGGCGACCAACTGTTCGCTATCCAGGGCAGTATTGCAAGTCCAACTTTTATTGCAGGATTGCATTTTAATGTGGTAACTGGGGTTACGGACGATGCCAATTGGGACGGTGATGCTACGAGCAACACTACTTCAGCGCTTCCGGATGCTTTGACTACGGGTGATACTGCAGTTCGATTGACCGGCCCAGGGGGAATGGAACAGGACAATTTTCAATTTAGTTGTGGTATAGCGGGCTGCCCACTTTCAGGTACCCCGGAACAGATTAGGGCCATTGTTCATAATCGCGCCAATTGGGTAAGTAATGATGATACAGTATATCCCGGTACAGTGGATGCTAGTTTGGGTACAGTTACAATAACTGATGGCGAAACTCCACCGACTATCAATGATATCACCTTTAACCAATCTGGTTATTGCCCTGGTGAGTTAGTTGTCATAACTATAGATGGTCAACTCAATGATGCAACTGAATGGGTGGTTTATAACAGTAGTGGCTGTGGTGTAACTGAAATAGTAAGAAGTAGCTCTTCTACTATCAATATAGGATCAAGGGCTAACGTAGATACCTATAACCTCTTTGTAAGAGGGGAGGGAGGGACAATTGCCACACCACCTGATTGTTTTGAGACTTCAATAATTGTAGGAGGAACCAATCCGGAAATAACAAGTCTATCACTAAATCAGAGCACATATCTGCCTGGAGAAACTGTTATCTTATCAGTTAATGGTAGTTTAAATGATGCCACGGAATGGGTAGTATACAATGATGATGGTTGCGGAGTTACGGAGGTTGTCAGAAGCAGTTCTTCTACAATAAATGTGGGATTTAGAGCATTAGCTGGCTTATATACACTCTATGTTCGAGGTGAAGGTGATTGTGTAGAAGAAATAACTTGTACAACAATAGATATTATTGTCAATGAGCCCAAACCGACACCAATTATCACGGAAATTATGTACAACCCAAGTAGTATGGAGGACGATTGGGAATGGATAGAAATTTACAACCCCGGATTGGTTGACCTGGATATTTCCGGTTATGTCATAGATGATTTCAATAGTGTGGCCCATGGTTCAGCAAATATTGCAACGGGTATAGTACCCGCAGGAGAGTCTGTCGTACTTTATAATTCAGAGGACGTTTCCGAAGCCGATTTCTTAGCAGCTTGGGGCTTTGTCAATTTGGTCCCAGTGACCAATTGGGGGGCCATGTCCTTGAACAATACCGGCGATACCATCGGTATTTGGGATAGTTTTGCCAGTTATTCCGGAGATAATGAAACACAGGCCAATGTGATTGAGCAGGTGGCATATGAAACCACGGATTGGCCATTGGATGATGGTATCTCGTCTGTATACTTAAAGGATTTAACCGCAGACAATACCATTGGTAGTAATTGGGCGTTGAGTACAGATGGTGGGGCTACGCCACTTTTTGAAGGGTATACCAGTCAGGCGGCTGGAGGAAATAACGGCGGAGATATAGGATCACCAGGTACTCCTTTTACTTTAGCTAGCATCACGGTATTAAAAAATGTGGACGATGACAGTTTTGCCGATATGATGTTCGATTTCTCTTTTGGAGGTATCCCATTTTCGATCAGCGAAAATACAACGGAGGGATATGTGTTTGAAAATTTGCTACCCGGTAATTACGAAATAACGGAATTGGTTCCTGATGGATGGGATTTGGTAAGTATAAATGCAGGTGCCGGTAATAATAATACGGCATTGCCAAATGGATTAACGGTAGTTTTGGAAGCGGGTGAGAACGCTGTTGTCACTTTTAACAATGTTTATGTTCCAATACCTGCAATAGTCATAAACGAAATTTTAGCAGATCCCCCAGTGGATTTATCAGGAGACGCAAATGGGGATGGTACAAGGGATGCATCACAAGATGAATTCATCGAAATAGTGAACTTGGAGGATACGGATATTGATATTTCAGGATGGACAATTTCTGATGCAGTAGGTATTAGACATACTTTCCCTGCAAATACGATTCTAGCATCAAATTGTGGAGCAGTAATATTTGGAGGTGGTACGCCTACTGGTCAATTTGGGGGAATGGCTGTGCAAACGGCTTCCTCAGGCTTCCTTGGGTTGAACAATGGCGGGGATACAGTAATTCTATCAGATGACGAAGCCACTGTAATTGCAACATATACGTATGGTTCGGAAGGTGGTAATGATCAATCCTTGACCCTAGTCCCTGATGGGACTGGTACGGAACCATTGGTACCCCATAGTACGGCAACGGGAAGTGGGGGTACTCCATTCTCACCAGGTACAAGGGTAGATGGTACGGCATTTGTTGGTTGCGAAGTCATAGCTCCCCCTGTAATTACTTGTCCATCGGACCTAACTATCGAAGATGATGAATCAACGGATCCCGCGTTTACAGGAGAACCGGTTTACCAAGGTGGAGCAGGAGATGTCACTATTACTTTTTCCGATATTGTAGCTACTGATGGTACGATAACCGAACTTGGACCGCTACCGATGAAAATGAAGGCACTTCAAGTTGTGAACAAACGATTACGGTGATTTCTGAATGCGAAGTTATGATTCTTCAACAACCACAAGATGTTGATGTTACGGTTTGTGAAACGGAGCCACCTCTAAATGTTTTTATAGTTGAAGCATCCGGTTCGGGTACATTGTCCTACTTATGGGAACAAAAGCTATCGGACTCATCTTCTTGGTTCCCACTTAATTTAACTGGGAATACTTTGGAAATAGTTGATAATTTGCCCTATAATAATGGATCCATGTTTCGAGTAACGGTAACCTCAGATAATGGAACCCCAGGCGATGCTACAGATGATTGCTCAGTTACCAGTGATGAAGTTACGTTGACCACCGTATCATTAGAATTTAAGGCAGATATCCCTGTTAACTTTGGCGTACAGACCGATCAGGGCGGGGGCTTACCTGCCCAGGGCACACAAGTGGGCGACAAAGGTGTCTACAGTGGTCCCGGTGTTACCGATGACGGCAATGGTTTGACCTATACTTTTGACCCAGCAGTAGCTGGAGAAGGAATTACAACCATTACCTACACCTATACAAATGCCAATGGTTGTTCGAGTTCCGCAACTGACGAAATATTAATTTTCCCGGAGAAAGCTTTAATATACATAAATGATGTGACACAAGTTGAGGGAACAGGTGGGACTACGAACTTTGTATTTCAAGTAAGTTTAAGTAGGCCCTCTTCGGAAACGTTGATTGTGGATTACCAAACCTATGATAACTTCGCTATTTCTCCCGATGATTTTACTGCCGTGTCAGGAACTTTAACTTTCAATCCAGGTGAAGCTTCTAAGCAATTTACAGTTGATGTTGTACCTGATTCAGAAGTTGAATCAGATGAAACCTTTTTAGTTCAGATTTTTGGTCGAAATTCGGAGATTTTTGGACATCAAAATTTAGAGGAACCGGTACCATACTTAATGACGACTTTATATGTGAGATGACCTGCAGCATAGACCAGGATGTACTCACCACGAACCACGAGACCGAGGACGGTGTTGCCACGGTGAACCCAAAGGGCGGTACGGGAGAATATACCTACCTGTGGGACAACGGGGAGAAGACACAGACGGCGACCAAACTCACCTATGGTATGCATTGGGTAACGGTAACGGATTCCAACGGGTGCGAGACCAGTTGCCAAGTGGACATTGCCAAGGAACTCTATTGTTGGACCAACCTGATCCAGAACGTGAGCGTAAAGGGCGGTAGCGACGGAGCGGCACGGGCCATGGGTAACGGAGGCTATGCCCCGTATACTTTCAAATGGGACGATGGTTCTACTGAACAGACCAACAATACGTTAAAAGCGGGAGTCCATTATGTAACGATTACAGATGCTGTGGGGGCAACGTCCCGTTGCAGCGTTACCATAGAGGAACCCAATGAGACCAACTGTAGCCAATTGATATGTTCCATAGAACAGGACGTCCTTACCATGCACCATGAGACAGAGGATGGAGTGGCAACGGTCTACGTAAAAGGAGGTACGGGACAGTATACCTATCTATGGGATAACGGGGAGACCACCCAACAGGCAACGACCCTGACCTATGGGATGCATTCGGTGACCGTTACTGATATAAATGGATGTGAAACTACCTGCCGGATAGACATTGCCAAAGAACTGTACTGCTGGATCAACCTTTATGGCAACGTAACGGTTCGCGGCGGCAGTGACGGATCTGCAAAAGTACATGGCAATGGAGGGTATAGACCGTTTACCTATCGCTGGGACGATGGTACCACGGATAGGCTAAACACAAATTTAAAAGCTGGGACACATTATGTGACCATCACCGATGCCACAGGGGCAACTTCCCGTTGTAGTATTACCATTACAGAACCCGGTCAAGAAATATGCGACGGCGTGGACAACGACGGTGACGGTGACATAGACGAAGGATTCGACCAGGACGGCGACGGTATTGCGGATTGTTACGATGATTGTGACGACACCATCGATACCGACCAGGACGGAGTTCCGGACTGTAGGGATGCTTGTCCGGGCTTTGATGATACATTGGATTCCGACGGTGACGGTACCCCGGATGGATGTGATATCGAGGTATGCGACGGTGTGGATAACGACGGCGACGGTGAGATTGACGAAGGTTTCGACAAGGACGGCGACGGTACTGCGGATTGTTACGATGATTGTGACGACACCATTGATACCGATCAGGACGGTGTGCCGGACTGTAAGGATATCTGCCCTGGCTTCGATGATACGATGGACTCCGACGGGGACGGTACCCCGGATGGATGTGATATCGAGGTATGCGACGGTGTGGACAACGACGGAGACGGTGACATAGACGAAGGTTTCGACAAGGACGGCGACGGTATTGCGGATTGCTTTGATGAATGCGACGATAGCATCGATACCGACCAGGACGGTGTGCCGGACTGTAAGGATATCTGCCCAGGCTTCGATGATACGATGGACTCCGACGGGGACGGTATCCCGGATGGATGTGATATCGAGGTATGCGACGGCGTGGACAACGACGGTGACGGTGACATAGACGAAGGTTTCGACAAGGACGGCGACGGTATTGCGGATTGCTTTGATGAATGCGACGATAGCATCGATACCGACCAGGACGGTGTGCCGGACTGTAAGGATATCTGCCCTGGCTTCGATGATACGATGGACTCCGACGGTGATGGCATCCCGGATGGATGCGATGACTGCGATGACCGCGATGACGACCAGGATGGCGTACCGAACTGCGTGGATGTCTGTGAAGGTTTTGATGATAACCTAGATTCTGACGGAGACGGAACTCCGGATGGATGTGACGACTGTGACGATTTAGATGACGATGGGGATGGTGTAAGGAACTGTGAGGACGTTTGTCCGGACGGGGACGATATGGCCGATAGCGATGGCGATGGCATTCCGGATGCCTGTGACGAAGAGGTTTGCGATGGGGTCGACAATGATGGTGACGGCGATATAGATGAGGGCTTGAATTGTGATCCTGGTTCCATTGACCAATGCGAAACGGCATTTGCAAGGTCCTCTGATGAAAACGTATGGACCTGCTTCTTGGATATCCCAAATATCAATGCAAATAGATGGGGATGGATCAACGAGTTCCCGTCGATAGATGGCGTCTATGAAATGGACCTGTACGCAGCTGCCGGCCAATGCGATATCAGTAAGGGAGCCCTTGTCGGAAGTGTTCAAGTGGTCTATTCCGGTGGTAGCGTAAGCGTTACCGTATCCACTTTGGGCGGTTATAAGATGACGGAGGCCCAGCTCTATGTGGGCAGTAACGCAGTACCCGCCAAACCGAACAACGGCAATTTAACGGTGGCACCAGGGGATTATCCATATGAGGACAATATCAGCGGAGACTTTGTAACCCATACCTTTCCGGATGTAAGTGCGGGTGATATGGATAGCTTCTACGTAATATTGCACGCCGAAGTATGTCCGATGGATGATGTGGCCAAATATCAGGCACCTACCTTGGAACTATCAGGATATCCCGTACCATTCAAGGAGGACTTTACGCTCGTAGTGATTTCTCCTAGGGAGATGAAGAGCGAATTGTCCCTATATGATGGAATCGGTAAAAGAGTCCGAGACTTTTGGAAACTACTACCTGAAAAAAGGTAGAAATGAGATTGGACTAAGGACGAACGAACTGCCTGCGGGAATGTATTATGTATATGTTACCACCGGTAGCGGCAAACAAATTTTAAAGGTGCTTCGCAGGCCCTAAAGGATTTTGTAAATGTATAAAAGGCCACCTTATATAAGGTGGCCTTTTTTAATTTTAAAAAGGAGCAAATCATTAATTTTTATTCTTCCATTGTATGATAGACGTTCTGTACGTCATCATCTTCCTCGATTTTCTCCAGTAATTTTTCCACATCGGCTGCTTCTTCCTCGCCTAAGGGTTTTGTGACCTGGGGGATGCGTTCAAACCCGGAAGATAGAATTTCGATACCCCTATTCTCAAGCTCTTTCTGTATAGCTCCAAAACTTTCAAAAGGGGCATATATTAATATGCCATCGTCGTCCACGAATACCTCTTCGGCTCCAAAGTCGATCATTTCCAATTCAAGTTCCTCAGGGTCTATGCCTTCAGCCGGAATCCGGAAATTACAGGTGTGGTCGAACATAAATTCTACTGACCCAGGAGGTTCCCAAACTGCCATCACATTTATTGAAATAGCTTCGGATATTTGCCACTGTTCCGGTATTATTGTCCGTTGCAGTTTCTATCAAGATGGCAATACCATGCGGGCCATAGCCTTCAAACAAGACTTCCTTGTAATCTCCCGCATTTTTATCACTTGCTCTTTTTATGGCGCGCTCAATATTGTCCTTGGGCATATTCACCGCCTTGGCATTCTGAATAACGGCTCGTAACCTGGAGTTTGCATCCGGATCCAGACCTCCTTCCTTAACGGCCATTACAATGTCTTTCCCAATTCGCGTAAATGCCTTGGACATTGCTGCCCATCGCTTCATTTTTCGTGCTTTCCTAAACTCAAAAGCTCTTCCCATAATCCTGTTTGTTTGATGCTGGCAAATTTAGCAAAATTCCCAAAGGTTAAAACCGAAAACTATTCTTTGAAATTATCTCTCTAATCACTCTCTATAATGTCTTCGATACTTCTCGCCAATGCAAAGTCCTTTTCCGTAACACCGTTGGCATCATGGGTGCTTAGTCGAATGTTTACGGTTTTGTATACATTGCTCCAATCTGGGTGGTGGCCTTGCGCCTCGCATTCAAATGCAATCCTTGTCATTACCGAAAAGGCTTCCTTAAAATCCTTGAATTCAAAAGTAGTCTCGATTGCTCCATCCACATATTCCCAGCCATCCAATTGGCTTAGATAATCATAAATCTGTTTGTCCGTAAATTTTTCCATGCGTTATTATTTAATAATATGGTGGTCTATAATATCTTGATACGAAAATCTCAAATTTTTTGGTAGTAGGTTCGATTTTGGAAGAACGGCCAAATACCTATCTTCATTTGTAGTATAAACCCTTTTAATAATAGGATTAAATTTGCCTACCCGCTCCAAAACCTCCTTTACAAAGTCCTCATGATGTACCAAATCTGTACTACCAAGATGAAATATACCTGTTTTGTTTCTATTGATAAGATAATGAATTTGTTGGGTTAGCTTGTCATCGTTGGTTACATTTAATATTAAGTTTGGAAAAACCTCTACAGGTTCATTGTTTAATATCAAATTTTTCATGTCCCGAACACGTGGTGAAGTATTTCCAAAGACCATAGGAACTCTTAAAATTGCCATTTTATCTTTTGGCAAGCGCATCAACATGTTTTCAATCTTAATTTTCAGTCTTCCATAGATACTTTCAGAAAGAGTTTTATCGTTTTCGTAGGAGGGATACTTGCTGTAAGCATCAAATACATTGGCTGAAGAAAGAAAATAGAGTTTACTGTTATTGTGTCTTGTGTACTCAGCCGGATGTTGATGTGTTATTATTTGAGCCGCAAAATTACCCCTCAGTGCCGAGATTATCACATGCGGTCTAAGGTTTTCCAATACCTTATAAATATCGTCCTCCTCTAGATTAAATTGGAAAAACTGTTTGTTTTGTTCAAAAGACCGTCTAGCGTTGAAATAGGTTCCATAGGTATCAAAATAGTTACAAAGTTCCTTATAAATGGCATTGCCAAGGAACCCGCTTCCCCCTAATATCAATACTCTTTTTTTTTCCAAACTAAAAAATTGATAAATCGGATAATGTAGTTAATTGCTCCAGTGCCGCCATGCCCCTTGTAGAGTTACCTTTGGGATTTAATCCAGGAGACCAAACGGTCACACAGAATTTTTTGGGCAAAAGCGCCACAATACCTCCTCCCACGCCGCTCTTTCCCGGGAGACCTACCTTAAATGCAAATTCACCCGCTTCGTCATAGAAACCACAGGTCAACATTAGGGCATTGATTCTCTTCACCTGTCCAACGGAAAGAAATTCCATTTGCTGTTTACATCTTCCGCGATTTATGAACATATAGAAGGTGTTGCAAAGCTGGGTGCAGGACATGGATAAGGAACATTGATAAAAGTAGAAATCAAGCACCTCAATGAGGTCATTTTTTAGGTTGCCGTAGGATTTAAGGAGATTCGCCGCTGCGTAATTTTTAAATCCCGTTGCTTTTTCTGATTGTGCCACTTTTTCATCATATGTGATGGTCGTGTCACCACTTACATTATGAACGAATTCTAAAAAGTCCTTTTTGGGATTACGTAGTTCACTTACCAAAATATCCGCTATGACAATAGCGCCAGCGTTGATCAGCGGATTTCCGGGTATCCCATTTTCTTGTTCCGAAGTGAAAGGTGGTTGAAAGGATCACCCGAAGGCTCTACGTCCACTCGATTCCAAACCTTTTCACCAATTAGACTCATGGCCATGGCCAACGTGAGCACTTTGGATATACTCTGTACAGAAAAGCGTTCATTAAAATCGCCCAATTGAAAAGACTTCTTATCTATATCCAATAAACAAATACCGAATTTATCCTCATGTATGGAGGCTAATTCTGGAATATAGGAAGCGACCTTTCCGGTATCGGACAGGTGCTTTGTTTCTTCATAGACGGTATGTATGATGTTTTGAAAATCCGGCATTTAACCCTTATAAAAAGGAAGTTTTATTACCTTGGCGGGTACCGCGTTTTTCCTGATTTGAATATTTATATTGCTGCCAATTTCGGAAAACTCTGTTGGCACGTACCCCAAACCAATGCCCTTTCCTAAAGAAGGGGACATAGTTCCTGATGTAACAATTCCAATTATATTTCCGCTGTCATCCACAATTTCATAGTCATGCCTAGGTATTCCACGTTCTACTAATTCGAACCCAATTAGTCTCCTGTCCGGACCTTTTTCCTTTTCCTTTTCCAAAGCTTCACTATTTACAAAATCCTTGGTAAATTTTGTTATCCATCCCAAGCCGGCTTCAATAGGGGAGGTTTCATCGTTAATATCATTTCCATAAAGACAGTAGCCCATTTCCAGCCTTAAGGTGTCTCGGGCGGCCAAACCAATTGGTTTAATTCCAAAATCGGCTCCGGCCTCAAAAACTTTGTCCCAAACTTGTTGTACTTCACTGTTCTTGCAATAGATCTCAAAACCGCCGTGAACCGGTGTAACCTGTTGCCGAGATGATGACATATTCAATGCCTGCAAAATCGGCTACTTCGAAATGGTAGAACTTAATTCGCGACAAATCGACCGAAGTCAAAGATTGCATGGCTTCAACTGCCTTTGGACCTTGAATGGCCAGGAGTGAATAATCTTCGGAAAGGTTTCGCATATCCGCATTGTAATCCACATTGTACTTTGATATATGTGCCCAATCCTTATCAATATTTGAGGCATTTACCACTAATAGATATTGCTCTTCCTTTATCTTGTATACAATAAGGTCATCTACGATTCCTCCTGTTTCATTGGGCAAACAACTGTATTGAGCCCTACCAATGGTCAATTTGGAAGCATCGTTGGATGTCACTTTTTGGATCAAATCCAAGGCATTTGGCCCACTGATCAAAAATTCACCCATATGGGAAACATCAAATACACCAACTCCCTTTCTCACTGTTTCATGTTCTGCATTGACGCCCTCATAGGAAACGGGCATATTGTATCCGGCAAATGGGACCATTTTGGCTCCCAATTTCTCATGGGTCTTAGTTAAGGCTGTATTTTTCATTTCAATGTTTTACGTAACGCAAATTTAATGGAATTAAATAGGATAGCATTCCAATGATATCCTATGTTTTACCTAAATTTTATAGTACCTTGTCCGTTCCTATTTTTCAACGTAAAAGAATACTTATGAAATTATCTGTGCTTTGGATTGTTATTCTTTCCACATTGACAGTAAGCTCACAAAACCTTCCAAAAGATTACTTATCATCAGAATTCCATAAAGAAAGAAGGGACAAAGTTCGAGAAATGATGTCACACAATAGCGTCTTGGTATTCTTTGCCAATGCGGAGCGGAACCGAGCGAACGATGTGGATTATATTTATCATCAAGATCCCAATTTTTATTATTTGACAGGATACAAGGAACCCAATGCCGTATTGCTCATTTTCTCCGAGATGCAAAGGGATGCCAATGGTCAGGAATATGACGAAATGATATATGTACAGGAACGGAATGCTAGGGAAGAGCAATGGACAGGAAAGCGATTAGGTGTAGAAGGGGTAACCGAAAAACTTGGTTTTAAAAGGGTTTACAATGGTAGTGAGTTTTCCAATTTACCAATAGATTTAAGTTCATTTGACAAAGTGTCATTCTTTGATTTTGAAAATGATTACCGTGATAAAAGGGGAGATGCTGATTTGTTCGACCTTATAAAAACCTTTAAGATAAAGGCAAATTATCCATCGGATTATGACCCGATAAAGCAAAATTTGTATGCCATGATTCAATCTGCTACTCCTGAAAACACGGAGAATGTAGCAAAGACTGTTGGGAGGTATCCGGATTTTTACGAAAACCTTAAAGGAGATGAATTTTTGAAGGACTTTGTAAATGCCACTGATGACTCCGGAAGATTGGAGGTGAAGGAGAAAGTCAATTTGGCACTTGCATCAAACAATCTAGATTCCAAAATGATTTCTGAAATAATGGCTACCCTTCGCGAGACAAAGACCCCGGAGGAAATGAAGTTGTTGAAAAAGGCCATAGAGATTTCCGCAGTGGGACAGATCGAAGTGATGAAGGCGATGCACCCTTACATGTCAGAAACAGAAATACAGGGTGTCCATGAATATGTTTACAAAAAATATGGAGCAGAATATGAAGGCTATCCGTCTATAGTAGGCGGCGGAAATAACGGATGTATTTTACACTATATAGAGAATAACAAAATGGAGGTAGGTAATGATTTGGTGTTGATGAATCTTGGAGCGGAATATCATGGCTATACCGCGGATGTTACCCGAACCATACCCGCCAATGGAAAATTCTCTCCCGAACAAAAGGCTATTTATGATATCGTTTATGACGCTCAAGAGGCCGGAATAAAAGCTAGTGTGGTGGGTGGCGAATTCCAGGCTCCTGGAAAGGCCGCTTTAAAAGTTGTGGAAGAAGGATTGATCAGATTAGGTATAATCAAGGAAGCGAGCGAAGCAAGGACCTATTTTCCCCATGGAACTTCCCATTATTTGGGACTTGATGTCCATGACCAAGGAACCTATCGGCCGTTTCAAGCAAACACGGTTATTACGGTGGAGCCCGGTATTTATATTCCGAGAAGGCAGCGATTGTGATGAAAAATGGTGGGGCATCGCAGTACGTATTGAGGACGATATCCTTATTACCGACGAGGGTCCTGTGAATCTATCAGCCATGGCACCAAGAACAACCGAAGCTATTGAGGCCATGATGAAACAACCTAGTCCTTTGGACGACTTTCAACTGCCAAAGCTTGATTAACGGTTCAATAGGAATTCGCTTAAATCCGAATACGTTTTAATTTTTATAGATTTTTTCTCCTTATCCATAACCTTTTGAATTTGTGGAGGTAAGGGTAATTCTTTTCCTATAGTTTCTTCTACCACATCCAAAAACTTAACGGGGTGCGCAGTTTCCAAGAATATACCATAGGTGTCGGAATGATTATGCTGGTACTTTTTGAGTCCTAAATAACCTACGGCACCATGCGGGTCTGCACAATATCCGCTGGCTTTATAGATGTCCATAATTGCTTTTTTTGTCTCGCTATCCGAGAAGGAGTAGGAGGATAGATGATTTTTCAATATTTCAAAATCGTCTTGAAACAAATGTCGTATCCTTACGAAATTACTCGGGTCGCCTACATCCATGGCATTCGAGATGGTCGCAGTAGATGGTTTTGGGTTGTACGTTTGCGTTTTCATAAACTCGGGCACGGTATCATTCACATTTGTGGAAGCAACAAAGTGCTTTACGGGCATTCCCAGTTTTTGTGCGACCATACCTGCACAAATATTCCCGAAATTACCGGAGGGAACCGAAAAGACAATTTCTTTACCCTTACTCTTGGCTTGTTTGTAGGCGAATAGAAAATAAAATAATTGAGGTAGCCAACGTGCCACATTAATGGAATTGGCCGATGTAAGCTTCATTTTTCCTAAAAGAGTCTCGTCCGAGAAAGGCCTTTTTAACCATGGCCTGACAGTCATCAAAAGTACCGTCAACTTCCAGGGCCGTGATATTCTGTCCTAGGGTGGTCAATTGTCTTTCTTGGATATCACTTACTTTTCCGCTTGGATAAAGTATCACAACTTTTACACCTTCAACCCCTAAAAATCCATTGGCAACTGCCCCTCCCGTGTCTCCGGACGTGGCTACCAAAACGGTGACCTCATTTTTTTCGTCTTTTGAAAAGTAGCCTAAACACTGCGCCATAAACCTCGCACCTACATCCTTAAAGGCCATAGTGGAACCGTGAAAAAGCTCCAGCGTAGCAATGTTCTCTTCAATCTGTATTACTGGAAACTCGAAGTCCAAGGTATTCTTTAGAATCTCACGAAGGACGTCGTTTGGTATTTCATCACTTACGAATTGATGGATGGCATTAAATGCTATTTCTTGATTCGATAGGTCTTCAATGCCATCGAAGAAACTATCGGGCAAGGGTTCAATTTTTTCCGGGAAATAAAGTCCCTTATCCGGGGCAATACCATTAATAACCGCTTCTTTAAAGGAAACGTCAGGGGCTTTTTTATTTAAACTGTAAAAATTCAAAATATAGTATAATGTATTAAGAGAATAGGAATTAAATAATTCTCACTCCCTCATGATTTATTTTAGAAACATGGACATCATGCTCCAATCCTATTTTCTTATATACCTCTTTCATGGCTTTGGCTACCTTGTTGGCAACGTCCTCGCCCTTGCTCAGGGCAAATATAGAGGACTCGACTCCGAGATTCCTGCGCCTAGGGCCCCAGCTTCCAAAGAAGCCATTTTAACCATATCAAATCCAGGAATTAGAATGGAGCGTATAGGTTCTATAATGTGATCTTCTAGGGAACGACCTATTAAATCGTAATCATTTTGAAGTAGTCCCGCGATCAATCCTCCTACATTTCCCCATTGTTTTATGGCGGTTTGCAATGACAAAGAAGTCTTTAAAATTTTTCTAGAGTCAGATGTCTTTACTTCGATCTGTGGGTGGATAACCGTGGCAAATAACTCACTTGGCGCTTGGATGGGAATGATATCCAAGGGAGTATAGCTTCTCACTAAGGTAAAATCCCCAAATAAGGCAGGAGCGACATTGTCTGCATGGGCAACATCACTTGCCAATCGCTCCCCTTCCATGGCAAAAGTAACAAGTTCCGTTTTAGAGAAGGGGTCTCCCAATAAATGATTCATGGCCCAAACTGCCCCGGTAGAGCTAGCCGCGCTACTTCCAATACCGCTGCCTGGCTTGATTTTTTTATAAATCTCTATTTCAAAACCTCCAGGGTAATCCGTTTTATCCAATAAGGCAAGTCCTGCTACCCCTGCAACATTGCTTTTTGTCTCGAGGGGTAATTTCTGTCCTTCGATTTTTGTAATGAAAACACCCTTTTTATTGGTCTTTCGCACTACCATTTCGTCACCTACAGAATCCAATGCAACGCCAAGAACATCAAAACCACAAGAAATATTGGCAATGGTCGCCGGACAGAATACCTTTACTTCATCCATACTTAAAAATTACCTATTCTTATGATGTCCGCAAAAATTCCGGAGGCGGTAACATCCGCACCTGCACCTGCACCTTTAATTATCAAGGGAAGGTTAGGATAGCGCTCAGTGTAAAACAATACTATATTGTCACTTCCCTCAAGATTATAAAAATCATGTCCCTTGGGAATTTCCTGTAATCCAACGCTGGCCACGCCATTTTCAAATTGTGCCACATATTTCAGTTTACAGTTTTTCTCCTTAGCATCCCCGTATATCTTCTGAAAATCCGACTCGTATTTAACCAAAGATTCAAAGAAATCTTCATTGTTTTTGGTAGCTAAACTTTCTTCAGGTAAAAAGGAGTCGTTTCTAATATCATCTATTTCCAAAATATAACCGCTCTCCCTTGCCGTAATTAGAATCTTGCGCATGACATCGATACCACTAAGGTCAATTTTTGGATCAGGTTCCGTATAACCTTCTTCCTGGGCTCTTTTAACAATATCATGAAATGTATTGGTGTCGTTGAAATTGTTAAAGACAAAATTTAAACTGCCCGAAAGTACCGCTTGAATCTTGAGTATCTTGTCCCCCGAAGCTATCAAATTTTTCAACGTGTCAATAATTGGAAGTCCTGCCCCTACATTGGTCTCGAATAAAAAGGGTGCGTTGTATTCCCTTGCTAGGGATTTTAGCCTCGCATAGTTAGTATATTCAGATGAACAGGCTATTTTATTACAGGTTACTACGGATATACTATTGCTTAAGAAAGAAGGGTAGGTGCTTGCTATTTCTTCACTTGCGGTATTGTCAACAAATATGCTATTGCGGAAATTTAGGTCATTTACCTTTTCTATAAAAAGTTTTTTATCGGCCTTTTGCCCATTTAACAAAGCTTCCTGCCAAGTATCCAATTGTATCCCTTTTTCATCAAAATGCATGATCCTTGAATTTGAAATACCAATGACCCGTACATTCAACTTCAGATTTTTCTTTAGATATTTTTCTTGTGATTTTATTTGATTCAAGAACTTGGCGCCTACATTTCCAACGCCCATTACAAATAAGTTAAGCTGCTTTATATTTTCCTCGAAAAATTCTTCATGAAGGGCATTAAGGGCTTTTTTTACATCCTTTTCGTTAATAACACAGGAGATATTACGTTCAGAGGCTCCCTGCGCGATCACCCTAATATTGACATTGTTCTTACCTAGGGTGCTGAACATTTTTCCACTGAGCCCTTGATGACTTTTCATATTGTCACCTACCAATGCCACGATGGCAAGTCCTTTCTCCGGGATTACTTTCTTTATTTTGTCCCTCTCAATTTCATAGGCAAATGCCTCATTGACTACTTCAACGGATTTTTCAACGTCATCTGCCGACACTCCAACGCAAATGGAATGTTCTGAGGAGGCTTGGGTAATTAGTACGACACTTATGTCCGCCTGTGACAAAACCTCGAAAAACCGTTTTGAAATCCCGGGTATGCCTACCATTCCAGGTCCTTCCAAAGAAAGCAGCGCCATATTCCCTATGTGGCTAATACCGCGTACGGTCTTTCCGCCTTCGTTCTTTGATTTTGTGATCAAGGTTCCTGCCTCTTCCGGCCTAAAAGTATTTTTTATGATTATGGAAATTCCCTTGGATAATACGGGTTGTATAGTGGGAGGGTATAAAACTTTGGCACCAAAATGCGATAGTTCCATGGCTTCCTCGTAGGAAATATGGGTTATCGCCTTGGCTTGTTTCACCATTTTAGGGTTTGCCGTGTACATACCGCTAACGTCCGTCCAAATTTCCAAAATTTCAGATTCTAAGGCAGCTGCATAGATAGCTGCCGTATAATCCGAACCACCCCTGCCAAGTGTAGTAATATCGCCGGTTCTCGAAGTTGCAATAAATCCGGGACAGATTGTTATTGAAGCCGATTTATGGCCAAAAAAATCTTTACAGTTAGTATTGGTCAAAGCAAAGTCGACCACATTTTTACCGGCAAGTTTATATGTTTTTATAAGTTCCCTGCTATCCTTGTAAATGGTGTTTAGTCCCTCTGCAGCCAAATACTCAC
This sequence comes from Maribacter litopenaei, assembly GCF_025244665.1. Lineage (GTDB taxonomy): Bacteria > Bacteroidota > Bacteroidia > Flavobacteriales > Flavobacteriaceae > Maribacter > Maribacter litopenaei. The sequence goes on along the minus strand of NZ_CP104205.1, from coordinate 2,312,784 downwards.
TAATTATATATGAAGAAAGTAGTTCCCCGAAACTAACTATTTTATCAGATAATTTTGGTGTAATCTCACCGATAAAATAGGCACCCTCTAGCAGCGTTTCCGAATGTTCAATTCAGATTTAACTTTGCTCAGAACCTTACCTCGGGCCGTAATAGGGAGTAATTCTTTAACGGTATCCAAATGCCTTGCTTCAATTTCATCCAAAACTCTTTTGTAGCCCGTTTGTTGTTTGGCCGCCAGTTCACCCGCCTCAAGTAATTGGATCCGTTACTCCCCCAAAAGCTGAGACCACCACTATAATATGTTCATTATAGTTTGATAGGATGTTTTTGATTTTTATAATGTTTTCCGGGCTGGCTACTGATGAGCCGCCAAATTTCAAGACTTTCATGCTAGAGTATTGTGTAAATTGACTTTTTGGGAATCGTGTTTAAAAACACTGTTACGGAAGTGCATATTTTCTTACCCCGGAGGGGTGAAGAATATAGTAAGTGCATTAAAGTATTTTATTCGGGTAGTAGATACAAACATGGTGTCCTTACTAGTACGGTTCATTTATAAAATGATGAGGATCAAAAGTAGTACTTTTGATTAGCTATTCAAACGTTTCCACAAATTTTTGTGGAATCGTTACTTTTTAATTCAATCTATATAAGAAATGAAGGTTTTTACTGCAGAACAAATTTATAAAGCGGATAAAGCGACACTGGAAAAACAACAAATATCGAGTGATGCCTTAATGGAGAGGGCCGCAACCCAAATTTTTAATTGGATGCATTTGAGGATGCAGGGGGCGCCGGTCAAGATTCACTTGTTTTGCGGTATTGGGAATAATGGTGGGGATGGTATAGCCTTGGCAAGGCATTTATTTGAGCATGGATATAACATTGAAGTTTATGTAGTAAAGTATAGCGATAAAAGATCTAAGGATTTTCTTACCAACTTGGATAGATTAAAAGAGCGTAAAATTTGGCCGGTATTTCTAGATCCTGAGAGCGATATGCCAGTAATCCATGGTGATGATATTATTGTAGATGCTATTTTTGGAATTGGATTGAACAGAACGCCAGACGATTGGGTGGGTAGATTAATCCAACACTTGAACAACTCCCAAGCCTTTATACTATCGGTTGATATACCATCCGGGCTATTCACGGATAGGGTTCCGGAGGTTAAAGATTCAGTTATACAAGCCAATTATGTGTTAAGTTTTCAGGTGCCAAAATTGGTTTTTTTTCTTCCTGAAACCGGAATTTACCTGGAACAATGGGAGATTCCGGATATAGGCTTGGATTCAGAGTTTCTAATGAGTACAAAAACGGAATACGAGTTAATATCTAAAAATGAGGTGCTTCAATTTTATAGACCTAGGGCTAAATATTCGCACAAGGGCACCTACGGACACGCCCTTATTGTTGGTGGTAGTTATGGAAAGATTGGTGCGGTAACCTTGGCGAGCAAAGCAGCATTGAAAGCAGGTAGTGGTTTGGTAACGGCTTATATTCCTGAATGTGGATATGAAATTCTACAGACTTCCATACCGAGAGGTGATGGTCTTGACAAATGGAAAATCTGCTATAGAAGCTATTGAGTTCGATATTAAGCCAAAGGTCGTTGGTTTGGGAATCGGCCTGGGCACTGAGATTACAACTGTAAAGGCTCTAGAGGGGTTTTTAAAAGCAAATAAATTACCATTGGTCTTGGACGCGGATGCCCTGAACATACTATCCCAAAATCAAAGGCTTTTGGATTTTATTTCCGAAAATTCCGTTTTAACACCGCACCCAAAAGAATTAGAAAGATTAGTGGGTAAGTGGAAGGATGACTTTGAAAAGTTGGAAAAAATTAAAGATTTTTCTAAAAAAAGGAAGGTCGTCGTTGTAATCAAAGGGGCTCATACGATTACTTTTTTTGAGGGTAGGGGATATATCAATACAACGGGTAACCCTGGAATGGCGACTGCTGGTAGCGGCGATACTCTCACTGGCATTATCACAGGTCTAATGGCCCAAGGATATTCAAGTTTACAGGCTTCTATTTTTGGGGTTTATATTCACGGAAAATCGGCGGACATTTTAGTTGAAAATAAAGGATATCAAGCTCTGATCGCTTCCGACATTATAGATGGTATTGGTAATGCTTTTATAGACTTATTTAAAGTTCCTGAACAAGAAAAGCGAGAGTCACAGGAACCGGCTGAAAATTAAGATGTTTATTTTTGGGATATTCTCCTTTTCACCCATTTTAGGGCATTATCGTATTCAATGAAAAACTTCATCGGTTTTTTATAGAAAAGTTTTTCAATCTTGAAATTATGCATGTCGATTTCCTTCACGGAAACTATGGCAAAGGCCCTTAGATTTTCCAACTCTTTTAAATAGCTATAAATCGTTGGATCTATGGCATAAGAATTCTTCCTTAAGCTTATAAAACCAAAGTTCTTATTTCTAAAATGAATTTCAGAAATACCTATTATTTGATACGCCCTTTCTAAAGTTAAAGTGGCACCCTCATCAAAAATGGATACCATATAATCGTCAAAAACCTGAATTTTTCCAACCTCTAAGTTGTACTCGCGTACGATGATCTTTTTGTTCACAGATCTTACCTTCATTTTGTATGCCTTATAGTGTCTGAAACGAAAATATATCGATTAGATCTGTGATGATAAATTATTAGATTAAAAGCGTAAATATCTCATGTATTACGTGGGTAACAATAAGTTTGTCTTTTAATTCTTACGGGTACTGATGTATTCCATTAAATAAAAAGAAGGGCATCTTACCAAGATGCCCTTCCTTAATTTTTAAAATATTTGAATTTCGTTATTCGGATTTGGGTGACTCTTGGGGCTTGTCAATCTTAATGGTAAGTTTCTCCTTTTTCTCATCCAAATCCATTGTAATGGTATCCCCTTCCTCCAATTTGGAATTTACGATTTCCTCCGCTAGTGCATCCTCAATATATTTTTGAATCGCCCTTTTCAAGGGTCTTGCACCGTATTGCTTATCAAATCCCTTTTCTGCAATATAGTCTTTGGCAGCTTCGGAAAGTTTTAATTCGTAACCAATTCCTTTGATTCGTTTGTACAACTTAGAGAGTTCAATATCTATGATTTGATGTATATGCTCTCTTTCCAAAGCATTAAAAACGATAACATCATCTATTCTATTCAAGAATTCAGGAGCAAATGCCTTTTTTAAAGCATTTTCAATAACCCCTTTTTGGTGAGTATCGGCCTGTTCCTTCTTTGCTGCGGTTCCGAAGCCTACACCTTGTCCAAAATCCTTTAACTGACGGGCCCCAATATTGGAGGTCATAATGATTATGGTATTCCTAAAGTCTATCTTCCTTCCAAGGCTATCGGTAAGATATCCATCATCCAAAACTTGCAGCAGCATATTAAATACATCTCGGATGGGCTTTTTCAACCTCGTCCAAAAGAATTACAGAATAAGGTTTTCTCCTTACTTTTTCGGTCAATTGCCCTCCTTCTTCATATCCAACATAACCAGGAGGTGCACCCACCAATCTTGAAATAGCGAATTTTTCCATGTATTCGCTCATATCAATTCTAATTAAGGCATCCTCAGAATCAAAAAGTTCTTTGGCCATTACCTTGGCCAACTGGGTTTTTCCTACCCCTGTTTGCCCCAAAAATATAAAGGAGCCGATAGGCTTGTTTGGATCTTTTAGACCAGCTCTGTTTCTTTGAATGGCCTTTGATACCTTGGCAACAGCCTCATCCTGACCGATAACATTAGCTTTGATAAGCTTTGGCAGTCCGGCCAGTTTATTACTTTCTGTTTGGGCAATTCTATTTACCGGGATTCCACTCATCATGGAAACTACATCGGCAACATTGTCCTCAGTGACTGTTTCTTTATGAAGCTTGCTTTCATCTTCCCATTTTTCTTGGGCAATGGCCAAATCTTTCTCAAGCCTTTTTTCGTCATCTCTTAATTTAGCAGCCTCCTCATATTTTTGTTTTTTGACTACTGAATTTTTTAGTTCCCTAACATCTTCCAATTTTTTCTCGAGTTCAAGAATCTGTTTAGGGACATCCATATTAACGATATGTACTCGAGATCCGGCTTCGTCCAAAGCATCGATGGCCTTGTCCGGAAGGAACCTATCCGTCATGTACCTATTTGTCAATTTTACACAGGCTTCAATGGCTTCATCCGTATAACTAACATTGTGATGATCCTCATACTTTCCTTTGATGTTGTGTAAAATCTCAATGGTCTCATCAACACTCGTCGGCTCTACAATAACCTTTTGGAATCTCCTTTCCAACGCCCCATCCTTCTCAATATATTGTCTGTATTCGTCTAAAGTGGTAGCACCTATACATTGGATCTCACCTCTCGCCAGGGCGGGCTTGAACATATTGGATGCGTCCGGACTACCTGTTGCGCCACCAGCCCCTACAATGGTATGAATTTCGTCTATGAACAAAATAACGTCATCGTTCTTCTCTAACTCGTTCATGACGGCTTTCATACGCTCCTCGAACTGTCCACGGTATTTTGTTCCTGCAACAAGGGAAGCCAAATCCAAAGTAACCACCCTTTTATTGTAAAGAATACGTGATACTTTTTTGTTGATAATTCTTAGTGCCAAACCTTCGGCTATAGCACTTTTCCCAACACCCGGTTCTCCGATAAGAAGAGGATTATTCTTCTTTCTTCTACTAAGGATTTGGGAAACTCGTTCAATTTCTTTCTCCCTTCCCACAACGGGATCCAGCCTATTTTCTTCTGCCATAAGCGTAAGGTCCCTACCGAAATTATCCAACACAGGGGTTTTGGATTTTTTTGAGCCCTTATTTCCGGAATTTGTTCCAAAAGTACTTTCTTTTCCTTCGTTAGACTCGTCTGAATCACTAGGAAAGGATTCCGAAGTTGGTGAATCCACTATGTCGTCATCGCTAGTTATCATAAATTTAAACTGCTCCTTAACGCCATCGTAGTCCACTTTGAGTTTATGAAGCAGTTTGGTCGTTGGGTCATTTTCGTTGCGTAGAATACATAGTAATAAATGCGCTGTATTTATCGAAGAACTTTGGAAGAGTTTGGCCTCCAAAAAGGTCGTTTTTAAGGCTCTTTCCGCTTGTCTCGTCAAATGAAGATTTTTTTTGTCTTTTTGAATATTACCGGCATTTGGGTTGGAAGGACTAAGAATTTCAACCTTTCTGCGTAAATGGTCTAAGTCTACATCCAAGGCATCCAAAATACTTATCGCTTTTCCACTACCATCCCTTAAAAGGCCCAACATCAAATGCTCGGTACCGATAAAATCATGACCGAGCCGTAAAGCTTCCTCTTTACTGTAGGCAATTACATCTTTTACTCTAGGTGAAAAATTGTCGTCCATATATCAATATATCAACTATAAAATTACTAATTATCAATGAATGATGGGCAAATACCGTACCTATATTCGTTAAAGTTGTTCTAAATGACGAAAAAAGTTCGCTAAATCAAAATCCTTATAGGTTAAATTATCAACCAAACCGGCTATGTTTTATGTTAATAAAATATTGAATAAATACTTTTTTGAGCCCTTTAAAACCTTCGATTTTCCGTATATTGGCATGCTTTTTTACTAATAAAAAACATATAAAATTTTACCATGGCTGAAGGAGAAAAATTGATTCCTATCAACATTGAAGAAGAAATGAAATCTGCCTACATTGATTATTCAATGTCGGTCATAGTGTCACGAGCTCTGCCGGATGTGCGGGATGGTCTAAAACCTGTGCACAGAAGGGTTCTTTTTGGAATGCATGAACTGGGGGTAAGAAGTACAAGCGCCCACAAAAAATCAGCACGTATTGTGGGTGAGGTATTGGGTAAATACCATCCCCATGGAGATACTTCCGTTTACGATACCATGGTCAGAATGGCACAGGAATGGAGTTTGCGATATATGTTGATAGATGGTCAGGGTAACTTTGGTTCGGTCGATGGAGATAGTCCCGCCGCAATGCGTTACACCGAGGCACGTATGCGAAAGATTGCGGATGAAATGTTGGCGGATATCGATAAGGATACTGTAGACCATCAATTAAATTTTGACGATTCTTTACAGGAACCCACTGTATTACCTACCCGCATACCAAATCTTTTGGTAAATGGGGCTTCGGGGATTGCCGTCGGTATGGCCACCAATATGCCTCCCCACAATCTTGCAGAGGTTGTTGATGGAACCGTGGCATTCATTGATAATAACGAAATTGAGGTAGATGAGTTGATTACCCATATTAAAGCGCCTGATTTCCCAACCGGAGGAATTATTTATGGTTACGACGGGGTTAAAGAGGCTTTTCATACGGGTCGGGGTAGAATTGTAATGCGCGCCAAAGCCCATTTCGAGGAAGTTCAGGGACGTGAATGTATCATAGTTACCGAGATTCCCTACCAAGTGAACAAAGCGGATATGATTAAGAAAACCGCCGATTTGATTAATGACAAAAAAATCGAAGGGATTTCGAATATTAGGGACGAATCTGACCGAAAAGGTATGCGTGTTGTTTACATGTTAAAAAGAGATGCGATACCCAATATTGTCCTTAACACTTTATTCAAGTACACTGCTTTACAAACTTCTTTCAGTGTTAATAACATTGCATTGGTTAATGGAAGGCCACAGTTGTTAAACGTAAAGGATATGATTCACTATTTCGTGGAGCATAGACATGAGGTAGTTGTACGGCGTACAGAATTTGAACTTAAAAAAGCCGAGGATAGGGCTCATATCCTTGAAGGTCTAATCATTGCATCGGATAATATCGATGAGGTAATAGCTATCATCAGAGCCTCTTCCAATGCCGATGAAGCCAGGGAAAACTTAATGGAGCGATTTAAGTTAACCGAGATTCAAGCAAAGGCTATCGTAGAAATGAGGCTACGTCAATTGACGGGTCCGGAACAGGATAAATTACGTTCCGAATATGAAGAAATCATAAAGACCATTGCCGATTTAAAGGATATTCTTGCAAGAAAAGAGCGAAGGATGCAGATTATCAAAGATGAGCTTCTTGAAATAAAGGAAAAGTACGGGGACGAACGTAGGTCAGAAATTAATTTTGCTGGCGGGGACTTGAGTATGGAGGATATGATACCTAACGAACAGGTGGTCATTACCATATCCAGGGCCGGATATATAAAAAGGACTCCACTTACGGAATATAAGACACAGAATAGGGGAGGTGTTGGACAAAAGGCTTCTTCAACCAGGAATGAGGACTTTTTGGAATACCTTTTTGTAGGTACCAATCATCAATACATGTTGTTTTTTACCCAAAAGGGAAAATGTTTTTGGATGAGGGTTTTCGAAATTCCGAGAGGGAAGTAGAACCTCAAAGGGTCGGGCTATCCGAACTTGATAAATATTGAGCAGGATGATACGGTCAAAGCCTTCATTTGTACTCAGGACTTGAAGGATGAGGATTATGTAAATAGTCATTATGTAATAATGGCGACTAAAAAAGGTACGGTCAAAAAGACGCTATTGGAACAGTACTCCCGTCCAAGACAAAACGGCATAAATGCCATCACCATTAAGGATGGCGATGAACTTTTGGAGGCAAAATTGACCACAGGTACCAGTCAAATTTTCCTCGGACTGAAATCAGGCAAGGCTATCCGATTCGAGGAGAGCAAAACTAGGCCAATGGGAAGGAATGCCTCCGGTGTACGTGGAATTACATTGGCAAGTGATGATGATGAGGTAATAGGTATGGTTTCTGTTCATAATTTTGAGGATGAACTTTTGGTCGTTTCGGAAAATGGATATGGAAAGAGATCGAGTATAGAGGATTACAGAATTACGAATCGTGGAGGTAAAGGTGTAAAAACCATTAGCATTACTGAAAAAACAGGTAATTTGGTGGCCATTAAGAACGTAACCGATTCTGATGACTTAATGATCATCAATAAGTCCGGAATTGCCATCAGAATGAGCGTTGAAGATTTAAGAGTGATGGGAAGGGCTACCCAAGGTGTAAAATTGATAAATATCAGGGATAACGATTCAATTGCGGCCGTTGCAAAGGTTATGAAGGAGGAAGACGATCTTGATGATACTGATATTAAGGACATAGAAGTAAATCCTGAATAAAATTGGCACGGGAATTGATTAAATTTGCACCGAATGATAATTAACACTAAATAAAAATTAAAGATTCGAAAAATGAAAACTAAGATTTCAATAATAGCGGCGATGTCCTTTGCAATGATTGGATTTGCCCAAAAAAACGAAATAAAGGACGCTGAGAAGGCCTTAAAGGATGGAGATGCCGCAGCGGCAAAAACGTCCATTGAGGCAGCTATGGGTAGTATAGCTGGTGCCGACGAAAAAATACAAGCTCAATATTACTACACAAGAGGTAAAGTTTATGCTGATTTAGCAAAAAAGGGCGATGGTTCAGCTTTTGAACCAGCGGCAAACTCATTTCAAAAAGTATTGGATATAGAAGAAAAATCAGGTAAGAGTAAATATACCGATGAAACCAAACAATACATTGCCAGTTTAACTGCCGATTTGGTAAACTCTGCTGTTTCTGACAATGAAAAGAAAGATTTTGAAACAGCTGCGGACAAATTATACATGAGCTACAAAATTAGTCCTAAGGATACTTCATACCTATATTACGCGGCTAGTAGCGCCGTGAACGGAGGTCATTATGAAAAAGCTTTGAAATACTATAATGAGTTACAGGAAATAGGGTATGATGGTAGCGGAGTTGTTTATAAGGCTACTGATGTAGAATCAGGTGAAGTGGTTACTATGGATAAAGTGCAGCGTGATTTAATGATTAAATGCGGGTCGTATAAAGATCCTGTAGATGAAAAAACACCTTCTAAAAAAGCAGAAATTGTAAAAAATACTGCCTTGATATACACGCAGTTAGGTCAGGATGACAAGGCATTGGAGGCTTATAAGGCCGCAAGGGCCAATGATCCTGAGGATGTGAATTTAATCCTAAACGAAGCCAATTTATACTTCAAATTAGGAGATAAGGACAAATTCAAGGAACTGATGGCAGAGGCCATTGCTTTGGCTCCGGATAATCCGGACCTACATTATAACGTTGGAGTTATAAATATGGAGCAGGGTAACTTTGAGGAAGCTAGAGCATCTTATAAGAAAGCCATTGAATTGAACCCAGGTTATACGAATGCTTTTTTGAACCTATCTACCACTTACGTTAATGAAGGCAACACCCTTATTGATGAAATGAATTCCTTAGGTAATTCTAGAGCTGATATAGCACGCTATGATGAACTAAAGACCAAAAAGGATGAATTATTTACCCAAGGGGCTAACATTCACGGAAGAGGCCCTAAAAACAAATCCTGATAACCAAGGTATTTTAACTCAATTGAAGAACATCTACGGTGCCATGGGCGACAATGAAAACTTTATGAGAATAAAAAAGATGTTAGGAGAGTAATTATTTACAGCACTTAAAGAAATAAAAGGGATCCTGTTTTTTAGGATCCTTTTTTTATATGATTTTTTTAATGACTCGGAGTTGATGTGAATAATTTCTAAGATCATTATTAAAAATTCCAGTATGATCAATTCTGTCAATTCTGACCATACCATTTACATGGATGATATAATTGTTTTCCATAATAATTCCCACATGATTGATTGAACCACTGGAATCGTCGAAAAATGCTAGGTCACCAGGTTCACTTTCTTCAACAAAGCTTAGGGCCTCTCCTTGTTTGGCCTGTTGTTCCGCAGTTCTTAATAAATTGTACCCATTTATTTTATAGACCATTTGGGTGAAACCAGCGGCATCAATTCCGAATGGGGACTTTCCTCCTTTCAATTCAGGGGAATTCAAGTATAATAACGCCGTGTTGATCAAATTGTCTTTGGACTGTTTCCCTTGGGTTTTATTTCCATCAATTGTTACCGGGAGACAATTTGAAAAGGGAATGCAGGAACCTAAAAGAATTGAGGTCAACATACCGTTTGGCCTTTCGGCAAAACCAATTAAGTCTGAAGTATAAATCTTTGTTTTTTCCTCTATATCATCAAACTCCTCCTTTGTGATAAATTGCAATTGATTATTTGGGATCCATCCTTCACACTTGTCCGCAGGAACCCTAATTTTTGACCAGTATTTTCTCGGATTCCAATATTTTGAAATGCTCGCCAAATAATAATTGACTGGTCATTTCAGAAGTTTCATCGGGTGATTGTCTTAAAGGGACTAAACTTAAAGGGCAAATTCCGTATTGCATGTAATGTCAGAAGGATGTTTAGATTTTTTCCAAAATCATGGAAGATGCTCCGCCCCCTCCATTGCAAATGGCCGCCGCACCAATTTTACCATTTTTTTGCTCTAAAACATTTAAAAGGGTTACAAGAATTCTAGCTCCTGAACAACCCAGGGGATGTCCTAAAGAAACTGCTCCACCGTTCACATTTACCTTTTCATCGGTAAGGCCCAATATTTTCATGTTGGCCAAACCCACTACGGAGAATGCCTCATTGAATTCAAAAAAGTCAACATCATTCAATTCTATGCCTGCCTTTTTTAAGGCCTTTGGCAACGCTTTGGCCGGTGCTGTCGTGAACCATTTAGGTTCCTGTGCGGCATCAGCATAACTCTTAATTTTTGCCAATGGTTTTAGCATTAGCTCTTTTGCTTTTTCAGCACTCATTAAAACTAGGGCGGCGGCACCGTCATTTATTGTGGAGGCATTTGCCGCTGTAACGGTACCTTCTTTTGAGAATGCCGGTCTCAAATTAGGAATCTTGTCCGAGAAATACATTTTTATATTCTTCGTCTTCAGATACGAGCAATGGCTCTCCTCTTCTTTGAGGGACAGAGACGGGAACCACCTCATTTTTAAATTGGCCATTTTTCCATGCCTCCGCTGATCTTTTGTAGGATTGAATTGCAAAGGCATCCTGGTCTTCCCTAGAAAACTTATATTCTTCGGCACAGGCATCGGCACAAACCCCCATGGCATTTTGGTCATATGCATCCACCAAGCCGTCCTTTTGCATACCATCGATTAATGATGAAGGTCCAAATTTTACAGGTGTTCTCAGGTAAGTGTAATGAGGTATTAAGCTCATGTTCTCCATACCACCTGCCACTACAATCGATGCATCTCCCGCAGCTATGGTGCGGGCCGCTTGCATTACCGCTTTCATTCCGAGAGGAGCAAACCTTATTTACAGTTGTGCAGGGTACTGTATCCGGGATTCCAGCATATATGGCGGCTTGTCTAGCGGGCGCTTGCCCGGTACCAGCTTGTACCACATTTCCCATTAAAACTTCTTCCACCATCTCCTGGTTTTAAATTTATTTTTTGAAGCGCACCTTTTATGGCCTCTGCTCCAAGTTTAGGGGCAGGTATAGTGGACAACGCCCCCAAAAAACTTCCTATGGGCGTTCTAACGGCGGAAACGATTACAACCTCTTTCATATGAACTATCAACTTTATAAAGGCGAAATTACTAAATTCTAAATCAAACATCCGGTAATACCCCCAATTCCTCACTGTAAGTTTATATTTTCTATTTTTGATGTGGGTATAGTAATAATTGAACTCTTGGATAACCTTTACAAAAAACAATCCCTAATTTTTAAATATGTCCTGTATGTTGTTGCGATAGGATTTATTGTTTTCTTCTTCCCAAAGGGAGGGAAGTTCAAGTATGAATTTCAAAAAGGGAAACCTTGGCAGTTTGAAACCTTATACGCACCCTTCGACTTTTCCATAAAAAAGACTGACGCCGAAATAGCGGAAGAAAAGCAAAGTATTGATGAAACCAGTGGTCAATATTTCAGGTATGACCAACAGAAGGTCAATAATGTGTACGAAGAATTTGAGAATTCTTTCAGCAATAAATTTGGATCTTCCGACTATACCAATGCACAAAAAAGATTTCTAAGGAACTTAGGTGAAACGCTATTAGATTCAATATATAAAAACGGAATTCTTGATGGTAGTGCCAAACAAATTAATGGCAACTCCATTTATCTACTAAGAAATAATGAAGCTGTTAGCAAACAAGTTTCATCATTTTATAGGGTATCGGATGTAGACAGCTTGGTTCAGAGCAAACTAAAAGACGAAAATATTCCACATTTAACACAAGAGTTTCAGGATATCTTTTTTGATCTCATTGTACCAAATGTAAGTTACGATGCCAATCTCACACAGAAGAGTAGGGAGGATGCCCTATCAAAAATAAGCTATACCGGAGGTACCGTTGATGAGGGTAAATTGATTATTGCCAAAGGAGAGGTGGTTGAGGGTGAAAACCTAAAGGTTTTGGAGTCTTTAAAGGCAGAGTATGAATCTGAATTATGGACTGCAAATAATTATTATATCATTCTTATAGGTTATACAGTTTTAGTAGCATTGGTACTGCTGATGCTATTACTTTTCTTGAAAAAATACAGACCAACTGTCTATGCGAACAATACGAAAGTGACTTTCATTTTTTTCAACATCTTATTGATGGTTTTCATAACGACCATGGTTGTGAAATATGATGACACCTTGGTATTTGTGGTTCCTCTTTGTATTCTCCCATTAATCCTGAAGACGTTTTTTGATGCTAGGTTGGGTCTTTTTGCCCATGTTCTAACCGTTTTGATTTTAGGGTTTGTTGTCCCTAATAGTTTTGAATATATTTTTTTACAGATAATCACTGGAATTGTTACCATTTTAACGGTTTCTGAATTGTATAAGCGAGCCAATCTTTTTATCTCCATCGGCCGAGATAATTTCCATTTATGTAGTAGGTTACTTAGCTTTTCATATTATACATGAAGGAAACCTTAGTAACATTTCTTGGTATACATTGGGATTGTTTCTATTAAACGGGATGATAACCTTGTTCGTGCAACCCCTTATTTACATATATGAAAAAGTTTTTGGTCTTGTTTCCGATGTTTCATTATTGGAACTTTCTGATACTAACTCGAAATTGTTAAAAGAACTTTCTAACAAGGCACCAGGAACTTTTAACCATTCTTTACAAGTGGCCAATCTGGCTGAATCGGCGGCAAACGAAATTGGAGCGAACGCTATGTTGGTTAGGGTAGGAGCATTGTACCATGATATCGGAAAAATGAACAATCCTACCTATTTTACAGAAAACCAGATAACGAATGTAAATCCACACGATGAAATCACTCCAAAGGAGAGTGCCAAGATTATTATTGGCCATGTAATAAAGGGGATAGAATTGGCACGAAAAAATAAACTGCCGGACAGAATTATCGATTTTATAAGATCTCACCATGGCACTACCTATGTGTACTATTTTTATAAAAAGCAAAAGGAAATGGATCCGGAATTGAACGAAGAGGAATTTAGATACCCCGATCCTTTACCATTCTCCAAGGAAACGGCTATTTTAATGATGGCCGATTCTGTAGAAGCCGCGTCCAAAAGCTTAAAGGATCCAACATATACCATTATTGATGAATTTGTTGACAAAATTATTGCGGGACAAATGAAAGCCAATCAGTTTATAAATGCCGACATTACGTTTAAGGAAATTGAAACCATAAAAAAAATCTTTAAACAAAAACTGACTAATATCTATCATTTAAGAGTGGAATATCCTGAGTGATAGGTCGCTGCTTATTTTTTGTCAAAAAACCTACCAAAATAGTTGCGTGCGTCTACGGTAAAATTTACCTTTGCATCCGCAATTTGAGCGAACGTTCATACAAATAAATTATTGGAGAGGTGCCGGAGTGGTAACGGAGCAGATTGCTAATCTGTCGACGCGCAAGTGTCGCATGGGTTCGAGTCCCATTCTCTCCGCAATTTCTTTTAATTTAAGATAACTTCGGGGTGTAGCGTAGCCCGGTTATCGCGCCTGCTTTGGGAGCAGGAGGTCGCAGGTTCGAATCCTGCCACCCCGACAGATATCACATTATGTGGTTCCTTAAACACCGTTTACTTATTGTAGACGGTGTTTTTTTATGTTTAAGCTACGCTTTGATTTCCTGAAAAAGTAACTGTAATAGTAGTACCTTTTTCCTCCATACTATCTACATGGATTTCGCCTTGGTTTCTTTTTATGAATTCCGAGCTAAGAACTAAACCAAGTCCACTTCCCTTTTCACCTTCCGTACCATTGCTTCCTTTTGGTTTTTGAACCGAAAATAACTGTTTTCTAAATTCGGTGACATCCCTATACCAGTATCGGAAACTTGGATTTTAATATCTCTACTTGTCCGGGTAACGGATATATTCACGATTCCATTTTTAGGGGTGAACTTTATAGCATTGTTAACCAAATTTCGAACAACGAACTCAATTTGATTTTTATCTCCCATAAATTCGGGGTTACCCATTATTGAGGTTTGCAAAACAACATCTTTGTTAGCAGCTATACCTTCAAAAATTCTTGTTACTTCCTCAACTATTTGCTTTACAGAAATTAACTCCCTGAGATCTTCAATGACATTCATTTGGCATTTAGCCCGGACGATTAAATTATCTGCCATTTTTAAAGTGTTGTCGACAGAATCATTCAGTTGTTTACCCATATGAAATATTTCATCCTTACTCAATAAATCGATATAGTCCACTAAAACTGTGCTAAAGGATTTTAAGGAAGCTAAAGGGCTTCTTAAATCGTGAGCCACGATGCTAAAGAACTTATTTTTAGTGGCGTTAAGTTCCTGTAGCTCTTCTTTTTGCTTTTGAATGGTATCGTTTTGGAATAAGAGTTCTTTGTTGATGTGCTTTAACTTCCTCAATACAAAAAACAAAGCAACAAGAAAAAGGGCAATAATAATTAAGCTGATATTTCTATAAAGTATGGTCGAAGCTTGGGCTGCATTTTCTTTTTCCAAAGCCTCTGTCACCGTATTCAACCTATGTATTGATGTCATACTTTCCGTCAATCTATTTCTGTCTTCAAGTTGAATTGTTTGAATCGACCCGGCAAGTTCATTGTTGGCACCGAAATAATATTTAACTTTTTCCGGATTATTTTGGTCCAAATAGAAGGTCTGCAAATCTCGGTAAACCCTTAAAAGCGACTGATCCAAATTAAATTTCGAGCAAAATGCCTCCGTTTTTTCCAAGTAATTAAATTGGAGATTTAAATCACCTTCCGTTTTGGCCATTGTAGCTAGTTGCATCATAGCTTCGACAGTTGCTACTTTCTGTGAATTTTTACCAAGTTCCTCAGAAATATTAAGTACACTTTTAAAATAGTATTTGGCAGAGTCAACCTGATTTTCTTTTTGCTTTATGAGCCCCATGACTTTATAGCAACTGGAAAGCACGGGTAGGTTAAGTATGGAATCGTTAATATTAATGGCATAACGGGTTAAATTTTCAGCTTTAATAAACTCCTTATTATTGTAATAGCTTTCTCCTAGGTTGTGGGCTGTTACGCCTATCCTTTCCGTGATGTCTAAATCGTTGAAAATATCGAATGATTTTTTGTGATAGTTTATTTCTTGTCTGCGGTTGTTAAGACTGCGATAAATATGCCCCATGGAGATGTAACAGTTTGCCATACCTTCCAAATCAGAGCGTTTTTCAAAAATATCCAAGGCCTTGTGGATATATTCCATGCTCATGAAGTAATTGTCATTTATTGCATAAATACTTGACAATATTCTATAACTGTATGCTATGCCATTTTCGTCTTTCAACTCTGTGGATAACTGTAACGCTTCTTCTGCATATTCAAGGGATTTTATCGTATCTACATAGGTCAGCTCCCTGCTTAGTGTATAAAGAATTTCAACTCTTTCCTTTGAAGTGAGCTCCTGTTGGGTAAGTAAAAATTGAAGTTCCTTTACGGTTTGTCCATTCATAACCAAACTCGCAAATAGGAGGATAAGCCTGACAAAATTCGACATTCGTATCCTTGGAACAATTCTAAAAAAAATCATATTTCCGGGGGATTTGTAGGAAATTATTTATAGAAAAACGGCAATATGCCTCTTTTAGTATATTCTTTATTAGTTAACTATATAAGGCTACCAATGGTAAAATAATTTATTTCAAATTTTCGATCTACGTTTTGGAAGGAAAGCCATTGTAGTAGCTAACATAGTAAATATGGCCATAATCCAACTCATGATCCATGGGTTGCCAGTTCCATTACCAAAAAAGGCCAAAAGCAAGGTAGAAACTATACCACTGCCATACTGCAGCGCTCCCAGCAAAGCTGATCCTGCCCCGGCCATATCAGGAACTTTATCTAGCGCCGATGCTGTCGAACAGGCAGCGATTACCCCATTCATACTAAGAACAAAAAATACGGAAATTGCAATACTCCACAATCCCCCAAATCCCGTATAGGCCATGGTTATTAACAGTAGCCCTGCTAACATAGAAATCGAGGTGCTCGTTTTTAATAGGTTGTCCAACGTGTAACGCCTCACTAAATATCGGTTTATAAAACTCAATGTGGCAATTCCTACGATATTTACCGCGAACAGCCAACCATAATCTTCCGGGCTCAGTCCAAAGAAATTAATATACACCAGGGGCGAACCGGCTACAAAGGCATAAACGGTAACATAGTAAAAGGTTACACATAGGGTGTAGACCATAAAATCCCTTTTTCGAAAAAGTATTTTATACTTTTTAAAAGCCTCCCATAAAGATGTGCCATTTCTTTTTTTGTTGGGAAGTGTTTCCGGGAGTCGGATCGATGCAACTAACATCAAAAAGCCAATAAGTGCCAAAAGCGAGAATATGCTATGCCAAGTCGTGAATTTTAATAATTGACCACCTATTAATGGACCAATAATAGGGGCAATGGCCATCAAAGTCATTAATGTGGAAAGCATTTCGGCGGCTTTGGTCTTTTCCAATGTATCTCGCACCATGGCTCTGGAAAGCATAGGCCCAACACAGGCCCCAAAGGCCTGAAAAACCCTGAATAATACGATTTCTACAATTGTGGAAGACAAGGCACAGCCTATAGAACCTAAAATAAAAAGCAGAAGTCCTATGGTCATCGGAATTTTTCTACCGTATCTGTCACTTATTGGCCCCCAAAATAATTGACCTATAGAAAAACCGACTAAAAAACCGGTAATGGTTAGTTCAATATCTCCCTGAAGGTCTTTCATCATCTGAGGCATGGCCGGAAGATAAATATCCGTAGATAGAGAGGTAATGGCCATAAGGGCTGCCAGCGTACCCCACATGAAATTCCCTACCCCAACCTTTTTGGTACGCGCCATAAATTTATCTGTCATTTCTTATGGGCAAAAATACGTGGCTACCGTTAGTATAAATAGTGGGAATCAAATGAAACAGTAAGATATTCAAACTTTGGAAGACTTTGATTAAGGATAAAAGGGTTAAAAATATTAGTTCCTTATTTTATTCGGTACAAACGACCCTTTTCGGCATCTGTGAGTATGTACAAAGCACCATCAGGTCCTTCCGTTATATGCCTGAAGCGTTGGTTCTCAGCAGTAAGTAGACGTTCTTCAAATTGAATTTTACCGGTTTTGTCGTCAATGACGAGTCGGCTAATATGCATACCTTTTAACATGGCGACAAACAAGTTATTTTTCCATTCATTTATAAGTTTGCCGCTATAAAAGGTCATACCACTGGGTGCCGTAGCGGGATCATAGTAATATACCGGCTGTTCCATGCCGTTTTTTTGGGTGAGCCCCGTTCCATTGACACCACCGCCACGGTACTCTACCCCATATGAAATTATTGGCCATCCGTAATTGCTCCCTTTTTTGATGATGTTTATTTCATCCCCGCCTCTTGGATCGTGTTCAGACTCCCACAAATCGCCCGTTTCAGGATGAAAGGCCAATCCCTGCGGGTTTCTATGGCCTATGGATCAAATTTCTGAGAGTGTATTTTCTCTTTCACCAAAAGGATTGTTCGTTGCCGGTTTTCCGTTGATGTCAATTCGGATGATTTTTCCCAAGGCCGAGTTCAATTCTTGTACTTCCTTGCGCCCGAGACATGAATCGGTCTCCAAAAGTGACCAATAACATGTCTTCTTCATCGAACAACATTCTTGAGCCAAAATGAAATCTGCCTCCATTTGTAGGGGCGATGTTATAAATAACCTTAACATTCTCTAATTTGGTCTGATCTTTTGATAGCCGACCGGAGGCAACACAATTCATGGCTTCTCCTTCAGAGGTGGTCACATAGGATCAAAATACAAGTCTAGACGTCTTAAAATTAGGATCCAGTTTTAAATCGTACATACCTCCGGAACCTTGATATCGTACTTTTGGGACACCTTCTAAGGGGTCACGTACCTTTCCTTGTGGGGATACAATTCTAATGGCACCTGGCTTTTCACTTACTATCATATCCCCATTGGGCAAAAAGTCCATTCCCCAGGGATAGGTCAATTCATCGGTAATAACCTCCAGGGAAAAAGGAGTCTTTGTATTTATAGATGGCACCCGGGTCTGTGATTTAAAAGCCGGATCTTGACCCGGAGCCTCCTTTCTTCCATTTTCCACTGGAGGGCTTATTTGTGAAGTTCCTGAAAAATAAAGAGATAGTAAGAAAAGCAATAGCGGTAATTTCTTTGAGAGTCTTTTAAAGAACATGCTTAAGTATTTCGGTATCATAAAGTTAAAGGTAATGGAAATATCTACGATACCTAGATTACGGGTTATTATACCAATTTTATTTTTTTACCGGTTTATTAATCTAAATCCAATATGGATGTAATGAGAGTAGATCCTTATTTAATTTTCAGGATAACCCTTTTGTACCTTGTTAATGCTGGAAAACCCGTATCTGTCCCTTCTATAACAATGTGAAATTGATTCCCTTTTTTTGCCGTTTTGGGTATTTGTACGGTAGCGATAGCGTTCTCCACTTTAACCTCGGCATGGCCGTCACCTGCTTCGTCATAACACCAGGCCTTCAGGACAACGGGATGATGATCTATATCTGTGGCCGAAAGTTTTAGGGTTACGGTTTCACCAGGATCAACATCTATACTTGTACCTTCCGCTACCTCAATTTTAGGGGCGTGGTTGGCTTCTTCAAAAGGGAGTACGCACCAATCCGCCCTAGCGGCAAAATCCAATTGCATGGCCTTTATCCAACGTGTCCGGGGGTAGCTTTTGTCCATTTCCCCACTTTCAGGGTTAAGGTCCGCTGCCTTATCCCCATCTTCATACCGAAATGGGTTTTCCGAAGAAAGCACAAAGCGACCGCTCCAACCACCTCTCGAGGGGTCTTCGTAGTTGTTCAATCCTACATCCACTAAATGTAAAAATGCGGGACTGTCGCCTTCCGATATAAAATCATATTTGGAGAAACTCCCACGTTCCGTGTTGACAATTTTAGTGATATCGCCCTCAAAATGATTGGGGTCGCCCTCTTGTTTTTGTCCATCCCCATAGGAATAGTATTTTTTTAGGAGCGGCCCATGGTCGTTGATAATATTGGCACCCATAAAACTCCCTTCCAAAAAGGGTTGTTGGCTTTTTGGAACCACACGTTTCCAAGGGTAGGCAAAACACCGTAATTGATTGGCGTTGTAGAAAACCCTGATTTCCGGCCAATTGGATCCTATATAGTTTTTGTAGGTGGCATCTTGATTCATAATGGTATAGATAATGGCCTTTTTAGAAACTTTCTCTTTGATATCTTGCCAGTCCTGGGTGTCTTTATAATCTTCCTCAATGGATTTCAAGGCCCTTGCAATGGTATTGGTCCCTCCCCATGCCTGTAGGAACAGGTCACGGTCATCACCGTCTAATAATTTTTCTTTGATAAGTTCAGAACCCTCAGTACGTTTGGCCATATCCCCCTCAAAATCGATATTACCGATGCGTACCAAACCCAATAATTCTTGAGGAGATGGATAATTTTCATCATGAAGGAGTAGGTTTGGATATACGATGGCATATTCCGCCAGTAACTCCTGTATCCATTGGGTTCCTGGCCATCGTAAATCGTTAATGTTCTCCCCATAAATTCTTTTGGTCATTTCCATTTCCGAGGTAAATTTGGTGCCTCTGCCATCACCTTTCCAATGCCACATGGAGCTGGAATACACCAATCCTTGGGTTTCAAACTCATTGGAGTAGAGGAGGTACCTGATAAAGGTATCTACGTCGTCAATTTCTCCATCAGTGGTGACAATGGTCCTTTTCATTGTTTCTTGCGCCACACTTGTGGAGATTGATACTGCTGTAAGGAGTAGTAAAAGAAAATTTTTCATCTGTTAATTTTTATTTTTTCCAAAGGTCAGATGTAATTAGCCAATAAGCATCACGTTGATTGTCAAGATTTATTTTGGCTCATTTCATCGGTTGTTTTTTTGAATTATTAGGTTGCTCCAATATTGATATTTTGGTTCCCAGTTAGATTTTTGCTTTTTTTCCAAGGTGTTGGAACTTATCAGGGAACTTATATGGTCTAGATCCCTAAAAATACCCATGGTCAAACCGGCCAAAAAGGCGGCCCCTTGGGCAGATATGTCGGCATTGTCCTGAACCTTGATTTCAGCATCGATTAAACTTGCCGAGACCATTTTGGACAAAGGTGTTTTTAGATAGCCCTCCGTGCATGGCAATTTGGGGCATAGGCTGTTGTAAGTCCTGCTCCATGGCATGGATTACAGCTTTGACCTGAAAGCAGATACTTTCCAAAGTGGCCCGTACTAAATGGCCCTTTGTAGTCCCAAAAGTAAGCCCATGAAGGGATGCTTTTCTATCCATTTGCCAAAAGGGGGCTCCCGAGACCACTGAATGCGGGAACCAAATATACTTCGGAGGGGATAGTAATCGATTCGGCAATGTCCGCTGATGCCTGGGCAGATGTCAATATACCCATGGACTTTAACCATTCTATCATGGAACCACAGGCGACAATGGCACCTTCCCAGGCATAGGCAACTTCGTTTTGGGTGCTCCATCCAATGGTGCTTAAAAGACCTTGAGCCGACTTCCTGGGCATCTGTCCAATGTGCATTAACAAGGAAGAACCCGTACCCAAGGTCATTTTGGTACTTCCTGTTTGAAAGCAGGCCTCCCCAAACATAGCCGCATGGGAATCACCGATCATGGACGATATGGCCACTTTGTCATCCAATAGACCAAATAGCGAAGTTTCTCCGAATTGATCGGAGGACGGTTTTATTTCGGGCAGTTGAAGATTGTTTAGTCCCCATTTTTGAAGAATATCCTCGTCCCAGGCCAAATCATTCAAATTAAAAAAAAGGGTTCGGAGGCATTGCTATGGTCCGTATAATAGGATGTACCGTTTGTTAGATGATACAATAGCCATGTGTCTACCGTTCCAAAAAATAATTCCCCATTTTTTATGCGCTCCGAAATCAAGGGGTCGTTTTCCAAAAGCCATAGGAGTTTGGTGCCTGAAAAATAAGGGTCAACCACAAGACCCGTTTTTTCGTTCAGCCAATCGCTTTGGTCCTGAATCTTTCCACATATGTCCACAGATCGTTTACAGGCCCAAACGATGGCCGGATATACGGGTTTTCCATGGCTGTCCCATAATACAAAGGTCTCCCGTTGATTACTGATTCCAATAGTGCTTAGATTTTGAATATCAAAATCGGTTAAACATGCACTACAAGCATTTTTTACACTGGTTAATATATCCTGTGGATTTTGCTCTACAAATCCATCCGACCTATAATTCGTTGGAAGTGGGGCCGAGGCTTTCTTTACCACCTTACCTTTGTTGTCAAAAATGATCGCCTTGGTACTACTGGTACCTTGGTCAATGGCTAAAATATAGGTTTTGGGCTTTTGATCCATGCTTATTCTTCGTTCGGATGGTTGATTCTATCTAAAATAACGGCGATTAAGATTACAAACCCTTTAATTATCTGCTGCCGAGAAAGGGGACACGTTCAAAAGGACTGCGACCACTGTTCAATACCCCTATAATAAGCGCACCCTGTACAGTACCCATGATGGAACCACGCCCCCCGGACAAGGAAGTACCTCCAATAACTACCGCGGCTATAGAATCCAATTCATAGCTCATACCGGCATTTGGTTGGGCGGAATCGAGCCGAGAAGTAAGGATGATACCTCCAACAGCTGCCAATATTCCGGCAATGGCATATACCCAAATCTTTACTTTTTTGATATTGATACCCGATAATCGGGCGGCACTTTCGTTACCACCTATGGCGTAAATATGCCTGCCAAAGACCGTTTTCTTGGTTAGTATGATGGCAAAAGCTACTACAATTGCCATGATCCAAACAGGCATCGGTATGCCTAAAAACCATCCCGTGCCAATGAATGCAAAACTATCCCCCAATCCCGTAATAGGAAATCCTCCCGTCCATAACATGGTGGCCCCTCGGGCGATGGTCAACATGGCCAAAGTAGCCACGAACGGAGGTACTTTGAACTTGGTAATCATCCAACCGTTAAAAGTTCCCAAGGCACCACCGACTAGCAGCCCGGCCAATATAGCCCCAAAAACGGTGAAACCGACAAAGGTATTTACCGATGGAATTTCGATACCGAACTTTAAGAGTCCCGCTGTTACCGCTCCTGCAAAGGCCAGCATGGAACCTACCGAAAGGTCAATGCCCTTGGTGAGTATCACCAATGTCATTCCGACGGATATGCAAACGTTGATTGAAATCTGACGCATGATATTCCATCCGTTCTCTCGGTGTCAAAAACTTATCGGATAATAGGGTAAGGACTACACACAGCACCAACAAGGCTATTATGGATTGGAACTTTAATAAGGTACTTTTAATATCGGTCATTTTGGTCGGTTGTATTTTTATAAAATTGCGGCCTGCATGATGTCTTCTTCTTTGGCTGTTTTTTGATGGAATTCACCATTGATCCGGGCATCGCTCAACACCAGAATCCGGTCAGAGATGGCCATTATTTCGGGTAGTTCAGAGGATACTACTATGATTCCCAGCCCTTCCTTCGCCAAGTTGTTTATTAGATGGTAAATTTCGTTTTTGGCATTTACGTCGATGCCTCGGGTTGGTTCGTCCAAGAAGAGTACCTTCGGATTTGTGGCCAACCACTTGGCCAGTACGACTTTTTGCTGGTTGCCGCCACTCAGGTTTTTGGAAAGCTGTTTTTCCGAAAGGGTTTTGATTTTTAACCATTCGATGTATTTTTTGGATAGATCGGCTTCAGATTTCTCATGAAGGAAACCGTTTTTTACCACGCTGGCAATACTTGCCATACTTACATTTTTAAAAATTTCCATCGGTAACACTAAACCGTCCTGCTTTCGGTCCTCCGGTACCGGACCCATACCTACCTTAATGGCATCCATCACGTTGCGGATGTTCACAAGTACTTTGTCCACGTAAATATTACCGGACATCGTTTTGGCATGTAGTCCGAATAGGGTCTCTAATAGCTCGATCCTTCCAGCACCCATAAGCCCAAAAATACCCAGTACTTCCCCTTTTTTTACTGTAAAGCTGATGTCCTTAAAAATATATTCCGATGGATTATTAAAACGGGGTAAGCTCATATTTTCCGCACGAAATATTTCGTCCCCTAGTGCTGTTTTTTCTTTTTCAAATACATTTTTGATATCCCGGCCTACCATAAGCCGTATCAAATCTTCTTTTTTTGCCGTGGAAGCATCTTCTATGGTTCCCACCATTTTTCCATCCCTAAGGCCAATAAATCGGTCGGCGATGGCGAAAAGTTCATCTAACTTATGTGAAATATATAGGATGGCGACCCCTTGGTTTTGAAGATTTTTTATGATTTTGAACAAGGATGCCACTTCGGAATCGGAGATTGCCGACGTTGGTTCGTCCATGATCAGCACCCGGGCCTTTTCCAATAGGGCCTTGGCGATTTCTACCATTTGTTGCTCTCCCACCCGTAATTTTGAAACCAAGGTTCTTGGGTGTAGATGACAGTCAAGACGTGTCAATAGCTCCTTCGTTTTTTCGTTCATGGCCCTGGAATCCAATAGCCCATAGGAATTTTTGATTTCCCTGCCCAAAAATATATTTTGGGCTATGGTCAAATAGGGGATAAGGTTGAGCTCTTGATGAATAATCGCAATGCCCCTGGCCATGGCATCTTTTGGATTATTGAAATGTACCTCCTCATGGTCCAATATCAGGGTACCTTCATAATCCGGGTAGACCCCCGATAGAATCTTCATCAAGGTGGATTTACCGGCCCCGTTTTCCCCAACGATGACATTTACTTTACCCCGATGCACCTCGAGATTGACAGCGTCCAATGCCGTCACCCCACCAAATGTTTTGGTAATGTTCTTCGCTTCAAATAGGATGTCCGGCCTGTTTTCCAATTACTCGTTGATTTTTAGAAGTAGCGGTATTATTTTTAGGCTATCCGATTGAGGATCCGTGACATCTACCGTTACAGCCCCTTTAAAGAGGACTTCATCACCAACCTTTGCTTTCTTCATGAAGGGAGGAATAATCTCTTCCCGTACGATGTTGTTCAGTTCCACGGAAATGGAATTAAAGTCCATGGTATTTTGATAATCCCCAATATCGGCCATGGCACTGCCGTCTCGAATGGCATTGCCAAAAATAAAATCGGTGGCAATGTGTATCGACTTTTCATTTTCTAGGATTAAGTTTACGTACTCTTCTTCCATAGAGGACACGGTACCGGTTCCTTGAAGTATAAAATTATAAGCATCGCTGATGCCAAGGCGCTTACCGTATTGTTCGGTGTACCCGTCAAGGTCCTCGGAAATTTGTGAAAGGAACTCCGTAACCTCTGTGGCCGGAAGGGAGGTGACATCGTTGGATATAAAGTTCTCCGCATAGGCACGGGCATTGAAAACGGCATCATTCTGTGATTTTTTGACCTCGTCCAAAGGGGATAGGGTGACCGAATTGTATCCTGCAATCAGGATGATAATCGTTATGATACTATATTTTAGAAGTTTTCCCATCATCAGTTTGTTGATCCGTATGCGCCGAATGCATCGATATTTTCCTGTGTGACCACTTTCACCTGTAAGGGTGTTTTTTTGCTGAAATTGCGGGCTCCATTGAGGTATTCATTCGCTAGCTCGGCCGCTGTCCTGGCCATCTGCTTGGGTGACTGCATGGCAGTGGCCTCTATTTTTTTATCCTTTATCGCATCCATGACATCCTTTGCCCCATCAAACCCGAAAACCATCACGCTATCCGCCTTGCCCGACGCGACCAATGCCTGGTAGGCTCCCATCGCCATGGCATCGTTACCACAAAAGACGGCATCGATATCCGGATTGGATTGCATAATGGATTCCAGCACCTCCATGGCCTTGCTTCGGTCAAAATCTGCACTTTGTTGGGCTACCATTTCCAACTCGGGAAAATGGTCTACAACACTGTGAAAGCCTTTGGAACGGTTCCAGGTATTGTTGTCGCCGACCAGTCCCAATAATTCCACATACTTTCCTTTTTTGCTCAGTTTTCGTACAAAATATTCTCCCAGTTCCACACACCCCGTGAAATTATCCGAAGTTATTTGTGAAGTGGCCACTTCCAAAGAATTGATTTCACGGTCCATACAAAAAGTAGGTATGCCCGCCTCTTTTGCTCGCTTCACATTTGAAACGGAACCTTCAGAGTCGGTCGGATTGAATAAAATGGCATCAAAACCTGTGGCAATTAAATTTTCAAAGTGTTCAGCCTCTTTGGAGGTATTGTTTTGCGAGTCAAAAATTGTAGCCTCATACCCCAATTCCCTTGCACGCTCTGCAGCCGATTCTCCCAACACCACAAACCAAGGGTTATTTAAGGTAGATATGACTACCGCCACTTTTTTAGGGCCATCGGTATTGGTCTCCCTGCATCTTACAGTTAATAGTAATAGCAAAAGCGGGATTAACAGTGTCAAGTAAAGTTTACGAGGTAGCAGTTTCATTTTGACAGATTAGTTTTTTAGTAGATTTTTTGCAACCTCATAGATACCTTCTTTGGAAATACCATAATGATTAAAGATTTCACCTTGTGAACCTGTCACCGTATATTCATCAGGAATGGCCATAATTTTAAATGGATTATGGTAGCCCTTTTGAAACAAATGGGAGGCACATGCCTCTCCCAAGCCCCCATATACCATATGTTCTTCTACAGTAATAATCGGACGCCCATTTTTGGCTAATTGCTCCAATAATTCGGTATCCAATGGTTTTATGGTATGCATACTTACAACGGTAGTTTGTATGCCGAGTACTTCTTCCAACTTTTTTGCTGCCAACCATGCTGGATATACCGTTTCACCGTTCGCAATAATGGCCAAATCCGTCCCTTCCCGAACGATTCTTCCTTTACCAAAGGCAAAGGTTTTATCGGAATCTCCCAAGTAGGGCATATCTTTTTTTCCGAACCTTAAATAAAGTGGTTTTTCATGGGCAATAGCTGCTTTTACCGCCTGCTCGGTTTCAAAGTTATCTGCCGGGGCGACTATGGTAATATTATTAATCGCACGTAGCGCAGCAAAATCATGCAAACTGTGATGAGTGGTTCCCAAGGCTCCATAGCTCACTCCCGCACTGATGGCAACCAATTTTACGGGATTATCGGAATAACAGACATCATTCTTGATCTGTTCCAGTGCCCTGGCACTTAAGAAACAAGCAGGGGAAACTGCAAAAGCTTTTTTCCTGCGGATGCGAGTCCAGCGGCAACACCTACCAGATTCTGTTCGGCAATACCTACTTCAACTATCTGTTTTGGGAATTTTTCGGCAAAAGGCACCAATTTCCCGGAACCTCGGGAGTCACTGGTCACCACAACGACATCGGTATCGGTCTTTGCCAAATCCTGTAAGGTCTCCGAAAAAGCGACCTGATTGGCAATGCCCATTTTTAAATCTTTTTCCTCTATTTTGTCTAACTCCATGTGTCTCTAGATTAATGCCTCTGCTTCGTCCAATTCGTTTTGGGCCAACTCATATTGTTCAGGACTTGGAACCCCATGGTGCCATTTCAGGTTACCTTCCATATAGCTAATTCCTTTTCCCTTAATCGTGTGTGCGATAATGAAATTTGGCTTTCCTTTTTCAAAAGGACTAGTTGTTCAGTACTTTTTCCAAGGCCAGTACATCATGCCCGTCTACCTCTTGAACGGATCAGCCAAAGGCTTCCAATTTGTCCTTTACGGAATCCGTATTCATAACTTCTTGGTTGGATCCAGTAATCTGCTGCTTATTATAGTCTAAGATAGCGTAGAGGTTGTCCAGTTTATAATGTGCGGCCGCCAAAAAAGCTTCCCAGTTGGAACCCTCGGGCAATTCGCCGTCTCCCATGAGGGTGAAGATACGATGCGATTTTTCATCTAACTTGGCGGCGATGGCCTCGCCTACGCAAATAGGAAGTCCGTGTCCTAAGGCACCCGTGTTTTGCTCCACACCATGAACCTTTTTGGTGGGGTGGCCTATATAATGCGACTGATAGCTGCATAACTCCTCCAAATCAGACATTGGAAAAAAGCCACGATCCGCCAAGGTCACAAATAGGGCCTCTACACAATGGCCTTTACTTTGGATATATCGATCACGGTTTGGATTCTTAAAATCTTTAGGGTCGACGTTTAACACGCGGTTATATAATATATTTAATATATCGGTACAGGAAAGACTCCCGCCCGTATGGCCGGCTTTCGCTTTATAGATATACTTTAAAAGCGTCTTTCGTATGTATACCGATTTTAATTTTAATTCTTTGTCCGTCATACGCTGTTATTTGTGGTTGTAAACTTCCCAACCCATATAGTTGCCCAAGGCTTCTTCCAATACCGCTCCGGTTTTGGAAGCATTCATGACCACATGATGTTCAAATCCGTTTCTGCAGACGTAGTTCATCAATCCTTGAAGGTCGTTTATCTTGGCAACGGCCCTGTTGCCAAAGGTTTTCAGAGGGTCGTCCGTAAGTTCGCCCTCCCCAATATAGGCCTTTATAATTCCCTTGGGGTCGTCAGTACTGATTCTTCCATAGGTCAAAGGATTGGCCGGGGTTCTTCCGTCTAATGCGCCATACGTGTTTTCCACCCCAACAGAATTCCCTAGAATTGGGGCATTGCTGATTTCAATATCCGGTAGGAAGGATTTGGCCCAGTTGCCACAATGGAACAACACACATTTATTGGGGTCATCCGCATAATTGTTGTTCCAATCCACCAAGGCACTTGGAGCGCCGGATGCCAGTTGCATGGCATACATGCTCAAAGTTCCGGTAACGTCCACCTCGCACGCCGAAGGAAGCATGTTTTCGCTCATAATACTCATGCTGGTACATACGTTACAGCCAAAATTCTGCTGTAGCGATGTCCAACATTGTATGGCGGTAGCATCCAAGGCGTACTCCTCTACGAACTGATTGAGGAATCACATCCAACTTGGCCATTTGGATCATGGCCGCATCCGGTGTTTTTCCCTTAGGGGCATATGAATTGATAGCTTCCGGATGTTGTTTTACGGCAGCATCGTCCTTCGTCAATTTATCCGCCTTACCCAGTATTTCGGATAGGTGCACCGTGGTTACCGTAATACCGTTTCTTTGAAGTATCTTTTCAGAATAGCGCACCGTGTTAAAGGCTCCTGGACGGGCACCCACGGCACCAATACGAACATTCCGTAATCCTTTGACCACCCTACAAACCGCTACAAAATCCAAAAGGTCTTTTTGGAAGGCTTCCTCGGCAGGGGACATTACATGCCCACTCGTTAGCGAGTATTTTATACCATATTGATACAGGTTGTTGCAGACCGATATTTTCCCGCACCAAGAATCACGTCTGTTTACAACGTTCATTTTGGAAAGTTCATCAGGATAGGCCTGTACCAAGACCGGTACATTTAGGTTGGCTAATTTTAAAGTATCGGCCACCCCTCTTTCATCCCCAAAATTGGGTAATAAAACCAGAATACCTCCAATTTCATCCCTGTGCTTTTTGAACAGGTCGGCACATTTCTGTGAGTCCTTATAGACCTCTACACCGCCCAATTTGGTATCGGTAATTTCCAATAAAATAGGAGTGAGGTTTAGTTTTTTAAATACCTCCGAATTTCGGTTCACGGCTTTTTCCACAAGACTGTCCGGAAAAAAATCCCGATTTCCTATGATGATTCCTATGGGTAAATTGGCTTTTGACATGCGTGTTTTTTATGTTTAGTTTTATGCTGTAATTACTTCTATTTCGTTCTCTATCAGGACTTCCTTGTCCTTTTTCTTGATACCGGCATCGGTAATGATATAATCGATTAGGGATAGTGCCCCCAAACTTGCCAAGGCATTTTTACCAAATTTTGTGTGGTCCGCTACCAAATAGGTAATATCCGCGGCATTGATCATGGCTTTTTTTACGACAAGATCACTGAGGCTGGGATAGGTCAAACCCGATTTCAAGGAAATCCCCGCCGTCGCCAAAAACAATTTTTGCACGTTGAGTCCCTCGAAAAAATCGGCCGCCTTCCGGCCGGTCAAGGACAGGGTAGGGGGCTTGAACTCTCCACCGGTCATGATAACTTCTATGCCAGGTTCCGTTCCCAGCAGCAATGCTATATTCAGGGCATTGGTGATGACGGTCAGGTTTTTATAGCCCATGAGTTTTTTGGCAATTTCCGTAGTGGTGCTTCCTGAATCCGAGAATGATTGTGTCACCACTTTCTATAAAATCGATACATTTTTGGGCGATCGCTTCTTTAAGGTCGAGATTGTCCTGATTGGCCAAAATCAAATTACCCGATTGATCGGCCATATCCTTTAAATAGGCGCCACCATGTTCCCGTACGATCAATCCTTCTTCCTCCAGTTTTTCCAAATCTTGCCTGATCGTTACCTCGGTCACCTTAAAAATTTTGGAAAGCGCGGCCACTTTGGCAGATCCATCCTCTTTAAGGATGTCCAAAATTTTAGATTTTCTTTGATTAGCTAACATAAACCCTAAATAGAGAAATAAAACATAGGTAAAACACAAATAAACGAAAATTATAATAACAAAACGAAGATAATTGGTTAATTAACTATCTTGAATTCAGTCGATGAGGAAGTCAATCCGTAGGTGCTTAATCAAAAGGCCTGCAAGGGTCCTTTCAATATTGTATCTTAGTTTAAAATTGTATTCATGGCCACTTCAGACAAATTATCAAAGGCGTTTGAGCTTTTTGATCTTGCAAACTCAAAGGACCCGAATACCGAGGTATTTATGGGAAGGGAGTATCCCAAGGAAGTATTGTATGCGATGCGTATGACGGACAAGCTTAATGACTTTGCCCCAAATGCCTCCGAAGTCTTACGATTAACGGCAAGGGCCCAACACATTCGTAGGTGGGAAATTCCCAGGGAGTCCTACGAAATGAATCGAGTGGGATATTTAAAATGGCGACAGGAGCTTAAAAAGTTCCATGCGGAAAAGGCCGCTGAAATATTGGAGGAGGTAGGCTATGACCATGAGACCATCGAGAAGGTTCAATTTTTATTGGAAAAGAAACAGCTAAAGAGAAATGATGAGACCCGGACCTTGGAAGACGTCATTTGTTTGGTCTTTCTCGGAATATTACTTTGAGCCCTTTGCCAAGGAGCATTCAGAGGAAAAAGTGGTGGATATTTTACAAAAAACGTGGCGCAAAATGTCCGAGAAAGGGCAAGAGGCCGCATTGAAACTCTCCTTATCCCAAATATCTAAGAGTCTCGGTAGAAAAGGCGTTGACATAATTATTAGTATATAAGCGTACATGGAACGAAACGAATTATACCCTATTTTTTTAAAGGTTTCCAATCTAAAAATATTGATTGTGGGCGGGGGCAATGTGGCTTTGGAAAAGTTGACGTTTTTGCTGAAATCAAGTCCCAATGCACAAGTGGAAATGGTCTCACCCATGTTTCGGGAGGAGACTGTAAAATTGGCGCAACAAGCCCAAGTGATCATGCATTCCGGCTATTATAATCCCAGCTATTTGGAAGGGAAACATATGGTCGTTGCCACAACGGATCAGGTTGAGGTAAACGAGCAGGTATATCAAGATTGTAGGGAGCGCAGTATCTTGGTGAACGTGGCGGATAACCCTCCTTTTTGTGACTTTTATATGGGAGGAATCGTGACCAAGGGCAATGTGAAGGTGGCCATTTCTACCAATGGAAAATCACCCACGACCGCCAAAAGACTCCGACAGTTTTTTGAGGATGTTATTCCGGAAAATATAGATGATCTGGTCAAAAACCTGAATGAATTCAGAAAGACCATCAAAGGGGATTTTGAAGAAAAAGTAGAGACCTTAAATGAATTCACCAAGGGCTTGGTTGAAAAGAAGAATAAATGAACACATGAAAATAAGAATCAAAGGAAATTCCATACGCTACCGTCTTACGAAAAGTGAAGTGGAGACCTTGGCGGAAACCGGATACTACAGGGAAGAAACAGAATTCCCCCACCGGACTTTTGCTTACGCCATTAAGGCGGATAATGGTACGCAGGAATTGGATGTGGATTTTTCGGCCGATACCATTACCATGTACTTTAACCGAGATAAAAGTGCAGCCTGGCCAAAGAACGATGTGGTGGGGTTTAGTCCGGAGATTAAAACTTCAAACGGCATTACTTTGTGTCTATTATTGGAAAAGGATTTTGTATGTATGGATAATACGGCCGAAGACCAGTCCGATAATTACCCGAATCCCAAACTCGCTAAATAAAAAGAGACTATGAAATCATTTTCAAGGGAAAATTTGGATTTTATATTGTTCGATGTCCTCTCCGTTCAAACTTTGAATTCCCTACCTTTTTTCAAGGAGTATGACACTGAAGGCCTCCAAATGATTTTGGATTCGGCAACGGACCTTGCCGATAGAATCAACCCGGAGGATATCATCGCATCCGACAGAAATGAACCCGAGTTGGTAGATGGAAAGGTGAAGGTCCATCCGTCCATCCACAATTTTGTAAAAAGCTATGCCGAAGCCGGTTTTGTGGGTGGAGCCTTATCGGAAGATTTGGGTGGGTTTCAGATTCCCAAAACCATTGTCGCTGCCGTAGATTTTATGCTATGCACCAAGTCAAACAGCTACATTATGTATACCGATTTGGCGAAGGGTGTGGCCAATGTCATTGCCGCTTTTGGTACAGAGCTGCAAAAGAAAAAATACCTTCCCGAAATATTATCAGGCAATTGGTTGGGAACCATGTGCTTGACGGAAACGGAATCCGGAAGTTCTTTGGCGAATATCACTACCAAGGCCATTCCAAAATCCGATGGAAGCTATTACATCAAGGGCGCGTAAAATATTCATTTCTGCCGGCCACCATGATGTTACGGAGAATATTTTACACCTAGTTTTGGCAAGGATTGAAGGTGCTCCCCAAGGAACTAAAGGTATCTCCTTGTTTTTGGTACCGACTACTTCGGACGATGGTCAGTATAACGATGTGAGCTCCATAGGAATTTATCATAAAATGGGGCAGAAGGCTACCCCCGCCATGCATTTGGAATTCGGCGCAAACGATTCTTGTACGGGCTATCTTGTAGGGGAGGCCCACAAAGGGCTGTCACATATGTTCCTGATGATGGACAATGCCAGGCTTAGTGTGGGTTCCATGGGGGCGGGAATCGCCTCCTCGGCCTATTACCATGCGTTGAGGTATGCCAACGAACGAAAGCAGGGAAGGCATCCGGACGAATCCAAGGATGCCTCTGAATCCGTGGCCGTCATCAACCACCCGGACGTACGACGGATGCTCTTATCCCAAAAAGCATTTATAGAAGGAACTTTGGCCTTTATACTTCAATGCTATCTGTATTTGGATATGCAAAAACATAGTTCGGAAAGCAGCGAAGTGGAAAAGTATACCCGATTGTTGCGTTTATTGACCCCCGTCGCCAAAACCTATGGAGCGGAACACGGGGTCACCAGTGTAAACCAAGCCTTGCAGGTATTTGGAGGTTACGGATATACTTCGGATTTTCCGTTGGAACAATTGGCGAGGGATGTACGTATTTTACCTATTTACGAAGGTACCACTGGAATTCATTCGTTAGGATTGTTAGGAAGACAAGTCTTGAAGGATCAAGGGAAGAGCTTGGAGCTTTGGTGCAAAGAGGTAATGCTGGATATTGGACGCGCCCATGAACTTGAGGAATTGGCAACTTATGCCGCTAGATTGTCCTTGGAAATTGATAATTTATTTGAGATTACACAGCATTTGGCAGAGTTGACAAAAGAACATTCGGCAGAGGTATACCTCGCCGATGCCAATTTGTATATGGAGTTTTTGGGATCCTAAATGTGGCATGGCAATGGATAAAGCAAGGAATCACGGCTCATGAAAAACTTCAAAGTGAGCCTAACTCGGACTTTTTAAAGTCTAAGATTAGTACAATGCAGCATTTTTTCGAATATGAAATTCCACAGTTAAAAGGGTTGCAGGAGCGCCTGTTGAGTATGACCAAAACTACAATGAAGAAGGACGATACAGAAATTTTATTGTAGCGGATGGCGGGCGAAAAGGACTTCAAAATACCCAGTTTAACTACCTCCCAATTTGATGAATTTCTTTTTCAAGGTTGGAAGCCGCCCAATTATCCGTCGTATCATAAATTCCACATAACCAAAATCGCACAGTATGCCAAGCACCTGAAGATACCGGTATTGCCGCATCGAAGGACGGTCAATTTTTTTATTTTTTTGACCCAAGGAAAGGCCATTAGGAGCAAAGGATTGAATAGGTATGAAATCCTGCCCGGTCATTTTTACTTTCTTCCTGCAGATCAAATAACCTCTTTGGAATATGTGAGTGCCGATGCCGACGGATATTATTGTCATTTTAATTCCGCCATTTTTCAAGAGGGGATATTAAAGATCAACCTGGAGAAGGATTTTCCCTTTTTTAGGTTCAATGCCGCCCCTTTGGTAAAGATTAAGGACATGGGTACCCTTCCCAACCTTTTGAAGATTTTGGAGCATGAATATATGCTAGGGGATGCGAATCGGTTCGATTTGATACCCATGTACTTAGCCACCCTATTGAAAGAAGTAAACAAGCAGACAGATGTATTGGAATTAGAATCTAACCCAAATAACGCGGCACTTCGCATTACCGAACAGTATAAGGATGCCTTACAGCGCTTTATTCGTGATAAGAAAACAGTGGCGGAGTTCGCCGATTATTTATCGATTTCCAAAAACCATTTGCATAAATGTGTAAAGTCGGTCACGGGAAAATCCGCACATTCCTTGTTAGCCAACATGCGGATTTTAGAGTCCAAGGTGCTGCTACGGCAAACGGATCTGTCCATAGCTGAAATAGCATTTAACGTGGGTAAAGTGGATCAAAGTGATTTTACCCGATTCTTTAAATCCCATACTGGAATGACCCCGGGGGATTATCGAAAAATTTCAGATTGATTGAATTTGCATAAAATTGAATCGATTTTAGCTAAAATAAAAGCCTTTCTTTGTTTTACTTTACATCAATTTTTATGGTAAAAATTTATCGATTAGTCAAACAGAATTTACAATTATAAATTAATAGATAAATTTTAGCGTTGAAAATTGATAAAAACTATATTTAGATATGCTTTTCGCATATTTTGGCCAAACAATTTTTTGTCAATAAAATTACATGGAGATAAAGGATAAAACATTTTTAATCAGTGGTGGTGCCTCGGGTTTGGGAGCGGCGGTTGCCCGGATGATAATTGAAAATCAAGGCAACGTCATTCTTTTGGATCTTAAGGAGACGGAAGGTCAGCAACTGGTAAAGGAATTGGGTCCTTCGGCATACTTTAAAAAAGTCAATGTAACCAATGAAGAAAGCGTGATTAGTGCTTTAGCAGAAGGTATTCAAAAATTCGGCGCGCTCCATGGAGCTATCAGCTGTGCTGGCATTGAACCCGCGCAACGTGTTTTAGGAAGGGAAGGCCTCCATGAACTGAACAGTTTTTCAAAGGTAATCGAAGTCAATCTGATAGGAACGTTTAACATATTGCGATTGGCTGCCAACGAAATACAGAAAAACGAACCTGGGGAAAGCGGGGAACGTGGGGTCATCATAAATACGGCCTCCGTGGCGGCCTATGACGGACAAATAGGACAAGCGGCCTACTCGGCTTCTAAAGGAGGTATCGTAGCAATGACGCTGCCCATCGCTCGGGAGTTTGCCCGGTTTGGAATTCGGGTGATGACCATTGCACCAGGTATCTTTAAAACTCCAATGTTGCAGGAGTTGCCGGAAGATGCGAAAGAGTCCCTTGGACAACAAATCCCCTTCCCATCAAGGTTGGGAAGACCGCAGGAATACGCCTCCTTGGCGAAACAAATCATTGAAAATCAAATGTTAAACGGGGAAGTCATCCGCTTGGATGGGGCCATACGAATGACCGCTAAATAATAAGGATAGATGACAAAACAGTATAAAAATATAAAGACGGAACTTAAGGGCAAGGTGTTTTACGTAGGACTTAATCGTCCGGAGAAACGAAATGCTGTAAACACGGAAACCATTGTCGAGATTGAGGAGATATTTTCCAATATTCCCAAAGAGGCCAAGTGTATTTTGATCTATGGAGAGGGAAAACACTTTTGTGCGGGATTGGACCTTTCAGATCTCAAAGAGAGCACCGCCATTGAGGGTATGTTGCATTCAAGGAAATGGCACAGCGCCATGGATAAGGTACAGTTTAGCAGTGTACCTGTTATTGCCTTACTGCACGGAGCCTGTGTGGGTGGGGGATTGGAATTGGCAAGTTCCTGCCATATTAGAATAGCTGAAGAGACCACTTTTTATGCGTTACCAGGAGGGACAGCGAGGCATTTTTGTGGGTGGAGGTGGTTCTGTACGGTTGCCAAAATTGATTGGTGTTTCACGTATGACCGATATGATGTTGACCGGACGCGTTTACATGGCCGAAGAAGGCTACCAAATAGGATTGTCACAGTATTTGGAGGAAACCGGTAAGGGTATGGAAAAAGCTGAAGAATTAGCAGAAAAAGTCAGCCAAAACGCTCCAATGACCAACTTTGCCCTTACCAACATCCTCCCAAGAATTGTGGATGGGGGACATGATGTGGGTCTTATGATGGAATCAATGGCCGGTGCTATAGCGCAAGATGCACCGGAGGCAAAACAACGTTTACGTGACTTTTTGGAAGGCCGCGCAAAAAAAGTAGGGGAAAAATAATTAATAAGCATACGAACATGAAAACGGGAATACGTGTTTTTTTGATAGCAGTAGTCATGGGGACATGGGCACAAGTAAATGCCCAATCCAGGGTGCCTGAACCCACCTTGGAATTTCTTTTTGAGGAGAACGTCCTCCTGGAACCGGCCCAAGAATTGGGTGTTACTACCTACGGCAACCGACGTATCATCAATATTGTGGGGGGTACCTTTGAAGGCCCTAGGTTAAAGGGAAAAATCCTGAGTGGTGGTGCCGACTGGCAAACGGTACGTGAGGATGGCACGGCAGATTTAGTCGCTCAATATACCCTTCAAACCGACGATGGGGCGCTCATTTATATCGTGAACAAAGGGGTGCGGCATGCGTCACCGGAGGTGCTGGAACGTATGAAAAATGGGGAAAATGTGCACCCAAGTGAATATTATATGCGAACGGCGGCCACCTTTGAAACGTCCCATGAAAAATACAAGTGGCTTAATAAGGTCATTGCAGTGGCCAGCGGAGCCCGTTTGGCCGATGCCGTTATCATTCGTTTTTATCAAGTAAACTAGAACCAGGTCCAAGAGCACCCTAGCGATGGAGGAAATGAATTATTTGGAAGTGCCCACCATACCCATTGACATCCAAAAAAGAGTAGATGAAAATGGGGTCATCTATTTAAAATCCAATATACCCTTGGAATCTTGTCCTGATAGGGTTACCGATAGCCTTCGGTACTGGACACAACAAACACCTGATACCGTATTCTTGGCCCAAAGAGGTTCGGATGGGGAATGGCTGAAAATGACCTACGCGGAGGTATGGGAAAAGGTGCAGCATCTAGCACAGTTTTTATTGGAGTGTGATGTTTCCGAAGAAAAACCCATCGCCATCCTGTCCGGAAATGGATTGGAGCACGGATTATTGGCCCTGGCCGCCATGCATGTGGGGATTCCATATGCGCCCATCAGTCCGGCGTATAGTTTAAAATCGGATAAATATGAGAAGCTATTCCATTGCATTTCCATATTGACCCCAGGTCTAATTTTTGTGGATGATACATCAATATTTCAGGGAGCCTTGGAGGCAACCGCAAAACATGTCCCTGTTTTGGCGGTAACCAATGGTAGCGGTTCGGATTTATCGTTTGAAAGGGCTTTGCAGACACCGGTAATGGATTCGGTTGAAAGCCGAAATCAGAAGGTCAATGCAGAGACCATAGCCAAGATATTATTTACATCCGGATCTACGGGATTGCCCAAGGGGGTCATCAATACCCATGGTAACATGAATACCAACTGGCAACAAATTACCCGGACTTTTCCATTTTTTAAGGATGGAGGGTTGAAATTGATGGATTGGTTGCCTTGGAACCATACCTTTGGGGGCAATCACAATTTTGGTTTAACCCTATACAACGGGGGTACCTTGTATATCGATGAAGGCAACCCAACGCCCCAAGGTATCGCCAAGACCGTTAAAAACCTAAGGGACTTGGCCCCAACGGTTTATTTTAATGTACCTAAAGGTTTTGAGGAATTGATTCCTTTTTTGAAGAAAGATGCCGAATTACGAAAATTGTTCTTCTCCAGGCTCAAAATGTTTTTCTATGCCGGTGCAAGTATGTCGCAACATGTGTGGAACGGATTGGAAAATCCGGCATTGGAAACCACAGGCAAAAAGATTTTAATCTCATCCGGATTAGGTATGACGGAGGCAAGTCCGTCTGCCATGTTCAATACCGAGATACGGAAGTACTTCGGGAGTGCTGGGCGTTCCAGTCCCCGGATTGGAGGTAAAGTTATTGCCCGACGGGGATAAATTGGAAGCCCGTTTTAAAGGGAACAATCTAACGCCTGGGTATTGGAGAAATCCGGAAGCCACAGTAAAAGCTTTTGATGAAGAGGGATTTTATAAAACAGGGGACGCCTTAAAATTCATAGATGAGAAGGATCCAAACGCCGGCATGTTATTCGACGGTCGGATTGCGGAAGATTTTAAATTAAGCTCCGGTACTTGGGTAAGTGTGGGTGTTTTACGGGCAAAACTGATAGCCCAAGGTGACGGGGTGGTGCGAGATGCCGTGATTACGGGTCATGATAAGGATTATCCGGGGGCTATTTTGATACCTGATGTAAATCGATGCAAGGAATTGATTTCGGATGCTAAGGTGGACGCTTTAGAACTAACTGAAATAATGAAACGGCAAGAGCTGAAGGATTTTCTTCAGAACTTTTTAAATTCACTTGCCAAAACGGCCACGGGCAGTTCCACAAAAGTGAAGCGTGCCGTTTTTGCCGATTTTGAATTAAGTATCGATAAAGGGGAAATAACCGATAAAGGTTCGATAAACCAGCGTTCCTTTTTAAAGCATAGAAGTGCTATAGTGGAGAGGATTTACGAGGATAAATTGCACCCTGGAATATTGGAAATCAAAAACTAACCAATGGAATCTAACATACAAAAACTGATTGATTCGTCTGCAATGTCCAAATTGCAGTATGGGACCATTTTGGTCTGTTTCTTAATGAACATTTTGGATGGAATGGACGTGTTGGTCATTTCCTATTGCGCACCGGCCATCGCCAAATCATGGGAAGTTGATCCCGAGGCGCTGGGGATTGTGTTCAGTGCCGGTCCGGCGGGAATGACGTTGGGAGCGCTGTTTACGGCCCCGTTTGCCGATCAAATGGGACGGAAAAAAATGATTGTCTTGAGTGCGCTGCTAATGGGTACCAGCATTATGTTGACGGCTTGGACCACAACGGTGACCCAACTTATTGCCTTGCGCTTTATCAGTGGTATTGGAATTGGTAGCATGTTGGCAAGTACAGCTGCCCTTACGGCGGAGTACACTCCTAATAAGTCCAGGGATTTTTGGGTGAGCTTTGTCATTTCGGGATATCCTGTGGGCGCTGTTTTATCCGGACTGGTGGCCGCATCGGTCGTGCCGGCCAGTGGATGGCAGATGATGTTTAAATTGGCAGGGCTGGCATCCTTTGTGACCATCCCCTTGATTTTGATATTCCTGTCGGAATCCATTGATTTTTATTTTAATAGGCAACCCAACAATGGCCTGGCCAAGGCGAATAAAACCATAGTAAAAATGGGGTTTGAGCCCGTAGAAGCATTTCCTCCCAGGGAATCCAAAACTAGTGGCATTCCGGTGAAACGGTTATTGAACGATGAGTTTAGAATTTCCACCATACAATTATGGATTGCCCTTTTCCAGGCCTTTGGCTGTCTGTACTTTTTAACCAGTTGGATACCCAAAATGGCTGAAACCACGGGACTTTCCATGTCCTTGGCAATTTATGCCGGTACGGTATTTAATGTTGGGGCCTGGGGTGGTATCATTCTCCAGGGGTATTTTTCCTCCGATTCGGGCTTAAGAAAACCATTGCGGTGTACTTGATATTGACAGCAATTCTCATGATGGTATTCAGATGGTTCATCGGTTCGGATTGGTTACTTTTTGTATTCGGTCTATTAGGTTTTACCTTGCAGGGAGGCTTTGTAGGGCTGTATGCAGTAGCGGCGCGAATGTATCCTACCAATTTTAGGGACCACGGGACTGGGATGGGCGATAGGCATCGGCCGACTGGGAGGTGTGATCGGCCCTGCTGTGGGTGGTGTGTTGATCGGGATGGGCTTTATGATGGCCTCGACCTTTATGATATTCGCGGTACCGACATTCTTGGCAGGTGTGGTTACTTTTTACCTATCCTCTAAAAGGATTTCTTAGTAAGTTAAAAGTAAAAGTAAAGGTCACTGAGCCTTTCGACTACGCTCAAGGTAAACTTAAGTCGAAGTGACATAGTCAGAAACAAAATGATTGACATAGAAAAAATAAGGGCGATTGATGTGCATACCCATGCGGAGGTATCCTGTCAACAGCCCCATGATGATTACAGGCCCGAATTGGATGAGGCTTTTGCCAAGTATTTCAAGTCCGATAAAAGACCGACGATGCAGGAGACCGCGGATTTTTATCGGGACCAAAATATGGCCTTGGTCATGTTTACCATTGATTCGGAACATGAGGTAGGCAAAAAAAGGATACCCAATATTGAGGTGGCCGAATGTGCCTTAAAAAATGATGATGTCATGTTGGCCTTCGCCAGTATCGACCCTCATAAGGGCCGTATGGGTGCCAGGGAGGCGCGTGAGCTTATTGAAAATTATGGAGTAAAGGGATTCAAATTCCATCCCACGGTACAAGGATTTTATCCCAACGACCGTATGGCTTACCATTTGTATGAGGTCATTGCCGAATATAAACTACCCATGTTGTTTCATTCCGGGCATTCCGGTTTTGGTTCCGGTGTTAAAGGGGGTGGCGGACTCCGCTTGGAATATTCAAATCCGATGCACTTGGATGACGTGGCCATCGACTTTCCCGATAATCCCGTCATCATTGCTCACCCAAGTTGGCCTTGGCAAGATGAGGCTTTGTCGGTAGCCATGCATAAACCGAATGTGTATATCGATTTAAGTGGGTGGTTACCCAAGTATTTTCCCAAGCAGCTGGTGCAATATGCCAATACCTTATTAAAAAAACGAATGTTGTTTGGGATCGATTTTCCTTTGATCACTCCGGAACGATGGATGAATGATTTTGAGGAGGCTGGATTCAGGGAAGAGGTAAAACCTCTTATCCTAAAGGAAAATGCCATTGAAATGTTAGGGTTAAAACCAAATTCATAATACCATGAAAAAACTACTATTATTCTTTTTCGTCATTGGCTCCCTTACGGCCCGGACGTCTGTAAAAACCGAATCGGGTGATTTGAACGGTGCGGGATTTAAAATTTTTGTTCCGGAACCCTGGAACGGAAACTTGGTCATGTATGCCCATGGGTATTCTTTTATGGGTTCTCCACTACAAAGCGAGGATCCCGATTTTCAGAATAAAATGAGCCTGTTTTTAGAGAAAGGTTTTGCAGTGGCCGCATCGGATTATGCTTACCAGGGTTTTGCCTTGGCGCAAGGGGTGGATGATACGGAGGCCCTCCGGGCGTATTTTATTGAAAAATACGGAGAGCCCAAACAGACGATCATGGCAGGCCATTCCATGGGCGGGGGTATTACCTTGGCCATGCTAGAAAATTTTGGGGATGCCTATGATGGGGGACTGGCCTTATGTCCTTTATCCAGTAGGCCATATTTACAGTGTAGAAAAGAATACGATATGTATGCGACTTTCAATGGGTTGTTCCCGGGAGTTATTACCCCATTGAAAGAGATTTTTGATGTCAGCAAACCCTATGAGGCGCAAAATGTGCGAAATATGGTCTCCAAGGCCCAGGAAATAACCAAGGCGATTGTTGCAAAGGATTCCGTTTTAGGAGTCGCTTTTGCCAAGAAATTCGACCTGAAATTTAAGGACCTCCCTTTTTCCCTTTTCTTTAATGAGAACGTATTGCGGGATTTGGCCCAAAAGGCTGGTGGAAACCCTTTTGATAATACAAACACTGTGTATTCCGGTTTTCCCAACGATTGGGAAGTCAACCAAAAGGCGGAGCGATTGCCAGCTACCGTAGATCCCGAAGTTATTTTCAGTAAATATGATAGAACGGGGAATATCAATACTCCGGTAGTGTTGATGCACACGATATATGATCAATTGATTCCGCCAACATATGGTGTCACCAATTATGAAAACATGGTCATTGATCAGGGGAAGACGGAATTCCTGACGGTTTACTATACCAATGGTCAGGCACATTGCCAATTTACCCCGTAAGAGACCCGGATGGCCTTTGAAAGTCTTTTAAACTGGGTGGAGAGTGGTAAAAAACCAGCCCCCGGACCTGTAGAGTAAAGTGTTTAAATGGTTTCCTTTTCCATCGACGGGAATGGTAAAGCCATAGGAATATTTGAATGAAGAATTGTAAAATAATAGTATTATTAGATAAATATGGACTATTGGTAATTATTCATAAATAGTCTTTTCTTGTCAGGTCGAGCGCAGTCGAGACCTCATTTAAAAAACGTACTATTTAGAGACCTCTCGACTGCGCTCGAGGTGACGGCATGTAATGAATAATTACAGTTATTGAAAAAAAATAATAGAAAGACCCAATACAACAATTGGGCAAATTTAAATACCAATGCGCGCCTCATACCTAGAAATACCAAAAACACTCAAAGAGAGTGATCAAGACATTCCCATACCGGGTAGTGGTGACGTTCGTATAAAATTGCGTCAAATAGGTATTTGCGGGTCCGATGTGCATTTGTTCCTCGGGCACCGACCGCTATCGGTTCCCACAGTGATTGGTCATGAAGGTTTGGGGGAAATAGATGCTGTGGGAAAGGACGTCCCCGAAACCCGGATAGGCGAACGGGTAGTGGTGGAGCCCAATATTCCTTGTGGACACTGTACCTACTGCAAGCGGGGAAGGGGAAATATTTGCCCCAATAAACGGACCATCGGTTTGTCGGAGCAAGGTTGCTTTGCGGAATATGTGATCGTTCCTTCTGATTTTGCCTGGCGTGTGCCTGTTGAGGTTTCGGATGCGGATGCAGTGACCATAGAGCCTACCGCCGCAGGCGTACATGCGCTAAAAATAAGTTCGGCACAACCGGGCGATGCCATTGCCGTCATTGGTCCGGGAGCTATCGGACTCTTGCTGACCCATGTAGCCTTGGCCTTGGGG
This sequence comes from Maribacter litopenaei, assembly GCF_025244665.1. Taxonomy (GTDB): domain Bacteria; phylum Bacteroidota; class Bacteroidia; order Flavobacteriales; family Flavobacteriaceae; genus Maribacter; species Maribacter litopenaei. The sequence continues at coordinate 2,270,022 of NZ_CP104205.1, read as the reverse complement.
TATAAGGTGTATGTTTCGGAAATTAATCGGGATAAAATAGAGGTGGCTCAATCCATGGGAGCCGTACCGGAAGAAGGAAACCCATTGAAAACCGAATGGGAAAAGGCCGGGGTTATGGCCATTTTTGAATGCGCCGGAGCCGCTGCCACGGTAAGCATGGCCATTGAAAATGCGCCCCGAGGTGCAGAAGTGGTCATTTTAGGTTTGGCTGGGGAAAAGGCCTCATTTCAGCCCTTGCAATTGGTACGGGAAGGCATCCGGATCGTTCCCTCGCTGATCTATGACCATCCGTCCGATTTCAAAAAAACTTTGGAATTGATTGCTTCCAAAACAATCCGTCCGGGCCAAATCATTTCAAAATACATGCCTTTTTCGGAGCTTCAATCGGCACTGGAACTGGCCTCGAAAGGAACCGAAACAAAAATAGTCATCGAAATATAAATTGATAAAACAAAAGGATATGTCCGTAAAAACCACTTTTACCATGAACGAATCGTTCCCCATGAATGCATGGTATGCGACGGCCTGGGACGTGGAATTGAAGCATGAATTATTGGCACGTACCGTTTGTAACAAAAAATTGGTACTGTACAGAAAGAAGGACGGTACTCCGGTAGTGTTGGAGGATGCCTGCTGGCATCGCCTGTTGCCCCTGTCCAAAGGGAGTTTAAGGGACGATACCGTCGTCTGCGGTTACCACGGTCCGGAGTACAACAGTGACGGACGTTGCTCGTACATGCCCTCCCAGGAAACGATCAATCCTTCGGCCTGTGTACGTTCGTATCCGGCCGTTCAAAAATACCGATTCATTTGGGTATGGATGGGGGACTCTTCCCTGGCCGATGAATCAAAGATTCCCGATATGCACTGGAACGATGACCCCAAATGGGCCGGGGATGGTAAGATGATCGAGGTAAAATGCAATTATCGTCCGGTAGTGGATAATTTGATGACCTTACCCATGAAACCTTTGTACATGCCGGTAGTATTGGTGACCGAAATGTGGCCGAGGCCCCATTCGATGTGCACTACGATGAACATACGGCTACGGTCACCCGATGGATGAAGGGCATTGACCCACCGCCGTTTTGGAAGAGTCAATTGAACAAGAAAATGACCTATGACGGACTTGTAGACCGTTGGCAGGTCATCAAGTTTCAGGCCCCGTGCACCGTGAATATCGATGTTGGGGTGGCAATACAGAATACGGGAGCCCCGGAGGGGAACCGCTCACAGGGAGTGAATGGCTATGTATTGAATACCATGACCCCGTCCACCAATCAGACCTGTTATTATTTCGGGCCTTTGCCCGAAACTATAACCTCCAGGACCAAAGCAATACGATTGAACTTCGGGAGGGAGTGTCCAGGATTTTCGCCCAGGACGAGGATATTTTAGAGGCTCAGCAACAGGCCATTAACGATAATCCGGAACGGGAATTCTATAACTTGAACATTGATGCTGGGGCCATGTGGGCTCGAAGGATAACGGATAAAATGGTCGAAAAGGAACAACAGGCATCATGAGATACCGAAACACATGGATGGAGGCGACCGTGGTGCGTACCCAACAGGTGGCGGCCAATGTGATGCAATTGCAGATCGCTCCGGAAAAGGGAATGGAAAAGTTTACCGTGGGGTCGCATTTGGATGTTTCTGTGCTGATTAATGATATTCCCGAAATCCGTAGTTATTCTTTAGTAGGCAGCTATGACCCCAAGGCACCCTATACAATTGCGGTAAAGCGGCTGCCGCAGAGTAGGGGCGGTTCCCAATATATGTGGCGGCTCAAGGAAGGCAGCAAGATCAAGATTTCCCAACCCACCAATCATTTTGAGCTTGGTTTTGGGGCAAAGAACTATTTGCTGATTGCCGGAGGTATTGGAATCACGCCCATCGTGGGCATGGCCCAACAATTGGCCCATCGTCCTGAAAAACAGGTGAATATGCTCTATTTGGGGCAGTCCAGCGAGGAAATGCCCTTTATTCAGGAATTGCAGGAACTGTTGGGATACCGACTCACCCTACATTTTAGTGATGCCGATGGATTGTTCGACACTGCCCGACTGTTGGAAATGGTCGATGAACGGACCCAGGTGTATCTCTGTGGGCCAATCGGGCTGATGAACGCCGTGCGAAAGACTTGGGAGCAAAGTCCGTTTGAGAATACAAACCTTCGGTACGAGACCTTTGGTGCCTCGGGATTGTTCGCCCCACAAAAGTTTATGGTCAATATTCCCGGATATAACAAGCAAATAGAGGTTAAAGAAAATGAGACGCTGTTGCATGCCATGGAGGCCGCCGAAATTGATGTGATGTACGACTGTAAAAAAGGGGAGTGCGGACTGTGTCAGGTGGATATCCTTGAGTATACGGGCGATATCGACCATCGAGACTTCTTTTTTAGCGAGGCGGAAAAAGGGGAGAACAAAAAGATATGCGCCTGTGTGAGTCGGGTCGCAAATGGCAACATCACAATTGATACCGCCTATCGAGGTAATTAAAAATGAACAAGAAACTAATGATGTCAGGTCGAGCTGTCACATCGAGTACAGTCGAGATGCGAGACCTAAAATAACCGAATCAATCCAATAATGTCAGTTCGAGCGCAGTCGAGACCTCAAAAAATGAATCAATCCAATAATGTCAGGTCGAGCACAGTCGAGACCTAAAAAAACAAAATGAAATTCTATTATGTCTATATCCTTGAATGTAATGACGGGATGCTGTATACTGGCTTTACCAATGATGTAGCGCGTCGTGTGGATGAACATGAAAAAGGATTGAACAAAGCCTGTTATACATACAAAAGGCGCCCAGTTAAGTTGATTTGGCATGAAACATTTAACGATATAAATCAGGCAATTTTCTTTGAAAAGAAGATAAAAAAGTGGAGCAAATCTAAAAAATACGCCTTGGTCAATGGCGACAATAAAATGTTACAAATTTTAGCAGAATGCCGAAATGCGAGTCATTATGATTTTAGACCTGATTGAGGTCTCGACTGCGCTCGACCGGACAAACCTCGACTGCGCTCGACCAGCACAAACCTCGACTGCGCTCGACCGGACAAGAGGATTAACTAATTTGAAATTGAAACTAAGAAAACAACCAACAACCAAACCATGCAATTACGAAAAATAATAGACACCACAACGATGAGCGGCTACCAGATCATGGTGGTATTCCTGTGCTTTGTCCTCAACATGAACGACGGTATGGACGTCCTGGTGGTCTCCTATACCGATCCGGAAATCATAGAGGAATGGGGACTTTCCAAAAGCGAAATGGGATGGGTCTTTAGCATGGGCTTGATCGGGATGACTTTGGGCAGCTTTTTCCTGGCGCCGTTTGGTGACAAGATTGGGCGACGCAAACTGTTTATTATTGCCCTGATCTTGAACACCGTGGGCATGATCAGTGTCTATTTTGTAACGTCCTATCCGCAAATTTTAGTGCTACGGGTCTTGACCGGATTGGGTATTGGCGGCATTCTGCCCACCATGGCCGCGATTACCTCGGAGTATTCCAACAATGCCTCGCGGGATTTTAATGTCGGGCTGATACAGGGGGGATGGCCACTGGGTGCCATCCTTACGGGCTTCTTTGCGGCGTGGGCCGTACCGGAATTCGGATGGCGCTTTGCCTACCTCTTTGCGGGCTCGGTGTCTTTGTTGATGCTGATTGCCGTCTACTTTTTGATGCCGGAATCCCTCGACTTTTTGGCCAACCAGTCAGACGACAATAAGATGCAAAAAATAAAACGATTGTTGGTACGGATGAACAAAGGCGAATACGTCGAAACGGTGGAGCTGCAACCCGAGACCGAAAAGGAACCCTCACATTCCAGGAACATCAACCTGAAAAAGGTATTGTCCATAGAACTGAAACCCTCCACCTTGCGTTTGTGGACGGCCATATTCTTTGGCTTCTTGACGCTATATACCCTGATGAGTTGGGTGCCGGGTATTGCCAAGGATTCCGGGATGCCCTTTGAAATGGCTACCTATGCCGGGATGATGCTCAATTTGGGTGCTTTGATTGGGGTCATTGCCATGAGCTACTTTGCCAATAGGTTTGGGCCAAAACGGACCATTTTGGTCTTCCTGTTGACCGCTTTTTGTAGTATGTTGTTATACGCCAATGTGGGGCTGACCTACATGATCATGTTTATCCTGATATTTTTTATTGGATTTTTTGTGCAAGGCGGATTCAATACGCTGTTTCCCATTGCTACACGGGTGTATCCCGCGCAAATACGCTCTACGGGGGTAGGGCTGGCGATGGGCATAGGCCGTTTTGGTGCCATTTTGGGACCTCTGCTTTTTGGGGTATTGAGCGATTGGCAATTGTCCATAGAAACCTTATTTACTATCTTTTCGGTGCCCTTGGTCATTGCGGCGTTAATGGCGTACTCCATTCCGTCCAAGAATTTGGATTAAGGAGGGATTATTGTCTCCTCGAGCGCAGTCGAGAGGTATTTAAAAATTCTTAGAGGTAAAGAGGTCTCGCATCTCGACTCCGCTCGATGTGACGGCTCGACCGGACATGGAATAGTTATAATTTTACAACCAACAACCAACAACCAAAATGAACTCACCCTTTATCCAAAACATCCGAAAAGACATTGATGACATAGATGCCCAATTATTGGAACTATTGGCGCGACGCATGCAACATGCCGTAACCATTGGTACTTATAAAAAGGAGCGGGGACTTCCCGTAGTTCAGGGTAACCGTTGGGAAGCCATTTTAAAGGAGGCCATGGGCCAAGGTGCTGAAAAAGGCTTAGACCCCATGTTCGTAAAAAGTATTTGGAATACTATACATGATGAATCAATTAGGATACAGGAAAAGATACAAAACAAATAAGGTCTTATAAGTTTTACGGATTTCCAAAAGGAAAGCTTTAAACACTTATTATCTTGTTGGGGATTCTTGAAAAACCTTATCCTCTAATTGACTTAAGGATAAGTTCATTTACTTTATATAATGAATAGCTGTATTTACTCTACCTCTTGGTATCGAAAGCTAAGTTTAAACTTAATACTACTCAATTGTTTTAAAAATTTGATAATTATGGTAAAGGAGAAACCGAGAAAAACCAAAAATTTTATAGTCAGTTTGTTAAGATTAATTGTTCTTAGATTCTTTTAATAATGAGTGAATACAATAGAATAGTTCTTATAGGAAACGGTTTTGACAGGGCTTGCGGGCTTAAAACAAGCTATAAAAACTTTATTGATGCATATATTAAAAACGCCGTTGGATTTTTCCTTTCTGAACACACATATGATTCAGAATTAATATCAATAAAAAGCGGAAATACCAATTATAGAGAGCCTTTCAATGAAGTAATTGAGGCACTTGAAAAAAAGGAAAGTGCAAAAGACGCTTTAAAATTTATAGAAAAAGTTAGTGTAATTAATTATAAGCATCGCTTTTTCGAGGAAATTATAAAAACTTCAAATGAACGATGGGTGGATATAGAACAATACTATTTTGATAAATTATTAAGTATCTATGAACTCTCGGGCCCATTGAACCCATTCAAGCGTAAACTAGGATTGATTAAAGAGTTAAATTGGTTAATGGACATTTTAACTTCAAAACTCCAGGATTATATTTCAGTGATAGATTATAATGCCAACATTTCTTATGCTAATTCTCCATTAAGCTCATTAATTGAAAAAGCTCAATCAAAACTAAGTCATGAAATTTCAGGCCTGATTTCAAGACATAATAGAAAAGATGACCCAACAGAAGTTATTTTTTTAAACTTCAATTATACAAATACGGCCAGGGTACTAACAAATAATAGCTTCATAAAAAGAGATATTAAACATATTAATATCCATGGACAGGTTGATAATCTAAACAATCCAATAATATTTGGCTATGGCGATGATACAAATGAATCATATAGGAAATTAGAATTTGAAGATAATAATGAATTGATTAGAAAAATCAAATCATTCCAATACCCCGTAACTAGGAATTATCATCATTTATTAAATATTTTAGATTCAAAGGAATTTGATGTTTTTATTATAGGTCATTCTTGTGGTCTTTCAGACAGAACTTTATTGAAAACAATTTTTGAGCATAAAAACTGTTTGGCAATCCAAAACTTTCATTATAAAGGTGAGGAAGATGATTTTAATAAAAGAATGCAGATTTCAAGGCATTTTAGTGATAAAGTTTTAATGAGAGAAAGAGTTCTTCCGTTTGATATTCAGGCAACTATTCCACAAACGAAATAACTATCTACGATACTCTGTACTTTAATTAGTAGGATTTGTTATTGCATAATTTTGATATTTCAGAAATGGCCTAAATCACCCTCTCCGAAACTCCCCTGGCGACACCCCTACCTTTTTTTTAAACAAACGTCCAAAATAGGCAGGGTCGTTAAAATTGAGGAAATAGGCAATTTCCGAGATGGTATAAGAGGTGTTCAACAGGTACTTTTTCGCCTCGTTGACCGTAAAATCCTGTACCACGTTCAATGCCGTGGTCCGGGCCACGGTATGGCAGATACGGTTGAGGTGAGTCCGGGTGATGTGCAAACGGTCCGCATATGCCTTGATGGTCAAGGGCTTTTGCGCTGTTTCCCGGATTAATTGCTGAAACTGCCTAAAATAGGCCAAGGCCTTGTTTTCGTGGGCAATTTCGGGCTGGGCGTGGGTGTTCCGATAGCGTACCACTTCCAATAGGAACAGTTGAAAATAAGATTGCATGGCCAGTTGCTTGGCGGTAAACTCCCCAAAAAGCTCCTCCTGTATTTTTTCCTTCCAATAGGAAAAATCGGCAAAAATGGGACTGTCGGCAGGGAGGTTCAACACCTCCAAATGCTTCAAGGCTTCCAACAAGACCGGTTTGTCCTTGCAGAGAGTGTACAGGTAGGATTCGGATACAGTGAGTACTTCGCCCGGAATATCGGCTTCAAAGGTAAACCCGTGCAATATGTTCGGGGGTATGATGAGCACACTGGGTCCCGTGATGGGAAATTCCTGCTTTTCGGAATGCAGCCGCCCTTCTCCCTTTTCAATGATAAATATCTGTAGCATAGTCCGTATGGATATGTTCGTTGATTTCCCAAGCATATATCTTACTACGTACGGCGAGGGGTTCCGGATGGATAAAATCCGTTAGGAAGGTAGGTTGTGGATCCCCGTAGAGCCCTTTATAGGAAAGCAATTCTTGTGACATGGATGTATATTATGTCATATAATACTAAAAACACTAATTGACTTCAAATAGCTAAAAATAGGCATATTATGGGTATTTATAACGTCTAGGTATAACTTTTTGTTATATATAATGTTTATTTTGTACCAGTAACTATTCAAAATATACCAGTGGTATTGGCAAGGATTGATTAGGTTTGATACTCATAAAGTATTGTCCCCTCGAGCGCAGTCGAGAGGTCATTTGAAATAATGGGTTATTAAATTAGGTCTCGACTGCGCTCGACCGGACAAAGGAACCTTAGATAGTCCCTCAAAAGAATAAAAACAAAAACCATGGCTTCTAAATTTTTGGACCAATTTGATATGAGCGTGCAACCCCCGTATTTGGCACCGGACTATAAATCCACCCCGTTACGGGCCCCGCAAAAGGAATTGGTATTGCTCAAGAAATCCTTGTCGGACCTTACCTCTCCTGTGTTTCACGATTTTGAACTGGGCGCCTTGGATCATGACCTTACCAAAAATGCCATTAAAAACGGGGAACCCTTGGGCGAACGTATTGTAGTGCATGGCAAGGTCACAGATGAAAAGGGACGACCCCTGAAAAATACGCTGTTGGAAATCGGCAGGCCAATGCGGCCGGGAGGTATGTGCACAAGGTAGATCAGCACGATGCGCCTTTAGATCCCAATTTTTTGGGTGCGGGCCGTTGTATGACGGATGATGCCGGAAATTATAAATTTTATACGATTAAACCGGGTGCCTATCCCTGGGGCAACCACCCCAATGCCTGGCGACCTAACCATATCCACTTTTCACTTTTTGGTGGGGATATTGCCAGTAGATTGATTACCCAAATGTATTTTCCGGGCGACCCGTTGTTTCAATACGACCCTATCTTTAAAGCGGTTCCGGAGAAAGGTCGGGAGTTGCTGATTTCCAAATTCGACCTCTCACTTACCGAACCCAATTTTGCCTTGGGGTATCGATTCGATATTGTATTACGGGGACATAACGCCACCCCTTTTGAAAACAAATAAGACTTAGTATGAATACCGAACTAAAAATTCAAACACCGTCACAGACCATTGGTCCGTATTTTGCCTATGGGCTAACGCCCGAGCAGTATGGCTATGATTTTAAAAGCTGGGTAGATGGGATTATGGTGCACCCGAATACTCGGAACGATGCCTTTACCATTACCGGAAAAGTGTTGGACGGGGAGGGGAATCCCATCAACGACGCCATGGTGGAACTTTGGTTGAACGATGGCGAAAACCGATTGTTCGGTCGGTATGGCACAGGCACAAAACCGGATAACAGTTTTGAGTTCACCACGATCAAGCCAACCTCGGTAGACGGGCAGGCGCCTTTTATCAATGTCATCCTTTTTATGCGGGGGCAGTTATTACATTCCTACACGCGCATTTATTTTTCCGATGAGGAATTGAATACTACGGATGAGACCCTCAAGGCCGTACCCGAAGCTAGGAGAAAAACCTTAATTGCCCAAAAAACAGATAGGGGATATGTGTTCGATATCCATATGCAAGGGGAATTGGAAACCGTCTTTTTTCAAGTGTAAAAGCCTATGTCGCTCTATTCAGAAACCTTTTATGCGGATGCGGTCAATCGGATGTTCTCCGATACGCAATCCATCGCCTATCTCCTACAGGTGGAAGCGGCTTTGGCCCAGGCTCAGGCCGATTTGGGCATTATCCCCAAAGAAGCGGCTGCTGTCATCACTGCTAGTTGCAAGGTCGATTTTATTGATGCCAACAAGTTGAAGGAGGAAGTGGTGCTTGGCGGCAATGTGGCCATTCCCTTGGTGCAGCAATTGACCAAGGTCATCAAGAATGTGGATTTTGAGGCCTCCAAATATGTACATTACGGGGCCACGAGTCAGGATATCATCGATACGGCCACCGTGCTGGCCATCAAGGACTATATGAGTTGGTTGGAGGGTAAATTGACGGCTTTGGAATCGGCCCTAGTTGCACTAACCAAAGAACACAAACACACCTTGATGATCGGGCGTACCCTGTTGCAACAGGCAAAACCGATTACCTTTGGATTGAAAACGGCGGGTTGGCTACGGTCGGTCTCATATGCTAAAAACCGATTGCAGAAATTGACATCGGGACTGTTTAAAATACAGTTGGGCGGGGCCGTGGGCAGCGGTAATGCAGGCATCACCACCTCCGTGCAAGAAAAATGTGCCGAGATTTTGGGCTTGTCCCCGGCATTTCCCTGGCAGGCAGACCGTTCAAGCCTGGTGGATTTTGCCAGTGCCTTGGGTGTGCTGAGCGGTTCCTTGGGAAAAATTGCCAAGGATATTTCCCTGATGATGCAGACTGAAATTGCCGAAGCCTATGAAGGCGCCGCCGAAGGAAAGGGAGGCTCCAGTACCATGCCACACAAACGGAATCCCGTGACCTGCGCTCTAATATTGAGTAACAGCACCCGAACACCGGGTTTGGTGAGTACCATGTTATCGGCCATGGTGCAGGAACACGAACGCTCTGCCGGTTATTGGCATGCGGAATGGGAAACCCTGACCCAATTGATGGGGCTTACCGCCGGTTCCTTGGAAAAAAGTGTGGACCTGATACAGAACCTGGAAGTGCAACCGGAACATATGCTGAGGAATATTGAAATGACGGGCGGACTCATTTATGCGGAAAAAGTATCGCTGCACCTTTCCAAATCCATCGGAAGGATGCAGGCGCACGAAGCCGTGAAAAAAGCCTGTAAAACGGCCTTGGCTGAAAAGCGACATTTAAAGGAGGTAGTGCAGGAGGCCTTTCCGGACATTGCGGACTTGGAAGCCCTCTTTCAACCGGAGAACGCCATAGGGCATAGTGTGGAATGGGTGGAGGAAATTTTGAAGAAATATAGTTCATAGAATGATTAAGTCTTTACTTATGGAATTTTTTCATATTGATTTGTGTGATTTCCCCCCGAGAGTGGACACTGAGCGGAGTCGAAGTGGAGTCGAGGGGTTCATGGACATCAAGAAATTGAATTAGGTCTCGACTGCGCTCGACCGGACAATGGTTTTATTTTAATAGAAATCAAAAATTATGAAGACGAATTACAAAATTCAGGGAACCCCCAACAGTCCCGTGCTGATGTTCTCCAATTCCTTGGGTGCGGACTCTGACTATGTGGAATGAATTGGTGCCCTATTTGCTCCCTTATTTTAGGGTATTGCAATACGATACTCGGGGACACGGCAAAAGCGAAGTTACGGAAGGATCCTATACCATTGCCATGCTCGGGCAGGATGTTATCGACCTCTTGGACTCACTACACATAGAAAAAGTGTATTTCTGCGGCTTGTCCATGGGCGGGCTCATCGGACAGTACTTGGGTATCCACCATCCGGGGCGATTGCACAAATTGATCCTTAGTAATACCAATTCGAAAATAGGCACTACAGAAGGTTGGAACGAGCGTATCGACTTGTTAGAAAAGGAAGGTATGGCAGCTATCGTAGATGGTACGATGCAAAAGTGGTTTACCGAAGCATTTCATAAAACGAACCCATCCCGCGTAGCGGAAATGACAAATATATTTTCGGCCAACAACATCACTGGATATACAGGTTGCTGTTCCGCTATAGGCGCGGCCGATTTTAGGGAGGATATCAAGAACATATCGGTAGAGACCTTGGTCATTACGGGTGATGCCGATGAAGTGACCAATGTAGCCCAAGCTGAAAACATGCAAGCAACGATTCCGAACGCGCAACTCAAAGTGTTTAAGGCCAGGCATTTGCCAAGTACGGAATTACCTACCTATTATGCTGAAACGTTGATAAACTTTATTGTAGGTGAGGATACTTTTGATAGGGGGATGCATGTTCGGAGAACGGTGTTGGGCAATTCGCATGTTGATAGAGCAAACGGTAATAAAAATGAATTCAATACCGATTTTCAGGAATTCATTTCCCATTACGCCTGGGGCGAGATTTGGACCCGGCCGGGTCTACCCAAACACCAACGGAGCTTGATTACCTTGGCCATGCTGATTCCCTTGAACCGGAAACCGGAGTTTCAAATGCATGTTCGGGCCGCGTTCAACAATGGTGTCACCATAGAGGAAATAAAGGAGGTCATTTTACAATCGGGTATTTATTGCGGACTACCAGCGGCGAATGAGGCGATGCATAGTGCCGAGGAAGTGTTTAAAGAATTTGGAATAGCATATTAGATTGAATTGAGGATGAAAAAGATAAAAACACAGGTAGGTATCATTGGTGCAGGTCCCGCAGGACTGGTCTTGGCGCATTGGCTTAAAAAACAGGGAATTTCATCCGTAATTTTAGAACTGCGGTCCGAGAATATGTGGAAGGTCGCGTACGGGCCGGACTATTGGAACAAAACACCATGGACATTATTAAGGAATTAGGATTGGCGAACCGTCTTGAAAAAGAGGGGATAGAACATGATGGGGTATACCTTAGTTTTGATGGGGAGCGGGTTCGGGTACCTTTTGCGGAATTGACGGACGGACGCAAAATTACCATTTACGGACAGCAGGAGGTGGTAAAAGACCTTACCGATGCCTGGTTGGAGGCTGGGGAACAGCTCTACTTTGAGGCAGGTGCTACCCAAATCGTTGATTTTGATTCGGAAACACCCAAAATTCATTTTAAAAAAGAAAGAGAAGAAGGGGTTTTGGAGTGCGATTTTGTGGCTGCCTGTGATGGCTTTCACGGCATTGGCAGAAAGACCTTGCCAAAGGATTGTTATAAGTCGTATGATATTACCTATCCCTTTAGCTGGTTAGGTATTTTGGCCCATGTGGCACCGTCAACGGATGAGCTGATCTATGCCTATCATGAAAACGGGTTCGCCCTGCACAGTTTGCGTTCGGAGACGGTGAGTCGGCTGTATTTGCAAGTGGACAATGACGAAAAGTTGGAGGATTGGCCGAGATGAGCGTATTTGGGAAGAACTTTCATTACGTTTGGGCACGGAGGGTTGGGAATTGAAATCAGGCCCCATTTTCGATAAGAGCATTACACCAATGCGTAGTCATATGATAGACAATTTACAATCGGGTCGACTGTTCTTGGCGGGAGACGCGGGTCATATCGTACCACCCACGGGGGGTAAGGGCCTAAACTTGGCTGTAGCGGATGTAAAGCACTTGGTGGACGGTTTGGTAGATTTTTATAAAAATAACAGCACAAGCCAGTTGGATACCTATACAGAAATGGCCTTACGCAGGATTTGGCGGGCACAGGATTTTTCCAATTTCATGACCCAGCTGTTCCATAAGAGGGACGAACATGGTTCCTACACCTACAAATTACAAAAGGCAAAGATGAACTATATAAAAATGTCCAAGGCTTACAAAACCACCATAGCGGAAAACTATGTAGGCCTGCCTTTTGAAACCTATGAATTTTAGAATCCTATGATGAAAACGGTACCTGTAATAACGGCCCAAGAAGCGGCGGCGATGGTAAAGGATGGGGATGTGATTTTGGCCGGAGGCTTTGGTATGACCGGCAATCCCGTGAACATTGTACATACCCTTGCGGAAACAACCACCAAGAACCTTACCTATATTGCCAATAATGTGGGAGAACCCAATATGGGCGGCGGACGATTGCTCAATAACGGACAGCTCAAAAAAATGATCGGTTCCTTTTTTACCTCCAACCCGGAAGCGGTGAAAGCTGCGCAGGAAGGTAAAGTAGAGTATGAGTTGCTACCTCAGGGTACGTTGGCGGAGGCCATTCGTGCTGGGGGAGCTGGTATTGGCGGATTTTACACCCCTACATCGGCAGGAACCTTGATTGCGGAAGGTCGGGAAACAAAAATCCTAAATGGAAAGGAGCAGGTGTTTATAGAGGGAATCCGTGGGAATGTCGCCTTCGTCAGGGCTTGGAAAGCGGATACTGCCGGGAACCTTCAATATCGTATGACAGAGCAAAACTTTAATAGGGCTATGGCGACCGCGGCGGATTTGGTGATTGCGGAGGTACAGGAAATTGTACCTGTGGGAGGCATCGACCCCAATCACATCCATACCCCAGGGAACTTTGTGGATTATTTGGTAGAACGAAAATTATCCGAATCCGATTTGGGCATTTCCGCATCAGTTGGGTCTTCCAAAGTAACCGATGAGAAGCGATTGAACATGGCAAAAAGGGCCTTTGCGGAATTGGAGAAAGGGGATGTAGTGAATTTAGGCATTGGTATCCCAACCTTGGTGGCCGATTTGATCAAACCCGAGGATGGTATCATCCTTCATACCGAAAACGGGATGTTAGGGGTAGGCCCGGAACCGGCCGATGGGCGTGGGGCGATGTATTATCCGGTCAATGCAGGAAAGGTACCCGTAACGGCCTTACCGGGAAGCAGTTATTTTGATAGTGCCGATAGTTTTGCCATGATCCGTGGCGGACATATCGATGTGGCCATTATGGGCGGTTTGGAAGTGGATACCAGGGCCAACTTGGCCAATTGGGCAGTACCGGGAAAACCGTTATTGGGCGTCGGGGGTGCTATGGATTTGGCCGCCGGGGCCAAAAAGTTGATTATTACCCTAAGCCATACGGATAGGGCGGGGAACTCCAAAGTGGTAGAAAATTGTACCTTGCCTGTAACCGATTTTGGCTGCGTGGACGTGCTAATTACCGAATTGGCCGTTTTCAAGTTCATAGACGGCCAGTTAACATTAACGGAGATATTGCCGGGGAGCAGTCCGGAGGAAGTGAGGGCAAAGACAGAGGCCAAATTTGTAGAACGGTTGAAATAACAAATACAAATTCAAGTTCTGAGTTAAAAGTGATAAGTTAAATGTGAATTATTATTTTACCAAAAACGAACAACGCCTGTCCTGAGCGCGGCCACTGAGCGTAGTCGAAGTGAAGCTGAAGGGAACAACCAACAACCAAAACACAATGAAAGAAGCATATATTGTAGACGCAGTACGTACGCCCATAGGAAGTTTTAGAGGAGTCCTAGCAACTGTTCGCGCCGATGATTTGGCCGCTATTCCTATGAAGGCCTTGCTTGAGAAATATCCTAACCTGCCCAAAGAAGCCATAGACGATGTTATTTTGGGGTGTCATAATCAGGCCGGTGAGGACAATCGGAATGTGGCACGCATGGCGCTGCTGTTGGCCGGATTGCCCTATACCGTACCGGGTGAAACTGTAAATAGGTTATGTTCTTCTCGGGATGTCGGCCATTGTGCATGCCAATCGGGCGATAAAGGCGAACGATGGTGATGTATTTATTGTAGGAGGTATGGAACATATGTCCCGCGGACCTTATGTGATATCAAAAGCTTCCACAGCCTTTGGCAACGATGCCAAAATGGAAGATTCCAGTTTCGGCTGGCGTTTTGTAAACAAGAAGCTTCATGAAATGTATGGCACCGACGCGATGGGAATTACCGCGGAAAACTTGGCGGAAATGTTTTCGATCAGTCGGGATGACCAGGATTTGTTCGCGTATCGTTCCCAAATGAAAGCTGCGGCCGCACAAAAGGAAGGCCGTTTGGCTGAAGAGATTTGTCCGGTAGCCATTCCACAGAGAAAAGGAAATCCGGTGATGGTGGACCAAGATGAATTTATCCGTCCCGATACTTCCCTTGAAAAATTGGCTACGCTGCGTACGGTATTTAAACTTGAAGGTACGGTCACGGCCGGGAATGCCTCGGGATTGAACGATGGGGCTGCCGCAATGCTGGTGGTATCGGAAGAAGCCCTTAAAAAATATGGACTAACACCCAAAGCTAGAATCGTAGCCTCGGCCGTGGTAGGGGTGGAACCCGTAATCATGGGTATTGGTCCGGTGTACGCCACCAAGAAAGTATTGGAGAAAACGGGACTTACGTTAAAAGACATAAATGTGATGGAGTTCAACGAGGCCTTTGCCGCGCAATCCTTGACCTGTACCCGTGAATTGGGGTTGACGGACGATGACCCACGAATCAACCCGAACGGTGGGGCCATTGCCATTGGCCACCCCTTGGGCATGTCCGGAACCCGTATCGTTCAAGCTGCCGCAAATCAATTGGTCAGAAGCGGTGGAAAATATGGTTTGGCCACTATGTGTGTGGGTGTCGGTATGGGGTATGCGATGGTCATCGAGAATGTTTCATAATTTTAAATTCTTTGCACTTAAAATTTTACTAGAAATATTTTTTTGCGTTTAAAATTGAAGTGAAAAGTGGATACATTTTTAAAAATTACACCCTGACTGCCAGGGCTATTTCCCACTATGTTAGGCAAGTACCTTAACATACTTTTTACATGTCTTTAAATGTGGGTTTGAATCGTGTTTTTAAATGACGGAAAGAATTAAAAAAAGACGATCTACCTTATATGTAACTTCATTTGTTGGATTGTAAATATCTGAATAACAAATGTTTATATAAATTAAATTATATCGTTTTTGATATTTTAAAAAATCATTGTTGATAAAACTGTTGAAAAACTAAAGAGAGCGACCTACCATCTAAGGACTAAAAATTTGACCTTTATACCTCTCGAAAATAGTTTCATTTTAACCTTTTATTAACATGGAGATAACGGAAGTCATCAAAAGGGACTTTACTACTAAACCCTTTCAATTACACAAGATCACGAATGCAATTTTAAAGGCCATGACCGCTGTGGAACTTGGTGGTCCTGGTGATGCCGAAAAAATTTCCGAAACTGTTTATTCAGCCCTTTTGGAAAGGAAAAAAGCAGATCCTGCATACAAACCTACGGTAGAGGAGGTACAGGATTTTGTAGAGAAGAAATTAATGGAAGGTGGCTTTTTTGATGTTGCCAAGGCATACATTCTTTATAGAAATGAACAGGCCCGAAGAGAAAGTCAAATATTTTCGAGAAACGTATCAATTTAAAACCTTACGAATATCCGGCGTTGTACGAGTATGTACCAGCCATAAGGCATTCATATTGGATTCACACGGAGTTTAATTTTACAAGTGATATCCAAGATTTTAAGACCCGTCTTACGGATACCGAGCGTAGTGCCATAAAAAACACGATGTTGGCCATTTCACAAATAGAAGTAGCGGTAAAGAGTTTTTGGGGCGATATCTATCACAAAATGCCAAAGCCGGAGATTGGATCTGTAGGTGCGACCTTTGCGGAAAGTGAGGTACGACATCATGATGCCTATTCCCATCTTCTCGGAAATTTTAGGATTGAACCAAGAGTTCAAAAACCTAAAAAAGAAACCCGTAATCATGAAGAGGGTTCATTACCTAGAGACAGCTTTAAAAAATGCAAAGAGCGAGGACCACAAGGAATACGCCGAGTCTATACTTTTGTTCTCCTTGTTCATTGAGCATGTTTCCTTGTTCTCTCAGTTCCTGATTATCATGGCCTTTAACAAGTATAAGAACATGTTGAAAGGTATATCCAATGTAGTTGAGGCAACCTCCAAGGAGGAGCAAATTCATGGCGACTTTGGTATCGATATCATAAACATCATAAAGGATGAGAATCCAGTAATGGTTCGATATGGAATACCATTCCATGGTTCAGGACATGTGCAAGGATGCCTTTGAGGCCGAAAGCGATATCATCGATTGGATTTTTGAGGCTGGTGAAATCGACTTTTTGCCGAAGGTTTTGGTGAAGGAGTTCATTAAAAAGAGATTTAACGATTCCTTGGACAGCATAGGAATCGACAAAATATTTGAGGTAGATGAAAAGCTTTTAGCGCAGACCGAATGGTTTGACGACGAGATTATCGGTACCAAACACGGGGATTTTTTCGTAAAACGATCCATCAACTACAGCAAGAGAACACAAAGTATAACCAGCGACGACTTATTTTAACATGAACGAAACAAAACTAAACCTAGAGAAAGAAGTACAAGAAGAGAAAGTGCTAAACAGTTCTGACCAATTGGTACAGGCTAGGAAGGAAGCACTTAAAAACTTGTCGGGAGAAAAAGAACAAGGAAAAGGATTTTCTTGGTTGAATGACCACAGCCGAAACTTTTTGGCATCAGGTTATTTGACTAAAGGGGTAACTCCGAGAGGAACGAATAAGGGAAATTGCCGATAGGGCAGAGGCCATCTTAAAGATTCCGGGTTTTTCCGAAAAGTTCTATGGCTACATGAGCGAAGGTTTTTATTCATTGGCCTCTCCGGTTTGAGTCCAACTTTGGTAAGCAAAGAGGTTTACCTATTAGTTGTTTTGGGTCGCATATCGATGATGATATGGGCAATATCCTGTTCACCCAATCTGAAGTGGGCATGATGTCCAAATTAGGTGGAGGAACATCGGGCTATTTCGGAAAAATAAGACATCGCGGTGCCGAGGTTAAAAATAACGGTCAGGCTTCCGGGGCCGTTCATATCATGCAATTGTTTGAATCTATGGTAGACGTAGTTAGCCAAGGTTCGGTTCGTCGTGGTCGTTTTTCACCTTATTTGCCGGTAGAGCATCCGGATATTAAGGAGTTTTTGGAAATCGGAACCGAAGGAAATCCCATTCAGGAGCTGACACATGGGGTGACCGTTACCAACCAATGGATGCAAGAGATGGTAGATGGTGATACCGAAAAAAGATCTATCCGGGCCAAAGTGTTGCAGCGTAGGGGAGAAATGGGGTATCCTTACATTTTCTTCAAGGACAATGCGAACAATGGGGCCGCGGATGTATATCGTGATAAAAACCATCCTATATATGCCAGTAATCTCTGTACGGAAATCATGTTGCCGTCCAATGATAATTGATCCTTTGTTTGTGTATTGTCTTCCGTAAACCTTTTACATTACGATAAATGGAAGGATACCGATGCAGTGGAAACCATGGTATATTTCTTGGATGCCGTTATTACTGAGTTCTGTGAAAAATTAGAGGTATATCGTGATTCCGATAGTCGAGAGTGACCGTCAGACCTTCCTGTTCATGGAACGTGCCTACAACTTTGCGAAAGATAACCGCGCTTTAGGCTTAGGTGTTTTGGGATGGCATTCATTCCTGCAATCAAAAATGTTGGCCTTCGATAGCCAAGAGGCCTATAACTTGAATAGTGAAATCTTTAAGACCATTAAAGAGAAGTCCTATAAAGCGTCTGAGGAGTTAGCCGAGAAGTTTGGGGAGCCAGCCGTCTTAAAAGGATACGGTAGACGAAATACTACATTAAACGCGATTGCACCTACAACCTCTTCCGCCTTTATTTTAGGGCAGGTGTCCCAAGGAATCGAACCTATTTGATCCAACACCTACGTGAAGGATATCGCCAAGGTAAAAACAACAATAAGGAATCCTTATTTGGAAGCTTTGTTGGAAGAAAAGGGAATGAACACTACGGAGGTTTGGAGAAGTATCCGTGACTTTGATGGATCCGTTCAGCATTTGGATTTCTTAACCGAAGAGGAGAAAGCGGTGTTCAAAACCTATTCCGAGATCGATCAGATGGATATTATCTATCAGGCGGCCAATAGACAAAATCATATTGACCAAGGTCAGTCCGTAAACATTATAGTGCATCCAGTAAATGCCGGTGAAAGAAATTAACAAAATCCACGTAACCGCTTGGAAGCTAGGGTTAAAATCATTGTACTATCAACATAGTATGAACGCGGCACAGAAGTTCAAACAAAAGAAGGAATGTGCTAGTTGTGAAGCATAATCGTATGATATAACAGCAAAAAGGCCCGCTCTAAAGCGGGCCTTTTTGTTTTCTGAAGTGATATCGATATCAATTCGTCAAGAATTCAAATTCATCCTTGTATCTGTTTTGCATACCTAAATCACCCGTATCAAAAACCATGATGCTTCCATTGTTAACATCATAAGGTTCCCATTGTGGTAGGTTTTCACCATTGGGGTTACCGGATTTGGCAAAATTGACCCAATAACCTGACATTTGATCCTCCAGGGTGCGTTCCTCAGGATTCCAAGCCCTATCCCATTGGATCCAAGGTATGAAGCGCAAAAGGGACTTCCGAGGTATGAAAGGCACCGTAATTGGGAAAACCTGGTTTATCCGTGGGCACATGAACATACTCGTAGAGCCAAACATCCTTTTCCATGTATTTTGCCAATAGGTAACTAGGAACGCCTGCAAAATTCAAAAGATTCAGTTTTTTTTGTGACTCTGCGGCCTCTTCATTGGTATTGGCGGGAAAATACTCCGGAAATTCACCCGTCCTGTCCCCATAATTTTTGAAGGCATCTTGTTTAAAGGATTCCGTAGTTACATTATTGACAGGAAATAAGGCCGCATCACCAGGTAACCAACCGGAAAGCACGGAAACCTGATTTTGTTTTCCGTCTTTAAAATACCGCAATATATCGGTAGGAAGGAAGTAATCGTCCAAGACCACACCAAATCTGCCAGCCTCTCGCTGCGAACTCATTTTTTGAAGCTCGTCCGCAGGTATTTTTCGTAAATCCGATATGGAGTTAGCTCCAGCCAGTTTTTGGAAAGTCAATCCTTGTTGCTCGGCAGTAGGTAAATCTTGCATTAAGCGACCGCTTAAAATCCCCCCGCTTTGGGTAATGGCTTTTTGAAAATACCCTTCCGCTAAAGGCGAAGCTATTTGGGCATTAACACTAAAGGAACCGGCAGATTGACCGGCAATAGTTACATTGTTAGGATCACCTCCAAAAGCTGCTATATTGTTCTTGACCCATTTTAAGGCCTGTAACTGATCCATAAACCCATAGTTGCCCGAAGCATCATGACCAGATTCGGCACTCAACTCAGGATGCGCCATGAAACCCAAAACCCCAACACGATAGTTGATACTCACATAAACAACACCTTGTTCTGCCATTTGGGCGCCATCATAGATATCGCAATTAGCAGACCCGGAACTTAATCCACCCCCATAGATCCATACAAATACGGGAAGTTTTTCGGTTTCGGTTTTTACTGGAGTCCAAACATTAAGATACAGGCAATCCTCGCTCAGAGGCTCGGCTTGGCAATAAATTCTTCTGATCCAACATAGGAAGGGTTCCGGTTTGTTTTGGATAGGGCTTGGCCCAAATTCTGTACATTCCTTTACTCCTTCCCATGGTGTGACGGCTTGTGGTGCCTTCCATCGTAAATCTCCTACCGGAGGCTGGGCGAAGGGGATTCCCTTAAAAATTTGGATATCGTTACTGGTGTAGCCTTTTACTATTCCATCTTTCGTCTGTACGGTTTGGGCTTGTACTCCATAAGAAAGCAAGACGAGTAGTAAACCAAAAGTTTTTAGTTTCATCGTTATCGTTTTTTAGTATTATTTCTTTTTAAACAGTAAGGGTGCAAAATCATGCAGATTTCGTCGCCATGCCCTAAAGGTATGTCCTCCTTTACCATTTTTATATATGTATTTAATTCCGAATTCATCGAACATGGCCATCATATTCAAATTGTTCTGATATGCAATATCGGTTTCTCCCCCCATATAAATTTGAAAAAGCTCAAACTGATTGATTTCTTCATTCTTCATTACATCAGCGTAATTTTCCTTTATTTCCTTGATATTGGGAGAAAAATATCCAGTGCTCATAGGAACTACATAACCGAATAACTCCGGATTCCAAAGCGCAGTGTTCAAGGTCTGTACACCTCCCATGGAAAGACCGGCTATAGCCCTATCGGTGCGTTTATCTGAAACGGGATAGGTGTTCTCTATAAATGGAATGATTTCGTTCAATAAATCCCTGCAGAAAGGGTCCTGATCAGGACCGGCGCCCATAAAGAATCCTTCAATACCGGTGTGGCCACTAGGCATTACCACGATCATAGGCTCTAGTTTGCCTTCGGTATACAAATTATCCAAAATAACATTGGCTCTTCCGGCAGTAATTCAAGAGGCATCATTGTCCCCTCCTCCATGTAATAAATATAGGACAGGAAGTTTGTCCTTCTTTTTAAATCGATCGTACATAGGAGGGAGGTAGACATGGAGTCGTCTTTGGGCACCATCCAAAGTTTTGGAGGTATACCAAACTTTTTCGACTCGACCGTGGGGAACATCCTTTCTGGTTTGAAAGTCATTTTCCTTGCCTTCAATCTCTACAAGATTTGAGAAACCGTTTAAACTTTCCTTAACCATGGCGTTTTTAGGATCCAAGGTCTTGATTTTGTTCACCGTAAAATCATAGGTGTAAATATCCGGGGTAACTTCATTTTCTGTCTGACCATACCGAGACACCCAAATAATTCTTAGTTAAATTGATCCCAGGAAAACCACCAGGGAAATCCCCAGTAACTGATACCTCTTCCGCTAGCGGTGCATATATTTTGAATTCCAATTTCTTATTTGAATCCAACAGAACGGACTGCAAAGAATCGTTGGGCGTCGTCATACGCTGAAACGGAGATAGGTTTGCTGGTTCTTCCATAAAACCATGCATTTTGAGCCATGCCCCAAACTGTTCGTACCATGTATCGGTCGGCAGGTTTTGGGTTCGCATACCAAATCCATGACCACCTTTTTCGTATATATGGAGTTCTGCGGGTTGTCCTGCCTTAAACCATTTGTTGTATATGTTGATGCTGTAAGGTACCATGCCCAGCTCGTCGTCCCCTGCTACCGCAATATAAATGGGAGTTTTTTCGCTTGGAATTTCAGAACCGATAATCGCAGGTTCATAGGCATATATAGGGGCCACAAAGTTAGGTCGGTTATTGTCCTCGGCATTATAAAGTACGGACATGGTTAGGGTACCTCCGGCAGAAAAGCCCATAAACCCGATTTTTTGTGGGTCTATATTCATACTCTCCGCATTGAATCTTACATATTCCATCGCTTTGAGACCATCGTTCATGGCAAGTGGGATAATAGGTTTGGTAATTTTATTCAAGGTTTCAAAATCATTCATTTTATCAACCAATTCTTTCACCGGATCATCGGTAAAGCTTCTCGCAACCCTGTACTTAAGAACAAAAGCAGCAATACCTTTACTGTTAAGCCATTTGGCAACATCTACACCCTCAGATTGAACACTCAGTGTGTGAAATGCGCCTCCTGGGGCAATGATTACCGCAGTTCCATTGGCGGCTGACTTTGGAGGTAGATACACTGTGATAGTCGGATCTGTTACATTGTAAACAACTTTGGTGTTGAATAGGTTCTTCTCACTTAGTCCCTCTTCCCAGGTCCAATTTTCTGACCCAGGCGCGGTGCCCTCATATAATTTTAGTTCCTTTTGCCCGTACAATAGATCGGCAAAGATTAAGATTAGAATTAGTACAGTTAGTCGACTTTTTAGCATGAATCTCTTTGGGTTAAAGTTTATTGTCTCAAAATGTTACAATAATATATCGATTTTTTCAGACTTGATTGTTTTTTAGCCTTAAAATTCAATTTTATCTGATTTTGTTTGGAAAATATTATCAATATAGATGTTTTGATAGTTTTTGTCCCTGATTCTTGAACTTATAATCAAGAAGAAAGGAGTTCAGGTTAAGGTAAATACTTTAAATCGATGTTTTTCAAATTTGCTTCCCTTAACTTTGCGGCAAAGAAAATCAGCCTTTTTGAAGAAAGCCATTCTTTACATGGTCATTAGTACCTTCTCATTCACTTTGATGAATGCGTTCGTAAAGTACTTAAGCCATTTCCCAACATTTGAAGTCGTTTTTTTCAGGTCGATAGGGTCTTTGGTCTTAGCAACTTCCTATATAATTTATAAGGGCATACCTATCATGGGAAACAACAAAAGACTGTTGCTTTATAGATCTTTCGCTGGACTAACGGCCATGAGCTTGTTTTTTATGTCCTTAAAATATATCCCTGTGGGTACCGCCGTCTCCTTAAGATATATTTCTCCCATTTTTGCCACGTTTTTTGCGGTTCTATGGCTGAAAGAAAAACTAAGGTCCGTTCAATGGTTATTGTTTTTGATAGCTTTTTGTGGAGTACTATTTATAAAGGGATTTGGGGGTGCAGTGGATACTACAGGATTACTTTTGGTGTTAACCGCATCGGTCTTTAGTGGTTTGGTCTACGTATTGATACGTAAAATTGGAAAGGGAGACCATCCGTTGGTGGTGGTCAATTACTTTATGTTTATTGGTACGGTTGTTGGCGGATTGCTAAGTATTAATAACTTTTCCACACCCATGGGCCAGGAATGGCTTTTACTCTTGAGTTTGGGCTTTTTTGGTTTTTTTGGGCAATTATTTATGACCAAAGCCTTTCAGGCAGCCAAGACCACCATGGTAGCGCCCTTAAAATATATAGAGGTCATTTTTACCCTAACCATAGGGGTTTTCTCGGTTTGGGGATATATACACGTTTTTTAGTTTAATGGGAATCTTGCTGATTATTGGCGCTTTGGTAGCCAATGTTTTCATAGGCAAGCGTTAAGAGAACTAAACCTATCTACCTGTTCTAGTCTCCGCAATACTACTATTTATATCGTTCACGGAATTGAGTACTACGGCAGTAATTTCATTTTCTATTTCTTGGGAGTATTGAAAGAAAAGCAGAGCTGTGATAATGAACATTAACAATACCAAAGCGTCCGTCATAAATTTAGCGTTCAGATTTTTTTCAGAAGAAGTGTTCATGTGTCTAACAGTTCATATCATCTGTAGCAATTTACAAATCTTTAACATAATTAACAAATAATTAAGAAAAATGACAGGTATTTCATCGATGGAAAATCTCGATGAAGGGATTATATAGGATGAAGCGATTTAATTATTCGATGAACTACATGAAATTTTAAGAAAAATCCCAAAAAACTATGAAAACCTATGAATTTTTATCAAGTCTAGGCATGGTATCTTTTGGCAACTTTGTCTTGTTGAACCCCAAATACCTGAATTATGAGAAATACAATAGCTTACAAAATGGTCATCGGGTGTAGTCTTTTAATAGGATGTTATACGCTAAATGCCCGAATGCAGTGGCGGCTTCCAATGGAATCCATCAAATAAATGAGACGGAAAAGCGCCAGCAAAATTATGAGGACCTAAAAGACTTAGGTTATACCGAAAAGGAAATTTACCAAGATTTGGGGAATGCCCATTTTCTGTCCCATAATTATGAAACCGCATTGTTTTGGTACGAGAAACTGATTGAAATCAGTCTCGGATGGTCATTTGGACCCATCGTACCAAAAGAGATATGATTTTGCCATATCCAAATTAGGTCAGGAAACAAAAAAGGCCGAGGAGGATGAAAACTGGACTGAATTGGTAAAGTCCGATTATCATATGACGGATGCTTCCATGAAAACCTCTAAAAGGTTGTCACGGAGAAAGAATTTTAAACCTTTATACATAGACTCTGATTACAGTACCGCTTCAGTGGGAAACGATAGGCCTTTTATAGTAAAGGAACAAGAAGTAAGGGAACCGAAACAACTCAATTACGAAAGCCCGGTGGTTTTGACCAAAGATGGAAAGACTGCTTACTTTAGCAAAGAGGTTTGGGTAAAACCCACTACCGGTATTTTTTCCAAAAAACAAAAGATCCATAGGATTTTTAGGGCAGATAAAGTAAATGGCGAATGGAAGTCCATTAAGGAATTGGCCTTATGCCCAAAGGATTATTCCGCTTTACACCCTGCAATATCAAAAGATGGTACAAGATTGTTCTTTGCCTCCAACATGCCCGGTACTTTTGGTGAGTATGATATTTATGTATCCAACATAAGGTCCGGTGGTATTGCTGGCGTGGCAAAAAACTTGGGAACTAAGGTAAATACCTCAAAAAACGAAATGTACCCTAAGGTAATGGAAGGTAATACCTTAGTTTTTGCCTCCGAAGGGCATCAAGGCTACGGTGGTTTGGACGTGTACATGGTAGAAGTAGAAAAAAGGAATGTGGGCTTGGCCATGAATATGGGAAGTTCCATAAATAGCTCCAGCGACGATTTTTCCATTCAATTCACCAATGATCAAATGGGTTATGTGATGTCCAATCGAGGTGGAAACGGAAAGACCATGGAACTTGTTGCTTTTTCTTTTTCACAAGAAGGATTCACAAAGCAGGCTAGAGACTTTCAATTAATGGAAGCTATGAATACAGAAAGTAGAACCCAATATTCGTCATCGGTTTTTGAAGATGAAAATTAAATAGGAGATATCCCCCAAATAAATTCTATGTTGAACTTTTCAAAGGAAACCGGAATCCATTAATAAAAAGTGGAAATTTTGGTACCCCCAATCCTTTGCGACCTTATTTACTTGAACTATAAACCCTACTCAAATGAAATTCGCTACTAAAATATCGGCAAAAATAGGTCTCCCAGTAATCCTATTCCTATTTATGGGAAGCCTAGACCTCTTTGGTCAGGAAACGGATACCAATTTAAACTCAAGCAGTACGTACCACAACCAGCTGTTCTTTAATAGGTATTTAATTAACCCAACCTTCTCATTGGTTAGGGAAAACAAATCGTATCTTAATATTTTACATAGAAACCAGTATGCAACGTTTGATGATAACGCTCAAAATTATTTTCTAGGTTTCAGTAATAAATTAAACGGAAGGACCGCTATAGGAATTGGAGTATATAGCCAGTGGGCAGGCGTCGTACAGGAATTTGGTTTTAATGCGAACTATGCCACCGCGGTAAAACTAGGAAATAAAAGTACGCTTACATTTGGAACCAATGTCACCTATTTTAACCAAGGACTGGACAAAAACCGAGTCGTGATTTCCGAGGCAGATCCGGAAATATCGGAAGCAAGAAAAGAAAGTAAAATTGCAGTTCAACCAGGAATAAACCTTTCCATTGGAAAATTCGACTTTGGACTTTATGCAGAGGATCTATTACGCTACAACCAAACAACCGATGAATTTTTGACCAATCTTTCAACAAGGAGTGTAAAGGCCTCAATGCAGTATACCCATTCGTTCAATGCCGGGCGTGGATTATTCGAGGACGCAAGATTGATGCCTTTGGCCCAGGTGGGTAAAAATGAGGATGGAAGTATTTATTATTTGGGTTCCCTATTGTTAGATCTACCTAACTATGGTTGGTTACAGACGACCTTAGATCAAGAGTATGGTATGTCAGCTGGGGTTGGATTCAATTTCAGTAAAAAAATGTCTTTGGGCTATTTAATCGAAAAAGACTTATCTCAGAATGAATCCAACTTGGGTTGGAACCACGAGGTTTCCTTGGCCTATAAGTTTAAGGACGAAGATATGTCCATTACCATCGCTGATCGTTCCAATGACAGTAAAATCGATGCTATTGTACGTAACTATGAGGAGCAAATTGCAGATTTGATTTCCGAAAGGGACAAAGCAAGGAAAAAGGAAAAGAGGGAGGAGAAAAAAGAGGTAGCAAATAAAGAAGTGGCCGCAAGGTCAGTTACACCTACATCAATGGAAAATATAGATTCAAACGATTTGGCCTATCAAAACCGATTGATTCTTGATGAACTTATTTTGAGACAGGACTCTATAGAAGAGGCAAGAACATTGGCCTTTGAGAAGAAGTTTGAGACCATCGTACGTCTTTTGCGTAATGATATTAAAAACAGTGTTGATTCCAACCTTCAAAACTTTAAGCTGGAAGAACGTACGATGATGGCCGCCAAACAAATGGAAGAGGAGCATGCTAGAATGGCCGCGGAAGAAGATTTTGAAAAATATAACAAGCTTCCCATAAAAATGCTGGGGAGTGCAGATATGTTAGGGGTAAAATCAGGATACTATGTTATTGCCAATGTGTACAGCAATAAAAAATATTTGAACGCCTTCATGCATAAATTAAAGGACCAAGGATTGGATGCAAAGCAGTTTTACAATAAAGAGAACGGGTTGTATTATGTATATCTTGCCGATTATGATTACAAGAGCGAGGCCCACGATGCATACGTTTCCAATTTAGGTGGTAAATACAATGATGAAAAGTGGATCATGCAGGTGCACCAACATACGGCAACCGTTTCCAATACATTTGAAGACGATGATACGTATTAAGAAGACTAACAAAAATATAGTAAGGTTTACATACTATAATCGAGATATAAAAGTTTGAGTATTTCTATGTTTGAGTAAATTGTCGACAGAAGGAGGGGTAGTATCCGGGGGGATAACTGGGGCCCCTCCTTTTTATTTTAAGGCAATATTTTCGATGAAATACATTCAAATTGTGCATTTGAACGAAAAAACTTAGGAGTTTATCAAGTCTAGTTGTTAAAGAAGTATATTTCAATTCCAAACAGAAATAAAACCATTGTTTAACCCCAAATCCCCCAAACTATGGATAAATTTTACCTACAGCTTGCTACCCACAAGCATTCCTTCTTGACGACAATCCAAAAACACTTTCATAGTGTTATTAATTTTTCGGATTTTATTTTGAAACCCATTTTGCATCGACAGGTCTTTGATAAAGGACGCTATCGTTGTTAAGACAATTTCGCCTTTCACGACCTTATTGATTCTTGTTGTGTTTCCGAGAGATTACTTTGGTATACATTCCTTTTATGGCTTTTCCATAAAAAACAAGACGATTAGGGCTGAAGGCTACCCAGATTTTACCCAATTATTAACCCCCGGATGTGGTTTCCTTTAGGGAACCATACAGGACAATTTAACTTAGTATGAATACGCAAAATTTAAAAATCATTATTGTAGAAAAAAACGAACAATTACACGCGAGCTATCTCAACTACCTTAAAGGAGTGGATGGTTTTCAACTTATGGGCATTTATAGCTCTGCGCAAAAAGCCCTAAAGGATTTCAGTAGGACTAGTCCGGATATTGTTTTGACCGAGGTCGACTTGAATGAAACCAATGGTTTGGATACCATTCAGTTGTATCGAAAGAAGGACTGGAACGTTAAGGTCGTGATGATAAGTGAAAACAATGACTTTGAACTCATTAAAAAAAGTTTCAAAAAAGGAGCCAATGGTTATTTGACGAAACCTATGTCCGCGGACAAATTTAGTCATGCCTTAACCAGTGTGAGGGAAGAAGGCGCAACTATTAGCAACGACATTGTTAAACAAGTTGTGTCCAATTTCAATAGGAAATCCTATAGTTTCTTTTCGGAAAGAGAGAATCAAATCGTAGACTATTTGTGCAATGGTGCAACCTATAAAATGATAGCGGACAAACTCTTTGTTACCACTAGTGCTGTCAATTTCCACATTCAGAACATCTATCTCAAGTTGGATGTAAACTCCAAATCTGAAGCCTTAAGCAAGCTTGAAAGTTTATAATACCTACTTATGCTTTAGGCAAGGCCCTTGGAAACTTCTCTCGGTTTTCTTGGGCCTTTTCTTTACGAAAAGGGTTTCGGTAAATTTTCGTAATCCACGAAAAAAATTTAAATATCTAAAAATCAGTACTCTAAAAATACCAGATATCAAATTTTTATTCTTATGATTCTCTTTTTTGGCAAATATTCATAGTCCGAACATTCTTTTAGAAGCCTAGTTTGTAGTATTTTTAAAAGGCAAAATTATAATTGAATTAAAGCCCAATCTGTATATGTACTATTTAGGTTTGGATATTGGTAGTTCGTCCATCAAAATCGCTTTGGTTGAATCTGCTTCGGTAAAAGTGTGGATGTTGTCCAAGAACCCGAGACAGAAATGTCCATGTTGGCGGTTAAAAACGGTTGGGCGGAACAAAATCCTGAGGATTGGTGGATTCATGCCTGTAATGGAATAAAAAGGCTCATCAAAACGCACGCTATTTCTTCTAAAGAAATTATAGGAGTAGGAATCTCTTATCAAATGCATGGTTTGGTTTTGGTGGATGCCGAGGGTAATGTGCTGCGTAACTCTATTATATGGTGTGACAGCCGTGCCGTGCCCATTGGGCAAAAGGCTTTTGAGAAAATAGGGGAGGACAAGTGTTCCGAGTACTTATTGAATTCACCTTCCAATTTTACGGCCAGTAAGCTTAAATGGGTAAAGGACAATGAACCGGAAGTATTTTCAAGGATTCACAAATTTATGTTGCCAGGTGATTACATTGCCCTAAAACTTTCTCGGCGAAATAAATACGACGGTTTCGGGCTTTCCGAGGGAATTTTTTGGGATTTCAAGAACAAGGATATTGCTAGCTTCTTGATGGATTATTATGGTTTGGATGCTGATTTGGTGCCGGATATCGCGGAAACTTTTGGTGTACAATCCAGAGTAAATGATAAAGGGGCATCCGATAGCGGTTTGCGAGTTGGTACACCCATATTGTATAGGGCAGGGGACCAACCCAACAATGCACTGTCATTGAATGTTTTTAATCCTGGTGAAGTGGCCGCTACTGGTGGGACATCAGGAGTGGTGTATGCTGTAACCGATAGTCTATCTGTCAAGGAAAGCGCTAGGGTAAACAATTTTGCCCATGTTAATTATAGTCCGGATAGCGATTCAAGAATAGGGAAACTTCTTTGTATCAATGGTTCTCGAATTCAGTACAGATGGTTACTCAATAATTTGGAAGTGGGTTCCTACGATGAAATGAACGAACTGGCATCTGAAGTTCCTGTAGGTTCTGATGGTGTGGTTATCATACCTTTTGGCAATGGGGCGGAGCGTATGCTTAATAATCAGGAAGTTGGTACACGGCTAGTGAATATAAACTTGAATAATCATGGTAAGGGTCATTTGTGTAGGGCTGCATTGGAAGGCATCGCTTTTTCCTTTGTCTATGGAATGGAAATTATGGAGTCGGATGGTATACAGGTCAATGTGATGCGTGCAGGTAACGATAACCTCTTTAGGTCAAAGATATTTTCCGAGACTGTGGCTACCCTCATTGGTTACGACATAGAAATTTATAATACTACTGGCGCTATTGGGGCGGCAAGGGCCGGACTTTTGCAAGATGGTGATTATAAAGCCTTTGGTAAAGCCATCATGGAAAACGATTATGTGATGACTTTTAAGCCTCTCGAGAACAAGGAAGAATACAGAAAAGCCTATCAGCTTTGGAAAAAAGAATTGGAATTAATACTAAACAACTTATAAAACAACAATAATGGCAGACAAAGAATATTTCAAAGGAATAGATGCAATCAAATTTGAGGGAAAGGATTCGGATAATCCCTTGGCTTTCAAATATTACAACCCGTAACAAGTAGTTGCTGGAAAAACGATGCGTGAGCATTTTAAATTCGCTATCGCGTATTGGCATACCTTCTGTGGGCAGGGGTCTGATCCATTTGGATCAGGTACGCAGAACTTTGAATGGGACCAATCTTCGGATCCAGTTCAAGCAGCAAAGGACAAGGCTGATGCTGCATTTGAATTCTTTGAGAAAATCGGTTTTGATTATTTCTGTTTTCATGATTTTGACCTCATACAAGAGGGACCTACTTTCTTGGAGTCGGAAAAGAGATTGAATACTATTGTGGATTACATCAAGGATAAACAAAAAGCATCCGGTAAAAAGCTGTTATGGGGAACGGCCAACTGTTTTTCCAATCCACGTTATATGAACGGTGCGGCGACCAATCCGGAGTTTAATGTGGTTGCACGGGCTGGTGCCCAAATAAAAATGGCGTTGGATGCCACCATGGAACTTAATGGTGAAAACTATGTTTTTTGGGGAGGTAGGGAAGGATATATGTCCCTATTGAATTCTGACATGGGTAGGGAATTGGACCACATGGGACAGTTTTTGACCATGTGCAGGGATTATGCCCGTGGACAAGGGTTTAAAGGTAATTTCTTCATAGAACCAAAACCCATGGAACCTATGAAACATCAATATGATTTTGATTCGGCTACGGCCATAGGGTTTTTACGAGAATATGGTTTGGAGAAGGATTTCAAGATCAATATAGAAGTCAACCACGCTACCTTGGCGCAGCATACCTTCCAACACGAATTGGCCGTCGCAGGAAAGGCGGGAATGCTAGGTAGTTTGGATGCCAATAGGGGCGACTATCAAAATGGATGGGATACGGATCAGTTTCCAAATAATATTCAAGAAACTACCGAGGCCATGTTGGTATTCTTGGAAGCAGGAGGACTACAAGGGGGCGGTATAAATTTTGACGCCAAGATAAGACGTAATTCCACCGATTTGGAAGATATTTTCTTAGCTCACATTGGCGGTGCGGATACATTTGCCCGTGCGTTGATAACCGCTGACAAAATTATTACTTCCTCCGCCTATACCAGCTTAAGGGAAAAGAGGTACAGTTCTTTTGATTCCGGAAAAGGAAAAGATTTTGAGGACGGCAAATTGGATTTGAACGATTTGTATGCAATTGCCAAGGAAAATGGTGAGCTTCCCTTAATCAGTGGTAAGCAGGAGCTGTTTGAAAATATTATCAATCAGTATATATAATTTAGAAGATTTTAATATAAAAGGTCTTGATGTCTTTCAGGACCTTTTTAGTTTATGGTAAATACTCTCTTGACTGGCCGGAGAAGTACATGAAAGAACATGTATTAGGATTTCGAAGCAAGCGCCGGAAATTTCAAATCTCGATTATCGAGTAATGAAGAAAATTACACTAAAGGACATAGCGAGGTATTTTGATGTTTCTATTTCTACGGTATCCAAAGCCGTAAACGATAGTCATGAAATTAGTAGGGATTTAAAACAACGTATACAGGAGTATGCCAAGGAAAATCATTACAAACCGAACAAGCTTGCCCTAAACCTTCTAAACCGTAGTACCAAGACCATTGGCGTAATTGTCCCCAATATATTGAACTATTTTTTCGTTCAGGTTCTGTATGGAATAGAAAAAATTGCCAATGAAAATGGCTATAATATCATTAGCTGTATCAGTGATGAATCCTTTGAAAAGGAATCCAAAACTTTGGAGTTTTTGGACTCGGGTACCGTGGATGGATTGATTATTTCCTTGGCCGAGGAAACTCAGGTGAAGGAGAGGATAGAGGGACTTCAGGAAATTTCTGAAAGTCAAATCCCTTTGGTATTGTTTGACAGGGTTTCGGACTTAATAGCTTGTGACAAGGTAATCGTGGATGATTTTGAAGCCGGGTACAAAACGACCAAATTCTTTTTGAACCTAGGATGCAAGAACGTCGCTTTTGTATCCCCCATAGGCAAATCGAGTGTTGGAAAATTGAGACTGGAGGGCTACAAAAAAGCTCGGAAGAAGCTGAAAGACGATATGATGAGAAATTGGTAGTGAACTTTACGGCCAAGGATGACCTAGACCTGCTAATGTCTTTTTTATTGAACTATAAGCCCATAGACGGCATCTTAGGTTTGGATGAAATCACGGCCGTTAAAATTCTCCATATCGTGAAGTCCCGTGGCTATAATGTTCCTGGGGATGTTTCTATAGTTGGTTTCACAAACGGACAATTGTCGCAATATGTGACTCCGTCATTGACGATGGTAAGTCAGCATGGAAAATTCATCGGGGAAAAGGCCGCAGAGCTTTTAATCAAGCGTATAAAGGAACCCAATAGGCCATTCGAGACTAAAGTGGTAAAAACCAGCCTTTTGGTTAGGGATTCCACTAAAAAGCTACAGTAATTACACGGTATCCGGATGGGGATGTTCCCAGTCACCTCGATAGTCGCGCATTAATCTCGCAGTTGCTTCTTCATCATTGACCACGGTACGACTTTTAGGGTCATATACAAGTGGTCTTCCTAAATCCATAGATAGGTTTGCCAAAATACAACTCGCAGTTGAAATATGGCCTTCTTCTATATCGGCAACCGGTCTAGTACCATTCGCAATTGCTTGAAGAAAGTCTATCATGTGCCTTCTTGTGGCAGGAGCTGCGTTTAATTCATTGTCCTTTTCTACCAAATCCTCCGGATATTTTTCTTTCTCGTATAGTACATCGTAGTGTATTGGGTCGCCCTCGCCGTAGGGAATAAAATCGGCCTGCATGGTACTTCCCTTAAGTACGCCTTTGTCCCCATAAATAATGAAGGCCCAGGGATATTCGGATCCGCAGGATTTCCCCAGCTCCTATGTTGCCAAACACAGTTTAAGTCATCATACTCAAATACGGCGGTCTGTGTATCGGAAATATTGGATTTGCCATCCTTTTGTATGTAAATGCCACCTTCGGAGCTTATTTGCTTAGGCCATCCCAAATCCAACATCCAACGTACGGTATCGAACATATGAATGCACATATCACCCATAATCCCATTACCATATTCCATAAAGGTCCTCCACCATCTCTTATGGGGAATTCCGTCATAAGGTCTCATCGGAGCAGGATCCGTCCACATTTCATAGTCGAGAAACTCCGGTACCGGTTGTACGGGTGGATTTCCATTGGCCCTCATGTGATAATAGCAGCACATCTCTACATGTCCCACTTTTCCCAATAGTCCTTTATCTACAATTTCTTTTTTGACATCGATTAAATGCGGGGTACTTTTTCTTTGGGTACCCACCTGTACAACCCTATTGTATTTTACTGGCTGCGGCAACCATGGCCTCTCCTTCTATCACGTCTACACTTATTGGTTTTTGAACATATACGTGAGCCCCTGATTTTAAGGCCTCAATGCACATAAGGGCATGCCAATGGTCCGGTGTTCCAATTAAAACGATATCCAGTTTTTCTTTTTTAAGCATGTCTCGGTAATCCGAATACAGCTTTGGTTTTTTACCATTCTTTTGACGTTGGGAAACCAATTCGGCTACGTTGTTTAAAAAATTGGAATCTACATCGCAGAGCGAAACAACTTCTACATTGGCAACCTGAATCAGTTTAAACAGGTCACTAGTGCCATACCAACCTGTTCCAATAAGGGCCACTTTTTTTGGTTTTTCATCTTTAAAGAATTCAAATCCGTAACTGCCCATGGAGGATAAGAGTAGAGAAGCGGCGGAAGCGCCTTTGATAAAATTCCTTCTTCCTAAAAGTTGTTTTTCGGTGCTCATAAATAATTTCTTAAGAATGCTATGGTGTGAAAAAGTTTTTCGTAAGTTATTAGATTATACTTAATAAAACGTATCATGTTGGTATAAAAATAAGCGGAACGTTATTAAATATTTATATTTGGGTGGCTTAATTTAATAATTTATCATGAGGCATCTTTTTTTTGTATTGTTTCTTTTCTGTTTCACCATTACTAGAGCGGAAATCTCCCTTCCCAAAATTTTCTCCAGTAATATGGTTTTACAACGGGAATCTTCTGTTGACCTATTTGGATGGGGCCATCCTGGAGAGAAATTTACCATAGCCACGAGTTGGGACAATGGGGAATTTGCCATAAAAACTCCAATTACCGGAAAGTGGAAATTGTCGGTCGAAACTCCGGCTGCGGGAGGACCTTACAGGATTATTTTTAAAGGAAACTCCAATGAAATTATCCTAGAAAATATATTGATAGGAGAAGTTTGGTTGTGTTCCGGGCAATCCAATATGGAATGGAGCGCAAATAGTGGTTTGGATAATAAGGAAGAGGCCATTGCAAATTCCAATAAACCAACAATAAGACTCTTTACAGTGGCGAAAAGGACTTCGGATTATCCTCAAGATGACCTGGTAGGGACATGGCAAGTTTGTTCTCCTGAAACCATGCCGGATTTTAGTGCGGTTGCCTATTTTTTTGCGGAACGTCTTCAAGAGGAAATGGACATACCCATTGGATTAATAGATTCTTCCTGGGGAGCATCCTGTGCGGAAGTGTGGACACCGAAAGAGGAATTTGAGAAGAATCCGGACTTGCAGAAATCCTATGAGCTTATAAAACCCAATCCTTGGGTGCCTATTGAAAAATCGATTTTGTATAATGCCATGATTGCGCCGTTGACAGACTTTAAGATAGCTGGAACATTATGGTATCAAGGAGAGTCCAACACGGCAAATGCAGAAACCTATGAAAATACCTTTGGTACCATGATAAAATCCTGGCGTAACCAATGGGGTTATGAATTTCCGTTTTATTATGTACAGATTGCCCCATATAAGTATGGCCGAGAATATGAAGGAGGTATCGTTAGGGATCAGCAAAGAAGAACATTGTCCATTCCAAATACCGGTATGGCTATGACCAGTGACATATGTACTGTAGAAGATATTCATCCTACAAATAAAATAGATGTAGGTATCAGGTTGGCAAACATTGCTTTAAAACAACATTATTCTGCTTGGGATGCCTCAGTATATGGACCATTGTATGATAGGGCCGAGGTAGTCAAAAGTACAGTTGAGGTTCATTTTACGAATAATGAAGGGCTTACTAAAAAAGGAAATAAATTGGAACTTTTTGAACTTTTGTCTTCGGATGGAACATGGTATCCGGCAAAGGCTAAAATTAACAATGGGATTGTGACGGTAAGCTCAAAAGAGGTAAAGGTACCTAAGAAAGTTAGATACGCTTATAAAAGTACTGACATTGCGAACCTATTCAATGCCGTAGGCTTGCCTGCATCTACCTTTATAAGCGAGGATTTGTAACTAAATGATTTTTATGGGATATCAAAATTCAAGTAAAATGATGATTGAACATCATGATTCATGAATTTGTGTATTCTGAATAGGAGTATATCGGGTAATTCTTGAATTATTCTTTAAATTGTACAATAAACCAAAGACCAAGTTATGCAGATAAAAGAATCCTCCGAAGTGTATGATGTTATTATTGTAGGCTCCGGGGCAGGTGGCGGAATGGCCACCAAACAATTAGCGGATGCAGGATTGAATGTAGCCGTTGTAGAGGCCGGTCTGTTTTTTGACCCAGCCGACCCAAAGACAATGACGCAATTAAAATGGCCCTATGACTCTCCAAGAAGAGGTGCGGGTACAGACAGAGCTTTTGGGGAATGGGACCAGTCCTGGGGCGATTGGGAAGTTGAGGGGGAACCTTACACCCATGAAGAAGGAACGGATTTTAAGTGGTGGCGAGCCAGGATGCTGGGCGGGCGTACCAATCACTGGGGACGT
Organism: Maribacter litopenaei; assembly: GCF_025244665.1. GTDB lineage: Bacteria > Bacteroidota > Bacteroidia > Flavobacteriales > Flavobacteriaceae > Maribacter > Maribacter litopenaei. The sequence goes on along the minus strand of NZ_CP104205.1, from coordinate 2,234,049 downwards.
ATTTCATTACGATTTGGACCAAAGGATTTTAAAGGCAAATCTAGGGATGGTCTTGGCGAAGATTGGCCCATTGGTTATGAAGATGTAAAACCCTACTACGATAAGTTGGACAAGTTGATAGGAGTTTTTGGTACCAAAGAGGGAAGGGAAAACGATCCTGATGGATTTTTTCTTCCACCGCCAAAACCAAGGCTTCATGAATTGTTTTATATCAACGGTGCTAAAAAAACCGGAATCCCGGTAATTCCAGGAAGGCTATCCATGTTGACGAAACGAATTAACAATGATAGGGGTGTATGCTTTTATTGTGGACAATGTGGTCGTTCCTGTCAAGTCTACGCCGATTTCTCGGCCGGTAGCTGCCTTATTTTTCCAGCACAAAAAAATGGGGGAAAAGTAAAGCTGTTCGTGAACTGCATGGTTCGTGAGGTGACTACCAATGAGGAAGGTAAGGCCACAGGGGTGTCCTATATAAACAAAGAGGATAGAAAGGAATATAAGTTAAAAGGTAAAGTAGTAGTATTAGGCGCTTCCGCTTGTAGTTCTGCTAGGATACTACTTAACTCCAAAAGTAAGCAACATCCTAATGGATTAGGTAACAGTAGTGATGCAGTGGGTAGATATCTTCACGATTCCACCGGTGCCAGTGCTGCGGGTGTCATTCCAGGTCTAATGAATCGAAAGGTGTCCTATAATGAAGATGGTGTAGGAGGGATGCATGTCTATTCTCCTTGGTGGGGCGATAATTCCAAATTGGACTTTCCAAGAGGATATCATATTGAGGTTTGGGGTGGTATGAGCCAACCAAACTACGGATTTGGATTCGATCCTAATGCCATGAACAAATTTTTCGGACTTAAAGTCGGCGGCTATGGTGACAGTCTACGGGACGACGTGAAAAAATACTATGGTTCCGTTATTGGATTTGGAGGCCGTGGAGAAGCTATTGCGTTTAAGGAAAATCGATGTGAAATAGACCCTACTACTGTCGATAAATACGGTATTCCGGTATTAAAGTTCAATTACAAGCATTCGCAGTATGAAATCAACCAGGCCAAGCATATGCAGGATACTTTTGAGGAACTCATTCATAATATGGGAGGTATACCATTAAGTGAAAAACCAGGTAAAGACCAAAATTATGGATTGCTAGCCCCTGGACAAATCATTCACGAAGTGGGTACGACCCGAATGGGTAATGATCCAAAAACGTCGGTAACCAATAAGTTCCAGCAACTTCACGACTGTGATAATGTGTTTGTTGTGGATGCAGGATCCTTCGTTTCACAAGCGGATAAAAACTGTACGTGGACTATCATGGCGCTGTCCTGGAGGGCATCGGACTATATCATTGAACAATTGAAGCAACAAAATATTTAAGAAGATGGACAGAAGAAAGAGTTTACAAACCCTAATTCTTGGAGGAGCCGCTGCTGGGTCAGGCTTAGTTTTCAATTCCTGTAAAACAGAGAATACAGAACCTATAGACCAGGCCATTACGGAAAGTAGCGATAAATATTTTGGAAGAACCCCTGCGGAACTGGAACGCTTGGAAAAGCTACAGGCAGAGCAGTTGTTCAATGAACACGAAATGGAGACGATAGCGGCATTGAGTGTTGTCATACTTCCCCCAAAGGAACCCCACGGTGCACCTATTGAAGCAGGCGTTCCTGATTTGGTTGAATTTATGGGAAAGGATATTCCTGATATGGCGCCCACATTGCTAGGAGGGCTAATGTGGTTGGACCATAAGAGTAATACTGAATTTGGAACTGAATTTAAGACGGCCACCTTGGAACAAAAGAAACAGATTTGTGACGAGATTTGTTGGCATGATATTGAAAAACCTTTATCCGAACAGCCCTTGGAAATTCAATTCTTCTACATGATGCGAGGTTTGACCGTAACGGGTTATTATACTTCAAAAGTGGGGATAGCCGACTTAGGTTATAAAGGCAACCAACCGAATGTCCGGGATGGAGTGCCCCAAGATGTCTTGGATCAACATGGTGTAGCATATGACCCGGAATGGATTGCCGGATGTGTCGATCAGAGCAAACGAAATGTCATTGCGGAATGGGATGATGAAGGAAATCTTCTCACATAATAACACAATCAATATGAAAAGACTTGTATTTGTATTGGTCATTGCCTTTACTGCAGTAAGTATTAATGCCCAAGAAGTTGGTCTACAATTGTATAGCTTAAGAAATCAATTTAAGGAAGATGTACCTGGTACATTAAAACTTATTAATTCTTGGGGTATTTCAAAAATTGAAGGAGGAGGCACTTACGGAATGCCTCTAGATGAATTTCAGGGACTTTTGAGGGACAACAAACTAAGTGTAGTAAGCGTAGGAGCCGATTTTAATGACTTGGAGCAAAATGTGGAGAAAGTTATTCAAAATGCGAAGGATTTTGGGGCGAAGTATGTCATGTGTGCGTGGGTTCCCCATGATGGGAATAATTGGGCCTTGGAAGAGACCAAACATGCCACTGATGTTTTTAATGCCGCAGGAAAGCGATTAAAGGAAGAAGGGTTGACCTTGGCGTATCACGCCCACGGCTACGAGTTCAGACCGTATGAGGACGGCACTTTCTTCGATTATATGGCCAAAAATGCGACCGACTTCACTTTTGAACTGGATGTATATTGGGCCAAACATGGCGGAGCGGACCCAGTAGGTCTGATGAAAAAGTATCCAGGTAAAATGACCTTGCTACATTTAAAAGATATGGAACACGGGGTGAAGGGTAATAATACCGGCCATGAGGACGTAGAGACAAACGTGGTTTTGGGTACAGGACAAGTAGATATTGCCGGTGTAGTAGCTGAGGCTAAAAAACTTGGACTGGAATACATGTTCATTGAGGATGAGTCCTCCCGAGTCGTGGAACAAGTTCCTAAAAGCCTACAATTTTTGGAAAGTCTTGAATAGATTATCTTAAATGGAATCCGAATAAAGTAAAGCCCTTCATTCTAAATCTATGAAGGGTTTTTTATTTGTACCAATAAAATATAAATTTAGGGAAACTTCATATGGATTGATATGCAACCAAAATATCCTATTATCCTATTCGCCATTTTAGTACTGGTAGGCTGTCTTCAGGAACAGCGAAACGAAGAAAATATCCCTCAGGAAAATTTACCAAACATTGTTTGGCTGGTCGCAGAAGATCAATCTCCGGAATGGTTCCCAATGTACGGGGATTCTACCATTTCTTTACCAAATCCGGAGTCACTGGCGGCAGATGGAGTTGTCTTTACGAATGCTGTGGCTCCGGTTCCGGTATGCGCCCCTGCCGTAAGTGCATTGATATCAGGAATGTACCCAACCACCCTTGGTACACATAATATGCGTACCTATACACCATGGTTAGCGGTAAACCAGCCAACGTTGGATAGTCTGCCTAGCTATTCCCCAATAGTCCCTGAAGGTGTCAAGATGTTTCCTGAGTATCTACGAAAAATAGGATATTATACGGCCAATGGCCCAAAGGAGGATTATAATTTTGAAAAGACCGATGCAGCCTGGGATGAGAGTAGTGGAGAACGCCATTGGAGAAAACGTAAAAATGGACAACCCTTTTTTGCTGTGTTCAACTATTCCGTATGTCATGAGTCCCAAGTATGGAATCGAGGTAAGGATTCACTTTATGTAGATCCGCAAAACGTTAAGGTTCCGCCCTATTTCCCCGATACGGAAGTAATACGTCATGATTTGGCTGTAAACTATAGCAACCTGAAGCGTTTGGATGACCAGATTGGAAAGGTTATAGATGATTTGAAGGAAGATGGATTGTATGAAAACACGATTATTTTTTTCTATGGTGACCATGGGGACCTTTTCCTCGACATAAAAGGGCTTTGTACGATACTGGAGTTAAAGTCCCGCTGATTGTAAAATTTTCTGAAAATGAGAAAGCTGGAAGCTATGATGACCGTTCGATCAGTTTTATAGATTATGGGCCTACGGTACTTTCCCTAGCGGGAATAGAACCTCCAAAAGTAATGCAGGGTATGGCGCAGTTTGGTCAATATGCTGTTGATAAAAAACCAAAATATACATTTCATACCTCAGATCGGTTTGATGAAATTTATGATCGCTTGCGCGCCGTTCGTAGCAAGCGTTACAAATACATCAAAAGTTACAATACGGAACTAAGTCACGCGTTGCCTGTTTCCTATCGCGAGCAAATGCCGATGATGCAAGAGTTACGTAAACTTTATAACGAAGGAGCCTTGAACGAACAACAGGCAGCTTGGTTGCATCCCACCAAACCGGAAGAGGAATTGTACGATTTGCAAAACGACCCTTTTGAACTGAACAACCTCGCGGGAAACCCCGATTTGCAGGATACACTCATCTTCTACCGAAACATTTTAGATGAATGGATTAAGGAAAGTAAGGATTTGGGAGGTATACCGGAGCGGGAACTTATCGATAAATGGCTCCCCGATGGTAAGGCAAAGCGTTTGCCTCCCTTGGAGGTAGCCATGAGGGATTCCGTCGTGCAATTGATTTCCCCGCAAAGGGACGCTACAATTGTCCGGAAACATTCCCAGGATTCTATTTGGAAGGTCTACATAAAACCGCTTTCCAAAGATTTGAATTTTGAAGCCAAGGCGGAACGAATTGGTTATTTGGATAGCGAAATTTTAAGGATGGAATAGGTTAGTAATGTCCCGCTTTTTGTAGTGCTGAACTCAAAACCAATACCGAGCTTTCAAAACTCTTTTTGAGCAAGGCATCGGCATCCATGCTATCCCAATACCCTTTGTTGAACAACTCTACCGAAAATCCACCTCTAAACCCGGCTTCAAAGAGTTTTGGAACTATATAATCATAAGGGCAAACTCCTTCTCCAGGTAGCACGCGATCGGCATCCGTTAACTTATCGTACGTGGGTTCCGAGGGATAATCGTTCATGTGTATGACAGGCAATTTTGCACCATTGAGCACATCCACTGTATCCCATGAGTTTCCACCTCGGTGAACATGATAACAATCCAATAACATGGTAGCTTTTGGATGCCCAGGAGGCAATGACTATCCGGGCACAGTCCGATATTTTATGTAGGGCTCCCATTCCCCAAAGTTCAATAACGGGAATGACCCCTGTTTCTTCCTCCAAATCGAGAATGGCACGGTAACGTTCTGCATATTCGCCCATATTTGAAGGTTCAAGATTTGAAATTCCCATGACAGGTGCGGCAATATGTTCTCCTCCCAATTCCTTAATGATCTTCATCTCCTCTCGCAGTTGTTCTATGGCCTTCCTTCTTTTATCAGGGTCATCACTGCACCATTCCGAAAAACCAATGATATTTTCCAGCTTTAGGTTACCTTTTTCCAACTTTTCTTTTAAAGCCTGCGTGGTACCTCCTTTTTCCAAATAGGTCATGATGTCCCGCATCCAAAGTTCAATCCCGTCAAATCCGGCTGCGGCCACTTTTTCAATTTGAGCATCCACAGGTAGTTGGTATGCCATTAAGGTTGAGGCATTTAGACTCACCCTAAATGGGAGTGAATGCGTTGGTTCTTGTGTATACTTCCGTACATCCTTTGGAGTGGTGCTGCCAAAGGCCAGTCCGGATGTAGCCGAAACGGCAAATAAGGTTCCAGTTTTTAATAGGTTTCTGCGGGTAATATTCTTGGTTGACATAAAATGTGGTTTAAGGGAGCACAAAATAGAAAAAAGTAATCAGTCTATGCGTTCAAATTGTAAAAGTCGAACATCAGGACCTGTACTTTTTATTCGGTTAGCCTTTAAAATAAGAGGCCTTCTACCAGTATCCAGTTCCAAAATGCCCATGTTAAGCGATTTAAAATCCTTTACATAGGATTCCATACGCTCCACCCGGTCGTTTTCCATACCCTTAAGAGGTGGGTCGTATATTTCTCGGAATTGTGGTTGTTAATATGTTATTATCTTGTTTTAGCGATATCTCGGCACCTGCATTTCCCTCGGGTAGGGTATAATAGAGGGTAACCTGATATTTACCCTTTTTTAAAGTTTCTACATCCCAGTAAATCGAATCCTTGGTTTGGGTCCAATTCGTAAAAAAAGTGTTATTGGGAAAACGGTTACTTCGTTGTATTTGGCCCGATGGAATTCCATCCCTTGCCGGCAGCTGTGTGAATGTGAAATCGGGATGGCCTAAGGTAAAGGGTCGATTATCAGTTTCTTTGGTTATCGGTGGGTATTGGGCTAACCAAGTGAATTTTTCTTGTACCAAGGAATCTCGAATTTTTGAGTGCTTTTCGGAAATGTCTTCTTTTTGTTTTGGGTCGTTGACCATATCGTACAATCGGTTTTCATCATCTAAGCGGTACCGTTGTGTTCTTAAACTGGTGCGACCGGCCCAGTGGTTGTAAATAATACGATCCTTGAATGCCGATTTTGGTTCAAAAACCCATGGTGCCAAGTTTACCCCGTCCGTTTCCAATTTGTCTTCAGAGATATCCAACAATCCCAATAGGGTAGGGGTAATATCCACGGAGCCACCGATTCTATTTACGGTGATGCCCGCTTTTATATGGTCCTTCCATCGGATAAAAAAGGGCGTTTTAACACCGCCTTCATCGGTTGTACCTTTCTTACCCCGTAATCCGCCGTTCCACCGCCATCCATTGGGGCCATTATCGGATAGATATATGACTATCGTGTTTTCCTCCAACCCAAGCGTTTTTAAATGCTCTGAAATCCGACCTACATTCGAATCGATATTTTCCACCATGGCCAAAGCGGCCCGTGTAAATTGAGGGTCTTCCTCCTCCGGATTTTGATATTTCATCACAAGCTCTTTGTCCTTGAATCGGTTCCAAAATAAATCCGGAACCTGCATAGGACTATGGGGCGTATTCAGTGGAAGGTAGACAAACAAGGGCGCATCTTTATGGGTTTGTATGAAGGAAATAGCATGATCGGTAAGGTCGTCTGCCAAGAAACCATTGCCATGAACCAATTCCCCATTGTGTTCCAATAGCGGACTAAAATAGTTGCCCCAGTGCCCCGAAGCAAATCCGTAAAATTCATCAAAACCCCTGGCGTTGGGATGATACGGAGGTTGCATACCGTTATGCCATTTTCCAAAGGCGGCGGTTTTATATCCGTGGTTTTTTAAGATATCGGCAATTGTGGGTACACCAATGTCCATGCGCTCTCCGCCTGCCGAGGTATCATGCACCCCAAGTCGGGTAAAGTATTTTCCGGTCAAAAGTTCGGCCCGAGTGGGGGAGCAGACAGGTTGTACGAAGAAATTGGTAAAGGATACCCCTTTTTTGGCAATGGCATCGATATTGGGAGTGTTCAGATTGGTATTGCCATGAAAGCTCAAGTCGCCCCATCCTTGATCATCGGCCATGATAAGGATTACATTAGATCCCTGAACTTTTTTTTCAGAGGCAACCTGAGTCACTTCCTTACAATTGGTCAAAAGTAAAAGAAGCAAAATAGCGGAGGTACCTATTTTTAAAATCCTGTACATGCCATATTATTCCTTAATCGCCAATCCCACCATGGAATCGGCCGTCCCATAATACAGAAACCATTGGTCCTTAAAATAGACCAATCCTTGGATAAAGGTGGTTCCGGCCTTGTATTGCCCGCTGACTTCATGGGGCAAGCTGGGGCAAATGAAAGGAGTTTCCAGTCGTTCTAGCATCTTGGTTGGGTTTTCTTTATCAAATAGCACTTGCCCGCCACAATAGGTGCCTTCCGGATATTGGTCGGTAGCACCTTCACCTGAAAGATTCTTGCCATTATACAGCAATAGAATTCCATTTTCGGTATATAAGGCCGGAGGCCCCGGTTCCGTTAAGTGACTATCGAACTCGTTTAAGGTCGGTTTAAACACATGAAGGAGTTCGCCATTGTCATCAAGTAGGGGTGTCCAGTCGATTCCATTTTCACTTTCGGCAAGATTTACAAAAAGTTCTCCCCAATACATGAGGTATTTACCATTGAATTTTTTGGCGATTAAGCGGCCATTGGTTAATTCCGTCACCACGGAACCCGACTTGCTCCAAACATCCAAGAATTTACCGTCGTGAGCCTTTTGAAATATGGGGCCATGGTTGGACCAATTTTTCAAATCATCTGAAGAGGCTACGGAAAGTCCGGCTACATCTTGGTTCCAACTAGTATAGTACATAAGGTACGTGCCATCAGGTGTTTCTACAATTCGAGGATCTTCCATACCACCAGGGTAGTCCCATTTTTTAAATGCGTCGTCCTGTGGAAAGAAAACCGGTTCCGGATACTTGGTGAAATCAATACCATTGGTACTATAGGCGAGCCCGATTCTTGAGGTGCGTCCGCCTAAAATGGCATCGGGGTTGTCCTCGGCACGAAACAGGAGAAAAACGGTATCGTTTTTTACAATGGCCCCCGGATTAAAAACATCTGCCTTTTGCCATCGGACTTCCTTTTGGGTAATGGGATCGGTAAATATGTAGGTAGAATCCGGAACCATTATTGGATTTTTTCAGCCTTTTCAAAACCCAATAGCCATTGGGAAGAGGGTTCTTCTCCAGTTGGCTCGGTTGTCCCTGATTTATTTTTGCAGGCTAAAAAAAGGATAAGGATACTAACGAGGGAAATTTTTGAATACATAGTTCGGATTTGATTTTTCACAAAAATCAATTTACGCATATTTACATCAATCATCATGAAAAATTGGAATCCCACCTTCATATGAAGTAGGTTTTAGGAAGTTCCCTCAATTAGATGTAATTTAATCGCAATAATTGCAGGTATGAAATACATTTTTGGAATGCTTTTCTGTCTATTGATTGTTTCCTGTAAGTCGGGAAATAAAAAGGAAAAAGAGGCGGCAATCCCCGAAAAAATAAAGAAAAAGGATACCATGATCGAGGCAGCACCAGTTTCAGAAGTGCGACTAAGGAGTTTTGATGGACTGGCCGATACCACCTTTATAAGGCTGGCCGACTTTAGTGATGACTTTGCCTATGACATGCGCTATGCCACTGAAAATAACTTTTTAAAGGCTAAGGTGTATGAATGTGCCGAATGCTACACCCGGGTCAAAACCGCGAAGGCCCTAATTGCCGCTAATAAGGACTTTTTAAAAGAAGGTGTAAAAATAAAGTTCTACGATTGCTATAGGCCCAATTCCGTTCAGTACAAGATGTGGGAGATTGTTCCCAACCCGCAATATGTGGCGAATCCGGTAAAAGGATTCATACATAATAAGGGCGGGGCAGTGGATATTACCTTGGTGGATCTGGACGGGAAGGAATTGAATATGGGAACCGATTTCGATTTTTTTGGTAAAAGGGCCTATCACGATAATACAGATCTTCCCCAAGAAATTTTGGACAATAGAAAATTATTAAAGGAAACGATGGAAAAGCATGGCTTTTGGTCGATACGCACGGAATGGTGGCACTATAACCTGTCATCTGCATCCAATGAAAAAATAGCCAACTTTACCTGGGATTGCGAATAAAATAATAGAAAAATGGAAACGCCAAAAAAACTAGTTTACGGAATAATTTTCTTAATAGGTATAACCATGTATTCACAAGATACCATTATACCCTTATGGCCAAAGGGTAAGGTCCCAATCACATTCATAGTAACGAAAAGGAGACTCATAGAGAAGAAGGTATTCTCATTATTAGTAAGGTGCAAGACCCTACTATTGAGGTGTATTTGCCTTCAGCAAGAAATGCTACCGGTGAGGCCATGTTGATTTTCCCTGGTGGGGGATATGGTGTTTTGGCCTATGATTGGGAAGGAACGGATATAGCGAAGTTTTTAAACGGAAAGGGCATAGCTGGTATTGTCGTGAAGTACCGATTGCCTTCTGATGTATCGCAAGTGGAAAAGCACAATGTACCGTTGATCGATGCTCAACGTGCCATACGTTTGGTGCGTAGTAAGGCCGATGGTTGGAATATTAAGACGGATAAAATCGGGATTATCGGGTTTTCTGCTGGGGGTCATTTGGCTTCTACCTTAGGTACACATTATAATGAAAAGGTCTATGAAGCCGTGGATGCTGTTGATCAACTTAGTACCCGCCCGGACTTTATGGCGCTTGGGTATCCGGTCATTACCTTTGGCTTAAACACTCATGGCGGTTCCAAGAAAAATTTAATTGGTGAAAATCCCACGGAAGCCATGGTCGAGCACTTTTCAAATGAAAAACAAGTATCTGCTGAAACACCGCCCACCTTTCTCATGCACGCTACGGATGATGGAGGGGTTCCAGTAGAAAATAGTTTGCTATTTTTTCAGGCACTTAAAGATAAAGGGGTATCTGCGACGATGCACATTTATCCTAAAGGCGGACACGGATTTTCATTGGCCGGAAACGATATACACCTTAGAGGTTGGACAGAGCGACTATTCGAATGGATTGAAAGTTTGCGCTAGTTTAAAATTTGCAAAAAGATAGGGAGTAATCTATTTTACTTTTTTATTTTTGCCATCCGAATTCGGGATGTAGCCCTTCGACACTTCGTCTGCGCTCAGTGCAGGCGAGCTCAGGATAAACTGCACTAGAGGATGTTCTAGGTCATTTGAAAAACTACGAGGCCAACACAAAAGTTGGTGTTATTTATTAAAATTCGGGATGTAGCGCAGTCCGGTAGCGCACTCGGCTGGGGGTCGAGTGGTCGCAGGTTCAAATCCTGTCATCCCGACTGAATGTTAAAGTGAACTGTGAAAACAGTTCACTTTTTGCTTTTAAAGGGGGCGCAAACAAAATTTGTATAAGTGTTTGAAAGCAAAAAGTGCGAAGGTGGTAACCTTCACTTTGTCATTTGCTATGAGGGTTTTGAGGATTATCTAGATCCCTTCCTTTTTTGAATTTATGAAATTTCATCTTTTCTATTTTCAGCATTGGATGTAAAAGGATTCTGTAAATCCTAATTTCTTGAAAAGAATTAAAGCTTAATTTGCAATGAAAGTTTGTTGAGATTCTCCAAGTTCTTCCCTTTTTAGGAGAAATTCTTACATTCTTTAATTTGAAGAAATAGCGGTTTATAAGGATAATATAAATCCTACCATCCTATAAATAATTACAAATTTATACTGGATTTTCATTCAAAAAGGTGACTAAATAAAATCATGTTATATATTAAGAAGAATGAACCTACCAGAAAACTAAAAATTGTTTCAATCCCGGATAAAGGAGTTCAGGTGGTAAAAAACTTGAGGACGGATATACAGGTACTCAATAGGGCCTACCCCACTATAGATATCGATTTTGTGGAGGTTGAGGATGAATTTGGTCCAAAGAAAATAGAGGAGCTTTCAAAGGAATGGAATATTCCTACCAATTTCATGTTCATCGGCTCTCCCGGCGATAAATTTCCGTATCGATTGGAGGAACTTGGGGAGGTACGTCTAATTATTTAACGAGAATGAAAAGCACATATTCACTGTAACGACTTTTGGTTAATAGATAGTATTGGGATTCTAATTCGCGACTCCATAGTTTTGATCAAATCCTTGTGAAACAATTTTTTAAATATTGTTGGCTCCTCACGTTCCAAAAGAGCGATTAGGTTAGGGTTTTCATCCCCGATGAACATGCGCAAACCTTGGGGAACTGTTTTGGCATTTATTACATTAAACGAAATTGTACTATCCCCAACCTTTTCAAGTACCATTTCCTTAAACCACTCCATTTGCTCCTTTCCTTTGGCGTTTGTATTTGTATCCACATGGACAACTTTGATTTCTAAATTTTGCATTTTAAAAACTTGTAGTACCTGCTGAATAGCCTTAATGTCTTCTTCCTCAAAGTCGGTTGCGTAAACAATCGATGTTATGGCAGAGAATTCAAAAGCATTTGGAACGATCATCATTTTACAATTGATATGCCTTAGTAGACTATTGGCGATATTTCCTGAAAACACACCCCTTTTGCTGTGTTCATCCTTCATACCAATTATCAATAGATTACAATCCAAATGTAGGGTGTATTCCATGATGGTATGCGTAATGGAAGCTCCATATTCGGAGGTAAGGAACATGGTTAGATTTTTTATATTTTCTACCGAATTTTCATGGCAATAGCTCCTCAAGAGTTGTAATTTTTCCTTTTTTAGCCCCCTTTGAATCTGCTCCTCCGTTTTGATGGTTTTTCCGGCAATGGGTGGAATATCGTAGACATAGAGTACCACCAACTTGGCACTTAACTGTAAGGCCAGTTTTTGGGCATATTGTAACGTAGATATGGAGTTTTTAGAACAATCGGTCGCATATAGAATAGTCATCGGGATAGGTTATGGGTTAACCGAAAACTACACATAAAGCGACACCTAGGGAATGATAAAAATCATACCATTCATAAAGGAATTTGATTAAGTTACTTTTTGGACTTCACTCAACTAATCCGAAAAAATGGGTGGAAATTGTAGCTAGCTAGTGAGGCAATTTGTCTTTAAGTAATCCATAAAGGAAAGTTCCCAAAATCGACGCAGCAATTACTACCAAAATGGGAACATAGCCCGCACCGACCAAGGTGAACATGGGTCCTGGGCAAGCACCTGCCAAGGCCCAACCCAATCCGAAAAGTATTCCTCCAAACATATAACGGCTAAAACTCTTGGCCTTAGGTGGTATTTGGATCGTTTCTCCATAAAAGGACTTAATAGGTACTCTTTTGATCATTTGTACCGTAATAATTCCAATTAGCACCGTAGAACCTATGATACCATACATGTGGAAGGATTCAAATTTGAACATCTCATAAATCCGGAACCAGGATGCTGCTTCAGATTTGAACATGGTGATTCCGAAAACGATTCCGATCAATAAATAGGATAGGGTTCTCATAGTTTAAAATATTAGGGGGAAAATAAGATGGATCATAATCAAACCACCGATAAAGAACCCTACAACGGCAATCAGTGATGGGAACTGAAGGTTGCTCAATCCGGAAATGGCATGGCCGGAGGTGCATCCTCCTGCATAGCGGGTACCAAAACCTACCAAGAGTCCGCCAATAGACAAAAGCGCAAGACTTTTGAGGTCTGTCATGGCTTCCATATTAAATAGTTCTGTGGGTAAATAGGTCTTACCTGCGCTGCTAAAACCAAGCTCATTAAGAGTGCTCACCGTATCAGGGTTAATTGCAACGGCCGCATCGGTGGTCATAAAATGTGAACCAATAAAACCACCGATAATGGCACCTAATACCACTACTAGGTTCCAGCGTTGCGCCTTCCAGTCAAATCTAAAAAAATCAGCTTTATTGCCTGCACCACATATAGTACATAAGATCCTAAGGTTGGAGGACATTCCAAAGTTCTTTCCTACCATTAATAATAGGAACATCACCAAAGCAATCATCGGCCCGGAAACATACCAAGGCCAAGGTTCATAAATCCAGTCCATAACAATTTTTATGAGGCAAATATATGACATTGATCAGGTTTTGGTCTGTAACAAAGGTTACAAATAGCAATACCCTATATAATTGTCGATTATTTGTTCAAGAAAGATGTATTAGACCTTATTTCATTTTTTGATTACCAAAGGATAATACTTGACACAAAATACTGATTTCAACGATAATTTGAGTTCGTCCCCGTAGTAACATGAAAAGAGCACCCATTTGGATGCTCTTTTATTAACAGCCATTGCTCATACCTCAATAACTGGTATCGTCCAATTTTACTTTGCCATGAAAGGTTTTGTATAAAAATAAAAAGTATCCCGCTAGAAGTGGTGCGCCGATTAATACGATGGTCAGCATAATTCCCAATGATTTTTGGGAAGAGGCCGCATTATAAATGGTTACACTATATCCTGGGTTAACTGTTGATGGCAAAAGCACGGGATATAGTTGAAATGCCACCAACATTAATAAAAATGCCATAATCAATGATGAAAACACCAATGCGTACGCATATCTTTTTTTAGAAACCAATCTGGGTACATTGGCTACCGCCGGAAACGCAAGTATCGGTAGAATAAAGAAAATGGGCTGCTCTTTAAATTTATCGGTTACCCCGTGAAGGAAGGTAAGGGTGTATAATGAGGTAATAGCAAAGCTGATAATGAAGAAAACCATTCCTTTTTTCAAGAGATAGGAAAGTCTATCATGCAGCTTGCCTTCTGTCTTTAACAACAAAAAAATTGCTCCTTGGGTCATAAAAATGGACAGGGTAGTGAGGCCCGTCATGAGGGCATATGGGTTTAAAAAAGTTAAAAAGATGCCTCCCCTATATTCAAAGTTTTCATGAAGTTCAAAGCCTTGGAGAATGTTTCCAAGAACAACGCCCAAAAGAAAACCTATAAGGGTATTGGATACAAAATAGACGACATCCCAAGTTTTTCGCCACCAGGTCATTTCTTCCGAACTTCTAAATTTAATGGCCGCCGAGCGTAAAACGAGCAACATCAAAAACACCATAAAAGGAATATACATGGCCGAAAGCATGGTAGCATACATGACCGGAAACCCGGCGAATAGGGCACCTCCTCCAATAATCAACCAAACTTGGTTAGCGTCCCACAATGGTCCAATGGCGTTTATGGCAATTCGTCTGCTCAAATCCTTTCTAAAAAACAAATGCCAAGCCCCTGCACCATAATCAAAGCCCTCCAAAATGGCATAACCTGAAAACAGCAATCCCACTACTAAATACCACAGCGTTGGATAATCTATCCCTAAAAATGTTTCCATGATTCTGCTCTTATGTATATTTTAAAAATTCGTCCGGATTTTCAGCTTCCTCATAAGGTCCATGCTTAATTTTTTTGTTCAGGGAATACAAAAACAACAAAAATAGAATCGTGTAGACTATCAGAAACAATACCAATGAGAACAGGATTTGATTTGCGGACACCTCCTGTGAAAATGCTTCGCTTGTTTTTAAATGCCCGTAAACAACCCAGGGTTGACGACCCATTTCCGCAGCGAACCATCCAACTTGGTTCGCTATTTGGGGCAATAATACCGAAAACGCAAAGATTTTGAGCAACCACTTTTTGTCAAATAATGTCCCTCGCCACCATAAATAACTAGCGTAAAGAGTCAATAGAATAAGAAACATGCCGATTGAAATCATTATATGATAAAACTGAAACACGGCATTGACCTGAGTGGGTATTTCATCCTTTGGGAAGGCATTCAGGCCTTTAATGGGCTTCTCAAAATCTTGATGTACCAAAAAGGATAAACCTCCAGGTATTCCCATACCAGTAACTTTACGGGTTTCATTGTTAACCCAACCAAATAGGTAAAGGTCAGCTGCTGCGGATTCCTCATAGTGGCCTTCCATAGCGGCCAGTTTGGCCGGTTGATGCTTGGCAACGCCATCAGCTGAACTATGACCCGAAACTAGTTGCGACAAAGAAATAACGGTAGCTACAAATAAAGCGATTTTGAATGCTTTTTTGGAAATCTGAACATATCTTCCCTTTAAAAGATAATAGGCATGAACGCTCAAGACCATAAAAGCACCCGCTAAAAATGCCCCTTGCCAAACATGGATAATTCTATCCACACTAGATGGGTTAAAAACCATGGCCCAAAAATTGGTTACCTCGGCCCTGGCACTTAGACCTTCACCTACAATATGGTATCCTGCGGGGGTTTGTTGCCAACTATTGGCGACCACTATCCGGACCGCAGAAAACATAGACCCTAAAAAAACACCAAGTGCGGATATGAAATGAACTTTTGGTGATACGCGGTTCCAGCCAAATAATAAAATCCCTAAAAAAGTACTTTCCAAACCAAAAGCGAATAGCCCTTCGGCTGCCAATGCACTACCAAAAATATCACCCACATATTTGGAGTATACGGACCAATTGGTGCCGAATTCAAACTCCATGATAATTCCCGTAGCCACCCCAATTCCAAAGGTTATGGCGAATATCTTTAACCAAAACCTAGTAAGAACTTCATAGTGCTTATGGCCAGTTTTAAGATACAAACCTTCCATAATGACCATAATCAAACCTATACCTATGCTCAGTGGTGGATATATGTAGTGAAAAGCAATAGTAAAAGCGAATTGAATTCCGGCAAGAATTTCTACATCCATAGTATTCGGTTTATTACAAAATTACGATTGGGGTACTTTTTATTGAGTAATATGGGTTACAATTCCTAAATTTTAACAAATATCATATACTTCCTTATGATGGTTTGGCCAATAGTCCTAAATGATAAAAAAATCGGTCTATTCTAAGGGAATAGACCGATGATGACTCTTGATTAAATACTTTTCTTGGCTAAATACCAATCCACTTTTTCTAGTGATTCGTCCTTAATCCGTTCATTTAACTCATCCAATGTTTTTGGTGGACTCACAATCACTTTGTCACCTTTTTTCCAATCCAATGGCATGGCAACTTTGTGTTTGTCGGAAGTTTGAAGGGCTTCCAACGCCCTTAAAATTTCGTCCATATTTCTACCTACGTTTAGTGGGTAGTACATAATCAAACGTATTTTTTTACTGGGGTCAATGAAAAATACGGCACGTACGGCG
Source organism: Maribacter litopenaei (assembly GCF_025244665.1). GTDB lineage: Bacteria > Bacteroidota > Bacteroidia > Flavobacteriales > Flavobacteriaceae > Maribacter > Maribacter litopenaei. The sequence continues at coordinate 2,217,562 of NZ_CP104205.1, read as the reverse complement.
GCTGTTTCACTTTCATTAGGTTGCAGCATGCCATAAAGTTTAGATACTTTCATATCCAGATCGGCAATAATCGGAAAATCAAAATATACACCTGTATTTTCCCGTACGTTTTGTACCCAACCCAAGTGTGCATGAATGCTATCAATACTTAACCCCATTAGCTCTGTATTGAGTGCATCGAATTCGGATTTTCCGGTTGCAAAACCACTCATTTCCGTCGTACAAACGGGTGTAAAATCCGCTGGATGGGAGAACATTACGACCCATTTGTCTTTTGCAAAATCAGAAAATTTTATTTTACCTTTTGTTGTTACTGCTGTAAAATCAGGTGCTTGATCTCCAATTCTTGGCATTACATTCGTTGTTTCGGAAGTGTTACTTTCAGTATTCATAATAGATATTGTTTATTGAATTTTTAATTTTTGATAAATTTACACTATCATATAAAGTCGTGTAGTAACCTAGGTTACATAGGTATCTTTTTAACATTTTTTTAGGTTATAAGTCTTTAGAATAAATGCTTTAGTGTAAAATGTAAATTTTAGTGACTCTACTCTAGTATGTATAAAATTGAATTTCAATTGGTTGAAATGTTTTTTCCCAAGAACATGAAGGAATGTGACTTATGTCACTTTTAGAGTTTTGGTTCTTTTATAAATTCGCCACGTGAAAGTGAATACCTTAGCCATAACAATTTTGTTCCTGGTCATAACCATAGCCGGAAGCCTTAAAATAGCGGGCACTTTGGGGTATTATGCACTGTTCACCGAAGACTTCGTAGAGCGATTTTGTGAGAACAAAGAAAGGCCGGAGTTACAATGTAATGGCAAGTGCGCCCTTTCTAAAATGTTGGCTAAAAAAAAGCAGGAGGAAAGAAAGCCTTTCAACTTAGACTGGCTAAAAACGGAAACAATCCTATTTTTAGAAACTTTATCCGCGCTTGATTTTAAAGTTTTTTCGGTTTTGAAAAGGGTTTATGCAAAGCAAATAAACTTATACAATTTTCGTTTTGTGCCAGTCACAATAATACCTCCCGAGATACTAGGATTCTTTTTTCCAATTTCAATTTTCCGGGATGAGTGGTCATTTCCCGGACACATCTTATGTATAATATTTAAAGATTAAAAATGAATCTAAAATATCTTGGATTACTAGGGGCATTGCTCTTGGTCAATCTAATCAATGCACAAAATTTTAAAGGACAAATTCTGTCCGAGAATACTAAAGAAGTACTTGCGGGAGCCCATATTCGGACTACTGGAGGAACAACTGCCCATACAGACCTAAACGGTAAATTTGAAATCCTTATCAATGAAAACGGACAGGAAATCATTGTTTCTTTCGTAGGGCACGAGACTAAAGAAATTCAAGTTCTTCCCTCTGATCAAGTCTTGATAATTTATTTAAACGAGGCTCCCATTCAAATACAGGGCGTTTTGGTTACGGGTCATAGCAAGGACGATCCCGTCCACGTCATGGAAACCAATGATTATGCAAAAAAGATTGTTCAGCCACGGAATGTGGCGGATCTTTTTTCGGATGTTAATGGATTCTCCTTGATAAAACGAGGAAATTATGCGATCGACCCTAGTTTTAGGGCGTCTCAGTACGAACAATTAAATGTTCAGTTTGATGGGGGAACCAAGGTGATGCATGCATGCCCCAATAGAATGGATCCTATTACCACGCATGTAAATCCGGAAGAAATAGAAAAGATTGAAATCATCAAAGGACCATATACGGTGCGTTACGGTGCTACTTTTGGCGGTGTGATTAATATGGTGACTCAAAAACCTTCATCCCAAGACTATGGGCTAAGTGGTAGTATTGGTGCAGGGTACGAAACCAATGGTGAATCCATGGTAACCACTGCTCAAATTCAGCAGGCCACTGCAAAATACGATGTTGGCGGAACAATAGGATATCGGGATTTTGGAAATTATGAGGATGGCGATGGAACGGAAATTCCATCTTCTTTCAGAAGCTTGGAATATGGTGTTAAAGCAGGATATAATTTTAGCGATAACCAGCGGTTGCAGGCCAATTGGAGACAATCGTATGGAAGGGACGTTTTACATGCCGGGCTCCCCATGGACACGGATGAGGATAACAGTAGTATACTTTCCTTGGATTACAAGTTGACCGGGCTAGTTGGGTTGGTTAAGGATATAACGGCAAAAGCCTACTATAGTTATGTGGATCATATCATGTCAAATACCAATAGACCTTCTTTTATGATGACGGAAGCAATTTCTGAAATTGATGCCACTACGGCAGGAGGTAAATTGGAATTTAAACTCGTGCCGAATGACAAGCTTTCCTTGTACACAGGTTTAGATATATTAAATATTGCTCGTGATGGGGCTCGAACCCGTTTGGTAAAAAGGAATATGATGGGACCTTTGCCTACACCCATGGAATTTGTGGACAAGGTATGGCAGGATTCCTACATATATGATTTGGGTATTTTTGCAGAAACCAAATACCCTTTGTCTTCCCATACCATTTGGACGGCCGGTATTCGGTATGATAACATAACCTCTGAAATCAAAGACCCAGCGGACGACTTTGCAGCTTTATACCCTGATTTGGAAAAGCGTACCGAACATAACATAAGTGCCACTACCTCAATAAAATATGTCCCTTCAACGGAATTTATTATGGAGGTTGCCTATGGTAGGGGCGTGCGCTCCGCAAATATGATAGAGCGGGTTATCAACCATTTTACGGTTGGACAAGATCCTTATGAATATATAGGAAACCCCAATTTGGAGGCCGAGGTAAACAATCAGTTTGAAGTCGGGTTCAAAGGGAGGCTGCCTCTCTCTGAAGAAACTTCAGACGCTTTTAACTATAGTACTTCCTTTTATTATTCCTTGTATGAAAATTATATTGTTCCGATTATTGACGAATCCTTGACCCGAAAATATATGCCCGGTAATGAACCTGTAAACCCTAAAGTTTTTAGAAATCTGGATGAGGCCTATAAGACCGGTTTTGAAGTCATGGCAGGTTTTGATTTTTGGAATCACTTAAATTTCACAACGGAATTAGCCTATGTATATGCCAAAAACAAGGATTTGAGCGAATCCCTACCGTTAGTTCCTCCTTTGACTACACGGTTGAAGTTAGGCTATGAAACGGAGAAATTTTGGGCAAATGCGAATTACACAATAACCTCGAAGCAGGATGATATTGCACCTTCTTTTGGAGAACAGGTTACTCCAGGATATGAAGTATTGGATGTTAGACTAGGTATAATACCGGTTAGAAACGTTTCCTTGGGTGTGGCGGTTTTAAACGTATTCGATGCCACATATAATAACCACTTGAACTTTGCCTTTAATAATCAAGCTGGTTTTACGAATACACGTATCAACGATCCGGGAAGGAATTTCTCTGCTTTTTTGCAGTATAAATTCTAGTACTGTTTTCTAATAAAATGAATAATAAAAAAGGGGCTAATTCTTTAGCCCCCTTTTTTACCTGTAAACCGAATTACAGAAGCCTCACCCATATGGTATTGCCCTTCATTTAATTGAATTGTCAATTCCTCCAAATAACCAAATTGGATTCCTTGAAATTCACTTCTTATTTCATCTACGGAAAAGAGCATCTCCAAATTTTTTGGACCACCGAGAGGATTTTCCTAATTGTGATTTTGAAAAGGCCTCAAAAATAATCGTACCTCCAGGTTTTAAAAATGAAAGCAGGTATTCATGTGCTTTTGGGCGTATTTCCTTTGGAAAATGTACATAACTAAACCCAAGGACATCAAATTGCTTTTCCGCTCTATATTCAAGAACATCACATACTTGGTAATCCAATTCAAAACCAAAAGGTCGAATTAATTCGAGGGCCTTTTGTTTGCCGGATTCACTATAATCAAAACAGTGTACTTTCCAACCTTTTTGTAAGGCATACAGGGCGTTTCTACCTTCACCTTCGGCAGGAAGTAAAATACTTCCGGGTTTTAAAAGTTCTAGCTGCTGTTTGAAGAACTCATTTGGCTCGGTGCCATAGGCAAACGTTTCCTCGGAATATCTTTGGTTCCAAAAATCCTGCATTGAAAAACTAGGGCATTAAGGCATAACCTTGTAGTTGGTAATTCGCCAAAACGGTCATGGCAGAAAGGGCCAATTCAGTATTTGGGTTGAGGTCTTCGGCAGTAATGTTTCGTGCCGCCGTAGCCTGTGCGCAAACAAAGAGTTCTACCCCATAGTTTTTTAAAAGGCCCAATAATTCTGTATTGGGATTCACTTTATCGTACTTTACCTGATGTTTGGTATCGTTCAATGTCGCAAAGGTAGCCGCCCCATGTATGGCAGCTACAATATGGACTTTATCCGAAGGGATATCTGCAGACCCCAACATATTGATAACGCGCGCAATTTTCCATAGCCCCTTGTTCACGCCGTCCATTTCAGAATCGCTGGTGATGTCAAATACCAATTTGTACTCTATTGAAGCATCGGGCTGTACGGCCACGTCCTTGAAATTTTTTATTTTACCATATCCCTTTATAATCGGTGTCTCCCACTCTTGAGCCATAGAGAGGCTGATACATAATAGGGTGATAACTAGGCTAATTCTTGATTTCATATAGTACATTTCTAATGTTTTTATGTTTAGACTGATTTAAATTGAGCGGAGCATTTTTGGTTTGGCCCACAACTCATAATATTGTCAGTAAGTTTACGAAAATATCGTTTCATTTTGGGTTTATTTGTAACAATTGTTACTGTCTTGTCTAGGCCTAAACACTAATTTCGTTGGTCTTTTAAAAGTTTGTAAACTTGGATATGGAGCATTTTGGATATTTGGTAAGACGTCTTTTTTGGCTATTTGTCATTGCCCTTTCGTTGATTACCGCGCTTTTTATTGCCCTGTTAACATATCGCCCAAGCCTAACAAGCCTAGAAGAAGTTCAATTGGTTGAAGAGAATCCCGAAGAGTGGCAACCCGGAGATGTATTGGCTGCTTTTGAAGATGGCAGTATGGCTCCCAATGTTAAGTCAGGTTTTTTGTTGGTTTCCCAAACCCCGGGTGAAATGGATCCCAGGCTAAAGATGTGAACAAAAGATATGCTGGCAATAACCTATCCTGCACTAACTGCCATTTACAATTTGGAACACAGGCAGGTTCCGGATCCTGGGTTGGGGTGGCGAATCGATTTCCCCAATTTGGAGGAAGGGCAAATGCTGTTGGCGATTTACAGGACCGCATTAATGGATGTATGGAACGCAGCATGAACGGTAAAAAATTACCCAAAGATTCAGATGAGATTTTGGCCATTGTAGCCTACATGGAGTGGTTGGGTGAGGGATTGCCAAAAGAAAAGGAGAACGAGTACAAAGGATATCCAAAAATAAAAATACCGAAGTAAAGGTTGATTTGGCAATAGGAAAATTGGTCTATGATAAGGAATGTATGGTCTGTCACGGAGCGGATGGTCAAGGGATTAAAAAGCCGGATGTAGAAAATGGATATCTGTACCCACCTCTATGGGGCCCCGATAGTTTTAACAATGGTGCCGGGATGCACCGAGTTATTACTTCTGCCGAATTCATTAAAAGTAATATGCCCTTTGGATTGGCTACCTATAAAAATCCAAAACTTACAGATGAGGAAGCCTATCATGTGGCGGGATATATTAATAGTTTTGATCGTCCAGTAAAGAGCCATACAGAAACAGATTATCCGGATAAGAAACTAAAACCTGTGTCCACTTCCTACGACCTTGGGTAGACAATTTCTCTCAAGAACAGCACAAATATGGTCCTTTCCTTCCGATAATGGAGTACTATAAGGAGCACTATAATATTGAAAAGTCCAAATAGGGGTTCATGCAAAAAATATATCTTTTATTGTTCTTGCCATTTTTGTTGCATTCCCAAAATCCGACCGAGTCTCAGGTACAAGGAACGCTATCCGGACAATGGCGGAGTTATTACATGAATACGGTCAATAAAGGCGACCTTAAGGATTTTAGGGCTTTAGCTACAGGGGGATTCTTGAAATATGAGTTGAAATTTGGAAATAATCTTAGGTTGGGCTCTGCCTTGTACAATTCCACCAATATGGGTTTACAGGATTTGACCGTTCCCGATGGAACTACTGGAAGACTGAGTCGTTATGAGGAGGGGCAATTCGACCGGTTGGATTTGGAAAATGATGCGGTCTTTTTATTGGGGGAATTGTATTTGGAGTATCAACTAAAAAAGCATCGATTTACACTAGGAAGGATAAAAATCAATACCCCATTGATAAATCCACAAGATGGGAGAATGATACCCACCTTGGTCCAAGGTTTTTGGTACAAATACAAAGCCTCCCCGAATGGTACGTTTCAATTTGGGGTACTAAATGAAATAGCCCCCCGTTCCACAGGAAGATTTTATACAATTGGCGAGAGTATTGGCACATACCCTGTTGGAAGGTCTATTTCTCGGAGCACCAAGTCTTTATGAAGGAAATACTTCATCAGACTTTATTCTCATGTTTAATTCCAATTTTAAATTAACCGAGAAACTACAATTGGATTTTTGGAATTATTATGTGGACAATATTTACAATACGGTGTATGTTAAGCCCAGCTTACAACTCAGTGAAAAGTGGATATTGAACGCGGAATGGTTGCATCAGAATAGAATAGGGGATGGGGGCAACGCTTTGGATGAATTCAGGTATTTCGCACAAGCCTCTTCGGACCTTTTGGGATTACAATTGAATTATCAACAAGGAAAATCGAAACTTTCCCTAGGATATGATCATATACTTCCGGGCGGTCAGTTTATATCTCCCCGCGAATGGGGTAGGGAAGACCTTTTTAGTTTTCAAAAAAGGGAACGAAGTGAAGGCTCCGCGGACAACCATGCGGTGGTGTTGACCTATGGGAACGCTTTTCCCATTATAAACGATAAAGTGGATGTGCGGACTATCTTTAGTGTAGGTAGACAGTGGAAACCCGCTGTCACCGACGCAGAAAATAATAAGTATGCCATGCCGGATTATACCCACATTAACTTGGATCTCTTTTTAAATATAAAGGGGTTAAACAATTTAAAACCGTGAACTTTTGGTAACCGGAAAAATAGGCAATGGGGACATACCGGACAATCCTAATTTTTACTTTAATAAAGTGGATATGCTCCACATAGATTTTATTTTAAACTACAATTTTTAAAGGGCACAAAAAAAGGATGAAACTTAAAGCTTCATCCTTTTAAATTAGGGGATTTTGATTAAACATCCTTTCCTTGCATCATTTTGTTCCAATATAAATAAGGAAGTCCATATTTTTTGAGCATCCACAATCTCCAATGTTCTTTGGAAGAATCGGAAATGAGCATCTGTTTTAACTTTGGATCGGGCGTAAAATTATTGTTGTAGTCAAACTCCGCCAAAACCATCTTTCCATAATCGGTTACCAAGGGACATGAAGAGTACCCGTTATAGGCTTTTGTGCCCATCGATTGTGTTTTAATAAGTTTATCTATGTTATCCACTACAATAGGTACCTGCTTACGGATGGCCGCTCCGGTTTTAGCTGTAGGTAACGCTGCTACATCGCCCAATCCAAAAATATTGGGGTACTTATTGTGCTGCATTGTTTTGTGGTCTACGTCCAACCAACCCGCATCGTTTACCAATACGGAATCCTTTACAAATTTTGGGGCTACCGAGGGTGGAGCTGTATGGAGCATGTCATAATGAATTCCATATCGGTCACCATCTACCGTTACTTTTACATCTTTATAGTTATATTGGAAAGATTCGTCCAAATGCCGATCATCATCTTCCCCTGCCATGACAACACAACCACCTGCCGTAATATCTTTCCCCAACTCATACCAAGCTATTTTTTTATCACCATCCACGGCCACCAGTTTATGGAAGAAGCGAAGGTTGATATCTTTTCTATCCACCACTTTCATTAAGGTTCGAGCAATTTCCTTCACGCCGAAAATTACGGTGCCTCCAGTAGCAAAGACCACATCGGTTTTATCCCTGACCCCACTTTTCCTAAAATAGCTTTCGGCCAAATACATTATTTTTTGTGGTGCCCCACCACATTTTATAGGTGTTGTAGGTTGGGTAAATAGGGCCGTACCCCCTTTGAAATTTTTGATGACGTCCCAAGTATGTTTTGGATCCGTATAATTACTACAAACCACTCCCTTGTCCATCGCATCTCCAAGTCCGGGAATCAGACTAAAATCATAAGCCAGCCCAGGAACCACCACCAAGTAGTCATAGGATATATCACCACTGGAGGCCGTGTGTACTATATTGTTTTCGGGATCAAACCCCGTGGCCTTATCCTTAATCCAAGTCGCCTCCTTTGGCATCACAGAAGACATGGGCCTTGCGGTTTTATCGTAATCATAAGTGCCAGCACCCACCAAAGTCCATGCAGGTTGGTAATAATGTGTGTCTGAAGGTTCAATTACCGCAACGTCCTTTGCATGCTTTTGTTTTATTAGTTGGGCAGCGACCATGATGCCTGCTGTTCCCCCACCAATAACAAGTATTTGATGATGTGAGCTCATTTTGATTAATTTTTGTTCAACCTGATAAATATAAGAGCTAATTTTTATGAATTATGTAACAATTGTTACAAAGCCTTAAATTTTTATGATAGGGGTCATAAAAAAGGCCGATTCCTAATAGGAAATCGGCCTTTTCATTGCGATTAAAATGATATTTATTTTGTTTTACAGGTATTGATTCCGAAGAGCGTGTACAACGGACAAAAACTTATTAAGCTTGTCAAAACAAAAATGGCTGCCGAGCCATCAATACATAAGCTAAAGTACCTCCAATGACATTGAAATAGTAAAGGGCAAATACTGCCAAAGCAATTATAATTCGGATGGTTTTGTCCGCGGTTCCCATATTTTTTTTCATAATTAAGTAATTAATTGGTTATACTGATTTTTAAATTGAACTTAGGTAAGCCTATTGTTTAAATTGCGACAAAGGTTTTAGCCTTACTGTTCATGTAAAATTGTAACTACAATATAGTGATATTACTGGAATCGTTTTGTAACCAAAGTTACCGAACCTTACGGGATAGGAAGCTATATTTGAAAATGTAAACTAATGATATGGAATATCTTGAAGCATTTTACAATTCTTTTTTAGGAACGTTAAACTGGATCTGGAAATCCATCATTTTTGAAGTCCCTTGGTATACCAATTACTTTTGGGGACTTATCCTTATCTCTTTATTAGTTTGGGGACTGGAGATACTCTTTCCATGGCGTAAAGATCAGGGGGTTTTTAGAAAGGATTTTTGGCTGGATGCTTTTTATATGTTTTTCAATTTCTTCATCTTCGCTATTGTCATTAGTGGTGTGTACAAGGTACTTCAGTTATTGTTTAGGGATATAGGAATCACTGCCAAAAGTCTTGCCGTAATCGATTTTACCGCGTGGCCTTCTTGGGCGCAATTATTGGTTTTTTTCCTGATTTTGGATTTTGTTCAGTGGTTTACCCATATACTTTTGCATAGGTATGAGGTCCTATGGAACTTCCACAAAGTTCACCACAGTGTAAAGGAAATGGGCTTTGCAGCTCATTTACGGTACCACTGGATGGAAAATATACTGTACAAACCCCTAAAAACTTTTGGTGTGATGATTCGGGAGGTTTTGAGCCGGAGCAGGCCTATATTGTTCACTTTTTAGCCATTGCAATTGGTCATTTCAACCATTCCAATATCAAAATCACTTGGGGGCCTTTAAAATATCTTTTTAATAACCCGGTCATGCATTTGTACCACCATGCCTATAATTTGCCTAAGGGGAAAAGATATGGGGTGAACTTCGGTATAAGTCTAAGTCTCCGGGATTATATTTTTAGGATCAATTATATTCCTGAAGAAAGTGGAACCATTCAACTTGGCTACCCGGGCGATGAGCATATGCCACAAGATTTTATTGGTCAGAATATTTCAGGATTCGGTATAAGGAAGAAAAAACAGTGATTTACTTGTCGGTATTGCTTTGTAAAACAAGGCTCCAAATACCCCGAACTTCATTGATGGTATAATCGGTAGCGGCATCCGTAGGGTATCGCTCCTTTAAAATGTTAGCTACTTCGGACTGATATCTTGACCCGGTTTTCCGTGGCATTTTAGGCACATGTCGTTTGTGACGATGGGATAGTAGAAATGGGCCTCATCACCGTTCTCGATTATGATAGGATCATAGTTTTCTTGAGCTTCCACTTTTTTCTTGAAATAACCAATGTGCTCCATTTCTTCTTGATTGGCTTGGTTTAGGGGATTTCTAGCTTTATCCGATACCCTTTTGATTTTAGCCTGATGTACAGTAGCCATACTGTCCGTTAATGGATAGGCATTCTCATTGCAGAACTGGAGAGCGGCCACTGGATCCTCGTTCTGCATTTTTCCCATCAAATTTTTGCCAAGGACCTTTTGTGTATTCCTCGCTATTTCAAGTCCTGTTTCCTTTAGGGATTTAAGAGGGGAGTCCGGTTTCGAATGTAAAACCTTTCCTTGTTGCTTATAGTTTCCTTTTCCATGGCCTTGTTCCCAATGCTCCTTAAACCAACTAGGTTCCTCAATTTTATATTCATACATAAAATCAGAAATGAGCTTGATATCCGCTTCGGAAAAGGGTTGATAGGGCATAACACCAAACCTCTTTAAAGCCCCCTTCATCTTTCCTTTTTCCATAGTGGGTTTTTCAACAAAATTCCAAATGGCATTGCCAAATTCCTCTTTGCTTGGATTCCCCATCATATATCTCGGCCTTAATTGCGGCCATAGGCGGTGCGATTCGCGCATCCTCACCGGCATCCGGACCATGGCAGACATAACATTTCGCCTCCATTAGCTCTTTGCCTTTATGGGATGATTCTTGCGAAACTACAGGTGCGTTCGCATCCAACTTGGATAGGGGCTTTTTTGTTTTTTCTGAATCCTTACAATTTACCAGCCCGAGTATGAGAAATACATATAGAAGATTTTTTAGGTACATAACTTAGAATATTAATTTTTTGATTTAACCTCCTAACAATCCGGTAGCCCCCCCTTATTCGGGAAAGCCTTATATATAAAAACTCCCATACCCATAATCCTTAAGATTGTACTTTTTTTACGATTCTTTTGTAGTTACACTACATCCCCAATTTAGTAGGCTACCTCATTTTACCGGTGGCACAGCTCACATAGGATTTCAACATGGACATAGTAGTGTTTTCCATATCCACCGATGGGTATCCAATTTTTTGGAGTTTATTCTTTACGCTGATGGCTTCGTCCAAATCCGTATACTCAAACGATACGGTTGAGGATTCAACATGTACCTGCACATTGGAAATATGTTTTAATTCCGAGATTTTATCGATAATGGTTTTTGCACAACCACCACACTTAAGATTTTGTACGATCAATGAAGCCTTCATATCTGAATGTTTTTAAATCTTCCTATCTCCACGAATTATATCCTCCCCGTAAATCGTATATTTCGGTGAAGCCCATTCCCACAAGTTTCCGAGCAGCTTTTTGACTTCTTGCCCCGGACCTGCAGTATACATATACGGGCTGATTTTTATCCAATTTTTCAAAGGCATTCTTAAAATGGGAGGCATTGAAAAAGTCTATGTTTATCGCTTTTTTAATGTGGCCACCATTGTATTCCGCTGGCGTTCTCACATCAACCAATTGTACTTTTTTGCCGGAGATGGCTTCTGCATATTCATTTTTGTCCGAGAATGACGATGTTTCCTGTATCAGTTGTGGTTTTAGAGCCAAATAATGTGCTAAGAAATGACATGTTCAAGAATTTTAAAGTGAGTACTTAATAAAAGGAGACAGACTTTTTGGTCTGCCTCCCTTAAACAACCAACCAATTAAAAACAATCAGATTAATACCTATCCCTAAATATCAATCGATTTTGTTACTACGGCCTTTCACCATAGTACAGTAAAGGTAAAACGGGAATAAAGCATCTACAGTAACCATGGTTACACAAGAGAAAAAAATTAAGAAAAAAGATTTCACTTAGAGCATAGGAACAAAAGACCCATTATAAAATTGATCAATTTTATAATGGGTCTTTAAGTGAAAAGTAGTTTGAATGTTTTTGACTTACATCAAACAGCTGAGTTATAATGTGGATGGGCAAACATATTCAGATACAGGTATACCAGCCTCATTGATGGCCTTAAAACCACCTTTAACATCAATTAAATTATGAATACCCCTACTTTTAAGAATGGAAGCCGCGATCATACTTCTGTATCCTCCTGCACAGTGTACATAAAATGTTTCGTTGTCCGGGAATTCAGATAAATGGTCGTTCAAATAATCCAAGGGTGTGTTATGGGCCTCCAAAACATGTTCTGATAGATATTCGCTGTTTTTTCTAACATCGAATACGGGTACATCTTCTTTTTCCAATTCTGCTTTTAATTCCTTAGCATCGACTTGACTTACCGTATCGTATTCCATGGATGCCTTTTTCCAAGCCTCAAATCCTCCTTCCAAGTATCCCAAAGTATTATCAAAACCAACCCTGGACAATCTAGTGACCGCTTCTTCTTCCAGGCCTTTTGGGGCTACCAATAATATAGGTTGCTGAACATCTGCAATCAAGGCGCCTACCCATGGAGCGAAGCTACCATCCGAGACCAATAAATATGGATCTTGGAATATGCCCTTTAGCAAAGTCGGCCGCATTTCTAACGTCCAATACTACGGCACCAGTCTCATTGGCGGCAGCCTCAAAGGCTTTTGGGGACAAGGCCCTCGTACCTCTTTCCAATACCTGCTCAATATCCTCGTATCCTTCCTTATTCAGCTTCACGTTCAAAGGAAAATACTGTGGTGGGGGCAACAGCCCTTCCGTAACTTCTTCAATAAATTCCTCTTTGGTCATATCCGCCCTAAGGGCGTAATTCATTTTTTTCTCGGTTGCCAAGGGTATCTACCGTTTCCTTCATCATGTTCTTACCACAGGCAGAACCAGCGCCATGAGCTGGATATACGATAACATCATCTGATAGGGGCATAATTTTTTCCCTAAGACTATCATACAGGAATCCAGCAAGGTCCTTTTCGGTCAATACACCCATTTTTTGGGCCAGGTCCGGCCTACCTACGTCGCCCAAGAACAAAGTGTCACCACTGAAAATAGCGTAGTCCTTCCCATCTTTGTCCCTTAAGAGATAGGTGGTGCTTTCCATGGTATGTCCTGGAGTATGCAAGACTTTTATGGTTACTTCTCCCAATTTGAATTCCTGATTGTCCTCGGCTATAATGGCTTCGAAGTTAGGATTGGCGTTAGGACTATAAATGATGGGAGCTCCAGTTTCTTTGGCCAATGTAACGTGACCGCTTACAAAGTCGGCATGAAAATGCGTCTCAAAAATATACTTGATCTTAGCATCGTCCAGCTTGGCCCTATTGATATAAGGCTTTACTTCCCTAAGAGGGTCGATAATGGCAACCTCACCCTTACTCTCTATATAATAGGCTCCCTGTGCAAGGCAACCGGTGTAAATTTGTTCAACTTTCATAGGTACACAGTTTTTAATTGAATACAAAATTACTAATTGCAATTTACTAAATTGGTAACAAAGGTTACATTGACTCAAAAACAAAAAAGCCCCTAAATTAGGGGCTTTTTACACTATATCAATCTTCTACAACATTGTAGAGGGGCATACGTATTCTGACTTTGGTAGGGCTGTTTTGGAAAGATCTTCAAAACCGCCTTTCACGTCTGCAAAATCCTGCCAACCACGTTGTTTTAGTATAGAGGCTGCAATCATGCTCCTATACCCTCCTGCACAATGCAATACAAAGGTGCTGTCTTTAGGAAATTCTGCCAAATGTTGATTTATTTCATTTAATGGAATATTTATGGCGCCAATTAGGTGTTCGGAATCATATTCACTTTTTTTACGAACATCGATGATCAACGGTTTTTCGTCTTTCATGGCCATTTCCAATTCCTTGGCGGAAATGCGGCCCACCGTTTCAAATTCCTTACCGGAATCTTTCCAAGCGTCAAAGCCACCTTTTAGAAAGCCAACAGTATTGTCATAACCCACCCTTGATAGACGGGTGATGGCCTCTTCCTCTTTACCATCATAGGTTACCAATAGAATTTCCTGTTTTATATCCGGAATCATTTCACCTACCCACTGGGCAAAACTACCTTCCAAACCTATGTTAATACTGTTTGGGATAAACCCTTTGGCAAAATCCTCGGCATTTCTTGTATCCAAGACCAAAGCGCCGGTTTCATTTGCCACAGCTTCAAAAGCTTCGGGGGAAGTAGGGGGTAGTGGCCCTATCCATAATAGTGTCCAAACTATCATACCCTTTGATGTTCATCAAAACATTTTTTGGGAAATAGCCTGGTGGTGTTGTAAGTCCGGTTAACAATTCCTTTATGAATTCCTCTTTGGTCATGTCGGCACGCAATGCGTAATTCACTTCTTTTTGGTGGCCCAAGGTATCCGTTGTTTCCTTGCTCATCATTTTGCCACAGGCAGAGCCAGCCCCATGATTGGGGTATACGATGAGGTCATCGCTCAATGGCATAATTTTGTTTCTGAGCGAGTCAAATAGGTGGCCTGCCAATTTTTCTTCTGTCAATTCCGAAACTACATGCTGAGCCAAATCGGGTCTTCCCACATCTCCAATAAATAAGGTATCCCCAGTTATAATTCCATGTTCATTGCCATGTTCATCAATTAAAAGATACGTGGTACTTTCCATGGTATGGCCCGGGGTATGGATAACCTTCACCTTGTAATCCCCTACCTCAAAAATTTGTCCGTCTTCCGCTGTAATGGCTTCATAGGCAGGTTTTGCTCCCGGTCCAAATACAATTTCAGCTCCAGCTTTTTTCTGTAAATCCAAATGTCCGCTCACGAAATCTGCGTGAAAATGTGTTTCAAAAACATATTTAATCTTGGCATTATCTTTTTTTGCTCGGTCCAAATATGGCTGTACTTCCCTTAAAGGATCAAATACTGCGGCAACACCCTTACTTTCAATGTAATAGGCGGCATGCGCTAGACATCCGGTATAAATTTGTTCGACTTTCATGATTACTATTTTTTTATGGTTCACTCTTTAAAAGTAAATATCATAAAAGGAGTCTACAGTTACTTTGGTTACACAGGAAAATAAAAAAACCTGCCGTTTTGGACAGGTTTCAAAATCTTGTAAAGTCGGTGCTTAGACAATGGTGAAAAATTCCATATAAAAGATGAATGACGCCATCACCGGAATAAAATAACCGAAGCCTTTTTTCAGTTTATTTCCATCTATAAAATTTCCGATATAACTACCGATGAAGATTCCCAAAAAGGAAAGGCCGGTAAACAATAGCAGAAAAAACCAGTTGATTTCCATTGTCAAGGCATCTCCCAAAAAGAATCCCATAAGGGATTTTACCGCAATGATAATCAATGAGGTTCCTACTGCAACCTTCATTTCTACATTGGCCAAAATTACCAGCGCAGGTATAATCAAAAACCCCCCACCAGCTCCTATTAGGCCTGTAATACCTCCAACTAGTAGGCCTTCGGCCAAAATGAGCGGGTAATTGTATTTTACTTCACCGCCTCCTTTTTTTAATACTTCCTTTTTGGTTTTTAACATGGAATAGGCCGCGGGAATCATTAATAGGGCAAATAGCCCAAACATTCCCATGCGGCGTGTGAACTGAAAATTATCTATTTCCAATAAAACATCGGGTAAAATGGGAACAAGGTAATGCCTGACCAAAGTAACACCGATAATGGCCGGTATGCCAAAAACTATGGCTGTTCGCCAATCCACGTAACCTTTTAGATGTTGTTTCCATCCACCAACAAGGGCACTCGCGCCTACAATAAAGAGTGAGTAAGCTGTGGCGACTTTCTCATTTACAGAAAACAAATAGGCCGAACTGGCACGGCCGAAATTGAACCCCCACCGCCTATAAGGCCAAGAGATATTCCAATAATCAACGCACTGATATAACCAAATATGTGGAGCACTTCCATGTAATTTTATAATTATTGGTGCGAAGCTAGTGCACCTTAGGAAGGTTTGCAGTAACATTGGTTACAGAGGATTATAAATCCAAAATTTTTATGTAGTTGCGGTGTAGCTCAACGAACCCCATCTGTTCCAGCTTTTTCAACAACCTAGAAATCACTACTCCGGAACTATGGAGTTCGTAGGCGATTTCTTGATGGGTATTGTTAATGATATCGCCCTTGTTGATTCTCGCCTTCTCTTTAAGGTAACTGATCAAGCGGGCATCCATTTTATCAAAGGCTATACTATCCAGGGTACTTAGTAGTTCATTCAACCTCTCATGATAGCTGTTAAAAACGAAATTTCGCCACGATTTATATTTTACGATCCATTCCTCCATTTTTTGCATGGGAACCATAATCAACTTACTGTCCGTTTCCGTTATGGCGCGAATTTCACTTTTGGAATCTCCCATACAGCAGGCCAAGGTCATAGAACAAGTATCCCCTTTTTCTAGATAGTATAGCAATAATTCGTCGCCATCATTATCTTCTCTAAGGATTTTTATAGCTCCGGAAATCAGCAGAGGCATTCCCTTGATATAGTCACCGATTTCAATGAGTTTGTAACCTTCCGGTACTTCTTTGTAAGTACCAACTTGTGCTATTTCGTTGATCAATTCCTTTTCAAAAATTGAACCGTAACTTTCTGTGAGCTCCTGTATCATTGAAGTACTTATTTAACTTTTTCCGCAATTTCTTTATTATAGTCAAAGAAGAAATTGGCCCAAATAGATTTTGATACTGCCGCAATCCATGGCATGGTCAACACGAGAACGGCCACAATTGATCCAAAGAGACCAAGTATGCTTAATTCCAAACCAAATATAAGTGTCAAAACGTACACTGCGACTGCAACAGCAACTCCTACAGCATAGGAAACATACATACTACCATAATAAAAACTTGGCTCAATACTATATTTGAGATTGCATTTTGGGCAATGTTCCTTCACTTTATTAAAATTACTTAATTTGTAAGGATGGGCTTCTAAAAATGCACCCTCGTGACATCTAGGACATTTTAAAAATAGAATACTATATAGTTTGGAACCTTTGCTAAACATACCTTGGAATTTTGCCACAAAAATAAATTATATAAACGGTTATATAGGTAACCTTTGTTACAGACGTTGGGGGACTTTTTTTAGTTGAAGTTCTGCCAAAGGTTTAATTTATCTTAATGCTAACAATCTATTGACGTAAAATCTTTTCCATGGATTTTCCTTTTGCCAATTCATCTACCAATTTATCCAAATACCGAACCTTTTGCATCAGTTTGTCCTCAATCTCCTCAACCCGATGGCCACAAATTACCCCAGTAATTTTAGAAACATTTGGATTTAGACGCGGGGCTTCCTCAAAAAATGTCTCAAAATTCGTTTTACTCTCAATGATCTTCGCCAAGGATTCCTGATCATAACCTGTCAACCAGAAAATAATGTTATCTACTTCTTCTTTTGTTCTACCCTTTTTTTCGGCTTTTGCAATGTAATGGGGATATACTCCCGCGAAGGACATGGTATAAATTCGATGTTTTTTAGTTTCGCTCATGATTTTAAAAAAATGTAAACTTAGAATTATAATCTCCTGAGCCAAATATTTCGAAAGCTAATGGGTTCACTTGGGTCTCCGTGAGCCTGTAGGCGAATAGGGGAAGGACTATGATTTCGGTAGCTTGGTGGATCTATCCATGGGGTTATGCCCTTAAGTTCATAATGATTTTGGACTAAGACTCCATTATGTAATGCAGTAACCGTTGCAGGAGAGGATAAACTGCCATCCTCATTAAATCCGGGTGCTTTCCATACGATATCATAGGTCTGCCATTCTCCTGGTTTCTTTGCGGCATTCGCTAAAGGAATGGATTGTTTGTACATAGACCCTACTTGGCCGTTAACATAGGTTTCATTGTTATAATTGTCCAATATTTGGATTTCATATCCGTCTTCGAAAAGGCCACTTTCATCTAGCCCAAGGTACGCTAAGAAAATTCCGCTATTTCCTCGGCTTTGACCCTCTCCAGTAATCTCCTCGGGAATGCGATACTCTAAATGCAGTTGGTAGTCCATGTACGCATCTTTCGTGGTCAAACTACCCGCTTTTTTATTAACTGTCAATATGCCGTTGTCCACTTTCCAGGTCTCCGGATTATCCGGGTTGTCATAGGTCACTTTTCTAAATCGGATCCATCAAAAAGGACAATAGCATCTGAAGGTGCCTCACTGGATTTCTTGCCCGGGGTAACCTTTGGAGGTACAGGTTCGTAGACCTCCGTTTTCCGGGATTCCTTATACATTTTTTCCCAGTCCGGTTCCTGTGCCACACCTAATAAAGTAGTTGAAATGGCTGCAATCGTTAGCGTTAATTTGGTTTTCACTTGGTTAATATGTTTTTGAATTAAATATTTTGGTATAGGTTTAAATTGTTTTAGAACATTCTGATAAATGAGTTCGCAAAGAATTCCAACGTAATCTATAGCAAGATAGTGATTCCAAATTTCTATGGAGATATGGTATATTTTATATGGACAGATAAAATGTTATTTCTGCAAAAAAAATCCCTGGAACTATCATTTGGATAAAAATCACAAGGAAACAACTTTAAAAATCGATTATTGGAAATTAAGTCTTTATCTTAGTTAGGCTTGAAACAAATGATTTTATGGCTTTAAAAGTTGCAATTAAACATAGTACCGAGATATAAATATGATAGAAGGGTAAATCTTTCACCCCATATATTCCGGCTAAGACCGGCGCCCCACAGCAGAACCCCAATTGAAGCGTATTCCATTAAGATAAAGCCGAGAAAACCATTTTTTTAATTGGCAGCAAGATCCATTTGGGAATTACTTAGCTCGACTGGTCTTTCCGGAAAAAACGGATGAGCTTTCCATAGATGTGGAAATTATTGCCGATATGAAAACGATAAATCCCTTCGATTTTTTCGTAGAGGAATCGGTGGAGGATTTTCCGTTTACCTACAAGCCAGATCTCAAAAAGGAATTACTACCCTATTTGGAAATTACAGAGGATGGTCCCTTTTAAAGGAATGGCTGTCCAACATTGATAGAACTCCTAGGCGTAGTATCGATTTTTTAACGGGACTCAATCAGGATTTATATAATTTTCTGAATTATACCATCCGTATGGAGCCTGGGGTACAGACCTGTGAGGAAACACTGGAAAGAAAACTGGGTTCCTGTAGGGATTTCGCGTGGCTTTTGGTACAGACACTTAGACATTTAGGGTTGGCGGCACGCTTCGTCTCGGGTTATTTGGTGCAGTTGAAAGCGGATGAAAAATCATTGGACGGTCCGTCCGGCCCTGAGGAGGATTTTACCGATTTGCATGCTTGGGCCGAGGTATATCTGCCAGGTGCAGGTTGGATTGGTCTAGACGCAACCTCCGGACTTTTGGCAGGAGAAGGACATATTCCCCTTGCCTGCACACCTTCGTTTGAAAGTGCTGCTCCGGTATACGGATTGACCGATCCCTGTGAAACCGAGTTTGAGTTCGATAATTCCGTGACCCGAATTTTTGAATCCCCCCGAGTGACAAAACCTTACACTGAAGACCAGTGGCAGGCTATTTATAATCTCGGATTTGCGGTCGAGGAAGAGTTGCAAGAAAATGATGTGCGTTTGACTATGGGGGGAGAACCAACGTTCGTATCCATAGACGATATGGAATCGGAAGAATGGAATACGGCCGCTGATGGTGACCATAAACGGCAATTGGCAAGTTCCCTTTCGCTCCGTTTGTTGGATACTTTTGGTAAAGGTGGACTATTGCACCATGCCCAGGGTAAATGGTACCCTGGTGAACCATTGCCCCGCTGGCTTATAGGGATCCATTGGAGAAAAGACGGTGAGATGGTTTGGGAAAACCCTGAGTTACTAGCTTCCTTTACCAAAAAATATGAGCTTCCGGACAATATTACATCCACATTTTTAAAATCTCTAACCAAGTTTTTGAAGTGTTCAGATGAATCGATTATCCCAGCCTATGAAGATGCTTTCTACTTTTTATGGGAAGAACGCAAACTTCCCTTAGATATAGACCCAAAGGAATATAATGAAAAGGATACCGCCCTTAGGAAAAAATTGGGTGAGGTCTTGGAACAGGGCGTCGGTAAAAGTGTTGGACATGTATTGCCATTGAATAAAAAAGGTAATCGATGGATTACAAATCCATGGGAGTTCAGAGGTACCCATCTCTTCTTGAGTCCGGGTAACTCGCCCATAGGTTTGCGTTTGCCATTGGAATCTTTACCAAAAAATCCAAAAATTCCATCGGAACCTACTGCCGAGCCGGAATTGTTCGAGGCCAAGCCCCATTTAAAGCCATATGGGCACGATTTGAATGAACGAATGCAAAGTGATGGGATGAATGCCGATAAAAATCATCCCTTTGTTCGAACTGCCATATGTACGGAAGTCCGTGAGGATAAATTGTTTTTGTTCTTGCCACCATTGGACAGTGCCGATGATTTCTTGGATTTGATAGCCAGTATAGAAGCAACGGCAAAAGAATTAAAGGTTCCCGTTATTTTGGAAGGATATGAACCACCACGGGATAACCGTTTAGAGGTGTTAAAAGTAACGCCGGACCCTGGAGTTATAGAGGTCAACGTACACCCCGCAAATAACTGGAAGGAACTTACTGAAAACACCCTAAAACTGTACGAGGAAGCAAAGAAGTCCCGTTTGGGTACCGAAAAGTTTATGTTGGACGGTAAACATACGGGAACAGGTGGAGGAAATCACGTAACGCTTGGCGGGCCAACTCCGGGTGACAGTCCGCTATTACGAAATCCACAGTTATTACGTAGTTTGTTGACCTTTTGGCAACATCACCCGGGTCTTTCTTACCTATTTTCTCGGAGCGTTTATAGGACCTACGAGTCAGGCACCACGGGTGGATGAAGCACGATTGGAGAATTTGTATGAATTGGAAATTGCATTTTCCCAAATCCCGGAGGACAAAGAAGTCCCATTTTGGTTAACAGACCGTCTCTTTAGGCATTTGCTGACGGATATCACAGGTAATACCCATCGGGCGGAATTTTGTATCGATAAATTGTATTCCCCGGATTCTTCATCGGGTCGTTTGGGAATTTTGGAACTTCGTGCTTTTGATATGCCCCCTCACGCCCAAATGAGCTTAATGCAGATGTTATTGGTTCGTACACTGGTATCTTGGTTTTGGAAAAAACCGTATAAGCACGATTTGGTACGATGGGGTACGGAACTTCATGATAAATTCCTGTTAGAACACTACGTGAAAGAGGATATAAAAGATATAGTGGAACAACTGAACGATGCGGACTACCCATTTAAATTGGATTGGTTCGACCCATTTTTCGAATTCCGTTTCCCATTGTATGGAATGGTAGAAATCAATGGAATACAAATGGAACTGCGAATGGCTATAGAGCCTTGGAACGTATTGGGCGAAGAAATGTCCGGTAGGGGAACGGCAAGATATGTAGATTCCTCATTGGAAAGGGTACAGGTGAAAGTGAAAAATTTCACCGAAGAAAGGTATACCTTGACTTGTAATGGAATTAAAGTGGAATTAAGTCCCACAGGAACCAAGGGTGAATATGTAGCAGGTGTTAGATTTAAGGCATGGGAGCCCTGGTCTGCCCTCCATCCGACCATTGGCGTAGATACACCGTTGGTTTTTGACATTGTCGATGACTGGAACAAAAAATCCATAGGGGGTTGTACCTACTTTGTTTCGCATCCGGGCGGTCGTTCATATGATACCTATCCCGTAAATAGCTATGAGGCAGAATCGAGGAGAATCAATCGATTTTGGGAGTTTGGGCACACCCAAGGTGAAGTCACACCGATGGAAGTGGCTCCTTCAACAAATTTTGCGGGCAGAATGGTACAACCTAAGGTTGCTTCGAATACATTTGCATACAAAGAGATACCTATAAATCCGGAATATCCCCATGTAACGGATTTAAGAAAGAAGTAATTAGCAGAATTTAATGTCCACAACTACGAAGGCAAGCTGGTTAAATACCTATTCAACAAAATTTGGGAATGACGAGTTGTTCAACTCTAGCAATGAGGTAAAGGGGTATTGGAAAAAACTGTTCACCAGTTTCGATAAATTGGGCGAAAATGGACTTTCAGGTCGTCAGAAGGATATCGATTGGTTGCTTTTGGAGAATGGGGTCACTTACAATGTATATAATGATCCACAAGGTATGCACCGTCCTTGGAATCTTAATGTGGTTCCACTGGTCATGCATAGAAGTGAGTGGGAAACGATAGAAGCGGGTTTAAAACAGAGGGCCGAGTTATTGAATTTGGTTCTAAAGGATGCCTATGGGGAGCGCAGGTTGATAAAGGACGGCATTATTCCACATGAGGTAATTTATGGGCATAGGGGCTTTTTAAGACAGTGTTCGGAATTGAATACACGACTGAAAAGCTACTCTCAATTTATGCGGCCGATTTAGCCGGAGGCACTGACGGTAGATTATGGGTGGTGAATGATCGTACTGAGGCACCCTCGGGAATGGGATATGCCCTAGAAAATAGGTCTACAACCAGTAGGACACTCCCGAAATGTATTCTAAGATGAACGTAACCCGTTTATCGAGCTTCTTCATGGAATTTCATCAAATGTTGATTGATGCTGCCCCTGGAAAGAAGGACAACCCCAACATTGTCATTTTAACACCTGGATCCCATAACGAAACCTATTTTGAGCATGCCTATATGGCTTCGTTTTTAGGATACCCCTTGGTACAGGGGAATGATTTGGTGGTACGGGATGGATTCCTTTGGATGAAATCCTTACAAGGTTTAAAAAGAATAGATGTGGTTCTCCGTAGGGTAGACGACGCCTTTTCGGATCCTTTGGAACTTAGGGAGGATTCCCATTTGGGTGTTGCCGGTCTTCCGGATGTGGTTCGAAGAAAGAATGTATCTGTTATCAATCCGGTAGGAAGCGGGGTCATAGAAAATCCAGGTTTGATACCCTTTATGCCCGCCATTTCAAGATATTTTTTAAATGAGAATCTAATCCTTCCTCAAATCGCGTCTTGGTGGTGTGGGCAGGAAAAGGAGAAAAACTATGTACTAAACAATCTCTCAAATCTAGTAGTTAAACGAATAGATAGGACCAACAGGGAAAGTATCTATTTCGGCAAGTTTTTGAGTTTTGACCAATTGGAATCCCTTAAAGCACAGATATTACAGAGACCTTATAGATTTGTAGCCCAGGAGCAAATAAATTTTTCAACGGCACCTAATCTCACACAGGGCTCCTTGGAACCTAGAAATGTGGTTACCAGGGCATTTTCAATTGCCTATGGTAATCAGTACAGTGTGATGCCTGGTGGATTGGTAAGGGTGGCCCCGGATAGCAAAACAGTACGTGTATCCAATCAAAGAGGGGGTACAAGCAAGGATTTTTGGGTAGTTGGTGATCAGATAGTTAAAGAGGATAAAAACAAGAATTGGGAACAGAAGTCAGCTATCGCCTTATCCGGGCTGGATGACTTGCCCAGTCTTACTGCGGAGAATTTGTTTTGGGCAGGGAGATACGTAGGTCGTACCCTTGTGAATGCCCGTTTTATCAGAACGGTTATGCGTCAAATGGCCATGATGCAAAATAGGGATGAGAAACCCGATTCCATAAAAATTCAGGTTCTTTTAAAAGCCGTTACACATATGACCGGTACCTATCCTGGTTTTTCGGAAAAGACCAAGGAAGGCACTCCTGCTATGGATAACCCCTATGAGGAAATGCTTTCCGTAATACGTGATAAAGATAGGGTGGGTAGCTTGGCCCATACCATTGGTATGTTCAGCAATTCTTATTATTCCATTCGTAACCTTTGGTCATCGGATATGTGGCGGGTTTTTGAAAATATACAAAAACTATGGCAAAGTTTTCAAGAGGAAGAAAACCCCTCTATATTGAGAATTCTAAAAGTACTTAATCAATTAATTACCCGGTTAATTGCCTTCATGGGGCTTATTGAGGAAAGCATCATGGTCCAGCAAGGATTATTGCTTTACTTCATTGGTCTGCAATTGGAACAGAGTATGTTGACTATAACGAAGTGCCGCTCTTTATTGGCCGTAAAATACGATACACAGGTTGAGTACGACCTGTTGGAATATCTCCTTACCAGTCATGAAAGTTTAAATATTTACAGGTATAGTTATCGCTCCTATATTCAATTGGAGCATGTTTTGGATTTGGTAATTACGGATGTTGAATATGCCGGATCCTTGACTTTTATGATAAAGAGGTTGCAGAAGGATATTGCTAGATTACCTCATTCAAGAAAAGATCAGCAGTTGACCAATTATCAGAAATATGTTTTTAGTGCCTTTTCAAAGTTGCGACTTTCGGATTCTTCAAAATTAAGTTTGACGAAATCTAAGAACGACGTGGTACGCCAGGAATTGGACATCTTACTTGAGGAGCTTTCGGATTTATTGTACAAGACCTCCCAATCCATCACTGGTACCTATTTTAACCATACAGATAGACAGACCCAAATGTTTACACAGTCTTTTCCCATTTAAATATGGTTTTCAACGTAACGCATATCACCACTTATAAATATAATGCCCCGGTAAATTACTGCCATAATATTGCGACATTACGTCCTCGTAGGTCGGATGGACAGGAATTATTGGATTACAAAATAAATATTAGTCCCGGACCTGCTGAAATAACCGAAAGGGTTGATTTTTTTGGAAATTTTATAACCCGATTTTCCATTCAGACAGAGCACGACACTCTAAAAGTCACTACCAAAAGCAAAATAATTAGGGACTTTGGATTTTTTTACGATTCATTTTTATCGGATGCCTGTAGAAAAATAACCATGAACGAGGCCCTTTATGCCCTCAATGGAAATGATGCTACCATTATGGATGCAAAACAGTTTGTGTTGGAATCCATATTTATAAGGCAGACCAATAAGGACATTAAAGCGTATGCAGAAAAGTCATTTCAAGGAAATCGTTCTGTTTTTGATGCTGCTTACGAATTAATGCAACGTATCTACACCGATTTCGATTTTGTTTCGGGTTTTACCAGTATTTCAACTCCAGTGGAAGAGGTCATGCGTGAGAAAAAAGGGGTATGCCAGGATTTTGCACAAATTGCCATTGCCTGTATCAGATCTGTGGGTTTGCCAGCTCGTTACGTGAGTGGTTACATTGAAACGCTTCCACCACCAGGGAAGGAAAAACTGGTGGGTGCGGATGCTTCCCATGCGTGGTTCTCCATATTTATTCCTGGTTTCGGTTGGGTGGATTTTGACCCAACCAATAATCAAATCCCCAAGGACCAACATATATTGGTAGGGTGGGGAAGGGATTATTATGACGTCCCTCCCTTAAAGGGAGTGGTCTATGGAAGCGGAAAAAGCAAACTTAAAGTGTCCGTAGACATTGCACGTGTTGCTTAGGCAAGTTTAGCCTTAAAAAATTCAATGGTACGTTTCCATGCCAATTCAGCAGCTTCACGATCGTATCTTGGTGTTGTATCGTTATGAAAACCGTGATTGGCATTTTCATATACATAGGCCACGTATTCCTTTCCATTTTTCTTGAGTGCTTCTTCATAAGCCGGCCAACCTTCATTGACTCTTTTATCCAGCTCTCCAAAGTGAAGTAATAATGGAGCATTTATCTTATCAATATCCTCTGTTGGCTGGCCTCCGTAAAAAGGAACGGCAGCTCCAAGGTCCGATACTTTAACGGCCATCATGTTGGAAATCCATCCACCAAAACAAAAACCAACGACACCTACTTTTCCATTACACTCTGGATGGTTTTTTAGGTAATCAAAGGCTGCGATGAAATCTTCCAACATTTCATTTCTGTCCCTTTTTCTCTGTAGTTCGCGTCCGTCATCATCGCTCCCTGGATAACCACCCAATGGCGTCAATGCATCGGGCGCTATGGAGATAAACCCGGCCAATCCGGCGCGTCTGCCTACATCTTCAATATGTGGGTTCAATCCCCTGTTTTCGTGTACAACTACAATGCCCGGAAGCTGTTCTTTTGCATCGGCTGGTCTTGATAGCAATGCTTTTATGGAACCTCCTCCCTTAGGTGAATCATAATAGATGAATTCCGATTTTAAGTTGGGGTCATCCGCCTGTATCTGTATTTTTTTGACATAATCCGGCGAGATAAAACTAAGTAAGGATGACACCGTAATTCCCCCTACCGCATAAGTGGATAATTTGTCAATGAACAATCTTCTGCTTACCCTATTATGGGCATAGTCGTCATAAAGGTCAAAAACCTCTTGTTTAATGTCTTCTTTCCTTAACTCTTTCATTTTACTAAGTTTTTAATCGGCAGATTTATAAATAAATTCCACAATCCGATCCGCATTGATGAAGCCTTGTCCATGGGTCTCGTCCCACTCTTTGGATAGCCCCATTTTTTGTACTTCCTCCAATGATTTTCCGGAACTTCGGTTTCCTTAACACGTTCCCTCAAGGTAATCAAAATTTTGGTAAAATCCTTTAAATCAGTCTTTGAGGATATAGCACCATGACCAGGTATGATTTTTGTTTCATCGTCAATTAGTTCCAGGGCCATTGTTGTATTGGATATCAACCCGTCAATATCGCCTCCGAATTTAAGTCGATATATGGATAGCGTCCACTAAAGAAATTATCACCCATATGAATGACATTGTCCTCAGGAAAATAATAGTAAGTATCCCCATCCGTATGGGCGGGATTTACATGCATGGCATGCACGCTTTTCCCATTTTTTAAGTGCAAGGTCATCTTGTCGTTAAAAGTGACTACCGGCCAAGCTTCCTTTGGTTGTGGTTCCTCGGAGCTTACCATACGCTTTCTCACATTTTCATGGGCTATGACAAGAGCTCCCGCATTTGCTAAATTTTCATTACCCCCCGTATGGTCTCCATGCATGTGGGTATTTAGTACAAAATTGATGGGTTTGTCGGTTATTGTTTTTACATGGGCTACTATTTTTTCCGTAAGTGATCCAAATTGGTCATCAATAAGATAAGCCGCATCCTCCCCAATGGCGAGGCCAATATTTCCACCCGCACCAAAGAGAGTGTAGACATTATCGGTAAGTTTTTCCGAAGTTATTTCAACGGTACTAAAATCTCGTTGTGCCTGTAATGAAGTGCTGGCCAGTAGTATAATAATTATGACATTTCCTAATTTTTTCATGGCATATTTTTTAGTGTTAATTTTTGTGTGATGATTCCAAATGCTGTTTTAATAAATCCTTTCCATAATCATTGCCGTTTGGTGTTCTTACTACCGTATGGATATGGTTTCGGGTGGGGCCTCTTCTTTCCACATTAGGGACTCCAACTACCCCTTGATGGTCGAACTCAATTAGGACAACAGGACTATGAATTCTGTAATAGAATACGGCATCCTCCTCTATGGAACCCACCCAGGCGAACCAAGTTTGGTCTATGTGCTTTTTTATCTCTTCCATTTTAATTTCTTGATGCCCTTCCTTCATATTACTTATGTATTGGTCTATAAGGTCTAGAAGTATCTCCTGCTGGTTCTTTGGAATTTCGGCCATAGGTAAACCTTCAAATTCTAAAATGAGATTATCCTTAAAGGCTTCGGCTTGATTGTTATTATGCTTCTTTTCATTATTAAGGGTAGCCTTCATTCGATGTTCTTCATTTAAGGTTTGCATAAATTGTAACCCCATATTCTGCTCGTCTTGAAAAAGGGTATTGCCCTCATACTTACCACTAGTAGTAATAATGGGTTCACCACCCATAAATACAGGTGACATTACAACTTGGTCGCCCAAAACAAAATAATTTATCACTAAATGATGGCCATCTATTTGCCAGCCCCAAGGCTCTGATAGGGAAGGAGTACCCATTATGGTGAAAAAATAAAGTTCCTCGCTAAAAATATCCGGTCTACTGTTAAGTTCGGCCGGAGTATGGTCCGTTTTCATAATATCCTTGCTAAGTTGAAGGCCTTTTGCACTTAGTGATTCCTGCATCAGTTCAAAAGCCAACTTTCTTTAGTCCTGATTCATTTCTTTTAAAGATATTCCCTGTCTAATAAAAATCCCGTTATCCACATTGGATCATTTTCGCCATTCAGGATCATCTACCTTAAAAGTAGTTCTAGTCAGTTGCTCTTTATCCAGGCTTCTTAAAAAGTTATTGGCGGCAGTAGTAATGTGGATGGTAGACACACCTGTAGAATGGATTGGAAAAAGATTTTCCACAAGACCTTTGGATGTTCGCACGCCAACAAACTCCTCGGCCATGGCTTTGTCCTCAATATCCTTGAAGAATTTCCTGACATTGCGCATTCTCTCACTATCATCGGTTTGTTGACCATTAATCGAGAATAATCCGAAGATTAGAGTGCACAAAATATGAATTGTCGATTTTTTCATTTCAATTTGGTTTGGTTATGACCCCAATTGATAAGCTCGAAGTCAGACTTTTACAATTGGAGGTTTTAGGGTCTTATCAAGTTTTCTACTATGAAATCCCTTAAAGGTATTATTTTTTGGATTGTAATAGGAAACCTTGGATATCAATTGTTTTAGTCTTGAATATTTTTGTTTAAATACTGATTCTTAGAATAATACCTCTTTGATTTATTATAATTTTTTTAACATATATGCATTAAACCTTTTATGTTATTTGTTGTCTCATTTAAATATTTTAACTCAACAACTACAATTTTAATCATTATGAAAAAAAATCTATCCCTTCTAGCACTGATATTTTGTTCAGTGCTTACAGCCCAGTCTACATGGACAGCTGACAAAGCACACTCTAAAATTGGTTTTACCGTTACGCATTTATTGATTTCTGAGGTAGATGGTAATTTTGACGAATTTGAAATTTCTGCTACTGCCGGTGATACTTTTATGGATCCATCTTTTGATGTATCTATAAATACATCCAGTGTTGATACCGATAATGAAAGAAGAGATGGTCATTTAAAGAGCGGAGATTTCTTTGATGTAGAAGCCCACCCTACAATGACCTTTAAAACTACTTCCATTGAAAAAACAGGTGACAATACCTTCAAAATGATGGGAGACTTAACTATGCATGGGGTTACAAAGCCTGTAACATTGGAAGGAAAAGTAAACGGAGTGATTACTGATCAGCGTAGTCAAAAATTAAAAGCTGGATTAAAATTGACCGGTACAATAGACAGAACTGAATTTGGTGTTGGTGAAGAGAGTGCTGCTATTGGCAGTGAAATCGATTTGACCATCAATTTAGAGATGGCACAGCAATAAGAAGAGCGTTCTTACAGATAAAAAAAGCCCACTTTTAGTGGGTTTTTTTTATGTCCATAGTACAACATTTTAGATGTATGGTTGATTTTTAGTTTACTTTTCACTTAAAAATTTTAATGGATATTTTTTAAATGTGATTTTTACACATATATATAATTATATGTGGTGCAATAATTTTAAAAGGCGCTATAAATACGGTATATTTGGGGCGCAAAGTCTAAATGTAAAAGCAAATTTCAAACAACCTTTTAATAAATGAACCAAGAAATTGATCAACTAGCAGCGGATAACATCAGGGCCTTGGCTGTGGCTATGGTGGAAAAGGCAAATTCGGACACCCGGGAGGACCCATGGGTGGGGCAGATTTTATGCATATTCTATACTCCGAATTCTTTAATTACGATCCAGCGGATATGCATTGGCCATTCCGTGACCGTTTTTTTATGGATGCAGGTCACCTATCTACACTCATGTACGCTCAGTATTATTTGTTGGGCAATTATAAGAAGGAGGACATTGCCAACTTTAGACAATGGGAGTCCGTTACACCGGGTCACCCGGAAGTGGATGTGGCTAGGGGAGTGGAAAATACCTCGGGATCCTTGGGACAAGGTCATACCATGGGTGTGGGCGCCACCATTGCGGCTAAATTTTTACAGGCACGTTTTGGAGATTGGATGAACCATAAGATTTATGGATTTATCTCCGATGGTGGGGTTCAAGAGGAAATTTCCCAAGGAGCTGGCCGAATAGCAGGACATTTGGGATTGAATAATTTCATCATGTTCTATGACGCAAACGATGTACAGCTTTCCTCAAAGACTGATGAGGTTACTTCCGAGGATACTGCAAAGAAATATGAAGCATGGGGTTGGAAGGTGGTAACCATTGATGGCCATGACCATGACCAAATAAGAAAGGCTACGGCCGATGCCAATGCGGAGACCGAAAAGCCCACATTGATTATTGGACATACCATTATGGGTAAAGGATGTGTTACCGCAGATGGTGAAATGTATGAAGGTCATACCGAATTACATGGAAAACCGATTGGTGATACAGGTGCAGATTATCAAAAGACGCTAGAAAACTTAGGGGCAGACGTAGACAATCCGTTTGAAATCTTTAAAAGTGTCGCGGAATATTATGAGGATATCGTTGGAAAAAAAGAGCGGCGGCCCATGCAAAGAAGTTGAAAATCGATGCTTGGCGAGCTGATAATCCGGAACTTTCCAGTAAAATGGATAGTTTCTTTGATGGTAAACTACCTGATTTAGATTTTGGCTCCATCACACAGAAAGAAGGTCAGGCTACAAGAGCGGCATCGTCCAATGTTTTGGCCTACTTAGCAGAGAATGTGGAGAATATGATTGTTTCTTCTGCTGATTTATCCAACAGCGATAAAACGGATGGTTTCCTTAAAAAGACCTCTATTCTTAAAAAGGGTGATTTTTCAGGGGCCTTTTTACAAGCCGGGGTGGCCGAGTTGACCATGGCGGCGATTGCCAATGGAATCGCTCTTCATGGCGGGATTATTCCTGTAGTGGCAACTTTCTTCGTTTTCTCGGATTATATGAAGCCTGCCATTCGATTGAGCGCCATTCAAGAATTACCGGTGAAATATGTTTGGACCCATGATGCCTTTAGGATAGGGGAAGATGATCCCACCCACCAGCCTATAGAACAGGAGGCACAAATACGCTTATTGGAAAAATTAAAGAACCACAGCCATGAGCAGAGCTTTGTGGCCCTGCGCCCTGCAGATTCACAGGAAACCAATGTAGCTTGGAAAATGGCCATTGAGAATAAAAAAACTCCAACGGGTCTTATTTTATCAAGACAGAATATTAAGGACGTTCCTGCAGAGTCCGGTAGTAGATATGATGCGGCCCTTGGAGCGGAAAAGGGCGGTTATTTGGTGAAGGAATCCAGTGACCCGGATGTGATTTTAGTTGCCAACGGTTCAGAAGTATCCACTCTTGTAGATGCATCAAAATTATTGGAGGAAAAGAAAAATCTCAAAGTAAACATTGCCTCTATCCCGTCCGAAGGTATTTTTAGACAGCAGTCTAAGGAATATCAGGAAAAAGTGATTCCTGGCAACAAACCAGTTTTTGGATTGACGGCAGGTTTACCTGTAAATTTAGAAGGTTTGGCAGAATCAAATGGAAAGGTTTTCGGTCTTGAACACTTTGGATATTCTGCGCCGGCTTCCGTATTGGATGAAAAGTTTGGATTTACGGGAGATCAGGTATATAAAGAAGTAATAGAATTTTTGAACAAATAGATAAAAGAAGAATACAATGAAATTTTTTATAGATACAGCAAACCTAGATGAAATAAAGGAAGCCCAAGATATGGGAGTATTGGACGGTGTCACCACCAATCCATCCCTAATGGCCAAGGAGGGTATAACGGGAACTGAAAATATCCTAAATCACTACAAGAAAATCTGTGATTTGGTTGATGGGCATGTAAGTGCAGAGGTTATTTCCACCGATTTTGACGGGATGGTCGAAGAAGGGGAGAAATTGGCAGCCCTAAATCCCCAGATTGTAGTTAAACTTCCTATGATTGCCGACGGTGTAAAAGCCTGTAAATATTTTTCGGATAAAGGAATAAAGACAAATGTAACATTGGTGTTTTCTGCAGGTCAGGCATTATTGGCGGCAAAGGCGGGAGCCACCTATGTCTCCCCGTTTATTGGAAGATTGGACGATATTTCCACGGATGGACTTGGGTTAATATCCGATATTAGATTGATATACGACAACTACGGTTTTGAAACGGAAATTTTGGCAGCCTCCGTAAGACACGTGATGCATGTATTGGATTGTGCCAAAATTGGCGCGGATGTTATGACCGATCCTTTATCCGCAATTAAGGGTCTTTTAAAACATCCTTTGACGGATAGTGGTTTAGCGAAGTTCCTAGAAGATTACAAGAAAGGAAATTAGGAGTCTCCAACCATAATAGCAAATATAGGGGAACACCTAGCTCGGCTAGGTGTTTTTTTGTGGTTATCATAATAGAACCAAACTTTACATACTATTGTCTTCTCCAAGCATAATGTGTAGTTTTACCAATAGCTAAAGAACTAAAATGCAAAAATTAGTGAAGGTTTTCGTACTTGTATTTCCGGGCTTGCAGGCATGTAAGCAAGAGGCGGCGAAACTAACGGAAAGTTCAAATTCGGAACATGAGACTTCAAAAGTTGCAGAAATTGGTCAAGATGTACTTATAGAAAAGCCGGATAACATTGCTTTCCCGGAAGGTATGGTTTGGGTACCGGGAGGGGCCTTAAAACAAGGTGCTGTTTCCCAAGATAAAATGGCGATGCAGCACGAAAAACCTGCAATACATGTTTTAGTAGATGGGTTTTTTATGGACATTACCGAAGTGACCAATGCCCAGTTCAAGAAGTTTGTGGAACAAACAGGTTATGTTACCACAGCGGAAAGGGCCATCGACTGGGAGGAATTAAAGAAACAAGTGCCGGAGGGAACAGAGAAACCCCATGATTCATTATTGCAACCAGGTTCATTGACCTTTAAAAAAACAAAGACTTCGGTACCCAATCTTTACGACTTTTCACAATGGTGGAATTGGACTATAGGAGCTGATTGGAGGCACCCTAATGGATCTAGCAGTTCTATCGAAGGCAAGGAAAATTATCCCGTGGTACAAATATCCTATGAGGATGCCTTGGCCTACTGCAAATGGGCAGGAAGACGTTTGCCTACAGAGGCAGAATGGGAATTGGCCGCTAGGGCGGGAAAGGAAGGAACCACCTTTTTCGGGGAGATGATATTGATGTACTGAAGGACAGGGCCAATACTTGGGAAGGCGAATTCCCGGTATCCAACACCAAAACGGATGGATTTGAATTGAGGGCCCCAGTGAAGTCTTACCCCCCAAACGATTACGGATTGTATGACATGGCGGGCAATGTCCGGGAGTGGACAAGTGATTGGTACAATACCAATTATTATAAGGAAGCAAGTGCTTCAGGTTTGGTCGAGAAAAACCCACAGGGTGCCAAAATGCCATTTACCCCCAACAACCCTTATGCCAAGGAAAGGGTGATAAAGGGAGGTTCTTTTTTATGTAGTGCCTCCTATTGTGCAAGTTATCGCGTTTCTGCAAGGATGGGTTCCAGTATGGATTCTTCGTTGGAACATACAGGATTTAGAACCGTTGCAACCGTGAATATGTTGACCGAATGACCTTTTAATTTATTCCAATTAGGAATTAAAGGGAACACACATTCCTGTGAAAACTTTTAATAACTTCCATGTAAGTTTTTTGTCCAATATCCTACTTTTGTAGAACGAATTGAAAGATACTATTATGTCGGAAGCAATAGAGCGTTTAAAAACATTGATAATTGGATCTGGATCTGCTGGATATACGGCTGCAATTTATGCTGCAAGAGCGGATTTAAAACCAGTTTTATATACAGGTATGGAACCAGGTGGACAACTTACCACCACCACAGAAGTAGATAATTTTCCGGGCTATCCGAGAGGGTATAGACGGACCTTCTATGATGGTTCAACTTCAGCAACAGGCGGAACGTTTTGGAACTGATGTACGCATCGGTATGGTGACGAATGTGGATTTTAGTAAAAAAGAGGGCGGTATCCATAAAATTACCGTCGATAATGAAAAGCAAAT
The DNA here is from genome assembly GCF_025244665.1 of Maribacter litopenaei. Classification (GTDB taxonomy): domain Bacteria; phylum Bacteroidota; class Bacteroidia; order Flavobacteriales; family Flavobacteriaceae; genus Maribacter; species Maribacter litopenaei. The sequence goes on along the minus strand of NZ_CP104205.1, from coordinate 2,183,514 downwards.
TGAAGCTGAAACGGTGATTATATCTACTGGGGCATCGGCAAAATATTTGAATATCCCTAGTGAACAGAGATTAAGGGGCGGAGGAGTCTCGGCCTGCGCCGTTTGTGACGGTTTCTTCTATAAAGGTCAGGATGTTGCCATTGTTGGTGCTGGGGATACTGCGGCCGAGGAGGCCTCGTATTTGGCAAATATCTGCAATAAGGTTACCATGTTGGTCGTAAGGATTATATGAGAGCTTCAAAAGCCATGCAGCATAGGGTTCAAAGCCTCAAAAATATTGAAATAAAGTACAATACAGAGGTGGACGAGGTGCTGGGAGACCAAGTGGTTGAAGGACTAAGAATGGTGAATAATCAAACCGGTGAAAAAGAAGAGATTGCCATTACAGGTCTATTTATTGCCATTGGACATAAACCCAATACGGATATTTTCAAGGGGCAATTAGATATGGACGAAACCGGATATATTATTACCAAGGGTAAATCTACCAAGACTAATATCCCTGGGGTCTTTGCTTCGGTGATGCCCAGGATAAGGAATACAGGCAGGCGGTAACTGCTGCCGGTACTGGATGTATGGCAGCCTTGGATGCAGAGCGTTATCTGGCGACCATAGGTTCTGTGGCAGAAACCATAGCGGACGATTATAATAATTGAATAATAATAGATAAATAAAAAAGCGCCGTTTAGGCGCTTTTTTTGTTTACTAAGATGCTATTTTTAGTCGATTCGCTTATAATTCTCTGCATAGACCCTATTCCCATCATCGTCCAATGTTATTTGGCTATAATTGTTTTCATCCAAAACCAGTTCAAACTTGAATATACGAACGGTGTCCTGTATTTTCATCATTTCTGAAGAGGCAAATTCCAATCGCTCTTCTAATTCGTTTGCTGTATTGGTATACGACCCATATCCGAACCATTCCGCCGGATCGTCCGGTGAATAACGTGTCCACATTACTTTACCTTTACTGTAAATCTTGACTTGCCGATAACCATTTACGTTCTGTAATGTATCCGAAACACCTTGTTCATCATAATTATATCGGTTGATAAGTTCCCAGGTTCCTTCTAAGGAATTCGCGTTTTGTAGTTTTGAAGAAGTGATACTGGTAAGGGTTACCAATAAGAACATCAAAAAAACTGACCCAATTAATTTTTTCATGGCCAAATTATTTAATGGTTATTAATACCATAAAAGGTACAAATAATATTGATAATTTAACAATTTTTAAGGATAATAATTATCAAATTTTCAGTAAGGTTTAGGTGTAGACCTAACGTCTGAAATTGTTTAGGGTATTGGTCAGCAAATCGATATCGGACTTTATATGTGAGGCCGAAAGTACAATACGGCTCATCGTTTCAGAGCTTTCTTTTGGATAGTTAAAATTGGTAACGATAATATGGTGCTTCTCCGGAAATTGAACCAGTTCTTGATTTAAAAAGGTAAAAGTTGGATGCCCCTGCATATGTCTAAAGTGTTTCAGAGACTCATTAGTTTCTAAAAAATAATCCAAGTTAGCCTTTAAAATATTCCTTCTTTCCAAGTAAAGAGGGGCCGCTTCCAAGAACGTGGCAATTGCGGCCGGACTTGCCGGACTTGCACCACCATAAAAGGAGGTGTTTTCCATATGAAGCAAATCTTCCTTATTACCAAAGATAGCTCCCGCTTGTACACCAAACCCTTTTCCCAACGAGCAGCATACAAATAATTTTTTGGGATTCAACGCTTGTAAAGACCTGTATACACCGCTCCCATTTTTTCCTATTATCCCGATACCATGGGAGTCGTCCGCCACTACTATGATTTCATTAAGTGGAAGGATTTTTAAACTTTCAAAGTCAGGATAGCCACCTCCCGAAAAATCTATGGCGTCCATGAATAAAACAGGGGTTTTGGCATTGGGTTCATTCAGGTAATTTCGCAAGGCTATGTTTAAACTCGCATAGGTCACATAATTTTTAACCTGATGCCTGAACAATGCAGAATGTGTATTGGGAGCAAAAAAGGGTTTACAGGACTTTTTATGAATATAGTCCGATAAAAATTGTCCAGCCAAATATCCTGAGGATTGCGTGATGCAGGCTTCACTCCCTACTAAATCGGAGAGATAATCCTCAGCCAAATGGAAAATAGAAAAGCGGACATTGGATTTTCCGGAAGCACTGTAATTGGTTCCATATTTTCTAATGTTATTTATAAAGAGTTCCTGAAATGGCGGGTAATTTTGGAGTCCCAAATAAGAGGTTCCCCCAAAATACAGGTATTCCTGCCCCTCATACTTTATTTCTCTCCCTGGGAATGAATCGATAAAATACGCCATAGATTCTACATCATTGTTACTCCGCTACCGGCCAATTCGGAAAAATCACCTTACCGTTTTTTTGTATCTCGACACCCTTGGCAATATCATTTTTCAAAAGTAGTGCTCCATCCATATCCACATAATCCAATTGAGGTAATAATTGGGCTATGGCCGATATTCCCACGGTAGATTCTGTCATACATCCCACCATGACTTTCAAACCAAGCTCTTTTCCCCTTTTTATCATGCGAAGGGCAGGGGTGAGGCCGCCGCATTTGGTGAGCTTTATGTTGATACCATTAAAGTGCATGGCGCATTTCTCAACATCGCTTTCTACAATACAGCTTTCGTCCGCAATGATAGGCAGTACACTTTGATGAACTACTTTTTCCATGCCTTCCCAATCATCCGCTTTCAAGGGTTGCTCTAAAAACTCCACCCCCAATTCTTTTAGCAAAGGGGCATTATCAATAGTTTCCTCAGCGGTTCATGCACAATTGGCATCGATTCTAAAAACAGCATTGGTATGTTTTCTAAGCTCTCTCACAATAGAAACATCATCTTCAGTTCCCAATTTTATTTTATAGATAGGCCATGGCATGTCCATCATTTTGGAGACCATTTCTTCAATAGGTGCGATTCCTATCGTATAATTGGTAATAGGGTAGTGGTCATTTTGTGTTCCCCATAGTTCGTACAAGGGTTTTCCATTTAGTTTACCATACAGGTCGTGAGCCGCTAGGTCCAAGGCGCACAATGTAAAATTAGATAAACCTTTACCCTTAAGAAATGCATGAAATGTTTCGGGATTTTTGAAATCGAACGTTTCGATAATTTCTCGTACCAATTCGATTTCGGCCATCATACTTTCAACGGTAATTTGGTAATACGGGTTGCTCGTAGCTTCCCCAAATCCTGTGTGGCCCTTTAGACCCAAACCTACGATAAGAGTGTCCTGAAAATCATGGGACTCCCTAGAAATACTAAAGGTGTGGCGTAATGCCAAAGTATGTTTTTGTAGCTGTAATTGCATACTACTAAGATAGGGATATGACCCATAATCCAAAATCAAAACCCACTGAATTTTCAGTGGGTTCGTTGGTTGATAGGTTAAAATTTACCTTTAATATTTATGCACGCTGCGAGAAACCGATTTGTTCTTTTTAACTGTAGGGTCTCCTTTATAAGATATGTTGCCACCGCTGCTGGCGTCAGCTGTTAGAAGGCCCGAAACATTGACGCTTATGTTAGAACCACTACTTGCTTCTGCACGACATTCCTCTGATACCAAGTCCTTGGCCCTAATGTTTGCACCACTGCTTCCATCCACATACACTTCCTTGGCGTTCCCTGTAATTTCAATATTGGCGCCACTGCTCGCATCTATTTCTACGTGATTGGCGTTCACTTCCACATTCAGAATAGAACCACTACTGGAATCTACATTGATATCATCTCCCTTAATTAGATTTTGTGAGGTCAAGTGAGCTCCACTGGAACTTTCCAAAGAGGTAATGTTCGGTAAAGAAACAAATACCTTTTTAGTAGCTCTACCGATGTTCTCTATGGCATGGATTTTTAATTTTCCATTACGAATATCGGTACCTATAAGGTCAATGATATTTTCGTCCCCTTCCACAGAAATACTGTAGTCAGAAGCTTGGGTCACGTACACTTGAATTCCTTCCGATGCGTGAATCACATTAAAATCCTCGGTTACCTCCCTTGTTTCTTCCACTACGATACCGTTACCGGACTTTCCTGTTCCAAAGTCCCCGAAATTAACGTCGAAGCCGCAGGAGGACAAGAATATGGCAAGTACAAATGCTATGGTTACTCTTACTACTGTTGTCATGATGTTTGTTTTTAGATTGTTGTTTATTGAATGATGTAAAATTGATGTTATATAATCTCTTTATTAAATGATTTCTACTGAATTGTAGTTTTTCATCTCTGAACTGTCATCTTTAAATTAATTCTTTGAAATGGTCTTCCGCATGGTGGTATCGCCGTCCTGGGCCTGTATCTCTATCTTGCTTTCGTTCGCATCGATGTTTATATCCACCTTTTCTTCATCGTTGTCCTTCGCATTGATTCGCACCCCATTTTCATCGATTTTCATTTTAAAGGATTCCCCATCCGTATCGTTGATGTTTATATCGATACCATTTTCGTTGATGCGTACCCTATTATCGGAATCTTCATCAAATTCCATATCTGCTGGACAATCAAGGCATCGTAGTTCATTATCACTTTCCATTTCCCATGTATATCCGTCCAAGTTGTTGGTGTTCCGATCGGTGTCGGCCCTCATTACCCAACTACGACCATCTCCCCGATCATAGGTGAGAACGGTCCCAACAGGAACAAAGACATTCACCCGTACCTCTTGGTCATTAAATTTGCTGTCTCCTGGAATCTGTAGATAATTATTAAATACAAGTTCGTTACCGGTTACAGTATAGTCATAGTTGATGGCTTCCGCGGTTTCCTTGGCCCTCGCAAAGGAAGGACTATTGGCTTCCTTGCGTACCTCGATTCTAAAAATGGTGTCGTTCGATTTTCTGATTCTGAATCGTACATCTTCCGATACCAATATCTTTTCACCATTATCATCATGGGTAATGATCATATTCCCCATATGCATTTTTCGGTCTCTATTGTAGTCGAAAGTGGCCAAGCGTATATTCAATGTATCCACGGGATTTTCAAAATAAACCTCTGTCTCAGATGTGGCACTTCCGGAATAGGCATGTGCTGCGGCTTCCCTTACCCCGAATACAATCAATAATATAATGGATATTAACCAAAGTCCCAAAAGACTGAATTTAGCAATGTTTCCAATAGACTTTAGGTTCTTCACCAAAATTTTCAGGCCTAAATAAAGAAGGAAGAAAAATGGGATTCCTATAGCAAAAAAGGCTAATAATGAAACCAACCAAATTGGCATATTGCTAGAGTTGACAACATTGTAAAAGTCAATTCCCGGTACATGGATCATATCCATGACACCTACTGAAATCAGTCCTACAAAAAGACCAATTAAGGTAGAAGCCCCTATGATGATCAATAAGATTCCTATGAATTTTCCAAAGATTTTGAAAAAGAACATGATAATGTCACCAAGGGTATCAAAAAATGTTTTCCCTCCTTTTTTGACGGTATTGCCTACCTTTTCGTAGTCAACACTTTTTACACGATCCGCAACGTCCTCAAAACCCTCCTTAACCTTACGCTCAATATTGCTAATATTTACTGCTTCGCCACGCATATCCAATTTTTGGGCAGTGGTGGTCGCTTCGGTATCAATATCCAAAGAAGGCCATAAAGAAGTATAAACCCGCCACCGGAACCTATGGTCAAAAAGACCCAAAGGATGCGTATCCATAACGGATCTATTCCCAAGTAATGGGCCGGACCTGAGGAAACCCCCGCAACGTATTTTTGTTCGGTATCACGGTACAATTTTTTTACACGTGGGGCGGGATCTGTGCTCTTGGACTTTGGTTCGTCCTCAAAAATGTCCTCATCCACCATATAATCTTCACGGTTGTCCCATAATGGCGATTACTTCGTCCACTTGCTTTTGGGTGATTACCTGTCTTTCGTTCTCTAATTTTTCGTAGAAGAGTTCTGCGATCCTGGCCTCTATATCGGCCAAAATTTCGTCGCTTCCCGGCGTATTGGCAAAGGAGCGTTTCACGCTTTCCAAATACCTACGCATTTTGTTGTACGCATCCTCGTCTATATGGAAGAGCGTATTTGCTAGATTTATATTTACTGTCTTGTTCATTGTTAGCTGTTTTTTGTGTTGGTTACCAGATTCGTGGCCTTTCTCAATTCATCCCATGTGGTGTCCAGTTCCTTTAAAAAAAGTTTCCCGGTCTCCGTTAGGGTATAGTACTTTCTTGGTGGTCGGAGGTAGATTCTTCCCAACGATAATTGAGAAGCCCGGCGTTTTTTAATCGGGTTAAAAGGGGATAAATAGTCCCTTCAACCACCAGCATTTTGGCATCCTTTAGCGTATCCAGGATTTCCGAGGCGTACTTATCTTGTCCGTTTAAAATGGACAGGATGCAGTACTCCAAGACTCCCTTACGCATCTGCGCTTTTGTATTTTCTACATTCATAATGTCTTTTCTTTTTTATGCGGCCACTTTCTCATTGGGGATTACTCCTTCTGCTTTCTTGTGGTCTGCATGGGTTAACGGTTCGTTTTTTGATTGATGAATAAACATCCTTGATTGATTTTTGATTGATTAGTAAACTCCTATGGGTGTGATGAATACCCTATTTAAACTCTGGTTTATATTGATGATCGAAACTTAATTCCCTTTTTACTTTCCAAGTGTCGCCCTGTTTTATCCACACGTGGGTAAATTGGGCAACGTCTCCTTTTTGATACTCTTTTTTCTCATTTAGGAACTCGAACCTGTGCACTCCATGTTGCAAGGCTCCATAGATTTCTCCATTATTGTACAATGGATAAACCTCCAAGGTGTTGGGCAGCAAAATTCGTTTAGATGCCTGTGGTTCATTCGGATTTCTATCGGCACAATTTTCAATGAACGGAGCTAAAAAAGCCTTCTTGCCATCCGTGAATCCGCTTTTGTCATGATAGAACTCAAAGTCATCGGTAAAGATTTCTTCAAGAACATCGGCGTTACAGGTATTGAAAGCCGCATGGAACAAGATACTGTCCTGTTTTTTCAACTCATTGTACAACTCAGAATCCTTTGCAACCTGTCCAAAAGCCAAACTCGTAAAGAAGGCAACAACGATATATACTATTACTTTTAACAAGGTCATTACTTTATAAATTTAATGGTTAAGGGGTATTGAAAAAGTTGTCCTTCATTGGTTCTGATGGTGGCCAAAATGGTATAGATAATGTTCACCACGAACAATGCACCTTGTAGTAGACCTGTGATTCCCACGGGTATTAGCCAAGTTCCAAACCTAAAGTCATCACTATCTATGTGAAAGTTGAGGTTGTTCCAATTATTTAAGTGGCCAAACCCAAAGAAATCGAAATCGAAAATATTTGGAAAAAAGCCAATGAAAAAAGGAATACTTATAATCCCAAGAATAATAGAGTAGAGTAGAAGGCTAATTTGAAAATTCAAGGCCTGTTTTCCATTATGGTCTACAAACTCATATTCTTTTTTATTGGCCGTCCATAAAATGAGGGGCACAATAAAATTCCCAAAAGGGATAAAGAATTTGGAAAACGTACTCGCATGTATTAATGCGGAGAGGTTTCTTTCGTGTTTTGTTAATGAATCGGTCATGGCTCGTTCTTTAATTTGATGATAGTTTAAGTTACTAGGTTTTAAAAGAATACATTGATTACATAATAACTTACTATGCAAATATATGTTTAAAAGATGGTACTATGTAACACATAGTACTAATATTTAACTTTTTATTAACATTTTAAGATGTTGATAATTATCAATATTTTTAGAAAATAAATAATACTGTAATGGCCGTAAACATACGTAAATTCAATACGTTCACCTTCTTTAAGTTGCCCTCTGCTTGGTGGTGCGGGGTACGTTTAAAATACTTAGATCAACGGAAGGCCGTGGTGACCGTTACCCATAAATGGTTCAACCAAAATCCCTTTAATTCTATGTTTTGGGCTGTGCAGGGCATGGCCGCAGAACTCTCAACAGGGGCCATGATGATTGATCAAATCAATGCGACTGGTAAGAAAATCTCCATGCTTGTGGCCAATAACAATGCCAATTTCTCCAAAAAGGCTACTGGTAAAATCACCTTTACTTGTGAGGATGGACACTTAATTAAAGAAGCTTTGGAGAAAACGATCGCTACGGGAGAAGGACAAACGATTTGGATGAAATCGGTGGGGGTGAATACCGATGGGGTAGTGGTAAGTACCTTTAATTTCGAATGGACGGTACGATTAAAAAGTTGATTGAAATTTTGGAAAGCCATCATCCAAAGCTTGACGAAGGATTTTGTGGACGGTAATTTTAAAACAATGAAACAGTACGAAAGCTTTTCTTTTAAAGAGACCCATGAGTTCACGCCGTGGTGGATGTGGTTATTTTTGATAGTCGCTTTTTCCTTGTCAATCTATAATTTAATTACAAATAGTGTAACGATAGTAAAAACTCAAGGGGAAGTCGATGCATTTACACAGGTTTTGGAAGAATCTAAAGTCACCATCAACATGTGGGCCATATATGCTGTGCTGCTCAGTATTTTATTTATAGCTTTATTTTTGGTCCTTAAATTGGAGATATCTATAAAGGAGCAGGAGCTTCAAATTCATTTTTACCCGTTTTTCAAAAAGAGCATTTCCATTGAGGAAATAAAATCTATTGCCTCCGTTTTATATGCTCCAAAAGGGCTAGGATTACTGGTAAACAAGAATTACGGTAACGTCTACAATATTAAAGCTAAGAAAGGAATCCAAGTACTACTATATAATGGAGATAACTATTTTATTGGGTCTGAAAAAGCTTCTGAGTTAGCAAAACTCCTGAAAGAAAAAGTAGGACAATTGTAACAATTCAGGTAATATCGAAAACTAATACGCATCAACAAAAAACAGAACAAAATGAACGCACACGAAATAGATTACGAGATTTTTGGGGAGGAAATGCAATATGTGGAGATCGAGCTAGATCCGCAAGAGGCTGTGGTGGCCGAAGCCGGTAGCTTTATGATGATGGACACCGATATTAAAATGAATACCATTTTTGGGGACGGTAGCAACCAAGACAATAGCGTATTGGGTAAAATATTTTCAGCCGGTAAACGTATGCTTACCGGAGAAAGCCTGTTTATGACCGCCTTCTTAAACATTGGTCAGGGCAAAAAGAAGGTAAGTTTTGCCTCTCCCTATCCTGGAAAAATCGTTCCCATCGACTTATCTGAACTCGGTGGAAGGTTCATCTGTCAAAAAGATGCTTTTTTATGTGCGGCCAAAGGAGTTTCCGTCGGAATCGAATTCTCAAAAAGATTGGGTCGCGGTCTCTTTGGGGGTGAAGGGTTCATTATGCAAAAATTGGAGGGTGACGGAATGACATTCGTCCATGCAGGTGGTACATTGGCCAAAAAGACGTTGGGGCCAGGTGAAGTTTTAAAAGTAGACACAGGCTGCATTGTTGGATTTACCAAGGATGTGGACTATGATATTGAATTTATCGGTGGTATACGAAATACCATCTTTGGCGGGGAAGGACTCTTTTTTGCTACTCTGAGGGGCCCGGGTACCGTATATATTCAATCGCTACCCTTTAGCCGATTAGCGGGTCGGGTATTGGCCGCAATTCCAAGAGGAGGAAAGGATAAGGGAGAAGGAAGTATTCTAGGTTCCTTAGGTGATTTGTTGGATGGGGATAATAGGTTTTAAAGTTCAAATACAAGCTCAAGAATCAAGTTCAATAGATTCGTTCCAAATCGTATTATTTTTGAAGAACTGATTTGTCACAGGAACTATTAACTATATGTTTTTTTTAAGTTAACTATTGTATTTGAGTTTGACTCTTGAACTTGTATTTTTTCTATGGATTTCAAAAACCTTATCGTCTTTCTCCAGGACCTCAATAAAAATAACAACAAGGAATGGATGGATGCCCATAGAAAATGGTACCATTCCGTCCGGGATGAGTTCATTGATTGGCTCGATGTATTAAATGGGCATTTGTTGCAGGAGTATGACAATTACTATAATACGCCCGGTAGAAAGGGAATTAATAGAATTAACAACAATCTGCTATATCATCCAAACCGTCCTATCTATAAGGATCATTTTGGAGCCGGCTTGGACAAGCGACCCAACACGGGCGATTTTTATATTGAAATAGGTATTGAGGAATCAATGTTCGCCGGAGGACTTTGGCGACCTGAACCTAAAAAATTATCCAGCCTTAGGGATGCCATCGATTACAATGGGGAGGAATTGGAAGCCATTTTGACAAAACCCACTTTCAAGAATACTTTTGGAGGACTCGTAAAGGATGTACGGTTGACACGCCCACCGAAAGGATTTTCAGAGCATCATCCGCATATCCATTTGTTAAAGCATAAAACCTTTGCGGTGATGACAAAATTTAGCAATGAGGAACTGTTCAAGCCCAATTTTAACGAAAAGGTTTTCGATGTTTATCGCGAAATGCTTCCGTTTAGGAACTATTTAAACCAAGCTATTTCGGTATAAGCCGACTATTTATTTGAGGCTGGAATTAACCGCGCACTCAAGTCCGGTGTTTCCATATCGGCATCCAATGGGAACATAGGTCTTTTGATATTTTTGTAACCCAATCGTTCCAAGTCCTGGTCTACACCACCGGGAGTCAAGGCCATGATCCAATCACCGCGCATGTCGTACAATTCGGGAACCAAATACCCAATTTTAACCACTATTATGTCCGATTCCGTGGGTTTTAGTCCCAAATTGGTGAAATCGCTTTTATGGTGGTACGGCTTTCGCTTTTTGGTCACGATAACATGCACACTACCTACTTTTACCACTACTTCCACTTCGGCATCCCTATCACCTTCATGTATGGCCTCAATTGTACCGAGATAGCTCCACAGGATCGGCATACCGGTCATCTACGGCTGCACCTGCCGTTGCTGAAATTTGTCCGCCAACCCCAATTTCCATGGCTTTCTCCACAAATTCAGGTCCTGGTACGGAAGCGTATATCAATGTAGATCCATCGCTGGATTTAAATTCGGTCTTTGTAAGATTTTGTCCAAGGTCCAAGTGACATCGCCTGCTCCTCCAGCAGTAGGATTATCCCCCATATCGCTAATCATATAGGGCTTTTTATCGCTATTCAATGCCAATTGCAAGCTTTCTTCCAAAGTTCCGACGGGGGCTACAAACTCAAATTCGTTACGAACGTCCCAAAAGGCGTTTGCCAATTTTTCGGCCCCTGCAGTAACCTTTTCCTTATCGTCACCGGTAACCATCACCACCGCATGGTTTACGGGTTCGTCCGCCCAAGCATAGCCAATCCAAATTGCGGCATCAATAATCCCTTCTTGGTCCGCTACCTCGGGAACTTTGGCATAAAGGCTTTTCCCTGGTTCAATGCGCGTACTGGTTTTTTCTCCAGGCAATAAAATGGGAACTGGAATCCATGCCTTATAGGCCGGTTTTCCCTTGCCAGTTTCCAACCGTTCCAATAATAATCGAACGGAACGTTCTTTCGATTCTAGCGCATCCTCGTGTGGCGCCATTCGGTAACAAGTAATAAGGTCGCTATGTTTGGCCAATGTTTCCGACACATTTCCGTGTAGATCCATGGAGGTGGAAATCAACACTTCAGGCCCAACCACTTCCCGGATTCGTTGGATCAAGTCTCCTTCGGCATCTTCCAGTCCTACCACGCTCATCGCCCCATGAATATCAAAGAACAATCCGTCGTAGGGCATGCCTTCTTTCAGCATTTTCAACGATTTGTCTACCATGGATTCATAGGCTTCCCTAGTCACAATGCCTCCAGGGAGGGATTTCCCAAGTAAAGTAGGTACCCAATCCGCACGTTTTCTAATATCGGTCCCTTCATCAAAAAATGAATAGCGACCAAAGATGGAGTCACCAATTCGGCGTGAAAGGCGGCCTCCTCGGTTTGGGCCGGCGAAAAAGTACTGGATTCAATACCGATTCCCGCAATGGCAATTCTTGGTAATTCTGTATTGGTTTCTTCTGTTTTGGATTGGTCCTTGCAGCTCAAATACAATAAAGTCAATAGGACAAATAAGAGGCTATTTTTTTTCATTAAGTCGGATTAAATTTTCTTAAAAATAGCACTTATTTTCTGCATAGTATAACAGTAAACTATTGTCATATTCTTGATAAACTATATCTTTAACAGGTTAACTTATAATTTTTATGGCCAATTTTAATATAGACGCAAAAAAAGACGTGACCTATGATGCCATTGTGGTAGGTTCTGGAATCAGTGGTGGATGGGCAGCAAAGGAACTCTGTGAAAAGGGACTTAAAACATTGGTACTTGAGAGAGGTCCTATAGTGGAACATGTGGTGGATTACAAAACCATGCACTGGGACCCATGGGATATGGAATACAGAGGGGGACTTACGCCTGAGGAGAAAAAGAAACACTATAAGAACATCCGCTCTGGATGGGTTGGAAAGGATACGGAACACTTTTGGGCCGATGATGAAGCCAACCCATACACGGAAGAAAAACCCTTTCTTTGGCTTCGTGGACACCAAATGGGTGGAAAATCCCTGCTTTGGGGGAAACAGACCTATCGTTGGAGTGACCTGGATTTTGAGGCCAATGCCAAGGATGGACACGGTGTGGATTGGCCTATACGATATAAGGATATAGAACCTTGGTATACCTATGTGGAGAAATTTGCAGGGATTAGTGGCGAGGCCTTGGGGTTGCCACAGCTACCGGATAGCCACTTTCTTCCACCTATGGAACTCAATTGCGTGGAGAAACATGTGAAGGAACGGATTGAAAAGAATTTTGAAGGAAGAAACCTAATTATTGGAAGGGTCGCCCATTTGACCCAACCGCATAATGGGAGGGGTCAGTGTCAATATCGTAATAGATGTAGCAGGGGATGTCCATATGGTGCCTATTTTAGTAGTAATGCGGTAACCTTGCCCGCTGCGAATACAACCGGTAACCTAACCATTAGGCCCTATTCTATTGTACAGGAAGTTATCTATGATGATGTAAAAGGCAAAGCTACCGGGGTTCGTATTATTGATGCGGAAACCAACGAGGTTATTGAATATTCGTCTAAAATTATCTTTGTGAATGCTTCGGCCCTAAGTACGGCCCACATCCTAATGAACTCAAAATCCAAGAGGTTCGAAAATGGATTGGGGAACGATAGTGGTGAGTTAGGACACAATCTTATGGATCATACCTATAGAGTAGGTGCTATTGGTAAAGTGGACGGATTTGAAGATAAGTATTACAAGGGAAGAAGACCTAACGGCATTTATATCCCGAGATATGTAAACATTGATGAAAAGTCTAAGTCAGATAAATTTGTTAGAGGATTCGGTTTCCAAGGAGGAGGTTATAGAGGGGGCAACCCGGCCAATGAGGAGTCTTTTGGGGCCGACTTTAAGGATGGAATCCTAAAACCAGGCGGATGGGAGTTCTTCATCACAGGTTTTGCCGAATGCTTGCCTTATCACGATAATAAAATAAGTTTGAATCATGAGGTCTTGGATAAATGGGGTCAACCTACCTTAACCATTGATGCCGAGTTCAAAGAGAACGAAAAGGCGCTGAACAAGCAAATTCAGGAGGATGCCGTGGAGATGTTGCAAACAGCCGGACTAAAAGATGTGATGGGCTTTGATAAGGAACATCCACCAGGATATGGGGTTCATGAAATGGGTACTGCCGAATGGGTAGAGATCCGAAAACCTCGGTTTTGAATGGATTTAACCAAATACACGCGGCCAAAAATGTATTTGTAACCGATGGGGCCTGTATGACGTCTTCGTCTTGTGTGAATCCTTCATTGACTTATATGGCGATTACCGCTAGGGCTGCCGACCATGCTGTATCCGAATTGAAAAAATTTAATATCTAAGATCATGGATAGAAGAAAAGCACTTAAGAAAACCGGATTATTGGCGGGAGCCACCCTTGCAATGCCTTCATTTTTATCCCTTCTGCAGTCGTGCAAAAATGAAACTAGGTTGGATTGGCAACCGGAATTTTTCACAGAGGAAGAGGCTAAAACTATTGCAGTATTGATCGATACTATTTTACCCACAACAGATACTCCTGGCGGATTGGATGTAAAGGCGGATATGTTCATCGATAAGGTTGTTGCCCATACCTACGATGCTGAAGGGCAAAAAAATATGCAAAATGCCATTGCAGAATTCAATGCTAGGAGCAAGGAGAAGTACGGTTCAATCTTTCCTGAACTGAGCGATGCCGATAAAACAGCGATGTTAAAAGAAGAGGAGGCCAATGATCCAAAGTTCAATCCAGGTGTTTGGGGAACAACGGTGGGGGATCAAAAACCCGTAGGTTTTTATAGATCTATGAAGTCCATGGCCATTTGGGCATATTTTACCTCGGAGGAAATGGGGGAGAACGTATTAAGTTATGACCCCATCCCAGGCGGATATGAAGCTTGTAAGCCGCTTTCAGAAGTCGGGAATCGCTGGAGTATTTAAGAGAACAAATTTTAAAATAGTGTTGAACCGGGTTTAAAAGAATATTTTAAATCCGGTTTTACTTTACAGGGAAAATTGAAAAGGATGGGAAATTCTAAAATTAGAAATATCAAAAAGCAATTACTATCCGATAATTGGTACACATTGAATAAGTTCTCTTTCGAATACCAAAAAGATGATGGTACCTGGGAAGAACAACATAGGGAAGCATACGACCGAGGTAATGGTGCTGCCATTTTGCTCTATAACAGAAAAAAGCAAACGGTAATACTTACACGACAGTTTCGAATGCCTACTTATGTTAACGGGAATGAAGATGGTATGATGATAGAAGTATGCGCCGGTCTTTTAGATGGAGACCACCCTGAGGATTGTATTAAAAAGGAAACAGAGGAAGAAACCGGATATCAAATCGAAAACGTTAAAAAGGTGATTGAAACCTATATGTCGCCAGGATCGGTCACTGAAATCCTTTATTTGTTTGTAGGGGAATACGAAGACCAAATGAAAATTAGTGAAGGTGGAGGGGCGGATGACGAGACCGAAAACATAGAGGTTTTGGAAATCCGGTTTGAAAAAGCCTTACAAATGATACTTTCAGGCGAAATCTGCGATGCTAAAACGATTTTGCTTTTGCAATACGCCCGAGATACATGGTTTATTGGAGTAGAAAATTCATGGTGAAAGATTTTGAGTCACAAATCAATCTAAACTAATATCTGTCCCTTAGCGTTTCAAATATTGCCTGCATCTGTTCCTTTACTTCGGATGAGGAATGCCTAAAGTGATTGTTCATAAAACTAAAGAGTAATAGCTTCCCTTTTTTGGTTCTTAAATAGCCACTTAAGCAGTAATTATTACTTAAACTACCCGATTTTGCAAAAATATACGGTTCTTGATTTCCGGAATACCACGATTTTAAGGTGCCTGAAACACCTCCTGTTGGGAAAATCATTAGGAGTCGTTCTTCCGGAAGTTCTCTATACAGTTGGTTCAAGACGTATACCATGGATTGAGGTGTAAAGAGATTATAACGGGAAAGTCCCGATCCGTCTACCCATCGGGGTTCTTGAGGAATTCCCTTAAGGTTATTTTCCAATATGTAGTTTCGAGCATTTTCAGAATTTAATGTGTCTGTCAATATTCCGGAGGCCATAATGAGCAATTGTTCGGCAATAAAATTATCACTCTCGTGCATCAGTCGTACGTATAGGGAATCCATATCAATCCCATAAAGTGTTTTCTTTTCACCCTCGGGCATTTTGAGTACTATGTTTATGGGTTTTACTAAGGATTCCTCCAGTATTGAACCAACGGTTTTTTTATCCGTTTTAAAAGGAATTTCCAATGAATCCCTTGCTGTCTTATCAAAATAGAAAACATTTCTATTTTTTTCCCGATTCCAAGCATTTTGAATCTGGACTACACTATCCGTAAAATAATTTGGAGAAACACTATAAGTTGGAGTGTCATGAATCATCACTGTATTTCCAAAAATGGGAAAGGCACTCCGTTCAGGAGAGTAGTACCAACTTAAATCATCCCAAGACCAACCTGGGCCCATGGGGGTATCCTGAAAATTGGGATAACAAAAAGCCAAATTATCACTATTCTTTAGGAAGGTATATGCAGTGCTGTCCTTTAAGTAATGGTGTAAAAAGGAGGGATCTCCAGTTCCCTCAAAATATAAGGTATCATTATGATGTATATAGTTAAGGGCGGGCGCTTTTTTCGGCAGTGTTTTTAAGGCCGTGTATAGTGTAAAAATTTTGGTGTTGCTGGCAGGGGTAAAATATTTATCACTATTGTAATCATAAAGAGTGTCCCTTGAAATGGGGTCCACGACCAAAAATCCAGTAAATTGGTTATTGAAGAAGGAAGAATCTAAGCTTTTGTCAATTGATTTATGAACCCTTTTTTTTAAGCTGGCACAGCCGAATACGAGACCTGATAGCAGTAAGAGGATGGAGATTTTCTTCATTTAAATGTATTGTATTTTATTGTTAACCAATATTTTAGGAATTAAAAATTGATTTTGTTATATTCCATGAAATCAAATCCTGAAGTGGTTTAACATTTTTTAATCGATTTTAACTTTTTGACCACAATATTATATTCACTTTGGGGTTTAAATTTACACAACAACTAATTTAAAAACGTGTTTAGATGAAAAGAACAATGTTGGAGTACAGTAAAACAGTGCTCCAAAAGGTTAGTTTTGACGCCAAATTGTTTTACAAGGAGCTTAAAAAGGCCCTTGAGCGATTGCTACCGGAAGAGGTAGCAGAATTAAAGATCTGGTTGGAAACTTTTGTAGTCGACAAACCAGAGTTGAAACCAAGTTTAACGTATCTTAAAGCATAAGAAAAAGCCACTGAAAAGTGGCTTTTTTAATGTTTATTCTTACCCTAAGAGGTTTTACAATTCAAAGAATTATTTATTAAGCGGGCTAATTATTTTTACGTCCTGAAAGGCAATGGCCCCCCTAACCACTCCTGAAATAACGTTACGTAGGGCTTCGGTAATCTGGATTTTAAGTTCACTTTTATGGTAAATTAAGCTTACCTCACGTGCTGGGGAAGGCTCTTTAAAATATTTCAGATTTTGTTTTTTGTCATCTTCCAGTTCCAAGGTATTTAAAAAAGGAAGTAGTGTCATTCCTAAGCCCTCATTGGAGAGATTTATTAATGTCTCGAAACTTCCACTCTGTAATTGAAAATGATCACCACCCAATTTTTTTGGGGCTTTACATAAATTTAGTACTCCTTCCCTAAAACAGTGTCCGTCTTGCAATAAGAGTATATCCGAAACGTCAAGATTCTCAACCTCCAATGTGGAATAGCTTCCCAATCTATGATTTTTTGGAACATAGCCTACAAACGGTTCATAATACAAAGGTCTTTCTATAATGGTATCCACCTCTAGAGGTGTTGCCGCAATGGCCGCATCCAAATGCCCATCCTGTAGATTTTCAATTAATGACTCTGTGTTTTGCTCCTTTAAAATGAGATTTACCTTGGGATATTTCGTAATGAAGGTTTTAAGAAACATAGGTAATAGGGTAGGCATAATAGTGGGTATGATACCTAACGTGTAATCTCCTCCTATATATCCTTTTTCCTGGTCAACGATATCCTTGATCCTATTGGCCTCGTTGACGATATTTTTGGCCTGGGCCACAATTTTCTTACCTACCTCAGTAACGGATATAGGCTTTTTTCCACGGTCGAAAATTTGCACATCCAACTCATCTTCAAGTTTTTGCACCTGCATACTTAAAGTAGGCTGGGTTACAAAACTTTTTTCCGCGGCCAAGGTAAAATTTTGGTATTCCGCAACGGCCAGTACATATCTTAATTGAGTAATTGTCATGCTAGTGGTTTTGATGATAAAGGTATAAAAACTATCAATATTACTTATGATAATCATCATTTTTATTCAATATATTTATACTTAGTATTGTAATTGATAACTTATAAATACACAGATATGAAATTGAATAGTATAGGATTGGAAACGGACAAATCCAAAGTGATAAGTAAAGATCTAAATGTGCTTTTAGCCAATTTTCAAAGGTATTATCAAAACTTACGTGGTATACATTGGAATATTAAGGGTAAGCGATTCTTTGACTTACATCTAAAGTTTGAGGAGTTATATACCGATGCCAACACTAAAGTGGACATGGTAGCAGAACGTATCTTAACCCTTGGAGGTGTTCCTACCCATACCTTTGAGGACTATATTTCTGTAGCCTCGGTGCCCGTGGGCAAGAATATTACCAAGGATGATGATGCCATTAGGTTAATTGTGGATTCATTAAAGGAATTGTTGACAATTGAAAGGGGTATTTTAAAAGCTTCGGATGAGGCTGATGACGAGGGAACAAATTCAATGATGAGCGATTTTATTACCGAGCAGGAAAAAACCGTCTCGGATGATGAAAGCCTGGTTGGCCGAAGATATTTAAGAAATATGTAATCATCAATATGGTCAGTTACTCAGTTCCCGGACTTTATAACTGACCATTCTTTTTATAAGCTCTAATGGCAGTTGCTCGTTAAAGGGAAATTGAACCGAACCTTTTCCCTGTTTATATTTAGAGAGATGTTCCGCAAAAGCTTCATGTGTGTTAGGTGTGGCATAGAAGCCAAAATGATTTTTCTGCGCCGCAAAATAGACCAATGGCTTCCCGTTGAGTTTAAAGGCAGGCATCCCATAACTAATTCCTTCTACGGCATCGGGGGCAGTTTCCTTTACCAGTTTTCTTAGAATCCTTAATTTTTCCTGTATTTCAAACGGAAAATGGGCAACGTACTCCTCAAAATTTGATGCTTTGATCATATTGGGCATAGGAAATGGAATTGGTGACCTATTAAAATTAGGAAATTCAAGCCATAAAAAAAGACTTCCAAATGGAAGTCTTTTCGTTTTCTGATTGATGATATATTTAGAAGCGTACCCTAAATTCTAAATCGATATCGGTTACTTCAAATTTAGACCCTTCAAAACTTGGGAGTCCAAAAGACATTTCACCAGAGGTAGCATAACTTTCCTTAGGCATTCCGAGAAGGTTCAAAATCCATACGTTGGTTACTGTTTTTGTCATGCATCAACATGAGGGCAAATGTCCCGGGGGCAACATCTGAAAATGTAAGGGTCACTTCCCCTGTGGATGCGTCCACACTTTTGTTCTGTATCCCAGGCCCTTTCATAAAGGTGTCGGCCGTGTGGAGGGAACCAATAATCTGTCCCTCGTCCGACAGTACATTTTCAATAGTTACAGTAACGTTTACCCCATTTTGCTGCTGGGCATTCATGACCATACTTGTGAATACAATTCCTAAAATAATTCCTAATTTTTTCATTACTCAAAGTTTTAAAGTTATTGGATAGTCCAAAATTCATGGTTTCCTACTGCTCTTAAAAAATACGTTTACCGAGTTGTTGTTTTTTAGGAGTGAAATGTTTTTTTCTTTTTTGGCATCAATTCAGAAGGGTAAATCCACAGTTGGGTCAACGTGAATTTGGTTGTGTTTTTGTTTGATGGAGTTTTGTCCTGTAATCAATCAGGAAAGACAACATGAAAACTTTGTATCAACTTATCTTCATTTGCATGACAGCCGGATCCTTTGCTCAAACGGTAGTTTCCGGAACAGTGACAGATGTAAAAAATACTCCGATAGAAGGCGCCAATGTTTATTTGGAAGGCACCTATGACGGAGCCTCTACTGACACCCAAGGCACTTTTTCTTTTGAGACGACCGAAACAGGTTCACAGAACTTACTCGTTTCCATGCTATCTTTTGAATCCTATTCCATGGTAGGTGATGTAACCTATCTAAATGACCTGAAAATCACCCTTCGCGAGGCACTGAACGAATTAACTGGGGTGACCTTAACGGCCGGTAGCTTTAAGGCGGGGGACAACTCCAAAGCGTCGGTATTGAAACCGTTGGATATAGTTACGACCGCCGGTGCAGCGGGCGATTTTGTGGCCGCATTACAAATACTACCAGGGACCAGTACGGTAAACGAGGATGGAAGGCTGTTCGTAAGGGGAGGAGCTGCCGGGGAAACACAGGTGTTCATTGATGGCTTACGGGTTTTTCAACCCTTTAGCGCCACTGCGAACAATATGCCCACAAGAGGAAGGTTTTCCCCATTTCTTTTTAAAGGAATTACGTTTAGCACTGGGGGTTATTCCGCAGAATACGGCCAGGCACTATCCAGTGTATTGCTTCTAAATACAAGCGATATCCCGTAACAGGAAAAGACCGATATTTCCATCATGTCCGTTGGGGGAGGAGTAGGACATACCGAGATTTGGGGACAGGAATCCCTGAGCATTAATGCCAACTACTTGAACTTGGCGCCATATCAACTATTAGTACCCTCCAATCAGGATATGCGATGGAACAAACCCTATGAATCCATTTCAGGGGAAGCGGTATTCAGAAGCTTGAGAGACAAAAGTATGTTCAAACTCTACACAGGGTTCAATCATTCTAATTTGGATATCGCTCAGGCCGACATCAATTTTGAGGAATATGTGCCTTTTAGCCTTCAAAATAACAATCTATATCTTAACGCCTCCCACAAACATTTTTTTGAGGACGAGTGAATCCTTACCACAGGTGCCAGCATATCCAGTGATGGAAATGATATTGTCATTTTGGACAATGAGATAGATTCCAAGGAAGTTGCCGGCCACTTAAAGACCAAAGTAGGTAAGAATTTCAGCAATCGGTTCCAATTGAATTTTGGCACGGAATATTTTATGCAAAACTTTGATGAAACCTTTGCCAGTGCTGGAATCGACCCATTTCAAAACGGTTTTAATGACGGATTATGGGCCGGTTTTGTGGAAGCCGATATCTATTTTAGCAATCGTTTTGCCATGAAACTCGGGGGAAGAATGGAAAACAGCAAACTTTTGGGGCAAACAACACTTTCGCCAAGGTTTTCCTTAGCCTATAAAAGCGGGGAGAAGGGTCAGTTTTCATTGGCATACGGGGATTTTTACGGAACCCTTGGCAGGAATACCTGAAGTTTTCCCAAAACCTGGAAGCCGAAAGGACATCGCACTATATTTTGAACTATCAGCTTTTGGAAAACGGACGGACCTTTAGGGCCGAAGCCTACTATAAAAATTATGACCGACTCGTAAAGTTCGATACCGATATGCCACAATTCAATTCGGTTTTCAATAATAACGGAGGTGGCTATGCCACGGGACTGGATATTTTCCGGCGGGACAGCAAAAGCATTAAAAACTTGGATTATTGGATTTCCTATTCCTTTTTGGATACGGAGCGCGATTACCGAAATTTTAGGGAAAAGGCCACTCCCAACTTTGCGCCGAAACACAGTTTCTCCTTGGTCACTAAATATTGGGTAGAAGATTGGCGCTCCCAAGTCGGGTTTTCGTATAATTATGGCGCTGGAAGGCCCTATAACGACCCTAACAAGGCCGAATTCCTTAGCGAAAAAACCAAATCCTATAATAACTTGAGTGTGAACTGGGCATATTTGTTGTCACAGCAAAAAATCCTGTACTTTTCAATAAGTAATGTGGCGGGATTCAATAATGTGAATGGTTATCAATATGCGAACACACCTAATGACTTGGGCGTTTTTGAGCGGAGGACCATTCGCCCCAATGCGGATACTTTCTTTTTCGTGGGTTTCTTTTGAATCATCAGTCAGGATAAAAAAAGCAATCAATTGGATAATCTTTAAATCGCTCATCTTGACGGGATATTGCCGAATGCCTGTACAATTATTAGAAAGCGTCAGGGAATTTGGTATTCAAGTCAAAGATTCAGAAACTATTTTTTGAATTTTGGGAAAGAACCTTAAAACATAAAAATGACAGCTATAAAAGCATATGCAGCATCATCAAAGGATGCGGATTTAAAACCTTTTGACATAGAACGTAGGGATGTAAAACCGAGATGACGTTAAAATAGACATTCTATATTGTGGGGTGTGCCATAGTGATTTGCACCAAGTACGAAATGATTGGAAAAACTCCCAATACCCTGTAGTTCCTGGCCATGAGATTATCGGAAAGGTTTTGGAGGTAGGCGATAATGTTTCCAATTTTAAGAAAGATGATTTGGTTGGGGTAGGTTGTATGGTGGATTCTTGCCGAGACTTGTAGCTCCTGCAAGGACGATTTGGAGCAATTCTGTGAAAACGGGGCCACAATGACCTATAATAGCAAGGACAAGCATATGGGCGGTCACACATTTGGAGGTTATTCCGAGAGTATTGTGGTCGACAAGGATTTTGTACTTCGCATTCCGAGAGAATTTGGATGCTAAGGCGGCCGCTCCCTTGTTGTGCGCAGGTATTACCACCTATTCTCCCTTGGCCCATTGGGGCGTAAAGAAAGGAGACAAGGTTGGTGTGATAGGCCTTGGAGGTCTTGGCCACATGGGAATTAAGTTTGCCCATGCCATGGGAGCCCATACCGTCATGATTACCACCTCCCCGAGACAAAAGCGAGGACGCCAAAAAATTAGGTGCAGATGAGGTCTTGATATCCAAAAATGAGGATGACATGAAAAAACACACCGGGAGTTTTGACTTTCTATTGAATACCATACCTGTAGGTCATGATATGAATCCGTACATATCACTATTAAAACGTGATGCAAGCATGGTTATCGTTGGAGCTGTGGAGCCATTGGATTCCCTACATGCAGGTGGACTGATCATGGGCAGGAAAAGTATTGCCGGATCTCTAATAGGAGGTATAAAGGAAACCCAAGAAATGTTGGACTTCTGCGGGGAACACGATGTGGTTTGCGATATAGAGATGATCAACATACAAGATATCAACAATGCTTATGACCGTCTACAAAAATCGGATGTGAAGTATCGATTCGTAATCGATATGAAATCCCTCAAAGACAGTTAATCTCTAAGGTAGTCTATAGCATTAGTAAAAGGCCATTCTAATGGGTGGTCTTCGTATTTAAAACCTTTTGAAGGTTTTTGTTCGCTTTAAAGGTCATCCAAAGTAGGAAGACAATCATTCCAATATAAAACGAAAATTGTATGTAGGTCATAGTAGATTTGGTTTGTTTATGCCTTACCTACGTAAGAGTGTTGAAAAGGTTCTAAAATGGACTAATTTTTTTTATCTCACATCTTAAAAGTACAGATTTACCCAATATATGAGCAATAAAAAAGGCGGTACAAACCGCCTTTTTATTGTGTTAAGTGACAGGTTTAATTTCCTTCCTCTACCACCATTTCGGCTTCTAGGATGAAATCCTGTACTGTTTTGTTCGCTGCATTGATATCAACGGATAACGTATCGCTTTGTATATAGCCTTCCAAGCCGAAGTAGTTCTATAGCTACCGGCCGGAATGCCCATAATCATATAATTTCCATCAATATCGGTAAACGTGGTCAAGGTATCTGTTTCATTGAATATTTCAACCAAAGAACCTTCGAGTGCCAATGGAGCTTCTTCAATTATAGTTGAAACGTTACCCATTAAGGTACCTGCCGTGGACATGTTGGTCGCCTTGATAACGGGTTTAAAGTTGAATCCAGTAATACCTCCTGCAACCTTGGCGTTTCCTTTCGCAACAAAGGACCTACTCACGTCAAAATCCAACAATAGGTCAGCGGAAAGTCCACCCACCACGGTTAAGCCAGGTTCAATAAATACCTTTATACCAGTTTGTGCACCGCTTGGAACTTTGAGGTCGTATTCCGTACCATCTTTAAGCACAACATTTACGCCTTTTACATGTACCCTAACCAAATCGTAGGTGCCTGCAGGTACATCCAAATCTGCCATGGTAGCTGTAGTGCCATTTACTAAATCCAACAAGTTCAAGGGAATTTCCTCTTCCATTAAGAGTACAAAGGGAGAATTCATTTCATTGGAATCATCTTCCAGGCTTTCGTCGTCATCAGATACGTCAGCACCGTCCTTTAATCTAGCATCGATTTTAAAGACGGTTACGTTGGCTTCCGCCACTTGGTCAAAAGGAAAGGGGGCATCGACCATCTGAACACGTAGTCTTCCCATACCGTCCATATTTGCTGAATCATCGGAACAACTTGTAACTAAAAATAGGGTACACGCCAATAGGGTGTACATAAGATTTGTTTTCATTTTAAAATGTTTTTTTGGCTCCTAGGACTTCCCCGAAGCCGATTATTTTAAAAGTTGGGCATGGCAAAATTGCAAAAAAATAAATGCCTTTCGGGCAAGGAAATCATAAATTCGATGAACTGCATGTGCTCTAATCCCAATAAAAAGGACGCTTTCAGTTAATGGGGGGGTGTGCCGAACCACTTGGCAATCACGTTTTCCGCTGGCTTAAATCGGGGGGAGAAGTCCAAATCCGTAAGGGCACTCTCGGGGGTAGTCCTATTCTGCCATTGCCGGATATAAATACCTGCGAACCAAGGCTGGTTCCACATTTTTTTGAACATGGCCTCATAAGCCAGCTGTTGGGTCTTGTCCGATTTTTTCTCGGTATACTTGCTAAAATAGGACCCCCATTCCCATGGCCTGATAGTGGCGTCCGGGGTGCTTTTGTAACCGACTTCTGTGAAGAGGATGGGTTTGTCGTACTTTTTATGGACGGCCTCCAAGACTGAAAGATGTTTATCCCATCCTTTTTCGATGGTTGACAAATCTGGATGCTCTTCCTTTGTCAATGGAAAATAGGCTTGGATACCGATATAGTCCAATTGATCCCAAAAATCGATATGTTCATATTCATCGTGCCAATTGGCAGCATAGGTTAATTTACCGTCATACACTTTACGTATTTCCGCAATGAGCTGTATCCATTTTTCGGGCTGTTTTTTAATGGATGTCTTTAGCTCGGTGCCCACACAAAAAAGCTCCGTTTGTGTTTCTTGGGCCATTCGGCGTATTTGAGCATGTTTTTTCGGTAGCTTTCAAACCATTGGTCCCATTCGCGGTCATCCCTTAATTGGATGTTGGCACGCCAGCCTTCCTGCATCCATAAATGAGGTTTTAGCTGTACATGTATCCCGTTTTTGTGTAGGTCGTTGATGGCTCTAACAAAGCTGGAATCCCTACGTCCGTATGACTCCATGGATTCCGGGACTTCCATTTGGGAGGTGTTTTCATTTTCCTGATGTAAAAAAGGAATGACCGCAACCCATTCCACATTGGCCCGTATGAGTTGATCTATGGCTTCCGAATTGTCGTCCGACCATCCAAATACGCTCGCACCCCTATGCTTACTATCGATTTCATAAAAGTGATTTGCCTTGCCGGTTTCGTTCATGGCTCCATGATCCCATTGAAAATCATGGCCTTCATTGGCATTGATAAATACCACCGTTTTAAATCCGACTATCAAAAAAACAATCGGCAAGAGAAAGCGGAATGAAAACTGTTTCCATGCTGTACCGCTGCCTTTTTTCCTGCCTACTTTCACAAAATGACTGATGACAAAATACAATCCGCAACACAGTATAAAGAGAATGTGAAACCCTATGAGAATAAACGTACGTGAGGCAAGTTCAAAGAAAAAGGAAATATATTCCGCGAAACTGCCGTCCCTTCCGGAAAACCGAATAAGAAAATATACAAAGGTCACGACCCATAGGGAAAGGTACAATAGCAACAGATGTATTCCTTTCTTTTTCATCATTTTCTTTTCATTCTAGAGGCTATGGCCCTGGCACCGGCATCACGTTCCTCAAGTTCCGAAATAATCTTGGCATGGTCATGCTCCCTACCCTGAGATAGTTTATAAGTGGCTTGTATATCCGTTATTTGAATCTTAAAACCGACCACCCC
Organism: Maribacter litopenaei; assembly: GCF_025244665.1. Lineage (GTDB taxonomy): Bacteria > Bacteroidota > Bacteroidia > Flavobacteriales > Flavobacteriaceae > Maribacter > Maribacter litopenaei. The sequence goes on along the minus strand of NZ_CP104205.1, from coordinate 2,157,711 downwards.
ACGAATTTGTGCCATGGTTTTAGGGGACATATCATGAAGTGAAATCGGATGTTTGGAATCTTTTTCATATTTGTCCACCAAGGTGTGCATAGAGTCCAATACTTCCGCTTCCGATAAGATACGAATTTGTCCATATACATGAACGGCTATATAATTCCATGTGGGCACTTCCTCCTCAGCATACCAGGAAGAGGACACATAGGAGTGGGGCCCGTTAAAGATACAGAGTACTTCATCGGTTTCATTAAAATGCTTCCATTGGGGATTGGCCTTGGACATATGGCTTACCAAAATATCGTTTCCATCGGTATCCATATCCAATTCCATAGGAATATGGGTTGCCCAAGGTTTTCCATCCACCTGATTCACCAAAATACCAAAGCTGTTCGCCTTAATAAATTCTTTTATGGATGCCAGGTCCTCGTTTTTATAGTGTTGGGGTGTATACATGCTATAAAATTAGCAAAACATTGATTCAGGTAACAATCTAAGTGAACGCGTCAAGCATTTTTATTTTTAAAAGGTATTTTCAAATGAACTTAAAATAAAACTAAGATGCCATTTATAACGAACAAAAAAGGAAAGGAAGCCGTTGATATTTTTTATGAGGACTATGGGGAAGGACAACCCGTGATTTTAATTCATGGTTGGCCATTGAGTAGGAAGTCCTGGGAACAGCAGGTTTGGAAAATTGTGGAGGAAGGCTATCGCTGTATCTCCTACGACCGCAGGGGATTTGGAATCTCTTCTGCACCATGGGGCGATTATGACTACTCTTCCTTGGCCAGTGACCTGCATACGATTATTGAAGGATTGGAATTGAAGGATGCCATAATAGTCGGGTTTTCCATGGGCGGTGGTGAAGTTGTACGTTATTTAACGGACTACGGAAGCGACAAGATTGCCAAAGTGGCCCTAATCAGTTCCATTATTCCACTGGTAAAAAAGAAAGATGACAACCCGGATGGAGTGCCGAGAAAATGTATTGGATAACATCAAGGATGCGCTTCAAAAGGATCGCGTAGGGTTTTTAAAGACCTTCCACAAGGGATTCTACAACTATGATGACAATAAGAACAAAATGAGCGAGGCACAGCTGGAATACGATTTTATTGTAGCTTCCCATGCCTCTCCACGGGGTACCATTCAGGCGGCTCTTGCATGGATGCATACCGATTTCAGACCGGAACTTAAGAATGTTGATGTACCAACGTTGATCGTACATGGGGACGCCGATAGTACTGTTCCCATTGAAACTTCCGCAGAACAGGCGGCCAAGGGAATCGCGAATAACACCTACGAAGTCATCAAAGGGGCACCGCATGGATTGAACATTACCCATGCCAAGGAATTGAACGAAATCTTGATTTCTTTTTTGAAAAAATAAGTAGTAAGAATATCAGAGAAACAAAAAGGGCCTTCTAGAAGGCCTTTTTTTATGAGTAGATTTGGGCAAATTATTCATATACAATAGTTTGAATATCTTTAGCTGGAAAAACGAATCCAATGACCGAACTAGAAATCCTTACCAAACAAACGGAGATGGCTTATGTCCGGACACATAAGTTGATGGATTCCGTTCCCAAAGAGAAGTGGGATGACATACCGGAGGTCCTAGGATCCAGTTTTAGTTGGCAGGTGGGCCATCTTGTGGTAAGTATTTACTACCATACCATCATGACCACTGTAGGACATATGCCCGAACTCATTGAGCAACTAAACCTACGATTGTACACCAAACTTTGTGGTTACGATACCCACGCCAAGGAAATGGCGGGAACTTGGGCTCCTGTAAAATTAACGGCCGACTTGCAAACTATGCAGGATACATCCTTGGAGGTTATCGACTCATTATCCATACCGGACCTTTGGCAACCTATAGAACCTCTTAAAGTGCCGCACCCAGTGGCCAAAACAAAATTTGAGGCCATTGATTGGAATGTAAAGCATACCATGTGGCATTGCGGTCAGATGGCAACCATAAAACGTCCGGTGAACCAGCCCTATGATTATGGACTTCAGAGGCGAAGTTAAGAAGCCTGTGTATAGCCTTTCTACTACCTAAATCTAGACTTAATCCAGTGGTAGCCGAATTCTCATATTTCTTCATTTAGTTGTGTAACTCACTTATTTATAGGATTTTTAAAGAACTTACTCCTAATAATAAATAGATTTAATACTTCATTTTTCTAATTTGTTTATGCATTGTTGAGCTAATTCATTTTTAAAATAACTCATTATGAAACATGTAATTTTTGCAGTAACTCTAATAGCATGCATGAACATTCATGCACAAAATGTGAAGGTAAAATCAAATGGATTTGTGCGAGTATATAATTTACAGGGTAAAAAAATAGGGAAGGGAAAAATTCATAAGGTATCGGAAACATCACTTCAATTATTTAGACATGGGGAAACTATGGAATTCATGGTGGATGATATCGGTAGGATTAAAACCAAACGTTCCGGTGGTAACAATGTTTTGGTAGGTGCTGCTACAGGTGCAACCGCCTTTGCCATTGTAGGGATAGCCACCGCTGATCCGAGATGCTTGGATCTTTGGTTATAATCGTGGGGAAGGTGCGCTATCGGGAGCAATTTTTGGAGGAACTGCCGGTGCCGCAATAGGTGGTTTCACAATACTATTCAAAAACTCCAAGTCTTTTGAAATAAATGGGGATATTGAAAAATGGAAGGGATTTACGGAGCATTTAACCAATCAAGAAAGTGACTCTAAATAGACATAAGTTCCTTTAAGTATTTTTATTCTTGATAGAGTCGAAAGAGAATTGAAATCACATTTTTCGATGTCACAATACTTACATGAAGTTGTCAAATTTCCCCACTTTTCGTATCACTCTTTTTTTGATTGTACCCTATTTTTTTCTTATGTAAAAATTGGTAACGAAAAATTTACTTTCTCCGGTAGTATTTTTAAGAACTTAGTTGTTATGTAAAAAACCAAATGACCCATGCGAAAAGTAACTCTTTTATTTCTCGGTGCCATTGTTACTGTCCATGCAATGTGAATCAAACGACGAACCGGCCTTTAGTTCGGAATTTTACGTTCAAAACAATTCAAGCGTTGATCTCATTTGGTTAAATGCAGATGCGGAAGAAATTACCGTAGAAAGTCAATCCGAGCAGTTTTTGGGGGTTTCCACCAATTTGGATTCCTTTATACCCCCATCCAAAACCACGGCTTTTGATGCCATCACACTTTACAGAAAAGAGGAAACGGGAGTGTTGACCATTCTTTATGAGCAGCGACCTGTAGTAGATGATCAATGGATCTTTACTACCCCATGGGAATACGAAAGGGATTATCTTCTTATGATTACGGACGCATCCTTGGCTCCTTAGATTGCAGGCCCGATCCCCTTTTATATATTTCCTTGTTTTCTTGCCAATCCCAATTTTTTATAGGATTTTTAAAGGACTTTCCCCAAGTAGAAAATCGGTACGGTAGTGCATAGACCAAATAATTGACCAACCTCGGATTCATGGCAAAAATTTTTAGAAAAATTAGAAGAAACCTGCTTTCGGAGGGAAAAACAGTTAAGTATCTAAAATATGCCATCGGTGAAATCATTCTCGTGGTTATTGGAATTTTGATTGCCCTGCAAATCAATAATTGGAATATCGATCAGCAAACACAGCGGAAGGAGCAGGCCTATCTGCAAGAAATTCGGACCAACCTTCAACATGATTCCCTGAGATTGGAAACCGTCCTAACGTTTAATGATAGCAAAAAGGTCATTGTAGATGAAATGCTGCAGGTCTTTGTAGATACCCTCACCAACGAAGAACGCTTTCGCATCTTTAACAATAATGCAAACGATTTTACCTACTATGAGGTATTTGACCCGGTACGCATCGCATTCAATAATATGCTATCCGCAGAGAGTATTGGTCTTATTGAAGACAATGAGCTTCGAAAGGCTTTGTCCGAATACTACAATTTTGATTATTTGGGTGGGGTTCAAAATCGCATCGCAGTCATCAACAGAAGGGTGGTGGATGACTCGTATCCTAAATTCTTCACCAAGGAATTTGTATCCAACTGGATGGGAATGTCCTCAGAGATGCCTGCTGTAAAAGATTTGGATATTGCCACCGACTCCAAATTAATGTCGGATCTTTTTGGGATTAAAATGATCATTGATGTGCAAAATGAATTGATTCGGGATACCCAACAACGAAACCAGGAACTCATGTCCTTATTGGAATCCGAATTAAGGGAATAATAAATCTACTTATTTCCCCTTTTTCTTGTCCAACCCAAATTTTTGTTTGAATTTTAATAGGCTTCCAAAAATCAATGAATGCGTATGAATGCGTATGAATGCGTATGAATGCGCATATACCATTGATACGGGCCAATACAAACCAACCTTATGAATAAAACCACACTTGCCTTACTTGTTTTCTTGATACAGTTAGTACCGACATTCTCTCAGACCAGGATTATTGACATGCATATTCATTCATATTCAGAGTCAGATTTTGGTGAACGTGAGCCAACAAGCGATCATTATGGTGAAAAAGGTGCTGCAAATGCAGAGGTACATCGCGTTGAAACGTTCGAGGCATTTAAAAAATGGAATATTGTGAAAGCCGCGGTAAGCGGTAATCCCCAAAGCGTGGAAGAATGGGCAGCAAAAGATGACAATGACAGGATAATTAAAGGGATTTTGATCTTTTCACCCGATGATTATGGCTTGGACAGTCTAAAGTTCGAGCAAATGGTGAAGGATAAGGAAATTGAAGTTTTTGGGGAAATTGGTGCGTATTATGGCGGTACCACCCTAAGCGATCCTGTTTGGCAGCCTTATTTACGTATTTGTGAAAAGTACGATATCCCGGTTGCCTTACATACAGGTGGGGGCGACCCTGGAGGCACTTATTCCTGGTCTCCAAAAGCAAGGCTTAGGATGGGTGATCCGTATTTGATCGAGGATGTGTTGGTGAAATATCCCAAGCTGAGAATGTATTTGATGCACAACGGTGGGGAAGAGTGGCATGAACATGCCTTGCGGCTCATGGCCTATTATCCCCAGTTGTATACGGATATTGCCGTAATGCTTTGGGTGGAGCCCAATACCCAGCGCACGGTTACGGAATTTCTAAAGAATGCAAAACATGCCGGTTATTTGGATAGGGTGATGTTCGGGTCAGACCAAATGGTGTGGCCCTATGCTATAGAAAAATCGATCAATTTCCTAAACAGTCTTGAGTTCTTAACCGAAAAGGATAAAGAGGGTATTTTCTATGGCAATGCCGCACGATTTTTAAACTTGAACTAGGTGTCACTAAGTAAACTTAAAACAGGAACACAGATGAATGGTACTAGAAATATCGCTTTACTACTCGTGTGTATGCTAATGTGCTCTTCGAGACTCTTTTCCCATAGGGATAAGGAACAGATCATGGCCCTTAGAAATGCATCCAATACGGCGCTAAAAACATATGAAAACGACAAGGTGCTTTCCTATTTAACCGATGATGTACTTACCACAACCGGGAATGGGACGTTACTATGTGGAAAAGAAGCCCTGGCAAGTTATATAAAAGAAGGTGGAAAAAGCAAGATGTACTGGATTCGAGATACACAGGAAATAATAGTGAACACAGAGAGGGGGCTGGCTTGGGAACGTGGAATCCGGAATGGATACGACCCTGAAAAGAGTGATGAATCCATCGTAAATGGTAACTATTCTGCCATGTGGAGCAAAAAGTCCGGAGTGTGGAAAATCAAGTCCCAACTTTTTGTAACCTTGGCTGAAAATTAGAATATTCTGTGGTATACCAGTATCATTAGTATCACAGCGTACTACTGAGTGTAAAAATATGTACCCGTATGATTTGATCAAGGTAAGCTAAAGCCGAAGGCACATATTTCCCCATTTTCTTGCCCAAATCAATTTTTTGTAGGAATTTTAGAAGACTTCCCCTAAAGAAATAGGCTTACCCCGAAGCCAATTCAATTATATAATTCTAATCCCTATTAAAATGAAGCGCCTAGCCTTACTTATTCTTTTTGGTTGTCTTGTTGCCTGTACCACTGAGCATTCCGATCCCTTATCCATGGTTATTTCAAATGTGAGCCTTATTGATGGAACGGGAAGCCCCTTAAAAACAAATGTGAGCGTTGGTATCCAAGACGGTAAGATTGTTGTCATTGATTCTACCAATTCTAGTAGTGCAGAAATCCAGATCGACGGTACCGGCAAATTTTTGATCCCCGGATTATTCGATTGTCATGTCCACACCACGGATTTTGAAAGTGATTTTGCCAAATACATACATTATGGTGTGACATCCGTGTTCATTACCGGTGGCAGTGTATGCACCAATGAATATTATGCCAGTATGCGCTCTTATGGTAATCAGGACACATTACCTGCCCCAATTGTGTTTCATACGAGTCAGCATTTTACCATGGAGGGCCGGCATCCGTTGAAAACATACCAAGGAAACTGGGAAGACGGTAAATCGGTTTTCTTGCTCAAGGACACGCTTCAAATAGAAAGTTTGGTAAAAGAGGTAACCCAATATCCCATAGTTGGAATCAAGCTTACGATTGAAGATGGACCCCATCCTCCTTGGGTAGAGCGAATGCCGCAAGCTTTTATCAACAAGGTTCAGAAAGAGGCAAGGAATTATGATACAGAGGTTTTTGCCCATGTTAGTGACAATGTGGAACTTGAAATGGCCATGGATGCGGGAATTCAAAACATTGTTCATTGGACAGGTCCGGATATTGACTTTCAAAGAGATACCGTCCTTTTGGAAAAAATATATCAGGTAAGGCCATCATTTATCACCACGTTTATGATTGATAAGGGCTTTTTATATCCTTTGTTCCCTGAATGGGTGGCCGACCTTCGCCAAGAAAACATATTTGATGAAGCGTATTTTGAAAATGCGAAAAAACCCGAATTCTTGGCACGGGCTTAACAAAATATGGGATTCCGGAGGGATTATTTTCAGAAAGATAGTGTAACATTAGCTGATATTGCGGCCTTCCAAGTGGAGGATATAAAGGTTTTGTATGAAAACGGTATACGTTTCGCCTTAGGTACAGATACCGGTTTTTTTGTAATGCCCGGTTACAGTTTGCACGAAGAAATGCAATTGCTTGAGATGGGGGGGTATGGAGCCCTTGGATATTATCAAGATGGGTACCTATAATGCGGCGGCAATGATGCATGCCCAGGATAGTTTGGGATCCATTGAAATGGGTAAAATTGCGAATATGGTGTTGTTGGACAAGAATCCATTGGAAGAAATTCGCAATACAATGGCTATCAATACCGTCAATAAGAGAGGAAGAATTCAAAAACGGATTGAAAAATAAGCCGAACGATTTACGATCCAGCAATTGTCCCGTAGTATGTGTGGTGCCTAGGTAGCCTCTTTCAAGGTGGGTGAGCCTTTCGTTTTGCTACGCAAGGTGCGTTCAAAGAAAATATATTTTCTTTTCACCCAATGCTCAAGGTAAACTAAAGTCGAACCCACATATTTCCATTTTTTTACAAATACACCTGTACACCCTGTTGGTTAAACTAAATAATGACCTAATAGTTTTTAAATAAATATTTATCATAAAAAGAAAAATATTTATTGTTTATCAATAAAAATTTTTTTAATTTTACTCAGAGTTTAATATATTTAAAATGAAAACAAGGTTAAAAACAGACAATCTCATCTTTAAAGGACTAAAGATTATTTCATGGATTATTTTTGTGGGTCTCTGTGTGGAAGCAGGAGGCCTGATTGTAAATTTTATTTTTAGCCTGTATCCGACCGAATTTGTTCAGAACCTCTATCAGAAATTAGATTTAAGCCATGTATATCAAAGTAGTAAACTAATCTTCTTTGGATTATACGGATTCATTCTTGCGATATCCCTTTTAAAGGTGGTTCTTTTTTACTTGGTGGTTCTTTTGATAACTAAAATCGACCTAACCAAACCCTTCAATAACATGGTATCTAAAAAGATTCTTAATATAAGCTATTACACCCTTTCAATTGGCATATTGAGTCTAATAGGAAGGCAATTGGCAAAGAATGTTGGGAACAATGGACTTTCTTTAGATAAATTGAATTCATTTTGGGCAGATGGACAGGCTTTTATCTTAATGGCAGCCGTGGTGTACATTATTGGAGTAATTTTCTTAAAAGGAGTGGAGTATCAAGAAGAATTGGAAGAAACGGTATAGACCATGGCAATAGTTGTAAACTTGGATGTAATGATGGCGAAACGAAAAATATCGCTCAATGAATTAGCAGAAACGGTCAATATAACCTTGGCAAATCTTTCAAAACTTAAAACTGGAAAGGTTAAGGCGGTTAGATTCAGTACGTTAGAAGCCGTTTGCGAGGCTTTGGATTGCCAACCAGGTGATTTGTTGGAATATTCGAAAGAGTAAGGGTATCCCATAATTATCTTAAGTGGATAGGCGACTTGACCTTTATTGATGTCTGAACAACCTGCCCTGAGCCTTTCGGCTACTCTAAAGGTAAACTAAAGTCGAAGGGGAGTCTAATTTGGTGCCTGAGAGGAGTCGAAGGCACATATTTCCCCATTTCCTTGCCCAACTCACTTTTTTATAGGATTTTTAAGGACTTCCCCTAAAGCAATAAGTGTATTTCTACACATATTGGATTGTTAGCCATAATTAAATCATACATGAAAGTCATTGCTACAAAAAAAGCGGATCATCATTTCTTTTCCATTTTTGCTCTCTATTATGTTATTACTTCGGTAGTAGGATTTGGATCCTCCTCCTCCGGAATCATTGAAAATGGAGGTGAAATTCCTATTAGGGCAATTGTACATGGGGCGCTGGCCGGTTGTTGGTATTTTTTATTTTTTGCTCAAGTTCTTTTAATAATCCTAAATAGGAGAAAATTACATATCAAAGTTGGTAAAATATTAGTCCCTCTGATCATAGCTGTTTTTGTCAGTGGTATTTATGTGGTTCTGCTCAGGGCCCCCATTCCTTTTGAGACCGTACCCTTTGAAGTAATGGGTAATGAAATTGGATTGTTCTTTATTGGGGTAATCTATGCTTTGCTGGGTTATATTTATCGGAATAATCCTCATTACCATAAAAGATACTTGCTCTACACACTAATCATATTAAGCGGAGCGGGGGTTGTTCGTTTTTATTCTTTTCTCGGATATAGCAATTAATCCCTTTTTGGTCATTTATGTCATTCCGCTTCTAATGATTTTTTTGTATGACTTCATCGTTTACCGAACATTATTTAAGGCTACATGGATAGGGTTTCTGATTTTTCCGGTTAATTTATTTGTGCTAAGTAACATTTTTGGAATTTTGGCAGATTATCTAAGGCCAATTATGAGAGGTTAAAAATTAAATGCTCCTACAAGGAATCGAAAAGATTGAATACCTCATGGAAAGGGATAAAGAAGCGTTTATACAATTGTATTTGTGCATATAGTCTTTTGAATGGTCGTAAATTTATTTTTCACTTGTGATTAAAAGGGGACAAATCAATAAGGTGAAGCACAGTCAAGGGTACATATTTCCCCATTTCCTTGCCCAAACCAAATATTTATAGGATTTTTAATTACTTCCCCTAAAGTAGAGATAAACATATCTAGGTAAGTTTATACAATTGTTGGTCAGAAGCAAAAAACAGTGAGAACAGCTGTAACCATATTGACTGGAATTCACGGAATCATCCATTTATTCGGATTTCTGAAAGCATTTGATATATCTGAGTTTAATACTATTTCACAACCGATTTCCAAAACTTTTGGAGTTGTTTGGTTATTGACTTTTGTTCTTCTTGCGATTACAACTACTTTATTAATTTTTCAGTCAAATTATTGGTGGTTAAGCGGATTTTTGGCTGTAGTTGTTTCGCAGATTTTGATTTTTAACTATTGGTCTGATGCAAAATTTGGTACAATAGCAAACCTTATAATTCTTGTGTCTGCAATATTAGCTTATTCAAACTTTAGTTTTAAGAATAAGGTTGCCGAAGAGAGGAACAAACTCTTCGAAAACTCACAACCTGTTAATGAAAAAATTATAACTAAAGACACACTTTCGGAATTACCGGCGGTGATTCAGAAATGGTTGACCAATAGTGGAGTGATTGGTAAAAAGTTCATTTCAAACGTTCATTTAGTGCAGGAATTACAACTTAAAATGAAACCTGAACAATTAGAATGGAATAATGGTGCTGCGGAACAATACTTTACGGTTCAACCACCTGCCTTTAATTGGAATATTACAACACAAATGAACTCGATTTTAAAAGTTGTAGGTCGTGATAAATTTGAAAATGGCAACGGCGAAATGACGATAAAACTGTTTTCGCTTATTCCAGTTGCAAATGCTAAAAATCACGAAAAAGTAAACCAAGCAACCTTGCAAAGATTTTTAGCAGAAATAGTTTGGTTTCCTTCAGCTTCTTTAAGTCCATACATAAAATGGGAATCTTTGAATGAGTATTCCGCAAAAGCAACTATGGATTATGAGGGAACAAGAGGCTCGGGAGAATTCCATTTTGACGAAAAAGGAAACTTTAAAAAATTTATAGCATTGCGTTATCAAGATTCAAATGCAACCGAACCAACCGAATGGACTGTCATTGCAACAAAAACAGAAGAACGGAATGGTTTAAAAATACCTGTTGAGTGCGAAGTGAGTTGGGAATTGGAGAATGATAAATGGACTTGGTTGAAATTACAAATCACGGACATTCAATACAACGTGGAAGAAATGCCAGTGGCTAACAATGTATATAAAAAATAGGCGTAATAGTAATAATATTAATGCTTTTGGCCCGTATCAAAATTAGTGCTCAACTGAAAGTTTGGCGCTTCGAAATCGCCTACTTTTCATATACTAATCGTAATGGGTGATTGTCAATAAATAGAAAATGAAAAGAATATGTCTCATTACTCACTGTGAAGCTACGCATTCAGTGGACGGAAGAGTTGGTGGGTGGTTCGATTCAGAACTAACATTAGATGGAAAACGACAGGCATCACAGTTGACAAATAGGATTTCAGAATTGGGTTTTGACTTTGGAACTTTGAAAGTTTACAGCTCTGATCTCAAAAGAGCCGCCCAAACAGCTCAGATTTTGACAAGCGGAACAAATACACCAATAATTTATGATCAAAGACTAAGGGAGATGTCTTTTGGAGAACATGAAGGAATGATGCAAAGTGAACATAACAAAATAATGATCCCAGTAAGTCCAAACGAAAACAGATTAGACCATAGGATATGTAATGGAGCAGAAAGCAGGAGAAATGTTGCTGAACGAATATATCAATTCGTTGAAGAAATAATGGTATTACAAAAAGATGAAATAGTTGTAACGCATGGATTTGCAGCAACATTTTTTATCGCAGCTTTTCAAAAGATTGATATTTCATCTATGGGTTTTATCAATTTCGGGCTCAATCCTGGAAGTATATCAGTACTCGAAGTCGATGATAGATTTAAAAACAGGACAATCAAACTTTTAAATGGATAATATACACATAACAATGTAAATGAAATCATAGCTCTCATTCGGTTGCTACGATTCATAAAGTAAAATCCATAAGTTGGAAAAACTGAAAACAATGGGAAATTCATTTAGAATTTTGTTTTTATCAAGCTTCGCGACAGTCTTTCCGGGCTGCAGTGAATCCAAGGAAAAGGAGCAGATGAATCAAAATGATGGATGGAAAAGAGTGGGCCAAACAGAAAAACAAATCGATAATGTAATTTTTACCTTTCCGGAAAGTGGATTTGCCTATAAAAACCGTAAAAGACTGGTTAAAGATTGTTTTGATGCAATAAAATATGATAGCGAACTTATAGACCTTAAAGACTTCAACGATACCATTTTTATCCGATTTTTACCTAGCAGAGAGGCAATGAAACCCTTAACGGGAAATACACCTAGCGGCAGTGCGTATCCGCATTTAAAAACCCTCTATGTTGTCGCAAATGATAACACCCGGCCGCCCATTAAACATGAGCTCATGCATCTCATCTCCATGTTGGAATGGGGTTACCCGCCACCATCGTCCACCTGGATGAATGAAGGGCTTGGTACGTTTGCCGAAAACAATTGTAGTGGATGGACGGTTGCACAGATGTACAGATATTTACTAGAGAATGACCAATTGATTTCCATGAACTTACTCACAACCGACTTTTACAAACAACCCGAAAATTTTTCCTACCATCAATCGGCCTACATTGTTGAATACTTATTGGAGAATTACAGTATAGAACAATTTGGACTGGTTTGGAAAGATGGTTTTGAAAAATTTGAAGAAACATATGGATTTTCATTCGAACAATTAAAGTCAGATTTGGAAATCGACCTAATTGAAAAAATGCCTGAAGTTCCGGAAATATACCCTCAAACATTTTACAAAAACTGCGAATAAAATATAAAATAAAGAGCTAAAGTACTTAGTTCTACGAATCGGTCTAATTACTCCATCTTCAACTTCGCCAACACCGGTAAATGATCCGAGATATGCATGTTGTTTTCCATTCGGTCATCAATATGCAGATAACGTTGCACTTGTAGATTTTTCACAAAAATATAGTCGATACGGCGATCCAACACCATATTGGGGTCAAAGCCGTTAAAGGTGCCCGTAGGGCCGTAAAATGGCTGCTGGGTGGCCTGTAGCCCATCGGTCAAACCGGCTTGCATCAACTGTATGGGTTCGGAGTCCGGCTCCAGGTTAAAATCCCCCGTCACCACTACGGGCAGGTTTTGCGTATTCACCGCCTTGATCTGTCGTAAAATAAGGTTTACACTCTGCTTTCGGGCCTCGGTACCTACATGGTCAAAATGGGTGTTGAAAACATACAGTTCCTTGCCCGTGCTTTTTTCTTTAAACAGTGCGTAGGTACAGATTCGCTCCAACGCAGCATCCCATCCCTTGGACACTTTTTCAGGAGTGGGAGAAAGCCAAATGGTATTGGTTCGAAGCAGTTCAAAATGCTGACTATTGTATAAAATAGGGGAGTACTCGCCCTTTTGTTTGCCGTCGTCACGACCCACACCTATGTAAGCGTAGTCGGCTAGGTGTTCGTCCGGATATTCCAATTGGTTATGCAAGACCTCCTGCATGCCTACAAAATGGGGGCCATAGTGGTGTAATAGCTGCACCATGGCCTCCTTTCTAAAATTCCAGTTGTTGACGGTATCGTTTACGTTATCATACTTGATGTTGTAGGACATCACCTTAACCTCTTGAGCGGTCAATCCACTGGCCAAAAGCACCAGCAAAACGGTGCAACCCCATTTTTTCAATACTTTCATCTGCTTATTCCGTTTTGTATTTGTTGAACCACGCCAATACCGAGGCTATTTTGGCGACCAGGTTACTGGGCCTATTGGCAATCCCATGCCCGGAACCGGGAATACGTACCATGGCGGTTTCCACACCTTCCAATTTTAAGGCGGTATAGAACTGCTCGGATTCGGCTATGGGGGTACGGTAATCTTCCTCCCCCGTCATCAACATCGTGGGTGTGGTCACATTACCGGCATAGGAGAGGGGAGAGCGCCTAAAATAGTTCTCCGGGTCTTCCCAAGGTTTCTTCCCGAACCAGTATTTGGAGAAGAAAGCGGCCCCATCGGCATAGAGCACAAAGCTCGTCCAGTTAATCACCGGTTTGGCGACTACGGCGGCCTTAAAACGGTCCGTTTTTCCCACGATCCATGCAGTCAACACCCCGCCACCGCTACCTCCGGTGACAAAGAGGTTGTTGGTATCCACATAGCCCTTTTTCAATAACGGTATCCACGCCGCTCATGAGGTCCTCATAATCATGGTTGGGATAATCATGGTGGATGAGGTTGCCAAATTCCGCCCCGTAGCTAGTACTTCCGCGTGGGTTGGAATAGAGCACCACATAGCCGGCAGCGGCATAGGCCTGTATCTCTGCACTATAGACGGAACCGTAGCTTTGGAAAGGCCCCCCGTGGATTTCCAAAATAAAGGGATATTTTTTGTTGGGGTCAAAGTTGGGCGGGGTTACGATCCACCCTTGTATTTTTCGATCATCAAAAGAGGAATTCCACCAGATTTCTTCTACGTCGCCTACATTGCGAAAGGAGAATAGGTCGTCGTTCACAAAGGTGAGGCGTTGGCTTCCTTTTTTATCGGCCACGGCCAAGTCGGACGGGTGCTGTGTGCCACCCAAGGTATAGGCAAACTTGCCGTTGTTGGACACCGTGAAGTCGGCCGCATTGTACGGTCTTCCCAAGGAAAGTCCGCCCAGTCCTTCTGCCAAAGTGGTTACGGTACCGTTCATCGTAATATGTCCTATTTTGGAATCCCCTTCGTCGTTGTATAAAAAATAGAGCCCCTTGCCATCTGCGGCCCATTGCACATTGCCGATGTCGCGATCAAAATCGCCGAGAAATGAGCTGCGAGTTGCTACCGTCGGCATTCATCACATACAGTTCCTCGACCTGATAGCCTTGAAAGGTATCGTCATAACCCGTATAGGCGATTTTTTTACCGTCCGGGGAAAGGGCGGGTGAGCCATCGGGACCAAATCGGCTGGTCAGTGGGGTTACACTATTATTGCTAAGGTCTAATTTATAGACCTCGCTATTGGCAGGTTCAAAATCTTCTTCAGGATGAAAATTCGCTGAGAAATAGAGGCTCTTCCCATCATTGGACCAAACCGGGGCACCGTGGTCAAATTCTGCAGTGGTCAACTGTTTGGGCGTACCCCCGTTGATGGACAGGGTAAACAATTGGTCGTTACCGGCTTTTAAGTAGCCTTGGCCATCACCGCGATAGTTCATCTTATCGATATAGGTAGGGGGTGTATTCCACTTGGCACCTTCCGGTTTTGCAGGCATTTTAATGAGGGATTCATCCTTTCCCGGCACAAACATATTGAACGCCACATATCGGTCATCATGGGATCAGCTAACGGCTCCCGGCGCCTTTGGTGTATTGGTCAATGGCACTGTCTCCTTGCTATCCAGCCACATGAGATAGAGTTTCATCTTCTCATCTGCCATGTTGGACTTAAAGATGATCTTTTTGCCATCGTGGGATCATTTGGGGTAGTAATCGTTGTGGTTTCCGGTGGTCAAGGGTCGGTTTTGGCTGCCATCAAAATTCACGATCCAAAGGTTGGACAGGTTTTTGTCCGTCATGATATCCTTAAAGTTTCGCACGTAGATGACTTGGCTGCCATCCGGGAAATCTGTGGGTCGGAGATAAACTCATAATCGAAGATATCTGTCAGCTCCAAATTGGTCTTTTTCTGTGCTTGGGTGAATACTAAGCCAATAAATAAGAGTAGTAGCGTAGTGTATTTTTTCATAAGGGGTTCTCGTTTGGTTTGAACCCTCAATGTACGGATTTCATAGTGAAAAGTTTGAGGGACTAGTTATAAGTTTTAAGTAAAAAGTTTAGAGCTAAATGCTAAAAGCCAAAAGCTATAAGTGATTTCTTGAACATGAAACTTGGAACTAGAAACCCCAAACCTGAAACCATAATAAATTTCATACCTTCAAGCTATGAACGAAAAAATCCATCTACATCAAATACATCCGGTACTACCCGTGTGGGATGTGCTGGACGCGTTGGACTTTTATGTAAACCGATTGGGCTTTCGCATCGCCTTCGCGGATGATTCCAAAAACCCCAAATACGCCGGTGTTATCCGAGACGACATAGAAATACATTTACAGTGGCATGATAAAAAGGAATGGGATATAGAGATTGATCGACCCATGTTGCGCATCGTTACCCAAAACATTGAAGGCCTGTACGATGAGTATGGCGAAAAGGATGTATTCCATTCGCATACATTGTTACGCGAAACGGCCTGGGGCACGAAGGAATTCGCCTTTTATGACCCTTTTAAAAACGGTCTGACGTTCTACAGGGATATTACGAGTAAATAATCCTTTAAAATAATTCAAACAATTGAATATCAAATATATAATAGAAAATGAAAGTATTATTTATCGGAGGTACGGGGAATATCAGTACGCCTTCCAGCCATTTGGCCCTTTCAAAAGAAATGGACCTCTTTTTATTGAACCGAGGGAATTCCAAAGTGGAGATAGAAGGTGCCTCCACCATCATAGGTGACATCAATAAACCCGAGGAACTGACCGAGCTTAAAAAACATTCCTGGGACGTTGTGGTCAATTGGATCGCTTTTACACCCGAAGATATAGAACGCGATTTGGAGCTATTCAGGGGCAAGACCAAGCAATATATCTTTATCAGTTCCGCCTCTTGTTACCAAACCCCTTTACGCTATCCCATCATCACCGAATCCACCCCGGTATGCAATAATCTTTGGGATTATTCCAGCCAAAAGATACAGTGTGAGGAACGACTGCTAAAGGCCTATAGGGAGGAAGGTTTTCCCATGACCATCGTGCGACCCTCTCATACCTATGGTACCGTGACACCTTTGGCCATTGGTGGCTTTAACAAATACAACGTGATTGATCGGATTTTGAAGGGCAAGGAAATCATTGTCCATGGTGACGGTACTTCCTTATGGGTCGTTACCCATGCCGACGATTTTGCAAAAGGTTTTGTGGGCTTATTGGGATTGACCACCGCTATTGGCCATGCCTTTCATATTACCTCAGACGAGGTATTGAGCTGGAACATGATCTATAAGATTACAGCGGAGGCTTTGGGTAAGGAGGCGAATATTGTCCACATCGCCTCAGACTTCATCTGTAAAGTAGAGCCTTCCTTTACCGGAAGTTTATTGGCGGACAAAGCGGAGAGTGTGATTTTTGACAATACCAAAATAAAGACCTTTGTACCCGGTTTTAAGGCTACCATCCCATATTCCGAAGGAATCAAACGTACCTTGAACTGGCTACAGGAAAAACCGGAACGGCAATGGATCGACCCGGACACGGAGGCGAAAATAGAAAATGTACTGAGGGCCTATAAATCCTTAACGGCGTAGCATCCTAGACATACCCTGTAAATACCGATACCACAATGGCCAAGGCTCCCAAAAGCAACAGAAGGGCAGTGGGTTTCCAAGCGAATTGTAACCATTTGTTATAGGGGATTCCACTTACTGCCAATATGGCCATAAGGGCCCCGTTGGTAGGCACGAACATGTCCGCCGTAATGGCGCCATACTGGTAGGCCAGTACACATGTCTGTCTCGAAATCCCGATCAAATCGGAGAGCGGTACCAAAATGGGCATGGTCAAAATAGCCTGCCCGGAGTAACTGGGAATGGGAATGTGCAAAATGACATGGGCCACCATCATCAATACCCCGGAAAGCGATGCCGATACATATTGCAAGGGCCCGAAGAGTCCGTACACAATGGAATCAATGATCATCCCCTCTTGCAAGACCATGGATATGCTATTGGCGAGACCAATGATAATGGCGGCAAAGATCATTTCCTTGAATCCGTCGATATAGGCTTCACCCGTACCATTAATCCCCAGTTTCCCCAAAAGTCCGGAAACAATACCTAATACAAAAAAGCTGGCGGACATTTCAATAAAACCCCAATCCAGTTTTAAAAGGCCGTATAGTACCACTACAAAAGTGAGACATAACAGGGTGAGAATAATTTTGGAACTCAGGGACATTTTTTCTTGGGTATCGGAGGCCTCCATTTTTTCTGTTTGGTGTTTGGCGTTGTACCGTACCAAGTAGAGCATCCATATTAAAAAAGCGATGCCCGTAACCACCAATCTGAATATACTGCCGGATAGTAAGGAAACACCTGCCTCCTGTTGGGCAATGATGACCCCAAAGGGGTTTGATGGACTAAAGGCACTTCCCAATACGGTGGAACCATAACTCATGTAAACCGTCGTATAGATGTTGAACCCCATGCTTTTTCCAAAAATGATGAGTACCGGCATCATGGCGATGACTTCTTCCTGCATGCCAATACTTGCCCCTGCGGCGGTAAATAATAGGGTGACCGCGAATAAGGACAAGACTTCCCTGCCCTTTAAAACCTTGACGAGTTTGTTCAGGCCTTGGGACAGGGCCCCCGTTTTTTCGATGACATAGAAACAACCGCCCAATAAAAGGATCAACACAATAATATTGGCCCTATCCGCAATACCCTTGGGAATGGTTAGCATTACCTCAAAGGCAGATAAATGTTTGCCTTCCGTTTCTTGGTATGAATCACTTACCACGCTTGTAATACCGGTATCCGGATCCGTAAACCGTTCATAGCTGCCCTGTGGCACCACATAGGTAAGCACCCATGCGAACATGACCGCGGCAATAATAATGACAAAGGCATTGGGAAAATTTTTCATTTGGTTTGGTATCAAGTTTCTTTTGAAGGAGACTTATGCATTATTCTAGAGTAGTTTCTTCCAATATTTTTTGTATCAATATTTTAGCCTGTTTATAGGCAATTTCCGACTCCTTTAGTACATAAAGCTTGTCATCGATATAATTTTCAAATTCAATATTTTGTAGCAATAGGGCATTGTTCATTTTAAGTTGTGAGGGCCTGTATTGAAAGGCCTTGGATTGGGTATCAATGTTTCTTAATGATCCGTGTTCCCTAATGTATTCGATGACGCTGATATTGGTCTCCTCCGATTGGACCATGGTTTCTTGCAGTTCGTTAAAAAATCGTGACCAATTGAACAAGAGTATTTTAAGTTCCGTATTGTTCAGTTTTGAGAGTCCTCCGGAGTTTTGTAAGTCGTTCAACACAAATTCACTGGGCTTCCAGGATGGACTTTCTATGACATGGTGCAATAGACTATCCACTTCTTTGGCGTCCTGCAGTTCTCTTTCCCTGAACTTTTCAAAAATGGTCTCGGTTGCGAGTATGGTACGATTTAATATGGTATTTATGGAGTCCAAGTCCTTTAAGTTTTCATTGAATTCCGTATGGAGATTCTGTATGGTGACCTTTTCCCGATTGTTTTCCAACCGACCTTCATTCCAGTTATTGATTTGTAGTGCAATCAATATTCCAATGACGACAAGTATGATCTCACCGATGGCATATTTAAAATATTTGGAGGTTTTATTTTCCATAAGGAGATTTTGTCGGACTTTTCTAAAGAATTTTATCATCGTTGCTATAATTTCTGTTGGAATATATTCCCCTCCTTGGAGGGGTTAGGGGTGGGTAACTTTTCAATTTCCTTCCGAATCTCTTCTAAAACCCATTTAAGATTATTCTTAATATCCAAATTACTAAACCTAATTACAGTAACTCCTAAAGATTCCAGTCTTTTCTGCCTTTTTTGGTCTTTATCCTGTTGGCCTTCCTCAAAGTGAATTCCTCCATCCACTTCTATGGCCAATTTTAAATCCTTTCAATAGAAATCAACAATGAATTGGTCAATTGGAATCTGTCTGCTAAACCTTACACCTAGCTGTCTGCCCTTTAATTCGCGCCAAAGGGCTATCTCCCCCAAGGTCATATTGTTTCTTAACTTTTTGGTAAAGGCAATCAAATCTTGATTATATGGAATTATTTTTTTCATGTTATACCCACCCCTTTATTCCCTCCCAAGAGGGGAACTCTAAAGGGATTTTCTAAAGAATTTTATCATGGTTTATAATTAATTTAAGGTTTCGAAAGTTCAATTATTCTTTTTAGAGTGACCTGTACTTTTTGTAGCTCACCGCTTGTATTCAATATTTGATCTACCAAATCATACCGACTCCGGATCATATATTCAAACTCCAACGTTTGGAGTGCGTCAAAATCGTTTCGCTCGTCTTTAAAATTAAGGTTCCAATCAAAGTGTTTTGACAAATAAGGATCATATTGGCTCCAAATGTGATTTCCGGAGGCCAATTCTTCTTCTTGATAATCTGTAACTAGGTCGTTCCAGGAAATTAATAAGTCGCGCAGCGTTCCGTTTTTTATAATATCGAAAGAAGAGGTGCTGGCCAGGGCTTTAATACTTGTTTGGGTGGGATTGAAGGTATTTCCTCCATATGTCCACCAAAGCATAGTGGCCAGTGAATCCAATACTTCCTGTTCCGGTTTTGATGTAATGGGGAAGAGACTAATTACACCTGCGCAGTTTTTGAAGACAACCTTGTGTTGACCGACCACGGAGTCTAATTGCTTTTTGTTTTGTACGAACTCTTTGTGAATATTGGCCAAAACAATAGTTTCTTTATTCGAGTTGATTCGGTTTTCGTTCCAATTATTAATCTGAAGGGCAATCAAAATCCCGATGACTACCAGTACAATTTCACCGATAGCATAGAGGAGATATTTGGTAAACCTATGTTCTTGAAGTAGCTTTTGCCGGATTTTTCTAAAGAATTTAATCATGATTTCAATAGTATTAGTTCCCTTTTTGGTAGGAGGTCAGGGCATTGTCAAGCTTGGGTAGTAGTTCCCGAATGGCCTGATTTCCTTCCTCTAAGGCTTCAAGGGTACTTTCCTCGTTTCTTATATTTATTTTTAGGGATGTTAGAAAGTAAAGATCGGATTTGAGTTGTTCATAATCTGCAGGGATAGCTTCTTTGCCCCAGCTGTAATCTTTAAAATGGTTACGTATATAAGGCAGGAACACGGTGCGAAATTCATAATCGTCGTCATAGGTATCATCGTTGATTTTTTTTACGGCAGTAGTATAATAACTTGTCAACTTATTACGGAGTTCCTGATCTTGGAGGAGTTCTATTCCTAATTTTTTTATCAATTGATACCCATTGTCCACTAACACGATACATCTCGCCAACATTACACGCCCTAGGTGATAATTGATGGAATCATAAGGAATATTACCCGTCTCTAGCTTATTGATTACGGTATACTGTATGTTGATATCTTCCAACTTCGTGCTATAGGTTTCCTCAATGTTAAGGCTATCACTAATGAGATTACTGCGTATTTCGGTAAGAATTTTCACGATTTCACCATCAACTTTCCTGTTTTCATTCCAGTTGCTAATCTGTAGGGCAATCAATATACCAATGACCACCAGCACGATTTCCCCAATGGCATAGAGCAGGTATTTGGAAAACCTGTTTTCCTGAAGTAGCTGCTGGCGGATTTTTCTAAAGAATTTTATCATTTTATTGCAGGTTTGGTTTCCTGAAGAATTTCTTCAATCAACATTTCAGTTTCATCCAACCTATCCATTATATTTTGATGCAGCCATAAGGAATTATCCAACAAATTTTCAAATTCCACTTTCTGAAACAAGGGATAGTAGTCCGGTTTCACCTTGGATTTCCCGGACCATGGATAATGGGCGTTACTGTCCATTTCCCTAAATGAAATATAAGGTAACAAAAAGGGCAAAAGATGTTCATTGTTCCAAGCGTCCAATTTGTCAAAACGTGTTTGCCTAATTTCAGATAGTGAATTCCAGTGGTATAAAAGTGAGGTGATGGAATCGTTTTCAAAAAGGTTAAGACGTCCGTTTTGCACGAGATTGTTTACCGAATTGTTGGCAAATGCCAGTTCGTTAGAGGGGAAGGATTCAAAAAATAGGCTGTCTAAATTTTTATTTTCAAGCTCTTCTTTTGAGGCACCGATCAAACTAATCAATTTACTGGAAGATTTTATGGCCCTTTGCTCTTCAAGCCTAAAATCCTCTACCAGTTTTTTATTGGTTTTGAACTCTGCATGTAGTTTAGAAAGTAAAGCTTTTTTTTCGATATTGTTAATTCGGTCCTGGTTCCAATTATTGATCTGCAAGGCAATCAAAATCCCGATGACCACCAGCACGATTTCCCCCATGGCATATCTAAAATATTTGGAGGTTTTGTTTTCCATGATGAGATTCTGCCGAATTTTTCTAAAGAATTTTATCATTGTGTTTCTTTTAATTCTTGGTTTATAATCCCTAAAATCTCGGTAATCCTGTTCTGTAGGCTTAAAGACTGGATATTGGCAATTTTTGCATCGGTAGCACAGACCGCCAAGTGATCTTCAAAATCCGGACTTTCAAAAACGTTAGAGAAATCGGTCGCGGTGCAAAGAGTCTCTTAAATCAAATTTCACGGTGGTCCCTTTGTCCAAATAAAATGTTTCCATGGCATTTTCTTGCCAGTATCTATTCATTATAGTTCTTATGGAGCTATATTTAAGAAGAAATGGAGCATAGGAACTAGACTTATAATCCCTCCAGGCCGCCTCTTCTTCCGTTACCTGAATAATTTCACTGATCCATAGGGTAAGCAATTCTTTTAACCTATTGTTTCTTAGCAATTGAATTCTACCGAGAACTAATAATATCATTGACGATGGGGTCAAAGGTGGGAACCAAGAAGGTTTGAACAAGGTAAGAGCTAACACTGTCCAACTGTCGCTTTTCCGGATGATCAATATAATCCAACAGTTTAAAGGACGCGGTAATCATGTTATTGCGAATGATCATTTTTTCACCCAGTTGTTTGCTGTTGCTTTCAAACTCAGATTTCAATTGGGTCAATAATACACTTTCCTCTATACGTTCCTTACGGTTTTCATTCCAATTATTTATTTGAAGGGCGATAAGTATACCGATGACTACCAGTATAATTTCACCAAGGGCGTAGAGCATATATTTGGAAAACCTGTTTTCCTGAAGTAGCCTTTGACGGACTTTTCTAAAGAATTTGATCATTGAAGGTCGTTGTTAATCAAGTTAATTATGGTATTTATACGCTCCCTCAGAGGTTCGTAAAATGCGACGTTCAGATTTTTGGAAGCTACAATAAACAGATAGAGCTGACTTTCAAATTCTCGATTTTCCAAAAATTTGAAATCGTTATCCGGAAATTTACTGGGAGTTGGGTCGAGCAGTGCGTCGTCAATTATATCAAGGTGCCTCCTGAAATTTCCTCCCTTTAAAAAAAAGTCGTGCCCTATATCCCGTCTTTCTACGACATACGTCTCTTGTCTTTTTACACTTTCGAGACTGGACTGCCAGGATGATATGGCCTTGCGGAGCAGGTCATCCGACAATACACTGAGCCTGCCCGAATTTATAATTTCCTGTACCGCGCCCTGATTTGGTGTATATCTCGGTTCTATTTTAAATATGCCCACCATGTATTGTGAAAGTTCCTTTTCATTGATGTTGGAAAGGGAGGGACCTGTAAATTCGCCCAAACGAATACTGTTTTCTATATTCAAGTTGTTCATGGCAATTACTTCGTCCAACAATTGTAGGTTAGATTCAAATTCCGTCAATAGGGCCTTTAGTAATTGTTGTTCTAGGCTTTTACTTTTTTGAGTTTCGTTCCAGTTGTCGATTTGTAAGGCTATCAAAATACCAATGACCACCGAGAAAGATTTCACCGATAGCATAGAGTAAATATTTAGAAAACCTGTTTTCCTTCAGTAATTGTTGCCGAATTTTTCTAAAGAATTTAATCATGACAAGGATGCTATTTCTTTGATAATGAGTTCTTCGATGGTTTCTATTTCTTTTACCAATTCCTTAAGCTGCCCAATGGATTTTTTCTCTGAAAAGTCCATCCAATCCTGTACGCCCTCTAAACCTAGGATTATCTTAGCCTTATTTTTTTCTATATCCAATGAATGCTTTAACTCCTCTTGGTGTTCCAATCTTTTCTCTAAGTCAGGTGATCCAATAAGCATACTAATACGCTCTGTGACACCGGTTTTTGCCCTATTGTCCAAGCTCTCGTCAAGGGTTATTTTTTGTTGCATCCGTTTAAGGTCTAACAGCTTATTCCTTAGGTGAGGGGGAATTAGTGCTATTTCTCCGCTGTTTTGGAGTGATTCAATGGTACTGGTATTGAAGTTTAGGGCATAGGATTCAGCGTTCAAGTCCAATAATTCCTCGTACATGGATGTCAATGTGAATTGTGAGGATTTGAATTTGTCGATGTAGTCTTGATAGGCTTTTCTCTGCAATTCAAACTTTGTAATGGTTTGCGTTGCAAATGTTTTGTCTTTTTGCAGGTCTTCCAGTATTTGTTTATAGTAATTTTGAGTCTTTACCTCGAGTTTTCGGTTTTCGTTCCAATTGTCGATTTGAAGCGCAATCAAAATACCTACGACTACCAATACCATTTCGCCAAAGGCATATAGAAAATATTTAGATAATCGATTTTCTTTGACCAGTTGCTGACGGATTTTTCTAAAGAATTTGATCATAAAACTGTTTTCAATGGATGAGCTCCCCCGTTGGTGGTAATTCCCCTTTTTTATCCAAAATACCGTTCATTTTTAAATGGGTAACTATGGGTTCCTTGGCCATGCGCACCAGGGAAATATGGTCAAAAGCCATGGAATCCTGTGCATTTTGGGAGCCTCCTGTCGTACCTAGGATGATGTAGTCACGATTGTTCCTAATTTGGTGCGAAAAGGAATGGATATGTCCGTTGATGACCGTATAGGGGCGATTGCCCAAAAGGTCTTCCAAAGGCTTTAAACCTTTATCGCCATCACGTTGCCAAAGGGGCTTATGCATTAGGACAAAGATCCATGCAGCATTTGGGTATCGCTCCAAAACCTGCTTGAAATAGCTTAATTGTTCCGAACCCATACCACCTACTTTTCGTTCTTGCATGCCATAATAGTCCGTCTCCTCATAGATTCCATTGACTTCCCCATTTATGACTTTGAGGGCTTCCGCCCGTGCCTTATAGATTTCTAGCATTCGTTCCTCCTCATAATCCTCAGAGTCCATCATTAAGAACAATACATTTTTATAAAGGAAATGATAGTATCTCGGACCAAAACGTTGCTTCCAAAAAGTGCGCATGGTGGGATTGGTCAGGTCATGGTTGCCCCCTAAATGGAAGAAGGGCATGTTCAGGTTTTTGATCCTAGTCTCAAAGGAATCCCATTCGGTAGCCAATTGAAGGGAATCCTCTGTTCCCCCATCAATTAGGTCGCCCACACTCAGTACAAAGGTGGGATCTAACCGATTTAGTTGTACCACAGCTGCACTATAGACTCCCTCCCGTTCTCCGCCATTTAGATCAGAGATAATCGCGAAGGTAAAATCGTCCTCAGTGGATTCAAAAACATCGCTAGTCCACGGAGTGGACCATCCTTAATATCATGCACAAATAGTGGTATATCCTTTGTAGGACCTTCATGCTTGCAGGCAGAAAAAAGAAATACCAAGCCTAAAAAGGCCTTAATACGGGTCTTCATTTAATTTGAATTAATGTCTGTTAGTTTTTCAGGGGTGTTTCAGGGGCGATTCCATATAGAATGTTTGCCGCCGCTTCATACTTATCACCCTTTACCCAATAAGGTCTTTCAGGGTCGTTGGCGATTAACCTACCCGATAACACATATCCTTGATAGAATTTTACTAAATAGTCATAGTCCAAGCTTTCCGCTTCATCAGTAGCTTGATGATAATATTTATTGATTTCATCATCAAAGGCATCAAAACCGGTGGAGTAGGTGGGTGCGGGTACTCCTTTGCTGGCGAAACTAACATTGTCGCTCCGGTCAAAAAGACCTTGTTCGGGTGCAGGATCATCAATAGCTTCAAGTCCAAAAGCCGCTGCACCGGTTAGGATATGTTTTTGGGCCGTGGTTCGGTTCAACCCAATAACCATGGCCAATTTGGTATTGTTGTAACCGGCTCCATCAGTATTGAAGCCATATACGATCTGATTTAACGGGAATACAGGATGCTCTGCATAGTATTTACTACCTAGAAGTCCTTTTTCCTCTCCTGTAAAGAAGATAAAGACAGCGGAACGTTTCGTTGGATATTTGCCAATATTCTCAGCCATACTTAAAACAGCTGTAGTGCCAATGGCATTATCACGGGCACCATTGTAAATACTGTCTCCTTCTGCATTAGGTCTTCCAATGCCCACATGGTCATAATGTGCGGAATACATGATGTATTCGTCCTTCAGTTGTGGATCGGTTCCATCTAGCACGCCAATAACATTTTGGGTTACCAGGGTTTCTTCCTTAATTCCATCGGTTTCAATGGCATAGGTGCCTTTGTTGCTTAGAGGTCCCTCTAGTTTTTCAGCGGTGGTATTTACCCAAAGATGTAGAAAGTCATTCGGTGGGTTTTGTGGGTTCACTGGGTCCGGAATCTTTACACTTTCTCCCATAAAGTGTGACATACGTGTCCACCAGTCTTCCTCTAGCAACGTCATCTCAATGATGCCGATAGCCCCTTTCGACTTGGCTAATTCTTGTTTTTCCTTATGAGCCATATAAATACTCCTAGCATCGGTAGCCTCTGACGTGCCGGCCCTTACTATTATAAGTTTTCCCTTAACATCCTTGCCATCATAATCATCTGTCTGTCCATATCCTAGAAATATGGCATCCCCGGAAATTTTAGTTGCCTTGGCTTTTATCGCAATCACATGCGGGTGTGCCTCTCCGTTTATGGAAACTTTTAGTAAATCTGGTGGAGCTGTTTGGAGAAGATTGAATGTTTGATAATATGAATTTGTGGTCGGATGTGGTTTTATGCCATAACTACGTAAAGTATTGGCAAGATAGGATGCTGCAATTTTTAGTTCCGGGGTTCCGGTTCCACGGCCTTTTAATACATCATCGGCCGTGAAAATAGATATGGCCTTCTATGTTGTTTTTCTCGGACTGTTGCCGCGGCTATTTCTTTTTCAGTTTGAGCGGATAAAAAAGTGGTCGCAGCAAGGAAAGCAAGGGTGATGGTATTTCTCATATTTAGTTTGGTTGGATTTCACTAAAAATAAGAAATAAATTGATTATCAATAGATTAAATACAATTCAAATACTAGGAAAGAATCGGCTTACATTTAAGAACGAAAACCTATATGAAAACTAAAAAAATTAGGCAGATATAGACTAGGAAATTAGGATTCTATCCAGTCGGTCTTCCACAATCTTTCCCTCCTGTTCATGGACATAGTAGGAATTATTTTGCTCATCCAAGGAAACCGAGGTATGTACTTGCTCGTTGATGAAGTGAATAGCCGAACGGTCGTCACAGGCATAGCCATCGGTCAGTTTTCCGGAAAGAATATTGTTGTGGTACAAGGGTCGCCTAGAAGTTTCCGAATTATAATGCGGACAATGACTTTTGTCAATAAAGGCCATACCCTCCACGATACTTAGTTCTTTAGGTCCGGAATCAGTGGTACCGGCATTGAACCAACATAATGATCCTGCGCTTCCCCCAGCCATGACTACACCATTATAATAAGCTTTTTTTAGTTCGGAATCGATACCTTGGGCTTTCCAAATGGCCAACATATTCAGGGTATTGCCGCCACCAACGACAATAGCATCCATTTTTGAAATAATGTCCCCAAAAGTTTCATTTTGGTCATAGGAATTGATCCAAACGCTCATAACATGCGGAATCACATCGATTTGGGAACAGACCTCGTAAAAAGATTCAATGTAGTCCTGGTCTTCTCCACTGGCCGTAGGGATAAAACAAAGGTTGGGTGGTTCCTTACCCGTAGCTTTTGCCACATAGTCCAAAAATGGAACCGTATGTCTTCCACTTCCGTAAATAAATAATTGTCGCTTCATTCCTATTTATTTTAAACCATAAAGATAGCCTGTTCACCCTTTTTTTACCGATATGGGAATTTTTTGGAAGCTAAGAATGACTTCCTTTTTTAGGGGCATCCCTAAACTTGGGTTTACCGGATTTGTTTCCTCGGGAGTTGCGATTTTTATTTCGATTCCTATTCCTGTTTCTATTCTTATTTCGGTTTCCAGGTTTTGGAAATGGGTTCTGTTGCTCTTTTTCTTTTGGTTTTGAAGATTCGGTATCCTTTATTTCCGTTTCATCATCTACAAACTGATGCTCGGGCATATGCGGAACACCTTGCTTTATCAACTTTTCGATATCCCGCAGATAAGGCCTTTCATCCTTATCACAGAAGGACAATGCCGTGCCACTGGCATCGGCACGACCGGTACGCCCAATTCTATGAACATAGGTTTCTCGGAACATTGGGCAAATCAAAATTGACCACTAATGACAGTTCGTCCACATCGATACCCCTAGCTGCGATATCTGTGGCGACCAGCACTTTTAGCTTACCGTCCTTAAAATCCCCAAGGGCCTTTTGCCTTGCGGTCTGTGACTTATTGCCGTGAATGGCTGCCGACTTAATGCCTGCTTGCGCCAATTTCTTTACAATTTTGTTGGCTCCGTGTTTGGTGCGGGAAAATACCAATACCGACTCCTTTGGACGCTCCTTAAGTAAATGGATAAGTAACTTGGGCTTATTTTGTTTGCTCACGAAATAAACTCCTTGTTGCACTTTTTCTGCAGTGGGTTTGTCTCGGCCTTATGGTAACCCTATGAAAATCCCCCAACATGCTTTTGGACAACTCCACAATATCCTGTGGCATGGTGGCGGAGAAAAAGAGCGACTGTCTTTTTGGGGGTAATTTGGCAATGATTTTTTTTACATCATGAATAAAACCCATGTCCAACATCTCGGTCGGCCTCGTCCAAAACCACGATATCCAGGTCCTTAAAACTTATATAACCTTGACTCAATAGATCAAGCAATCGACCTGGGGTTGCTACTAGAATGTCCGTGCCACTTTTTAGGGCGTTGACTTGTTTTCCTTGCTTTACCCCTCCAAAAATCACGGTATTCCTTAGTCCTGTGAAGGCGCCATACGCAGTAAGGCTTTCCCCAATCTGAATGGCGAGCTCTCGTGTTGGTGTCACAATGAGCGCTTTTATTCTTCGTTTGGTATCACTCAGCTTTATTCCTTCGTACAGGTGATGGAGCATAGGAAGACCAAAGGCCGCGGTTTTTCCGGTACCTGTTTGGGCTACGCCCAATAAATCCTTTTTTTGTAATAATATGGGAATGGCTTGCTCTTGAATGGGTGTGGGATGTGTATACCCCTCTTTTTCCAAAGCCTCTAAAATAGGCCCAGTGAGGCCAAGTTCTTTAAATGTCATGTAGTTCTTATAAGCTGCGAAGGTACGTTGAATACTTGACTTGGAAGCGTAGGTGGATTTTAGTCATATTCGAAGAGTAAAATGCTAAAATAAATACCTTACAAACTGTACGGATATCAATTTCCGAATTCTTGTTTATAGGCAATAGGAGTACGATTGGTAATACCTTTAAATTGTTTGTTGAAGTTAGAAAGGGTCTCGAAACCACTAGCGTAACAGGCCTGGGAAGCGTTCATATTTTCTTCCAACAGTAGTTTGCAGGCGTGCCCGATTCTAATTTCACTCACGAATTCTGAAAAGGTCTTATTGGCATGCACCTTAAAATAGCGGCTGAAAGAGGTTGGGGTCATATTTGTGAGTTCTGCCAGTTCTTCCAAAGCTATTTTTCTACGGAAATGTCTCATAACATAGGCATACACGGTATTCATACGTTCCGTGTCCCCTTGTTTTAGGGAATTTATATATCCTGGACTTGCCAAAACCTCCATATCCTTGGTTTCACTCAAAAGATTAAGAATCTTCAATAATTCGAGTACGCTTTCCGGACCCTCTAAATGCAAAAGGTTTTGCATCAATTTTTGGACTTCATAAGCTGTATTTCCCTGAACTAATAGTCCACGAAGACTTTTTTTAAACAGCTGGTTCAACTTAATACCTTCCTCTTTCTGTAAAAGATTTTCTCCCAAAAAGTTTCCATTAAAATAAATAACGATGCCTTCTGAATATCCATCTTTACTGTCCTTCTTCCCTTCAACATCGCTTTTCCGGAGGTGGGGGAGATTGGGTCCGGTAAAGGTAATTTCTCCCTCCCTATAGGGACGTATACTATCTCCAATAAATTGTGTACCCCTACCTTTTAGGATCATGAACAGTTGATATTCGGATGGAAGTGCCAATTGGGATCGAACAAAGGTTGTTTGAGGGCCTTGGAAACCAGGGCATGTGTTTTTGGGATGGGGGATTTTTCTAATGCTACCTTCAAAATTCCAACTTTTGGGTACGTACTCCCAAAGGGAGCAACAAAACACTAATTTGCCTGTAAATTTAACAATTTATGGATTAGCATGATAAAATACAGTCAGGATAGGATAAAACACAGGGCATCTAATTGTAATATTATGATTAAAATTGAAAGCTAAATCAATATTTATCATTTTATGAAGGCTTTTTATAAGATATTATCAGTGGTTTTTGGTGTTTTGCTACTGGTTACCGGTTGTAAATCAGAAAATGGGAATAAGGCCATTGCAGATGATGTTCCCGTAAGATTGGAACTGTTGT
This sequence comes from Maribacter litopenaei, assembly GCF_025244665.1. Classification (GTDB taxonomy): domain Bacteria; phylum Bacteroidota; class Bacteroidia; order Flavobacteriales; family Flavobacteriaceae; genus Maribacter; species Maribacter litopenaei. The sequence continues at coordinate 2,127,555 of NZ_CP104205.1, read as the reverse complement.
TCTTGGGGCACTCCATTGAACATCACAATTCTCGTGCTTACTTTCCTATTTTGGCATCGGCATTGACCAAGGATGGGATTAACATTACCTATACGGAAGATGTCAATGATTTGAATGAAAGGAACCTTTCCCTCTATGATGGTTTGATCGTATATGCCAATCATGAGGAGATAACCCCGTCGCAGGAAAAGGCCTTGTTGGACTATGTTCGTGAGGGCCATGCGTTCATTCCGATTCATTCTGCCAGTTTCTGTTTTAAAAATTCACCGGAATATATCGATTTGGTAGGTGCACAGTTCTTGGAGCATGGAACGGGTACTTTTACTACGGATATTATCAAAAAGGAACATCCTATCATGCAGAACGTGGAGCCTTTTTCCATATGGGACGAAACATACGTCCATGATAAGATTGCGGATGATATTACGGTGCTAATGGAAAGGGTAGAAGGAGACCATCACGAACCTTGGACCTGGGTCAAGGAATATGGAGATGGAAAGGTTTTTTACACTGCTTATGGGCATGATGAGCGTACATGGGCCAATCCTGGTTTTCAAAACTTGGTAAAGGAAGGGATTTTATGGGCAGTTGGAGATACACCAAGGGAAAATTGGATAGCCTTTGCAGCGGAAATACCCACTTTAAAATATGAAGAGAAGCCTAATATTCCCAACTATGAGAAAAGAGACCCTGCACCCAAATATCAATTGCCGCTATCTCCGTAAGAATCGGCAAAGTTGATTCAGGTACCTGCGGGTTTTAAATTGGAACTATTTGTTTCCGAGCCGGATATCATAAATCCGATCGCCATGAACTGGGATGAGCGTGGTAGGCTTTGGGTCATTGAAACAGTGGATTATCCAAATACGGTTAGAAATGATAACGGTATAGGTGACGATAGGGTAAAAATTTGTGAGGATACCGATGGAGATGGTAAAGCGGACAAGTTCACCATATTTGCTGAAAATTTGAACATCCCTACCAGTTTCTCTTTTTATGACGTAGGAATTGTAGTTTCCCAGGCGCCACATTTTCTATTTCTTAAGGATACCAACGGCGATGATAAAGCGGATGTACGGGAAATAATGATTGACGGCTGGGGTACTTTTGATACCCACGCAGGGCCTTCCAACTTGCAATATAGGATAGACAATCAATTGTATGGAGTAGTGGGCTATTCAGGCTTTGAGGGTCAGATATTTGGAAAGAACTTTAAATTCAATCAAAACGTATACCGATTCAATCCAAAGAAAAACACCTTCGAGGTATTGACAAACACCAGTAACAATACATGGGGTTTGGGTATTACAGAGGACAATTCCGTATTTGCTTCTACTGCCAACAACACACATAGCGTGTATTTGGGCATTCCAAATTCTGCCATGAACGGTATTGTGGGGATTCCGGCCCAAGGCAGTCTTAAGATAGACGGTCATTATGATATGCAGGCCATAACCCCTAACGTTAGACAAGTGGACGTATTTGGTGGTTTTACCGCGGCAGCCGGACACCATTTCTATACGGCAAGAAACTATCCCAGTACCTATTGGAATAAAATCGCCTTTGTCTGCGAGCCTACCGGAGGCGTTGTGCACATGGCAAAAATTGTAAAGACGGGAGCAGGGTACCAGGAAGAGGATGGCGGAAATCTATTTGCTTCCTCAGACGAGTGGGTTTCTCCCGTGGAAGCGAAAGTGGGCCCGGATGGCAATGTTTGGGTGGCGGATTGGTATAATTTTATCGTGCAGCACAATCCAACGCCTAGTAAGGAACGTGGAGGTTTCGATGCCGAAAATGGTGACGGAAATGCTTATGTGAATCCCCTTAGGGATAAATCCAGAGGACGTATATGGAGAGTGGTTCCCAAAGGAGCGCATGAAACGGATCCCATGGTTTTGAACTCTGAGGATTCCGAAGGTCCGGTAGGCGCCTTAAGTAATCCCAATATGTTTTGGAGAATGACAGCCCAGCGCCTTCTGGTCGAAAATCAAGATACTGACGTGCTTACAGACCTATATAAATTAGTGAATTCCAATAACGTTGATAATATGGGTATGAATGCGGGAGCATTACATGCTTTATGGACTATAGATGGATTGGTATCATTGGAGTCCAACCAAGAAGCCAGGGATGTGGTTGCTGGAGCCCTATACCATCCATCGGCCGCTGTACGTAGGGCCGCTGTCCAAATACTTCCCAAAACGGAGGCATCGGATAATGCCATTATAAAATCCAACGTATTGTACGATAAAGAACCTTTAGTGCAGCTTGCGGCAATCTTATATATGGCCGACAGGGAACCTTCAGATGTGTTAGGAGAAGTAATTTACGATGTAAGCAAGAGCGATGCTGTTTTAAAGGACAATTGGCTTTCCAAGGCGGTGTATGCCGCCGCCGCCAAACAGGGCAATGGCTTTATGGCCAGTTACAGAGAGGAGTATCCAAATTTTGACATTTCCTCTTTGGGTATTACAAAAAGACAGGCGTTGGATTATGACGACAGTGGTTGGAAAACAATGGAACTACCTCAATACATTGAGGATGCCGGATTGGAAATGGACGGTATCATCTCGGTTTCGTAAAGATTTTAATTTTAGTCCAGGTCAGTCTGCTTATATTTCATTGGGTCCCATTGATGATTCTGATATAGTGTACCTCAATGGAACTCAAATCGGTGTCACCGAAGGGGAATATGCCGGAAACCGATACTATGATATTGATACGGACCTATTCAAGAGTGGAAAAAACACCTTGGCCATCCGGGTAGAGGACACAGGCGGAGGAGGTGGAATCTACGGAAGGCCGTAACAACTATACATTAGATCCGGGAGCAAAAACCTATCCTTGGCAGGTACTTGGAAATATGAGGTGGAGACCGATTTTTCCCAAAGCGCCAATAATGCCTTTGGAGGTAGCTCTATCGCAGAGGTGTTTATAAAAAACTATGCCATGGAAGGTTTGGGCGAAGATACAGACGATGAAGCTGTTTCAGCGGATAGAGTCGTTATCAATATGAAGACGATCCAAAACGAAATGAAATTTGACATTACGGAGTTTGTAGTGCCTGCAGGTAAGGAAGTGGAATTGGTTCGGACAATGTGGATTTTATGCAGCACAATCGGTGATCGTTCAACCGGGTACCAAAGAAAAGGTGGGTGCCGCTGCAGACAAATTGGCCGCAGATCCCAATGGAGCAACTCAAAACTATGTACCCAAAATGTCGGAAGTATTATTTGCGACCGCATTGGTAAATCCGGATCAAACAGTTACGCTTCGTTTTAAAGCGCCATCGGAGCCCGGCGAGTATCCATACATATGTACCTTTCCGGGACATTGGCGAATCATGCAAGGTGTTATGAAAGTGGTTCCCAACTAAAAATATATGTCGAAGAAAATTTCATTTGGGGTTAGCACTTGGCTTTGGGAAGCACCGTTTTCCACATCATCTGTGGCGCTCTTCCCTAAAATTAAAAAATTGGGATTTGATGTGGTCGAGATTCCAATTGAAGACCCCTCGTTAATCAATGTGAAAGAGGTAAAAAGGGCTTTGGAAGAAAACGATTTGAAGCCGTCCATATGTATCGTATTTGGCAATGATAAGGATCTAACTTCCGAAGACACCTCGCTACACCAAAATTGTTTCGAACATGCGGAGAAGTGCTTTGCTGTGGCCACTGAACTTGGGGTCGATTTTGTGGCGGGCCCATTATATGCAGCAGTCGGAAAGGCCCGTTTAGCACCTGTGGAGGAAAAAAAGAAGGAATGGCAACGTGCCGTTACTAATTTGAGAACCCTATCCGGTATTGGTAAAAAGCACGGACTGGATATTGCTTTGGAACCGCTCAATCGTTTTGAGTCTGACCTTATAAATACCGCGGATGATGTAGTTCGCCTACTAGATACTATAAATGAGTCGAACATGAAAATCATATTGGATAGTTTTCATATGACTATTGAAGAACAGGATATCCGAAAAGCCATTAATACCGCTGGCAATCGATTGATTCATGTACAAGTTTCCGAAAACCATCGAGGTATCCCGGGCACCGGTTTAACACCTTGGGAGGAGTTCTCCAAAGGCCTGGAAGATGTAAACTATGATGGGGCTATGATAATTGAAAGCTTTACACCTGAAATACCTGAATTGGCCGCGGCAGTGAACATTTGGAAGAAATTAGCGGATAGTCAAGACGCATTTGCTTCGGATGGATTAAAATTTTTAAAGAAAACATTTAACTAAGATATTGATTATGAGCGAAAAAAAGTAAATGTCGCAATCGTAGGATTAGGCTTTGGAGCGGAGTTTATACCGATTTACCAAAAGCACCCTAATGCCAATTTAATAGCAGTTTGTCAACGGAACGAAGCCAAATTGAATGAACTGGCCGATGCTTTCGATATAGAGAAAAGATACACTTCCTATGATGATTTGTTAAAGGATCCGAATATTGATGCTGTGCACATCAACACGCCTATTCCAGATCATGGAATACAATCGATTAAAGCCTTAAAAGCCGGCAAACATGTTGCGTGTACCGTACCCATGGCCACTAGCGTTGAAGAATGTGAGCAAATCGTAAAATTGACACAGGAAACGGGTCTTACTTATATGATGATGGAAACCGTGGTGTATGCGCGTGAGTTCCTTTTTATGAAGGAGCTTTATGAAAATGGTGAGCTTGGAAAAGTACAATTCCTAAAAGCAAGCCACCAACAGGATATGGACGGTTGGCCCAACTACTGGCCTGGATTACCTCCTATGCACTATGCTACACATTGTGTTGGTCCCGTTCTCGCCTTAACAAAAGGCGAGGCCGAATACGTTTCCTGTTTTGGTTCGGGACTATCCGGGAAGAACTGATCAAGGAATACAACTCTCCCTATGCCGTAGAAACTACCCATATCAAGTTTAGAAATTCAGATTTGAGCGCACAGGTCTATCGCTCCTTGTTCGATGTAGCGAGACAATATCGTGAAAGTTTTGAAGTATATGGGTCTAAAAAATCGGTAGAATGGCCTTTGATAGAAGGGAAGCCATTGGTGATTCATACCGCCAAAAGGCCCGAACCTGAAATACCTGAAGAAGTGGAAAGTCCGGATTATGCAAAGCTATTGCCTAAGGAGATACAGCATTTTACGACCAAGGGGGTCTACGATTCCGAGGAAAATGAACACTTATCCTTTACCCAAGGGGCTGGACATGGAGGCTCACATCCTCATTTGGTTCATGAATTTGTGGAGGCACTAGTGCAACAGCGATCGCCCTATCCAAATGTCAAGCAATCGGCAAACATTACTTGCGTTGGAATCTTGGCACACGAATCGGCACAACAAGGTGGTGCGATTATAAAATTACCGGAGTTTACACTTTCTTAATATAGTGTAAATTTGAGTCCAAAGTCCGATGATTTCATCGGACTTTTTTATTTGAAATAAATTATATGGCTTGGAAATTTACATTCCAGCAATTAAAATCCACAGTTGGGTCATTCTTTTTATAAATTGCAAGAATATTCAAAGAGCTTTGAACAGCAAATCATGTTTAACCCAATGAAATGTCTTTTTACCATTATCGGAATTTTTTGGTTGACCCTAGGAGTGGCGCAGACTGCCGCCATGGGAGTTATCGAATTGGAAATTACCGGAATGGAAAATGATGAAGGTCAAATGTTGGTCGGTCTCTACAATTCGGAGGAAGGATGGTTGCTAAAGCCCTACAAAGGAGCGTTCGGTAAAATAGCCAATGGGGTAACTACGGTTATTTTTCGGGATATTCCCGAAGGTGTATACGCCATTTCCGTGTTTCACGACAAGGACAATGACGGAAAGCTCAATAGACTTTTCGGCTTGCCTACTGAACGTTTTGGAGCCTCTAACAATGCCCCCTCGCATTTGGACCTCCTAAATGGCGGGATGCTAAATTTCAATTATTGGGTGGAACATTGAAACACTCAATTCAAATTCATTAAAAGCTGTTCAAAATGAAAAAATTTATTACACTACTTTTTGTAGTGCTGACTACTAGTACCTGATCCCAAGACCAGTTTACAAAAGGAATGGAAAAGGCCTTTGCCCTCCGGGGGGAAGGTAAACCCATGGAAGCCTCCAATTTATTCGAAAGAATTAGTAACGCGGAGCAAGACAATTGGCTACCTTACTACTATGTGGCCCGGATAAATACCATAAATTCCTTTGGGGAGAAAGATGAAAAGAAGCTAAAACAACAATTGGACAAAGCACAGGAGTTCTTGGATATAGCCAAAAGAATTTCTCCGAAAAACCCTGAAATTATGGTGCAACAGGCCATGACCTACACAGCATGGATTGCATTTGATGGGGCTACTTATGGAATGACCCATTCAGGGAAGGTGGTTGCCTTGTATAACGAGGCACTAAAGATTGCCCCTGAAAATCCTCGGGTAGTCTTTTCGAAAGCAGAATGGGACATGGGCGCTGCTGCCTATTTTGGTCAGGATACCACCCAATACTGCAAGGATGTGGAGCAGTCCTTGGAACTTTTCACTAACTTTAAACCAAAAGGGCCCTTTTATCCAAATTGGGGTGAAGATAGGGCTAAGGCCATTGTGAAACAGTGTAAAGGGTAGGGGATGAAAAAGTTTCTTAAACTTCTTAGAATATCCATATATATAACGGCAGGGGTAACCCTGCTTAACTTGTTTTTCTTTCTAGATGAACCATTGACATGGCCTGTTTTTTGGGAGTATTTTGGAATCTGTTTTTTGTTCAGTTTTGTGCTGACATTGGTCAATGCCTATTACTATGATGGTGTGTCCATTAGATATGATTGGGCAACGCAACCAAAGGCACGGCTTTGGGTAGGTGCATTGGGTTCCATAGCATTGTCCATAGTAGCTTTCGGGTTATTACGAATGTTCCTTTCCATGGTATTTTATGGAAATTCCTTCAACGATTTTTTGGAGTATGAGGAACCATTTTCCTACGTCTTTGCCATTATTATTACGGTTCTGATTTCCTTATTTCTACATGCCTTCCATTTTTACAAGGCCCTCCAGGAAAATAAGGTAAAGGAGCAAAAAATAATAGCAGGTACCGCGTCTGCTAAGTTTGATGCGCTAAAGAACCAATTGGATCCCCACTTTTTGTTCAATAGCTTAAATGTACTCACAAGCCTTATCGAGGAAGATACAGATCAGGCACAGAAATTTACGACATCCCTGTCCAAAGTATATCGCTATGTACTGGAACAAAAAAATAAGGATTTGGTTTCTGTAGATGAGGAACTGCAATTCGCCAAGACCTATGTCAAACTTTTAAAAATGAGATTTGAGGATAGCATTATCCTCGATATTCCCGAAAGGGCCTCTAACCCGGAGGCAAAAATTGTTCCCTTATCCCTTCAATTATTATTGGAGAATGCCGTAAAACATAATATTGTAAATAGTGCCAAACCTTTGCACATCAAAATTTTTGAGCAGGATGGTAACTTAAAGATTTCCAATAATTTGCAGGAAAAACAAGTCGTTAAAAAGAGCAGTGGCGTTGGACTTCAAAATATACAACAGCGTTATGAACTTCTTAGTACACGTAAAATGGAAATCCATAAAACGGCCGACACCTTTACCGTGGAGTTGCCCATGTTGACGCAAAAGGTTTCTGTTGTGGAAACACAAGAGGAATTTATTGAGGACAAACGTTATCAAAAGGCAAAGGAAAAAGTGGAGAACATTAAGGGTTTTTATGGAAATCTCATAGCCTATTGTATCGTAATTCCTTTTATGGCCTTTTTAAACTATAAGACCACAAGTTTTCCTTGGATTATCTTTCCAGTGGTGGGTTGGGGGTTTGGATTGTTGACCCATGGTTTGGAAGCCTTTGGTTACCACCCAATTTGGGGAAAAAGATGGGAGGAAAAGAAACTACGTGAATTAATGGACAAGGATGATTTATAGCGTCCCAATATATGGGAATGCACCTTTTAAACAAGTGTTTTTCATTAGGTGGAGAAGTATTCTGAATTCTTAGATACATTGTATTACAATCCATCCCACAAAAATTACAATTGGGTATCTATCTTTTTAAAAACCTCTGTTCTTTGATGAAATTCGTGGTATAAATAGTACTAACGAGGTCATACTCCTAAAAAATTAAAATCATGGAAATCACAAACGAACTCAAATACAAAAGAGCAAAAGAAAAAGTAAAGGAAATCAAATGTTTTTATTCCAATTTGCTGGCATATTGTATTGTCATTCCTTTTTTGGCTTGGCTTAACTATAATACCACAAGCTTCCCGTGGGCCATCTTTCCGGCCATAGGTTGGGGATTAGGCTTATTGGGACATTGGTCCAATGCTTATGGATACAATCCATTGTTTGGAAAGGACTGGGAACGAAGAAAATTGGAAGAGTTTATGAAAAGGGATGATTTTTAAGGAATAAAGTATATTTAAAACAGGATACACCAACAAAACATGTAGCAATGATACCAAGAGACAAAGAATCTAGATACTACCGGGCCAAGGAACGTGTAGATGCCATAAAAAAATTCTATACCAGTGCACTTTCCTACGTAATTTTTATTGGCTTTTTGGCCGGGTTGAACTATTGGCTGGACCAATGGAATTATCCTTGGTTTTTATGGGCCGCTTTTGGCTGGGGCATAGGACTCATATTTCAAGGTGTGAAAGCATTTGGATACAACCCTATACTAGGGAAGGACTGGGAAGAACGAAAGTTAAAGGAACTTATGAAGGAGGACGAAGAACAAACAAAATGGAAGTAATGGATAGGCAGGAAAATAAATTGGAAAGGGCCAAAGAGAGGCTTAAGGAACTAAAAGGTTTCTATTGGCATGCAGTCGTTTATGTTGGAGTTAACAGCTTTATATCCATTAGTAGCATTATAGGAAGGATGAATAGCGGGGCAAATTTTACGGATGTACTGGATTTTGGAACATTTGCAGTATGGGTTTTTTGGGGTATCGGTCTCTTCTTCCATGGAATGAAGGTCTTCTCCCGTAATCCCATATTTTCAAAGCGATGGGAAGAGCGTCAGATTCAGAAATATATGGAAAAGGATAGGCAGGAGGCCGAAAAATTTAAATAAATAAAAATATGAATCAGTCGCAAAATGAGTCCTATATAAAGGCACGGAAGCGTATCGAGGACATGAAAAAATTCTACCGTCATCTTAGGATATTTATAATTGTTAATGTTCTCTTGTTACTAATTAAGTTGAACCTATTTAATTGGTTTAAAGATGATTATGATTGGTTGCAAAGTCCTCAATTTAATGATTGGATGGGCTGGAACTTTTTGGGAACCCCCGTCTTATGGGGTATTGGGTTACTCGCTCACGGACTCTATGTCTTTACTTTCAAATCTAAGCCATGGCAAGAGCTAAAACCAGGTTTCCTAAAAAGATGGGAGGAAAGGCAACTGGAACGGATTCTTAAGGAAGAGGAGGAAAAAGTGTCCCGAAGGGATTAAATGGTATTTTTGAGGAATTCTAATTTTGAATATAAGTGAGTATGAATGTCATTATCATAGAGGATGAGAAGCCTGCCGCTCGTCGACTTGGTAGATTATTGTCGGAGTTGGATGTCGCGGTCTCCACCATGTTACATTCCGTGGAGGAATCCATTACGTGGTTTCAGGAGAATGAACATCCGGACCTTATCTTTTTGGACATTCAGTTGTCCGATGGTCTCTCCTTTGAAATTTTTGATGTGGTCGATGTCCAAAGTGCCATTATCTTCACCACGGCCTATGATGAATATGCCCTACAGGCATTTAAGCTAAACAGTATTGACTATTTGCTTAAACCGATCGACGATGAGGAATTGGAAAGTGCCGTGAAGAAGTATAGAAACCTAAAGCGCGAATCCAAAAAGTTAAGTCCGGATTTTGAGGATATCAAAAAGCTTTTGGTGAATCCGTTGGAGCGGGAATTTAAAAAGCGCTTTACCGCAAAAGTTGGCCAGCATCTAAAAATCATCAATGCCGATGAAGTAGAATGTTTTTACAGTGAAAATAAGGGTACCTATGCCGCTACCTCGGACGGAAGAAATTATTTGTTGGATACTACGTTGGAAAATTTAGAGGATGAATTACGACCCGATACTTTTTTTAGGGTGAGCCGTAAGTTTTATGTGAATATCAATGCTATAAAAGACATTATTTCCTATACCAATTCCCGTTTACAATTGAAACTCAATTCCTTTTCAGACCAAGAAATCATAGTGAGCAGGGAACGTGTGAAGGACTTTAAGCTCCGGTTGGAGTAAGTGAAAAGTAAAAAAGTATTCCTTTTAAGAACGACTATTCTTCCTTTTCCACCCTATTTTCGTCAAATGCCGAGGGTAATAATTTGGGAATCAGTTTAATAAATATTGGAAGCAATATAGCACCGCCAGGTAACAGAAAAATAGCCAAGGAAGGGATACTTTTAAAAATATCCAATAATTGTGACTGTACCTTCTTCTTCTCTTCTTTGGAAAGGTCACTTATGGTCGATTTTGAAAGCAAGGCTACCAGTTCCGCGCTTTCAGAAAGTTCTTTGTGCAAACGCTTTCTATTCCTCAGTATGAGCCTATTGACCAGCTTTGACATACTGTCATAAAACTGAACGGCCATATTGTGTTCCTGTAAAAACGGAATGGTTTCCTTATGGGAACTTATGAAGTAAGAAACATGGGACAATGAATCCCGAATCGTTTCTTCATCTAACTTTAAATCCTTGCCAATACCATAAATAAATTCAGACTCCATATATTCAAGGGAATGGTCTTCCCATACCGTAAGGCAGGCCAAATCCAGTAGATATCTTTTTTCCCATTCGTCTTCATTTACAACCAGATGTTGTCTATAGGCATCGTCAAATTTTTTTGAATCACTGTTGATAAAGGTGAGCGAGGATGCCAGTAATTGCGCCAATTTTTCATCTTTCCTATTCTTCTCCTTGGAATTTAAGGCGTGATAGGTAATGTTAATCGCCAGATACTCGAGAAGTTGGGCATGTTTCTTAATTCCTTTTGCATTCAACAAATACCTTCGGAAAAGGAGGACATCTATGAACAAAAGAGAGTTTGTGATGGAACTGTTGAAGGTCTTACTTATGATATTATCCTCTAAATAAATGCGGGATTCCAAGATTTTTTCCAATTTCGAAGAGGTCTTGCTTCCGGAAAAGAGTTTACCAAGAAAGGTAACCTTGTTTACCTCTAAAGTCTCGTAAAACTGGAATATCCTTTCTAAAAAGGATTCAAAATCAGCACGTTGAGTTTCTATTTTAAAGGTAAAATAAAGGGCCGTTACCAAGTTTATCTTGGCTTTTTCATCTTCTGAAAATGCATGTTCGGAGAAATGAAATCTGGATAGCCGGTATTGATACCATACACAAAACCTATATTTTTTAAATCCTTGAATAGTTCCTTGAAGGTACCGTAATGCCCATCATGGTTCTTTACCAACGATCCAAACTTATCTATCCAACCATTCGCCGATGGATTCATTACCTAGGTATTTAGAAAAGTGCAAAGTTAGCCAATTGCATGTTCTTGTTTCCTTCCAAAATTGTTATACGATATACTTTTTAATCTGGATTACCAGATATTCTAGTACTGAAGTTGCAAAGGAAATCAAGCTTAACTTTTCTCTAGATAAAAATCCGGGAACCGGTATTTAACTTTCTTTTAACATTTAAAACAAAACCCTCAAGGGACTGCTGCGTAGGTAAGGGTGATTTAATCTAAAAACTATCACTATGAAAAACAAAACTCTTTTAACCGGTCTTGGGATATTGGCACTCGTTGCGACCCTATTGGTGGCTGCCGACCACATTGACGCCCCGCATTCTATGGGAACCAGTGCCGATATTGCTGATTTTTATGCCTTTGAACCCACCGTAGGTTCGGACAATACGGTGTTTGCCGTAGATCTACAATCCAATGTTTTGCCGGATTTGGCCTATGGGACCTTTGACGAGAACATTTTAACGGAAATCAATATAGATACTGATGGGGACCTGGTAGAAGACTTGGTCATCCAAGCGATACCTAGGGATGGAAAAATGTACTTTTTTGGATCGGTTGCCCCCAGCAGTACCGGATTGAACGGTATGGTCATGGTGAATAGTCCATTGGGATCTGTAGATATTTCTACCGATACTGCCATTGTAGAAACCACGGAAGATGGAGTCTCATTGTTCGCCGGGCCACGGCAGGATGCTTTCTTTTTTGACTTTTTTCAGTTTAACGCTGTAATAGGAGGGATGGCACCCGAAGGTTTTAAACCTGCAGGTGATCCGGATTCCACGGATGACGATGATACGACCGCCGTGGATACTTTTGATGGCGCCAATACGATGTCCATTGTCGTGGAATTACCTAACACTATATTGGGTGAAACTACTGCTATGAATGCTCTTGGACTTTCAGTATACAAAACGTGGGTAACCACGAATGCTAAACAATAATTAACGAACTAAAAGATATAGAGATGAAACTAGATACAATAAAATATGTTTTTCTGTCAATTTGTACTTTGACTGTTTTGACAGGATGCAATAATGATGATGATTATACCCCGCCCATGGCCATGGCTACGTGTAGTGATGGAATAATGAACGGTGATGAAACAGGGGTAGATTGTGGAGGATCCTGTACCCCTTGTGAGGATGGAATGGAACCTATGATGCCGGATTTTTCAGGAACATATGCCCAAGTCGATTTTATGGGCAGACCTGGTATTAATACTGTTTTAAGTGCAGATGATGAAACAAAAAATGCCTATAACAAGGCAATTCCATCAGAAATGGGGAGTATGTTTCAAGCCGGATTTGAGGCAAGATTGGAGGCTTATCACGATGTATACGCCAATTTATTGGGTGCCAACCCCGAGGATGTGAACTATGAGCCCAATATTCTTGGTTTGGATGCCGCTACATTAACCGGTTACTTAGCTGCGGATGTTCTTGAAGTGGCCCCAAACCTTCCCACAACCTATTTTGACCCGGGTACCGATAATGATATGGATGGTAGAATTTTGGTGCAAGACGGTGACGAGGTTGCATTGACAGGAAGAAGGCCTCAGGATGATGTCATCGATATATCCTTAATACTGTTGTTCGGAGGTATGGAAGGTGACCGTTTTAGTGGTCAGGATACCGATATGGACGGTACTCCCGATTTACCAAGATTGACTTCTGATGGGGTAGCCTTAACGGCAGACATCTCAACAACATTCCCTTATTTGGGAGCTCCTGAATAAAGACTATGAAAAAGAGGAGCAAGGGGGAGTTAATGCTCCCCCTTTATAAATACTATTAACAATCCGAAAACCATCAAGATGAAATTATACATATACATATTGGGGCTATTGCTCGTATGCTCGTGTTCTGAGGAGAGCAACAATCGTGTGGCCTCCCAAAGGGATTACGATAAATATCTCGTAACACATGCTCCCAAAACCACGTCCAAATATTTTGAATTATGGAATTCCAAGATAAGATTGGATAGTATGCAGCTAACCAGTTTTGGTATAGTTGGCGGCGAGTATGGTAGATATTTCAAGGAAACGGGGGATATCTCCTATTTGAAGAAGGCCGAAAGGAGTCTCAAAAGAGCCGTGGAAATAGCTTCTGTAGGTAGGGCAGGCTATAGGCGGTCTTTGGCAAGAAATTATATATCACAACATCGATTTAAGGAAGCGTTGGTGCTGGCGAATGAAGCTAGGGAAATTGGCACGGATCCAAAGGAAAGTCAATACCTGCTCTTTGATGTCCATTTGGAGTTAGGAAATTATAGAACTGCGGAAAAATATTTGGATAGTACCAAAAACATGAAAGATTTTGGTTACTTGATACGACTTGCCAAATGGAACGACTATAAGGGTGATTTGGAAACGACCATCAACTTTATGGAGAAGGCAAAAGGCCTTGCTGTGGAATCCAAAAATAGGGACTCTGATTGTTTGGAGTGTGACCAATCTTGCGGATTACTACGGCCACGCTGGGAGGATAGAGGATTCCTATGACCACTACCTTAAAGCATTGGAAGTGGATGCCAATAATGCTTATGCCAAAAAGGGAATTGCTTGGATAGTCTTCTCCCATGATAAAAATCCAAAAGAAGCCTTAAGAATACTGGATTCTATTACGGAAAACCACAAAGCACCCGATTACTTTTTGTTGAAGGCAGAAATAGCTGATTATATGGGAAACGATTTAATCAGACTTGAAAATATCCATACCTACTTTACGGAAATTGAAAATCCATCATACGGACAGATGTATAATGCCTACAATTTGGATGTGTTGATAAATGAAACGGAGCAATTTGAGAAAGCATTGCAACTGGCCAAGGAAGAAGTTAGCAATAGGCCCACTCCGGAATCCTATAGTTGGTTGGCCTACAGTTATTTAAAACTGGGTAATCCCGAAAAGGCCAAGGAAATAATTGACACATATGTTATTGACCAAACGTATGAGCCATCCCTATTATATGTGGCTGCGACCGTTTACAAGGCAAATGATATGGCAGAAAGGATCAATGAACTGAAACAAGAACTTTTAGGGGCCCTCTATGAATTGGGTCCTGGCATGGAAAGCGAAATTCGAGGGTTGTAATAAGTTTTCATTTCCGGTTTGTATGTATTAGGTTGGATTGTTTTTTGGAAAAACGTCATGGTTAAACCGGTCATGGCGTTTTTTATTTTGGTGCATTTCATCGAAAAGTTAACAATAATTAACAATGGAACAGATGAAATACATATATTTATCGTTGAAATGCATAATAAAGCTATTTGTTAAGCCCCAAAACTTAGAAATAGTATATGAATTTGACCAAACCAAACTTTTAAAATTCGCTTGTTATGGAATACCTACTCTTTACTTTGTGGATTGCCCTAATGGCCTTTATGGTTGGAAAAACAATAGTGGCCCATCGTTCACTTAAAAAAATGTTGGATAGGAAATAAAACTACGCTTCCCTTAACATTTTACGTATCAATACAGGTAACAGAAGTACATCTAAAATAAGAGCGGTTACTAACGTTACACTGATGATAATTCCTATGGTGATACTAGGTTGATGTATAGAGAACAATAATACCAAAAATCCAAAGAAGAGGATTATGGTCGTTATTACCAGGGCCCTACCTGTATGTGCAAAAGTCTTTTGCAATGCTTCTTCTTGTGTTAGTCCTTGCGTCCTCCCTAATTTATATTTGCCTAGAAAATGAATAGTGTCGTCCACGGCTATCCCAAATACGATGGCAAATACCACCGATAAGGATGCCTCTAGTGGTATGCTTAGAAAACCTAGCACGGCACCGGCAAATAGAATGGGCAAAATATTAGGGATCAATGAAATAATGAAAATTTTAAAATTTCTGAATACCAAGACCATAATAATCCCAATGAGGAGTAGTCCCGAAACAACCCTTCAAGCAAACTACTTCGAATATATTCGGAATTCTTGTCCAATAGCAAACTCTTTCCGGTTACCTTGACCCTAATTTTTGTAGTATCCAAATCGGTTTTCGCATATTGCTCAATTCTATCATACACTACTTTCAGACTATCCGTACCAACATCCTGAAGTCTACCGTTGATACGGGCCATAGAGCCATCTTCGTTCACAAACCGATTGAGTTGTTGTCGCCCCAACTTATTTATATCCTTCTTATACTTTTCAAAAGTGGCCGCATCATCCGGAAAGGTCATAAAATCAGACTTATTTAGATTATAGGCTTTGTGAAGTATTTTAAAGGGTAAATTCGAGGATTGGAGATTTCCGATGGAAGCAATAGTATTTAAATACCCCATTAGCTTTTCAATCTCCAAGGCTACGGAATGGTCGAGAACTTTGTAGGTATCCTGAGACATAACGGCAATTTCTAATGGCCTAAAACCAGCGTAGTTTTGTTGGAAAAATTCAAAATCGGCCGCAATTTCACTGTTATTGGGCAGTGTTCTTTTAAACTCATAATTGGTACTAATCAAACTGATACCCCGAAACAAAACCCCGTAAATAGTAGGGTACCTGCCAAAATGGATTTTGGGTAATTTTTTGTAAAAGTGTTGATTTTAAGGAGTTGGTCTACCCACTTTTTAGAAATACTCCTTCTTCCCAATAACATTTTCTCCGGCAAACTAATCAATAGTGAACCTGTAAAGAAAATAACCGTTAAATAAGCCACCATTACTCCAATAGCGGCATTGATGCCAAATTCCTGTATACTGACCAATCTGGAAGATAATAAGGTGATAAAGCCAACTGCCGTGGTTACAGATGTAAGCAAGGTAGTGAGGCCCACTTCCCGCAAAGATGAACGTATGGCTTTATATCTAGGAATGCCGGACTGGATTTTTCTAATAAAACTATCCGTAACATGAATCACATCCGAGGTACCTACAATGAGCATTAAAACTGGGTAAAAAGCTGCCATCGCATTCAATTCCTTGCCCCAAAGCGCCAGTATGCCCATAAAGATGATAAGGGATAGGCAAATGGAAACCATGGAAATAAACACTAGGGGAATACTTCTATACACCAATAGCAAAATGATTAAAACCAAAATGGCCGCTATAATGCTAGTTTTGAGGACCTCACTTTTTTGCATATCAACGATCGCTTCGAGAAAAAATGCCCTTCCCAAAATGTGATAATTATCCAATTGATGGGTTTTGAGAGATGCTCTAACTTGGGAAAGCAACAACTCCGCCTGTTGATAATCTATGTCGTCCTGTGTCCTTAGGGCAACTACGGTTGAGCTTGCATTGCTATCGATTAAAAAATTGACAAAGAGTCCATCCTCCTTGATTTTTTCCCAATCTTTTTTATAGGCAAGGGGGTCGTCTCTATGAATAACGGGCAGTTGCGTAAAACCAAAAGAGGTTTTTAGTGGGTAGGATAGTGTCGTTAATGAACTGCTTTCCGTAACAAAATCAAAGTCTTTACTTTCTACTGAAAAGGCATGGAATTTTTTCAAGAAATCCTCATCAAAAACAGTAGGGTCATTCTCAATGGCAATCAATAGGAAATTGTCGTCCGTGCCAAATTCCTCCACAAATGCTTGATAAAACTCGGATCCGGGTCTTCCTCCGGAAAAAATTGACTAAAATCAAAAGAAAATTTTAGTCGAGGTAGTAGGGAAGCCGAGAATACAGCAATTAGCAAGAAAACAACTATGCAGACTTTTTTTACAAGGGAAAGATGATTCATGTAGTGAGACTTCCGTCTATAGGCAAAACAACACTATTTTTCTAATGCCTAAGGTTAAAGGGTCACAAAATTATCCAATTTCAAGGTCCAATCATAATTTTTATAGTCCAAGTCTATTCCTTTGGTCGTTGGAATAAGGCCTTCCTTCTTTAAAATGTCCTTTACTCCATCCGTACCACCAAAATCGCCCCGAAACCAACTAAATAATGTGGTTACCTTTGCCTCTTTTTCTTTTGGGTCATACTCTGTAGTACGCTTTAGATAGTTGGATGTACCCTTGGCGAATTGCTCATCCAATCTTTTCCAATCATAAATAGCCACAGGTGGACAGTCTTTTGCACCACAATTGAGGGCAAAATGTATTCGGTAATCGGCTCCTCAACCCTTAATCTTTTTTCGAACTCTCCGGGAAATAGTTTTCCAATAAATCCCAATCCATATTCCCATTGGGACCCCCTAATAATACCATGTTCTATTTTTTCAAAGGATATATCTTCCCCTGCTATGGCTATTTGATCGGCTTTGAAAAAATCATTTCTATCCTTATACAAGTCCGGGTTCTTTTGAAGAATTACCTGAATATAGGCATTGTAGATATTTACCCAAAAGGCTAATTTTTTATCGTTGTTGTCCAAGGCCTTTTCCAAAGCTTCTATGGATACCTTGGATAAGGTTTTCTGAACACCTTCTGTGCTTTCATTGTTTTTTATTTTGACCAAAAACTCCATGGAAAGTTCATTGAAATCAATATTTTCCTCCTGTGTTTGAGCCTTAATGGTTAAGCACCCTATGAAAAAAATTATAGGAAGTATCCGTACTATATTCATGTGTTTCATATCCTTGTTTTTCCTCACTTACGAAGTTGCGATGGGTAAGGTTTTGTATTAGGTCGTAATTAATCAACAAACTTTCTAAATTAATGTCAATAAATGTATACCGGAAACAAAACCCTTCCCATTCTTATTACGTAGATTTAATAAATTTCAAGTATCAAGATACTTGCTAAGCCCTCATTTTTACCGTAATGATCAGTATTATTATCCCCGCACATAAGGAAACTGAAAACATTGACTCTTTAGTACGTAAACTAGCCAGTTATACAGCTTCAGAGCCTTATGAGATAGTAGTGGCGCTGTCCCCGGTATCAAAGGTGAATTTCGATGCTGAGGTCATGCAAAGTGCCCAATTCTTAAAGTGCGAGCGGAAGGGTAGGGCGACCCAAATGAACGAAGCTGCCAAAATAGCCAAAGGGGATGTATTGGCGTTTTTGCATGCTGATGTTAAACCACCAAAAACCTTCTTGCGTGACATTCGAAATACCATTGATAGCGATTTTGACGCCGGATTTTTTTCCTATCGGTTTGATAAGGACAGCCTACCCCTAAAAATAAACGCTTATTTTACAGCTAAGGACGGGCTATTTACGGGTGGGGGAGATCAATGTTTGTTTATTAGGAATAAGCTTTTTGAAAAATTGGGAGGTTTTAATGAAAACCAAGTATTGATGGAGGATTTTGAGTTTTTTAAACGTATGAAAAAGCATAAGCTCAGATATAAAATCGTAAAAAGTAACCTCATTGTTTCTGCAAGAAAATACGAATCCAACTCCTACCTGCGGGTAAATCTTTCCAATTTATTACTTGTGATATTATTTAACATGGGGTATAGCAGTAAAAAATTAAAGACTATTCATGACAAACTCATCAGAACTCCCTACAACTCCTGATATTATTAACGGGATTCAACAGGTAGGTATAGGTGTATCCGATACCAAGACGGTTTTCAATTGGTATAGAAAACATCCGGGTTTTGACATCCTTCTTTTTAAGGATGAAGCCCCCGCCACGTTAATGAAAAAATATACCAGTAATGCCGTATGCCATAGGAATGCCTATTTGTCACTTAACATGATGGGAGGTGGAGGTTTGGAAATATGGCAGTTTATGGACAGAAAGCCCCAAAAACCCAAGAATCCAATTATTACGGGAGATTTGGGTATTAATGCCATGAAGATACGGAGCAACAACATCGCAAAGAGTCATGAAACGCTAAGAAGTTTAGAATTAAAATATTTGACAGATATTATCAAAAATGATGTAGTAGGAGATTCGTTCTATTTTCAGGATACTTGGGATAATTTGGTCGAAATAGTACAGGACAATTATTTATATACCAAGACCCATTTTAGTACAGGGGGTGTTTTAGGAGTGGTCATAGGAGTTTCGCATATGCCTGATGCATTACATTTTTACAGGGAACTCTTGGGCTATGGCACCATACTCTCAGAGGAGAATATACGATTGCCACTCAATACAGGCGGTAGAAAAAATGGTCTGTATAGAAAAGTAGTCTTAGGGCATTCCCGGCCAAAATTCGGGGGTTTTGGTGCGTTACTGGGACCTACTCAAATAGAATTATTGCAGGCTTTGGACAGAAATCCAAACAAAATATTTGATAATAGGACATGGGGGGATTTGGGCTACATCCATGTTTGTTTTGATGTATCGGGAATGAAAGGATTAAGACATCGTGCCGCTTCTTTAAAGTATCCCTTTACCGTAGACAGTGCCCAAAGCTTTGATATGGGAGACGCTGCCGGCCATTTTAGTTATGTGGAAGATCCGGATGGAACTTTAATTGAATTTGTAGAAACCCATAAAGTGCCCATTTTTAAGCCATTGGGTTTGTACCTAAATTTAAAGAAGAGGAACCCGACAAAGCCCTTACCTAAATGGATGGTAAGAACATTGCGCTTTCATAGGGTTTTACAGGACCTTTAAGGGAGATTTATTCCTTACTTTTTGTGGTACGTATGAGCCCTATTCCAGAGAAAAAAAGATTCCTCCCAATACAGCGTAAACGATCAATGCTTTTGTTGTTCCCGCACCATTACCAAAAAGAATGGCTGCATATACCGGACCACCAATACCTAGAAGGGTGAGTACTGTACCAAATAGTTTCTTCAAATCCATGCGGGAAAAATAGTAAATTTTAGATTATCTGATAGGTATAGATAATCAAATTGTTTAGGATGCTGAAACCACACCTAAGGTGTATAGTTGTTCCAGGGTTGGGGATTCACTACCACCAGCAGGTTCCAATGTTATACCAAACGCTTCTGATTCATTGGGGTTGTTTAAGGTAAACACCTTATTTTCATCCATAGCAAAGTCTTCTAATAATCCCATACTTGTTGGTGTCAATGGCGATAACTTCAACGACCATACTTGATAAACAAATCCTTACGGTGGCTCCGGTAAACCTTGGGCATCTATAAAAACTTTTTCCTCTTGTTTGTTCCAATAGGCCTTGGCATAGGAATGCAGGGATACATCTTGTCCACCTAATGGGATGACGGAAATATTTTGATCCCGTAAGGTATTCAAAAGGTCTTGGGTTTTTTCCAAGGAGGTATTGGAATCGGCTATTTGCTGTTCCAATTGTTGATTTTGACTTTCTACCAACTCTAATTCGGATTCCAGTGCTTTGTTTTGGTTGTATACCCGAATAATCCAATAGCCAGTAAAATGGAAGCGGCCCAACCTATATAAGCTGTCCAGGATACAGGCTTTCTTTGTATAGGTATAACCTTTGTTTCTCCTGAATTTTCCAATCTGGGCTTAAGGGTTTCAAAACCCTTAGCAGGCAAGTTTGTGGCCTTATGTGAAATTTCCAATACCGCAGCTTCAATGGCTTCGATTTCAGCCTTGATTTCAGGATATTCTTGGGCATAGGTATGTACCTCTAGGTTTTCTTTTTCAGAAAGAATCCCGGCCACATATAGTTCCAATATTCCGGACGCTATGTATTCTTGTACATCCATTATCTTTCTCCCATATTTTCCCTTAACTTGGAAATACAGCTTCTATTTCTAGTTTTGACAGTTCCCACCGGTATGGCCAGTTCTTCGGCAGCTTCCTTTTGGGTGTATCCTCTAAAGTAAAGTAGCTCAATAAGCTGAACACATTTTTTCTTAAGGGTTTTTACCAATTTCCTAAGACCCTTGGTTTCCATCGTATCTACGCTTTCTTCTTCCTTACTTTCCAAAACACTTACGAAGTAGTCTGCGGAAAGGTTCTTTTTTTCATTTTTATACGACCTACTGCGTATTTCATCGATGGCTGCATTCCTGGCAATATTCAATATCCAGGTAAAAAAGCGTCCTTTGGAAGCATTATAGGTTGTTGCATTGTCCCATATTTTGACAAATACATCCTGACAAATTTCTTGGGATCGTGCTTCGTTCCGTACAATGGTATTGATGACCCCGCAAATATTATCGGCATACATACCGTAAAGGGTTTCAAAAGCGGACATATCCTTTTCCCGAAATTTCTCAACCAATTGTTCCAATTGCATAGCCGTGAATTTAGCGATTAAAAATAAAAAAAGCCACCGCTGAGGGTGGCTTTTATCCTGATCTTTTTTAATCCTATTCAATAATGCCGGTACAGCTAACTCTTGCTCCCGCTGCGCCACTTGGTTGACTTGTAAAATCGTCTGATCCCTGGTGTACTATTACAGCCTTGCCAACAATATTCTTATTGGGGTCTTCACAACCAATACACCATTGGTCGTAGAAAATTCAACTGTTGCGGTGCCATCGGCATTCGCGGTAAAGTTACCAATGTCACCTTTATGATAGCCTTCGCTGGCTCCCCACTTACCATGCGGTTCGTTAGTTGGATTCCAGTGTCCACCTGCCGATGTTCCATCGGCGGCGGAACAGTCCGCAGTTTGGTGAATGTGAATGGCATGCTCACCTTCTGAAAGACCTGTAAAGGAGGCCATCATTTTAACCTCACCGTCCTCTTCCGTGAATTCCACCTCTCCTTGTACGCCACTGTCACTTTTTGGCTCCATCATAAATTTAATGGATTGTACTTCTTCTTCCATTGTCATCTCTTCCATTGCCTCTTCCGCTTCGTTTGCGGCATCATTGGATTCCTTTTTTGCTTCTTTACAACTAAAGATCGCTAAAAGGGCCAATGTGACCAATGGTAATTTTATTACTTTTTTCATGTGATTAAATTTATATTAACGAATTGATAATTAAGTATTTACTTTCTTAGCTAATTTAAATTGCCACAACAAAACCCTCAATGAGGATTTCAATTGTTCTTGTTTTAAATTTACGTTTGTTAAAATTAAGAAAATCCCAGCGCTATATGAACTCATATCCCAATCATTTTAACAGTATTCGGTAATTTGTTGGAATATGGAAGGAAACTATTGGGAATTCCTATTTTTTACCGAAAAGCCCACGCAAATCCGGATTGTAAAAAACGGCCACTTGTAAACGATCATAGTTTACGGTTCTAAAATGGTTTTTAAGATATCCCGCCTGTACACTTAAATTGTTTGTAACATTCACCCCCACTGCGGCATACAATCGGTTTTGGTCAAAAGCTTCGTTCTGTAGATTGATAAATATTTCATCGTAAAAATTCAAAAAGAAAATATCGGTGAGCGGAACTGTCATTTGAAGTCGATAGCGCGTTCTGTGCTGAGTGCTTTTTGTATTCAGGTCACTATCGGTTATAAAACGCTGTTCCAAACGATACCGATGCTCAAACAACAATTCCCAAACCTTATTCTTTAAAATGAATTGTTCAAAAATTCGGTGTTCAGAAATCTTATCGGAAGCTGGTTCTTCAAGGTCTAGCACGGCCGATTCAAAATATGTGGGGTCTGTTTTAATAAAGGCATATCCGGCAGTGGCGATGGCATTTCCATCGATATGATAATTGAGACCTGTTCGTAGCAATAACTGGTTGAAGTTTTTGGCTTGCTCAAAATATCGGAGTTGTGCCTCTGTATGGATGCTCCATTTATCCGCAATTTGGTTGGTACCAAAATACATATGCCAGCTTCCCAGTTTGTCCTCGCCGTTTTCCTGGGCCACGGCCATTGTGGAGATAATGCTCAATACTACCCATAGTAATTTCCTCATAGATACTGCTTCTTCAAGTTTTATTAAGTGAAGTGGTTTAAACTTTTACAAATTGGCTAAAAAATTGCCCCTTTGCACCCATATTTTGTCTTTTTATTGCTCCGTAGCCCAGCTATGCAGCTCAAAAAAGCCTTTATATGGGCACAAAATCATCAATTTTCGCTTCAATTCAAAAACTTTAAACCACTTCAGTATGTAAAATGGACTTTGATCTAAATATCACTTTCTATGGATTCCCCGTCCTTAATGGGAGTTCCTTCATCCCCTTTTAGGTACACATCCAAAAATTGCAAAACCCTGCTATAGGCCTCTATTTGATTTTCTTTTTTTACGAATCCATGGCCTTCATCCTCAAAGAGCACGTATTCCACCGGTACGCCATTTTTTTTCACGCCCGCCACTATTTCATCAGATTCTACCTGAAGCACCCTGGGATCTTTGGATCCTTGTAGCACGATCAATGGTTTGGTGACCTTGTCGGTATGAAACAGCGGGGAAATGGCCCTTAATCTGACCGAATCCGCGCTATTAGGATTCACGAGTTCCAAATACAATGCATCCTTAAAGGATTCCCACCATGGTGGGATGCTGCGCAACGTTCGGATCCAATTGGTCACTCCAAAAAGATTCACACCTACATCAAATTCCTCCGGTGTATAGGTCAAGGCCGCCATGGTCATATAGCCCCCGTAGGAACCACCAATAATTCCAATTTTATCCGAGTCTATTTCGGGTTGGGAGGCCAGC
Source organism: Maribacter litopenaei (assembly GCF_025244665.1). GTDB lineage: Bacteria > Bacteroidota > Bacteroidia > Flavobacteriales > Flavobacteriaceae > Maribacter > Maribacter litopenaei. The sequence continues at coordinate 2,103,650 of NZ_CP104205.1, read as the reverse complement.
CAATTTTTGCCCTCCACACAATCCTTCAAATCCTTGTCCCCATGATTAAGGTCATCCATTTTATAAAAGGATTTACCGTACCCACTACTTCCTCGGTTGTTCACAGCCAACACGGCATAACCATGATTCACCAAATATTGGATAAAAGAACTGAAATTCTGTCCGGATTGCCCACCCGACCACCATGTACCCGAGACCAAGGCAGGTACCTTGTTCGCTTCGGATGCTTGGTGGGGTTTGTAATAGATGGCAGGAATCTCCAGTCCGTCAAAGGATTCATATCGGATAACCTCCGCGGAAACTAGGTCATTTTGATCAATTTCTGTGTTCAACACGTTGGTCAATTGTTTCTGTTCTTTGGTCTCCAAATCATACACATAGAGATTACTGGGAGTTTGTGACCCACCTGCATAAAAACGCATCATATTTTCATCATCAGAAAAACCCACATTCGTAATATCCATGTTGGGGAAGGAGGGAAGGTCTATATTCTTTCCTGTGGCGGTTTCCATTACTTCAATAACATTTTTGGCGTCCTCGTTGATATAGGTTACCTGATAGGTACCATCTTTGGTGAAATAACTGCCCATGATATCCCAATCACGCTCCATTACTTTAGTACTTTCACCAGTGGTTATGTCGTACTTCATGAGATAGGAAAACTCGTTCCCAAAATCGGTTGTATAGTAAAGGGCCGTACCATCCGGTGTAAAATCCTGACCGTTATTGGCACTTTGTTCCTTGTTGATCTGGGTCTTTTCCTTGTTTTCCAGATTATATAGAAAGAGATTGGAATCGTTGGTGTTCAACGACTTGGACAGCGCCAAGTATTTTTGGTCCTTACTTAATGGCCCGATATCGTAGCCCTCATCGTTTTGATACAAGAGTTGCGGTCTGTAGTCCAAAAAATCCATTTTGTACAGGTCATAAAACGGGAATCCCTTTTATTGGAAGTAAAAAAGAAACTCTTTTTGTCTTCCGACCAGGAATGAAAACTGGCACGTGCTCCTTCGGTAGGGGTCAAATCCGTAAAGCTGCCGCTCAGGTTACGGATATAAATATGATAGATTTCATCCCCATTGCCATCCATTCTAAAGAGCATGCGCTCGTCCCTAGGGAAATAGGAAATGGCAAATACAGAGGAACTGTCCGATTGCGTAATGGGTTCCATCTCCCCACTGTCCGTTGAAATGGTATACATATTGTAAATCCCGGATCGATTACTGGATATTAACAGCTTGGAATTATCAGGTGAAAAACTACCGCCTCCAATGGCCTCATTGTCCATCATCTGTTCAATGGTATAGGATTTTACCGATTTGGCCATGGAAGTATCCGATTCTTCCTTGGATTCTTGCTTACAGCTCCATGCAATAATTACAAGGGCACCGAATATGGCTAATTTTTTCATGAGATTGATTTTTTAGAATTCATACGCACAGGTATAGAACCAATACGCCTAAAGATACGGTAAAAGCAGTGGAAGACCGATGTAAAAAACCGCAAACTTATTTGGTATGTGCCCATAATTTTCCAATACAGCGGATTAGTTTCGCTCAAAAATTCCAAATAGCTCCTTGCCTTGGCGCTCCGGAATGGAATTATAACAGGATTCAAAAGTTCGGACGTTAAAGTAAGGTGCTAAATAGCGCATGTAAAGGTCTTTATTGCCACCAAAGGGCCGTTTTTCCATATCTCCTGTCAAGGGAAAATCGAACCGAGAGTCCAGCCAGGATTCCATCAGGTTTTAGCAATCTGTGCATTTGTTCAAAGTACCGACTTCTATTTTCGTCCGTAGGCACCAAGGAACAGAAAAAGGTTTGCTCCAAAATAAGGTCATAGGTTCCGGTGTGGGTAAAGAAGTCTTCATGTAAAATCTGGTTTTCCGGGAAACGCGGATTCCGATTTTTTAATTCGTTCAAGGGAATTTCGGAGACATCCAGTACATGTATATTTTCAAATCCATTTTCAATAAGATATTCGGCCTCATAGGCATTTCCTGCACCCGGGATTAGTATCCTTTGGTTTTTGTCGGTTAATTGGTCCGCAAATTCCTTGATAGGTGTCGAGGGGTAACCAATGTTCCATCCCGTGGAACCGGCCTCGTACCTTTGGGTCCAATAGGTTTTGTCATCCATGGTAACTAGCTTTCGGAAACGAAAATAGGTACAATTTTGAAAGGCATCGCCGATTCTTGACCATGTATACAAATATTTGGTACAAATACACACAATTTACCTATCTTCCGAAGATTAAAAACCAAGCAAAAACCGAGAATGAGAAACTATCTTCAACTACTTTCCATTACCCTATTCTTTACCTCTCAAATTAATGCCCAAGACAACCCTCAATGGTTGCGTTATCCTTCCATATCACCCGATGGTACTACCATTGCCTTCACCTACAAAGGGGATATTTACCGGGTTTCAAAAGACGGTGGCGTTGCCCAGCAACTCACCTTTCATAAAGCCCATGATTATCAGGTAATATGGAATAAAAAGGGGGATTCCTTGGCTTTTGCATCCAACCGATTTGGTAATTTCGACATTTATGTGATGAATGCCCGAGGGGGGAGGCGACTCGATTGACCTTCCATAGTAATGATGAAACACCATATACTTTTTCATCCGACAGCAAAAGTGTCCTTTTTGGAGCGGCCAGGCAGGACGATGTAAAGCATCGCCAATACCCTATGAGCAGGCAGCCGGAACTGTATAGCGTTCCTGTGAACGGTGGCCGTGTGGATAAAGTGCTTACGGTCCCTGCGGAGGATGTGCAGGTGAACTCCGATGGCACCCAATTAGTGTATCATGATAAAAAGGGCTTTGAGGATACTTTTCGTAAGCACCACACTTCCGCCATTACACGTGATATCCGGATATATGATAAGGAAAGCGGGGCGCATACCAAACTGACCAATTTTGATGGCGAGGATAGTAATCCTGTGTATGGTAAGGACGGAAATACCTTGTACTACCTGAGTGAGGAGAGTGGTACTTTTAATGTGCATTCATTGGATTTGAACAATCCTGAAAATAAAGAACAGTTAACCTCTTTCAAGACCCATCCCGTTCGTTTTTTGAGCATTGGGAACGGGATCATGGCCTTTAGCTATGACGGGGAGCTCTACACTTTTGAAGAAGGGTCTGAGCCGCAAAAAGTGGATATTATCATCCGTACGCAATCCGCAACGAACGCTATGGAATATGTATCCATTAATGGTGGTGTTCGAGAGATGGATATAGCGCCCAATGGTAAGGAAATAGCATTTATAAGCCGTGGAGAAGTTTTTGCCACTTCCGTGGATGGCACTATGACCAAACGATTGACCAATACACCGGAGCAGGAACGTTTTCTAAAATTCATGCCGGATGGAAAGGGAATCGCCTATGCCAGTGAGCGAAATGGGAAATGGTCTATTTTTAAGACTGTAAAGCAACGAAAAGAGGAGCCCTACTTTTTTGCAGCTACCTTGGTTGAGGAGGATACCTTGTTGACCGACAGTACGGATGTGTATTTGCCGAGTTTTCGCCTGATGGTAATTTAATAGCCTACATCGAAGGGCGTAGAACCTTGAAAATCAAAAACTTAAAAACAAACGAAGAGGTGACATTATTGACCCCAAAAGACCTCTACCATTTCTCCGACGGGGATAAATACTACCAATGGAGTCCGGATAGTAAATGGTTGTTGGTGGATTGGGGAGTGACCTTGAGTAATAGCGAAATTCTATTGATTTCTGCCGATGGCAAGACCCGAAAAAACCTTACCGAAAGCGGCTATTATGATATGCAGCCCAAGTGGATAGGGGATGGGAACCAGATTATTTGGTTCTCCAACAGGAATGGATTAAAAAGCTATGCTACGAGTGGCCAGTCGGAGTTCGATGTATACACCATGTTCCTCACCCAAGATGGTTGGGACAAATTCAATCTATCCAAAGAGGAATATGATTTAATGAAGCTCATTGAGGAGGGAGATAAAAAGGAGGAGGATAAGACGGATGACAAGGAGGATAAAAAGAAAAAGAAGAAAGATGATGATTCTAAAGAAGAGGCGGTAAAACCCTTGAAATTTGATTTGGAAGGTACCGAGGACAGAAAGACCCGCCTTACGATACATTCTTCCAAACTGAGCGATGCGGTGTTGTCCAAAGATGGGGAAAAGCTGTATTACCTCACTCGTTTTGAGGAAGACTTAGATCTTTGGGAAACCGAAATCCGTACCAAGGAGACGAAAAAACTGGTCAGCCTTGGAGCGAAGAGCGGTAGCCTGCAGTGGGACAAAAAACAGGAAAACCTGTATTTATTGGCGGACGGTAGTATTGCCAAAATAGATGTGAAAGCTAGCAAAAGGGAACCCGTTAAGTTGAAGTCGGAAATGGTTCTCGGATGCCGATGCCGAACGAAAGTATATGTTCGACCATATTTGGTTACGCACCAATGGTATTTTCTATCACTCCAATTTTCATGGTATCGACTGGAAGGCCATGCGGAGCGAGTATGAAAAGTACCTCCCGTATATTGGCAATAATTATGAGTTTGCTGAAATGATTTCGGAACTCTTGGGGGAGCTGAATGTTTCCCATGCAGGAGGTCGCTACAACGACAATATCGATAATGGTGACGCTACGGCCTCCCTGGGAATTTTTATGGATTATGACCATACCGAAAACGGTATCAAGATTGCCGAGGTAATCAAGGGTGGACCTTTGGATAAGGCCGGCTTTGACTTAAAACCTGGGATGATCATTGAAAAAATAAATGGGGAAACCATACTACCTTCCAAGGATGTGGCCAGTTACTTGAATCGCAAGGAAGGGGAATTCATGTTGTTGGATATTTTAGGCGAGGACAATGGACGTAAACAGATTACCGTAAAACCCATTTCCTTAAATGAGGAGGGCGGACTACTATACGATCGTTGGGTAGAGACCAACGAAAAGGAAGTAAAGGAAAAGAGTAACGGTACCCTTGGCTATGTGCATATTCCCGGTATGAGTGATGGGCCCTATCGTTCCATTTATGAGGAAATGATGGGCAAGTTCTTTGATAAAAAAGGGGTAATCGTAGACACCCGATTTAATGGAGGGGGCGACTTAGTTGCGGATTTGGCCATGTTCTTTACAGGGGAATCCTTTTTATCCTATGAAACCGAGGATCGCGTCGTAGGAGGGGAGCCCACCTCACGTTGGACGAAACCCACCTTGGCCATGTACAACGAATCCATGTATAGTGATGGTTCCTGTTTTGCCAGTGGCTATACGGAACTGCAAATAGGGACCACGGTGGGTATGCCTGTACCGGGTACCTGCAGCTTTGCCGGTTGGGAGCGCTTACCGAACGGAGGTGTTTGGGGCGTTGTGCCCGTAAGTGCCAAAAATAAGGCCGGTGAGTGGATGGAAAACAATGAGACTGATCCTGATATTCTCATTAAAAATCAACCCGAGGTCATTGCCAAAGGCCGAGATCAGCAATTGGAAAAATCCATTGAGGTGCTGATGGGCCAGGTGAAATAATATGAAAAGATGGGTCGGTTTATGAATTGAAAGTGAAGTTCAGGAATCTAGTTTTGAAAAATCTATCGGCAACAAAGAATTTCTAAAAAAAACATATGATGAAGCCAGTAACGGATATAAAACCCATTCAAGACTTATTAAAGGAAAACAAGCTTCCCTACCAAGATTTGGAGGAATCCCAAGTGGCATTCATTACGAAGGAAAAGGATGGGAAGCTGCTGGGATGCATAGGTATTGAAACCTATGGTACTCATGGCCTGTTACGGTCCTGGCGGTGTCCGACGAACATAAAGGTTTGGGTATTGGAACGCAATTGCTGGATGCATTGTGCGATGCCAGTAAAAGGAACGGAATTCAAAGGTTGCATTTATTGACCACCACGGCCGATGCCTATTTTAAGCACTTTGGTTTTTCTGTGGCGGAACGCTCTCAGGCCCCATCCTCCATTGCCAACACCAAGGAATTCTCGGAGATATGCCCTTCGAGCTCCGTATATATGACTTTGGACCTTTAATTTTGTAAGGGTCATTTCGATTTTACTACATGACCTTCGAAATAAATTAGGATAAAAATGACACTGGAAGATTTGGGATATACCGATGATTTGGAAAAGCAGCGACAAGGGTTGCATCCGGGTTCCTTCGGTATCGGTAGGGTTACCCAGGAACATAAGGATCGATATACCATTAGCACGGAATCCCATGAATTGGAAGGGGAACTGATCGGGAATTTGCGATTTTCGGCGTCCAGTAGGAACGATTTTCCGGCGGTGGGGGATTGGGTGGCGATTTCGGAATATGACGAAGGGAAGGCATTGATACATGCCATTTTACCCCGTTATTCCGTGTTGGAGCGACAGGCTGTGGGTAAATTCGGGGAAAAACAGATCATTGCCTGTAATATAGATTATAGTATCATTGTACAATCGGTCAATAGGGATTTTAGCTTAAATCGGTTGGAGCGCTACTTGACCATTTGCCATGCGGCCCACATTTCGCCTATTATCGTTATTTCAAAAATAGATCTGGCTGAAAAGCACGAGGTAAAGACCTTGTTGGAAAAATTGAACCACCGTATAAAAGCTGTCCCGTTCATTCCGTTGAGCAATGAAACCCATGACGGGATAGAGGAGTTGAAAAAGTATTTGTACAAAGGAAAGACCTATTGTCTTTTGGGTTCCTCGGGTGTGGGAAAATCCTCGTTGATCAATAGCCTGAGCGGGGAAAGCAAGATGAAAATAGGAGAGATAAGTGATAGTGTGAATCGCGGGAAACATATAACCACCCATCGCGAATTGATACCCATGGTCCAAGGGGCCATCTTGATCGATAACCCAGGGATGCGCGAGGTGGGTATCACGGAAAGTTACGGTGGCTTGGAAAACACCTTTGAAAAAATATACAAACTGGTCCGGCAATGTAAATTTTCAGATTGCCAGCATACCACGGAAATTGGTTGTGCCGTAAAGACAGCCTTGGAAAAGGGAGAGATTGATGCAGCCGCCTTTGAGAATTTTTTAAAAATGGAACGGGAAAAGGAACACTATGAATCCACTATTGTCGAAAAGCGCAAAAAGGACAAGGACTTTGGAAAGATGATAAAACAAATAAAAAAGGATAGAAAGTCAAACAAGTATTGAACTGACCCAAGGTCGAAGAAATAAAATGGCAACTATAAATTTCCACCATTTTGTGGTTTTCCTTGCTTAAGCCAACTATTTGTAGGATTTTTAAAGTAGTTGTGCTAAAAAGGAAATATTGGTACTAATACACATATACAATTGTTATGTAGCATTTAAACTAACAGCCAGGAAAATTTGAAAAACGTACTATTTAATAATTCGATAACTAAAGGTTCATTACTTGGAACTACAACGAGACTAACTGCACAACAAGAGTCTGAAATACTAGCTGGTTTATTTGAACAACTTTTACTTTTTGACAAGATTGTTTTAAGTACGGACAAAAATAATCTAACTCTAGTTTTTCTAATTTCAAAACTTGGACTTGAAACAGTAGAACGACTTATTAGAAGTGGGTATATACTCTTTTCAATTAAATCAGCTGCAATTTTTACAGGAACTGGCAGACAAAGAGAAGATGGAACTATTGACGAATCTGTTATTTATACTCAACCACCAATAGTTGGAGGAAGTTTAAATGGAGATGACATTGACCCAAGCATAAATATTTACAGAGCTTTAGTACGCTTTGGACTTAGCAAGAAAGAGAGAAATAGGCTAATCAAAAATATAGTGCCAAAATACCTTGTAAATGAAGGACTGGAAATAAGCAGTAATGCTGCTAAAGTTGTTATTGATGCCTACGTAAATAATAATCTAGAAAACTTAGGACTTCCCTTTGAAAAAGACCCTTTTGATTTAAACTTGGAGGAAAGAAAAATTCTTTTTGATTTAGGACATACTGTATTGGACACTTCTATTACGGCTAAAAATGGATATAAAAGCTACAATAACTATGAACATTTAGAAATTTCAAAAAAGAACCTTGAGAACATTGGAAAAGCTTATAAAATTTCAGAAAATGTTTCGGAAATTCTTAAAATAGAAAATACACCTGACCTAAAAGCTATGTTCTATCAAGGAGGTTTTGATATTAGTGATATTTTCAAACTACGGCATTTATCAAGTGCAAAATATTTCAGAAAATGGATAAATGAAGTTGGGGAAAATTCGGATTCAAGTGAAATTACGGAGGCTTACATAAATGAAGTTGCTGGAGCAAAAAAATTTTTTGAGACAACAAAGGGTAAATTAATTAAAAACACATTTCTTTTTGGAGCAATGTCTGGATTAGGAACTCTAATTGCTGGATCAATTGGAGGAGCAGTTGGAGCAGCTGCCAAACCTGTAGTAGAACCTGCTGTAGATTACGGTTTAGGACTTTTGGAGGAATTTGTATTAGATGGAATAATTGAGGGGAAAAATCCGAAAAGCTATATTGACAAACTAAAAAAAGAAATAAATAAAACCGCTACATAACAATGGCTATAAGTAATTGCTTGTTCTCGTCTACTTCTGAAAATCCTCGCGGATTTTCAGTTTGGTGTGTACTTGCAAAGTTAAGTGCTAGCCCACGCAACTACTCATAGCCGAGACCGTTGGGCACATTTAAAAAATGATATATTCAACAGACGACATAGACTTTAGTAAAATCTCACCAAATGAGTTTGAGAGATTATGCTTTGAACTATTATTGAAATATGGTTATAGGCAAATCGTATGGCGACAAGGTGGAGCTGATAATGGACGAGATATTGAAGGATATTTTGATTTCAACAACCCAATATCAGACCAACGTACGAAGTGGTTCTTTGAATGTAAGCATTATACAAGCGGTGGTGTACCTCCGAACATTTAAATTCAAAAATGGCCTGGGCAGATTCGGAACAACCATCATATTTGGTAATTTTGGTTTCTTCCTACATTACAACTGCAGCTAGAACTTGGCTAGAAAGTATTCAGAAAACTAAACAGTACCAAATCAATGTAATTGAAGGAGAAGAATTAAAAGGGAGATTAATTCAATTTCCGGATTTGATTGAACGATTTTTTGCTGCGGATAGATTTGAACAACTCTTTCTTCAAATTAAAACCCATTGGTTACGACATAAAATCGAACCTAGTTATGAATTAATCAGGGAAATATCCAATAATATAGATACTGCAAAATTGGATATTGATGATATTGGATTTCTATTAATGAGTTTCCATAAAAATTACTATCACTTTGAATCTCGAAATGATTACTACGGAGATTTTACTGATGAAGTATTAGAGCCTTTGTATCCAAGATTGGCAGTATTAGCTTCCAAAGAAAAATTAGACTCATTTGAAGAATATAGGTCTGATTTCGATTATTTAGATGGAATAGGATGTTTTGACGATGCTGAAAGTGATGAAGAATCAGAATTATCATTTCAATTTTATGAATTACACCTCAATCCTAAAAAGAGTCGAGACCTATGGAGAATCGGCTACTACTTATTTATAAAAACGGAAGATGGAAGAGCGTACGAATTATTCAGTTTAGATGATTCTGATTTTAAAACAAGTGCAAAATATCATGAATCATTTTCGAGTGACACATTAAGTAGCTTGGCACTGGATATAAGCAAAGAAGTTGGAGAAAAAATACTAGAATACTCTCCAAGATTATTAAAAATAAAAGAATAAAAACTATACCCAACAAAACCTATATGCAATGCCCTTCGGGACACTGCGCATATCCAAACCGTTGTAAGTAATTTTGATTAAATATAGTGGACAATCTAAAGCCAACATTGTTTTTCATTTTCGCTGCCTTCCTTTTTTGGTTTTTAGGATAGATAATGGTAAAATATCAATTAAAATTTCACAATAAACACAATCCCAAATTAGTTGAAAAAGCACCTGGAATTTTTAAAGGCATGAAAATCTTCTCGGAGTATTTGCCATCATTTGTTTAATATTCGCATTTGTCATGCTTTTCGGAATCAAATTTTAGACTTAATGAGCAAATTAGAACTGACTTTTGGAATGCCTAATAGTGGTTGGTTGCCGACAAAATTGAAAACTTCGGACATTGCATTGACATTTAATGCATCAAATATTCCTGAAAATCCGATTGACCAACTTTGTGAATCTTTGATTTTAGCATTAAATGGAATTGAAACAGAAATGAACTGGGACTTGGAACCTGAATCTTACATTTTTGGACTAAAACCAAGTGGAAAAGAAATTGACTTTAATATCTTAAAAAGTGGTGGATTAACAAAAAAGCGCACTCTGATTTATAAACTGAATGGAGATTTTCAATCTGTGATTTTACCAATGTATCGGAGTTTGAAAAAGTTCAATTCGCTGGAATATAAAAAAACGGATTGGACAAAAATTGACCAAACAAAACTGGATAAATTAACCAAGTTAGTAGCGGACAGAAAAAACTACTTACAACACCGGCTATAATTCATTGATAGATTCTAAGTAACTTTAAAACATTGCACCATTAACACGGCCCGATTTCTAACCGACAATTTCCTATCGGAAATCGTCGCAACGAAATCATATCCTAACCGTTGTGGTGTATTTAAAAATAATGATGACACACGTAAAAAAATGACCCATAAAATAATTAAACTCTTTTTACGATTCGCAATAGCCATTGGATTCCTATCCGCAGTTGCGGACAGATTCGGACTATGGGGAAAGGAAGTTTCTGTTTGGGGAAACTGGGAAAATTTCCTGAGTTATACAAAATTGATAAATCCTTGGTTTCCGATTCTCTAATTCCAACAATAGGATCTTTGGCAACCTTTGCAGAAATTATATTTGCGGTTTTTTTAATAGTTGGTTTTAAAACGGAACTGTTCGCAAAACTAAGTGGACTTCTATTGTTGTTATTTGCACTATCAATGACTTTCTCGACCGGAATAAAAGGGGCATTTGACTATTCTGTTTTCAGTGCTTCTGCCGGCGCTTTTGCACTGAGTTTGATGAAAGAAAAGTATTGGGAATTGGATAGTTTGATTACCAAACAAAAAACGGAATAGAATTAAAAACACTATGTGTATACTATATTCCTACTCCTTGGACGATAGTCCGGACGATGAAATCCAAGAAGCGGCAAAATTGTATTATTTGAATTTAGATGATGGGAACTAAGCCCAATTAATTCAGTAAATTATAAAACATGAGAACGATCTTATTTCTGATTCTAGTTGTAATCACGGGTGGCTCCCAAGCCCAAGAAACCCCGGCATGTCCTTGTTGTACGGAAAACCATCGTGCGTTTGATTTTTGGTTGGGGGAGTGGTCGGTTTACGGGACCAATGAAGCCCTTTTGGGTGGTAATACCATCGTATCCATGCAGGACGGTTGTGTGCTGCAGGAAAATTGGGAAGGTGCTTCGGCAGTAATGGCACTAGCTATAATTTCTTTGATGCTAGCGACAGTACGTGGAACCAAGTATGGGTAGATAATGCCGGGAACGTACTTCGGTTAAAGGGAAATCCAAATCCGGAGGGCGCCATGGTCATGACCAGCGAACTCCTTCAAAACGCCGAAGGGCAAGGATACTATCACCAAATCAGCTGGATCCCCCATGATGATGGTTCCGTAACCCAACTTTGGGTGACCTTAAATGAGAAAATGGAAGTTGCCAGTACCTTATTTCAGGGAGTGTATAAAAAGAAATGAATCAGATAGCGCTACTTCTTTAATTCAATGATTACGACTCCATTGGCCCCACGTACCCCATAAACACTGGTCCCTTCATCTCGTATGACCCTAAAGGATTTCACCTCGACGGGATTAATCCATTCTATAGAGCTGGTGCGGGTACCATCTACGATAAATAAGGGTGCATGTCCGCTATTGATAGAAGATACGGCCGTACCCCGCAATTGGATGGAATTTCCGTTGGCAATTACCCCAGGAACTTCGGCCATCAGCATTTGATAAATGTTTTGATACTTGGTATAATCTTTAGACCTATCTCTGGGAGCGCCCTTACTTCCATTTACGGTAGCATACCCTAAGGCCTTTAATTTGGATTTTGATAGTTTACGGGTATTTTCCTCGTTCCATTGAAAATCCATCCTAGGCTCACTGCTGAAAGGATGGTCCAAAACACCATAGTTTTTGGAATAGGCGGAAATCAAGGTCGTTTTTGGAGGAACTTTTAGGGTATATTGACCCAACGTATTGGTGGATATATTTGAGGTCACCGAATCCACTAGCATGAGCGCCCCGGCTATGGGATCTCCTTTGGAATCCATCACAGTACCGAATACTTGTAGCAGCGAATCTTTTTCCTTTTCTTCTTCTTGGGCCCATCCTTGGATCATCATCAGAACAAATGAAAGTAGTGTAAAGACTAAAGTGTTTGTCTTCATAAGTCAATAGTTTTAAAGCTTATGGAATATACAAATTCTATATAGATATTGGAGATGGAAAGCCATTATTGTTTCATCTATTTGCTTTAAAACTAAGATTTTAGGAGGACATGTTTATTTCCCCAAACTTCCATTTGGTTGAAAATGGGGGAGAGGCTTTCTCCCATTTCGGTCAAAGAATATTCTACTCTGGGCGGAATCTCCTTGTATTGTTTTCGAAGCACCAAGCCATCTTCCTCTAGACTTTTTAATTGTTCCGTAAGCACTTTTCCGGAGATGGTAGGGATTCTAACAGATAGTTCCCCAAACCTTTTAGTGCCGGAGGTCAAGCAATACAAAATGATAGGTTTCCATTTACCTCCAATGACGCCGAGGGTGGCAGTAACGGGACAGCTCATTTCTTTTTGATTCTCATTAATATTTGTTACTTAAATGTAACCACTATTTTATTGTTACTAAAAGGTAACAAGTTACTTATATAAACTATTATTAGTTACTTTGTGTAACAAATATACTTAATAATTTAATGCTATGATTTTAATTACAGGTGCTACAGGGACTTTAGGTGATGGGGTGATTACTCATTTATTGGAAAAAGGAGCAAAAAAGGAAGATATTATTGGATTGGTCAGAAGTGATGAAAAGGCAGGGCCCTTAAGGGATAAGGGTGTGCAGGTACGATTTGGTAACTACGATGACTATGGTTCTTTAGAAAATGCCTTTAATGGTGTGGATACGTTATTGTTTATCTCGGCTAGTGAGATTCCCAATCGTTTAAGCCAACATGAAAATGTGGTAAAAGCGGCAAAAAATGCGGGAGTGGCCCATATCGTTTATACAAGTTTTGCCCGCAAGAACGAGAGTGAAACATCTCCTATTTGGAGTATTGCGGAATCACATCTAGCCACGGAAAAATGGCTTAAAGAGAGCGGTATTAATCATACCATCCTAAAAAACAACCTATATATGGATTTTATTCCGGGATTTGTTGGGGATAAGGTACTGGAAACTGGCACTATTTATTTACCTGCAGGAGAAGGAAAAGTAAGCACTGCTTTACGGGATGAATTTGCGGAGGCAATTGCGACCATATTATTAGCGCCAAAACAGGAAAAAACCGTGTATGATTTTACAAATGTAGAAGCTTACGACTACGAAGAGATAGCATCATATATTTCCGATATTACGGGCAGGGAAATAACCTACCACTCCCCAACCTTACAAGCATACTCCGATATACTCAAGGAAGCGGGTGTACCCGCGGAAGTAATTGGAATTTTTGGAGGATTTGCGGCGGCACAAGCCCAAGGTGAACTGGATACTGTAAGCCACGATCTGGAAAAACTGCTAGGGAGAAAACCTACTTCATTGAAAGATTACTTGGCACAAGTGTACGGCGGTTAGCATATAGGAATTGCCGGAAACCAAAAGCCTGCTTTATAAAGGCGGGCTTTTTTTAAATTTTCCCATTCGGCACTTCAGAAAGTAGTTGAATACCGATTCTTTTAAAACGTATATAGTAGTGTTTCAATGCAACCGCCATATTCTAAATCCGGGACTGATGACATCTTATGCACTGCTCTTGCTTTGAGGTTGAAGGGAGCTGCCATTAGATGTACTCCGCTATTTTTTCTAAGACGAATCCCCTGGCCTGAAATGATATCTTTATTGGGGGTAAAGTCGCCTATAGGTACATGTTCCGTTACTAGTACATATTTATAAGCATATAGCTTGCTTACGATCGCTTCAATTTCTTCATTGGACAAATGTTGCAGTACCTGCCGTAGAATGGCACAATCGGCTTTGGGTAGTTCGTCCTTGGCTATGTCTAGACATTGAAAGCTTATATGTTCTTTTGTATTATTTTTTTGATGAATATCGATGAGGTCATGCACGATATCCACCGCAATATAGTGCCGTGTGAATGGTGCCAATTGTTTGCCCACATTAAAATCCCCGCACCCCAAATCGCATACGACCAAGGGTGGTTCAAAGGCACTTAAAAAATTGGTCACCGCGCTGATATACGGATTAACAATTTACGGGTCGTGGGATCCGTCACCGGAGTACAACTCACCGGGCCTACCTCCCCAAAGATTTTGTTCGTAAATCTGTTCCATGACGGCTTTTGTGGGCCATGGTTTTTTAATTTTTTTGTTGGACATTTTTAGCACTGCATTCGATGTATACAGGATGTTTTTGTCCACTTGAGCGCAGTCGAAAGATCGGCAAAAAGATGCATGCAATAGTTTATAAAGGTTAATCGTTCAAAGACTATTTATTGACCAACAACTATTCCCGATAGATTACCCCGTCCTTCATTACAAAATTGGTTTGGCGCATTGCTTTAATATCCTGCACGGGATTGCCCTTCACTGCAATAATATCGGCGAGATATCCTTCTTTTAATCGGCCTAATTGATTTAAATGGAACATAGTGGCGTTTCCACTGGTAGCTGAAATAAGCACGTCCAAGGGTTTCATACCATATTCGACCATCAATTCCATTTCTCGGTAATTTTCTCCATGGGTAAACACCCCAACGTCCCCACCAAATACGATTTGTACGCCCGATTCCAATGCCAAGGCAAAGGACTTTTTCTTGTTGCTAATACGTTCGGGTTCGGGGTCTACACCTTTTTTCCAGCCCCTATATTGAGTGATGGCATCCCCGGCGGCCAAAGTTGGGCACAAGCCAATACCTTTGTCTCTCATCATTTCAAAGATTTCCAAGGTACCACCGTCCCCATGCTCGATGGTTTCCACGCCACCGCGAATGGCCCTTTTCATACCTTCGGGGGTACTGGCATGGGCCACCACATAGGAACCTGCACTTTTGGCCGTGGCCACCATAGCATCTATTTCTTCCTGTAAGAAGGTGGGTTGGGAATCCGCCCCGGGTGTCCAACGATAATCGGCATATATTTTTATAAGGTCGGCCCCGTTCCCCATTTGAGTTCGTACGGTTCTGATGGCCTCATCTTTTCCGCTGACCGGTTCGGCACCTAGAGGTACTGTTACGCCGTCATGAAATCCTTTGGGTCCGTAGGCCCCGGTAGCCACGATGGCGGGGCCGGCGACCAACAGCCTGGGGCCCATGATGATTCCGTCCTCAATGGTCTTTTTTAAATAGACATCGGTGTAGCCGGCCCCTTCCGCACCGAGGTCCCGCATGGTGGTCACCCCGGCCATCAAGGAATTTTTGGCATGGACAGTACCACGAATGGCCCGCTCCACAGGCGATTCTTTAAGTACTTGGTCGTTCCAATCCGTTTCGTTGTAGGGATGTAAAAGCAGGTGGGAATGTCCCTCGATGATACCAGGCAAGAGGGTGGTACCTGACAAATCGATTTCTTTGGTGCCCCTTGGTACCTTCACATTTTGTCCATTTCCCACATAGGTAATCCGATTATTTTCCACCAATACCACCCAATTCTCATGAATCTGGCTGCCGTCGAATATACGGTCGGCTTTCAGTAAGGTCTGCGCACTTATTTCCGTTAGACAACCTGATACTAAGAAAAATAGGAGGATTCGTTTAATTTTGTGCTGCATGTTCGGCAATTTCATTTAGTTTTTCTTGGATCATTTCTTTGGACAAATATTGACCCCTTACAATAACACCTTCGTTTTCTTGTAGTGCTGCTAGATCCTTGATAGGGTTGTCATTTAGTAGTATAAGGTCCGCCGAAAGTCCTTCTTTCACTTGCCCGTACTCATTTTCGGCATTAAAAAAAGTAGCCGGATTGATTGTTCCGGATTGAATGATTTCCATAGGTGTCATTCCCGCACGTAGCATTCCAGCCATTTCATGTTGAATGGAAAAGCCGGGTACATTAAATAGCTGTGGAGCATCGGAACCTAGGAGAATGCCTTGGCCATTGTCTTGCAACTTTTTAATGAGTTTTTTCCGAATTGCATCAAACTGTTGCCATTGGGCCTCGGTAAAGGAATCATCCTCCATATAGGAATTTTTCGTATTTCGCCAATTATCCAATGTGGACTGGTTCATATATTTCATTTCGGGTTGGCTCAATAGTTCATCTGCGGAAATAGGGGCAAACCAGCGTTCGAATAAGCTTTGGGTAGGCACGATCCAAACTTTATTCTTTTTGGATAGACTGACTAAATCATCTATTTGAGTGGTATCCGCCAAAGGCGTAAAGGCGTAACCAAAAAAACCATTTTCATTGGGTTCTACATTCGCCGATGCTGGCACCAAACCTTCCGTAAATCCGTCCACATGATCTATGGAGGCATATTGGCTTTCCAAGGCATGACGAATACCTACATCCACTGGGACATGTCCGGAAAAGGGTATTCCAACCTCCTTGGCCGTTGCCACCACTTGGTCGAATACCTCTTTCTGAATACCGGGATGAATCTTTAAAAAATCATAACCGTCCTTTTGATATTGGGTCACTTTTTCAATGGCTTCCTCCTTGGTGGTTACGGAGTTTCCGTTTAACGATGGACTGGAAGTATAGATTACGGGACTAAGTAAACTTCCATTTGCGGCATTTTCCCTAAGCTCTAAATGAATCGGGTTTCCCAACATGCCCCTAATGGTGGTTATACCGTTGGAAAGATATAAAAACAAGGTTTCCTTGATTCGTTCCTCACCCGACTCGGGAGGGGGAATATGCGCATGCATCTCCGCCAATCCGGGCATCAGGAATTTTCCATCACCCTGTATGACCGTCTCGAATAATGTCGTGTCCAATGCTTTTTGAGAAATGGATGTAATGCGGCCCGAGTCAATAGCCACATACCGATTTTCTAAAATACTTCCATCGGCTACATCAAGGATGGATATATTGGATATAAGGATATCTTGTTTGGGTCGATTTTGCCCTGTGTTGTTACAGGATGTAAAAACCAAGATGAATGAAAATAGGTAAAGTATTGTTTTCATACTATTATTTTAAAATTTGTTCCAATGCTTCCTGTTCATGCAATCGACCCTGTTTTACCACCATGAAAATAGCCTGTGTGTTCTTGATGTTTTCCAAGGGGTTTTCGTTCAGAAGTACAATGTCCGCCACTTTTCCGGTCTCTAAATTCCCATAATCGTTTTCCTTTTTTAAAAAATGGGCACCGTTATAGGCCGATGTTTTTAGGGCATCCAATGGAGAGATTCCTGCATTGACCATGGCCTCCATCTCCTTATGAAGGGAAATACCGGGATAGGTATAGCTATTGTAGGCACCACTATCCGATCCGGCCAAAAGAGACACTCCATTCCGGTTTAAGGTTAAGGCCAATTGTTGAAAGAAGGCATCCAACTCCTTTCGATCCTGAATCGCCTTTTCCGATGCACTCTGCGCCCTCCGGATGCGGCCTTCATAGGTCTTTATGATTCCCGGGGACATATAATTTAAGTATGGGTCACCCGAATGGTTCACTTCATCCAAATAGCTAAGTGTATGCCCTATATGCAGGGTGGGGACCACTAAAACATTTTTTTGTTTCAGATGTTCAAAAGTTTTTTGCGCCACCGAGTCATCATAGGATACCTGCAACAAGGGCATGGCATCCCAAAAGCCCATTGTGCCGTTGCGGAGCTGTTGGGTTATCACCTCCTCCTCTGAGGAACATCCCTTCATGATATAGTACAAATGCTCTACGGCGTCAATACCGGCATTGATGGTTTCCTTTAATTCCACGGTAAATGTCATGTGGCCGGACGTGATCAAGCCTCTTTGTTCTGCAGCCCGTATCGTGTTGAGGTAATTTTCTCCGAGATATTCTACTGTCATAGATTTTGACAAAGTCGGTAGGGATAGCCTGCAAGGAGTCAAGTGCTTTATCGATATCCTCCTGATTTTCCACTTCTAGGGAGCCTGCCCAAGTGGCGCCCGGGCCATCTATTTTGGGCCCGAAGTGAAAATGGTAGGACCTACCAAATCACCGTTTTCCATATCGTCTTTCCACGACATTACGGCATTTGTTAAGTCGCCACCGGCATCGCGAACCGTGGTAATCCCATTGGCGACAAACAGTCCTAAAAAGCGTTTGTTAGCTTCTATGAGGGAATCACCACCACGAAAATGTACGTGATTGTCCCAAAATCCGGGTAGTATATATTTACCGGATGCATCAATGATGTTTGAGGCGGTATAGTTTTCTGATGAAGTTCCGGATTCCATTTTGGCGATTCGTCCGTCCTTGATAAAAAGGTCCTGGATGGTTACGGATCCATCTATCAAATTAATGACGTTTCCACCCTCAAGTACAGAATCATAGGTTACCTTTTCATTCATTTGGCAACTGAACAAAAAGAACAAACTAAATCCACTCAAAAAGTACCTAAACTTTAACCTCATAAAATCATAATTATTTAAAGAGGTAAGGTATAAAGAAATAGTGATTTAACTCATTCTCAGCATCAGTTTGTGGATAGTTTTCCGGTCTAAATATGAGTTGATTTCAGCTTCTATATTTAATATTTGCCTCACAGTATTCTATAATTTCGGATATTCTCTTTTGTCTCGTTTCTTCTCTTTTGGCTTGGTTGAGCCAATACAGGTAACTCTTCCGCTGACCTCTGGTGAAATTCTTAAAGTTTTCGTTCGCTTTTTGGTTGGTGTCCAATGCGGATTGGAGGTCTTCCGGCACTTTCCCCGCTTCCACGTCGTCCAAGGCAGACCATGACCCATTTTTTTTGGCAATACGAATTGCCTCAAGACCAGTCTCGTGCATAAGGCCTTCGGTTTTTAGTAATTTTATATGGTCCTTATTCACCTTGCTCCATACGCTCTTTGGTTTTCTTGGACAGAAATATTGTCGGCGTTTCCCGTTCTCCGGACTTTTTACGGTACTATCGATCCATCCGTAGCACAGTGCCACCTTCACGGCCTCTTCCCAACGCATACTGTCATTTTCGTGCTCTACCTTGTAAAATATGAGCTGAATACCCTCATAATTGGAATGGTTGATGTGTAACCATTCCCTGAATTCTATATCATTTTTAAAATAGAGCTCCGGTATTTTTAACATATCTACTTTTTTCCGTGTTAAATTCTATGTAAAATACAATTTTAGCACATAAACAATTGGTTTCTATGCTTTCTAATCCTATTTTTGACGCTTTATTAAACCGACAAACAACAAAATTTACGTATGAAAAAAGTTTTTAATGCGCTGCTCGTGGGCTTTGCGCTTGTTATTGTCTCATGTGGTGGCAATAAACGTGATGGGGAACCCAAGGTCTTGGTTTTCTCAAAGACAGCCGCGTTTAAACACGCTTCCATTCCTGCTGGTATAGCCGCATTACAAAAAATGGGTCAAGAGAATGGATTTGTGGTCGATACTACAAAGAATGCTGATATGTTTACGGATGAAAATCTAAAGGATTATTCGGCCGTTGTTTTCTTAAGTACTACTGGTAATGTTTTGGACCAGTTTCAAGAAGCTGCATTTGAACGCTATATCCAAGCCGGTGGCGGTTATGTGGGAATCCACGCTGCTGCCGATACAGAGTATGATTGGGGCTGGTATAACGATTTGGCAGGAGCCCAGTTCTTAAGTCACCCTGCAGGTACGCCAAATGCTGATTTTATCATAAAGGACAAAAACTTTATTGCAACGGAATTTTTTACCGACAGTGTTTGGAACAGGGATGATGAGTTGTACAATTACAAGAAAATCAATCCGAGATATCAATGTTTTGATGACCTTGGACGAATCCACCTATGAAGGTGGAGCCAACGGTGATTACCATCCTATTGCATGGTACCACGATTTTGATGGTGGCCGTGCGTTCTACACAGGTGCGGGTCATACTGACGAAAGCTTTTCTGAGGATTTGTTTTTAAAGCACATTCTAGGCGGTATTAAATATGCCATCGGTGAAAATGAGCTTTTGGATTATTCCAAGGTAACTACACAAACACCTCCTGATAATGACCGTTTTTCAAAAGTGGTATTGTCTGAAGGTCAATTTTTTGAACCTACGGAAATGGCGGTGCTGCCTAATAATGATGTATTAATTGCGCAAAGAAGAGGGGAGATTGTTTTATTCAACGAGGAAACCCAAGAGTTGAAAGAAGTAGCCAAGTTGGATGTATATTGGAAAACATTGGAGACTCCAGGGGTAAATGCTGAAGAAGGGGTGATGGGATTACAAAAAGATCCAGACTATGCCAATAACCATTGGATTTATGTGTACTACGCACCAACCGGTGATAAATGGATTAATAGATTGTCTCGTTTTAAATATGCCGATGGAAACTTTGATACCGGTTCCGAGCAGGTAATATTGGAAATAGATTCCCAAAGAGAAATTTGTTGTCATACCGGAGGTTCCATTGCTTTTAGTCGAGATAACCTATTGTACCTTTCTACAGGTGACAACTCCACGCCATTTAATGAGGCCGATCAGAAATATGTAAACAATGGTTTTGCGCCATTGAACGATACTCCCGGCCATGAGCAGTTTGATGCCCGAAGAAGTTCGGAAATACAAATGACCTAAGAGGAAAAATTCTTAGGATAAAGGTCAACGAGGACGGTAGCTATGATATTCCTGAAGGTAACCTCTTCCCTGTGGGAACAGATAAAACAAGACCAGAAATTTATACCATGGGTCATAGAAACCCATACAGAATTTCTGTCGATGTTAAAAGAGGTTATTTGTATTGGGGTGATGTAGATCCCGATGCACGTGCGGATAGCTTGGAGACAAGAGGACCACGGGGCTATGACGAAATGAACCAAGCTCGCAAACCGGGTAACTTTGGTTGGCCGATGTTTATCGGAGATAACTATGCTTATCATGAGTATAACTACGAAACGGGCGAAACGGGGCCGACCTTTGACCCTGAAAAGCCAATGAATACGTCAAGAAATAATACTGGATTAACAGAATTACCACCAGCTACTCCGGCCTATGTGTATTACCCATATGTAGAAACTACCCTGTTCCCACAAACAGGAACAGGAGGTAGGAATGCCATGGCTGGACCTACCTATTACTCGGATTTATATCCTGGGGATGAAAAATTACCTAGTTATTACGATGGTAAGGTCATCATATATGACTGGATGCGTGGTTGGATGTTTGCCGTTCATCTTAAAGAAGATGGTAGCTTTAACCGTATGGAACCCTTTGCTCCGGATGTAAAGTTAAACAACCTTATAGATATGGAAATGGGACCAAATGGTAAGGTCTATTTACTGGAATATGGTAGTGGATGGTTCTCCCAAAATGCCAATTCCGGTTTGTCCTATATTCAATACAATGGTGGTAACAGACCACCTGTAATTGACAATATGATAGTTGAGATGAGTTCAGGAAAGACTCCTTTGACAATTAATGCAACCGTAGAAGCAAGCGATAGAGAAGGTGACACGGTTACGTATAAGTGGGATTTTGGGAACGGTGAAACTAAGGAAACTACGGAGCCTTCTGTAAGTTATTCTTACGCCGAGGCCGGAGCCTTCAATTTAAATGTGACCGTTACGGATGATAAGGGAGAAGCTACAGTTAGCGAAAGTACCAGTATAGTAGCCGGAAACTCTAGACCTGAAGTGACCATAGAATTAAAAGGAGGACAACCAGCATTTTACCTTCCAGGTCAAAAAATCGACTATGAGGTAAGTGTTACGGATCCGAGATGGTGGCAGCGTGGATGAGAGTAATATTTTCGTAAGTGTTGATTATTTGGAAGGAATGGACAAGGTTGCCATGAACCTAGGACACCAACAGGTTTCTGCTGCCGTTACCGGTAAGGCGCTGACACAATCCATGGATTGTAAGACATGCCATAAGGAAGCCGAGGCATCTATTGGATCGAACTATATGGATGTTTCCAAAAAATATAAAGAGAGAAGGGATGCCCTAAGTTATCTACAGACCAGGATTAAAACCGGTGGTAGTGGTGTTTGGGGCGAGGTTACCATGCCTGCACACCCAAAGATTACTTCAGATGAATCTAGACAGATTGGACTTTATATTCTTTCATTGGCAGGCGATCAAGAGGAAGAAAGGTCTTTACCAACAAAAGGAACCATCACGGCAGAATCTTCTGCGCCAGGAAACATGTTGGTCATTACGGCAAGCTATACGGATGAAGGTGCCGAGGGTACAATTCCATTGACAGGGTCTAAATCCGTTGCTATTCCAAGTAGCACGATTCAACTTACGGAAGACCTAAAGACCAACAATATGCAGGCAATGGCTTTTGGAGGGATGGATTTAATGCTACTTAATGCGGAGAGTGGTTGGTTGGAGTTGGCAAATACATCTTTAAAAGGTGTAAATGCCCTTACCTTAACCGCCGCATGGCAAAGTGCACCTAATTTAAGTTTCGACTTCCAAATTCATGAGAATACTCCCGATGGTCCGGTAGTTGGTGAAGCCACTATGCCAGCACAAACTGGAGGGCAAGGAACCCGATTTCTATCCCTATTTACTGGTGTAGCTGGTGATGGCCCATATTATGTAACCTATAAGGCCGAGGAAGGAAAGGAACTATCAGCTATAGCCCTTACGGGAGCTATGTTTAGGTAATTATTTATATAACTCTAATATTGAACAAAAAGCCCGCTTATCAAGCGGGCTTTTTTATATTATGGTTGCTAATAGGATTTTGGAACCTCTAGTTTATTTTTTGACAAATGGCATCACCTATTGTCATTAATAAGGAAATTTCTTCTTCGGTAAAATCATAGGGAACAGGTTTGGCGATACCTATGGTTCCATAAAGTTTGCCTTGATGTAGTAAGGGAGCGGCCAGTGAACCTTCTACTTTGGTTTCCTTAGCGGCCGGTCTTGCTACACCGGACTCGTCCGTTTGTAAATTGCACATTTCAACGGGTTTCATTCGTTCTGCTGCAATACCAGCCATTCCCTTGCCAATGGGAATTGCAGATACTTTAGGTAACAAAAAATCCGGAATGCCTTTTTGGGCTTGGAGTTCCAAAATAGAAGTACCCGGTTTTAAAAAGTGCAAAGTTCCGGTAGAGCAATCGAAATGTGAGATGGTTGCTTCCAAAACGTTTTTCCAATTTATAGGGCTTTCTTTAAGTTGTTCAGATATTTTTTCAGGGATGTTGTTCATTTTGATTAATTGGTATTTAAAACAATGATTCTGTATTTCCTCAAACAATGAGCAATTTAGCTAAACGGTCAGCTTAGTGAATATGATATTTGTCAGCTATCCCAGATTTGGTCTGAGACGTTATCGACTATACTTTATTAATTTCCACATAAAAATTGAGGTTCACCTGTATATCGTTTCCTTCAATCTTTTTTTGTTGCCAATCGACAGATGGGATAATCCATACGGAGTGCCATCCAACTTAATTTTTAATGGCATTTTAAAACCATCTATTACGTTGGTATATCGATATTTAAAAATACCATCCTGAATTTCATATTCAAAAACAGGAATATTTGCCGTTCGCAGGTATTGGTCAAAAAAGGTTCCAAAATCCCCTTCGACCTGATCATCCAAATAATTTTCAATTTGTTTGGAAGTTACGGTTTCATGATAGAATTCTTCATTAAGTCCGCGAAGGGTGGCTCGCCACTTTTCATCATCGTCCATGATTTGCCTGAATGTATGCAGGATATTGGCTCCTTTGTTGTACATATCCCCGTAACCTGCTTTGTTTACATCGTATGGATCAATTAAGGGTCGGTCGTTTCTAATATTTTTCCTTATTCCCAATAGGTATTCGGCAGCCGCTTCCTTACCATAATAATATTCTATATAAAGACTTTCGGAATACATAGTGAATCCTTCATGAACCCACATATCGGCAATATCCTTGTAAGTAATGTTGTTGGCGAACCATTCATGTCCCGCTTCGTGAATGATAATATAATCGAACTTCAGTCCCCAACCAGTGCCGGAGAGATCTCGGCCCAAATAGCCATTGCCATATTGATTTCCATAGGTAACGGAACTTTGGTGCTCCATACCCAAATAGGGGACTTCTACCAGTTTGAAGGAGTCCTCATAAAACGGGTAGGGCCCAAACCAATGCTCAAAGGCTTCCATCATCTTGGGTGCTTGTTGGAACTGTTCCTTCGCCTTTTCCAAATTGTCCCTTAGCACGTAATAGTCCATGTCCAGTTTTCCTTTTTCCCCTTTATAGGATTCCCCAAAATGAACGTAGTCCCCAATGTTTACATTGACCCCATAATTGTTAATGGGACTGGATACAAACCAATGATACGTATTCGTGTTCTCGTCAACTTTTCTTAAACGACCGTTGGAAACGTTCATCAATCCCTTCGGTGCTTGAACACTGATAAGCATACTGTCCACTTCATCATACATATGGTCGTATTGGGCCACCGAGACACTGGCACCTAGGCCTTGACAAGAAGTAGCAACAAAGTGTTTCCCGTTTTCATCTTTTTTCCATGAAAAGCCGCCGTCCCATGGAGCCCGGACCGCTTCTTTTGGGTGGCCGGAGTAATGAACAACGATTTCGTTAAAATCCCCCTCTTTTTGCATTTTTTCGAGCCTTACAAAATGCGCGTTTCCTTTGCTTTCAAAAGACAGGGTTTTTCCATCTTGGGTGATATTATCAATATTCAAGGGAGGTTGAAGATCCACTTGAAGCACTTGATTGTTATTTAATACCTTATAGCGAATGGTATTGGTACCTGAAATATATTTTTCCTCTGGATCTACCGAAATATCCAAATGATAGTAATTAAGGTCCCACCAAGCTCTTTCCGGGGTAATGCTTCCTCTAAGGGTGTCTTGTTCGGTAAAGCTTTGGCCAAAGGAAAAATAGTAAGTCAGGAGAATAGAAAAAAAGAAATAGCTTCTTCATGGATGTTATATTACTTAAGTCTTTTTCGAAAAAATTGTATTGCGAAAAAAATTACCAGGACAATTAGAACCAGCAAAAAAGTTTGCCAAAAAAATAGCGGTATACTAAAATCTTTCATATCAATTAAATTCTATCTTTTATGAATGATTATCTAAAAATCCCGTTGGGAAATACGACTGGACTTTCAAATCCGTCTTCACCTACTGCCGATACGCCAAAAAAGTAATTGTCGATGACTATACCTTCCAAGGTAAATTCCGTAACATCACCTACATACCTGCTGTTATCCCAAGTAGGGGAGGTGGTATCCCTCCAATAGATTTTATAGCCTTTGGCCCCATCCACTTTGCTCCATTGAAATTTTGCCGAAGGTTGTACAATTCCTCCAATCTTTACCTCTTTAGGTGCCGGTGGTGCCCATGCCAAAGAAGCAAGGTTGATCGCATTTACGGCGGTGAGCTTGGCTGCATAGTCAAAATTTACGTGTTCCAGCACATCGCCATAAGCTATGCCGTCCTCAACTCGTATATCCTGATGTTGCTGGGTATAATTTTCATGTGCTTCCATAATTCTAATACCGGCAAATCCTGCGTCATTAAAGGGCCTGTGATGCCCTCCACGACCAAAACGATCTAAGCGATAAATCATCATTGGGTTCATCTCTCGGCATATAGGTTTTTACATTTTTATGTACATAGCGTGCCAATTGTCCGGAAATACCATCAACTTCGCCACCATAAAATCTTCTCGCACGTCTTTGTTCCTCAGTTTCATTGGGAGGAACGGGTTCGGAAAAAATACGGAAATCTACATTGCTTACGATTCCATCTACCCCTTTAATGTTACCGATCATATCGTTATTGAAAATACCAATGATTTCCCAACCTTGGTCCTTGGCGTATTGGGCAACGCCCCCACCGCCAAAAAGTCCTTGTTCTTCGCCGGAAAGCCCCATATATATTATGCTATTCTCAAAAGTATATTTAGAAAGTACCCGTGCAGCTTCCAAGGTGCCGGCCATACCACTGGCATTGTCGTTTGCCCCAGGAGAATCATCTGTAAAGTTAGTAGGGTCGCTTACGCGGGAATCAATATCCCCGCTCATAATAATGTATCGATTAGGGTATTTCGTGCCTTTTTGAATGGCCAGGACATTCACGACTTCCACATCATGCACAATGCGTTGATTGGCACCTTTTTTTACCAAGTCTTTTTGATAAAAGACATTCAAACAGCCATTACAAGCTTGCGAGGTCTTTTCAAATTCCGATTTTATCCATCTCCGGGCGGCCCCTATTCCTCGGGTCTGTGAAACCGTATCGCTCAAGGTATGTCGAGTGCCAAAATTGGCCAGTTTGGTGATATCGTTTTCTATGCGGTCCGCGGAGACGGCATTAATGATGTCATAGATGCGTTGGTCAGTTTGGGCTGATAAAGTTAGAGTAGTGGTCAACAGACCTAGAAGTAGCAATTTTTTCATTTCTAATTTCATTTGTAGTGTTCCTAAAAGTATTAAAAATTAAACGTTTTTAAGTCTAATAAGATGCCAAACTCCCAGCGCTGGATATACGGCCAATACTAAAAACAAATAGTTGATGCCAATGATGTGCTGTAAGTAGCTAAGCAGTTGAATACTGACAATAGTTATACCGAATCCTATACAAGTGGTTAAGGTAAGTGCTGTACCTTTTATTTCGCCAGTGGCGGATACGGCCACTAATTTGGATAATTGTGGGGAATCTGCAGTCACTGCAAAACCCCATAAAGACCAAACCATTAAAAATTGTACTGGAGGTAGTTTGAACAAAACAGGTGAGAGAAGGCAGCATATTCCGGATATGATAAGTGCTCTTACAGCTACTTTTCTACTACCTATTTTTTCGGATATTATTCCTCCTAGACCACATGAAACACTACCAATACCAATGATGATGCCTGTCCATAAAGGCACTAAAATTTCACTTCCGGTAATAGAGTTGTAAAATGAAATGGCTATTGGTGTGAAGGCCCAAAATGCATAGAGTTCCCACATATGCCCAAAGTAACCTAATGCCGCCTTTTTAAATCTTATGTTTTTAAAAAGTTTGGGTGCCACATCTAATTGAATTCGTTTGCTAGGCAACCTAAATGGTCCGTTTGGGACCAACAAGTACAACAAAAGACCACCTAGAGTTGTTATCCAAGTTGTTACTTGTATAACTATTTCATAATTCTTCCCCCAATCCGTTCCATTTAACAAATAGGGGAAGGCGGTACCTAGTACAAGGGCGCCAACAAGAAAACCTAAAGCTTTTCCTAAGCCTTTTTCATAGTAATCAGCCGCAATTTTCATCCCAACGGGATATATACCAGCCAGAAAGAATCCAGTACTAAATCTTGCAAATAATAGGGTATAAGAAGTAAGGTTTGGGAAAATGAGTATAAGGTTGGATAACGCGGCACAAAATGCACAAATCATGAAAACTTTGGACGGTGCTAGACGATCAACAATCATTAAAAGTCCAAATAGGAGAGTACCTATAATAAAACCCAACTGGACAGATGATAGCACCCATCCTATGATTTCCTTCCCCGGACCTGTTTTTATTATTAATTCATCTATAATGGTATTCCCCGCGAACCAGGGGGAGGTGCATGCAAACTGAGCAATAATGACGGTTGGAAGAATGTGTGGTTTTGGCTGCAATACTTTTTTATCTTACAAAAGTGACCTTGGCTATTTTTCCATTCTCAACCTCATAAATGGCTACGGCAGAAAAGGTATTACCATTGGCCGTAACCTCTTCTTCATCTATAACTTTATTACCAATAATCATCCTGTTCTTTATTTCACAATGCAAGTCTGAAGTCGATTTAAAAAATCCGTCATAGCCTTTTCGCATTTCCTTAGGACCTCCGTAGCTAGGATTTTTGGAAAGTTATAGAGTTTAACATCGTCCGAATAGGTTGCCATAAATGCTTCGATATTCCTTTTATTATAGGCCTCCAACTGTTCTTGAACTATGGGTTCAGGGTCAGGTTCGGTGCCATTCTCAAAAATAAAGGTCATGCTCGAAATTCGGTCGGCCACCTCGTATATTGCCACTTGATTAGAAATACTTTCTCCCCCCGTGACTTTTTCATGGTCGATTACAAAATTTCCCACGGTGATTCGATTTACAACTTCTACGTCATATTTCTTGTTATCCGGGGACAGGCTCCCATAGTTCTCCCGCATTTTTTGATGTCCGAGATATAGGGTGTCTGCCGGAAAATTTTGAACTACCACATTTTCATCATAACAATTAACGAAGGCCTCTAAATCGCCCGAATTATAGGATTCCACCTGTTTTTGAACAATTTTGTATTTGGGATCTTCGCTAACAAAGGCTAATCTTTTTCCATTTGGATTGATGGACAGTCTGGAAATTTTAGTAATTTCATTTTTATCGAAGGTGTGTAGCTGTTTCCAGGATGTGCCCTTGTTATAATCAAAACTTAGTAAACTATTTTCATACCCTGTTATAATGGTCCCGCTTTGAATCCAGCAAATATCTTCCGATGGATCGATTAACCCTACAATGTTAGTTGTTGTCCCGGAAATGGGATGCATGGATTTTATCATGGTCGTGTCGTTTTCCTTTGAAATATAACTGATCAGCTCCGTTTGGGGAATCCTGTGTAACGACCTGCCCACATTTTTTTGCATGGTGTAGCGGGTATTGTTTTGGAGGTTTACGACAACCAAATCCATTCGGTTTTCAACCAAAACGGTACATACAATAATATGGTCGTTGTACCATACATGATACCCTACTTTTAAATCGGAAATAAGTTCTTGGTCTTGACCAGTCTTAAAGTCATACTTATACAATCTTTGAAGCCCATCATTGTCTAACCTAATAGCGGAAATATCTTCTTGACCTGTTATTCTCAAAGGGGAATATTCACCCCCATTTGGAGTATTGCTGATCCACGATTTTGATTCGGAATTAATATGGTAAAGTGCTATATCTGTTTGTCCGTTTCGGGTGAAAGCAAAAAGTATTCGGTCGTCATCATAAAAGGAAGGTTGATTGTCATAGCCTTCATTGTTGGAAATATTTTTGGGTTCCCCGATTTTGATAGCACCATCTGTCCATTCCAAATCCGCCGAAATACCTCCGTACTAGGCTGAGATACACATTTTAATGAAAAAATTAAAGAGAGTAACGAAAAAAATAATAACCGACTCATTCGTATTTCATAAGGTTCCATTTTAATGCATGTCCGCAAATCGGCCTAAAATGTCCCTTACATTTTTTGTATTGTCCACAAAGTATTTTGCGTGGGTTTTTTGCCTTCCAACCTTAACCGTAATGGCATCTTCGGGCAATTCCTGGAACATAAATTCATCCGTCCAATCATCCCCAATGGCAAATACAAAATCGTAATCATGTTCAGAAAACACCCGCATGGATGCCCTGCCCTTATTTACGTTGCTACTTTTGATTTCCATGACCTTATTACCGTTTAAAACACTGAGATCATCATTTGCAATCAAACTGGTGAGTACCGTATTCAGTTCTACAGCACGTTTTTGGCCAAAGTCAGGATCCGTATTTCTATAATGCCATGCCAGGGAGTAGTTTTTCTCCTCGATAAAACTTCCAGGAGTTCTGTCGACAAAAGAATCCAAGACCGGATGTATTTTTTCCATCCAATCTTTTTTTACCTTTTCCAGCATTCTAAAGTCTTCCCCATTCGGGAAATCCAAACTCCATGTTCCACAATCATATTATACTCTTTGTGCATAAACCATTTGGTAAAGGTTTCCTTGTCCCTTCCGCTTATCAGATACATATCTGTATCCTCCTGAGCCGCAATTTCGTCTAGCAATTTGTACAACTCCTCATCTGGTTTAGCCATTTGGGGATCTTTATGAAATCCAGCCAAGGTTCCGTCATAATCCAAGAATACAAGTCGTTTATTGGCCGATTTGTAGTTTTTCATTACTGTATTCATCAAATCTACCGATAGCCTTCTGGAAATATAGGTACGATCTTTCTCCTTTTGGTTGAGCAGGGAGTTCATGAAGTCATTGGCCCATTTCTCCACATTGTAACGTTCAAGCCTTTTCCGGAGAAGGGTATTACGTTGCTGTTGTTCCTCTTTGGGCATATTGATAGCCTTGTCCAAGGTATCCGCAATTTGCTCAAAGTTATTGGGGTTTATTAAAAGGGATTCGTTCATTTCATTGGCGGAGCCTGCCATTTCACTCAATATCAACACGCCGGTCTTGTCCGTTCTTGTGGCTATATACTCTTTGGCCACTAAATTCATTCCATCCCTAATAGGGGTCAACCAAGCAATATCACAGGTTGTATATAGGTCAATGAGATTATCAAAGGGCATCGATCTATAAAAATACCAAATAGGGGTCCAACTTACGGTAGAAAGCTCTCCATTGATGCGCCCCACCAGCTCATCTATTTCTTTTTTCAGCAATTGATATTGGGGCACATTGGATCTTGAGGGCACCGCAAGAATAATTAAGCGGACCTTTTCCTTGTATTGTGGATACTTGTTCAAGAAGTATTCAAAGGCGTTCAATCTCTTCGCGATACCCTTGGTGTAGTCTAATCTGTCAATGGAAAGAAAGAATTTCGCATCGGGGGTGGATTCCTTATGTGTATCAAGTCTTTTTTGTAATTCGGATTTTTTAGACTCATCACGTTGTGCATGTTCCTTTGCTGCTTCGCTGAATTTTTTATAATCTATTCCCATAGGGAATGAGTCAACTTTAATGACTCTGTCATCCAAATAAATATCATTAAAACTTACTTCCGGACCCAAAAGCCTGCGTACCGAACTTAAAAAGTGGCGTTCATAATCATAGGTATGAAAACCGATGAGGTCCGAGCCCAAAAGCCCTGCCAAAACTTCTTTTCGCCATGGCAATGTCCTGAATATTTCAAAGGATGGAAAGGGGATATGTAGAAAGAATCCTATGGAAACATTCGGACGTTTTTCCCTTACCATTTGTGGTACCAACATCAATTGATAATCATGAACCCAAATAACATCGTCATTATCGGCTTTTTCCAAAATGGCATCGGCGAATTTTTGGTTGACGCTTTTGTAAATTTCCCAACTCTCCCATTCAAATTCTGAATACTCCATAAAGTAATGAAATAGGGGCCAAACGGTGCGGTTGCTAAATCCAAAGTAAAAACCGTCGACTTCATTTTGGGTGAGCTTTACCTTAGAGGATCCATGCTCGGCCAAGGCATCGTCTATTTGGGATTCCAATTCATCCGGTGTTTCTTCGTCCGTCAGGCCGCTCCAACCTATCCAAAGGCTATCGCCTCCCGAATGGACGGATTTCATTCCGGTAGCAAGTCCACCCACACTTGGTATCGCTGTAATGGTTCCATTGCTAATTTGTAATTGTACTGGGAGTCTATTTGAGATTATGATAGTTTTGGCCATAAATAGCAATTTTTGCTTTGAAATAAATTTAATTTCCCTCAATTTCGGGAAAAAGAAGGGCAATAGCAATTGAAAGCCCAAATGAATCAAGATTTTTGTTGAATGAATAATTTAGACTACGGAATAATTGGGAATTGCCGAAGTGCGGCATTGGTTTCAAAAAATGGATCTATAGATTGGTGCTGTTTGCCGGAATTCGATTCCTCTTCACTTTTTGCCAAACTTTTGGATGAGGAAATCGGAGGTAGTTTTGAAATTTTGGTCGATGATTCCTATACCATAGAGCAGCGCTATAAAAAACATACGGCTGTTTTGATAACGAACTTCTCCTCAAGTGAAGGCGTATTCGAAATTCGTGATTTTATGCCAAGATATAGAAAAGCGGGCGGGGGTTATAATGCTCCTCCGAATTGGTTAGATTCGTCAAGCATATAAGTGGAAGGCCCAAGTTCAAAGTTAAATACAATCCACGTTTGGAATATGCCCATGGGAAAACAGAGACCTATGTAAAGAAGAACTTCATTGTAAGTCTTACCCACGGCGAAAAATTCGATACCTGTTTCCTGTATACCTCTTTCAATAAAAATGCAGTTGTAGAAGGCAGGGAAATCGAGGTCAAGGATGACGGTTACTTTCTTTTGGGTTATAATGAAAAGTTGTTTCAGCCTACGGTACGTAAAATGTATACCGAATTGGAGAGAACCAAGGTATATTGGCTGAATTGGAGCAGTAGGACCCCTAATTATAGAAAGTATAATTCCCAAATAAGTAGAAGTGCCATCACGCTAAAGTTGTTGACGTACGATAAGTCCGGCGCCGTTTTGGCCGCGGCAACTACCTCCTTACCGGAAACTATAGGAGAGGTGCGTAACTGGGACTATCGCTTCTGTTGGATACGTGACGCCTCCATGGCCATAAAGGTCATTGGGGAGTTGGGCCACAGGAACGTTGCCAAAAGATATTTACAGTTTATCGTAGATCTTATTCCCGATAAGGATGAGAAACTGCAGATTATGTATGGCATCAATAAAGAGAAGAAGCTTACGGAACGAACCTTGGACCATCTAGCAGGTTATAAAGGGTCTAAACCGGTTCGTATAGGGAATGCGGCCTATAAACAGCGGCAAAACGATATTTACGGCATTCTCATGGATGTTATTTATGAACAATTGTCCAAATACAGTAATGACACCGAAAATGGTGAGGATTTATGGGGCATTACCAAAGGTATCGTCTGGATCGTATCACATCACTGGAAAGAGGCAGACAAGGGCATATGGGAATTTAGGACAGAGGATAGGCATTTTACATTCTCAAAAGTATTGTGTTGGGTGGCCATTGACCGAGCCATTAAGGTGGCAGATTATTCAGAAAAACCCACAAGTTGGAAAAGTGGACACAACTGGAACAGGAAATAAAAAACGATATTCACGCCAATGCTTGGAACCCGGAGGTAAATGCCTTTACCCAATCCTATGGTTCCACGGATATGGATGCTTCCGTATTGCTGATGGAATCCTATGGATTTATCCACGCCAAAGACCCAAAGTTTGTTAACACAGTACATGCCGTGGAAAGGGAACTTAGTAATAATGGTTTGTTATATCGGTACAAGAACGAAGACGATTTTGGCTTACCATCCTCATCCTTTACCATTTGTACGTTTTGGTTTATCAATAGTTTATTCAAAATTGGGGAGGAGGAAAAGGCGATGAAACATTTTGATAAGCTCTTGTCCTATAGTAACCATTTAGGTCTATTTAGTGAAGATATTGATTTTAAGACTAAAAGATTGTTAGGCAACTTCCCTCAAGCGTACTCACATCTAGCCTTGATCGAATGTGCTATTAATTTTTCAAGACAGGAAAGTGAGGAACAGGTATTGGCCTCTATCAGTAAGCTATAAATTACGGTGAAATTAGTTTTTTGGCAATACCTTCTATCTTTTTCAATAGCTTTTGAAAATGTTCTTCCGTTGTGAAGGGATTCATCACGGTTACACGTAAATAGTGCCAACCCCTTAACTTGGTCTGTACAATATAGAACTCGCCATCTTCCAAGAGTTGTTGGCGTATTTTGGCATTTAACTCGTTTAATTGGTCTTGGGATAAGCTTGAATCTACAAATCTAAAACATACGATGTTTGCCATTGGGGTAACGGCCAATGCAAACGAAGTATGGTTATTGACTATTTCACCAAATGCCGACCCCATATCATAAAGCTGGTTTACATAAGCTTCAAAGACTTCCTCACCATAAAACTTAAGCATGGTATACCAATGTATGCTCATCATCGTCTTGGTGCACTCAAAAGTTCTTTTACCCGAATTGTACCAGTCTTCATGGTCGGAATCGGTTAGTAAATAGTCTGCTTTTTGGCTAAAGGTTGCATGGGCATAGATACCGTTTTTTAATAGTAGGGCAGTGGTGATAGTAGGTAGCATCATCATTTTGTGTCCATCGATGACCACTGAATCCGCTTTTTCTATTCCTCTTAATGTATGTTTATATTTTTTGGAAAAGATACCTGCGCCGCCGTGGGCACCGTCCACATGAAACCATAAGCCATGATTTTCTGCAAAGTTCCCAATAGCCTCCAAATCATCGAAAATGCCTGTCGCCGTTGAAGGAGCGCTTCCCACTATAGCAAAGATAGAAATACCTTTATTCGTTGCATCTTTATATTTTTCTTCCAAAACCAAAGTATCCATTTGAAAGGATTTGGTACAGGGTATTTTAATGATTCCTTTCTCTCCCAATCCCATGATTCTTGCGGCTCTATCCACACAGTAATGGGCTTCCTCGCTTACCATAATGCCTAAGGGTCTGCTCATGCCCTCGTTCCAAATATTTTCTTTTGATATTGCCTTTCTTGCTGCCAAAAGGGCTGTCAGATTCGCCAAGGTACCTCCGGAGGTCAAAAATCCACGAGCTTCTGAATTCCATCCTATTTTTTCGCAAAGGATATCTGTAACTACCCTTTCTATGGCACTTGGGGACATCCCCATTTCGTATACCGCCATCCCATTGTTCAATAAGGAACTGATCATGCCGGTAAGGGCTGTGATAGGTGCTGCCGGGCTTACCTGATGACCTATATAGTGTGGATGATGTACATACGTGGTGCGCTCGGTAATCGTTTTGAAAAGATCATTTTCATTACCATTTATCAAAAACTCCTTCCAAAATAGTAACTCTTGTTCAGGGTCGTTCCAGTGTATGGCTTTATCTGAATCCTCATTTAATTTGTCATTTAAATGGGCAGTTAACTCATCAACCAACCGATACCCTTTTTCTTGAAAGAATACCGGCGAATAGACCTTTTGTAAAAGTTTGTTTGTCATTCATCAAAATTAGCTGCTTCCCATAATTTCTACAAATAAAAAAACCGCCCCAATAAGGAGCGGTTTTGCTTCTGTCTAACAAAACAAAAGGGCAATCTGAATTAGTCAAAGGTGTAACCCTGGTCTGCAGCTACTTTATCCGCAATTTGAGTGCGTAACGCTACCACATTTGGGTTATTGGTATATTTTGTAAAACGTTTGAGTCCCATAAGCATCATTCGCTGTTCATCCCCTTCGGCAAAGGAAACAATGGCCTCCTTACCTTTCTCGGATGATAATCTCCGTGGCCCTATATAAATAGAGTCTCGGACATTGCAATTTGCGTCGCTTGAGCCTCCTCACCAAAACGTTTGGCGTTTTTCTCTGTTCTTAAAAGAGCCGATTCAGCAAGATAAACTTGAATCAATATATCCGAAGCCGACATTAATAATTGCTGGTGTTCTTCCAATTCAGGATCAAATTTTTGAACAGCACTTCCGGCAACCATTAAGAACACTTTTTTCAATCGTTTTAATAGGTCTTTTTCCTCAGCGAACAATTCTGAATAATCCGGAGTTTCAAATGAAGGTATTCCCATTAGTTCCTCACCTACAGCAGTAGCTGAACCCAATAAATCTACATGACCTTTCATAGCTTTTTTGATGAGCATACCTACTGATAACATTCTATTGATTTCATTGGTTCCCTCATAAATGCGGGCAATCCGTGCGTCTCGCCAGGCAGATTCCATAGGAGTATCGGCACTGAAGCCCATGCCTCCAAAAATCCGGATCCCTTCATCGGTGGTGTGCTGTACATGCTCCGAAACTGCCACTTTTAAAATGGAACATTCTATGGCGTATTCTTCCACACCTTTCAGTTCAGCTTCCTGATGGGAGTTACCATCCGCTTCTCGAATGGCAATCCTATCCTCAATATTCTTGGCGGCACGATAACAGGCTGATTCATCTACGTAGGTATTCGTTGCCATATCTGCAATCTTTGCCTTAATAGCGCCAAAACTTATTATCGGAGTTTTAAATTGAATTCTTTCATTGGCATATTTTGTAGCTTCGTTCACTACGCGTCTTTGTGCCTCTAAACATGCAGCTGCCAATTTAATACGACCTACATTCAAGGCATTCATGGCAATTTTAAAACCATTGCCTCGTGTGGAAAGCATATTCTCAACGGGAACCTTTGTCTCATTAAAAAATACCTGACGTGTAGAGGAAGAATGGATACCCAACTTTTTTTCCTCATCCCCTAGGGTTATTCCATTTTTAGGATCATTCTCCACGATAAACCCGGTAATATTCTTATCATCCTCAATTCTTGCAAAAACAATGAACAGATTGCAGAAGCCCGCATTGGAAATCCACATTTTTTGGCCGGTAATGCTATAATATTTTCCGTCATCGGATAACACGGCCTTTGTCTTACCTGAATTGGCATCCGAGCCTGCTCCTGGTTCCGTTAAGCAATAGGCACCAAACCATTCGCCTGTAGCCAGTTTTGGCACATATTTTTGTTTCTGTTC
This sequence comes from Maribacter litopenaei, assembly GCF_025244665.1. Taxonomy (GTDB): domain Bacteria; phylum Bacteroidota; class Bacteroidia; order Flavobacteriales; family Flavobacteriaceae; genus Maribacter; species Maribacter litopenaei. The sequence goes on along the minus strand of NZ_CP104205.1, from coordinate 2,067,130 downwards.
TTCCGTACCGTATAGCGTAATAGGCATAGTACCGATACCGGTATGTGCCCCAAAGGCAGTGCTGAAAGACCCGGTTGCACCTGATATGTAATCGCATACCAACATGGTGGATACAAATCCCATGCCCATACCTTCATATTTTTCTCGGAACAGCGATACTCAAAAGGCCTAATTCACCAGCTTCACGCATACATTCTTCCGTGTAGGCGTAGTCTTTCTTTTCAAATCGTTCCCAGTGCGCCCAAAGTTTACGGTCAACAAATTCCTTGGTGCTATCACGCATCATTTTTTGTTCTTCGTTGAGGTCTTCAAGGGTGAATATGTCTTCACAATTGGTCTCTTTTACTAAAAATTGACCTCCTCTAAGGATTTCCTGTTTCGTTTCTGTGCTCATAGCTTTTTCTTTCTAATTCAAAAATTCATAGATTCCTGCGGCACCTTGACCGGTACCTACACACATGGTAACCATTCCGTATTTACCGTTCATGTTACGTTTTCGCATTTCATCAAACAGTTGTACGGACAATTTTGCCCCGGTACATCCTAAGGGGTGTCCCAATGCAATGGCCCCACCATTTACATTTACTATATCCGGATTCAATTTCAATTCCCGGATGACCGCTAGGGATTGCGATGCAAAGGCTTCGTTCAATTCAATCAACTCCACATCTTCCTGATTTAGTCCGGCCTGTTTCAAAGCTTTGGGTACTGCTGCCACGGATCCAATACCCATAATTCTCGGAGGTACGCCGGCAGCAGCGTAGTTTACCAATCTAGCTATGGGTTCCAAGTTAAGCTCCTTGACCATTTCCTCACTCATGACCATCACAAAGGCAGCACCATCGCTCATCCGGGAAGAGTTTCCAGCGGTTACACTACCATCGGCGGCAAAAACTGGTCGTAGTTTTGCCAGTGCCTCCAGGGATGTTCCTTTTACGGATCCTTCGTCCTTTGCTACGGTGTATTTTTTGGTGGCTTTTTTACCATTTTCGTCCACATATGTTTGCTCAACCTCTATAGGTACTATTTGGTCTTGAAACCGGTCTTCCGCTTGTGCTTTTAAGGCCTTCATATGGGAATTATAGGCAAACTCATCTTGGTCTTCTCGGGAGACATTGAATTCCCTTGCCACCGCCTCGGCGGTATTTCCCATGCCCCAGTAGTAGTCTTCATGTCCGGACTTCACCAAATCATAGTTGAGCTCGGTCTTATATCCGGTCATGGGCACGGCACTCATACTTTCTGCTCCCCCGGCTATTATACAATCTGCCATTCCTGATTGTATTTTCGCCGTAGCTATTCCAATGGTTTCAATTCCCGAGGAACAAAAACGGTTTACTGTTACCCCTGGAACGTCGACGATGTCCAACCCCATTAGGGAAATCAATCTTGCCATGTTCAATCCTTGAGAACCTTCCGGCATTGCATTTCCTACGATGACATCATCAATTCGTTTTTTATCCAAGCCCGGCAATTCCTTCATCATGTACTCGATGGTTTCGGCAGCTAGTTCATCTGTTCGTTTGAATCTGAATACTCCTTTTGGAGCCTTTCCTACCGCGGTCCTGTATCCTTTTACTATATATGCTGTCCTCATTTCTTAATTTCTAAGTGGTTTACCTGTTTTTAACATGTGTTGGATGCGTTCCAAGGTTTTTCTTTCGGTACAGAGGGACAAAAATGCCTCTCTTTCCAAATCCAATAAGTACTGTTCCGTTACCATTGTTGGTTCCGATAAATCGCCACCCGCCATTACATAAGCCAGCTTATTGGCAATTTTTTTATCATGTTCACTGATATAATGGCTAGCTTCCATAGAATCCGTTCCAACTAAGAACATGCCCAAAGCCTGTTTGCCCAAGACCTTTACATCCTTTCTCTTGGGTGGTTGGGTATATCCGGATTCCGCCATTAACCTAGCATATTCTTTGGCAGTTGCTATTTGTCTGTCCTTATTCACCACCACGATATCCTTACCGTGTTGAAGGATGCCTAAATCATAGGCTTCATAGGCAGAAGTGGAGACCTTGGCCATACCAATCGTCAAGAAGTATTCCTGTAATACATTTAATTCTACATCTCCCTTCCTGAAAGAATCCGAAGCTCTCATGGCAAATTCTTTGGAACCACCGCCTCCTGGGATTACACCTACTCCAAACTCCACTAACCCGATATAGGTTTCTGCCGCAGCCACTACTTTATCCGCATGAAGCGATAGTTCACAGCCACCCCCAAGGGTCATCCCATGGGGTGCCGAAACAGTGGGTATTGCCGAATAACGCATGCGCATCATAGTGTCCTGGAACATTTTTATGGCCATATTGAGCTCATCGTATTCCTGTTCCACTGCCATCATGAAAATCATTCCAATATTTGCTCCTACGGAGAAATTTGCTGCCTGGTTTCCAATAACCAATCCTTGAAAATCCTTTTCGGCTATGTCGACGGCCTTATTCAGTCCGGCCAAAACATCCCCTCCAATAGTATTCATTTTGGATTGGAATTCACAGTTTATGATTCCGTCTCCTAAGTCCTCTATGACTACACCACTATTTTTAAAGACCTCCTTGGTTTTACGAATATTATCCAAAATGATAAAGGCATCCTGACCCGGAACCTTGACCATTTCTTTCTTGGGAATATCATAATAGTAGGTATTACCGTCCTTCACACTATAAAAAGAAGTGATACCTGAGTCCTTCATTTCGGTTACCCAAGATGCAGCGGTCCGGTTTTCAGCTTGTATAAATTCCAATCCCTTTTCCAAGCCGACAGCATCCCAAATCGGAAAGGATCATGCTCCCATCCAAAACCGGCTTTCATGGCGTCGTCTATTTTATATAGTTCATCTGAAATTTCTCGGAATCCGGTGTGAGACGTATGCAAATAACTGACCAAAACTTTTTCGGTAAAATTCTCCAGCCTTGTCTTTGCCTGCAACTAATACAGGAAATCTATCCACAACCTTGTCAATGGTTTTGGTCAATTCCAATGTGCCAAATTTTGCACTTTTCTTGGATATATATTCCATAGTATCCAGATCTAAAGTCAAGATTTCACTTTTGCCTTTATCGTCTTTTACCTTTTTATAAAAGCCTTGGCCCGTTTTGCTACCCAACCATTTATTCTCCATCATGGTTTTGATGAAATCCGGCAGGGCAAAAAGCTCATGGCGCTCATCATCCTTACAGTTTTCGGAAATTCCGTTCGCTACATGTACCAAGGTGTCCAACCCAACGACATCTACGGTTCTAAAGGTGGCGGATTTGGGGCGACCTATTACCGGCCCCGTCAATTTATCAACTTCTTCTACGGTCATGTCTAATTCCTTGACCGTATGGAACAAACTTTGTATGCTAAATATACCGACTCTGTTTCCTATAAATGCAGGGGTGTCCTTTGCAACAACGGAGGTTTTTCCTAGAAACTTCTCGCCGTAGCCATTTAAAAATTCCAAAACCTCAGGAAGTGTCTTAGGACCTGGTATTATCTCAAACAGTTTTAAATAGCGGGCAGGATTGAAAAAATGGGTTCCACAAAAATGTTTTTGAAAGTCGTCACTTCTTCCCTCGCTCATAAACTTTATAGGAATACCGGAAGTATTTGAAGTAATTAGTGTTCCAGGAGTTCTATGTTTTTCCAGGTTTTCAAAAACCTGTTTTTTTATGTCCAAGCGTTCTACAACAACTTCGATAATCCAATCGACCTTTCCGACCTTGGAAATGTCATCCTCTAAATTACCCGTGGTAATTCTATCGGCAAATTTTTGATGATAAATAGGGGACGGTTTGGATTTTAGGGCTGATGCCAAGGAATCGTTTACCAATCTGTTCCGTACGACCTTGTCTTGCAATGTAAGTCCTTGTGCTTTTTCTTTGTCGGTAAGTTCCCTCGGTACAATATCCGAAGTAATACTTCTACTCCTATATTGGCAAAATGGCAAGCGATTCCGCTTCCCATAATACGAGAACCAATTACCGCTACTTTTTTAATATGCTTGTTCATTTGACTTAAGCTGTATTATTTGTTTGATGTGTCTTTTGTATATATTTTTTTATCAGAAATGAGTTTGTTGATGACCTCTGTAACCTCAAAAAAATGCTTTAATTTTTCTTCTGAAACATGATGTTTAACCACTTCATTGAACCTTAGTACAACGTCTTTGGAATCCTTTCTTTTCTCAAGACCAAAATCCGTTAAATGTATCAAAACGCCACGCCCGTCAGCCGGGTTCGGTTTTCTCTCGATTAACCCTTTTTGCTCCATGCTTTTGAGTATTCTAGATAAACTTGTAGCCTCCATACCCATTTTGGGGCCCAAAGAAGTTGAAGGAGTCCCAGTTTTGGGATCTATACTTAATAAGGTAAAACCTAGAGCCATTGTTAAATCAAAATGTTTGGCCTCTTCGTTATACAATCGGGCAACAGCCTGCCATGTAGCTCGAAGGGCATAATCAATGGTAACTTCCTTCATGGGTTTTTTAGTTGGTTACCAAATATATAAAAATTTATTATGCATGCATAATAAATTTTTAAAATGTTTTTGTTTTATGTAGTAAGTCTTGATTCGAGTAGAATTGGATTTATCCCTCGCTGTTTTTTCTCCTTTTTAACTCATTACTTATAAAAGCACTGAAGAGCAACGGAATGACAACTAGTATCGGAGCAATTACGGATGGGATCAAATAAATCAACTTCATTTCTTCTCCTTTTGACAATTTAGACAATTCAAAACCAATAATTAACGACATGGTGAAAACTCCAAAAATCAGGATTCCAAGAATAATTTTGTTGAACTTTTTTAGTTGATCGGTACTGTATTTTTCAAAGGCCATTTTAGGTTTATTAATTGGTTAATACTCAATAGCCATAAATGTCATTATATAGGTTGATATACTTTTCCTTGATAATTTTCCTTCTAAGCTTCATGGTGGGAGTAAGGTGCCCGCCTTCTACGCTCCAAACATCCGGAGTGAGCCTAAACTGTTTCACTTTTTCCCATTTGGCAAATTGTTCGTTTGCCAGGTCCACCTCAGTTTGATATTGTTCCAGGACTATGGGATTCAAAATAATATCAGAGTTTTCAGGGATGGTAATACCTTTTTTTGTAGCCCAATCGTGCAAGTATGCGAAATCTGGTTGAATAAGGGCCGCTGGCATTTTCTCGCCTTCTCCAACTACCATTAGCTGTTCTATAAATCGTGATTGTTTAAAACGGTTTTCCAATAATTGTGGTGCCACGTACTTGCCACCTGAGGTTTTGAACATTTCCTTTTTACGGTCTGTAATCTTCAGAAAACCATCGGAATCAATTTCACCAATATCACCGGTATGGAAATAACCATTTTTTAAAACTTCATCGGTTTTTTCTTGATCTTTGTAATATCCTAACATGACATTGGGGCCTTTGCACAGTATTTCCCCATCATCGGCAATTTTTACCTCCACTTTGTCTATGATTCTCCCAACCGTACCAATTCTCCAGCCTCCATCTTTTTCCTGGTTGACCGAAATTACCGGAGATGTCTCGGTAAGACCATAGCCTTCCATCACAGGAATACCCGCCGCGCCAAATACCCTGCTTAAACGGGGTTGTAAGGCGGCACTCCCGGAAACCATAGTTGTCAGATTACCACCAAGGCCTTCCTGCCACTTACTGAAAATTAACTTTCGGGCCAGTTTTAATTGCTGTTCATACCACCATCCATTGGCACCATAAGGTTCAAATTTAAGACCGACCGATACCGCCCGGAAAAAGAGCTTTTTCTTGATACCCGTCAAGGCGCTTCCCTTGGCGATAATGGCGTCATATACCTTTTCCAATAGTCTAGGCACCACCGTCATGACATTCGGTTTTACCTCCTTTATGTTATCACTGATTTTGTCTAGACCTTCGGCAAAATGGATTTCGATACAACAATATTGATAAAGGTACAGTATCATTCGTTCAAATATGTGACATACCGGAAGGAAGCTCAAGGCACTGGCACCTGCTTTAAAGGGAACCCTCTTTTCGCTTGCAATAACATTGGAAACAATATTGTCGTGAGATAGCATTACGCCTTTAGGTCTTCCCGTAGTTCCTGAAGTATAGATTAACGTGGCTAAATCAGTTGACTTCACCTGTTCTTTACACTTTTCTACTTCAGATTGATTGGATTCATCCTTTCCCAAGTCAAGTATTTTTTGCCAACTATCGCAGTCGTTCAAAGTATCAAAACTATAGACACCTTTTAAATGTTTTAATTGTGATTTGATGGTGTTTAACTTCGCCAATACTTCTTCGCAGGAGACAAAGCAATAGGTGGCTTCCGAGTGGTTTAAGACGTATTCGTAGTCTTCCTCTGCGATGGTAGGATAAATAGGTACCGTTTGGGCACCTAGCTGTAACACTCCAATATCCATAATATTCCACTCGGTCCGATTGGTCATGGATATGATGGCGATTTTATCGTTTGGCTTTACACCCAGTCTCAATAACCCGCGGCTGATTCCATTCGCTTTACCAATATACTCCTGTGTGGAGGTAGAAATCCATTTTCCATCGTATTTTGTTATCAACGCTTTGTCTAAGGGATGATTTTCCATTTGATAATAAGGAAAATCGAATAGGCGGGTCACTTTTTGCATAGTCGGTTTATAAAACTTTATTGCAAAATACTGAAAGAACTTGGGATTTTAAAGAGGCAATATTAAAATACCTTGTTAATAATTGTGAATGTGGTAAATTTAAAAGGACCTGTTTTACAACAAGTCCTTTTTTAATTTTTGGATATTCTTCAATTTATCCTTTATTTTTAATCCATTTCCTTGCATTTACAAAGGCTTCTAACCAAGGTGAAACTTCATCGTTCCTATAGGATGGATAATAGGCCCAGTTCCAAGGGAATGTAGATCGCTCAATGTGTGGCATGGTAACCAAATGCCTTCCCGTCTTATCACAAAGCATCGCCGTATTGAAGTCACTTCCGTTCGGATTTGCTGGATATCCCTCATATCCATATTTAGCTACAATTGCATATTCACTTTCACTTTTGGGAAGGGTAAACTTTCCTTCCCCATGTGAAATCCAAACCCCTAATGTGGTACCTGCAAGGGTAGATAGCATGATCGAGTTGTTTTCCTGAATTTTTACCGAAGTGAAATTACTCTCATGTTTGTGGGAATCGTTATAGGTCATTTTTCCGTGTACGTCATGGTCCGGATTTATCAAATCCAACTCCATAAACAATTGGCAACCATTACATATACCTACGGAAAGTGTGTCAGGCCGTGCAAAAAAGTCTTTTATTACTTTATTGGCTTTCTCATTATATTTAATCGCTCCGGCCCATCCTTTGGCACTTCCCAAAACATCTGAATTTGAAAAGCCCCCTACGGCACCCAAAAATTGAATGTCCTCCAAGGTTTCCCTTCCTGTTATCAAATCGGTCATATGTACATCCTTCACATCAAACCCGGCCAAATACATGGCGTTGGCCATTTCCCTTTCGGAATTACTTCCTTTTTCTCGTAGAATGGCCGCTTTGGGTCCGGTTTGTCCCTCGTTTAGATTTCGGCTAGGAAGTTTGATGCTCTCTGTACTTGGAAACTTAAAGTTCAGCGGCTGGTTCTTATAATTTTTATACCTGTCTTTGGCGAGTCCCTTGGCCGTTTGTTTATTATCCAATAAATAGGAGGTCTTGAACCAAGTATCACGTAGTGAATCAACGTTCAATCCCATTTCCATACCCCCATTTTTTATGGTCAGTTCGCGCGTATCGGTCACGGTTCCGATTTTCTTCACGTCGATATTGGCATCGACCAACAATTTTTCAACCAAGTTGTCCCGAAGCTGAAAGACAAGACCGGCATTTTCTGAAAACAACAATTTAATGGTATCGGCTTCTCCCAGTCCGGTCAAATCCAATTCCGCTCCCAAATGGGAATCGGCAAAACACATTTCCAAAAGGGTTGTGATAAGTCCGCCCGATGCAACATCATGACCAGCAAGAATCTGTTCGTTTTGGATCAACGTTTGAATTAGATCAAAGACCGATTTAAAATATTCGTCATTTTGAATAGTCGGAGCTTCGGAGCCAACAGAATTTCTTACTTGCGCAAACGAAGAACCACCTAGTTTATAAGCATCTCTCGAAAGATTAATGTAGTAGATAGATCCTCCACTTTTGTGAAATACGGGTTCAACCACCTTGGTAATATCATTACAACTTGCCGCTGCAGAAATGACGACAGTTCCAGGTGCAATGACGTCACCATCCTTGTACTTTTGTTTCATGGAAAGGGAATCTTTCCCTGTGGGGACATTGATACCCAAGGCAATGGAAAAATCTGAAACTGCCTGAACGGCCTGATAGAGGCGTGCATCCTCACCTTCATTCTTACAAGGCCACATCCAATTGGCAGATAGAGAAACTGACTTTAATCCGTCTTTTAGCGGTGCCCAAATAATATTGGTCAGAGCTTCTGCAATACTATTTTTACTTCCGGCCGAAGGGTCTATCAATCCGAGAAATAGGGGAGTGGCCTATACTTGTAGCGATTCCATCCTTTCCCTTAAAATCCAAGGCCATTACCCCCACATTATTTAGAGGCAATTGCAATGGCCCTGCACATTGTTGTTTGGCCACGCGTCCACCAACGCAACGATCTACCTTATTCGTTAGCCAGTCCTTGCAGGCGACGGCTTCTAACTGTAAAACTTGTTCCAAATAATCATGAAAATGCTCCAGGGAATAATCCGGTTCACTATAAGTCCTTTTTACTGTAGTATCCGTCATGATGGTTTTTGGGGAGCTTCCAAAAATATCCTCAAGTTGCACGTCCATTGGTTTGGCACCTGTAGTTTTCGATTCAAAAGTGAAGCGGTCATCTCCGGTAACATCGCCAACTTCATACATGGGAGAGCGTTCACGTTCCGCTATTCTTTTTAAAAGTGCCGCATGTTCCTCGCCAATAACCAGTCCCATCCGTTCTTGGGATTCGTTCCCAATAAGTTCCTTTGCAGAAAGGGTTGGGTCTCCAACGGGTAACTTATCTAAATCTATTTTACCACCAGTTTCTTCTACTAATTCTGAAAGACAATTGAGGTGTCCACCAGCTCCATGATCATGAATGGAAACAATGCTATTATTGTCACTTTCAACCATTCCTCTAATCGCGTTGGCAGCACGTTTTTGCATTTACGGGTTGGAACGTTGAACGGCGTTCAATTCAATGGCAGCACTAAACTCACCCGTGTCCGCACTAGAAACAGCCGCTCCACCCATACCTATCCTATAATTATCACCACCAAGTATGACAATCTTGTCTCCTTTCTTTGGAGTATCCTTTAACGCTTGTTCCGCTTTTCCATACCCTATACCACCGGCTTGCATAATCACCTTATCATATCCCAGTCTTCCGGCTGATGGCCCATTGACCGAGCCTTTCTCATCATGTTCAAAAGTTAATACGGAACCGGCAATTAGGGGTTGACCAAACTTGTTTCCAAAATCGGAAGCCCCATTGGATGCCTTTATCAAAATATCCATAGGTGTTTGGTAGAGCCATTCTCTCTCGGGCATACCTTTTTCCCAAGGTCTATCTTTTTCCAGTCTTGAAAGAGCCGTCATATAAACTGCCGTTCCTGCCAATGGAAGTGAACCTTTGCCTCCTGCTAAACGGTCCCTAATTTCACCTCCGGAACCTGTGGCGGCACCGTTAAAAGGCTCTACGGTAGTAGGGAAATTATGCGTCTCTGCTTTTAAGGACAATACGGATTCAAATGCCTGCTCTTCATAAAAGTCGGGCTTATCCGCAGTTTTCGGTGCAAATTGGATGGCTTTCGGGCCTTTTAAAAAGGCTACATTATCCTTATATGCAGAAACAATATCATTTGGATTTTCCTGGGAGGTTTTTTTAATCAGTTTGAAAAGACTTGATGGCATTTCTCTTCCATCAATAATAAAAGTACCATTAAAAATTTTATGTCTACAGTGTTCCGAGTTCACCTGACTGAAACCGAATACTTCGGAATCTGTCAACCTTCTTCCCATTTTTTCTGAAAGCCCCTCTAAGTAGGTTACTTCTTCATCGCTCAAGGCCAAACCTTCCTTTTGGTTATATCCTGCAATATCCTCGATTTCCAAAATGGGTTCCGGAAGTATATTTATATCATAAATACTTTGACCGATACCCTTATATTTTTGAGACAACATAGGGTCAAAATTGATAAAGTCCTCTGTAACCGCATTGAATTCCTCGATTCTAAGGATATCCGTAATTCCCATATTACGGGTTATTTCTACTGCATTGGTACTCCATGGGGTAATCATGGCAGCGCGGGGGCCAACAAAAAAGGCGTCCAGTGACGCCATGTTTATTTTGGGTTCGTTTCCAAACAACCAAGTTAATTTTTGCTCATTCTCAGAGGTGATTTCCTGTGTTGTTTGGACGGCAAAAATTTTTGTAGCCGGGTTTCCAAAAAAGTGAATCATATTGGTACGTTTCTGTTGAAAAATGGAAAATGCAAAATTACGATTTTAACCCTAATTACCCGTACTATTCATTGGGCAGTTTTCAACCAAAATTGTTGATATATCTAAAATGATTTTCAAGGGTAATCACCTGTAGATACTAAAGTAGTGTCTTCCTTTGTTTCAAAACGAATCCAACTATCTAATGACCCACCATTCGTGTAATAGCCAGCTGCATAAGTCATCTTTTCGTTGTTCCTATTTACGTATTTAAGTACATAACTCCCGTCAGTCTCCGTATTCGGCATTCTTAGAAACCCTGATTTAGTTTCATTAGGTTTTATATTGCCTATTAAGATGCTGTCAACCTCTTCAGATGTTGTGAAAACTACCTGCTTCATCTCGTGTTTCGAATTATTAATGATTTTATAGTCAATGCCATTTCCCTTGAACAAATAACAAGATGATAACAAAAGGAAAATTAGATATACCGAGAATTCTCTCATAAAGTAACTTTTGATTATTGAATTAATATCATTTTTAATACGCGTAAAATCTCAAAACTCTATTTCCTCGCTTTTAAAATTGAAGTTGCATAAATATAGGGTGAAACTATCCTTTTGAATATAATATTTTACTACCTTTTTGCAAGCTAAATCAATAAACCAATCATGACTCAAAAACTATGTACTGTTGTCATTTGCCTTTTCTGCGCTATGACAACCTATTCTCAGAAGAAGTATTCTAAAAGACAAATCGAGAAATTTAAAACTGAGGCCAATACCATTATAGAGGACAACAAAAAGAAGGCCCAGGTAATGGTGGACAAAGTTTTCAGTTTTGCCGAACTAGGGTTTCAGGAAGTTGAAACTTCCAAGTACTTGACCGGAATTTTGGCCGAAAACGGATTTGAAATTGAATATGGCCTTTCCGGTATACCTACGGCTTGGTTTGCCAAATGGAGTAATGGGGAAGGTCCTGTTATTGCATTGGGCAGCGATGTAGATTGTATCCCCAAAGCCTCCCAATACCCTGGGGTCGCCTATCACAAACCCATAGTGGAGGGAGCACCTGGACATGGAGAGGGACACAATTCCGGAAATCCTTTAAATATTATGTCCGCCTTAGCTGTCAAGGAAATTATGGAGCAGGAGAATATTGGGGGAACGTTAATTCTTTGGCCGGGAATCGCAGAAGAATTGGTAGCCGCTAAGGCTTGGTATGTTCGCGATGGTCTTTTTGACGATATAGACATGTGTATTTTTACTCATGTAGGCAATAACTTGGGAGTATCCTACGGATCTACTAGAGGTACCGGTTTAATTTCCGTAGAGTATGCCTTTGAAGGGGAGGCGGCACATTCGGCCGGTTCGCCATGGAGGGGAAGGAGTGCACTGGATGCTGCCGAGTTAATGAATATCGCCTGGAATTATAAAAGAGAACATCTACATCCATTGAAACGATCTCATTCTATTTTTACGGATGCAGGTGACCAACCGAACGTGGTTCCCTCCAAAGCCGCGATTTGGTTTTATTTTAGGGATGTAAAATATGAAGGGATCATGGATATGTACGCCCTTGCCAACGATATGGCCAAAGGAGCGGCCCTGATGACGGGGACTACCATGACCTCCAAGGTATTGGGAACTGCTTGGCCAAGACATTATAACAAGGTGATTGCCGAAACTATGTATGACAACATTGAACAAGTGGGGCTACCACAATGGTCGAAGCAGATCAAACTTTAGCAAAAGCCGTGCAAACCGAGGTAGGCTCCGAGAAAATTGAAGGTTTACCTACCGAATTGGATCCAATAGGACTTCCCGTGGAGGAGCCTGTAAGTGGAGGTTCTGATGACATTGGCGATATTTCTTGGAAAGTACCCACGGTGACGATGCGATTTCCTTCCAATATTCCAGGCCTCCAGGGACACCATTGGAGTAACGCTATCGCTATGGCAACACCCATAGCCCACAAAGGAGTAGTTGCTGGTGCCAAGGCAGAGGCTATGACTATTTTGGATTTTTTAACGAAGCCCGAACTTATGGAAGGGGCTTGGGATTATTTTAAAAATGTGCAGCAAAAGGAAACCACGTACAAACCGATGATTACTGAGACCGATATGCCTCCTATTTATTTGAACACAGATAAGCAAGGTCAATTTAGGGATGATTTGGAGAAATACTATTATGATGAAACCAAATATGATACCTATTTGGAACAATTAGGGGTCGAATACCCTACGGTGAAGGAATAGTAGGTTTAGGTAAAATAGTTTTAAACATCGGTCTATATTTTAGACCGATGTTTTATTTTTGGGTAGGTCAAGAAAAAAATTATTTTTAAATCCTAATCTTAATTGTTTTGAGTAACCTTTCCGATAATTGCCCAGTCACCTCTTGTATGGAGGAAATAGGAAGTAAATGGAAACCAATAATTTTATATAAAGTTTCCATGGGAATCAATCGATTTTCAACACTGCTCAAAAATATTAATGGAATCAACAAACAAATGTTGAGCAAGCAGCTTAAGGAATTGGAAAAATCAGAAATATTGGAGCGCAAGATGTTTGCTGAAATTCCACCAAGGGTCGAATACTCAATAACCCCAAAAGGTAAATCGCTTATGCCTGTGGTGCTTGCTATGAAAAAATGGGGTCAAAAACCGGAGGATAAACCAGCAACTAAAAAAACTGAAAGCAAAGGAGATCAGCAATTACCGCTCTTTGGCTAGACCTTGTTTTCTTTTTGCAATAGAGCCATATAAAAGCCGTCAAATCCACTTTTTGAGGCAAATATTTTCTTCTCCTTCACCAAAGAATATGATTTACCTTCTTCAGAACCCAAAAATGAGGAGACCTGGTCACTATTTTCTTGTGGTAGTATGGAACAAGTGGCATAGACCATTTTTCCTCCCGATTTCACAATCTTACTATAACTTCTCAAGATCTCTTGTTGGGTCTTGGTAATTTTATCCAAAAATCTGGTTGTAGTTTCCATTTGGTATCAGGATTCCTTCGAATAACGCCAAGGCCCGTACATGGAGCATCAATTAAAACTCTATCTGCACTGTCGTATAACTTTTTGATTACCTTGGTAGAGGTAATCTCCCTAGGTTCTATGTTATGCGCTCCATTTCTTCCGGCACGCCTTTTCAATTCTTTTAGCTTACTCCCGTAGATATCCATGGAGATCAGCTGTCCTTTGTTTTCCATCAATGCGGCCAAATGCAATGATTTTCCTCCCGCGCCTGCACATGTATCCACGACACGCTGGCCTGGTTTCACATCCAAAAGTTCAGCCACTAATTGTGATGAGGCGTCCTGTACCTCAAAAAGACCGTCCTTAAAACTTTGGGTTACGAATACGTTCGCACGTTCCGGAAGTTTGAGGGCAAGAGGATATCCTTTAATAGGTTCCGTAACGATGCCTTCATCCAAAAGCTTTTTTCGAAGTTTTTCCTTGGTGATTTTAAGTGTATTGGTTCTTAGAATTACTTCTGCCGGCTCATTTAACTTAGCAATTTCTTGGGTCCAAAGTTCTTCCCCCAATGCTTCGACCCCTAATTCATCTATCCAATCAGGGATGGCCTCTCTGTATTTTCGAATTTTGGAAAGTTCGTCAAACCGACCCTTGATTCTTCTTTCGGGCGTGGGTTCAATCTGCTTCCAATCGGGCAATTTAATCCCGCTTAAAACGGCCCATACCGCCCACATTCTAAAAAGGTCGGGCCTACTGAAAGGTGCTTTCACCTCGGCAATTTCGGCATACAACCTTTTGTATCGAACCATTTCATACGTGGTTTCCGCAATGAACCCTCAGTCCCGTGCTCCCCAGCGTTTATCGAACTTCAACACTTTTTGAACAACCTTATCGGCGTACTCTCCCTCATTAAAGATTAAGTTCAATGCATCTATTACTGCAAACACTAAGTTTCTATGCAACCTCATTAGAAAAAATTAAGGGTGCAAAGGTATTGTTTTAGTGGGGATTCCATTTATTTTTGAGAAACTTTATAGACATGCGCATCTTATCCTTTCTTTTTATTTTCCTGTTACTTGCTTCCTGTTCTGAAAAAATAGGACGAACAGAATTTACTTCAGTAGAGATTGAGGATGTTTTTGTCGATTCCACAAGTATTAGGGCAATTGAATTTTTAGACCAAAGTACATTGGCTTTTGCCGGAAGTGATGGCTTATATGGAACAGTGGATATTTCTTCGGGAAAGGTGCGTACGAATGTCATGGAATATGATATTATCACCCCTTCTTTTAGGGCGATTGGGCATACATCATCCGATTTTTTCATGCTTTCTATTGGAAGTCCTGCATTGCTTTATAAAACAGGTGGTCAGGGTAAAATGGAATTGGTTTACAAGGAGGAAGGAGAAGCCGTTTTTTATGATTCCATGACATTTTGGGATAATAAAGAAGGTGTCGCTGTAGGGGATACGGTAGAGGGATGTTTAAGTATTATTATCACCAGGGATGGGGGAAAAACCTGGCGTAAGATTTCTTGTTCCGAGCTTCCCGAAGGTATCGAAGGAGAAGGGGCTTTTGCAGCAAGTAATACTAATGTAGAAGTCAAGGGTGATCAAGCGTGGATAGCCACCACAGAAGGAAGGATTTATTATACAAAGGATAAAGGAAAGACATGGGAGGTTGTCACTACGCCTATGATGAACGATGTGCCTACACAAGGAATTTATTCTATTGATTTTTATGATGAAAATCTAGGAGTTGCAATTGGAGGAGATTACACTCGACCCGAAGTAAATAAAGGGAACAAAATAATTACTAATGACGGTGGTCTTTCCTGGAAATCGATAGCCGAAGGAGAGCTTCCTAACTATAGAAGCTGTATTCAATTCATTCCAAATTCTGATGGGAAAGGAATCGTTGCTGTTGGTTTTACGGGCATTGTTTATTCTTTTGACGGAGGATTAAAATGGAAACAGCTCAGTGATGAGGGATTTTATACGGTACGATTTCTTTCCGATACCGTTGCGTATGCGGCTGGTAAGAACCGAATTTCGAAATTGACTTTTAAATAAAAAAGGAAGCGATTATATCTCCCTATTATAATTTATTGATTTGTCTATCGTCCACCTTTATTATGACGATATTGCTTTATTAGCTGTCTTTTAAAATCTTCTTCGGAACGCATAAGAATTAAGGTCTTTTTGGCGGAAATAACCTTGCTTACCTCCCTTAAGAAGGCATTATCCAATTTTTCCTCTTCTTCTTCAATGTCCATATAGGCTTTTAAAAGTTTTTGGGACTCAGCTTCACTAATACCATTTAGTTCCTTGAGTTTACTCCTAATTTCAACCCATTGTTTTTTTCTTAATTCATGTCTTTTTTCTTCGTATTCATTGTAAACAGGCCAAAATTCTTGGGCTTCTTTGCTTGTCAGCTCCAATTGTTCCGTTAAAAAGGCAACTTTCAGTGCCTTTATTTTTTCCTTTGACTTATCCTGACCAAAAGACATAAGGGCGAACAATAAAAATAAGGTCAATACTATTCTATTCATTGTCTTCTAAGTTTAATTCTTCAAAACTTTCTACATTTTCATTTAAGTAATCCAACAGGTTTTCCTCTGTCATTTGAGGCTCCAAGAAATCATTGATTTCATAACCTTCTAATGGCAATACTTCGGCAATTTCATCCGATGATAGGTCTAACTCGTTATCTTCAAAATAGGCTTCTATATCAGAATTGGCCAAGTCGTTAAAATTTAAGTTTTCAGCGGGATTCCAATCTATGCTTATGACTAGAACTACCATTGCAGCGAAAGAGGCGGCAATAGCTACAAATTTGTAGATAGGTAGGAATTGAATAACCTTGGGAGTGGATTCCTCTTCCCTTATCTTGGTCATAATGTTCTCTTGAAATCTGTCGAAATAGGATTCGGGAACATTAAAGCCTTCTTTTTTGGGTATACCGGAAGTTTCCTTATTTATTTTATCCAATAAATTGTCCTCAAAGCTATCAAAATAGCCCTTTGGAGTAGTAAATGGATTTTTATTTGTCTTCTTCCCTTTCATTCTATAAATATGACTCCCAATTGTTTAAATGGTTTAATCCTCTTTGAGAAAACCTTCAATTTTTTTTACGGCTAAATGATAGGAAGCTTTTAGGCCCCCAACGGTTGTATCTAATATTTCTGAGATTTCCTCATATTTTAAATCCTCAAAATATTTCATATTAAAAATTAGCTTTTGCTTTTCGGGAGGGTGGCAATGGCTTTTTGAAGTTTCAACTGAATTTCATCTCCTTCAAAATATACGTCGGCCTGTAAATTTTTGGCCGCACGCTTCTGATATTCACCATCTGTAAATCCAAGTTTCTGATTTTTCTGTTTTAGGAAACTTAAGGCCTCATTGGTCGCAATCCTGTACATCCAAGAAAATAATTTACTATCCCCCTTAAAGCCTTCGATATTTCTGTACACCTTAATAAAAGTGTTCTGCAGCACATCATCGGCATCGTCATGGTTCAAAACTATTCTTCGTATATGCCAATACAAACGCTCCTTGTATTCAGATACTAGTATCTCAAAAGCATAGGATTGTGTTTCCTTTGCTTTAAGTTCCCTTACTAAGGTTTCTTCTGCAATCAAACGAAAACGTTTTATACTTTGACTTCTAAATTAAGAAAAGGTTTAATTTGTTAGCTATCGGAAGCAGAAAGTGAAAAATTAATAGGATATCGCTCAAGACTTGGGCCTGAAGTTAAAGTATTAACCCAATGACTGCATATCTACCAATTTCTTATAGGTGCCGTTTTTACTTAAAAGTTCTACATGGCTACCTTGCTCTACAATTTCACCTTTACTCAACACTATAATATTCGTTGCATTTTGTATAGTGGATAAGCGATGGGCTATAACAATGGAGGTTCTATTCCGCATCATCTTTTCAAGGGCATCTTGTACCAAGCGCTCACTTTCGGTATCCAAAGCAGAGGTGGCCTCGTCCAATATCATAATTGGAGGATTTTTTAACACGGCACGCGCAATGGAAAGGCGTTGTTTTTGCCCACCGCTAAGCTTGTTGCCGCTATCCCCAATATTAGTGTCATACCCATTGGGTAGTTCCATAATAAATTGGTGGGCATTCGCTATTTTGGCGGCCTCCATAATTTCGGTATCAGAGGCATTTTCCTTACCTAATCGAATATTGTTTTTTACCGAATCATTGAACAAAATGGAATCCTGGGTTACCAGTCCCAATAAACCTCTTAATGACTTTTTGGAAAAATGCTTAATATTGGTATCGTCGATGGTAATTTCACCTTCATTGACATCATAAAATCGGGTTACTAAATTGGCGATAGTGCTTTTTCCGCTGCCGGATTGACCCACCAATGCTACGGTTGCACCTTTGGGTACGGTTAAGTTGAAGTTTTTGAGTACATACTCTTCCTCATACTTGAACGAAATATTCCTAAGCTTAATTTCTTGGTTAAATTCGGTTTTTAACACCGGATTCTCAATTTCGGAAATTGGGTTTTCCGTTTCCAAGATTTCCAATACGCGCTCGGCGGCGGCATTCCCTTTTTTGACCCCGTAAGAGGCCTTGCTGATTGCTTTTGCAGGGGTCAGTATTTGATAGGCTAGGCCCATATAAGTTATAAAAAGTTCAGGTTGCAGGCTTTTATCGACTAAAACCATTTGACCGCCATACCATAAAATAACTCCAATGGCGGCTATTCCAAAGAATTCGCTTGTGGGTGAAGCCAAATTTTGTCTATTAAGCAATCCGTTGGAAAAATTATAAAATCGTTTTGTTGATTTTTGGAAGGTTTCCATGAATCTTGATTCCGCATTGAATGCCTTAATTACCCTAAGACCACCCAAAGTTTCTTCTAATATGGATAAAAAATGCCCTTGTTCCCTTTGGACTTTATCAGATTTTCGTTTTAAAGACTTGCCTATTAAGGAAATCAAAAAACCGGATAATGGAAGGAATAGAAATACGAATAAAGTCAGTTTAGGACTTATTGAAATCATCGCAATGATGGTAAAGACAATTGTAAGTGGTTCCCTGACTATCAGTTCCAATATGGATAGAAAAGAATGTTGGATTTCCAATACATCCGACGTAATACGGGCAATAGTATCACCCTTTCTTTTCTCTGAATAATACGAAATAGGAAGTTCTATAGTTTTTTTATATAGCGCATTTCTTAAGTCTTTTAAGACGCCATTTCGTAAAAATGTGATGAAATACATCGCCAAATACCCAAATAGATTTTTCAAGAAAAACATGGATATGACCAAAATGACCATGAACAACAGGGCATCTCCGAACCGGCACTACCACTTCTTTCCGTTACAAAGAAATTAAGATATTCCATCAAATAATCCTTGCCACTGGAAAGACCCTTCCAAACAGGTTTTTCATACACCGGTTCAGTTTGTTTAAAAAGGACGGCTAGCATTGGAAACAAAGAAATCATTGCCAATGTTGAAAATAGGGCATAGAAAATGTTAGCCACAATATTTAATAGGGCGAAAACCCTATACGGCTTTGCAAACCGTAAAATCTTCTTAAAGTAATCCATTAACCTAGATTGAGCTCGCTAACGATGCTTTTGATTTTTGCATCCAATTGTGCGGATACTTTGCTAAAGTCTTCTGCCTTGTCCAATTTTGTATTAGTACTGATGTAAAACTTTACCTTGGGTTCCGTTCCACTTGGTCCGGCCGCTATACGGGTTCCATCTTCGGTTTCGTATATCAATACATTGGATTTAGGGATATCGATGGCTTTTTCTTCTCCCGTCAATACATTTTTAGCAGTGGAAGTATTGTAATCCTCAATCCACTTAACCTTGGAACCTGCAACAGAGTCAACAGGGTTTTCCTTAAAATCCTTCAACATTTGTTTAATTTCTTCGGCACCACTCATCCCTTTTTTTGTTAGGGAAATCAAGTGTTCTTTATAAAAACCGTAATCCACATAGCACTCAATAAGGTCCTTGTAAAAAGAACTTCCATTGGCTTTGGCTTGTGCGGCTATTTCGCAGGCCAATAGGGTAGAGGTTACCGCATCCTTGTCACGCACAAAATCCCCTACCATATAGCCAAAGCTTTCCTCACCACCGCCTATGAATTCAGATTGGGGAAAGTCTTTGATCATTTTACCGATCCATTTAAATCCTGTTAATGCGGTTTTGAATTCTACGCCATAGGCCTTTGCCATTGCCTCCATCATAGGAGTTGAAACAATAGTAGTAGCAATAAATTCATTTCCTTTAAAACCTTTTTCCTTTTTTTCTCCAACAAAAATTTGGTCATTAATACCATGGCTTGGTTCCCGTTCACAATCTGCATGTTGCCTTCCAAATTTCTTACCGCAATGCCCAACCTATCACTATCAGGATCCGTACCAACCACCATATCGGCACCTATTTCTTCTGCCCTCTTAATAGCCATGGAAAGTGCTTCTGATTCCTCAGGGTTTGGAGACTTAACGGTGGGGAAAGAACCATCGGGTTTGGCTTGTTCCTCAATAATAGTGACGTTTTCATATCCAGCTCTTTTCAATACTTCAGGTATGGCAGTGATCGATGTTCCATGTAAAGAGGTGAAAACAATTTTAAAATCGCTCTTCCCAGCTGCATTAAAATTCCCGTTTTTTACAGATGCTTCTATAAACGCTTCGTCCACATCCTTATCGATGACTTTGATCAAGCTTTCATCCGACTTAAAATTGATATCCTCAAAACCAAGACTATTTATTTCGGCAATGATTTCACCGTCCTGGGGAGGAACTATTTGTCCACCATCGATCCAATACACTTTGTACCCATTGTATTCCGGTGGGTTATGAGAGGCTGTTAACACAATACCTGCATGACAATTTAGATGTCTTACCGCGAAGGACAATTCAGAGTGGTTCGTAATTCTGAAAACAAATAGACCTGGATACCGTTCGCTGAAAATACTTCTGCCACCGTTCTTGCCAAGGTATCACTATTATGTCGGCAATCAAACGCGATGACCACTTTAATATCCTCTCCCGCGTATACCTTGTTCAAATAATTGCTTAGTCCTTGAGTGCTTTTTCCGAGGGTGTACTTATTGATTCTATTGGTCCCAACACCCATAACACCGCGCATTCCCCCAGTACCGAACTCCATATTTTTATAGAAGCGGTCCTTCAGTTCTTCCGTGTCGTTATCAATGAGATGCTGTATTTCTTCCTTTACTTTAGGGTCAAAAAAATCGGTCAGCCAACTTTTGGCGGTTTCCAGGATGGTATCCATGTAATTTTGGTTTTAAGTGTTAGCTAAATTTACAAAGAATATTGTGTTTGTTCCGAGTTCAAATTTAATTCTTCGGAAATATGGTAACGAGGTTCATTTCGTTTGGCTCACGGTTATGATTTCGCCGATAAAGCCTGCCAAAAACAATTGCGTACCAATCACCATGGAAACCAATGAAATATAGAATTCGGGTCTGTCGGTTATCAATCGTCCCCTTGGATTCAAAAACAGTTTATCTATTCCTAAATAAAGGGCGAAACCAAAACCGATTATAAACATTAAAACCCCTAAGGCACCGAACAAATGCATGGGTCTTTTGCCAAAACGGGAAACGAACCAAATGGTAATCAAATCCAAGAAACCGTTGATGAAACGTTCCATTCCAAATTTGGTCTTGCCATATTTTCTCGGCTTGATGTTTAACAACTTTCTCCCCAATTTTATTGAAACCTGCATTTTTGGCCAATACAGGAATATATCTATGCATTTCCCCGTAAACTTCAATGTTTTTAACCACTGAGCTGTCATAGGCCTTTAAACCACAATTAAAGTCATGTAGTTTTACACCGTAAGTGCGCTTTGCGGCCCAATTAAAAAGTTTGGAAGGTAAGTTTTTGAAGATGAGCGAGTCATATCTTTTCTTTTTCCAACCCGATATTAAATCATATTCCTTGGATTTGATGAGCTGGTATAATTCAGGTATTTCCTCGGGATTGTCCTGTAGGTCGGCATCCATGGTAATAACTACATCCCCTTTGGCAGCTTTAAATCCGGCATGCAGGGCCTGGGATTTGCCAAAATTTTTAAGGAAACGAATTCCTTTTACATGTGAATTTAGTTCCGAAAGTTTTGAGATGATGTTCCAGGAACCGTCTGTACTACCGTCGTCTACAAACAGTATCTCATAAGAAAAATGATTGGATTGCATCACTGATACAATCCAATCATGAAGTTCTTTGAGCGACTCCTCCTCGTTCAGTAAGGGAATGACTATGGAAAGTTGCATTGTTTACTTTAGGAATTCCCCTCAAAAGTACAAATTAGTTCTAATCTTCCTGCCTTTTTAGAATGAGTCCGGAAATTAATGAAATAACAAATCCAACAAAAAGACTAAAAATAAGGCCGAATACAATTTGCATTGTTGGTGTGGAGAACTTTTTACCCATTTCCATTTGAGCATCAATTTGCTCCGGAGTTAAAGATGTAGTTTCCATTAATTGATTCCTTTGTAATTCCATAGCTTTAGCCATCATGTCCGGATCTATAACATTAGCCATCAATTGATTGAAAATTATTCCAATAATACCGGCAACAAGGCTCACGCCAACACCTACTTTTAAGGCTTGAGAGAAAGACATAAAGCCACCGTTGGCCTTTCTAAATTGAATCAAGGCTATTACAATGCCAGCAATCGATAGAGCAAGGCTGATGAGCATAACTGCAATTCCGCCTTGATAATGCATATCCGCCGAAAAAAGCATTAAACCAAAAACCATACTAATCCCTCCAAGTATGGCTCCGTAAATCAATGCAAATTTCCCAGTTTTCGGTTTATTTTCTTCCATTTTTATAGTTTTAAAAGTTGATTACCTTATCAGTATGCGGATAAATAAAAAAGTTACAAAAAAGCCTACATTTATTTTCTGTTTTTTCTGAGTAATAAATTGGTCATTCTAATAAAATGACTAAATTTGCAGCCTTAAAATAAGTGCCCGTTGGAATGGGTGCGTTAACGATTTTAAAAATGAAAAAAGGAATACACCAGTAAAATTATAGATTGGTAGCTTTCAAGGACATGTCCAACGACGATGTTTTTCTTACCAAATCTACAGCGGATACAAAAGAGACATTAGAGGTTGATGGCGTAGAATATCCATTGGTAAAATTAGAGATTTCTAGAACTTCCCATCCTTTCTATACTGGTAAGGCCAAATTTTTGGATACTGCGGGTAGAATTGACAAGTTCAAGAACAAATACAAGAAATTCTCAAAAACAGAGAAGAAAGAAGAGGAATAGTAAATCTTTTATCCTTAAAAAATTCAACGCCTCCATTCTTGGGGGCGTTTTTCATTGGAAACCATCTATTTTTTAAGTATTTAAGCAGGAATTGGATAACTAGTCCTAGTCTAATGATTAATTTTGACAAAAAATATCCATGAACTGTATTCTTTTTGATGGCCCTGTAAGGGAACACCTTTTTCCGTTTACATTTACTCGTCCTGTTGCCGAAGTAAGGATAGGCATCATGACGATAAAGGAAAAATGGGAGGCTTACCTAAATGCATCGATAAGCTTTTACACGGAAGACTACCTGAGTGTTAAATTTCCTATGGAATTAGGAGAGGATAATATTTTCATAAACGGCAGCATATTGCCCGATGCCAATTTATTGGTTAAGGTCCAGTCACTAAAATCCTCGGAGGTTTTAAAAAAAGATGACACTGTAATTGCCTATCGGTCTCGGTGAAATAAACCACGAAGGTGAATGGAGCAAGTTCAGTGTGGTTATATATGATAATGAACTATTTCAAATAAAGAATACCTGGGATATTTTTTCACAAAATGAAAGGGCACTTCAGGAGGATTTCGATTTTTTGACCAAGGGTAGGAAAAGTCAGCCAATATCAAAGACCAATAATCTTATTTGCCCAGAACGAATATTTTTAGAGGAAGGGGCAAAGGTGGAATACAGCATTTTAAATGCAACCGATGGGCCTATATACATTGGTAAACACGCCGAGATTTGGGAAGGTAGTCTTATCCGCGGTGGTCCGGCCCTTTGTGACCATGCCATAGTTAAGATGGGGGGTAAGCTCTATGGAGCTACTACAATAGGACCTTATTCAAAGGTTTGTGGAGAGGTAAGCAATTCTGTGATTTTTGGATATTCCAGTAAGGGACATGAGGGATACCTTGGAAATGCGGTATTGGGCGAGTGGTGTAATATTGGTGCGGATTCCAATAACTCCAACCTCAAGAACAACTATGCCAAGGTGCGTTTATGGAACTACGCTACCGAGAAATTTGAGCAGACTGGCTTGCAATTTTGTGGTTTGATGATGGGTGACCATAGTAAAACTGCCATAAATACGATGTTTAATACGGGTACCGTGATTGGGGTGAATTCCAATATTTATGTTCCAGGATTCCCAAGAAATTTTGTGCCTAGTTTTAGCTGGGGTGGAGCTTCCGGTTTTTCGGCCTATATGCCCCGGAAAGCATTTGAAGCAGCCAAAGTAATGATGGCCGAAGAGGAGTGGAATTCACAGATGCCGATGCCGATATTCTGAACCATGTATTTGAAATAACCAAGAAGTGGCGTAATTACTAAATTTGCAAATTAAGGAGAAAGAACTCCTAGAGTTATGAAGAAGAAAGTTGCATTTTATACATTGGGCTGTAAGCTTAATTTTTCCGAAACCTCTACTATTGCTAGAGGTTTGGTGAAAGAGGGCTTTGAAAGAGTGGAATTTGACCAGAAGGCCGATATGTATGTTATCAATACCTGTTCGGTAACGGAAAATGCGGACAAAAAATTCAAAACCATAGTTAAGCAGGCCCAAAAGTCCAATCCAAAGGCTTTTATAGCAGCTGTTGGCTGTTACGCCCAGCTAAAACCTGAAGAACTTATTGCCGTCGATGGTGTGGATTTGGTGCTAGGGGCTACAGAAAAATTCAATATTGCTGATTATGTAAACGACCTTTCCAAAAATGATATGGGTGAGGTGCATTCCTGTGAGATTCAGGAAGCTGATTTTTATGTGGGGAGTTATGCCATTGGTGATAGGATCCGGGCATTTTTAAAGGTTCAGGATGGATGTGATTACAAATGTACCTATTGCACCATTCCTTTGGCAAGGGGAATATCTAGAAGCGACTCCTTGGAAAATGTGCTTAACAACGCAAAGGAAATTGCAGAACAGGATATTAAGGAAATCGTTTTGACCGGGGTCAATATAGGGGATTATGGAAAGGGTGAGTTTGGCAATAAAAGGCATGAACACACTTTTCTGGATTTGGTAAAGGCTCCGGATACTGTGGATGGTATTCATAGGTTGCGAATTTCTTCCATCGAGCCAAACCTCTTAAAGAACGAAACTATCGATTTTGTAGCCCAAAGTAATTCATTTGTGCCACATTTTCATATCCCGTTACAGAGCGGAAGTGATGAATTGCTAAAACGGATGAAGCGTCGATATCTTACCGACCTATATGTAAATCGAGTGCAAAAAATAAAAGAGGTTATTCCCAATTGTTGTATTGGAGTGGATGTAATCGTAGGATTTCCTGGTGAATCAGATGAACACTTTTTGGAAACCTATCATTTTTTGAATGAGCTGGATATCTCTTATTTACACGTATTTACCTATTCAGAACGGGATAATACAGAGGCCATATCAATGCATGGAGTGGTTCCTCAGAAGGTAAGAAATAAAAGAAGCAAAATGCTGAGGGCATTGTCCGTAAAAAAGAGACGAGCCTTCTATGAGAGTCAATTAGGTAAAGAGCTGGAAGTTCTTTTTGAGGGAGAAAACAAGGAAGGCTATATCCATGGCTTTACAGAGAACTATGTCAAGGTAAAATCGCCTTGGAATCCTGAATTGGTAAACACACTTCACAAAATAAGATTAAAGGATATTGCAGAGGATGGTATAGTTACAATCGAATTTATCAATGCCGAAGCTGTCGTATAAAAAAAGCTCCTGGAAAAGGAGCTTTTTATTAGATTCTAATGCCTACGGGCAACATTTCTTTGTACTGTCTATTTTTTCTTAAAAATCCTGCTATTTGAGGACTTGTGGGGACTACCCTTAAATTCTGTTCCTGGATATGATGGAGAACGGATTTAATAAAGTTTTCTTTAAAGTCTTCTTGGTCCACGGCTACGGAATGCACGAGCTTGGTTAAAAAGACCTTTCTTTCTTGAGAGGAATACTCAATTTTCGCGAGTTGACCATTAATAGTTGTTTCAAATTGGCGCAAGAAAGCATTGTCCTTAATGATAACATTGTTCATATAGTTGATTTTTGTGTTTGGTTTAGATAAAAAAATTACGATGTTCCCCAATCGTAATTAAATCCATTTTTCTCGACCGAGTTGTTGATACAACTTATCAACAATCGTTGTTCAAAACTAGCAAAAATTTAGCTAAATTCCTAGTTTTTATGACATTTGCTTTCTATGCAGGATTCTAAAACCCATGTCTATTTCATGCCAGGAATGGCAGCAAGCCATTCTATTTTCGAATATATCAGACTACCGAAGAAATTTTCACCCTACATTTTTTAAATTGGTTTATTCCTGAAAAAGGGCAGTCACTAGAATCATACGCCACTAAGATGATTGCGAAAATTAAGCATCCCAACCCTGTACTTATTGGTGTATCATTGGGCGGAATCTTGGTTCAGGAGATGGCAAAACAGATTTCGGTTCAGAAAATAATCATTGTTTCCAGTGTCAAATTAAAAAAGGAACTACCAAAACGAATGCTTTTTGCGCGTTATACAAAGATCCATAAATTATTACCCACAGGTTTGGTGAACAATGTGGAACTTTTGGCAAAATATGCTTTTGGAGAAACTGTTGTCAAAAGATTGGAACTTTATGAAAAGTACCTATCGATACGGGATAAATATTATATAGATTGGTGCATCCATCAAATGGTGAATTGGAATCAAACAACATATCCCTATAATTTGGTACATATTCATGGAGATAAGGATACCGTTTTCCCTATTGCAAACATATCAGATTGTACAGTAGTAAAAAACGGAACCCATACAATGATTATTCACAGGGCAAAATGGTTTAATGAACACCTCCCTACAATTATTTTGGATTAAGATAGTTCTATTTATACCTTTGATGGTATAATAATCTTCTATGGCTATGAAACTTATAAAAAATGTCTTGATGTTTTGTGGTGTCCTTTTTATCATTGGCACCCTGGTTTTTGCAACTAAATCCAATGAATTCCCCACTAGTAATCAAAAACAGGTGGTTGCCAAGGATACCATTGAGAAGAATGTAGCGGCCGAATATCGTATTTCATCCATAGATATCCCGGAGGATTTAAATTTTGCAGGAGAAATGGTTCCTCAAGAGGACCCGGAGATTATGGAGCGTGTGGACAGGGAATTCTTAGTGAACACTTATTGGCAGTCAAACGCATTGCTTTTAATGAAAAGGGCCCATAAGTACTTTCCTATAATAGAACCCATTTTGGCAAAAAACGGTATACCGGATGATTTTAAATATCCGGCTGTAGCAGAAAGCGGACTTACCAATGTGGTATCCCCGGCCGGTGCCACTGGTTTCCGGCAGATTATGAGGGAAACAGGTAGGGAATATGGTTTAGAGGTCAATTCAAACGTAGATGAACGGTATCATCCGGAAAAGTCTACCGAAGTGGCTTGTGAATATCTAAACAAATGGAAGGACCGTTATGGTAGTTGGTCTTTAACTGCAGCCGCTTACAATGCATATCCTGGTTCCATAAATAAATATATGGGCATTCAACAGGTAGACAATTATTGGGACTTACTACTTGGTGATGAAACAGGTAGATATGTATTCAGAATTCTTGCCATTAAGGAAATACTTTCCAACCCGGAGAAATATGGGTTTCATATAGATGAGGAGGACTACTATACCGCAGTACCGACCTTTACCGTTGAAATTGATGAACCTGTTACCAGTTTCGCGGATTTTGCTCAACAATATGAAATCAATTACAAGATTCTTAAGCGCCACAATCCATGGCTTCGTGAGCCTCATCTGAACAATAGCTCTCGCAAGAAATATGCGATTGAAATACCTAACAAGGGATATTATAAAGAAACGTCCAAATAGGGAAAAGAAGTCAAACTAGATTTTCTTCATCTGCTGCTGCATCATCCGTATTTGTTCGGTGAGCATATTGTTTTTATCCAGTTTTTTGGCTTCGTTCAATAAGATAGTGGCTTCCCTTTTTCTTCTTTTTTGCATGGAAATTCCGGCAAGGCTCAATTTTGCCATAGCCACATCGTAGTCCATTGTTAAGCCCAACTTTAAAGCTCTTCTAAAATATTTTTCTGCCTTTGTGAGGTTTGTTTGGGAGTGTATAATACCATAAAGGTAGTTATAGTAGCCTTGCTGTTTGGTTATTAAGGCACTTTCCGGGTTTTTTATTTTGGAAAGCCATTTCTCCGTTCCGGCAAGATCCTGCTTTCGCATTCTTAAGAATGCCAATAGGATAATTTCGTTTCTAAAATAGAGGAATATGAAAATTAACGATAAAAGAATTAAAAAAATTCCATTGCCAATATTGCCCTCAATGAATTGGTACACCGCATAAGCGATTATTAGACCAGCGATGACCAACTTTATATTCTTGTTGAACATAATTTGATTTGATTTAGATAGAGTCGGTCGCCTTTAAAACCCATTCATTTAATGGCAGCATACCGATAAAAAATTGTTCGGGCAAAATTAGGGAAAACCTAGCTTTTGGAAAGAAAGGAATTATTAAAATATTTTTTTCGATACCTCTTGCCAAAGACAAAACTCTTTGTATATTTGCACCCGGTTTTACCTATCCATGAATAGGAAATTCAAAAGAGATACATTTTAGATTAAAAATATAGGCGATGAGTAAGAGAACATTTCAACCATCTAAGAGAAAAAGAAAAAACAAGCACGGATTCCGTGAGCGTATGGCATCCGTTAATGGAAGAAAAGTTCTTGCTAGAAGAAGAGCTAAAGGTAGAAAAAAGCTAACTGTTTCCTCTGAGCCACGTCACAAAAAATAATGACTTGTAGATAACTTTTAAAAAAAGGTGCTGCTTCTTTAAGTTCAGCACCTTTTTTTGACCTAATTTTGAAATTTTAGATAACGAGAAACTATTATTGGAATGCCTAAAAGAAAAGATTTAAATTCAATTTTGATTATTGGTTCCGGATCAATTATTATTGGTCAGGCTTGTGAGTTCGATTATGCAGGAAGTCAGTCTCTTCGCTCCTTGAGGGAAGATGGGATAGAAACTATTTTGATCAATAGTAATCCCGCAACCATTATGACCGACCCTTCTATGGCGGATCATGTGTATTTAAAACCCCTGACCACTAAATCAATTGTAGAAATCTTAAAGGCACACCCACAAATCGACGCAGTACTGCCTACCATGGGTGGTCAGACCGCTTTGAATCTTTGTATTGAAGCTGATAAAAAGGGAATTTGGGAGGATTTTGGAGTGGAACTTATAGGTGTGGATATTGATGCTATCAATATTACTGAGGATCGAGAACAGTTCCGTGAATTGATGTTGAAAATAGGTGTGGGAATGGCACCACAGGCAACGGCAACATCATTTTTAAAGGGAAAGGAAATTGCCCAGGAATTTGGCTTTCCATTAGTTATTAGGGCTTCTTATACTTTAGGTGGAGCAGGAGCCTCTATCGTTTACAAACCCGAGGATTTTGATGCTTTATTGAGCCATGGATTGGAAATTTCCCCAATCCATGAAGTGATGATCGATAAGGCCTTGATGGGATGGAAGGAATATGAATTAGAGCTGTTACGTGACAAGAATGATAACGTAGTTATTATTTGTACCATTGAGAATATGGATCCTATGGGTATCCATACCGGTGATTCCATTACCGTCGCACCTGCCATGACCTTATCCGATAGGACTTTCCAAAGGATGAGGGATATGGCCATCAAAATGATGCGCAGTATTGGGGATTTCGAGGGTGGTTGTAACGTGCAGTTTGCAGTGAGTCCAGATGAAAAGGAAGATATTATCGCTATCGAAATCAACCCCAGGGTTTCAAGATCCTCCGCATTGGCCTCAAAGGCAACGGGATATCCAATAGCAAAAGTGGCTACGAAACTGGCCATAGGTTATAGCTTGGACGAATTGGAGAATCAGATTACCAAATCCACTTCCGCCTTGTTCGAGCCGACTTTGGATTACGTCATCGTAAAAATACCAAGATGGAATTTTGATAAGTTTGAGGGTTCTGACCGTACATTGGGATTACAAATGAAATCCGTAGGTGAGGTAATGGGAATTGGTCGTTCTTTCCAAGAGGCACTGCATAAGGCAACACAATCCTTAGAAATCAAACGAAATGGTTTAGGTGCCGATGGAAAGGGTTATAAAAACTATGATCAGATCATTAGCAAGTTGACCATTCCAAGTTGGGACAGGGTATTTGTGATTTACGATGCCATACAAATGGGGATTCCGCTGAGCAGGATTCATGAAATTACCAAAATAGATATGTGGTTCCTGAAGCAGTACGAGGAATTATATCAGTTGGAAAAGGAAATATCTAAATACACCATAGCAACCTTATCCAAGGAATTATTGTTGGAAGCGAAGCAAAAAGGTTTTGCAGATAGGCAAATTGCCCATATGCTGGATTGCTACGAGAGCGAGGTTTACAATAAGCGTACGGAACTCAATGTAAACAGAGTCTACAAATTGGTAGATACCTGTGCGGCCGAATTTAAGGCTATGACACCGTATTACTATTCCACCTTTGAAGAAGAAATTGAAAAGCCGGACGGTACCAGATATGTGGAGAACGATAGTGTGGTAACCGATAGAAAGAAAATAGTTGTTCTTGGTTCCGATCCTAACCGAATTGGGCAAGGGATAGAGTTTGATTATTGCTGTGTTCACGGGGTATTGGCAGCTGCAGAATGTGGTTATGAAACGATTATGATCAATTGTAACCCTGAAACAGTTTCAACTGATTTTGATACAGCAGACAAACTATATTTTGAACCTGTCTTACGGGAGCACATCTATGATATTATTAGACATGAAAATCCGGAAGGGGTTATTGTACAGCTAGGAGGCCAGACTGCCCTTAAATTGGCAGAAAAGCTTTCCAAGTATGGTATTAAGATTTTGGGTACCAGTTTCGAATCCTTGGATTTGGCAGAGGATAGGGGAAGCTTTTCTGACCTATTAAAAAAGAATGATATTCCGTATCCTAGATTTGGTGTTGCGGAAACAGCCGATGAAGCCTTGGCCTTGGCGGATGAGTTGGATTTCCCATTATTGGTACGGCCGTCTTATGTATTGGGTGGACAGGGAATGAAAATCGTAATCAATAAAGAGGAATTGGAAGAACATGTAGTGGACCTTTTAAGAAAAATCCCGAACAACAAACTTCTTCTAGACCACTATTTGGATGGGGCAATAGAAGCGGAAGCGGATGCTATTTGCGATGGTAAAGATGTCTATATAATAGGTATCATGGAGCATATAGAACCTTGTGGAATTCACTCGGGGATTCCAACGCAACCTTACCACCTTTCAACCTAGGGGAGTTTGTGATGCAGCAAATAAAGGATCATACCAAAAAAATTGCTTTGGCCCTTAATACAGTCGGTCTGATAAATATACAATTTGCGATTAAGGATGACATCGTATATATAATTGAGGCGAATCCACGTGCATCCGAGAACCGTTCCTTTTATTGCAAAAGCTTATAAGGAACCCTACGTGAATTATGCCACAAAGGTGATGTTGGGCGAAAAGAAAATCAAGGATTTTGATTTTAAGCCCCACTTAGAAGGGTACGCTATTAAGCAACCGGTTTTTTCCTTTAATAAGTTCCCTAATGTGAACAAGAACCTTGGACCTGAAATGAAAAGTACGGGAGAAAGCATACTATTTATCGACAGCCTGAAGGATGACGAGTTCTATAATCTGTATGCGAGAAGGAAAATGTATTTGAGCAAATAAAGCTTAAGTTAACATTTAAAAAAGCACCCTAAATGGGTGCTTTTTTGTTTTAGTTGAACCAAACCGCATATTTTTTTCTCCTTAATTCCAAGGCAAGAATACGTTCCATGATTAACGCCTCATCCCTTGTAGCCAAGGGTTTTATATGGTTATATAGGCTACCCCTTAAATATAGGCCGTACTTCTTGACGATACTGGAAGAGATATCTACACCTTTTTTGCTCAATACACCTTTTTTGTGCTGTTCAAATCGCTCTTTGGGCGTTTTGCTGGTCATTCCCACATATAAACACTCCAGTACTCCATTGAATTGGGGATTGGCTTCACGGAATTTTCTATGTTCAGTAAAAACCTTTTTATGAAGTTCTACTACGTAGATACTGTAGGGCATATTCGACAACGTGAATTACTCCTTTTCCCATTCGGTATGGAAAATACCTTGCCTATCCAATCGCTCATAGGTGTGTGAACCAAAATAATCACGCTGCGCCTGAATTAAGTTTAAGGGTAACCTGCTTGAGGTATAGGCGTCAAAATAGGTGAGTGAATTGGAAAGTCCGGGTAATGGAATTCCATTTCCGGCACCAAAAGCGACCAATTCCCTGGCTGAATCCACCGTGCCCTGTACTTTTTCAACAAAAGTAGGAGATAATAATAAGTTTGGAAGAGCTGGGTCGGCTTTGAAAGCATTGGTAATGTCTGCCAATAAACCCGCTCGAATGATGCACCCTGCACGCCAAATCTTGGCGATTTCAGCGATATCCAATTCGTATCCATATTCTTTCGAAGCATCTGCCAATTGATGTAATCCTTGGGCGTATGTAATGATGAAGGAGAAATACAGTGCTTCTTCGGTCAATTTTTCTATTTTTTTCTTGTCTAGTTGCTCCACTTCGGGGCGATCATATAAGTCATCGGCGTATATTCGCTCCTCTTTTAGGGCGGATATTTCCCGCATGCTTACCGCAATATCTATGGAGGGAACAGGAATTCCCAAATCCATCGCATTCTGACTGATCCATTTACCAGTACCTTTTTGCTTTGCCTTGTCCAGAATTTGATCGACCAATCTCCCATCGCCCAAATCGTCCTCTTGTTCAAAGATTTCGGAAGTTATTTCTACCAAGAAAGACTGTAATCTTCCCTCGTTCCACTGGTGAAACGTACTATGAAGTTCATCGTTGCTGTAAGAGGCTCCTTTTTTGAGTACGTCATAGATTTCCGATGTCAATTGCATCAATCCATATTCTATGCCGTTATGGACCATCTTCACATAGTTTCCGGCTGATTTTGGTCCTAAATAAGCAACACAGGGTTCACCTTGATATTTTGCAGCAACCGCTTCAAAAATAGGTTTTACATGTTGATAGGCTTCCCTGTTTCCACCTGGCATGATACTCGGTCCCTTTCGTGCTCCTTTCGCACCCCCTGAAACGCCTGCCCCAAAGAAATTTATTCCTTTTTTGGAAAGATACGCCTCCCTCCGGTCTGTATCGGTATAAAAAGAGTTTCCGCCATCAATAATCAAATCTCCTTCATCCAAGTCGGGCAATAGTCCTTCTATAACAATGTCCACAATTTTTCCGGCAGGTACCAATAGCATTATTTTTCTTGGGGTGGAAAGAGAATCCAAGAAAGTTTTACTGTCCGTAGTAGCATTGACCTTTTTGGTATCTCCACCTTCCTCGATTAGGGCGTTTACTTTCTCATCGTCCAAGTCGTTACCAATTGCGGTAAAACCATTATCCGCTACATTTAGTATAAAGTTACGGCCCATAACACCAAGCCCAACCATTCCAAAATCATATTTCATTTTCATAAAAAGCTTTTTCCATAATATCGTAAGTTTCAAAAGTAAGTGAAAATATCTACAATTCTCCCATATCGACAGCTCAACACATTGGTATTGGCGATAGTTTTCGATACTTTTAGGGACATAAATTTTGGTTGACACATATGAAGAAAACAGAGAATCAAATGCTAGTCATTTTTGGGGCATCAGGAGATTTAACCGCAAGAAAGTTGGTGCCCGCTCTTTACAACCTATTTGAGGCGGGCCAATTGCCCGAGCATTTTGTTGTTTTGGGAACTAGTAGGAGTGATATGACGGATGAGGATTTTCGAAATAGAACGGTACTGGAAAGTGCCTATTTAAAGGATAAATTGAAGAAAAAGAATGAAGAGGGAATACGAAAATTTGCCGATATCTTTTATTATCATGACCTAGGAAAATCCTATGATGTGGACTATGAATCGCTAAGAGAAAGAGTAGGGGATTTAAATAAGGAAAAAGGAACACAGGGAAACATTATGTACTATCTGTCAACCCCTCCGACCTTGTATGAGACTATTGCCAAAAATTTGGCCGATTCAGGTCTTAGTGCCCGAATAATGGGTGGAAGCGCTTGATCGTAGAGAAGCCCTTTGGATACAGTTTGGAAACCGCCAAGGCTTTGAACAATGGAATTCAAAACTATTTTAAAGAGTCCCGCATTTATAGAATTGATCACTACCTTGGAAAGGAGACGGTACAAAATGTATTGGTGACCCGTTTTGCGAATAGCATTTTTGAACCTTTATGGAACAGGAATTATATTAAACACATAGAGATTACCAATGCCGAAAGTGTGGGCGTGGAAAAACGTGGTGGCTATTACGATAAGTCAGGTGCCCTAAGAGATATGTTCCAGAATCATTTACTCCAAATAGTTTCCCTTATTGTAATGGAACCGCCCATAGGGGATAAGCCAGGAGGAAATTAGAGACGAAAAGGTAAAGGCACTAAAATCCTTGAGGGTCATGCGCGATGAAAAGACCTTGCATGACAATACGATTAGGGCGCAATATATGGAATCCGATATTCAGGGTAAAACCATAAAAGGGTATAGACAGGAAGAAGATGTGAATCCGGAATCTACGACCGAGACCTTTGCCGCCATTAAGTTCTTTGTGGATAATTGGCGATGGAAGGATGTTCCGTTTTACGTAAGAACTGCCAAAAGAATGCCTACAAAAGTAACAGAGGTGGTGATCCACTTTAAAACGCCACATCATCAAATATTTAAAGAATCAGGTATTCATAATAAGGATAACAAATTGATTATCAGAATACAACCTGATGAAGGAATACTGGTAAAGTTTGGTGTAAAGGTGCCTGGTCAAGGTTTTAAGGTGGAACGCGCAAATCGGACTTTTACTATTCCAGTTTGATGGAGACACATGTCATGGAGGCCTATGAACGACTTTTATTGGATGCTATGCAAGGCGATGCCACCCTATATGCAAGGGCTGATGAGGTGGAGGCCGCTTGGGAATTTGTAGATCCTATTTTGGACTATTGGCAAAAGGGTAAAGACGTACGTATGTATGGTTATCCTTCCGGTACTTGGGGACTATAGAAACTCTGATGATTTGATAGAGGGGGATGGATACTGGCGAAATCCTGGAGAGCAACTTACGGACGATGAGAGCTATTGTATACTTTGTTAAGCACTTTTTATGGAATTGAAGATATATAAGGATAAGCAGGAAGTGGCCATAGCTTTTTCTAAATATTTGGCGGACTTTATTGGCGAAAGTAAAACGGTTCACATTGCTCTTCTCGGAGGAAGTACACCAAAAATCGTTTTTGATGAATTGGCTACCTCCTTTAAAGATGAAATTGATTGGGAAAAAGTTCATTTCTATTGGGGTGACGAACGTTGCGTACCACCTACAGATGATGAGAGCAACTATAAGATGACGGTAGTTCATTTATTATCAAAAATTGATATTCCCCAAAGGAATATTCATAGGGTTAAAGGTGAGGAAGATCCCGAGAAAGAAGCAAAAAGCTACGCTAGCTTATTGGAAAAGAAACTTCCCATGGTAGAAGGGGTACCCCAGTTTGATTTGGTCATTTTAGGAATGGGAGATGACGGTCACACGGCTTCCATTTTTCCACATGAAATCCATTTGTGGAATTCCGATGCGAATTGTGAGGTAGCATTACATCCGAGAATCAGGTCAACGAAGGGTAACCATAACCGGAAGGGTTATTAATAATGCCAAAGTGGTGGCATTTTTGGTGACTGGAGCTGGTAAATCTGAAAAAGTACGGATAATTACCCAAAATGAATCAGGGAGCGAAAAGTATCCGGCATCATTGGTAAACCCAACGTCTAAAGAATTAGTATGGTTTTTGGATCAAGATGCAGCTTCTGAAATATCCTAAGAACCCGGATCTACTTTACAGTTTTCATTTTCTAATTCCTTAAGATACTGGTCGGGATTAAATTTATAGGACTCGAATTTTGTATCTCGCTCTTTGGCCTCCAATTTTCGATATTTGCTTCGGCGAATCGTCTCACCCCTTGTTTATCTGTAACTATCAATCCGGGTACAGAAACACTTTTACCATTTTCATCTTTGGCTACCATCGTGAAATAAGATGAGTTGCAATGTCTTTTTCTTCCTGTAGTGATATTTTCAGAATCCACACGAACTCCCACTACCATAGAAGTTTTACCTGTATAATTGATGGAAGCCCTTAATGTAACCAATTCCCCAACATCGATAGGATTCAAAAAATCCACTCGATTAACGGAAGCTGTTACGCAATATCGTTGTGAATGTTTGGACGCGCACGCAAAAGCGATTTGATCCATCAAGTTTAAAATATGGCCACCATGCACTTTTCCACCAAAATTGGAGTGGGAGGGAAGCATTAGCTCTGTTATGGAAACCTGGGAATCCTTTACACTTTTAAATTCTTGCATCAATTTCTAAAATGAGGGGATTGTTCCTTCTCTACTTGGGTAATAAAATACTTGGTATCTCCCAACCAAAAAAAGGTGGCATAGCGCTCCGTGTAATTTACCTTAACGTATTGCCCTTGGTAGTCCTGTAGTTTTTGTATTACCTCCTTATCTTTATCCAAAACTGAGAAAGAAAAGATCTGAGCTCCCGAAATTCCTTGGCTTATTTCACCTTCCCATGTTTTGACCAATACTCCCTTGTTACTTATTTTAATAAGTTCCCGTAACGTACACCTTCACTATAGGGCACATAATAGATAAAGGCATAAATCAAGGCCAGTAGCACCGCGCAACCGCCAAGAAAAAGGAATAGAATTCTTTTCATGGGTTATAAATTTAATCTAGGTTCCTGTTCTTCCTCAAAATCATCTTCCTTGGCCCTTTTAAGAATGGGTTCAGGTAGCGATTTTTTGGCCTTGGCACCCATTTTTTTCAACTTTTCAATACTAGTGATAATATTGCCGCGACCATCGAACAATTTATTCATGGCACCTTTGTATTCCGTCTTTGCCTCGTCCATCTTTTTCCCTACTTTGGTCAAGTCAGATACAAATCCTTCGAACTTATCGTATAATGCCCCGGCCTGCTTGGCAATTTCTATGGCGTTTCGTTGTTGTTTTTCGTTGTTCCACATGCTGTCTATAGTACGTAGCGTAGCAAGTAGGGTAGACGGCGTAACAATGACAATATTTTGCTCAAAAGCTTTGTTGTATAGAGAATTATCGTTGTTTATAGCGATGGCAAAAGCTGGTTCAATAGGAACGAACATAAGTACAAAATCCGGGCTTTCCATTTCATACAGGTCCTCATATTTTTTAGAGGATAATTGATCAACGTGCCTGCGCAATGAGTTGATATGGTCGTTTAGAAACTTTTCCTGGAATTCTTCTTCGGCATTTATATAACGCTCATAGTCCGTAAGGGATACCTTGGAGTCCACAATCATTTTCTTACCATCGGGCAGGTTGATGATGACATCCGGCATCACCCTAGAACCATCTTCCCTTGTGAAGCTTTGCTGCACGCTATACTCACGGTCCTTTTCCAAGCCTGATTTCTCCGAACGCGTTCCAAGACCAACTCGCCCCAGTTTCCTTGCATTTTACTATCTCCCTTAAGGGCCTTGGTAAGGTTTTCCGCTTCTTGGGTGATCTTTAGGTTTTGGGTCTGTAGGTTCAGTAATTGCTCCTTGAGTGCAGAATGAATACTGATGTTTTCCTTTTGACTTTCCTCCACCTTCTTTTCGAATAGTTGTATTTTTTCGTTTAGGGGGCTTAGTATATTCTTGATGTTCTTCTCGTTGCGTTCCGTAAATTTCAGACTTTTTTCCTCTAAAATTTTATTGGCAAGATTCTCAAATTCCTTGGTGAATTTTTCCTGAAGTTTTTCTACTTCCTCTTTTTGTTCCGAATTTTTCGACTGTAGGTTTTCCAAATCTGCCTGATATCTAACAATTTGATTTCCCAATCGCTCCTTCTCTAAACGAATATCCTCCCGCTCGTTTTCAAGGGTCAAATTCTTATTTTCCAGTTGGGTCCGTATAAGTGCTAACTGACGATTTTCTTCTTCCAGTTTACTTTGGCTTGACTTGGTCTTTAGGATTTGAATATAATGGCCTAAAAAGAAGCCTATTCCCAAACAAAGTACGGTTATGATGATATATAGTAGTGTCTCGTTCATGTTTATTAAATACTCAAGTAAAGATACACGTTACTTCTGAATACGGAAAGTACCAGTAGTGCCATCAAATTGAACAGTTTCAGAAGGGAATAAGCTTTCAAAGGACTTATTTTCAATGAGTTTACAAGGTTCGTCAAAAGGATTTTCCACTCCGTCGAGTATCAAAATTTTATCACAAATCTGAATGGCCATTTCAATCTCATGGCTGGTAAACAGAATTGTTTTTTTTGTTTGATGGGCAATCGATTTCAGCAGTTTCAAAATTTGAACCTTATGAAAAAGGTCTAAATGTGTCGTTGGCTCATCAAGCAAAATAATGTCGGTGTCTTGAGCCAAGGCACGGGCAACCATCACCCGTTGCAATTGTCCATCGCTCAATTCAAAACATTTATAGTTCTTTAGCTCCTTTAGTTCCAATACCTCTATGGCATCCACTATTTTCTTCTTGTCTACCGTGCTTAAACTGCCAATCCAGTTGGTATAGGGTTGCCTTCCCAAGGCTACCAATTCTTGGACAGTCATGTTCTTGGAAGCTACAGGTTCCGTAAGTACCAAACTAATTTTTTTGGCTAGCTGATGGGGTTTCATCTCCCGAACCGATTTGCCATCGATATGAAGGATTCCCCCCAAGGAAGATTGTAGATTCCCAACAGTTCGTAGCAAAGTGGACTTTCCGACTCCGTTAATCCCCACAATAGCCGTGCATTCTCCTTTGTCTACTGAAAAGGAGATATTGGGACAAACTATCTTTTTGCCATAGCCAATATTTAAACCTTTGACTTCCAAAACGCTATGTTCTTCCCTCGTATTTTTGATAACTTCTAGTTTAAAAGATCATTTTTCTTTTTCGCATCAAAAGCCAAATGACTACTGGTGCGCCAATGATACTTGTGATGGCATTTATGGGCAAAACCGTTGCTTGACCAGGTAGTTGAGCAACTAAATCACAGAGCAATAAAATACAACTCCCAAATATAAGTACCGCTGGAACCAATATTTTATGATTGGTGGTATTGAAAATTTGCCGGGTTAAATGAGGCACGGCCAATCCAATAAAGGCAATAGGTCCTGTGAAAGCGGTAATACTTCCGGCCAATATTCCGGTAGAAATAATAATGATAAAGCGTGATTTTTTGAGATTCACCCCTAAACTTCGTGCATAATTTTCACCCAGTAAATATCCATTTAATGATTTAATGGCAAGGACGCTCAAAAGGATGCCTAATAAAATCATGGAACTTAAGATTATTAATTGTGTCCACGTAAGACCTCCCACACTTCCAAAGGTCCAATACACATACTGCTGCAAACTTTCTGCATTCGTAAAATAGGAAAGCACACTTACTATAGCTGCGGTGATGCTGCCGAACATTAACCCAATAATCAACAGGGCCATGGTATCCTTAATTCTGCTCGCTATACCAATGACCAGGAACAACACCACAAAACTCCCTATGCTAGAAGCAATGGCAATGGAAACGTCATTTATTAGTGATGAGGTCAATAGGCCCGTAAAAAGGGAAAAGCCCATGATAAGAATAGCAGCTCCCAAACTTGCTCCAGAACTGATGCCAAGGACAAAAGGCCCAGCCAATGGGTTTCGAAAGAGGGTTTGCATCAATAAACCACTTAGGGCCAACCCAGCTCCAGCCAAAATGGCCGTGATTGCCTTTGGAACCCTATAATTCCAAATTATATATTCCCAGGACTGATTTGTTAGTTCCGAGCCAAATAAAGCTTTAAGAGTATCCAAAAAAGAAATACTGACCGAACCAAAACTTATGTTTACCATAAAGCACAAAAACAACAGAATTGTCAAGAGCGTAAAATATAGTTGATATGGGGTATGAGTGGTTCTCAAATTATTCCAATGGGGTAAAGAAAAAGGGTTTGTGTTCCTCTAATAAATTTGGATGAAATATATGGATAATGTCTTTAAGCACTAGGTCAGGTCTTTGGGGTGCCAACTCATAATAGAGCAGCCCTCCTGTTTCACCCTTGGCTTTTGAAAACGTATACACTTTCCTGTTTTTAAATGCGTTGAATTGCATATAATGGCCACTTGCCTTTTCTAACTCCCGATAACTGGTAAATTGGGCCGGAGCAATCCAAAAATCGGCATTTTGTCCCTTTTCCAGGACACTTTCCCAGCTTAGGGAAAGACTGCCAGTTTCTAAGGTGTTTGACCATAAATAGTTTGCATTTGCGTCCTCGATGAACTGGGCGGCCCAACTTTCACCACCGGGTAGATACCACACATCCTTATACATGGCGCCACTTATAACGGTTGGGGTAGTTTCGGCTTTTTTCGCAATTTCCACAGCCTCAGTGTAGTCGTTTACAATCTTTGTAAAAATTTGTTCGGCCACGGTTTCCTTATGAAAAAATGGAGCGAAAAACTTAATCCATTCCGCCTTCCCAAGCGGGCTTTTTTCAGTCCAATCCCCATTGAATACCACGGGTATATTGGATTGCTGAATATTTTCATAGGATTTGTTACGGGCATTAATGCTAAAACCTATAACCAATTCCGGCTGAAGTGCCAGCACCATTTCGGTATTCAAGGTTTCATTGCTGCCCAATTCTTTTATTTTCCCTTCATCTATGAGTCTTCCGGCACTTTTTGAGGAAATGTATTGTGTATCCGGAAAACCAATAAGTTTATCAAGTACCCCTAAAGATTCCAGTGCAGGAATGTGCGTGGTTGAGGTTACTACTATGCTTTCAACCGGAGTCCCAATGATGGCATCATATCCATTATTATCCAACGTTATGGTTGGTAGTTTTTCTTTGGGAACCAAAGCGTATGTATATTCAGTTTCGGCATTGGGCCAAGGTGATGTAATTTTAATTACCGTTATATCAGAAGCCGACTTTTCTACAGTAAAGCCCTTTGCATATTGAATAGGAACGATTCGGTCAATACCATTGCTTCCATTTGATTTAGGAACATCCTTACAATTTACGAGGCAAACTAATAAAACGAGGAATCTAATTTTTGT
The DNA here is from genome assembly GCF_025244665.1 of Maribacter litopenaei. Lineage (GTDB taxonomy): Bacteria > Bacteroidota > Bacteroidia > Flavobacteriales > Flavobacteriaceae > Maribacter > Maribacter litopenaei. The sequence goes on along the minus strand of NZ_CP104205.1, from coordinate 2,026,177 downwards.
CGACATTACTGTTGAGATGGACTTGAGAATCATTTAATCCCCGCAAGGTAACAAAAGTCACTTTCTATTTACAATTCAGTACCTAGCTTTAAAGAAAATTCAATCCATGCGCGGTAATTCAAATCTTCTTATTTACATCATTGCCGGCATTGTGTTACTACATTTTATTATCGGTTTTATTTGGTTGGCAATTAAAATGGGTAAGAAAAAGCATGATTAATTAAATTAATCTTACTTTCGTTCTGAATTTTGGTTCAATTGGCCATTTTAAGAGGCCCATTGATTAAAAGGGAATCCGGTGAAATTCCGGAACTGTTCCCGCAACTGTAAACTAAGCCGAGTCATCGGTACTTGTTGTAATCTACGAGACCACTGTTCCATAACTTTTGGAACGGGAAGGTACACAACAAGATGTAAGTCAGGAGACCTGCCATATTCAAACAACTATTGTTAAACTTTCGGGATAAAGGTTTACGTATGGGGACAGACATACTATTCGCTCGAATAAGAGATTAAAAAATGTACAAAAATTTGGTAGGTTTTGGTGCTTTGGCTTTGCTATGCACTAAAATGATTGCTCAAGAAGGGCAAAATTCTGACATGGGTCAGATTAAAACAGACTCCATTCAACTACAGGAACTGGATGAGGTTGTGGTAAGTGATTCCCGTTTTTCATTGAAACGGGAAAACTCGGGAAAAACGGTCGTTAAAATTTCGGCAGCCGAATTAGAGAGAAATCAAGGACGTACTATTGCCGAAATCATCAACACTAAAAGCGGCCTGGAAATTAATGGAGTCCGAAGTTTTGCTGGACAAAACCTTTCTGTCTTTGCGAGAGGTGGTAACAACCGGCAAGTGTTAGTCATAATAGATGGTATACAAGTATCAGATCCGTCTAACGTAAATGCGGAATATGACCTGCGTTTGCTCAACCTTTCCCAAATTGAAAATATTGAGATTATCAAAGGTGCCTCCAGCACGCTGTATGGGAATTCGGCAGCAACGGCCGTAATAAACATAACCACAAAGAAAGCAAAGAAAGATGGTATTCATTTGGAAGCTGTTTCCACTTGGGGAACCAACCAAGACCAAACGAATCGGAGTAATGAAATTTCTGATATTTCCAACAATATTACTATTACAAGTAAAAAAAGGGGCCTTACTTTTTTGGCTTCCGGGGGAAATCAATTCACAGATGGACTTTCCGCGGCCATCGGGGAGGAATCGGATGCATTTTCACGAATTGATGGAAATTTTAAGGTCGGTTACGAGTATTCAAAAAGATTCAAAATGGAAGCTTCGGCTTATTACAATAAATTAAAGTCCGATTATGATAATGGATACCCTGTTGAAGATGCCGACTTTCATTTTAATAGCGAACAATCCCGATTTGGTTTGGCCACTACCTTTTCTTATAAAAACGGAAGTGTACACTTTAATTCCGCCTTTAATCAAGTAACAAGGGAATTCATCTCGGATTTTCCCAATTTATATGATTCCAAGTCCTTTGTGGTTGATTTTTTCAACAAATACACCTTTAATGATTCTTTCTATACTATCGTTGGCTTAAATATGGTCAATAGCCAAACAGAATTTACCCAAGCGGTTAAGGCCAAAAACATTGATCCTTATTTGAATGTCGTCTATGTAAGTGATTTTGGATTCAATGTAAACGCTGGTGCACGAATAAACAACCACAGCGAGTATGGCAATCATTGGATCTATAACTTTAATCCATCATATAGGTTGCAAACAAAAAGCGGGTATCTAAAATTCCTGGGCTCCTTTGCCACTTCTTATATTGCACCAAATTTGTCCCAGCTATATGGGCCTTTTGGGGCCAATACAAGACTTGAACGAGAAGAAAACACCACTTTGGAAGGTGGTCTTGAATACAAAGTATCGGATATATTACGGTTCAGCACCGTTTATTTTAATCGAAAAGAGGAAGGAAGAATAGGTTATGTGGTGATTAATCCCGAGACTTTTGAAAGTCAGTATCAAAATTTGGAGGAATCCATAAAAATAGATGGGGTAGAAGTAGAGATTGAAGCCACCCCCATAAAAGATTTTCTAGTGGCGGCAAACTACACAATTGCGGCTTCTGATACCGATTTGGCCTTACGGATTCCCAAACATAAATGGAATGCCCAGGTAGCATATACATGGTTTAAAAAGACTTATGTGTCCGTACACTATCAGCACCTGTCTAAGCGCCAGGATACAGATTTTAATACGTTTGCGAATGTGGATTTGGAGCCATACGGACTTTTTAACTTATATGTCAAACATCAACTAAATAACCGTTTTAGCCTAATGTGCTCTATAGATAATTTATGGAATGAGGGTTATACCGAAATATTAAATTATACCACGAGGGGAAGGAATTTTAGGATAGGTATGAGTTTAAAACTGTAATAAAAAAGGCGGCTATTAAGCCGCCTTTTTTACTCTTTTTGTAATTCCTTAATCAAGGGATAAATGCAATTCATAAACAGTATCGTCAATCATTTTATCCTTGAAAGGATCGAACATTTTAGAACTGGTCATAATATCTATAGGATGCTCTACTGTAAAATCCCTTTTGCCGGTGGCACCCGTTATCTCTTGAATGGCCCTTGCGAGAAGAGGTTCGTTGAGGTCACCCAAAATCCCTAAGTTTCCATAATCCTCTTTTAACGTTATATCTCGGAACCAAACCATCCGTATACTGATAAAAACCGTCCGCATTTTCATTTCTTCCCAAAAGTGGCTGTATGGCCCATTGATTGTTGGCGTTAATTTTATTTACCCTTGTAGGAGTGTACAAATAGGAATTTTCACGATCATCAACCAAAGTAGTAGAAAATTCATTTTTTCCCCTAGTAACATCCCCAATTTGTACCACATCTATATAAGGTTCAAGACTGTTTATGAGCAATTCACTGGCAGAAGCCGAACTTGCCGAGGTAAGGACATAAAGTTTACTAAGCCCCGCAGGCTCTATGGTGGTGCTCCCAACCCTATTGGTAAAATAAACCTCCAACTGGCTTTCTGTTAATTGATCCTGTATTTTATCATTATACCTCTTTTTAAGAAACAGATTGTCCGTATTAGTATCATAAATCATACTTGCCAATGCACGTGTAGTATTTACAGATCCGCCGGGGTTATATCGTAAATCGATTACCAATTCGGTAATTCCCAAATTTTTAAGTCCCAAAACAGCTTCGTAGAGGTCATCATCATATTCATTAGTAAATTGGTTGTACATGAGATATCCAATTGTGATTCCGTTTATTTCAAAGGATTTGGAAATGTATACAGGATTTTCTGCAAGGGCTTCCTCTTTGGTCAAGGATACCTCAATTTCATTCTGTATGATGTCTCCATTGACAAAATCGGCCATGTTCAGTACATACGTATTGTTTTCCCCAAAAAGTAAATCCACATAATTATTTATGGTCAATGTTGTTCCATCGACACCTGTAAACAGGTCTCCGCGTTCAATATCTTTGGTGGCGGCATCAGAATTTGGAATAATATACCGTACATAACCAAACACTTCTTCACTATTGGCTTTTCTAACCAGTCCAAATTCAAGTCCATTGCTTCTTGATATTCCAGCTAGGGAATTGGTCAATTCCCTATAATCGGAATTATAAAAGCTAAATCTATCTTGGATATACAATAATTTATTGTCGAAAAACGCCCCTGGGTCATTTTCAGATTGCAAAAACGAAGTATAGCTCTCCGAATCTGAAAACCGGTTATCTCCCAAATCGGGGACATCGGCCTGCCGGAAATACCAAAAATTCATGGCTTTCCACATAAAATCCTGTACGGGAACGTTTGCCGAGGGTAGGGGGTCTATTGTTTTTGGTACGGTTAATTCCTCGTCCTTGGAACAGGAAATTATCACGACAGCAAAAATCAGGGGCAAAAACTTTTTAATTCTCATATAAGGAAGAACTAGAAATATCTCAATTTATTTCCTTTACTATATTTTTTGGCGCACCCTTTAAATTATTCAGGATGAGAGCACTCCTACGATCATCAAAGAGTTTGGAGCTTGAGATAAGATTTGCAGGCATAGCCACCTCAAAACTTCTTTTGGCACCAACACCAGTAATTTCTTGAATGGCTCTTGCCAGTAATGGTTCATTTGGGTCACCTAATGTACCAAGGTTGGTAACGTCTTCTTCTAATTCAATGTCTCGGAATTAACCCATCTGCATAATCAGAAAATCCAGCACTGTTTTCAACTTGGCTAACAATTGGTTGAAGCCCCCATTGGTTATCCGGGTTTATCTGGTTCGTCCTCTCCGGGTCATAAAAATTTCCATTTTCTGGATCATCCACAAAAAGTATGGAACCTTGGTTTTTGCCTACTGTGGTCGTTCCAATATGTACTACATCCAAATAAGGCTCCAAGCCCACAAGTATTAGCTCACTTGCCGATGCGGAAGCTCCAGTAGCCAAAACATACAGTTGATTTAGATTTAATGAGTTCAACATGGCATTCATGCCACCATTGGCGGTTCCTGTAGTGCTTACAAAATTATTTTCCAATTCTCCTGGCTCAAACTGCGCCTCTATCTTAGCATTATAAGTAGTTTTAAAAAAGAGTTGGTCGGTATTTGATCCATGAATTAAACTTGCCAATATTACCGCGGTAGAACCTCTGCCACCTGGGTTGTATCTTAGATCCAAAACCAAATCTGTAATGTTTTGATTTTTGAAATCGGCGAACACTTGGTTTAATGCATCACCAGAGTCCAGTGTAAAGAAATTATACATTAAGTACCCAATTCGCCTATCACCTATATTAAGGATCGTGTTCACTAGAATGGGATCCTCTACCAGTCCTTCCTGTTTTGTTAAAGTAACCTCTTTGCCGTTTTCTGAAATCGTATTGTTTTCAACATCCGCCATATTGAGGGTATATGTGTCACTATCACCAAAAAGTAAATCTATATAGTTGTTAACATTAAGCCTTGTACCATTAACGCCTATAAAAAAGTCTCCTCTTTTTATATCTTTTGTGGATGCATCCGAGTTCTTGACTATATATTCAACAAAACCAAAAACATCATCTGAATCTCCAATTCTAGCCAACCCGAACTCTAGTCCGTTACTTTTTGAAACTCCAGCGACAAAATTGGCGAGTTCCTTATAATCATCACTGTAAAATGTGAACCGGTCCTCAGAAAAAATAAGCTCATCCAATAAAAAGTTCTCCGGGTCCGGATTTGCTTTTAAGAATGTTTCATATTCCACTTGGGTTGCGAAACGGTCATCAGACAAAACAGGGACGTCCGCCTGCCAAAAATAATAGGCATTCAAAGTTTGCCACAAGAAGTCTTGTACTTGTATATCGACATCCTCTTCAATAATCTCCTCCTCTTCAACTACCTCTTCTTCAATGATAGGGTTGTCGTCATTTTTTTTACAAGATTGGGTTAGAATTCCTATGAATAGGAATAAAAGCAAATATTTTTTCATAACAAGGTTTTTTTAAGATGTCGCAACTACCATACCAATAGCCTACATGGAACCAGCGAACATAATAGCAATTTTTAGAAATAAGTCTAAAGCCCCTAAATTTACTTACATAGCGACGAAAAAAAAATTAATTGTAACAAAAATCGTTGAATGTCGTCTTCCATATAGAAAGCCTTGATAAGGTATTTTGAACAACTAAACCGGAAATGAAACAAGCTGAATTTTTAAATGTGGTAATGCCCTTTAAGGATAAGTTGTACCGATTGGCCAAACGCCTTTTGGTATCCAGCGAAGAAGCTGAGGACGCCACCCAGGAGATTTTGCTAAAGCTTTGGTCTAAGAAAAAGGCAATGGAGTCTTACAACAACGTAGAAGCTTTTGCCATGACCATGACAAAGAATTTTTGTTTGGATCGATTAAAATCGAAACAGGCAAGCAACTTGAAACTGGTACACAGTAATTATGGAGATGAAGGGAGTTCTTCCCTGCAAAAACAGGTCGAGGCAAGGGACAGTCTTAGTTGGGTGGAAAGGATAATGGATGAGTTACCGGAACAACAAAAAATGGTACTTCAGTTAAGGGATGTGGAGCAATATGAGTACGAGGAGATAGAGGAGCTTTTGGGAATGAAACCAACTGCAATACGTGTAGCGCTTTCAAGAGCAAGAAAAACAGTTAGAGAAAAATTAATTCAAAAACATAGTTATGGAATTGGATAAGATAGAAAAATTGGTAGAAAAGTATTTCACAGCAACCACCACGGTGGCTGAGGAAAAAATGCTAAGGGAATATTTTTTAAGGGAGGATATCCCGGCACATTTAGAGCAATATGCCCCTATGTTCCAATATTTTGCCTCTGCCAAGGAAGAGCGTTTTACCAAACAGCTGGCCTTGACACAAGAATCAAAAGGTATTAGAGGCAATTTTTATAAATGGGCATCGATTGCAGCAGTGGCGGTTTTTACCATCGGTCTGTACTTTTATAATCCAACTCCAAAGCCCATTTCCTTAGCAGATGAATATACACAAGAGGAGATTGCCTCCGCTCAGGAAGCACTTGCCTTACTGGCCATGAACTTTAACAAGGGAACAGAGCAATTGTACCATTTGGAAGAATTTGAAAAGAATACCAGCAAATTTTTAACGAAAGAGTAATTATAATTTAAAAGGAAATAGTAAAACGAGTTAGGTTAAATTTTAATAACAAGAATAATAAACAAAAACATGAAAAAGATAGTATTTATAGTAGTCTTGGCCTTGGCACCTTATTTTTCAGTTGCCCAGGATATTTTTGACAAGTACGAGGACAACGACAAGGTGACCTTTGTGGCCATGCAGCCTAAAATGTTCCAAATGCTCGGAAAAATGAGTGTAAACTCTGACGACCCGGAAGCTAAGGAATTCTTTGAACTAGTAAACTCTATTACGAGTTTCAAGGTAATCACCACGGATGATCCCGCAATATCTAAAGATGTGGATGGTTGGGTAGCCAATAGACTAAAAAGTTCCTCTTTTGAAGAACTGATGCGCGTAAGGGATGGAGATAGCAACGTAAAATTCTATGTAAAGGAAGGAAAGGATGATGATCATGTAAAGGAATTATTGATGTTCGTTACCGGAATGAAGGATATGGATATAGACATCAATGGCAAAAAATTGGAAACGGTTTTGCTTTCCTTGACCGGAGACATTAATCTTAGATCGGTATCAAAACTTACTGATAAAATGGATTTACCAGGAGGGGATCAATTGGGCAAGGCCAGCAAAAAAAGTAATTAATCAAAAATCAATAATTCATCATTAACAATCAAAAAACAACAGTCATGAAAAAATTAGTAGTAATATTATTAGTAGCTATTGTACCGTCATTAGGCTTTTCACAATCCATCTTTGACAAGTACGAGGATATGGACAATGTAGGTTCTGTAATCGTAAACAAGGGAATGATAGATTTGGTTTCCAAAATAGGAGAACTGGACAATGACAAGGAAACAAGAGAGTTTGTAGAGGTAGCAAAAGGGTTACAGGGAGTAAAGGTCTTTATGACCGAGGATGAAAGCGTATCCATGGATATGTCCAAAACCGTAAAACAATATTTAAAAAGCTCTAAATTGGAGGAATTGATGCGAGTAAAGGATAAGGACGTCAACGTTAAGTTCTACGTTAAAAATGGAAAGAACGAAAACCATGTAACGGAATTGCTTATGTTCGTTTCCGGTATGGAGAATGTCGAAATTGGCCATAATGGAAGAAAATTGGAAACGGTATTGGTGAGTCTTACAGGAGATATAGACCTTAATAAAATAGGTTCCCTAACAAATAAAATGGATCTTCCTAAAGACTTGAACAAAGCCGGTGGAAGTAAGTAAGGTATTTAATTTTAGAAAAGGTATAGGCAAATTGAATGGTTTGCCTGTACCCATTTAAAGGAAATGATATGAAAAAAATAAAAAATATACTGGCGATTTTAATGGTAGTTCTACTCAGCTCTTGTTCTTCAACCCGGAGTTTACAGGAGTATTATATTGATAATACAGAAAATCCAAATTTCCTGCATTTGGATGTGCCTACCAGTATATTAAAATTGGACGAAGCCAGTCTTACGGAGTCACAAAGAACGGCTTTGTCGTCTTTGAGAAAACTGAATATTTTGGCCTTTAAGAAGACCGAGGAAAATACTACTCAATATAAAGCTGAGAAGCAGCAGGTCAAAGCCATACTTTCCAATGACGTATATTCGGAACTTATGAAGATGAATACGGAATTTGGTAGGGCGACCATTAAATATTTAGGTGATGATGACGCCATTGACGAGGTGATCATTTATGGTGATAACGACGAAAGGGGATTTGCACTTATTCGAGTATTGGGAAATGATATGAATCCAGCTCATTTTATGCAACTTTTGCAGGCAGTTCAGAAATCCGATTATAAAGGAGAAGGTCTTGGCGCACTTGGAGATTTTCTAAAAGGCTAGGTAAAAAACTTACCAAACAATTGAAGTCCCTTCTTAGTAAAATTAGATGGGACTTTCTGTTTTTTAGGGGTTTAGCCTAAAAAATTTGTGACCTTCTACGTATATTAGGGTCATATCATAAGTAGAGTATCAACCATTAAACCTGAAAACTATTATGGAAAATTTATCTATGGATGCTATTATGGGTTATGTAGAAACCTATGGTGTACCTTTATTAAAGGCAATTTTAATTTATATTCTTGGTGCCTGGGTAATAAAAAAAATTATCAAGGCGGTAAGAAAAATGTTTGCAAAGGGCACGTATGATGAGTCCCTACAGAAATTTTTGGTAAACCTAGTTTCCTGGGGGCTAAAGATTTTCTTGATAATTACCGTGATATCTACTCTTGGGGTGGAGACTACCAGTCCGGCAGCCGTAATAGCAGCCGCCGGTTTAGCTGTGGGTCTTGCCCTGCAAGGGTCCTGTCCAATTTTGCAGGAGGAGTCCTTATTATGATTTTCAAACCCTATAAAATTGGAGACCTTATTGAGGCGCAGGATGTGCTGGGTTCGGTAAAAGAAATAGAAATCTTTACTACCAAGCTGGTAACACCACAAAATAAATTGGCCATTATACCCAATGGGGCCATTGCCAATGGAAATATCATCAATTATACCGCTGAAGGTAAAATGCGAGTGGATACCGTGGTGGGTGTTGATTATGGCTCGGATATCAAAAGGACGAAGGAGGTTTTATTGGATATGCTCAAAGCAAATCCAAAAGTCTTGAAAGAACCTGCCCCATCCGTAAACGTATCGGAATTGGCGGATAGTTCTGTAAATGCGGTCGTAAGGCCATATTGCAAACCGGAAGACTATTGGGATGTCTATTTTGGCACTATAGAAGGAACCAAAGCAGCATTGGACAAAGCTGGAATTGAAATTCCATATCCACATGAAGTGCAAATAAACAAATAACAAAAAGGGCCGATGATTTTCGGCCCTTTTTTTAAATCCCAGTATAATTACTTGGAGAGATTTGTTTTAGTTCTTTTTTGATTTCGTCAGAAACATCCAAAGTATCAATGAAGGAAGCGATTGATTCCTGGTTGATTTTTTCATTGGTTCTAGTGAGTCCCTTTAAGGCTTCGTATGGGTTTGGATATCCCTCTCTTCTTAGTATAGTCTGTATCGCTTCGGCTACCACCGGCCAGTTATTTTCAAGATCTTGTTCAAACTTGTCCTTGTTCAATAGTAATTTGTTAAGGCCTTTAAGTGTAGAAAGAAATGCAATAATGGTGTGGGCAAAAGGCACACCAACGTTTCTTAGAACTGTACTGTCCGTTAAATCGCGTTGCAATCTGGATACGGGTAATTTTGCCGATAAATGCTCAAAAATGGCGTTTGCAATTCCTAAATTCCCCTCGGAATTTTCAAAGTCGATTGGATTTACTTTATGGGGCATGGCAGATGAACCTACTTCCCCGGCCTTGATTTTTTGTTTAAAATAATCCATGGAAACGTAGAGTCCAAAAATCCCTATCCAAATCTAGGATTATGGTATTGATACGCTTCAACGTGTCAAACAAAGCTGCCATGTGGTCATAGTGTTCAATTTGAGTTGTTGGAAACGAATGGTGTAATCCCAGTTTCTCTTGAACAAATTTTTCTCCAAATGCCTTCCAATCTATTAAAGGATAAGCGACTTTGTGTGCATTGTAGTTTCCCGTTGCGCCCCCAAACTTAGCAGCACTGGGTATATCGTTCAAAAGATTGAACTGTTCCTTTAATCGTACGGTAAAAACGTCTATTTCTTTACCTAAACGCGTAGGCGAGGCAGGTTGCCCATGAGTTACGGCCAGCATAGGAACATTGGCCCATTCTTTGGCCAATTCTTCCAATTTGTTTAAAACATTAAAGTATTCGGCACATATACATCGTTTATCGCTTCTTTAATTGATAGGGGAATAGCGGTATTGTTGATATCCTGAGAGGTTAGTCCAAAGTGAATGAATTCCTTGAACGAAGACAATCCAAGTCTATCAAAGGCCTTTTTTATAAAATATTCTACGGCTTTAACATCATGGTTGGTGGTTTTTTCAATTTCCTTTATGTCCGTAGCGTCTTGGGCATCAAAATTTTGATAAATGTCTCTAAGCGCAAAAAACTTGGATGTGTCGAAAGACGAAAGTTGGGGCAAGGGAATTTCGCACAGTGCTATGAAATATTCTATTTCAACCCTAACCCTATATTTAATCAAAGCTTCTTCTGAAAAATAAGGAGCTAAGTTTTCTACTTTTTTTCGGTATCGACCATCAATAGGGGAGATGGCATTCAGCGCATTCAGAGCCATAATAATTATCTTAATTGAAAACGGCAAAGATACCGAATAGTACTAGAGTTTAAAACTGTTCTTTGAACTAAAATTCAGCAAATTTAAGACCCTGAATTTGAACGTAATGGAACATTTATTTTAGTTTTTTAAGAACCATCCTAGCCCTTGCTTGATACGCCGCACTTCCTAGTGAATAATTTTGCTCCGAGAACCATTTTGAGCTCAGGATGAATCCAGCTATATTTTGTACCTAACAAATACAAACTTGTCATAGAATACGCCTTTGCTGCCACCTTATGCTCTCCAATGAGCCAATCGAAACAGGCCGAAGTCATTTTTTCTAGATGAGAATCGCTTATTCGTTGTTTGATAAGATCATTTTCTTCGGAAAAATAACTTTCTGTTAGAAGTTCGCACACTTTGGCAATCGGACGCACGGCCGATTCCAATTCAACTTGTCCCAAAACTTCCACAAATGTATCGAGATAGGGAAAAATAGCATCTAATTTTTTACGTGCTACAACTTCTAAAATCCAAGCGGCCTTGCAAGAGATAGGGTCTTTTGTTAGCTTTATAACTTCCAATAAGGGCAATATTATTGTTGGATTCGAAAAGACCATATTGGCCATTTGAGTTCTTTTGTCCCTGGAGTGGTCAACATAGTCCAAGGATTCATATAGTTCTTGCTGAGTCATGGACTTAAAAATACTAAAGATAACAGATGAAACTATTAAAAAAAATATTGATCGGGTTGTTAATAATTTTCATTGCGGTTCAGTTCTATCGACCGGAAAAGAATATTTCTAAAGAAAACGATACGGTGGCATTCATGCAAGAAACAAATCCCCCCGAAGAAGTGCGGGTCATTCTTAAAAATGCCTGTTTTGACTGCCACAGTAATAACACTATATACCCGTGGTACAATAATATAGCACCCGTTTCTTTTTGGTTAGCGGATCATATTGAGGAGGGAAAATCTGAATTAAATTTTTCTGATTGGCAGAATTATTCTGAGAAGAAAAAGGACCACAAGTTAGAAGAACTTTATGAGGAAGTAGAGCGTAAATCCATGCCGCTTAATGAATATACCTGGATCCATGAGGAGGCCAAACTAAGTGAGAAGGAAATCGAAGCAGTTGTTAAATGGGCAAAGGATACTAGGTCACTTTATCAATTAGGGAATCTACCAAAGTAGGAACACCATCCACGGCAGTTTTAGCCATAATTGTTAGGTTTGGTATACTTTTCTCTTTTATTGAAGGTCTAGGGTCTATAAAATAAATAGGGGTGCCATCACTAATGAAATTGATAAGGCTAGCGGCTGGATACACTTGCATAGAGGTGCCAATAATAATGAGGATATCTGCATTTCGGGTAATATTTATTGCCGTGTCCAATAATGGAACCGCCTCCCTGAACCAAACAATATGGGGTCTTAATTGATATCCATTTTTACAAAGGTCCCCTAATGAAATGTCTTCTTTTATCGTCATTATATCCGATTCATTACCCAAACTTCTTGCCTTTAAGAGTTCTCCATGTAAATGCAGAACATTTGAACTGCCGGCCCTTTCATGTAGGTCGTCCACATTTTGTGTAACTATCTCTACGCTAAAATGACCCTCTAATCTTGCCAATGATTTATGGGCTTCGTTGGGTTCAACCGTAAGCAACTGTCTTCTTCGCTGATTATAGAACTCTAAAACAAGTTCCGGATTTTGTTCAAAGGCCTGTGGGGTGGCAACCTCCATGACATCGTGACCTTCCCAAAGTCCATCGGCATCCCTAAAGGTTTTTAATCCACTTTCGGCACTCATTCCGGCACCTGTTAATACCACTACTTTCTTCATGTAATCGCTTTATTTCAAAAATATACTTTTTATTATCTTGGTTTTATGGAAGAAAAGGAACTTTTGGATTATTTGGAAAATTTCATTTCCGAAGAAAGAAAGGAACGATTTATATCAATTCTTGAAAACCGCACCAACTTTATTTCGGTCGCCATCGAAGACGTATACCGGATGCATAATACAAGCGCGGTAATTCGTAGTTGTGAGTCCTTTGGGGTTCAAAAAGCGCATTTAATAGAGGGAAGGTTCGGTAAACGATTGGATAAAAAAATTGCTATGGGAGCGCAGCAATGGGTAGATATACATAGGTATTCCACTTCTACTGAAGCTATTTCAACTTTAAAGGAGCAGGGATATAAAATTGTTGCCACAAGCCCCCATGCAAATAGTTCACTCTTGTCCGACTTCAAATTGGAGACCCCAATAGCCCTCTTTTTTGGAACCGAAAAGGAAGGTCTGAGTCAAGAGGTTATGGAAAAGGCCGATATGTTTTTAAAAATTCCTATGGTAGGATTTACGGAAAGCCTAAACATCTCTGTTTCCGCGGCAATTATTCTCCAAGATTTGACCACGAAACTTAGAAAAAGTAACCTACCATGGCCATTGACTGAAGCCGAAATTCGGAAAAAAGACTGGATTGGATCAAGAAATCCATTAAGAGTATCGAGGAAATTCTGATAAGATTTTACCAGCCAAAATAGATTTTTTAGTACATTAGGGGTATGACCAACTAATTAAAAATCAAATGACTACCTTAGTTTATATCTTGGCTGCCATAATTGTATTAATCATTTTTCTTGCGGCAATTGCACCAAAAACCTATGATGTTTCCGAAGTGTGGAAATTAATGGCACAAAAGAAAAAATATGGCCCTACCTAAAATATTTGGAGAAACAACGGGAATGGATTCCCATGGGCAAAAAGGGCCGAATATGGATACCAAACTTACGGGAACCGACGGTGAGGTTGGTGCGATAAGTTATTGGAATGGCAATAAGCAGGTAGGGGAAGGTGAACAGGAAATCACGAATATTGTAGAGGGTGAAAGGGCAGATGGTGAGCTCCGTTTCCTCAAGCCTATGAAATCGAAATCCGACTGTTATTTGGTTCTTGAAGAAAAATCACCAACCGAAAGTAAGGTAACTTGGGGATTTAAGGGTAAAAGTGCTTTTCCTTTTAGTATTATGATGTTGTTCACCAGTATGGATAAGATGGTGGGTAAAGATTTTGAAGAGGGCCTTCAGATGCTTAAAGCCAAAATAGAAAGCTGAATCGATTTCTATACATAAAAAACAGAGGCTTCGGCACGTGCCCAAAACCTTACAGGCAATATTGTAGTACCTATTCCTTTGGAAACGTACATGGGCAAATCACTTGTTTTGTACCAACCTTTTAAATATTTACCGCTTCCATCCGGCTTAAAAAGTTCCTTTCCAAAAAAAGTTATCTGACCACCATGGGTATGTCCGGAGAGAATACATTTTATGTTCAATTTAACCGATAAATTTAGTACGCCAATGGTGTCACTATATTCAGGGCAATGGTTCAAAACAATAGTCTCCGAATCGCTATTTCCCATTGTCCGGATAGCATCGTTATAATTGGCATCGCCAGCGATGAAATCATCGATTCCCAATATTTCTATAGCTCTTCTTCCCTTGGTTAGTTTGTAACTTTCATTGATAAGAAGAATACCATTATGATTTCCCACAACATTTCTAAATTCATCCATAGGCACCTTTCCGCTGTGTTCTTTGTTACCATAGATAAAGATTTTTGGAATGGAGTCATCAAACAGATGTAGATACTCGTCAAGAAGGCCCAAACGGCTTTTTCTTGTGATAGTATCTCCCGTAAAAATCAGAGCGTCCGGCCTTAATTCTTTTACTTTTTCAACTATGGAAGTTAGGCCGGAATGTATGTCCCTAAGATGTAAGTCTGATAGTTGTACTAGTTTGATTTTTTCTTTAACACCATCTGATAGATCAAAATCTGTCCATTGAATAATGTGTTTCTCAAACCAAAAGGCATCAAAAGTAATAAGACCAATAAAACCTACTATAGATGTGAAAAGCCTTTTAAAAAATGTCCTTCTTTTCATTAATCCTCCTGCAAATCCGATTATTGGGATAGTTACTCTTTTAATTCCAAAAGTGCAACATCGTAGTCATTTTCCAATAGTACTTTTCCATTTTGTACGGTAACATCGGTTTGGGAATAGGTGTCGAACAGTTTTGTGCCATCCCCAAAGAAACCTTTCACCCGGATGGATTTTTTTCCATCCGGTAGATCCAATGCAACGACAATTTTATCTTTGACATCACCGTTCATATACGTTCTTCCAAAGGTATAAGGTGATTTTGACAATCTTCTATGTCTACCGGCCCCAACTGCCAAATGCTCCCGTCTAAATTTTCCCAATTTTCTCCAATGTTCCGGAATTTCTTTGGTTTGTTGTAAGGAGTCCAGCTCTTTCCAGTTCATAAACGAACGCAAAGTAGCGTCTCCTTGTGTGCTGTCGATAACTAAATTTCTTGCCGTTTCGTCACCATAATAAATTTGGGATGCTCCTGGAGTAAGCAGTAATACATTTGCCGCTCTTTTAGGCTCCTTTCTTTCCTTATCGAAAGGGCTGCCATCATCATGTGATGTGAGATAATTCATGACACTTTTACCCTTTAGACTAGTGCGTAAAAGCCTACTGTATTTAGAAAATATGGAGTCATATTCCTTGGCGGCATCAATCTTTAATTCAAAATTGATAAGACCTTTAAAACCGTTATCAAAATAATCTACTTTTTTATCTCCAAAATCATATTCCCTTCCCCCGGAGATACCATAGCCATACACTTCACCTACCGGATAGAAGGGCGTATCGTCCAAAACGGCGTTTGGATGTTTTCTCTTCCATGTTTCAAAGGCATAGGATGCTTCTTTCTGCAATTCAGCCCAGGCATTTTCATTTACATGTTTTACCGTATCTACCCTAAAACCATCGATTCCCAATTCATGAATATAGTCGGTAAGCCATTTTATAATATAAAATCTTGGGGCCCTAGGATACCCTGTTCTTTCAAAATATAATTGAAGCTCGTCCAGTTCTGTACTTAGTCTTCCTTCTTTTTTCCATTTTGCCGGAAGATGGTCCGGTAGCTCAACGGATTCATTGGAAAGTGTTTTTACATCAGGTAAATTATTAACTAGGGTACAATTCGTGGTATTTTCATAATTGGTGAACTGACAGATAGGTTCTGTAATCACCCATTCCTCCGGCCATACTGGATCTTCTTCTGTGATAGATCCCGTATGATTTAATACCACGTCCATTAAAATCCGAATACCATGCTCGTGAGCCGTTTTTACCAATTTGGCTAAATCCTGTTTCGTACCGAAGTTAGGGTCAAGGGCCGTCCAGTCC
This sequence comes from Maribacter litopenaei, assembly GCF_025244665.1. GTDB lineage: Bacteria > Bacteroidota > Bacteroidia > Flavobacteriales > Flavobacteriaceae > Maribacter > Maribacter litopenaei. The sequence goes on along the minus strand of NZ_CP104205.1, from coordinate 2,010,134 downwards.
TTGGCCCAGTACCCATGGTATCCATAAGTGTTTCCAGTACCCTCATCTGTGTCACCGTGAATTTGCTCTACAACAGGGGTAAACCAAATTGCATTGATGCCTAACTCATCAAAATATCCTTCCTCTATTTTTTCTGATATACCCTGAATGTCCCCGCCCATGAAGCCTCTTAGTTTCCCGGTTGGATTGTCCCTATCGAAATTAATATCGTTATCAGGATTGGCATTATTGAATCTATCGGTCAATAAAAAGTAGACATTGGCACCTTCCCATGCAAAGGGTAGGTCTTTGTTGGAAATGCTGTCCCTTTCAATTTCACGGTTCCATAATCTCTTCCTTCCTTTCCAACTTGCAGGAAAGCACAAGAAGTATTAAAAAAACAAGAATAATTTTGGAGTATCTCATTTGCATTTTGAGTTTCGTTAAAGCTATAAAATGCAGATGGAAGGCTAAAATTTATTTTTTCCTATTTAGGACCTTGAATTCTTCATAGCAACTACTGATGGCGTCCAGAATCTGAAGATCGTTGGCAGTTGTAATAAAGGACTGGGAGTAATTACAATTATTGAGAATATCCTGTATATCCATTTTGTCCAATTGTAAAAGCTCCGTCAATGTTTCGCGATCAAATTTTGAAGCTAACAAATCCCGAATTCTATCATCCTCTTTCATCTGTCTGAGTTTCCGCATTTGGTTGGGTCTTTTGCCAAATAGGTTTCTGAGCAGATCCGCTGGATTCAATATAGCGCCTAACACTTTGGTTACGGCACTGGGGTTTTTATTTCCTCCCTCGTAGCCTACAGATAGTCCCGATATACTATATTGATAAGCATTGTTGATAGGAAGATTTTTTACATCAATTTCCAAATAACCTGTTAACTGATAAGGTCTTACGATTACCTCTTCCAAGGCATAGGCCAATTCAGTAAGGGCAATCTCCGTGTTTCCAAACCTGAACATGTCATTGGTGACCCTTATTTTTTGAGATTTAAATCCTAGATAAGTGAAATACAAGGTATCGTTTACAGCTGCGGATATTGAAAATTCCCCGTCCTCATCAGTAATCGTCCCCACAACCTGATTTAGATTTACCACATGGACGCTCTCCATAGGTTCATTGGTCCGGGCATTTTTTACGATCGCTTTTACTTTATTGGTTTCAGCATCCTCTTGAGCAAGTCCAATCAGGCTAAATAAACAAAATAGTCCTATAAAAAAAATGCGCATAAACCTGTCTCCTGAAATTTTAAAGGTACAAACAAAATAAAAAAATACGCCGAAGCGTACTTTTTAATATACAATTAACTAAAAGAAATCGCCCTTTTTCTTTCTACTACGTCTTTTACCGAATTGGGACTTTTTCCTTGTCCGCGGTCCCTGCCCTTGGAACGCCCCCCTTCATCATTTCTAGAGCCCTTTCTTCTTTTTCCATTATCCTTGTTGCCTTTTCCTCGGCGTTTACCACTGCTACTGCCACCGCCACCTGGATTGTTGGAAATCTCCACATTCACAAAGCGTCCATCTACTTTAAAGTCTTTAAATGTGCCTAGAATTTGTTCCGTAACTTCCCCATCGGTATTAAAAAAAGAAAAGCTTTCCTTTACATCTACTTTATATACGTCTTCTTTCCCAAGCCCAACGGTATCCCTAATAAAATCCTTAAGGGACATCCAATCGTACCCGTCTTTTTCGCCAACATTTATAAAATAGCGGACAGAACCATTGCTGTTGAAGGAAGCAGTAGATCTACCGGAGTCATTGGAATTGGATTGGGAAACATTTAAATCCTTGGTCTTGTTGTAATAATTGTAGAACCTTGTAAACTCTACGGAAACGATTTTTTTGATAAGCTCCTCCCTATCAATTCCTTTCAATACATCATTGATGGCTGGTAAAAAGGGATCTACCTCATTGTTGATTTTTGTCTCCTTGATTTTATTGGCAAGGTGATATAGTTGGATTTCACAAATTTCCATTCCCGTTGGAATGTCCTTTTGAATAAAATCCTGCTTAATGATATTCTCTATGGTCTTTATCTTACGCAGTTCGCTACGGGTAATAATTACCATTGATACACCGGATTTTCCGGCTCTACCTGTTCTTCCACTTCTATGGGTATAGGTCTCAATTTCATCGGGTAACTGGTAGTTGATAACATGGGTAATGTCATCCACATCAATTCCTCTCGGCGGCCACATCTGTTGCAACCAACATCCGGATCTGTTTTTTCCTAAAAGCGTTCATGACCAAATCACGTTGATTCTCGGCTGAGGTCTCCGTGCAATGCACCGGCGTTGTAACCATCCTCGATTAGTTTTTCGGCCACTTTCTGGGTATCCCTTTTTGTACGACAAAAAACCACGGAGAATATATCCGGGTTGGTATCCGCAAGTCTTTTTAGGGCAGGATAACGATCCCTACCACTTACTAGATAATATTCATGTTGTACCGTTGTTGCCCCGTAATTTTTTGCACCTACTGTTATTTCCTTTGGGGAATGCATGAACTTTTTAGCGATTATCGCAACCTCTTTTGGCATGGTTGCAGAGAATAACCAAGTTGATTTTTCATTTGGTGTGTTGGATAGGATATCCTGTATATCCTCAAAAAAGCCCATATTGAGCATTTCATCGGCTTCGTCCAATACGCAATAGTCGATTTTTGTAATATCTACAAGTCCACGACTGATCATATCTTTCATTCGACCAGGGGTGGCCACTACAATTTGGGCGCCTCTTTTAATCTGCCTAGCCTGCTCGGTAATACTTGCACCTCCATAAATGGCCACTACACTAATATTCTTTTCATACTTGGAATATAGTTGCAGCTCATTTGTGATTTGTAAGCATAGTTCCCTAGTCGGAGACAATATAAGTCCCTGGGTAGTTCTGCTATTGCTATCTATTTTCTGAATAAGGGGAAAACCGAAGGCTGCCGTTTTTCCTGTTCCAGTTTGTGCCAAGGCCACAAGGTCCGTGTCACTTTCCAATAAAATAGGGATTGCTTTTTCCTGTACTTCGGATGGGGATTCAAAACCCATATCCGAGACAGCATTCAATAGGGACTTCTCAAGTCCCAATGCTTCAAACTTTGTCATAATTACGTTATATACTTAATCGCAAATAAGAATGCTGCTTAGAGGGATTATCCTATATAACCTATTTAGACTCGGCGCAACACATGCTATACTAGCGGCGTTATTTAAAGCGGCAAAGGTACTGCTAATTAATGAGATGGAATAATAATTATTTATACAGTTTTAAGGTGCAAGGGTGTACCCATAAATGGACAATAGAATACCAATGATACCAAATATCACCATGGAAATGATAAAAGCCTTTTGCAACTTGGGATTATCATAGATGATAATACATACGGCACCTAAAACAATGCTTATCTGAAAAAACAGCATGCCCAAATCAAACTTTTTGGTAGCAAAATCATATTCATCTGCAAGGACTTCCCACTCGTTGATGCCAACAATCTTACCCATTTCCCCATCTAAGTCCTGTGCCCAAGCTTCTTGTTGAATATTCGCTGATCCTACCAAGATTTCATTTTTTTCGGTTTCATATTTCTTTATCTCGGCCTTTAACGTTCTCAATTTTTTCCTGTATGGCACCTACTTTTTCCTCATGTACGATGCCTGTTTCCAATAACGCCTGCAAATAATCCAGCTCGCTTTCCTTTAAGCTTTCCTTGATGCTTTTGGATTGGTACCAGCTGGAATAGTTCACGACCTTATTGTGGGCAATCATCATTTCCTCTTCCAATTCACCGTTTATCATTTGGGATATGGCCATTAAGGCGGCAAAAAAAGCGATTAGAACCCCGCCAACCGCTTCAGCTCTTTCAGAAGCTACCGAAACCTCGACGGTATCCGTGTTTTTTTTATCCTGTAACATGATTGTTCTTTAGGTAGGTTATAAGTTCAGAGAAGGCTTTTCCTCTGTGTCCTATTTCATTTTTTATATCAAGAGGCAGTTCCGCAAACGTTTCTTTATACCCATTTGGTCTAAATATGGGGTCATATCCAAAACCCTTTGTACCTTTTTTGGAACTGGTAATCCGGCCTTGAACTTTACCCTCAAAAAATATAGTTTCTTCACTTAAGTTTAATGCTATTACCGTTTTAAAATAAGCTGAGCGATCTTCTTTATCCTTTAGGTTTCCCAATAGTTTGTTCATATTGGCATTGGAGTCGTTTTCCTCGCCAGCATATCTTGCTGAATAAACTCCAGGTTCACCATTTAAAGCGTTAACCAGTAATCCCGTATCATCTGCAAAGCAAGGCACTTTATATTTATGGTATACAAAGTCCGCCTTTAGTTTTGCGTTGCCTTCCAGTGTTTTTGCTGTTTCTGGAATAGCCTCATTGATGCCTAAATCGTTAAGCGAAATCAATTGTATTCCATCAGGTAGTAACTGCTGTACTTCCCTAACTTTATTTTGATTGTGCGTAGCGAAAACAAGTTTCATTCTTGTTTATTAACCATATTAATTATGGGGTAATGAGCGTCAAAAATAGTAATTTTATACAATGGAGTTAAAAGTGCCGCCCGTATTGGTTTTTTTGTTTTTTGCATTGGTAATGTATCTGGTTATTTTGTTTTTGCCAGTAGGTTTTTTCGATTTTTTTGGACGTTTACTTCTAGCGAAAGCACTTTTAATTTTGGCCTGTATGATTGGGTTGGTCTCGTTATTCCAGTTTTTTAAAAGAAAAACTTCTGTGGATCCTTTGCATCCCGAAAAAGTGAATCAATTAGTAACCGCTGGCCTGTACAAGTATTCCGTGAAATCCTATGTATTTGGCCTTGTTGTTGGTTTTGCTCGGTTTCGGACTTTATTTAGGTAATGCCTTCAATACCTTGGTTGCTGCAGGTTTTGTGGCATATATGAATCGCTTTCAGATCATCCCGGAAGAAAGGATTCTCTTTGATAAATTCGGAAAGGAATATAAAACCTATTTAACCGCAACAAGGCGGTGGTTTTAATCGGTTTGTTCTATTATCAGAATAATTAATATTTAAAAATATTATCTATTTAGCTTATAAATTAATATATTAGCTTTTTAAATAATAAATTATGATTGCGATTATCACGGGAGATATTATAAATTCGGAAGGGCACCACGCCTCAGAATGGATTGATACCCTAAAACAATATTTTTCACGTTTTGGCCCGTCACCCATGAATTGGGAAATTTATAGAGGTGACGAGTTCCAGTTAAAGGTCACACAAGAAAATGCCTTGATAACGGCAATAATCATAAAGGCCTTGATAAAATCGATAAAGGATTTAGATGTACGTATGGGCATAGGTATAGGACTGGAAACCTATATTGGGTCCGGTGTAAGTGAATCAAATGGTCCTGCCTATCAACGCTCGGGTCGTAAACTGGAGTCCATAAAAGATGGAAAGGTAAACCTTAGTATCGCTACTGGAAACGAATTTTATGACCGGATCCTAAATTTAATGCTACAATTATCCTTGGATTTTATGGATAACTGGAGTGTTGTATCGGCAGAGATTATGGTCTTGGTCTTGGATGATCCAAAGGCGTCCCGTAAAGAGATTGCCAAAAAATTGGGCATAAAACAATCGGCGGTAAGCCAACGGTTAAAAAGAGCACGATTGGATTTGGTTTTGGACTTGTTGGACTATTATGAACAGGTAATTAAAGAAATTTAATGATGCAACTATTTGCGAAATTAGTTTTGGCACACCTCCTTGGTGACTTTATGTTGCAACCCACGAAATGGGTAGTTCATAAAGAAGCGAACAAAGCGGCATCGAGATATCTATATCTACATGCCCTAATTCATTTTGGCTTATACATGATTATGCTATGGGATATCCAAAAGTGGTGGATTGCCTCTATTTTGGCAATAAGCCATCTTTTTATTGATATGGCCAAACTTTACGTAAATCCGCTGTTCAAAAACAAAAGCATCCCATTTTTTCTTGACCAATTATTGCATCTATTAGTCATATACGTTTGTATGTACTATCAAAATCTTTATGAACATACCATGGCCCTATTTATTAGACTGGATTGGCCACTAGTTTTGGCAATTGTATTTGTTACCACTCCATCGGCTATAATCATGGGCAAATTTTTGGAAGGTATGTCCAATCAAATCAATACGGATCACAAATCATTGCCTAATGCAGGTAAATACATAGGTATTATAGAAAGATTATTTGTTCTGACATTTATTATCATTGGTAGGTGGGAAGCGATTGGGCTTTTGATTACCGCAAAATCCGTTTTTAGATTTAATGACCTAAAGGAAAGTAATAGCAGAAAACTAACTGAGTATATTTTAATAGGCACCTTGGTTAGCTTTGGTTTGGCCATTGTAACCGGGCTGTTATACGTAAACTGGAACTAATTCAAAATGAAAAAAGCAGCCTATATTCTTTTATTTTTTATACTTCATAAGGTCTCGACCGCACAAGTTAATTACTTTGTTTCCTTTGATGGAACCCATATTACGTATACCGATGAAGGGTTTGGGGAGACGGTACTGCTTTTGCACGGGTTTTTAAGCTCCGGAAAGTCATGGGACAACACCAAATTAAAGAAGGATTTGCTAGAAAAAGGATATAGGGTCATAGCTCCCGATTTGAGAGGCAATGGTCAGTCCGATAAACCCCAAGAAGAAAAGTTTTATCAAGATAATGCCGAAGTAAAGGACATTAAGCTCCTAATGACCCATTTGCACGCAAAAAGCTATAATGCCATTGGCTATTCTAGAGGGAGTATAATTTTGGCGGAGCTCCTAACAGAGGATGCAAGAATAAAGAAAGCTGTTTTAGGGGGTATGGGAATTGACTTTACCGATCCTCAATGGGATAGGCGTTTAGCCTTTGCGGGTGCGTTCAATGGGAAAGTAACGGAAATGACCCAGGGTGCGGTGGATTATGCGAAGTCCATTGATGCCGATTTAAGGTCCCTTTACTTACAACAGAAGTATCAGCCTTCCACCCCAGTAGATGAACTGCGTACATTGGGGATAAAGATTTTGGTCATTGCAGGTGAAGATGATATGGATAATGGAGATCCGATAGCTCTAAGCAACGTATTTAAAAAGGCAAAGCTTGCTATAGTGCCCGGTGAGCATAATGGTACTTGGAAAACCCAGGAATTTTCAGATGAGATACTTAAGTTCCTGTAATGAAATCAGAGAAGCAAAGAGGCGGAGTTTTACAATTAGCTCATTACAGGTTCTTTTTGTTTAATTTTAATCAAGCCTTAAAAACAACGGATTTAATTTTTACTTTTGCCACTTGATTCGAAGTACTTCTTTATAGCTTAGAAAGCTTCTGAAAATGGTTGCAACGGGTAGAAAATATGTTTTTGATTTTGATAGTACCTTGACACGGGTCGAGGCACTGGACGTGTTGGCGGAGATGACCCTGGAAGGTAAATCCAATAGGGAGGAAATTGTTAGTGAAATTCAGCGGATTACCAATTTGGGTATCGATGGAGATATTTCGTTTACGGAATCTTTGGAACGCCGATTGAAACTTTTGGATGCAAATAAGGAAGACCTTGAAAAACTTGTGGACGAGCTACGACAGAAAATTTCAAAGTCCATTGCGGCAAACAAAGAGTTTTTTGAGAAATATTCCGATGACATCTATGTGATTTCCTGTGGATTTAAGGAGTTTATAGATCCCATAGTAAAGGAATACAATATACCTTCTGACCGAGTGTATGCAAATACTTTTAGGTTTGATGAAAATGGAAATATCGTTGGGTTCGATGAGAAAAATGTACTCTCGCAACACAATGGAAAAATAGAATGCCTGAAACAGATGAACTTGGAAGGAGAGGTTCAGGTCATAGGTGATGGTTATAGTGATTACGTAATGCGGGAAGCCGGAATTGCACATAAGTTCTTTGCGTACACCGAAAATGTACATAGAGAAAAGGCCGCTAAAAATGCCGACCACGTTACACCTAATTTAGATGAATTTTTATTTGTGAACGATTTGCCAAGAAATATATCTTACCCCAAGAACAGAATTAAAATCCTTTTATTGGAAAATGTCCATACCGATGCCTTTGATAGCCTTTCGAGCGAAGGGTTTTCGGTCGAACTTTTAAAACACAGCTTATCTGAGGAAGAGCTAGTTGAAAAAATTAAGGATGTACACGTGCTGGGGATACGTTCTAAGACCCAGGTAACCCAAAAGGTTTTGGACGCTGCTGAAAAATTATTGGTGGTGGGAGCATTTTGTATCGGTACGACCCAAATTGATTTGGACCATGCCAAGAAAAAAGGTATAGTCGTTTTCAATGCGCCTTACAGTAATACCCGATCCGTAGTTGAACTCGCCATAGGTGAAATTATCATGTTGATGCGTAGCGTTTTCGCTAGAAGCTCGGAAATACATAAAGGCCAATGGCAGAAAACTGCTGCAGGATCAAGAGAGGTTCGTGGAAAAAACCTAGGTATTGTCGGTTACGGAAATATAGGTAAGCAACTTTCCGTGTTAGCTGAGGCCATGGGTATGAAGGTATACTATTACGATGTTAACGATCAATTGGCCCTTGGGAATGCCGTTAAATGTAGCTCACTAGAGGATTTGCTAAGTATTTCTGATGTGGTGACACTACATGTAGATGATAATAAAGCCAACAAAAATTTCATCGGGGAACGCGAAATCAACCAAATGAAGAAAGGGGCAATGCTTATAAATCTTTCTAGAGGTTTCGTAGTGGATATCGATGCCTTGGCGGATGGATTGGAAAGTGGTAAGATTGGTGGAGCTGCTGTGGATGTTTATCCCGAGGAACCTAGTGGTAACGGTGATTTTAATACAAGGTTACAAGGATTCCCTAATGTCATTTTAACACCGCACGTAGGAGGAAGTACAGAAGAGGCCCAAAGGGATATCGCCGATTTTGTTCCGAACAAAATCATGGATTATATAAATTCGGAAATACCGTAGATGCGGTAAATTTCCCAAATATAAGGTTGCCCAAACAAAAGAATGTTCATCGCTTCTTGCACATTCATAAGAATGTTCCGGGAATCATGGCAAAAATCAACAAGGTTTTGGCAAAGTATGAGCTAAATATCTCCAGCCAATATTTATCCACGGATAGTGAAGTGGGTTATGTGATTACTGACTTGGACAAAGAATACAATAAGGATGTTATCAAGGCCTTAAAAAAGGTTGAAAACACTATAAAATTTAGGGTTCTTTACTAAGGCCCATTCATTAGACTATTGGTGATGATAGGGTTCATTCCTTAATATAGTGAATGCCCTATAAAGTTGCTCTACAACAAAGAGCCGTACCATTTGATGAGAAAAAGTCATTTTGGAAAGGCTAACTTTGCCGGATGCCTTTTTGTAAATTTCCTCGCTAAACCCATAAGGCCCCCCAATTAAAAAAACGAGTTGCTTCAGTCCTGAATTCATTTTCTTCTGCAAGTAATCGGAAAATTCTATAGATGAAAATTGTTTGCCATTTTCATCCAACAATACAAGAACATCAGTATTGGAAATTGATTTTAAAATCAATTCGCCTTCCTTGATTTTTTGTTGTTCCTCTGATAGATTTTTAGTCTTTTTAAGGTCCGGAACGATTTCCAACTCAAACCTGATGTAGTGACCGAGCCTTTGTTGGTAGACAGTGATTAACTTTTCAAGTTCCTTACTATCCGTTTTTCCTATGGCCAGTAGTTTTATCGTCATTATTCAAAAGTAAATCAAATTCCCAAAATGGATTCGTATTTTAGCATCTAGCAAAAGATACATATGATTTCAGGAGCACAGTTCGAAAAGGAGTTGGATTTAATAATAACCAATGCTATCAGGGAAGATGTGGGTGACGGGAATCATAGCTCTTTGGCCTGTATACCTTCCGATGCCCAAGGCAAGGCAAAATTACTGGTCAAGGACGATGGAATCATTGCAGGAGTGGAATTTGCTAAAATGGTCTTTGAATACGTGGATAATGATATTGTGTTTGAAAGGGTCTTGGAAGATGGTGCCGAAGTAAAATATGGAGATATTGCCTTTTACGTAAAGGGAAGTTCTAGGAGTATCTTACAGGCAGAACGCTTGGTGTTGAATGCCATGCAACGTATGAGTGCCATTGCCACCAAAACAAAGGTATTTGTAAATCTCTTGGAAGGAACAGGTACAAAGATTTTGGATACTCGTAAAACAACACCGGGAATCAGGGCTTTGGAGAAATGGGCCGTTAAGATTGGGGGAGGTGAAAATCACAGGTTTGCGTTGTACGATATGATTATGCTAAAGGATAACCATATCGATTTTGCAGGTGGAATCACTAAGGCGATCGATAAGACAAAGGCCTATTTAAAGGAAACTGGTAGGGACCTTAAAATTATAGTTGAGGCTCGGGACTTGGACGAAATAAAGGAAATTCTGAAATCCGACGGTGTTTACCGTATCCTTATTGACAATTTCAATTATGAGGATACTCGGGAAGCCGTTAGGCTGATTGGTGATAAATGTCTAACGGAGTCCTCAGGCGGAATTACCGAGGAAACCATCCGAAATTATGCGGAATGTGGTGTGAACTATATATCCTCCGGCGCACTTACGCATTCTGTCTACAACATGGACTTAAGTTTAAAAGCCGTGTAGATGTCTCTAGAGATTGAAGAAAAACTTGATAAGGTTCCCATACTCAATAAGGTAGTACGATTGTTAAAGACCATCAAATTACCTGGGCTTGAAGGTTTATCCCTTTACGATTTATTGGAAATGTATATCAATGGAATTGTACAAGGTGCTTTGTCTTCACGTGCAAGTGCCATTTCTTTTAGTCTCTTTATGGCACTTTTTCCACTATTGATTTTTATGGTGACATTGGTGCCTTTTTTGGTAGATTATATCAGCATACAAAATGAAAATTTCGAACTGCAGTTTCAACTTTTCTTAGAGTCCTTCTTGCCAAATGCCACTGGAGATTATTTTGGGGATATTTTTAGGCAAATAAAAGATCAGAAACGTGGGGGTTTATTGTCCTCAGCTTTTTTACTGTCCATATTTTTGGTAGCCAACGGAGTCAATTCCATTTTTGGAGGGTTTGAAACCAGCTACCACATAGAGTTAAAACGTAATTTTTTCAGGCAATACCTGTATGCCTTATTGGTTGGTCTCATCCTTGCCATACTTATCATTGTAGGTTTTGTGGCCTATGTATATTTTGAATTTTATGTTTTGGGATATCTTACGGAGTTTGCGGCAAGACAGGGAGGTTATGTACTGGACGAGGACGAGATTATTGGTGTACAAATAGCCAAAGTGTTGTTTTTTATTCTTCTATCTTATTTCACCACGGCAATTCTGTATTATTTTGGAACCAAGGAAGGTAAACAGGCACGTTTTTTTTCAATCGGGGCATTAGTTACAACTATTTTGTTTTTATTGACATCCTATTTGTTCGGAATCTATGTTGAAAAATTCGCTAGGTATAATGAACTCTATGGTGCGTTAGGGGGATTGTTGATTTTAATGGTCTACATTTGGCTAAATTCCAATATATTGCTTTTAGGATTCGAATTGAATGCTTCTTTAAATTCCCTACGTAAAATAAGTAAGCAAGAATGATACAGTTAAGAATAGTACTCATATTCCTATTTTTTGTAAGCGGAATACACTTCTTGTCTGCCCAAACCGTATTCGGTAAATGGAAGACGATTGACGACAGAACCGGAAAACCCAAGGGAATTATCAATATTGTCAAGAGGAATGGCCAGCTATATGGCTATGTAGAAAAAATCCTTGAAGAAGGTAAGGAAGATGCAGTTTGTATAAAATGCGATGGAGAGTTGAAAGACGAACCCATAGTGGGCATGGAGATTATAAAGGAAGGTGAAAAAAATGATGACGGGGAATGGAAAGGAAAGCATCTTTTCGATCCGGAACAGGCCATGACCTTCAGGTTTAAAATCTGGTTAAACCCGGACAACAAGGATGAATTAAAGGTCCGCGGTTATTTGGCATTTCTCTATAGGACCCAAACTTGGATTAGGGTAGGGGGATAAAATTTATGGAGTATTTTGTCAACGTTGTTTTGCCTATTCCCCTAGAGCGCCACTTTACCTACAGCATTACTCCTAATGAAGCGGAATTTTTGAGGCCTGGCATGCGAGTGGCAGTACCGTTTGGAAAATCAAAAATATACACGGCACTTGTAATAAAAGTGCATAACAAACCTCCCGAAGTGTATGAGGCAAAGGAAATAGACCAGATTTTGGATGAAGTTCCTTTGGTCAATTTAATACAACTCAAACACTGGGAGTGGATTTCCAATTACTACATGTGCACGATGGGCGAAGTTATGCGAAGTGCCCTACCTTCGGCCTTTTTATTGGAAAGCGAAACCCTGATATTAAAAAATAATGAGGCCGATGTTGATGAGTCCCAATTACAGGACGATGAGTTCTTGGTTTTTGAGGCCTTACAACATCAATCGACCTTAAAGGTTCATGAAGTTTCGGTAATTGTGAATCGAAAAAACGTGCTGCCGGTACTAAACCGACTTCACGGAAAAGAATATAATTTACCTGAAGGAAGAGGTTTATGAACAGTATAAGCCAAAATTGGTAAAATATGTAAAGCTGGGTAAAGAGTATCTTTCCGACGAAGCACTCGAGACCTTATTAGAAAATCTTTCCGAGCCCCCAAGCAGAGTCAAGTAGTTCTTTCTTTATTTCAATTACAAAGTAGCACCAAGAAACCCATATCCGTAGCGGATTTGGAAAAATTCGGCAATGTTTCCAAATCGGTAATCGGCTCTTTAGTTGAAAAGGGAATTTTGGAAGAATATTATATCAGAAAGGACCGTGTGAGCTTTGACGGAGAGGAAAATTCTGAAATAAAAAGTCTCAATGAATATCAATTGCAGGCATTGACGGATATAAAAACCTCCTTTAGCGAAGGTAAGGTTACTCTTTTAAAAGGGGTTACATCCTCCTGGAAAAACTGAAGTATATGTAAAATTGATCAGTGAATATCTGGTAACCGGAAAACAGGTTCTTTACCTACTCCCGTAAATTGCCCTAACGACCCAGTTGATATCAAGACTACAGGACTATTTTGGTGAACGTATATCCGTTTTTCATTCTAAATATAATATTCAAGAAAGGGTAGAGGTATGGAACAATGTATTGAAAGGTATGGAAAAGGCCCAAATAATAATAGGGGCAAGGTCTTCATTGTTTTTGCCATTTGATAATTTAGGGTTGATTATTGTGGACGAAGAACATGAAAATTCTTTCAAGCAATTCGACCCTGCGCCAAGATATCATGCCAGGGACGCGGCCATTGTCTTGGCAAACTTGCATGATGCAAATATTCTCCTTGGTTCTGCTACACCAAGTATCGAAAGTTATTACAATGTGAAACAATCGAAATATGGCTATGCTGAAATAAACAGGCGCTTTGGCAACGTGCTCATGCCGGATATGGAGTTGGTGGATTTTAAGGAGGCACTTCGTAAAAAAGAAGGTAAAAGGGCATTTTTCCGAACGACTATTGGATGAGATTGAGGAAAGTTTAGGGAATGGTGAGCAAATCATACTATTTCAGAACCGACGCGGATTTGCCCCATTATTGGAGTGTTTAACCTGCGGGCATACTCCCCAATGTTCCAATTGTGATGTTACCCTAACTTACCATCAATATAAGAATCAATTAAGATGCCATTATTGTGGTTTTCACACTGCGCTTCCTGAAAGTTGTGCAGCATGTGGCAGCCCGGAATTGGACACTAAGGGATTCGGAACGGAACAGATAGAGGAGGAGATCAAAAAGCTATTTCCGAAAGCCAAAGTAGGAAGAATGGATTTGGATACCACTAGAGGGAAACATGCTTACGAAAAAATCATTACTTCTTTTGAACAACACGAACTCGATATTCGGTGGGAACACAAATGCTAACAAAAGGGCTTGATTTTAGAAATGTAAGTTTGGTAGGCGTTATGAACGCCGATTCGCTCCTAAATTTTCCGGATTACCGAGCCCATGAACGAACATTTCAAATGCTGACCCAAGTTGCGGGTAGGGCAGGGCGTACCCGCAAAAGGGGAAAGGTCATCATCCGGAGTTACAACCCATACCATCAAATTTTAAAACAAGTAACTACCGGAGATTATGATTTGATGTTTCAAGAACAGGTGTACGAAAGGGAACAATATAAGTATCCGCCTATCAATCGAATCATTAAAATAACCTTTAAGCATAAAAACTATAACACCCTCAACGAAGCTGCGGAATGGTTTAGTGAAGCGTTAAGGACTAATTTTGGTGGTACGGTTTTAGAACCAGAATTTCCACCCGTTTCTAGGATACGGAATCAGTACCTAAAAAATGTATTAGTGAAAATAGGTAAATCCGAATCTTTGGGAAGAACCAAAAAGAATATAAAAAGAATTGAGAAGTCCTTTAATTCGGCGAGTAAGTTTAGGAGTGTAAGGGTCATCTATAATGTAGACCATATATAAGACAAAAACCGCCTAAAAGGCGGTTTTTGTTAAAGTAGTCTTTTTCATAAGCAACTTATACATTGCTTAGAGCTTCGGCCAATTCCGTTTTCTTGTTTCTACTCAAAGGAATAGAACGGCCACTTACTTCGACGTTTTTACTATTGAATTTTTCAACTTTTTCCAAGTTCACAATATAGGATTTGTGAATTCTAAGGAATTTATCTTCCGGCAATTGCTTTTCAAAAGATTTCATTGTTGATAAAATTACGATGTTGGCTTCATCCGTGACCAATTTGATGTAGTCTCCCAAAGCCTCTATCCATTTGATGTCATTAAGGATAACCTTTCTTTTCTTAAGGTTACTTTTTACGAAAATATGCTCTTCGTCTTCATTTACCCTGTGCATCTGCTCATATTTGGCGACCGCTCTTTTTACAGAGGCATCAAAACGAGCCATGGTAATGGGTTTGTGCAGATAATCCGTTACGTCGTAATCAAAAGCCTTAAGAGCGTAATCCGGTTTACCCGTGATCAAAATCACCTGAGGACTGTTGTCTAGGGATTCAAGTAGGTCGAATCCTGTAATGATGGGCATTTCAACATCTAAAAAGATTAAATCGATTTCGTTGTTCTTGATGCCGTTTTTGGCTTCGATGGCATTGCTGTACTCTGCCACCATAGCAAGGTTTGGGTGGTTGTTTACCAACTTGGCGACTGCCATGCGCTGCATGGACGAATCGTCAACGATAATACTTCTTAATTTCATAAGGGCTGATTTGTGGGGTTAAATCATCGACAAATTACCGAAAAAACACGTTCAACTGCAACAAAAGATGTAAACAATGCTTTTCTTATTGTATAGATGGCAATGATCATAGGTTATTAAGATTTGGTTTATACGTTTTAAATATTTCTTCCTAGCTATAACGAAGAATTTCTTCATTTCTTATAATTATTTAAAAAAAGTATCTATTTTTGCACTCCTTTTAAATAAATATAATATGAACCATTACGAAACTGTTTTCATTTTAAATCCCGTTCTATCTGATGTTCAGATAGAGGAAACAGTTAAGAAATTCGAGGATTTCTTAATTAACAATGGCGCCAAAATGGTAGCCAAGGAAAATTGGGGCCTAAAGAAATTGGCGTACCCGATCCAAAACAAAAAAAGTGGTTTTTACCACTTGTTCGAATTCACTAGCACAGGTGAGGTTGTTATGCCTTACGAGCAGGAATTCAGGAGAGATGAACGCGTTATGCGGTTTTTGACCGTTAAATTGGACAAACATGCAATCGCGTGGGCAGAAAAGAGAAGAACAAGAAACAAAACCGCTAAAGCTTAAGTATTATGGCAACATTGCAACAACAGGCAAAAGGTAAAAAAGATGGGGAAATAAGATATCTTACCCCATTGAACATTGAGACCAACACAAAAAAGAAGTACTGTAGGTTTAAAAAATCCGGTATTAAATATGTCGATTATAAGGATGCAGACTTTTTGATGAAATTGGTAAACGAGCAAGGTAAGTTGTTACCAAGAAGACTTACAGGTACTTCCTTAAAGTATCAGAGAAAAGTAGCCCAAGCGGTAAAAAGAGCTCGTCATTTGGCATTAATGCCTTATGTTGGTGATTTATTAAAATAAAAGAAAAGAATCATGGAGCTTATATTAAAGGAAGACGTAGAAAATTTAGGTTTTAAAGATGACTTGGTAAGCGTTAAGAACGGATATGGTAGAAATTACCTTATTCCACAAGGCTTGGCGACCATGGCAACACCATCGGCTAAGAAAGTTTTGGCCGAAACCTTAAAGCAAAGGGCCCACAAAGAAAAGAAAGTTGTGGATGCCGCTAAAAAAACAGCTGAAGCTCTGAAGGCTTTGGAATTGAAAATTGCTGCCAAAGCTGGAGCAGGAGACAAATTGTTTGGTTCCGTTACCAATGGTGATTTGGCGGATGCCATTGAAAAAGAAGGTCATACTATCGATAAGAAGTTTATCAGCATCCAAGGTGGTTCCGTAAAAAGAACAGAGTCCTTACAATGCGCAGATAAGACTTCACAGAGAGGTAGTTGTAGATTTTCCTTTTGAGGTGGTAGCAGAGCAGAACTAATCTGATTATACATAAAAAATGTAAGCCTTTCAGGAAACTGAAAGGCTTATTTGTTTCATACCTACAAATAAACGAATGAAATACACAAGACTTACAAAGGAGCAATTGGAAGAACTTCACCCTGAGTTCATTAATTTTCTAGCGACACAGTCGATTGATAAGAATGAATGGGACGAAATAAAGAAAAGCAAGCCCGAAGTGGCGGAAGAGGAATTGGATGTTTTCAGTGATTTGGTATGGGAAGGGGTTTTGACCAAGGTGGAATTCCTTGAGAATATTTCGGAGCAGCAAATGCACCTTTTTCATTTGACCGACAAAGAAATGAAACTCATCGCAGTGAAAATAATGAATCCGGAAATCGATTTGACGACCAAGGTAGGTTTTGATTGGTTCAGAAAGAACTGGCAATCCGACTTCGTGGATTATATGACGGCTTCGAAAGCTTATACGGATGACCCTAACCAGGATAAATTTGAACTTATAAAACAAGGTGCTGTCATCACCAAGGGAGAATTGTACCAGTGGTTTGATAAAGTTATAGGATAACACGATATTTGTCGCACTTAAAAGTGACTGAAGAAAAGGACCTTTTTACAAAATATATGTAATGGCACAAAAACCCTCTATACCTAAAGGAACCCGCGATTTTACACCCGCCGAAGTAGTAAAACGAAACTATATTTTTGAT
Source organism: Maribacter litopenaei (assembly GCF_025244665.1). Lineage (GTDB taxonomy): Bacteria > Bacteroidota > Bacteroidia > Flavobacteriales > Flavobacteriaceae > Maribacter > Maribacter litopenaei. The sequence goes on along the minus strand of NZ_CP104205.1, from coordinate 1,992,850 downwards.
GTAGTTAAAAAGCATTTTCAAACGTTTGGATTTCAGCCTATTGAAACTCCATCCTTTGAAAATTCAGAAACCTTGATGGGCAAATATGGGGACGAAGGTGACCGTTTGATTTTCAAGATCTTAAATTCAGGGGATTATTTCGAAAAATTTGCTGGAGATATTTTGGAGTCAAAGAGTTTTAGATTAGTAATGACTGATCGACTTAAAAAGATATGTTCCAGTGTTGACCAAGAATTTGGAGAGGACATTCGAAATAAAAACATCATTCTTAGTGAATATTTGAGAAATGAAAATATAGTAAGAATATTCAATTTTCATCTACACAATTTCAAAGATGATTATAATAATAGATTTAGTGATATTTATTTTAAAGCTATAAAGTCCTATAAAGAATATTTACTTAAATGGGTTTTTACTATAGTTAAAAATAAATCCAAACAAGATAACTCTTCTATGGATTTCTCATCCGAGAATATTTTTAGTGATGATTTGTCTGAATTACCATTAGACGCTTTGTATGTTCAGGTAATTAAAAATCTTGATTCCGGAAATCTTACCCCATTTATTTCTGAGAAGGCCCTAAGATATGATTTAACGGTTCCCTTTGCCCGTTATGTCGTCATGCATCAGAATGAATTGGATTTTCCCTTTAAGCGATATCAAATTCAGCCGGTATGGCGTGCTGATAGGCCTCAAAAAGGACGTTTTAGGGAATTCTATCAATGTGATGCGGATGTCGTAGGTTCCGATTCGCTTTTACAAGAAGTAGAGCTTATACAATTGTACGATACAGTGTTTTCCGATTTAAAACTGGAAGGTGTCACCATTAAATTGAACAACCGTAAAATTCTCGCAGGTATCGCCGAAGTCATCGGGGCAAAGGATTTGCTGATCGATTTTACAGTAGCCTTGGATAAATTGGATAAGATAGGGGAGGAGGGCGTTAAAAAAGAAATGCTCTCTAAAGGGATTTCGGAAACCGCCATTGAAAAAGCTGCCCCCCTGTTCAATTTGGATGGCAGTAATACGGACCAGTTACAGATATTAGAGCAATTATTAAAATCCTCAGAGGAAGGAAGTAAAGGGGTTAAGGAACTGCGTTTTATTTTGGAAACCATTTCCAATTTGGGATTACAGTCCGCCAAATTGGTCATTGATGTCACTTTGGCGAGAGGATTGAATTATTATACAGGGGCCATTTTTGAAGTAGCTGCTCCGGAGGGTGTCTCTATGGGTTCCATAGGTGGTGGCGGTAGATATGATGACTTAACTGGGATCTTTGGATTAAATGATGTCAGTGGTGTGGGCATCTCTTTTGGTTTGGACAGAATTTATTTGATCCCTAGAGGAATTGGACCTATTTCCGGAGGCCATAGACCGTTCTTTGGATGTGTTATGCTTCAACTTTGGAACTAAAGAGGGTTTAGCCGCCTTAAAGCTAACAACGGTGTTAAGAAAACATGGTGTTAAGGCGGACATCTACCCTTCGGATGCAAAACTTAATAAACAGTTGAAATACGCCAATAATCGGAATGTACCCTATGTAATTTTTTTGGGCGAGAAAGAGCTGAACAATAGTTCGTTTGTGGTGAAGAACATGCAGAGTGGTGAACAAAGAACGTACAGCTTGGCGGATACCCAAAAATTTATAGATTCGCTTTAATGCCTTTTTCAAGCGCTTTAATTATTGTCCTATAGTAGTCATGGCTATGGGGTACATACCTATTTGATTTTTCAGCCAAGAGTTCATTTCTGAATTGATCGATAGGAACCAACGCTAGACTTTCTACCTCGCTCTCCTGTTTTTTCAAGTCTTCCAATGGTACATGTAACCGACATATATAGGTGTGATGGAATTCACAATCAACCAGATCCTCTGAATGCTTTTGAACTGATTTAAACGCACCGATTTTTAATAAATCCGATGGGCTAATTTTTAGACCAATTTCCTCGGATACCTCACGGACCGCAGAGGTCTCAATTATTTCACCAGCCCCAACATGTCCGGCTACGGAAACATCCCAAAGTAAGGGGTGGGTATCTTTATCCTTACCTCTTTGTTGAAGTAGTACTTCACTGTTGGACGTATAAAACCAAATATGAACGGTAGCATGAAAAAGTCCTTTTCGGTGCGCTTCCGATTTCATAAGGGATATCCCTTTAGGATTTCCCTCGGCATCCAAAATGTCTATAAGTTCGTCCATAAAAAAGAAACCCGCCTATAGGCGGGTCTACAATTTAGTCAAAATAACTGAAGGTTTCCCCTTCTTTGATATTTAATAGTGTTTCGTAAATCAATCGTATAACGTTTTCAACATCGTCTTTATGAACCATTTCAACAGTAGTATGCATGTAGCGCAAAGGCAATGAAATCAATGCTGAGGCAACACCACCATTGCTGTAGGCAAAGGCATCCGTATCTGTTCCTGTCATACGGGAGGCCGCCATTCTTTGGAATGGAATTTTTTTGGCTTCAGCCGTTTCAATAATTCGCTCCCTAAGTTTATTTTGTACGGCAGGCGCATAGGAGATGACGGATCCGGCCCCAATTTCTGTGTGACCCTGGGTCTTTTTCTCAATCATCGGGGTCGTGGTGTCATGGCAAACATCGGTAACGATGGCAACATTTGGTTTTATCGTCTCGGGTTATCATTTCCGCACCGCGAAGTCCAATTTCCTCTTGGACCGAATTGGTAATGTATAGACCAAATGGCAACTTTTTTTTGTTTTCGTGTAATAGTCGGGCCACTTCCGCAACCATAAACCCACCAGCACGGTTATCAATCGCCCTGCAAACATATTTATCACCGTTCAAAACTTGAAATGTATCCGGGTATGTAATAACACAACCTACGTGCACCCCCATTTTCTCTACTTCTTCCTTATTCTTGGCACCAATGTCAATAAATATGTTGTCCAGTTTTGGAGGTTCCTCCTTATCATTTTTTCCTGGTATGTATAGCAGGCCAACCAAAAACCCCTTTTACAATACCATTTTTGGTATGTATGTTCACCCACTTACTAGGTGCGATTTGGTGGTCGCTCCCGCCATTTCTAATTACATATAGAAGTCCATTCTCCGTTATGTAATTTACATACCATGAAATTTCATCAGAATGTCCCTCAATTACTACCTTGTATTTTGCATCCGGGTTAATAACACCTACGGCACTCCCATATGTATCGGTAATAAAGGTGTCCACATAAGGTTTTAAATACTCCATCCGAGCTTTTGTCCTTCCCATTCATAACCGGTAGGAGACGCATTGTTCAAGTATTTTTCCAAAAAATCGAGGGATTTTTTATTGATGATGTTTTTGTTAGCCATGCATTATTTGTTTAATTCTATGATCGAGATTTAAATATTCCAAGATGTGCGGGAAACTTTTGAATGAGTCACTTAAATTATTCGCAAGTCTTGCTTTATTATGTTGAATACAAACTTAGCAATATTCACTTGTTTTTAATAATATGCTGAATCAATTATCGTTAATTTTGGCAGGGCTTTTGCACGAATAGTACTATGCTGAGAATTAGTTTTTTATTGCTTGTTTTCCTGATATCCCAAACAAAATCCATTGGGCAGGTGGCCGAACAGGAATTGGACTCTCTATCCGAGAAGATGATTATCCTTGCAGGGGATTCCATTGTTCAGAGTTCCATTTCCTTGGATGAGGCCTATGTCTTTGGTGAGCTGGAGTTTTCTTCTTACGAGGACAAGCTCCGTTATTATATTTTAAGGCGTAAGACCCATAAGGTCTATCCTTATGCCAAATTGGCCGCGGAACGTTTGGTGGAACTTAATGACAGCCTTACCAAAATCACCAAAACTAGAAAGCGTAAAAAATATACCGAGAAGGTTCAAAAGTATATTGAGGAAGAATTCTCGGAAGAATTAAAGAAATTGACTAGAACGGAGGGGCAGATTTTGGTAAAACTGATATACCGGCAAACGGGTACCACAGCATTCGACTTGGTAAAGGAACTTAGGAATGGATGGCGGGCTTTCTCGGTACAATACCACTGCCAAACTATTCAAGATAAGTATAAAAGAAGAATTTCATCCCGATGAAATCGAAGAGGATTATCTCATAGAGGATATTTTACAGCGTGCCTTTGCAGCTGGACAGTTGGAACGACAGGAAACGGTGTTGGACTACGATTATGGCAAGCTCTACAATAAGTGGAAAAAGCCGGCCCGAAATAAAGTGTCTCGGCAATTAATTTTTCGGTTTGCTTTTACCCCCAAATAGTGAGTCCACTACAGTTTGAATACCTTTAAATCCTGAATAAATGGCATAAAAGGCCAACAGAAGACCTAGAATCAAAACAGGCCAATAAAGGGGATGCCCTTCATTCTTAAATGCTTGCCAAATGACCACAGGGGCCAAAAACATGAGTAAAATGGTAAAGGCCAATTTTTTGATACCTTTTACCATCATTTCCTTATCTGTCCTCATATTATTCTATAGTAATGTTACTTTGATATTCCTGAACGACCGCAAAATAACCTAGGGGAAAATCTTCCGTCTGTTCAATGGACTCCAGGTCTTCCGGATTAGGGATGCCCGTAACGTTAAAAATATTTCCTCGTACTGTGGCGGCAGGAGTTTGAAAGGGACCTTGGTCGCCACCAGCTTGGACGATTATTTGATTCATATAATTAAAGAAAGATTCATCCGCCCCCAATATACTAATGGTTAGTTCCTGCCCTGGCTCAATATCTTCATAGAAATAAGAAAACTCAAAACGCTGCCCTTGATAGAATTCGTCCTCGGTAACCGTGAAATTCATTGAATCCAAAATCAAAAATATAAAAATCGTTACGTCCTCCATTGTCCGTAAAACTCAGAATTACTTCCGTTTCCTCACCCGTGAAAAGTGTTTGCTCTCCTTGTTCCAATGTTTCAATGGGTGAGGTGGGCACAAATCTTGTTTTGGCATAATATTGCTCACCATTGAAGTTTATGAAGAGTGCCAACTGTCCAGTTGTAAAAAAGGATGTGCTTCCGATCGCTTCATACATACCAGGTGAAACCTCTTCAAAGGTGATTTCATCGCTTTCAGAAGGATTATCGGATACGAAATCAAGATTCCGAATAACGACATCTGCATCTGATAAAGAATTGTTGTTATCAAAAAATGAACTGGTCAAATTTAATTTAATTCCTGCAGTGGTCATGGCCAGAGAAGTATCCATTCTTATCACCGCGTCTACCGATAGGCGTGGGGATTCGGTTGGTAAATCAACTTCTATGACATCTTCACAGGAAGAGGCAAGTAATATGATTAGTAAGCAATAAAGCAGATTTTTCATTACTTATAACTTAAAATTATAGGTTACCGCTGGGACAATACCAAAAATGCTCGTTCTTACCGCTTCATTGGCACCTGTATCGTCATTCCTTCTAAAGTTAATGGAGGCGGCATTTCGCTTGTTGTACACATTATAAATACTAAATACCCATTCCCCCTTAATTTTTCTGTTCTTATTCTTTCTTGGAGTTAGACTTGCTGATATATCCAATCTGTTGTAAGCAGGTAGCCTTTGTTCATTTCTTAATCCGTAATAGGGAACAGCGAGCCCTTGAAACTCGAATTGGCCGATGGGATAATTAGTGGGTTGCCCCGTTTGATACACAAAATTCGTATTAAAACTCCATTTTTCATTTAAATCATAGCTGGCAAACAAAGAAATATCGTGGGTCTTGTCATATGGGGTGTTATACCAATTCCCGTTATTAATCCCTGTCTCCAAAGTATTGGTTCCATTAATAAACCTACCTGGTGTACGCTGTTCCGATTTGGATAGAGTGTATGACAACCATCCTTGAAATTTCCCTTCATTTTTACGAAATAAAAGCTCTAGACCATAAGCCCTAGCTTCGCCATTTAAAATAACCTGTTCAATGGAATTGTTGGCAATTAGGTTCGCCCCATCAATATAGTCTATTCTATTTTGGACATCCTTGTAAAATACTTCCGTTTCTAGACTATAATCGTCATTATTGAAACTTTTAAAATATCCAAGAGCATATTGATCTAATAATTGTGGTTTTACAAATGCATCGCTAGGTGTCCGGACATCCAATGGAGTAGGGGAGCTAGTGTTGGAAAGTAGGTGTAGGTATTGTGCCAACCTCGTATAGCTTGATTTAATGGAGCTATCGTCCGTTAAAGTATAGGAAAGGGAAAGCCGTGGCTCCCAATTGGTAAATTTGGCTAAACTTTCATTTCTGCCGGATGTAGCAATAGAAATAGGTTCGGCCTCTTGGTATATATACAATAGCGGGTTAAAATTCACCGGGTTATTATTTGCGTAGACATTCAATTCATCTTGGCCCAACCTATTAAAATAACTGAACCGAAGTCCGTAGCCTAAACTTAGCTTTTCCGTAAGACGATGCTCAAAATCTAGGTATGCCGCAAATTCATTGGCATATTTCTGAATCAGTTGTTCTTCGATGATTCCGGAATTTTCATTGCTAGGTTCTATTTTCCCCGGATTGAATTGGTAATAAATATTATTGAGGCCATAGTTGACCTGAAGTTTATCGTTCACATAATGTTTTAAATCATATTTGACGTTGAAGTTTCGTATTCCTGAGTTCCAGTTGAACCCAACAAAGTCCAATTTTAAGCCGTAGTAATAATCTGAATAAATTAGGGAAAGATTGGAAAAGAGTTTATCAGAAAATAGATGGTTCCATCTAAAATTGCCTACTGCATTTCCATACGTGTTCACGAAGCTTTCATTAATTCCAAACACGTCCCTTCCAAAATATCCGAGAAAGATATATATTATTGCTTTCGTTGATTTTGTAATTAAGCTTTGTATTTAAATCATAAAAATAGGCGGTATTGTCCACATCAAATAGGGGTAGGAACAAATGGGCATAGGAGGCACGACCTCCTATAAGAAAGGCAGCTTGGTCTTTTTTGATGGGTCCTTCTACCAATAAACGACTAGCTACCGCACCAATTCCTCCATTCATTTTAAATTCTTTGCTATTTCCTTCCTTTTGAAAAATATCCAACACAGAGGATACCCGACCACCATATCTTGCAGGAATACCACCTTTATATAGTTTGATATCCTTGATGGCATCCGGATTAAATACCGAAAAGAACCCGAATAAATGGGATGAATTAAATATGATGGCCTCGTCCAAAAGAATCAAGTTTTGGTCTGCCGAACCACCTCTTACATTAAAACCGGACGCGCCCTCACCAGCATTGGTTACGCCGGGCAACAATAATATGGACTTAATCACATCGGCTTCTCCCGTAATTACCGGTATTTTTTTTATAGTTCCTACAGAAAGCGTATTTACGCTCATCTGTGGTTTTCTAATATCCAGTTTCTCTACATTCTCCGTGACGATAACCTCTTGAAGTTGCTCGGCCTCTTCAGAAAGTTGAAAGTCCATTTTCATATCCTTTTCCAATGTGATGTTTTGGACGATATCCCTAAATCCAAGATAACTTACAACAGCCTGGTATTCGCCTTTTGGCAAGGTAATAGAGTAGAATCCATATTCGTTGGTGGTAGCACCACTTCCCAAGCTTGGAAATGCTATTGTAACGCCAATAAGGGTTTCATTACTTGACGCTTCCGTAATGACCCCGCTTAGTGTAAATTTTTCCTGCGATGACACATTTGAAAAATAAAAGCAAAGAAAAAGGAATAGCCAAAGAGGCTTCTTCATAGAATTTTTTTAAAAATAAAGAGAAATCCTTTATCAATTTTAAGGTTAACGATAATTTAAAGTAAAAAGGCCCCATAGAAGATGGGGTCTTTTTACTTTATATAAGTTTATATTAGATTGTATCTAGAATTTTGTTGAAGGCATCACTGGGTCTCATGGCAATAGATTCCAAATTTGGATTTGGTTTATAATAACCGCCAATATCCTGTGGGCTACCTTGAGCCTCCATTAATTCATTCAAAATTTGTTCTTCCCTATCCTTAATCTCTCCGTTTACCTTTGAGAAAAGTGCTTTTAATTCAGCGTCCGTATCCTGATTTGCAAGAGCTTCTGCCCAATACATGGCGAGATAAAAATGACTGCCCCTAGTATCCAATTCCTTTACTTTTCTCGGAAGGGGATTTATCGTTTAATAAGAACTTTTCCGTAGCTGCATCCAAAGCATCGGCCAAGACTTTGGCTTTGGGGTTATTATTTTTCTCACCATAAAACTCCAAAGAAACCCCTAGGGCCAAGAATTCACCTAAAGAGTCCCATCTCAAATGCCCTTCCTCCAAAAATTGCTCTACGTGTTTTGGAGCGGAACCGCCAGCACCTGTTTCAAAAAGTCCACCACCGTTCATTAATGGAACTATGGATAACATTTTTGCACTAGTACCTACTTCCAATATTGGAAACAAATCCGTTAGATAGTCCCTAAGTACATTACCGTAAACCGAAATGGTATCTTTTCCTTCTTTAATGCGTTTAAGAGTATATTTTGTAGCTTTCTCTCGGGGACATGATTTGGATATCCAAACCGGATGTATCCTGCTCGGGTAAATATTTATTCACCTTTTTAATAAGTTCACGGTCGTGTGCCCTATTTTCATCCAACCGTGAATATAGCAGGATCATTGGTTGCCCTTGCACGTGAAACGGCCAACTTTATCCAATCCTCGATTGGGGCGTCTTTAACTTGGCACATACGCCATATATCACCTTCCTCAACCGTATGTTCCAATAAGACTTTTGAGGTGTTTAAGTCAATTACTTGAACGGTACCTGATTCCTTAATTTCGAATGTTTTATCATGAGATCCGTACTCTTCGGCTTTTTGGGCCATTAGTCCTACATTGGGAACAGTTCCCATGGTAGTTGGGTCAAACGCCCCATGCTCCTTACAGAAATCAATAGTTGCCGAATAAACACCGGCATAACTACTATCAGGAATAACGGCTTTGGTATCCTGTGCTTTTCCATCTGAATTCCACATTTGTCCTGAATTTCTAATCATAGCAGGCATGGAAGCATCAATAATAATATCGCTTGGAACATGCAGGTTAGTAATTCCCTTGTCAGAATTTACCATAGCCAATGAAGGCCCATCTTGCAATATGCCATTTATGTCTCCTTCAATGGCCTCTTTTTGTTCTTCTCGGCAACTTTTCAAGTTTTTTATAAAGAACTTCCAATCCGTCGTTTGGATTAATACCTATTTCTTCAAAGATGGATGCATTTTTTTCAAACACCGGCTTAAAAACAGTTTCTACAACATGTCCAAAAATAATAGGGTCAGAGACTTTCATCATTGTCGCCTTCAAATGTACCGAGAATAAAACACCTTTATCCTTGGCATCCTGTACCTGTTCCTTCAAAAAGGCTAAGAGCGCATTCTTGCTCATTACCGTAGCATCAATAATCTCACCGGTCTGCAAGGCCAATTTTTCTTTTAAAATTATTTTGCTTCCATTTTTGGAGTTCAAAACAATTTGGGCAGAAGTTGCAGCCGGTATTGTAAGGGATTTTTCGTTCGATTTAAAATCGCCATGAGACATAGTAGCCACATGTGTTTTTGAATGGGAAGTCCAGGCACCCATGGTATGTGGGTTCTTTTTCGCATAATTTTTAACGGCCCTTGGAGCGCGTCTATCAGAGTTACCTTCACGTAAAACCGGGTTTACGGCACTACCTTTTATTTTGTCGTATTTGGCCTTAATTTCCTTTTCTTCTTCGGTTTTTGGCTCATCCGGGTAGTCTGGTATTTTGTATCCTTTGGATTGTAATTCAGTAATGGCCTCCTTTAATTGAGGAATGGAAGCACTAATATTGGGTAATTTTATAATATTAGCTTCAGGTTTCTTGGCGAGTTCTCCCAACACGTCCAAATCATTGGGAACTTGTTGTTCTTTTGTCAAATATTCCGGAAATAAGGCGGCTATTCTACCGGCCAAGGAAATATCCTTTGTCTCTATCTCAACTCCCGAAGTTTTGGTAAATGCTTTAATGATGGGTAAAAATGAAGCTGTGGCCAATGCAGGTGCTTCATCGGTTTTGGTATAAAAAATTTTGGACATTCGTATTTATTTAAATTCAAGCGGTGCAAATATACAATTTTATCCAGCCTAAATTGTGAGGTCTAGCCTTAATATTTAAGGCTTATGGGAAGTTTTGTGAAATAACAAAAGCCATATCAACGTACTAATACTTTGATATGGCTTTTTAGAAATAGTTTACAGACATGTTGTTTTAAAGTTAATTAAAACTGCAACCCTTGATTGCCTCTGCGTCACTATATCAACGTTTGAAATGTATTTCAATCTCCATTCTATAATCGAGCATTTACTAAACATTTCTTTTTTGTTGCCTTAACAATTTTGTTTCAATTTTTGGGTAACTTCCCATCATCTGAAAAAAAGTTGTCCACATTATTTTTAAAAGCGACAGCCTTTAAACTTAATGCTCATCGAGTCAAATGCTTCCCTAGAAAACACTTACTTTGATTAGGCCACAATATAAAGAACGTAAACTTTATAGTGATGGGAAGTAACTACTTTTTACCTCAGCTCTCTTCCTTAATCACACCTAAATATAATGAAAAAATGAATACAAAGGCATTTTTTGCAACCAATTAATAATGAACAATTTATGAACTTAGCTTTTTAACAAATGTTCATAAAAAAACACCGAATGAATTTCGGTGTTTTTATCTGTATAATCAGAGTATTGGAACTAAGACCTTACCTCTTTAATTCTTGCCTTTTTACCTGTTAGGCCTCTGAAGTAGTAAATACGTGATCTACGTACTTTACCTTTCTTGTTAACCTCTATTTTTTGAAGTGCAGGAAGATTGATTGGGAATATACGTTCTACACCAACTGTACCTGACATTTTACGTATTGTAAAAGTTTCGGTAGCACCTGTTCCTCTTCTCTCGGATAACCACCCCTTTGAAAAACTGGGTACGTGTTTTTTCACCTTCCTTAATTTCATAGTATACCGTAATAGTATCACCAGCAGAAAATTTTGGAAACTCCTTTTTAGCTACGAATTCGTCCTGTACAAACTTTATTAATGATTCCATTTTTATTTTAATATTGGAATTAAATCAAAACAACGTTCACGATTTTCGTCAGAGGTTGATTTAACAGGGTGCAAAAATACTTCGAAATTTAAAATGTACAAATATTTTGGACCAAATTTTATTGTAAAAGATCAGGTCTTAATTTTTGTGTTCTCTCCTGGGCCTTTTCTTCACGCCATTCCTCTATTTTCCCAAAATTTCCACTCAGTAGAATTTCCGGAACTTTTATTCCTTTGTATTCCGCTGGTCTCGTATAGACTGGAGGTGCCAACAATCCATCCTGAAAACTATCGGTAAGGGCAGAAGTCTCATCATTCAAAACACCAGGTAGGAGCCTTATCACGGTGTCACAAAGGACTGCAGCCCCTAATTCCCCTCCGGACAAAACATAATCCCCTATGGAGATTTCCTTGGTGATAAACAAATCCCTAACGCGTTGATTCACCCCCTTGTAATGACCACAAAGAATTATTATATTTTCTAAGAGTGACAGGGTATTTGCGATTTTTTGATTTAGGGTATTACCATCCGGGGTCATATAAATGACCTCATCATACTTTCTTTGCGATGAAAGTTCTGATATGCACTTGTCAATCGGCTCTATCATCATAACCATTCCGGCTCCCCCACCAAATTGATAATCGTCTACTTGATTATAACTATTATCTGTGTAATCCCTCAAATTGTGTAGATGGACTTCCACCAAACCTTTGTCAATGGCTCTTTTAAGGATCGATGCTTCGAACGGACTTTTAAGTAGTTCGGGCAGTACAGTGATAATATCGATTCTCATTATAAAATTGCTAATTAATGGGCATGCCAAAAGTAGTGAAAACAATGAAAATCCTTTTTCCAACCCATGCGTTCATATAGCTTTTGTGCAGGATTGTCAATCGCGGTCTCTAAGGCTAATCCCTTATATTGATTTTCTGTACAAAATTCTTGGGCACTCTTCAAAAGTAGTGCACCAACACCCTGCTCCCTATATTCCGGGCTAACAAAGAGGTCATTAAGTATGAGTGATTTTTCCAAGGATACGGAGGAAAATGTATAATAAAGTTGGGTGAAACCGACTATTAAATTCCCCTTATGAACAACAAGAATAATGGATTCCTTGTTTTGAAATCGTTCTTTCAAAAATGTCTCGGCCCTGGATAAATCAGTTGGTTGACCGTAGAAAACTCTATATTGGTCAAATAATGGAACTAATTGTTCCAGTTTTGTGATACGCGCCCGTCTAACAACCATGGTTATAAAAAAAGCTCCCCACCGGGAGCTTTACCTTATTTTGTTTTCTTTTGTTTATTCAGCTCGTCCTGTAACTTTCTGCTAATCTTTTGCTCCCGTTCCAAAGCCCGTCTTCTATGATCTTCATATTCAACCTCCAGTTCGGCCAAGTTCTGTTTTGCTTCCTGAGTTAAAATATTACTGTTTCTAAATTTATACACAAATACCCCTAAAAGAATAAATAGCCCAGCAATTATTGTCCATAGGATGATATTGTAAGTAGCTTTTGATACCGGAATACCCAAAAATGACATACTATCCTTTTCTTCAGTTACAGCGGCAAGATTGGTAGTAGTTTCCTCTAATTTTTTGTTTAGAGAACTTATAGTTGTTTCGTGCTCGGAAATGGTAGCATTAAGTTCGTTTGCTCTTTTATTGAAGGCGGCAACCGAGTCCAAGACGTTACTTCTTAATTTATATAAGTTCACTTCCTTGACCACTTCGTACCTTACACCGTCCGCTCTATAATTACCGGATTTTTTAGAAATATAGTCGAACTGACTACTTATAGGACCGCTATCAAGGGAAAGTGATTCATCATCGTCGGACTCCTGCGCAAAACTTGAACTGGCTGTAAGTAGGATTGCCAATAAAAATAATAACCTTGAAATTTTCATTCGTATTTAAATTTCCGTTAAAAATTGATTTAGAGAAGACTAAAGTAAATTAATAAAATCAAACGGTGAAAAACCTCAGCCTTTAATTAATACGTACGTAAAATCCTTTGAAAAAGATGTTTTGTACCAATGTTATTAATAATAGGTATAACGTCTTACTTTGGAAATATATTTTGCGAGCCTAATTACTTGTTGGGAATACCCAAATTCGTTGTCATACCAAATGTAGAGCACTAAGTTTTTGCCATTATCTGAAACGATGGTTGCCTCACTATCGTAGACGGCAGGGGCTACCGATCCCACAATGTCTGTAGATACCAATTCCTTACTAAGGCTGTACTTGATTTGCTCTACCAAATCCCCCTCCAGCGCGTATTTTTTCACAATCGTATTAATACCTTCAAGGGAAGTTTTGTTTTTAATATCAAGGTTCAGTATCGCCAATGATCCATTCGGTACGGGTACCCTAATGGCATTGGAGGTCAATTTTCCCTTTAGGTTAGGTAAAGCTTTGGAAACAGCTTGTCCAGCCCCTGTTTCCGTTATGACCATATTTAGTCCAGCCGCCCTGCCACGTCGATATTTTCCATGCATATTGTCAACTAGATTTTGATCATTTGTATAGGCATGTATGGTTTCCAAGTGTCCCTTTTTTATGCCCACGGAATCGTCAATAACCTTTAAAATGGGTGTAATTGCATTGGTAGTACAGGATGCTGCCGAAAATATGTGGGTAGTATCAGGGTCATAATCCAAGTGGTTTACGCCATGAACGATATTTGGAACCTCTTTGCCAGGAGCAGTGAGTAAAACTTTGGAAACACCCTTTGCCTTCAAATGTCCGGATAATTGCCCTTGATCCCTAAATGCACCTGTATTATCAATTATGAGTGCTTCGGATATTTCATATTGCGTATAATCTATTTCCTCAGGTGCGTTTGCGCTGATAATTTGAACCGTAGTTCCATTAATCAATAAAGTGTTGTCTTCGGCATTGACGGCAACGGTTCCCGTGAAATTACCATGAACGGAATCAGTCCTTAAAAGACTGGCTCTTTTTTCCAATATTTCTTCATTCAGATTCCCCCTAACAACTATGGCACGTAAACGCATTTGGTTTCCCTTTCCGGTCTTTGACATGAGTTCCCTTGCCAATAAACGGCCAATACGACCAAAACCATAAAGTACTACATCCTTTGGCTTTATGCTTTTATATTCGGTTGCCGATTTAAGTTTGTCTATAACAAAGGCCTTTACGTTATTGAAATTATTATCATCGGAATGATATTCATAGGTCAATTTTCCAATATCCAATTTGGCTGGAGGCAATTTTAAATCGTTAATAGCCCTAAGGATTTCGACGGAATCGAATATGGAGATCGGTTTTTGAACAAATTCGCCTGCATATTCATGAAGTTGAATAATATCGCTAACGTTTCGGTCGATTAATGGGTTCTTAAAAAGGACGATTTCTATAGATCGATCATACCACAAATCACTAATGATTTTTATGAATTCTGTGGTAGCTTTTCTTCTATCTGCTTGAAAAGCCAGTTCTTTTTCAAAGGATATTTTACGTGACATAAGAGGTTATTGTTATAAATTATGTCAAAACTAATGCTTTTGAATAGTTTTGTAACAACTAAATAAAAAAAGAAGCATCCGTTTTTGCGGATGCTTCTTCAAAGTTTAGATCTTATTTATTGAAAAATTAAGCGCTCTCTCTCACCTTTTTCGTTTAGCATAGTTATTATGGTCTTACCATATCTTGAAATGCCTCCAAACGCTGTATCAGCATCAGTGATATCCTTGATATCCTTGTCATCTACCTTTACGATTACCTTCCCTTCCAGCCCATAACCTCTATAACGTTCAGGTACTCCGGTAATCTTAACACCGGTCTTGATCCTAAATCTTTTTTGGTCATCCTTCGTAAGATTTTTTACCTCCATTCCCATGGCCGGTACTATTAGCAATTGCCTTTCCTTTAGAACCAAGGGTAATGTAAGTAATTCTTCATCTCTTTCAACCACAACGTTTATGGTATCATTTGGACGTTTTGTTCCAAGATATCCTGATAGGTCCGGGTATTTGTGAATTTCTATTTGATCTACCTTTTTGATGATGTCCCCTAATTCCGGACCAGCTTCGGAAGCACCGGATTCCTCTTCTATGTATTCTATATAAACTCCGTCAATATTATTTATGCCTCGTTCTATGGCATCCCTTGTGTCGATGGGTGCTGGACGAATTCCCATATAGGCTTTGTGTACGTTGCCATATTCCATAATGTCATTTACTACCTTTTTCGCAATATTACTTGGAACGGCGAATGAATATCCCACATAGGAACCTGTCTGCGATGAAATGGCAGTATTTATTCCAATCAAATCCCCGTTAGTGTTTACCAGGGCACCTCCTGAATTTCCTGGGTTTACAGCGGCATCTGTTTGTATAAAGGATTGATTGGAACGAGTGTCCAAACTTCTAGCTTTGGCACTTACGATTCCGGCGGTTACCGTAGATGTTAGGTTGAATGGATTCCCAACAGCCAAAACCCATTCCCCAATTTTTGTATTGTCAGAATCCCCAAAGGCTAAATAAGGCAATTTGTCATCGGTATCGATTTTGATTAG
This sequence comes from Maribacter litopenaei, assembly GCF_025244665.1. Classification (GTDB taxonomy): domain Bacteria; phylum Bacteroidota; class Bacteroidia; order Flavobacteriales; family Flavobacteriaceae; genus Maribacter; species Maribacter litopenaei. The sequence goes on along the minus strand of NZ_CP104205.1, from coordinate 1,977,258 downwards.
GGCAATATCGGAATTAGGGTCCGTACCCACCAATTCCGCCTCGTAGGTCTGATTATTGTTCAAAGTAACCTGTAATTGGGTGGCATTGGCAATTACGTGATTGTTGGTAACTATATAACCATCTTGTGAAATAATCACACCAGATCCTGTTCCAACTTGTGGAGTAACCGTGCCTCCGGACCCATAAAAGAAGTCAAAAACACTACTTCTTCTAGTGCTAAGGGTTAAGTTTTTAACGTGAACGACAGAGTTTACGGTACGTTCGGCAGCATTGGTGAAATCAACTTCATTAATTCCTGAGCCCAAAGCCGAAGTGGGTGTAAAGGTTGTCTTAAATACAGGCTGTGAATCATTTGAAGTAACAATTGCGTAATTGGGTTTCTCAAAGAAAAATTTATAGGCCCCCAATGTAATAGCCCCTGCAAAGATGGAAACGAGTAAAAGTCCTCCTATTCTCTTCATAATCTGTACTGTTTTAACCTTTTAACAGTAAAATTACATCATTTCCATTTTTGTGGTAGTGGTTTAACGACTTTTTAACTGCAAGGATGGCTCAATTAAATCATATCTTTGTGGTTTAATTTAGATATGGCCGCTACATTTTACAAATATCAGGGTACGGGTAATGACTTTGTGATTATTGATAATAGGGCATTATTTTTTCCAAAAGAGGACAATGAACTCGTTGCTTTTTTATGTCATAGGCGATTTGGAATTGGCGCTGACGGACTTATTCTTTTAGAAAATGATGATTCATTCGATTTTAGAATGGTGTATTACAATTCTGATGGTAAGGAGGGGAGTATGTGTGGTAATGGGGGGAGATGTATCGTGGCATTCGCCAAATTCTTAGGAATAATTGATGAAAAAACGGAATTTATTGCAGTGGATGGGCCTCATTTTGCCACTGTGACGGGAGATGTGGTAAGCCTACGGATGCAAGATGTGACCGAAATTATCAGAAAACCAAATGCCTCTTATCTAAATACCGGTTCTCCACATCACGTACAGGTGATTTCCGATTTAAAAAAATGCAATGTTGTTAAGGAAGGTTCCAAAATACGCTATGGTATTTATGGGGAGGCCGGAAGCAATATCAATTTTGTTGAGCAGGATTCCGAAGATACCTTTAATGTGCGGACTTATGAAAGGGGTGTGGAGGACGAAACCCTTTCTTGCGGTACTGGCGTAACTGCGGTGGCTTTGGCGATGCATCATTTGGGAAAATTAAAAGGTAACTATGCGCATATTAATGCATTAGGGGGACCATTAAAGATTGAATTTGAGCATAAAAACGATACCTACAGTGAAGTCCAATTGATTGGAGAGGCCAAACAAGTTTTTAAAGGAGAAATTACGTGGTAAGTCTACAAGGAAATAAAGTAAAACTAAGGGCCTTGGAAAAAGAGGATTTGGATTTACTCTATGAATTGGAGAACAATCCATCTGTATGGGAAATAAGCGGTACCGTAACACCGTATTCCAGGGATGTACTAAAGCTGTATTTGGAAAATGCCCATAGGGATATTTATGATGTAAAACAATTACGATTGGTCATTTGTACCCTAGAAAATGAAGCCATTGGTTTAATTGACCTCTTTGACTTCGACCCAAGAAATAAAAGGGCGGGAGTAGGTATTTTAATTAAGGAAGAAGCAAATAGAAATAAGGGACTGGGAAGGGAATCGCTCGAAATCCTATGTAAGTATGCTTTTAAGACTTTACAGATGAGGCAGCTTTATGCCAATATTCTTGAAGATAACCAACGAAGCTTACATCTATTTGAAAAATTAGGTTTTGTGTTGGTCGGTACCAAAAATGATTGGATTTACACGGAAGGAAGCTTCAAAAACGAATTATTATTTCAAAAGATTTTTAAATAATGTATATAAAAAAGATATTAATCGCCATTTTGCTTCGGGGTTGATAGCGGGAGGTATATTCGCCTATATCGTCTACAGTACTTTTTTTACACCTAATACAAGTTTTAATAACGAGGAGGCCTATGTTTATATTGGTTCCAATGATTCCTTTGCCGATGTTAAGGAACAAATGGAGCCTCTTTTGACCGATGTGGCTACTTTTGAGAAAGCGGCAGAAAGAAAGGGATACACTGTTAATATAAGGGGAGGTAAATACCGTATCACAAAGGATATGACCAATAATGATATTATCAATAACCTCCGCGTGAACAATATTCCTGTTAAGGTTTCTTTCAATAATCAGGAAAACACGGCCAGTTTAGCAGGTAGAATAGCTACTCAGATTGAGGCCGATAGCCTAAGCCTTTTAGAGGCTTTCAATGACAATGAATACCTTGTTCAAAACGGTTTTAATCAAGAGAACAAACTGTCACTTTACATACCGAATAGCTATGAGTTTTTTTGGGATACTTCCGCGAAGGAATTTAGGGAGCGCATGCTAAAGGAATATCATCGTTTTTGGAACGAAGACAGGTTGGCAAAAGCAAAGGCCCGGAACATGACACCAAGTGAAGTGGTGTCCCTGGCGGCCATCGTTCAAAAGGAGACCGCCAAGGTAGATGAAAGGCCAAGAGTTGCAGGTGTTTATCTTAATAGGTTAAAATCTGGAATGCTTTTACAAGCCGATCCTACAGTGATTTATGCTATTAAGAAGGAAACAGGAAATTACGATACTATCATAAAAAGGGTGTTATACAGGGATTTGGAAATGGATTCTCCTTACAACACTTATAAATATGCTGGTGTCCCTCCCGGGCCCATAACCATGCCCGATATCACTGCCATTGACGCGGTATTAAATCCTGAAAAGCATAACTATTATTATTTTGTTGCCAATGTTGAGGACTTTGGATACCACATGTTTGCAGAGGATATGGCGCAGCATAACCGCAATAAGGCACAGTACATCCGATGGCTTAACGAACAGAAAATCAATAGATAGGTCCTTATCGTCATTTTAAGACATGTTAACTAAAAGGGTATATTTTTAACAAATACTTGCCAAATTGCCATTTTAACATACGTAACTTTGTCCTGTGAAATTTAAGCTGGCTCTTTTTATGGGCCATAAGTCTTAAGAAAAACAACGTATGAAAAGATGGATATTGTTTACTTGTCCTCTTATCGTGATTTTTATTTTGTCGAGTTTCAGTTTTAGTCTTTATAAGGTTGAAGTTCCGAAGCTCTTAAAGTAAAAGAACCCCCTCCGTTTTTGTTCCCCCAGGACAAAGCTTATTTTGAGAAAATGAATGTGCGACCACCCTTCTTGGGTAGTAGATATGTTGGCTTTAAAGAGGCTTTGGCCTTTAAGGAGTCGCAAGGAAGTTATTCTGCTGTAAATTCTTTTGGATATTTGGGCAAATACCAATTTGGCGTCAATACGCTGGCCTTGGTAGGTGTTCGGGATTCAATCCACTTTTTGGAAAATCCTGCTTTACAGGAAAAAGTCTTTGAAAAAAATATAGCCCGTAACAAATGGATTTTAAGAAAGGATATTCAAAGATTTGTCGGTAAACGAATCAATGGTGTCGAAATTACCGAATCTGGTATTGTGGCAGCCGCCCATTTGGCTGGACCTGGTAACGTGAAACAGTATTTACGTTCCTATGGTAAGACAGATGTTATGGATGGTTACGGCACTACCATTGCCACTTACTTGAAAAAGTTTTCCGGTTATGATATCACTATGATTAAACCTATTAAAAATCCTAGGATTTAAAGCTAATAGTAAATATGAAAATGGGAAAGCCTTGGCAGAAATGCTAAGGTTTTTTTTATGCCTGAATGATAAAGATAGCGGGGCGTTTGTGCAGATTCACTTGTTCGCCTTTCCATTCTGAGGCGGACTTGGTCTTAATAAATTCAGTATTTAGGGTGATATCGCAGGCAACACAAATTCTTGTATTTCCGGATACCGTTTTAATGAGTTCCTCCAATAACTTATTGTTTCGATAGGGGGTTTCAATAAAAATTTGGGATTGGTTTTCTTCTTTAGATTTTTTTTCAAGTTTTTTAATTTGCTTTTTTCTTTCTGCGCCATCTATGGCCAAATAGCCATTAAATGCAAAATTTTGCCCGTTCATACCACTTGCCATAAGTGCCAATATAATTGAAGATGGCCCCACTAATGGGATCACTTGAATATTCTTTTCGTGGGCAATTTTTACTACAGCAGCCCCTGGATCAGCAATGCCTGGACAACCTGCCTCGGACAAAATACCTACATCAATTCCTTCAAGACACGGATTTAGGAAACTTGGTATCTCTGAGGCTTCTGTGAATTTGTTGAGCGCGAAAAGGGTAAGCGAAGGTTGCGATTTTCTCGGGGATAGTTTTTTAATAAAATGACGTGCCGTCTTTTCATTTTCAACAATATAGATATCTATTTCCTCAATGGCCCTTTTAATGGATATGGGCAACACTTCAAGAGGGGATATTTCCCCAAGAGTGGAAGGAATTAAGTACAGCTTACCTTTTTTTGATACTTCGTTTGCCATAATGTCTAGGAGAGTTTTTTGGCAATTGCCTCACAGGCTTGGTTTATCAAGTGGAAAACGTTTTCAAAGCCACTTACCGAATCGTAGTATGGGTCGGGGACCTCATTTTCGCTTATATTTATTTCGTTTAGCAACAATTTTACCTTGGCCGTATGTTCCTCATTTGTACTTAAACCAATAATATTTCTATAATTGCTTTTGTCCATGGCATAAATTACGTCAAATTCAGCTAAATCCGAAACAGTAAGCTTGCGGCATACCTGATTACTAATATCGATACCATACTTTTTGGCAACCGAAATGGATCTGGAATCGGGTGGATTTCCTACATGGTATCCACCTGTACCCGCTGAATCGACAAAAACTTCATTTGTATCTACTTTGCTTTTTAGAATGCCTTCGGCCAATGGTGACCTACAGATATTTCCAAGGCAAACCATTAGAACTTTGGTCTTCATAAAAATCAGGAGAATTTTTTGGTAAGGTCTTCTATGTATTTACGAAACTGCTTGTCCGTTTCGGCCAGGTTGTCCACGGTCTTACAAGCATGTAATACGGTGGCATGGTCTCTTTTTCCAATTTGGGAACCTATACTTGCCAAGGAAGCCTTTGTAAATTTTTTGGCAAAGAACATCGCTAATTGTCGGGCCTGAACAATATGTCTTTTCCTTGTTTTGGATTGTAGGGTGGCAACATCCATTTCAAAGTAATCGGAGACCACTTTCTGTATATAATCGATGGAAACCTCCCTTTTGGTATTTTTTACAAATTTCTCTACGACCTGTTGCGCCAATTCTATGGTAACCTCCCTTTTGTTTAGGGTGGATTGGGCAATCAATGAAATAATGGCTCCTTCCAATTCCCTGATATTCGTTTTAATGTGCTTCGCTACATATTCTACGATATCTTCCGGCATTTCTACCCCATCGCGATATAACTTGTTCTTTAGGATAGAAATTCGTGTTTCATAGTCCGGACTTTGGAGTTCGGCGGATAGCCCCCATTTAAAACGGGACAATAGCCGTTGCTCAAAGTCCTGCATATCTACAGGAGCCTTATCAGAAGTTAAAACCACTTGTTTGCCATTTTGATGGAGGTGGTTGAAAATATGAAAGAAAACGTCCTGTGTTCCGGACTTACCGAGATAGGAACTGTACATCGTCAATAATCAGCACATCTATCAACTGATAGAAATGAATAAAATCGTTTCGGGTATTTTTCTTTACCGACTCAATATACTGCTGGGTAAATTTTTCGGCTGATATATATAATACGGTACGATCAGGATACTTGTCCTTAATTTCCACCCCAATGGCGTGCGCCAAATGTGTCTTTCCCAAACCAACGCCACCAAAAACCAGCAATGGATTAAAAGAGGTGCCACCGGGCTTATTGGCCACAGCCATACCAGCGGAGCGTGCCAGTCGATTGGAATCCCCTTCCAAAAAATTCTCAAAATTATAATTAGGATTTAATTGGGATTCTATTTTAATGTTCCTGATGCCCGGAATAACAAATGGATTTCGCAATTCGGATTCTTGGATTTTATTGGCACATCCATTTCTTGAGGACTCATATTGCCCCTGTTGGAACTTGGTATTTTTTCGGTGAACGGTTCTTTATTGCCATAGGTATTTTCCATCTTAATAATGTATACCAATTTAGCGGTCTCCCCCAATTGTTTTGTTAGAGCTACTTTAAGGAGTTTTACGTAGTGCTCCTCCAACCATTCATAAAAAAATTTGCTTGGAACCTGTATGCTCAAGGCATTGTTTGCAAGCTTAACAGGTTTGATAGGCTCGAACCATGTTTTGAATGCCTGCGGTTGGATATTATCTTTGATAAATACCAAACAATTTTTCCATACGGAATCGGCAGTAACATTCATAATAAAAAAAGCTCTTCTTAATGGTTATTTAAAAGCGAAAAAAATAAAAAAATAGAGACAGTTATTTTAGCTCTGTAAGGTGGACAAATATGTGAACAAAAATTCTAAAAAAAAAATCAATCCCTATTGAATTTGACCTTTTTTTTTCTCATGTTCGTTGCCTAACACCGAGGGGCTTTAAATATATAGTTTTTAATTAAAAATCAATGGAATTTAACGAAATTTCTTTTCGTGTACGATATGGGGAAACGGATCAAATGGGCGTAGTGTATTACGGGAACTATGCGCAATATCTAGAGATGGGAAGGGTAGAGTGGCTTAGATCCCTTGGTATCTCTTATAAATGGATGGAGGAAAATGGGGTGATGCTCCCTGTAATTTCGTTGAAGATAGATTATAAGAATTCCGCACGTTATGACGATTTAATTACGGTACGTACACAGCTTAAAAAAATACCTTCGGTGCGTATAGAATTTGACTACACCATAAGGAATGAAATGGGTGAAATTTTAGTAGAGGCAAACACTGTTTTAGTGTTCATGGATTCACATAAGAAAAGGCCTATAAAATGCCCGTAATATATCTTGGAAAAACTTTCATAAATCTTACGGTTCTATTCAAGGATTTTTGTTGTGATTTTGTGATAGGCCTCCAATAATTCCAAAACGGAAGGCAAAGAATCTTTTTGAACCGATACAATTATCTCGCAGTCCAAATGAAGTTTTTGGTCAATTATTTCTAATTGATACTTTTTTATGAATCGCATTATGGTATCCATTTCTGCATATTCAAAAGAAAGCGACAAACGTTCCATTAGAACCTTCTCGGTAATTACTGAATTTTCCAAAGCAAGTTTGGCGGTTTCCTTATAGGCTGTTATTAAACCTCCAACTCCCAATTTGGTACCTCCAAATACTCTAGCCACGGCGACAAGTACGTTGGTCACGGCAAAGGACTGAATCTGTCCATAAATGGGCATTCCTGCTGAATTATTCGGTTCGCCATCGTCATTGGCCCTATAATGAACATCTTCTACGCCTATTTGCCAGGCATAGCAGATATGGTTGGCCGTTGGGTGTAATTTGTGCAGCTCCTCCGAATGGGTTTAACTTGATCTTCAGAATTTACCGGAAAAGTGTATCCAAAGAATTTACTTTTCTTTTCCTTAAATAGTACTTCCTCTGACGGTTTATCGACTGATCTATATTTTGATTTTCCAAGTTCCATATAAGGCTTTAGCCGATGAGTAAATTCTGAATTTTGGTTCCTAGCGCAACTAAAATGATGCTTACCACAGCCAGGCCAATGCCTATCCAGTTTTTGATGCTTATTCGTTCTTTGAACAATAGAATCCCTAGTAAAGTAGACAGCATTACTACAGCAACGTTGTTAATGGTAAATAGTGAAGCACTATTCAAGGTATCGCTATCTAAAGCCTTCATTAAAAAGTAAATGGAAAAATAATTGGGTACTCCCAAACAAATTCCCCCAATGATGTTTTTAATATTTAATTTGAGATGGGCTTTAATTGATTTTAACAAGATAAATAATGTGCCACAGCATGCAGCCGAGCCAAATACCATGGCTGAGAATATGGGGAATTCCTTTTCGGGACGGCAACCTGCTGTGCATATTTAATACTGGTGTCGATAATGCCGGATCCCACAAAAACTGCTATAGGCAGCAAAAAAAGATACTTGTGAGTCACAATGGTCTTTTTGCGCATGGTGGCTAAGTATACAGCAATCAAAGCGAGTAGAATGCCTAAAATTTCAAATATTCCTAGTTGTTCCCCATACATCCATACACCAAAAACAACCGGTATGGCCAAGGACATTTTGGTGGCGACTGAAGCTGCTGAAACCCCTACCTTTTGGGAGGTAGCCGCCATAAGATTAAAAACGACAATAAACAAAACCCCCGAGCCACGATCCCTAAAAACCAGGATTTGTTCGTGATTTCTGTAAAGTCTACCTTTCCTTCATAAAAATGAATTCCTACGGAACTGGCGATAAAGTAGTTGACAATGATCGCATAAAGTGTCTGAATCTTATATTTGGTGTATAGCTTAAAGATTACAAAAATCAAGCTCGATGCCAGTACACTTAGAGCTAGATATTCCATTACAACTTAGTTATTAGCTCGGTAATATCTTCCTTGCCAACTTGAAGGTTCCAACATTGAATTCCTAACCGCTGGGCACTATCAGTATTTTCTTTGGTGTCGTCTATGAAAAGGGTTTCGTCCGGGGCCAAGGAATTTTCGTTCAGCACATGTTCATATATATCGGGGTTGGGTTTCCTCATTTTAATTTGTTGGGACAAATAAAACCTTTCAAAACAATTTTTAAATCGCTCAAATCGATTCCTCCCCATGGATTTAATGACATATTCGATGTGAAGGTCGTTTGTATTGCTCAACAAGAACAACCGGTGGGATCCTGTTGCTTTAAATGCTTCTATAAATTCCAATCGGTATTCGGAAAATCAAGCAATATGGAGTTCCACGCAGCTGTCAATTCGGTTTCTGTGGCATTTGGGTAAAGCCTTTTTAAATTTGAAAGAAAATTACCGGATGATATCAAACCAGTTTCGTAGTTCTTGCAAAGTTGATCGAGTTCGGAGTGTATTCTGTGTGGCCAAAGGCTTCCATTTTCTTAAAAACTGCAGGCTTGTCAAGATTGATGAAAATGTCGCCAAAATCAAAGATGATGTTTTTAATCATTTCGAATTATTTTTAATTGGTCTCCCTGTATGGATTTCCGGTGTACGATTCTGCCGTTTAGAACTGGTGCTTTTATCCCTTTTTTAAAGATATTCTGCCCTTTAAAAATCCGCGCTTCGTCCCAAATATTTTCGTCAATAAAGGCTTGGATAGTTTTGGCTCCGCCTTCCACGATTACACTCTGGATATTTCGTTCAAATAAGGTTTTAGACACCTCTAAAATAAGATTTTTATTACTTTCAATAATTTCAAAATCAACATTTTGAAATTCATTATTTGAACTATTATTTGATACAAATAAAATTGAAGGATGTTGTCCGTTCAATACATGGAAACCTTTTGGTATTTTCTGATTTTTATCGATTATTACCCTGATGGGAGACTTGCCTTTCCATAACCGGGTGTCCAATTTAGGATTGTCCTCCAGTATGGTATTGGTTCCTACCAAAATAGCTTGTTCCTCACTTCTCCATTTATGGACAAGTTGCCTTGAATAGGAGTTGGTGATCCAATAAGGGGCGGGTTTTGCATTACGAAATTCTCTTGATGGAGCCATAAAACCGTCCGCCGTTTCCGCCCATTTTAAAATAACATAGGGTCGTTTTTTCTCGTGAAACGTCAAAAACCGCCTGTGATGTTCTCGGCATTCGCCCTCTAATACTCCAATGAATACGGAACACCCGAATTTCTTAAAATTTCAATACCCTTGCCAGCGACTTTTTCATGTGGGTCTTGAAGGCCAATAACAACCTTTGGTATTTTGTTTTCAACAATGAGATTGGCGCAAGGTGGTGTTTTTCCAAAATGTGAGCAAGGCTCCGCAGTAACATATAATGTTGACTTGGAAAGCAGGCTTTTGTCCTTGACGGAATTGATGGCGTTTACCTCCGCATGGGATCCGCCGTAAGCACTGGTATAGCCTTCACCTATAATTCGGTCTTTGTGCACGATGACGGCACCTACGGAAGGGTTGGGGGCCGTGCTACCAATTCCATTTTTGGCGATTTCAATACAGCGTAGCATGTATTTTTCGTCCGTTGAATACTCCAATTTAGTACTGTTAGGTAATGTATCCATCGGGAAAAGCTTGTTGAAAACTGTTTTTTAGGTTTCTGCTCAATTCGTGTATCTTCACAAATCAAAAATAGTACTTTAAAACCTATTCTTTAAATACCATGCAAGAGCCTATAATTAGGGAGATAAGACCTTCAGACAACAAAGAAGTTGCTAGGGTGGTACGAGAGGTCTTGGTCGAAATGGGAGTGCCAAAGGTAGGTACTGCGTACGCAGATGCTGTCTTGGATTGTATGTTTGAGACATACGATGTGTCTAGGGCTACATATTTTGTCATTGACGATGGCGGTGAAATTATTGGTTGTGCAGGAGTAGCCCAATTAGATAATTACGATGGGAATGTTTGTGAGCTTCAAAAAATGTATTTTTTGAAATCCGCGCGGGGAAGGGGCCTGGGCGCTAAAATGATGGAGGTTTGTTTAGAAAGGGCCCGTGAATATGGGTTTGACCAGTGTTACCTGGAAACTATGCCCTACATGGAGGATGCTCAAAAATTATATAGGAAATCAGGTTTTGATTACATAGATGCCCCAATGGGCAATACAGGTCATTATTCCTGTCCGGTTTGGATGTTGAAGACCTTATGACATGTTGCTGAAAGAGGTAAAAAAGATTTTTCACGAGGAATTAGACCCAATTTATGGGAAGGAAGAGGTGTCCAGTTTTTTTTATCTTTTGATTGAGCATTTTTTAGGTCTAGAGCGATTTGTTTTAGCCATACAGCCTAACTTGATGGTCGAAAAAAAAGAGGAATCACAACTATTTTCGGCGTTGTCCGATTTAAAATTGCATCGGCCAATTCAACACGTAATTGGTTCGGCGCACTTCATGGATATGGAATTCAAGGTGGGGCCAGAGGTTCTTATTCCCCGTCCGGAAACGGAGGAATTGGTGCGTTGGATTCTGGAGGATTTCGAAAAGAGGATCGGACTGGATGTTTTGGACATGGGGACGGGCAGTGGTTGTATCGCAATAAGCTTGTCCAAATTTTTAAACAAGGCAAACGTAAAAGCAATCGATATTTCTATGGAAGCTTTGAAAATTGCTCAGGATAATGCCAAGAAAAATATGGTACAGGTTGATTTTTTTAAAGCTGACATATCTAATTTAAATATTGAACAAAAATTTGATATAATTATATCCAATCCACCTTATGTCAGGGAATTGGAAAAAAATAATATGACTAATAATGTACTATCTTTTGAGCCTGAAGGGGCTTTGTTTGTTTCGGACAAAGATCCTTTGATATTTTACAGGCATATTGCGGATTTTGCTTCCCAAAATCTCAAAACGAACGGTATATTATATTTGGAAATCAATCAATATTTAGGTCCTGAAACATGCGATCTTTTATCCATGTTTAATTTCAATTCCATTGAGTTGAGAAAAGATATGTATGGGAATGACCGTATGATAAAAGCTAAAATGTAAAACAACATATGAACGTCGAATCTAAAATTAAGGCGCTTAGGGATGAACTTAGGGAGCATAATTATAATTATTATGTTCGGACAATCCAACCATTTCCGACTATGAGTTTGATATGAAACTTAAGGAATTACAGGAATTGGAGGCAAAATATCCTGAATTTTATGATGAAAGTTCCCCGTCCATTCGAGTTGGGGGCATGGTGACGAAGCATTTTGAAACCGTAGTACATGAGCACCGCATGTATTCTTTGGACAATTCTTATTCCAAGGAAGATTTGGAGGATTGGGAAAAAAGAATCCAGCGAAATCTTGGCGATGTACCCGTTTCCTATACCTGTGAACTGAAGTATGATGGAGCATCCATCAGTATCACCTATGAACATGGGAAATTGGTCAAGGCGGTGACCCGAGGTGATGGTTTTCAAGGTGATGACGTAACCACCAATATTAAAACCATAAAATCGGTTCCGCTTCAATTGAAAGGAAACTATCCTGAGAAATTTGATATTCGGGGTGAAATCGTCTTACCCTTTGATGGCTTCACCAAAATGAATGAGGAGCGCATCGCTAATGGGGAAGAACCTTATATGAACCCACGGAATACCGCGTCCGGAAGTTTAAAATTGCAGGATAGTACTTTGGTAGCTCAACGGCCCTTGGAATGTCTTTTATATAGTATCGTTGGTAGGAACACGGGGATCACGACCCAGTTTGAGATGTTGGAAAAGGCGCGCGAGTGGGGTTTCAAGGTTCCCACTGTTGCAAAATTGTGCCGAATACCAAAGAGGTTATGGATTTTGTAGAGCATTGGGATGTAAACCGACACAGCTTACCGTATGAAACGGATGGCGTTGTGGTGAAAGTCAACAGTATGCAACATCAGGAGGAGCTAGGTTATACCGCAAAATCTCCCCGTTGGGCCATGGCCTATAAATTCAAGGCGGAACAAGTATTTACCATATTAAACGAAATCACCTATCAAGTAGGACGCACTGGGGCCATAACCCCAGTAGCAAATCTAGAACCTGTTTTACTGGCAGGAACTACCGTAAAGAGGGCCTCCTTGCACAATGCTGACCAAATTGAAAAACTGGATATTAGGGAGGGGGATACGGTTTTTGTGGAAAAAGGAGGGGAGATTATTCCCAAGATCATTGGGGTGGATCTTTCCAAACGCCCAATAGATTCTCAACCTACGGTATATATTACCGAGTGCCCGTAATGCAATACAGCTTTGGTGCGTACCCCAGGGGATGCAAAGCATTACTGCCCGAACGAATATGGTTGCCCCCCACAGATTACAGGTCGAATTCAACATTATATTTCCGAGAAAGGCCATGGATATTGAGGGCTTGGGAGGTGAAACGGTTGAACTGCTCTATAAGGAAGGACTTATCGACGATTATGCTGATCTGTATGAACTGACCAAGGAGCAACTATTGCCATTGGAGCGAATGGCTGATAAATCGGCCGAAAATCCTGGTCCAAGGGGTAGCGGATTCGGTTAAGGTGCCTTTTGAGCGGGTTTTGTTTGCTCTGGGTATCCGATACGTTGGTGAGACCGTTGCCAAAAAATTGGCAAAAGCTTATAAATCAATCGATGCGCTCATGGTGGCAACAAAAGAGGAATTGATTTCCGTGGATGAAATAGGTGATCGCATTGCGGAGAGTGTGGTGGACTTTTTCCAAAACCCCAAAAATTTGGATGCGATACGTCGATTAAGACAAAAAGGAGTCCAATTGGAGCTTTCTGCCGAAAAGCTCGAAAACCAAACGGAAATATTGGGAGGGGTTACCTTTGTGGTGTCCGGAGTTTTTGAAACGTTGAGCCGCGATGAGCTTAAAAAATTGATCGAGGACAATGGCGGAAAGGTGGGATCTTCCATTTCGTCCAAAACAGGATATTTGGTCGCAGGTGATAAAATGGGGCCCAGTAAAAGAACCAAAGCGGAGTCTTTGGGCATCCCGATCATCACGGAACAAGAATTTTTAGCAATGATTTAAATAAAATATATGGATTACTTCATTATCAGTGCAGTACTGGTTTTCATTTCTGCAATTTTTGGATATATCAATGTGCGTTTTTTAAAGTTGCCAAACACTATTGGTTTGATGTTGATAACCATTGTATTTACCCTAGCAGTTTTTGTAATTGGCTATGTTGATGATACCCTTCTAAATGCCGAAAGGTATATTATTTCCAAAATCGACTTTAAGACGGTGCTTTTGGATATAATGTTGAGCTTCCTACTCTTTGCGGGGGCTTTGCATACGAACTTTGAGCAATTGAAAGTACAACGTTGGCCTATCTTGGTTTTTTCTACCTTGGGTGTTTTGGTCTCTACTTTTTTGGTAGGTACCATGATGTTCTATTTATTAAAAATGACGCCCATGGAAGTAAACTATATCCATTGTTTACTTTTTGGCGCCCTGATATCCCCAACGGATCCTATAGCCGTGTTAGGAATATTAAAAAAAGCTGGGGCTCCTAAAAAATTGGAAACCAAGATTGTGGGAGAATCCTTGTTCAATGATGGAGTAGGGGTTGTCGTGTTTTTGACCATTTTTAAAATGGCTTCCTCCAGTGGGGCACCCATAGAACCTATGGAAATATTGGAATTATTTGGTGTAGAGGTGATCGGTGGAATTCTTTGGGGACTTTTGATAGGTTGGGTTACCTACCGATTGATGCGCAGTATAGACGATTATGATATTGAGGTCATTATTACGCTTGCGGCGGTTATGATGGGTACCGTAGTGGCACAAAAATTTCATTTATCCGCACCTTTGGCCATGGTAACGGCAGGATTGGTAGTTGGAAACGATACGGTTCGAAACTCTGCCATGTCCGAAACTACGGAGATCTATGTGGACAAGTTTTGGGAATTGTTGGATATTTTGCTCAACACTTTGTTGTTCGTCCTCATAGGTATGGAAATGTTGGTCATTAGCTTTGAAACGAGCTACATTGTAGCCGGATTGATAGCCATTCCAATTGTATTGGGCTGCCGTTTTTTAAGTTTGCTAATGCCCATCAAGTTTTTTGAAAAGCGATTGGATTTTGTTCCCCGTACCAATTTGGTTATGACCTGGGGTGGATTACGGGGCGGAATTTCCATTGCGTTGGCCTTGGGATTGACCCAAGATATGAATAGGGACTTGTTTTTGGTCATTACCTATGTGGTGGTGGTCTTTTCCATTATCGCCCAAGGATTAACGGTGGGCAAACTAGTTGAACGCGTTACAAAATGATACCAAAGAATTATACCGAATTCGAAAAAACACTTACACTATCCTCTCCCTCCAAAGACTGGCCTGATGGACTTAAGGCTCTTTGGTTCGATGCCAAGGGCGACTGGGAAGCTTCCCATGATATTGCCCAGGAAATGCACGACTCCTTGGGTAGTTGGATTCATGCCTATCTACATCGGAAGGAAGGTGACCGTTTTAATGCCGGATATTGGTACAGTAAGGCCAATAGAAGCTATCCTAATAGTACCTTAGAAGAGGAGCTTAGGTACATTGTGGAATATGTTCTAGAGTAACTCGAATTACCTTGGATGAAAATCTATGATTACAGTGTATTGTGTTTTGAATATCCTGGAGGTTGGATTCCCTTCATTCGTAAATAGCTGACGGCTTGTGCCCTGTGGTGAACGGTATGGTTTTCGGCTCGTAGCGCAAGGTCAGGATGGGTATGTCCTTCCAAGTACCACGGTTTTATCTTGTCTTTACCTTGTTTTAAGAAGTCATCTTTTAATCCCTTCAAACTCGTCAATACATAATCGTAGGTTTCATTGAGGTATGTGCTTACCAGTTTCTTATTTTCTTCTCGGACTGCGTTCTTGCATGGAATCCGCATTAAAGAGACTTACTTCATCCGGACGGTCTAAAAAGAAAGATGCTTCCTGCAAGGCATTGAAATCGGCGTACGTATTCGTGTCCATCAAAACCCCTATGAACATGTTATTGGTAAATCCTATGTGCAAAAAGTGCTGGGCGAAACTCATTTGCTCAGGGCTGGGCCTAAACTCCAAATGTTCCACCGGCATAGTATCCGAGAACGGCCATGGAATATATTCTTGATTTTTCCCATCTGTTCATGAGAATATCCGCTATACTTGATTCCACATGTTCCAATTTGGGCATTTTGGAAGCAAGGAGCGTCAGCGGACTTAATCCCAGCCATCCCAATAAAAGTCTTCGTTTGTTAATAGGTCCAATATTCATACCGTTAATTTTTAATTGAGGCAATGATATGATTAAAACCTCAATGTAATTATTTTGGTATGGTTATTTCTCTAAATATTCTCTTTTTAACGATTGTTTAAGGATTAATTAGGTGCTGCTAACTTTTGACTTTCAGTATCGAAATAGTTTGAAAGAATAGAGGTAATCGCTTCCTCCCCGTTGAGGACTTTTTCAATCTTCTTCCAGGTTTTAGCATTGATTACAGGTTCCAAGGGCTGTTCCACCTTTTTGATTTTGTGGAACACCTTTTTGATTTTGTTGTCCCGCACCTTATGATATTTTAAAAGATCGTCCGGATATACCGTTTTTCGTTTGGTACCCTCATTGATTCCGCGAAACGGACTGGAAATATTCAAATACCCATAATCATCGGTTAGTTGTTCCCCAGGCCGGATATCGCGAATGGCAATTTCAAAATCATAGGCCGTGGTGAGACAGTTGGAATTAAAACTATGGTTTACATAGCGGCCGTGGTCCCAACAAAGAACTAGATTCCCGTTGTTATTTCGATAGGTATAGGTATCCGGAATTTCTTGATACAGGGGCTCCATATTCTGAAAATCCGGAGGACTAAATTCCCGATCCAATTTGTCCAGAGATCCAAGTAATCGTACCAGCAGGTATTAATTTTGTCGCCACAACGCCGTAGCCTATTTCATTGCTTATAAATCGTAATTCGGTATGCGGGTGAATCATATTTAGAACATATTTAAGTGTCTCTTTATGAGTATGTTGATAAGAGAAATTGGCTCCCTTTACCCATGCCGATTAAAAATTAAAATTAGATTATTTCCGAATACAAACACAAGAATTTAATGTATTCGATGAAGGAATTTCAGACTATTATTAAAGTCGTTTTAATGTTTGGATCTCGCACATTACATTCATCGACTTCGATTGCGATCAGCCTGACAAATTCGAGAAGACATATTTTTCTTCTTTTTCGATATTATTGGACGTAGCGTTCAAAAAACTCTTCTGTATCCCTGATATCTTCCAATTTCAACATCCAACATACTTCTGAGAGGTCCGAAAAATCCAAGCCGTTCTCTTCAATGGCTTTGTTTAAATAGCGACCTTCCTTCCCATTATATTTGTCTGAAAGAGCGACTGCCAATTCCCATACCGATTTTAGTTCGGGGTCTGTCACCTCCTCCTTCCATTGTGTGTAGCCCGGGGTTCTAAAGCCTGGTGTGCCGTTACCCACCGCATTGCCATCGGGTATTTTATGGTAGTTTGTCTGCTTTTTTACAAAGGCCAGGAGTTCAGGCGTAGTTACTTCCTCGTTCCAGTCGCTATGCTGAACTATGTGGATCCGTTCATTGGTTTTCAACTCCGGTAGTTTTTGTTGGAGTACTTTTACTAGATGTGCTGAAAAGTCGGACTGACCTGCCTCCGCGATCCGGATATCGCCCTGAGCTTCCAAAACCGACACTACCTTTTGAGCAACTTCTTCGGCGGCTGCCTCCATTCGGTTGTGGGCATTGATCCAATTGGTGCCAAATGCCAATTGAAACAGGTCATTGGGCGGTACGTACAGGCCTTCTTGAATTCCATAGGTACCCGCTACCGCATGGTAATTGACATGCATAAAATTGGGGTGGGACATTAGGGTTCGCAGTCCCGCGGCTGCCTGAAGATCATCCACATCGGTCTTACAATCAAAATGCATTAACAAAAGATCCTTACCTAAATCAAATCGTGGCTGGATATTATACAATTCCAGCGCCTTGAGATATTTTCGGCCGCCTGCTTCCGTCTGGTCGTGCAAAAATCCGTTTAGTTCTGGTTGTTTTTCATCTATGAAGGTGAGCAGTTTGGTGCGATTATTTCCAAAAGTTTCATTGTCAAAATCTACATATTCAGTACGTACACCAGAGATTTTGCCATCCGTGATGGTAATATAGTTATCCGTAATAATAGGTTTTTCATGTAGGAATTGAATCCGGGTATCAATCTTGGAAACCGTGGCTTTATAAAGTCCATTTTCCTCCGGAACAATGTCCAATACCTCATATGTGGGATTAAATACGGCATCCCACTTTAAAAGTTCCTCATATCCATCGTGGGAATAGGTGGGATTGTAATCCCCCTCTTGGGTTTGAAGACTATCTGCCAACAACACAGGAATTTGGTCATAATCAGAAGTATCCAATAGGGCATAATACTCCCTAACCAGTGTAATGGGGTCTTTTTCCGTTTTTGAATCTTTACAGGCACTGAAAGACATTATTAAAGCGAAGAGAACCAGCATATTTTTTTTCATAAACTATTTATTAGGTGCATTTTACATGCAAGGTTGGCAAATGTGATTAATTGCCTTGTCTTAAAAACTACGAATTTTATTCCTTCTTTATGGTATAACATAATTCTACCATTCCATTTTTATAGGCCGTTGTGTCTTTTAGATCCAAAAGTAGCTCTTGTCCTATATGGTCAAAAAATGGTAAACCTTCCCCAAGAATAATGGGTAAGATGCTTACCCTTATTTCATCTACCAATTGTAGTTTTATAAACTCCTTGGCAACCATTGAACCCCCGGCGACCCATATTAATTTGTATTTTTTTTTTAGTTTTTCATTGAAAAGATGAGTCACATCTCCGTAATGGAACCGAATATGCGGTTTGTCCGATTTAAAATCTCGGGATGTCAATACAATGGTGGGTGTTTCACCATAGGCCCAGCCATGGGATTTTGAGAGTTCCAAGGCCAATTCATAGGTGTGGGAGCCCATCACATAACAATCAATGGTTTTAAGAAATGCGATAGGATCTTGACCAGTTTCCCCTTTTTCATAGCGACTAGTCGTCTCAAACCAAGAAATACTATTGTCCTTTTTGGCAATAAAACCATCCAAACTGGAAACCATATGTAGTATCACTTTAGAAGAATTGGTTTTCATGGTCTTTAAAAGTTTACAACTGAGTTGATTTAGGAATAATCCATGTGTTGTTTTCAGCATCGATGGTGCCACCCATCTCCACTTGTATGACCTTTTCCGTGATACGAATTCCTTTTTCGGCCATTTCCTCAAAAGTATCCATCCCATCATTGGGGAAATTTTGACGGGTTCTATGGATGTGGAACCTATTGGAAAATTTCCGTCCAAATGCATTTTCAACTCCCTGTTTGCCTAGCATAAAACCGAGCATACCACCCCAAGTGGCCGTAGGATTGTCTGAATCCCAACCCGTGAGTACCCCTATTTGGATGGTTTCCTTTAAATCGCCCTCGCCATAAAAAAGGCTGACCAAGCTGGCGGCAAAATTGATGCCCGCAGCAAAACATCCGTTGCAATACAAATTTTGTGAAGTGATATCGTACCCGTCCATTTGATTCACTTGATATCTTTGATAGATGGAGTCCCGTGTCTGCTCCCAGGGAATGCCGGATTCGTAGAGTGACTGAACGTAATCGTACATTTTTGCGGAGTATTCCGTATTAGGCAAGGTCTTTCTTGCTTCCTGGGCCATTCCTTTGATACGTTCGGATATTGGTTTCTTTGAGGGAACAGCGGCCAAGGAATACATGGTGACATAAAATTGTGAAATATCTTCCGCTTCCTCGCTGGCCACGGTTTGAATGGGCAGCTCGGCCAACTTACGGGCCACATCGGGTCGTGCAGGGGCGAATAGCCCGAATATTTCCGTTGTGAGTTGTGCATCGATCATCTCAAAGTGTTCGTTCCGTTCAGGACTGCCTGTTTCAGGGGGTAAAACACCTTCTTTCATAAGGTCAAAGGCCTTTTGATTGGAAACCCATAGGTAGTTTTCCTCCTCAGTGCGTATGTGTTTTAACCAACCGTCACGAATCTGTTCTGGACTCAATAGACTGGTATTGTTCACATCCAAGAGATGCTGGTACATGTATTCTATGTCCGTATCGTCGTCGGCGCCCCAAACCTCCGTTGTGTCCCTAAAGACAAAATCGATGGTAGGTGAGAGGTCGCTGGGAATACCTTCTGCCCAAATACTGGGTTGATCCTGCTGGCCCCAATCGGCCCGGGTATAGAAATCCCCGGTTTTAATGTCGCCGATGTTTCCAATCTTATCCATTTCGGTGACCAAGCCTGTCCAATTGGCAATGCATTGGCCCAACCAAAAACCATAGAGTTGGTCTTTGTAGGTGTCCCTTGAAATGGTAATGGATTCCACTTCTTCTGAAGACGGCTTTTCCTTTGGGTCGTTTTTACATGCCAAAAGCGATAAGGCAAGTACGGAATAACAAAATGCCCTGTTTTTCATGGAGAAGTTTTTCAACAGCGTTTTGGTCATTTATTAAAAATAGGCGATAGCGCTCGAATGGGCAACTTTTGATTTTTTGGATTTCTCACATTCCTATTAGTCAGTTCGAAATGACAGTGCATATCCAAAAGTGTTAGGACTCTGCCTCACTTCAACCGCATTTCAGGAAAGGGAATATAGGTATCATCACCCGGTACCTTTGGGAATTTTTTGTCAATCCAATCCTGTTTTTGCCGTTTTAGTTTTTCCCGATCCGAAGACACAAAGTTCCATATGAGATAATGTTCCTGTCCCAACGGTTTCCCCCCGAACAGCAACAATTGGGTGTTCTTCGTTACATGAATATCACAATGGTCCTCCGTTTTGGAAATTAGCATTTGTCCCGCTTTGATTTCGGTATCATTTTCATAGACACTCCCCGTGACCACCACGATGGCAATTTCGCCTTCCAATTCTCCATTGATTTTAATCGTTTTTTCCTCCGGACTTTCGATTTTAAGCATGAACAAAGGTGAATAGACTTTTAAGGGCGATTTTCGACCGTATCCTTCGCCGGCCACCAAGGTGTATTTGGTGTCGCCTTCCTCCCAAGTGGGAACATCCTCCTTTGGGATGAATTGAAAATTGGGTTCCATATCTTCCAGCTCCTTGGGTATGGCCACCCAAACTTGATAGCCATGCATGGTAAATTCGGATTCTGTTCGCAAATGTTTCGGGGTGCGTTCCGTATGGGTCACGGCCTTTCCGGAGGTCATAAACCCAACATCCCCCGGAGTAATGAGCTGATCGGCCCCGGTACTATCCTTATGGGCTATCTCGCCCTCAAATAAATAAGTAAGGGTGCTCAGGCCTGTATGCGGATGCTGATCCACATCCATATAGATACCATTACCCAAGGTTGTAGGACCCATATGATCAATAAAAGTAAAGGGGCCTACCTGCCGTTTTTTTCGAATGGGGAGGAGGCGCCCTACGGTAAACTGACCGATATCCGCCGGTTTTTCATCTACGAGAATCTGATTGTTTGTCATGGGGTATGAGAAATTAGTAAGATGATGCTGTCACACTTCTTTTTTGTTTCCCTGAAATATACCAAAAAACAAACCGGTCGGGTACTATAATTTTCTTAAAAGCATCATTTAAAATCCCTCCCTAGAGTATCGGCAAATTGTTAGGTTGTCGTCTCTCACGTTTGTTCGATACCAATAACCGGATGGCCAATACCAATAAACAACCTACCATAAAAAGTGGTACGAAGTACATCTGATTCGTAGGTACATTGATCGCAATCAAGAGGGCGCCCACGGAGATGACCCCGGCCGCAATGGCATAGCCAATTTCATCATAGAACCACGCATAGGGAAAAAAGTGGGCCCCTGTGATGATAACATAGGTCATCACAAAATAATCCGGATTGTCCCTTAGCACAAAGAACAGAAATGGAAAATAAAAGAGCTGGGCAACATTAAGCCACATCCCCAAAGGTTGTAAGGGGTTTGTTTTGGTGGTCCAGTTAGTTTTGAGGAGTTTGGAAAATAGAAAGGCCAAAGGTAACATAATCATACCTACATAAAATGTCCAAATACTCTTGGTAAAGGGTTCTTGGCGCAAGGTCCATACAAAGGCAATAATGCTCCAAATAATAGCCGCCGATAGGATAAAATCAATACCGCTTTTGGCATTGATTGCCAATTCCAATTTTAGCTTTTTTAAGTCTAGGGAGTTCATAGGTTTTCTGAATTGATTACGAAGTAAAAATAGATGTCACGAAAAGGAATTCCATTTTTGATTGACCCAAGTGTTGGATTTTAGGGATGGGGTGTGGGAAAAGTAAATAATAAAGATGGGGCAGGGGAGATATTAAAACTTTTGGATAGCTATGTAAGTTCCACTGAAATTAATTGCGTAGCAATTATAGATTACTTTATTACTCGATTATCTTTTCATAATCGACACTGGCTTTTGCAACACCATTGGGGTTAGGATTCAAATACAATTCATAGCCTTTTAGAAGTTTCACTTTTTTGGTTTCGCCCTTTTGAATGGGTATTTCTTCAATGATGGTTCCAGCTTGTTGTACCCTAATGGAAAAGGGCCGTTCCCCTATATTTTTGACGATACCATAACTATCCTGTCCATAGTATGGATTTATAGTGGCATCCTGCCCAACACCTTTCCCCGTCATGATCATACTTTGGGAAGGTTCCAAAACGAATTCTGTCCGGGCCGTTGCTTCAAAATAGGTCAAGGAGAGTAGACAGATAATTAGAATGGTTTTTTTCATGGTTTTCGTGTTTTATATAGTTTTTGAGCGGTCTCGGCTATGAACAGTTGGGGATTTAATGCCCTAACTTTTCGGTTTGGCACCGACCTTTATTTTATGTTTACACTTTCATTTTAGCACTTTCGCCCCAATTGTTTATAGCCAATGTTGGGCACAGTGTTTTTTATATCAAATCGTTTATGTCGTCTTGGAATACATTTTGTCTATGATATTCCAAATAGTTTTCTCTTTGCTCAGGATAAATTCTCATTACATTTTTTGCATTTGGGTTAATGTTCAACCTATCCCAAGTGTATGCAGTTAGTTGTGTTCCGCAAATCAATTCTCCTTTATCCGTAAAAGTTATGTACCCTTGGTCAAAAAGTCTGTCGTAAGTTGGCGAAAGTGCCAATCCGTTTAAATGGTCAATTGCTTCGTGAACTTTATCTTCATTTATACAAGATTTATAAGGTTTAATATGACTTGCAATTAGCAATCTGTCATCAGATATTTTTGTAAAAGGACATTGAGGCATATGTTCAATTACTTTCTTTCTATATTGTTGTTGTCCTTCTCTTGAAGGTGATTTTTTAGTTACTCTTTTTTGTTTTTCTTCTACTACAATTTCGCTTGTTGAAGTTGTAAGTTTTGGGTGAACGATTGACCTAAATTGATAATCGAGCAATATTCTAAAATAATATAGTGGCTCTAAATTTTGCTCTTGACTGTCAATCGGTAATAGTTTCAGAATTGATAAGTAACTGATTTTGGGTAAAACCAGTTTTCTCCAAATATCCCATATTTTATTATCTGAACGTATATAACCTCTGCTCAATTTGTTGTCAACAAAATCGGAAACATCATAAATTGAGAAAAATATCTTTTCGGTTTCAAGGTTGTTTACGGTTTCGACACGTTTGTTGTAAAATTCGGAAATATCGAATTTGTAAACTTGTTCTTGCCTTTGATATTCAATTCTTGCATCATACATATATTTCAGCAAGTTTGTTTTACTGAAGAAGCATTTATTTTGAATTGGTGTATAAACTCGTTCTCCGTTTTCTTTTCCTTGTCCCCATTTATCGTATTCAAAAAAATCGCTCAATCTATCTCCACTTGTACCTGTATAGCTTCCAACATATTTTCGTGATTCGCCATTGCCTTTGAACATTGTTAGTTTGTTCTTACGGTAAATAAAACTGTCTTCGGCTCGAAGATTTTGTATTGAGTCAATTATGTAATATTCTTTACCCTCAATTTTTATTTTTTGAAAATTATTCATTAGTTGGTTCTGCGAATTTTGTTATATCCATTTGTTTAAGAATTGCAATCAATACATCAACTACAATACTGTTTCCTGCTTGACGATACATTTGTGTATCGCTAACAATTTGTTTGAAATCATCACGAAAGCCCATTAAACGTAAGCACTCTTTGGGTGTGAGTTTTCTAATTCTTCCTTTGTTGTGGGTTACATAGTTGTCCACTCCAGCTCGGTGCATTTTGTGCATTGATTGTAAAAGAGGCCGAGCAACTTCAAGGTCGGTTTTAATAGTTGTTTTAAAGTTTTTAGTTCCACTTGAAAGGACGTAATCTCTAACCTTGTCCGATAAGTAATACTTTTCCTCAACTTTATTTACGTCAAAAATAAATTCGTCAAATTCCTGTTCGTTTTGGTTCTCGAAAACAAAATCTCCGTGCCAATTGAATTGTTGGTTCGCCTTTTGGCAAAGTGCAATGTCACCATTTATTTGGGTGTAACGTTTTTGTCTATTTTTTGAACTTGTTACAAACTTTACCCCTTTTTCCTTTAGATAATATTTACTATCTGTGTAATCCTCTAAAAAATCCTGCATTTTGTATTCCAAATCTATTGGTTCGGGAAATTCAAAATCAATGGATTTGTCCTTGAAACCGATTACAAAAATGCGTTCTCGGTGTTGTGGCATTCCGTAATCTTTTGCGTTTAAAACTTGGTAATAATATTTATATCCAAGTTCGTCAAAGGTTGCCTTAATTGTCTCAAAAGTATTCCCTTTGTCGTGATTGATAAGTCCTTTTACGTTTTCAAAAATGAAAACTTTAGGTTGGCTTTCTTTTACAATTCTTGCAAACTCATAAAACAAAGTTCCTCTTGTGTCTTTAAACCCTTTTCTTTTTCCAACCATTGAGAATGATTGACAAGGACTTCCACCTACCAAAATGTCAATTTGCCCTTTGTATTTTTTACCATTGACATCTTTAACATCATTGTACCAACGGGATTCGTCAAT
The DNA here is from genome assembly GCF_025244665.1 of Maribacter litopenaei. Classification (GTDB taxonomy): domain Bacteria; phylum Bacteroidota; class Bacteroidia; order Flavobacteriales; family Flavobacteriaceae; genus Maribacter; species Maribacter litopenaei. The sequence goes on along the minus strand of NZ_CP104205.1, from coordinate 1,952,630 downwards.
GTCATAATTTGCGAAATAACTTTCCTTTGCAAATTTGTCAATGTCGCTTGCAAAAATTATTTCGGTATTAAGATTTAATCTTTTGAAAGCATATTCAATTGCACCAATTCCTGAAAAAAGCGTAGCGATTCGGGTTGTTCTGCTTGGGTTTTCAAATTCTTTTTCAGTCCATTTTTTTTGAAATGAAAGTCTGATTTGATTTGAAATGTATAGTTCTAATTGTTCATTGACAATGTTTAGAACATCTTTATAATTGGGATAGTCTTTTAGTTCTTGGATTACTTTAGTAGAGTAGTAGTGGTTTAGTAATTCTTTATATTCAGTTTCGAGAATTTCCGCAAGATTTGGCATCAATTCAGTCGCCAATGTTCTTTCTTCTCGTTCTATTTTTCCGTAAGTAGAAGTATCAATATCTAAATGAGAAGCTACCTTTCTTAAAGGGAAGCCTAATTCAGTTCTGCGTTGTTTTATATATTCTCCAAAAGTAGTGACCATATTTTTCGACAAATTATTTAGGACAAAAATCGTCCAAAAATATGGAATATCCTATTTTCGGTCTGTTTTTTACATTGTGCCCAACAATTGTATATGTGTATAATTACACATATTTCTTTTTTAGAAAGAACAAGATACTTCTTTCCAACCATTCAAAAACATAGTAAACCGCTGGCTTATTAGGAGTTATCAACAATAAAATCAGAAAACCCCTACCACCACACTACAAAACACTTTTCAAAGGTAGCGGTCCTTTTTTAATCCAAAGCATGGGGGCGTTTTGTTTCAGTAGGCGCATGTTTACTTCCAAAAGGGTTTCGTAATAGGACATCCAGGCCACGTCTTCGTGGGGCGGTACTACCCATTCCGTCTTGTAGGGGATATAAAATTCATAGGCTTGGAAGTCAGTCGCCCGTAAATCTTCCAACCGCAGCCAATAGCCTACAATACATTGAGGATTCAAAGGGCGTAGGTTGATAGGGTCGCTTTGATAGGGTTCGAACAATTGGGCCTTGTAACAGGTTTGGTGCTGTATGTTTTGGGTGGGGACGCCTTTTTCGGCGAGTGTTTTTTGTCCGGCAGGATCATGCAACAATCCAAACTGTTCGTTCTTGATCTTTTCCATTTTGGTAAAGAACATATCCCGCCGGTTTGGGCCCATTAATTGGTGGATAGGTTCAGAAATTTGCGGATCAATGATGTAGAACTTATAGGTCAGCTCCAAATGAATGATTTGGTCGGTAGCCGTTTCCCGTAGGATATAATCGATTTCTCCCAATGTCTGCTTCCCCTGCCGTACCGGCTCGTTGTACAACAAGACCTCATAGGCTGGGGAAGCGTCCAACAACTGTTTACAGACATGCTCCATTTGATGCCCTAACCGAATCTTTTGGGGAATGGGAGTGGGGGTAAGGGCTTGCAAGTCCACCTTTGGAAATGTAAACTGTTCAATTCCAAATTGGGTCTTCGTCCACAGGGGCGGAGTTTCTAGAAATCCTTGTATTTGTCGGTCTACGTGGGTGGACACTTTTGAGTTCTAAGTTTATAGTTCAAAGTTAAAAGTTTTATCAGTAAAAATTATGGTGGATGAGTAGTATATCCAAGTTATGGTGGCTGAGCGGAGTCGAAGCCACATTTAGAATATTCGAAGAGGTCATTTCGACTCCCCATCGGCTTACTTCGACTACGCTCAGTACAGGCCGCTCAGGACAAGCTTCTCAATAACCTAAAAAGGTGGCTGAGCCTTTCGACTTCGCTCGAGGTAAACTAGAGTCGAAGTCACATCAACAACATGAAATGTCATTTCGACTCCCCATCGGCTTACTTCGACTACGCTCAGTACAGGTCGCTCAGGGCAAGCTTCTCAATGACCGCATAGTTAATTCTCAAACCCCAAAAGCTAACAGCCAATGGCAATCAACGTTAACATTTCCTAAAAAGCATTCACATCACATTCAAATATGTTAATTTTAGGGTATGGCTATGAATACAAGAAAAGGATTCCGTTTTGTGCCCTACGAGGCTCCGGAACAATCCCCTTTCGAGAAACTTTTTGATATTTTCCAGGAACTCATTACCCATACTTCGGGCGATTTTGACGAGGCCATCGACTGGCTCCGGGAGCTGGACAAGGAATATGAGCTTACGGACGAGAACTATACCATAGAGGATTTTATCGAAGACCTCAAGGCCAAAGGCTACATCCGCGAGGAATTCGACATAGACTCCGATGCGGAGAATGGCGAAATGGGCGAGGACGGCGAGGAAGGTGATGGAGATGGCAGGGGAAAGATTTCCATTACGGCCAAAATGGAGCGTATCATCCGTCAGCGTGCCTTGGACCAAATTTTTGGAAAGCTGAAGCGACAAGGTGCCGGTAACCATAAAACGGGGAAGTCCGGTCAGGGCGACGAACATACAGGTGATTTTAGGGAATACCGCTATGGGGACGGACTGGAGCATATTTCTATGACGGAGAGCCTTAAAAATGCCCAAGTGAACCATGGTATTGGCAGTTTTAACCTGAGCGAAGAAGACCTAGTGGTAGAGGATACCCAATACAAGGCCCGGATGAGTACGATATTGATGATCGACATTAGCCATAGTATGATCTTGTATGGCGAGGACCGTATCACCCCGGCCAAAAAGGTGGCCATGGCCCTGTCGGAGCTGATTACCACTCGGTATCCCAAGGATACCTTGGATATTTTGGTCTTTGGGAACGATGCTTGGCCAATTCCTATCAAGGATTTACCCTATTTGAAAGTCGGGCCTTATCATACCAATACCGTGGCAGGATTACAGTTGGCAATGGATATGTTGCGCCGCAAACGAAATACGAACAAACAGATTTTTATGATTACCGACGGGAAGCCCAGTTGCCTGCGTATGCCGGATGGTACTTATTATAAAAATAGTGTGGGGCTGGACGATTATATTGTGGAGAAATGCTACAATATGGCCCGGCAGGCCCGCAAACTCCACATCCCTATCACTACCTTTATGATTGCCCAAGACCCCTATTTAATGCAGTTTATCCGCCATTTTACCGAGGCAAATAAGGGAAAGGCTTTCTTTACAGGATTGAAGGGATTGGGGGAAATGATTTTTGAGGATTATGAGTCGAACCGAAGGAAACGGTTGAGGTAGTATAAAGTTATTAGTTAATAGTTAAAAGTTGGAAATGATAAATTAAAGACTCCTTGTGTATTGCAAAGAGCATAAAACTATTAACTTAAAACTTACAGCTATTAACTAAAGATCAAAAGCTAAAAACCAATAACGAATGGCGAACAAAAATATATGAGCTTGAATTATAAAGAAATTAAAACATTGGGTGCCTTAAAAAAGGCCGGTTACCAATCAAAAAGCATTAAGGACGAACTCAGGGACAACTTACGCGAACGTATTAAAACAGGTGGTGAGACCTTTACCGGGGTTTGGGGTTATGAGGATTCCGTAATTCCCGAATTGGAAAGGGCGATACTGTCCCGTCACAATATCAATTTATTAGGATTGCGAGGTCAGGCAAAAACACGTTTGGCCCGACTCATGGTAAATCTGTTGGACGACTATATCCCTGTGGTGGAAGGTTCCGAAATCAACGATGACCCGTTGGCGCCTATGTCCCGCTATGCGGAAGAACTGATTGAAGAAAAAGGGGATGATACCCCAATAGGTTGGTTACCCAAAAGTGAACGATTTTATGAAAAACTGGCCACCCCGGATGTAACCGTTGCCGATTTGATTGGGGATGTAGACCCCATAAAGGCCGCAAACCTAAAATTGTCCTATGCGGATGACCGTGTCATCCATTTTGGAATGATTCCCAGGGCCAACCGCTGTATTTTCGTCATTAACGAACTGCCCGATCTACAGGCACGCATCCAAGTTTCCTTGTTCAATATTTTGGAGGAAGGAGATATACAGATCAGGGGCTTTAAATTAAGATTGCCTTTGGACATTCAATTTGTATTTACGGCCAACCCGGAAGATTATACCAATCGAGGAAGTATCGTGACCCCATTGAAGGACCGTATTGGCTCCCAAATTCTGACCCACTATCCGGATGATATTGAAACGGCCCGTAAAATTACCGCCCAAGAGGCCCATTTGGACGAACGGCAAACAGATGCCGTCTATGTTCCGGATTTGGCAAAGGATTTATTGGAACAGATAAGTTTTGAGGCCCGGAACAGTGAATACGTGGATGCCAAAAGCGGGGTGAGTGCCCGAACCAGTATCACCGCATTTGAAAACCTATTGAGTACCGCGGAACGTAGGGCCCTGTTGACAGGTGCGGATACTACTTCGGTTCGTTTGAGCGATTTCCTGGGTGTCGTTCCCGCCATTACCGGAAAAATTGAATTGGTATATGAAGGAGAACAGGAAGGGGCCGATGTGGTGGCAGAAATCTTAATAGATGAAGCGGTAAAATCATTGTTCCCGGAGTATTTCCCCAAAATTAACAAGTTACAGCGCAAGGATGAGGAAACTCCATATGATGACTTGCTGCATTGGTTTTTTCAGGGAGAGGGCTTTGAATTGTTGGACGACTTTACGGATGAGGAATACAAACGGGCTTTAGATGGTATCCCGGCCTTGAACGATTTGGTAAAAACCTATCAACCGGAATATACCAAAGAGGATATTTACTTTTTAAAGGAGCTGTTGCTATGGGGCTTGGTGTCCTACAAGAAATTGAACAAGCAGCGCTTTTCCGAAGGGTATCAATTCAAAGATCTTTACAGTAGCTTTTTAAAGGATATATAAAAAAAAATTCCTTCCAATTTTGGAAGGGATTTTTAGTTGGGTCGGTGATGGTTATCGTCTATGAGTTCCAGTTATCCACATGTTGGTTCATATCGTCAAATACATAGGTTCCCACTAGTTGCTTTCTATAACTAAAGGTTAGAAATGTCAATCCGAATAATAGGGTGTACAGTATAAACATTAGAATTCCTATCGGCAGAAAGGTTCCAGGAATCAAATGATTTTCATAATCCCCATAGGATGATAGGGTAAACAAGGTTTCAAAAATTTTAAAGAGGTATACCAAGCTCACTATATAAAGGCCATACTCCAAATTGCGCATGGGCGGGTCGCTTAGTTCCCTTTCTTTTATTTTGAACCACATCACATATAAAAAGACCAAATGTACCAAAGAAAGGATGGGGAAAATATAATTATCCACCTTGAAAAAATAGAACTTATTGGTATATAGCCCGTAAAAGCTGAATATATTAAGAACGACTATACTGACCAAGGATAAAAGAAGCGTACGCTTCCATGTAAAAATTCCTTTAATAGACTTGAGCATGTTTGGTTTTTCGGTTATAGATAATGGTAATTCCTTTTAAAACGGTAACGACTTTCTTTTATTCTAAATATTCGACGAATGGCACAATCTTCTTATTAAAGGAAGATTATTGCCGTTTATAGCTATTTTCCATTATTCTAGGTCAACCAATTCTTAGCAATAGCTTTGTTAGAAAACCAGATTAATGCTATGGATACGACTACAATCATAATAGGCATTGCCATGGCACTTGCACCGTAGACCTCAAATGTATTGCTCAAAAAGAAGTTGTAGGTCATTTGCGCTAAAACACCGATCAAGGAAATAATGAACAAAGTTTTGGCCCATTTTTTCCGTATTAATAAAAGAATACAAGCCAAAGTACCACCCCAAACGGCAATAGCAAAGGCAGCAGTGACCCAAGCAGGCTGGGTTTCGTACAAATTGCGTTCCGCATCGCTCATGGCAGCCAATACTTCATCGGACATGTAAGCCTGTCCAATATAGGCCATCGCTCCAGCCAAGTTCCATAGGAGTGCCAAAATACTTACGATCCAAAACCACACAGGTGGTTTCACTTTAGTTTCCGTTGTCATAATTATTGGTTTTGATTAGTTTGATTAAATTACAAAAAAGTTGAACTCAATCAGTGAACAATCTTATTTTCGATTGAAACCCTAGAAATGCAAAGAACTCGTTATTACTACCTTATCCGAATCCAATATCTCGGGATTTAGGTACAGTGGATGGCAAAAGCAACCCGGGCATAAAACAGTCGAGGGCATGTTGTCCAAAACCATAAAACATGTACTTCCGGACGCAAGCTTTAAACTTTTAAGTTCCGGCCGAACAGATGCCAAAGTATCCTCCTTGGACGGTATTTTTGAATTGTTCTTGGACCATGAACCCGTACAGGATTTGGATGTATTCCTTCTTCTATTCAATAGGAACCTACCACCGGATATTCGGGCGACAGAAATAAAAACCACTACAAAGGATTTTAATATTATAAAAGATAGTAAGGCAAAGGAATATGTGTATCTATTTTCGTTCGGGGAAAAAAACCATCCTTTCTGTGCGCCTTTCCTTTATAATGTCATTGAGTATTTGGACATTGATTTGATGAAAGAGGTCGCTACTGGCTTTACGGGAACCTTTGATTTTTCGGCCTATACGGCACGTTTAAAACCCAATACGCAGGTAACGAGGATCGTAGATCTCTGCGAAATACAGGAGAATGACCTGATCAATGGATCATTTTTTCCGGAAGTGAGTTATAAATTGGTGGTTCGTGGTAAAGGTTTTATGCGCTATCAAATCAGGATGATGATGGGTGCCTTAATACAGGTGGGCAAAGGGGAATTGAGCAAGCAGGATATTCTGAATTCCCTAGATTCGGATAAAAGAATAACCCTTACCACTGTTGCACCAGGCTCAGGACTCATATTGAACGAGGTAAAATTCGATTGAATTGAAAAAGGGCTTTTAGCTATCTTTAATCAAAGTTTACTCATGGCAAAAAGAAAAATAGGATTACCGAAAAGAAAAAAGAAAGTATCCCGAGTACATGGCAAGGTGGGAACGGCCCCGGGAACGGTAAGCTATTTAGGAACTAAGGAAAAGGGTGATAGTGTTGTTTATGTAACTACCTACGATGCCGAGAATGTTAGCTCCAAAGAATATAATAGGGTTGAGGACATCCTTAAATATCGAAAGGAGACGAAAACTTCATGGGTAAACGTGGTTGGTATTACAGATGAGCATTTTATTGAAGATTTGGGTGCCGGTTTTTCCTTGAACAATCTGTTGTTGGAAGACGCGGTAAACACAGACCAAAGGCCGAAAATCGACGAATATGATGGTTATATCTTTGGGGTATTCAAAATGCTTTATTTGAATGAAAACGATGAAATCGTTCCCGAGCACACGGCCATGGTCCTCATGGAAAATATGGTGTTGGTTTTTCAAGAGGTGAAAGAGGATGTTTTTGGAGGTGTCAGGAATAGAATAGAGGCCAAATCAGGTCGCATCCGAACCAGAGGGGCAGACTATTTGTTTTTTGCCTTGTTGGATGCCATTATTGATAATTATTTTTTGGTATTGGAACAGGTCAATCATCGAATCGAAATTACGGAGGATGAGGTCTATGCGGACCCCAAGCCCATCGTGGCCCAGCATATCCAACAGCTTAAAAAGGAAGTGCTTAAAATCCGTCGTTGGATTTTCCCGGTAAAGGAATTGGTTAGCAGGCTCATTGATTCTGAGAGCCCATTGATTAAGCACGACACGAAATTATTCCTACGCGATGCCCTTGACCATTCCTTGGAAATTAATGAGAGCCTACAAATTTATCGCGAAATGAGTATGAGCCTCATGGAAATGTACATGAGCAACATGAGCAATAAAATGAACGAGGTAATGAAGGTATTGACCATTATGGCATCCATCTTTATTCCCTTGACCTTTATTGCCGGTATCTATGGTATGAATTTTGAACATATGCCGGAACTTCATTACCAGTATGGGTATTATATCGTCTCGGGCCGTAATGATCATCCTTTTTGTGGGGATGATGATTTACTTTAAGCGAAAGGACTGGTTATAAAGTTTTTGCTCAATCAAACAGGTCAGAGGATAAATAACGATCCCCACGATCACATACGATGGATACAATAGTGCCACTATCCAATTGTTTCGCCAATCGTAGGGCTACAGTTGCTGCGCCTCCGGAACTCATGCCGAAAAAATTCCTTCTTCCTTGGCCAAGCGCTTGGCCATTTCTACGGCTTCTAACTCACTTACCTCCTTTACGGAATCTACTTTGGATGCATCGAATATTTTGGGCAAATATTCCTCGGGCCATTTTCGAATTCCCGGAATTTTTGAATCGTCAGTAGGCTGTACCCCTACAATTTGAACTGCTTTATTTTTTTCTTTTAGGTACGTGGAAGTCCCCATGATGGTTCCCGTAGTGCCCATGGCGGACACAAAGTGGGTGATTTCTCCATTAGTATCCTTCCAAATCTCAGATCCAGTGGTTTTGTAATGCGCTTTCCAGTTATCGTCATTGGCAAACTGATTGACCATTACAAACCCTTCTTCCTTAACCTTGTTTTCCGCATAGTCACGAGCGCCTTCAATGCCCACATCAGATGGGGTAAGGGTTACTTTGGCACCATAGGCACGCATAGTTTGTACCCGTTCCTTTGTAGAGTTTTCGGGCATTACCAGTTCAATATCCAAACCGAACACCCCGGCAATCATGGCCAAGGCTATTCCGGTATTTCCGCTGGTAGCTTCAATAAGTTTATCCGTTGGTTTTAAACTGCCCCGTTCGAGCCCACTCTTTATCATATTATACGCCGCCCTGTCCTTAACACTTCCCCCCGGATTGTGGCCCTCCATTTTAAAGTAAAGTTTTACGTTGGGGTTTGTGTTCAATGCCCTGGATTCCACCAATGGCGTATTTCCAATTAGGTCTATAATTGATTTAGACATCTGTCTGTGTTTTAATTTTAATTTCAGGTGAATGGTACACCGTGCTATTAGCAGGTACCGATGCGGTTAACCAAGCATTACCACCAATGACGCTATTTGCCCCGATTACGGTATCTCCCCCCGTAATAGTGGCATTGGCATAAATAGTTACATTATCTTCTATGGTAGGATGCCTTTTGGTCTTTTGTAGATGCTTGGCCACGTATAGACCTCCAAGGGTAACTCCTTGATAGATTTTTACATGATTTTTTATGATAGCAGTTTCCCCGATCACAATACCGGTTCCATGGTCAATATGAAAGGAATCGCCGATCCGGGCACCCGGATTAATGTCCACGCCCGTTTGTCTATGGGCATATTCCGTCATTAATCTTGGTACTAAAGGAAATCCAATGCTGTATAGTTCATGTGCCAATCTATAAATGGCAATGGCATAGAAACCAGGATACGCCATATATACTTCTTCTATGGAAAGTGATGCCGGGTCACAATTTACGGTGGCTTCCGCATCGAGATTCAATTTTTCCAGTATGCTAGGAAGCTTTTGTACATAATTGCCCCAAATTTTCTTGCAGGGTTTCTGACATTCCCAACAGGCTAAATCGACCAAACTATCAAACTGTGCTTCCAGTTTTTCCAGATTGTCCGATACTGGGGTTTCTATGTCGAATAGTGTATAAAAGAGCAAATCCGTAAAGGTTTCGGTATCCTTCTTCAGACGGAAACGCAAATTGGGCTGCTTCTTGTGAAGGTTTATCTTCTCAACAATGGATGGGTGGCTCATTGGCTTGGTTTATATACCAAAATTAACCATTAATTTAAAAGGTCTTCCTTGCAAATGGTTAACTTTAGCTTAAAATCACAATACTGTAGTCGTATGTCACAAGCCGTAATTACTAAAAACACTCGGATTTTTTGAACGATTTAAAAAAGAACAATAACAGGGAATGGTTTGAGGAAAACAAGAAGCGGTTCAAAACCCAGCAAACGGAAGTTAAAAAGTTTTTCCAAGGTATTATGGAAAGACTAAATACACATGACAAAATCGAAAAGATGAAAGTATTTAGGATTTATAGGGATATCCGATTTTCAAAGGACAAAACCCCTTATAAATTCAATTTCTCAGCCTCCTTTACACGATTGGGAGCAGAAAGAAGGGGAGGGTATTACGTACATATACAACCCGAGGGTAGTTTTATCGCTACTGGCTTTTGGAATCCGGAAAAGGAAGATTTATTTCGAATACGCAAGGAGTGGGAGGTGGATGCGATAGATTTTAGGCGCATTATGGAAAACCACGATTTTCAAAAAATTTGGGGAAGCTTGGAAGGGGAAGAGTTAAAGACAGCTCCCAAAGGTTTTGATAAAGAAGACCCCAATATAGATCTCATACGCAAGAAACAGTATATCTTCATCAGAAGATTTTCGGATAAGGAGGTTATATCACCTAACTTTCTCGGAGACAATCAATGATAGCTTTATGGCCATTCGCCCTTACTTCGACCTAATGAGCAACATTTTGACGACCAACCTGAATGGTGAATCTTTACTAGACTAATACTTCTTGATCAAAGTATTGAAGTTGATCCTGCAATCTTTTAATGACCATATTCATCATTCTTTTATTAAGGGCCGATGAGTTTTTAATATATACTGTATACTCCTCTACCGTAAATTGGCCTATGACCATTCCTTTTAGGGAATTTCTGAATTTGATATCCTTCTGGATGGCATTCATAATGTAATTAAGTCGATTCTCGAGACTTAAACTATAAAATGAATTTTTGCCCTTCACGATATAATTCTGAAAGGAAGCCAACAATAAATCGTTCTGAAGCTTTATAATAGGACGCAAGGTTTCGTTTTGAAAACGCTCGTCATCGCTCATGTTAGGAAGAATTTTGGCTGAAGGAATTTCGGGACGTATCTGAAGCAACTTTTGGGACCTGTCGTTCATTTTGTGCGGTTTTTATAAAGATAGCCATTATGTATGGCGTCTTTATGAGGTGCATTATTAGTTTTTAACGGGGTTATAAACAATGACTCCTCGATGACCTTGAATTAATTCTTTAATTTTATGGAATACTAAAAACTATGAAATTCGGAAAAACGGAGCACCCTGAACTGATTGATTTTACATTGCCTAAGGACCATGTGCAAACCCAAGTCCTATTAAAAAATTTAGATGATTCCGATCCCTTTTCTATAAAAGTAGGTTGTGCCAAATGGAACAAGCAGGACCTTAAGAATTTTTACCCCAGGGGTACCAGGGATGAGCTTGCCTATTATTCGAGGCAATTCAACTGTATTGAACTAAACGCAACTTTTTACAGGATTTTTCCTTCGGAAACGTACCTAAAATGGAAGGAAATGACCCCTAAGGATTTTACCTTTTTTCCAAAAATTGTACAGAACGTTAGTCATTTAAGGCGATTGAATGATCAAGCATATCCAGTGTTGGAATCCTATCTTGAAGTTACGTCTCTTTTAGAGGACAAACTTGGTACCATTTTCCTGCAAATGCATAATAATTTTAGCCCAAAGGATTGGGACCGCGTCGTCAAATTTGTGGAAAACTGGCCCAAGGAGTTTAGGTTGGCCTTGGAATTTAGACATACGGATTGGTTCAACGATGAAAAAGTGGCCCAGGAGCTATATTATCTTCTCGGGAGAAAATGATGTTGCCAATGTTCTTGTGGATACGGCGGCCGAAGGGATATCATGCATATGAGATTGACAAACAATGAGGCCTTTATACGTTACGTAGGGGCCAACCATAAAAGCGACTATTCTAGATTGGACGATTGGGTACTAAGATTGGCCGATTGGAAAGCTAAAGGATTAAAGAAAGTGCATTTTTTTGTTCATCAGAATATGGAATTGGAGTCCCCTTTATTATCGGCATATTTTATTAAAAAAGTCAATAGTTCTTTAGATTGTGACCTGCATATTCCGGCAACTTTAGGGGATGAACTATCCTTGTTTTAATAGGGATATCTCCCAATTCTCTATAAAATGTTAAAGTGTTTAAGGCAATTGCCTTAAAAATATGGATTATCCTAAATTCCACCCTAGATTTTTGTCAATTATAACGTGTGGATGCCCCACATTTTCCAACTTCATAATTCGGTCTGTTAAATGTGTCTAAGTGCAATCATGGCTTTGTTTTTTCGTTTTAATTTTGACGCATAAAACAATACGATATGAGATTCCATACTAGAAAATTAGTGAAGCCGGAAGACTTAAATTCCAACGGAACTTTATTTGGTGGAAAAGTATTGGCATGGATAGATGAAGAGGCCGCCCTATATAGTATAATACAGTTGGAAAATAGTAAGATAGTCACCAAATATATGTCTGAAATCAATTTCATGAGTGCCGCCAAACAGGGCGACATCGTTGAGATTGGGGTTCAGGTAGTGAAGTTTGGTAAAACATCACTTACCTTGAATTGTGAGGTCCGAAATAAAATGAATCACGAGACTATTGTGACCGTGGACAACATCATCATGGTGAACCTTGGTGACGATGGCAAACCAGTTCCACATGGTAAAACCAAGGTAGAATTTGTAAAGGACAGATTGGCTGCCGCGGAGACACCTTAATCCGTTAAGACATAGTTTTGGCGATTGCTTGCACTTCGTCCAAAACACGTAGTAGGTTGCCGCTCCAAAGTTTACCGATTTCTTCTTCCGTGTAGCCTCTTTTTACTAGTTCCAAGGTCACGTTGAAGGTTTCTGAGGCATCGGACCAGCCATCTATTCCACCACCCCCGTCAAAATCGGAACTGATACCCACATGGTCTATTCCCATCACTTTGACCATATAATCAATATGGTCTACGAAGTCCGATACATTCACGGGTTCTCGGGGCATCTTTTCTGTTTTTGACCAATTCTTGTCCCATTTGGGTAACCTTCGGATAATTTTCCATAAACGAGGCCCTTTGGTCATCCGTGAGGCTTCTAAACTGGGAACGTTCGTACCATTCAATACCCAAGGAGTCTGCAATCTGTTGATACACTTCTTTCATATAGGCCGCACGCGCCTCATGTTTTTCCGTATTTAGGTAGGAACTAAAAGCTACCGTTTGAACCACTCCGCCATTCTCTTTCATCAACATCAACTGTTCGTCATCCAAGTTTCGGCTATGGTCGCACAGGGCCCTTGCCGATGAATGGGAAGCAATGATTGGAGCTTTGGATAAAGCAATCATTTGTTTCATCGCCTCTTTTGAAGGGTGCGAAACATCTACCATAATTCCCAGTCTATTCATCTCTATTACAGCTTCTTTACCTAACTCACTTAAACCATTATGTAACCATACGGAATCTTGTTCCCCCGTATTGGAATCACTGAATTGGCTATGGCCATTATGCGCTAAGGATATGTATCTCGCACCTAACGAATGGTAGCGTTCAAACTCGGACAAGTCCTCACCCATAGGGTAGGCGTTTTCCACGCCGATCATGGCCACTTTTTTCCCCTCGCCATGAATGCGCCTAACATCTTCAGAGGTTAAGGCCGATTAATTTTATCAGGTGCAACTTCCTCACATAGTTTATGGATGGCATCAAATTTGGCCATGGCATTTTCCTTTCCCTTGGCGTATCCTTCCTGAGTAAGGGTATCTTGGCCTGTATATACTATCAGCCAAGCCACATCCAAACCACCTTCTTCCATTTTGGGGAGATTTACCTGAGTATTTAGTTTTTGGGTATAGTTGATGCTATCCGTAAAATTGGCCACATTGATGTCGTCATGGGTATCCGGAGTTATCACCTTCTCGTGGATTCTTTGGGCTTTTTCTTCCAAGGATTCCGTTACCTGGGGCTCTTTTTCTTTACAGGCAAAAATCGCCATAACGCCTAAAATATAGATGTACCGCTTCATTGTGTAGGAATTTATACCTACAAATAAAGGCTATTCACAACAAAAAAAGAAGCCTAGGGAACATTTAATTGTGGGTAGAACACTAAAGGGGCAATTTTAAGACGTATTAATGAAACAAGACCTTTAAAAAAATACCAACCCATCCATGGACGGCGTCAAGACAGAAAATTTATTAAATCAGTTAAAGCATTTGGAATCAACCTTATCCAGCTTTTCATTTGAATCGCTTAATGCAACCGAGGCCGCCTCTCTTAAATCCTCCTTTAAGGCATTTTCAAATCTTTTGGAGGAGAAAATCTCTAATCCTGATAAGACTATATCCGATGGTCAGGATTCTAGAGTTCCGAGCATTAAAACAATAGACAGTGGTGGTTTATCCCATGAGACTAGGTTTATTGCCCATATCAGCCATGAAATCCGTACTCCTTTGAACGGAATCATAGGTTTTGCAAATCTTTTACGTGAGGATGATTTAAACGAAAGTCAAGCGAAAAAGGTAGATGCTATTCATATGGCCTCACAAAACTTATTGGAGATAATCAATGAAGTGCTGGAATACTCCAAATTATCCGCCGGTATGGAGGATTTTATTGAGGTGGATTTTAATTTCATTGGCTTGATAAATGATGTGGTTTTTCTATGCCGAGACCTTGCTAATTGATCGTAAAATTGATTTACAATTAAAGATTGACGGAAAAGTACCGGGTACTTTGGTGGGTGATCCATCCAAATTATCACAAATACTTTTGAACCTCTTGGGAAACTCCATAAAATTTGTTGAGGAGGGATTTATCCGCTTGGAAATAAATTTAAAGGAGGTCGTTGATGATCGGTATAATTTGGAATTCAAGGTTCAGGATACTGGAATTGGCATGTCCAAGGAACAGTTAACGAATATTTTTCAATGTTTTAAACAGGCCGATGCGTATACAGCCTCCAAATATGGGGGAACAGGCTTGGGCCTATGCATTGTAAAGGAACTAGTGGAAAAACAAGGAGGTGAAATTTCCGCTGAAAGCCATTTAGGCACTGGTTCCACGTTCAAGTTCACCATCCCCTACAAAAAAGGGACTTCAAAGAATATTCCCAAACAATCCCTAAGTACTATTAATACCCTGAAGGGAAAGGAATTATTGAAAGGCACCGGAATTTTGGTTTTTGAGGATAATCAGATGAACCAACACCTGATTCAGGAGCAATTGACGAAATGGGGCTGTAAGGTATTTGTGACTTCTAACGCTGATAAAGGCTTGGGAATCCTAAAATCACAGCGTATTGATTTGATACTTATGGATTTAAAGATGCCCGATCTAAACGGATTTCAAATTTCCGATATGATTAGGACGGACAATAAAATTAATCAAGTGCCCATCATAGCGGTAAGTGCGGATTTTACGGCAAAGGACGAAGAAAACTGTATCGCCTTCGGAATCAACGATTTTTTATTAAAGCCCTATACCTTGGACGAATTAATGAAAAAATTGCTAAAGGCGAAAAGTAACACCTCCCTTTCAAGCGATAGCAAGAGGTTACTGAGTACTCAAGTTATTACTGGGAAATCTTCAACCAAAATAGATTTACAAGAGGTTTTGGATGATTGCTGCGGAGAAATGAGTGTTATGGAGGAACTGATTCGATTGTTCAAACAGAATGTCTACGAGTTCATTGGCTCTGTAAAGATAAATCTTAAACAGGGTAACCTTAAGGAGATAGGCTTTGCTGCGCACAAACTAAAAGCAGGCCTTAAGATGTTAAAATTGGAAAAATTAGCCGAACTAATGGTCGATATGCAAGCTACATGTGAGGATGAAGATGAGCTAAAGGTGCGGTCTATGTACCAGGATTTTCTAAAATATTATCCGGAATACGAAGCCCAAATCGAAAAGGCCTTTGTTGAATTAAAAAAGGAAAAGGGTAACTAGATATGGAGGTATTATTGGCAGATGATGATGATTTATTAGCTTCCCTATTAAGTTTTAGACTCAAAAAGGGAGGGTATAACGTTCACCATTCTTCCAATGGGAAGGAGGTAAAGGAATATCTTAAAACCACGCAACCTGATATCATCGTAAGCGATATTATGATGCCCTATTTTTCTCGGAATAGAATTGATTAACTATGTAAGGAATGAACTTTCCTTAAATACCCCGATAATCATAATTTCCTCCGCAGGGAATGAAGAAAATCTATTAAGTGCCTTTGAACTAGGTGCGAACGACTTTATTTCGAAACCCTTTAGTCCAACGGAGTTATTGGTTCGACTGGCACGAGAACTTAACAAAACTTAAATCAATAATTATAGTCCCCCGGACCCTTAAAATAACGACCCTTATTTCAAGCCCCAAAATCCCTACGGATTTGTTATGGGGTTTGTCCGCTTTTTTTGTGGGGCTGGCTATGGTATACTTGGTATCCGTCTTTTATTTAAGGAATAAGATTACCCGAGAGGCTCAAAAAATCAGGGAGAAGAAAAAGGAATTATCACCAATTGTGAGCGAGTTCCTTTTTTATGATGAAAATGGGAACAAGATTGAAAAGATAAACTATATAGGGCTTAAAATAGAGGTGCGTGAATTGATCAAAAGTCCGTTCGACCGTAAAGTGCTTACCGAAATTTTGATGGATTTGAGGAAGGATGTTTCAGGAAACACACGAACCGAACTCTTCCATATTTATCAGGATTTAGGGCTACATGAAGATGCCTTCAAGAAATTAAAAAGTTGGCGTTGGGAAATTATAGCTAAGGGAATATTTGAACTTACCCGGATGCACGTTGCCGAAGCCTACAGACCAATTACGCGATTCATCAACGATAAAAGGGGTACTGTAAGAAAACAGGCCGAAATTGCTGTTGTTACCCTTGATAAGGAGGGGATATCGTACTTTTTGGATAACACCAAATACAAAATTTCTGAATGGCAACAATTAAAACTTTTGGATGTAGTACGGAATAAGGTAGACTACACAGCTCCACCTTTTAGGTTATGGTTGACTTCCAAAAACAACTATGTTGTCCTTTTTGCCCTTAGACTTATAAAGCATTATAACCAAAATGATGCTAACGCTTCTCTCATTACCTTGGTCAAACATAAAAGCAATCACATTAAACGTGAAGCCATTCATTGTATCAAGGAATTTTATGTCACAGAGGCCCTGCCTATTTTAAAACAGTTGTTTTGGAAGAACAATACGGACATTAAAATGCATATTCTAGATACGATAGCTGAAATAGGTACCGATGAGGATATTCCCTTTTTGCAAAGTATCGCTGAAAGTAACAACACTTTTATGGTCAAGAACAAAGCGGTAAGGGCCATAAATACCATTAGTCCGGAAACCATACTTCCGACGAAGGATATAGAGCCATTATCCGATTTTATCGGTTCCGAAGAAGTACTAAAGGAACCTGTAGAAAATGAGTTCGACAGGAAAGACCGGAAAGAGTTAACGGAAGATTTAAACAAAGAGGGTTCGCAATCAACTGTTCAGGAGTCTCAAGAAGAAAATATTGAAATCGAACCCAAAGAAGTCCTTGATCCCATAACAAATCCTTTGGAAATGGATACTTCCAAAAAGAATGAAATTCTTGAAATGGAGGATTCAAAAGAGGTAGAATCCAAAACGTCCGAGGAGTTGACCGAAGCGGAAATTGCATTTTTACCGGTTGTGACCGCTTCCGAAACAGAAATTACCACGGATAATTCCAGTGAAGAATCAATTAATCACATAAAAGTTTTGTACGAGGAAGTAAAAGCCTCTCAAACTCTTGTTAGGTTTGATGTTGATTTTTTGCCTTTCGTGGTGCAAGAACAAGATGAACCTATATATAATATCGTAGAATTCCCTGTGGTTTATGACGTGGTACTTCCCGTTCAAGAAGAAAGTTTGATAGATATCGATTTGCAGGAAGTGATTTATGAGGAAGTAAACCCTGTAATAGAAGATTCTATACAGGAAGTAGAACCCCATGATTTACTTGATTTTTCAGAATTGGAAGTATTGGTAGAGGAGGATTTGGCATGTTCTTCAATTGAGGAAATAGAAAATGAACAATACATAGAATGGCCACTTGATTTTGAGGTACCAACACGGAATATTAGCAACCTACCTGAGGAGAAATTTAAGAATAAAGAGACTTTGAATGTATTTTCCATGGATTTCATCATCCCTAAACCAAAATTCCATGAGGAGTTGGAAACAATAGCCTTATTGGAAAACATTGAGGAATTGGGGGATGAAAGGGAAATCCCATTCTTAAAATCCCTTTTGGCAAAGGAAAAATCTCCCGTTGTTTTGGAAAAAATTGGGAATATCCTAGACTATTTAATTTCAAATTACAAAGTTCAAGAAGAGACAAACAAAAGTGTTCCTGAAAAGGAATACAGTGTTTTTGAGGAATTGATTTTCAAAGGTGATTTTGAATCCAAATTATTTTTGTTGAATGAAATCGCAGAATTGGGAGATGCAAAGGAACTTCCTCTACTGCATACCCTGGTTTCAGATGGGAACAAGGTAATTAGGGAAACCGCGTTACAGGTGCTTCAGGTATTGCAAAATCGGTTAGAGGAAGTTGTATCGGGATTGGATAGACAAGACAATGATTCATCCATCTCTATTGAGGAATTGATAAAAAAGGATGACCCGGATTTTTTCACCTTTAATTTTGAACCTACGGTAATAACTGAGAAAGAGAATAATGGATTAGTTACTGCCAATTTTAATTCCGGTACCAAGGGAACCTTGTTTGACCATTTATGCAATATTTCCACCAAATTTTACAATAAGAAAAATGGCTAATGGCTTTCCGGACATATTGATGGAGTATATCAACATTGTTTTCTTTGTGTTTACAGTGGTCTTGTTCTCCATGTTCACCTTAATGGGCTATTTGTCCACCAGGAACTCCATACATTACAGAAACAAAAATAGTTTTGGGGATATGTCCAAGCTTATGGCCTCCCCACTAGCTCCTAGCATAACCATTATTGCTCCTGCCTATAATGAAGGGCTAACTATTGTGGAAAATATTCGTTCCCTCATGTCGCTCCGGTATGTAAACTATGAAGTCATGGTGGTCAATGATGGCAGTAAGGATGATACCTTGCAGAAAATGATAGATGCGTATGACCTTATAAAAATAGAACAGGAAATAGATCCGGATTGGAGAAACAAACCTATACGTGGTATTTATAAGTCACCCCATAAGGCTTTCTCTAAATTAACGGTAATTGACAAGGAAAATGGTGGAAAATCCGACGCGTTGAATACGGGAATGGCATTGTCTACAAATCAATATGTCGGCTGTATAGATGTGGATTGTCTTTTATTACCCGATGCCTTGTTGCATGTAGTAAAATCATTCTTCCAACGATCAGAAAAACAAGTTATCGCTGTTGGGGGTGTGATTCGTGTGGCTAATTCCTGCTTAATTCAGGGTGGACAGTTGGAGGAAATACGCCTCCCTACCAATTGGTTGGCCCGTTTTCAACTATTGGAATATACCAGGTCTTTCATTTTGGGTAGAATGGCATGGGGCCGAATCGATAGCTTGTTAATAATCTCCGGGGCCTTTGGTTTCTTTGACCGTGAAATCGCATTGGAAGTTGGTGGGTATGATACCAATACGGTGGGGGAGGATATGGAAATCGTATTTAAGATGAGGCGCTATATGCACGAGCGTAAATTACCCTATACAGTTGAATATATTCCCGATCCCTTGTGCTGGACAGAGGTGCCTGAAGATCCTAAAATACTGGTAAATCAGAGGGATAGGTGGGCAAGGGGAAACCTGGAAACCTTGTTTAAGCATAAGGATATGTTCTTCAACCCAAAGTTTGGTAGATTGGGCATGTTAAGTTATCCCTATTGGTTTTTTTATGAATGGTTGGCTCCGCTATTGGAGTTTTTCGGCTTTTTTACCATTGTCCTTTTTTATTGGTTGGGGATTCTGAATTGGGATTTCTTTTTGGCCATCACTGCGGCAGTCTACCTATTCTCTATAATGTTCTCTTTTTACGCCATTCTATGGGATGTATATTCCTATAACGAATACAAGAAAACAAAGGACATACTCATATTGATGTTCTGTGCCATTATAGAACCCATTACGTTTCATCCGTTGGTGGTATGATTCGCAGTACGTGGAAACTATAAAAAATTGTTTAAGATTAAGTCCGGCTGGGGGTCTCAGGTTAGAAAAGGATTCGCAAAAGCAAGCTAGGTATGTTGGAATACAGGGATGAACATATTGAAAACAAAGAGAAGACACTTCGGGACTTTATTCCCATGGTGCTTACCTTCTTTGTGGGCTTGACTATTCTTTCCATCTATCAAAATACCATGTTGTACTCCATGGGGGTATTGGACAGTATTTTCAATAGTAGTTTCCTGTTGTATCTATTGCACCATTTGGGATTTGCTTCTGTAGTTTCCCTTTTCTTGGCATTCATTTTTAATCTTTTGGAAAACAAGAAACCAGGTCTCGGACTCAAGGCAACCAAAATTATACTGATTATTCTGTTGATCAATGAGGCTGGACTTATTACGTATTATGTACAAAATTTCGAACCCTTGGGTTCTGATTTGTTGGGACTTTTAAAAAACAAGGAATTACAATTCTCAATAACACAAGTCCATGGTGGTTTCGATGATTACCATTGGCATATGTTTTTTCATTCAAAAATATATTGCGTCCTTCTATACGGTCATCAGTAGAATGTACCCCCTCACAATCGTGTTTTTCAGTATTTTCCTTGCCACTTTATATTCCGATAAAAAACCGGTAAATGAAAACAAGACCCAACATTTGGCACAACATGTGACCAAAAGGCTATTTCAAAGTAACAGTTATGAGGGTAAAGAGGAATATCCTTTAATGAAGCCTTTTCAGAAAACAACAGGATTAACAACATATTTTCAACCCTTGGATTCTTTGCCCAATATTAAAATCATTATGGTCGATGGTTTAGGCAATGACTTTGTAAATGGTCGTTTCAATGATTTTATGCCTAACCTCCAAGAACTGAAAACAAACTCTTTGAGTTGGAAGAATTTTTTAAGCAACACAGGGGAAAGCCATGCCGCGATTCCTAGTATAATCGGTTCGTTACCTTTTGGAGAGGCGGGATTTACCACCCTTCCAAACTTTACGCACAGAAACACCCTGTACAGTATTTTGAAGGAAAACGGGTACGGTACAAGCTTTAACTATGGGGGAAATACGGCCCTTTACAATGTGGATAGGTTTTTGGAAGAGGAAAAAGTGGATCTTATTTTTGATCGAAATAATTTTGGGCAGGAGTTTACTTTACAGGAAGAGGATGCTGCAGGAATCACCTTAGGCTATCCTGATAATGCCTTGTTTGCCAACTTTCATAAAAACGCAAAAGCATCCCATGAATCTAAATTGGATGTTTTTGTAACCCTTAGTACCAAAGCTCCTTTCCTTATACCCAATATTGAGGATTATAAGGATAGGGTTCGAGAAATAACCAGGAAATCTAACTTGGACGATTCTCGAAAAAGGTTTGTTAGACGTAATGACGAACTATTTTCAAGTTTCCTATATGCGGATCAGGCACTGGCCGAGTTTATGGCAAAAGAGAAAGAAACTCCCCAATATTCAAATACTATCTATTTAATAACCGGAAGCCATCAATTATCAGAAATTTCACAAGGCAATGCGTTATCAAAGTATAGGGTTCCTCTGTTAATCTTTAGCCCCCTATTAAAATCTGATGCTGAAATTGAAAAAGTTTCATCACATGCAGATATAGCACCGAGTTTACTCGCTTTAATTTCTGAAAAAAAAGCATTCAAGGTTCCTGATCAATTAGGGTTTATAGGCGAAGATTTAATAGAACATTCCCATTTAAGTGTTTATAGGGAAATTCCTTTGTTAAGGAGCGCCTATAATATTCAGGATTTCATCCTTGATGATATCTTGTACTCCGATGGTGAAATATACCGATTGGACAGTGAGTTAAAATTAATGGAAATAGATGGTGAAGAAGAAGTAAACGTTATTGAAAGTAGGTTTGAGAACTTTAAATCCATCAATAATTACGTTACCCTCAAGAATAAGATTATTCCGGAATCCATTTCTTTAATAGAAGATAAGAAACCCAAGTTTTCTAAGGAAGAAATGATTTGGGTAGAGAGTGTCTTTAACGGAAAGGATTTTGACAATGCCTATGCAAAGGCTAAGCACTTGGCGTTCCGTGAAAGACTATGGTAGGGCCGTCTTACTTTGTGAATATATACTAAGTGAAATTCCTAGACATGCCGATACTGAGATTTTGATGGGTAGGATTTATTCATGGAAGGAAGACTACGGGAAAGCGATAGATATTTTAGGCGATGTTATCAAAAAGTACCCCAAATATGAAGATGGTTACTGCGCATTAATGGATGCCTATTACTGGTCAGGACAAAACGAAATGGCCTATGAAATACAGCGCACGGCCAAAAACAATAGTATTAAGGAT
Source organism: Maribacter litopenaei (assembly GCF_025244665.1). Lineage (GTDB taxonomy): Bacteria > Bacteroidota > Bacteroidia > Flavobacteriales > Flavobacteriaceae > Maribacter > Maribacter litopenaei. Next base: position 1,930,460 of record NZ_CP104205.1, on the reverse strand, counting down.
AAAATCTTAGAAGGAAAATTCGACCGATCCATAGCCTTGATCATAAATCAAGAGGAGAAGAATGGAATCCCTGCCCTCAAGCAAAAAACGGCCGAGATAGGCTCTGAAAAACAATGATTAAAAAGATATTCTTAATTTTTATTGTGTTGTTTACCGTTAGGACCTTCGGTCAGGATTCTGCATATTCCGGCGATCCGGATGCTTCCTATTTTGCTGCCAGGGATTTGGCTTTTGCCGGTAACAGAGCTTCAGCAAGGGACACCTTAAAAAGAATCTTGACCAAATATCCCAATTACACGGATGTTCGCAGTTTATTGGCAAAAACGTACAGCTGGGATGAAGAATATGATTCGGCACGATTGGAATTCAACAGAATTACAAGTATCGAACGAGGAAACGCTGAAGTTTGGATAGGCGCCATTAAAAATGAACTATACGCCAAGAATTACAATATTGCCGTGGGTTTAACCAATAAGGCTTTAACCTATCTGCCGTGAAAATGAGGAATTATTAATCCTAAAAAAGGAAATCCTACAACAAATAGAAGACCAGGGACTTTTGCAGAACGTACTAAAGGAAACAAAAATTGAGGAAGAGCGGAACCAATCCTTATCCGTATATACCCAGGCCGAGGTTTTTGACAGGCAATTGGACCTCATGTATTATGGTGCCTTGGAATATAAAAAAAAGACCCAATGGGGCGTTCTCATTCCAAGGTTAAACTATCATCGTAGGTTTAATATCAATGGAGTACAGGCCGAAGTGGATGCCTATCCCAGCATTTTCAAAGTCCATGAGCGGTTATTTCAATTATGGATATTCGGAGCCCCAATTTTTCCGAAGCATAGAATAGGAGGGGAGTTGGTGAAGGAGCTACCAAAGGCAATGGAGGCATCCTTAGGTTTTAGACACTTAATTTTTGAGCAAGATGATGCTACCATTCTAACCGGAACATTTGGACTGTACAGGGGAAACTATTATGCTGTACTTCGACCTTATGTTGTGCCCGATGCAAGAAAAGGAATAGGTATTTCAGGGAATCTCTTGGTTCGTAGATATCTAAGGGATGGTAACCATTTTTGGGGGATAAATCTCGTGTATGGCTTTGATACGGAACTGAACCAATTCATTGTCAACGGACAGTTATTGGCAGAAACCTTGTTGTATCTCGGAATCACAAAGACTACGATTGGAATATCAGTTTACCAATAAAAACGGGAATAATCAATATAAGGCCAATCTGGGAGTAAACCGACAAGAGTTGGCCTTTAGCTCAGGTAATTTCTTCTTGTCCGTTACCGCGGGCATCGCCTATCAGGTGAAATTCCGTTGAACCATTATAAATTATCGACGAACGGAACATACGTAATCCCCAGTAAAATACAGGATTGAGCGGTATTGAAAACCGCATACCTATACCAACGGTATTTTTTACAACATAAATGAATGGGTTTACCACAATTAATTGTCACAAACGCAATGAGAACCTACATTTAGGTCGTACTTAAAAAGTAACCAAATCGAATATTAAATTAAAAACCCCTAATCCATGCTTTACGATACCTACGGTGAAGAATACCTGGTTTTTCTTCAAGAACTAAATGAAATTCTTAGCCTTAACGAATTAGCGGAATTGGACTATATGTAACTGAAAAATCTTAACCTTAAAATAAAACAATATGGCAAATCAAGGCAACGACAATGCATCTTATCATAATTTTATTGAGAGTTTAAATAATATTCTTGTAGATTCAAATATCAACAAGCTAACATATTCTTAGTGTCTAGTGTGTACTACCAAAAAAGCGCCCGTATATTCTATACGGGCGCTTTTTATTTGAGGCTTTTTTGGGGAGTGCTATCCCAAGTATGTTTTTAGCAACTTACTTCTTGAGTTGTGTCGAAGTTTTCTGATTGCCTTCTCCCTAATCGGCGTACGCGTTCCCTTGTCAAGTCAAAAGTATGGCCTATTTCCGCTAGCGTCATAGATTGTTGGTCACCAATACCGTAGTAGAGCTTTACCACGTCTGCTTCCCTTGGGGAAAGGGTTTCCAAGGCCCTGTTAATTTCAGTATTTAAGGATTGTCGTAACAAATGGTTATCCGGTTTTGGGGATTCACCGGACCTTAGGACATCATATAAATTAGAATCTTCACCTTCCCGTAAAGGGGCATCCATGGAAACGTGTCTCCCGAATTTTTTAAGGATTGTTTTACTTCTGTTACCGTCATCTCCAATTCCTTGGCTATTTCCTCTGCGGACGGTGGTCTCTCATGAGTTTGTTCCAAATAAGAAAAGGTCTTCTTTATCTTGTTGATGGAACCAATTTTATTTAAAGGTAACCTAACAACCCTTGATTGTTCTGCCAAGGCCTGTAAAATTGATTGTCTTATCCACCAAACCGCATAAGAAATAAATTTGAAACCCCTTGTTTCATCAAAACGCTTGGCTGCCTTTACCAAACCTAAATTGCCTTCGTTGATCAAATCCGGTAATTTTAATCCTTGGTTCTCGGTACTGTTTTGCTACTGATACCACAAACCGTAGATTGGCGGTAGTCAATTTTTCAAGGGCCACCTGATCACCTTCACGGATTCTTTGGGCCAGTTCTACTTCCTCGTTTGCTGTAATTAAATCAATCTTACTGATATCTTGCAGGTATTTGTCCAATGATTTCGATTCGCGATTGGTTACCTGCTTGATAATCTTTAGTTGCCTCATGTATATATCTATATTTAATGTTCGTACAAGTTCTCATTATACATTTTTATTACGTCTTTTCCAAAGAGAAACCTATAATGTTTTCCAAAATTTATAAGGTATAAGGTAAATTGTCGAGGATTTAGGTGGTTGTTAAGGCAAAGCTTATTTTTGAGACAATCAAGCGATTATGAGCAAACGAGCATTAAAAAAGTATCTATCGGAGCTACGAAAAAAGGAGTTGGAAGCTCAAATAATGGAACTCTATGAAAAGTTTCCTGCCGTAAAGGGCTACTATGATTTTGCCTTTAATCCCAAAGAGGACAAAATGGTACAGGAAGCCAAAACAAAAATTTCCAATGAATATTTTCCTGTCAAAAGAAAAAGGCCAAAGGCAAGGAGGTCTGTCGCCCAAAAGTATATCAAGCACTTTACAAAACTGGGTGTGGACAGTGCTATGATAGCAGATGTGATGTGTTTTAACTTGGAAATTGCCCAAACCTTTTCCATAGAACGCAATGTACCGGATGCTTTTTATAAGAGCATGTTGAATTCCTTTTCGGAAATGACCACTTTTATTTCGCAACATGGTATTTTAGACGATTTTAAAGAGAGAATCGTAAAGATTTACAACCACACCCAAACCAATAACTGGCTTTATAAGGAAGCCTTTTCAAAGGCCTTGGATATTTTAGATTAAAACTGGACAAAATGGCAATAGTAATCATTAGACAAGATGGAAAAATTGATGCATGGAAGAAGGCTCTCAAGGATAGAAACCCATCCATAGAAGTATACAGCTATTTGGAAGAGCATCCCAAAGAGAACATTACTATGGCCTTAATCTGGAAACACCCGGAGGGAAGTTTGGCTATATATCCCAATTTAAAGTGCATTGCTTCATCGGGGGCAGGGGTAGACTATATTTTTGAGGATGCTTCGGCTCCAACGGATATACCCATCACTAGGGTCGTAGACCCCTATTTGGCTAGCGATATGTCAGAACACGTATTGGCGGTCATACTTGCAGAGTTGAAAAATTTTAACTCCTATAAACTGCAGCAGGCAGACCATGATTGGAATCCAAAGAACTATAGGAGAATTAAAGATGTAACCGTCGGAATCATGGGTCTTGGAGAATTAGGTGCTTTGACCGCGAACGATTTGGTGAAATTTGGTTTTACCGTTCAGGGATGATCCGAACCCAAAAGGATCTGAAAAATGTAAAAACCTTTGCAGGCCAAAAAAATCTAAAACGATTTCTTGAATCGACTGAAATTCTTGTCTGTCTTTTACCTTTGACCCCGAAACGGAAGGAATCCTCAATAAGGAAGTATTTATGATGCTGCCAAAGAACGCCTACGTCATCAATGTGGCCGGAGGCGGGCATTTGGTCGACAATGATTTATTGGAAGCTTTGGAAAATGATCATTTGTCCGGTGCCTGTTTAGATGTCTATCATCAAGAACCATTACCAAAAGAGCATCCCTTTTGGGAACACCCCAAAATATTCATGACCCCACATTATGCCAGTGTCTCCGATACCAATTCCGTAGTACCCCGGATACTGGAAAATTATGAGCGTTTAAGGAAGGGTCAGGAACTCATAAATATGGTAAATAGAAATAAAGGCTATTAACAATGGCAGTTCATAAATTCTCTCTAGAATAGATGTCCAGACAGGATTTATATTTTAATTACCGATAAAAATCCTCTAATTTTAAGGTTTCGAAATTTTAACCTAACTAAAATTTTCTTGCCTTTTTGAAATCCACAAAAGACACAACTGAAAAAACATTGTACGGCTATCAGGAGGAAGACCTTAAGAAAATATTCGAATATCTTGAGGATAATTCTGATAATTCCAATTTATTGTACCAGTTACCGACTGGTGGAGGAAAGACCGTTATTTTTTCCGAAATAGCGAGGAGATATATAGAGCGAACAGGGAAAAAGGTCGTAGTGCTGACTCATCGTATAGAGCTGAGCATACAAACTTCCAAGATGTTGAGCGGCTTCGGCGTAAAGAACAAAATAATTAATAGTGATGTAAAGGAATTAAAGGACCAGGACGAATTCAAATGTTTTGTGGCCATGGTAGAAACCCTAAATAACCGCCTCCAGGAAGATAAGGTCGAAATCAACAATATAGGGTTGGTCATTATAGATGAGGCCCACTACAATTCTTTTAGAAAACTCTTCAAATACTTTGATAAATCTGTAATTCAGGTGTTACGGCCACCCCATTAAGTTCCAATATAAAGCTTCCCATGAAGGACAACTATAAAAAGTTGATTATTGGGGAGTCCATAGAATCCTTAATTGAGAAGAAGTTTTTGGCCCGGGCCAATATGTTCAACTATGATGTAAGTCTTCAAAGCTTAAAATTGGGGATTAGTGGCGATTATACCGTAAAGTCTTCGGACGAACTCTATAGCAACCATAGTATGTTGGGCAAATTGATGAATGCCTATGAGGAGATTGCAAAGGGTACTAAGACACTTATCTTTAACAATGGTATAAATACATCAAGATATGTTTACGATCTCTTTAAAAAGGCCGGTTACAATATCAGACATCTCGGACAATAAGAACAATGCTTCAGAACGCAGGGATATACTAAAATGGTTCAAGGAAACCCCGGATGCCATATTGACCTCGGTAAGCATTCTTACAACTGGTTTCGATGAGCCATCCGTTGAAACTATCATTTTGAATAGGGCCACTCGCTCACTCACCCTATATTTTCAAATGATTGGTCGTGGATCCAGGTACCTGCCCCACAAAGAAGAATTCAATGTCATTGACATGGGTAATAATATTGCCGGATTCGGTATGTGGGACGCTAAGGTGGATTGGCAGGAAATTTTTCATTTTCCAGATTTCTTCCTAGAGAACATTAAGAATGACGAGGATATAGAACGGGAATTTGTTTATGAAATGCCGCAGGAACTGCGGGATGAATTTTCTAAGTCGGAAAATATTGAATTCGATATTAAGGAAGAATACAAGAAAAGTTTTGCCAACGGGGAGAAATCTAAACTTGTTCGGAAAAAAGCATTGAACAACACGCCCAAATATGTGTGGAAAACGCAGATGATGTATTTGACGCCCGTATTCTAGCAAAAAAACTAAAAGAAGAAATCCAGTATCGGGTGAGGCAATATTCCTACTGTATTATGAACAATACTAAAAACTATAAGGAATGGTTGGAAGAGGACTATGAGAGAAAACTCAGGTCCAAAATTTCCAAAATGTTCGCAGCTAAGATGTAGTTATCCCTTATCTGTATTTGCATCAATTTTATCAGATTTCATTTCTTTACTTTATTGCTTCTAAAAATTCATAAGTCCTTTAAAAATCTTTAAAATTTAGGATATCCCTAAAAATCATTCCAAACCAAACATATTTGACAGGAGTTGGTTAATTTAAGGGCTAAAAGATACCTCAACCGACTCGAATGAAAAACCGTCAACTTCTCCTCACCTTTATACCAACAATTATTCTAACGGGTATTTATGGCTACCATTTCTTAACAGGTGTTCCACCCTTTTTAATGATGCTTCCGCCATCCTCACAGGTATATTGGTACAAATACTTTTTTACTTATTGTTCAAATTGATTCGGTTTGTTTTTAAAGGTGTTGATTCAATGTATATTTTGGCATTTCTGAGTGGGGTTTCCACCTTGGTTTCCCTAAAAATATATGGTTTCGGTTGGCCTAACATCCTTTATTACACATTGGGATTGATCGCTTTGCTAGTTATTGTGGGAATATGGTGGTTCATAAATAAAAAATCATTGCTCTCATTTTTGATTCTTTCATTTTCTCTGATTGGGTTAGGCTACGGTATTTATCTTTTAATGAATAATGGAAATGACCCTTACGTAAATGAATTCCCCAAATTTTCCTTAGGAAAAGGGGAGCGTACTTTAGAGGAGCAAGGGTTGGAAAACCCAACAACCATGGGTAGCTATCAAGTTAAAACCTTTACCTATGGAAGCGGTTCCGATAAAAAAAGAATTGAATATGGGCAAAATGTTCAGTTTCAGACCCCAACCGTGGATGCATCGTTACTATTACCGGAATGGAAGGGGAAAAAGAAAAAATGGCGAGAGAAATTTTGGGGTTTTGGAGTTTCAGAATTTCCCCTTAATGGTAGGGTCTATATGCCGGATGGCAACGATTCATTTCCCTTGGCACTTATCGTTCATGGAAATCACAGTATGATCGATTATTCTGACGATGGCTATGGTTATCTTGGGAACTTACTAGCCAGTCGGGGTATCATTACTGTTTCAGTGGATGAAAATTTCATAAACGCCCATTGGTCAGGTGATTTTAGGGGCAAAGAAATGCCCGTTAGGGCTTGGCTGCTCTTGAAACATCCGGAACAATGGAAGCAATGGAACAATGATTCGGCACACGAGCTTTCCGGAAAAATTGATATGCAGAACATTATGCTCATGGGACATTCCAGGGGAGGGGAGGCCGTTACTATTGCAGGTGGGTATAACAAACTTCCCTTTTTCCCGGATAATGCAGATGTCCCTTTCGATTTTAATTTCAATATTAAAGGGATAGTCTCCATTGCCCCGACGGATTATCGGTATGATAGAAAAATCACTCTAAAGGACGTCAATTATTTAAGTCTTCAAGGCTCCTATGATTCGGACGAAGTGAGCTTTTGGGGCTTACGACCTTATCGAAGATTACAGTTTAAGGACTCCGTACCTCGATTCAAGGCCGGGGTATATGTTCACCATGCCAATCATGGGCAATTCAATACTACTTGGGGGAAATCGGATTTTGGGGCACCTATGAAGTGGTTGTTGAACCTTAAACCACTTTTAAAGGGTGAAGAACAGCAACTAATAGCTCAAGTTTTTATCAGTGCTTTTTCGGAGGCCGTACTTAGAGATAATGATGAATATGTACCTATTTTTAAAAATGTAGCTTTAGCTAAAGATTGGTTGCCGGAGGAGTATTTGATGACCCATTTTGAGTCTTCGGATTTTGTGAATCTGGTCGATTTTGAAGAAGATATTGATATTACGACAGTATCGGATGGCATTACAGTAAATGGAAATCAACTGGAGGTTTGGAAGGAACAAGGTCTTTTGACTAGGGATAAGGGAAAACAGGATGACAATGCTGTAATACTAGGCTGGAATTTAAAGGATAGTGCAATGGTTAAAAAAAAGCCAACTTATGAAATTAAGTCGTCCAGCGTATTCGGAAGGATTCGATTAAAAGTATACAGCTATCCATTGGAAGTGGTGATCTCAAATGGTTAAAGTCGGAGGGGGAGAATCAAAAGGATACCGAAAGTAAAAAGGATATTATAATGTCCTATGATTTTAGTCTCGGTCTTAATGGATACTTTGGGGCATTCGGCCAACATAAAAATAAGTGATGTAAAAAACATCATGCCACCCTTAAAAACTAAATTTACAAAATTCGATTTTCTCGGACAAGGAAATGATCGGGGACGATTGGGAAGTTCAAATGCAGACCTTCCATATACCGCTTTCAAAATTTGATAAAGGCACCTCGGGTTTTGATGGTACTGCCATAAATAAGATTCAGTTGATTTTTGACCAAAGCCCTAAAGGGATAGTGGTTGTGGACAATATTGGTTACAATACCGTGAAATAAATACTTCCTGTATATTGCATGGAAATGGAATCCAAAAAGCTTTTGGTTATTGGACTTACCTGGCCGGAGCCTACCGCCACGGCAGCGGGAGTTCGCATGATGCAATTGTTGCAGGTTTTCTCAAGCCGAGATTTAGAAATTACATTTGTATCCGCTTCTAAGAGAACCGGGGGTTCCGAAGATTTACAGGCATTAGGTATTACAACCGAAGAAATAGAACTTAACAATGCGTCGTTTGATGAATTTTTGAAAATCTTGAAACCTGAAATTGTGCTATTCGATAGATTTCTGACCGAAGAGCAATATGGGTGGCGTGTGGCAGAAGTTTGCCCAAAGGCGTTACGCATATTGGATTCCGAGGATCTACATTCGTTGCGGTACGTTAGGGAAACATGTTTTAAAAAGAATATTCCATTCACGGTAGCGCGATGGCTGGCGGATGGTAAGACCAAGAGGGAATTGGCGAGTATTTTGCGATGCGACCTCACCTTGGTCATCTCCAGTTTTGAAATGGAACTTTTAGAAAAAATTGTCAAGTTTGATGCCTCTCTATTGTTGCATCTTCCCTTTATGCACAATGAAATTTTCCAACAAAACGATTGGCCCGAATTTAATGACAGAAGGGATTTTCTATTTATTGGAGGCGGGTTGCATTCACCCAACGTGGACGCCATTAAATATTTGGAACAGGAGATTTGGCCAAAAATTCATTCGCAAATTTCCGATGTTCAATGTCACATCTATGGCGCATATCTACCCAATACTGTCATTAAACTCCACAACCCTAAAAAGGGTTTCTACATTAAGGGGAAGACCAATAGTGTATCTGAGGTGATGAAAATGTCAAGGGTTTGTTTGGCACCGCTACGTTTTGGGGCAGGTATTAAAGGAAAATTGGTAGACGCCATGTTGAACGGTACACCAAGTGTCACGACAGGTATTGGGGCGGAAGGTATGCACGCCAATATGGACTGGAACGGTTTTGTTTCCGAATCTCAAGAGGATTTTGTACAAAAATCAATTGAACTGTATACAGATAAAACAGTTTGGGAAGAAGCCCAGGGCAATGGAATAAAAATCATCAATACTCTCTATAGCAAATCTTCACTAGAAAAAAGACTGATGAACAGGATAACCGAAAAAGTGGACAATTTGGAACATCACAGATTGAAAAATATTATGGGAGGCATTCTAGCGCATCATACATTACAAAGTACCAAGTATATGGCTAAATGGATTGAGGAGAAGAACAAGGGAAACTAATATATTTCAAGGCCTACTCAGCAAGTAATTCAAGAATTAAAGACGTAAACATTTCCATTCCCGTAGAAATTAAATCATCAGGAAAATCATAGTCCGCATGATGTAATGAAGGTGAATCGACTCCGGCACCAATACCAAACATGGTGGCTTTAAATGCCTTGGAAAACCATCCAAAATCCTCTCCAAATGAAAATGGAGTAGTTTTTTCAAGAAGTTTATATTGCTTTTTTAACGCAATCTTCTTCACCAGCATAATACCGGAGGAGTCATTTATACTTGCAGGAAAATATTCAAACCAATCCAATGAATAATTGATAGAATAAGTTTTACTTATTTGGGAACAAATGCTTTCTATTTCTTTCCTTAAGGACTCCATGGTTTCAGGGGTCCAAGTCCGTATCGTATAATGAAGTTCCCCTTTGGCCGGCGATATACCATAGGATGTATCACCTATTTTAGCATAAATCGGGGTCAGAATTTTAAAGTTTGGGTCATTGGGTTGCTGAACATTTAATGCTTCAAAATATCTAATGGCATCCCCAATCGGCATGGCCGGATTTATTCCATTTTCTGGCTCGGAGGCATGGGATTCTTTTCCGGTGAGATACAAGGCAAAGCTTTGTACTTCAGCTGAAAAACCCATGGTTGGAGCTATTATGGTTTGCAATGGAACACCTGGAATATTGTGTAGAGCATAGATATGGTCAATATTCAATGACCTGAACCTTTTATCCGCCAAAATTTTGGCAGCACCTTGCCCAGTTTCCTCGGCGGGTTGAAAAAGCAGAACAATCTTTCCTTTTTTAAAGTTTTGTTCCTGTATCCACGGTGCCAATCCGGCTACAATGGTCATATGACCGTCGTGTCCACATTTATGGGAAACCCCGTGATTTTTGGACCGATGTTCAAATTGATTCTCCTCGTTTATTGGTAGAGCATCCAATTCACATCTAAATGCTATAGTGGGACCGTCAGATGGAAATTCATAAACCACCGCAAGCCCATTTCCTCCTAGATCATCTAAAATGCTTGTCGGTTCACTGTTTTCCTTGATAAATGCTTTTATCCTTTTGGCCGTCTCGGGTCTCTAATCCGGATAATTCCCGAAATTGGTGCAATTCCTTTCTGAACGATTTAAGCGTATCCAACATCTAACTTAAAGCTTTAAAGGGAAATCGGTTTAAAATTAATACCTACTGCAATTAAACTTTTGGGTCTCTTCTGAATATCTGAATCACGTCAAAAATCAGCACACAAAAAACTACCCATATAAATCCGGCTATGAACCCGCCCGCTATGTCCGACGGGAAATGAACCCCTAGATATATCCTACTGATACCTATGCTCAAAATCAAAAAGGCAAATAGAACCATCAGTGTATATTTTAAGACTTTGTTGATTCTCAATTTTGATATTAGATAAATCAAAAAACCAAAGAATGCCATGGCGCTCATGGCATGTCCACTAGGATAACTCAATGTTTCAACGGAAACTAGATGTTCTATACCTGGCCTCGCCCGATCAATGAATCTCTTTAGTGCCATATTGGAAAGAGTGGCTAAAGCAAGTACCACAGCGGATTGTAAGACATATTTCCAAGATTTGAGTATACGCCAAGAGAGGATGACAAATAGCCCCAAAACAATGAGGTAGCCACGAACGTCCCCAACATCAGTTACAAAAATAAAATACTTCGTAAGGGCAGGGTTCCTGTATGAAATTATAAAATTGGTAATATCCGTGTCATATTTGGCAAGCGTGTCGGTTTTAAGGGTATCCGTAAGTTCAATAAACAAATTGATCCCAACTACAACAACAACGAGAGAAATGATTATGGTGATAAAATAGGGCAAACGGGAGTCTTCGGAATGAAGTTTTTCGGTTAAAAACTTCCGTATCGACTTAATAATGCCATAAACCACTCTCTTCATAGGCTTTTTTATATTTCACCTTAAATGTAAGTTTAAAATTAGATTTTGATGGGTACTAACAAAAACGATTCTAACTCATTTCATTTCCTTTTGGCAGACTTCCCTTGGAACATTTATCTTTATGTCCATAAATTTAAAAGAATTGAAATGAAAGCAGCCGAATGGAGAACTGCCTTGGAATTTGAGGACATTACCTATAAAAAGAGTAACGGAGTCGCAAGAATTGCATTCAACCGTCCTAATGTTCGAAATGCCTTTAGGCCACATACCACTAGCGAATTGATAAAGGCTTTTTATGATGCACAAGAAGATACTTCTATTGGGGTAGTATTACTTTCCGCGGAAGGCCCTTCTACCAAAGATGGTATTTGATCCTTTTGTAGCGGTGGAGACCAAAAGGCCAGGGGCCATAAGGGATATGTGGGCGAAGATGGACAACACCGTCTCAACATTCGGAGGTACAGCGAATGATTCGTTTTATGCCCAAAGTGGTCATTGCTGTTGTGCCAGGCTGGGCCGTAGGGGGCGGACATAGTCTCCATGTGGTTTGTGATATGACCTTGGCCAGTAAGGAACATGCCATTTTTAAGCAGACCGACGCGGATGTCACTAGTTTTGATGCAGGATACGGATCCGCCTATCTCGCCAAGATGGTAGGGCAAAAGAAGGCACGTGAAATCTTCTTTTTGGGCAGGAACTACTCTGCACAGGAGGCATTTGAAATGGGTATGGTGAATGCTGTGGTTACCCATTCAGAATTGGAGGATACAGCCTATGAATGGGCACAAGAGATTTTGCAAAAGTCCCCGACCTCCATAAAAATGTTGAAATTCGCCATGAACCTGACCGATGATGGTATGGTGGGGCAACAAGTATTTGCCGGGGAAGCCACCCGTTTGGCCTATATGACCGAGGAAGCCAAGGAAGGTAGAAATGCATTTTTAGAAAAAAGAAAACCGGACTTTGGAAAGAATAATTGGTTGCCGTAATTAGCGACTTATTTCATTCTGAATTGTTCTAAACTAAAAAGAGCCCAATCAGCTAAGACCAGACTCTTTTACGAGAACACTATATGAAAATGAAAAAAATTAATTCGTTTTTGTAACACTGTAAAAGTAGATCGGAAGGAGGGTTTGGGGAAACTATTGTTGTCTCCCAAGGCAAAATTGTGGTCAATCCACCGCAATTTGTAGTTTGGCTGAAAATTCGCACACTAATTACAGAAAATAGGCTTATTCAATAGTTTTTAGGATATCTCCAATAAGGGTATTGAACTGCTCGTCCGACTGCTCTTCTAGTCCTGTTCTGACGATGACCACGTCCCTAGAGGGAATGATAAACACACGTTGTCCCTGAAAACCATTGGCGGAATGGAGATCTCGGGGCAAATCCGGATATTTACCTTCCGCATTTAACCAAAAGTGTGCACCGTAGGTACCGTCAGAGTTTTTGGTAGGCGTGGTGATGTAATCCACCCAGCTTTCTGAAAAAATTCGGTCTCCGTTCCAATCCCCCTTGTGAAGATACAGAAGTCCAAATTTGGCCCAGTCCCTTGTTGTGGCCCAACTGTACGAGGACCCTACGAAATTGCCTACTAAATCGGTCTCTATCAACATAGAGTTCATACCCATTCTATCAATCAAGTTGGCGTAAGGGAAATTCAGATATTCCTGATGCGTAGGGAACTGCTTTCTCAAAATTCCTGAAAGAAGATTACTGGTGCCGGAGGAATAATTCCATACTTCTGTTGGGGGAGCAATTACCTCATTCTTGGCTTGTGTTTGGGTCATATCTGAATCTAGAAACAGCATTCTAGTAACATCGGAAATCTTGAAATAATTTTCATCCCAGGCCAAGCCACTTTGCATTCGCAGTAAATGATCAAGCGTAATTTTTGATTTTGGGCCGCTTTCGTTAAATAACTTTGAAAATGGCCTGTAGTCCAAGGAAATCTTGTTCTCATGTACCAAAATACCGTACAAGGTTCCCAAAATACTTTTGGTCATGGATCAACCCAATATCTTGGTATCCTTGGTAAATCCGTCAATATATTTTTCCCCAATAATATAATCCTTATAAACGACCAATATGCTTCTTGTCTTTTGCAGAGAATCCTTTAAGGCCATACTTAGAACATATTCTAGACCTTCATAATTTACATTGGTCAAAATGGTATCCTTAATTCCTTGATTTCCATATGGAAAGGGCAGAGTATCCCATTTTTGGTTTCGCTCAGGAACTATGGAAAAATGATGTTTTTTATACTCCTCATTGGTCAGGACGGCTCCCAAACCTTTTTTATAAACAGACGTACGTTTCATTAGCCCGAAAACCGAGGCCGTTGCGGATTTTTCTTTCGTGTCTACTTCTACATTGGCCAATTTTATCAGAGGCATGTCATGGTCTATGGTATTGACCAAGTATGGGTCCCTTTCGGCAATAAATACGTTGGAAGCTAAATTTTTAGAGGCGTAGCCAGATATTAGATTCAGTTTTGGATAGTTGAAGTAACCGAATAAGAGCAATCCAATGATTAGAACTACAAGGAGCCATTTTAGTTTTCGCATAGTTAAAGTTGAGCTTTCTAAAGTATCAAAAAATACATTTATGAACAGCACCAGTTAAAAAACAAATAGGATAATTATTATATTCAAGTCGTTATTAAAATATCATGTATCGACTGCTCTGGATATTGATGTCTTTTTCTTTCATAAGCTGTAGCGATCGGGTCAAGGAAGATAACTATGATTGGATACCCATGACCGTTACGGCCACGGCATACAATTCCTTCCCTGGGCAGACGTCTTACGAACATCCGGAGATAACAGCTTGGGGAGATTCCATAAAACCTGGGCTTAAGTGGATTGCCGTTTCTAGGGACCTCATAAGAAAAGGGTTGAGGCATAATACCTTGGTGAAAATCGATACTTTTGATGGAATCTATATCGTTAAGGACAAAATGCATCCCAGATGGCGCAATAGAATCGATATTTACATGGGAGAAGACCGGCAGAAGGCCAAAGAGTGGGGCAGGAGAAAGGTTGAAATACAATATGCGGTCAAAAAGGAACAGGACTCTTTAAGAGAAATTCAAAAATGAAGGTAATACAATCATTTGCCCTTTTATTATTTCTAACCTCCTGCGGGGTTACAAGTACCATAGTCGATAAACCTATTACCTTTGACGAGAACCGTAAAATATTGACTTTGGAATATTTATCGGATAGATATGGATTGAAAAAGGACTCCCCGGAAATTGTTCCAAAAATGATCGTACTTCATTGGACCGTTATACCAACTTTTGAGGAGTCATTTAAAGCATTCGACCCTGCTACCTTGCCAAATTCTAGGCCCGACATAAATGCGGCGGGGTCCTTAAATGTATCTTCCCAATTCATGGTGGATAGGGACGGCACTATTTATAGATTGATGCCCGAAACCACTATGGCTAGACATGTGATAGGATTGAACCACTGTGCCATTGGTGTGGAGAATGTAGGTGGGGACACGGGTCAACCATTGACCAAAGCACAATTAAAATCGAATATTTGGCTGGTTCGTTATTTAGCGGAAAAATATAATATTGATTATTTGATAGGGCATTATGAATACACCAAATTTGAAAATCATCCCTTATGGCTGGAGCAGGACGAAGGATATAGAACCCAAAAAACAGATCCGGGTACGGATTTCATGAACAAAGTCAGAAACGCTGTAAAGGAGCTAAACTTTAAACCCTTACCTAAATGAACAAATTTCCATTCTTACTTATTTTCTCCATTTTCCTAACCATTTTTCACACCAACGCTCAGGATATAACCAACCAATTGTATGAGACTTATGAAAAATATAAGGAACCAACACTAGGAGAAAGAAGAATAAAGCATATCGATATTCAACCTTTATTAAATCGATATAAGAACAATCCAAAATTCAAAGTAAAAAAAGTAGGATCTTCCATCGGAGGAAAATCGCTTTCTTTGGTAAGTATCGGTAATGGCGATACCGATGTTTTTCTATAGTCCCAAATGCATGGGGACGAGCCCACCGCAACGCAGGCTATTTTTGATATTTTAAATTTTTTCAATAGTCCGGACTTTTCAGAAGAAAAGGAGGCTATGCTGTCCAATTTAACCATTCATTTTCTTCCCATGCTTAATCCGGATGGGGCAGAACTCTTTCAACGTCGTAACCTTTTGGGAATCGATATAAATAGGGATGCCCTACGTTTACAATCTCCTGAGGGGCAGACCTTGAAAAGGGTAAGGGATAGCTTGGAAGCCGATTTCGGATTCAATCTACATGACCAAAGTACTTATTACAACGCGGAAAGAACTGATAAACCCGCCACCATTTCCTATTTGGCACCAGCTTTTAACTATGAAAAAGACATCAATGATGTTCGAGGAAATGCCATGAAAATCATAGTTTTTATGAACAATATCCTTCAAAAATATGCGCCTGGACAAGTTGGAAGATACAACGATGATTTTGAACCAAGGGCTTTTGGAGATAATATCCAAAAATGGGGCACGAGCACCATATTGATAGAATCTGGTGGATACCCGAACGATCCTGAAAAGCAGGAAATCAGAAAATTGAACTATGTCTCCATACTTTCGGCCATTTACACCATTGCTAATGAAAATTTCAAGGAAATTGATATAGTAGAATATGAAAAAATACCGTGAAAACAATAGGATGCTCTTTGACCTGAAAATCATTGGAGCGACCTATAACCTTATGGGTGACTCCTATATTTTGGATTTGGGAATCAATCAAGTAGAGGTGGATTATGAGAACTACAATGATTTTTGGTATAGCAGTAGAATTTGGGATCAAGGGGATTTATCCACCTATTATGGATATGAGACCTTAAACGCCAAGGATTATGAAATTGTGCCAGCTAAAATATATCCTAAGGTAGTTAGGAATCTGGATGAGGTAAAAGAGTTAGATCCTAAAATGTTGTTATCTGAAGGCTATGGTTACCTTAAAGTTTCCGATATCCCAATGAAATTATTGAATTCACCGATACCCTTGCATTTGGTGGGTGAGAATTTTAAGGCTACTGAATTAAGGCTACAGCCAGGAATCAATCCCACATTTTTTCTGAGGAAAGACGGCAAATATGCCTATGCGGTCATTAATGGTTTTCTTATCAACCTGGATTCTGATGACATCAATATTCCAAATGCCATGATTTTTAGATAATAGCTTAGTAACCAAATTGAACATTTAAATAGTGCCCATGTTTCAATAAGAGATATAGCATTGTGAACAACGTCGCTACTATGCATGAGAATATCAGTAAAACCAAACTTTTAACTGGGTTGGGCAAAATGCCTAAGGCACTTTTCCAATAGATTTCTTTGAGTACATCCATGACTTTTATTTTTAAGATTAAACATTTGCATAGCCTTTAGGATGTTTAAGTTTTGAATTCTTTGGGGTTATTATAATATATAAACAATTATCTGCCACCACAAAACCCTACCAATTTTCATGAAATAAAAAAAGGGTGGCAATTGCCACCCTTTCAAGTATTATTTTTATTACTCTAGTCCATACTGGCAGTATCTGTATTCATCAACGCGAAGAATTTGTCCAAATTTGGAAGGATAACAATTTTAGTCCTTCTATTTTTAGCCATATTTTCCTTGCTGTCATTTTCTACCAAAGGAAGGTAGCTACTTCTACCGGCAGCGATCAATTGGGTAGGATCAACATCATATTTGTTCTGTAGTTCACGAACAATTGAAGTGGCTCTTTTCACGCTCAAGTCCCAATTGTCCTCGAACAGAGCGGTGTTGATGGTTCTAGAATCCGTGTGACCTTCTACCATTACTTCCATACTAGGTTCTGAATTAATGACATCGGCCAATTTTTTAAGAACGTTGTCGGCTTTGTTACTAACCCTATATCCTGCAGTGTTGAACAACAATTCATCTGAAATGTTTATCATAACTACAGTTTTATCGATACTAACGTCTACATCCTCGTTTTCGTCGGCAATGGACTGCTTTAATTTATAGGAAACGGCCAGATTCATGGAATCCTGTAGTGTTTTTGCTTCGGCAAGTTTTGCTGGATCAACATTTTCCAAAGTCTTTCTCATATTTGCTTTGGTATTGTTGCTCATAACTGCTACATCATCAACAGTTGTATATTGGCTATCGTTTATTTCTTTTAGGGAGTTTATTTTAGAATTGTACTCTTCTACACGGGCCTCAATTTTGGCCATTTTAGTTTCCAACTCCTCTTTTTCGACCTGAGTTTTGGTAAGTCTACTTTGAGTTTGTGCTAAGTTGTCCTCTAAAGCCACGTATTTCTTTTTTGATACGCATGAAGATAAAAGTACTATGGACGCTACTCCGATAATTGATAATTTTTTCATTCTAAGAGTGTGTTTAGTTAATAATCTTTTCACTTACATGTACGGGAAAATTCCAAAAATGGATGTTTTACCTTCATGGAAAAATCAGTTTTAGCCCAATGATTATTGTTGTAAGTATTTGATTGAAAGTAATTTAGTTCTGTTCGAAGAAACAAAAAAAGAGGCCATAAAAGCCTCTTTTAAAATCAATCGGTATAAATTTTACTCACAACCACCGGTGAATCCTGTGGCGTTGAATTTCGTCTGAACCGCTCCTTGTCTTGTGCCCGTATTTACTTCGATAGCCAAGTTGTTTTCTCCACTTCCATCACGCTTCGGGCTGCAATATTCGAATAAATAGAAGCTGTTTGCCCGCTCTGAAACTTTTTCAGATATTTCATTAAAAGTATCCTCTAGTTCATCTTTGTTGCTTGCAAAAACACTAGATGTCTTACCTATGTCCATAAGCACTTGAGTATCGATTTCACTACCAAGACCAATACTAAAGAAGGAAATATTGGAATTTGCATCGTTCACTTTTTTCAAAGCGGCTTCTTCCGTATAACGCGAGGCCTGGTCTGTACCATCGGTAAATATTACTACTGAAGCAGCTCCAATTTTATCACCTGTTGTTGTTTTATTGATGATGTCCGTTGCGATATCCGTAGATTTTATAACGGCCCCGTATAGATCTGTAGAAGGGTCGGAACTAATGTTGTCCGTAATTCCATTAATAGAGGCAATCAATTGATCTTTAGAAGAGGTGAGCTCATTCAATAAATGAAGTTCGTTCTCACCATCAAACCAGTAAATGGCCATTTTAAAGGAATCTGTTTCTGTATTGGGCATTACATTTTCCACAAAACTGGCACTGGCCATTTTAAGTTCCTGCAAACTACTTTCTAAAACACTATTACTCAAGTCAAGCACCAAAATGGCATTGTTTGAGAATATTTGTGAGTTTGGGGATATGCGCGCAAAGGATTCCGAGGTTGAGATAGTATTGAAACAATCATCGTTCCTTCCTTGTTCGTAAATAGTAAATTGGTCTGCCGTTAAACCAGGGACAGGATTTCCATTGGTATCTGATACCCTAAAAAATATAGAAACCTTTCCCGGGAGGGTGGTATATTGATCTTGGATTGATAACACCAATTCGCCTTCATCCAAACCCAAACAATCATCTACAGGTACGCCTTTACCAAGACCACCACCTAAATTCAGGTTAAGGTCTACATCATCATCGGCATTGCCACAGGAAATAAATAGGGAAATCGCAAAGAAAAAACCAAAGGTTCTTAGGAACAAATTCATAGTCATACATTTTGAGTTCATCAAGCAGAACGCTGTTTCTGCATGGAAATTATAGGTAATTAAAAATATTATGTTAAAGAATGTTAAAGAAAGTACCCGCCCTTTAAAAAACTCATTGGAATGGGTAATTTTCGGTATTCAGTCGGCAAAATTACATCAATGTATTGCATAAGATGACGCACGAACTAAAAAAAATATTTTACGAGTATAAGGTTTTACAAAGCAAAGGTCTTAAAACTGTTTTGGCCAGTGTGGTCCATTTGGATGGTTCTTCCTATAGACGGCCGGGTGTTCGTATGTTGATTTGTGAAGACGGAACCATGGTTGGTGCAGTGAGTGGCGGGTGTGTTGAGAAGGAAGTACTCTTTCAGGCAGCGAGCGTTTTTAAAACTAACGTACCAAAAATGATGACCTATGATGGCAGGTTTAGATTGGGTTGTGAAGGCATCCTCTATATATTAATTGAACCGTTTCAACCTGACAATGCACTTTTGGAGGGCTTTGACCAATCCATAAAAGCCAGGACCTCTTTTAAAATCGCTTCCCATTATGTAAAGGAATATGGGGAGCATCCAAATATTGGATCACTATTTATTTTCAATGGAAAATCGATGGGACTGAATACCAAACTGAATGCAAATCAAAATCTTATCTACGAGCAGACACTGAAGCCATGTTACAAATTGGCCATTGTTGGAGGTGAACATGATGCGGTAAAACTTTCCAGGATTGCTTTGGAAATGGGATGGGAAGTATCCGTAAGTGTGGTTCCCGCAGAAGGAAAGACCATTGCAGATTTTCCGGGAATTGACGAACTGTGGAGCGTAGAACCGCAAGATTTGCCTGTTGATAAAATTGATGACCAAACTGCTCTTGTCTTGATGACACATAGTTATGTAAAGGATTTAAAGTATTTACAGGCCGTAAAGGATTGTAATCCTATGTACTTTGGGTTGTTGGGGCCATCCAAAAGGCGGGAAAAATTATTTAATGAATATATTGAGCTTTTTCCTGATGAGGATTATGATTTTTTTGACAAGATTCATGGTCCTGCCGGAATCAATATTGGAGCTGAAGCCCCTGAGGAGATTGCCATCGCCATACTTTCAGAGATTCGGCGGTAATACGAAAGCAGGAGCCTATCATGTTAAAAGATAAGAAAGAAGGAATCCATAATTGACAACATCCCAAGACATAGCGGTTCTTATATTGGCAGCCGGACAATCTAGTCGAATGAGGGGTATAAAGCAGTTGTTGCCTTGGAAAGGAACATTTTTGCTGCAACATATAGTTAATGTTGTCAAGAACATTCAGCCACAAAAAATTAAGATGGTTTTGGGTGCCAATATTGAAAAAATAAAGAGTCGATTGGAGATTAATGAAGGTATGGTAGATATAATCGAAAACCCTACTTGGCAAAATGGATTGGGCAACAGTATAGCCGTAGGTGTTGCATCAATACTAAAATCAAATCCCTTACCTAAGGGAATCCTAATTTGCCTAGCCGACCAACCTTTGGTAACCGAGGAATACTTAATGGATCTCTTGGATAATTTTAAAACAAATAAAGTGGATGTCGTTGCTAGCAATTATGGCAAAAGAATAGGAGTCCCAGCAGTATTTGGACCAAGCATTTACAAGGAGCTTTTAGGCTTGAATTCTGATTACGGTGCTAAGGAAATACTAAGGAAAAAAAGTACCGCAATGTTGAGTTTGGATGCTTACGGCCTTTTAGCAGATATTGATACCCCATCAGCATATGAGAAAATTTATAATGAAAACCATAACTCTTAACAAGAATTTCATGAATACACTTTGCAGACTAGTTCCAATTGCGATTTTTTTAAGTGCCCTGCCTCAATATATTTTTGGACAGGAAATGAGCTTTGAAGAGTATAATCCAACCTCGACCCTTGTGGTTCCGAGACGACGAGATCAAACAGGCAAAATATAGGTTTGTCGATGTTCATAGCCATCAAAGGGATATGTCGGTTGAAAAATTAGGTAGTCTTCTAGAGGATATGGAAACCTTGAATGAGGGAATTATGGTGAACCTCAGCGGTGGTTCGGGGAGAGTCTTAAGGAAAAAGTAGCGAATATTTCAAAAAGTTACCCCAATAGGTTCGTGGTATTTGCCAATGTTGACTTTGAGGGTGTTGATGGTGATGATTGGGGTAAAAAGGCCGCGGCACAATTGGAACAAGATATCAAGAACGGAGCAAAAGGACTCAAAATTTTTAAAAGTCTCGGGGCTTCGATATAAAGATGCTTCAGGGAACAGATTGGCCATTGACGATCCGCGATTGGACCCCATTTGGGCCAAATGTGGTGAGATGGGAGTCCCCGTATTGATTCATGCGGCGGATCCAAAATCTTTTTGGGACGATATGGACAGCGATAATGAACGTTGGCTTGAATTAAAAACCCACCCTCGAAGAAAGCGAAATGATACGGATCCCGCACCTTGGGAACAAATCATAGAGGAACAGCACAATGTGTTCAAGAAACATCCCGAGACCAAATTCATTAATGCCCACATGGGTTGGCACGCCAATAATTTGGGAAAACTAGGTGAACTGTTGGATGAAATGCCAAACATGAATGTAGGTATCTCGGCTGTAATTGCGGAATTAGGCCGACAACCGCAAAATGCACGGGCTTTCTTTATTAAATATCAGGATCGAATTTTATTTGGGAAAGATAGTTGGAATCCGAGATGAATTCCCTACCTACTTTAGAGTATTGGAAAGTAATGACGAATACTTTCCCTATTATAAGAAATACCATGCATTTTGGTCTATGTATGGTCTAAACCTGCCGGACGAAGTACTCAAAAAAGTATATTATGAAAATGCACTGAACCTTATTCCAGGTTTGGACAGGACTTTGTTCGAATAAGGGTTCTACGGGTTGACTTCATTATCCTTTTGAGGAAGTTTTTCCACATCTTGGAAGACCCCACAGGAAATTTCTTTTTTTACCAAGGAGGCCGACTTCTTTCGTTTGGTCAATGCCTCAATTTCTTTGTTCAAATACTGCATGCATCGGTTTTTTTAATTAAACGATAGGGCACTTTATTTGTTGTATACCAGCAAATTAAATCCATCCCAAAAATGTTTTTTGTCTTTTTATGTGATTTTTTTGACACATTGCATACCTATTGGTAAATGAATAAGTGCTCGAATGAGTAATAAGGAGGAATTTGCGGATATCATAAGAGAACATCAAGGACTACTTTATAAGGTTAGCGCCATCTATACGAACAACGAACCGGATCGTGAGGATTTGTTTCAGGATATAGTATATCAGCTTTGGAAGTACTTTGATAGTTTTCGAAATGAATCCAAAATAAGTACTTGGATGTATCGGGTGGCCATGAACACCGCCATTATCCATTTAAAAAAGGTGAAACGTACTCCCACTTCCGAATCAATCACGGATTCTCAGATACAAATTTCCGATGTTAAAGACGAGGTCTTTGAAGAACGAATGCGGTTACTGCATCAACAGATATACGATTTGAATACTTTGGAAAGAGGTATCATGCTATTGCTTTTAGAAGGTAAATCCTATCAGGAAATTTCGGAAATCACGGGATTAAAACCTTCCAACGTAGGTACAAGAATTTCCCGTATCAAACAGAAACTGAGAGAAAATATGACTAAAGCATAAGCAAATGGAACTAGAAGAATTACAGGCTAGTTGGATAGCCATGAGCCAGGAATTGGAAAAGCAGAAAAGACTAACAAACGAAATAATTTTAAAAATGACTCAGGATAGATTTCAAAAGAAATTTAGCACACTTAGGAGCTTTGAAACAGTTGGAGCAATTATATGTTACATAATGGCCGGGATGATTTTCTTCAGCTTTGAAAAATTGGATACTTGGTATCTCCAAACTAGTGGTGTATTGACCATAGGATTTTTAATCGTTCTTCCAACCTTTGTACTAAAATCCTTGAAAAAAATTCAAAATCTTGATATTCTTAATGGGTCATACAAGGAAAATTTGTTGATTTACATAAAGGAAAAAAATAAGCTTTTAAGACTACAACAAATAGGTATCTATTTAAGTTACTTGCTTTTGTTTTTAGTGGTTCCCGTATTTACTAAAATAATTTCCAACAAGAATATTTTTCTTTCAAATTTTAAACCATTGCAAGGCGTTGCACTTTTTGTTGCGCTTGTTTTAATGTTTTTCTTTACTCGATGGGGTTATAGAAGCTATAAGAAAATTACAAATTCAGCTGAAGATGTTTTAAGAGATTTGGAATCTTAAATTACTCTGTCAATTTCTTTTGAATATAATTTAGGATTAACATCCAGTTCATCTTCAATAGGAGCGAGGCCGTAGGGACATTATCTTCTTCAATGGCAGAGATAATAGCATCGTGTTGATTATCCGATTTATTGTAAAAGGAATCATCAGCGGTAAAGGCACGTTCGTAAAAGAAAATTCGGGTTCGTAGGTCTTGTAGGATTTTTAAAGCCAAATCGTTCTCATAACCTTTGGTCAGTAGATGATGAAATTCCAAATCTGCCTGTATACGGCTTATGGCGTCTTGGGCATTTTCAAAAACATCCTGTTGCTTTTTAAGAGCAAGGATCTGATTTTCATCGAATTCAGAGTTTTCGATGGCCATTACTTCTAAACTTGCTACGAGCCCGTAGAGGTCCTCAGCTTCCTTTACATCGAGTTCGGCAATAATAAATCCCCTATTGGGTACGGCCTTAATGATATGGGATTGTTGCAATTGGGTAAGTGCCTCTCGTATTGGGGTAACACTTACTTCCAATTCCCTTGAAAGTGCAGCCGGATTGATGGTTTTACCTATTTTTAACTTCCCCTGTTTCATTTCGGAAAGAAGGTAATCCCTGACCTGATCCCGCAAATTAATTTTTTGGATCATTTCTCAAATATAGTATATCGTATATGATTTAAACTGATTTACTAGAACTGATATTGTATTTGGTCGATTAATTATTCGTTGAAATACACCCTACTTGCCCTTATAGACCATAATAATTAGTTAGGATACACGTTTTTATGGCTGTAACCCACAATTATAGATACATGAAAATTTTGAAAAACACGTTTAAAAATTTTAGTCTATTGGCCACCATGTTAATCGTGGCATATAGCTGTAGCGAGGATGCCGACAACAACGATGACATTGTACTTTCACAAGCTGATTTAAAAGCTGTTTTGGAGACGGACGAAATCACAGGAGGAATCGATGTTGCCCTATTTGAACTTTATAATAATGACGGTTCAACGGCCAAAACAATGAGCAACGAATGCTATAGCGCGCAATATACTGATACGGGATATGTTGCCACTTTTAATAATTGTGTACTGAACGGCACGGAAAATATCAATGGTACCTTAACGGTAACCTACAATATGGATGAACAACAAGCTTCTTTTTCGGCTAGTTATGTAGATTTTTACGTAGGTGACATTAAGATCAATGGTACCCGATCCTACCAATTGGGCGCAAACTCCGATGCCGGTAGTGTTTCTTTTGAAGTAACAAGTGATTTAACTGTAGAAATGGCCGACGGTTCCATCATTTCCGATAACGGAACGAAAGCCTTTACCTTAACCTTTGGTGATTCGGCAGAATCAACCACTTTTAGTATTGCAGGAACTTGGACGGTCGTTTACGAAGGAAACACATATAACGTTACAGTTAATACGCCGTTGACAAGCAGTGTAACATGTGGTTATATTGCTGCAGGAGACATGACGGTTTCTAAAAACGGACTTACCGTAAATGTTGATTTTGGTGATAGCACTTGCGATAATGTAGCTACCGTTACCTATCCAAATGGGGTAGAGGAGGAGATTACCTTGCGAGACTAAAATATTTGCCATTGCTATGGCGCATTAAAAAAAGGATAAGATTGATGAGGTCTTATCCTTTTTTTGTTTACTTAATTTTCCGAGACCAGGGCTATAACCTCCTTGGCCGCTACCCAACGGACTTTCCTTTGTACCGGGATTCCGGTAAAGAATGCAAACTTTCTTGCAGTAGTTGGGGATAATCTTCTATGCTGTTTCATAATCCCTAATTTTTATCCCTTTGATTGGGAGGTTATACTGTCAATATTTAAATTTTAATGTGTGTGGTGCCTTACCTCGGCCCATTGCACTCGTTTGCTGTTCTTAAAAGTTGAAAAGAAAGAATGTCTTCTAGCTTCTGTCGGTGATTGTTTGATAAAAGTTCTCATGTTGTTCGTTTTTTTTTATCCCGATACTGATCAGGAAATGATTGATGATTAATTGATTGATGAATAATTGATTGATGAATAATTGATTGATGAATTCCGGATTAATGGGTATGGTTTCTAACCTCGGCCCATTGCACCCTTTTACTGTTTCTAAAATTGCTAAAAAATGAATGTCTTCTAGCTTCTGTCGGTGATTGTTTAATAAAAGTTCTCATGATGTTCGTTTTTTATCCCGATAAACATCGGGTGATGAATACTAATTTTGTGTTTATATCTAGAAGACGAGGATGGATTATTTTTGTTACAGTACTATGTAATAAAAGGTACTATATTCTTAAAATTTAAATTTTTAAGTATTGATAATCAATTACTTAAATAAAATGTTAAAAATATGCTAAACTGAATTTAGGGTGTATTTGAACATATAAGAACTAAATGTTTGTACCAACGATTATTATAAAACATATGTTATCTTTGGGTCAGTTTAAAGAAAAGTAGGGAATCTTGCTCCGACCCATAAATGGATGCTGTCTCTCAGCCCTTGAGATGTCATTTTCAAAGTCTACTCGAACTTCTGTTCTTTCTTTATTCAAAATTAATTAGAACTTTTAAAATTACGAATGGCAAAATCACAGCAAACCTTTAATAAAACCGAAAAAGTAAAAAAGAGATTAAAAAAGAGGGAAGAGAAGCAGAAAAAGAAAGAAGCACGGAAACAAGCGGCTAAAGAAAGTGGGTCTTCCGGTATCCCAATTGCTTATGTCGATTTTAATGGTAATTTGGTGGACACGCCGCCGGACCCTACTATGAAGGTGGAAATAGATGCAGAAGATATTGTGCTGGGGATACCAAAAAAGGAAGATAGCGATATAGAGGAATTTGACCCGGTAAGGAGCGGTAAGGTTTCTTTCTTTGATTCTTCCAAAGGATTTGGTTTTATAATTGATTCTGAAAATAATGAGAAGTACTTTGTACACGTCAGTGGACTCATTGATCAAATCATTGAAAACGACAAGGTGGTATTTGAACTTGAAAAGGGATTGAAGGGCATGAATGCCGTGAGGGTCAAAAAAAATTAGGATTCTTGTTTGTTTAGAATGACCTTGGCAAAACGAAATACAGTGCTTGTTATATTGGCATTTTTTGCCATCTATGTCATTTGGGGATCTACGTATTTACTTAATAAGATTGCGGTTACTGAATTACCCGCCTTTATGTTGGCAGGTATTCGCTTCATTACAGCGGGCAGTCTTATCTTTTTAATTGCTAAGTTTTTGAAAATCTCATTGGTAGTTACAAAACGACAGTTGGGTAATTCCATCATAGCAGGATTTCTCTTTTTGACATTTGGAAATGGCGTGGTCGTTTGGGCATTAAAATTTGTCGATAGTGGTTTTGCGGCTCTTGAGATTTCGGCTCAACCACTTGTAGTGTTGCTTCTTATGAGGGTACTGCAAGGAAAACGTATTCAACCCATGTCTTTGGTAGGTGTTGGTTTAGGAATGGTAGGTATTTATCTTTTGGTAAGTCAAAAGCAGATTATTTCCCAAGAGGGAGCCTTTCTTGGGATGATTCTTATCTTCTTTTGTATGCTTAGTTGGGCCTATGGCAGTCTGTTCGTAGGTAAGGCGGATTTACCGCCGAATTACTTTGTTAATACGGGTTATCAAATGGTGACTGGAGGAATTTTACTTTTTATAATCAGTGCTGTCATAGGGGAGGAGTGGATTTCGCCCATTCAATGGAGTACACCTGTTAAGTGGTCTATGATCCTTTTGGTCCTTTTGGGCAGTATCGTTGCATTTACCGCTTTCAATTATTTGCTAAAAGTGGTTTCTCCGGAGAAAGTCGCGACATCTTCTTATGTAAACCCGGTTATCGCTATGATTTTAGGATGGTACTTTTTGAATGAGGAAATAACCCTTCAATCTGCGATTGCAGCCCTAATACTGCTTACAGGAGTTTATTTTATCAACACAAAGAAAAGACTTACATTATTTTCCGGATTCACCTCCAAAGAGTTGGGTAGATAAGTCCTGCACTTTCTCTACTGAACTTTCCATTAACCCCTCTAATGATATGGTTCCCACTCGAACTCTAACCAATCTAACCGTTGGGTAACCAACCGCCGCCGTCATTTTACGGATCTGTCTAAATTTTCCTTCGGTCAGAATTATTTTAATCCATGAAGTAGGACGGTGAAGTCCGATTCGTAATTTTGGATTGGCGTCAGGTAGGGTAGGTACTTCTTCCAACTTTTCTACCATACAAGGTTTTGTAGTGTAGCTTTTCCCAAATATTCCGATAGTAACTCCCACTTCTAATTTTTCAATGGCGGTTTGGTCAATACTACCGTCCAGTTGTACCCAGTATTCTTTTTCAATTCCACTATTATTAATGCAATTGGCCAATTTTCCATCTGTGGTCATCAGCAACAATCCTTCCGATTTTTCATCCAAGCGACCGATGGGCATGATGCCTTTAGGAAATTCAAATAATTCACTTAAGAACCTTTTCTTTTGTAATTGCCTTTTCTCACCCGATGTCAATTGACTTAGCACCCCAAAGGGTTTGTATAGTTTATAATGGGAATGGATATCCATATAAACGGGATTCATTTTAAGGATTCATTGGTCGGAAAGATACCCTTTTTATCGCATGGATTAGCATTAGGCAATAGAAGGCCTTACCTTTGCACCCTTCAAAAGAAAAGGATTACATGCAAGAGACCGTATACGAACTACAGGACAAAAAAACGGATAAGGAACTTTACAGCTATCAACAGGGAGCCATCCAACAAATTTTTGAAAAGTTTGATAACGAACGAGATGATTATCACTTATTATACCAATTGCCTACAGGCGGTGGTAAGACCGTCATCTTTTCTGAAATTGTACGTCAATATCTAAAAAATCACTCCAAGAAAGTATTGGTCATGACCCATAGGGTGGAGTTATGCAACCAAACCTCGGACATGCTTACCAGTTTTGGGGTGGTCAACAAAGTAGTCAATAGCAAGGCAAATCTGGACGATCAGGAAAAGTATAGTTGCTACGTGGCAATGGTAGAGACTTTGAACAACCGATTAAATGACGATAAACTGGATATATCCGATGTCGGTTTGGTCATCATCGATGAGGCCCATTACAATTCTTTTACCAAATTGTTCAAGTTTTTTGAAAATTCCTTTATTCTTGGGGTTACGGCTACGCCGTTAAGTTCCAATAAGGAGACCCCAATGAACGGCAATTATGACGAGTTGATTCCAGGAGAATCTATTGAGGATCTAATTGAAAACGATTTCTTGGCAAGAGCAGAAACCTATCATTATGATATGGGCCTTACCTCATTGGAAGTCGGTTCTAATGGCGATTATACGGTAAAATCCTCTGCTGATTTATATACGAGTCCGGCCATGTTGAACAAACTTACGGAGGCGTATACCAAACATTCCAAGGATAAAAAGACCCTAATATTCAACAATGGTATAGAAACCTCCATTCAGGTCTATTATACATTTAGAAATGCGGGATTACCGATAATGCATTTGGATAATACCGCTACAAAAAAACAACGGAAACAGATTCTGAAATGGTTCAAGGAGACCCCGAATGCTATCTTAACTTCCGTAAGTATACTTACCACAGGATTTGATGAGCCAACCATAGAAAGTATCATACTGAACAGGGCCACTAAATCCTTAACCCTATACTACCAGATGATCGGTAGGGGATCAAGAGTGTTGAACAACAAGGCAAAATTTACGGTTATTGATTTAGGTAATAACCTATATCGTTTTGATCCTTGGGGTGCTGATTTGGATTGGGAAGCGATTTTTAAGTCGCCCAATTATTACATGGACAGAATCCGCGATGATGAGGATATTGAGGCCAGTTTCAAGCACGACCTATCCGAAGACATCAAGGAAGAGTTCAAAAACTCCCAGGAAACCTATTTTGATATCCGTGAAACTTACGAACAGGCTACCTTGGCTGGTGAATCATCCAAAGTGGTCCTGGAACGTTCTATAGAGCAGCATGCCTATATCTGCATTGAAAATAGCGAGGATGTCTATGATGCCATTGCCTTGGCCAAATTACTAAAGGAAGACATAGACAATCGCATACATGTCTACGCCAAGTGTATCAGTAAGAGTACGCACAATTTCCTTAGCTGGCTAAAGGAGGATTATCAAAAGAAATTGAATGCCTATCTACGGGAAAACTTTGATTCTGTCTTCGAAGATATTCATGGACACCCACCGGAGGAATAGTCAATTATTCAACCAATACGTGAACTTTAAGGTCAACCCCCAATTTCGGGTCTCAAAAGGTGTTACAAAATAGTTATTGGTGTACACTAGAAATAAATCCGAAGCAGGGCTGTACCGCCATTGAAATCGGAATTCAGGTTCATATTTCCCGTTTGTTCATTATACTGGACCAAATTGGCAAAGAAAAGTTTATTGGTAAAGGTGATATCCGCTTCGGCACCTATTAACCAAAACTCATTGGTATTCCATGGTGCAGGTAAATCGATGTGATTGTAATTGAGATTAGCGCTCAGACTTACGTACGGTTGAAAACGATACCCCAATTCCGTGGTTAAACTTGTACGGTTGCCATCTTGGTAGTACCCTCCCAAACGACCACCAAACGAATAGGTAAAAAGACTTTGAGGCTTGGACTGGTACTCCCATCCAAACGCATTCCATTGGTGCTTTGTACCTGTTGCCAAGTCAGCAATGCCCAATCGGGTGGGGTCGAAAGGTGAAAGTAGTTCCACGTAATCATCTGACAAGAAGAAAAATGCACTACTCCTGTTTCTAAATTCAAACTTGTACATTAAATACGTCAAATGATCAGTTTCCCTAAAATCCTCATTGAAGAAATAAGAAACATTCAATTCGGCCCGTGACTCACAAATGGCCCCCCTTTAGGAAAGAACAAGTGCCCTACTTTTCCGAGAAAGGTTCACATAATTTCTCCTTGGTACATATCCTACCTCCGCCGTGTAATCGTTACTTACCCATTCCTGCTGTAGCCTCCAAAGCCATTTTCTGCTGCTATATTGCAGGTGTGCTCCTTGTGCAAAACCTCGACCACCCTTTTCCGGAGCCAAAGACTTTAACAAAAAAGCCTTCCCGTTCCATATATTATTTGAAGATGCCAGGTTGTATTCCAAGCCTAGATTGCGATTGTATTTTGCGTACTGACTATTGATGGAGTCATTTTCCGAGGGATAATTAATGGATTGTTTATTGACGACCATGAGACCAATATTACTACGCCCAAAGACTTTTCGCTGTAGGGATAGTACCCCGAAATTCTGACTGGGCAATCCTGTTTCATCTACACTGGCAGTCTGCATATCCATAAGTCCCATACGCCACTTTTCATTAAGGTTACCACTCACCCTTGCCCCGGCCTGTATAGGAACACCTAAGCCTATTCGTCCGGAAAAGAAAGGCCTAATTGTCTCATACCCAAAATTTGCAAAAAGGTCGCCGTTTTCTAGGAAGAATTGGCGTCTTTCCGGGAAGAAAAGCTCAAAGCGGTCCAAGTTGGTCACTTGTCGGTCGACCTCAACCTGCGAAAAATCGGGATTTACGGTGAGGTCCAAGTTTAGGGAGGAAGTAAGACTAAACTTAATATCGCCTCCAATTTTACCATTGGTCTTAGTATCCTCGTTAGCTTCCAAATTTCTATTGACCTCTCCCAAAACGTAGGGGATTATTGAAAAATTGGTGCCTGGGGCAGGAGGGGGTGCATCCCAAACCAACGTGCCTGTATAGGCCAAAGCGGCTGTAGGAAACTGCCTAGGAATTGGGATTCAACTGGATTTTTCACTTGACTTTAGGTCTAGACGACTAAAGTTGATGCCCCACTCGGTTACCCCTTCTTCGTAACGAATGGACTTGAAGGGAACGGCCATTTCAAAGACCCATTTGTCATCGTCCCGGGTAACTTCTGAAATCCACTTACTATCCCAGTTTAAATCGATTACGGAGCCATCGAACATGGTCCCGTCCCATTGTGCGCCATAGGCGTTGGAACCGAATGAAAACCCCGTGGTTTGGTTGTTGAACGGGTCTAAAAAAAGTAAAAAATTATCGTTTTTGCCAAAAGAGAAATCCCTTCTAAGGGACTCTACAAAATAATTGGCTTCAGTGGCATTATAAAAAGTTGCCAACAGATATAGGTTCTTATCATCATAGGTCATCTTTATGGCGGATTGTTCATTGGCCAATCCATCGTCCATGGGTAATACCCTAAAAAAGTCCTTTGCTATTTCCGCATCTTGCCATGCGATATCGTCCCCGATTCCATCAATTTTTATAGGATGTGTCGTTTTTTTAATGTGCAGACGATAATTTCCATTCTTCTTTTGTGCTGTTAAAAAGTGCAAGCTTACGAACAAGCATACTACAGCACATACATAATTTTTCATTGGGTTTAAGTTGGCTGTGCAACTTACTTAAATTTCAGAACTAAACTTTTTTATTTGGAAAAAAAGAAGCTAAAATTCATGTAAACTACCGCAGACTTAGTATGCCCAAATTGACTCTATAAATATTCCTTTAAGAAAATTTTAACTTTTTTTGTAATTTTCTTCACCAAAAGTCATTAAATGTACACCCTACTTGAAAACCACATTAAAAAATATGTTGGAGCGACTGATGATGAAATTAAATTGTTCACAGATAAGGTCAGCCCACTAAAGCTGCAGGCTAAGTCCTATCTATTGCAACCAGGGCAAATTGTAAAAAACGAATTTTTTGTGATAGAAGGTTGTCTAAAGGCCTATTACTTGGATAGTAAAGGAGGAAGGCATATTATTCAATTCGCAATTGAGAATTGGTGGGTAAGTGATTTTGAAGCTTTCTATAATGGAACACCTTCAAAATTATACATTGAAGCCATTGAGGACTCCGTTATTTTATCCATAAACCTTAATAATAAAGAGAAGCTATTCACCGAAGCGCCAATATTCAATCGCTATTTTAGGATATTGTTGACCAATGCTTTTATTGGTGTAAGAAAAAGAATCCTTTCCTCCCTAGAAAAGGATGCCCAATCTCGTTATCTAGAATTTTGTAAGGCTTATCCAAGTATAGAAAAGAGGGTTCAAAACAACCATATAGCCAATTATCTAGGTATTTCCCCTCAAAGTCTATGCAGAATAAAAAGAAAATTAAAAAAAGAGGTTGTCGATTAACATAGGTCAATTACGATAATATGGCCAAACACTAATTTTACAATAAAATAATAGCTTCGCGGATACGCATAAGTAACCATTAACTACATTATTTCAACAGGTATTATACATCCCAGTATCATACCTGTTTTTATTTCCGACAATGTTTTAGCTATTAGAGCTAAGGATTTTACTTTTTCTTTCAGAAATTTATGCTTGTCCAAAAAAAATAAATATGAGCAAGCAAGCATTATTAAAGCCTTATGCAGACAAAAATTTTTCGCTTAAGAATAGGGTAGTCATGGCTCCCATGACTCGGAGTAGGGCGGCTAATAAAGAAAAAAAACCTGAAAAAAACCTTCATGATATCTATTATCAGCAAAGAGCTTCAGCAGGGCTAATCATAACCGAGGGTTCCCAGGTATCCGAACAAGGGGTTGGTTATGTGAATACACCCGGAATTCATACCCAGGAACAAGTGGATGCTTGGAAATTGGTAACGAAAGCCGTTCACGAAAAAGGAGGGCAAATTTTTATACAATTATGGCATGTAGGTAGAATGTCACATCCTGATTTCCATGGTGGTAATTTGCCTTTGGCACCTTCAGCAATCAATCCTAATGCCCAGTCCTATACCCCGGAAGGGTTCAAAGACACGGTCACACCCAAGGAAATGACGAAAGAAGAAATTAAAAAAACTATTGAAGATTTCAAGAACGCAGCTCAAAATGCCGTGAAAGCTGGTTTTGACGGAGTAGAAATCCATTCTTCCAATGGGTACCTCTTCCACCAATTTTTCAATGCAACCTCCAACAATCGTACGGATGAATACGGTGGCAACATCGAGAACAGAGTCCGATTCTTTTTTGAGGTTTTGGACGCCGTAAAAAAAGTGATTCCGGAATCAAAAATAGGGGCAAGGTTCAACCCGTCGTTGGACGGAATGTTTGGTATGAGCATGGACGAAGAAACCATTCCGACTTTTGAGTACATCATCAAAAAATTAAGCGACGCACATGACTTGGCTTATATACATCTTTCCGAACCATTTAGCGATGTTTCAGACATCCCATATGCCGTGCAAAATATAGCGGAACATTTTAGACCCTTATATGATGGTACGCTAATGATCAATGGTGGTTTCGACCAAGAATCCGGGAATAAGGTCATTGAGGAAGGCAATGCCGATTTAGTTTCCTTTGGAAAATTATATGTTTCCAATCCAGATCTGGTAGAAAGATTTGAAAACAATTGGGAGACGGCAGATTGGGACGAGGACACTTTTTATACGCCTGGTAAGGAAGGGTATATAGATTATACGAATTACCAACAGAAAGAACCTGCTTAAAAAATATTACGACAGTTTAATAAATCAAAAAAAACGTAGAAATGAATTTTACAAGAAATGCAAAGGCACAATGGAAAGGAAGCGGTAAAGAAGGTAAGGGTACCCTAACAACTGATAGTGGTGTGTTGGATAACACTCAATATTCTTTCAATACTAGATTTGAAGATGGAAAAGGAACCAACCCTGAGGAATTGATAGGGGCTGCACATGCAGGATGCTTCGCTATGCAACTAAGCTTTTTGCTTGGAGAGGCAGATTATACACCAAATACTTTGGACGTTGCGGCTAAGGTTTTCTTTAAAGATGGTGAAATAGTAAAAGTAACCTTAGATTTGAAAGGTGATGTTCCCAATATTGATTCATCTGAGTTTGAGGAAATATCCACAAAGGCCAAGAATATATGTCCAATCTCCAAATTATTGGATACTGAAATTGAGTTAAAAAGCAGTTTGGCCTAACAAACCCACATAATTTTCAAAGCCCGATTTTCGGGCTTTTTTCATTACTGAAATGTTATTTATATGGATTGTGTCAATATTCTATTAGTGTGCATCAATCCAAAATTCCTGTCCTATTTATTTTAAGGGAAAAATAAATAACTATGGAACATACTATTAAAATACAGGACATTGGATTTATAAGACATAATGTCTTGCGTATTAAAACGGATAGGCCCGCAAATTACTCCTTTACACCTGGTCAGGCCACCGAGATGGCCATTAATCAGCCGAGAATGGAAAAGCGAGAAAAGACCTTTTACGTTTACAAGTTTACCGAACGATGGGTTTTTGGAGTTTACCATTAAGGTATATCCTGGCCATGATGGGGTTACGGATCAATTGCAGACTTTGGAAATTGGTGATTCCCTAATTATTGGGGATTCTTGGGGAGCGATATCCTACAAGGGCCCAGGAACCTTCATTGCCGGAGGGGCGGGGGTCACACCTTTTATAGCTATCCTTAAGGATTTGGCACATAGCGGTAATTTGGCTGGAAATAAGTTGTTGTTTGCCAATCAACGAGAACGCGATATCATACTTCAAGTTGAATTTGAGCAATGGCTGGGAAAAGACTTTATCAATATTCTTTCCGATGAGCACAGTAGTAAATTTCCCCATGGTACCATTGATACCAATTTTATAAAAAAGCATACCGATGACATGGATAAGTATTTCTACGTTTGTGGACCTCCAGGTATGATGGATAGTGTCATGGGCGACTTAAGTGAATTGAACGTTCCAAAAAACAAGATTGTTACAGAAGATTTTTCCTAAACGACTTAAGATAAATATAGATGGTTTTAGATAATTTCTAGAAGCCTGTGTATCTTTAACCAAATCAAAAATTCTAGTGAAATGAAAAATTCAATTTATAGGCTATCGCTATTGATATTTTTATCAGTTATTGCCTTTTCTTGTAAGGACGCCAATAACAAAAAGGAGATGGTAAGTGAAGAAACCGAAAATGTGCCTATGGATAGTACGGATTTGGCATTATTGGATTTGAACCTGCCGGATGGCTTTGAGATTAAAGTATATGCAAGAGGCGTAGACGGTGCCCGCTCCATGGATATGGGATCTGATGGTACCTTATTCGTAGGTACCGGAAACGAAAATAAGGTGTATGCCATACAAGATAACGACGGTGATATGGTGGCAGAGAAGGTTATGGTATTGGACACCATGGAAGTTCCCAATGGAATAGCCATGCGCAATGGGGACCTTTATGTGGCGCAGGTAGGCAGTCTATGGAAGTATCCCAATATTGAAAGTCAATTGGGAGGAGAAATCAACAAAGAATTGGTATATGACGATTACCCTTCTGAATTCCATCATGGATGGAAATATATAGCCTTTGATCCGGATGACAAATTATACGTTCCGGTAGGTGCCCCGTGCAATATCTGTAACCCCACCCAAGATGAACGTTTTGCAACCATCACTAGAATGGATCCGGACGGAAGCAATCGTGAAATTTACGCGAAAGGAGTTCGAAATTCAGTTGGATTTACATGGGATGCCAATGGTGAAATGTGGTTCACGGATAACGGAAGGGATATGCTCGGAGATGACATCCCCCCTGTGAATTGAATCATATTACGGAACTCGGTCAACACTTTGGATACCCTTTCTGTCACGGTGGTACGGTGAAAGATCCTGAATTTGGGGACTTAAGACCTTGTTCGGATTTCGTACCTCCCGCACAGGCCTTGGGAGCACATGTAGCACCTTTAGCCATAAAATTTAAATCGGGAAATATGTTTCCCGCTTCTTATAATGGGAAGGCATTTGTTGCGGAGCACGGTTCTTGGAATAGAAGCAAAAAAGTGGGTTACCGAATCATGTTGGCAGATATCCGGAACGGCGAGGTACAAGGTATGGAACCTTTTATTGACGGATGGTTGAATGACCAAACCCAAAAGGTCACGGGAAGGCCGGTAGACCTATTGTGGATGAAAGATGGATCCCTATTGATTTCCGATGACTATGGAGATGCTATTTATAGAGTCACCTATTCCGATACTCAAGTAGCCTTGAACTGATGGCAAACTATCCCGAAAAGGTATATCTCAACGGACAAATTTTACCTTCTGAAAAAGCCCATGTTTCGGTCTTTGACAGGGGGTTTATTTTTGGGGATGGTATCTACGAGGCCATGGCCCAAATTAATGGTTCCTTTTTTTACAAGGAGGCCCATTTGAGTAGATTGGCAGAAGGACTGGCCAAAATCAATATTCCTTACGATGTAAGTTTAATTCCTAAAGAAATAGATAGGTTATTAAGGGAGACGAATCTCAAAGGGAAAGACTGTTTCCTTTATATCCAAATAACGAGGGGCGTTGCTCCTAGACAACATGCCTTTCCAAAAGACATAGTACCTACCGTTTTCATGTATGCACTTCCCAAGGTTTTTCCGGAAATCAATACCACACATGCAAAGGTAATTACCAAGGAAGACTTTAGGTGGTCCGGTGCGATATTAAAATGACCTCACTTTTGGGCAATGTAATGCTGAATGAGGAGGCCATGCAGCACCATTGTTATGAAACGATTCTATTTCGTAACGGTGTAGTCACCGAAGCGTCGCATTGCAATGTTTTTTTCGTGAAGGATGAAGTGGTTTACACGCATCCGGCGAATGAATTAATTCTAAACGGTATTACCCGACTGGTGGCAATACAGCTTTGTGGGGAATTAGGATTGGAATTACGGGAAGAGGCCGTTCTCATGAACGAAATTCGTGAAATGGACGAAGCTTTTCTTACAGGTACCAGCACGCAGATAGCTTCCATACGGCAAATAGACGATTTTGAATACTATCAAAATGATACTATTGGCCCTATTACAAAAATGCTACAGGAAGCCTTCCTCCGATTGAAAACCATTGAAAAGTAGCACTTTATTCTTTGGATATCTTTTGAGAAATCAATGGAATCTTTTATTTTCAATGTCTAAACCAACTGAAAATGAAACGTATCTATCGAATTTTACTCGCTCTTTTAATTTTACCCCTTGTAACCATTTCCGCACAAAGCGAAGAGCAAGGCATGTATACGCTGCTCATAGATGCTTATGATTGGGGCCCCGGGGTCAATAAGGTAATCGTACCATCGCCTACCACTGAAAATCCAACCGCATTTAGCGACTATCAGGTAACAGTTGTTAGGAGTAAAGGAAAACGTGGAGATGAGGGAAGGAGAGGCTGAGGGATTCAGGGAAGTTTTATATGCATACCCTTCCAATGCCGAAGGAGATAGAAGTGAGATGGGTGAATTTACAACATTGGTGCTTATGGTGGCCCCGAACGACCCTTTAAGCTCCCCTATAAAATATTATCGTGGGGCCAATGGTAGGGCCAGTAACCAATGGATTGATTATGAATTGACCGTGACCCACATGCCTACCGGTACAACGTGGGACAAGGAGGGCGCAAGAAGTATTCCGGACCTTGATATTTTTGATTTGAACGGGACATTCAGCCATAATAATATTGATCTTACCTATGGTAGTTTTAAACCCGAGGGTAACGGAACTTTCCCTTTAATTATTTGGCTACATGGAGGCGGGGAAGGTGGAACTGACCCAGGGATTCCACTTATTGCCAATAAGGCGGTCAATTATGCTTCCGAAGAGATTCAGGAAATTTTCAAGGGGGCCTATGTATTGGCTCCCCAAACCCCTACTTTCTGGATGCAGAGTGATTCGGCGAATACACAAGAGGTAATACCAATGATATTTATAATGAGGCTTTGATAGCATTGATCAAAGACTTTGTGCAAAAAAACCCAGGCATAGATTCGGATAGAATTTATATTGGTGGCTGTTCCAATGGGGGATATATGAGCCTCAAACTATTATTGAATCATCCGGACTATTTTGCCGCAGGTTATATCAGTGCTTTGGCCTATCATAACGAATTTGTTTCAGAGGACCAGCTGAACAGTATCAAGAACATTCCTATGTGGTTTGTACATTCAAAGGATGACACCACCACTGTACCTGAGGAAACGGTTATTCCATTATATGAGCGGTTAGTGGCTGCCGGGGCTCCAAATGTACATCTTTCATTATATGACCATGTTACCGATTTAAATGGCATCTATGGAGGTGAAGACTATCATTTTCCAGGTCACTGGTCATGGATTTATTCCCATGCCAATGATGCCGATTTTGGGTACGATGGCAAACCTGTACTCATGGATAATCGACCCATTACCATCATGGAATGGTTGGCCCAACAGCACAAATAGCAATATGACGAAAATCAGGATGGATTATCCTGACCTTTTCATGACACATCCCAAAGAATTACGATTATGGGAAAAATATATTTCCAATAATTGGTAAACCTTTCGTATTGCTTAACTTTAGGGAAAACCAACAATCATATTCGTATTTCATGAAAGGGCTATCGCTATTCACCATTTTTTTATTTCTAGGATTTTCTGTTTTTGGTCAAAATTTTGACGCTTTTCAATACCGTACCATAGGCCCCAACAGGGGCGGTAGGGTGACAACGGTTACTGGAACACCTATGCTACCGGGCACATTTTATTTAGGGGCTTCGGGTGCCGGAGTTTGGAAAACAGAGGATTATGGAACGACGTGGAACAATGTTTCCGATGGATATTTTAAAACACCGTCCATTGGAGCGATCGAAATCGCTCTAAATGACCCTAATATTGTCTATGTAGGTACTGGGTCAGATGGTATTCGCAGTAATATCATTAGTGGCAAAGGAGTCTATAAATCTATAGATGCGGGAAAAACCTGGTCCCATATTGGGTTGGAAAATGCTGGACAAATTGGAGCTGTTGAAATCGACCCTACCAATAGCAATATTGTTTGGGTTGCCGCTATTGGGAATGCTTTTAAAGCCAACGAGGAACGAGGTATTTATAAAACTACGGATGGAGGTACCACATGGGAAAAGGTGCTTTTCGTCTCCAATGAAACAGGTTTTGCCGACTTGGAACTGCTTCCGGGTAATCCTAATGTAGTCTACGCCGCAGCTTGGAAGGCACAAAGAACGCCATGGACGATTATTTCCGGAGGAGAGAACAGGGAAGGCGGTATTTATAAATCGGTCAATGGAGGCAAAGATTGGACAAAGTTGGAAAATGGACTACCAAAAGGACTTATCGGAAAGATTGATTTGGCTGTCTCACCCACGGATTCAAGTATCTTGTATGCGGTAATTGAAGCTCCAGGAAAGGAAGGAGGCGTATACAAATCGGTAGATCAAGGAAAAACCTTTACACAGACCTCAAGTAATGAAGGACTTGTAAACAGACCTTTTTACTATACCAACATTGAACTGGACCCTACGAATCCTGATATTGTGTATTCCAATGCCAATCCCTTATTGAAATCAATGGATGGAGGTAAGACCTGGAAACGTATGAGCGTACCCCATGGCGATAACCATGACATTTGGCTGAATCCCAATAATCCGGATTTGCTCATACAATGTAATGATGGTGGGGCCAATGTGTCCCATAACGGTGGTAAAACCTGGTCTTCACAATTCAATCAGCCCACCGCCGAAATTTATCAGGTGGCCGTGGACGACCAATATCCATATTGGGTTTATGGGGCACAACAGGATAATACGACTATAGCCATACCAAGTTCGGCACCTAGCGCATCTTCACCACAGGGCACCCAAATCATGATGGATGTAGGCGGATGTGAAACAGGGCCCACCATCCCCAAACCTGGTGACCCAAATGTGGTGTATAATAACTGTAAAGGGCGATTTAGTGTATTCAACAAGATTACGGGAACAGATCGGGAGTACTCCATTGGAGCTTCCAATATTTACGGACATAATCCCAAGGACCTTAAATACCGGTTTCAAAGGGTGGCACCCATTCATGTTTCGCCGCACGACCCGGATGTAGTTTATATGGGCTCCCAATATCTACATAAAACAAGGAATGGTGGGCAAATTTGGGAGACCATCTCTCCGGACCTTACGGCCAATGAGGCGGATAAACAAGTAATTTCGGGGAGTCCTATCACGAGGGACATTACTGGGGAAGAGTATTATAGTACACTATATTCCATAAGGGAATCCAAAATTAAGCAAGGACTCATTTGGACAGGTTCTAATGACGGAGTAGTGTCCATTACCCAAGATGGAGGTCAGACTTGGAGCGATGTTACCCCGAAAAAACTTCCCAAAGGAGGACGGGTAGAATCCATTGAACCTTCCCACTTTGATGCTGCGAAGGCGTATATCGCTGTGGACAGACATCTTTTGGGCGATGAAACCCCATTTATATACAAAACGGAGGATTATGGAAAGAACTGGACATTATTGAGTACGGAAAACAGCGGTATTCCTCTAGACCATACTACTAGGGTACTACGGGAAGACCCGGATACGGAAGGGCTGTTATATACAGGAACCGAATATGGTATGTTTGTATCCTTTGATGACGGTAGTACTTGGAAATCATTTCAACAAAATTTGCCTGTTACTCCTATTACGGACATCATACTTCACCGTGGTGATTTAATAATCAGTACTATGGGACGCGGATTTTGGATTTTGGATAATGTCAGTGCCCTTGGAGATAAGAAAATAATCTCTTTGGGCGAGGATCCTGTCCTTTTCAAACCTGAAGACACTTTTAGGTATAGAACACCTTGGGGTTCCGGTGATTTTCCGGAGTATCCATCTACTAGTGTCAGTATCGACTATTACCTGCCCGAGGATTTAAAAAGTGGGGTAAGTTTGGAAATTTTAGATGCAGATGGTATTTCGGTTGCTACTATTGTAAGCGATTCCACGCAACTAACATCTACCAAAGAAGAGGTTACAGACATGGGGTTGAGCATGGTGTTTGAATATGTGGATACAAAACTTGAAACTAAAAAAGGCATCAACCGTTTTGAGTGGGATTTGAGACAAAAAGGAGCTTGGAGCTCCAATAAAAGTAGAAGCTATAAAAATGGACCCATGGTTCCTCCAGGAACCTATATGGCTAAACTAACCGTGGGTGAGAAATCCCTGGAAAAACCTTTTGAAATTTTAATGGATCCCCGTTTGGCGAATGAGGGAGTGACGTTGGAAACCATTAAAGAACAATTGGCGCTTCAAAATAAGGTATATGATTTATTGTCGGAAGCCCGAAAGTTCCAAGAAGCTCTACAAAAGAAGATAAAGGATACCAGTAACAAGGAGCAAAAGGAAGTCCTGGAAGCGGTTTTAAAGGATATTAAGAACGATGATGGTGCCTATCCCCAACAAATGATGATTGCCCAAATATCATATTTATCCAATATCATAGGTCGGGCCGATAAAAAACCTGGGAATGAAGAACTTGAAAGATTCGAAGAGCTTCAGAAGCAATTTGAGGAAGTCAAACAAAAGGCAAACTTGTAATAGTATCCTGCCAGGTATTTATTTAATACATACGAATATGTCACATCGACGAAAATTTATAAAGCAGGGGACTCTAGCGTTTCTTTCCGTCCCCTTATTATCCTTTGATTCCAAAGAGGAATGGTCTTTGGAAAGTTTAAGAACGGAAAGGTACGATGATGCATATTGGAAATCGGTTCGCAAACAATTTCCTTTAAAAGAGGGGCAAACGTATTTCAATAACGGAACGATGGGATCGACACCGGGCTATGTACTGGACAAA
Source organism: Maribacter litopenaei (assembly GCF_025244665.1). Taxonomy (GTDB): domain Bacteria; phylum Bacteroidota; class Bacteroidia; order Flavobacteriales; family Flavobacteriaceae; genus Maribacter; species Maribacter litopenaei. The sequence goes on along the minus strand of NZ_CP104205.1, from coordinate 1,888,283 downwards.
ATGATGCATCACATGTTGCATTATAATGTGGAGGCGGCTACCATTGATTACAAGAACAATTCAGGGCCAAAACTGTTAAGCGGTTATTTTCCATATGAGGACCTTAGAACTAAATTGTCACAAATAATCCATTGTGATTTCAAGGAAATATCCCTGACCCAAAATGCCACTTTCGGGATGAATTATGTGGGTATGGGATTAAACCTCAAACCTGGGGACGAACTATTGAACACAAATCAAGAGCATGGTGGGGGGTTTGGTGCCTGGCAATTGTTGGCGAAGCGAAAGGGTTGTAAATACAAGCAAGCAACCTTGCCCGAACCTGCCAATGATCCGCAAGAAATTATAGAAGGTATTTTTAAGGAAGTCACCCCAAAAACAAGGGTCATTGCCATTCCCCATATGGTTTCCGGGTACGGCACGATCATGCCGGTAAAGGAAATTTGTCGGCAAGCAAAAAAGAGAGGAATATTTACAGTTTTAGACGGTGCACAATGTGTGGGTCACATAGCTGTGGATGTAAAGGATATCGGCTGTGACGCCTACTATTCTAGTTTGCACAAATGGTTATTGGCACCGGCTGGAAGTGGGCTTCTGTATATCAATAAGGAGGTTGCGGATTCCATATGGACGACCATCGCCAGTTATAATTGGGACAATCAGGAAGATCATGGCTTTCGATTGATGCAAAATGGTACTGGAAACGCTGGTCTATTAGCTGGGTACGATGCCGCTGTTGATTTCTACAATACTATTGGGGCGGATAATTGGTTGGGAAGGATTAAGGAATTGGGAGCCTATCTTCGTAGTAGTTTAAAACAAATGCCCCACGTTAACATCTATTCTTCCACGAATGAGGATATGGCTGCCGGAATCACCACTTATGGAATCACGGGTATTTCGGCCCGAGACTTACAGAAAATGATGTGGGAACGCGAACGACTACAACCACGATCCGTAGGGGACAAAATGATTCGTCATTCCGTACACATCTATAATTCAAAGGAGGAAATTGACCGAGCTATAAAGGTTGTAGAAAGTTTAGGTTAATTCGATGATATTTTTTAACTCAAAAAAACCATTATGTGCCGTAAGGCATAAATGGAATTTATAAATCCCCCTTAAATAGTACTTTTGCCATATGTATAGGTCTACATACAAAGCGTTCACGTTCCTATTATTGGGTTTATGTCAGTGCATACTGATTGCTCAAGAAAGAAGTGTTTACAACGATCCTTTTCAAATAGGCACATTTTCGGGCAATGCCAGTTACCAATATATTTTAAAAAATACGGATACCATTTTTGATGGGTCTTTTCTATTTCAGAGATCCAACTTAGAAACCTTATTACAGGAGCAGGACTCATCTTTTACTATTAAAGGAAGTTTCAAGGAGTCCTTCGCCAACGATTCATGGCTATTTCAGTTTGGGGAATATACCTCTGAGAGTAAGAGTGAAGTGGTCGATTTTGAGTATAGAATTTTGGTAAGTGGTACTCAAGAAATGGCACAGGGCCTATTGTCCGAGGGTATTCCGAGATGGAGAGTGGAACCTTACCATACAAGAAGTAGAAAACTCAGAGGCAACAAATACCTTGTTTAAAAGTACCTTCAATTTTGAAAAGGGAATACCTCAGCAAAATTTTAACATAGAAAATGACAGCAGTGCCTTAGTAGGTAGATTTTTAAGAAACGGCATGGCCCATGATGAGTGGATCAGTTATGGCAGCAATGCCTTGGAAGTAGATGAGGTTTGGTATTTTGAGGAAGGACTTTTGCAAAAAATCGTTTTCGATACCACAGGAAAGGAAGTTGCGGTATTTGAAAATGGAATGGCACAATTTAGAACGGTACCATTGGACGATCGGTTTTTATTAGTATTGGAATACAACCTGCAAGAAAGATTCGACGAAAGTAGCATTACTGCACTACTTTCCAAAAACTGGGAGCAATATCAAAAAATCAATGGTCTGCTTACGAGGTTAGGTTCCACTTCATTTGCGACAAACATGAAGGTAAAAGTGCCAGTTTATCCTTTGGACAGTCTTCAACTCGAATCGCTGAAAAATATCGCTTTGCACTTTGATAGAGCCACTGAAATAGCAAGTACGATATTGACTAATAGTCATTTAAATATCGTTAGACGTACGGATGACCAAGCTCAATATTGGTATTCCATTGCACGGGAAATTGAGACAAAGTTTATTAAACCCCTTTCTATCTATGTGGATCTCTATGAAAATCAAATCTTTGAATTTGTAAATCCAATAACCATCCAGGAACGGATTTTTCCTATGGGCATGCCTAATAAAAGCATTCGCTTGGATGGAGATGAGTCCGGCGACTCTAGTTCTTTTCAGCTGCCGAGACGCTGAAAAATACGAATTCAATGGAAATGACCTGTTATCCATAGAACAATTGAGTGCATTCGCGCAAGAAAGCTTAGAGTACATTCTGTCCCAACTTGCAGATAAACTATCTGATGACAAACAGCTGCAATCCCTCAAAGAGTTGGAGAATGACCTCGTTTCTATAAATACACTCATCGAAAAGCAGATTGATTCACTTCTGCCTGGTTTTACAGAGAATTATACCAACGCCTTCAAAAATTTGGGGGAATCAGCCAATAAAAAGTTGGGATTTTATGCTGGTATGGCCAATCCCAATGAGAAATTACGTTTTGGAGAACAGCTTAAGTCCTGTTTGGAGGATACCAAATCCCTAATAACGAATCTATCATTGCTACCGGCAAAAACCCAAGAAATAAAGGCGATTTACACTGATGATATCTCGGAACCCATTTATGGCTACGGTCATGGAGGAAGAAGTGAAAAAACGCCTTGTGGAAGCTTATACGGATATACTAATACCTTATTTCCTTCAGAGAACATTGGATTCTATAGAGTGTGAACAGATTGCCTTGTTAAACGAGCAAATCATTTTTACTAACAATAGGATGGTGGATCTGAGAAACCGGGAAACAAGAAAATTGGAGCGCAAACTTAAGAGGTCAGTAAATGCGGAGGAGGTTTTAGAATTGCTACATCAATTCACTATACCCAAAGAAGAATAGCATGAAGAAGAAAATTTTCGACTTATTTGGATGCGTTGTTTTCTACTTTGGGATGGTATGCTTAACCCATGCACAAGAATCGGAACCTGTGGAACTCCCTGAGTATTCCAAGTATAAGGAACCGGTCTCCAAAGTATGGTTCAACACCTATGGTAACATTAGGATCGGAAAGCGCTTTTTACGGGACGCCCGGACCCATTTTAGGTTTGAGGAAACCGTCAATACCCCATTTATTGGTCAAATCGGCCGGATTTACAATCGCCATGCTATCGGATATATTTATGACAAAAAGACCAATTTTAGCTTAGGTGGGGTTGTGAGGATTAACTTTAATACGGACGAGGAATCAACTGATCGGAATGTAGTACCCGAATGGCGTATTTGGCACCAATATCAATTTGCCATGCCTCTATATTCGGCCATGTTGTATCACAGGATTCGTATTGAACATCGATGGACGCAAAGTTTTGCCGAAAATAGCGAGTACATATTCAGAAATCGATGGCGCTATATGATTCGCGCTAAAATCCCCTTGAATGATACTAAGCTCAAGCCAAAAACGTATTACATTTCTCCGGAGGCGGAACTGATTATGCAAAGTGGTAAGGCCGTTGTGGCAAGTCCTATGGAGGACCTACGATTAACTACTACTCCGGGTTACATTGCTACACCAAGACTTACTTTTGCAGCTGGACTTATGTATTCCCAAGGACAGGATCTTGCCAATGGTGGTAATTATAAGCAAGGGTGGACCTTAAGATTTCATATGTACTTCTCACCAGACTTTAGAAGAATTAAAAACAAGCTCCCTGAAATCCATATGACAGATTAGACCGTATGTATTTATGTACCAAACTGATGTTGTAAATGAAACGTAAAAAAGTGCTGTTTTTCGTTGCCATTGCCCTTCCATTATTAGGATTGATGCTTTTTGTATATAAATCCGTCCAATTAGAACATCAAATCACGCAACTTCAGGGGGAAAAGAAGATTATTACAAATAATCTAAGAGATTTTGAACGCCTGGTGGAAATAGATTCCCTTTTACTGCAGGGAGATTACGAAACTGCGATACGTTCCTACAGCGACTCCATGCATAGTGGAAAGGAAAACAAAATGCGCATACCATTGCGAATTGCCTTGGCAGAAAAACTACTAAAGCAAAATAAGGCTCCCAATATAATAAGTGATAGCAGCACGTTGGATGCGGACAGTCTTAAATCGGATTTTCTTTCAAAGGATAACGCTGTTAGGCAATTTGATTCCCTAAGTTTTAATCTTGAAAAAACCAAGGTACAATTGGAACGTGTTAAAAAACAGTTACAACAGAAATCGTTTGGGGAATATCTCACTTTTAAGAGCAGAAAGGGAAATCAATTACATTACATTGGTCAGGTAAAAAATGGCATGGCTCATGGATACGGTATAGCTTTATTGGACAGTGGTAGCAGGTACGAAGGTAATTGGAGGGAGAACGAGCGTCATGGAGATGGCACCTTTTTTTGGCCCGATGGTGAGTATTATTCCGGTGAATATGAAAATGACAGACGCAACGGCTTCGGAACCTACTTTTGGCCCAATGGTGAAAAATATGCTGGACAGTGGAAGGATGACAAAAGAAGTGGTACCGGAAAATTCTTCGATTCCGAAGGCGACGTAGTGGCCAGTGGGGAGTGGAATGAGGATAAATTGGTCGAGATCAACGAAAGATAAACGCTGTCTATTATTATTTCTTAAACATTTTCTTTACCCCTTGAATCAGTAGAAAAACAACAAAACCTACTAGTAATCCGATTGCGAATTCCACCAAGATAGACGGAATGTTTGGTAGTACATGATGTAAAAAAGGTACATTATGTACAAAGATGCCCCCGGAAACCAACAATAGGGCTATCGTACCAATAACCGATAAGGATTTAATTACCACGGGAAGGGCATTTACAAAGAACCTGCCTATTTTGTCAGAAATACTGTTATCCTCCTCATTGAGGTTGATAAGGCGCACTCCAAATTCATCCATTCTGACAATCAATGCCACAATACCATAGACACCCACGGTTGCCAATAGGGCCACTACGGACACCACAATAATTTGGGTTGTCAATGGTTCCTTGATGACCGTACCCAAAGCGATAATAACTATCTCTACGGACAAGATAAAGTCGGTTAGAATAGCAGATTTAATCTTCTCCTTTTCCAATGCCGAGAACATCCTCTTTGCTTGGAGCTTCCTCTTTAAGTGTTGGTGCGTCATGAGGGTGCGGAAAAAAGAATTCATAGATTTTTTCGGCGCCTTCGTAGGCCAAATAGAGCCCTCCAAGGATGAGGATGATGGTTACAGCTATAGGTAGAAAAGCACTTAATAAAAAGGCAATGGGCAAGATGATGATCTTATTTAAAAGGGAGCCCTTGGTAATTGCCCAAAGCACAGGTATTTCCCTTTTTGAAACGAAACCGGAAGCCTTTTCGGCATTTACTGCCAAATCATCCCCTAAAATTCCGGCTGTTTTCTTGGTAGCCACCTTGCTCATGGTAGCCACATCGTCCAAAAGGGTGGCTACATCGTCCAGTACTGCAAAAAATCCTGATGCCATCTATTCATTTTTGGGTAAAAATAAGGGAAGACATTGAAATATTTGAGCTCTAATGTTAAAAAGAAGAACGGTGCCTTCATATAACGGCTTACCCTATAATTTTACCGATTAACTTTTTTAATTTAGAATTGGATAAGAATTGATTTATTTACAAAGTGGTTTCTTCTTAAAAAAAAAATCGGGGCTATGCACGCATATTTATTTCCAGGACAGGGTTCTCAATATCCTGGAATGGGTAAAAAACTATACGACGACTTCCAGGAGGCAAGGTTATATTTTCAAAATGCAAATAAAATATTGGGATTTCCCCTTACGGACATTATGTTTAATGGCTCCAAAAACGATTTAAAAAAAACAGAATTTGCGCAACCAGCAGTCTTTTTACATTCCTATGTACTGGCAAAAAAAATGGGAACAAACTTTAGACCGAAAATAGTCGCAGGTCATTCACTTGGAGAAATAACTGCTTTGACCTTATCAGGAGCCCTAGGTTTCGAGTCGGCTTTGCGTTTAATTTCAAAGAGATTCATGGCGATGGGTCGTGTATGCGACAAAAATACCGGTATGGCAGTCGTCATAGGCCTCTATGATGTCATAGTAAGGGATATATGTCAACAAACCTACTGGTGTTGTGGTTCCTGCCAACTATAATACTCTTAACCAAGTAGTAATTTCAGGTGATTTTGAGGCAATAAAAAAAGTATCGGAGAAACTAAGTCCTGGAGCTTCTAGAATAATTCGCTTATCCGTTGGTGGTGCGTTCCATTCACCCTACATGGAGCCCGCAGTCGAAGAATTTAAAGAGGTTATTAAAAACACTAATTTTAAAGCACCTATCTATCCTGTTTATCAAAATGCAACCGCCGGACCCACACAGTGCGTTACGGTAATTAAAAAGAATTTGATAGACCAGTTGACCCATCCTGTTCTTTGGAGACAAACTATGCTCAAAATGGTTGCCGATGGAGCTACAAAATTTACGGAAGTAGGCCCTGGAAATTTCTTAAGGGGCCTTGCGAAGCAAATTAACACAAAGGTGGCTACTGAAGGAGTTTTTTAGTTCATTTGGTTACCATGTCCAATTAAATCAGAATTTTAAGCGGCTATTTTCGTTAAAGGACTGTATAACGAATTGTTTTTCAATGAAAATAGCATCATTTTTGTATTTATTACTCTTTGCATTTGCGGCTAGCTGTGGCACCAATATCAAAATAAAAACAGAAGAAAATTACGAGACCACCGTACTTCCGGATGGATCGCAGGTATACCTCAACCAACATAGTAGCATTTCATTTCAGGAAAGCTTTCAGCCCGGAACCATTAAATTAAAGGGTGAAGCCTTTTTTGAAGTGGAACATGGGGATTTGCCATTTACCGTTCTTACCGATCATGGAGAGGTTGTGGTTTTGGGAACCGAGTTCAATGTAAAAACAACGGCTCAGCAAGTTGAGGTCGATGTAAAAAAAGGATTGGTAGAACTAAGGATCGATTTTAACAGCTCAAAAATAAAACGTGATTCCAAAGCCATTTATAGCGAAGGGGAAAAGGTTATTAAAGAACTGACTTCGGATAAGGAATATAGAAAGTGGATCCGTTCCTTGGAGAAAGAATTCAAGAAATTGGGCAGGGAGGTAAAGCCCGCCCTAAAGAAGGTATCCAAGGAGTTTAAAAAAGCTGGGAAGACACTCAAATAAGAATTTAAGAACTAAATAATTTCTTTTTTTGGGAGCTAGGGGGCCATGTTTTTGCCTTTACAATACTTCCCCACAATCCGTTCCGGCTATCCTAGGACATACCTATACCATTCGATTTAAAAATAGTTGGAAAACAGCGGATGGCAGGCCTTTGCAGCCTTATGAGAAAAAATGGTACGTAACCCATCGCGATGCTACCAAACCCCAAGTGGATAAATGGAAGGTGCTTGCACCTCCATCGAATAGTAAGGGTGCTCTATCCATAGAATTTGAGGAACCTTTAGATATTGTATTGGCTCAGGAAAGCCTGCACATAGAAAATAGGGCAGGGGCTGAAATTACAGGAATGCGGGAAATTTCAGATGATGGCTCCAAAGCGGAGTTTACTCCGAGTATTCTTGGATTTCTAGGACCTATAGATTAGTGGTGAACGCAAAGCTAGAGGATTTGGCAGGGAATAATCTTAATCGCTTGTTCGATGAGAATATGGGAACCCAATCAAAACGAAGGACATACAAAGATACCTTTAAAAGGGATTTTGTGGTGCAGTGAACTATTCTATTAAAAGGAACCGAAACAAATTATACCTTAATGCTATCACCGAAAATTTTGTACTAGCAATTAGGTATTTTTGGTTACTTTAGAAACCTTTTGGATGAAGTATACCTTTTTTAACCGGCGTAAAAAATGCCATTATTGAAAGGATAAATCCATAAGTACCAAAAAAACCACTTTAATGAACCGTATTACCTTACCTTTTTTAAGCTTTATACTTCTATTGATATTTTCCTGTAAACAACAGGAGAAAGAGAAATTCAAGATAGAACGCTCCAAGGAGCTGGCAATTAAAAATAAGGTTCACAACCAGTTGTTGGATATCGAGAAAGAACAAGGGTGGAAGCTACTTTTTGATGGTGAGACATTGAACGGGTGGCACCTGTATAACAAACCTGATTCAACCGGCTACTCGGCATGGGAAGTGAAAGATGGAACCATTTACTGTAACGCGACCGATGAAAGCAAAGTATTTGGGGACTTGGTGACCGATACCGAATTCGAAAACTACGAGTTGGAGTTCGAGTGGCAAATGGGATTACGGGGCAACGGAGGGGTTTTTGTCAATGTTCAGGAATCACCTGAATATGCCGCAACTTATGAAACCGGATCTGAGTATCAACTTTTGGACTACGAGAACACATGGACACCAATACCCCTATGAAAAGACCGGGTTGTCTTTGGGGGCTATTTCCACAAAAAAATAAGGCAAAGGCGAATCCCACCGGACAGTGGAATACGGCAAAAATCATACAAAAAGACGGCCAAATACAATTCTTCCTCAATGGTACCCTCACAGCGGAGGCAGATATAAGCTCATCCGAATGGACAAATACAATCGCAGCATCTAATTTTAAGGATCGTCCTGCTTTTGGAAAGGCCACCAAAGGAAAGATAGCCCTCCAAAACTGGTACTTTGAATCCTGGTTCCGTGATATGAAAATCAGGGAATTAGATTGAGATACTCACGCTTTGCTCTTTATGGTCAATGAAAACATGTAACGGTTCCATCAATAATTACTTTAGGCATTACCCCTAGTCAGCATTTCTTTTTCACGAATGGCCACAAGTTGCCTGCACTATTCTTATATTTAAGGGAATAAGAAGACTAGGGCTTCCTGGTTATACTATAAAGCGACTTAATTCAGCTAAAAATGAAAATTGCACCCACCCTTATGGCGCTCCTACTTATAGGGAATATGCTATATGCCCAAGACCGACTCACCGGAGAAACTTTTACCACCCGCTCCGAAATTTTGGCCCGTAATGGAATGGTAGCCACCAGTCAACCCTTGGCTACCCAAGCTGCTTTGGACATCCTTAAAAAAGGAGGTAGTGCTATGGATGCTGCTATTGCGGCCAATGCGGTATTGGGATTGGTAGAACCTGCAAGCTGCGGTATTGGTGGGGATATCTTCGCCATTGTCTCGGTCAGCCGAAGAACAGAAGCTCTATGGTTTTAATGGAAGCGGAAGGGCTCCAAAATCCCTCTCCATCGATTATTTTATGGACAACGGTATGAAATACGTACCCTTTTACGATCCTTTGCCCGTTTCGGTGCCGGGCTGTGTGGACGGTTGGTTTCAACTCCATGAAAAATTCGGAAAACTCTCCATGCAGGAGATTTTGAAGCCCGCCATTGACTATGGCAATAATGGGTTTCCGGTTTCTGAGGTTATTGCCTATGAAATGGCCTCCAGTTATGAGTCCGTAAAGGATCAACCTGGTTTTGCTAATACCTATATGCCAAAGGGCCGTCCCCCTATGAAAGGGGAGGTGTTTATAAACAAGGATTTGGCCAATACGTATCAGCTTATTGCTAAAGAGGGTCGGGATGCTTATTACAAAGGATCTATTGCCAAGACCATTGATAGTTACATGAAAAAGCATGGCGGATTCTTACGTTATGGAGATTTGGCCAACCATACCTCCAATTGGGTGGAACCGGTTTCCGTAAACTACAGGGGCTACGATGTTTGGGAACTGCCGCCCAACGGACAAGGGACGGCTGCGCTGCAAATTTTGAATATTCTGGAGGGATTTGATATCAAGGGGATGGGTTTTGGCAGTACCGAATACCTGCACGTGCTTACGGAGGCCAAAAAACTTGCCTATGAGGACCGGGCAAAGTTTTATGCGGATCCGATTTCAACAATATTCCATTGGTAACCCTGTTGTCAGATGCCTATACCGAACAACGCAGAAACCTGATACATCCGGATAAAGCAGCAGATACCTATCCTGCGGGGGATATGGAAATCGAAACAGGAAATACCACCTATCTCACGGTAGCCGATTCCAACGGGAACATGGTTTCCTTGATTCAAAGTATTTATTCGGAGTTTGCTTCGGGGATGGTACCGGACGGACTTGGTTTTGTTCTCCGGAACAGGGGACAAATGTTCAATGTGCAGGATAGAGGCCATGCCAATGCCCTGGAACCTGGAAAACGTCCCTTTCATACCATTATACCTGCTTTTATCACCAAAGATGGTAAACCATGGGTCAGTTTCGGACTAATGGGCGGGGCCGTGCAACCCCAGGGCCATGCACAGATTATAGTGAACGTTGTTGACTTTGGCATGAACTTGCAGGAGGCGGGAGACGCCCCACGAATGCGGCACACGGGGAGTTCACAACCCACAGGGTCTAAAATGACCAATGGCGGCACACTCTATCTTGAAAGCGGTATTCCTCCTGAAACCCTTCGGGAGTTACGTAAAAAAGGCCATCGTATCGGGTTTGGCGTAGGTATGTTCGGGGGATATCAGGCCATTGGTATCGATTTGGAAAATAAGGTGTATTCCGGAGCTTCGGAGTCCCGCAAGGACGGTCAGGCAGCCGGATATTAAAAAAGTGCCATATGAACCTCATAACAACATACAAATCGGTTTTACTGATACTTAGCGTATTGGTACTCAGCTCCTGCAAGGGGCAGGTGAAGGAGGCTACGTCCGACTATGAATACAAGGCAGGCGACATCAACGGTATCGGTAAATGGTATATGGGGAGGGAAATCGCCCATGTCATGGGATTTCAAGGTATGAATTGGTTGGAACGACCCGAACGGGAGGAAGAAGAGAACACTTCCAAATTGCTTAAAAATATGGACATCAAGCCAACCGATGTCATTGCGGATATCGGGGCGGGTTCCGGCTACCATGTTTTTAAAATGGCCCTTATCGCAAATAAGGGAACTATTTATGGAGTCGATATCCAAGAAGAGATGCTGGCAGCTATGAGAACCAAAAAAGAAGCCCAGGATATTGACAATATCACCTTGGTTAAAGGAAGCGAAAAAAGTGTCAACCTTCCCATAAATGCCGTGGACAAGGTGTTGATGGTAGATGTTTACCATGAGTTCAGTTATCCAAAGGAAATGATTGCTTCCATCAAGAAAGCACTGAAACCGGATGGTGAAGTTTTTCTGATAGAGTACCGTGGTGAGGATAGATCTGTCCCTATCAAGGAACTACATAAAATGACCGAAGCCCAAGCCGTAAAGGAATTTAAAGCTGCCGGCTTCCAATTGAAACGGAATGACGATAACCTCCCATGGCAGCATTGTATGGTGTTTGTAAAGGAGTAGCTTCATATTTCATTTGTACCAATAAATTCCAGGGATTTGGTAGCACAGTGCCATGCCTATGGAAGAAAAGTGCTATCTTTTTATCTTGAAACCAATACGTATTTTGCCATGCTATCTAGCGGCTCAATAACGTGTATTTTAATTAGACCATTCCTATGACCACACCGATGAGAATCTTCATGTTTACCTGTGCCCTTTTGTTATCCTTACCGTCATTTACACAGCTCGACCCATCGTACTATCAGGAGTTGGAATACCGAATGATCGGACCCTTTCGTGGGGGTAGGATCGTAGGTGCCGTGGGCGTACCATCCCAACCCAAGGTATTCTTTATTGGGGTGAACAATGGTGGGGTCCGGAAAACGGATGATTACGGACGGACTTGGAACCCCATTTTTGATGACGTGCCCACCGGTTCCGTAGGGGATTTGGCGGTTTCGCCCTCGACTCCAATATCATTTATGTCGGTACCGGCGAAGGATTGCATCGTCCGGACTTGGCCGTAGGGGATGGGATGTTCAAATCCACCAATGGTGGTACAAGTTGGGAGCATATCGGATTGGATGACGTGCAACAGGTGAGTCGAGTCATCGTGCATCCCACTAATCCGGATGTGGTGTATGTAGCCGGTTTGGGTCATCCGTACGGGGCCAATGAAATGCGGGGCATTTTTAAATCCGTCAACGGTGGAAAGACCTGGAATAAGACCTTGTATATAGACCGGCATACTGGAGCCATTCAGGTAGAAATGGATCCTAATGATCCCAACATCCTGTTCGCAGCAATGTGGGAACATCAGGAAGGACCTTGGGAGAATGCCAAATTCTCCGGGCCTAACAGCGGACTCTATAAATCCACGGACGGCGGGGACACCTGGCGAAAAATAGAAAAAGGTTTACCCGGGGCGGAAGAGGGTCGCGGGAAGGGTAGGGGTGGCGCTATCGGCCAGCAATTCAAAGCGCCTGTATGCCACGGTGGATGCTAGGAAAAATGGCGGGGTGTATACCAGTGCCGATGCTGGCGAAAGCTGGAACCTGGTCACCACGGAAAGCCGATTATGGGGTCGGGGCAGTGACTTTGCCGAAATCAAGGTACATCCCAAGGATGAAAATACAGTGTTCGTAGGCAATATCGCCTCGTACAAATCCGTGGATGGCGGTAAAACGTGCACTCTCCATCAAAGGCGCCCCGGGCGGGGACGACTACCACAGGATATGGATCAATCCCCTGTATCCGGATATCATGCTTTTTGCCGCGGATCAGGGAGCGGTCATTACCGTAAATGGAGGGGACACGTGGAGCTCATGGTACAACCAGCCCACGTCACAATTGTACCATGTAAGTACGGACAACCAATTTCCGTATTGGGTATATGGGGGCCAACAGGAAAGTGGCGCCATTGGCATTGCCAGTAGGAGCAATGGGGGGCAAATCTCGTTCCGGGAATTTATGGGCGTAGGTGCCGATGAATATGCCTATGTGGCCCCGGATCCATTGGATAACAATATCGTGTATGGGGGTCGGGTGATTCGCTTCAATAAAAAAACGGGGCAATCGCAATATGTGGATCCCGAAGTGTTGCGTTCCCGGGAATTCCGATACCTGCGTACAATGCCCTTGTTGTTTCATCCGGCGGATGATAGTATGTTGTTGTTCGGTACCAATGTTATTTGGAAAACCCATGATGGGGGACAGCATTGGGAACAGATCAGTGGTGACCTCACGCGAACCCGACCCGAAGTGCCGGCCAGTGTCGGAGATTACAAAACAGCCTCGATGGAAAACATGCCGCAGCGCGCCATCGTGTATGCGATCGGACCTCGCCTTTGGATAAAGACATTATTTGGGCCGGAACGGACGACGGACTTATTCAGGTGACCCGGGACGGTGGTAACACCTGGACCGATGTAACACCGACCTCGATTACTAGCTGGGATAAAATTTCACAGATCGATGCCGGGCATTTTGATGCGGGAACCGCCTATGTGGCCGTAAATGCCATTCGGAAGGATGATATGCAACCCCATATCTACAAGACCCATGACTTTGGGGAAACTTGGGAAGAAGTTGTTACGGGGATGCATCCCTCGGGACCAGTAAACGTAGTACGGGAGGACCCAAAACAAAAAGGCCTGCTCTTTGCGGGCACGGAACGGGAGGTTTATTTTTCGGCGGATGATGGGGCTTCTTGGCAATCCCTCCGAATGAACATGCCCGCTTCTTCCATTCGGGATTTGGTGGTGCATGAAAACGATCTGGTCATCGGTACCCACGGCCGCTCCATTTGGATCTTGGACGATTTTAGTCCGCTACGAGAGTTGGTCGGTCGTTCCGATTCCGAAGTACATTTATTTCAGCCCAGTGATGCCTATCGTGTTCGGTTCAATATGTTCAGCGACACCCCCTTGCCCCCGGAGGAACCTACGGGACAAAATCCGCTGGATGGCGCCTTGATCGATTATTATTTGGGGTCCGATGCGCAAAAATTGGAACTCAACATATTAGACTCGAAAGGGGGATTGGTCAATAGCTTTTCCAGTGAAGACGTGGCGGAAGTGTTGGATACGACCCAAATGCAGCACCCTACCTATTGGATACGTCCGTTTAAAGGATTGTCGGGCGAACCTGGGCACCACCGATTTGTTTGGAATCTCCGGTATAAGGAACCCCAGGGCGCCAATCGTGCATTTGCCATTGCGGCTGTGCAATACGATACGCCCAGCGGATCCGAAGGTCCTTTTGTAGCGCCGGGAACGTATACCGTCCAACTGAAGGTCGACGGGGAAATCATGGAAAAAAACATTACGGTAAAACTGGACCCCCGTTCCGAAATGAGCGAGGAAGCCCTGGCCTTGCAAACCGACCTGTCCCTGCAAACCTATAAAGATTATGGGAGATTGCAGGAGATTCGTGAAGCGATTGACGTGAGCTTGGCAAAAGGTAGAAAGAAGGAAAAGTTGATGGCCTTTCGAGGCGACGGAGCCCCGGAGGATGGCGACTTGATCTATGGGAGCATCTATGATTCGGAGTTGGAAGACGAAACGATTGTCGGCCTGCAATCCAAATTACTCTTTCTCTTGAACGTACTTCAAAAGACTGATGCCCGACCGACTACCGCCACGCAGGAAGCCGCGGCCCTTTTGGATAAACGAGTTGTAGAAATGGTGGAACTATGGAATTCAACCTACAAGTAAAGGGCTATTGTTTTTATGAAAATTAGAACGATACGGACATATCTTTGCAACGTTTTAAGATATTCGTATAAAGTTGTAATTAGAACCTTATCCTATAAATGACCCATATTTCAGTATCCACAAGACTCTCAGAATTAGGCAAGTGTTTTAGAGGATGTATTGCCATTGTTTTGGTCTTGACAGGTTGTACGACCACACAAAAGGTAAAGCAAAAGGTAACTCTTGGCGTTCCGGAAGAGAACATGGTTTTGGAGCAAGGCAATGAGAACCAGGCGCATCCCAATGGTTGGATCTATGATTTTGATGATCATGGATACATCAACCTGCCTATAAGGGAAGTGGAACTACCTTCTTCCAGTCCCATAGACTCATTAGAATTGGCCAATACCGATAATTTGACTATTGAGAAAAAAGAAACTATTGATGAAGTACCAATAAGTCCGGTAGCGCAAAAAATCGTGGAAAATTACAACAATAGTGAGAACAAGGAACCTAATGGGCATTGTCTAGCCGTAAGTAAAAATCGTTTTGAACAGGCCTATAGAGAGGTTCATGGACATTCCGTTTATCAGGATTTGCCAAAATATATGGGAACGGACGAATACACGCCCAAACAAGTATATAACTTGCTCTATGTGTCCGCCTCCGATACCAAAAAGGGATGGCGAAGTCTTCCTGAAGAATACAGGGGCAAGGGTAACGCTGGTGCCTTGGTGTATGCTGGCATGGGAACCTTGGTGGATACAGAGGGCGTGTGGGCAGGAGCGTTGCGGCCCGGGGCCTTGATGCAGGTCCGGCGCTTTCAAGAGGATTATGAAAAGGTGGTAAAGGGTGCCGATGTCAAGAAACTGGACCCTTACGGACATTCCTTCGTATTTATTGCCTATGTGCGGAATGAAAAAAATGAAATTGAAGGACTCAAAATTGCCGACCAAGGTTTTCAAAGTTATCGGCCTTTGGTTCCTAGGGATTATGAGGTTTGGTGGGGCGTCAACTTGGATATTTAGGTATTCTACATATAAGCACCTGTGTTTTAACGTTTTCCAAGTACTTAATTCGTAGTTATTACGTTAGCCTATTTGAGTTGTACATTGGAATCCAAAAAATCATGTTTTTTCTTTCGTTAGTCTGTTCCTTGTTGTTTACTTTTCCATCTATAGCCAAAAATGGAGGGGAAGGGGATGCATCTTTTGAGGTGAAAAAAACTTGGCACCTTGCCATCAATGTCAAGGACGAAAATAAAGCGGCATTCGTAGGGATTGACCCGGATAGTCTAGCAGTTTCCTATACGGATACCAAATTGGCCACTAATGCACTTCGCTTGCGTTTACAGGAAGATTTTAGGTCCGGAAACATTTCTCTCGACCAGGTGAAAGAAGCCTTTACCTATCAGTTGGTCAATGAAATCATTCCGCATTGGTATGGTACCCCTTGGAGCTTTGGCGGACATACCACGGTTCCCAATCAGGGTAAAATTGCGTGCGGGTATTTTATATCCACTACATTGAATGATATGGGCATCAATCTGAATCGCTTTCGGTTGGCCCAAAAATCACCTTTGGACGAGGCCAGGATGATCAGCTGTGGGGCCGAGATTATCAAGGTGGTACAGGAGGATTCCGAAAAAGCATGGAAAGAAATTGATGTCCTAACTTCAGACGGACTTTATTTCATTGGCTTCGATAAAGGTCATGTGGGCTATCTCCTAAAACGGGAAGGGGAACTGTTCCTGATCCATTCCAATTATCCGGCACCGATAGCGGTGCACATGGAACCCTTAAAGGAATCCCGGGTATTCAAGAAGTTCAATACCTTTCATCTAGTGCCCATTTCACAAAACGACATTCTGTTGCAACGTTGGTTGGAGAATGCGCCGATATTGTAGATCCATCAACTTTTTCTTACCCCTATTTTCTTTTATGAAACATCTTTAGTCAGGTGTGAGGTGTATAACATCGGACACGGATTACGAAGCGCTCCTACATCGTAAACGTCAGCCCAAAGCTTAGGTTGGAGGAGCGGTCGCTTTCCCGGATGGGCGAAAAGCTACTGTAGAAATAATTATAGAGGGCAGAAAGACTAATGACCTTGCTGATAGGCAATTCCGCTTTCACCTGACCTAGAATACGGTGGTTGCCGATGTCAGTATACAAGGGCTGAAAATAGACCGTAGCCGTAATATCCAGTTTGGTGTTTTTGAACGATTGGTTCAGGGAGACATAACTACTGTTCCGGTGGTTAAAGAACCGCTGGTCGGTTTGGGCCACTTCCTCGATTTCATACATATAGGAATTCCCAAAATAGGCTTTCGTATATTCATTGGAAAGGAATTTTAATCGGATACCGGCTCCCACCAAATTTCGGCTCGTAATGGTCAACAATGTGTTGCGTTGGTTTTGGACAAAGGCTTCCATACGGAATACATCCGTCAGTTTTTGATTGTAGCGCACGTGAAAGAACCAGGAGTTCTGAAAATCCTGATTTTGACTCCGGATGAGTTTATAGTTCCCGATAAAAAAGTAAATTTTCTTTAAATCCTTGGACTTTACCTGTGTGGTAAGGTTGGAAGCCACTTGCACGATATAATCCCCGTTGTTGTTCGTGTAATCAAACAACACATCACTTTTAAGCGCAAACCGGGTGGAATCCGTCTGCATGCGTTTGGACTCGATATTTACCAATTGGCCGCTTGCGACATGGGTCATAAAAAACAAAAAAAGTCCGTGGACGAGGGTTTTCCATCCGTTCATGTGGGCCGTGTTTCTCATAGTGGGCAAAGGTATTTAAATTGAAGAGTCTTTCAAGGTTAAAGAAACTGTAACAATGACACTATTTTTCAGCTGATTTAGTACATTGGCAAAAAACCTGAACGTGCTAGAAAAAAGACGGCAATTGCCCCAAGAATATCCCATGGACTCCGAAAAATTCATTTACTGCTTGGAAGCGGTGGAGGATGTGGAGCAAGACCAGGTTACAGAAGTTGAAAAGAACCTGGAGCACTTGGCCATGCAATACGGGGTGACCAGTATTTATAAAACCTGCGATACCATAGAAGGTCCGGAGGACAGTCTCAATGCCCTAGTCATGGACGACCATCATTTTAAGGACTATGAAATTATCTATTTGGTAATGACGGGGGAGGCCAATAGTATTTGCTTAAATGGATACTATTATTCGCTGCAGGAAATTGCGGAATTGTTCGAGGGAAGGCTTCGGGGTAAGATCTTGCATTTTTCCAATGCCAAGGTACTGGATCTGGAGGAAGAGGAGGCTCAGTATTTTTTGGACATCACCAATGCCAAGGCGGTTTCCGGCTATGGAAATCCTTCTCGGGGCCTTAGCAGTGCTAATCTTGATAAGGCCTTCTTTAACCTCTTTAAGGAAGAGGATGATATGTTCGAGGTGGTAGAGGAATTACACCGGAGGCATTATGATGCCTGTAAAATCCTGGATTTTAGGCTGTACTATTGAATTCGTTTTGGGCTAGGGTATTCTAATGGCGTAGGTGGGTATGCTCTAATTAATCAAGGCATTGATTTTTTCCCAAAGCGCATTGTCAAATCCCGATACCGCAAAATTGGGATTATCCGGGTCCGAAGCATTGCCCATACGTATCACCACCATATCTTTACTGGGCACCACATAGATACGTTGGTCTTTGGCACCCATGGCCGCCACCATATCCGATGGGGCATTGGGAACCAAGGATCCTGGAAATACGTTTTGCTGGCTAGGAACCATAAACTGCGATTTTCCGTTCAACCACCAAAGATATCCGTAGGAGGGATTGATACTTTGGGAAGGGGTCACACATTCCGTAAAGAAGGATGCATCGATGATCTGTTCGCCGTCCCAGCTGCCGCCGTTAAGGCTCAATAGCCCAAACCGGGCCATACTTCGGGTGGTACTATGAAAAATGGTAAAGATGGCTCCTTCGTTCCAAAACCCGTCCATGCCGATTTTTGATGTAAGGTGGGTGTTAAAGTAGGTTTCAAATTCGGTCGAGCTGGATGCAGCAACCACGTCCATCAATTTTTGGAAAACGTTGCCGTAGGCCCATCGGGTACCGGCATCGGCCACATAGGTAAGGTTGGATTTTACCACCAGTTGTTTGGTATCGTCAATGCCCGAGGTCATGGTGAGCAAATTCCGTACGGTAATCAGGTTTTCTTTTTCTTGGTGCATACTGGTCCAGTTTTCCCCTAAATAGTCGGATACCTTGGTATCGATATCGACCAGCCCGTTTTGCTGGGCAATTCCTGTGGTGGCGGAGACCAAGGTTTTTCCGGCACTGTTCCATTCCCAAGGTTCTTGGGCCGTATGGCCGTCAAAATACTCCTCCATTACGATTCGCCCATTGACGAGGATCATAAAGGATTTGGAATTGGTCCGGATGAGAAAGTCCTTTAACGCGTCTATTTGGGACTCGTCCCATTGCAAACTGCTGGGCGTTGTGGTTTCCCAAGCATTGCTTCCAACGGGCGGAAAATACATCGTTGGGTCGGGAACCTCAATGGGCGCATCGTCCGATGTGGAACAGCTGGCCACCAAACCAAGCACTAGTACCAAAAGCAAATAGGTTTGTTTCATAGCTTTCATTTTTTAAACTTCTTTATTGTCAATGTTCCGACTCCGCATTTATGGGTACGTTTTTTGCGTATATCCCTGAAACTCCCGCTCAAAACAATGGGGTAGAAGCATATGTTATAACGTACTGACCTACCGTTTGTTGTATGGGTTTGGGCGGAATGTAAGGGTAGGGGATCATAGGAAGGGAAACACTGTTAAAAACCTGTCAAAATGGTAAATACCTATGGCAATGCCCAGGGATTCAAGTACCTTCTGCCCTATATTCACTTGAAACCTTCAACCATGAAATCCTTCACAACAAAAATGAGTCTCCTATTGCTACTTCTACCGATGCTATGTGTAAATGCACAGGGTGAATTAAAGTCTGTGGAAGGCTACGCGCCAAACATTGGTAGCATGGTCTATATGTTAGAAGATTTAAAGGCCCGCATTACCGAACAGGTGAAGGACTTGGACCAAACACAGACAGATTTCCAATATGATGCACAAGCCAATAGCATAGGGGCATTGATCATGCATTTGGTGTCCACGGAATCCTATTACCAGGTTGCCACCTTGGAGGGGAGGGAATGACCGAAGCCGAGCTTGCAAGCCTTGGTGTTGCCGGGGAACTGAATGCCAACGTAAATAATATGCTCAAAGGGGAGCCCATTGGCCATTATTTGGATATATGGGATGATGTACGGCAAAAAACCTTGGCCTTGCTCAAAACCAAGGATGATGTCCGGTTCGCCTCAAATATTGAGGAGGGCTTGAACTACCGTTATATCTCGGTATCATGTTATGGAACACTCGGCCAACCATATGGGACAAATTGGGACTATAAAGAACCGGTTACCTGAATAGGAATGAAATTTCAAACATCCAAAGATTAATCATTTTGCGAATAACTTGAGATGTACTATAATGTTCTCGCGTTATGTAACTTGAGCTTTGGTAAAAGCGAAAGTTTGTTCCGCACTTCCTGAAAAATTTCTTCTAAGAACTTCCTTTTAAAAATATAGTGGAATACTGTTTTGCCGAACCCGCAGAGTGGGGGAGGTGAAAGTGTATGGAATGGACACATTGACACCTTTTTAATGTTTTGATTGAGTTTTTGTCAGTGTTTTCGTGAGAAACAAAAAATATCACTAGTTGGTCTAACATTTGACTTAAAATAAATCAAATTCGTAGATTTATGAGCACTGTAGTTGTAATAGGAACCTATCATGTTGAAGAGGGAGCATGTACATCTGAAAAATTGCTCGAAATCATAGAGGAGATTTCACCTGAGGTAATTTTTTGTGAAGCACCACCGGAGGTGTTTTCTGAAATGATAGATGCAAAAGAGAAATTTAACCCTCCTGAAATAAAAATCATTAGGGAAATTTTAGCAGACCACTCTATTAAAATAGTTCCTGTTGATATTCATGGTATTGTTGTAGGTGACGAACGCATTGATGAAATATTTGATTGGATCATTGAAAAAATGGAGAATTATAAGAATGCAACGAGTATTCAAATAGATGAAACTTACAAAGAGGGATACAATTTTTTAAATAGTAAGAAAAACGATAAAATCAACTTTGATAAAGCATTAATGGAGAGAGAAATAATAGCCAAAGAAAACAATAAAGAACTCTCTTTGGACTATGTTAAATGGGTGAAATGGAATAACTATCGTGAAAATCACTGGATAAAATTAATTCATGAAAATTTTCATGAAAATAAATTTAATACTGCTGTTTTAATGGTTGGTGCAGGTCATAGAGTTGGGTTATTACATAAGATAATGGAGTTGGATTTCAATAGGAAATTACCTCTTTCTTGGAATTTTTATTATTTATAAAGCTGAATTTGAATTAACAATTCTAAGAATTTTTAAACACCTTGAAAATTACTTTGCTCAACCTTGATTTTCAAAACAGCTTCTTTTAATTCCATAAGCACATGACAAACATTTTGGCGTTCCACTTCTGAAAAAGTATCAGCTGGAAGGTAGTGAAACATATAAATAGCCTTGTCCAACCATTTTGTAAAGGAAAGCAAATCTCCCTCATGGCATTCATCAAAGTAGGATATTAGGGGAAGTAGGTTAATTTCATTGGGAGTCATATAGTTTTGGTTATTAAATTGTTGAAAAAAACATAAAGAAAAAAATATGTCGTTTAAATATTAAATATTAAAGTAAAATGATATAATATATAATTAAAACGAATCATTTATATCATTTAAAGTTAGTTATTAAATGTGAATAAGAAAACTAAGTTTGTTTAAAATGATACATATTTAACGTAAAACGATTCAAATGAGCACCAAAAAGCCAATCAATAGAATTAGAGTAGTCCTAGCAGAACAGGACAGAACCAATAAATGGTTGGCTGAAAAAGTTGGGAAGAGCAGGACTACTGTTTCTCGTTGGTGCACAAACGAAATGCAGCCCTCTCTAGAAACATTAAGAGAAATAGCGGAGGCTCTCGGTGTAGATATAAGAGAACTTCTCATTTCTACTTTATAACAATGCAAAATATTTTAGTAAAGAGTGAAGAGTATTTTTAGTTAACACAAATAATGATTCATGTTAACCCTTTCAAAACATTTCAGAAAAGATCTCCGCACCAATCACGGTAAAATCTTTAACTGTGTATTTAGAGATAAATATATAAATAGAATTAAAAAAAAATATTTTCATCTTCTAAATGGTATCATTTCGTTATTTTTTTTTCAGTTATATTTTTTCTAAACGTATACTTCACATTTGATTTCAAAAATATACCCATTCTGAAATATTTGAACTTTATAAATATAGATGCCGTTAATGCCTCTCAATATTTACATGAATATCTTTTATATGTAGGAACCTTTATTTCAATTACATTAATCGTTACCACATTTCTATTTAATTTTTTGAAGAGCACCGTGGAGTTTAATCTAAATATAATTATTTCATATGTAGGTTATGAGTTTGTGGCTTATTATGGTTTTTTCTTGGTTATTTATTTTGTAATACAAAAAATGTTGGTCTTTAATTTAAGTGAATCCTCTGTCGAGAATCTTCTTGTTGTTTCATTCTATTTAACACTTACTTTTTTATTGCTTTTGGTTTATTTATATAACAGAATTTTTCTAATAATTAGACCGGATAAACTCAAGAAAATAAATATAGATTATTTGAAAATAATATGTTCAAAATATATCTATGAAGAACTTAAGCTAACAAATAGTTTAAATATATATAAAAGCTTATGCTCAAAATTTGGGTATAAAGAAACTAGTAATGCAGAATACTTCTTTGGAGCAGAATCTCAAAAAGGGGTTTTATATTTTTTTAAGGATAGAACGTCAGATGTAAAATATTTGAAAGATGTTAAGGTGAATAAACTTATGCATCATAACATTAGTTATAAAGGTGAAAATGTATTTGTTCCTATTCATTTGAATCAAACTTTCCCAAGTAATAATGATTATTTATTAATGGGGTTGGAGAGCCCAAAAGATGAGTCAAAAAAATTAAGAAAAAAGATTTTGTCCTGCTTTTTATTTACTAGTAAGAAAAACATTGATTATGAACACTCTAAAGAAATCGCAGATTCGGTGTTAAATAAGTTGTATGACAGCCTTAATCAGCATGTTTCAAAGAATGATGAAAAGGGTGTCACAGACTCTCTAGAGTATTTAGATATTGCATTTGATTTATATATTGAAAATTTCTCATAATAATGTTTATTGGTAGCCACTACGGTAACGACAATAAAATTTACCTAAACCAAATTACAAACTATTTGTATTTGGCCATAAACGAGTCTGTTCGGCTTGATAATGAAGTAATATTCAGAAGGCTTGTACTATTTCTTAGAGGTAAATTATATAGCGCTAGATCAAAAGGCAGTCTTTCCACTTATACAGCATTGTTAATTCTGCCATTGAGACTTTACCCTTATATAAACCAAAAATATAGAAATTTCTTAATTGATTTATTAGGCATTAATTATCGGGAAATCGCTATCAGCACGAGTATTATAATCAAGAGAGGGGAGCATATAGACTTCGAAAAACAGCTCGCATTCTTGGAAACAAATTATTGGGGTTGTATCCAACTAATGAAGTTAATGATTGATGCTAAAGATTATTCTAATTTCACAAAAATTTTTGATGAAATAAATCAAATCACCTCAAGTTTTTCAATATCTGAGGTTGATGAAGAGCGTAGTGATTCAATGAGAAAAGCCTTATTTATTCACAGAAGCTTTTATTTCATTTTATTAAGTTGGATTATTTATCTATACCATAGAAATAAAATTGATTTTACTAATCTAAAAGAATTTGATATTCAAACAAATATCTTAAACGAATTTAATTTCTATAGAAATATTGAATTCTATGAATTTTTTGGTCAATTGAGACAAAAGGTTTTTCATCAATTTTTGGAAATTGAAAACTGGGAAATTGAACAACATAAGCCAGGTAAAGCTTATTTTGCTTTATCGAGTAGAGTTTGGTTGAATTTTGGTTTTATATTTTTTCTGTTAAAAAATCCAAGTTTCAGTTCAATTATAAATTTTGAAAGACCTATCGAAATCGAATCTGATATTTATTCCTATCTATCTGACGATGTTCAAGATATTTTTATAAGTATTGAAAAGGATTTATCTGATAAATGGGGTAAAATTCTATACCCTAGTTCCTCAAAAACAAATATTGAAGAAAATTTCAAGGTTAGTAAGGACAACATTGTTGGTTCTCTATCGGAATTGAAGAAAATAGGTGAATTAAATCATTACAAGTTCATTTCTGAGCAGCCACTTTCCGAGAAAAAAATTGAAAATTTTATAGGTGAAGTTGGTGAAAAGTGGGAAAGAAGTAACCTAATACCCTCAATACTTAAAACGTTTGATTGTGTAGAGTATAGAGAGAATAATAAAGAACTTGATTTCTTTGGACATTTTAGACTCTATTCGAAAATGAAATCAATGTTCACCGAGGAAGGGCATAAAATGGTTTATGGAGTAAATGATGTTGGAGCAATTTCGGCAAGAAATTTAGAAGGCTTGTTTTTTAACAAGCTCAATGAGGCTAAACATAATCTGGAAACAGAAAATTTAAAAATAAAATTAGATGAATTAATTAATAATTTTTATCCTGATAGAGACCAACTTTTGATTTTCATGAATTGGAAGGCTATAGAATTACTTAATGCTGAAAATGAGATTCAATTTTTAGGAAATGCAGAAGACAAATTTATTACAGCTAAGTATAGATCCATATCTGTAGTACGTAATCTTTCTTTTTTTAATGATAGTCTTCTTATAATTGATTTAAAAAAAGCTATAAATTTCATTATATATCAAGATAAGAATTGGTTTCACAATGAACTTTTTGTAGACGTTTTAGAGTTGTCAGAAGAGGTTATAGAGGACGAAATGACCAAATTTGATACAAAATGGCGAAATAGTGAAGGATATGAGGTAACTAAAGATCAAGCGCTTTTGCTTATTAAGAGTTCAGTTTTAATTAAAGTTTTAGTCAAATTTGAGTTGGAGATTAAAAACAAAGATTTTTATCATTTCTTGAAATTTTGATCTAAAAAGTTATCTAGGCCTGAAGAAAATGCGGGCCGGCGTCGGGGTGAATTTGTGGCTTGGCACAAAGAGCCATTGCCCTGGGCTTTGTGTGTGGGCGTTTACGCCCAAATAGCGAAGCTATAAGGCACAAAGAGCGCACTGAAGCATATTTTCTTCTTGATTTTTTGTTACTTTTTTATCAAGAAAAAAGAAAGGGAGCTGAAGCTCACAAATATGGTAAAGACGAGGCTAAAGATTATTTATCAAAAGGAGAAACCTCGTGTTGTTTGTGATACAAACGTTTGGTTTCAAATCAGTGCTGGTAAATATTCGTCACCTGAAGATTACGAATTATCACCAACCGCTTTTTCATTGATAGAATTGGCAACCTCTCAGGTCATGGTCGAGTTGCCAAAATTTTATCAAAACACAGTGAGGATTATTTATGACAATGGCGGATCTATCATACCCGAAAATCCTTTTGATTTTGTGCTTCAGAATCAATTTAAAGACTATACTTCAGGTGAATCTCCTAATTTATTTAAAATTCTAAAAGATTTTAGTGAGCTTTTAAGTAGAGAAATAAAAGAGGATGATTTAATTGATGAAGAAATAAAAACCAAGGTAATTAAGGAATGTCAAGGTCAAAGGACAATTACAAAGGAATTAGCAGAAATTGGCAATCAAGACTTGATAGAGCTAAGAAAAAACATTAACACGAGTATTGGAAAAAAAGAGCACTTGAAAATTGATGGTTCTGAAATAAATAGACAAATGTTCAAATCTTTTATTAATGACTATACAGAAACAAGGAAATACTCTGTTGATTGGGACAAATTTGATTGGACTAAAATTGAATTGTTTATGATTGTTACAGAATCTTATTTTAAGAAATTAGAAACTACTAAGGGAATGAAAATTCAGCCTAACGATATTGTTGACTGGTTCAATTTACTTTATGTGCAACCTGATGACAAATATTTAACTTTTGAAAAGCGATGGAGGAATTTTATAATGAGTAATGAGGAAAGTAAAAAATATTTGTTGAAATAAATTCTATTTGACATAATATTTAAGGAGCTGAAATAAAATTTCAATTAGGGGAGTATTTGAGCAAGTGCTTAGAAATTATCTTGTGATGCCAGTGCGTCATCTTGCTCATATTTTAAAATATCCACTAGACGTTTAAAAATACTGCTAAACCAAATGTTTCAACAATTTGCTCATATACGGAAAGCTGAGCTTTTAAAAGGTCCTTGGATAATTATGTTATTAATAAGTTGGGATAAACAATTTGATTCTATAAAAACAATCGAGGGCCCGGTAAAACAGCTTTACATAACATTTACCGATATAATTCGCTTACGCGAGCTTATATCTGATAGTATATCAAATACTGGAGTATTGCGCAGTTTTACGCATATTGTAAAATGTACTATAATTTATATTATGTCAAATAGACTTTTTTAAATCTGTTATACAGTCCCTTAATTTTTTGGCCCCTCCCTCTTTTCCATTTCGCTATATAATTCACAACCGCCAACTTTTTAAAACATTTCCATAAAAAAGAAATGTATATTTATTCGACCAATCTAATACACATATGAAATCTCACCAATTTCAAAAGCTTCTTTTGGGAGTTGCTTTATTCGTTTGCTGTTTCGGCTATTCACAAACAACACCAAAAAATCAACAATTTAACCGTCCGTTTTACCAGGCCACGTATTTGGAAACAGAGCCTGTCGTGGACGGTGAAATCCGTAACGAGCCTCTTTGGGAGTCCGTACCCCTGGCCCCGGACCTCATTCAAATAAAACCTTCATATGGGGCCCCTGTCTCCGAAAAAACTGAAATCAGGGTGGCCTACAGCAATACCACCTTCTACGTGGCCGTGGTATGCTATGATACGGAACCTAATAAGATTGTGGTCTCGGACTCCCGTCGCGATGCGGATCTAGGCGATGACGACAGCTTTCTCTTTATTGTGGACACCTATAACGACCAGCAAAACGGCTTTCTCTTTGGTACCAATGCCCAAGGCATGGAATATGACGCACAGATCAACAACGAAGGCAAAGGAAGTTTAAACGCCAATCGCCAGCAAGGCGGGGTTATTGGTGGTACCAACATTAACTGGGACGCCACTTGGTCCGTAAAGACACAATTGGGCGACTATGGCTGGAGTGCGGAGTTCGCCATTCCCTTACGCTCCTTACGTTTCGCCGCCGGGGAGGCCAAAACATGGGGGCTAAATTTTCAACGGAACATCAGCAAAAATACCGAAATTGCCTACTGGACCTCCCTCCCATTGGGTTTTGACCTGAAACGCCTGGCCTTGGCGGGTAAATTGACCGGACTCAACCTAAAAAATCCGGGGAACCTTAAGCTGATTCCCTATGCCTTGGTACGGGGTATCAACGACCAGTCCGTCTCCCCCAGCGAACAGGAACTGGATGCGGAAGTGGGGATGGACGTCAAATACAGCATTACCCCCAGCCTCACCCTCGACCTCACCTATAATACGGATTTTGCCCAGGTAGAAGTAGATGACCAACAGGTGAATTTGGATCGTTTTAACCTCTTTTTCCCAGTAAAAACGGGCTTTTTTCCTCGAAAATGCCGGTCAGTTTTCGGTCGGTAGCCCCGGGGAAGTCGACCTATTTTTCAGTCGGCGTATCGGTTTGGGTCCGGATGGTAGTATCGTACCTATCATCGGTGGCGCCAGGGTGTCCGGTAAGGTGGGCCGGACCAACGTGGGCCTGCTCAGCATGTTTACGGAGGATGTGGCATCGGCCGGTATTACGGAAAATAACTTCTCCGTGGCGCGTGTCAACCACAATTTTGGGAATTCCGAAGCTCCTTGGGCGGTATTTTCGTTAACCGACAAGGCTTGGCCGGTCCGGACGATGATTTTAACCGAGTGTACGCGGTGGACGGCAAATGGGGCATTGGCAACAAGGCGGAAGTGAATGGCTTTTTTGCCAAGAGCGTAACCCCTTCCATAGACGGGAAGGACTACGCCTTTAAGCTGCTGGCCAATTACGAATGGGACGGTTGGAACCTGAACGCGGGCTATACCGAAGTGGCCCCCGGATTCAATCCGAAGTGGGATTCTTGCAGCGTTCCGCCTTTAAAAAACCTGAATTTTTGATATTCAAGGCACATCGTTTAAAGGGCGATGGAAAATTTACGGAAATCCGCCCCCATGTCTCCTACCGAGGCTATTGGAACTTTGATAATGAACAGGTAACTGGTTTTCTACATATGGACAACCATTGGGTGTGGCGTAGCGGGTTTGAAATCCATACCGGGGTCAACCTGACCCAGGAACGGGTCTTTGCGCCGTTCAACATTTCCAATGTAACGGTGCCGGTAGGCGAATATAAGAATGAGGAATTGCAGTTTGTGCTGATCTCCAACCCCAACAATGCCTTTTCCGTAAGTACCCGCACCTTCATCGGCGGTTATTTCAATGGAAAGCGCTATTCCAATAGCGGTACTGCCAACTTTAGGGTCGGGAACAAATTTGTATCCTCCCTGACCATGAGCCATAACGATATTCAGTTGGAAACCGGAAATACCACGGCCCTCGTAGGCGGACTCCGTTTGGCCTATAGCTTTACTCCGCGTATCTTCTTGCAAAGTTTGATCCAGCGTAACAATGTTTCCGAGATTACGTCGGTAAACGCCCGTTTTGGATGGCTTCAAAGTGCCAACACGGGTCTTTTCGTGGTATTGAACATCGTGAAGGACGATAATCCCTTGGACTTTTTGGACAATCAGACCCTGACCATCAAATACACCCATCGCTTTGATGTTTTAAGGTAGCTTAAAGTCCTGTCACTTCGAGCGCAGTCGAGAAGTCAATAATTAAGTAGGATAAAAAAAACCGCCCTGTTTGGGCGGTTTTGTACGTTATAAAAGAGAGAGATTTATTTTATCTCTACCAGTTCCAATTCAAAGGTAAGGTCCTCCCCTGCCAAGGGATGGTTACCATCCACGATAATATCGTTTTCATTTACTTCCGCAACACGTAGTTGGCGCTCCGTACCGTCGGCATTCGTGGCTACCAAGCCCATATTTACTTCAGGTTCCATATCCTCAGGTAAGTTGGCTTTGGGCACGCTCCGGAAAAGTTCACGTTTCTTTTCACCATAGGCTTCTTCCTTTGGGATGACGATTGTTTTCTTTTCCTTGGGTTCCATGTCCATCAATCCTTTTTCAAAACCGGGAATCAAACTGCCCTGTCCCAGTTTTACCTCTAGCGGTTCCCTGTTCAAGGAGCTATCAAACACCTGTCCGTTTTCCAATTTACCCGTGTAATGTACGCGTACGACATCACCTGCTTTTACTTTGCTCATTTTAAGAGTTTCTTTATTAGTATTTCAATGAGCGGCAAAGGTAGGATTCTCAAAAGCGTTGAAAGAAGAATTGACCAAAACAAGCCAATTTTCACATGTTTTTAACGAAAACTGAGTAAAAAACGAAATGAAAGTATATTTTTTGACGATTTTGGAGTGTTTTTAAAAAGTAGGTGCCCCCCTCCCTCCTACTTTAAAAGATATTTTCAGGTTATAAAAGCTTCCCTTTTACCGACTTACCTCGGGTTTTTCCTCCAGCGCTTTTATTTCCCCTAAATAACGGATGGAAAAGCGTTGGTTACTATTGACCACAGCCGTAGCTTTTTTATTGGGATATAGATAAAGGGTCACTCGATACCCTTCCGATTTTCCCGAAATGGAAAAGTTGATGCGCATTTCATTTTTTTCGGAATCGTAGGCTTCGGAATAATAGCTAGGTACATCGTTAAATTTAATTCCGGCATCAGTGTGATAGCCCCCTCCCTGTTGACGTTCTCCATAATAAGGTAAAGATGCCGAAATGGTATCGCCTTTCACCCTTAAATAATTGAAATTACCTTGTAATTGTATGTTGGAAACGGTACTACCAGGTGGCAATAATCCGGTATTGGCAATAGCGGTCATGCCGGTGCTTGGTATGGGATTCGCAACTGTTGCTACAAATTCATAGGATTTATTGTCCAAGAAGTCCCTAAAGGCATTCACTTCTTCCGGACTATAGGAAACCTTGGAGGCACTGCCGCAACCTATAAAGAACGTTGCGACGCATAATAGTAGTATATTCCAAATAGTTTTCATCCAAATACGGTTTAAGGGGTAGGCTGTAACATCCCCATATATTCCTGTACACCATCTTCCAATTGACGGGTCTCCGCCAAATAGTTCTTGATCATCTCCACTTGTTTCCCAATCAACCTTCTGCCGCTCCGGGCCAATTGCACCAATTCCTTATGGCGTTTTACCAAGGCCTCCATTTTATCGGACAGTTGTTGCTTTATTTCGAATTGCCGTAAGGTCGTAGGCTCAAAGAGGTAGGATTCCAGCTTTCGCTTCCACTGTAATAAATCCTTATAACTTCTGTCTAGCCAAACCAAACAAGAATCGCTATCGAGAACGCTAGCAGGGGTCTTTTGGGTTTCTGTAGTCATATCGTAGTATTTTTAAGGATTTTTCATACAATAAGGTACAAAATTAAATCTTAATCGGAGTATGATAATCATCAGTTTTTACACTTTAACCTTTATTTAAATTTGAATATAGAATTATTTAAAAATAGCTTACGTGACTTCTGAGAATTTCGTAATTTGAACTAAACAATTAATTCGATGCTTATGAATATCAATTTTGAATATGATGATGTCAAGGCCAGTAACCGATTGGAGATTATGGCCGCCAAAAAACTGGAAAAACTGTTGGATAAATTTGATTTTATAGTGCGTGCCGATGTCTTTTTTAAAAAGGAAAACACCAGTTCCCCGGATACCGGAAAAATATGCAACATACGCTTAAGTGCTCCCGGTCCAAGGTTATTCGCGGATGCGAGTACGGGAAGCTTTGAGGCCTCCATTTCAAAATCTGTAGAAGAATTACAAAGACAATTGCAAAAGCGAAAGGATAAAATGCAAACGCATCATTAACCTAGCTTTACTGATTGCTGTCAGCAGTAATGGCCGAATCCTCAAAGTGCGATTCGGCCATTATAATTTTGTCCAAATTCTTTGAAAAGGGATTACGCCTTAATTCCTTTAGAAGCCTTCTTCGTTTTCTATCGGAAATATCCAAGGTGTCCAAAATCAGTTTTGCCTGGCGTTGATAGGCAATCCTTTCTTCTTTAAGGGCTAGGCGATCGGAGGGCGGTATGACCAATTACGGTGCAAACTGGTCCATTATGGTATATTTTTGGACGGTGATGGTTTTTTTATCCTCCTTTTGGGCCGAGGATGCACAAAAAACCAACAGCATGCATGCCAGAAGGCATCCTGTCTGTGGATAGAATTTCATTTTCATATAGTGTTCTATACGAAAAGTAATCACTATTCATAAAGTAGTACCAAAGAGTCCGTCCACCACCCCATTTCTTCGATTAAAATCCGCTTGAACTATTTCCAGCTTCCTTCAAAGGCAAATTCGGTTTGTGGCTTTCCGGTTCTCTCTGCACCTTCCTGTTCCCTAAGGTCTTCGGATAAATCATTGAGTTCACCACCATAAAAGCCCATGGCGATGGCCGTGGCGATATGGTAGCCTTCAGGTACGTTAAAGACGTCATGGGCCTTTTGCCAGTTTACTCCCGCCATATGATGTACCCCAATGCCCATGTATTCCGCTTGCACTGTCATATTACCCAAGGAAAGGCCTAAATCGTGCAGGGCATGAAAGTTTTCGGTGCCTTCATCAGTATTCTTCTTGTAACCGGCCAACATGAGAAAAGGGGCATTGCCGGCCCATTTTTGGTTGAAATCGCTTAGGCAATCAAAAATCGTATCATAGGCTTCCGAACCTTTGTGTGCGTAGATAAATCGCCATGGCTGTCTGTTGTAAGAGCTTGCAGACCATCGTATCGCTTCAAAAAGTCGGTTTACATCCTTTTCAGTGAGTTCTTGATCACTAAAAATTCGTGGGCTGTAACGCTGTTTTAACAAGGGATAAATTTGATAGTCGTTTTTTGCGATATTGTCTAATTGTAGTTGTTCTACAGTCGTCATATTTTAGTTTTATGGTTCAACTTTTTATGTAAAATTAAGGGCACGAGTCCAAAACCCTTTGTGCTTTTGCTCAAAATGTTGACTTGAATCCTACACCATTTTTTATGACCTCATATGACCAAAATCAATGGAGAAAATGCCATAATTTAGTACCTTCGACCGCTTTAATGACTTTATATGTTAGTTTGGATTGTCTTTCTTGTCTGTATTCTTGTATTCCTGGCCTTGGACCTTGGGGTTTTTCATAAGCACGACCATGTTATTAAATCCAAGGAAGCGG
The DNA here is from genome assembly GCF_025244665.1 of Maribacter litopenaei. Lineage (GTDB taxonomy): Bacteria > Bacteroidota > Bacteroidia > Flavobacteriales > Flavobacteriaceae > Maribacter > Maribacter litopenaei. The sequence continues at coordinate 1,856,111 of NZ_CP104205.1, read as the reverse complement.
GAATTTGAATCGCTGTGTGGGTGACTATCGCAATGTCCTTTAGTGGGGTCATTTATTGGCTGTTTTCCAATAACATGATAGACAACCCTACCGGACTCACCGCCAACGATGCCGTTTTGAAATACATTACGGGATATTTGATAGAACTTTCCCTGAGTGTGGACAACGTCTTTGTGATTGCCGTGATTTTCACATCGTTTAAAATTCCTCCCGTATTTCAACATCGCGTGCTTTTTTGGGGAATTTTGGGTGCCATCGTATTCAGGGCCCTTATGATTTTCTTTGGGGTGGCCTTGATCACAAAGTTCGATTGGGTCATTTATGTGTTTGGGATTTTTCTATTGTATACTGCCTTTAAAATGCTGAAAGGCGATGAACATGATTTTCATCCTGAAAACTCCTTTGTTTTCAGAAATTTGAAAAAATTATATCCCATTACCTCAAAAATTAACGGTCATGATTTTTTCGTAAAGAAGATGGGCGTTCGAGCGGCCACTCCCCTATTTGTAGCACTTATCGTAATTGAGTTGACGGATATTCTATTTGCCTTGGATAGTATACCCGCTATTTTAGCGATTACCGCCGACCCATTTTTGGTGTTCAGTTCCAATATTTTGGCCATCCTGGGCCTACGTTCCATGTATTTCTTGATCTCCGAATGTTGGAGAAATTCAGATTCATCAACTATAGCTTGGTGGTCATCCTTGCCTTTGTTGGTTTGAAAATGCTCTTTTCCCATTACCTGCATTTACCCGAATGGGTTTCGCTAACCGTGATTTCAGTCGCCTTGATTTCAGGAATCGTGGCCTCTTTGGTAATTCCGGAGAGGGATTAATGGCATTCAGGGGACTTTTTGAATATTCCTTGGTAAATTTTGCCTACCAACCAGTTGCCAGCCGGAAAATAAAGGGCGAAGAACAGGGCCATGCCCAATGCAAATGTTCGCCCTCCGAAAAAAGAGTCCAAAAGATTATTGGGGTATGCATAGGAGGTTTGCATTGCATATCCACCGAATTCCAAAAAACCCATGGCAATAAGTCCATAGGCATATTGTTCATGAAAAGGTCTATTTCGAAGTAAGAGCGAAATGGGAACCATATATAAGATATAAGTGGTAATGACCTGCCACCAGTAGGTGAACCTAGCAATTTCCATTACCGTTCCAAACCAATTCATAGCTATTCCCCAAACAAAGTATACCAAACAGTATATAAGAATCAGTCTTCTATCTACGTTCAATTTTATCTTGGCATATTGGAGAAACCTATCCATATTATTTTGTTAGTTTACTATCGATAATCCCAAGGGCGTCCTGCACGGTCTGCATCTGGTTCATATCCTCATTTTCCGAGACGGATATCAAAAGTATCCTCTACATCCAAAATAATGTCCACTAGATTGGCCGAATTGATGTTCAACTCGGTGACAAAATTACTGGAAGGTTGAATATCGTTTACGGAAACATCCTCCGGTAGATAGATTTGAATGATGTCCTTTAATTTTTGGTATTTTTCCGTTTCTTGCATGTATGAATAGTTGTTCTACGTAGTAAAGGAACTAAAAATAACACACGCATTCACATCTCCAAAACCAAAACTTGCCTTTGCGATAATTTTAGGACGGTATGGAATCGTTTTTTGTGGAATCCTATGAGTGGATATAATTTTGGTAATCTCTCGGATGAAGGTCATCGCAATTAATGTTCCCATAAATGACCCCTTCCTCCAATTGCAAAATGCTTCCCACACATTCAATACTGCCGGCCGCCGCTATACAATGGCCTATCATACCTTTAAATGAATTGATATACGGAAACCGTTCCCCTTGCAACCCTAGGGCCTTACTCCAGTTGGAAATCTCAAGGGCATCTTTGGTGGTCGCCGTTAAATGTCCATTGATAGCATCGATATCTTTGGGCTGTATACCTGCATTTTGAACAGCCCTTTGTATACAACGCTGCACCGCTTCACTGTTGGGAGCGGTCATGGATCCTTCGCCTACCTGGCCCCCACTATTAATTTCCCCTCCCAGTACTTCCGCATATATTTTTGCTCCTCGCTTTTTGGCACTTTCCAAGGACTCCAATACCAGGGCCCCTGCCCCACTGCCAGGAACAAATCCTTGGGCCGAAGCACTCATGGGTCTGCTGGCGGCCCCGGGATCATCATTATAATCCCTCGGCAGGATACGCATGGCGTCGAATCCTCCCCAAATATAGGGATCACTATCACTACAACTGCCTGTTAGCAGAACCTCCGCCTTTCCGGAGGCAATACGATCATAGGCCATAAGAACACTTTCTGTACCTGTGGTACAGGCTGATGAGTTGGAAGTCACCTGATTTCCACAACCTAACATACCGCCTAGATAAGCACTGATACCACTGGTCATGGTCTGTACGACCGTTGTACTACCTAGACGTCGTACCTCCTTATTGTCCACTTTATAAATGGCCTCCCGAAACTTGTCCGCACCGGACATTCCCGTACCAAAGATGATTCCATGGTCCCAATTGGGACTCTTCCCTATATTGGGCTTTAAACCGGCATCGTCCCAAGCATCCTTTCCTGCGATGACACCATATACCAACCCTGAGGCATTTAGACCGCGCAATTGCAAGGGGGTAAAATACTGTTCCAATAGATTGTCCTTTATAAGCGGTTCGCCTGCAATTTGACAGCCAAACTCCAAGGCCTTTAGCCTGGATTGAAAGCGGATTCCTGATTTACCCTGATATAGGGCTTTGCTAAATTCGGAAAGGCCCACTCCATTTGGGGCACACACACCCATGCCGGTAATGACGACACGCCTACCCATTATCGGCAACCTTTAGCATACCGGATAGGACGCCTTTACAGACCAATTCCATCTCTTCGTTGTACATTTTTACCTCGCACTTTAATTTATGAAACCGATAGTATATTTTTTTGGAAACTACAGTGACTGTTTCACCAGGAAAAACAGGTTGTAAAAATTCCATTTCCGAACTACTCATACCAATTAGTATATTTTGTGAATCCAAGTTCTGTTCATTCATCAAAAAAATACCCAAACAGACCGAGACCGATTTGCGCACAGCACTCCGTCAGCAATACCCCGGGTGTCACTGGCCTGTCCTTAAAATGCCCCCTATAAAAATCGAGTTCCTTGTGAAAGCAAAATGTTCCTTTAGCTCCTTCCTCCGTAACTTCAAAAAGATCATCCACGAACAAAAAGGGCTTCTCGTAGGGTAGCAGTGATATGATGTCTTTATACGTCATATCCTATCTTAAACTTTCCCCTCCATCTACCTTTAGTACGGTTCCCGTTATCCATTTTGCCTCCTCCGTGGTCAATAAGTACACCGCATTTGCTACATCTTCCGGAGTGGTCAATCTACCTTGGGGATTTCGTTTCAAGGCATTTTGCATCAACTTCTCATACCCGGGAATCATAGCTAATGATTTGGTCTCCGTGATTCCGGCCTGTACGCAGTTTGCCTTTATGCCTATAGGCGCGAATTCAAGGGCAATATTTCGGGTAAGTGCTTCCAAGGCCACTTTGGCTACGGAAACTGCCCCATATCCAGGCATGACTTTGCTATTACCCTCGCTTGTAAATGCGATTATTCGCGAATCCTTCGATAAAAGCTCCCGTTCCACCAATTCCTTGGTCCAGTCATACAGGCTTAAGGCCATGGCTTCAAAGGTAATGTTGATGTCCTCATGCGATAGTGTCGATGCCCCGTCAGCATACATAGGTTTAAGGTTTCCCTTAGCAATGCTATGGATCAGTACCTTTATTTTATGTCCCTCCGGAAGGAGTTCTTCTATATCCGTCAATAATTCTAGACGTTTCTCACTGTTAATGGCATCCTTGTTAAAGGGCTTGAAATGAACACCTTGTGCCAATATTTCCTTGAATTCCGCTTCGATGGACTGCATTTGGGTTCTTCTATCCCTGTGTACGATTATGATGTTGAATTGGTTTGCTGCCAATTTCTTGGCCGTAGCCAGGCCCAAACCATTGCTGCCTCCCAAAATAATCGCCCAATCCCTGCTCATGTTGCTTATTTATAAATTACCACTCCAATAATACTCTTTGTGCCGAAAATCCAGGACCAAAACTCAAGACCATACCCTGTTCACCTGAGGGAAGTTCACGTTCTAGAAATCGTTGTAACACATAAAGAACCGTGACACTACTCATATTACCGAATAACCGTAATACTTCCCGGGTGTCGTCTATGTTTTTGCCCAAAGAACCAAAAAGACCTTCCACGGTCCGGACGATTTTCCGTCCCCCCGGATGAAAAATAAGGTGATTCACTTTTTCAATGCTACTACCGTACTTTGCCAAGAAAGGATGTACAATATCCGGAAAGTAATGGGCTATTGTCTCGGGTACTGTGGGATCCAATACCATTTGAAGCCCACTATTGACCAAGTCAAAACCCATCAGATGTGTGGTATCCCTAAAATGATACATTTCCTCCCCTATGATGGACGGCCCTTGCGCCATTTCCTCGGAGGATAGTAATACACAGGCAGCCCCGTCACCAAAAATAGCCGCACTTACCATATTGGCCATGGAATAATCATTCAGTTGAAAAGTGGCCGTAGGACTTTCTACGGCGACCAAGGCAATTCGTTTATTGGGATTGGATCTTAAAAAATTATGGGCATATATCAATCCTGAAACGCCAGCAGCACAGCCCATTTCCGTTATGGGCAAGCGGATCACATCTTGCCCTAAGCCCAATGCATTGATCAAATAGGCATCCAATGAGGGTATCATAATGCCCGTACAGCTTACGGTGATAATGTAATCCAAGGAGTCCGCAGACCAATCTGCAGTGGCCAATGCCTTTGTAAGTGCTTGCTGGCCTAATTTTTTGGACGCTTCCACATATATCCTGTTCTTTTCCTCAAAGGAAGTGGAAGTAAATACGTCCTTAACCGGCATTATCCCATAGCGTCTATCCACTGCCGCACCTTCAAATATCTTTACCACTTTGCGCTTGAAACGATCATCCTGTTCTTGCAGCCAATCGTTAACAAATGGAATGATTTCCTTGGTCTCGCTGGAATATGGGGGTAAGGCCTTGGATACGGTCACTATTTTGGTTGTATTCATGTAGGCTTTTTCTAATTCTTTATAATCCAACTATACCTAAAGGCCCATCTCCAAGTTATCTCATTTTGTTTCTTAGGCAATAGGTCGGAAAATATTTGCAATTCTTTCTTTTTAAATCCTCTTAAAATAGATACTAGTCCATCATGTTTTGCTGTGGACGTTTTAATAAAAATAACACTAAATGCCTTAAAAAGGTAATAGGCCCACGGACTTCTATGTAAATCATTAATAATAACCCCTAAATGCGCCATTTTAGTAAACCTTTCCAAAAAAATAGGGATTTCTGTATCATTAAAATGATGTAAGGTCAATGTCGTTATGACAATATCTACCTCCATCGATTCCAAGGTAAAAACATCTTGATTTAGATAGGTGATTTCGGGAAAAGTCTTGGATTTTTGTCCGGCAATTTCCAATGCCTGTTCATTGAGGTCAAGTCCAATGAAGTTTACATGTACATTCTTCTTTTTGGCCCTCAAAGCGAGCTTTCTGAGCATATCCCCATCCGAACAACCCACATCCAAAATCGTATACGATTCTTTATGGTTTTCTTGAATCAGCCTAAATATGGCTTCTGATGTAATATGGATTCCCCCTAACAGCCTGTTGACCCGATTAATATCGGCTAAAAGTGCTTCCAGGTCCTTGGTGGTGCCCTGAAAGGTATCCATAAGCTCTTTTTGGGTACTTACGGTGGTACAATCTATCATGGTAAGACCATTTTTCCGTGGGTTTTGGCAATCAAATTGGTTAGTAAGGATTTGGATTGCCCCAAAGTTGAAATACCCCAATGCAATAGTGTTTCATTTAACAATATTTCCTGAAAATAACGTCCGTACCGAAGCCTGTTTTTAAAATGACGGTTCCAAGCACTTCGATAGGCCTCCTCCATATTTTGACGACCCATACTTGACTTGTCAAAAAACCCATGTACACTTTCAGAAACCAGTTTACCGGCATGAATGGCCATGGCCATACCGTTACCGCATAACGGATGAATCAACCCAGCCGTATCACCACACATCAACACATGGTTTACCACCGGCTCCTTTTCTTCAAATGAAATCTGACCAATACTCAATGGAGTTTCAAAGACAGGTTTGGCCGCTTTTAGGAATTGCTTTAAATATGAATTTTTTGAAACCACCTTTTCATTGAAATCCTCTATTCCATCACATGTTTTAAAAATTGGGTAGTTCACTAAATAGCAAAAGTTCACATGACCAGTTTCGGTTTTGGACAGTCCTCCATACCCTCCTTTGAAATTATGGAGCGCCACTAAATCATCCGGAAAATTGGAATTTTTATAGTGTGATTTTATGGCTAACCAATTATTTTTATTTTGTATAAAGGCACGGTCCAAGGTTTTGTCCAGTCCTGATCGTTTTCCATAGGCCCCTATTGCAATGGGTGCGGTTACCTTCCTTTCCCTGCTTGCTACAGTGAACATATGTCCATCAAATCCAATATTCAAAACTTTCTCAAAGTAAAAAGTAACATTCTTGCGTTGTGCGGTTTGATACAATTGGTAGTCCAACGCATACCTACTAATTCCCACACCTCCCATGGGTAATGGACATTCTGCCTTTATTCCCTTACTACTGCTAATTTCAAATCTAGAAATAGTTTTGCCCCCCACGGCCAATAGGTCAATTTCTAAAAAATTCAGGTATGTTAGAATTTCATTGGAAAGGTACTCGCCGCAAACTTTATGGTGTGGATATGGGGTACTTTCAAAAACGGCAATATCATATTCATACCTAGAAAGGGCAATAGCGGCAGTTAAACCCGCCAAGCCACCTCCCACGATTATAATTTGATGTTCGTTCACTTCCTGAAAATACGCAAAGCAAAAAAAATCCCTGCACTTGGCAGGGATTTAATTTTATGGTCTTCAAAAGTATTATCCTTTTGTCTGCCGTACGGCTTCTTCCTTAAGTTCTTCGCTTGCGATAATGGCCAATTCCACCCTACGGTTTTTAGCTTTTCCTTCTACGGTGCTATTATCTCCTACAGGTTGGTTCTCACCATACCATTTGGTGGTAAACCTGGAAGGGTCAATTCCTTTAGTCACCAAATAATTGGTCACAGAAGTAGCCCTTTGTTTGGAAAGGTTCATGTTATATTCGTCAGGACCTGCACTATCAGTATGGCCTTCTACTAAAATATTGGATTTCGGATATTCCTTAAAGATACCTGCCAATTTATCCAAAGTGGTCGCCGAGGTCCCTTTTACATCGGATTTATTAGTGTCAAAATAGACACCGGCATCCTCATTGAAGGTAACATTAATACCTTCTCCTACCCTTTTAACTTCTGCTCCAGGTATTTCTTCTTCAATTCGCTCTGCCTGTCTATCCATTCTATTACCGATGTAACCGCCGGCAGCGCCACCAATGGCCGCACCTAAAATAGCTCCTAGGGCCGTATTGTTCCCATCCCCTACATTATTTCCGATAACACCGCCAATAACGGCACCACCAGCGGCACCTATAACAGCGCCTTTTTGTGTTTTATTGGCATTTTTAACGGTGCTACAGCTCATAACCATGGCCAGGGCCAACACGTAACTTGTATTTTTTATTATTCTTGATTTCATCTTTCTCTATTTTTTATGATTGGGGTTTATTTTTTAGTAAAATTATAGACTACGGTAACAGGTTGTCCATCGACCTGAACATTTGATTTTAGAACCATCATATTCTCTGTCAAGGTTTCAATGTTAAGGCGATACCCAAGACCACCGGAGATATCTTTGTTTCTCTCATCTATAAACTTGAATTGTAACTGGCTAGTGTAGTTTTCCGCTCTTTCCACTACAGACCATCTAATATACCTGTCCCCGCCATTACATAAAGTGGATGGTGCGATGGTATATCTTCCTGTACTATTATTGTCCCTAAAGAACCATTCGCTGCCTTCAAGGCAGATATCCTCCACATCGTTGAACAACACGGCCTTAAAATTACCTGTATTGTTTTCAAAAGAGACATCGTTTAACGCCCAAGTTCCACTAAGCAGGTTTCGTTTGCTTCGGCATCCTTGGAAATGGAACAAGAGGAAAGCATCATTGCCACTACCCCCATAAGAACTATTACTTTTTTCATAAATATCATTGTTTTTAGATTATCCTATATACGATGCCAAGTATACTCTTGGATGTATTATTGGATAATATCAATTCATCTATGACAAAGGTTAGCCAAAGAAATAAAAGTCATTCGCTCGATACCGTTTTTTGTTAACGGAAATACTAAAACGCGACCAAATCCAATAATCCCTGTTCGAATCTGGACTTGGGAAGGTATTGTTTTTCTAAGGATGTATTAAATGGGATGGGGGTATCTAAACTTGCCACACGCTTTATAGGGATCATCTAGGTATTGAAAACAATGTTCAGTTACCAATGCCGATATATCACTTGCCACCCCTCCAAAGAGACTATCCTCCTGTAAAATAAGGAGCTTCCCTGTTTTACGGACTGAAGTGTAAATAGCATCCGTATCTAAAGGCTGTAAAGTTCTTAAATCCAGGAGGTCTGCACCGATTTGAGGATGTTTTTCCAAAGTCTCCAAAGCCCAGTGCACACCGGCACCATAGGTAACTATAGTAATCTCCCCACCCGATTTCAATAGGTTGGCCTGGCCAAAGGGTAACGTGTAATGGTTCACCGGTACATCTTCGTAAATACTACGGTATAGTGCTTTGTGTTCAAAGAAAAGTACCGGATTGGGGTCTTCGATGGCCGTAGCCAATAGCCCTTTTGCATCTGAAGGAAATGCAGGATAGACCACTTTAAGCCCAGGGGTCTTCGTAAACCAGGCCTCATTGGTTTGGGAATGGAACGGACCGGCACCTACCCCGCCCCCGCAAGGCATTCTAATGACGACATCTGCCTTTTCGCCCCATCGGTAATGGCTTTTGGCCAAATAGTTGACAATTGGATTAAAGCCACTACTAGCAAAATCCGCGAACTGCATCTCGACGACCGATTTCATTCCATTTATGGAAAGCCCCATGGCGGTGGATACAATGGCCGATTCGCAAATAGGCGTGTTTCTAACACGTTCCTTACCAAATGCATCTACGAAACCATCGGTAATTTTAAAAACTCCACCGTAGTCGGCCACATCCTGACCCATAATGACCAAGTTGTCATATTTCTCCATGGCGGATTTAAGACCTTGTGAAATGGCATCGACGAAGCGAATATTTCTCTTGTGAATTAAAGGTTTAACCTCTTTATAATCAAAATTTTGATACACATCACCTAATTCATTACTTAAATTTGGAGTAATGGATCTCTCTTCGAAGGCCTGTTTTAGATTCTCATCTATTTCCTGGAGTATTTCTTCTTTGTACGATGCATCAAGAGTGTCACTCAATACTCCGGATGTTCTTAGGTATTTGGCATAGTTGTCCGAGAGGATCTTTTGAGGCCCAAGCCTCCATCAATTCCTCCGGAACATATTTGGTTCCACTGGCTTCTTCATGCCCACGCATTCGAAACGTCTTAAATTCCAACAAGACGGGTCGCGGATGTTGTCTTATATCGATACAAATGTCATTTACCTTGGTAAATACCTCCAAGATATTATTGCCATCAATTATATGGGATTCCATGCCATAACCAATTCCCTTATCCGCAATATGCTCACATTTATACTGTTCATTGGTGGGTGTGGATAAACCATAACCATTGTTTTCTACGCAAAAGATTACCGGTAAATCCCAAACGGCCGCAACATTCAATGCCTCGTGAAAATCCCCTTCACTTGTCGCTCCTTCACCGGTAAATACGGCAGTAACCTTTTGTTCCTTTCTTAGTTTGTGAGCAAGAGCAATGCCATCTGCCACCCCCATTTGTGCATCCAAGATGGGAGATCATGCCTATTATTTTGAATTCTTGGGTACCAAAATGAAAACTTCGAGTCCCTACCTTTGGTAAAACCTCCCATTTTTCCCTGCCATTGCGAAAAAAGTCTATGTAAGGGAATATTGCGGGTCGTAAATACGCCCAAATTACGGTGCATAGGCAAAATATACTCATCGGTTTCCAATGCAGTGGCAACACCCACCGAAATGGCCTCCTGCCCAATTCCACTAAACCATTTGGAAATTTTACCTTGTCGCAATAAAATCAACATTTTTTCCTCGATCATTCGAGGTTTTAACATGGATCGGTATAGCGCTAACTTCAATTCATCATCTACCTGAAAACCTTTAAAATCCATAGAGGGAATAGTTGTTTTATTTAGGGTTTAAATGTAACAAAAAACACATTACATTGTTATGTTTACAACACTTCTGATCTGATCAAGAATTTGTAGCTTTGTCAAATATTGCTAATAATTTAGTTATGAGTTTAGTACCCAGTGTTGATTTAAAGGATTTTATATCGGGCGACCCTGAAAGAAAACAAAAGTTTGTAAAGGAAATTGGGGAAGCTTTTGAAAATATAGGTTTTGTGGCATTAAGAGGCCATTTTCTATCCGATGAGTTGGTAGATAGTCTTTATTCGGAAATTAAAAAATTCTTTAACCTTCCGCAGGAGATCAAAGACAAATATGAAATTGAAGGAATTGGCGGGCAAAGGGGCTACACTTCTTTTGGCAAGGAACACGCCAAGGGCCGTAAAGAGGGTGATTTAAAGGAGTTTTGGCATTTTGGTCAGTATGTGGAGGACAACCCAAAATTGAAGGAGGAATATCCGGATAATGTAACGGTAGATGAACTCCCCAAATTCAACGAGGTTGGAAAGGAGACCTATAAAATGCTCGAAAAAACGGCAAAATATGTGTTGCGCGCCCTTGCTATTCACTTGGATTTAAAAGAGAACTATTTCGATGAATTCATAAAAAACGGAAACTCGATTTTAAGGCCTATCCATTATCCCCCCATTACTTCGGAGCCTAAAAATGCCGTAAGAGCCGCCGCTCACGGGGACATTAACCTAATTACCCTATTGATGGGAGCCCATGGAAAGGGGCTTCAGGTTCAAAACCACAAAGGTGAATGGGTAGATGCCATTGCCCAACCTGATGAGCTAATGATTAACGTTGGGGATATGCTCTCCAGGCTGTCCAACAACAAACTTTTGTCCACGATTCACCAAGTGGTGAATCCTCCAAGGGAATTGTGGGGCACTTCCCGTTATTCCGTTCCTTTTTTTATGCATCCCATTAGTGAGATGTCCCTGAATTGCTTGGAAAACTGTATCGATGAGGAGCATCCTAAACGCTATGAGGACATTACGGCTGGTGAATTCCTGCATGAGCGCTTGATAGAATTGGGACTGATTAAAAAATAATTATGGATTTAAAAGATCAGCTTAAAAACTTATTTCCGACCACGAACCGGAAGAAACCCCGGAAGAAGTAACGAAGAGCGATATTTGGCTTCAGGAAACCCCAATGATCTGTAAATATGAAAAAAGAAAAGGAAAGCCCATCACTATTATTGAAGGGTATACCGGGGCGGACAGTGACTTCAAGAAATTGGCCAAGGAATTAAAAACAAGGCTTAGTGTGGGCGGAAGTTTTAAAAATGACCAAATCATCATACAGGGTGATTATAGGGATAAAATAATGGACATTCTCAAAGAAAAGGGCTTCAATGTTAAAAGAGTTGGAGGATAAAAACCCTTTATAATGTAGGATTGGAAAAAGGGTTGCGTCTTTTTCTGTTAAATTCTTTTGTTTTTTTACATTAAACCTTACTTTTAATCGCTTAACATAAACCTTACATCGGAAATGAGTTCCCTTCTGCACATTACGAACGGAGACGCTTTCACCGACCGTCTCAAAAAGTTAAATATAAAAGGAGATATCATTACATGGCGGGAAATGCTGTGTGAGGGAAAAACACTCACGACCGTAGGTAGTGAGTCTTTCCGGAAAACAAGGTTTGAGTTCTTGCACAAAAATTATAAGGTTTCCAAATCCTGGTTTATAGAAAAAACACTAAAGGAATACCGTTCCCTCTGTAACCATAAGCAGCAGGATCAAATTGTGCTTTGGTTTGAGTATGACCTTTTTTGCCAAGTAAACATGTTGGCCGTTATAAGTTGGCTCCTTACCAATAGAAGATATGCGGAAATTTCATTGGTGTGCAGCGGTAAAGAGGATGAATCCGATAGGTTATATGCGCTAAATGAACTTTCTGACGAACAACTTTTAAAGTTATATGATAACAAAGTAGTCTTGAATCAGGACGATGTGGAATATGCCGATTACGTATGGCAACTGTACTGCAGTAACAATCCGATTCGATTGGAAAACCTTACGGATTTCAATGATTACAACTTTGCTTATTTGGGGGATGCCGTAAAGACCCATTTAAAACGATTTCCCAGTATTGCCAATGGCTTGAACGAAATGGAAAATAATATTCTCCAATTGGCCATTGATAAAAAACCGAAATCCAAAGGCGAGTTTTTAAGTACCATTCTAAAAAACCAAGGAAATCTAGGTTTTGGTGATTCTCAATATGAAAGGGCGCTACAACGTCTTAAACCACTATTTACCTCCTTGAACCCTGTGAGGTTAACAAAAAAAGGAAAGGATATCCTTGATGGGCAAACTAGTTATTATTCTTGCATTCAGGATAATGATGTGTATTTGGGTGGTGCCTTAAAATATGATTTCCTGTACAATACAGATTCCAAAAGGATATTAAAACTCTAGAATGCACCTAAGCCCTTCCGAGCTTATACTAAATGCCGACGGCAGCATTTACCATCTCAATCTATTACCAGAAGACATTGCAGAAACCATTATTACCGTGGGCGACCCGGATCGCGTATCTGAGGTGTCCAATCATTTCGATTCAATAGAAATAAAGAAGGCGAAAAGGGAGTTTGTGACTCACACTGGGGTTTTAAACGGGAAACGAATCAGTGTTATTTCCACAGGAATAGGAACTGATAATATTGATATCGTTTTAAACGAGTTAGACGCCCTTGTTAATATAGATTTTAACACAAGAAAGGTTCGTAAAAATCGTATACGATTAAAAATAATCAGGATTGGAACTTCGGGGCAATACAGGCCGATATTCCCATCGATTCTTGGATATTGACGGAGCTTGCGGTAGGTTTCGACGGGCTACTTCATTTTTATAACAACGATTTGAATGGCTTTGGAGAAATGGAGGAAGAATTTATACGTCAGACCAATTGGTCACCCAAAAAGTCAAGACCCTATATCGTGGAATGTGACAAGGAATTGGCGGATATTTTCAGTTTAAATCGTATACGATTAGGTGTAACAACAACAAATACAGGATTTTATGCATCCCAGGGAAGGAGTCTTAGGCTCATGCCCAGTGTGAATCAATTTACAAAGTGTATCACGGACTTTCGCTACGATGGTAAGGTGATTACCAACTTGGAAATGGAAACATCTCGGTATTTATGCCCTTTCCAATTTGTTGGGTCATCAGGCTGTTTCCCTTAATTGTATTTTAGCCAATCGCGTTACCGAGGAATTTTCCAAAAATCCGAAGCTTCAGTACAAGAACTGATTAAATTTACGCTCCGAGAAAATAGCTGCAAATTGAAAAAAGTCAAAATAATAGGTGTTCCGGAACATTTTAATCTACCATGGCATTTGGCCATAGAGGAAGGGGCCTTTGAACAGCGTGGAATTGACCTACAATGGGAAGATATTCCTGAGGGCACTGGAAAGATGTGTCAAATGTTGGCCGAAGGGGAATCTGATTTGGCCATTATTCTTACCGAAGGTATCGTTAAAAGTATAACAGAAGGAAACCCGGTCAAAATTATCCAGGAATATATTGCTTCTCCACTGCTCTGGGGAGTTCATGTAGGTTTTAAAAGCAATTTTAAGAAATTAAGCGATTTAAAGGGTGCTAGGGCGGCCATTAGCAGATATGGAAGTGGAAGTCATTTAATGGCCTATGTGCAGGCCCGTAATGAGGGCTGGGACCCTGATGTACTGCGATTCGAGGTCATAAACAATCTCGACGGTGCCGTTCTGAGCCTTACTGAAGGCAGTGCCGACTATTTTATGTGGGAACACTTTACCACAAAACCACTGGTAGATAAGGGTATATTTAGAAGATTGGGAGATTGTCCAACACCTTGGCCCTGTTTTATGCTGGTTGCTACGCATAAATTCTTGGAACAATCCCCAAATCTTATCGATCATGTAAAGGAAATCATCGATCTCTACACCTCGGAATTTAAAAGTATCCCCAGTATTGACCGTACCCTTGCTAATAGATATGGTCAAAAATTGGAGGATATTCAAGAATGGTTGTCCAAAACGGCATGGAGCCAAAAACAACTTTCCCCCAACACTTTGGAAAATGTATTGGAAACCTTGTTAAAACTAAAACTTATTGACAATAAATTACCGGTAGAAAGTTATTTGGCCCTGGACTAAACTACTTGCTCCAAGCTGAAGTGCTTAGCGATCAGTTTTTTAAATGTGCTGTCAGATAATGGTTTTTGGGCGTAATCCATGATGTAAGGATTGGCCTCTGCCCTATCCCTATCTTCCTGGTTATCGCTAACGGTGACCAAAACTATTACCAATTGTTCCTTTAGTTCCTCGGGAACCTGTTCCTCATACATTCGCATGAATTCCCAACCATCCTTTATTGGCATTCTAAGATCTAACATGACCATGCAAGGCAGAGATAACTTTTCTAGCCCTTTCTCCAATATGAAATCTAGTCCTTCTTGACCGTTCAGGGCGGTATTTATTTCAATATCAAGGCCTAATTTATTTATGAATATCGAATGAAGAAAATTGCTCGATTCATCATCATCAATCAACAGGATAGAGTGTATGTTTTCAAACTTTTTCATAGTTAGGGGGAGTTTACTTTAGGTTAATTAAGAATTTTCTATGTAAATACTACAAATTTTACTTACACATACAACTTACCATTGAATCGTTTTATTGTACCATTGGGATAATAATTTATTACAACTTGAAAAATGACGGTTTCCAAACCAATACCCCCTATTGGCACTTAGTGGCGACGGATGCCCCGATGTCAAGACATGATGTCTTTTGGAATCGATCAATGTCATTTTTTCTTGGCGTAGCCACCCCATAGCAAAAACACAATATGCTCCTTTTTGTTGGACAAGGTTTTAATGACGGCATCCGTAAATGTTTCCCATCCTTTACCCTGATGACTGCCCGCTTGGTGGGCTCGTACAGTTAATGCTGCATTCAATAAGAGTACTCCTTGATCGGCCCATCTCTCCGGATTTCCGCTTTTTGGATAAGGCTGTTGTAAATCGTTTTCGATTTCCTTGAAAATATTAACTAAAGAAGGAGGATGCGGAATTCCATCCTTGACGGAAAAACATAGGCCATTGGCTTGACCAGGACCATGATAGGGGTCTTGGCCCAGTATTACAACCTTGGTATTTTCAAAGGTACAATGGTCAAATGCCGCAAATATGTCGCTTCCCTTGGGATAACAAGTATGTTGGGAGTATTCCTCCTTTACAAATTGAATCAATTCCGTGAAATACGGCTTCTCAAATTCCGGCTTTAGTTGAGACTTCCAACCCGATTCCATTCGTACATTCATAATTCTAATTGTCTTTTTTGACAAAGCTAGTTTTAATACAGTGAATCGCAAACCTAAATGAAGGTACTCCTTGTATTTATGGGCCTTAGGAATTATATACTTGACAAAAAGGCATAAAATCCTTACATTTTATATCCATTAATACCTGGTTTGTTATGAAGAAAAACTTTATTTTGAAAACGGTGTTAATAACGGTTATTGTCGTTTTCTATTCATTTCGATTATCGGGCCAAACTTTATATGCCCTTAAGATAGATGGTAAGATACGCTCGGAGGCAGTGGATATTACTGCAAAATACCAGCCTCGTTTGGTCATGGGGACAGAACAGGCCTTGGAATTTCAAGGAACAATTGCCAAATTTTTAGTGAAGAAAAAGGCGATTGAAAACGATGACTCCCTTTCCCCAATGGCGAAATACGAACTATTTAAGCAGCTTTCAAGCAAAGAGACCATGGATATGGCAGACGTTTTGGAATCCTACCGACTCAGGGAATATATCCGTATAAAGCCTCAAATACAACCAATCTTAAAACCAACTAGGGAACAACAGGATATTTGGGCAGCAACTTCGGAGGCCCATTAAATTGTCTTGATTTTAATTAGGATTCGGAATTCCATGGTACCCAAACGTCATTATGGAGCCATTTCACGGGAAATGGATATCTGACAATTTATTGAAATATGTCAGCAGAAAGTATTTATAGGATTCAGTCCAAGGAGCCTATTTCCGGATATTGTTGCTGAAGCAATATATTCTTTGTTTGTCGGCTTTTGAGGATCTTCAAATATTCTTCGTTTAAAGGTCTTCTTTTTAATTCAATAGATTTTAATGTCCATTCAACGGCTGCCTCTACATCTCCCTGATACTCGTTTAAAACGGCAAGGTTGTAACTTGCCTTGCTGCCAAGATCCGTATTTTCATCCATAACCAAAGGCTTCAATCTGTTTTTAGCTTCGGCTATTTGTCCCTCTTGAATTAATACGTGGGCCTCATTGAGCCCTTTGTCTCCTTTCACAAAATATTCCCTCAGTACTTGTTGTTCATAGGGCAACAGCCTCTGTCCATAAGCCACACCCGTATTTTTGCTGAAGTCCAAGGCACTCTGTCTCCGGCCGCCTAAATTATTGAAGGCTTCTGTTAAGTCCTTTCCTTGTGATGATGTTATTAGCTGGTCATTGGTTACTATTTCATCGATTATTTCCTTTTTGTTGGGATCAAAAATTCTCCAGCCATTTTCAATGAGGGTTTCCATGGTGATTTCCTGTCCTTTTACCCGCTGTTGCGTTCGCATGAGATCCGTCTCCGTAATAGTGGCCTTTCTAACCGTTAGTCTGGTGTCTACATCGAAATGCGCCAGCGCAAATATGGCATCCACCTTGTTTTCTTTGCACAATTCACCAATTTTGTTCCAAGTAGCCTGATCCAACTGCACCGATCCTAAGCTTTTGGCGATATCCGACCTATCAATGAGTTTGACCCCTTGAAATCTTCTGTCTTTAGAAAGGGCGTCCAGTAAACCTTCAATACTGGCTTCTGTTCCATTAACACTGAGCCATTGTTCATCACTTGCGGCCACAGCGTCAAGGTTACTTTGGCCCTCCAATTTTACCAATGATTGTTCCGTAGCATCAATGATACCAATAGTTTTGATTTCATTAGTTAGGGTTACCGGTGAAGGTTCTTTGAAAGTTATGGCCACTTCTTTGGTGGTAGAGCACCCTACCCCTAAAATCGTGAGTGTAAAAACTATCAAAACTTGGGAAATATATTTCATATTCTTACTGCTATTTTGATTTCCGAATAAGGTAACAGACTGAAAATCTTTTCTCTATAACAAAAAAATAGGCGCAATATTGTGTTTTTCATCGAACAGGGCTCTGATATAGGCAACTACAGCACGTATTTCCTATATTCGAGGCAATAATTACCTTTGCGGCGATTTAAACCTATTTTGTGGCTCAGATTCATCCTAAAACGCTTCAAGACCTTGAATTCCCTAAAGTGTTACAGCAGATTTCCGCACGCTGCAATACTCCGTTGGGCAAAGAATCGGCATTGGAAATAATACCTTACGGGACTGAAGCCCGGATGGAGCATTCCCTAGGATTGACCTCCGAATACTTATCATCATTGATTAGTGAGAATAGCATACCCAACCATGGTTTTGACGGCATCAACGGTGAGCTGAGACTTTTGAAAATCGAAAACACTACGTTAGAACTACAGGGGTTTAAACGTATCGCCAGTATCTGCGATACCGTGCTGACCCATCAAAAGTTTTTCAAAAAGTTTCAGGAATATTATCCCCTTTTACATAATGTCGCCTCGGAACTGGAACCTAATAAGGAAATTCCGGACCTTGTGAACAACGTCATTGACCGCTTTGGAGAAGTAAAGGACAATGCTTCAGAAAACCTATTGCGCATACGGAGACAAATAAATCAGGTACGGGGAAAGATAAGTCAAAGCTTCAGTGCAGCCTTGGGAACCTATCAATCTTCTGATTATTTGGATGAAATCAGGGAATCTGTGGTTGACAACAGGAGAGTGTTGGCGGTAAAGGCCATGTATCGGAAAAAAGTACGTGGAGCGGTCATGGGTACATCCAAAACGGGAAGTATTGTCTACATAGAACCGGAGGCCGCCTTGAAATACAGTAGGGAACTTAATAATCTTGAATTTGACGAAAAGGAAGAAATACAACGCATATTAAACCAGCTAACAAATCAGATAAGACCATTTAGAGCGCTTTTAAGCGATTATCAGGATTATTTGACACAGGTAGACGTTACAGCGGCAAAAGCGAAGTACGCACAAGATATCAATGCTCTAAAGCCTTCATTGAACAATACTAGAAGGATGTTCTTAAGGGATGCCTATCATCCTCTACTTTTTCTGAGCAATTTGAGAAAGGGGGAAAAAACCTTTCCACAGACCATAGAGTTGCATCCGGAGAACCGAATCATAGTGATTTCTGATCCAAATGCCGGGGGGAAAAGTATCACCTTAAAAACTATAGGACTTTTGCAGGTTATGCTTCAAAGTGGATTATTGATTCCGGTGCATGAACGTAGCGAAGTCTGCTTTTTCCAAAAGATATTGACGGATATTGGAGATAACCAATCCATTGAAAATCATTTAAGTACGTACAGTTATCGGCTTAAAAACATGAATCAATTTTTGAAACGATGCAACGATAGGACATTGTTCTTAATAGATGAATTTGGAACTGGAAGTGACCCTGAATTGGGCGGGGCCTTGGCGGAGACCTTTTTGGAGGTGTTCTATGAACGTGGTTCCTATGGAGTGATTACCACCCACTATGCCAATTTAAAGGCCCTTGCGAATGAACTGCCACATGCGACCAATGCGAATATGCTTTTTGACAGCAAGACCCTGGAACCTACCTTTCAATTGATCTTAGGGCAGGCTGGAAGTTCCTTTACTTTTGAAGTTGCTCAAAAAAACGGTATCCCCTACTCGCTCATCAACAAGGCCAAAAAGAAAATTGAGCGTGGAAAGGTTCGGTTTGATGCCACCATCGCCAAATTGCAAAAGGAACGAAATAAAATGGCCGAAACAGGTTCCAAACTCAAGGAAGAGGAAAACAAGGCACGTGAAGAAGCGGAACGGTTGGAAAAATTAAATGCCAAGATAAAGTCGAAACTTGAGAATTACCAAGAATTGTATGACCATGACCAGCGAATGATTCAGTTGGGCAACAAAGTCAATATTGCTGCGGACAAATATTTTCAAAACAACAAGAAGCGACCATTGATTTCCGAGTTACTTAGGATTGTAGAGACCGAAAACAGCAAACGCAAGAAAAAGTCGGCAGCGGAAGCAAAAAAGGAACGGGCCAAAAAGGCCGAGGTGGCCCAAGAAGTACAAAAAGAGGTCGAGGTTATCCGCGAAAAGAAGAAGGTTGAAAAGAAAAAATCTATTCAAAAGGAGAAAAACAAACCACGACCCATTTTTAAGGTTGGAGATCGAGTTCGAATGTTGGATGGAAAGGCAGTTGGCACGATTGATTCCCTGGAAAAAGGAAAGGCAATAGTAAATTATGGAATGTTTACTACCAATGTAAGTATTGACCAGTTAGATTTGGTTGAAAAATCAAAATAGACATTGATTTTCAAACGAATACATTTTATCATATACGATTTTAGTAGTCAAAATTTGCATCTGTCCATACAAAAACAGCCGGCATCAAGTTGTTGAATCCCAACTTGAGAGGCCGACTGCATTTCTCAAAACATAAACGCTAATTACAACTAACAGATCGTATGGTATATTCCGTACAGATTCCCAAGAAGGATTTGGAGCAATAGGCTTCATAGCATTTTTCGCTACTTATATACCCCGGATTGTACTCTCCCATGGTTTTCCATACAAGATCCCAAAATTCAAATTGAATATGAACATCATGTGCTCCGTTCGGAGGGGCCATATTGAAGAATATGTTGTTCTTGTCGACCTTTTCCCAACTGGTCTGTTTTGTCGTTTGAGTTCCTTTTTCTTTATATGAAAATCTAAACCGGACATCCACTCCGATTGTTTTTTTCAATCTGGCATTTTTATGTACATAGGAATATTTTTGGCATTCTTCAATCCTGTAATCCGTATTATATCCCATTTTTGCAACACGATTGTCCTTTAAATACTTAACTGTATATGCTATAGGAGCTCCTGGATTATCTCTACTATAAAGGGCTCCCTCATTAATTACATAGTTAAGCCCGCCTGAGGATGCCACATCACTTCCCGTAATTACGCGTGAAGCCACTTCGGCATTTCCTCCAATGGTTACCACGTTGATGGTGGATTGTTCCAAAATCGATTTGTATTTAGCCTCTACATCCGCATTAACGTCTTTCCCAATACTGGCGTACTCCAAGGCGGCATCTAATTCTACACTTGTTTCCGTACTGGTGGTTTCCATACGTACCATAATTATTCTACCGTATTGTACGGAACTTACATAGGCTGGAGGTGTGTCCGAGTTCATTAAGGATTGAACTCTGTTAAGGTCTACTGAACTTCCAAAAACGTCTGCAGGCGAATCCGGGGTAACCATGGTTACTTCATAGAAGACCTGTCTGTAAAGTATGGCCGCTACCCTTTTTTGTGAGGTACTACTGTAACTGAATTGTGATTCAAACGAGGAACCACTTGCCCACTCTACGCCTACTCCCAAGTCTAAACTCATCTGTTGGGACGTATACGCCGTCGTTGACTCATAGTAGGCGTTGGAAGCAATTTCATATCCTTGGGGAGCAATTTCACTATTCCAGTACTCTAATCCGTCATCCAACGCTGTTTGGACGGTTCCATAATTCGGTTTATCAACGTTTAAAGTACCTTTTTCACCAATCCCTGGAAGGTCTAGCCGTAATTGCATGGCGGCCCGGTCAATTTGTAACGGTTGTGGGGAACCATCCAACATCTGATTATTTCCTATTACCAAGGCCCCAGGATAAACCACACCCAAAGTTGGGTCGAAAATAGCTACATCCTCAAAATTGGAACGAATGTCATACTCGTTGGTCCTACATTCGGTTACTTCGCCCAAACTATTGCTTGAATTGTTGCTCACCACCCGGGTTTCTGATCCAGGTGTGCTTTGAACATTTAAAAGAGCATCGGGATCATAGGATAGTCTAGCGATATATGCGTTAATACTATCGGCCTCTACGCCACTCACGCCTTCATTTTTCTCCGGGCCATCAATGGTGTCCTTGCTACAAGAACTGATTGCTAATAAAAGAATGGCCAACGTTAAGGACATTCCGTTCATGTTTTTAAAATTGATTGTTTTCATAATTTTACGGTTTATTGGATTCAACACCACCGAAATTATCACGAAATCAGGCCCTTACCTAAAATTGTCCATGGACAAAAGATGGACATCTTTATGAGAGATTGTAAATTTTGGATATGGACATTTAAAATAGTCCTATTCAAAATATTTATTTAAAATACTGTAAATCAGTAATTTAAATTAAATTTCAATTTTTGAATTTTGTCAAAAATCATGGACAAAGCATGGACAGGCTTGAATTTGTAGGAATTAAGGCTAACTTGTAGTAAGTACAATGATTAATTGATTTCCAATATGTGGCTTTCGAAAAAAATGGCGTTTTTTTTGTTGTTCCCATGCTCAATTCTGTTATCCCAAGAGAATAACGAGAGATTGGATAGCTTAAATCAACTCTTAAATCAGGCTGATAGTTATAAAGATAGTGTTGATGTACTATCTCAGCTGGCTGAATTTCACATGTATAATGATTCAAGAAAATCCATCTCTTTTGCTAATAAGATATCTACCATAAGTATACATAGCGATTATGGAGAAGGTATTTCCGATGGCTATTTTCTGAAGGCAAACGGCTTTGGAGCATTACAAATTATGGATAGCGCCTTGTTTTATTACCAAAAAGCCATTTCTGTGTCAAAAGAGTACTCCATTCAAAGGAATTTGGCTAGCTCAATGGCAAACATTTCAGTGATCGAAGGTCAGAACGGAAATTATACCAGGGCTATATTACTTATGGATACAGTGGCAACAATGAATTTGGAAGAAAGGGATTATCTTAACTATGGGGTGACTCTGAACAATAGGGCTTATCATTTTTACGAACAAGGTGATTTTGTAAATGCAATGAAAGGGTTTAAAAAGGCCCTTAGTGTTTTGGATACCATCCCTAGGGACATTTTTAGGCGTGCAGATGTATATAGGAATATAGCCAAACTCAATTATCAGGAAGAAGATTATGATGACGCACTGGATTACCTCCATAAAGCTAATACCATATATATAAAGGAAAGTGATTATTTATTTCAATCCTATGTATGGTCAGATATTGGAAACGTTTACTTAAATAGAAAGGATTATGACGAAGCCATTAAAAGCTATGAACAAAGTATTACAATATCTAATGCGCATGATTTTAATGAGTCGAAGGCACTGGCTTTGGGGAATTTAGCTATAGCATTGCGCGAAAAAGGTCAATATACCAACGCCTTAAAAGCTTTTGAAGAATCGGTAAAAGACATAGAGCACGATGAAAGTGTAGCTAATAAGGTTGTACATGAATATCATCCGGGATACACTTATGCATTGATGAGGGACCAAGAAAGAGCATTGTTACATTTGAATAGAGCCATTTATTGGGCAGATTCAGTAGGGCAAGCAAATGAATTAAAGAATGCACTCGGATTTCGGTCAAAATCTTATGCATTATGGGGAATGGACAAAAAAGCCCTAGACGATATACTGAAGATGAACCTTATTAAGGATAGTATTTTTAGTACCCAAAAGTCCGAGACAAATTGAACAGCTCCAAACACTTTATGAAACGGAAAAAAAAGAAACGGAAATTGCTCTACAGCAGGAAGAGATAAGCACATTGAACGAAAAGGCCAAGGTAGATAAATTGACCAAAGGACTATATGCGGTTGGTATGGCATCTGCCCTAGCCGTTTACGGGCTTTTGTTCTTTGGCTTTCGGCAACGAATGAAGAAAAATAGGACGGAAAGGGAAAAGCAGGAAGCTATTTACCAGCAGGAAATCGAGCACAAACAAAAGGAGCTTGCTAGCCGGACTTTACACTTGGTGCAAAAGAACACCTTTATCCAGGAACTCATGGAAAACTTGGAAAATATCAAGAATTCTCCGGAGAAGTTCAAGATGGAATTCAGGCGCATCGTCATGTTACTGAAGAAAGAAAATGCATCAGACAAGGATTGGGAGGTCTTTAAAAGTTACTTTGCCGATGTCCATAACGACTTTGATCAGAAGTTAAAGACGATTTACCCGGATATTTCAGAAAAGGAAATACGGTTGGCAGCCTTTCTTCGCATGAACCTTACTACCAAAGAGATTGCGGCCACCTTGAATGTCCTCCCGGATAGTATCTTAAAATCCAAGTATCGATTGAAAAAGAAATTGGGCTTGGATAAAGAGACCGATTTAACGCAATTTCTAAATACGTTATGAGACAGTTTTCATCTTTGGTTTATATTCTGTTTTGCACTGTTTGTATTGCACAACTGGATTCCTCCCAAACTCTATCAATAGAACGTCAAATCAAGGAATACTCAAAAAAATTTGATAGTCTATTCATCAAATCTCCGGAAAAAGCCTTTGACAGCATGAAAGAGGCTATGCGCTTGGCACAAAAAAGTGAACATCCCTACGCCCTGGCCGAAGCGAGCTTTCAGTATGGTCGTTATTATTTAGATAAAAGCATGAGTGACTCCGCGTCATATTACTTTAATACGGCTGATAAAAAATTTAGGGAGATGGACAGTCTTTTTAAACCGAAACTCATACAATATTATCTCGCGTCAGTTGAAAATTTAAGAGCCAATTATGCCGGCGCCTTAGAATTGATCGCCAAGAATCTTCTCTTAAAAGCCGATAATCGAAAAGACTCATTGTTGAAGCTGCGCTATATCAATTTGAATGCAACGGTATATTCGAATTTGGACGATCAAAAAAAAGTATTGAAGAAGGATTAAAGGCCCTAGAATTGGCTTTAGCCATGAAGGACAAACCAAGAGAGGCAGCAGCTTTAAAGGCTTTGGGAAGTAGTTATCACTATGCCTCTAATCATGAGCGAGCACTCGAATATAAAAAAAGAGCACTAAATGCCTATGAAGACCTCAACGATATGCCCATGGTGGGAGTCATGTTGAACAATATTGGCAATGGGGTTTCAGTGATGGGTGACGAAAAAGGAGCTATCCCATATTTTGAAAAAAGCCTTAAGATATCGGAGGATTTTGAAAACCACAATATGATCGCAATTACAAGCTTCTGTCTTGGAAGAAGCTATGTGCGTTTGGGGCAACCGGAAAAAGGCGTACCCTATTTTAATAGGTCATTGAAGATATCTAAAAACATTACCAAGGCTCCTAAAACAGAAATGTGGGCTCTAAACGGTCCGGGTAATGCCTACAATAAAATGAAACTTCCTAAAATGGCCATTCCACTACTAGATCGAACCATAAAAATTTCGGATTCCATCAATAGAAAAGCCGATAAAGCCGTTGCATTCGATTATCGTGCCACTTCCTATGAACTTAGTGGAAATTTCGAAAAGGCGCTTCAGGATTCACGGATGTTCAAATTGGTCTCTGATTCCATAGCAGCTTTGGAGCGGCTTGATGAGATCGAACGTTTGGCCGTTGCCTATGAAACCGAAAAAAGGAAGCCGAAATCCTCCTGCAGCAAGAGGAAATCAAAACATTGAGCGAAAAAGCAAAAGTTGACAAACTCACCAAGGGCCTTTATGCAGGAGGCATGTTCTCTGCTCTAGCCCTCTTTGGACTTTCTGTTTTTGGCTATCGCCAACGTATTAAAAAGAACCGCATTGCTCGGGAAAAACAGGAGGCCATTTACCAACAGGAAATAGAACACAAGCAAAAGGAGCTTACAAGCCGAGACCCTGCACTTGGTGCAAAAGAATACCTTTATCCAGGAACTCATGGAAAACTTGGAAAATATTAAGAATTCTCCGGAGAAATTCAAGATGGAGTTTAGGCGTATTGTAATGTTGTTGAAGAAGGAAAATGCATCGGACAAAGACTGGGAAGTCTTTAAAAGCTATTTTGCGGAGGTGCACAACGATTTTGACCAAAAGATAAAGACCATCTATCCTGATATATCAGAAAAGGAAATCCGATTGGCCGCATTTCTTAGAATGAACCTTACCACCAAGGAAATTGCGGCTACCCTTAATGTATTGCCGAGATAGTATTTTGAAATCTAAATACAGGTTAAAAAAGAAACTGGGTTTGGACAAGGAAACAGATTTGAACCAATTCTTAAATACCCTATGAAAAAGCTTTTGCAATCACTTCTAATCATTCCTTTACTTGGTTTTACCCAAGAATTTCGACAGGATAGTATTATTGTTTTTCTGCAAGGCACTTATACAATTGAACAGAAGTTGGATACCTTAACCAAGTTGTATGATAAGACCATTTATAGCAACCCTAAAATGGCCCTATGGTATGCCCAAAAACGACTAAATATCGCCAATTCCAATAATTTAAAGAATGAGGTCATGGAATCCTTTCATCTAATGGGTGCAAATCACAATTATTTGGGCAATATGGACTCCTCAATATACTATCATACTAAAACAAAAGAACTAGCAATTGAACTTAAGGATGATAGAACCTTGGCAGTAGCACTTTCTGATATCGGTAATCATTACGGCCTACTGGGAGAATATGACAAATCCTTTGAAACATACGAACAGGCAATAGAACTTTTCAAAAAAATTGAGGATTTTATAAAATATGGTGTTACAATAGGTCATTTGGGAACAATACATATGACTAAAGGCAACAATAACATTGCTCAACTAAAATTTTCGGAGGCCCTGCAAATTTTAGATACACTAGAAACAAAACCTTACATGGAAGCTGATATTTTGCGAAAAATTGGCCATATACAGTATAATCTCCAAAATTATCGGGAATCCATTGAATACTATGAAAAGGCTCTTAAGGTGTATCTCGAGACGAATGATAATGTTTTTGCGGCTGAGACTTATATTGATATCGGCGCTTCCAATTTGGACATGGGTAATGTAATAGAAGCCATTGAAAATTTTAAAAGCGGTATTCAAATAAGCGAAAAATATAATTTAGAAGGTACGGCGGCTATCGGTTATACCAATTTGGGAGGTGCCTATATTAAAACTGAGGAATATTCTCTTGCAGAGGAATTTTTAGATAAAAGCTATGAATTTCATAAAAATAAAGGCTTTATAAACAATAGGGTGCAAGTTTTACAAAATAAAGCTGAATTATTCAAGGCTACAGGAGATTTCGCCAATAGCATGTCATCGATAAATGCTGCACTGCAAATCGCTGATTCTGTCAAGTCATTGGATTACCAATCCAACCTTCGCCTTTTATAGTCCGAATTATATGAAGTTCTAAATAATCAATCGGCAGCCCTAAAGGATAGAAAATTATATGAAAGTTATAGGGACAGCATCTATAATCTTAAAAAGACAAATCAGATTGAAGAACTAAAGACCATATATGAAACTGAAAAAAAAGTAGCCGAAATCACCCTACAAAAGGAAGAAATCAAAACCTTAAATGCCCAATCCAAAGCGGACCAGCTTCAAAAGGGACTTTATGCTGGAGGTATGGCCTCTGCCCTAGCCGTTTCCGGGCTTTTGTTCTTTGGCTTTCGGCAACGGATAAAGAAAAATCGAATTGCTAGGGAAAAACAGGAAGCCATTTATCAGCAGGAAATCGAGCACAAACAAAAGGAGCTGGCCAGCCGGACCCTACATCCGGTGCAAAAAAATACCTTTATCCAGGAACTTATGGAAAACTTAGAAAATATAAAGAATTCTCCGGAGAAGTTTAAAATGGAATTCAGGCGCATCGTAATGTTGCTGAAAAAGGAAAATGCATCAGACAAGGATTGGGAGGTCTTTAAAAGCTATTTCGCTGATGTCCATAACGACTTTGATCAAAAACTAAAGACCATTTATCCGGAAATATCCGAAAAGGAAATACGCTTGGCGGCCTTCCTACGAATGAACCTCACCACTAAGGAAATTGCAGCTACCTTAAATGTGCTTCCTGATAGTATCCTAAAATCTAAATACCGTTTGAAAAAGAAATTGGGACTGGACAAAGAAACAGATCTGAACCAATTTTTGAATACTTTATAACTATTAACAAGGCTGCAGTATCTTTGTGTTGTGGGTGCGACTAAAAAAATTATTCTATTCGACGGAGTTTGCAATGTCTGCAACGGATTTGTGCAATTTGTCATAAAAAGGGACCGCAAGAATATTTTCCAATTTGCTTCTCTTCAGAGTGATATTGGCAAAAAACTACTTCAGGAAAGAAATATAGATTTTAAAAGCATAGATTCCGTCATTTTAATTGATCTAGGCGTGGCCTATTATATCAAGTCTGATGCTGCATTGGAAATTGGCCAGCAACTTAAAGGCTATCGAACTCTTTCAAAATTTTTACAATTGATTCCTAGTAAGTTACGAAATATCGTATATGATTTTATAGCCCGAAATCGATACGCATGGTTCGGTAAAAGAAAGGATTGCATGATCCCTACCCCTGAGATTAAATCAAAATTTCTTTAATAGATTCGAATGGATTAACAACCAAAGCTTACAAGTCACTCTTTTTTGAAAAAATATAAGACCTTGGAGTTATGGATGATAAAATTGTAAAAGCGGCACGAACTGGTTTTGCCGCTAAAGGTATAGTGTATTTGGTAACAGGAGTATTGGCCTTTTTGACCGCTTTTAATCTCGGAGGTCAAAAAGCGGGAAAGTTAGAGGTAATAGATTTTTTGGAGAGACAACCCTTTGGGAAGTTTATTTTGGTTGCTTTGGGTGTTGGTCTGTGTTGTTATGCTTTGTGGCGATTTATACAAAGCGTACAAGACCCGTAAAATATAGGTACTGATGGTAAAGGCACCATAAAACGTATTAGTTTCTTCATTAGCGGCCTAATTTACATGGGGCTAGGTTTTTTCTCCATTTTAAACGCATTTTCCCGGACAGGAAACGGAGGTGGAAATAAAACGTCCATCATTCCATCGGAATACCAACAATATATATTTATTGCTATAGGGATTTGCTTAGCGGGAAAAAGTATTTACCAATTCATTAAGGCTTACAAGGGTACCTTTATCTCGAAATTTAATCTAAAGGCCATGTCCGATACTACAAAGAGGAATTTTATAAAAAATATGGGGTATGCTGGTCTTACTTCACGTGGTATTTTGGTCGGTATTATTGCTTATTTCTTTATCATGGCTGGTTTTTCGTTTGGAGGAGGAAATACAGATCAAATGAAAGGCACGGCAAATGCCTTTTCGTTTTTACAGGAAAACTCTTCCGGACCTTGGCTAATGGGGATTGTTGCTGCCGGGTTAGCCTGTTATGGTATTTATATGTTCACTATGGCGAAGTATCGTTCTTTTGGATAACGGAAAAGATCAAGAAACAATACGATTATAAAAGGATTACTTAAGGTTATTCAAAATAAAATCCAAAGTTTTATTTTCGTTTTTATTGGTGTTGTAGGCTAGATTGTCAAATGTGTTGGCAACCGCCAAACCTTTTTGGAGTAAATGCTCTATAAACTCTTCGGAATCCAATGACACTTTGCCCGAAAGAAGTACATCCATTGACTTTCCTTGTAAATAGCGCTTGTATATCTTGCGAAGGCCACTTAAATATAGACGGTCTTTTGTAAACCCTCCTCCCCTATGTGCTCTTAGTGTAATGGAAAAGGCTGAATCCCTATTTAACTTGTACTGGGAATGAATTAAATCAAAGGTGTCGGCAAAGCTATAACCCTTTATCAGACTATCCGAAGCCAATACTCTATGGGACAACTCCTTTAGTCTTTTTAAGGTCAGGGCACCACTGGTATACTCGCTAAAAACAGCCAGCCCCTCTTGGGTTTCCACATTTTTTGGAAATCCATTGGAAAATATCTTTAACGGCTGCTTTTCTGCATTATACGTGGTAACGAGGTGCACCCCTATTTCATGATTGGCCAGGGTCAGTAATTGGTTTTTACTGAATTTGGTGTTCCTTTTAATGAAAAGTGTCTTCGTGGCATTGCTTACCATGGCATCAGCGGCAATACTTGTAGAATATTTGATATTTAACGGAAAATCATATTGACGTGCGAAGTTTTCAAAGTATTCCTTGGCATCCTCAGGAGTATAAATCTTTTCCATATCCGCAGTTGCCTCCTCATCAGCAAAATGTAAGATATACTTTGCGTTTTCTACGTCCTTTTCGGTTGGGGATCCGTATACCCTAAGAGAGTTATAATGAAACCTATTTTTTTGTCCAATACTTTCTATACATTGGACCATATTGGAATAATAATAAATAATTTCTTGATAGGCTGCTTTCAACTTTTCGTCCCTTATGCGTTCCAACCGCTGGGAAAAGAACATGCGGTGTAGTTTGTAAGGGTCGAATTTTAATTTTGGATATCTAAATTCAGGATTCTGAGTATACTTTGATGAAAAAAAGGCCTGTTTCTCCTTTTCGCCGTTTAATGGGTTAACGTAACTTAGAAGTTCAATGCCTTTTATCAGGCGATTGAGGTTACCATCAATTTGAAAAACATAGGGATACTCTTTTCTGAGCTCCATAGCATCTTTACCATTTTCCATATTTAAAAACGGAAATCTTCTTATTTAACCTCTTCATAATGATCATCCCAATTCTTGACCTTAGGCTTGCCTAACTTACCAACCGATTTTGCTACCATCATGGCAACAGTGGCATCACCGGTAACGTTCACTACCGTGCGGCACATGTCCAATGGTCTGTCTACAGCAAAAATCAGCGCTAAACCAATGGCTAGCTTGTCCTGTGGGAAACCAATGGATTCCAATACTATTACAAGCATGACCATTCCCGCTCCAGGAACTGCTGCGGATCCGATAGAAGCCAATAATGCGGTCAACACAATGGTCAATTGGTTCGCCAAGGTTAGGTCAAAAGCCAAGGCCTGCGCAATGAATACGGCCGCAACGCCCTGATATAAACTGGTGCCGTCCATATTTATAGTAGCACCTACTGGCAAGACAAAACTGGACACCTCCTTGTCAACGCCAATGTGCTCCTCTACCCTTTCCATAGTTACAGGCAACGTGGCGGCACTTGAGCTCGTGGAAAAGGCCAACAATTGAGCCGGACTCATTTTACTTAGGAAAGTTAATGGATTGTATCGAGTGAAGGAGGATACGATCAAGGAATAAAAAACAATCATTAGTGCCAATCCTAAAACTACTACTCCACTGTATTTCAATAGTGCCAGTAAAAGTTCCGGGTCACTAGAAGAAACTACTACTCCCGCCAATAAAGCAAAAACGGCGTAAGGAGCTGTCAACATGATCAGATCTACCATTTTTAAAACAACTTCATTGAGGGAATCAAAAAACTTTTTTAATGGTTTTGCGTCCTTTTCACCTATCAAAAGCATAGAAATCCCCAAGAATATGGCAAAAAATATCACCTGAAGCATTAAACTATTATTGGTCATGGCCGACAGGGCATTATCGGGAACCATATCTTCTAAAAACTGGAGGGATCCAGCACCTTTTTGCCGAGAAGCTTCCTCCATTTTAGAGGTCACACCGCTATCACCAGCATAGGTATCCGTTAATTTGGTAATGGTTTCCTGGGAGATACCTTCCCCAGGTTGAATTATATTGACCAACACCAACCCTATGGTAATGGCAACTATAGTAGTGGCAATGTAAATTATGATGGTCCGTAATCCAATATTTCTAAACTTAGAAATATCCTTTAAATCGGAAATACCCTTAATCAAGGAGGCCAAAATGAGGGGTATGGCTATTAACTTTAAAAGTTTTACGAAAATGGTTCCAAAGGGCTGTATCCAATCACCGACGAAATCTTTACCCCAATCCACTTGGGTCATCAAAAAACCAAAAAGAATGCCCAAAAGCATTCCAATTAAAATTTGCCAGTGCAACTCCAGTTTACGCATATACTAATGTTTTGGCTCAAGATACCAAATAGAATGCATATGCGCTACACCCCTATAGGTTAAATTTTATTTGTTCCGGACAACAACATAAAATCCGCTAGTACAAGGGCGGTCATAGCCTCAACAATGGGAACGGCCCTTGGCACCACACAGGGATCGTGCCTTCCCTTTCCTTGGGTCGTTACCTTATTTCCGCATTTATCAATGGTCTCATATCCCTGGATAACCGTTGCTACGGGTTTAAAAGCGACATTAAAGTAGATATCCATTCCATTGCTGATACCACCCTGCACACCTCCACTATGGTTAGTTTTTGTAGAACCATCCGTGTTGAATGGATCGTTATGCGCACTGCCTTTCATGGCCACTCCTTCGAAGCCACTACCATATTCAAAACCCTTTACTGCATTGATGGACAGCATAGCCTTCCCTAATTCTGCATGAAGTTTATCGAAAACGGGCTCTCCAAGACCCACGGGAACATTTTTGGCCACGCAAGTAATAACGCCTCCAATGGTATCCCCATCTTTTTTGATTGCCTTGATATATTCCTCCATTTTTTTGGCCATTTGTGGATCGGGACAACGAACGATGTTCTCTTCCGCAGTATTGAGGTCCAATTCCAAATAGCTTTTATCCAATTTCATTTCACCAACTTGAGAAACGAAGGCATTGATTTGTATACCCTTTAAAAACTGCTTGGCTATGGCCCCTGCCACTACTCTACTGGCCGTTTCCCTTGCTGAACTTCTACCTCCGCCCCGGTAATCCCTAAACCCATATTTTTGGTCGTAGACATAATCCGCATGGGAAGGTCTATACGAATCTTTGATGTGACCATAGTCTTGGGATTTCCGGTTGGTGTTATGAATGGCGAAACCAATTGGTGTGCCTGTGGTCTTACCTTCGAACACCCCGGAGTAGATTTCAACTTCATCCTGTTCCTTTCTTTGGGTCACTATAGCGGACTGACCAGGTTTTCTCCTGTCCAGGTCTTTCTGAATCAATTCTAGATTTAAAGGGATACCTGCCGGACAGCCATCCAACACACCCCCAATGGCCCTACCATGTGATTCACCAAAAGTTGTTACCCTAAATATGTTTCCAAAGGAATTGCCAGCCATAATCGTTTTTGAAAATTGATACCTGCAAAGGTAATTTTTAAAAGCCTTATGGAAAAATATACAACCTTCTTAAACTTAAATTAACCTTGCTTTTTATCTGATAATAATAATTTAACCATATCCTTATCAATTGATGATATGGCTGTTACACTTCTTAGATACCATTAGGTTTAATTTTGTTGAAATTTTAGGTATGAAAAAGAGGAAACTGGAAATAGCGGTCATTTCCGATATTCATTTAGGCACTTATGATACCTATGCCGACGAACTTTTGGCCTACTTGTGCAGTATACAGCCTAAAATCCTCATTTTAAATGGGGATATAATCGATATATGGCAATTCAAGAAAAGTTACTTTCCAACTTCCCATTTAAACGTGGTCAAAAAAATCGTCTCCATGGCCTCCAAGGGTACGGAAGTCCACTACATCATGGGAAACCATGATGAGACCCCCAAGACCTTGGCTAATATTTCCTTGGGAAATATTAAATTTTCACGCAAGTTGGTATTGAACCTTAATGGAAAAAAAATGTGGTTCTTTCATGGGGATGTTTTTGATATTCCTTGGATTAATGGTAGATGGTTGGCCCAACTGGGTAGTCTTGGTTTCGGTATTTTGGTACATCTCAACAAATTGAACAATTGGTTTTTAAAAAGGCTTAAGAAAGAAAAATATTCGCTGGCAAAAAAAATCAAACAAAACGAAAAAAAGTCTGATAGGTATATTTCAACTTTTGAGGAAACCGTGATAGATGTGGCCATACAAAATCGATTTGATTTTGTTATCTGTGGGCATATACACAAACCCAAGAAAGAATATATAGAAAAACGAAGCGGCAAGGTAACGTATTTGAATTCCGGTGATTGGGTAGAAAACCTCACGGCACTGGAATACTCCCTAAAACGATGGAAGATGTATTATTATAAAAACGATAAGCTTTCACCCTTTTTTATAGATGAAGCCTTAAAGGAAATGAACCTTGACCAACTTATCGCTTCCATTGAACTCAAAGAGAAAGATAAGAAAGATACCTCCTTTTAATTCTCTATTATTTTAATGCCTTTGCTAGTATACTTACTGGGTGCTGGGCAACCCTCTTGGTGCCATCAAATATCTGGTGCCTACAACTAGTACCATTGGCTGCTATTATGGTTTCCGGACCGGTATTGTTGATGGCCGGAAACAATTTTAGCCCTCCGACCTTCATACTTGTTTCATAATGTTCCTTTTCGTAACCAAACGAGCCCGCCATACCACAACATCCGAAGGGATGATCGTGACCTTGTAGTTTTTTGGCAAGTTTAGGATGTCAAAAGTGATTTTCTGATTGCTCAAGGCCTTTTGATGACAATGATTATGGATTTTAATTTCCGAAGAATCCTCCGTAAACAAAGAAGGCTCCAACTTTCCTTCTTGGATTTCCTTTGCTAAAAACTCTTCGATTAAAAAACTGTTGTTTGCAATGGCTGTTGCAACTTCATGATTCTTGTTCAAACGTTTATACTCATCCCTAAAAGGATAATATGGCTGAAGGTTCCGGACCTAGAACGGGCCATCCTTTTGATGCAAAGTCATACAGCTTCTCAGAATTACTCTCTACCAATCGCTTTGCCTGTTTTAAAAATCCCTTGGAAAGAAATGTGCGTCCACTTTCTGCATAAAACAAATCCACCTCATAGCCCAAACCAAGTAATAAATCAATAGCGTCCTTCCCAACCTCAATATCCAAATACTTCGTAAACTCGTCAATATACAGAACTACTTTTGTTCTTGGTTTATGTTCTTCTTTTCTAGATTCTTGAAGGTATTTATCGAAATTAAAACTGTAAACCTTAGGCAAGTTTCTTTCTTGGGCGACACCCGAAGCTTTTTTCAATAACCCGCTTAACATTTTTGAGTCGTACACTGCATTGGTGAGCCCGTAAACCTTACTGCCCAATTTGTTCAAAGCTGTATTGTAGGCAAACAGTTTTCCACGCAATGGGTATCCGTTGGATTCCTGGTATTGGTACAAAAATTCGGCCTTTAGTGTGGCTACATCCACATTGCTTGGACATTCGCTTGCGCATGCTTTGCAACTCAAGCATAAATCAAAGACTTCCTTTAACTCTTTGCGGTCAAAAGCATTGGGTTTATCCGGGTTCGTTAGAAACTCCCTAAGGGCATTAGCCCTGCCCCTGGTCGTATCCTTTTCGTTCTTGGTAACGTGGTAACTGGGGCACATTGCCCCGTTCATGAGATGCGTTTTTCTGCAATCTCCGCTTCCATTGCATTTTTCGGCAGCCTTGAGAATCCCCTCGCTATCCGAAAAATCCATTAAAGTTTCAATTTGTGGTTCCTTTCTATCAATTTCATATCGAAAGGATTCATCCATTGGGTAGGCATCTACGATCTTGCCCGGATTAAAAATATTAAGAGGGTCAAAATAGGATTTTACCCGTTTTAACAGATCGTAGTTTTTTTGACCAATCATTAGGGGCAAAAACTCTGCCCTTACGATTCCGTCACCGTGCTCACCGCTAAAAGAACCTTTGTATTTTTTGGTCAGTTTTGCAACATCCGTGGTAATCTCTCTAAACAACTTTACATCGGTGGATTTTTTCAGGTTGAGTATGGGCCTTAAATGAAGTTCTCCCGCACCAGCGTGTGCATAGTATACCGCACTTTGCCCATAGCCTTTCATAATTTGCGTAAATTCCCCAATAAAATCCTTTAAGTCTTCAACCGCCACCGCTGTATCCTCGATACAGGCTACCGCCTTCATATCACCTACGATGTTGCCTAAAAGCCCAAGCCCTGCCTTTCTTAATTCTATGGCCTTGTTGATGTTTTCCCCTATTAAAACGGGATTGGCGTAGCTTAAACCCGATTTTTCAATTGTGGACATCAGTTTTTTGACCTCTGTGTCCAGCGCCTGTTCGTCATCGGCACTTACTTGCAGCATCAATAATGCGGCCGGGTCTCCCTCTACAAAAAACCTATTGGCTAATTGTGATCTATTGTTCTTGGTACAGTCCAAAATTACCTTATCCATCATCTCACAGAGATACAGTGAATGCTGCATTACGGGAACTACATCTAAAAGACAATCTTCCAGGGTGTGATAATGTGTCACCACCATTGCAGAAAGCTTAGGTGGTAAATCATCCAATTGCAGGGTAATTTCTGTGGTAAATGCCAGTGTTCCTTCGCTTCCACATAGTAGTTCCCCAAGGTTTAGGGTTGGTTCCTTGCCGCCAAATAATTCGGACTTCAAAAGTTCATCTACCGCATAACCCGTATTCCTCCGATGTATGGAGGGTTTTGGAAATTCTTCAACTATCTCGTTTATTATTTCCTCTTGAATCAGTTCTTTAGATAAGTTTTTGTAAATAAAAGCTTCAAGGGAGTCGGATTTTCGTATTTCAGTTATTTCTGATTCCGTTCGTGCCTTAAACTCGGCTTCACTACCATCTGAAAGAATCGTTTTTAAGGAAACCACTTTGTCCCGTGTAACTCCATATTGAATAGAAGTAGTGCCCGAGGAATTGTTACCGACCATACCTCCTATCATACATCTATTGGAAGTCGAAGTATTCGGATCAAAAAAAAGACCTAATGGTTTTAAATAAAGATTTAGCTCGTCCCTAATTACTCCTGGTTGCACCGTTACTTGTTTCCTTTCTTGGTCCAAATCTAAAATTTGTGTGAAATGTCTAGAAACATCCACGACTATCCCGTCGCCCACACATTGTCCGGCAAGAGATGTACCGGCTGTCCTTGGAATAAGTCCTATTTTATGCTCCCTTGCAAAGGCGATCAATTTTTTTATATCATCCTTGGTTTCAGGAAAAGCTACCGCCAAAGGTAACTTTCGGTAAACAGAGGCGTCCGTTGCATATAAGGATTTATAAAGGCCATCTATTTTTAATTCGCCCTGTAATTCTTCTTTTAAATGAGATAATAATAAATTCAAGTTAGCACAATTTTGACCGCTAAATTAAGTTTTATTGTGTGAGCAACATAAACAAGGATGTTGCTTTTTGTTATTAATTTAAAAACTAGAATACATGAGAATTTTAAAACTTTTATCCTTTTTTCTGTTTTTGGGAACCATCACCATGAGTGCCCAAGAAATTTCTGATCATGCAATAGGCCTCCGTTTAGGGGATAGTGACGGTTTCGGAGCGGAAATATCCTATCAAAAATCTATTGGCAGAAGCAACAGGGCCGAGTTTGACCTTGGTTGGAGAGACAGTAGAAACTTTGATGCTTTTAAGTTGGCCGGACTTTATCAATGGGTAAGACCTATTGAAGGAGGATTTAATTGGTATTTCGGTGTCGGTGGCGGAGTTGGTAGTGTCGACTTCAACAATGCTCCGGGTTTCGATGATGACGGTGGTGTTTTTGTTTTTGCCGCAGGAGATATAGGGGTTGAATACAAGTTCGATATACCTTTATTACTTTCCTTGGATTTTAGACCAGAGCTTGGAGTAGCTGGATATGATGGTTTCTCCGATAATTTTGACTTTGATATAGGTTTGGGTGTTAGGTACACCTTTTAAATCAGAACTGTAAATCATATACTTTGGCCCTTCAACAAAATGTTGAGGGGCCTTTTTTTATACTATGGGATAATAGTACCTTTGCTTCTTATTAAAAAGAAGATATGAGATATTCATTATTGATTATGGTGGGCGCCCTGACACTGTTCAGCTGTAACCAATCAAAAGATGGTTACACTATCAATGGTTCCTTAAGAGGTGATTTAGAAGACGGAACACAGGTATTCCTAAAAACCATTGGTGAAGGAAACCAACCTGTCGAAGTAGATACAACCACTATAAAAGAGGGTAAATTTGAATTTACCGGCGTATCTGAAACACCTGAATTGTATTACATATTTGTGGACAAGGCAAAGGGTTATACGGCCGTTATTCTAGAAAATGGGGATATTGATTTTGAGGCTTCCATAGATAGTCTTGGTTTTGCCGAAATTGGTGGAACACCTCAAAACGATTATTTCTCCAATTATATGGAGGAGTCCCGAAAAATATCGCTTCAGGCGAAATCCATCCAAGAGGATTTACAGCGAGCCACAACTTCCGGTGGATCTCCGGAGAATATTGCCGCTTTGCGGGACGAGATGCAGGAGTTGACCGAAGAATATCAAGGGTTCGAGACTAAATTTGTCGAGGAAAATCCAAATGCTTTGATTTCCGCCTTATTATTGGAAAGAGCGATTAGTACCAAAACGTTGGGGACTTCCGAAGCACAAAAACTATATGATGCATTTTCTCCCGAAATTAAGCAGTCAAAACCTGGCCAAAGAATAATGGACTTGATTGAAAGGCTTAAAAAGGCCGAGGAATCGGAGAAAAACACTTCTATTGGCGCTACTGCTCCCAACTTTTCAGGTCCAAACCCAAATGGAGAAACCTTGGAACTAAAAAATTTGTTGGGCAAAGCTACACTTGTGGATTTCACGGGCTGCTTGGTGCAGACCTTGCAGGGCAGAAAACCCAAATATCGTTTCAGTGTATGAAAAATATCATGACAAAGGGTTGAACATTGTTGGTGTTTCCTTGGATAGAACGGAGGATGCTTGGAAGAAAGCCATCGAAGACGATGGATTGGAATGGAACCACATCTCCAATATTGCCTATTTTGATGATGCAATTGCCAAATTATATAATGTAGATGCTATACCAGCGGCATTTTTATTGGATGAAAACGGAATCATCGTAGCAAAAAACCTAAGAGGCCCTGCTTTGGAACAAAAAGTTGCTGAACTATTGAACTAATATTGTAAGGTTTGATAAAACAAAAAAGACCAAACAAATTAAGTTTGGCCTTTTTTATTTATTCTTTCTCTTTAGAATTTATCCTTTACATCCAAGAAGGTTCCCGTAACAGTTGCATTTCCACTTTTATTTACGGATCCAAAAATATTCGCCATAGAATTGTTACCTAAAAATTCTACAGTTGCTCCATCCTCTATATTTAAATCTCCATAGATTGTCAAATTTCCTTCTATTCTTAGAGTAGCCCCAGCTTTTACAGTTACATCACCCCTTCCGGAGTTTCGGCGACGGCAAAGTTACCGTTCATTTCGAACAATGCATTTTCATGTACGATAACCTCGTTCCTAACGGTCCAAGAACCACATAGCAGTAAGGAACCATATACATCAAAGTCATAGAAACGCTTAGAACCAGTATAGCTTTCATTGGAACCGGATGTAATATTTAAGTTTGCGCTTCCGGAGTATCTTAATAAATCCGAACAACGGGCTATTAGGCTTTCATTGGGCCTATTCAATTTTATGATCTGTAGACCCTCCAAACCTGAAGCCGCAAAAATATAATCATCCTTAGATGCCACAAAATTTATGGAACCTTCCAATTGAATGATACCCACCAAACTGGTATCGGCGTTTTCTTGATCTTCAGATAGGCATAAACCCGCACCTCCATTCGCCATTAACAGTACATTCTCATTGGTGGCCACGGCGTTGGTTACTACGTCAGCATCGTCCACTGTGGCTGGGTCTAACAATATGGGAACATATTCCACAAAGTCACCCGTACTTCCATTATATACCCCAGCCCCCTTTGAACCTTCTGATACAATGATATTTTGACCATAAAAGTCTAGGATCCTTTTGGTATTCACGCCAAAATCTGAGTCTATAGCGATATCTTTAACTGTATTCAGGTTTTGGTCTAAAATAGAAACCCCTGCACTAGCATCCAACACCGCAATATTAGTTTCATTTGCGGCAACCGCCCTTAAGTCGGCATACGGAGCTTCTACAACGGTACTTAAATCAGTTTTGTTATAAACACGTACAAAACCTTCTTGACCACTGGTTACGATTACTTTATCCGATACTACTTCTACATCTGTGGCATTGTATCCATCCTGGAAACCATAGGTAATACCTGCATCCAAATCAAAACTACCGCCGGAAACCAAAATTTTGGCCACAAATGAATTGGCTGTTGCAGTGACCGAAAGTTCGGAATCTACACCACCCGCCAAAAAAACGTAACCACCATCGTAGGCCGGAGCGTTTATATCTGCATTGGTGTAATATAACCTTGAAGTAACCCTTGGGTTTCTTGGATTCTTCACATTTATAATATCCACAGCACCCACAAAACTTGCATCAACCGTGTTGTAGGAGACATAAGCATAATCCCCAGCAACCACAACATGCGATGCGGTAAGGTTCTCTCCTCCTTGAAAAGAAGGAACATCTACTTGAGCCACTAATGTTAATGGATAGTCACCTGCGGGTTGTGCTTTACCGCTTGAGGCATATTTACCAGTAATGGTTGCCTCATCCGGAATATCGAGAACACCGGCTTTGTCATATACAATACTGTTTTCAAGAATAGTTCCGTTGGACTCCAACCTTAAATTCTCCTTGTTATTTGGATCCTCATAAACGGTTGTTTCATCGCTACACGAAAAAAATAAGGTAATCATGGTAGCAATTAAAAGGGGGTATCTTTTTGTCATCTTTTAAGATTTGATTTGTTATTCGGTCACTCATGAACGAACCAAATCCCAAAGACATATATATAGATAGGTTTTTTCGACGAACTGCAAGAAAAAATCTACACCAAGTTCAATATTGTAAGAATAATATTACTTAATTCAATTTTCCCATTTTCGCCAGCATAAAAAGTAGAATGATGGGAATCGCCAGTAAAATGACCATTAGCGAGTCTGTTCTTAAAAGACTTGGCATAAAAATAAGAGTGGTTAGATAACCTCCAATAGCCCCTCCGAAATGCGCTGTATGGCCAATATTGCCCAAACGACTTTTCATTCCATAAATGGAATAAAGAAGATACCCTATACCCAAAACATAGGCTGGAAGAGGAATAGGTATGAACATAAGAGCCAATTGCATATCTGGTTGAAGTAAAATGGCTGCATACAATATTCCTGTTACCGCACCACTGGCGCCCACGGCACTGTAATAGGGTTCATCCTTATGGAAGAACAAGGCCAAAAGACTTCCCGCCAACAGACTGATGAAGTATAGAATGATGAATTTACCTTGGCCAAACCAGTTGATGACTACATTGGCAAAGAAATACAGGGTGAACATGTTAAAAAACAAATGGGCAATGTCCACATGGAGAAAGCCGAGAGGTGACCATTCTTTCCTTTTGACCACTTTTAATAGCCCCAATGCTAAATTTATAACGGTCAAAGAAATATGTATCATTAAAGCCCTTAAAGGAAACAATAATGTTGGCGGCCAAAACGGCTATGGTGGCAATGTCCAAGTTGTACATGTAATTTCATTATTAATGCTTTCAAATATAGCTATATTTGTCCAGTATAAAAGAAGGCATGCAACTACTGGTTTTTATTTTGGCCTATCCTTTTTTATGGATAATTTCCATTTTGCCACATCGACTTTTTTATGGCTTTTCGGACTTTGTATTTTTTCTAGTTTACAGGGTGATAGGATACCGACGTACCGTGGTTCAAGAAAATCTAAAGCTAGTATTCCCTACAAAAAACTCGAAAGAGATATATTCCATTGAGAAGAAATTCTACCGCCACATGTGCGATATGTTCTTGGAGATGGTCAAAAGCATGAATTTGACAAAAGACCAGATAAAAAGAAAATTTAAGGTTCTTAATATTGAGGTAATAAATGAGCTGGAAAAGAGGCGTAGTATTCTTGTCGTTTGTTCTCATTACGCCAATTGGGAATGGGACGTGAGTATGAACAATTATATCGAAGCAAAAGGGTATGCTGTATACCAAAAGATTGGCAACAAGTATTTTGATCGATTCATAAAACGTGTTCGTGAAAAATGGAATACCACTCTAATTACACAACAGCAGACCGTTAAAACGGTTATAAGAAATCAAAGGGATGGCGTAACAGGTGTCATTGGAATGGTCAGTGACCAATCGCCACAGGCACATAAAGCCCAATATTGGTCTGAGTTTATGGGTGTTAAAGTTCCTGTTTTCAATGGAGCCGAAACTATGGCCGGAAAATTAGGATTGGCAGTGGTGTTCCTAAAGGTTAGTAAGGTCAAACGTGGTCATTACCAAGCTGAATTTATTCCCATAACAGAAAACGGAAAAAATACGGTGGAAAACGAAATCACAGAGACATTCCTAAGGTTGACTGAACAACAGATAAAGGAGCGCCCGGAACATTATTTATGAATCCATAAAAGATGGAAGCACAGAGACAAAACACCAGCGTCATTTGCCAAGGTCTCATAACTATTCTCACTTTGGATAATATAACCGTCTACATTTCAATATTTTAAAATCTAATATTTATTGATATTTTAGTTGAATACTAAAATCACATGGAAATCTTAGATACGCTTTACAATGAAATCATAGGGTTTTTGGGTATTTCCCAGGCTTGGGAAATCATTAAATCTGGGGACTATAGTTCCTTCAGAACTTTTAAGGGTATACAAAGCCTCATATTTCCGATTATTCCCCTATTGGTGTTGTTGGAATTCATTCTTGGACTTGTGTACAAAAAGCCCCAAACCAAGGTCTACAAGGTAAATTTTCTCATTTATGTATTTAATCGGTTTGTAGGTCGTTTTATAGCCATAGCCATGGTAACCCTCTGTATCGGATGGTTTGAGCCATATGCCATAATCAAAACCGGTCCACGTGGTATTGGTTTATTTATGCTTATATAATCCGGGAATTTGGACACTTTATTTATCATTATTTTGGACATAAGGTGCGGTTGTTTTGGTGTCTGCATTCCACCCATCACGCTCCTGAAAACATGAACCTTTCCGTTACCTATGCCCACTTTTTCTTGGAAGCTCCCTATGCCGATACCATTAGAACTACGGTTTGTATTTTATTAGGGGTGGAACCTGCCATGTTATTTTTAATCATGTTTATTGATGGTACCTACGGTGCATTTATCCATGTAGGTGAAAATATGATCAAGGATGCTAGATTTGGATTTTTGAACAAAATAATGCTCACACCATCGCATCATAGGGTGCATCATGCTAGAAATCCACTTTACATGGATACAAATTTCTGTAACCTTTTAAATATCCGGGATAGGGTTTTCGGTACCTATCAAGAAGAACAACCCGATACTAAACCGGAGTATGGCATCACCCGGGAAGTAAACAGTGGTAACTTTGTTGACGTTTATTTTGGTGAAATCATCGCTCTTGCAAAGGATGTCATCCGTGCCCCAGGTATCAAAAACAAGTTGGCGTATATTTTTATGCCCCCAGGATGGAGCCACACTGGGGAACATAAAACATCTAAAATTGTACGCACGAATTATTTGGCTGGAAAGTCTTAAATACCGGCTACTTCTTTTATTTCGCCAATGATTCTGTCTGCCAATGCATCCGCTTTTTGCTGACTTTTCGCCTCTGTGTAAATCCTAATTATGGGTTCTGTGTTTGATTTTCGCAAGTGTACCCAATTTTCAGGAAAATCTATTTTCACCCCATCAATAGTGGAAATATCCTCATTTTTGTATTTATCGGCCATAGCACTTAAAATTCCATCTACATCCAATCCCGGAGTGAGCTCAATTTTCTTTTTGCTCATAAAATAACTGGGGTAACTCGCTCTAAGTTCTGCTACGGTACCTCCTTTTTCGGCCATTAGCATTAAAAACAGAGCTGTACCTACCAAGGCATCCCTACCATAATGACTTTACGGGTAAATGATTCCTCCGTTTCCTTCACCACCAATTATGGCGTTGTTCGCCTTCATTTTCGTTACTACGTTGACCTCTCCCACCGCAGCGGCCTCATAAGTCCCCCCATGCTTTTCGGTAATATCCCTCAAGGCCCTTGAAGAGGACAAATTGGATACCGTATTCCCTTTGGTCTTGCCTAGGACATAATCCGCACAGGCCACCAAAGTATACTCCTCGCCGAACATTTCGCCATCATTACTTATAAACGCCAGTCGGTCTACATCAGGGTGCACAACAATACCAAAATCGGCTTCTTCCTCAACCACTAATTTGCAGATGTCTCCTAAATGCTCCTTAAGAGGTTCCGGGTTATGTGGAAAATGACCTGTTGGGTCACAATACAATTTTATTACTTCCACTCCCAGTTCCTTTAATAGTTTTGGGATGGCTACACCACCAGTGGAATTGACACCGTCTACCACTACTTTGAATTTGGCCTTTCTAATCACATCGGCATCAACTAAAGAAAGGTTAAGCACTTCATCAATATGAATATCGATATAGCTGTCATTTTTTGTGATTTCGCCCAAATTATCCACTTCCGAGAAATCAAAATCTTCCTGTTCGGCTATCTCCAAAATTTTGGCACCTTGGGCTGCATCCAAAAACTCTCCTCTTTCGTTCAATAATTTCAGGGCATTCCATTGTTTTGGGTTATGACTTGCCGTCAGGATAATCCCTCCATCGGCATTTTCCAATGGTACTGCGACCTCTACGGTTGGGGTGGTTGACAAGTCCAAATCTATGACATCGATTCCAAGTCCAACAAGGGTGGACACCACCAAGTTTTGAATCATTTCTCCGGAAAGACGAGCATCGCGGCCTATCACAACCTTCAATTTTTCCTTATTGGTATAGTCCTTTAACCATATACCATATGAAGCGGCAAATTTGACAGCGTCGATAGGTGTTAGGTTGTCTCCTGGTTTCCCGCCAATGGTACCTCGTATTCCTGAAATAGATTTGATCAGTGTCATAAATTGATGTAAGTTTTTGCAAATATAAAGGGTTAGGGTTACTTGAAAGTTCTTCAATTCGTAAATTCGACTTTTAAAGCAAAAATCAGGTTCAATGAACTTCTTAGCCCATATCTATCTTTCATTTAATGATCCCGAAATTACCATCGGTAATTTTATAGCGGATAGCATACGGGGTAATAAGTTTCAACATTTGCCCCATAGGATACAGCAAGGTATTTTACTGCATCGCTTTATTGATACCTATACGGATTCCCATAAAATACCTAAAGTGAGTAGTAAAAGGCTCCACAAGAATTATAGTCATTACAGTAGAGTAATCGTGGATATTTTTTACGACCATTTTTTAGCTAAAAATTGGGCCTTGTATTCCGATGTATCCTTGGAATTGTTCGTGGAAAACTTTTATGATCATTTGGAAGATTATTACCATTTTCTACCGGACGGCACTAAGCATATGATGCCCTATATGGTTGCCGACAATTGGCTCCTCAATTACTCCAAAATGGATGGCATTGCCAAAGTTTTAAATGGTATGAACCGTAGGATCCGTAATAAATCCAAGATGAATTTTGCGATTTTGGACCTGGAGGAACACTATGATGATTTCGAGGAAGAGTTTACCCACTTTTTTGAGGAATTGGTTATCTTT
Organism: Maribacter litopenaei; assembly: GCF_025244665.1. GTDB lineage: Bacteria > Bacteroidota > Bacteroidia > Flavobacteriales > Flavobacteriaceae > Maribacter > Maribacter litopenaei. The sequence goes on along the minus strand of NZ_CP104205.1, from coordinate 1,811,377 downwards.
TCCAAACAGAAATACAATTCTTTAAAGCCTCTGTAAAACCAACCTAAACTGCGATATATATGAGAAATACTTGTTTGCTTCTACTTTCCCTACTTCTTTTTATTCATTGTAAAAAAGCTCCTGTATTACCTACCGGGGTGGTTACCGAAAAAGCTATGGTGGTTTCTGCCCGTGAGGAGGCCTCCAAAATTGGTGTAGAGATTATGAAGAAGGGAGGCAATGCCTTCGATGCCATGGTAGCAACAGAAATGGCGTTAGTTGTAGCCTATCCTTTTGCCGGTAATTTAGGTGGTGGGGGATTTATGGTATACCGAAAGGCCGATGGTGATGTCGGCGCCCTTGATTACAGGGAAAAGGCGCCACTTTCCGCCATAAAGACATGTACTTGGATTCCTTGGGCAATGTGATTCCAAATATGAGTACGTTGGGCGCTACGGCCGTTGGGGTTCCTGGAACGGTGGCGGGAATTATCGAGGTGCATAAAAAATTCGGGTCATTGCCACTTGAGGAGATTTTTGAACCCGTGATTGCTTTGGCGGAAAAAGGGGTGCCAGTTACTGCGAATCAAGAGAAACGATTGGCGAGCCAAAGAGAAAAGTTTATCGAAGTGAATGGTGACAGTACCAAATTTGCTACAGAATTTAAAGAAGGTGACATCATAACCTATCCCGCTTTGGCCAATACTATGAGGAGAATCGCCCAAAATGGAAGAGATGGATTTTATAAAGGGGAAACGGCCCAAAAGCTTGCGGCCTTCATCCAAGAAAAGGGAGGTTTTATAACAGAGGAAGACTTGGAAAAATATGAGGCGGTATGGCGACAACCCATCATTTTTAAATATAAGGACTTACGAATCATTTCTATGAGTCCGCCTAGTAGCGGCGGAGTGACGATCAATCAAATATTTAAAATGATTGAACCGTATGAAGTGTCGGATTTAGGACATAATTCGGCCAAGACCATTCAGTTGTTCACCGAAGCTTCGAGAAGGGCCTATGCCGATCGGAATTATTATTTGGGAGATCCGGATTTCGTGGACATTCCGCTGGATGTGTTGTTGAGCGATGGGTATTTGGACGAACGCATGCGGAATTTTTCCTTTGAGAGGGCGACCAAATCCTCCGACGTGGAAAGAGGTAATGTAGAAATTGTGGAAAGTATGGAAACTACCCACTACTCCATCGTGGATTCGGAAGGAAATGCTGTTTCCGTGACCACTACCTTAAATGGGGCCTATGGGTCGAAATTGTATTCGGACGAATTGGGCTTCTTCCTCAACAACGAAATGGATGACTTTAGTTCAAAGCCCGGGGTTCCTAATATGTTCGGTCTTATTGGAGCGGAAGCCAATAGCATTGCTCCAGAAAAGCGCATGCTAAGTAGTATGACCCCTACCATTGTAGAAAAAGACGGGAAATTATGGATGGTGGTAGGTACCCCTGGGGGCTCTACCATTATTACGGCAGTGGCCCAAACGATACTAAACGCATATGAATTCGACATGAGCATGCAGCAAGCGGTAAACGCGCCACGTTTTCATCATCAATGGTTGCGAGATATGGTCATTTTTGAACCTGAGGGCTTTTCGGATACCTTGAAAGAAGAAATGAAATCAAAAGGCTATATTATCAATGAAGAACGCACCCCCATCATCGGTAAAGTGGATGCTATCAAAATATTACCTGATGGTAAACTGGAAGGTGGTGCAGACAAACGTGGTGATGATGCTGCCGTTGGATACTAGTTTCAATTTAGTTGTCAGACCTATACCGAACTATAAAAAGAAATTATGCTAAGAAAAATATTGAGAATTCTAGGTGCCGTCATTCTTGTGATTGTGATTGTCTTTGGAATTCTATATGCAATATATAACGAACCGTTGCCCGAGGGACGTTCGGGTCCGGAAGCGGATGCCTTGGCCGAAAAAATGCTTTCTTCCCTGAACTATGAGGAATATCGGAACACACGATTCATTGAATGGTCTTTTAGAAATGACTCTCATTTTTACAAATGGGATAGGGAAAAAAGAAAAGTAGAGGTGCAATGGGATGACTTTCGGGTCGAATTGGATTTGATTAATACTGGTTCCAGTATTGGGTATAAAAATGGGGAGCGGCTCAATACCCATGAAAATGAGGATATTGTGGAGGACGCCATCGCCATGTTCAACAACGATTCCTTTTGGCTGGTGGCACCATATAAAGTTTTTGACCCTGGCACCCAAAGACAGGTGGTTATTTTGGAGGATGGATCGGAAGGTCTCTTGGTGACCTTTAATAGAGGGGGTACTACTCCTGGCGACTCTTATTTATGGCTTTTGCAACCCAGTGGTTTCCCTAAAAGTGTTAAGATGTGGGTAAAGATAATTCCCATTGGCGGGGTAGAGGCTACCTGGGACGAATGGTTAGTGACAGATAGTGGAGCCTTTCTTCCTAAATCGCATGTCATGGGTCCTATGGAAATTTCCATGGGCGATGTAAAGGGATATAATTATTAAAGAATGTAGAATCGAACCTATGGAAATAAAACTCTTATCTCAAAAAGACTTAACTGAAGGATTACAAGAACAACTTTCAAAATTATATGTACAGCTTAATGCTGAATTAAAACAACTTTCACTTGAGAAAATCCTTGAGGAAGATGAGCATATTGACATTGCCGCCAGTTTTCAAGAAGAGGAACTTATCGGAATTGCCATGATGGCCAATTATAAAGTGATATCCGGATATAAAGGAATGATCGAGGATGTAATTGTTTCCGAAGCCCATCGAGGAAAGGGAATAGGAAGAAAATTGATGGAAGTATTGCTACAACAGGCCGAAAAAAGAAAACTAGATGACATACTACTTTTTAGCGGCCATCATAGAACCGCCGCGATCAGTCTGTACAAAAGTCTTGGGTTTACCTTGAAGAATAGTGGCCTCTACATTAAAAAGTTTTAGAGCTACACCTTTTTCACATGCTGTAATTGGTTTTTAAGTTCTTGCATGGATTCCTGCAGCTGTTTCAACAATCCACTGTCCGTAGTGGCGTCTACATTAAAGGTAATCTTACTGCTTACCTCCCATATCTCCTGTATTAAAAACGGTTTTATGTCATAGGGTGGATACGCCTCATTAAGGGATACTAAGGTAATGTTGTTGGAATTCGGTCTCTTTTCTATTTTCTTGACCATGACCGAATCCTGTAAGACTACCACATACATTTTGTTGGCGCTTACGTGATCAATATGCTCTATGGCCCTTGCCAAAACCCATTCGCCAGGCCTCAAATTGGGCAGCATACTATCCCCCTCTACTTGAAAACCTCTATACGTGGCATTCCTGAACTCCGGTATAGGTAAATCGAATGCCGGCAATTGTTGGTACCAGCTGGTATCGGAAATATTTTGAGGATATCCAGCAGCTGCCTTTGCATTTACCAGCACCATATTGTCGCGATCCGCACTATCTACGGTAACTACTTTAGGAATGACACTCGTTTTAGAAGTCTCCAAAAACTGATTGTCACTCTCCCCAAATAACCACAACGGATTAATTTTAAATTGCTTTAGAAGCTCAGATACCACTTTACCGGATAATTTGGTCCTTCCCCGTTCAATATCCGCAGTGGTATTTTTTACCCCAAGTAGTTCAGCAAACTCCGCTTGTGTATAGCCTAGTTCCCTCCTAACATCGGTAAATCTTTTGAGTGTCAGTTCGTTTTCCATATTCAAATATAGTCAATATGGATTATTTCCAAAATAAAATTTGGAATATTTCCATAATTAGGAATATTTCCATAATTTTGGAATTATTACAATAATAGAAATGGATTTTACCCGAATCAAAGAAAAATTGAACATTCGGCGGACGCCGCCAAATATGATGTTTCCTGCTCCAGTAGTGGTAGCACTAGAAAGAACACGAATAAAGGTTTGGGAAACGCCAGTAACGGAATTTGCCATAGTTATTCCGAGGACGGACGGTGTATTTCCTTACTGAAGATTCTTTTGACCAACCATTGCATTTACGATTGTGCTTACTGTGTTACTAGAAGGAGCAATGACATCAAAAGGGCAGCCTTCAAGATTCAGGAAGTGGTAGATCTTACTATTAATTTTTATAGAAGAAACTATATAGAAGGTCTTTTTTTAAGCTCCGGGATTTTTAAAGATCCGGATTATACCATGGAGCGGTTGATAGCTGTGGCCAAAAAATTACGGGAGGAAGAAAATTTCAATGGTTATATTCATTTAAAGTCGATTCCTGGAGCCAGTGATGAATTGATGTATGAGGCAGGATTGTATGCTGACCGATTGTCGGTCAATATTGAAATCCCCACAATATCAGGCCTTAAACTGTTGGCTCCGGACAAAAAACATGAGGATTTTGCCAAACCAATGCGTAAGGTCAAGAATGAAATTATCCGGTTTAAGGAGGAACGAAGGCTCCTTAAAAGCACCCCAAAATATGCTCCTGCAGGCCAAAGCACCCAAATGATAGTGGGCGCCACAGGTGAATCGGATAAGGATGTTATGTACTCTGCCACACATTTTTACAAGAATTTTCATATGAAAAGGGTGTATTACTCAGGGTATGTCCCTATAAGTAATGATACCCGTCTCCCTTCCCTAGGCACCCAAGTGCCCATGTTACGTGAGAATAGGTTGTATCAGACCGATTGGCTATTACGATTTTATGGTTTTTCTGTGCAAGAATTACTCAATGAGCAGTACCCCAATCTAGATATGCAAGTAGACCCTAAATTAAGTTGGGCCTTGAGAAACCTACATCACTTCCCTGTTGACATCAATAGAGCTGAAAAAGCCCTATTGGCCCGTATCCCTGGAGTTGGGATGACTTCGGTTCATAAAATCATGAAGGCCCGAAAATTCCGGAAGTTGGATTGGGATCATCTTAAAAAAATTGGAGTGGCCCTCAATAGGGCAAAGTATTTTATTCTTTGTGATTCCCGCTATTGGGAACGCAGGGATATGGACGCAGAACGTATTAAAGGGTTGATTATAAGCACATCCTACGGAAAATTTAGAAATCAATATTCCAATCAATTATCACTTTTTAATTAAAAGAGTAGCCTCATGACAGCAACAAAGACTTTAATTTATGACGGTAGCTTTAACGGTTTTTTGACCGCCGTATTCGCAGGGTTTGAACAAAAATTGCCTTTCGCCGATATCCAAAAGGAACGTTCGGCGCAGAACGGACTTTTCTCCGAAACGGAGACCATTTTCACCAATATTGATATAGCCAAAAGGGTGTGGAACGGTATCAAAGGCCGAAGGAATTCGGCCATTAAGAACATTTACTTTTCATTTTTGAGCGGGGAGAAAAACCTGGAGCCTCTACTCTATCAATACATCCGAAAAATAATGGGATCCAAACACGTTGCATCCGACTTCTCCGATGCCTGCATTTTAAAAATCAGTCAGACGGCGCAAAAAGTACATCGGGAAAAGCATCGTATGGAGGCATTTGTACGGTTTCAACTGACCAAGGACGGCATCTATTTTGCGAACATCGAACCTGATTTTGATGTACTTCCTTTAATTTCCAAACACTTTAAGGAGCGCTATGCGGATCAACCGTGGATCATTTATGACCTAAAGCGCAACTATGGTCTGTATTACGATCTCAATGGAGTGGAAATCATAACGATGGATCTTTCCCATACTTTGGAAAATAGCATCAAGAAGAATACTAGCCTTGTAACTGAGGAGTATGACTATCAAGATTTGTGGAACAATTATTTTAAAAGTACCAATATCAAGTCCCGTATCAACAAAAAATTACATACCCAACACATACCTAAACGATACTGGAAATACCTTAGTGAAAAAAAGGAGGCAGTTTAGTTTGGCTTTTATTTGGAGGGCCTTTCGTAGGACTTGATTTTTTGAAAGAAATCCGCTCGCATTCGGTCAGCATCAAAGTCCTTGTAATAAAATACTTTTCTGCCACCATTGTCCTTTGAGGTGATGATTTCCACTTCCTCCATCCATTACGGGTGTAAAAAAGCATTTACAATGGTCAGGTCCCAAATGGTTCTTTGGGTTCGGCCGCCATCTATATGGTCGTCCCAAACCTTTATAAGAAAGCCTCCCAAGAAATGATTTTCCAGTTCGGAACGGGTTTCTTGGTACTCAAAGGTCATTTTACTTGCGACACTTACAGGAATAATGTGCATTTCCACGGTTGAAAACAATAAATGGGTCAAGGCATAGGAGTCCATAGCACAGTTAAAATCGTCCCGTCTCAAAATGCCCTTTTCAAAATCATACGTACTTCCCAACCAATACAGTCTAATGTTATCCGCAATTCCAGGTTCAATAAATACAGCGGATGCCACGTTGGTCAACGCCCCAAGCGCGATTACATTTATTTTTTTGCCATTTTTCTGTGCTTTTGCCTGTTTGATTATGTCATAGGCTGCGGCGGAATGTTGGGCCCGGTCTCCCCAATCGTACATGCGGGACGCTCCTCCTCTATTGGTCTTTGTATTTAATCCCATAATACCCAACAAGGTCTGATTGAGCCGGTGACTGTCCTCCATGCTTTTTTCCGTAGTCCATTGAGAGGCTTGCCATTGGGTGGCGTTCAATGCAATAACATCGATGCTATCGTTCATCAAAATGATGCTAAGAGCATACGCATCGTCCACTTCGTTCGCCGTATCAGCATCCAAAATCACTTTAGGTTTATCTTGTGCAAATCCACTGAAAGAAGCGATTCCTAAGAAAATTACTATAATAACAAAAAGGTCTTTGAAACGCATGTCGAAAGTCATTTTATCTAATAGGGCATATTAAAATTAGGAAGAGCGTTCCCCCACAAACTGGTCACTCTTGTTTTTAAACAACACATTAAAGGTTGTTAAACTTCCATAAATTCGGGTAATATATTGTTGCAGATCAATTTTTTCTTGGTCATCCAGATTTTTACTGGCATTTATTTTTTGTTCCATCACCCGGATACGGTCCCGCACCATGACTATTTTGTGAAAAAATGTGTCTATCGGGATTTCCTTGTTGCTCAAACTGGAATCCCCAGGTTCTAAAACCAGGCTGCCGCCTTTCCATTTATCAGCTATAGCTACTTGCTCGGTGACATCGCTCCATCTTTTTAAAATGGACATTAAAGACGTTTCCACTTCTAGGAAACTTACTGTGTCAACGTCGTTTTCCAAGGCTTCAATCACTTCAAAATCATCGTTGATGTCGATGGTCTCCAACCCCCTCTCCATAAATGTTACCCAATAATGTTTGGATGAAACATTCGTTACCACTCCCATTCCAAACTCCATGTGTTTAATGCGTGACCCAATTCCTAATAATTGCATATTTCATTGTTTGATTTAAAGACTAAGGTAGCATCTCTTGTAATTATCGCCAAGGAAAATACAGATTGGGTATATTATTATTCTTGGAGAAATAGCTCCTGTTGTGAATATGGAGAACTTCCAGTACATTTAAAGTTCATTCAACCTAACAACATCATGAAACGATCCATTTGGTTTTTGCTGATTGCCTTATTGGTAATCGCATGTAAAGAGAAAGAGAAACAAAACGAAAATACCGTTGCAAAGGCACCGGAGAAATTAAAGGCCTTAATTCTCGATGGTCAGAACAACCATTATGTCCGGCCAAAAACCACGATGATGATGAAGGACTTTTTGGAGGAAACCCAATTATTTGAGGTGGCAATCCACCGAATGGACTCGGTTTGGTTGGGCATAAAATACAATGAGTCCGGACCGGAAGCCTACACCTCCTTTATTGAAACCTATCCACTGGATTCTACAAAGTATGGGAAATCATCACAATCAATTAAAACATCGGACTTTAGCATTGACTTTGAACAATATGATGTCATTATTTCCAATTTAGGCGCGGAGTCCCCCTTATGGCGGAAGCTACACGGGCCAATTTTGAAAATTACATTGCCAAAGGAGGTGGATTGGTTGTTGTCCATGCCGCCAACAATGCTTGGGGAGAATGGAACGAATTCAATAAAATGATTGCCTTGGGGGCATGGGGCGGACGGGATGAAAGTACCGATTCATACGTGTACTATAATGATTCAGGTGAGGTCATTCGTGATGATATCGAGGGCGTTTGTGGCTCCCATGGATCCGAATACGAATTCCCAATAACAACGCGAGAACCGGAACATCCCATAATGAAAGGCCTACCTAAAATATGGATGCACACCCAAGATGAATTGTATGAACGCATGCGTGGACCTTTTGAAAATGCTACTATTTTAGCCACTGCCTATGCTGATGTGGAAAAAAATGCCCCTCCCTGGAATCCGGATGTAAAGGGTTTGGGTCAAAATGTCCCCATGTTAATGGCCATTGATTATGGACAAGGAAGGGTTTTTCATACCACCTTGGGCCATTTTGATTATTCCATGGAATGCGTAGGATTCATCACAACATTACAAAGGGGTACGGAATGGGCCGCTTCAGGTGAAGTAACACAGGAGGTGCCTTCTGATTTCCCTAATGAGGACAGTACATCGTCTAGGAAATGGAAAGGTTAATTCGTGTTTAAAAGCAATTACTTGGATTGACCTTCGCAACCTTCTTTCCTTCGGGTATCGATTAGATAAATAATCTTCCATTCGCCCTCTAGTTTGACCATTTGGAAGGAATTGACACCACAATGGCTAAAATTATCGTTTATCCGGAATTCATAGGGTGTCCATGCATTTGCCATGGCCCCATCAATCTGTATGGAATAATCCAACAACTTTTCTTTGAAATTGACAGAGTCTCGGAATACTGACAATTGAATGAATGAGGTCTTTAAAATTTTCCTCTCTCAAAATTGTTTTACCATCCTTTCCGGTTCCAATGGTTTGCAAAACAATACTTGTACTCACAAGATTTGCTAATCCCACCGAATCCTGAGCATGGAATGCCGTGAAGAATTCGTCCACTGTATTTCTAACAGCGTCTTCATCGGTGGATTGTCCAAAGGAAAATAGGGTAGTTACTACAAATAGGGTTGTTACTATTCTTTTCAAACCAGATCAATTAATTATGAATTAAAGATACTATAAATCCATACTGTTCAAAATTTGCTAAAAATTTTATCTCAACAAATCTCATTACTTTTGCTCAGATTAAATGGTATTATATGTCTACTGCAAAAAAGGAGTATAAGCGAGTTACGGTGAAGTCACTGGTCGATATGAAAAGTAATGGAGAAAAGATATCCATGCTTACGGCCTATGACTATTCCATGGCAAAAATTGTGGATGCTGCCAAAGTCGATGTTATTTTGGTGGGTGATTCTGCCAGTAATGTTATGGCCGGTCACGAGACAACTTTACCTATTACCTTGGATCAAATGATCTACCATGCCTCTTCGGTAATTAGGGCGGTCGAAAGGGCCTTGGTGGTAGTGGACCTTCCTTTTGGAAGTTACCGGAGTGACCCTAAGGAGGCACTTCGGTCGGCCATACGAATTATGAAGGAAAGTGGTGCCCATGCCGTGAAAGTAGAAGGTGGCATGGAAATAAAGGAATCTGTAAAGAGAATTTTGGCCGCAGGAATCCCAGTTATGGGGCATTTAGGGCTAACACCGCAATCCATCTATAAATTTGGCACTTATACAGTTAGGGCCAAGGAAGAGGAAGAGGCCCAAAAATTAATGGAGGATGCCGATATGTTGGAAAAATTGGGATGTTTTAGCGTAGTACTTGAAAAAATACCTGCTACCTTGACCAAGAAGGTTTCGGAACAATTGACCATACCCACTATTGGAATAGGTGGTGGAAAATATGCGGATGGGCAAGTTTTGGTCGTGCATGATCTTACGGGCATGACACATGAATTCAATCCAAGATTCTTAAGAAGGTACATGAATTTATACGAGGAAATGGGCAATGCCATATCGAATTATGTGAAGGATGTAAAAAGTATGGATTTCCCTAATGAGGAGGAACAATATTGATTCTTATGAAACCAAATAGGAAGGTATTTTTTAGTAGACTGGTTATAATAGGGCTTGTACTTTTAAATATCGACTGTGACCAGGTCTCTAAAAGGGTGGTGCGTGAAAACGTTTCACATCAGGAATACATTCCCTTGATCAAAGACCATTTTATTCTTACCAATGTGGAGAACACTGGGGCTATGTTGGGGTTTGGGGCCAACTTCCCTCCTATCTTAAAGCTCATACTGTTCCAAATTCTTCCGCTACTTGTCCTGATGATTTTGTTATACAGAATATTGGCCAAAACCCATACCAATAAATGGATGATTTTGGCCTTTGCCTTTGTTATAGGGGGCGGTATAGGAAATCTAATCGATAGGATTGCCTTAGGTTCGGTAACGGATTTTTTTCAAATCCGACTTGGTTTTTTCAGGACGGGTATATTTAATATGGCCGATGTTGGCGTAACCACGGGAGTGCTTCTCATTCTATTGTTAGGACTTGTAGGCAAAAAAATTACCATTTAAAAATATGGTAGCTACGGAAAAGGTATTATCCACCCCAAAAAACCTCCAAGTTTTATATGAGGATAATCATCTAATCATTGTCAACAAAAGGCCGGGAGATATCGTTCAAGGTGATAAAACAGGAGATATGCCCCTAAGTGAGGTTGTCAAGGAATACTTAAAGGAAAAATACAAAAAGCCGGGTAATGTGTATTTGGGGGTGGTCATAGATTAGATAGGCCAACATCTCGGCTTGGTTGTTTTCGCCAAAACCTCTAAGGCACTTCCAAGATTGAATAAACTTTTTTCCGAAAAGAAGGCTAAAAAAACCTATTGGGCCGTGGTAAAGACAATGCCACCAAATAAGGAAGAAACCTTGGTACATTGGCTGAAACGGAATCCTAAGCAAAACAAATCATATGCACATATAAATGAAATTCCGGCAAGTAAAAAGGCGATTCTTGATTATAGGGTTTTAAAGGCACTAAATAATTATTTTCTATTGGAAATCGACTTAAAGACGGGTAGGCATCACCGAGATAAGATCTCAACTATCCGCTATTGGCTGTCCTATTAAAGGAGATTTGAAATATGGTTTTCCTCGTAGCAATAGCGATGCCAGTATTCATTTACATGCCCGAAAGCTAGATTTTGAACATCCCGTAAAAAAAGAACCCGTTTCCATTGTAGCTCCCTTACCTGGTGATACTATTTGGGATGCCTGTTCTTAAATTTTGTACATTAGGTTTTCTAAACACCATAGCCATGTACAAGAAAATCTCTATTCTTTTTCTCCTTGTTCTTTTTTATAATTGTTCCTCGTATAATTCCATAGACACCTTTTACAATGCCCATAAAAATGACAATCAGGTAACCGCTGTAAGAGTGCCCCAATTCATGCTTAAACTGATAAGTGGAATTTCCCCGGAAATGCAAACTCTGATAGGAAATACGAGGGACTTAAGATATATGCAGTTTCCAAGTGCTACCCCGGCCGAACACAATTTCTAAATCAACAAATGAGCGGGATTACGGGCAATTCGTTTATTGAAGTGTATAGAAGAAATGATGATTTAAAACGAAATGTGGTGTCCATACGAGAGAAAAGGAATAGTGTAAAGGAAATCTTGATTTATAACAATAACGCCCAAAACGCATCCTTTCTTTATTTTAACGGTGATTTCGACCCTATAAAGGTTCGTGAAATGGCTCAAAATAATGAGTTTGAGTCATTGGGTAACAATGTAATCAGCGAATTTGCCCCGAATATCAATCCTGAGAACTGAGCTATTTGCCCTTTGAGGATCTAACACTTTCTACAAGTACTGAACTCAAAATCAATGCTCCACCTACCAAGGTAGTGGCTTTAGGTATTTCGTTTAAAAATAGGGCTCCGATTATGATTCCGTAAATAGGTTGCACGCTGCTCAAAATACTTACGGTTGTAATACTGAAGTGTTTAAATGTCATAAGGAAAAGACTATGGCCTATGGCCGTCGTAATTACCCCTAAAGCCAAAAGTCCCTCCCATTGCCCTAATATTTCTGTAGAAGAAGTAAAAAATAATGCTGGTAACATTAACAACGCAATCGTTGCTGTTTGATAGACCATAAGGGTGGTTCCCTGATATTTATGGACTTTCATTTTTAAAATTATATTTCTCAGCGCATATGAAAAAGCGGAAATTAACCCCATAATGATGGCCAAAGTGTTTGAGTCCTTTAGATTGAAGTTTGGAGATAGAAAGTAGATTCCCAATAATACCAACCCGCCAAGTAAAAGGTGCATTTTTTGAAGTTTGGACTTTAACAGTAGAGGTTCCAAAAACGCGGTGATTACAGGATAGGTGAACAAGGACAACATTCCTATGGCCACGTTGAATCATTGTAATGCATAAAAATAAAACAACCAATGGGCAGCCATTAAAACACCCGTAATCAAAACTATGGATAGATCGCCCTTCTGAATATTTAGGGAAATTTTTCTGAATCTGCAGAACAGAAGTAAAAGAAAAAAAGCAATGGCCCCCCTGATTCCTGTAGTCACGGGAACTGGTAAATCCACAAACCTTCCTAATGGCCCGGAGGTGGCAATGAACAACATTGCCAAATTGATTTCCAATAAGTGGGAGGCATGTGAACGATTCATTTGGGCTTACCTGGTCTGTTTTAGGGCCTTTTCCCGAATGATTTCTGATACTGGTTTATTTTCCAAATGGCTTTCAAGCCACGAAATGATATCCAAATAAAGAAAGGCCCGTTTCTCATAAGGGTGGTCCTCATATTTTTTAAGTTCGGTATGTAATTTTTCAAATTCGCCCCTCAACTCATTTGGATAAATACTGCCTAGATTTCTCAAAAACTTGATCATTTCTTTTTGTACGGCATGCATGTCATTCATCTTGAGTAAAAACTTGTAGGTACTTTTTAATTGAACCTCTAAATGGTAGTCCATTCCCGCTTCGTAATGCGCCACTAAACTCAAAACCCTTGCAAAGCACATAAGGTCTTCTCGCATTTTAAGGTTTTTATTGTTGATGATCTTTTTAAGATAAACGATACAGGTCTTATTGTCGCCTATACCAAAATAAAGACAGGCAATCTTGTAATATAAAACCATTACATGATGGGCATCAATTCTATCTTTATGTTTGGCGATGCCATATTCAATAATCTTGACGAGATATAATCCTTTTTCAAAAGTTCCTTCCGAGAAAATGGAGATTTAGCTTGTTGGCATTTAGATATAAAAATGCAAGTGAGTTTATATTGTCGTTTTTGGGGAAATCCTTTTCCTTTAAAACCACTTCCATTTTCTCGGAGGGTTTCCTTGAATTGTGAACTATACTTCACATAGAACAATGATTCCAAGAGATAATGGTTTCCTTTTAGGAAGAATACCGGATTTAGATAAATCATTTCCTGGTAATCATAGAATAAATCTACCCACTTACTAGCGTATTTATAGGAAGAAAGGAAGTCTTGAGTCAAAAAACTGTACCACAGGTGGGCCTTATAAAGCCACAATTTTTCCCGAAAGCCTAAGGTTTCAACATCGACCTTTGGCAAATGTTTTGAAAAATACTGTTTTACCTTTTGTAGGTCCTCATCGCTCCTTACGTAGCCCACCTTTAGCATCATGCTATATAGCTGTAGGGAAAGGTTGGAGAGTTTACTGGTAATGACGTTTTGACCGTGATAATTCCTTGGCCTGAACTGCCAACTCATCGGCCCTATCAGGAATACTACGTGTTATGTATTGGGTCTCGATTATTTTTTCAAATTCCACAATTTCATAGGCAATGTTCTTTTCCTCATTTTCAATAGCCGTGGATTTTGCCTTGTCTAAAATCTTAAGGCTTTGCTTATATAAACCTTTCTGATAAAGAATGGTAGCAAAGTCTAGCTGTTCCCGTATCTGAACCCGTATGTTTTGATTGACGGGATTAAGCCTTAGACTTACAAGTATTTGTTTATATAAATGGGCTTTCAGATTAGAAAGCTGGGCCTTTTTTACTATTCCACTGGAAAGTATTACCTTTTCATCATAACGCTTAATTTTATCCAGTAGATTGAAGAGTGCCAAAAACTTTGCATCGGTATTTACGCCCAAACGACCTACATAAAGTTTAAATTGACGCTTTTCAGATTTTGAAAGCGATTTTACCAAAACGAACAACGCATCTTTATGAGCATTTGTCATCGTAAAAATATATGTTTAAGTTATTGTAAATCAATAGATTGATATTATCGAAAAGTATATTAACGTTGTAAATGTCCTGACAAAATTTGCTTTTTTCGTTATCAGCGTTATATATTCGTTTAACTTGCTAAAACTACATAAATATAATGAGCAAAGATATAGTACAAATTTTTGATACTACACTTAGGGATGGAGAGCAGGTTCCAGGTTGTAAATTGGACATGGAGCAGAAGTTAGTGATAGCTGAAAGATTAGATGAGCTTGGTGTAAATATTATAGAAGCGGGGTTTCCTATTTCTAGTCCTGGCGATTTTAAATCGGTTGAAAGTATTGCAAAATTGGTAAAGAACGCTACCGTCTGCGGTCTTACAAGAGCCGTCAAGAAAGATATTGAAGTTGCCGCAGAAGCCTTAAAACATGCAAAAACACCAAGAATACATACTGGAATAGGCACTTCCGATTCCCATATAAAGCACAAATTCAATTCCAATAGGGAGGCCATTATCGAAAGAGCTGTAGAGGCAGTTAGCTATGCAAAGAAATTTGTGGAGGATGTGGAATTTTATGCCGAGGATGCCGGTAGAACGGATAATGAATTCTTGGCCAGGGTCTGTGAGGCAGTGATTAAGGCTGGGGCAACCGTCCTAAACATTCCGGACACAACTGGTTATTGTCTTCCTGAAGAATATGGTGCCAAAATGAAGTATCTGAAGGAAAATGTAAAGGGAATTGACAAAGCTATTCTCTCCTGCCATTGTCATAACGACCTAGGTTTGGCCACTGCCAATTCCATAGCCGGTGTAATCAATGGCGCCCGGCAAATAGAGTGTACTATAAATGGAATTGGGGAACGAGCTGGTAATACCTCTTTGGAAGAAGTGGTGATGATTATGAGACAACACCCAAGTTTAAACTTGGATACTACTATCAACAGTCAATTGTTGTTCGATACCAGTAAAATGGTTTCAAACAAAATGGGGATGGTAGTACAGCCTAATAAGGCCATAGTTGGTGCGAATGCTTTCGCCCATAGTTCAGGAATACATCAGGATGGTGTTATAAAAAATAGGGAAACCTACGAAATAATTGATCCAGCTGATGTTGGTGTTACAGAGTCCTCTATTGTTTTGACCGCTAGAAGCGGAAGGGCGGCCTTGGCTTACAGGGCGAAGCTTGTAGGTTATGAGCTTACAAAGACTCAGTTGGACAAGGTATACGAAGAATTCCTAAAGTTTGCGGATAGAAAAAAAGAAATCCTTGACGATGATATCCACGAAATCATTGAAGCTAGCAAGGTAAATCTTCAAAGTATAAGTTAAAAATGCGGTTAGATATTGCTGTATTAGGTGGGGATGGCATTGGCCCGGAGGTCGTTGCCCAATCCCTTAAGTGTCTACGCTCCGTTGAAGAAACTTTTGGTCATACCTTTAAATTTAAAAAAGCCCTCATTGGTGCAGAGGCCATGGATAAAAAGGGTAGTCCCCTACCGGATGAGACGTTAAAAATCTGTAAAAACTCAGATGCTATATTATTTGGAGCAATCGGAATGCCCCAATATGATGGAAATCCGGACTCCAAAATTTGGCCCGAACAAGGGCTACTAAAACTACGAAAGGAATTAGATCTTTTTGCCAATATCAGACCGGTTAAGGTATTTCCTGCTCTCATTAGGCAATCGCCCCTGAACAAAAAAGTGATTCAACATACAGATTTGGTCATTTATAGGGAGTTATCCGGTGGTATTTACTATGGGAACAAATCCATGGATTCGGGCACTAATATTGCTACTGACACGTGTTCCTATTCCGAGGATGAAATCAGTAGAATTACCCATTTAGCGTTTAAAGCCGCCAAGAATAGAAGGAAGAAAGTGACTTTGGTTGATAAGGCGAATGTTTTGGAAACTTCGCGTTTGTGGAGAAGGGTAGTCAAATCCATCTCAAAAAGCTATCCCGACATTGAATTGGAAACCCTATTTATTGATAATGCCGCGGTTCAGATGATTCTTAATCCCTCTCAATTTGATGTTATACTGACCGATAATATGTTTGGGGATATTTTATCCGATCAAGGCAGTGTTACGGCCGGTTCCATTGGATTGCTTCCTTCGGCTTCAGTGGGCACTGAATATGCAATGTTTGAACCGATTCATGGCTCATACCCTGATGCAAAAGATAAGAATATTGCCAACCCGGTAGCTGCAATTCTAAGTGCTGGTATGCTCTTACAGCATTTTAAACTCAATGAAGAGGCC
This sequence comes from Maribacter litopenaei, assembly GCF_025244665.1. GTDB lineage: Bacteria > Bacteroidota > Bacteroidia > Flavobacteriales > Flavobacteriaceae > Maribacter > Maribacter litopenaei. The sequence goes on along the minus strand of NZ_CP104205.1, from coordinate 1,794,972 downwards.
GATGCCCTTGTTGCTGCTGTATTAAAATCGTTTTCGAAAAAAATCGTAACTCCTGATATAATGGGAAGTAGTAAATATGGCACTGACTACGTCGGTGACTTTATTGCGGACAATATCATGGAAATTGATGATAATTTCAATATGAACGACGAGAATATAGACCTTGGAAAATCTACGATTATATAATGTTATTCAGACAATAACCCCGTTAGGAAACTGTCGAATTCCAATTTAAATTCCTCATATTTTTTTCCCGTGGCCGATCCATTGAATCCAGTATGTATTTTTCTCACTTCCCCCTTTTTGTCAACAAATATAGTCGTAGGATAAGATAGCACATGATTCAACATCGGTAATTTTTGTTGTGCCTTTTTCTTGTCATAACTACCATACTGAGCTAATAAAATAGGATAGGATATCCCTATTCTGTCTTTGAGTCGTTCAATACTTTGCAGGGCACGCTCTTTAGTCTTAGCCTGTTCAAAGGCCAGTGCCAACACAGCCAAGTCCTTGTTTTGGTTGTATTCTAAATAGTTAACTAGGAATTTAGATTCATCAAGGCAATTTGGACACCAAGAGCCCATAAGCTGTACAATGACCACTTTGTTTTTAAAAACAGGGTCAGATAATGATATTTAGTCCCCATCTAAATTAGGAAAGGAAAAATCGAACCGATCATACCCCTCTTTTATAAAGGTCAAGGAGTCAGCACTTGGAAGTTCATAGTTTTCATTTCTTACCGCAACGAAAGGCTCCTTAAAATGATTTCCTGAATAAAAAGTGCCCTTCATAGTACTGTCAGATACCTTCGCATGGAACAAAAAGGCATGTGCTCCATCAAAGGCGGATAATTTTAAGGAATCTGCATCCATCACTCCTTCCAAAAAACGATAGTCACCAGTAGTTGTTCTAAAGGTCCCGGAAACAATCCCATTCTTTTGGCTAAAAATCCCTTTACCCATATAACTATCCTCCGTATTTGGACTGAACTCTGTCTCCCAAACACCGTCAACACCTTGGGTACTTGATCCCACATCTGTAAATCGTTCTTCAATTCCATAAACAGCTTGAAAAGGAACGGATCAGTCCAAACTTTCTATTACGAATTTCCCTATCATTTGCTCGTTAATAAGCTTAGCAGAAATATAACCCTCAAATACGGGAGCTTTGATTAAGATAGAATCATCTTCTATATAAATTTCATCGACTAAAATGGTTTCCTCCCCATTGAGAACCTTCATGCTTACTGATTTGTCATCTGTTCGGTATAATTCAAAATTGAATGGCAATATCTGATGGTCTTTTACTTCCAATCTAGCTTGCCAAACACCTTCTTTGGGTTGAATATTCGTTTTCCGGGTTTCACAAGCAAAGAGAATAATGGTCAGGAACAGAATTAAAATTTTTTTCATGGTTGGCAGATTTAGTGCGAATTAACAACTTATAAACCTCATTTTAAAATTAAGGATAAAACAATCCGATGTCTGTTGAATCTCTTCCACCATTGTTTTATCTTTACGCGCTTTAAAATGCACAAATGAAAATTTCTTATAACTGGCTCAAACAGTTCATCAATATAGATTGGAACTCCCAAAAAACAGGGGAACTTTTAACGGATTTAGGATTAGAGGTTGAGGGAATAGAACGCTTTGAATCCGTGAAAGGAGGATTGGATGGTGTTGTTATTGGACATGTGTTGAGTTGTGAACAACACAGCAATGCGGATAGATTGAAAGTTACGATGGTAGATATTGGCGAACCTGAACCTGTTCAGATTGTTTGTGGGGCGCCTAATGTGGCAAAGGGTCAAAAAGTACCTGTAGCGACCATTGGTACCACCCTATATACTAAAGAAGGGGACGCTTGGAAGATAAAAAAGGGAAAGATTCGTGGAGAGGAAAGCCATGGAATGATCTGTGCCGAGGATGAACTAGGCCTAGGTGAAAGCCATGATGGAATTATGATTTTAGATGATAGTCTAAAACCTGGAACGCTTGCGTCTGATGTATTTAAGGTGGAAAAGGATGAGGTTTTTGAAATTGGACTTACGCCAAATCGTGCCGACGCCATGAGTCATTTTGGCGTTGCCAGGGATTTAAAAGCCGGTTTAAAACAGAAGGAAATAAATAAAGAGCTCATAACGCCACCGGTTAGTCATTTCAATGTGGCCAACAGGTCTTTGAAAATAGATGTTGATGTTATAAATAATAGTTTGGCCCCTAGGTATTGTGGTGTTACTATAAGCAACATTATCGTTCAACCTTCTCCGAGACTGGCTTAAAAACAGGTTGAAGGCCATTGGTATTACGCCCAAGAATAATGTGGTAGATGCTACCAATTATGTACTGCACGAATTAGGGCAGCCCTTGCATGCTTTTGACGCAAACAAAATAAAGGGAAATAAAATTGAAGTAAAAACCCTTCCCAAAGGCTCTAAATTTACCACCTTAGATGGTGTGGAAAGAGAATTGCACGAGGATGATCTTATGATTTGTGATATTGAAAAGCCTATGTGTATTGCCGGAGTATTTGGAGGTATACATTCCGGTGTTACGGAGCACACCACTTCCATTTTCTTGGAAAGCGCCTACTTTAATCCGGTTTCTATTCGCAAGACTGCCAAAAGGCATGGACTCAATACGGATGCTTCCTTTAGATTTGAAAGGGGCATTGATATTGAAAACGTAGAGTATAGTCTTAAGCGAGTGGCATTATTGATCAAAGAAATAGCAGGTGGTGACATCACTTCGGATATTGTGGATCTTTATCCAAAAAAACATAAGGATTTTGAGGTATTCCTAGCTTTTGAAAAAATAAATAAGTTGATAGGCCAAAACATTTCCCAAGATACCATAAAGTCAATACTCGCTTCATTGGACATTAAGGTGAGAAACGTGACTGAAGCAGGAATGGGACTTACTGTTCCCTCCTATCGTGTGGATGTACAGCGCCAAGTGGATGTAATTGAAGAAATATTACGCGTCTATGGTTATAACAATGTGGATTTCAGTGAAAAACTTAATGCTTCTGTAGCTTCTACTAGTTCATTTGAGGATTACAAAATCCAACAAATTATAGGGGACCTACTGGCTTCCAAGGGTTATTTTGAAATATTGACGAACAGTTTGACTTCCCCTTCTTACAACAGACTTTTAGAGGGAGAATTAGAGGCAAAAAAGCATGTTACAATTATAAACCCATTGAGTGGTGAATTGTCGGTGTTAAGAAAATCTTCTCTGTTCACGGCATTGGAATCGGCCAGTTTCAATATCAACAGAAAACGGCAGAACCTAAAGTTGTTCGAGTTTGGTAAAACATACTACCAAGAAAACAATGAACGTATCGAGGAAAAATACCTGAGTATTCTATTGAGTGGAGAAGCCAATGAAAATAGTTGGACAGAACCAGCCAAGAAGACAGATTTTTTTCAATTAAAGTCTATAGTGGATACTGTTTTGGAACGCTTGGGAATTAAGGACGTAACATATGAACCGGATAGTTCAAAATTATTTTCGGAAGGTATTTCTTATAAAAGTAACGATGACAGTACCTTGGTTTCCTTTGGAATCGTTAAAAAAAGTATCACCAAACACTTCGATATTAAACAACAAATTTTCTATGCCGATTTTAAGTGGGATGTTATTTTAAAAAGCCTTAACAAAAGCGGGATTACTTTCAAGGAAATATCCAAATATCCGAAGTTAAAAGGGATTTTGCCCTTTTATTGGACAACACCGTAACCTTCAAAGAAGTGTATGATTTAGGTTTTAGGACTGAGCGTAAAATACTGACTCAAATAAGCCTATTTGATGTATACCAAGGTAATAATTTGCCGGCTGGCAAAAAGTCCTATGCTGTCAGTTTTACTTTGAAAGACACTCATGGCACTTTGACGGATACCCAAATAGATAAAATCATGAATAAGCTCCAAACCAATTATGAGAAAGAATTGAGTGCGGAACTTAGATAGTTTTAAAAAAAGTTTACAGGAAAAAAGACACTATCTATCTCATGTATGACTCCATTTCGTTGTTCGGAATCTGCATTTACAATTTTAGCCTTATTACCATTGGTGTCTGTTAAAACAATATCGATGCCACTCATGGTGGCAGTTACTTTTTCGCCTAAAATTGTTGTAAAAGAGGCTTCCCCATTTCCTCTACACATTGCTCTTAGGATTTTGGATGCCGATAGTTTACCTGCAATAATATGATAGGACATTATAGCTTTTAGCTTCTCTTTGTTTTCTGGATTTATAAGCCATTCATTCGTGACCTCTGATAATTTTTCAAAGGCGGCATTAGAGGGAGCGAAGACCGTAAATTGTCCATCATAATCCAAAAGACAATCTAAATCAGAAGCTCTCAATATGGACAATAACCTACTATGATTTTCTGTCTTTTCGGTATTGGACAGAATGGAATTTAATTTTGAGCTAGTTTTGGATAGAATATTATCTTGTACTGCCGCTGAAGGCTCCTGTGCGGTACAGAAAAGTGTCATTAGTAGGGCCGCAAAAGACACGGGGGATGTCCAATTTTTCATAGGTAAGGTTCTTGGTTTGAGGCTATAGTCGGTTATCGACGAATGGTTCACATTCCTCGACAATATACAATCTTAGCATTAATAAGGGTGCTCTGAAAATATGACAATTATAATATTTAACATATTTTTAACAAATATCTAATTTTTGTTGGTTTTTTATAAATTTAATTATTGTCTAACTTTGAAGGAGTTGCTAAAAAAGAAACATGTTATTTCAAAAAACAAATCTTCTAGAAAAGTTACACTTAGAAAGAGAAAAGCAAAGAAAGTCAGGAGAAAATGTACTGAAAGAGGTCCAAAGAATTTTTGCCAATCTTGATAAAATTTATTCCCGTATTGATAGGAATCTCTCAGAACTAGATACCTTAAAGGTCAATTCATTTGATTTTGATTCCCTTGATTCTGAACGTATCTTTCACATAGATCAAATTAAAAAGGTTTGTATCGATTACCGCCTAAGGTTTTTGGATTCAAAATATTTCAAGGGTGAAATCCCATCCGAGGCTTATTCAAAAATCAGGGAACTAGAAAAAACACACACTACGGAGTTAAAAGGATTTAAAATAATTGCGCCGTCAAGACTATTTAAGTTGGAAGACAAAGACGACCCTCTTCTATTTGCTCCAATGGGAAATGGCTATTTTTATCTTATTCATAAGTGGGGTAATGATCTGCATCCTCTTAGAAAATTAATGATGTGGCCTTTTAAAAATGTGGGAAACCTTATTTTCGTTATCATTTTACTTAGCTATGTGACTACATTGCTCATTCCTAACGGGCTTTTCTCTAAATCTAATTCAGTGGCAGAATTCGGCATACTCTTTTTCTTTACTTTTAAAAGTATTGTTGCCGTTGCCATATTTTATGGTTTTGCCCTAGGTAAAAATTTTAGTCCGGCTATTTGGAATAGCAAGTATTACAATGCTTAATTTGTGCTTTGAGTAAGTATTGCTTTTGGAATCCCTACTAAATCAATATTGTCAATATAAGCAAAATCAGGTGCAGGGGTTAATCTCAGTATTCCACCAAAATTGCTCGAACCATTTTTCTCGTATCCTACCAGTATGAAATTATTTTTATCGTCATAGCCTATTGCCGTTGCCGATTGTATATTAAGTTCCGTATTCAATTCGGTCTCCGATAAGAAATTTTCAAAGTAGTACAACGTTGCTGTGTTAGCCTTAAAATCGTAAACCGCCGGTATTTTTTCTATCGCTTCCCCCTCTGTATTCATCGTATAATACATTTTTCCTTGGGAATCAAAAAGATTATAGCCTTCTGAATATAAATTGGGGCGGAGCGTCTCTCCATATTGGGTATACACTTCCTCAAAGGTTGTACTGTTTAATGTCGTATGAAGTTCAGGGTAACTTATAACGATATGACCATCCGGGTCTTTAAAAATTTTCTTGGCATTAAATCCTACCAGCTTTTCAAGAACTATGGACTGTCCATTGATATCAATAACACTTATTCCGTTTTCATCAGTAATTTCCACATCATGTGTCAGAACAAATAGTTTTCCATTACTAGGAATGACGAGCTTGGGTTGTAAACTAAGTTCCACGTCCACCGCACTTTCTACATCGTTTAAACTAATAATTCTCACATAATAGGCATCTTCCTTCCCTACTTCGCTTTTAATAAATGTTAAGAATACATGGGAATTATCGTGAGCAATGGAAGTAATATTCAAACTGCAGACATCTAGATTTAAAAATGTCTCTATCAATTGATAATTACCGGAATTGAAATCAAACCTTAAAATTCTACCCTTACAATCTCCTGTAACTTCAAAAAAACTGAAAGTATTGCCGTCCGCAAAGGTGATTTTGGAAGATGGGAACGCGGGAAAATTTAGGTTATCAGTTTTTAGGATCATTTCATTTTCTGAAGCTTGCACGTTTCCTGTGGTCAAAAAACCGCTTTTTTCCAATAAAACGCTATAATTAGCTTCAATAGTTAATGGGGTCTCATTCTCTAGGGGTTCCGTGGCGGATTTACTGCATGCGGCCGGAAAAGCCATCAGCAGAATGCCGACCTTGTAGGTGTAGGTCTTCATGATGTATAGATTTGGGTTGTACTTCCTTATACTGGAACAGCATACATCTTGCCCCTCTGTTCCTTCAATGCCTTGTCAGACATATATTCATCAAACGTAGAATATCTATCAATGTTGCCTTTAGGTGTTAATTCAATAATTCTATTAGCCACTGTTTGAGCAAACTCATGGTCATGTGTAGTGAATAAGACCGTTCCCTTAAAATTCTTCAAGGAATTATTGAATGCTGTGATGCTTTCCAAATCCAAGTGGTTTGTAGGTTCATCTAACATGAGAACATTGGCCCTTAGCATCATCATTCTACTCAACATACATCTAACTTTTTCGCCTCCGGAGAGTACCGTACACTTTTTAAGGGCCTCCTCGCCACTGAACAACATTTTGCCCAAAAAGCCCCTAATATAAACTTCTTCACGCTCCTCTTCGGTCTTGGCCCATTGTCTTAACCAATCTACCAAGTTGATGTCCTGGGTAAAAAAACTAGAGTTATCAGCAGGTAAATAGGATTGAGTGGTTGTGACTCCCCAACTATGTTTGCCTGCATCGGGTTTTTTATTTCCATTTATGATTTCGTAAAAAGCTGTAGTTGCTCTTGAGTCCCTTGATATGATAGCTATTTTATCTCCTTTTGCAAGATTAATGTTGACATTATCAAATAGCAACTCCCCTTCTTCTGTAGTAGCCTTTAATTTATCAATGTTCAATATTTGGTCGCCGGCCTCACGTTCCCTTTCAAAAATGATGGCAGGATATCTTCTACTAGATGGCTTAATATCATCCACTTTAAGTTTAGAAAGCATTTTCTTCCTTGAAGTTGCTTGTTTGCTCTTAGCAACGTTGGCACTAAAACGCATGATAAATTCCTGCAATTCCTTAGCTTTTTCCTCAGCCTTTTTGTTTTGTTGTGCCCTCTGCCTTGCTGCCAGTTGACTACTTTCATACCGGAAAGTATAGTTACCTGAATATAGGTTCAATTTACCAAAATCGATATCACCAATATGCGTACAGACTGTATCCAGGAAGTGTCGATCATGCGATACAACAATTACCGTATTTTCATAATCTGCCAAAAAGTTTTCCAACCAATTGATAGTCTCATAATCCAAATCATTGGTAGGCTCATCCATTATAAGTACATCCGGGCTACCAAATAAGGCTTGGGCCAAAAGTACCCTAACCTTTAATTTGGAATCCATATCGGACATAAGTGTATAATGCAACTCTTCACCTATGCCCAAATTGGAAAGTAATGCAGCCGCATCACTATCGGCATTCCAACCATTCATTTCCTCGAATTGGACTTGTAACTCCCCTATCCTATCGGCATTTTTGTCGTTGTAATCCGCATACAGGGCATCAATCTCCTTCTTAATATCATATAGAGGCTTATTGCCTTTAACAACAGTCTCTAGAACGGTATACTCGTCAGAAGCATTATAGTCCTGTTCCAAAATGGACATTCTTTTACCCGGTTCCAAATGGACATGACCAGAAGTTGGGTCTATTTGTCCGGACAATACCTTTAAAAAAGTTGATTTACCGGCACCGTTAGCCCCAATTATGCCGTAGCAATTACCTTCCGTAAAAACTACGTTAACCTCGTCAAACAAAACTCTTTTTCCAAATTGTACTGATAAATTGGATACCGATAGCATATTGCACATTTTAAAAATCCTTGCAAAAATACTGAAATTAATAGGCGAAAACCAACAAACATTGCACATCATCCGTTATAATGTTCCTTACAGCCTAAACCATTAAGTTTTAACTAGGTATTAACAAGGATCGAAGTATCGGATCATTATTTTTGACCTCAAATGTTGCCCAATTTGTGTATGGATAAATTTTTACCTATCGCACTTGTTTCGCTTTTAATTGGCTGTAATTCCCCCGTTACTGACGAATCTGGTGTTTTCTTTGCTGGGGAAATCGTAAATCCGACAAGCGAATATGTGGTACTCTTCAAAGGGAGTGAGGCTCGGATTCTGCCAAACTTGACAATACCAATCGCTTTTCGTTTAAGTTGAACAATGTAGGCGATGGATTATATCACTTCAACCATAGTCCGGAACAACAATATGTTTATCTCGAAAAGGGCGATAGCGTTTGGATACGTTTGAATACTCTTTACTTCGATGAATCCTTGGTATTTTACTGGAACCAATGAGGAATTGAACAACTTTCTTTTGGAGGTGTTTTTAGAGGATGAGGAAGTTGAGCAATTAATGTATTCCGAACTATATGAACTGGAAACTGATGAGTTCTCCGAAAAAATCGAAAGTCTTCGAAAGGAAAAACTGGAAGTACTTGATGAATTGAACAAGGAAGCCGATTTAACCGATACGGCCTATGAAATAGCGAAGGCTAGTATTGATTATACCTTTTACAAATACAAGGAAAACTATCCCTTTAAACATAGATGGAAACTTAGAGAAGATAATCTTCATGAGATTTCCGAGGACTTTTATGCCTACAGAAATGATATAGAGTATGGCAATAAGAATTTGACCTATCTAAGACCCTATTATGAATTTATGAAATTGCACCTTGGGAATATATCTTACATGACCTGTTCTGATGATTGTGGCAAAAATGGTGGTGCAATTAAAAACCAATTACATTTTAATCAACATAAGTTGAACTTGATTGACAGTTTGGTTGGTGAAAAGGAACTTAGGGACAATCTCTTTAGAAATGTTGCCTTTAATTACTTATTAAGGGAACATGATGTAGACAGTAATAAGGTATTCATAGATGAGTTTCAGAGAATATCTCGGTAACAATATTCATATTAAGGAGATTGAACGATTATATCAGGGCATAAGTAATATTCAACCAAACAGCCCTGTACCTGATGTTAAGTTGGTATCAATGAACGATTCTACGGTATCTTTACCTTCTTTAAGTAAGGATAAAAAAGTGATCTTTTATTTTTGGTCAGGTACTGATAAGAATCACTATGAGAATATTTTCGATAGAGTTAAGGAACTAAAAGGAATAAAACCTGAATATGAATTTATAGGTATCAATTTTAGAACCGAAACCAATAATTGGAAAGCTATAGTTAATAAGTTCGAATTTGATGCCAATAGTCAATTCAAGACAGATGATTTTCAACAGCTTCAAGAAAATCTTATTATCTATCCGATGAACAAGTGTATTATTACCAATGATGCAATGATTGTAGATGCTTTCTCCAACATTTATTGGAACAACCTTTAATAAGCTTATTCAGATTATTTTTTACTATGTTTTATTAAAAGGTGCTCATACCAAGTATCAGGTAGTACTCTTTTAAGTATTATGGAAAACTTCTGCATGAAAGCACCAACTTTATAATGCACTTTTGGCTTTTTCATGTTAATAATCTGAAGCACTTTTTTGGCTACCTCTTCCGGATTTCCACCTTTATCAACATCTTCATCAATACTATTTAATATAGCGCCATAAGACTCTTTATATGGTGAGTTTTCCTTTATGGGGGCATGGTAGCGCCCAGCGGCAATGTTTGTCGCAAAATCCCCTGGTGCCAAACATGTGCATTCTATGCCGAAATCCTTGGTTTCCATCCGGAGACTTTCCGTAATTAGTTCTAAAGCGCCTTTTGATGCGGAATAGATTCCACGAAAAGGTAATCCCATGTAACCGGCAATGGAAGTTATATTGATAATTAGGCCACACTTTTGTTTTCGCATTTGGGGCAATGAAGCTTTTATTACGTTTAAAGGGCCTATAAAATTGGTGTCAAAAGCATTCAATATTTCATTGTTAGGAGTCTCTTCTAAAGGTCCGGTAATTCCAACCCCTGCATTATTGATCAATACATCCAACCTTGATTCCTTTTTCAATAATAGTTCAATGGCCTTCTTTACAGATTCCGGTTGCCTAACATCCATTTCCAACAATTCAAAGTCCTTAAAATCAGAATACTTTTTTAGATTTCTTGTAGTTCCGTAGACGATGAACCCATTTTTACTCAAATAGGTGCCTATAGCCTTGCCAATACCGGATGACCCTCCAGTTATAAGTACAATCTTAGAATCCATGTTTCAAAAGTAAGTGTGGAATTTGGAAAATAAAAATATCCGAATTTTGATCAAAAAAATGGAAGGTAATTCGTTCTTTACTTTCGCGCATAAAAAAAGGCAAGCTACCTACATCGCACCGCTACGACCGTATACCCTTGCTGCGTTCCCACCCTGGGGGATTCTACAGGAGCTGGTCGTGTAGGACTTGCCGGGTGCAAATATACAACCTTTTAAAACTTTCACAATCCTTTTTACATTCTAATTTTAATGCTTTAACTTGTCGCTTTCCCTTAATTTACTATCAAAATTTAGTATGTTATTCCAAATGAAGTTTATCAGAATATCCAAGGCCTTGGTTGGCCTACTATTAATTGCATCCTGTGGTAGTGGCAACCAAAAGCCTTCTTCTTTATTTTCAATCGAATTGGAAGGAAACGCCAAACAGGTAAACCAAAATGAAAAACTGGGTGTTTCCTTAAAAAATCTAAAAAACAAGGAAATAGAAGAAGTAGTTTATAGTATTGATGGTGAAAACTTAAAAGTAGAGAATAATAAGTTGGACTTTTCAATTCCCAAATTGGGGAATAAGGTTTTGAAGGCCACTGTTACCTATGAAGGCAATACTGTTGAGATAACAAAGAACTTAAAAGTCTTGGCTTCACAAGCGCCGGAAATATATACCTATACCATACTTAACGAATATCCCCATGACTCTAATGCCTACACGCAGGGATTGGAATTCCATAAGGATACTCTTTATGAGGGAACAGGAAAAAGAGGTCGCTCTTTTCTAAGAAAATTGGATTTTAAAACAGGAAAAGTATACCAGCAAATAGATTTGGACGAGACCTATTTTGGTGAGGGCATTACAATTTTAAATGATAAAATATATCAACTTACCTGGCGAAGTGGCATGGGTTTTATCTATGATTTAAATACAATGAAGAAATTGGATAATTTCCAGTATGGAAAAAGTCGGGAAGGCTGGGGACTTACAAACGATGGTGAGAAATTATACAAAAGTGATGGCACCGATAAAATCCGGGTATTGAATCCTGCAACCTTAGTAGAAGAGGGCCATATTGAAATAGCTACGAACAAGTCCCTTTTTGCCGATACGAATGAGCTTGAATATGTAGATGGTAAAATTTATGCCAATGTGTACCAAAAACCAGGAGTAATGATTATCGATGCTAAAAGCGGGGCCATTGAAGGGGTTATAAATTTTGGAGGGCTTAGTGATAAAGTAACAAAAACCGAAAACTGGGTAGATACTGAAAACGTATTGAACGGTATTGCCTATCATCCGAGAAGAAAGACATTTTTTGTAACAGGAAAAGACTGGGATAAAATGTTCGAAGTCACAATTCAAAAAAAATAGAATGCCCTTTACGAAGCGGATCAAGGTTTCTTTGGAGGATTTGGATGACCTAAATCATGTGAACAATGTAAGATATGTTCAGTGGATACAGGATATCTCTAAAGAGCACTGGACAAAAATGGCTCCTGTTGAAATTCAAAATAAGGTAATTTGGGTCGTACTAAAACACACTATTGAATATAAGTCTCCGGCAATTCTCAATGACCCCATTATTGTTTCCACATATATAGAAAGTAGTAAAGGCCCTATTTCTATTCGCATAGTGGAAATGTTTCATGAGATAACAAATACACTCTTGGTACGTTCAAGTACTGAATGGTGTTTATTAAATAAGGACACCCATAAACCCATACGGATTTCGGAAGATATTCAGCGGATATTCTCTTAAATCCCGACAAATGTTGCGGATGTGAAATCAAAATTCCTCTTTATATTGTTATTGTTTTTGTTGGTGCTATGGGGAGGCTCTTGCAGGAAGGACTTTGAATATGCGACTAGTGATGGGCATCTTTCCTTTTCAAAGGATACTGTATACCTGGATACTGTTTTTAGTGGTATTGGAAGCAGTACTTATTACCTCAAAGTATATAACACGACTAAAGATGATGTTCTTATACCATCTATTAAACTCAGAAATGGCACCAATAGCTATTATAGATTAAACGTTGATGGTAAAGCTGGTAATATCTTTACTGAAGTGCCATTATACGCGGAGGACAGCTTATTTATTTTTATTGAAACTAATGTAGCTCCACTACCTGAAGAAGCATTCCAAATAGTGTATACGGATGCCATTCAGTTTGATGATGGTATTTATCAGCAGCAAGTGGAATTGGTGACACTGGTAAAAGACGCCATTTTTCTATATCCTGATAAAAATCCCGATGGTACAAAAGGGGAAATCAAGTTATATACCCAAGAAGACGGTACGGATGTATGGGTAGAAGGTTTTGACCTTAAGGACGACCAGCTGCATTTTACCAATACCAAACCCTATGTTATCTATGGATATGCCTCCGTTCCTGAAAATAAACTGCTTACCATAGATGCCGGTGCTAGGATTCATTTTCATAATGGTTCCGGATTGCATGTGAAACCAAATGCTTCTCTGCAGATCAATGGAAGTTATAGTAGCGACACTGAGGTGTTGGAAAACGAAGTGATATTTGAAGGTGATAGACTAGAGCCTGCCTTTTCCAACATCCCAGGTCAGTGGGGCAGCATATTCATATCAAAAGGAAGTACAAATAATAGAATAACGAATTTAACCGTGAAAAATGCGGAAATCGGGATTTATGTAGAAGGTAATATAAACGTTGAAGAATCAACTTTGGATATTACCAATAGCCAAATTCATAATAGCTCATTACATAATCTATGGGCAAGATTCGCAAACATAATCGCTAGGAATTTACTAGTTGGGAACTCGGGCAGTTCATCCTTAAAATGTGATCTAGGTGGAAGATATGAATTTACGCATGCTACCATTGCCAATTACTGGATCAATGGTTTTAGATTCGGCAAGGCATTGGAATTAAGTAATTATTCGAAATCTGCTTCAAATACTGGGATTGATTTACTACAGGCTGATTTTAGAAATTGTATTATTGACGGTAATTCAATGTCTGAACTAATGCTTTCCACGAATAGTGAGAACGACTTTAACTACAGTTTTGAAAATTGTTTTATAAAGTTCAAGGATACTGGAACAGAGTCAATGGATGCTCTTTTGTATGATTTTGATGATCCCGCTTTTGAAAATAGTATCCTAAATGTAAATCCGGATTTCTTCAACCCCAAAGTAAATGATTTTAGGATAGGCTTGGATTCAGAAATCATAAATAAAGGGAGTATCCTATTTGCCAACGAGGTCCCTTTTGATTTATTAAATAATGAAAGAATTTCATCACCGGATTTAGGCGTTTATCAGGCAACTGAAAAAGTGGAGTAGTCCATTACTTAAATATGTGGAAGAAAAAACTTTCAAAGTCAGATAATTATCTAAGAATATTATAATGTCCTCCATTTTTATAAGGTTTTCCTAGTTCAAAGATTTTCAGTCTATTAGTAAATTGCGGTAGAACACTAGTAGATTTGGAATATTCGTATGTCATCATTGATTCAGATGCTGTCTCCAACTTGCAGCTAAGTACTTTTTTGGAAGAGTATGGGGACTTTAGCTGTTCCGGATTGGCCAAAAATCCTGATGACGGACTAAATCAAATTCTTAAATTTTCCCCGATTTGGTCTTCATCAATTTAGACCAAAAGACCCAGGCACATTTTCAGATGGTACTTGAAATGCATCAATATTTAGTTGAAATTCCAATAGTAATTGGAATTTCCAAAACTAAAAAGCATGCATACGATGCCATAAAAAATGGTTTTTTTGATTACTGGCTGCTACCCTTTAATGAATTTGACATTAGGAAATCCTTGTTAAAACTGAGGAAAAGAATGCCAGGACCAAGGAACCACAAACCATTTGCTTAAAGTCCTACAATGATTTCCAGTATTTAAACACCGCGGACATCCTTTATTTACAGGCAGATAACAACACCACTGAATTTTTCATGAAGGACGGAACGGTTGTAAATGCTTTCAAGACTCTAAAGACTTTTGAAAAGCAACTTCCTCAAAACTTTATCCGCATACACCAGAGCTACATTGTTAATACAAACTATGTTTCCGAATCAACTTTGGCAAGAATATCTGCGCACTTAAAGAAGGAGAAAAAAACCTCCCTTTCTCAAAATCCTATAAGGACAAGATGGATCAATTAAAGGAAGCCTTGTCAAAAAATAGCATTTCCTCGCTTAATTGACCAAATTCTCTCAAAATCGGTTCAAATACTACGAGAACCGCGCAATCCACTAAACACCCAGTAAAATAGGCTGTTTCAACAAATTGGCTTATTACTTTAGTAGTGTAATAAAAAAACGTTTCCCTAACTAAAAACACTGAAAAAAATGAAAAAAGTAGTAAGTATTGCAGCGGTAGCATTAATGGCATTAGGACTAACCACCTACGTAGTAGAGAACACTGCAAATGAGTTTGATTTTATGAAAGATATAAGTAAAATGTTGGCCTGTGACGGTTGTGTAAACAACGATGACAGAAGAGATCCTCCAAAACCAATTGCATAGTATCTACTATTAAATGATATATAAAAAGGCCCCGAGCATAAAAGTTCGGGGCTTTTTTATATATTGTAAGTAAATAGTTACAAGACTAAACGGTATAGATTGAAAAATTTTCTTTTATTTCTACTTGTAGTTTTATTCTCAAATATACTTCAAGCACAGAATCAACAAAGTAGGAATCGGCTAGATGAACTAAAAGCAAGAATAGATAGCCTTATAACATTTAGTAATTCAGGTGGTGTCACACAGGATAATAGAACTAAATCACTTAGTCTAGCCTTTGACCTCACTAATAAGATTAAAGATGATAGCACACGTATACAGCTCTTATCCAGTCTTTCTTATTATAGTTCTTCATCACAAAGTAAAAATCTTTTTAAGAAAATAAATCTTGAAACGATTAAAATCTCAAATAGTCTAAAGGATTCTACAGCCTTGGGAAATGCCTTTTGGGACTTGGGTTATTATTATAGCAGAAACTCTGTAAAAGATAGCTCATATTACAGTTATTCCCAAGCCCAAAAAATTTTTGAGGCACAAGGGAACAAATTTCTTTCCGGACGCATGCTTTTCAATATGGCCAACCAACAATTGGACGTTAAGGATTATATAAGTAGTGAGGCTAATGTTATTGCGGCTATTGAACGGTTGAAACCTTTGGACAAAAATAAAGAACTATATAATTGCTACAATACCTTGGCTATTATTTCCCAAGCCTTGAAGGAATATGAACAAGCTATTGAATATTATGATGAAGCCTTGAAATACTTAAAAAAAACAGACAACCCGGAGGAAATAATAAGAGAGAATATAAATAACAGAGGATTAGTGTATCGTGACATGGGCGAATTTAAAAAAGCCCGTAACCACTTCCTAGAAAATCTAGAAGTTGATAGTCTCAAATCGAAGAACCCTAAATTATACGCCAAAACACTGGTTAATTTGGCATCTACTAAGCTAAAATTAAATGACAGTATTGATGTTTCGGAATTTATCAGTGAATCAATAGATGTTAATGATAGTCTTCAAGATATGAGAGGTCTCGCCTCTTCCTATTTTACTAAGGCTGAATATGATTTGTTTTTAGGAGATACTTTAACAGCCATTGATGATGGAATAAAAACCATAGAGCTGGCCAACGAAAGTTCTAGTAATGAACGGTTATTAGAAACATATACCTTTCTGATAAATATTGATAGTAAAAGTGCTCCTGAATACGCCCAAAAATATATTTCATTAAATGATAGCTTAGTACAATTAGAAAGACAAGCCCGAAACAAATTTGCCCGTATTCGCTTTGAAACGGATGAATTCATCGCCCGAATGAGCAGCTGGAAGAGGAGACTGCTGTCCTAGCCAAGCAGAAACAAATTTGGACCGGGGTGGCGTTTGCCTTTTTCCTTTTGGGAATATCGGTCTATATCATAATCAATCAAAGGGCCAAAAACCAAAAATTACTTTTTTTACAACAGCAACAGGCAAATAACCAAGAGATCTTCAATTTAATGCTTACCCAAAAGCAAAAAGTGGACGAAGTGAAAAGGCTGGAACAAAAAAGAATTTCTGAAGAACTCCATGATGGGGTTTTGGGAAAAATGTTGGGCGCGAGGATGGTTTTGACTGGGCTCAATAAAAGAACCGGGGAAGATGCCATTGAGGCTAGAATGGAAGCTATTACCGCATTGAAAAATGTGGAGCAGGAAGTACGCTCCATTTCCCATGAACTTAGTCATAGTGCCTATCAGAAAATAAACAACTTTGTCAATTCCGTTGAGGATTTATTAAGTTCCGCAAAAGAAAATACCAATATTATCACTACTTTCAACTACGACGAGGATGAGGATTACGACGCACTTAAAGGAGAAATTAAGATAAATATGTATCGAATGATACAGGAATGTTTGCAAAATGCCATAAAACATTCCGAAGGCCAAAATTTCTTTGTTAATTTTGAAAGAAAGGAAGATATTCTTATTGTGGAAATGGGTGATGACGGGAAAGGTTTTAACCTAGATAAGGAAAGAAAAGGAATAGGAATGCGGAATATTAGTTCAAGAGTAGAAAAACTAAATGGGAAATGGTTTGTAACATCGGAACCCAATAAAGGTACTACCATAACTTTGGAGGTTCCCATATCCTATACAAGTCACAATACTAAAAGTAATTTACAACACGTTTAGAGGGTAACATTAAAATTAGATAGAGAATGAATACGGTGAGGATTTTGGCTGTGGATGACCATGAAATGACAACTCTAGGGTATAAATATATCCTTGAGGATGCGGAGTTTGAGGATTTTACGGTTAAAGTGGACATAGCCAAAAGTTATGATAAGGGAAAGGAAAAGATTGAACACTCGGCAAGGACATTACCTTATGACATTATTCTGTTGGATATTCAGCTCTTTCCTGCTGAATCCAAAGATCCTAGGTCGGGTGTGGATTTAGGCAAATTGGCACGGGAAATAGTGCCGGACTCGAAAGTCGTTTTTATGTCTTCCTTTAGTGATAGTTATCGTATCAATAACATTTTTAAAGCCGTTAACCCCGACGGTTATATGGTTAAGTCCGAGATAGATGAAATGTCCCTAAAAACTATGGTAGAGACTGTAGTAAAGAAGCCACCGTATTATACGGCAAGTGCATTAGGGGCCGTACGTAGAAGAATGGCCAGTAATATAGATATTGATGAACAAGACCAAAAAATACTCTATTATTTGTCGCTGGGAACGAACACTAGAGATATCGCACCTTTAATAGCTTCCGCCAATACGACCGTAGAGGCAAGAAAGCGGCAGTTAAAGGCTATTTTTGGTGTAAAAAACGGAAATGATTTGGCGCTTATTCAGGAAGCTAAGAAAAGAGGCTTTTTATAGTGTTGCTTTAAGAATTGTAACTAATTGAAATACAATATCTTGTAATTTAAGTTTTTAGAATATTACAATATCCTCCGAAATTCTAAGGTTTTCCTAAGTCCTGTGAATATGCATTAAGGCTATCTTTATAATAAAAGAATTGTAAAGAATGCTTTTCAAATTACATGGTTATCAACCTATTCAAAATTTAAATATAACGTCGGCTGAATGCATTTTCGGTCTGCAAGATTTTAAGAGATCACTTGAATTAGGTTATTTTTCCGAAGTTACAATCAAGAACAGCAAGGATTGTAATCAAAAATTGGGTTTGATTTTGGAGCTTGACTGTCCATTAAACCTTATTGATGTACTAGGTCATTTTAACAAGGGGCTTTGGGGTTCTACTGACATCCATGGCTCAATTCTCGCTAAGAATTTTGATCTTTTAACTGCTCAAAACAAGGAATGGGATATTGATATTCAGGAAATTACCTTGTATTTAAGTGATACCAATATCATTATTAAAAATATCTACAAAAACAGTATTCCTGAGCAGTTCAATACGATTATAACAGAAGTTGCAAAGCAGTACGTGTCTATAACCAAAGGATTGACCGAACAACCGGAAGAAATCTTTATTCCCGTCTTTGAGGATAACCTCGGCAATTCTCATACGATGGATCTAAATGAAAAATCCCCAACACCCTCTTCGTACAAGGAGTATTGGGGGATTTACATGGAGTCTGAAGTAGACGGATTAATTTTCGATGTGCAGGACAATAAATTTATTGCTGCAAACCTCGATTATCACTTGTTTGATGAGAATAATTAGGCTTTAATGGTCATCTCATTAAATATGGCCCTACCTCCCATCATGGCATTGACACTTTTCTTTACTTCAGAAATTATTTGAGTATCCTCTCGGATTTGTCAATACTTTATCTATAAACTCTACAACTGTCTCCATATCTTCCTCTACTAAGCCTCTAGTTGTAATAGCGGCCGTTCCAAAACGAATTCCGAAGTTACAAAAGGTGATTTATCGTCAAAAGGCACCATGTTCTTATTCGCCGTAATATCAGCCAAAACCAATGCTTTTTCCGCATCTTTACCGGTAATTCCTTTATTTCTTAAATCGATTAACATCATATGGTTATCGGTTCCACCGTAAATAATATTATAATCCCTGGCCACGAATGCTTTGGCCATTGCATCCGCATTTTTCTTGACCTGTTGCATATAAACCCCAAATTCATCCGTAAGCGCTTCCCCAAAAGCGACCGCTTTAGCTGCAATAATATGTTCTAAAGGACCTCCTTGATTTCCAGGAAAAACGGCCGGATCCAGGAAGGGCGGACATTTTTCTTAAACTACCATTTTTAAGTTTGATTCCGAAAGGATTGTCAAAATCCTTGCCCATTAAAATAAGACCGCCTCTTGGACCTCTTAACGTTTTATGGGTGGTTGTGGTTACAATATGGCAATGAGGTATTGGGTCGCTAAGTAAACCTTTTGCGATTAATCCGGCGGGATGTGAGATATCAGCCAAAAGCAAGGCACCGACACTGTCCGCTATTTCCCTGAATCTTTTGAAATCTATATCTCGGGAATAGGCTGAAGCACCCGCAATTATCAATTTGGGTTGCTCCTTTTTAGCAATTTCCTGAATCTTATCGTAATCCAAGGTGCCTGTTTTCTCATCTACACCGTAAAATACAGGGTTGTACAATTTTCCGGAAAAATTTACAGGAGAGCCATGCGTTAGATGGCCACCATGCGATAAATCAAATCCCAAGATTTTGTCTCCCGCCTGCAAACAGGCATGATAAACGGAAGCATTGGCCTGTGAACCGGAATGGGGCTGCACATTGGCATACTCCGCTCCAAACAACTCCTTTGCTCTGTCAATAGCCAGTTGCTCTACTTCGTCAACGACCTCGCATCCTCCATAATACCGCTTGCCAGGATATCCCTCGGCATATTTGTTGGTAAGAACGGAACCTGCAGCTTCCATCACCTGTGGACTGACAAAATTTTCAGAGGCAATCAGTTCTATTCCATTTGTCTGACGCTTTCTTTCCGCTTCTATGAGTTCAAAAATTTGAGTATCCCTTTCCATTTTTTATACATATTAAAATCCTGTGCAAAAGTACAATATGATCCACTTTCTACTATCATAAAATTTAGGTAGTCCACTTTTTTTATCAAACAAAAGTTAATAACTGAAGGTTAGCAATAAATTGATAGGAATAATAAATAAAAATGTAGTTCGTCTATTTTACACTAATCTTTATCCTTTTTCGTTATGTATTGGAATATTTCCGGCACAGCTCTTGAAATATAGCAATGAAACCTTTAAAAGTTTTAGTTATGAAAAGATTTCTACTTTTTGGTATGATTACCCTATTATGGTCCTGTAGCGGGGTAAAGAGAACTCAGGAAGCATTGAATTCAGGGAATTACAATGCCGCCATAAACAAAGCAATTGTAAACATTGCAGAAAATAAGACAAAAAAAAGCAATCAAGCCTACATTGTTCTTTTGGAGGTAGCCTACCAAAAGAATACGGAAAGAGAGCTGCAAAATATTAAGTTTCTTAAAAAGGACGGTAATCCGGCCAATTACGAAACTATTTACGAATCCTATGCTAGGTTGAAGGAAATTCAACAAAGAATCAGGCCATTATTGCCTCTTCACATTGTAGAGGAGAATAGAAATGCTAGATTCAATTTCAACAATTATGATTCCGATATTATAGCCGCAAAGGTAGAATTGTCAGACTATCTATATAATAACGCAGTAGGACTGTTGCAAAATGCGAGATACAAAAATGAATATAGGTCAGCTTATGACGATTTAAAGTTTTTGGAAGAAATCAATCCGAATTATAGGGATACTAAAGGATAAAATGGACGAGGCTTACCAAAAAGGGCTGGATTATGTGATGGTAGAGATGGTAAATAATACGGATAAAGTGATACCGCAACGTCTTGAAGAAGAGTTATTGAATCTCAATACCTATGGATTGAACAATCTATGGACGGAATACCATACAAATAGGTTGTCCAATATTAATTATGACTATTTGATGGAAGTTTCTTTTCAAGATATCAACATTTCTCCGGAACAGGTAAATGAAAAGCAAATCATCAAGGAAAAGCAAATCAAGGATGGGTTTCAGTATGTTGAGGACCAAAATGGCAATGTTGTTAAGGATAGCCTTGGTAACAAAATAAAAGTGGATAAATTTAAAACTGTGCGCTGTGATTTCTATCAATTTACCCAATTCAAAAGCGCTCAAGTAGTCGGTGTGGTAAATTTTACGGATTTAAGAAAAAAACAGCAGATAAATCAATATCCATTGGCAAGCGAATTTGTCTTTGAACACATTTATGCCAATTACAACGGCGATAAGCGTGCCTTAGACAATGACCTATTACCGTTTCTACAAGCCGCAAGGGTTCCATTTCCAACTAATGAACAAATGGTCTATGATGCCGGCGAAGATTTAAAGAACAATCTAAAATCCATTCTCACGAGACAAAGTTTCAATTAAACTAAAAACTCCGCAATTGCGGAGTTTTTTTATACATATTTTTCAAGTTTAATTTCCGAGATTCCCCCATGTGAACTATGGGCCACCACTACTCCATTTTTTATAATGAGAAGCTGCGGTGATTGGTGCATAACTTCAAACCTATCAGCAATTGCATTAGATACCGCTCTGTATGCATGTAAATCCAAAAAGTAAAAATCCATTTGTGATGGTTCCAATGAATAGGAGGATTTGAACATATTCAGAACCATTCTGCTAACCCCACATGTTGTAGAATGTTTAAAAATGGCCTGGGGTCTACTTTTTGAATTTTCGACCACTTTATCTAGTTGGGTTATATTTTCAAGTGATACCCATGGAATATTTGAGCTTTCATCAGTATTTCCATTATTATTTTTACTAAAAAAATTACCAAATAATCCCATCTTCCTCTAACTTTAATAGGTTCGTGTACTCATTCATACAAACTGACTTTATGTCTTTAAAACCTTCAGGATACACGACATTTTGTCCTGTTAATATGATTGGTAGGGTTGTTGCCTTTCCTCTACAAAAGTAACATACAATACAAAACTACGATATATGAACTTTAATAATTTCACCATAAAATCACAGGAGGCTGTTCAGCAGGCTCAGGTCATAGCCCAATCATTAGGGCATCAGCAAATAGAGAATGAACATCTATTTAAGGCTATTACAGAAGTTGAGGAAAATGTAGTTCCTTTTATTTTTAAAAAATTGGGACTCAACTCCAACTTATTAAAGCAGATTTTAGAAAAGGAACTTAATTCCTTTCCTAAAGTTCAAGGAGGAGATATTATGCTTTCAAGGGAAGCAGGAAAAACGGTCAATGAAGCGTCCATCATTGCCAAAAATATGGGTGATGAATATGTATCCATTGAGCATCTTTTGTTGGCCATTTTTAAATCGAAAAGTAAGATATCTCAAATTTTAAAGGATCAAGGAGTAACAGAGAAAAACCTTGTAGCTGCCATCAATGAATTAAGAAAGGGTTCAAACGTTACTTCACAAAGTGCAGAAGAAACCTATAATTCTTTGAACAAATATGCCAAAAATTTAAATGAATTGGCTGATAGTGGTAAACTGGATCCTGTTATTGGTAGGGATGAGGAAATAAGGAGGGTATTGCAAATACTATCACGAAGGACCAAGAACAATCCCATGCTAGTAGGTGAGCCAGGAGTGGGTAAGACAGCCATTGCAGAAGGTCTTGCACATAGAATCGTTCAAGGTGATATCCCTGAAAACCTAAAAGATAAAGTAATTTATTCTTTGGATATGGGTGCCTTGATTGCCGGTGCCAAATACAAGGGAGAATTTGAAGAACGTCTTAAAGCCGTTATTAAGGAAGTAACCAGTGCTGATGGTAACATTATTTTATTCATTGATGAAATACATACGCTGGTGGGTGCCGGTGGAGGTCAAGGAGCCATGGACGCCGCAAACATATTAAAACCAGCCTTGGCTAGGGGCGAACTCAGGGCCATTGGAGCTACTACTCTAGACGAGTATCAAAAGTACTTTGAAAAGGATAAAGCTTTAGAGCGACGGTTTCAAAAGGTAACTGTGGATCAACCGGATACGGAGAGTGCCATATCCATTCTTAGGGGTATCAAGGAGCGATATGAGACCCATCACAAGGTCCGTATTAAAGATGAGGCAGTGATAGCGGCTGTGGAATTGTCCCAACGATATATTACCAATAGATTTTTACCTGATAAGGCCATTGACCTAATGGATGAGGCCGCATCAAAACTTCGAATGGAAATAAATTCCAAGCCGAGAAGAACTAGATGTCTTAGATCGCAAAATAATGCAGCTGGAAATTGAAATTGAGGCCATAAAAAGGGAAAATGACCAGTCCAAGTTAAAATCTCTTAACTTGGAGTTGGCCAACGTTAAAGAAGAGCGTAATGAGATTTTTGCCAAATGGGAAACCGAAAAATCCGTTGTGGATAATATCCAAAAAACGAAAATGGATATTGAAAATTACAAGGCGGAAGCGGAAAGAGCTGAACGTAATGGGGATTACGGTAAAGTGGCGGAAATCAGATATGGAAAAATAAAGGATGCACAGGAAAATCGGCAAAATTGCAAGAGGAACTCGCAGAACAACAGAATGCCGGCACATTAATAAAAGAAGAAGTAACTAGCGAGGATATTGCGGAAGTTGTTGCGAAATGGACTGGCATACCGGTCACAAAAATGTTACAGAGTGAAAGGGAAAAATTATTGAACCTTGAAAATGTATTGCATAAAAGGGTTGTAGGCCAAGATGAAGCCATACAAGCTGTGTCGGATGCCATAAGAAGAAGCAGGGCCGGTCTGCAGGACATGAAAAAGCCCATTGGATCCTTCCTATTCCTAGGTACAACAGGTGTTGGTAAAACAGAGCTGGCCAAAACCTTGGCTTCCTATTTGTTCGATGATGAAAATGCGATGACTAGAATAGATATGAGCGAATATCAGGAAAGGCATTCCGTAAGTAGATTGGTAGGTGCTCCTCCGGGATATGTGGGTTATGATGAAGGTGGTCAATTGACCGAAGCGGTGAGGAGGCGTCCCTATTCGGTTGTGTTGCTGGATGAAATCGAAAAGGCTCATCCGGATACCTTTAATATCCTACTCCAAGTATTGGATGAGGGTCGATTAACGGATAATAAAGGTCGTGTTGCGGACTTCAAGAATACCATCATTATTATGACCAGCAATATGGGAAGCCAGATAATACAGGAAAAATTTGAAAATACGACCGATATCCACAGTGCTTCTGAAGCTGCGAGGGTTGAAGTCTTAGGTTTGTTGCATAAAATGATTCGGCCGGAATTCTTGAACAGAATAGACGATATTATTATGTTCACACCGCTGAACAAGGAGGATATTAGAGAAATTGTGAAATTACAGTTAGAAGGTTTAAAGAAAATGTTGGATAAACAGAACATCACCTTGGATGCAACCGATGAGGCCATCGATTATTTGGCTGAAAGAGGGTATGAACCACAGTTCGGTGCCAGGCCTGTGAAGCGTACCATCCGAGAAGAGGTACTAAATAATATGTCCAAAGAATTGTTAAGCGGTAAGATTAAATCCGACAGCGTCATTCTTTTAGATGCATTTGACGATGAACTGGTATTTAGAAATCAAAATGATTTGGTGGTATAAATTGATAATTAAATAGTTAAACGCCCTAAAAAATATTTAGGGCGTTTTTTTTATGAGCGGGATATACCATACAGTATAGTTTTTTTATCTTCGTATAAAACTGCCAAAAATGTCCACCAAAGCCGAAAGAACCACTGCCTATATCATAGAAACAGTTGCCCCAGTTTTTAATAAACATGGATATGTAGGCACCAGTATGAGTGATTTAACCGAAGCTACCGGCCTTACCAAAGGAGCACTTTATGGGAATTTCGAAAACAAAGAAGCGCTAGCACTTTCTGCATTCGAATATAATCGAAGTATTTTATTAGAGGGTTTGGATGATGTTCTTTCGATATCAGGTTCCTCCTTGGACAAACTAAACAATCTTACTTCTTTTTATAAGAAATATGATGTTTTCACCTTACCAATGGGAGGGTGTCCTATTCTAAATGTGGGGGTAGATGCCCAACATAACAACAAATTACTCGCTGCTGCAGTTAGGGAAACAATCAAAGAAATTGAAGGGAAAATTGCCCTAGTTTTGGAAAATGGTGTTAATGCAGGGGAAATCAAAATACCCGTTACGCCCCTCCAATTCGCGAAACAGTTGTTTACAATGATACAAGGTGCTATTGCCATGTCCACTATTACAATGGACAGGAAGTACTTATTAAACACCATTACCTATTTGGAAGTACTAATAAAAAGGGAATTATAAAAAATTATTGTTATAATTTTTAAATAGTTTATTCTCCCACAACTCTAAAAATCCAAGTCTTTTCGGTATACTTGCCTCCAAAGTTGGAATCTCTTGCAGCCCTGGCTTCCGAAATAGAATCATATCTAGCGAGAAAAACATAATTATATTTGTTGGTTTCCCTGTAAAATGATCCAGGACTGAGACCTTTTTTCTGTAAATCTGCCATGAAGGCATCAAAATACCGCTTGGTACCAAATACATTGGCGATTAGATAATATCCCGGTTCAAGGGCACCTTGTTTGGTCACTTCCTCATAGCGTTCGCCTTTTTCTGGAGTCACTACTTCCTTTTTGGCGAGTTCTGCTTCTGCCATTTTAGCTTGGTTAATGGAATCCTGTTTTTGTTGCAGTTCCAAGGCCAATGCCTCTTCTTTGGCTTTATTTACGTCATCAATTGAGTCCTGTTTTCTTTGCCTTTCAAGGGCCTGTGCTTCGGCCAAAGCCTCACTTTTCCTAGCTTGCGCTATAGAATCCCTTTCTCTTAGGGCTTCTTTTTTAGACTCTTCAAGTTCTATACTGGCCAATCTGGTTGCTTCCCTAATGGAGTCCTTTTGCCTTTGAAGTTCCAATTTGGCCAATCGTTCTTGCTCTCTTTCCTCTTCCCTTTTGGCCAGTCTTTCTGCTCTTGTCAATTCCTTCTCAACCGGTTCTTCTACAATAAGCTCTTCCTGTGGATACCGCTCTTCGGACTTCAATGGTCCTAGTTTGTAGGATGTCACAAATTCAAAGGAAGGGTCTGTACCGCTAATATCATTGGATAAGCCAAATTCAACCAAGGCACCAAGTGAAAAGCGTTTAAAAAATCTTCCCCCTACTCCGCCGGAAATTCCATAAAAACTATTGTAACCAAGCTGTCCCCAAAATTTACTTGTAGAAAGTAATGTTGAAATCCCTAGTTGGGAATCAAAGCCTGGAATGGATTTATAGTAAATAGCCGGTCTAAAAACTGAATTTTCATCTGAAGAAAGTATACCCACAGGAAAATCGTAACTGGCCAAGGCCAAGAAAATACGCCCATCAGAACTTGTGTTCCGTTCATTTGTACTTATATTATAGTCCATGAGATTTTCCGAGGACAACCCCAAACTCAACTTATCTATTTTCACATTGATTCCGGGGGCCATTTGAACAATAAAGTCATTGGTAATTTCCGTTTGAATTGGATTGGGAGTAAAAAATCTTTGATCAGCCAATTTTTGCTGAAATCCCAAAATATTGATTCCAACGCCTAGGCTTGCCCGATCACTCAATTGGATGTTATAGGCATAATTGACAGCGATGCCCGTATTTATGAAAATCTCCGTATTCTGCTGAAAAAACCCAAGTCCTGCCGTGGAAAGGTCATTTAGTTTATGGGAATAATTAAAGAATAATGTAGTGGGGTCACCGTCAAAAGTCTGCCATTGCCATCTAGACCAAAAGGCAATGGAGGATGGATTGTTCCTATCTAAGGAAAATGCAGGATTCAGTAAATTGGAATTATACTCCGTTAAGTTGTGCTGCCTATAATCACTAGGAAGTTCGACATCCTGAGCCTTTATACCAACAACTACAAAAACAATAAGAAGAGCCCCACAAAATTTATTCATATGCAAAAAAACAAAAAATAGCGCTTTAACGTACTATTTTAAAGTAAATTTAGTTCTGTATAAAAGCAAATATTATCGCTAAACCATGAAACTACTGAAGATTCTACCACTTTGCATTTTAATATTCCTTATCTCCTGCAAGGAAGACAAACCAGCTGAGAATACAAATGGAAATCCTGATATTTCTACTTTTTATTTAATAAGGCATGCAGAAAAGGATCGATCAGATCCTGAAGATGCTGACCCTGAGTTGAATCAAAAGGGGCTTGGTAGGGCCATGCATTGGGCCGAAATTCTAAATGAGATAGATTTGGATGCCATTTATTCCACAAATTTCAATAGAACCTCAATGACCGCCGCCCCCACTTCGGTAAAGAAAAATATTGATGTTCAGTACTATGATCCCAGGGTTTTGGATATTGACCAATTCAAAAAGGATAATCTTAATAAAGATGTACTGGTAGTAGGTCACAGTAATACGACTCCACAATTTGTGAATCTATTAATGGGAGAGGAAAAGTATACTCAAATAGATGACAACGAGAACGGAACATTGTTCGTTGTTACTATCGTAAACGGAATTGCCACGAGTAATAGGTTGGTATTTAATTGTAATTGCCCCGATTAACTTTTACATTTTCCAAGGCTATATTGGAAAGTAGTTCCAATTGATCATTAATATATAGACTGTCAATCTTAAAGATTGAAGTGTTCTCCACTTTGGGCTTATAATTTTTATAATCTACGAATCGAATATCCCCTATATATCGTTCGTTATATGCTTCCCTAAAACGTTGTCCTCCACCATTTACATGAAATTCATAAGCCAAATAATCCGGTTTAAAGGTCTCCGTATTAAACCAATACACATATACGTCGTCAAAATCATCTCCCCCACCTTCTTCAGAGAAAGAAACCTTTACCTTATAATAGGTTTTATCTTTTATTTCCACTTTACCCAACAACTCCTTTTTAACAGCCCTATCATTTAAACCAAAGGGCAAATAGGCAAAATAATGTACAGAGTTTACAGAATTAGCATATTTATTTGCAGAGGTATCTGCCAGTATAATTAGGCTATCATTAACGAATCGCTCAAAACCTGTATTTGCTTTTCTATCCACAATAACCGAAGTATCGTTGGTTATTACACGTCGCAGCACTTTATGACCATCTTCTAATATTGAACTGTAATGTATATCCCTAAAATCAAAATCTACATTGGAGTTTAAATAGTTCTTTCCTCCGCTCACTTCAATACTGTTATCTACTATCTCTTGGGCAGTAGGTGATTTCTCCTTTTCTTGACAAGCAATTAAGGAAATTAAAACAAGGCTGATGTAAATTCTTCTCATGAAATATTTCTAGTCTTAATCGTAAAGAAATTGGTTTCATTACAAAATAAGCGCTTTAATTCTTTATATAGTTCAAAGGGATTACTTTATTGTGCTTATTTTTGTAAGCAATGCAGAAGAACATAAATATTAAAAACAAAAGAGCACGTTTTGAATACGAGCTGTTGGAAACTTTTACTGCGGGAATCGTACTCGCCGGGACAGAAATAAAATCCATTAGATATGGCAAGGCCTCAATTTCCGAAAGTTTTTGCGAATTCAACGACCAGGGTGAACTTTTTGTAATCAATATGCAAATAGATGAGTATTCCCATGCATATCATTTTAATCACAAACCGAAAGCGGAGAGAAAGTTATTATTGAACAAAAGGGAATTAAAGAAACTACATAAAGAAGTTAAAACTACAGGTCTTACGATTATTCCCATATCCCTTTTTATTAATGATCGAGGGCTTGCAAAGATGCAAATAGCCTTGGCGAAGGGTAAAAAATTATACGATAAAAGGGAAACCATAAAGGATAGGGACAATAAACGAAACCTTGATAGGATCAAAAAAAGTTTTAATGCCTAGAGCATTAATTTTTGTCCTCCAATAAGGGTACAAACCTAAAGGAACCATATTCAGTCTTTTTAAATTCCTTTTCTGAAGTTCTCTCTAAAAGCGTCATAATCTGATCTTCAAACCCTACAGGTATTACAAGCCTCCCTCCTACTTTAAGTTGGGACATTAACGCCTTTGGTACTTCAGGGGCACCAGCAGTAACAATGATTCGGTCAAATGGAGCATCTTCAGGTAATCCTTTGTATCCGTCACCAAAAATAAACTTCTTAGGACGGTATCCCATTTTTTTAAAAAACAAATTTGTTTTTTTAAAAAGCTCCAACTGCCTTTCAATGGTGAACACCTTGGCCTTACACTTTAATAAAACAGCGGTTTGGTAACCACTGCCGGTTCCAATTTCCAAAACATTTAAATTGGGTTCCAATTGCAATAATTCCGTCTCGGAATGCCACCGTATAAGGCTGGGAAATTGTTTGATCTGCAGCGATGGGAAATGCCTTGTCCTGATAGGCATGTCCTTCAAAACTACTGTCCATAAAAAGGTGTCTTGGAACATCCCTGATTGCATCCAAAACCTTTTTATCGGAAATGCCCTTTTCAATCAACAGGTCTGCCAATTGATTCCGCATACCCTTATGTTTATATGTATCTTTCAATTTTAGCTTGGTTTGGTTCTCAAATTTATAAAAGATTGCCTTAGAAAAGAAGTCGGCACATTGCCTATTATCAAAAATGGAAATTGCATTCATGCCTTAACTTATAAACTATGTGTATTTTTGGTAAAAAAGTAAGAGTATGCTCAAAGTTGGAGTTCTAGGGGCCGGTCATTTAGGTAAAATTCATTTACGATTGCTAAATCAGTCCAAAAAATATGAATTAATTGGATTTTATGATGCCGATATCATGAATGGCAAAAAAGTGGAGGCCGAATTTGGATATTCCTATTACGATAATATTAATAGCCTTATAGATGATGTTGATGTAGTGGATATTGTAACTCCTACCCTTTCTCATTTCGATTGTGCCAAAAAGGCGATGGAAAAGCGAAAGCATGTTTTTATTGAAAAACCTATCACCAATACGTTAAAGGAAGCGGAAAACTTATTGGTTTTAGAAAGTAAATACGAAGTAAAAGGACAGGTGGGGCATGTGGAACGTTTTAATCCCGCTTTTATGGCGGTGAAAGATTCCATAAGACAACCCATGTTCATTGAAACGCATCGATTGGCGGAATTTAATCCTCGTGGCACAGATGTTCCGGTAGTTTTAGACTTAATGATACATGATATTGATGCCATTTTGAGCGTTGTAAATTCTAAGGTAGTGGGTATCAATGCTAGCGGGGTATCTGTATTAAGTCAATCTCCGGATATTGCTAACGCTCGTTTAGAGTTTGAAAACGGGTGTGTAGCCAACCTTACGGCAAGTAGGATAAGCCTTAAGAATATGCGTAAATCAAGATTCTTCCGAGAAAGACGCCTACATCTCTGTAGATTTCCTGGAGAAGAAAGTAGAAGTGGTACGAATGAAGGATGCCCCGGAAGAACCTGGGGATTTCGATATGATTCTTCAAAATGCCGAAGGAATTAAAAAACAAATCTATTTCGAAAATCCGACCATTTCTGAGAACAATGCCATTTTGGATGAACTGGAGTCTTTTGCTGATGCCATCAATGAAAATACTACTCCGAGAGTGACTTTGCAACAAGGGACCGAGGCATTGCAAGTAGCCCTAAGAATAATTGATGCCTTTGAGAATAAATCAGTTTTAGAATAGTCCATTTTAGTATTAAAATCACATTTTTTGAAAATAAATTAAAATGAAAAAAATTTCGGTTATAGGTGCGGGAACTATGGGTAATGGAATTGCCCATGTTTTTGCTCAGAACGGATATCAGGTTCACCTTATTGATATTAATGATAAGGCTCTAGAAAAGGGGTATATGAATATCTCCAAAAATTTGGATCGAATGATTGCCAAGGATAAGATTTCTGATGGGGATAAAAAGAATACCTTGAAGAGGATTACCACTTTCACCAATCTACAAAAGGGAGTTGACCAAGTTGATGTCGTAGTTGAAGCCGCCTCTGAAAATTTAAACTTAAAGTTGGATATTTTCAGAAAACTAGATGCTTTTTGTGCGCCAAAAACGATATTGGCCACTAATACTTCTTCCATCTCCATAACCCAAATAGCTTCGGTGACTTCGAGGCCCGATAAAATAATCGGGATGCATTTTATGAATCCAGTTCCCATTATGAAGTTGGTAGAAATTATCCGTGGTTACAGCACAACGGACGAAACCACGGAACAAATAATGGAGTTGTCCAAAAAATTGGGTAAAACACCCACAGAAGTGAATGATTACCCAGGTTTCGTGGCCAATCGCATTCTAATGCCCATGATTAATGAAGCCATTGAATCTTTGCACCATGGTGTCGCTGGTGTACAAGAAATTGATACAGTAATGAAATTGGGTATGGCCCACCCTATGGGGCCATTGCAATTGGCAGATTTTATAGGACTGGATGTTTGTCTTTCCATCATGAAGGTAATGTACGATGGTTTTAAAAATCCTAAATATGCCCCATCACCATTATTGGTAAATATGGTTATGGCAGGCAAACTAGGCGTAAAATCCAAGGAAGGCTTCTATGATTACTCGAAAAACAACAAAGCAGAAACCATCTCAAATCAGTTTAAATAATACCTATGTCCATAGCGGAAAACCTTAAGGAGATAAAAAAAGAAATTCCGGAACATGTAACCTTGGTCGCTGTTTCCAAAACAAAGTCTAATTCAAATATTTTAGAAGCCTATAACGAGGGACAAAGGATATTCGGAGAAAACAAGGTACAGGAAATGACCCAAAAGTGGGAGGAACTCCCCAAGGATATCAAATGGCATATGATCGGACATGTACAGCGTAATAAGGTAAAATACATGGCGGAGTACGTGGCACTAATTCATGGTGTAGATAGTCTAAAATTGTTAAAGGAAATAGATAAACAAGCAAAGAAATACAATCGGGTTATCCCATGTCTCTTACAAGTACATATTGCCGAGGAAGATACTAAGTTTGGTTTTGACGAAAATGAAATTATCGAGTTAGTGAAAAGCGTAGAATTTAAAAAATTGGAGCACATACGGGTTGATGGATTGATGGGTATGGCTACATTTACGGATAACATGTCACAAATAAGGAGGGAATTCAAGACCTTGGAGCAATTATTCCAAGACTTGAAAAAAAACCTTCCCCAGCTATCCATACTTTCTATGGGTATGAGCGGTGATTTTCAAATAGCCATCGAGGAAGGAAGTACCATGGTACGTATTGGAAGCAGTATCTTTGGTGAGAGGATTTACAATTAACAGGGGTTCTCTTCACATTAGAAAATCAGATTGAAATTATTTTTATGTACGCTATACTGGATATAGAAACGACCGGGGGAAAATTCAATGAGGAAGGCATCACAGAAATTGCGATACATAAATTTGACGGTCATACCGTTGTGGATACTTTCATCAGCCTCATTAATCCTGAAAAGGAAATACAGCCATTTGTGGTCAATCTTACGGGCATCAACAACAAAATGCTCAGGACGGCTCCAAAGTTTCACGAGGTAGCCAAAAGAATTGTAGAGATAACGGAAGATACCGTAATTGTAGCACATAATGCACAGTTCGATTATAGAATCCTGCGCACAGAATTCAGGAGATTGGGGTATAATTACCAACGAAAGACCCTCTGCACAGTCGATTTATCAAAAGTTCTTCTTCCGGAGGCCGAATCCTACAGCCTAGGAAAGTTGGTGAGGTCTTTGGGGATTCCCGTCAGCGACCGCCATAGGGCCAACGGTGATGCCTTGGCTACGATAAAACTATTTAAGCTACTACTGGCGAAGGATTCGAAAAAGACCATTATACAGGATGTGATAAGAAAAGAGGCACATGGTGAACTTTCGGAAAAGCAATTGGACATCGTTCAAAGTATGCCCAATGAAACGGGGGTTTTCTATATACATAACAAAGACGGTGATATCATCTACCTTAGTAAAAGTACCGATATCAAAAAAAAGGTGAACCAACTATTTACGAAATCAGGAGACCGTGCTAGAAAACTGACCAAAGACACCGTAAAGGTTACTTATGAAAAGACAGGTAGCGAACTGGTGGCACTCGTTAAGGAGCATCAAGAGCTTTTGAAAAATAGGCCAAAATACAATACGATTCCCGAGAAAAAATGTTCTCCCATACCTTATGCCTATCTAAAAATTCCCATGGATATTTGGAGTTAAAATCAACGGTCATAAGTAAGTGCCCCGATCCATGGGGATACTTCAACGGGGAATTCAGTGCAAAGAATCATCTATTCAAAATTACTAGGGAATTCAATCTTTGCGATAAGGTAAATGGGTTTAGTGAGGCAAGGGAAAATTGCTCAAATTATTCCGAAGGTAAATGCAACGGGGCCTGTATACAAAAAGAGGATACTACAGCGTATAACGATAGGGTTATGGAGGCCCTCCACAAGTATACCCTGAAGGACAAGAATGTGCTTTTAGTGGACAAAGGCCGAGAGCTGGGAGAAAATTCCGCCACAATGATCAGAAAGGGGTCTTTGGTCGGCGTAGGTTATTACGATCTTAATCATCAAATAAATAATATTCATATCTTAGAAACCTTGATAACCCCAATGAATGGGACGCATAACGCCAATTTTATCATTGAGTCCTATTTACGAAAGAAGAAAATACTTAAAACGATTTCACTGTAGGTCATATTGAACAAGAAGGATAAAAATACTGGTTGGAAAAATAAGCTCCATGAGATAATATACGAGGCGGACACCCCTTTGGGAAAATGGTTTGATATTGTTCTCATCATAATAATCCTGTTTAGTGTTCTTTTAATAATGCTCGAAAGCGTCAAAAGTATTGACGCGAAATATCACCAAACATTATTGACTCCAGAGTGGGTTGTGACAATATTCTTTACGGTCGAATATATTGCACGCATTATCTGTATTAGGAAACCTGCGAGATATATTTTTAGTTTTTATGGAATCATCGATTTTTTATCCACTATTCCACTATATCTATCCTATATACTTGCTGGGTCACAAGTACTCCTAGCGGTACGTGCTTTCAGATTACTACGGGTCTTTAGAATATTAAAACTTGTCCAGTTTCTAGGGGAGGCATCTCAGTTAAAAAGTGCCCTAAAGGCAAGTAGGGCCAAAATTACCGTTTTTCTTTTTGCAGTGTTGATACTGTCCGTCATGTTAGGCACCTTGATGTATATTGTTGAGGGAGATGAAGCAGGATTCACTAGTATTCCTACCAGTATTTATTGGACTATAGTTACCTTGACCACGGTGGGGTACGGAGATATTGCACCTATTACCCCACAAGGGCAACTTATTGCCACCATAATTATGTTATTGGGTTACGGTATTATAGCGGTACCTACAGGAATCGTTACAGTTGAATTTGGAAAAAGGAGCAAGAATAAAAATGGGGAAGAAAATATTGAGCATTTTGTGCATGTTAATACTCAAGCCTGTCCCGCTTGCTCCAAGGAAGGCCATAGAGACGATGCCAGCCATTGTTATAATTGCGGAAGTCTGTTAAATGAATAAAGTACTAATTTCCATTACGGGGCCTACAGCCATTGGAAAGACGAGGTTAGGTATTCTTTTGGCACATCATTTTAATACAGAAATAATCTCTGCTGACTCACGTCAATTCTTTAAGGAAATGGCGATTGGAACCGCGGTTCCTTCTAAAAATGAAATGATGGCAGCTGTTCATCATTTTATCCAACACAAAAGTATACAAGAGCCTTATTCTGTAGGTGATTTTGAAAGGGACGCTTTGAGAAAATTGGATGAATTATTTCTGAAGCATCAAGTAGTGATTATGGTGGGCGGTAGCGGACTTTATGTTGATGCCGTTACCAAGGGCCTGGATACCTTTCCCAAAGTAAATCCTTCAGTTAGAAAAAAATTAAACAATGAATTGGTCGAAAATGGTATTGAAGCGCTACAGTCTAAACTGAAGGAGTTGGATCCCAATCACTATAAAAACATAGATATTCAAAATCCACACAGAATCATCAGGGCCTTGGAAATTTGCATTGGCACGGGCAAACCTTATTCCAGTTTTTTAAATCGACCAAAAACCGAACGAAGATTTAAAGTTTTGTCGGTTGGGTTGCATGCTGATAGAGCCATAGTCTACGAAAGAATCAATACTCGCGTAGATTACATGATGGAAGAAGGACTTTTAGAAGAGGCAAAGGCACTAACCAAACACAGGGACCTAAATGCCCTACAAACTGTGGGTTACAAAGAACTTTTTGAATATTTGGATGGAAATTGGACCTTGGATTTCGCCATTTCCGAGATTAAAAAAAATACGAGGAGGTTTGCAAAAAGACAAATGACATGGTTTAAAAAAAATAATGAAACCCATTGGATAGATTATAATTATAGGGATAATGAAATGATTGTCCTAATTGATAAGGCCGTAGAAAATTTACAAAATGAAGCAACCTAAAATTATATTTGTTATGGGGGTTTCCGGGAGTGGAAAGTCAACCATAGGCAAACTTACGGCTGAAAAACTGGGTTATTCGTTTTTCGATGGAGACCATTATCATCCAAAATCCAATATTGATAAAATGAGTAAAGGAATTCCTCTTGATGACACCGATAGAAGAGGATGGCTTGA
This sequence comes from Maribacter litopenaei, assembly GCF_025244665.1. Lineage (GTDB taxonomy): Bacteria > Bacteroidota > Bacteroidia > Flavobacteriales > Flavobacteriaceae > Maribacter > Maribacter litopenaei. The sequence goes on along the minus strand of NZ_CP104205.1, from coordinate 1,759,238 downwards.
AACATTAAATGGTTTAGGAAGAGAGCACCGGCAAAACGGTGCGGTAATCGTATGTTCAGCCTTAAAATCAACCTATAGGGAAATCCTAAGGGCTGGCATTGAGAATAGTCTCTTTCTATTTCTGAAAGGTACTTTGGACCGGATTAACAACCGCCTAAGCCTAAGAAAGGGTCATTTCATGCCCAAAGAATTACTGCAATCACAATTTGAAACTTTGGAAGAGCCTGTTGATGCGCTTGTAGTTTCTATTGATGATACCCCGGAGGAAATCGTGCATAGGGCAATTCATTTACTTTCAAATTAAAAAAGCACCTGATTAAAGGTGCTTTTCTTATTCTGTAAATTAGTTGGGATATTATTCTATTCATCCTCATTTTTGATGACCAATCGGAATCCTTCCCCGTGGATATTCAAAATCTCCACACTATCATCCCGTTTTAGGTATTTTCTAAGTTTAGCAATATACACATCCATACTTCGGAAGTAAAGTAATTGTCATCCCTCCAAATCTTGGTCAATGCCAATTCCCTTGGCATTAAATCGTTTTCATGAAGTGCCAATAGTCGTAAAAGTTCATTCTCTTTTGGCGACAATTTTATCGCTTCTTCATCTTTATACTTTAAGAAACGAAGTTTTGAATTAAGGTGAAACCCTCCTATCTCAAACTCGAATTTCTTACTGTCCGCCAGACTACTAGACGCTTTTCTTTGAAGTATTGCTTTAATTTTCATCAAAAGCACTTCAGAATCAAAAGGTTTGTTCAGATAGTCATCAGCACCTGCTTTATATCCTTTTAGCACATCCTCTTTCATCGTCTTTGCCGTCAAGAAAACAATGGGGACATTTTCATTCTTTTCCCTTATTTCCTTTGCCAAAGTAAACCCATCCTTATAAGGCATCATGACATCTAGAATACAGATATCAAAATTATCCTTTTTAAACTTCTCGAATCCCTCCATTCCATTCTTGGCCAAGGTTACATCAAAGTCGTTCATAGACAGATAGTCCTTAAGCACAATTCCAAAGTTTGGGTCGTCCTCTACTAAAAGTATCTTTTTATTTACTGTTTCCATAATTTTTAAATTAAAGGGATTTTAATATAGAAAGTGCTTCCCTTATCTTTTTCACTTTCGGCATAAACTTCCCCTTGATGATCGTCTACTATTTTTTTAACGTATGCCAAGCCGAGACCATGACCTTTTACGTTATGAATATCTCCTGTATGTTCTCTATAAAATTTTTCAAAAACTCTTTTTAATACGGCCTTGCTCATTCCAGCCCCTTGATCCTGCACCTTAATTACAATGTTATTTTTTACAACTTCGGTATACACATCAATTTTTGGAGCATCAATCGAGTATTTAATTGCATTATCCAAAATATTTACAATAACATTGGTGAAATGCATCTCGTTAGCCAAAACTTCAGATCGAGGTGCATCCAAATGTGTTTCAATGTATCCACCCCTGTCCTGTACGATAAGTTCAACGTGTGTGATGGCGTCCTCTATTATGTCGTGAGCGTCTACCCTATCCTTACTAATATCCAATTGGTTTTTTTCCAATTTGGAAATACGTAGAACATTTTCCACTTGTGCATGCATACGTTTGTTCTCGTCCCTAATCATTTGCAAATAGCGCGATACTTTTTCTTGGTCGCCAATAATCTTAGGATTTCTAATAGCCTCTACAGCCAAATTTATGGTGGCAATAGGGGTTTTGAACTCGTGTGTCATATTGTTAATAAAATCCGATTTTATTTCAGAAATCTGCTTTTGTCTAATTAACTGGTATATGGCCCCTGAGTAGGCAATAACAATAATTAGGGTGAACAACAATGACAACAACGCCAAACCTAAAATGGATTGTACCAAAAAACGTTTTTTCTTAGGAAATGAAACCAAAAGGTCAAAATTTGAAACTCCATCAAAGTCCGTAAAAAGTGGCGATTTATAAATATTGGCTTCGCTATACTTGAACTTTCGGGATTTCAACTTGGTAGGCAGGCCATTGCTATAAACCCCGTACTCAAACTCGATATCTACTCCCCTATCTTCCAATTCCCTTTGTACCAGCAACTCAATTTCCTGTTTGGATACACGTTTGTGTATGGGTACCCTTTTGGCATAGGTCGTAAACAAATCCTCCATGGCTATCTTATCTACATCCCTGAGCCCACCGATTTTCTCAATTCTCTGTATCGGTGTTAGGCGAAGTGCTTTTCCGTCTATATCATAATCTTCCCTAAATATTGAAGTGGTTCGCTTGGTCGTATAATTTTTTATGAAAGTGGTGTCACCCACTTCACCATTATCAAAGAACGTTGAAGAAATGCCATAATCCTCCTCAAGGATACCGTGTTCATATAACAACACCTCATTGGAATTGACATCCCGATCAATGAAAAAGAAATTTCTAAATTGTGTCTCTTTCAATTCCCCGATACTATCTTTTGCGTAAAGATATCTATCGAAATAATTTTTTTTCTCCCGCTCCTCTATCTGATTGGTAACACTATTGAGAGCCTCAGAAACAACATTAGAAAATTGCTCTTCTTTGTTCTCCACAGATTTTTTTATCCAAGAACTTTGGATGAAAATTAACCCAATGAGAGAAAGGCTCATTAGAACTACCAAGAGAACAAATAACCTCTTATTCATTATTATGTTAAAATTAATTATTTACAGGAAAGCCGAAGTACGTTTAACCAAACCTTAACACAAATGTTAAAATTTGCCGGCCTTAGCAAAAATCAAGGATGGCCCGATGTACTTGAGCAACTCTTTCCCTTGTTTTTATTAAGTCTCTGTTTTTAATTACATAGTCAGCCAAAGATATCGTTTCATCGTCTTTCAATTGATTTTTCATCCTTGCTAGTATGTCTTCCCTAGTAGAATTGTCACGCGCCAACAATCTATTTATCCTTACTTCCTTGGGAGCTATCACCAGCACTATCTTATCATAAAAATCTTGAGCTTTGTTTTCAAACAAAAGAGCGGTTTCTTGAACTACATAAGGATAATCCTGTTTTTTAGACCATTTTTCAAAGTGCTTTCTAACGGCCGGGTGTACGATTTTGTTTAACTTTTTTAGTAATACCCCATCATTGAAAACTGCCTTGGCTATCATGGAACGATTCAGTTCTCCATCTATATAGGCAGAATCACCAAATAGGCCTATCAATTTTTTCTTGACAACTTTAGAGGAGTGCATTAATTTTTTTGCTTCCAAATCAGAGTTGTAAATAGGTACACCCAACTCTCCAAACATTTTGGCCACAGTGGTCTTTCCACTACCAATTCCACCAGTAAGGCCAATTATTTTCATGAGTTTGAAATTCTTTTATCCATACACCATAGGCAACATACAACTGGGTTGTTTTCCCATTATCATAAATTTATAGCTAGATGTTTCACTCCTTTTTTAATATAAATTCAATTTCTTTTGTTCTAAGAACGGCATTATTGATATTTTCCGGTTTTTCCTTCAATTCCAAGGACAACATATTTTGATTGCTATCACCAACCTTCTTATAATCTGCCGTTACCATGAAATCATCTGGTGTAATGTCCTTAAGTATTTCCAATTGGGCTTGGCAAACCACTTGAACAGCATCTCGGGAACATTCTAACTTGAACACTATCCGGAAGGTTCAACATATTGACGGGCACTTCAAATATTTGCTCTGCAAACCGATATACCTTCCCTGAGATTGTCACCGATGAAGGATTAAAATTAGTTTCACTTAACTCCCGCGACTTGACCAAGGTAACTTTCTGAGAAAAATCAGCATCTATATTTTTCAGCTCTATGAAAGAAGAATATACACTTTGAATAGTATCAATTTGCACTTTTGGCCCTTTAACTATAATAGATTTTGGATTTATTACCAAAGAATCCATCAGGACGTGATTTTTTGCAAACGTAATATTTAGCCTAGGTAAAACAGGTACTTCTTTGGATTCTAAGGAGGTGAATTTTACAAAAATAGTGTCGTTGTCCATTTCCAACAATTCCATATCGTTGGACAATTGTCCTTGTATCTGCCTTCTATATATTGATGGAGGTATAAAATAACGATTGTCCTTTTTTCTTACCTCCGAAAGGTTTATTTGTATATTTTTCTTTCTAATACCAAAACCAATAAATTGAAAACCTACTGCCCTAACCCTTACTTGTAGTTCACTTTTTGGTGTTTCGGACAAAAGAAACTCTTGTGGTACATTCACATAGGTCAGATTAAAGGAAGTGGTTCCCGTAAAAGTTTGGGCGAGATTATTAACGAACCAAGCTAGAAAGGAAAAAAATAAAAAGACCAAGAATACCTTGACCTTTCTCTTTTTTAAACCTGTTTTAATTCTTTCTAAAATCACGATTTGTCCTTGGTTTTAAAAAATAATTTTGGAAAAAGCTCCTCTCGAGTCTTACTACTAAATGTAGTATAAATAGTAGACTTCAAAAAACCAAAACCATAGCCAAGAAATTGTACCAATGTTGCAAATACCGACATGAAAGCAACATTTATTTTTTTTGTCTTGTACAAGGCATCTAACAACAACACTAAAAAATACAGAAAAAAGCAAATTAGGGGTGCTATAACACCTAAAAAAGCGAGCGCTATAGAAACCATGAACGCCGTAACAAATATTGAAGGAAACCAATAGGTCAATTTTGCTGTTTTGGGATGCCATGTATTTAATATGGGTCTTACCGGACCAAACTTTTTTACCTGTATGTAAAATTTATTCCAGTCTATTCTCCTTTTATGATACACAAAGGCTTCCGGTATCAATTTGGTATCATATCCTTTTTCCCAAATTCGAATGGTCAAATCAGGATCTTCACCCGGATGGATATTTCCGTAACCTCCCGTACGTTCAAAGGCCTCTTTGGAGATGCCCATGTTAAAACTTCTTGGTTGAAATTTGTTTACAGAATTTCTTTTTCCCCTTATACCACCAGTGGTTAAGAAGGAAGTCATGGCATAGTTAATGGCCTTTTGAACATTTGTGAAGGAAGAATGTGCAGCATCCGGCCCACCATAACAGTGTACAAATTCCTTAGAAAGACTATTTTCTGCTTGTTCTAAATATTGAGGGGGTACAATACAATCAGAATCCAAGACGACAAAGTAATTCCCTTTGGCCAATTTCATACCATAATTACGTGAGTCACCTGGACCGGAATTCGGTTTTTGATAATAGGAGATATTCAATTGGTCGGTAAAACGATTCACTACTTCCTTAGCAGGAATCGTAGAGCCATCTTCTACAATTACCACCTCAAATCTCTTGGAATAAGTCTGTAATAAAAGGCTTTCCAAGAGTTCCTCTATTTCATTGGGCCTGTTAAATACTGGAATTATAAACGAAAATGATAAATTCATTTTAAATTTTCATGCATTGTAAGGCCCTAGAAATCTCTGTATGTCCTTTTAGAATTTATCTATGACCTCCTGGCTAACCCCTGTATTGGAAAACCCACCATCATGGAAAAGATTTTGCATAGTCACTTTTCTCGTGAGATCTGAAAACAAGGTAAGTGTATAATCCGCACAATCCTGGGCAGTGGCATTACCCAAAGGAGACATTTTCTCCGCATAATTAATAAATCCGTCAAACCCTTTAATTCCCTGTCCCGCTGTTGTAGCGGTTGGAGATTGAGAAATGGTGTTAACCCGGACCTTTTTCTCCTTTCCAAAGAAGTAGCCAAAACTACGCGCCACGGATTCCAAATAGGCCTTATTATCGGCCATATCGTTATAGTCGGGAAAAGTACGTTGTGCGGCCATGTAGGTAAGGGCTACAATACTGCCCCATTCATTCATGGCATCGTTCTTATATAAAGATTGCATTACTTTATGGAATGAAAGCGCAGAAACATCCCATCCCTTGGCCGTAAAATCATAGTTCTCGTCGGTATAAGCTCTTCCTTTTCTCACATTTACCGACATACCAATAGAGTGAAGTACAAAATCCAATTTACCACCCAAAATCTCCATGGATTTGGTCACTAAATTTGACAAATCCTCCTCATTGGTAGCATCGGCTGGAATAATTTCAGAACCCGTTTTCTCGGCCAATTCTTTGATTTGACCCATTCGCATGGCTATTGGTGCGTTGGTCAAAACAAAGGTTCCACCTTCCTCATGTACTCGTTGCGCCGTTTTCCAAGCTATAGAATTCTCGTCCAAAGCTCCAAATATGATTCCTTTTTTTCCTTTTAATAGATTGTAAGCCATGTTTGTTGGTTCTTAGTGTTGCTAATGGATCAAAGATATTTAAAATATACCAATCCGATTTTAAGCAACTACAATTAATTTAACAATTGTCCGGCGTGTGCCGGAGCTGAATCCGTGAGTTCATTGCCACCTAACATCCGGGCAAGTTCCACGACCCTTTCATCATTCGAAAGCTTGCGCATGTTGGTCCGGGTGCCTTGGGCCTCATCGGTCTTAAATACTTTAAAATGATGGTTGCCCTTTGAAGCCACCTGTGGAAGATGCGTTATGGAAAATACCTGCATGTCCTTGCTCATTTCCTTCATGATATCCGCCATTCTATTTGATATTTCTCCGAAACCCCTGTATCTATCTCATCGAACATGATGGTGGGCAATTTTTCATATTTGGCTAGAATGGACTTGATAACCAACATGATCCTTGAAAGTTCCCCACCGTAAGCCACTTTTTTTAGCTCTCCATAATCACTTCCCTTATTAGCGGTAAATAGAAAGGAAAGTTCATCCATTCCATTGATTTTAAATGTATCTGTACTATCTAAATAGATATTGAATGAAGCACTGGGCATACCCAGTTGGGACAAATCCAATTCCAACTGACTTTTTAAACTAGGAATAACGGCGTTCCTTTTCTCCCTTATCACCAGCGCCTGCTCCTCCAATACCGATTCCAAATCTTGAAGTTCCCTAGTTTTAATCGAAATTTTTTCATCTACATGGGCTGTTTCAAAGGCCTTTTGCGAAAGTTCCTCCTTGATTTGAATCAATTCCGAAATCTCCGAAACTCCATGCTTTTTTTGTAAGTTGTACAACAACTGAAGCTTGGCATTGGTTTCTTCCAATAGTGCCGGATTGGATTCTACCCCGTCCTGAAATGCCTGAAGTTCAGAGTTGATATCATCCATCTCAATATAAACAGATTGTATTCTCTCGTGCAGGTTTTCATATTGTTTACCAAAACCTGATAATCTGGATAATGTACTTTTTAATTCCGAAAGCAAGGTTGTTACGCCAATCTGCTCATCGTTCATAAGTTGTTCCCCTTTGGACAGCTCCTCCATAATCAACTCTACGTTGTTCAACTGCTCATACTGCTCCTCCAATTCCTCTAAGATGCCTTCTTTCAAAGGTGCCCCTTCTAACTCTGTCAACAGGAAATCATTATAGTCCTGTTCCTTCAATGCACTATTCGCGGAAATCGATAAGGTCCTGTAGTTCCTTTTTAGTGGATGTATATTTTGACAGTGTCTTCCTAAATTCGGAAAGGCGGTACTTATTGTCCGCTAGGGCATCAATTAATTTTAGCTGAAAATCGTTTTCGGTCAACCGTAACGTCTGATGCTGTGAGTGAATATCTATCAACCGATCACCTAATTGAGACAGCACATCCAAGGTTACAGGCGTATCATTGATAAAGGCACGTGACTTACCACTAGGCAAAATCTCCCTTCTAATGACCGTGCTATCCTCATAATCCAGATCGTTTTCTTGAAAAAAGGATTGCAAACCATAGTCCTTAATTTGAAAATAAGCTTCTATGACACACTTTCGATCTTTATCCCTCAGGGAAGATAAATCTGCTCTTTTTCCCAATACCAAGGAAAGACCGCCCAAAAAGATGGATTTACCTGCACCTGTCTCTCCTGTAATGATGGTAAAACCAGTGTCCAGATCTACTTCCAAACTATCGATCAGTGCGTAATTGTCAATGGAAAGATTGGTCAACAAATCATTGAAATTTAGAAAACCAAAGGTAATCTATTTCAAGTATCAAGTTCAAGCTCCAGTAGAAATACGAATGAAAAATTCAGTAGAATGGAAAAAATGAATGATCCAAAAGAATCAATACTTAATATCATTCCAAGTACTTGAATACAAAGGTGCAATTTTATTGAGAGTCTCCTTTAATTTAACGATATCCACTTTAGGATCATCGGAGAAAATATTCTGGATTTCTTCTGATTTGGCATCGAAAAAGGTTTGAATCAAAAAGGCATTTGGTCTTCTATTGATCATAGTTTCAAACAATTTCATAGTACCTGCGATTATTTGCTTGCCGGTACTATTGTTATCCGCCAAAATATCCAACCCTTTTCTATGGTAATTATACATTGCAACTCTGTATTCCTTATAGGTGTTGGAAAGAAGATTATCGACCAATTCAAATCTACTACGATCTGAAGTTTGTGTCCAGCCACTATAATTACTGCCCTGTGCCTGTGTCACTATGCTTTGTGCCTTTCTATAGAAATCCGTTCCACCTTCCAAGGCGAAGGTATCCGCATCTAGCCCTAAAATCACGTACACATAATAGGCAACAACGGCCACTAAGTTCGATTCGAATACATTTTCATTAAAAACCAGGGGTTGAAACTCTATATACTGAAAATTCAACTGATTGTCCTTGTAATTAAACACCGGACTTTCATAGGAAGTGTTGAAAACGGGACGCGAAGATTGTATCTGAATGTTGCCGCTAAAACGATCGGACTCATAATCCGTTATGGTTATGAACATCTGCGCATTGACCCGTTCATTCTCCTTATATACCCTATTGGTCCATTTGTTCTTGTTGACAAAATCACTCAAAGAACGCTCCAAAGTCCTAAAAATCTGCTGGTTCGTTTGGGAAACCTGATCTGAATTGATAGTAACCGTACAGTTCAATTCTTGCGCTTGGATCGAAATAAAACTAAGTGAAACTACTATTAGGAACGATAAAAACTTACGCATGGAGTCTTTTGACGATTTCATTAAGGATATCCTTGGCGACGGCCGCCTTGGTTTTTAGTTCAAACGTTTGTATATCCAAATTGGTATCTATAAAGCTAATTTTATTGGTATTTCCTCCAAATCCGGCACCTTGATCGTTCATTGAGTTCAGTACAATGGCATCCAAATTCTTACGCTTAAGTTTCCCCTTGGCATTCTCAAGCTCATTTTCTGTTTCTAGCGCAAAACCGACCAAAAATTGCGATGTTTTGTCTTGTCCAAAGGAATAAAGAATATCCTTGTTTTTCACCAGATCGATTTGCAATTCGGCATCCGACTTTTTAATTTTTTGCGCTGCCTTCACTTTGGGTTTATAATCCGCAACTGCTGCGGCACAGATAACAATATGAGAGTCGAGATAGTGGGCATGGGCTTTTTCATACATTTCGTCCGCGGATACCACCCTGATCAACTGCACTGAATCATTTTGTACTTCATATTTTGAAGGCCCCGAAACCAAAACAACAAGGGCTCCTAATTCAGAAGCTGCCCTTGCCAATTCAAAGCCCATTAATCCGGATGAATGGTTCCCAATAAATCTTACGGGATCTATGGCCTCATAGGTAGGTCCGGCCGTAATCAGGACCTTTTTGTTTTTCAGGGGTAGTCCTTCAGACAAATAATTACTTATAAATTCTAAGATAGCTTCGGGTTCCGCCATCCTTCCTTCACCGTGTAAACCACTGGCCAATTCACCTGAAGTTGCCGGTATCATAATGTTCCCAAAGGATATAAGGGTGTCGAAAGATTTTTTGGTTGAAGGATGTCGGTACATGTCCAAATCCATCGCAGGGGCAAAAAAGACTGGACACTTGGCGGAAAGATAACACGCCAACAAGAGATTGTCCGAAGTTCCGTGGGCCATTTTTGAAAGGGTATTGGCCGTGGCCGGAGCAATTACCATGATATCTGCCCAAAGTCCCAGTGCTACATGATTGTTCCAATCAATGGTATTGTTTTCTGTCTTTACGAAATTGGATACCACCGGATTTTTAGAAAGTGTGGCCAACGTAAGCGGCGAAACAAAAGAACTGGCGCTCTCGGTAAGAACAATCTTAACGTTAGCGCCAGCTTTTATCAGTAAACGAACAAGAAATGTTGTTTTATAAGCGGCAATCCCTCCGGTAATGCCTAAAAGGATGTTCTTGCCGGTCAACATATACCTTATACGTCTTTCTCGGTATTTCTATGGTAAATTTTATCGTGCAACCACTCCTCTACTGCCAAAGCATGTGGTTTAGGAAGTTTTTCGTAAAACTTGGAAACTTCAATTTGTTCCTTGTTCTCAAAAACTTCTTCCAAGCTATCGCTATAGGTAGCAAACTCCTCCAATTTTTCCAACAACTCCTTTTTAATTTCGGAATTGATCTGCACGGCACGCTTGGCCGCAATGGAAATCGCCTCATAAATGTTATTGGTAGGGGCATCAAATTCATTTCTGTTGATGGTTACCGTTGAAACAGGTGCCTTGGAACTTTTTAAATCGTTCATGTTCATAATGAAAGCTATTTATTTTGATTCTTCTGTATTGAATTTTTGTGATTCTTTATTGATCTTATCTAGCAAATTAGCAGATTCCTTTTCGTATTTAGTATTTGGATATTGCTTTTTAAGGGTGTTATAAGCTTCCCTAGCTTCCGCCAATCTTTCCTCCTGTAAGCTTTCAAAACTGTTCATCGCCGGATGTGTCAATGCGTCCGCCTTTACAAAATAGGCATCTTCCCGATATACGGATCCCGGAAAATCAGAGATAAAGTTTTCACTGGCGGCAATGGCGGATTTTAACATGTCATAATTGAACTCTCCCAGCTTGTTATACTGCTTTAAAATCTCAAACGCCTTTTTCTCCTTTTTTGTTGTAAGCTCCTGCGCCATGGCATTGGCTTCCTCAAAATATTCAGATTCTGAATAGGTATTGATGAAGTTCTGCAATTTTAGCAAGGCCTTATCCGTGTCTGTCTCGGTCCAGGGAATATCTAGGGGACAATTCATAGTAGCTTTTAGCTCCTATAAAAGAGGCTTCGGCCAATTTATCACTTTTAGGGTAGGACTTAATGAAACGCTCGAACTGATACCCTGCCATATTATAATCGCCGCGCTCAAAATAGCTGTCCGCCAAAAAGAACATTACTCTTTCCCCTTGTGGCTTGCCCACGTATTTAGGCGCTATCTGTTCGAACAGACGATTGGCACGTTTATAGTCCTCTTCGTTATACAATTTTTCAGCCATATCATATTTGGCCTTAACATCATCTTTCTTAAGTACTTTTTGATACTCGCTACATGATTGAAAAACAACCAACAAGACTCCTAAAACAAAAAATTGCCTCATTTTAAAAAACATTTTGCAAAATTAATGATTATCAACGGATTTAAAAAACATTTTTACACCGTCGAAAATAGGTGCATTGCGAGTTAACTCCAGCTCATTTGGGATGGATTTAACACATTAGTTTATGCGGGAATTTTGGTGAGGGACGCAATAAAGTTGGCAATCTTGTTCTTTAGACCAGGAGTGGCCTCCAACAAAGGGAGTCTAACCGATGCCCGGCACATGCCCAAGATCTCAAAAATTGCTTTGATGCCTGCTGGATTTCCCTCCTCAAAAATAAGGCCCATACCTTCCTGAAGTAGATAGTGCAACTCGTAGGCCTCCTCATTTTTACCGTCCATACCCAAACCTACCATCTGTGAAAATGCCGATGGTAATCCTTGGCCAATAACGGAAATAACTCCCTCTCCACCGGCCAATATGGTGGGCAAAGCGGTAATATCGTCGCCTGAAAGTACCGGAAATCCTTTTGGTCTATGGTCTATCAATTCCATTACCTGGATCATATTTCCGCATGCTTCCTTAATGGCTACGATATTCTCAAAATCCCGGGCCAAACGTAACGTGGTACTTGGTAGCATATTACTTCCGGTCCTGCCCGGTACGTTATATAGGATAATGGGCAGCGGAGAAGCTTCCGAAATCACCTTGAAATGTTGGTAAATCCCTTCTTGGGTGGGTCTGTTGTAATAGGGAGAAACGGACAGAATGGCATCAAACTGGGAAAGATTCATGGTGTGCAATTCCTCTACGATAGCCATTGTATTGTTGCCCCCAATCCCGATGACCAAAGGTAGCCTGCCCTCATTCGCCTCCACTATGGTATCTACCACCAATTGCTTCTCGCTTTTGGTAAGTGTTACAGATTCTGCAGTGGTGCCCAAAGCCACCAAATAGTCCACACCGCCATCAATGTTAAAGGAGACAATTTCTGCCAAAGCCTCCACATCTACCAGCCCATCAGCCGTAAACGGGGTAATCAATGCTACTCCTGTTCCCTTCAACTTTTCCATAACTTATATTTCTTTAAAAACGCCTAAATACTTTTTCAATTCATTTTTGAACGTTTTAAAATCGGACAGGGGGGTTTGCAATATCAGGTCATTGTAGTCCGGGCCCACAGCTCCAAAACCTACTTTGATCCTCGCCTTGGTTTTAATGGACATTAAGTTTAGCAGCAGGTTGTTCTCGTCGTAATAGTTTACCAACAAATCGTATTCCCTACTCAAAAACTCCAATGCATAGCTGTTTTGGATCTCACCGTTCCATCCCAAATCCTTATCGGAAAATATAGGAGTGGAATACGGTGAATTTTTATCATAATAACTCTTGTAGCCTATAATTTTGACCGCATTGGGCCTTAAGGAGAAATCATCCAAAAATTGATAGAACACATCAGACTTATCGAACTTGTCCAAATCCACAATACAACCCAAAGAACTTATTCCCTTTTTCCGGGTGCTTACATACCCGGGTTTTTCCAGTTCCTGCTTAATAAATTTAAGTCCGGATTTCTGTTTAAACTTGTCCTTAATTCCTTTTAAAAACATGTATTTTTACATTTCTACAAATGTAAATAATATCCGTTCAACTGTATGACGAAGTTAAAACACTTTGGTTATTTAAAAATAAAACATTTTGTTATATTTTTAACAACACTTCTGTTTGTATCCTGTCGGCAGAACCTGAAAACGCTGTCCAAAATAGAGGGAAAACAAGTAGAAATTGACAGTACCTATGGGGTTACAGATTCCATAGCGGAGTTTATCCTCCCCTATCACAAACGTGTGGAAGAAGTATTGGACAGTACCTTGGCCTATGCTTCTTGGGACATCACCAAAACCGATGGCACCTACAACACTAGCGCAGGCAATCTGATGGCCGATATCATACTGGAACAAGCGGCGCCTATTTTTAAAAGCCGGACCGGCACGGACCTTGATTTTGTCCTATTGAACCATGGCGGGATCCGTTCCAGTATTTCAGAAGGGAAGGTCTCCGCACGTACGGCCTTTGAGGTAATGCCCTTTGAGAACAATATTTCCATTGTGGAACTAAAAGGCACATCTGTCAAAGAGATGTTGTCCTACCTAATACAATCCAAAAGGGCGCATCCCGTTGCGGGCATTCAATTGGTTTTGAACACCGATGATAGTATCAAATCCCTAACCATTAAGGGTGAACCATTTGATGAGAACAAAAACTATTATGTAGCCACTTCCGACTATTTGGTCTCGGGTGGTGACGATATGGTTTTTTTTAAGGATGCCCTGGAGGTGACGGATATCGATTATAAGATCCGTAGCGCCATGATAGATTTTTTTACCAAGGTAGACACGCTTTCCCCGAAGGTCGATTTGAGATATTACAAGGTACAGTAGCTATGAAAAGAAGACAATTTGTTAAAAATGGGGTTATTAGCTCCGCTTTTGTATCAACAGGTGGACTGACCTTAAGTTCTTGTTCCGGTCAGAAAAAGCATTTGACCATTCTACATACCAACGATGTTCACAGCCATATCGACGCTTTCCCCCAAGACTATGCCGACTTTCCAGGATTGGGAGGTTTGGCACGTAGAGCGGCGTTGGTGCACAAAATAAGGGAGGAAAACCCCAACACCCTGCTACTGGACGCTGGGGATATTTTTCAGGGTACCCCCTATTTTAATTTTTACGGCGGGGAATTGGAATTTAAGCTGATGAGCAAGCTCAAATACGATGCCGCCACCATTGGCAACCATGATTTTGACAATGGTATTGACGGACTCTTGGCCCAACTGCCCTATGCCAGTTTTGATTTCCTCATTGCCAACTACGATTTTTCCAATACCGTCATGGACGGATTCACCCGACCCTACAATACTTATACTAAAGACGGTATTAAAGTAGGGGTTTATGGGCTAGGCATAAAATTGGCCGGCTTGGTGACACAAAAACTGTATAACGAGACCCAATATCTAGACCCCTACGAAATCGCTACCGATATGGAAACCCGTTTAAAAGAAACCGAAAAATGCGATTTAATTATTTGTTTGTCCCATTTGGGATACAGCTATGAGAATGAAAATAGGCGAGATGACCTGACCCTTGGAAAAAGAACCAAGCATACCGATTTAATTATCGGTGGGCATACCCACACCTTTTTGGAACGGCCCACCATTGTGACCAACGCCAACGGCCGTGATATTCGGTGAACCAGGTAGGCTGTTTTGGGGTGAACTTGGGCAGGATCGATTTTTATTTTGAGGGCAATGGGCCTACAACAAACGGGTACACAATTTCAGTATAGTAAAACGATGAAGGAAGCATTACTAAGAACGGATTCAAGCAATGAGGCCTTTCAAGGATTGGTAAAATTATTGGACGCCGATTTAGCCGAGCGCGATGGGGAAGACACTATCTTTTATTCCCAGTTTAATGGCATCTCACAATTAAAACACTGTATTGTCTATTCTGAGGACGGGGTTTGCTTGGGCTGTGGCGCCTTTAAGCATTTTGACGACCAAAGTGTGGAAGTAAAACGGATGTATGTGAACCCGGATAAACGAGGAAAGGGTATCGCCTCTAAGGTCTTGGTCGCCCTGGAAACTTGGGCACAGGAATTAGGGTATACGTACTGCGTTCTTGAAACCGGCCTACGCCAACCGGAGGCCATTGCACTTTATAAAAAGAACGGGTATGATGTTACTGCAAATTACCCGCCTTATGAGGGGGTGGAGAATAGTGTTTGCTTTAAAAAACGACTGGTTCCATAACAGTATCCTTTGATATTTGACAAATACATCGGCCTTAAAGGGAATCCAATGGGCTTTGGATGTTAGATAGGCTTCTCGGGGTCACTTTTGTGTAGATCCGGGTGGTCTTTATGGAGTTGTGACCCAAAAGTTCTTGAATAAAACGCATATCTGCCCCACTTTCCAATAAATGGGTGGCATAGCTATGTCTAAGCCCATGTATGCCAATTCTTTTAGTTACGCCCGCTTTGTTCATCGCCGTTTTAAAAATGTTTTGAACGCTCACCTTCGCATATTGGCCGCCATACTGACCTTCCAACAAATAGTCTTGGGGCCTGTAATCCAAATAATACCTGCGCAATAAGGGCACTATGCTTGTTGGCAACGGCACGTACCTGTCCTTTTTACCTTTTGCCCCCCTAATGTGCACCACCATGCGGTCACTGTCTATATCCTCGACCTTAAGGTTCACCACTTCAGATACCCTTAAACCCATACCATAACTTAGTTGTAAGGCCACCAAATGTTTTATGTTGCGGGTAACTTCAAAAATACGCTTTACCTCATTTTTGCTAAGTGTTTTGGGGAGCTGTTGCGGTTTTTTAGGTGCGGGAATATCAAAAAACATTCTAGGACGATGCAATACCTGTTCAAAATAAAATTTTATAGCATTTATTTTTCCATTGAGTTTACGCTCTGCCATACCTTCCTTCTGTACGCAGTAGAGAAAATAGTCCTTTAAGCGCTTGGGTGTGAGTTCTTCTATGGGATAAGCCTTTAACAACCTTAATAGGTGGTAAAGTTCTCCTAAATACTGCCGAACGGTATTTTGACTGTACCCCTTCAACTGCAACTGTTCGTGCATGTGTATATAGGCCTCTCTGTTTACAGGGTTAATTTTTGCCAATTTACCGTCTACCTCAGATTTTTCTATTAGGTTCAATGCCCTGCGGATGCTTGGAAGATCGGGCAGGTACCAACTTTTTTTGGTCCGGCTCCACTTTGCCGAAGGGAATCTTCGCCGCATGTCATCCTTTAACTTTTGACTGTACTCAAATTGAATTAAAATGACCCCTTGGCCTCTGTGGGTGGTATAACTGAATTTATATTTAGATAAGTCCACTTAGGTATTTTGTATATAATTACCATAAAGATATATTTTTTATATACATATTACCTAACACTATTACAATTTAGACTACCTCATTTTTCTTGACTAGGAAAAGAATTTTAGTAGATTTAGCGTTATAACCAAAACTACATCTATTTAGGTGTTATGTGGCATTAGTCAAAACGCTATTTTTACCTGTGCCTATATATTTCATTTCGGTTAAGTCGCTAATTATGTTTTGTTTTTGTTCAACTGCTTGCATAAGTGTTTTTTGCGATTTAAACATACCGTATCTTGTGTAAACCCTAAAACGCCTATTTGCTTTGTCTAATGTTATTCCGCTAGGTATTAGATAAGGGTGTTCAGAGTAAAATTCAGAATCTTTATTTCTAGCCATTTCAATAGCTTTTTTTAATTCTGTAAAGTGTCCTATTTGGGTATTTTCTTTATCAATAGGGTTTACAAAATATACTACGTAAGTGTTTTGCGATTTTCTTTTGTGTATTCGAGTAGCCATATTTATAACGCCACATAACAACGTATATAAAACATTGCTTTAGTGGTCTTTTTTTAAGTTAATTTATAATTCAATTTTTTGTGTTTATCTATTAAGTTTCGGTCTCCAACGTTTCATATACAAACCGTTAGGCAACATTTGAAAAATGAGTAACGCAATCAAATTCGGAATACTAAATTCAATTATCGGACTTATACTCGGAATTTATATTGCGTATTCTGCAATTGGAAACGGTTACTGGATTTTAGCAATTGGAGCACCAATTTCAGCTTTCGTCTGCGGATTTTATTTTTGGAAACTCATTTTTAAAAAATCGACTGAAAACAGAAACGGAAAACTAATTTTAATCGGACTTTTGACTGGAACGGTTTCACATTATTTATGTTGGATTTTGCTGAATATCGGAATGAATATTTGTTATTGGACTACTGGAAATTGTACTGGTTCTTTAGACGACCCACCAGCTCAAATATGGGAAATGCTGATTTACGGAATTGCAATGACTGGAATAAGTTTGTTATTTTATGGCTGGATAACAATTCCAAGTTCAATCGGAATTGGATTTTTAGTTGACCGAATAAATAAAAAAAACGTTGCCTAACAACGGCTATAGTTCATTGCTTCTGACTTTCCTCTCGGAAAGTCCTCGCAAATTTGCTATCTTCGGTTTACGGCGGAAAATCCTCGCGGATTTTCACGCAACGAAACCATAGCCAAGACCGTTAGCCACAATACGCAAAAAATGAACGGACTAACCAAATTCTTCAGTTAGTTTATCAAGATAATCGGAAATGACTTTTGACTTATCTACTTGGATTTTTTTGCCAATTTCCCTTCTCGGACAGTTTTCATTGTACTTTGCACCCCAATCCATAATTTCAATGACAATCGGAAGTAAGTCAATACCTTTTTTAGTCAAACTGTAAACAAATTTTGACTTGTTATCAGGCGATACGCTTTTGGAAAGAATATTCTCGGACTCAAGAATATTCAATCGATTGACGAGAATATTTGTCGCAATTTTTTCTTCCGATTTTAAAAATTCGCTGTAAGACAACTTTCCACGGAGCATTATATCTCTGATTATCAACAAAGACCATTTATCACCAAAAACGTCCAATGAACAACTGATTGGACAGTCCGACCTATTTTTTTTCATTCCACAAAAATAATAAAGCACTTGCAATTTACAATACCTTTTGTACATTTGCAGAACTTGCAAAATGCAATAACTTAAATTAAAGATTTGAAAAATGACAAATTCTACGACTACAAAAGAGCTATTGGAAACCTATTACAAAGGCTTTGCAAAAAAGCAAGGTTGGGAATCCGTAATCTCGGACGATTTTGAATTCAGAGCCGACAATATGGAAAAGGACGATATAAACAAAGGAAAAGAAACCTATGTTAACATTATCGCTCGCTTTTCGAGGCTTTACCAAAACGTACGAATAAAAAGAATGATAATTGATGGCAACAATGCAAGTGTTATTGCCAATTACGACTACATTTTCCCAAATGGAAAGCATATTTACGGAGATGTTGCTGAATTTTGGACTGCAAAGCACGGTAAACTGACTTCACTGCATATCTATTTCGATACGCTTACGTTTGACAAAAACACACCGAAAAAATAATGGCATACAGCGAAAACATTGCTCAAAGAATTAGAAATTCACTCGAACATTTGGCTAATGTTGAGGAAAAAAAATGTTCGGCAGTTTGGCTTTTATGGTCAACGGGAAAATGTGTTTGACTGCTGGATCAAAAAGAATGATGTGCCGAATTGACCCTAAATTGCACGAACAAGAAGTCAAAAAAATAGGATGTTCAACTGTTGTGATGAGAGGACGGAATTACAAAGGTTACATACACGTCCAAGAAGAAAACTTGAAACAAGAAAATGACTTTGAACATTGGATTGAACTTGCATTGGACTTTAACGAACAACTGACCTCGAAAGGAAAATAAAAAGTACTGTGGCTAACAACGTATATAAAAAATAGCGGATTAAGTGCTTAAATCAAAGTGATTTCCGTAAATTTATGGTCAGTACAAAACCGAAAAGTCCGTGAGCAAAACCCGCTACTTTTCATATACAAAACCGTTGCCTGTAATTAAACGAAATGGATATTACAATTGGAGAATTAGATAAAAAATTGACTTCGGACATTTTTACAGAGAATGACCCAAAACAATATTTAGAAAGAGAAGAAACATTAAAAAAATTCATCAATGTATGTTTCAATCATTCAATCCAATTAGTTGAAATGCCACACAAAGAGTCAGAAAAAATTTCCTTTTACAAAGAACAAAGAATTAAAAGGAGTTTAAAACGGCTTTCGGATTACGTAGGTTATTTGGCTCATCAATTGGATAAAGAAAAAATCGTAAACCATTTTAAAAATCAAGGGATAATTCCAATTAGTAATCTTGATATAGACACGTCATTTATAATTGCAAATTCATATTATGGCAGTATTAAATACGACCTGTTTTGGATTGATAACTTAAGATATTATGATGCATTAAATATTGCTACAAACAATTTTAAAATTGAGGATTTATCAAGTTATTTACCGAGACTCTTATTCTCAATTTAAAAACACAATTCTTCCATATTTTAAAAAATTGGAACTGCTAAAAAATTTCAAAGGAACACTTCTTGAAATTTGTAAAACGTATGAAATTAAATCGTACAGAGCTTGTAATTTATTAATACTAACATCTATTGAGGGAATAGTTAGAACTTTAGGACAATATTTAATTGACAAACAAAACCTTGAAATTGATTTAAATCAAGAATTTAATTCATTAGACAGTTATTTGCGTAAAATTTCCTGGAAACCAGATTATGAAATAAGCGATACGAAATACAAATTATTGACCGGAGATTGGGACTTTAAACGTGACAACATTGACCCATTAAAAAATATTAACATTAATCTAAAACAGCGATTGGACTTTTTACGGAGACGTTTTAAAGAAGACCGAGATATGATATTGCACGGACTGGAAAGTGATTATGGAAAAGAATGGCATTTATTTGTAAACTTTTCAGCTTTAGAACAAGTCTATGAAACTTTTGAATACTATATGAAAAAATATAAATAACTACAGGCAACAACGGCTATAGTTCATTGCTTCTGACTTTCCTCTCGGAAAGTCCTCGCAAATTTGCTATCTTCGGTTTACGGCGGAAAATCCTCGCGGATTTTCACGCAACGAAACCATAGCCAAACACGTTATACTTCATGCTTCTTGTTCACTGTGAATCATGGTAAGCAATTCTTATTTTTTTAAAATGATACCATTGGCCCCAAAAGTTTTCTCCCACTCTTGCTCCGAAAATAACCCTAAATGGTCTTGAATTAGTTTGTTGAATAATTCACTCAAACGCGAACTATAACCCTGAAAAACAAACTGAAAATTCTCTTATATTCCGAATTCACTCTTGCTCCGAGCAAAACGTACATTGTAATTCGATCAACAATCGAGTTTGATTACTCTGTCCCGCAAGACGTAATCAAAGACGCTGACGCAAATACCTCAATAGAAAGAGCACGAAGTATAACAACGTATAACACAAATAGCGCTACGAGTTAATTAACTTAAATAAGTTTCCTGCAAAATGCGTAAATTGTTTCCGAAAAACAATGACAAATCACGCTACTTGCGTTATACAAACTCGTTAGGCAACATTTGAAAAATGAGTAACGCAATCAAATTCGGAATACTAAATTCAATTATCGGACTTATACTCGGAATTTATATTGCGTATTCTGCAATTGGAAACGGTTACTGGATTTTAGCAATTGGAGCACCAATTTCAGCTTTCGTCTGCGGATTTTATTTTTGGAAACTCATTTTTAAAAAATCGACTGAAAACAGAAACGGAAAACTAATTTTAATCGGACTTTTGACTGGAACGGTTTCACATTATTTATGTTGGATTTTGCTGAATATCGGAATGAATATTTGTTATTGGACTACTGGAAATTGTACTGGTTCTTTAGACGACCCACCAGCTCAAATATGGGAAATGCTGATTTACGGAATTGCAATGACTGGAATAAGTTTGTTATTTTATGGCTGGATAACAATTCCAAGTTCAATCGGAATTGGATTTTTAGTTGACCGAATAAATAAAAAAAACGTTGCCTAACAACGGCTATAGTTCATTGCTTCTGACTTTCCTCTCGGAAAGTCCTCGCAAATTTGCTATCTTCGGTTTACGGCGGAAAATCCTCGCGGATTTTCACGCAACGAAACCATAGCCAAGACCGTTATGCCCAATTAAAAAAAAAGCCAACCGCACAAATAGCACATTTGGTTTTTGCCGACACGAAAGCCAATACAAAAAAACCAAAAGAGCTATTTTCTTCGAACGCTTGAAAATTATGTATTTAAGTATTTGCTTAAATAACAAATAACCGTAACTTTGTTTTATGGATAATAACTCTTGCATAAGACAACAAGCCGATATTGAACAAATAAATCGTTGCAAAGACACAGTTTCGGAATTAAACGAATCCTTCGACTATTTAGCAAACGGACTTTCATTAGTCGGAAATAGCATTCGACTGAAAATTCTTTACCTGCTATTTGAAGAAAAAAGACTTTGCGTTTGTGATTTGAGCGATATTCTCGGAATGAATATTTCTGCTATTTCTCAACATTTGAGAAAAATGAAAGACCGAAATCTATTGGAAACCGATAGAGAAGCCCAAACGATTTTTTATTCACTCACGGCTGAATACGAAAAAATGCTAAATCCATTCTTTGAGATACTTGATAAAAACAAAATTTTAGAAACGATATGAAAAGTGAAAACAAATTAATTGGTGCAGGTTTGTTAACTGCAATTACAGCTTCTTTATGCTGTATTACACCAGTTTTGGCTTTAATTGCAGGAACAAGCGGAATTGCTTCAACATTTTCTTGGATAGAACCTTTTAGACCTTATTTAATCGGACTTACAATTTTAGTTCTTGGTTTTGCTTGGTATCAAAAACTAAAACCTCAAAAAGAAATTGACTGCGAATGTGAAACGGACGAGAAACCAAAATTTATACAATCAAAGAAATTTTTAGGAATTGTAACTGTATTTGCAATTGTGATGTTGGCTTTCCCATACTATTCAGGAATTTTTTATCCAAATACAGAAAAGCAAGTAATCGTAGTTGACAAATCGGACATTAAAACAACGGAATTTAAAATCAGCGGAATGACTTGTGCGAGTTGCGAAGAACATGTCAATCACGAAGTAAATAAACTCAATGGAATTGTAAACTCAAAAGCGTCTTACGAAAATGGAAACGCAATCATTGAATTTGATAGAATCAAAACCAGTGAAACGGAAATTGAGAAAGCAATTAATTCAACGGGTTATAAAGTAACCGACAAAAAATAAAATTAATGGAAACTATATTAAAGTCTGAAATCACTTGTCCAAACTGCGGACATAAAAAAGTGGAAGATATGCCAACAAACGCTTGTCAATTTTTCTACGAATGCGAAAATTGTAAGCAGGTTTTAAAGCCAAAAGAGGGAGATTGTTGTGTTTATTGTTCATATGGTACTGTGCCTTGTCCACCAATTCAAGAAAATAAAAGTTGCTGTTAATAGATATGCAAAAAACAATCTTTGAAATAACCAAAATGGATTGTCCTTCAGAGGAAAATTTAATCCGAATGAAACTGGACGAAATTTCAAGTATTGCAAATTTGGACTTTGATATTCCAAACCGAAAATTGACCGTTTTTCACAGCGGAGAAACCGACCAAATCGAAAAGTCCGTTATCGAACTAAATTTAGGCGGGAAGAAAATTTCGACCGAACAGACCAACCAAACGGCATTTAATGAAAATGCAAACCAAAAAAAGCTACTTTGGTCTGTACTTGCTATCAATTTTGCCTTTTTCCTTATCGAAATGACAACAGGAATAATCTCAAAATCAATGGGACTTGTTGCTGATAGTTTAGATATGCTTGCCGACAGTTTCGTCTACGGAATTAGCTTGTTTGCGGTTGGAGGAACGTTGATTAAGAAAAAACGGATTGCAAAACTTGCTGGGTATTTTCAAATAACACTTGCGATTATTGGATTTGTGGAAGTTTTAAGGAGATTTTTCGGAGACGAGAAACTTCCCGACTTTTCAACTATGATTATTGTTTCGATTTTTGCACTTATCGCAAATGGAATTTGCCTTTACATTTTGCAAAAGTCAAAGAGTAAAGAAGAGGCTCATATGAAAGCGAGTATGATTTTTACCTCAAATGATGTTATCATAAATTTGGGAGTTATAATCGCTGGACTTTTGGTAAATTGGTTGAACTCAAGCAAACCTGACTTAATTATTGGAACAATTGTTTTTGGTTTGGTAATTCAAGGAGCATTTAGGATTTTAAAATTGAGCAAGTAACTGAATAGCCAACGCTTAAAGCCATACACATTTACAATTCGCACAAGCCAACACGCAAGCCTGAAATTGTAAAAGAGTATGTCTTTGCCAACGCTAAAAACAGAACGTGAAAAATAAAAAAAAGGGCATAACAATGTATATAAAAAATAGGCGAAACAGCAGTAAAATCAAGGCTTTTTACTCATATAAAGCTTGTGCTTAACCGAAAGTTTCGTGCTTCGAAATCGCCTACTTTTCATATACTAACCGATGATGTCGAATACGCCTGCGGCGTACTTTTGTCGCATTGCTGGCGCAATTACCGCACCAAAAGCCAGTCGACATCATCGCCGCGCTATGCCAGATTACATTGGCCGTAGGATAAGGGACCTCTTTGCAAATACCGCCGCTACGGCTTATCTACTCGACATATCAGGACGCTATATGTAATCTGGTCGACAAATTTAATTCCCAATACCGTGAAAACCACGATAGACGGCCACAATGTGGCCTTATCGATGAACGATGACACGGTTCACAATACCCCAAACCCGTCAGTTAACCGTATCATCGTTGATGGTTTTCACTATATTTCCATAAAATTCGCCGGACTTCACATAGCGCGGCGTTACCAACAATATGAAAAAAACAGCTTTTATTCTAATTGTCATATTCTTAAGTATTTCTACTTCCTGTAATGATGAAAAAATAACAGAATTGAATACTCGAATAGCTGAATTAGAAACCGAAAATCAAAAACTAACCGATTCCATTTCCGGTATACAATATTTTAGAGTTTTAAATTCAAAGGTTTTTGGTTCGGCAAACCGACCGACTTTTCAAGCTGGAAAAGAAAACAAAGTGACTTTTGAGTTCTATAATACGGAAAAGATACGAGAATATAATGTTTATCAACTTTCGGCAGATGGCAAACGAGAAAAGTTAATTCATAATGGACTGACCGAAAATGGATTCGAATATAGTTTTGTACCGAGAAAAAAAGGATTATACAAAATTAATCTTTTGACAGTGTTTGATACTGGGAATACGCAATTTGGAGAAATAGAAATTCCCGCGCATATGACCCTAAATATAACTGAATAGAATAAATACTGTTGGTAACACAGTGTATAATTAATTGCGGTCGGATTTCCCAAATTGGAAATCCTTGCAATTAACTATCTTTAAGGTCAGGCGGACATTTTCCGTTGGAAAAGTCCGCAACTAATCATACACGGATCGTTAGGCAACATATGTGATTACATGAATAAAAAGCAAAAGAGATATTTTAAACTAATAGCCAAAGCAATCCAAGAATATGGGGAAGAAAATCATGTTGTTGCGGTACCTGGGTTTATGTCAAAACAGTTTAGCACCTATTGCTCAATTCGAGAGGATTTAAGACTAATGCTGGAATATATTAAGATTCTTAAAACAAATCCTGCCAACCATTACATTAAGTCTTCCTTGACCTACGCCTTGATAGCTTTATATGGTAAGTGTTTTACTGATTCGACAAAAACCAAAAGACCAAAGTTAGAACCAAATCAAGTGTTTAGTAAAAAAAAGAAGAATAGAAAAATTCATGAATACTTGATTTCGTTGAGGCATGATTTTATAGCTCATCGGGGAAACACATTAGGGGAAATTGGAATAGCTTTTTTAGCCATTCCAAAAGGTGACAATGGTCAGTCTCAAATTAGGTATAGACAGTCCAAAATAATTTCATTTAATGACAAAAAACTCGAAAAAACGGAATCTCTTGTTAAATTTTTAATTAAGGAAGTTGAAAGCAAAATACAAAAATGTGGTCAAAGAGCATATAATGGGTTTTTTAACACTTTTTCAGAGAAAGAAATGGCAGTAATGATTATGAATAACTTAAAAATACCAGGTGCCGAGAGTAACAAATAAAGAATTTAGCCTGCATAGTCAATCTAAACCATTTTAAATAAAATTATAGACAATTTGCTGCGAAGTTATGAGACAACTTAATATTGCTGAATTAGAATCCAAAACACATGATTATTTTTTGGATGTCGAATACGCTCAGCACAATGATGTTAAAACTAGGTTGACACAGCTGATGAATTTTTTAATTAGTCAGGACATTTCTAGACGAGTTCGGAAAGAATAACCGAGGAATATTCTGATTTATATCATCAATTGGAACCATTAAATGACCAATCTCCTGAAAGAACCAAACGTGATATTATTGACAGTTTAATTACACCAGATTTACAAGGTGCTTTTGGGTACTTTCTGATAAATAAAAAATTTAAAGAACAGCGAAAAGTTTCTGCACATTACATTGATTTGTCATGGAAATGGTACAGCAGAGGACATAATTATCATGAACAGCAGGACGGTTTCAATTTCTACTTCTTGAAACCATTTAAAGAACTATTTGATTGGTATCTATCTGAAAGCCAAACTAAAAGTGAATCAGATTATTTTTCTTACAAAAGTCAAGACGCCGTGTTTGAAAAATTAAATAACCTTGAGAAAATGCTAATTAAACAAGGATTTGGACAGGAGATAATTTTCAATGAAATTGAGGAACTAAAGGATTTGACTAAAAAACTGAATAAAAAGAATTGGAGTGAAATCATTAAAGGCAAGTTTGTGGACTTAGCCTTAGGGGGTATTTTAACAAGAGAAGCAGCAGTTAAAGCAATTGAATTTCTTACCGGTACGGAACTGAATTTATTGAAGTAAATACGTTGCCTAACACGGTGTATAATTAATTGCGGGGGGATTTCCCAAAATGGAAATCCTTTGCAATCAATTATCTTTAAAGTCGGGCGGACATTTTCCGTTGGAAAAGTCCGCAACTAATCATACACAATCCGTTGGCAGTAATATAGAACAATGAGCGAAAAAGAAACATTTGAACTTATAACAAACAGAATTTTATCCATTCAAAAAGACAAAAGAAAACCAGTCCGAATTGCAATAAACGGAATTGAAGGAACTGGGAAAACTGTAATGGCTGAAAAACTAACTGAATATCTAAATTCAAAAAATATAAGAGCAATCCAAGTTTCTATAGATGGATTTCATTTTAACAAAGAAGTAAGATATAAGCAAGGTCGTGATTCTGCGAAAGGATATTATGAAGATTCCTATGACGAAATAGCATTTGTGGAAAAAGTACTAAAATCTTCTCAATCAGAATTTCCAAATTACACAAGTGCCACGCATGATTTAGAAACGGACGAATATTTAAATTTAGAACCAATAGAACTAGAGAATAATACGGTTTTAATAACAGATGGTGCATATCTGTTTAAACCAAATTATAGAACTCATTGGGATTTGAAAATTTATCTAAAAACAAGTTTTGAAATTGCAATGAAAAGAGGTATTGAAAGAGATAAAAACTCTCTCGGAGGAATTGACTTAACAAAAGAAAAATACGAAAAACGTTATCATAAATCTTCGAGAATGTATTTAAACGAAAACGAGCCTGAAAAAATTGCTGATATTATAATTGACAACTCTGATTTTAACAATCTGAAAATAATAAAAAATACTACTGCCAACAATGTATAACCGCAATTACGGCGGATTCGACTACGTCCGAATCCACTCGGAATTGCTAACGTCTGTGCTTAACCGAAAAATTTGCGTACTTTAACCCGTAACTGACGGTTATACGAGACCGTTCTAAGCAATTTGAATAATACAGATATCATATACCAAACAAAACCTAAACTTAGTACCCTTGGAATTCTCATTTCAATTCTTATCGCATTAGTAACTGTATTTACATCGGACTCTTTGACTGTGAAATTATTCATGGGAGGTATTTTTTTGCTGGTTTTCGTTCTAATAATACTGAGAGTATATTTTGCCAATGGAATCATAATTAGAAACAGCCACATTGAATTGATTAAAAGAAATCTCATCGGAAAGGTTTGGAAAGAAAATATCCAATTCGAAGAGATAAAAAAAATAGGTTGGAGTGACGGTAGAGTTAAGTGGGACAGCAGGGCTATCTATCTCGGACATGAAAAGAAAAAGAAAAATTAAAGTTTTAATCGATAAAGGCCCTTTCCAATTTGGTCATGTCCTTAGGTTCCTTTCGGAAAAAGGAATTGATATTGAATTATTCCATTCTGACCATGAATTACGACTTTTCATTGACGGAAAAATAAAGGAATTTCCAATGAGTAATGAAAAAACTGCTTAGAACATTGGCTATAATTTATAGCTGCAATTCGTTAACTTGAAACCTACAAACAATCAACGGCTGGATTTGCCACGGCTGGAAATCTTACGATTTCCAACGCCGCTACAAATCATAGCCGAGACCGTTGTGTGTAATCTGAAAAATGACTAATCCATATAAAAAATACCTTGACCTCTTTTTTGAAAAACTACTTTATTATCGACATATAAGTGGACGCATCGATAAAGTATTTAGGAAAGAAATTGAGGTATATAGTTCGGATAAAGCAATAATGCATTTTGCCTCTGCCCTAGTCATCAGCGATTGGAGTGGCCCAACCGATAATGGTTGGGAATTGAATTTTCATACAGGGATTTTTGCCGAAACTACGAAAGAGAATTACGAGACAGAAATTAAAAATATATCATCAAGACAAAGATGTCTTCTTTACGCTCAATCTTATGAATCATTTGAAAGATTTTTGAAAGATTGTCTTTTTGACAAACTCGAACGAGATAATGAAATCAAAGAATATGTAATTTCTTTACTTCCCAAAAATCAAAATTCAATTATATCAAGAAAAACAATGCCTGGTGGTGATAAATTATTCAATGTATTAAAAAAAGTTGGCGGAAAAACATTTAAAAAATTTAGTATCAGCAACAATCTTGATGTAAAATTTAAGGAATTATGGACAATCTTATCAGAAGTAAGACACGCAATAACTCATAATGAATCTACCATTGAATTAAACAAAATAAATAAATCCGACCATCATTTCGCTATATTCAATTATCTGTTTAACTCTAAAAAACTATCTGATAATGAATTATTAATTGATTTAGACTTTAAGAAGTTTGAGAAACTAATCAAAAGATTTTCGGAATTTGCTTTTCAAGTGTTTAAGATTATAAGTATTGAAGAAGAGTTAGAATGGAAAAAATAAGACTACACACAACAATGTATAACCGCAATTACGGCGGATTCGACTACGTCCGAATCCACTCGGAATTGCTAACGTCGGTGCTTAACCGAAAATCATTAACTTTAAATCCGTAACTGACGGTTATACGAGACCGTTGGCAATAATGTCGGAAATGCACAAAGGAATCATAATTATAGTTTATTTAATTGCCTTCCCAATATTTGGACAGAATATGGATTTACCCAAAGATTTAACTGAATTTCTAAAAGCAAAATCGGAATTGATTTACGACCATAAAACTGTGGAACCGAGACTTTGTCGGAATTATTGACTTTGACAAATTGGAACTCGGAAAAGTATGGATTGAGGGAAATGTTAGCGGAAAATCTTATTACGAAATTCCTGCAATCAATTTGACTGACCAATGCGAACATTATGACCCGAATATATCCTACTCTACTTGCCGAATGAAAAACTGTACGGAACTTGGGATTCTGACCATTGGAAACTTTATGTTTTTCCGAATACTAATTGGACTGACATCACTAAAAACCCAGCAGAATTTATAAACCAACAGTGGAATCCGAAAAAAGAAATCGGAATCGAGTTTGACCCAAAAACGAATTATAAAATGATAAATGGATGGCCATTTTGACCGAAAATAAAAACACTATTGCCAACAACGTGTATAATTCATTACGGCGGAATTTCCTATCGGAAATTCCATTTGTGTTCGCTATCTTTCGGTCTACGTCGGAATGACACTCGCGTGCCATTCCGTAACGAAATCATACACAAAACCGTTGGCAACTATTTGAATGAAATACGAAACTGTTTACGAGGTTACAAGTGAAAATCTGTTGGATATGACTCATATTGTACCTATCATTTTAGCAGTTGGTGGAATTTATACTTTTTTAAATGCCTTCAAGAAGAATAAAAAAGAAGACAAGAATACGAAGGACTATTTCTCTTTAATTCTAGGATTGACAATGGGAATAGTCTTCACAGTAAGTTCTTTTGTTAGAATTTCCAATTCGATAGAAAAATTTGACAAAATAAAACGGTCATATCGGAATAATGAATATGAAGTTGTGGAAGGAAAAATAGAGAATTTTGACCCTATGCCATATTCAGGGCATAAACAGGAAAGTTTTACAGTATCTGGAATAGCATTCGACTACTCAGATTATTACGGTAACTATTACGGATTTCATAATACAGCTTCTCACGGTGGTGCGATAACCAAAAATGGACAAGAAGTCCGAATTGGCTACATTACTGAAAATTATGGACAAAACGTAATTCTGAAAGTCGAACTAAAAAAATGAAAACAGTTGCCAGCACAGTGTATAATTAATTGCGGTCGGAAATTCAACAAGTGAATTTCCTGCAATCAATTATCTTTATTACCAGGCGGACATTTTCCGTTTGAAAAGTCCGCAACTAATCATACACGAACCGTTGTGTGCAATTTAAACAGAACGTTAAGAAAACTAAATGATTACAAATTCAAATCTTCATTACTCAATAATAAAAGGAATAATTGACAACGGATTTGCACCGAGTGTCGAGGAACTTGCAAATTCTTTAAATTCCGACAAAAATGAAGTCATTAAAGGATTAAAAGACTTACAAGACTATCACGGAGTTGTCCTTCATCCAAACGAGCCAAAAATTTGGGTAATCCATCCATTTTCTTTGGCACCGACAAATTTTTACTTAAAAACAAAAAACGGAGAATGGTGGGGAAATTGTGCTTGGTGTTCACTCGGAGTTGCTGCACTTCTAAAAGATGACGTAAAAATAACGACAACTATCGGAGCGGAAACCGAACAAATAGAAATCAATATTGTAAACGGAGAAATTCAAGAAAAAAACTATTTTATCCATTTCCCAATTCCAATGAAAAATGCTTGGGACAATGTGATTTACACTTGTAGCAATATGCTGATATTTGAAAACGAAAAACAAATTGACCAGTGGACAAAAAAACATAACATTCCGAAAGGAGATATTCAGCCGATTGAGAAAATTTGGAACTTCTCAAAAAAATGGTACGGAAATCACTTAAATCCAAAATGGACAAAATGGACAATCGAAGAAGCCAAAGAAATGTTCAGAGAATTTGAATTGAATGACAGAATATGGAAATTGGACGATTCAAACGAAAGATTTTAATGATAAAAAAACTGCACACAACATTGGCTATAAACAATTGGGGCGAAAGTGATAAAACGAAACAATAAACACAAAACAAAGGTCGGTGCTAAACCGAAAAGTTAGGACAAAAAATCCCCAACTGTTCATAGCCGAGACCGATGATGTCGAATACGCCTGCGGCGTACTTTTGTCGCATTGCTGGCGCAATTACCGCACCAAAAGCCAGTCGACATCATCGCCGCGCTATGCCAGATTACATTGGCCGTAGGATAAGGGACCTCTTTGCAAATACCGCCGCTACGGCTTATCTACTCGACATATCAGGACGCTATATGTAATCTGGTCGACAAATTTAATTCCCAATACCGTGAAAACCACGATAGACGGCCACAATGTGGCCTTATCGATGAACGATGACACGGTTCACAATACCCCAAACCCGTCAGTTAACCGTATCATCGTTGATGGTTTTCACTATATTTCCATAAAATTCGCCGGACTTCACATAG
The DNA here is from genome assembly GCF_025244665.1 of Maribacter litopenaei. Lineage (GTDB taxonomy): Bacteria > Bacteroidota > Bacteroidia > Flavobacteriales > Flavobacteriaceae > Maribacter > Maribacter litopenaei. The sequence continues at coordinate 1,728,359 of NZ_CP104205.1, read as the reverse complement.
CGCGGCGTTAGCCACAAGCTTGAAACACATCCCGCAAATGAAAGAACTCTTGTTTTCCTATGGAACTTTACAACTCGAAAAAGTACAAGTTGAATCATTTGGACGAAAGCTAAACGGAACAGACGAAATACTTTTTGGATATAAATTAGAACAGCTTCAAATTACAGACAGTAGTGTTCTTGAGAAAAGTGAACAAGAGCTTCATCCAATCGCTTTGCCAAGTAATGACCCAAACGACAGAGTAAAAGGCACTCTTTACGAAATTTCTACCGAAGAATTAAATCAAGCAGATACATACGAAGTGTCTGATTATAAAAGAATTAAAACCACTTTCGATTCTGGAAAGCAAGGTTGGGTTTACATAAAATCTTAAATTTGATTTGAATTGTTAGGAATCCTTACTATATTTGCGGAGCAATAATGCAATAACATTTTAAATCATTCAGAAAATGAGTAAATCAATTTTTTATCACGCAGGTTGTCCAGTATGTGTAAGTGCAGAACAGGACATCGTAAATTTAATCGGAGCGAAAAATGTGGAAGTCGTACACATTGGGGAAGACCGTTCTAGAATCGCAGAGGCTGAAAAAGCAGGCGTAAAGTCTGTTCCAGCATTGGTAACAGCTAATGGACATACATTGCACATCAACTTTGGTGCATCAATGGAGGACGTGAAAGGTTAATTTTTTATTCATTGTAGTTAGGATTCCTAATATAAAAATGGAATCCTAACTTCTAAAAATCTTAAAAATATGAAATCAATAGTATTATTACTTTCAGCAACTATGCTTTTAAGCACAACAAAATCGTGTGCACAGGAAAGCTCGTACAAAAATGATGACTTCGCCATAAAGGAAGTTCGCGTAAGCAATAAATCTGACTTGGGAATAACCGTTTGGGAAATTGATGTAAAAGGAATGGCAGGAAAAACCACGCCTACAAAAGCAGGACAATTGGATGGAGCGCCTGTTTTGGGATATGTATTTCCTACCAGCTTAAAACCAACCGATGTAGGATTTGGGGAAACAGATGGAATTGTTGCACTTGCGCTCACCTCACATCCTGACTTTGACGACACACCGCTTTGGGATGAGAACAACGATAGGATTTTTGACAACGATGGGCTTGTTTGGCATCCACATTGGGTAGTGTTGACCAAAGATGAAAGAGTTGCAGTTGGTCTTTCCGTGAAGCAATTCAAAAAAGCTGACAAAATGGTCGTGTTACCACCAACAAATCCAGGAATGCCAATGTATATGGACTCACCAGGATTTCCTGTAACCACGATTCGAAATACCATAAAGGTTATCATTCCAAATTACAGAATGAACAATCAATCAGATTTCAATTATGATGGTGTTACAGCATTTATGAAAGTGAACACGAGCAATGAGAATTTGCCAATGTTAGGCGTTTACGAAGTGTATAGCGTAGCAAGTGGCGATTTATCATTGCCCTACACGGTAAAAAAACAATAGAATGAAAGTTTCAGTTTGGGATACCTACGTTCAGAGAGTAGACGGAAAAGTGATGCATTTTGACATCCTCGTGACAAATGAAGTTACTGACGAAGAAATCATTTATGGTTTTGGAAAGCAATATCTAAAAACAAAGCCGTTTGGCACAGAGCAACTAACAGCAAAAGAATGCAGGTTCTGCCACATAGAACAAGCTACCGAACAGATAATTTCATCTATTGAAAATGTGGGCTTTCACATCATTGAAATGGAAAATTGCGATTAAATTAATTAGGATTACTAACTTTGTCCCGTTCATCAAAACGGGACTTTTTCATGGATAATAGCTTATTTAACCCAAAACAACAGGAAATAGATACTTCGAGCAAAATCGTTGCAGGATTGGAACGAATTTCAGAAGTGTTTAAGGTGTTGTTATGGGAAAAAGCCAAATTGGTAGGCTTAAGCCCAATTCAAATTCAGATATTGATTTTCATAGCATTTCACAAACAGGAATTGTGCAATGTGAGCCATTTAGCCAAAGAGTTTAATGTAACCAAGCCAACTATTAGCGATGCGGTTAGGATTTTGGACAAAAAAGGAATGGTTTTAAAAGACTTTTCATCTTCGGATAGCCGTAGCTACTCACTACAGTTGACTGAATTGGGAAAAAAAATAGTAACAGAAACAAATGATTTTGCGAAACCCCTTAAAAAGCAGATAGACAAATTCGATGAAAGTGAATTAGGAAATCTGTTCGGCAGTATTAGCGAACTGATTTATAAATTAAACCGAAGCGGAATTTTGACCGTACAACGGACTTGCTTTGGGTGTACGTTTTATAAAAAAAATAATGGAATAGATTACTGCAAGCTACTTAAAAAGGAATTAAATACGACCGAAATTCGATTGGATTGCCCGAATTTGAAGAAAAAGCCAGTGGCTAACAACGTATAAGCGCAATAGCGGGAAAATTGATGAAACGAAACAAAATGTATAAATTTATAGTCAGTTATAAGCCGAAAAGTAAGTGCATAAAAATCCGCTACTGCGCTTATACACGACCGATGATGTCGAATACGCCTGCGGCGTACTTTTGTCGCATTGCTGGCGCAATTACCGCACCAAAAGCCAGTCGACATCATCGCCGCGCTATGCCGGATTACATTGGCCGTAGGATAAGGGACCTCTTTGCAAATACCGCCGCTACGGCTTATCTACTCGACATATCAGGACGCTATATGTAATCTGGTCGACAAATTTAATTCCCAATACCGTGAAAACCACGATAGACGGCCACAATGTGGCCTTATCGATGAACGATGACACGGTTCACAATACCCCAAACCCGTCAGTTAACCGTATCATCGTTGATGGTTTTCACTATATTTCCATAAAATTCGCCGGACTTCACATAGCGCGGCGTTGTGCAACATTTGACTAAAAATTGAGAATTAGCTTCAAAATATCGATGCTTTTATTAATTGCCACAATTTTTTCTTGTGGACAAAAAAGCAAATCTGATAAAGATTTAGCTGAAAACAAACTGACCGAATTAAAAGTTGACAAAGAAAAGCAGGACATGATTATAGATGAACATCTAAAAAACGGAGCTTGGAAACACGAACTTTACTCAAGAGAGTGGCAAGAGGAAATCGATAAAGGACTTGCAAAAGATAGTACTATCGCCTATTTATGGCAGCAAAAAGCAATGCCAATGTTTAAGCAAGGGAAGTACGAAGTTGGAATGGAATTTATTGATAATGCTGTAAAATATGACCGTCAACGATGGCAAGATTATCGAGCCTTTATCAAATGTATATTCGCCAATACCTATAGAGAATCAATTGCGGATTTCGAAGACTACAAAAAAAGGTTTGGAAATGGATATGTAATGGACTACACCTATGATTTTTACATTGGACTTTCTTACTTACAATTAAACGAATTTGAAAAAGCTGAACAAATATTCAAAAAAGACCTTGAATTTCAGTTAAAGGACAAAGGAGAAGATTGGCTACATCATTTGGACTTATTTTATTTCGGGATTAGTAAATATGAACAAAAAGACTATCTAGGTGCAATCGAAATTTTCGATAAAGCTTTAGAAAGCTATCCGGACTTTTCCGAAGTTCAAATTTTCAAGGCGGATTGTTTAAGAAAGATTGGAAAAACAGAAGAAGCAAAAGAATTACAAAAATTAGGAGAAATAAATGGCAGAAAGGGAAATACAATTAATGAGGATAATGTGATTTATGAACGATATCCTTATCAAATTAGATGGTATTAAAAAACGTTGCACAACAACGGCTATGCCTCATGGCTTTTCTCTTGGCTTATTTTCGTACTTTTCTAATAAACCAAAAAACGACTACGCTTGGCCACGAAGGCATAGCCAGGGACGTTGTGGCTAATTAAACGAAATGAAAAGCATTGTATCTTACATATTGATTTCCTGTACTCTATTCGCTTGTAAAAAAGATGACGAATCGAGTACATTTGAAAACACAAACGCCCACATCGAATATTTTGGATTTACAATAGTCGACACGTATTGGGATGACCCAACCGATTCCGAAGTCAAAACCAATTATGCCGATGAAATCCATCAATTTAGTAACATAGCAGATATTTTAGTTGTGAATCCAAATGACAATATTGTTCAAAGGACACAAACCTTTGCCGATTTGGATTTAAAAACAATTTTACACCTCAATGAATTGTTCTTTGAGTTAATAGACAATAACAGTGCTTCACAATCAAATTATGATTTAAGGACGGATTATCAGGAAAGATGGAATGAATTTAAAACTATAAATCAATCTATTTTAAACACCAATTACGTTGGTACATTTTACATTGGCGAAGAACCAACTTGGAATGGAATAACCTTCTTGGAATTGGATACTGTGGCTCAACTACTGCAAGCTGAATTTCCGAACATTCCCACGATGATAATTGAAGCTTATCCATCATTGAATAACTTACAGGTTCCTGAAACAATTGATTGGGTAGGTTTTGACCGTTATTTTGTAAAAAACCCAAATACAAACACTGAATTTCAACAAGATTGGAATATGCTAAAATCAAAACTATCTGACCCAAGTCAAAGGGTTATGGTTATTCTAGATAGTCATTATATAAATTGGGCACACGGAGACTTTGGAGGCATAGAATTGAGCCAAATGGAGCAAGTCGCTATTAACTATTACGAATTAGCCAAAAGTGATGAAAAAGTGATAGGAATGCTAGGGTACTTTTGGCCAAATGGATTTGATATTTCAGAATCTATTGGAGCTAGAGGAATGCCTCAAAACGTAAAAATGGAATACGAAAGAATCGGTAGAGAAATCACTAAAAAATAACTAGCCACAACAATGTATAACCGCAATTACGGCGGATTCGACTACCCTTCGACTTCGCTCAGGGTAAACTGAATCCACTCGGAATTGCTAACGTCCGTGCTAAACCGAAAATTAATGCATATAAACCCGTAACTTCGGTTATGCCAACCGTTAGTCACCATAAATTTTAAAATGAGAATTGCAATCATTATAATTATTCTGACGATTCAAGTAAGTTGCAAAAACCGTAATGAGACGAATATTAAGTCTGAAAATTCTGCCATCACTGAATTAACGAAATGCAACTACAATAATGAAGCAATTACTAAATATCACATTCTAACTAATAAAGCTGAAATTGCAATTTGTGATGGTGATTTCGATAGAGCATCCAAATATTACTCATTGGCATTTGAAGAAATCAAAAAACCTTTTGGTCCGGATGTTTATAATGCCGCACTTTCAAATCACCTCTCTAATAATTTAGATGAAAGAAATTTAAATCTTCAACAACTTATAAATAATTCTGATGATTTAAGTTTGCTAAAGTCAATTTTTGTCAACACATATATAGATGAGAACCTTTGGAATTCTTTTATAGAGAAAAGAACGACTGAATATGACTCAAGATTAAGAAATGAATTCAAATCAATTTGGGAAAGAGATCAATTGTTCAGACCAATGTACGATACTCATGATGACACTATTCAAGCTAATCGAATAATAAATATGAACAGGATACTTTCAATAACTGATTCTCTTGGCTTCCCTTCTCAGATAGAGCTCGGTTTTAGAAAATCCTTAAGAGGGCAAAATCATGATGTGGTTTTAGTTCATACATCTCAGAGAAGAAGCAGCGATAAAAACATAATTGATCTTGAACCAATTCTTTGCAAGGCAGTAAATGAGGGACGATTTGATCCTGAACAGGCAATCTCTTACCTCCATTACCAAAATGATAAGGATAAAAAAGATTTTGAAGTTTACTCAACTTGGCAATATAGACATCACTTATTGCCGGATTCTCTTAATAACAAAATATGGCTTGTAAATTTGAATAAGGAAAAATATGAGCGTGCTAACGAAATAAGAAAAAAATGGAATGCTGATCAATTAGATGATATTGCAACAAAATCTGATTTTATTTCAAGAAGCAACATACCGTTCATATTTACATCAGTTATGACATTCATTGAAAATATGCCAACAGATCTTACTCGGAAGAGGCTATGGAACAATATAAAATGACTACTTCAGATAAAAAGCCATTTAAAAAAATGTAAAAAATACGGTGACTAACAATTGCTATTACAAGCTTATCCTGAAAATTCCTGCGGAATTTTCAGCTTGTGGTGTACTTGCAAAAGTTGGTGCTGAATCACTCAACTACTCATCGCCCGGACTGTTGTGGTGCATTAAAAAAAGTTATTTACAAAGTCAATAATACTTATGAAACCATTTTTAAAAGCTATTTTATTCTTGATAATCTTGACTATACTAGATTTTTTTCTTCGTAAGGGATTGATAGCTTTTTACATACCGTTTCAGCTACCCCATAATTTAACCATGTTAATCCTGTTTACACTATTTGCATTGTCTAGTTGGCTAGTTACAAAATGGTTCTGTAAAACAGACAAGATTACGCTTCACGATTTAGGCATTTCATTAAAATCCAAGAATCGTTTGGAATTCTATTACGGATTACTAATTGGAATCGTCTTATGGGCAATCGTTTCTATACTACAATCTTACATAGCAGATTTTTCTTGGGAGTTAAGGCAAAATGTTTCACTATATAATATTCTTTATGGACTCTTATTCATTTTTATTGCAGATTTAGGAACAGAATTATTTACAAGAGGTTACCCTTTAAAATCATTTGAAAAAAGTTTTGGGGCCAATGCAGCAATTATTATAATGATGTTTTTCGTTGGTCTTAAAAGTTATTCCAATCAAGTTGCAGGTGAATTACTTTTATATACTATTCTAATTCCAGTTTTACACACTATATTTTTTAGTATAATATATTTTAAAACAAACAGATTGGGTGCTGCATTAGGAATTCATACAGGAGCTAATTTCATCACGATTAGTATTTTTGACTTGAGACCTGAACAAGAGAATCAGGCAATCCCATCAGGGATTTTTCAATCAAATGTTGAATTGGAGAATTTATCTCTTGCATCTCTACAATTGCCTTGGGTATTTATGGCTTTATTGTTTAGTATTTTTGTTTACTTGTGGTGGAAAAAAGACAAACGACACCACAACACCGTGAATAATTAATGGCTAGTTCAGGCTTGCTTACGAAAATCCTATCAGATTTTCTATTAGGCTTTTATTTGCTAAATTAGGTGCTTAAACACGCCACTAATCATACACAAAACCGATGATTTCGAATACGCCTGCGGTGTACTTTTGTTGTATTGCTCGCGCAATTTCCGCACCAAAAGCCAGTCGACATCATCGCCGCGCTATGCCAGATTACAATGGCCGTAGGATAAGAGACCTCTTTGCAAAGACCGCCGCTATGGCTTACCTACTGGACAGATCGCGGCGTTGTACTTCATTAAAATCCAACATCAACCAATGGCAAAAATCTTTAGAAAAATAAGACATAAAATGATTAGAGATAAAAAGGTCATTAATTATGTTCTTTATGCCATCGGAGAAATTATACTTGTAGTTATTGGAATTTTAATTGCACTTAGTATAAATAACTCGAATGAGTTAAAAAAACCAGAGATGCAGAAAAAGTCTATCTCAAAGAAATAAAGAGTGATTTAGTTCAAGATACATTATTGTTGTCTCAAGTAATCAAAGATCACAAGTGGCGCATAGCTCAATTAATGTCTCAAGACACAACTATTGACTTGATATTCGAGGAAATTATTGGTAAGCTACCTAAGGTGGAAGGAGTGTCAGAATTAGAATATATTTTCTTTACGGATAGAAAATTTCGACCAAAAATTGGAACTTATAATTCAATGATATCTGAGGGAAAATCAAACATTATAAGCAATCGTGAGCTATTTAATAATATTCAAAACATCTATGAATTGGAAGCCCAAAATATCATTAGTATTGGAGAGGATGTGTTGGATCGTTCTAATGAATTGCGAAATAAATATGCGTATGAAATAAAATATGGTGATTTTGGTTCCCCAATTAAAATTACTGATAAACGAATATTAGCTGATATTTACATTTCTTCTAGACAGCTTAATTATTATACAAGGCAATCAGTTTTATTAAAAAATAGTATTACGGAGTTAATCGAGCTAATAGATATTGAATACCAATCTTTGGAATAGAACAGCCAAAATTAATTCAAACTTATAGGATTTTCTGCTTTACAGCCACTTTTGGCAGTTGTAACAAATTTGAATCTATAACGTCATATGTTCTAAAGAATAAAATGAAATATCAAATTCTAGTATTACTTGCCATGGTAGTACTTAGTGCCTGTAATAACTCAACTAAATCCAGCACTACCAACCAACCGACGTTAACTGACTATCAGCTTGGTGAAAAATGGGTCCGGAAATATAAGGGTGTAACTACTGAAGGAGAGGTTCGCTCGGATGGTACAGATACAAGAGAAATCGTAAGTTTTGACCGAGCACTAGGTATGACAATTGGCAAAGATACTATTCCTGTTACAGAAATCGTTAAACCGTAAGTAAGCGAAACACCGAAGTACGACTGGCCCCTCGAAGTTGGTAAAACATGGAAATATGAAAACAGTTGGACGAGTCAAGATGGTACAACTGGAAACCAAAGTCAGAATGCCGAAGTTTTGTCGTACAAAGAAGAAACCGTAGAAGCGGGAACATTTATGGCTTACACTATACAATACACAGGTAGAACAACCAATTCTAGAGGATATAGCGCAAATGAAACAGAAGTTTGGTTATATGCACCTGCCGTAAAAAACTTCATAAAACTCACTCAAAATCAAGGAGATTTTCACTACGTTGAGGAATTAATCGAATATTCTAAACCAAAATAAATAAACGAAAACACAACAAAGCGGTGTATAATTAGTTACTGTCTGATTCCTAAAACGGGATTAGTTGCAATCAATTATGTTTAAGGTCAGGCGGACATTTTCCGTTGGATAAGTTCGCAACGAACCATACACATGACCGCGGTGCCGAATTATTTATGTCATTTCTATTTTTTTTCTTATGAATTCATCGGTCGCTGCACTCGGTCGCCTGCGGCGTACTTTGGCCGTAGGATAAGGGACATTTTGCAAAGACAGTCGCTTCGGCTTACCTACTCGACATATCAGGACGCAATAGGTGGTTTATTCATTTTATTTTTCTTTAAAGCATTCATGTGTTCGCTTCGCTCGGTAGGTCGAACTCCCGATAGCTATCGGGATTATTCCCAATTCCGCGAAAACCACGATATACGGCTACCATGTGGCCTTATCAACAAACGATGATGCGGTTCACAATACCCCCAAACAGGACAGATAACCGTATCATCGTTACAGGTTTTCACTATATTTCCATAAAATTAGCCACCAACGCTACAACCCGCCCACTGCTTTCGCAGATGACGTACATAGCGCGGCGTTGTAAGCAATTTGATAAAACCGTAAAAAAGCTACTTATCTAAAATGAGACTCAAGGAATACTTAGCTGACCGACTGAAAGAAGTTTTTACAGAAGGTAAATGGGTTTTGGGTACAAATTTCAAGGAACAAATAGTTGACCTTGATTGGAAACAAGCTACTCAAAAAATAGATGACTTCAACACAATTGCTGATTTGACTTTTCACATAGATTACTATATAGCTGGAGTTGCAAACGTTCTTAAAGGCGGAACACTTGATATTCGGGATAAATATAGTTTTGATTCCCCACCAATAGAATCTGAACAGGATTGGCAAAATTTAGTGAGTAAGTTTTGTCTTGACGCAGATGAATTTATCGAACTTGTTGAAAATATGTCAGAAGAAAAAATATTGTCGGACTTTGTAGATAAACAATATGGGACTTATTGCCGAAATATTGACGCTATGATTGAACACTCATATTATCATCTCGGACAAATAATACTCATTAAAAAACGAATTAAATAAAAACTGCTTACAACACCGGCTATAATTCATTGTGGCAGGATTTCCTAATCGGAAATCCTTAACTTCAAGCCAAGGTTTGATTTCGGGCGGAATGTTCACTGCGTGAAATTCCACAACGAAATCATAGCCGAGATCGTTGTGCGTCATATAATCAGAACGAAAATTTAATGAATAGAATTACAGTTTTTTGCGGTTCAAGTTTTGGAACTGATAACGAATTTGAACTTCAAGCTAAAGAGCTTGGAAAAAAATTAGCTCTTCAAAATATTGAGCTAGTTTACGGTGGAGCGAATGTTGGACTAATGGGAGCAGTTGCAAATGGGACATTAAAAAATTCAGGAAGAGTAATAGGAGTTTTGCCCCATTTTCTAAAATCAAAAGAAATTGCTCATAATGAATTAACTGAATTGATTTTAGTTGACTCAATGCATGAGAGAAAAACTAAAATGAATGAACTCTGCGATGGAGTTATTGCTCTTCCCGGAGGTTTTGGAACTATAGAAGAACTTTTTGAAATGCTGACTTGGGGCCAATTAGGACTTCATAAAAAACCTATTGGAATTCTAAATATTAATGGATTTTATGACAATCTGATTGCATTTTTAGACGATATGGTTACAAAAGGACTTTTGAAGGAAATAAACAGAAATATGGTTTTAATTAGCGACAATATTGATGAGTTGATTATAAAAATGAAAGCATACAAAGCACCGACAATTGGAAAGTGGATTACGAAAGAAACCTCTTGAAAATAAAATACGAACGCACAACATTGAAAGCGAGATCCAGGTCTCATAAAACTGAACGAATTCTAAGTAGTAAAGCGTAGGGATTATCAATGTTGACGAAATCTAGGTTTCTCGGTGTATATTAACCTTATTCTACGCTTTTTTCTTTCTGGTTTATTACATTAAAATAACTAGAATCAAACTTAAGCAGTGTATAATTAATTACGGTCGGAATTTCCATTTGGAAATTCCTGCAAATCAATTATCTTTAGTCTCAGGCGGACATTTTCCTGGCTTCGGCTACGCTCAGCCAACATGAAAAACCCGCAAGTAGTCATACAAGAAACATTGTCTTCATCAAGTAAAAACAGATGAAAAATAGAAATAGTGACTTATTTGTAGGGGGTGTTTTTCTAATCCTAACGATTACTTTTGTTGTAATTTCAATGATTAACAAGCCATTCTTTGATTGGGTCTTTGAACGACACCATAATCAATGGAGTTGGTATCTAAGACCATTATTTCTACTTCCATTTTGCTATTTCGCCTACCGAAAAAGTTTTACTGGAATGATGATTTCCTTATTTGCCTTGTTCACAAGTATGTTTTGGTTTCCTAAACCCGAAATGGTAAGTGACGATGTGGTTAATTTTTTAGAATTTGAGAAAGCGTATCTCTACGGTGAATGGAACTTGAGTAAACAACTACTGACCTTATCAATTCCTATTTCATTTATTGCTTTAGGATTGGCTTTTTGGAAAAGAAGCTTGATTATGGGAATTGGTGTTGTTGTTCTTATGGCAACTGGTAAAATGGTCCGGAGTATTCAGAATGCGGGAGCGTCTCGGAAAATCAATATTGATACCGGCCATTCTTGGTTTATTTATTTGTTGCGGCCTGATTTTCTATGGATTTAAAAGACTAGAAAAAAATAACAAAATAGGGTCTCATGATTAAATCTGTGAATAATCCATTGGTTTAAGGAAAACCCTTGTAATATCACTCATGTTACCTTTGTATTCCTCCATGGACGTCAATTTCTTCCAGTCTCGGGTGGTTGACAAATTTTGACCATCCTTCCTTGTTGTCGTTCAAGTCCGTATTTGCCAGCATATAGGTTAAACATGGCATGTGATCCCCGTAAATGTTCTTACCATAAAATACCATATTCAAGCCTGCATCGGCAAAAATGCTAAACTCGTCTTCAAACATTCGTAGTTTGTTTTTTAGGGCACCCTCATTATGACTTTCGTATATTCTGAGTTCATAAATTCCTGCACTGTTTGGAACAGTCAATTCAGGAAACTCTTTAGTACTATGAACAAGGCTGGTACTGATTCTATTAAATGGAATGGTAGCTTGATCAGCAGTTAAGTAAGGATCGGCATCCTTCAAATATGTTTCGTCATCAAACAATTTTCTCTCACTATCCTGAAAAGTGACAATATCCTTATGAGGAATGAGCAGATAGACTTTTTTGGGCAATGACTCGCCCATTTCCTCAAATACGCCTACATTTTTTGCCCCTTGCCTATTTAGTGCTGGAATGAGGGCGTTTTCAAAATAGGTATGTAGTACATCTGCGGATCGAAAAAACCCTATTTCGTATACTCTTAGTTCGTAAACCTGGGTCTGCGAACGGGCTGATGTCGCCATAAGCAGAACTAAAAAAATGATGGGAAATAACTTTTTCATATAGTGCTCAAGATATGGATTTTTTTGAAATAGTAGTGTGTGTATGCCAAAACGTTCCAACTGATTGACCCTAAAAATTTTGTAGAAAGAAACGCTAGCAACTAAGCATCTCGCCTTAGTTGCACATTAAAATCTATTAGCAAATAACCGCTCCCAATGCCGTTGAGACATTATATGGTAAAAAAGAGTAATTTGTAAAAGTAAATCGGGGATGAATAGTTGTACAGAGCTAATCGCGGAATTCATCCAATATAGATATTGTATTTAATATCCTTGTACTTAAGTATCAATTAAAATATGGCACATTCAATACACCATGATTTGGTTATAAAAGCACCTATCGATAAAGTGTTCGAAGCTGTTGCTGATCCCAAACATTTGGTTAATTGGTGACCTCTTAGATGTGAAGGCAAGCCCACAAAAGGTGAGATTTATAATTTTTTCTTTACACCGAGTATGATTGGTATGGTAAGGTAGCCATGTCTGAAAAGAACAAATCCTTCCATATTAAAATGACAAAGTCTGACCCTGATTGGGATGCCACTTCCTTTGGATTCGATTTGGTTGAAAATGGAGAAAACATTAAGGTTCAATTTTGGCATGTTGGATGGCGTGAATGCAACGCCCATTTTAGGAGGTCTTCCTTTTGTTGGGCGATACTGCTTAACGGCCTAAAAAATTATGTGGAAAAAGGAATAATCATTCCTTTTGAAAAAAGGGAATAAGAATTTACAATTGCCCAATTAACTCATATAAGAACCTACTTTACATATATTCTGAAAATGGTTAAGATTATCTTGAAAAGTATAAGTACATCAAAGGAGTAAAAAATGGGAACTTCAGGGTGATACGGGACGCCACTTGAAAAGAAACTTGGAATCAAAAAAGGATTAAAAGTGAAACTCATCAATGAGCCAAAAGACTACTTTGAGTTGTTTTTAGAGTTGCCCGAAGCGTTCAGTAACCGTACCGATGATAGCAAAATGAACGATTTCATTCACTATTTTACAAAGAGTGCCTTAGAACTTGAAAAGAACATCCAACAGCTAAAACAAGAAATAGAGCAAGATGGAATAATTTGGATTTCATGGCCCAAAAAGGCCTCCAAAGTTGAAACCGATCTAGATGGAAATATTGTCCGCACTATTGGATTAAATAGTGGACTTGTTGACATTAAGGTGTGTGCCATTAATGAAATGCAGTGCGGGTTAAAATTTGTTATTCCAGTAAAGGACAGAAAATGAGAAAGCCCATATCAAAATATGAGTTATCATTATTAGAATGAATCGAATGATTATTTAACCTAACTTAGGGGTAATCCATTTATCCTATACAAGCTTGAAAAAAACTTTAATACAACTGGTTCAGTTCATACTAATATGTATAGGATTCGCAGTGATTTTCATTTTGATTCGGTTTCCTTTGACGGAGGGTAGAGCTCAAAATCTGGACATGGTCGATATCTATTTAGACCCCTTTATTCTTTATGGATATGCAGCTTCAGTGGTTTTCTTTTTTGCTTTGTTCAAAACCATACAACTCCTTGAAAACATAATAAGAAGTGATTGGTATACCTTAAATTCCGAAAAAATCTTGAGAAGTATTAAACGGTCTGCCCTACTATTGGCTGTTTTAATCCTGATGGCGGGAATCTATATAAAGATATTTCATCATAAGGACGATGATCCAGCTGGTTTTACGGCCTTATGTATTATAGCAATTTTCCTATCAATTGTGGTTGCCACTACAGCACGGTTTTTTGAAAAAAACCTTCAAAATAGAATGAATATACATTCCGAAAGGAATTGAATGATTTCTTTATAATAACGTTTTGGGCAACTACTAAAACAGAGGCAGATACTTATGAAACCATGGCTTGCATATATATCCATTTTGATAGGCCTATTTGTACATGGTCAAAATACACCAAGAAATTGGGTCGATACGGTAACACAATATTCAGACAGTTACGGAAATACCTTGGAAATCACCAACAGCCTTCCCAAGGGCGGAGGCACCTACCTTGATACAAACGAAAACACCTATAGCTATGTCATTTTCCGGCACAAGGTGACCAATACATCTGAAGTTCCTATGGAATTGACAATGGAATTTCCTTCTGAGAGCTTAAAAATTTTTGCTTCTCAAGAATCCTTCATAAGACTATTTTTTCCTAATGAAACAATGACGTCTGAAAAAATTGGTCTTACCGATTATGGCCTTTCAGACTTAGAAGGGCTTTTGGACGATCAATTCCATAAACCAAGCAAATTGGAAAAAACAATCAATCCGAAAGAAGAGTACCTTTTTTACGTGGCCACATTACTATATAAGGCACGTGGAACCGCCCGGGCTGCTCTTATTCCCAAAGATGGAAAAGTCTCGTATCTATTAAGGATACATCCTGATTCCGCTTCCATTCCTAGTGGACGGATTACTTTTGAGCACTAAGAAATATTGAGAGAAGAATCAAAACGGACATTCCTAATTATTTTGCTGCGTTATTTCAAAACCGGAAGAATAACACCTATTTTTAGTATTCTAACTCGTAAAACCCTTAAAATGAAAACAACATATTTTATAGGACTAATGGTCATTCTAATGGCTCCAAACCTTATGGTTTCCCAGGATTGGGAGGTCCTATCCCCTACCAATTCCTGTACCAACAGACATGAAAACTCTTTGGTATCTCTAGGGGAACGGATTTTTCTTGTAGGTGGTAGGGGCATCAAACCCGTGGAGATTTTCGACATCAATACACAAACTTGGTCAACTGCAGCGGTAACACCCATTGAAATGCACCATTTTCAGGCCATTACATATAACAACGAAATTTATGTGGTTGGTGCCTTTACAGGTTCTGAATTATTCCCGAAAGAGAAACCCGTTCCTTCTATGTATATCTATAACATTGAAACTGATACGTGGCGAAAAGGACCTGAAATTCCCGAAAACAGGTTGAGAGGGGCGGCAGGATGCTTGGTGTATCAAGACAAAATTTATTTGGTAGGCGGAGCATTTGAAGGACATTGGGGCGGGCATGTAGCTTGGTTCGATGAATTTGATCCTATTTCAAATACCTGGAAACAGCTTCCCGATGCACCTCACGCCCGGGATCATTTCGGCATAGCTATCATTGATGATAAATTGTACGTGGCCGGCGGCAGAAGAACTTACGGAAACATTGGTAAATATCCGGACCTTACGGAGTCCAGTGTAGATGTATATGATTTCGCCCAGCAACAATGGACTACCCTACCGAACAATCTTGATATTCCTACTCAAAGGGCAGGTGCTTCGGTGATTACTTTAGGAAAAAAAATAGTGGTAATTGGCGGTGAAAGTGGCACCCAAAAGAAAGCACATGATGAGGTTGAAGCTTTTGATGTAGAAAAAATGACATGGGAGAAGTTACCTACTTTAAATATTGGCAGACATGGTACCGGAGCCACTTTGATCGACGGAAAAATATATACCGCGGCAGGATCTGGGAATAGCGGTGGTAGTCCGGAATTAAACTCCGTTGAGGTCCTTCAAATAAAATGAATTGGACGTAACCATACTGGTTGTAGCTTAGTGTGCAAAAAACTGAATACGCTCTAATAACTCAAATTCATGAATATAAACCCCATTTTGTACAAAATGGAGGAGCCAAGTTGTTACATGTGTTATTTTTAAAGAAAACGCACGGTTATGTTTTCAATGGATAAAAATAAACTAGTACTTCTGCTCCTTACTTTTTCTGTACACCTTGGTGCACAAATGACCAAGGAACAGTTTCAGGTGATACCGGGCGAACTGCCCGACCCATCCATTATAGAAATAGAAGGTACTTACTATGCTACAGGAACCACCGGAGATTGGGCCCCTATCTACCCTATCTATACATCAAAGGACTCTGGTACATTGGGAACAAATAAGTGCCGTTTTTGAAACGAATCCTAAATGGACAATGGGAAGTTTTTGGGCCCCTGAACTGTACTATATGAACGGTACATTTTATTGTTATTATACGGCCCGAGGAACTGATGGAATCTCCAAAATTGGCGTTGCAACAACCAAGGATATCGCAAAAGGTTTCAAGGATATGGGTGTACTCATAGATTGGGGAGACGAAGCCATAGATGCCTATGTATTTCAGGAAAATGACAAAATATACATTACGTGGAAGGCTTATGGGCTTACACCGGACAAACCCATACAAATCCTGGGGTCGGAGTTATCCAAGGACGGCCTTTCCCTGATTGGAGACCATTTTAATTTGGTGACCGCTGAGGAAGGTAACTGGGAAAAGGGCGGAATTGAAGGACAGGCCATTATAAAAAGGGATGATTTTCTGTACATGTTGTATTCCGGTAACGCCTGCTGTGGAAAGGATTGTGACTATATGGTAGGGGTTGCACGGGCAAAAAGTATCAAAGGACCTTGGGAAAAACATGATTTGAACCCTATCCTATCCGGAAATTCCCAGTGGAAATGTCCGGGACACGGTACGGCTACTACCTTTAACGATGATTGGTATTATCTCTATCATGGTTATAATACCAAGGGTTTTCCGCGTTTGGGAAGGGCCGCCCTATTGAGCAGACTCTATTGGAATGAAGAAACAGGTTGGCCTTCGTTTAGGGTTGAACCTGATGTGGTCAATGGGAACAGGGTAACGCATGATTTTATAGATAATTTTAAGGAAGATAATGCGGGATATAAGTGGAAGTACAATGTTAAGAACAATCCCTTCACCGCAGAAATAAAGAATAATCGCTTGACCCTTTCTGAATCACAGCCCGATTCAGAAAATCCCACTGGAACCGTTTTGTGTGTAATACCGGATGATGCCTACTTTAAAATTTCTACCAAGGTTTTAAACGTAAACAAAGCCCTCAAAGGTCTTGTACTTTATACGACCAAAAACAACAGTTTGGGATTGGGTTTAAAGGATGGCACTATTGTGATTTGGAAAGTACAGGATGGTTCATATAATGAAATTGTCACAAAACAGTTGCCCACTTTTAAAAATGGGGTATGGCTAAAAGTAGCTATGAACCCAAACAATACTATTGATATGCAGTATAGTACTGATAACAAACAATGGAAAACTCTCAAGGCTCCCAACGGGGAAAACCTTGCTTGGTGGTCTTCCGGTATGAAAGCAGGTCTGCAGGTTAGAAAGGATACCAGTTCAAATGACAATCAAGCTATATTTGATAGCTTCTCGATTCAGTATTAATAAAAAACTAAGAACTTTTTTTAGGGTTGTACAGAATAATGATTTGTACCAATACAGCTAGAAAAATCAATACATAAATTTCTAAACGGGTAAACAACTCTACGGCATCCACGGCTTTTTTGCTAATGTTCATTTGTCTACCTCCCTCGCTTAATTGAATTTTGGAAAGGTCATGTAGATTCTCCTGTACTTCATCGATTATAGACTGTAGAGATTCCTTTTCAGAAAAATCGGATTGAACGAAAGTTACTTCTTGGGTCTCCAAATCTTCCAAATTTTCTTTGAAATTACTGAAAACTTTATCCTCTTCTTTAGTCAGTTTCGTCTCTTCATATCGAATGATCAAATTTTGGATCTTATCATTGATTTCGTTATTTCTTTTCCCATAGAAGGCAGAATCTAAAGAAATCATGGCTATTTCTTTCTCCTGAACATATTGAGCGAACTCAAAGATGATGTCGTTCACTACCAATCTGTCCTCATATATAGTAATTACTGAATCCTTTACCCTTAAAAAATTGTTCCTATCTATTAGGTTCGTTGCGATTATTAGGACAAAAATCATTAAGATACCCAATACCCATTTAATCTTATTTAATATCGTCATAGGTGATTCATTTAGTGATGTCCACTTAAAAATACGAAATCGAAAATAATTCCATAACTGGCATGATTAACTGATAGGGACATACAATGAATAAATAAAAGTTTTAATAATTAGGACTTATCAACTTCTATTTATGAATTATTTGATAATTTGATCCTAAGATTAGGAAATAACCCTATAACTATCGCAAATGAGAAATTGCCTCTTTATTTTATCGATCATATTGGTCACCAACCTTATTGCCTGTTCAAGTACCAAAAATATGAACAACGATGCGATGTTCAATGGTGCCTGGGAACTGGAGTATATATCGGGGCCTAGGATTGCCTTCAACGGATTATATCCCAATAAAAAACCTAGGATCTCCTTTGACAAGGAAAACAGTAAAGCCCAAGGTACAAATAGTTGCAATGGCTATTCAGCAGATTTTTCTTTGGATGGCAACAATATTTCCTTTGGCCAACCAGGATCATCCACTTTGATGTATTGTGGCGAGGGGGAAAAGGTGTTTTTGAATATGATGCAAAAGATAGATACATACGAAATAGATTCAGATGGAAAACTGGTACTCAAATCCAATGATGTGGCTTTAATGCGTTTCCACAATGTTCCTAAACCTTAAGATGAGATGAGAAATGTAATCGCAATTTCCGTTGTTTTTTGCGCCCTATTGATTTCCTGTGGAAATCAAATGCCAAAAACCGAACAAAGCATCGTAAAGGAGAAATGGCATTGGGACAGCCCAAGCAAGCAAAATGAGAATGCAGGGTATGCCCAAGTAGTTAAAATAGGAAACACCTTATATATTTCCGGTATCCCAAGTAATGAGATTAGTACCAAGGGAATTACCCAACTCTACGAAACGCTATCTAGGTGTTTAAGTGCCTACGGTGCCACTTTTGAGGATGTGGTCAAGGAAACGCTTTACACAACGGATATAGAAGCCATGAAAGAAAACAATGAGGTTCGAAAGAAGTTTTATGGAGGTGATTACCCTGCGGCCACCTGGGTTCAAATAGATAGACTGTACGAACCCACTGCACAGGTAGAGGTTGATTTAATCGCTGAAATTTCTAAAAAAAAGTAAATGGGGAAAAAATTTGAGGCAATACAGTCGGAACAAAAATCTTTCATAGAAAATCAAAAAATATTCTTTGTGGCTACCGCAGCTTCTGAAGGTAGAGTGAACCTTTCACCAAAAGGAACGGATAGTTTTAGGGTTATTGACAAAAACAAGGTGGTATGGCTAAATCTTACGGGAAGCGGCAATGAAACGGCGGCTCATTTGATACAGAACAACCGAATGACCATTATGTTTTGTGCTTTTGAAGGAAAACCTATGATTTTAAGGCTATATGGCAATGCCCACATTTACCATAGGCGAGATAATCAGTACGACAAATATTCCCATCTATTTCCGAAGAATCCTGGTGCCGGACAAATTATTGAAATGGAGGTTGACCTAGTCCAAACTTCTTGTGGTTTTGCGGTACCTTTTATGGATTATAAAGAAGAACGAAATACGCTCAATATCTCGGGCTGAGAATCAGGGTGAGGACAAAATAAAGGAATATTGGAAGAATAAGAATACCCATAGCATAGATGGCTTCGAAACCCAAATTATGGATAACCTATAACGATTACGATAAAACAAAAACCCGTAGTATAATGAAAAAATTAGTAGCAGCATCCCTTATATTCTTGTGCATTTATTCCTGTGATACCGAGAAAGCAAAAGAAGGAACCACAAACAACTACAAAAGATGATTGGGTTATGATTTTTGATGGAAGCTCTACCGAGGCTCTTAGGGGCTATGGTATAGATACGTTTCCGGAGGGAATCTGGTATGTAGAAGACGGTGCCTTGATTGCCAACCCGGATACGACAAATAGGGATTTGGTCACCAAGCAACGTTTTAGGGACTTTGAACTGGAATATGAATGGGCGGTGGATACCGCAGCAAATTCAGGAGTTTTCTTTCACATGCAGGAGGACCTTTCCATGGAAGCCGGAAATGGAAATAGTCCAAACTGGTTGGACAATTATGAGATACAGATCTTGGACGATGAAAATTTTTACGATACCCTTGCCGTTCGGTCGGCTGGTTCCCTTTATGATTTGATAAAACCCGCTAATAAAGTACTTAAGCCTATTGGTGAATATAATAAAGCAAGGTTACTACACAATAATGGGCATGTGGAGCATTGGCTTAATGGAAAGAAGGTCATCGAATTTGAAATGAATAGCCCAGAAATGAAAGAATTACTGAACAATAGTAAATTCAAGGAAAACCCTAATTTCCATTCCTATGAGGAAGGGCACATCATGTTCCAGCATCATGGCCAACGTGTGTATTTTAAAAATATTAGGGCAAGGGAGATAAATTAATTCCTATATAAATTACATTGATGCTTCTATCTAAAATTGAATGTTGGACTTACCTCACCTAGATTTTATAAACTAAACGTTTTTCTGTGTCAACTGTTTCAATGAAAAAATCGGTTTTTAAAATTCCTAAGATGGATTGCCCATCGGAAGAAAATCTTATTCGAATGAAATTGGATGGTTTTTCCAATATCAGACATTTAGATTTCGATCTTAAAAATAGGACACTTAACATATTTCACATTGGAGAAATTGAACAAATAGAAAAAGCCATTTTAGAACTTAGGCTAGGTGGAAATATAATTTCGTCAAAGAACACAGAGTCAATTGAATTTACAGAGGACACACACGAGAAAAAGCTGTTATGGATCGTGTTGTGGATTAATTTTTCATTTTTCCTAATTGAAATGACTACTGGCATATTCTCCAAATCCATGGGACTCGTGGCCGATAGCCTGGATATGCTTGCCGATAGTTTTGTATATGGTATCAGTCTTTTTGCAGTAGGCGGCTCTATAATCCGAAAGAAAAATATCGCAAAACTTGCCGGTTATTTTCAAATAATTCTTGCTCTAATCGGTTTTGTTGAAGTAATCAGGAGGTTTATTGGAACCGAAAAACTTCCCGATTTTACCACCATGATCATAGTGTCCATCTTTGCATTGATTGCCAATGGAATTTGTCTGTATATCTTACAAAAATCAAAGAGCAAGGATGAGGCGCACATGAGAGCCAGTATGATATTTACCTCAAATGATGTCATAATTAACTTAGGGGTTATTGTGGCCGGAGTCCTAGTCCATTGGTTACACTCCAATAAACCTGATTTAGTAATTGGTACAATTGTTTTTGTGTTAGTGGTTCAAGGTGCTTTCCGCATTTTAAAATTGGGCAAGTGAATCCTTCCCGGCTACTTTTTCCTTTTCATTAATTCGGTCTCAATATCCTTTAGACCAAACCCTTTCGCCTGCAAAAGAATCAAATAGTGAAAAAGTAGGTCAGCACTTTCGTATAAAAACAAATCATCGTTGTTATCCATGGCTTCTATGACGGTCTCCACAGCTTCCTCCCCTACTTTTTGGGCTATTTTGTTGATCCCCTTTTGAAAAAGGGAAGCGACGTAGGAGGTATCTTCAAGGCCCGACTCCCTTCTTTGTGCAATGGTATTTTCCAATTCTGTAAAGAATCCAAAATTGGTGTTGTTTTTCTCATTCCAACAGGTATCACTTCCTGTATGGCACGTTGGACCCGCAGGCTGTACCGATATTAATAAAGTGTCATTATCACAATCGTTCTTTATGTCAATCACATGAAGGAAGTTGCCACTTTCCTCTCCCTTTGTCCATAAACGATTTTTGGTTCGGCTATAAAAAGTAACTTTTCCGCTCTCTTGGGTTTTATGCAAAGCCTCATCATTCATATAACCCAACATTAGTACGTTTTTAGTCCTAGCATCCTGAATAATGGCAGGAACCAAACCATCTGTGTTTTTATTAAAATCTATTTCCATTTTAAATCTTTATTTGGCCAATGCGAATCTCACGGCAGCTTCTGAATGTATCTTGGTGGTATCAAAGGTAGCAATATCACAATGCTCTTGTTGTATCAACAAAGGGATTTCAGTACAACCTAAAATGACCCCTTGAGCACCCAAATCTTCCGCTTTTTTAATAATATTCGGTATACCCTTCTTGATTCTGGCGATATAATGCCCTTGGATAGCTCTTTATAAATAATACCGTGCACCAATTCCTGATCGGCTTCCGATGGAACTAGGGTGGATATATCAAATTTAGTTTTTAAGATATCCTTATAAAAATCCAGTCCCATGGTATATTTGATCCCCAACAATAGCACTTTATCCATACCCTTGGAAACAATAGCTTCACCCGTGGCCTCAGCAATATGTAGTAAAGGGATGTTCGTTGCTTCCTTGATACTTTCCGAACAAAGGTGCATGGTATTAGCCCCAATTAGGATAATTTCAACCCCTGCTACTTCCAATCTTTTCCCAATTTCAGCAAATTCCCTGTTCAGGGAATCCCAATCACCTTTACTTTGCTTTTGGGATATCTCCTCGAAATCTACTGACTCCAATATCAACTTGCAGGAATGGGAACCGCCCATTTCTCTATTCACGGCTTCATTCAAATATTGATAATACAATTGGGTCGATTGCCAGGTAATTCCACCTATAAGACCTATTTTCTTCATATGCTCTACAACCTTATTGGAATACCTTCGTTTTGAAGTTCCTCTTTTAAATCCTTTATTTTTATTTCCTTAAAATGAAATACACTGGCGGCTAAAGCTGCATCGGCCTTTCCTTTCTTAAAGGTATCGATAAAATGTTGCATGTTTCCTGCACCTCCGGAGGCAATGATGGGTATATTCAAATCGGTTGATAATTGTGCCAATGCGGTATTTGCAAAACCATCCTTGGTACCATCGTGAATTCATAGAGGTAAACAGGATTTCACCTGCACCACGCTGCTCGACTTCCTTGGCCCATTCAAATAATTTACGCTCTGTGGGTACTTTACCCCCTACTAAATGGACCATCCATTCCCCTTCTATTTGCTTGGCATCAATGGCAACGACAATACATTGGGAACCAAATTTGGCGACCAGATCATTAATCAATTGAGGATTTTTTACAGCCGAAGAATTAATGGAGACTTTGTCTGCCCCATTCTGTAGCAAAATATCCACATCTTCTACTGAGGAAATACCACCACCAACGGTAAACGGAATACTCACTTTTTCGGCCACATGATACACCAGTTCTGCCAAGGTTTTTCTTTTTTGCTCGGTAGCGGAAATATCCAGGAAGACCAATTCATCGGCCCCCTCGCGACTATATATTTCGGCCAATTCCACAGGGTCACCAGCGTCCCTAAGATCCACAAAGTTGACTCCCTTTACGGTTCTTCCATCCTTTATATCCAAACAAGGTATAATTCTTTTTGCAAGCATAATTCTATAGTAACTGCTATTCTGTCTATCGCACGTATCTAATATAGGATCTTATTCATTTTTCGTATTCAAATCCATTCCGTCATAAAATCCCAAATCCTTATTTTTCAATAGTTTCACCCAAAAGGCTATTTGCCCTGTATGATAGGAATAATGTTCCACGGCATGCATTATAACCCCTACACCAGAGAAGGAAAACCCTTGAACAGAACGAATTTTTACCAATTGCTCAGTCCGGCATCGAAAATAACCCTCTTCGCATCATCCACGGTATCCTCTAATTTTTTGACCAACTCATTTTTGGTAAGCCCCCCTTGCGTATTAAATTCTTCATCCCTATTTCTAATATCCTCTGTATCACCAAGGGAAGAAATAATATATTGGGTCATATTACCACAAAGGTGGAGCACAAGATTTCCAATACTATTTAGAGCTTCATTTGGTTTTTGCCAGGTTTCATCCTCTGTAATGGCCTCTAAACTTTTTTTAATCATCCTTGTACTTTCATCCATACGGTACAAGGCATTTTTGACAAGCTCCTCTATTAATTGTGCTTCCTTATCCATGGTTTTGAATAAAATTCTCCAATTGTTTCAATGTAATTCTATTTTCATAAATGGCCTTGCCAATAATTGTTCCTTCACAACCCAATTGGGCAAGTTTGGGGAGTTCATCAAAGGATGAAATACCTCCCGATGCAATCAATTTTAAAGGTTTTTCCTGAGAAGTTTCCAAAAGTATTTTCTCGTACAATTGAAATGAGGGCCCTTGTAGCATTCCATCCTTTGAAATATCGGTACAGATTACGTAGGAGATACCTTCCTTTTGATAGCCTTGAATAAAAGGTATCAATGCCTCATTCGATTCTTCCTGCCATCCAGAAACGGCCACCTTTTCATCCAAAGCATCGGCACCCAATATAATTTTATCGGCTCCATGTTTTTGGATCCAGCCTAAAAAAAACTCCTTATTCTTTACCGCTATACTTCCTCCTGTTATTTGGTTTGCCCCACTTTCAAAAGCTATTCTTAGATCCTCGTCCGTTTTTAAGCCTCCGCCAAAATCTATCTTTAAATCCGTTTTAGATGCAATTTGCTCCAGTACTTTATGGTTTACAATATGCTTGGATTTCGCTCCGTCCAAATCTACTAAATGAAGAAATCTTATTCCGTGGTCTTGGAACTCCTTTGCAACTTCCAAAGGGTTTTCATTGTATATTTTTTTCGTTTCATAATCACCTTTTGAGAGGCGAACACACTTACCTTCTATAATGTCGATTGCAGGTACTATCCTCATCTTATAGCAATTTTTGTTTATCTATGGACATCCAAAGTGGTGAATCCCCTATTTTATTAAAACCGTACTTTTCATATAAAGAGTGGGCATCCTTTGTCTTTAAAGCAACCGTTTTCAACTTTTTTATAACAGGATGGTCGAGCATGTGCTCAATCAAAATTTTCCCATATCCACTACCTTGATATTTCTCAAAAATGATCACATCCATAAAATATCCGAAAAAAATATAATCGGTTACTACCCGAGCAAAACCCATCTGATCATGTTCTTGGGAATATATTCCAAAACACATAGAGCCATGAATGGTCTGTTTTACTTCTTCCAAGGTTCTTCCTTCACCCCAATAAGCCTTGGAAATGAAGCTGTGGATTTTGTCGATTTGTAGGATGGACTTATCCTCTGAAATGTAATAACTGTCCATATGTTACAATTCTAAGAAGTTAGACAAAATCCGCTCACCTATGTCACTGCTTTTTTCAGGATGGAATTGGGTTCCATAAAAATTATCATGTTTTAGCCCAGCACTATATTTCAATCCATAATTTGAAATAGCAATAGTTTGACTACATAGGGGAGCATAAAAACTATGGACTAAATAGATATGGCTCTCTTCTTGGATACCCTTAAATAAGTCCGATTTTAGGTCAGAAATTTGATTCCAACCTATTTGTGGCACCTTTACACTTTTTGAAAATCGAAGGACGTCAACATCAAAAATTCCCAATCCCACTGTATTGCCTTCTTCAGATCTATTGCACATGAGCTGCATTCCCAAGCAGATTCCCAAAACCGGTTGTTTTAAGTTAGGAATTAAGTCATCCAGCCCACTTTCCCTAAGTTTTTTAATGGCACTACTTGCTTCCCCTACCCCAGGAAATATGACTTTGTCAGCCTTCCGAATTTCATCGGCCTTATTGCTTAAGACAGCTTCGTACCCCAATCTTTTTATGGCAAACTTGATACTTTGGATATTACCTGCCCCGTAATTAATAATAACAATTTTCATAAAACCCCCTTGGTAGATGGTAATACCATTTTTTCTACATCTCTCTTTACGGCCATTTTTATGCTCTTTGCAAAGGCTTTAAAAATAGCTTCAATTTTATGGTGCTCATTTGTGCCTTCCGCTTTAATGTTCAGGTTGGCTTTGGCCCCATCAGAAAATGATTTAAAGAAATGATGAAACATCTCTGTAGGCATGTCCCCTATTTTTTCACGTTTGAATTCCGCATCCCACACCAGCCAATTTCTGCCACCAAAATCAATCGCTACCTGAGCTAGGCAATCATCCATGGGTAAACAGAATCCGTAGCGCTCAATACCCAGTTTGTTCCCTAATGCGGCGTAAAATACTTCTCCTAAGGCAATTCCAGTATCTTCAATGGTATGGTGTTCATCTACTTCCAAATCACCATTTACCATAATCTTCAAGTCCATCTGTCCGTGGCGGGCCAATTGGTCCAACATGTGATCAAAAAAGGCTAATCCGGTTGTGATATCGCTTTTTCCGGTTCCATCCAAATTCAACTGGATGTCAATATCGGTTTCGTTGGTCTTACGGTGGGTAGAAGCAGTCCTATCCTTTAATTTTAAAAATTCATATATCTTTTCCCAATCATTGCTTTCAAGGGCAATTATGTTATCCAATTCTTCCCGCTTTACGGTAATTTCACCTGTGCCCAAGTTGGTTTCGTCGTTAATGTATATACCTTTAGCGCCTAAATTCTTGGCTAGTTCAATATCCGTGAGTCGGTCACCAATCACAAAAGAGTTTTCAAGATCATAGCTATCCGAGAAATAACCGGTAAGTAGTCCCGTACCTGGTTTTACTGGTATTGGCATTTTCATGAGGGAAGGTGCGATCTAGAAAAACCTTATCAAATACCACCCCCTCATTTTCAAAGGATTTTATAATGAAATTATGAACGGGCCAAAATGTTTCTTCAGGGAAGGAATCCGTTCCCAAGCCATCCTGATTGGTAATCATCACCAATTCATAATCCAGTTCCTTGGCAATTTTCCCTAAAAAAGTAAACGCCTTCGGATAGAAAATCATTTTCTCGAAAGCATCGATTTGCTCGTCAGCTGTCTCCTTAATAATGGTACCGTCCCTATCTATAAAAAGGACTCTTTTTTTATTTTCCATATTATTTTGGTAATATTTTTAAAGCGTCAAGTAACTTTTTGTTTTCCGCTGGGGTACCCACTGTAAATCTGAGGGTATTCTCACACAAAGGCTGGGTGGTTCTATTTCTTACGACAATCCCCATTTTTAATAATTCATTATACCTCTGAGTGGCATCATCCACCAAAGTCAATATAAAATTGGCATCCGTCTTATACACTTTTTCAACATAGGGCAAGGTTGCCAGTTCCTCTACCAAGTTGTTTCGCTCCTCTAGAATCGATTTAACTTCATCCTTGACTCTTTGCTCATTCAAAACCCGCTCCAAAGCCCGTTGCTGTGTCAATTCATTGACATTATACGGAGGTTTTATTTTATTTAAAACCGATATTATTTCTTTGGATGCAACACAGATACCCAAACGGATACCAGCCATTCCATACGCTTTGGACAAAGTCTGTGTTACAATCAAATTTGGATAATCCGATAGTTTTGAAACCCAACTTTCCTCGTTGGAAAAATCAATATATGCTTCATCAATAACTACCGAGACCATGGAATGATTTTAAAAGTTTTTCGATACGTTCGGAATCAAAACTGTTGCCCGTTGGATTGTTGGGCGAACAGATAAAAACCATTTTGCTTTGATTATCAATAGTCCTTAGAATCGTGTCAACATCTGGTTGAAAATGCTTTAATAACAACACTTCTCGATTCTCTACCACATTGATATTGGCCAATACGCTATACATACCATATGTGGGCGGCAATGTAATAATATTGTCCGATTTTGGCTCACAGAAAGCACGAAAAAGCAGATCCAGCACTTCATCACTGCCATTCCCCAAAAGTATATTCTCTTCCAAGATACCTTTCTGTGTCGACAATACCGCTTTTAAACTCCGCTGCTGTGGGTCGGGATACCGATTTACCCCATTTTCAAAGGGATTCTCATTGGCATCCAAAAAAATCATATTAGAACCATCCGATACATATTCATCCCGCGCAGAGGAATAAGGTTTCAACCTTTTTACGTTTTCACGAGTGATATTATCTAATTTAAAATTGTTTTTCATTTCTCTATTGTGGCTTCGACTCCACTCAGCCACCTATTATTTTATCATTCGTCATTTCAACTATGCTCAAAAATCTTATTCTAAGCTTTTTAATCTAAGAGTAACCGCATTTTTATGTGCCTCTAGACCTTCTGCCTCTGCCATCAATTCAATGGCAGGATCAATTGTTTTGATACCCTTCTGACTTATTTTTTGGAATGTCATGCTTTTCATAAAACTGTCCAGATTCACCCCACTATATTGTTTTGCATATCCGTTGGTAGGAAGCGTATGGTTAGTACCTGAAGCATAGTCCCCCGCACTTTCCGGAGTATAATTGCCCACGAATACGGAACCCGCATTGGCAATAGCATTAATAAAGAAATCTTCATCCTTTGCACAAATAATATAATGTTCTCATTCATATTCATTTATCAGATCCGCTGCCGAATCCTTATCGGGCATATATATCAGTTTGCTATTTTCAATGGCTTTTTTGGCAATATCCTTTCTTGGTAAGTCGGCAAGTTGTTTTTCCACTTCTAACTCTACTTTCCCTATCATTGTTTCAGAAGTCGAAACCAAAATCACCTGGCTGTCCACACCATGCTCTGCCTGACTCAGCAAGTCGGAAGCCACAAAAGATGGATTCGCAGAATCATCGGCAAAAACCAATAACTCACTGGGTCCAGCTGGCATATCAATTGCCACACCGTGTTTTGTGGCAATCTGCTTGGCAACCGTCACATATTGGTTTCCCGGTCCAAATATTTTATATACCTGTGGAATGGATTCCGTTCCAAAAGTCATACCCGCAATGGCTTGAATACCACCTACTTTAACTATTTTGGTAATTCCACATAGTGTAGCCGTATATAAAATTGCTGGATTTACTTTTCCTTCTTTATTAGGGGGTGTACATAGAACAATTTCAGTACAACCCGCCAGTTTTGCCGGTATGCCCAACATTAATATGGTAGAAAATAAGGGCGCGGTGCCCCCAGGGATGTATAACGCAACTTTTTGAATGGGCCTTTTTTCTTGCCAACATTCTACTCCTGGGGCTGTAGTAACAACGACTCTTTCTGTCCTTTGGGACTTATGAAATTGCTCAATATTCTTTTTTGCCAATTGTATGGCATTTTTTAAGTCGTTGGAAACACTTTCATTGGCTTCATCCACTTCCCTTGTTGATACCAATAAGGAATCCAAGGAAACCCCGTCAAATTTCTCCGTATACCTTTTTAGGGAGGCATCACCGTCCTTTTTCACTTGTAAAAAAACGGTATTTACGGTTTCCTCGATATCCGCAACGGTTTGAGTGGGTCGTTTTAGGATATCTTTCCATTCGACCCTATCGGGATTCACTATTTTGTTCATCAGAGTACCATTTTTTCAATAGGACATACCAAAATTCCTTCGGCGCCCGCTTTTTTCAATTCATCGATTACTTCCCAAAAAGTATCCTTGTCAATTACCGTATGCACGGAACTCCAACCTTCTTCCGCCAAGGGCAGCACCGTTGGACTACGCATTCCAGGGAGGAGGCTCAAAATTTCCGATAATTTCTGATTTGGGGCGTTCAAAAGCACATATTTTGATTTTCACGGCCCTAAGAACGGATTGAATTCTGAATTGCAATCTTTTCAACAATGCCGTACGCTCTTCGGAAATTTTAGGGGATACAGCTAAAACAGCTTCACTGGTCAGCATCACTTCAACCTCTTTCAAATTGTTTTTAAACAAGGTACTGCCACTGGATACAATATCACAAATAGCGTCTGCCAATCCAATATTAGGGGCAATTTCTACAGAACCATTAATGATGTGTAATTCGGCCTTTACCCCTTTTTTCTTTAAATAATTGATCACTGTGTTAGGATAGGATGTCGCAATGCGCTTACCTTCAAAATCTTGAATCGATTTGTATTTAACTGATTTTGGAACCGCTAAAGAAACTTTACATTTAGAAAAGCCCAATTTTTCCGCAATAGAAATATCCTCTCCCTTTTCAATTAGAACGTTCTCACCAATAATGGCAATATCCACTACACCATCCCTCAGATATTGGGGGATATCACCGTTCCGCAAATAAAAAACCTCCATAGGAAAGTTTCTACTGGATGCCTTTAACTGGTCTTTACCATTATCAATGGAAATACCACAGTCCTTTAAAATTTGAAGGGAATCCTCATTTAATCTTCCCGATTTTTGAATAGCTATTCTAATTTTTGTCATTTCATGCACTATTTTTAATGGCTTAAAGCCAAAAACAAAACCCGCTTGATTTCTCAAACGGGTTTTAAAATATGTTTGTAATACTACAATACACTTTTACCTCGCTTGAGAGCAAGTATAAAAATGATGATGTGTATTGTTTTTCTTCATTCTGTGGTAAAAGTAAAATTTAATTTTTTTGTGTAAAAGAATATGTTTTAAAAATAACAATTTTTAAGTCGATTATTTTTATTTCAATATTCAAAGTACACTTATTATATGATTAATTATTACCCAAAATCAAAGGCAGCCCGTCTCCTCCACTTCCAATAACCACAACCTTTGAATTTGGTGACTCGGACATTTTTAAGGTTGCATCGATACCTTTATCCTGCAAGATCTTATCGGTAAGGGAGGCACTTAAAATTTTATTCGCATCCGCTTTACCCTGAGCTTCTATTCTTTGACGCTCTGCCTCCTTTTCTGCGGTTATCAAACGAAATTCATATTCCAAGGACTCTTGTTCCTGCCTCAACTTGCGTTCAATGGCATCTTTAATTGTTGGTGGTAAAGTAACATCACGTACCAAAATTTCATTGAGCTGAATATATTCGTCATCCACAATTTTTTTGGTCTCCTCAAAGATTTCAGATTGTATAGCGTCTCTCTTGCTGGAGTACAATTGTTCGGGGTATATCTTCCCACCACAGATCGTGCCGCTGAGCGTATCGTTGGCAATAAAACACGCTGTATATAATCCTCCCCCTTTTCCTGGTGCAATTTTCCCAATTCATTATACTTAGGTTGAAACCAGGCTGAAGCATCTAACTTAATATCTAGACCATTACTTGAAAGAACGTTCATTTTTTCAAAAACCTCTTGTTGACGCACCTCGTATACAAAAACCTTGTTCCATGGGGCTACAATATGAAAACCCTCACCCATGGGAGGTTCGTCCGTTACTACACCATTTCCAAAAGTCTTGTAAAGTACTCCTGCCTCACCGGAACCTATGGTAACAGCGGATTTTGAAATTAATATGACCAGCACTATAAAAATAAATATTACCGGTAAAGCTATTTTGGGCAATTTGTCCATCAGTATTCGTTTAAATTAGTCCGTTATATTTTCGTAGGAACCACTCTAATGTAAAGGCCAAAACTATAATGGCCAAGAGTATCCTGTAGTCTATCAAAGATACGATATTTTCAATGCTTTTCCGGGTAGGCAAGTAGTTGTTGTTGGAGTTAAGGTCCTCAATCAGAGCATCTATTTGGTTTGGATAAATGGATGAACCCCCGGTGTTGTTTGCCAACATGGCCATTTTATTGTAATCACTAGACACAAACTGTTTCTCTAAATCAAAATCAGAAATAACAAAGCTACCGTTTTTAGAGATGTTCTCGCCTTCTACCTTTACCGAAAAGTCGTAAGCACCAGGCGTAAGGTTACTCAAATCAGCTTCATAATACCCACTCCTAATCGCCATGAATCTTGTTGATGAATTTTGATTTTCGGAATTAACTACGGTAATGTTCAAGGTCGCATTGGGATCGAACAAATAGGCTTCATCAAAATAGGTGGCCGTAACTATCGCGGCATTGCTACCTTCAAAAATAGTATTGTATTCTAGGTTAAGCCTATCTCTTTGACCGTTTGCTGTAAAATAGCGAACCAACTTACCCATAAATTCATCGAAATTGGAAAAATCACCGCTATTACGATACGATTGCGCTCTCCATCTCCATATATCAGTACCCATCCAAATGCCCTTTTTCCACGATTCATCTCCAAAAACACTGAGCAAGGGAGAATTTATATTTACTCCCCTTATTTCAGAATCCAATAAAATATCGTGCAAAGAATTTACTACTATCGGATCTGCGTCACTGGTTAAGGGAGGAAAATCCGTTGTATCAAAATCGGAAATATCAAACTTGGAAAATCCGAATTCAATCTACCGAATACTTCTTGTGATGGATAACCCAATTCAATTTCAAAATCCTCCTGAACTTGATTCAAGAAATTAAAATCGGAATTGACACCAGTGAAGATTAAGTAATTTGATTTTTTATTTTTAATGAACTCAAATATGGAACTAAAATTTCTTGTAGGTTCGTAAAGGAAAAATATATCCATTTCATCCAGTTCTTCCACCGGGGTATTTGGTTTTAGAATAACGACTTTTCGCTGTTCATTACTTTCGATAGACTTCTTGAGGGCCCCTAGATCAGGATGCAAAACTTCAGAAACTATCCCAACGTTCGTCTTTTCATCTATAACTTCCACAATAGTTTCACGCGAATTGTTTATGACATTTCTTTCGGATGGTAATTCCGAAGCCTTTACTATGATTTTTTTTAATCCTACTGTATTGGCGTCTATAAGCGTATTGATATTTTTTAAATTATTGGTTCCAGTTAAACGGATGGATTCAGAAAAAATGGTCCGCTCCCCTACCTGAATAGTAACACGAGTGGATATTTCACCGGTTCCCTGATACCGTAGGTAGGTTTCCAATGGAAACTTATTATTAAGAAAGGCATAGGTATTTGTATTTATCGGATATATACTCAAATCTTCATAAGCTGTGGTATCCCCAACCGTTACCGTATAAACGGACAAATTCGTTCCTGAATTATAGGTATAGTCCCTACCTACGTTCTCGGTTACCATCAGAAATGAGTACTACCGCACCCTGCTTTCTACGGTGCGCCTCATTGATATCGTAAAGAGGCTTGTTAATATTGGTCAACCTGTCTTGAAAAGACAAACTATCCATAGGTTCCATGACCTCTCCGAAGGCATATTTACTAATCGTAAATCTATCTTTGAGTTCCTCTGCCTCATCCAATGCTGATAAAACCGATTTAATAACATTTTCACTGTCCTTTACGGAAGAGGAATTATCCACCAAAATGGTCAAGAAAGATTTCTCTATGGTATAGGTCGTTTTCTCTAATTTAGGATTTACCAAAAGCAACAGGATTCCAAAAACCCCAAAAAATCGTAAAAATGCCAGCAAAAATTGAAGTTTTCCCCGCCGACTATTTCTAAAAAAATACTGAAACAATGCTACTGAAAGGGCCACAATAGCGGCCAAAATAATAAGTAGAACTGTTTCAGTTTGCATCAATAAAATTTGTGATTATGCAGAGGGAAGCCTCAAATAGCTTTTGATTTAGGTAAGCATACCTCCATCTACGTTTAGCACTTGACCCGTTATGTAAGCTGATAAATCGGAAGCAAAGAAAAGGCAAGCGTTTGCGACATCTTCAGTAGTTCCACCCCGCTTTAAGGGGATTCCTTCTCTCCAACCTTGCACCGTTTTTTCGTCCAATTTTTCAGTCATTTCCGTCTCGATGAATCCTGGGGCTATGGCATTACACCTAATGTTTCCGGAACCCAATTCCAAAGCAACGGATTTGGTAAAACCAATCATACCAGCCTTGGAAGCAGCATAATTCGTCTGACCGGTATTACCCTTTACACCAACAACACTGCTCATATTGATAATCGACCCTTTACGTTGTTTTAAAAAAGTACGTTGTGTGGCCTTAGTCATATTAAAAACCGACTTTAGATTAATGTCTATTACTGTATCAAAATCCTCTTCAGACATACGCATTAATAAATTGTCTTTCGTGATGCCTGCATTATTGATCAACACATCAATAACACCGTCAAAGTCTTTCAGTACTTCTGCCACCAAATTTTCCGCTTCCTCATAACTTGCTGCATTGCTTTTATAGGCTTTAGCCTTCACTCCAAGGCCTTTTAGCTCCTTTTCCAATTCCAAGGCAGGAGCTTCGCTTGAACTATAGGTAAAAGCTATATTAGCTCCGTTTTCAGCAAATACTTTGGCTATCCCTTTTCCTATTCCACGACTTGCTCCCGTTATTATGATATTTTTTCCTTCTAAAAGTTTCATCTGTATTTATTTGTAAGGTCCTTTATCAAATATAAGTATATAGGCGAAAAAAAATCCCGTTAATACGGGATTTTATATAGATTTTAAAGTTGTCCTATGACATTACTTCTTTTACTTTGGCACCAATTTCCGCAGGGGAATCAACTACATGTAT
Organism: Maribacter litopenaei; assembly: GCF_025244665.1. Lineage (GTDB taxonomy): Bacteria > Bacteroidota > Bacteroidia > Flavobacteriales > Flavobacteriaceae > Maribacter > Maribacter litopenaei. Next base: position 1,694,066 of record NZ_CP104205.1, on the reverse strand, counting down.
GCCATGCTCTCTCATAATTTTCTTTTTTGCCTGGGCAGTGTCATCACTACCACCAACAATTGCTCCAGCATGCCCCATTGTCCTACCCGCAGGTGCTGTCTCACCGGCAATGAACCCAACGACGGGTTTTTTACTTCCACTCTCCTTGTACCATTTAGCAGCATCAGCTTCCAATTGACCACCAATCTCGCCGATCATCACTACACATTCCGTTTCTGGATCGTTAATCAGCAGTTCCACGGCTTCTTTCGTAGTAGTCCCAATAATTGGATCTCCACCGATACCAATAGCAGTTGTAATTCCTAATCCTTGCCTTACTACTTGATCGGCTGCTTCATAGGTTAAAGTTCCTGATTTTGAAACGATTCCGATATTACCTTTCTTAAAAACAAAACCGGGCATGATTCCTACTTTTGCCTCTCCAGGAGTAATAACACCCGGACAGTTAGGATCAATCAGCCTGCAGTTTCTATCCTTAATGTAGTTGGACGCAATGACCATGTCAGCTACAGGAATTCCTTCGGTAATGGTAATAATAACCTTGATTCCCGCATCCGCAGCTTCCATAATGGCGTCAGCAGCAAAAGCTGGTGGAACAAAAATAATGGTAGTATCTGCACCAACTTTTTCAACAGCCTCACTAACCGTATTGAAAACAGGTTTCCCTAAATGCTCCTGACCACCTTTACCGGGAGTAACACCTCCAACGATATTGGTGCCATACTCAATCATTTGTTCGGCATGAAAAGTTCCTTCACTACCCGTAAATCCTTGTACAATTATTTTGGAATCCTTATTTACTAAAACGCTCATACTGCTCTTTGGTTTTTATTTCTGCAAAAATATATGTTTGTCCAAGAATACTAAAGTATTCTGCTTCTTATTTGTTCTCCATTTTTTTTATGATATCCGGAATTTTTTTGGTGTAGGCCAATTGCTTCAGTTTTTCCCTGGATTCTTCTATGGGGGTTCCAAAATAGCTTTTTCCACCTGGCACCGATTTGGTAACTCCGGTCCGGCCCATGATTACGGCTTTCTTACCTATGGTAATGCCACTATTGGTCCCTACCTGTCCCCAAAGCGTAACTTCGTCTTCAATGACCACACAACCGGCAATACCGGTTTGGGAGGCAATCAAACACTTTTTGCCAATTAGGGTATCGTGACCTACATGGATCTGATTATCTAGTTTAGATCCCTCTCCTATTGTTGTATCTCCAGTAACGCCACGATCAATAGTACACAATGCCCCCAAGTCCACATTATCCTCCAATACTACCCTTCCTCCGGATAATAGTTTATCAAAGCCCTCCGGCCTGTTTTTATAGTAAAATGCATCGGCTCCTAGCACTGAGCCTGCATGTATGGTTACACCATTTCCTATGACACAGTTGTCATATATACTCACATTGGAATGAATTACACAATTATCCCCAATCGTCACATTATTACCAATGAAAACATTGGGCTGTATGATGGTATTTTTACCGATTTTAGCGGTATTGGAAATTGACCTAACCGAAGTCACAAAAGGACTGAAATACTGCGTTAGTATATTAAAGTCCCTAAAAGGATCGTCCGAAATCAATAGGGCCTTTCCCTTCGGACAATCCACCTTTTTATTTATAAGAATTACCGTAGCCTTTGAATTTAAGGCTTTATCATAATATTTGGGGTGGTCTACAAATACTATATCCCCATTTTCCACAACATGAATTTCATTCATGCCCAATACAGGGAAATCCGAATCACCCACATACTCAGTTTTTATGATCTCGGAAATTTGTTTTAAGGAAAATGTAGTAGGAAATTTCAAGAAGCTAGTTTTATTCTTTTACCCGTTCCATATAAGAACCGCTTGATGTATCGATTTTTATCTTATCACCTTCATTAATGAACAAAGGAACATTGACTTCCGCTCCTGTTTCAACTTTGGCGGGTTTGGTAGCATTGGTTGCCGTATTCCCTTTTACTCCAGGTTCTGTATATGTTATCTCAAGGACTACACTTGCTGGCATCTCCACAGATAACGGCATGCTGTCTTCCGTATTGAACATAATTTTTACGACTTCTCCCTCCTTTAGCAGACCTGGAGCGTCCAATGCCCCCTCTGCCGGAGTGATTTGGTTGTAATCCTCCGTATTCATAAAATGATAGGTCTCCCCTTCTGCATACAAAAACTGATACGATCGCGTTTCCACACGAACGTCCTCAATCTTATGTCCCGCAGAGAACGTATTGTCCGAACTTTTCCTGTGGAAACACTTTTCAATTTGGTCCTCACAAAAGCTGGGCCTTTACCGGGTTTCACATGTAAAAATTCTATAATCTTATAGATGTCATTGTTGTATCTAATGCACAATCCTTTTCTAATATCTGATGTAGATGCCATTCTATTATTTACTTAAAATGATGATTATGATGAACTGCTAAGTCAAAATTTAGCAGTTGCAAAATTAATATAATTAACTATTACTGAAGTAACCTTTCATGATACCCCGTTGTGAATCTCTTATAAATTGAAGTATCTCATCACGTTCTGAGTCGCTTCCATCTCGGCTTCCAATATTTGTACGGCCTGGGTATTATTATAACTTTTCTGATACAATATTCTATAAATGTTCTGTATTTCCCGGATCTTATCGGATTCAAAACCTCTTCTTCTAAGCCCAACTGAATTTATGCCCACATAGGAAAGAGGTTCCCTGGCTGCCTTCACATAAGGTGGCACATCCTTTCTGACCAATGAACCTCCTGTTACAAAGGCATGCTGCCCTACGGACACAAATTGATGTACCGCTACTAATCCGGCAAGAATAACATTGTCACCAATGGTAACATGGCCCGCTAAAGTGGAATTATTTGAAAAAATACAATTGTTACCTACCAAACAGTCATGGGCGATATGACAGTAGGCCATTATCAAACAATTCTTTCCAACTACCGTTTTCATGCGGTCTGAAGTTCCCTTATGAATGGTGGCACACTCACGTATGGTGGTTCCATTTCCAATGACTACGGTGGTTTCTTCGCCTTTGTACTTTAAATCCTGTGGAGGTGCTGAAATAACGGCACCGGGAAAAATATTACAATTTTTTCCAATACGTGCACCTTCCATGATGGTCACATTTGAGCCTATCCATGTACCTTCACCAATGGTAACATTATTATGTATAGTGGTGAAGGGTTCAATAACCACATTCTTCGCAATTTTGGCACCTGGATGTACATAAGCAAGCGGTTGATTCATAAGACGTTGATTATTTGGATTTTACGATTTGCGCCATAAGTTCCGCCTCAGAAACTAGCTTATCATTGGCATATGCATAAGCCTGCATATGACAGATACCTCTTCTTATGGGTGAAATTAAATCACATTTAAAAATTAGAGTGTCCCCAGGAAGTACTTGTCTCTTAAACTTTACATTATCCATTTTCATGAAAAATGTCAAGTAGTTTTCTGGATCAGGCACAGTACTTAGGACCAATATCCCTCCTGTTTGAGCCATGGCCTCCACTTGTAGAACACCTGGCATAACTGGTGCTCCTGGAAAATGCCCAACGAAGAATGGCTCGTTCATAGTTACATTCTTCACTCCTACCACATGGGAATCAGACAATTCCAATATTCTATCAACCAACAAAAAGGGAGGCCTATGTGGCAGCATCTTCATGATTTGGGTAACATCCATTAAAGGAGGTTGACTCAAATCATACTTGGGCACATTGTTTCTTTTTTCAAGCTTAATAATCTTTGAAAGCTTTTTGGCAAATTGCGTATTTACAAAATGCCCTGGTTTATTCGCGATAATCTTGCCACGAATCCTCGTGCCTGCCAAAGCAATATCACCCACAACATCCAATAACTTATGGCGTGCAGCCTCGTTAGGTTGATGCAAGGTTAGGTTATCCAATATTCCATTTGGCTTTACGGAAAGTTTTTTCTTATTGAAGGCTTTTTCCAATTTTTTCATGGTAGCCTCAGAAATCTCCTTATCAACATATACTATGGCGTTATTTAAATCACCTCCTTTAATAAGGCCATTTTCCAAAAGCATTTCTAGTTCATGTAGAAAACTAAAGGTTCGGGCAGCTGAAATTTCCTCTTTGAAATCGGAAAGTTTATCCAATGTTGCGTTCTGGGTTCCTAGTACTTTGGTACCAAAGTCAACCATGGTAGTCACCTGATATTCCTCCGCTGGTATAATTGTGATTTCACTTCCAGTGGCTTCATCCTTATAGCTGAGTACATCCTTTACAACATATTCTTCCCTTAGGGCTTCTTGTTCCACAATTCCTGCACCTTCCAAAGCTTCAACAAAAAACTTGGCGGAACCATCCATAATGGGTGGTTCAGGTGAGTCCAATTCTATTACTACATTGTCAATTTCCAAACCCACTAAAGCAGCCAAAACGTGTTCTGAGGTATGTATTTTGACACCATTCTTTTCAAGGTTTGTACCACGTTGCGTATTCACTACGTAATTGGCATCTGCCTCGATTATTGGCTCACCTTCCAAATCTACACGCTTAAATTTATAGCCATGGTCCTCAGGAGCGGGAACAAATTTAATGGTTACGTTCTCGCCAGTATGCAAACCAACACCGGTGAGGGAAACCTCTTTGGATATGGTACGTTGTTTTTCAGTTGTGTTCATCGTCAATCCTTATTTTCCAAGTTGTCGATTCTATTAATTATTTTCGGTAAGTTTTTAAAGTGTACGTAGGATTTATTAAAGTCCCCATAGTTCAGGGCAGGAGATCCCTGTAAGACTTCATTGTCTTTTACATTTCTTCCAATACCGGATTGGGCCTGTATACGGACATTGTTGCCAATTACTATATGACCCACGATACCAACTTGCCCGCCAATCATACAATGTTTTCCTATTTTGGTAGAACCTGCTACTCCGGTTTGGGCAGCAATCACAGTATGTTCACCAATTTCTACGTTATGTGCTATTTGTATTTGATTGTCAAGCTTTACGCCTTTTCTTAAAATTGTCGAACCTAATGTGGCCCTGTCAATTGTGGTACCCGCTCCAACATCCACATTGTCTTCCAAGATTACGTTTCCCGTTTGTGGAACTTTACTAAATTCTCCATCGGAATTGGGAGTAAATCCAAAACCATCGGCGCCGATAATAACTCCACTGTGAACTACACAATTATTCCCAATAATACTTTCTGAATAAATTTTGGCACCGGCAAAAACAACAACATTATCACCAATTTTCACATTGTCCCCAATGTACACATTCGGATAGATTTTGACATTGTTTCCTATGGTCACATTATTTCCCGTGATAGGAAAAAGCACCTAGGTACAATTCATTACCGAAGGAGGCCGTTTCCGATTTAAAAACCGGTTCTTCTATTCCTATTTTATTGTTCTTAACCTGATTGTAATATTCCAATAATTTGGAAAAGGATTTGTAGGCATCATCTACCTTAATCAACGTCGTTTGTAAGTCTTGGTCCGGAATAAAATCCTTGTTTACAATGGTAATGGAGGCTTTTGTTTTGTAAATATGGGAAGTGTATTTGGGGTTTGCCAAAAAGGTTAAAGAACCTTTTTCACCCTCTTCAATTTTGGCCAATTTATGTACGGCTATCTCAGGATTTCCATGGACTTCACCTTCTAAAATACCCGCAATTTGACCTGCTGTAAACACCATGGGCACAAATGTAAGAAAAATTGTTAAACGGCATCTTTAGGGTAACATATATAATATTTGGTCACCGTTTTGGAAAGTGCACTTATATTCAAATGATCGGAAAGTTTCGCTACATCAACAATCTTCCCATTTTTCCTCAAAATATTAATGTTCTGACTGGTATCATTGTATGCCCTGTTCTCAATTTCACCGGTGAATATAAAATAGGAAATTTCATCTTCCGTCGTTAAACCCAACAACTCCCCTACCTTTTTCTTCTTTTTGGTTAGTTTGGCCTGTTTAATAGGTTCCTTCTTTACCTTTATGTGCAACAGCTTTCTATTGATCAACATTTTACATAGAAGCTGTAATACTTTGTCGTCCTCTTCTTGCCATTCTTTTACTGCTGAAAGAATGTCGATATCGTCAAGCTTTGAGAACTGCTCAAGAACTTCATTATCAAAACTCTCTAATTGAATGCTATTATGAAGAAAAAAAAGCAACGATTTGCTACCTTTTATACTTTTGCCTTCTCCTATTAAGTGTCGTGCCCGCTTTAAAATACTGATCAGAAGTTGTTCTGCTACCACCCCAGTTTTATGAAGGTATACCTGCCAATACATAAAACGCCTTGCCATTAAAAATTTCTCCACCGAATAAATTCCCTTTTCTTCTACGACCAGATTTCCATCTACTACATTTAACATGGTAATGAGTCGTTCTGCATTAGTATTCCCTTCCGATACCCCCGTGTAAAAACTGTCTCTCTTTAAATAGTCCAATCGATCCATGTCCAACTGACTTGAAACCAATTGATTTAAAAATTTTTTAGGGTGTTTCCCTGTGAAGATAGAAATTGCCACTTCCAATTGGCCATCGAACTCAACATTCAACTCTTTCATGAATTGCAACGATATATGCTCGTGGGATACCCCATTTACGATACTATGTTCCATAGCATGTGAAAAAGATTCATGACCTATATCATGAAGAAGAATGGCACCTAAAAGTCCTTTTTCATCGGCATCTGAAATGTCGACTCCTTTAAAACGCAATACCTGTACAGATTTTTGCATGAGGTACATACTACCAAGTGCATGGTGGAACCTAGTGTGGTGCGCCCCTGGATATACCATATATGAAAGTCCCATTTGAGATATTCTTCTTAACCGCTGAAAATATGGATGTGCGATTAGGTCAAAAATCAAATCACTGGGAATCCTAATAAATCCGTAAATTGGATCGTTAAATATGGTGAGTTTGTTGGGTATCATTTAATGCAACGAAATTAATTCTGATTATCAAAGTTATACAAATGCACTTACACCATTTAGAATGTTTTATAACTAATTAGAGATTGGAAGACCCTTATTAAAAGTCCTAAAAAAACTAAATGAACAAAATAAAAATTCTCCGGGTAGATGATGAAGTGGATTTATTGAAGCCACACATTATTTTCCTTCAAAATAAAAATTATGACGTTATAACGTGCCAAAGTGGTCAGGAAGCTTTGGAAGAATTGGAGAAAACACGAGTGGATATTGTATTCCTGGACGAGAACATGCCCGGTATATCTGGTTTGGAAACATTAAGCGAAATAAAAGTTATCGATTCTTCCCTTCCCGTGGTTATGATTACCAAAAGTGAGGAAGAATTTATAATGGAAGAAGCCATAGGATCAAAAATTGCAGATTATCTTATAAAACCTGTAAACCCCAATCAAATACTACTTTCCCTTAAAAAGAGCTTAGATCATTCCGGACTCGTTTCGGAAAAGACGACCAGTAGCTATCAGCAAGAATTTCGAAAAATTGCCATGAACATGTCCATGGTCAATTCATACGAGGAATGGGCAGAACTTTACAAAAAATTGATATACTGGGAGCTACAGTTAGAACAGATTGAAGACAGTGGTATGTTTGAGATATTGGAATCCCAAAAAGTGGAGGCCAATAATCAATTTGGAAAGTTCATCGACAAAAATTATCAGGATTGGTTCAACGGAGGTGATGCCCCAATACTATCACATACCCTGTTTAAAAATTGGATTGCCCCTGAAATAAAGGAAGAAAAAACATTGTTGATTGTGGTCGACAATCTACGATATGACCAATGGTATTCCTTTGAGGATACGGTAGGATCATTCTATAAAAAGACCAAGGAGAAATCCTATTTCAGCATTTTGCCAACGGCTACCCAATATGCCGGAAATGCGATCTTTTCTCGGATTGACACCATTGGACATGGAAAAAAAATATCCCGATTGGTGGAAAAACGATACAGACGATGGAGGCAAAAATCTTTATGAAGACAAATTTCCGGAAGCACAATTAAAGCGCCTTGGGCTTGATTTAAAATGGGAATACCATAAAATAAGTAGTCTTAAGCAGGGGAAACAACTATCCCGAACTTTAGATCCCAAAAAGAAAATGACCTTACTGTAATTGTATACAATTTTGTAGATATGCTCTCCCACTCAAAAACGGAAATGGAAGTAATAAAGGAATTGGCCTCCAATGACAAGGCCTATAGATCCCTAACACAGAGTTGGTTCAAAAACTCACCTTTATTGGAAATCATACAACAAGCGCAAACAATGGGTTTCAAGCTAATCATTACAACAGACCATGGGACCATCAATGTAAAATCACCTTCCAAGGTCATAGGTGACAGGGACACCAGTTTAAACCTTAGATATAAAACGGGCCGAAGTCTTAGCTACGAAGATAAAGATGTGTTTGCGGCAAAAGACCCGAGTAAAATCTTTCTGCCCAACATCAACGTAAGTAGTTCCTTTATTTTTGCTAAAAACGACCTATTCTTTGCCTACCCCAATAATTACAACCATTACGTAAGTTATTATAGAAATACATATCAACACGGCGGGGTTTCTTTAGAGGAAATGATTGTCCCTTTTATAGTTTTGGAGGCTAAATAGTACTTATGGAATTGGTTTATAAGGAACATGAGCTTCAAAAAGTTGCAAAAACAATTTTAACAGAATTCCCAAATACTAAATATGCCTTTTACGCACCTATGGGCGCCGGTAAAACTACTTTGATAAAAGCATTAGTGCAGGAATTGGGAAGCGTGGATGAAGTAAATAGCCCCACTTTTGGACTGGTCAATGAATATGAAGATACCAATGGAAATCTAATAGCTTATCATTTTGATTTTTATAGGCTAAGGGACGAAATGGAAGCCTTGGATTTTGGATTGGAAGACTATTTCAACACCGATGGCTATATTTTTATGGAATGGCCTGAAAAAATCCAATCATTACTACCAGCCGATATTATCGAGTTAAAAATTGAAATTCGGATGCTTCAACCGAAGGATATCAACATTTTAAAAAATTCGCTTCAGGATTACCTTCATTTTTCAGAATTAACCACATCGTTTTAGTAAGGTTTTTATTGTAATTTTTCGATGAAATGCTTTCAAATCGATGAAATGCACATTTTTTACGTTCAAATACACAATTTTAACGTTTAAATGCATTTTTTTTGTCCATTATTTCTTACGTTTGTACTAGAACATAGAGTACTAACTAAAAAAACCCCTAGTGAAAATGAAAAACAAAAGAACTTTTTTGGCTTCTTTGGCCTTAGGTATTTTTTTATTCGCCATGGCCGCACCAATTATAACTGTTGATAATGATCAACAATTGGGAATTGAGAAAAGAAAACTTACAAAGAAGATTTAACTAATTTCTTCTTTAACTTTTAAAGGGTGGAATTTCCACCCTTTTTTATTGCATAAAATTATACTATATATCCCTATTTCTCGTTAGCAAATTATAATATAGCGGAAAAATGGTATCGAGGACAAGAAAAAAGAAAGCTAAAAAGAAAATTTATTTAGAAACAATATTAGTTTTTTTTATAGCCCTTTCTCCCTTCTTATATAAAATTTATGAGTATGTGCCTCTTGATGAATATGGTGTTGGGCATGTGTTTGGTTTCGAAATTTCTACACGAGGATTCGAGGATGCTTCAACTTACTTGTGGTTTCTAACTAGCAAGATTGTTCCACTTTACTTACTTATATTACGGTTTTTGACGTCAAAAAATTGGTGGTATCATATTATTTTGATTCCAATTGCAATGTATGCTTTTCAAATCTTTGAAGTAGTCTTTGTAAATGATGATACTGTTGATACTGCAAATTTATTATGGCTTCTCCCAATTTGTATGATTATAATTCCATTTGTTTACTTTATTCGGGTAAAATTATATGACAAATATGTTCATGGTATTGATCTGGAAGCCATGGAGGCCGAACTTCAAGAATTAAAGGATAAAGATATTTCTGATGGATATTCATCAATTTCACAAAATGAGAAAGAGGAACTATCAGATGAATTGAAACAAAAATCCCTTTCCGAAGAAATAGACAGAAAACTCTCCACGGATAATATTGAGCAGGGGCTTAAAGTGTTCCAGGACAAACTTCAAAACTGGTTTAATTTCAAATTTTAACTAATAGGTTATCTCATTAATCTTGAAAATAACTTTTATCTAAAAATCATATATTTGGTTGAGGATTAAATTCCTATTTTAGAATACCTCGTATGAACCAACCAAGCTCCCCATTTAGCAAACACCAATTGATTCCACAGGAGGAAACCCTTGAAGTCTTAAGGCAGAAAGGGGAACTCTTTATCGGTATTCCTAAAGAAAATCAGTATCAGGAAAAACGGATTTGCCTTACTCCTGATGCGGTAAATGCAATAACCTCCAATGGTCATAGGGTACTATTGGAATCGGGAGCCGGTGAAGGGGCAAATTTCTCCGATACCGACTATATAAATGCGGGAGGTGAAATAACAAAGGATACAAAAAAAGTATTTTCCTGTCCCTTGCTACTTAAAGTAGAGCCTCCTACCCTATCGGAAATTGGGTTAATTCACCCTCAGACCACGGTAATTTCGGCCTTACAAATAAAAACACAGAACAAAGGATACTTTGAGGAGTTGGCCAAAAAAAGAATTACCGCTATCGCCTTTGAATATATTCGTGATGAGGATGGAAAGTACCCTGCCGTAAGATCCCTGAGCGAAATTGCCGGAACCGCTTCCGTACTAATTGCAGCTGAACTCATGGCCGCGACAAATAGGGGAAATGGTCTTATGTTTGGTAATATTAGTGGTGTACCGCCTGCCGAAGTGGTGATTATTGGCGCGGGAACCGTTGGCGAATATGCGGCAAGGTCTGCTATTGGGCTGGGTGCCAACGTGAAAATTTTCGACAATTCCATCACTAGGCTAAGAAATATACAGACCAACTTGAAACAGACAGTGTATACGTCAACAATACAACCCAAAAATTTACTAAAGTCGTTAAAACGCTGTGATGTGGCCATTGGAGCCACTCGCGGCAAAGGAAGGTCGCCTGTCATAGTAACAAGGACTATGGTAGAACATATGAAGAAAGGTGCGGTTATCATAGATGTTAGTATTGATACGGGCGGGTGTTTTGAAACTAGCGAGATTACCAATCATCATAAGCCTACTATAGAAAAATGTGGGGTTTTGCATTATGGTGTTCCCAATATTCCCTCACGATATCCGAAAACCGCTTCTGTATCCATCAGCAATATTTTCACCCCGTATTTGTTAAAAATAGGCGAAGATGGGGGGTTGGAAAATTCTCTCCGATTTGATAAGGGGTTACGGAACGGACTCTATATGTACCATGGAATCCTTACCAATAAGTCGGTCGGGGATTGGTTTGACCTATCTTACAGTGACATCAACTTTCTAATATTTTAGAATTTCAGGAACTTACTTTCAGCATCCGTAATAATCCTATAATTTTACGCTCTACATTTTATCTACAACCATGACTTTTTTAAAGCGTTTGGGATTTTATTTGGGAGGCTTTGCCATTGGAATTATCTTTTTGGCCATGTTTCTAAGAAAAAAGTCCGATGAAACCGGGGTAAGCTTTTGCTATTTCCCAAACTGTAGAACCTTAAAGGACATAAGATCAAAACCACTTTATTATTCAAATAAAGTACAAAGTCTATTAGCTGAAAAGGAATTAGATTCCCTAGATATAGCTTTTCTCCTTACTAATGGAGAGGTAGACTTTTCCGAAAGTGACACAAAGAGCAGTCCCTGCAAAACCTATTTTATCGAAGGGGACCAAAAAGAAAGAAAACTGGAAGCTTGGGTAAAAAATTGTCCAGATAAAGCCAGTATTGAATCAATACTTGCTCGATAATTAAATTTTTCTTCGTTTACGTTCCTTTTTAAGTAAGGACAGCTCCCTACTGGTTTGACCGGCTACAGAGGTGTTCTCTTCTGCCCTTCTAATCAAATAAGGCATTACATCCCTTACAGTTCAAAAGGAAGGTATTTTGCCACATTATAACCATGGGAGGCGAGGTTAAAGGAAATATGATCACTCATACCATAGAGTTGACCAAACCAAATATTTTCATTGTCATTTTCTACCCTCTTTTCCTTCATTAATTGCATGAGTTTATAGCAACTATTTTCGTTATGTGTACCGGAAAAGATGGCCATATCATCAAGGTTCTCTACCATATAGGCTATTGTAGCATCAAAATTTTCGTCGGTAGCGGCTTTGGATTCACAAATAGGGCTTGGATATCCTTTTTCACGGGCTCTCTCATTCTCTTTTTCCATATAAGCACCGCGCACAACCTTTATTCCAATTTTGAAATCTTCCTTTAGCGCACGTTCGTGTAAATCCTTTAAATATGGTAGCCTATCCCATCTATAGGTCTGAAGGGTATTAAATACAATAGCCTTCCTTTTATTGTACTTCCGCATCATATCCTCCGCGAGCTGGTCGGCGGCGTCCTGCATCCAACTCTCCTCTCCATCTATTAACAAGGATACATCCAGGTCATGAGCCTTTTTGCACACTCTATCAAACCTATTGATGACCCGTTGCCACTCCGCCTCCTCCTTTTTCGTTAATTTTCCTCCTTCACTTATCTTTTGATATAAGGCAAACCTACCAAATCCGGATGGCTTAAAAACAGCAAATGGAATAGCATCCTTCTCTTTTACAAAATCCAATATCTTTAAAATCATTTCCGTTGCATTGTCCAAAGGATCTTCTTCATCCTTTCCTTCTACGGAATAATCCAATACGGAACATACTCCTTTTTCGAACATTTTGTCCACCACTGGCATACAATCGGCTTCATTGACGCCACCACAAAAGTGGTCGAATACAGTCGCCCGAATAAGCCCTTCTACAGGAAGATGGGCCTTAATGGCAAAATTGGTCATGGCCGTTCCTATCCTAACCAAAGGTTCATTGGCAATCATCTTAAAAAGAAAATAGGCCCGTTCTAACTCTGAATCTGTTTTTAGAGAAAATGCAGTTGCGGTATTCTCAAAAATAGCATCCATATGCATACAATTTTTAAGGCTCCAAAGATAAAGACAGGATTTCTATTCTATTGATTAAAATAACCTTTATTTTGCGCTCTTAAATTAAAGTTTTTTGGTCTATTCATAATTCAGGTTCCATGAAGTCCATAGTATCAGATTCTTATTCGGTTCATTTTGACAAAACTGCCTTCGAGGCTCTAAATTCTCACCTATCCTCCCAAGATTACTCTAGTATTTTTATTTTGGTAGATGAAAATACCCATGAATTGTGTTTACCCCAGTTTATGTCCGAAATTACTGTGGACTATAATTTTGAAATCATTGAAATAGAATCGGGTGAAGTCAATAAGACCATTGAAACCTGTATTGGGGTTTGGGAGGCACTATCCGAACTTGGTGCCGACCGCAAAAGCCTATTGATCAATTTAGGAGGTGGGGTACTTACCGACCTTGGAGGGTTTGTGGCCTCTACCTTCAAAAGAGGTATAAACTTTATAAATGTACCCACTACCCTATTGTCCATGGTGGATGCTTCGGTTGGGGGTAAAACCGGAATAGATCTTGGACCTTTGAAAAATCAAATAGGGGTTATCAATCAACCGTGAAATGATCCTAATTATATCCGATTTCTTGGAGACATTGAATGAACGACAAATTACGAGCGGTTTTGCAGAAATGCTCAAACACGGTCTTATACGAAATGTAGAGTACTGGGAATCCTTAAAGGACGTAACTTCACTCTTCGAATTAAGAAATCATATTCTGCCATCGGTAGCGCTTAAGAACGATATCGTACTACAAGATCCTACCGAACAAAACATTCGTAAAGTTTTAAACTACGGTCATACTTTAGGCCATGCCATTGAATCCTATTTTTTGGAGAATGAGAACAAGGAAACCTTGTTACACGGGGAGGCCATTGCTATTGGAATGATTACCGAGGGATATCTCTCTTGTAAACTTACCGGGTTGACTCAAGGTGAACTAGAAGATATAAAATCTACTTTTTTTAAATATTATTCAAAAGTTGATTTTACAGACGGTGATATTACCGCCATCCTTGAACTATTGAAATACGACAAAAAGAATTCCCACGGAAATATCAATTTTGTTCTTTTAAAGCATATTGGTGAAACCCAAATCGATGTTACCGTACCTACAGATATGTTCAAGGAAGCTTTTGCATACTACATGGAATAAAATCTTCATATACTAAAACTACTGTTTCACAACTCTTTACATTGCATAATGGATTAAATAATTAGTTTAGGTTAAAGATTTAAATTAAAAATCAACCAACCTTTACTATTATGACCAGACGACTCATTGACTACAAAAAATTAGACCATCATCTAGCCTCTTTACTGATTGAAAAATACCCTTATGGCTATGGGGACGAAGACATTATCGTATTCAAAAATGCAAGTGGGGAATATGTGGAAGCCGTAGAGCTAAGGACTGAGGATACCTTATATCTTGTTAAAATCAGCAAAAGTCTCTCCAATTTTATTGCAAACTTTGAAGATACCATAGAAAGGGAACTCGGAAGCAAGAAACCTGAGGGCGATATGCAAGAGGATGAAGAAATCATTCCGGAAATGGAAATGAATTATGAATCTGATGAAGAGGAGTACTCAGAATACGACTAAGCTAAGCGTATTTATCCATTAGAATGTTTTCGTGATGCTTTTGGTGTCCGCTAATGGCAAAGCCCAAAGCGGCCACACTCCATGGTATTCCACTGGCAATTCCAACTCGGCTCAATTGCTCATTGCCAAGATTTTTAAACAAGGTGATGGTAGCAATGCGTACGGCCAAATATTCTTCCAATATATCCTCTTTGATCCTGTTTAGACTATTACTTTCAGAAATATATTCATCTTGGTCAAAACCTGGTAATTCAACCTTGTCGTTTCTAGAAAATCGAAAAGCACGATATTGAAATATACGCTCAGTATCTATAATATGAATTAAAACTTCAGCAACGGTCCATTTATTTTCTCCATAGGAAAAACCAAGTTTCTCCAAAGGAAGTTCCTTTACATAATCCAAAAACCACTCCTTTCCTTCGGAAAAAGCATCCATTAGATTTACATCGTCCAAGGTATTTATATAAACATTGTAAAAGTTAGAGCCTCCTAGATCTGGTAATTCTGATTTTTTCATACGTAGAATATCGCTTAATAACTGGGTCAAAAAAAGCCCAATCAGTTAATGATTGGGCTTTCTAATATCGTAAAATATTTACTATAATTCGTTAAAAATGGTATGCATCAATCGTTTCTTATCGTTGAAACTTTCTTCCAAAGAAATCATGGTTTCTGTTCTGCTGATACCATCAATATCGTCAATTTTGAAAATAATGTTTTTCGCATGCGTAGTATCCTTTGCCCTAATCTTACAAAAAATATTGAATTTCCCTGTTGTAATGTGCGCAATAGTCACGTTAGGTATTTGATTCAAACGTTCCAAAACAAATTTGGTCTGATGCGTTTTTTCCGAAATATTCCTACATAAGCAATAAAGGCATATCCAAGTTTAACGTAATCCAATGTAAGAGATGATCCTTTGATAATACCGGCCTCCTCCATTTTCTTAACCCTTACATGAACGGTTCCCGCGGATATCAATAACTTTTTGGCAATATCGGTAAAAGGTGTTCCGGTGTTGTCAATCAACATATCCGTAATTTGATGGTCAATTTCGTCTAATTTAACTTTACCCATGGTTGATTAATTTTATGCAAAAATAAAAATTATTAAAAAGAATTATAAAAAATATTACGTTTTTATACGAAAATCGTAATGACCGAAAAATTACAGAAAATAATTCTTCTAATTGATCAATTCAGTAATTTTTTGAGAGTCCAACCATTTCATGTCCTCCACATTTAGACAATCCACTATTTTATGTCCAAAATAATAACCGGGCCGGAATCCCTTTTCTGCTACCGTAGGCATAAATTTAATAGTATCATTGTCCAATATCTCCTTGTAAAGTATAGAAATACAATCGTTCTCGTTTAAAGATTTATCCACGACATGGGCATTTTCTATGAGTACATCAAAAAATAATTTATTGTTCTCAGGTATGCCAAAATAGTCCTCCAAAGGATACCTATTAACTTGTTCAAAGGCTATTGTATAGATGGCCTTATGAAGCGCATAAAAAATAAATTCCCTTGTTTTATCCCTTTCATAATCCTCTTGATAATGTCCCGCCTCAAAAAGAATAGTGGGAACCTCTTCCATTTGAAAGGCATCTCCAACACAATTTGGATTGAAAGAATCGTCAAATCTTCCTATTTGATTAGGAATATGCTTTTGCAACTCCTCATTCATTGCAGCTACAACCTTCATGGCAATGGCCCTTGAATCTGAGTTATTCCGATCTTCATCAAATGAGGGCGCCAAAAAAGATACGGTTGCGGGACAATCCACACTACCAACATTAAAAATTGTCCGCTGATCGTGTAAGTTAAAGCAAAAGTTGGGTTTAAATTCTTCAAAGGTTTTTCGAAGGACCTTGCTTTCAGGTTGTGTACGTTCCTGAGCATCCCGATTTAAGTCAACTTCATTTACATTAAACCTAGTATAGGCAAAGGCCCCATCAGGATTGAGAATAGGAATAATCTTTAAAGTAACCTTATCTAAAAGCGCTTCGGCTCCCTGTGACCCTTTCTTTAGAAAATTAAGTAAATCAAGTACCGCTTTTGTAGTGGTAGACTCGTTACCATGCATTTGCGACCACATAAATATGCGTCTTGGCCCATGACCAATACTAATCCCATATATTGGCCTATTCTCAACGGAATGGCCTAGCACATCCAATTCGAATTCTCTACCTAATGAGTTTAATAGATTATGAATATGCTCATTCGTAACATACCTACCCGATACGGATCTCTCCTTAAATTTAAAATATTCGTCCTTGTCCCACATATGTTCTGTAATCATTAGGTGAAATTAATACAATCTAACGTATTTATTAACGTAATGGCTTGTTCCGATAGAGAGAGAAGAATTGGATGGTACAACCAACATCTTAATCTGTAAGAAAGTCAAAAAACACCATTAGAATCCCCCCTTATAAATCTTAGAACATAAAGTACTGCTAGAAGTCAATTTTGCTTAATTTGCGATCATGTTGAAAAGAATACTATTTGGAGTTCTATCCCTTCTAATCTTGTTTTCTTGTTACGAACCAAGCAGGATTTGTCAAGATTATAAAACCGGTGAGTTCATTTTTAATTACAAAATTGGGGATTCCCTAAAACAAGGGCGATTTGTGAGGGGAGAAAAATTCAGCATAGATTATTATGACAGTAAGATTGATAGCGCTTCCATTCGATGGCTCAATGATTGTGAATTTGTGCTGCAGGATTTAAAAAGCAAAGTGGGTATACATTATAAGATAATACAGACTACAGATAGCTCGTATACCTTTGAATATAAAAATGCCGTAAAAGATCCCAATAGAAAGAATAATGTGAAAATAGGAACTGCCTATAAAGTCGATTAGTATCCATTTGCCTCATCTCCATTAATATTATCTATTCATCACCGATTTATGCGAGATATCCCTACAGTTCTTTAAATCATATCGAGACAATGAAAATTCGTGAATTTTAAGGTTTATTGCCAAATGCATATTATTTTATGTCTTTGGCATTACTTTTAATTAGTACCTTGAAGTATTGGTAAGGAATTAACAAAATAACGTACTTAATCAAGATGAAAAAATCAAGTAAAAAAAAGCAATCGATTAGCCGAAGGAACTTCGTGAAGAAAAGCGCAATAGCTTCCTCCATTTTTATTGTTCCAAGAAATGTATTGGGAGGTCCTGGTTTTATTTCCCCAAGTGACCAACTTAATCGGCAGCAATTGGTTCAGGGGGCAAGGGATTCAGTGATATAACCAATGCCTCTGTTAATGGAAGGGAGCGCGTAGTAGCCCTTTGCGATGTCGATTTTTCCGGTTCGGCCTCCAGGGCGGTGGAGTCCTTTCCAAAGGCAAAGCTTTATGATGATTTCAGGGTCATGCTTGACAAGAAAAAAAATATAGATGCCGTAACCATTTCCACCCCGGACCATGTACATGGTCCAGCTGCCAAATATGCCATGGAGAGAGGTATTCATGTATACGTGCAAAAACCTATGACCCATAATATTAAAGAAGCGAGAAAACTCACCCAAATGGCCAGGGACAATAAGATTGTTAGCCAAATGGGAAATCAGGGGGGTTCCAATCCATTATTGGGGATGGTTCAAAAATGGATTGACGAAGACAAGATTGGAGCAGTAAGCAAAGTCCAAATTTGGACCAACAGGCCCGTTTGGCCACAAGGAATTCAAATGCCAAAAGCAGATGCAAACTCAAAGCCAAAGGATTTGAATTGGGACTTATGGTTGGGACCTGCTGAAGAAAGACCTTACATCCCAAATTTGCATCCATTTAATTGGAGAGGTTGGTGGGATTTTGGAACAGGAGCCCTTGGAGATGTGGGTTGTCATTTGGTGGATATACCCTTTAGAACGCTAAACTTAAAATACCCCACTGCTGCGGAATGTAGCGTTGGCTCAGTATATACACAAATGTGGACACCGGATTATTATCCGGAAGGATGTCCTCCGTCATCATTCATCACCTTAAATTTTGATGCCACTGAAAAAAGTAAATCTCCTATTGAAATGACATGGAGCGATGGTGGTATTAGACCGGCGCATCCGGATATCATTCCAGCAAACGATGATATTGGAGGTAGAAATAGTGCAAATGGAGTTTTGATTATAGGCGAAAAAGGAATCATATCCACTAATATCAATGACAGTTCCCCTTTAATGCCTAAACTCTATCTCAATGATGGTACTACAGAATTTGGCCCGAAGTAGAAGAAAATCTAGAACCGGAATACGGGCACCAGCGCAAATGGGTGGATGCTTGTAAAGCAGGATTTGGTAGCGAAGAGCATCTTGGGTTAACTTCATCCTTTGATTATGCAGGCCCTATGACAGAGACGGTACTCATGGGGAACTTGGCCATTAGAAGTTATATGCTTCGAAAAGAAAATGAACAAGGTCAAATGGACTTTTTTGCACGCAAGAAATTGCTCCGGGATGGTGAAAATATGAGAATCACCAATCTAGAGGAGGCGAATCAATTTGTTGGCAGGACCTATAGAGATGGTTGGGAAGTTTAATCCAATTTTTGGTTAATTAGGTCTATTAAAGACCACCTCCGGGTTGGCGCTTTTATGCGATTCAAAAAGACGTTGCTGTTGCTTTACGGTTAATGTGCTGCCATCATGGCTCCAACCTGGAGGTCCAAAAATATACATGAATTTATGGGATCACTTGTCAGCTTTTTTCACGTCGTTCCAAATATCCTTGAATTCATGGGTTAAGATAACTAGGGGATTATAGGAATTAGGAGCGTGAATAACGCCAAATTTTACATCGATATCATCGTCCAATTCTTTCCAGGTGCCAAAAAGCTTGTCAAAAATATTCAAAAAGCCTCCATGGTTCTTGTCCAAGTATTCCACATTTTGGGAATGATGCACCTGATGCATCGTGTGGGTATTAAATATCTTTTCTATCCAACCCATTTTAGGCACGTACTTACTATGGAGTTGGAATTGCCAAAAAGACTCTATGGCTAAGCAGAAAATCACTACCTCCACAGGGAAACCTATGGCCGGCATCCACATATAGAAAAAAGGCTTATACAATAATGTGAACCAACCGTTTCTAATCGCCGTACCTAAATTAAAATGGTCAGATGAGTGATGAACGATATGTGCGGCCCAAAGAATTCTTATTTCATGATTTGCCCTGTGAAACCAATAGTAGGTGAAATCATCTGCAAGCTGGCATAATAAAAAGATATACCATTCGTATCCAAAAGACTTGTAGCCCATGATGTTGGTCCTTACACCATCAACAACGGGATTAAAAAGTTCATAGGTAAAATTAAAAACAACGATTAAAACGGTGACCTTAATCAACGATTCTAATATGGCCGATCCAATACCCATTGCACCACTGGCCATTAAATCCTTCCAAACATACAATTCCTTATCACCATGTGTATGGCTATAGGTTAATTCCAATAAGATAAAAGCAATAAAACAAGGTACTCCGTAAATGAGGGGGTTCGTTAAATCCATTTAATTCTGTGATTTCGCCAAATATAAGTTAGAAAAGGTTCTTATCCTGCGTATATAAAATAGTTCATGTCTATAAAACTATAAATATTTCAAAAATTAACGCCGATTTTGGTTCTTAAGGATGGTATTCTGTTCTTTCATTAAATTTTCCAAATTGGACAAAAGCTTTATATTTTTTGGTGTTACAACCTCTGCATTGGCCGGGTCTTCCGACTTTTCCTTAAACCTATTTATAAACTTGAGCATAACAAAAATGGTAAAGGCGATAATCCCAAAGTCTATAATTACTTCTAAAAACTCACCATATCCTATGGCCACTTCTTCCATTGATTCAGTCCCCTGCCTTAGTATCCATTTTTTATTTCTAAGATTAACGTCGTCTGTCATTAAAGACAAAGGTGGCATTATTACCTTTTTTACCAAGGTATTGACCACTTCATTAAAGGCCGTACCTATGATAATCCCTATGGCCATATCTATCATATTGCCCTTTACAGCAAAATTCTTGAATTCTTTAAAGAGACTTTTCATGGTATTCCTTAATTAAAACAAGGTAGTCTGTCCTTCTTCACCATCATTTTCGTAGGTATCATTTTTACTGGTGGTTCCACTCTGCCCTTTGCTCTCAATTTCTGAAGAAATATTTTCCTCATCTACAACTTCCATATCTTCGGCATCTTCTGGCTCCTTCTCCTCATAGGGAAGTGGTTCCAATAAATTAATATTCTTGACCTTTTCAGAAGTTAATTGATTCCCCATCGCCTTAATTCCCTTAACTGCAATAAAATCCTCTAGTTCCAACCTAAGATTTTCCTTTGGGTCTTTACCCCTTGGTTTGGGAAATTCTACTTCTACTACTGGCAACCAGTCCGTAGATACGATTTCCAAATAGGATTTTGGATGGTCTGTAATGAAATTTTCTTCCTTATTTCCATTTTCTATCATAAATCTTTTTACGTAAAAGCGCTCTTTTTCACCTTCCCAATATATGGCCGAAATAGGCTTGTTTGGATTGTATTTTTCCGGAACGATCATATCCTCATCAAAGTGTGAAGTTAATACAGGCAGGATTGTTTTCACCACTCCCTTTTGTGTGATGATCAATAATAAATCATCCCCCTTAAATTCCCCAATCAGTTCTCCCCTACCATCAACATTAAGCCTACGTACTACATCGTCAAACCAAATTTTCCTAGGTTTAAGGGTTGATACCCCTTTTTCCTTCAACTCGATTCGCTTTACGGAATATTTAGTTACTATATTTCCTTTGGAACTTCGCCCTTTGATCAGGACATCCGCAAAATCAATATCCCATTTCAATTTTTTGATACTGCCTGCCTGTCTCAAGTTTACGGTAACTACTTCTGCTTCACCGTTTGGATTGGCAGAGAAATATAGCACTTGTGAATTAGGTGTGCCAGCGGTCAAATCATAGCTTTTGTCCCTAGTAATTGAAGTGACATTGAACCTCTTTATATAGGAGGCACCTCCTTTACCGTCCTTATAAATCATATTATAGATAGTACGCTTATCCTTTTTCTTAAAAACCGCAACATGTATGATGTTTTTACCTACAAAAGTCTTGGCATCCACTTTGGTGACCTGCATTAAGCCATCTTTTGTAAAAACGATGATATCGTCAATATCACTGCAGTCTGTTACGTATTCGTCTCTCTTTAAAGAAGTTCCAACGAATCCTTCTTCCCGATTCACGTAAAGTTTGGTGTTCCTGATTACTACCTTAGTAGCCTCTATATCATCAAATATGCGTATTTCGGATTTTCGCTCTTTATCCTTACCATACGTTTCCTTTAAGTTTTTAAAGTAGTTTATAGCAAATTCGATCAAATGCTCCAAATGGTGTTTTACTTGAGCGATTTTCTCTTCCAAGCTCTCCAGGTGCTGCTGGGCTTTGTCCAAATCAAATTTGGAAATACGTTTAATCCTAATTTCTGTAAGGCGTACAATATCCTCCTCCGTAACTGCACGTCTTAAATGGGTAGTATATGGTTTTAAGCCTTTGTCAATTGCAGCAATAACACCTTCCCATGTTTCTTCCTCCTCAATATCCCGATAGATTCTATTTTCTATAAATATCCTTTCAAGGGAGGCAAAATGCCATTGCTCCTCCAGCTCCGAAAGTTGTATCTCCAACTCCTGTTTTAACAATTCTACCGTGGCATCGGTGGAACGCTTCAACATTTCGGTCACCCCTATGAATAAAGGCTTATTATCTTCAATGATACAACCTAACGGGGAAATGGAGGATTCACATGCGGTAAAGGCATAGAGTGCGTCAATTGTCTTATCGGGAGATATTCCGGATGGCAGATGAATCAATATTTCTACTTCCGCAGCCGTATTATCCTCAATTTTCTTGATTTTAATTTTTCCCTTATCATTTGCCTTTAGAATAGAATCTATTAAAGAAGAAGTGTTGGTTCCATAAGGTATCTCATTGATAACCAAGGTGTTTTTGTCTAATTGGGAGATTTTTGCCCTCACTCGAACCTTACCACCTCTTAAACCATCATTGTAATTGCTAACGTCGATGATGCCCGCGGTTGGGAAGTCTCGGAAACAAGGTAAACCGCTTTCCTTTCAAGTGCTTTATGGAAGCGTCTATAAGCTCAATGAAATTATGTGGTAGGATTTTGGTAGAAAGCCCTACTGCAATACCTTCTGCGCCTTGAGCCAACAGTAACGGGAATTTTACCGGTAGGTTGACCGGCTCCTTTTTTCTGCCATCATAGCTCAATTGCCATTCTGTAATCTTTGGGCTGTAAACGACTTCCAAAGCAAATTTGGACAATCTTGCCTCAATGTATCGGGATGCCGCTGCACTGTCACCAGTAAGAATGTTTCCCCAGTTTCCTTGCGTGTCAATCAAAAGGTCCTTTTGGCCCAATTGAACCATAGCATCCGCTATACTTGCATCCCCATGCGGATGATATTGCATCGTATGCCCTACAACGTTTGCCACCTTATTGTAACGGCCGTCATCCAATTCCTTAAGGGAGTGCATAATCCGTCTTTGAACGGGTTTGAATCCGTCCTCAATAGCGGGAACGGCGCGTTCAAGAATTACATAGGAAGCATAGTCTAGAAACCAATCCTTGTACATTCCGGTAACCCTGGTAAGGGCTTCGGAGGATTCATCTTTATTTGATTGTTGACCCTCAGATAGATTATTGTTCTGTTCGTCGTTCAATTCTTCATTTTCTTCCATTCAGAAGCAATCGTATTTCTAAATTATTTTTGATTTTCCTCCACAAGGTCAATCTCCACTTTTAAATTTTCTATAATAAATTCCTGTCTGTCAGGTGTATTTTTCCCCATATAAAAATTCAGCAACTCCTCAATGGACATGGCCTTATCAAGCATTACCGGTTCCAAACGAATATCGTCACCAATGAAATGTCTGAATTCATCCGGAGAAATTTCCCCCAATCCCTTGAATCGCGTTATTTCCGGTTTCCCGGATAACTTTTGGATGGCTAACTGACGTTCCTCATCACTATAACAATATATGGTTTCCTTTTTGTTACGAACCCTAAACAATGGGGTCTGCAAAATATATAGATGGTTTTCCTTTATTAGTTCCGAAAGAACTGTAGAAAAAAGGTAATGAGCAACAACCGAATATGCATACCGTCCACATCGGCATCCGTAGCAATTACGATATTGTTGTACCGAAGATCTTCCATAGATTCCTCTATGTTCAAGGCCGCTTGTAGCAAATTGAACTCCTCGTTTTCATAAACGATTTTTTTGGACATCCCATAAGAATTAAGGGGTTTCCCTCGCAGGCTGAATACCGCCTGGGTATTCACATCCCTGGATTTAGTGATGGAACCGGATGCCGAATCACCCTCTGTAATGAACAAGGTGCTTTCCAGCCTTCTCTCATTTTTCATATCGCCCAAATGTACCCTGCAGTCCCTCAATTTTTTATTATGTAGGCTGGCTTTTTTTGCGCGATCCCTAGCCAATTTCCGTATCCCGGAAAGTTCCTTTCGCTCCTTTTCAGCCATGATAATCTTGCGCTGAAGCTTATCGGCCGTTTCTGGATTCTTATGCAGATAATTGTCCAAGTATTTACCCACAAAATCGTTGATATACGTCCTAACTGTAGGAAAATCACCTCCCATTTCCGTAGAACCTAATTTAGTCTTTGTCTGACTTTCAAAAACAGGCTCCATCACCTTGATGGAAATGGCCGAAATAATAGATTTTCGAACATCGGAAGCGTCATAGTTTTTTCCGTAAAAATCACGAATCGTTTTTACGACGGCTTCCCTAAAAGCTGCTTGGTGTGTACCTCCCTGAGTAGTATGTTGACCATTTACGAAGGAATGGTACTCTTCACTGTATTGGGTCTTACTGTGGGTAATGGCCACTTCTATATCATCCCCTTTTAAATGGATGACAGGATACAACATGTCATCAACATTGTTATTGTCTTCCAACAAATCCTTCAATCCATTTTCGGAATGAAACTTTTCCCCGTTAAAAACAATGGTTAGTCCCGGATTTAAATACACATAGTTCTTGAGCATGCGCTCCACATACTCATTCCTGTACTTATAGTTTTTAAAGATACTCTCATCTCGGAACAAAGGTTACCTTCGTCCCTTTCCTTTTAGAAGTGTCCTCCGGGCCTTCTTCCTTTTCTAGATTTCCAAAACTAAATTGGGCAGTTTTTAACTGATTGTCCCTTGATGACTGTACCTCAAAGAAACTGGATAGCGCATTTACCGCTTTGGTACCCACCCCATTTAAACCGACTGATTTTTTAAATGCCCGGCTATCGTACTTACCACCGGTATTCATTTTGGAAACGACATCCACCACCTTTCCCAACGGTATGCCCCTTCCATAATCCCTTACCTTGACGGTTTTGTCCTTAATGGTTATTTCAATGGTTTTGCCGGCACCCATTACGAACTCATCGATACAGTTATCGATTACTTCCTTAAGTAAAATATAGATACCATCGTCAGCGGAAGAACCATCACCCAATTTTCCGATGTACATACCTGGCCGTAATCGAATATGCTCCTTCCAATCAAGCGAGCGTATGTTATCTTCGGTATATTGGGATTCTTGGGACATTTAACTAAAAATTATGAAAGTGTGGCTAAAGATAGCACGACTCGCATAAAGATAAAACCCCTACCCCTTAAAGTAATTAACAATAGAAAGCCCTCTATTGTTGATATTTCTCAGCTTACACGTTGAATCTAAAGTGCATTACATCGCCATCCTTGACAATATATTCCTTGCCCTCAACACGCATTTTACCAGCTTCTTTTACTTTGGCTTCGCTACCGAATTTCACATAGTCATCATATGCGATTACTTCAGCGCGTATAAAGCCTTTTTCAAAGTCGGTATGAATGACACCGGCCGCTTGAGGTGCTGTGGCACCAACGGGAATGGTCCATGCCCTAACTTCTTTTACACCGGCTGTAAAATAGGTTTCAAGATTCAGAAGTCGATATGCACCACGTATCAATTTTGCAGATCCAGGCTCTTCCAAACCAAGGTCTTCCGAGAAACATTTGACGTTCCTCATAGGTTTCCAATTCCGTAATATCCGCCTCTGTACCTACGGCAAGGAAAATAACTTCGGCATTTTCACCTGCTACGGCTTCTTTCACTTTTTCTACGTAAGCATTACCGGATGTAGCTGATTCCTCATCTACATTGCAGACATACATAACGGGTTTATCGGTAATAAACTGTAATGGTTTAACGAATTCTACCCTATCCTCTTTTGAAATATCGATGGCCCTTACAGAAACTCCGGACTCTAAACCATTCTTTAGGGTCACAAGTACGGCTTCTTCCTTTTGTGCTTCCTTATTTCCTGTCTTAGCGGCTCTTTTCACCTTATCCAACTTCTTGTCTACCGTCTCCAAATCCTTCAATTGAAGTTCCATGTCGATGGTTTCCTTGTCACGGATTGGATTTACACTTCCATCAACATGTACTATATTATCGTTATCAAAACATCGTAGAACATGCAAAATGGCATCGGTTTCACGTATGTTTCCTAAGAATTGATTTCCAAGACCTTCACCTTTACTGGCACCTTTTACCAATCCAGCTATATCCACAATTTCCACGGTTGCTGGCACAACACGCTCCGGTTTTACCAAATCCTCTAGTTTTTCCAATCGTACGTCAGGAACGTTTACAACGCCAATATTGGGTTCTATAGTACAAAAGGGAAAGTTGGCACTTTGGGCCTTGGCATTGGACAAGCAATTAAAAAGGGTCGATTTTCCGACGTTGGGCAATCCTACGATTCCTGCTTTCATGAATAAAAGGGTTAATGCAGACTGAAATTATCAGGTCTTAAAATTCGCGTGCAAAGATACGATCTACATTAGTAATAATGGCACTTTTAGAGCCTGTTTATTTTGTAAAACAAAAAAGCCCCAACTTGGTTGTTGGAGCTTTTACTTAATTTTTTAAATCCTTATTCCTCGGGATGCATAAAGGCCTGTTTTGCCAAGAGTGTCTCCTCTGATTCTACATGATCTTCATCAGGGATACAACAATCCACTGGACACACCGCAGCGCATTGTGGCTCTTCATGAAAGCCCATACATTCCGTACATTTATCAGGAGCTATATAATAGACTTCATCACTAATCGGTTCTTGGGCATCCTCAGCGTTTATGGCTTTCCCATTGGGTAGAACGACATCGCCTTTCAGTGAAGTCCCATCACCATATCTCCATTCATCCGCTCCTTCATAAATTGCGGTATTTGGACATTCCGGTTCACAAGCCCCACAATTTATACATTCATCTGTTATTATTATTGCCATAATTATTTTTTAAATAAATATTGAGTCCAAAATTTATAACACCTTTGGGTATTAAAATTCAGCTCTTTTTTAAATTCAGTGTCTTATTTTTGCACAAAAGTAAACCCTAGTAAACTTGTATACAAATATAATGGCACAACAACTAGAAACTACAAAAGCTTTTGTTAAACTCGGAGAATTTCTAGGCAACTATTGCGATTTCGCCAATGGAAATGCTGAATTGGACGTTGAGCAAAAAAACTGGTTTCATAAATTGGATGAAGTTGTCCTTCGTGCGAGTAACCAAAACGGATGGTTTACCAAAGAAAATATCACCTTTGCCTTTAAAGAGTGGTCCAAGACGCTCTCTTTAGATAATTTAAACCATTGGCTGGGCAAGTATGAACAAAAAGGATGTACCCCGCTAACAGTAGCCATCATTATGGCAGGCAATATACCTTTGGTAGGTTTCCATGATTTTCTATCGGTGTTGATTACTGGAAACAAGGCACTGGTTAAATTATCCAGTAATGACAAATTGTTATTGCCATTTCTTGCCGAGTATCTACGATCCATTGAACCCTCATTTTCGGATACCGTACAGTTTACTGATGAAATTTTACCCGATTTCGATGCGGTCATTGCCACAGGAAGTAATAATACTGCGCGTTACTTTGAATATTATTTTGGAAAAAAACCAAATATCATTCGAAGAAATAGGAACTCAGTTGCCATATTAAAGGGTGGTGAAACAAAGGAAGAGCTGACTCTCCTAGGTGAGGATATCTTTAGATATTATGGCCTGGGCTGTAGAAGTGTTTCAAAGCTTATGGTACCCAAAGGGTATAACTTTGATCACATTTACAAAGCCATATTCCCATTTAAGGATATCATCGAGGAGACCAAATACGCGAATAACTATGATTACAACAAAGCAGTGTATCTAATGAGCGAGTTCAAGTTTTTGGATAATGGCTTCCTCTTGTTAAAAGAGGATGAAAGCTATGCCTCTCCTATAGCTTCGGTGTTTTATGAGTTCTATGAAGATAAGGAGGATCTAAAGGAAAAATTGATGCAGGATGCAGATAAAATCCAATGCATTGTCTCATCCGATGACGGCGCAGGCCATATTCCTTTTGGCGATTCCCAAAAGCCAACCCTATGGGACTATGCCGATGGCGTGGACACTGTTGAATTCTTGTTAAAAACATCCTCCAATAATTGATCTATGTGTATTCTAAATCAATGGAAATTTCTGACCTTTAACCCCTTAATCAATTAAAAAATGCAAAAACATAATTTTAGTGCGGACCCTGTGTCCTTCCTAAAGAAGTACTTCTAAAAGCCTCTGAAGCCGTTATGGATTTTAATGGTTCGGGTCTATCATTATTAGAAATCTCCCATCGAAGCAAGGACTTTGTTGCCGTCATGGAACGGGCACGTTCTTTGGTTCTTGAATTGTTGAATCTTGAAGGTAAGGGATATCATGCCCTATTTTTACAAGGTGGAGCCAGTATGGAGTTTTTAATGGTAGCCTACAATCTTTTAGAAAAAAAAGCGGGTTACTTAAATACCGGTACATGGAGCGATAAGGCCATAAAAGAGGCCAAGCTTTTTGGGGAAGTGGTTGAGGTAGGTTCTTCCAAAGACGAGAATTTTAACTACATACCGAAAGGATATGCAGTTCCATCAGGTTTGGATTATCTGCATCTGACCTCCAACAATACCATTTACGGAACACAGTTTAAAAAATTTCCAACAACAGATGCACCTCTGGTCTGTGATATGAGCTCAGATATTTTTTCACGTGTCCTCGATTTCTCGAAATTCGATTTGATATATGCCGGGGCACAAAAAAACATGGGGCCGGCTGGAACAACACTTGTAGTAGTCAAAGATGATATTTTGGGCAAGGTTTCTAGAAAAATACCCTCTATGTTGAATTATCAAATACATATTGATAAGGAGAGCATGTTTAACACACCTCCAGTTTTTGCCGTGTACACCTCCATGCTAACCTTGGAGTGGTTGAAAAATATGGGAGGTATTGCCGCTATTGAGGAAATCAATGAAAAAAAGGCCCAATTACTATATTCTGAAATTGATCTTAATCCTGTATTTGAAGGCTACGCCAATAAAAATGACCGTTCTAACATGAATGCAACGTTCAATCCGGCCGAAGAAGGACTTAAAGACACTTTCGATGCCATGTTAAAAGAGGCGGGAATAAATGGACTAAATGGACACCGATCCGTTGGTGGATATAGAGCGAGTATGTACAATGCACTGTCATTGGAGAGCGTGGGTGTTTTGGTCGATGTTATGAGCGAAATGGAAAGGAAAGCATAAAGGAATGAGGATATTGGCGAATGATGGAATATCTGATAAAGGTATTTCACTTCTTGAAAAAAATGGATTTCAGGTTCTAACCACGACGGTTGCCCAAGAGCAGCTTGGTAATTTTATTAACGAGAATAACGTTAAGGGGCTTTTGGTACGCAGTGCCACAAAGGTGACCAAAGATTTGATCGATGCTTGCCCCGAACTGAAACTCATTGGACGTGGTGGTGTGGGCATGGACAATATTGATGTGGAATATGCCCAAAAAAAAGGGATTCATGTAATCAATACTCCCGCGGCTTCCTCCCTGTCGGTAGCAGAATTGGTATTCGCCCATTTGTACGGTGGCGTCCGATTTCTTTATGATGCCAATAGAAATATGCCCTTGGAAGGTGATAGCAAATTCAAGCAACTAAAGAAATCCTATGGAAAAGGAAAGGAACTTGCGGGCAAAACATTGGGTATTATAGGGTTTGGAAGGATTGGTCAGGCCACGGCAAAATTGGCGCTAGGTGCAGGAATGAAAGTTCTTTTCTTTGACCCATTATTGGAAGAGGTTTCCTTAACCCTCAGTTTTTTTGATGGGCAATCCGTCACTTTCAACTTAAAGAAAACAGAAAAGGAAGAGTTGCTTAAAGCGTCTGACTTTATTACCGTTCATGTACCTGCACAAAAAAATTACGTGTTGGGGAGAAAGGAGTTTGAACTAATGAAGGATGGAGTAGGTATTATCAACGCTGCCCGAGGTGGTGTTATTGATGAGGTAGCACTTGTTGATGCCTTGGAAAGCGACAAGGTTTCCTTTGCGGGAATGGATGTTTATGAATCCGAACCCGGACCGGAAATCAGGATTTTAATGCATCCAAAAATATCGTTGACACCTCATATTGGTGGGGCCACCAATGAAGCTCAGGATAGAATAGGAATTGAGTTGGCAGAGCAGATAATTTCTCGGTTTAAATAGTGCTTTATTACAAATTTTATGAACTCTTTTCGTACATTACGGTCAGAACATTAAATTAACTATTAAAATGGCAGGATTATTAGATTTATTAAATAGCCCTATAGGCAAACAAGTAATAAGTGGTGTCGCCGGGCAGACCAACCAACCGAGAAAGCAAAACCGCGGATGTATTGAGCATGGCCATGCCCCTATTATTGGGAGCAATGAAGAAAAATGTGAAATCACCCAGTGGAGCGGAAGGTTTAATGAACGCCCTTAACAACAAGCACGACGGTAGTATTTTGGACAACCTCGGTGGGCTTTTTCAAGGAGGTGTAGATGATTCCGTAATGAACGATGGAGCCGGAATCCTAGGTCATGTTTTTGGGGGTCAGCAACCACAGGTAGAGAACGCGTTAAGTCAAAAATCCGGCATGGATGCTGGAACTGTAAGCCAAATTCTTAAAATAGCTGCTCCCATCGTTATGGGCTATTTGGGAAGGGAAACTTCACAAAATAGGGTAAACGATTCTACAGGGATGAATGCACTTTTAGGTAGCATGTTGGGCGGACAGCCAAAACAAAACCAAAGCCTTATTACCACTTTGTTAGATGCAGATGGTGATGGCAGCATTCCGGACGATGTGGCCGGAATGGTCATGGGAACCAGTAAAAAGAAAGGCGGACTAGGCGGTCTATTGGGAGGTCTTTTTGGAAAATAGATGCATTTTAACCTTATTTAACGTATGCCGTTTGATCACTCAAACGGCTTTTTTGTATCTTCTTGTTATGAATAAGAAGATATTAATCAAGGTGTTAAAGGTTTTAGGGATGTTCACCATTACCCTTTCATTGGTGTACTGTGTAGGAACCAAAGAGACCATTGACATTTCCGACCAAGAAAAGGAACTGTTCAATGAAACAGAAGGAGATACCATCACCATTGCCAATGAGGAAACAGAGTATGAAATCATTATCATTGAACCAGGTTTTAACACTTGGCTAAATTCCATTGCTCGACCAGAAGGCTATTATTCACAGTCTTTCTTGGAAAACAGAAACAGGTTGATGGTCATTGAATGGAACCAAAGGGTTTTACAACCACAACGTTTTAGTCCTTTATTATATGAACTGCAAATCAATTATGAAAGGAATATAGATTATGGGTATGAAGTGAACTATAAACTTTATAATTATTTCATCTATTTCCAAAGAAAGTATAACCAAAGACTCGATCATTTTTTACCAAGAATTTAGGAGTTATATTTGCCCTACAAATCTACCTAGATGCAGAAATTAAAGGACCGTTGGGGTATACAGAATAATTTTCAGCTTGTTATCATATTCATTGTTTTTGCCATCACCGGTTCCTCTTCTGTATATGTTGCAAAACCATTTTTAAACCTAATTGGGCTGCAACAAGAAAATTTTCCTGACACCTGGTGGGCTACAACTTTATACTGGACTTTACGGATTTTACTCATTTTTCCGTTTTACCAAATACTTCGGTAGCCTATGGATGGTTGTTCGGCCAGTTCAAATTCTTTTGATCCTTTGAAAAAAAGATGCTCAAAAGAATGGGGCTAGGCTTTTTGTTCCATTAATTTAATAAATTATTAACAGCTGCTTCTACCCTGCTATGCTTAGCTTTGTAATATGTGGTGGAAGAACCATATTCTATACCCATTTACGGCTATGTTACTTTTAGCCTGTCTTTTTACGCCTTACTTTATCAAAATTGGCCACGGAATATATGAACATAAGGAACTACTTTGTGTAGAGAAAGGAAATCTGCATATACACGAAATTGAATTTGATTGTGATTTCCATAAATATCAACTATCATCCTTATTCTGTTTCAATCTTGAAGAACCGGAATTGATAGAACCCAATTTTAAAGGCACTAAAGTCATAAACCATTACTTTTTTTTAAGTAAATATCAACGATTACATTTTGTTCTAAGAGGATCGCCAGTTGTATAACAACTTCATTGGTTTACATCATTTACAAACTCTTAAACAAATTAATCAGTATGAGAAATATTTACTGCATCCTATTTGTGATGCTATTTTATAATAATACATTTTCACAGAACACATTAACCGGAACCATAACCAATAATGAAGGCGGAGAACCTTTGGAACAGGTTTCCATCTATTTTCCTCAACTTGAAAAAGGCACGATAACTGATATAAACGGTTATTACGAAATAGCCAATTTACCCAAAGGAAATTTTAAGATTATTCTCTCCTATCTTGGGTTCAAAACCGTGTCCGAAAACATTGAAATTGATTCGCCAGGCACAGAATATTCCGTTTCCTTGGTACCTAGCGCCATAGAAATGGAAGAAGTAATCGTTTCCACACCTTTTCACAAATTACAGCGCGAAAATGTGATGAAAGTGGAGCGCGCCAGTGTGCAAGAACTTAAAACGGTAGGTGCCATAAATTTATCGGATGGTATTACCAATATTCCCGGTGTAGAAAGTGTTTCTACTGGGGTTGGTATAGGGAAACCGGTCATCAGGGGGCTCAGTTCTAACAGGGTTTTAACCTATACGCAAGGAATCCGATTGGAAAACCAGCAATTTGGAGATGAGCACGGACTAGGCATCAGTGATGCCGGTATTGAAAGTGTGGAAGTAATTAAGGGACCGCCTCCTTATTATATGGTTCGGATGCTCTTGGTGGGGTTCTTTATCTGAACCCGTAAAGATTTGCATCTTCCAACAATACTGAAGGTGATGTTAACCTTAATTATTTTTCAAATACGATTGGGTTTAATGGTAACGGGGGAATTAAAACCTCTTCGGACAAATTCAAATTCTTGGCAAGAATTGGAGGTGCTACGCATGCAGATTACAAAACTGGAAATGGGGAACGGGTGACCAATTCCCGATTCAAGGAATACGATTTAAAGACGGGTATAGGTTATCAGCTGACCAATTTCAATACGGAACTTCGGTATAATTATAATAATTCCGTTTTAGGAATTCCGAGAGGAAATTGGATTACAGAATAGGGAAAGAGTAGCATTAGAACCTTATCAAGATATTACCAGTCATATTATCAGTTCTAAATCTAATTTTTATTTTAAGAACTCCAGCTTGCAGGCCATATTTGGGTACACACAAAATAATAGACAAGAATTTGAAGATCATGATCATGGGGATGAGGAGGAAGAACCAGTGGTAGAGGAAGAACATGGTGAAGAGGCGGCATTGGACATGAAACTTAAAACCTTCAGTTATAATTTGCAATATAACCTTCCCAAATTTGGAACAAACGAGGCCATCATTGGAGTTCAGGGAATGAACCAAACCAACAGTAATTTTGGGGAAGAGTTGTTGATTCCGAGATGCGACTACCAATGATTTTGGAATACTGGCAACTTCCCATACCCATTTTAGTAAAAGTGACCTACAACTGGGTATAAGATATGATGTTAGGAACATTAACAGTGATGAAAATGGTGTTTTAGGCGACCCTGATTACATTGCCGAATTGGACAGAAACTTTAACAGTTTTAATCTAGCGGCTGGCTATAAAATAGACTTTAGCAAACAATTAACAGGACGTCTAAACATAGCTTCCGGCTTTAGGGCCCCTAACCTTGCGGAACTCACTTCAAATGGAACCCATGAAGGTGCCAATAGATACGAAATAGGAAATCCGATTTGGATAATGAGCGTAATGTACAAACCGATGTTTCCGTTGAATTTAAAAATGAACATTTGGAAGTGTATGTAAATGGATTTTATAACAGCATCTCTGATTATATCTATTTGGAACCGAATGGTGAATTTGTGGATGGAGACCCTGTTTTTCTTTATCTACAACAAAATGCTGTACTCCATGGTGGGGAAATAGGTTTGCACTACCACCCACATCCATTGGATTGGCTGCATTTGGAGAGTAATTTTTCTATCGTGAATGGAGATTTGGATAGCGGAAACAACCTCCCTTTAATTCCCGCCAATAATTGGAACAATACCTTGAGATTTGAATTTAACAACTCGAGCAAAACAGTATCCAATAGCTATGGTTTTATTACACTTCGTTCGTTTTTCAGACAGAATAAGGTGAGTACATTTGAAACACCCACCGAGGGTTATAATCTCCTAAATCTTGGTTTGGGTACTTCTATTTCAATAGGTAATCAATCCGTTGGATTAAAATTGAGCGCAAACAATCTATTAAATGAAAATTACATTTCCCATTTATCAAGGTTAAAGAGTGATGGCATATCCAATATTGGAAGAAATTTCAATATTGGGGTTAGTATACCGTTCTAGTTTACGACATCAAAACTTAGAAAAAAAAGTCTTTCAAATTTAATTTTGAAAGACTTTTCTTATTTTTTATGCGTTACAGCCAAAAACTAAACCTAACCATAAAAATTATGAACCTCACAAAACGATACTTTCTTTTTATCTTTTCTTTAATCTCATTCAACATTTTTGCTCAGGAAAACGTACTGAATTATTCAAATTTCCAAAACGTGGAATTTCCTGATGATAGCTATGGGGTTGATTATACCACCTTGGCTTCTGAAAATTTCGAATTGTATCAGTATTTAAATACCAATCGTACAGAATTCAGTCTTATAATGTCAGTGGACAATGACTTTCGTGCTCTCAATGAGCGTTTAAACATGGAATATCCCTTTAAAAGAAGAAGGCATCCCTTGGAAAAAACCGGAAGAATTTTGACGTATATCGGAGTACCTTTGGCAATTATTGGAGGCATTATGGTAGCCGGGGCTGACGAATTATACTATGAATGTGTGAATGGAAATTGTTCAGGCGATGCCCGTGGTGGTTTTGGGGTCGTTATGCTCGGCGCTGGGGCCGGACTTGCAGGAACGGGAACGGTCCTTTGGATAATCGGAAGTAAAAAATAATATTCCTTTCCCAAAAAATTTTTGATGAGAATTTAATTTGACTCCAATGGATACCACTCAATATCCGTTAATGCAGCTCTCCTACCCTTTTTGAAGGTTGGATAATTTTTAGTAAGGTAATCCACGATGATTTCTTGATTTTCTCCCAAATCCCGAGTCCCTGTGTTTCCTGCATCCAACGAATGGTGGCAATCCATTGTTCCTTATCCATACGATTCTGAATGATCAACTTGGAGGAGTGACATGTAGTACAATTGGTAATCACTTCTTGTAGACCTTCGGCTTCCACCAATCCAGTACCTACGTGAATACCATCTACAATCTGGTCAGAACTATCAATCTCCACCTCTGTTAAATTGGAATCCTTACTACTACTATTTTTCGAATCCTTCAGAAACAAAAAGGTTACACCCAAGATCATGAACACTAGGGCCAAAAAAGCTAAAAAGGCGTATGTCGATTTTTTCATCAGCTATTTACTAGATTGGACTTAAAGGACCTTTACTGCAATTCTGTGACATGCATTGTTGAGATACCCTTTGGGATTCCAACCCGGCAATACCATAGGTTGCGTATTTCCTTCACT
This sequence comes from Maribacter litopenaei, assembly GCF_025244665.1. GTDB lineage: Bacteria > Bacteroidota > Bacteroidia > Flavobacteriales > Flavobacteriaceae > Maribacter > Maribacter litopenaei. The sequence goes on along the minus strand of NZ_CP104205.1, from coordinate 1,658,275 downwards.
ATCCGTGGCCCTTGCCCATACTTCATAGTATCCTTTTTTTGGAAATTTAACCAATCGGTCAAAATGCTGCCACGCCAAACGGTTTACGGGAGGCTTTAAATTACAGGTGTGCCACGAAGTACCAAAATCGATGGAACATTCCATTTTTTGCACTTCAAATTCTCCGGCCCAGGCATGACCGGAAATATGAAATGCCTTATCCATAGATGTAATGGCTCCGAGACTTGGGAAAGGTTATCAGGGATTTGACCGGCATGGACTCAATTATACACATATTTTCATCAGGCACCTCTTCCCCAGGGGCCACAGTTTCACAGGGAACCCTATAGGAGCTACCTCCCATTTTTTCACCATCATGGATTTTATTTCTAACACTAATTCTATTAATCCACTTACCCGATACCGAAGCTGGCCATCCACCAGCCACCAATCTTAATGGGTAGCCATGAGCTAGTGGAATATCCTCCCCATTCATCTTAAATGCCAAGAGTGTTTCATTTTGTAAGGCCTTGGTCATGGGTGCACCACGAGAAATAGATTCCAAGTTGGGATTTCTTGATAGGTGTAAGTCCGCACCATGATAGCCAATATATACCGCATCGTTTTTAATGCCCACATCCTGTAAAACATCGCGCAATCGTACTCCTGTCCATTCAGCACAGGAAACGGCTCCAACGATTCACTGATTACCCTTTGCCGGTGGGTTAAATTCACTTCTGCCGTTACCGCCACATTCAAGCGTCAATTGGTAAGTATAGTTTTTGAATTTTGATTTTAACTCTTCGAGCGTATATACTTTCTTCTTCTTCACAGACTCCCCGTCAAACGTTAAAGTCCATGTGGCAATGTCCATATCCTGAGGTATAATACCATTGTTTCGTATGAACATGTATTTGTTAGGGGTAATGGCATCATTCAGTAGATGTGCACGGGCCTCCATATTCCAAGGCTTATCATTGAGCAAGACCATTTCAGGGTCTTTATCGAATATTTCAAAAGGGTTTGGGTCTTGAAAGGCCAAGGGAACATATTCTTTGGGCATAAAATCCCTAAATACAATATCGCTCAGCACTACGGAGGATAATCCTCCCGCACCAGCCTTTTTTACAAAATTTCTTCTTTTCAAGATGCTTTCATTTGTTCCTAAAGTTACATCTTTTAAAATTCGGAAGAAACTATACTTCTATCGTCTTTTGTTTTTTGGCCGATTTAAAAACATAGGTGTAGAACCACATAATGGTGAAAGTAGGTATGACATCCAAACCGGGAATAATCTCTTCAATAAAAGTTACCACTCCGGCCGCCTGACCTATTTTTCCTTTGTACATTCCGGTCATCAACCAGCCGGACAAAGGTGCCCGGATGACATCGGAAAATTCACCCACAAATGGAATTGCGAAGGACAGCATTCCAATGGCATCGAAAAGAAGCCCTAAGAATAACTGCTTATACTTTTTATCCGTTGTTTTTGACATATTATAAAATTAAACATCCTATTGGAATGGACAATAACAATGCCAAATTTCACTGGTAAGTACAATCTATGAAAGATCTGAGCTTATCAATTTTAAGAACTCGTTTCGAGTTTCAATTTTCTCAAATTGTCCCCTAAAACCAGAGGTCGTGGTAACCGAATTTTGCTTTTGGACTCCTCGCATCATCATGCACATATGGGATGCTTCAATCACCACCGCTACTCCTTTTGGTTTTAACGTATTATTGATGCATTCTAAGATGTCATGTGTCAATCGTTCCTGTACCTGCAGACGTCGTGCAAATACGTCCACAATCCTTGGAATTTTACTGAGTCCCACAATATGCCCATTGGGAATATAGGCTACATGGGCCTTTCCGAAAAATGGTAGCATGTGATGCTCACACAAAGAATAGAGTTCTATGTCCTTTATGATGACCATGTCATCATAGTCCTCTTTAAACATAGCTCCCTTTAGGATTTCCTCCGCATCCTGTTTGTATCCCTGGGTTAGGAACAACATTGCCTTGGCAGCCCTCTCCGGTGTTTTCAAAAGACCTTCCCTATGTTTGTCCTCCCCTATTTCGTCAATGACCGACGAGAATTTTTCTTTAATCTCATCGGTAATATCCATATTATATTCTTCTAAATTTCTGTATGGAGACATTTATTATGTTTAAGTAAATAAATAAAATATTGAACAAAAATATTCAATGTAACATCATTGATAGCCAATATATCGTTAAATTATAAATATTCATACGAAATAAGCAATACAGCGCATATTCCATGAGATTCGGTTATAATTGTTACTGGAGAGGAATTTTTTTATCTGAAACCCATTCTTTAATTTCACTGCCTCAAGAAACCATAATATGATTAAAGCCACAAACATCCATAAATATTATGGGGAATTGGAAGTACTAAAAGGCGTTGACCTGCACATCAAACAGGGTGAAATCGTATCCATTGTAGGAGCTTCCGGTGCGGGAAAAACGACACTCTTACAGATTTTAGGAACGTTAGACGTTCTTACGAACACCAATGAGGGAACTTTAATCGTTAATGGCACGGATACCACCCGATTATCAGATAAGGAACTGGCCAAATTCAGAAACGAGCATATCGGTTTTATCTTTCAATTCCATCAACTTTTACCCGAGTTTACAGCTGTGGAAAATGTATGCCTTCCGGCCTTCATCAAAAAGACACCTAAAGTAGAAGCGGAAAATAGGGCCAAGGAATTATTGGACTTTTTGGGACTATACCATAGATATGACCATAAACCTTCGGAACTTTCACGGGGAGAACAGCAAAGAGTCGCCGTGGCCGAGCATTGATCAACAATCCTTCCATCATCTTCGCCGATGAGCCAAGTGGTAACCTCGACTCTGAAAGTGCTGACAACCTTCACAATTTGTTTTTTGAACTGAGGGAAAAATTTGGGCAAACCTTTGTGATCGTTACCCATAATGAGGATTTGGCAGAAATGGCCGATAGAAAATTGACCATGGTAGATGGCAAAATTGTTGACAAGGAGGTTATTCTTTCCTAAAACAAAACAATGTTAGAGGAGATTATCCAGTTTTTGAATAAACCGCTGTACAAAGAAGAGGATTCCTTTACCGCTGGGGAGAAATTAAAGTTTATCCTCAAGTTGGCAGTACTCGCTATTTCTGCCAGTGTGGTCTTGAGCATATTAATTGGGCTGATAGAAACATTATTTAATCTAGATTTAGGCAAACATGCCATGGACGATTTTCTAGAAAATTATCCAGCCATCTATCTTTTATTATTCGCAGTAATAGGGGCTCCTGTAATGGAAGAATTATTGTTTAGGGGACCCATGATTTGGTTCAAGCATTCAAAACTATTCCCATTTATATTTTATTTATTGACGTTGGGGTTTGGTTTTATGCATATTACCAATTATGAACTAAACCTTCAAAATATAATACTCTCCCCTATTTTGGTGGCGCCACAACTTGCAGCTGGTATATTATTGGGATTTACTAGGGTAAAGTTTGGGCTTATCTTTTCCATTTTGCTACATGCACTTTACAACCTGATACTTGCCGATCCTATTTTTATGTTCAAGATATTAGATATTCCGATTGAATGAACAAAAAAGAACTAAAGGAATTTTTGGACCAAAAGGTGATTGAATACAACAATCCAACATTTTTGGAATCTGATCCTATTCAGATACCACATTTATTTAGCAAAAAAGAAGATATAGAGATTAGTGGCTTTTTAACGGCGACCATTGCTTGGGGAAATAGAAAAAGCATCATCAACAATGCGAATAAAATGATGTTAATGATGGATAATGACCCCCATGATTTTGTAGTTAACCATTCCATCCCGCATTTAGAGACCTTGAAAGGCTTTGTTCACAGGACATTTAATAGCACTGACCTAATTTATTTTATCAAGAGCCTAAAGAATATTTATGAAAATTATGGGGGCCTCGAAGGTGTTTTTACACAAAACCAACGTAAGACAAGCCTCCAGCCCACAATATCAACTTTCAAAAAAGTCTTTTTTGAACTTCCCTTTCAACAACGTACGGCCAAACATGTTTCCGACCCCTTAAAGGGCTCCGCTGCAAAACGGATTAACATGTTCTTGCGATGGATGGTACGCGATGCGAAAAACCAAGTCGACTTTGGCTTGTGGAAGGACATCCCATCATCGAAATTATCATGCCCCTTAGACGTACACTCGGAAATGTCGCAAGGAAACTAAAATTGTTGAAACGTAAGCAAAACGATGCAAAAGCTCTCGAAGAATTGGATAAAAGCTTACGAAGATTAGATTCAGTAGACCCCGTGAAATATGATTTTGCCCTCTTTGGATTAGGGGTTTTTGAGAATTTCTAACTGACAATGCCCATATTCCCCAAATCCAAAAGTTGTTTTTTACCACCTTCTGCGATGGATCTATAAATGGCCTCTACAATAATCATGTCTCTTTTACCCATTTCCCCTGGAGCCACATTAGGAGTACCCATTAAAATATGTTTGGCAAAATCATCCATCTGCAGGGCCTGTTGCCTTTGATGGGGAAAACTTATGACATTGCCATTGGAAGTTCTTCCACTTATGGATTCATAAGTATGTGCAGGGTCTAACTCGAACCAACCATTGCTACAATGCGATTTCAACCTATTTCCATTTGCATTATGGGAAGTCATCATATGGGCGATTGCTCCATTTGGAAATTCAAATTGGGCCGTGATGGTTTCATCCGTTTCCTTAAAATATTCGCGCATAGTACTAAATTCTTGGGCGGACACCGAACTAGGATTGGCTCCACATCCATAAATACTAGTCTGAATAGAATAGACCCCCATATTCATCAATGCCCCACCACCGGATAAATCTATATTTAAACGCCATTGGTCAGGGTTGCCTCTCGGATATGTATCCTGAATCCGAAGAAACAAAATGAACATCTCCAAATGTTTTTTCGGCCACGTATTTCTTTACCTCCTTCGTATAGGGATCGGACTGCATACGGTAGCCAACAGAAAGTTTTACTCCGGCTTTGTTACAAGCATCGATTATGGCATCGCACTCCTCTACGCTAACGGCCATTGGCTTTTCACATATAACATGTTTACCAGCTTTGGCGGCCCTAATACTAAAATCCGCATGCATACTGTTTGGCAATACTACATATACAATATCAATAGAATCGTTTTTCGCAATGGAATCGAAATTTTCATAGTTATAAATATTCTCCTTAGGAATACCATATTTGTCCTGCCATATTTTTTCCTTTTCCTTGGTTCCGGTAACGATTCCTGCCAAATAGCAATGCTCGGTATCCTGTAGGGATGGAGCCAATTGATAGGTGCTGTAACTACCAAGACCTACCAAGGCGATACCTAATTTTTTATTTTGGGCCTTAGTTATATTAGCGCAAGCAAGACTAGTGCTACCTAATAATGTGGTAGCAGTGATGCCTTTTCCAAGGGTCATCCCAAAGTCGCGTCTAGAGAATATCTTCATTTTTAATGAATATTATTATGAATTGACCAATTTGATACACTTTTAAATATAACAAGAATAAAATTGAATTTTTTATGCAGCCTGATAAAATTGATTTATACAATTATTGGTTATTTTTAGGTGACTAATTCAAAATAAACATGAAACAACTTTTATTTTTTTCCACTCTTTTTTTAGTATTTAATTTTCAAGCCAATGCCCAGGGTAGAACCCTCCCTGTAGATACAACGGTGACTACCCAGCACAATGTAGTTATCAACGGTACTTCTATCGATTATACCGCCAAAACAGGTACACAACCCGTTTGGGACGAAAATGGGGAAGCCATAGCATCCTTTGCACTATACGTACTATACTCGGAATAATGTAAGGGATCGAGCTTCCAGGCCCTTGCTAATTTCTTTTAATGGTAGTCCGGTTCCGGTTCCGTATGGATGCATTTGGCATATACCGATTCTAGAATATTAAAGATTGATGATGAAGGATTTCCTGTACAACCTTATGGTGTAAGTGAAAACCCCTATTCTGTTTTGGATGTAACAGATGTAGTTTATGTAAACCCGGCCAATACGGGTTATTCAAGAACAATACCCGAATCTGGTGAGAAAGTGGACTAGTAAAAAGTTTTTCGGGATCAATGCGGATATCAAATATCTAGCAGAATGGTTGAATACTTTTGTTACCGGAAACAATAGATGGCGTTCGCCAAAATACCTTATCGGCGAAAGTTATGGCGGTGCACGTGTCATGGGGCTTTCGTTGGAACTACAGAATCAACAGTGGATGTACTTGAACGGAGTTATTCTGGTATCCCCAGCAGATTATAAGATAATCAGAAATTCCGGGCCTGTTGCCGAGGCTATCAACTTGCCGTACTATACGGCGGCTGCTTGGCATCATAAGGCTTTACCTTCGCAACTACAGAGCAAGGATTTATTGGAAATATTACCTGAATCCGAGGAGTATACTATCAATACCTTGATTCCCGCATTGGCCAAAGGTGGTTTTATCTCCTCCCAAGAGAAATCGGAAATAGCTGAAAAAATGGCTTATTATTACGGGCTTGAAGCAAAAGATATAATAGACCAAAACTTATCAGTACCAACAGGATTTTTCTCGGAAAAATCTCTTGAAGGAAAAGGGAGGTTATACTGTTGGTCGTTTGGATTCCGAGATACTTAGGTATGGACAAACAATTGATGGGCATGCGACCGGATTATAATTCTGAGCTAACCTCTTGGTTACATAGCTTTACACCAGCCATTAATTATTATTTGCAGGAAGAACTTAAATTCAAGACCGATGTAAAATACAATATGTTCGGGCCGGTGCATCCATGGGATAACTCAGATGAGAATACCAGGGAAAACCTAAGACAGGCCATGGCTCAAAATCCTTATTTTAATGTTATGGTACAATCCGGTTACTATGATGGTGCCACTACCTATTTCAATGCAAAATACCTTATGTGGCAAGTTGATCCAAGTGGTAGAATGAAAGACCGTTTCAGCTTTAAAGGGTACCGTTCCGGTCATATGATGTACTTAAGAAAAGAGGACCTTGAGAAAGCCAATAATGATATACGTGATTTTATCAATAAGACTTTGACAAACGGTAAAAGTGCCAAATATTAATAAGTTTCGCTAAGTACACGAGGCGAAATGGCCAAAATGGAAAGCGAGGTTTCCGGAGAGATAGTTTCTATGGGTTGTTTATCGTATTCGATTTTCAATCCGATTGCATCTCTATAAAGTTGCTCTCGCTTTCTTTTTTTCTTTTGTTTGAAAACATCGATAGTAACACCTACACTAACCCCTCCAAGCACAGTGGCTAGTAAATCGGAATTGTCCCAACCCCCATATTGGTTTTGATCAATACTTTCCTTGGCCAATCCAATAAGCAAACTTCCTCCAACAGAACCAGCGAAAGTCCAGGCCCTGTTCCCATCTGAAATCTGATTGGCCACACCTGCCCCTACCATACCAAATAGGTTGCCACCCACAAAATGTAAGACCTTGTCTTCCCCTATCCGGGCATTCACACTAAGAAAATAGAGTGAACAAAAACTTGTTAGTATGATTCTGACCATAAGCAGCTAAAGATATCAAAAGTTGCAATACCTTCAAACTCGGATTACTTTATACCATTAAAATATACTATCCTTGTATAAAATACTCTAATCTTCGTTTATGGATATTAAAAATTTTATAAGAACCCTATCGATAATGCATACTTTCTTGATCATGGGCCTATTCTTGTTTTGTGTATTTGCATATATGCAAGTGAGCGGCTTTAATACCAATACCGAAGGTCTCGGATTATTTTTATTTATTGTCCCTGTTTTGGCATTACTGGGTTATTTTGGGAGTCAATTATTTTTTAAAAAGCAAATGGCCAAACTATCCGTTCAAGACTCTATTGAATTAAAATTGCAAAAATTTAAGTCGGCTTCCAATATTAAATACATTCTGATTGAAGCTCCAGCCTTTATCGGTATCTTTATTTATATGAATTCAGGTAATGCACTACCCTTTGTAATTTCCATTTGTTTATTTGCATACTTGATATCACAACGGCCAACAAAACAGCATATCATTCAAAATGTTCCTTTATCAGAAAAAGAAATAGGACAGCTATAACTAATTTAATGTCAAGTCATTTTAACCAAAACGAACAACAATGAAATACGTATACATATTTGCTTTCTTCACCCTTACCGTTTCGAATGCACAGGACTGGGCCAACTTAAAAATGTTCCAGGAAGCTAATAAGGAAGTTGGAGTTCCTAAAAATGGGGAAGATAGGGTAGTTTTTATGGGAAACTCAATAACCATAGGCTGGTTGAATTCAAGACCCGAATTCTTTGAAGGAAAACCATATGTAAATAGGGGAATCAGTGGCCAAACCACCCCTCAAATGTTGCTTCGCTTTCGGCAGGATGTTGTAGACCTACAACCAGGAGGTAGTGGTTATCCTAGCCGGCACCAATGATATTGCCGGAAATACGGGTCCTCAACCCTTGAAATGATCATGGACAACATAAAGGGGATGGCAGAAATAGCCCATGCCAATGATATAAAGGTAATTTTATCATCCACACTGCCAGCGTATGATTATCCTTGGAAACCGGGAATGGAACCAGCTGGAAAAATAGTGAAACTGAACAAAATGATTAAGAAGTACGCCGAAAATAAAGGCCATGTCTATCTTGATTATTTTTCAGAAATGGCTGATGAACGAAACGGGCTACCAAAAAAATATGCCGAGGACGAAGTACATCCAACTGTTGAAGGATATAAGGTTATGGAACCATTGGTAGAAGATGCTATAAAAAAGGCCCTGAAAAATTAAACTTTGACTAAAGCAGGAATAACGAAGGACATTACCCTCCAAGAATGGGACAACATCATCATTGGATCAGGTGCGGGTGGTCTTACGGCAGCCCTTTGTCTTGCAAGAGCTGGACAAACGGTCCTTTTACTGGAACAGCATGATGTTCCTGGTGGGTGGTGCCATAGCTTTTATTTAGACGGCCATCGATTTACCCCAGGTGTGCATTATATAGGACTCCTAGGAGAAGGGGAGTCTACCAACAATCTTTACAAAGGATTGGGTATTGCCAACGATTTGGTGTTTTTTAGGATGAACCCATCCGCATATGAACATGTTAGAATAGGAAAGCATCGATTTGATTATCCGAGATAATCCGGAAGAACTGGAAAAACGCCTTATTGAAAGATTTCCGAAGGAAAAAAAGGGTATTAAAAAATACCTGAAGTACATTCGGCTGGCAAGTGAAGAACTCTATTCCTTGCCCTATATTAAAAGTATTTGGAAAAAATTCACCATCCCCTATAGAACAAGGCATTTTGGTAGATACGCCCTATTTAGCTTAAGGCGCGTCATTGATTGGCATATCAAAGACCCTTTATTAAAAAACATTCTTAATATACAATGTGGAGATCATGGGCTGCAACCTAGAAAGGCCGCCTTTATTCTCCACGCCGCCTTAATGTACCACTATTTCAAAGGTGGTTATTATCCCATGGGCGGGGGTGGCGCCATGGTAAAAGCCATGACCAACAAGTTTAAGGAACATGGCGGACATCTGAAAACCTCTACTGGTGTAAAAAGAATTCTGATAGAAGAAGGTAAATCCAAAAAAGCCATTGGGGTTGAATTGCAAAGTGGTGAACAAATTTTTGCAAAAAACATCGTTTCAAATGCCGATATAGGTATTACATATAACAAACTTATCGGTCAGCAGTACTTGAGTTCCAAATTGAGAAAGAAATTGGATAAAACCGTTTATTCTTGCACCTCCTTAATGTTGTTCTTAACCGTGGATATGGATGTAAGGGAAGCCGGTTTGGATTCGGAAATATCCGGGTAATGCCCGATATGGATATGGACGAGTATTTTGATAGAATTATGAATACCGACCTAAAAAAGGTAGACTACTTTAAGGCCCTATTCATTAGTTGTACCACTTTAAAAGACCCCACAAGTTTTGATGGAAAACATCATAGCCTCGAAGTAATTACCTTTATTGATTACAAATCTTTTGAACCTTATAAAGACGAGGCCCAAAAGCGTTCCAAAGAATATTTGCAATTTAAGGATGAGCTCATTCAAAAAATGATCTTGGGTCCGGAAAAAGTTATTCCTACTATAAAAAATCATATTGTTCTAAAAGAACTGGGCACTCCAATTACGAATGAATATTATATTAACACGACGAGGGGAAATGTATACGGAACGGAGAAAAGCTTAAAACATATTGGCCCTTTTGCCTATAAAGCTAAAAGCGAAATAGAAAATCTTTACTTATGCGGGGCAAGTATACTATCCCATGGTGTGGCCGGGGCAAGTCATTCGGCGTCAACACGGCTGCGGTAATCTTGGGATGCCATCCTGATGACCTCAAGGAACCCCGTGAAGGACAGGATCTATTAATTTTAGAAGCCGAAGAGGATCCCAATAACTATCCGGAAGCTATTCTGAACAAAATGAAATTGCGTCAAAAAAGGGCCAATGGGCAAATGAAAACCGTGGTCTAACCAAAAAGTAGCGGGAAAAATTTACCTTCCATCTTTTGACCTTTGGAAATTGGAGGGACACCTTTTAAAAGCTCGTCATCCGTATTGCTTACAGTACCATCGGCAAAAACATTGAGCACAAAAGCCCTGCGTGGTCGATCCGATTTATTCTCATAGGATCCATGAACCATTAAGGGATGGTGAAAGGTGGCATATCCCTTTTTTAATGGAATGGGAACCGGATTAAACTCCGCACGTTGTTCTCCAGTAAGATACCTCAACAGTCCTTCCATATCACCTGCAAGTTACGGGGCATCCAGCAATCCCCATGTATGACTTTTAGGAACATAATATAAACATCCATTTTCAATGGTAGCATCGTCCAAACCTGTCCAACATGTAAGATGTTGCATAGCAACGGTACGGATCCAGTAGGAATAATCCTGATGCCATGCCACTACCCCACCATGTTTTGCTGGTTTATAAAAAAGTTGGTCGTGCCAAAAACGAACAGCCCTTTCACCCAACAGTTGAAATGCAGCCATCACAAAAGCTGGATTCCAAAGTACATCATGAAATCCCTCTGTGATTCTCCAATGCCCCAAGGAATGAAACAAAACTGAACCTTGGTCTCTCGGACTCGTTACTGTGAAACTCATAGAAAAGGGAATGCGCGGGATGTTTAGGATTCATGAGTTCCTCCAATTCCCGTTGTAATTGTTTGATTTGATTTTCATCTAATAGCTTAATCCCGTAAACATAACCATATTCCTTGAAATGATTTATCTGATCTTCACTTAGTTTATAAGGCTCCCACTCTTCAGGTGTATTTGGAAAATCAAAAAGATTTGAAATAATTGAATGCTGTTCCGCTAAATCTCTAATTTGCATTGTAAATTATAAAATTGCACAGGGTAAGCCCATGTGTCAAATATTGGTAAATAATTACTCTTTAAGATAAACCATTCGTTAAGTAACCAATAACGAGGTTTGCAATTAAAGATACTGAATTCTATTTTCTATATTGAACCGATAAACTAAATAAAAATGAGGTACTTATTTCTTGCTTTGATAATGTTACTTGGCTTATCCTGCACGAACCACCGGAACGACTTAGAAGATATAAATCAAATCAAAAAGATTCTTAGCGACCAACAGCAAAGTTGGACAAAAGGAGGTATTGAAGGGTTCATGTCCGGTTACTTGAAAAGCGACTCACTTAAATTTTATAGTGGAGCCAAACTTTCCAAAGGTTGGCAAAATACATTGGATAATTACCAGATCCGCTATCCTACCAAATCGCATACCGGAACTTTAAATTTTAAAATAGCCGATATTTCAAAAATTAATGATGATGCTTACTGGGTCATGGGAGAGTACTATTTAAAGAGGGAGGTTGGCGATGCCACTGGTACCTTTTTGATTATTTTTAAAAGAATCGACGGGGAGTGGAAAATTGTGGCCGATTCCTCTTGTTGATGAATATGAATACCTTACTTTTCTTTATTTTTGAAAATTTGATTTAACCATCAATTGTATTTGGAACATTAATTGATTGTTGGATTATAGACCCTTTTTGGACAACACATTACTTTTATAAAAAACAGAATCGATGAAAAAAATAGTATGGTTAGTTGCTGGCCTTATCGTCGCATGCAATTCCTCACAAAAAACGGTAACCAATGAAACCGTTTCTTTAGAACCAGTAGACCCGAAAGTATATGCAGAGACTATTACGGAATTAGAATTAAAAGAACATTTGTTCACCTATGCTTCGGACGAATTTGAAGGACGGGAAACCGGACAGCCTGGACAAAAAAAGGCCATTGATTACCTAAAATCCGAATATGAGAGTCTTCAGATTCCAGCCGCCCAGTCCAACGGGGATTATTTTCAAAAAGTACCTATTGAAATCAGCAATATTCCTATTGGTAAATTGAGCATAAATAACTCTGATTATCTATTGGGGGAACACGTACTAACTTTTTCAAAGGCTAAATCAGAAAATATTGATGTTGTATATTTAGGATATGGTATAGAAGATGAAAACTATTCTGATTACCAAGGTATTGATGTAGCTGGAAAATTGGTTTTAGTAAAAACTGGTGAACCGGTAAACAATGATGGCACTTATATTATCTCTCGGCTCATCTGAAGAATCCATATGGAGCAATATGTCGGAATCTCCGGGTAAGCGCATTCAATTGGCCCAAGATAAAGGTGCAAAGGGCATTATATATTTTGACTCAGAAAACTTTCCTAGATTTAAGAGTCGCTTCGATTACATGAAAAATAATAGTAGTGGCAGGATGAATCTTAAAGATTTGGAAGATGAAAGTTTTTCGAGCATTTTCATTGATCAAACATTGGCTAAAGCCATTATGCCCAATATAGAAACGAACAATTCACCTGGAGAAATTGACACCAAAGTCACTCTCGCGTTCGAAAGTTCGAATGAGGAGGTTGACTCGGAAAACGTGGTGGCATTCATTCAAGGAACGGACAAACCCAACGAATATATAATTATTTCGTCCCACTTGGATCATATTGGAATCTCTTCGGAAGGAGAAATTAATAATGGTGCTGACGATGATGGCTCGGGAACCGTTGCATTGTTGGAAATAGCGGAGGCATTTGAAAAAGCTAAAGAAGATGGTAACGGCCCTCGAAGATCGGTAGTGTTTTTACACGTTACAGGAGAGGAAAAAGGATTGTTAGGGTCACAATATTATACAGATGTGGAACCCATATTTCCATTGGATCAAACGGTGGCGAATTTAAATATTGATATGGTAGGGAGAATTGATCCCAAACGGGATGGTGACAGAAATTACATTTACTTAATTGGTTCTGATAAATTAAGTTCTGAATTACATGAGCTTTCAGAGGAAATCAATTCAAAATATACCCAACTAGAATTGGACTATACGTATAATGATGAAAACGATCCCAATCGTTTTTACTACCGAAGCGATCATTACAACTTTGCCAAAAACAACATTCCAATCATCTTTTATTTTAATGGCACACACGATGACTATCATCGTCCTAGTGACACGCCGGATAAAATAAACTATGATCTCTTAGAGAATAGAACAAGGTTGATTTTTTATACTGCTTGGGAATTAGCGAACAGGGCGAATCCTGTAATTGTTGATAAAGCAGCAGATTAATTATGCTACAACTTTAATTAAGGTCGGTAGTTACCGGCCTTTTTTTTAAAAATAAAAATCCCGAACAATCTGTTCGGGATTTTAGGGCTTTCCCAGGGTGGAAGACCGGGTTCGAACCGGCGACCTCTCGGAACCACAATCCAGCGCTCTAACCAGCTGAGCTACAACCACCATTTGTAAGCGGCAGCAAAGGTAATTTTTTTTCTTCTACTAATCAAAGGAAAACATCCATAAATAAATCAGAATACATTGTTTTTCTTTGGTCGATCAAATCGATTGAAATTATTCCCCAACAAAAAGAATGAGTTATAAATCCTAGAAAAAATCTTCCAAACAAAAACGAATAAAAGCTTGTTTGTTAAACAAAATGTGATTCCGTTTTTGGAAATATTAAAATGATTAATTTCCAACCTTAAACCATTAACTACCTCATTATCCATTATTCATGAAAATTAACACGCTTCCATTCAATTTTTTGCATCTACTTTTTCTTATAATAATTTCTTCCTTATCACCATTGAAGGCCAATACATATCAAAAAAACTCCATTTTAAGGGATACCATTCTTGTTTTAAAACTCAATGAAAAAGCAGAGGAATTAAGATATAAAAAATCGGACTCCATAAAAATGTTGGCGCAGGAAGCCTTGGATTTAAGCAGGGAAATCAATTATGAAAAAGGCATTATTTATTCCCTATATAACTTAGCCCTGCATGAACTCTATCAGGGAAATACTTCAAAATCCATCGAATATTATGACGGGATAACGAAAAATCCAAACTTAAAGAAGTACCCTGGCCTGGCCATCAAACTCTACAATGATATGGCCCAAGCCTATTTTATAAGGGCTGAACACCCAAAAGCCTTCGAATTATTTTTAAAGGCAAAAAACATTGCGGACGATACTGAAAATATTAATGAAATAATTAGAATGAATTCCAACTTGGGAACTCTTTTTCTACTTCTAGAGGACTATGAAGAGGCTTTAGGTTATTACCATGAAGCATTCCAGTTTATCGATGAAAACTCGCCCCCGCATATACGTGGATTAATTTTAGGAAATCTTGGTTACCTAAAAATAAGACAGAATAAGGTTGATGAGGCATTGGATTATTTAAATGAAGGCATCGAATATGCCCTTAAAACGGATTTTTCAACAATTATAGCATTCATTTACTTGACATTGGGCGATGCCTACAATCTAAAAAGGGATTATCCCACGGCCTTAGAATTCTACGAAAAATCCAATAGGGAATACCAAAGAAATGGTGATAAAAAGGGTACAGCAGATCTCCTTTACGGTAAAGCTAAGGCTTATATCGGTTTAGAGGAATTTAAGACCTCGAAAAAAAATGTAGTGGAAAGTTTGGATCTATATACTTCCTTTAATCTAAAATCTGGAATGGAAAAATGCTATAGATTGCTATATGAACTTAGCAAACATGAAAGTGACCTTACATCTTCTTTGTCCTATTTGGAAAAGGCAGAAGCATACTCTGACACTATTTCAAAGGAGAAGAACAAGACAGATATTTTAATGCTCAAAAGTAAACTAGCGCATGAGGAAGAAAAACGAAAATTGGAGGAAATCAGCACTAATACGATTTCAAAACAGAAAAGTTACATCACATGGTCATCTGCCTTTCTGCTTCTTTCTATAGTAGGTATTGTAATGATATATATTTCCAATAAAAAAAGAAAGCACCTGAACCAAGTTTTGGCAGAAAAAACCAGAGTGCTTTCAGAAAATGAGAAGGTTCTAAACGAAACGAATAAAACCAAAGACAAGCTTTTTTCAATTGTGGGCCATGATTTAAGAGGACCTATCGTCTCATTGAAAGGATTATTAAAGCTCTCTTTGGATGATGATAAAGGGGAAACTCAATTCAGGAGATTTGAACTCTAAATTACAGCAGGACTCTAGATCATATTCAATTTACGCTGGACAACCTTTTGAATTGGGGGCAAACCCAAATGAAGGGTGCCAGTATTACCCCAGTAAAAATTACTATTAAGTCAGAAATTGACGAAATCCAAAAACTATTCCAGGAAAATCCGGCAAATAAAGAAATTAGTTTTATCAACACCCTGGAAGATGACCTTTGTGTCTTATCAGATATCAATCATTTCAGAATTATTTTTAGAAATTTGATTAGCAATGCAGTTAAATTTACAGAGAAATTAGGCACTATTAAGGTGCTTGGTGAAATAAAATCTGACAAGGTAAAAATTTCTGTATTGGATGATGGTATTGGAATGACCAAGGAAAATATCGCCAAAATTTGGTCTCAAAATGAACATTTATCCACTTATGGTACACACTCAGAAAAAGGCACCGGTTTGGGCCTAATGCTATGCAAAGAAATGGTGGAAAAAAATAAAGGATTTATCTTCTTAAAAAGTGAACCTAATACGGGAACTACTTTTAGCGTGTACTTACCTAAATGCTAAATTTCATGTATTTTATCCTTGATAAATAATAAGTCAATTTGTTAATATTTTAAATAGACAAAGCATAAATTATCGACCAAATGCATTTATTGCTAGACAAAACACACAAAAAATGCAAGTTCACAACAATAATTGAGTAAAGTTTTGGATACGCATTAAATTCACGTTTTGTATGAGCTATAAACAGTGACCAAAAATAACTTAAATAATCAAACCCCTTCACCCTACGGATTGTACCTTCATTGGGTATTGGTCTTCCTTTTTACTATAAATGGTCTATTTGCACAATTATCCGTTAGGGATTCCTTGCAACAAGAGTTGTCCAAGTATAAAAATTTATCAAAGAAAAATTCCGAATACATAGATGTTTTACTGGAATTGGGAATTGAGCAACGTTATTATTATTTGGACAGCCTTAGAATTTTATCCAATGAGGGGTTACACCTAAGTAAGACAATAAGTTACTCCAAAGGAATGGCAAAAGCCCATCTTGGCCTAGGTACTTACTATTCTGACAAAGGCAAATATGATGAAGCGCTAAATAGTCTAAAAAAAGCCTTACAAATTAGTGTTGAGGTACAAGATGATTCATTAAGACTAACAATCCTTAATACCATAGGAGGTCAATATGACTACAAGGGTGATTTTGATCTTGCACTTAGGGAATATCTAAAGTGTATTGAGATAGCCGATTATTTAGATAATCAAAATATGCTTTCCATAGTGAATGAGAATATTGCCAATCTTTATATTTCACAAAAGGACTTTGAAGAAGGAATGTTCTATTATGAAAAAGTCAAGAAAATCAATGAAAAAATAGGAGACCCAATTATTATGGCCGAAACTATGAGCAATATGGCCTCAGCCTATGCCGATATGGGTAAATTGGAACTGGCCATGTTCAATATAAATAGTGCCATAAAAACTTTTGAGGAAAACAAAATTATAGATTGGTTAGCCTATTGTTATCAAGTAAAAGGAAAAGTGTATCTAAAACAACAAAAGAACAAATGGGCACTTTATTGGTACGGCCAAAGTGAACTTTTACACGAGGGTCTCGGATGATTTAAGGGAGGAAATAACCCTTTTAACTGGGATTGCTACAGCACATCTTAATATGGGCAGGGACAGTATATCCATAAATTATGCCCAACAGGCATTCGACCTCTCAAAAAAGATTGATGTTGTTTCCGGTATTGAGGAAGGTGCCAAATTGCTATATCAAATCCATAAGAATAATGGGGACTTTAAAAACGCCTTGGAATATCATGAAATTTTTAAAGAAGTTTCTAGTAAAATATCTAGAAAGGAAAGTCAAAAAGGACTTACTATGCTTAAAACAAAAATAGCGTACGAAAGGCAAAAAGAACAATTAATGGAAGAGAATGAAAAAGCTCCGGCCCAACAAAAGAATTATGTCTACGCAACTTTGATTATCCTACTCATATTTTTGGTTCTCACCCTGTTAATTAAACGAAATGCCAAAATTCAAAAGAAATTAAATAAAGAGCTTATTTCAAAACAAGAGGATTTGAAGAGGAAAGAAAAATTCCTGCATGAAGTCAACCGGACCAAGAACAAACTCTTTTCTATTATCGGTCATGACCTAAGAGGACCTATTGGTGCTTTCCAAGGATTAATCAAACTTTTCAAGGAAGGTGAAATGACCAAAGATGAATTTATAGGTTTTGTTCCAAAATTGAAATCGGACATTGATCATATTGCCTTCACTCTCAATAACTTACTTTCTTGGGGCCAAACGCAGATGAATGGTGCCATTACCAAACCTAGTATAACTTCCATTGATAGTATCGTAAACGAAAACATAGCGCTACTTTCAGAAGTTGCGAATAATAAATCCATTAAGCTCATTAACAGAATCGAAGCCCAAACCATTACATGGTGCGATAGTGACCAAATAGATATTGTCATAAGAAATTTGATGAGCAACGCGCTCAAATTCACACCTGAAAATGGTATGGTTACTATTGGAGCGATTGAAAAAACGAAACAATGGGAAATTTACGTCCGAGATAATGGCGTGGGTATGACCGAAGAGACCCTAGGTAAAATATTTAATCAGTCCGGTACCCATTCCACTTATGGTACCAATGATGAAAAAGGCACTGGTCCGGGGCTTTCCCTTTGCAAGGAAATGGTTGAAAAAAACCAGGGTATCATATGGGTAGACAGTGCGATCAATAAGGGATCAAGTTTCTACTTTACGATTCCAAAAGCACAAAAGGAATATAAAAAAACCGCTTAAATCAAGGAATTCAAAGAATCCACCGCAAGCATCCTTTCTACCGTAAACCCTTCGGCATAATCTACACCTATCAATCTACCAAGATCCTGAGCTCTATAACGCACGCTTTCTATAAAAGTCTTACTACTTATAGGTGTTTACGGCTCCTTGCTTTTGGGGTCGTGGAATTGTGAAGAATAGGCCAATATTGCTTCTGTTTTCTTTTCCATAAAACCGCTAATATCCACGGCAAAATCAGGAGTTAGGTTCTTCCATTGAATATAATGATATACCAATTTTGGTCGCCATTTTTCCTGTAGGATTCCATTAAGTGAAGTCTCAATTTTAAGAAGTCCGCTCAAGAAACATGAATTACTTACCAATTCACTTCCTTTGGCATGATCAATATGACGGTCTTCAACAGCATTGCACAAAACTATATCTCGGCCGATATTTACGTATCATCTTTATAATCTCCAGTTGATGTTTTTCATCATTCACAAAAAAACCATCTCTAAATCCTAGGTTTTCTCGAACTGATACTCCCAATATGGTTTTGGAATCCTCTGCTTCCTTATCCCTTATTTCGGCAGAACCTCTTGTGCCTAATTCTCCTCGAGTTAAATCAATGATACCTACTTTTTTCCCTAAAGAAACTTCTTTAGCGATGGTACCGGCAGCACCTAACTCCGCATCATCTGGATGTGCCCCAAATACCAAAATGTCTAATTTCATGTATTACTTTTTATGGTTCCCTTTAAGGCTAAAACGTAGCCTTTGTTCCCTTTTTAATTTCCTTAATAGCATGTTCAATATCGGATATTAAATCCTCCGGTTCCTCGATACCTACCGAAAAACGTATTAATCCGTCCTTTATACCTTGTTCGGCCCTTACTTCAGGGCTCATTAAGAAATGACTTGTTTGTGAGGGAGAAAGCACGGTACTCTCCACACCTGCCGGACTCATTGAGGACTTAATAAGTCGCAAGGATTTTTGAAATAATGAAGCATCCAAAAAAGGTTTCAGTTCAAAGGAGAGCATCCCACCAAACCCTTTCATCTGTCTTTTAGCGAGTTCATGGTCTTTATGGATTACTAAACCTGGATAATATACCGCATCAATATCCTTATGCCCTTCTAAATATTGGGCCATGGTAAGGGCATTTTCATTCTGCGCCTTCACTCTAAGTCCCATGGTCTTAATACTACGCTCCAATAACCAAACCGTATAATCACTAAGGCTCCCACCAAAGTTCTTTGCCAAATGAAATATCCTATTCATATGCTCTTTTGTGGATGCCACAGCTCCCGCGCAAATATCTGAATGGCCTCCCATATATTTGGTGGCACTATGTATAACTACATCTATACCTAAGTCGATAGGATTCCGGTTTACAGGGCTGGCAAAGGTATTATCGATCATGGTAACGATACTATGCTTTTTGGCAATTGCTGCTACGCCTTCAATATCGGTTATCGTTAATAATGGATTAGAAGGTGTTTCGATGTAAATAACCTTGGTATTCTCCTTAATTTTTTCCTCAAAATCCTTGGGTTCCCATCCTTCGGTAAAAGAATAAGATATGCCGTACTTATCGAACTCCTCAGTGACCAAATTGTAAGTGCCCCCATAAAGGGTTTGTTGTAAGACAATGTGATCACCCGCTTTTAAAAATGCCAGCAAGGCAGTACTAACTGCCGCCATACCACTACCAAATATCAAGGCGGATTCGGCATGTTCCAAAGCCGCGATTTTTTTACAAAGACCTTCTTGGTTTGGTGTATTAAAGTATCGTGGATAACGCTTAATGTCCACATCATCAAACGCGTAAGATGTACTCATGTACAATGGTGAAACGGCACCTTTGTAATGAGTATCCTCTAATTCCCCAACGTGGGTGCAAATTGTATTTAATCCTTTGCCTTTCTTATCCATTATTTTGAATTATATGAAGTGTTAAAGGTACGAAATGGACACAAATCTTAAGCATTACAAGGATAACTATGTAATAACCAAAAATGATTGGGCACAAATGATCACACCTCTACTCTTTTCCAATTTCCCCTTTTAAATAAAAGGATAGATATGATAGCCAATAGTACTTCGGCCAAAGTAATAGCCATAAAAACGCCCATAGCCCCCATATTGAAATAAAAAGCCGCCATATAGGCAAATGGCAACTGAAAAGCCCAAAATGCCAGGAGATTAATCTTAGTAGGGGTTCCCGTATCCCCTGCTCCATTGAAGGCCTGTGTCACTACCATACCATATGCATAAAAGATATAACCGGCAGCTATTACACGTAAACAAAGGGCTCCGTTTTCAACAACAGCGGGGGTATTGTTGAACCAACTTACAATTTCATTTGAGAACAACAAATAGACCAGTGAAACACTGGCCATAAAGTAAACATTGTATTTTCCTGTTTTCCAAACAGATTCCTCTGCCCTATCAGGCTGCTTGGCTCCTAAGTTTTGACCTACCAAGGTGGCCGCCGCGTTGCTCATACCCCAAGAAGGCATCAATGTAAAAAGCATAACCCGTATCGCTATCGTGTAGCCTGCTAATACCTCGCTTCCAAATTCAGACATCATTCGCATCAAGAATACCCAACTGGAAGTTCCAATAAGAAATTGTGCTATACCCCCCAAGGATACTTTGATCAGATTGATCATTACCTTAAAATTGAAAACCAAGTCTTTAAGGGCCAACTTGATTTTACCCCAACCAAAGAAAAGGACGCCCAATTGAAACAGAACTGCAGTTCCCCTGCCAATATTTGTTGCAATGGCGGCACCAGTCACCCCAAATTCAGGAATTGAACTCCAACCAAAAATAAAAAACGGGTCTAAAATGATGTTCAATCCATTGGAAAGAACCAACGTCCACATGGCTATGGATGCATCTCCTGCTCCCCTAAAAATGGCATTAATTAAAAATAGAAGCATAATAACCACATTACCTCCAAGTAACCATTGAGTATAGCCAAAACCTTCTGCAATTAAATCGGGTTCTGCACCCATAATTGCTAAAATATCTTTGGCATAGATAAAACCAAAAATACCTATCAAGATAGAAATAAAAATACCTAAGCCTATGGCCTGTACGGCAGCCTCTTTAGCTCCTATCAAATCCTTAGCCCCTACCCTACGGGCCACAATGGCCGTAGCGGCCATACTTAATCCTATAGCTAAAGCATATATCAAAGTAACTACGGACTCCGTCAGACCAATGGTGGCCACTGCATTGACGCTAACTTTGGAAACATAGGCAATATCGACCAAGGCAAAAATGGATTCCATCAACATCTCCAGGATCATTGGAATAGAAAGCATGAATATTGCCTTTCTTATACTACCGGATGTAAACTCCGATTCTTTGCCTGTAACGGCCATCCAAAAATAGGATAGCACTTTTTTTATTGATTGTATATATGAACTCATACCAAAAAGAAATTTAAAAAAGAAAAGTGAAGGATTAACCGGAAGAAAGTCAACAATGTTAGGTGACTTCGTACGGACTAAATGAACAGGAATAAATTTCTAGAGCTTCATAATGATACAAATATGCAAAAAAATATAATTGCCATTGCCTTTCTCCAAAAGATAAAATCATCTATTTTTCCAGAATGATTCTAATGACCAAATCCAATGAAATATAAAATCCTTTGTTTTCTACTTCTAAGCGCTATACTTATCTCCTGTAAAAATACCGCTACTACGATACCGAGAAAAAGCGTCATCCGGGTATCAGGGACAGGGTGCCAGTCCGGTAGTACCCACCATTGACAAACCGGTTCAGAGACAGTGGAAAGGAATATGCATCATGGAAGATGAAACTTACTTTTCCAACAATTTTGATGGTGCACGATTAAATGGCGTTGCATACGACGGTAATGACCATTACACGATTTGGATTACCGCTGAAAATACACCCATCAATGTAAGCCCTTGGTATTCCTTCAAGGTTTGGACAGGTAAACCAAGGGAAATCACTATTAAACTCTCCTATCAGGATTCAAGAAGCAGATATTATCCTAAGATTAGCCTAGATGGTATTCACTTTAAAGCATTGGACAGTACAGCTTTCAAAGTCATAAATCCTGGAGAGGGAGAATTCGGTATTAAGGCCGCACCTGAATTCGCGGAAATAACATTGCGAATTGGAAATAAGCCCACATGGATTTCTGCACAAGAACTATATACCAGCAAAAGGGTTCAAGAATGGGTTGATTCATTATCCATAAAACCGTTCATTTCTAATTATGAAATAGGTAAATCCCATGAAAATAGGTCTATGCAACTCATGGAAATAAAAGAATATCCAAATACCAAGAAAGCATTGATGATCATCTCGAGGCAGCATCCACCTGAGGTCACTGGATTCTTGGTTATGAAATCCTTTATGGAAACCATTTCCGGGGATACGGAGCAAGCCAAAAATTTCAGGAAAGAATATGATGTTTTTGCGGTTCCTCTTATGAATCCGGATGGGGTAGACAATGGGCATTGGCGACATAATATGGGGGGTATTGACTTGAACCGTGATTGGGAGAATTTCAACCAGCCGGAGACACGGAGCGTTCGAGATTTTTTAAATAAAAAAAGCAATGAGGGCTACGAGTTTGTTTTTGGGGCGGATTTCCACTCTACCTGGGACGATATTTACTACCCAATAGACAGTACCGTTATTGGCCGAGAAAGGAAAAATTGTATACGACTGGATTGAGAGTATTTCCAACCGACTTCCCCAAAAAAGCACAAATATTGCTCCTTCCGATAAAATAAGCCCGACCATGGTTTCCGAAATTACTTTTACGTCAACCATGGTATGCCTGCCATCGTATTTGAACTGGGAGATAACACTCCGAGAGGTTTTTTAAAGGAAAAAGGTGTTGTAGCCGCAGAGGAAATAATGCGTTTGTTGTTAGAGCAGGAATAAGAGTTAGATTTTCTGCGTTTGTCTTAGAAATATTCAAGCCTTTGAAACCACAATTTTTTGATACCAATACCTTTCATTTGACAGGCAATCCAGCATAAAGGACGCTAGGGCTTTTCTGTTGATGGTCAAGTTGGGCTTTCCTATATTGTTCTCGGATTATCTTAATCTCTTGGATTTTCTCCGAATTTGTTAGCCCTGTAGGTCTCAAAATGACCCAATCCAAAGACGAGGCCTCAAGAATCTTTTCTTGTCTCTCATGGTCTCTATAGGCCACCCCAATATTGCTGTAATCCACCAATATCCTGAACCAAGGGGGTATGTCTTTTTTACTATCCCCTACACCCCAAGCACTACAAACAATCAATGGGGCAATTTTTAAATCGGAAAGTACTCGAACAAGATTTTTCATGACATTGGACAAATAGTACTTTGGTGTTCGTAATTTGGATCATGGAAAGTCAGATTTTCTAGAAATATTCAGCACACTTATAGCAGCAGTACAGCCTTTTGCTGCCTCATACAAATGGGTGTCGTTTGAAGCATCCCCGTGAAATAATTTTAAATTTTCATGCGGTTGAAGTTTGTCCGGAAACCTGACTAAGGCATGAACTTTGAAACCCCGTTCCAAGGCTAGTTGTAATACCCAATGACCTGTTCTTCCTGTCGCCCCGAGTATTAACAACTTCATTTTTTAATTACTTTTTAGCATAATTGACTCGGTACCTCCAGTAACTTAATGCTCCTAGAGCAAAAACCCCGGCAACCGTATACCAAACAAAGGTTGGAGTAATCACCTGGGCACCACTTGCATAGCTGTGAAGCCCTACCAAATAAAAATTCACACCGAAATAGGTCATCATAATGCTTCCAAAGGCTACAATACTCATAAAGTTAAACGCCCATCTTCCCCGTAGTCCCGGAACCAATCGCATGTGAATCACAAAAGCATATACCATAATGGATATCAAGGCCCAGGTTTCCTTGGGATCCCAACCCCAATAGCGACCCCAACTTTCATTGGCCCATTGCCCACCTAAAAAGTTTCCAATGGTCAGCATGACCAACCCAACGGTCAATGCAAGCTCATTGATAATGGTAAGTTCCTTTAAATTAAACTCCATTCGTTTTTGGTTCTTCTTATTCGTCAATAAAATCAAAACCAATGATACGACCCCTAAGATCATACCAACCGTCAAAGGCCCATAACTGCCTACAATTACTGCAACATGTATCATTAACCAATAACTATCCAAAACCGGTACCAAATTCGCGATGGAAGGGTCTACCCAACTTTGATGGGCAATCCAAAGCAACATTGCAGTCACAAAAGCAGAAGCGGCCATGGTCATATCGCTTTTCCTACCCAAAAGTAAACCCATACCCATGGTAGCCCAAGAAACATACAAAATACTTTCATAGGCATCACTCCACGGGGCGTGTCCAGAAATGTACCATCTTAAAATTAAACCTGCTGTATGCCGGAGGAAAAACAAATAAATGACTCCTTTGAAAAAGTAAATCCCTATACGCCGAGATAGACCTATCCTTAAATATTTGAAATATCAATATAAAGAAGAACAAAACACCTACTAACGCGTAGTATTGATATAGCCTATTAAAAATATCAAGCTTGTTATAAATAATTTCGGTATTGATTTTTTTGTCAGATGGCAATACTTCGCTACCATTATTTACTTGATTTTGCTTGAAAGCTGCTAAGAGCCGGTCTGCTTCGGAATAATCGCCTGTTTGCTGTGCCTTGCCCAATGTCATTAAATAGTAGGGCATGGCATTCTTTATAAAATTGGCATAGAGGGAATCTTGAACTTGAATTTGACCACCCCGATATTCTACTGCAGAAATCCATTTGTTATTTTCATCATTTAGCAATGGAAATATTTTTACGATATCTTGACCCAATGCCTGATTCAAAAGGCTTAAACGAATATTGGCGTCTTTAAAATCCTGCTGGAATTTATTGGGATTATTGGTAGCGGTCGCTTCTCTCAGAAATGGTTCCAATTTATAAGTGCCATCAGAATTGAAAAAGTCCGTGGCCTTTACATATTTCTGACCTTTGGGTATACCTATGATTTGTCGAATACTATCATTTTGAGCTTTTTTGTCCAATGCGATAAATTCTGCATTATACCAAACCGCGGGGTTCATAATCATGGAAAGGAAAACCTGATCGGAGCTAAAATCCAAATACGTATCCTTCAAGCTCAATTTTCGAAGCAATTCCGAAGAAAAGGTATTTATAGGCTTCATTCTACCACCCTCATCCTGAATCACCAATTTTCCAAATTTATCCGCATGTTCTTTTGCCACTATGGACGACTTGATTAGCGAATCTATTTGATGCCTAGTAGGTGCCTGTGAGTGATCATGACCATCATCTTCCGTATGCTCCTGTGCATGCAGAGACATTGTAAGCCCTATAAGCAAGACAATGGTAGTTAGCAGCTTCTTCTTTTCTTTTAACTTGTCCAAAGATTCCGCCAAATCCTTAAATCGAGTTTTACCGAAAAACATAATACCCATTAACCCAATGTATAATAGGAAATATCCGATATAGGTAATCCAAGTACCCCAAAAGTCATGGTTTACGGAAAGCCGTGTTCCCTTCTCATCCGGGTCAAAACTTGCTTGAAAGAATCGATATCCTTGATGATCCAATACATGATTCATATATATGTCATAATCAAAAGGACGCTCATCTTTAATGGTGACCTTACTCATAAAAGAAGCATAGGCATTCTCCGTACCTGGATGCTTTTCCGCAATAAAATCATTTAGTTGAATGGCAAAGGGAAGCTCATAAATCTTTGAACCATAACGCAACGCGAAATCCAGCACCACCAATGGAGATTTTATCGCTGAATTGAGTTTCTCCTTTTCCTCCCAATACCTTTATTTCCTCCGTTTCACCTTTACTGGTTACTGACAATACCAAGGCGTCTGAATCAAATTCCATTTTTTCATCCTCGGGAATTTCGACAATACCATATGTACCTTGAACCAAGGAATCAGGAATTACAAATTGCATATTTGCCGTGTTATAAAGAGAGCGCAACTGCAATTGTTGAATGCTATCTTTGGCGAGTTGGCCCTGAAACTGGTCGGCCATACGCATAAAACTTCCCTCAAAAGCAGATGAAATTTTGTAATCCGCACCCATACGCAAATATATTAATGGCACCTTCAGTCTCGTTATTTAACGAAAATAGCACTCCATGGATACTCATTACTTTTCCGTTCTCCAAAAAATGTTCATGTCGCTGTCCATCACCAGCTTCTACAATTTTAAGGTAGGTATTCCCTGAATTCCCAGGAATCAAACCTTCCTTAGCTCCATCTATAAAGTCCACATAGGAAATGGTAAATTCCTGACCATTAAAATCACCCGTCCAAGGAAGATTGGACTTTAAGGCCTCCGGAGTAACGATCAACTCGTCCTCCATGGTTTTTCTTCTTGGTTCGCCATTTATATCACCCTCAACGTACGCAGTTAAAAATGTTTTATCCGAAAAGAATACATTTTCAGTAGCGCCCTCCCTAATGGGCATCATACCCTCATAACTGATATACCGAGTAACAAAGGCCCCAATTATAATTAGTATCCAAGAAAGGTGAAGAACCAAGACCGGCCATTTTTCTTTTCGTAGCAACCGATACCTAGAAATGTTTCCAATGAAATTAATGACAAAAAATACCATGATTACCTCAAACCATGTTGTATTGTAAATCCAAATCCTAGCTGTTTCTGTGCTATACCAACTTTCGATGAAAGTGCCAAATGCCATGGCTACGGCAAATACAATAAATAAAATGGACATTAAACGGGTAGAAAAGAAAAATTTCTTTAACAAATCTGTCATGTAGAAAGACAATGGTTTTCAGCTTGCAAAAGTACGGCCTTTTAGACTTTTTATGAAGCATATATTTCCTTAAAACCATGATAAAAATGTTAATTTTAAGGATTTATCCTCCAACCAATTCTTTGTATTTTCGCCTAATGATATCTGTTGTCATTTTAGGAACTGGTAACGTAGCCCAAAATTTATCAGAATCCTTTCAAGGAAAATCTGAAATTGATCTTGTTTGCGTAGTAGGTAGGTCTAAAGATTCATTATCCTTTTTTAAGGATACTTATGCAGTATCCACTGATTGGATAAATTTACCAAAGGCTGATATCTATATAATCGCCGTAAAAGACGATGTGATACCGAAGTGTCGGAAAAAATCAATGAAAAAGGTTTAGTGGTGCATACTTCAGGTAGTGTTCCTCTAAATGTTTTATCCAAGCACGCGAGAAGAGGCGTTTTTTATCCCCTCCAAACTTTTACGGCAGGGAAAATTTTGAATTTCAAGGAAATTCCTTTGTGTTTGGAAGTTAACAATGAAAAGGATAGCCAGTTGCTACTTTCTTTGGCAAAAAAATTAAGTGACAACGTACAAATCGTAGATTCCGAAAAGAGAAAAATTTTGCATGTGGCCGCGGTTTTTGTAAATAACTTTACCAACTACATGTATAGTATGGGTAACCAAATTTGCGAGGATAACAATATTGATTTTTCAATGCTTTTTCCGTTAATACAAGAAACCGCAGCTAAGATCGAAATTATGTCGCCAAAAAAGGCCCAAACAGGTCCGGCAAAACGACAGGATTTAAAGACCTTGCATGGACATCTTCAATTGTTGAAAGATGAAAAACATAAAGCTATATATACATTGTTGAGCAATGCCATAAAAGAAGAAGGTTAATCATGAAAAAAAGTTATAAGGAATATTTGAAGGACATTACCACCTTTATTTTTGATGTAGACGGTGTATTAACGGATGGTTCTGTCCTAGTGACCACTGATGGTGAAATGCTACGCAAAATGAGCGTTAAGGATGGGTACGCACTTAAAGTGGCGATTGGTAAAGGCTATAACATATGTATAATTACTGGGAGATTCAATAATGGGGTGAAAAAGCGTTTGCAAGGCTTAGGAATTACCGATTTTTATATGGGCTCCCACCATAAAATCGATGCCTTGGAAGAGTATATGGATATATATGGAATTGATCCAAAAAATGTACTTTATATGGGCGATGATATACCGGATATTCCACCGATGAAGAAGGTGGGCGTTGCTTCCTGTCCCCAAAATGCGGTACCGGAAGTAAGGGCTATTTGCGACTATATATCACACATTAATGGCGGATCGGGATGTGCCAGGGATGTAATAGAACAAGTATTAAAAGTACGGGGAGACTGGATGGAAAATTTTAGTGCGGCCAACGATTAAGCATGATTTCCGAAAAACTAAAAGAACATAAACTAATATTGGCATCGGGTTCACCACGAAGAAGACAATTTTTTCAAGAGATGGGCTTAGATTTTGAAATAAGGTTGAATCCAATAGATGAAAGCTATCCCGAACATCTTAAAGGTGCCGAAATATCCGATTATCTTTCAAAATTAAAGGCTTCCGCCTTTGAAGGGACACTAAATCCCCATGAAATTTTAATCACCTCTGATACCGTAGTTTGGCATAAAAATACATCCTTGGCCAAAGCGGCCAATGCAGATGAGGCTTTTCACATGATCACTACTCTTTCCGGGGATTGGCATGAAGTTATCACCTCGGTTTGTTTTACCACTACGCAAAAGCAGATGATAAAGAACAGCGTCACTAAAGTGAAGTTCAAAAACTTGACGGATGCCGAAATACATTTCTATATTGAACGTTATGAGCCGTTCGACAAAGCTGGTGCCTATGGAATCCAAGAGTGGATTGGTCTTATTGGAATTGAACAGATTCAAGGCTCCTATACAAATGTTGTAGGTCTACCTACCCAACTGGTGTATGAAACCCTTCACAATATGGTTTCCAAATAGTTTTTCTTTAATTTTAAGAAAAATAGTAACCTATGTTTAAAAAATGGTTGGCCTTAGAAGTATCGGTTCTCCTTTCAGCCCTATTATTCACAGGATTTCAATCCTGCAATACGAAAGAATCTACTAATTCTAAGGAAGAAATGACATCCTCACAGAAGGAACCAGATGTCCCACGGAAAAATCTTTCTCAGGAATTCAAGGATTATTGGTACTCGGGAACAGCAGAAATTACATCTTATGAATTAGAGCAAGCTCGCTATGGCGAGATAAGAAAGGGGAAGTCGGTTATGATTTATGTTACCGAACCATTTTTGAGTGAAAAACAGGTTAAAGCGGATAACAGCTCCCCTAACAATGTTCCCGTGCTAAAATTGAACGCAACTAAGAAATACCTCACCGGAATCTACCCCTACTCTATTATGACGAGTAGTTTTTATCCGGTATATGATAACCAACATGCATTAAAAGTTTCCTTTTCAGCACAGGAATGGTGTGGTCATGTGTATGCCCAAATAAATAACAGGGACGAATTTCAAGTAACTTCACACTCGTATTTTGAGTCTGAAGCCGATCAAAGTTTTGGATTGAATAAAACACTATTGGAAAACGAATTGTGGAACAAAATAAAAATTAGCCCGTAAGATCTACCCCAGGGAACACTTCAAATAATTCCTTCCCTAGAATTCGTCAGGCTTAGCCACAAGGAGCTTAAAGCCTATAAAGCAGAGGCTGTTCTAAACAGTTCGGACGAATTTTACACCTATGAAATTAACTATCCCGAATTAGACAGAAACCTTACCATTACCTTTAGAAAGGTATTTCCCTATAGCATTGAAGGCTGGTCAGAAACCGTGAAAAGTGGGTTTGGACTGAAGCCCAGTCACTTACTTCAAAAGCTACAAAAATCAAAACCATTAATACCCCTTACTGGCAACAAAATAACAATAAGGATTTATATTTGCGAGACAGTTTAGGCATTTAGTATATGGAAGAATTTATTGCAGACCACAAGAGCAGTATGCTCTTTAGTCTCATCCTTTTTATTTTAATAATAACACTTAAAATCATCTTTACTTCCATAGCAAGGAAGGTGGGTAAATTGAGTGATTTTAATCCGGTAAGAACTAACCTGATTATAAAGTATATCAATATTGTCCTTACCACTTTGGCCATTATCACCTTAACATTTATCTCGGGAGTAAATTATAAAGACCTTGGCGTGCTACTTTCGTCCGTCTTTGCGGTCATTGGTGTGGCACTCTTTGCCCAATGGTCTATTTTAAGCAATATAACCGCTGGGGTTATCATTTTCTTTTCCTTTCCTTTTAAAATTGGAAACACCATAAGAATTATGGATAAGGAAATTTTGGATCCCGACAATCCCGAAAGAGAAGTGTTCGTCATTGAGGATATCAAGGCATTCCATCTGCATTTGAGAAGTCCCAAGGGGGAAATTATTACCTACCCCAATAGCTTGGTCTTACAAAAAGGGGTTGTATTGATTTCTACCTATAAAGATGAAGAAATAGAAGAGCCAAAAGAAAACAGTTAGTCTGTTAAAGAAGTCGTAAAAACCTGTCTTAGGGACGCAATCTTGTTATCTTTGGACTAGACCAAAAACCAATCTCATGCGCCATTTTGCCATTTTCTTCCTTTCATTCATTCTCATAGGAACTAAAGTTTTTGCCCAAACTCCAAAAAATCATAGTCCGGCAGACATCTTTCACGAAATTCAAAAGCTCAACTTTTTAGGAACAGCTTTATATATAGCCGCCCATCCTGACGACGAGAATACGAGGTTAATATCTTATTTATCCAACAACGTGCATGCCAGGACGGGATATCTCTCTATGACTAGAGGAGATGGTGGACAAAATCTCATTGGCCCGTAATTAAGAGAGTTATTAGGAGTTTTAAGAACACAGGAATTATTGGCCGCCAGAAGGGTCGATGGAGGTGAACAGTTATTTACGAGGGCAGTTGATTTTGGATATTCTAAAAATCCCAAGGAGACTTTAGAAATTTGGGACAAGGATTTGATATTGGGAGATGTTGTTACGGCAATCCGCAAATTTAAACCGGATGTCATCGTCAATAGATTTGATCATAGAAGTCCAGGCACTACCCATGGGCATCATACTTCATCAGCAATGCTTAGTGTTGAAGCCTTTGATATGGCCGGTGACCCCACTGCCTTTCCGAGACAGATTGGAAAATACTGATACTTGGCAACCCAAACGCTTGTTTTTCAACACCTCTTGGTGGTTCTATGGCAGTAGGGAAAAATTTGAACAGGCGGATAAATCCAGATTACTAAACGTTGATATAGGTACTTATTATCCCATATTAGGCATGTCCAATAACGAGATTGCCTCTTTGGCCAGTAGCCAACATCTTTGTCAAGGGTTTGGAAGAATAAGTTCAAGAGGATCTGAAGAGGAATACCTAGAGCTCCTTAAGGGCGACCTTCCCGAAAACAAAGAAAATCTCTTTGAAGGTATCAATACCACTTGGACTCGGGTTGAAGGAGGAAAGGGAATAGGCGCAATACTAAACAAGGTCGAAGCTGAATTTAATTTCAAAGATCCTTCCGTTCATTTACCCGATTTGGTCATGGCTTATCAACTTTTACAAAAAATAGAGGATACACATTGGAGGGACCTTAAGTCGAAAGAACTTAAGGCAATTATTGAAGAAGTTGCAGGATTACATCTAGAAGCTTTTACTGACCAGGCCTACTCTAACCCTGGTGAAAGTATAAAAGTTAGTCTGGAAGTCGTCAATAGAAGCAACAAGAAAATCAGCTTGGAATCAGTTTTCTTAAATGGTGAGTCCAAATTCAACGAACCAGTAAATTTAAAGGATAACGAGTTATTTCAAAAGGAACTATCAATCGTCATACCAAAAACTACGGAGTATACCAGTCCGTATTGGTTAATGGAAAAAGGAACCCTTGGCACCTATAAAGTTCCCGATCCAGAATTGATAGGAAAACCCGAAACACCAAGGGCCTTTGGGGCGACCTTTAATTTAAGTATTGATGGGGTCAAAATCCCAATAACTAAGGATATATCCTTTAAATATGGCAAACCTGATAAGGGTGAAATTTACCAACCTTTTGAAATCGTCCCCAAAGCTACGTCAAGACTACAGGATAAAGTAATTATTTTTTCGGACGGTACACCAAAGCAAATTCCAGTAACCGTAAAAGCCCACAAGGATAATGTTTCCGGTAGTGTTTCCTTAAAAATTGGGAAAGATTGGATCTTGGATACACCATCCCAATCCTTTAATATAGAAAAGAAGGGTGATGAACAAATTCCGGTATTTACCCTTTCACCCCCGACCTCAGAAAATGAAGCCTATCTAACCTCCGTGGTACAGATTGAAGGCGAAGAAATTTCAAAAGAACTGGTAACTATTGCCTATGACCATATTCCAACACAAACAGTGTTGATGCCTTCTGAAGCCAAGGTAGTTCGCTTGGATATTCATAAAGCTGGTCAGAATATAGGATATATAATGGGTGCTGGCGACGATGTTCCGACAAGTTTGGAACAAATTGGATATACCGTGCATATGATTGACCCTGTTGATATCAACGAAAATTCTTTGAATAAGTACGATGCAGTAGTTTTAGGAATTAGAGCTTATAACGTGTTGAACGAGTTAAGTTTTAAGCAACGATACATCCTTGACTACGCAAAAGATGGCGGTACCGTAATCGTTCAATATAATACCGCAGGAAGATGGGCCGATCAGTTTGAACAGATAGCACCTTACGACCTGCAAATTTCAAGGGACCGTGTTACCAATGAAAATTCTGAAGTTAAAATTATCGCGAAAGACAACGATTTGGTAAATTATCCCAACAAAATCACTTCAGATGATTTTAAAGGATGGGTACAAGAAAGGGGATTATATTTTCCTGATAAATGGAGTAAAGAATTTACACCTATTCTAGAAATGCATGATGAAGGGGAAAAGACAACAAAAGGTAGCTTACTTGTAGCTCCTTACGGAGAAGGTCATTATATTTATACGGGCCTTAGCTTTTTTAGGGAGCTACCCGCAGGTGTTCCCGGGGCCTATAAATTATTCTCTAACATGTTATCCATTGGAAAGGATAACTTGGTGAAAAAGGAACAAATCAAAGGATGAGCCGAGAAAAGGACGAACATAAAAGTTGGAAGCGGGAGTATTCCCTCGTTCTAATTCTTAATCTCATTTATATTTTTGTTTTTTACCTCATAATGACTTCATACAATTAAAATGGGCGCATTAGACTGGACTATTCTTTGTGGCACCCTATTATTTATAGTTTCCTATGGGGTTTGGAAAACCAAGGGAAGTGCCAACGTTGACGATTATGTCAAAGGTGGAAGTGAAGCCCAATGGTGGACTATCGGGCTTTCCGTAATGGCAACCCAGGCCAGTGCCATTACATTTTTATCTACTCCGGGTCAGGCCTTTCATGATGGTATGGGCTTTGTACAGTTCTACTTTGGGCTTCCTCTCGCCATGATTATCATCTGCTTGGTGTTTGTCCCCATTTATCACCGAATGAAGGTATATACCGCCTACGAATTCCTTGAGGGGAGATTCGACCTTAAGACCAGATCTCTTGCAGCTATTCTCTTTTTAATTCAGCGGGGACTTGCTGCAGGAATTACCATATTTGCACCATCCATTATCCTTTCCGCTGTTTTGGGTTGGGATTTAGGCACTCTAAATATTATCATTGGAACTTTAGTAATAATCTATACAGTTTCAGGGGTACCAAGGCTGTTAGCGTGACACAAAAACAGCAGATGTTCATTATCATGACAGGTATGTTTGTGGCATTTTTCTTTATACTAGGATTCTTGCCTTCTGATATAACTTTTTCAAAAGCTCTAAAAATTGCAGGTGCTAGCAATAAGTTGAATATACTGGATTTTAGTATGAACACTAAGAGCAGGTATACATTCGGAGCGGAATTACGGGTGGTTTGTTTTTAGCCTTGGCTTATTTTGGAACTGATCAGAGTCAAGTTCAACGATATTTGTCCGGTAAATCCATTCGCGAAAGTCAGCTCGGTTTGGTCTTTAATGCCATCTTCAAAATACCGATGCAGTTTTTTATTCTTTTGGTAGGGGTTATGGTATTTGTTTTTTACCAATACAATCCCTCTCCCTTGAATTTTAACCCTGCTGCCACCTCGGCCGTTATGGAATCCGAATATGCAGAAGACTATAAGATTCTTCAAGAAGGACAGGTAGCCTTGGAAGCTGAAAAGCGTATTGCCCAAAATCAATTTTCCGCTGCGTTGGACATCAAGGAATATACTGCAGTTCAAGAGGCAAAGCAACAGATTATCAGGATCAATCAAAAAGATAGTACAAACAGGGTGGCCGCGAAATCATTGATTTCTCAAGCCGATGATTCCATTGAAACGAATGACAAAGATTATGTATTCATCCACTTTATTCTTAATAATTTACCCAAAGGGTTGATAGGTCTTCTATTGGCAGTAATCCTCTCTGCGGCAATGTCATCTACGGCATCGGAGCTTAATGCCTTAGGAACCATTACGGCCTTGGACCTATATAAAAGAAATAAAAAAGGGAAGTTTACTGAAAAACACTATGTACTTGCGTCAAAAGGCTTTACGCTTGCTTGGGGAATTATAGCCATTTTGATTGCCTGCATTGCCAACCTTTTTGACAACCTTATTCAATTGGTCAACATCATTGGTAGTATATTTTATGGAAATGTACTCGGGATTTTCCTTTTGGCATTTTTCTTCAAATTCGTTAAAGGGAATGCCGTGTTCTTTGCCGCTATCATTACCCGCATTATCATATGTATCATTTATTACAATCTCATTCATATTTATCCGGCAGGTGAAGAAAAGCTGGGATATCTGTGGTTAAACTTTATTGGGGCTGCCTTGGTAATAATAACCGCCATAATTTTTGAGGCATTTGATAGGATGTTGAGCAAACCTCCAACGGCCAATTAAGATTCCTTTCTAAACATCTTCCTATTAGAAATCATACTAGGCCAATTATAATTGTGTTTTAAATGGATAGGGCACTACGGAACTAAATTTGATTTTACAGGTTTTGGAATAATTATACTTTCTAATAAAATTCTTTCAGGAATAATACTCATATGAATATCTTGAAATGGATATTTTTCTTAAGTCTTGAAGGTATTCTTGGTTACACATAAAGAATGAATGAACAGAAAGAATTTCGGGAAACAGGTAATGAGCATTCTAAAACGAAATTGGCGTTGAACAAGTAACCTAACTAACGTTTTGTCAGGTTATCTATAAAATAAAAAAAGCCCACAAAAATTTGATTTGTGGGCTTTTGAAACATTACAATATTTTTAGGCTCCCCATTCCTTTAAGGAATCCTCATTCATTTTTACATAGTCTGCATTTCCAGCTTCCTTGGCCTTGGCCAAAGATTTTTTCGCTGCTTCGATAGCACCTTTCTTATCACCAGATTTTGCTAGGATTAAAGATTGTTGTCTTAGCTGCCAATAAGCAGGATTTTCTGTCATGGACATTGCCTTGTCCATCCACTCTTTTGCCTTATTAATATCTTTACCTTCACTTAGAAAATATACTGCTGCCCCGTAATAATCACCTGCACCAGGCCCTGACATAACTTTGTTTATACTTTCCATTACTGCGGCATCAGTAGGCACCTCAATTGGAACTCCCACATATACTTGCTCCCACATGATGCCCAAATTAGCACTGCTAGATGTAATATCGTCAATGGTAATAGTAAATGTTTCTATAGGCATTTCAATAGGGTATACTGGTACGGTTGCCCTTGCAACTACTTTATTTTCGTCCCAATCAGAAGGAACTCCACCACCATCAACGTCCGTATAGAAAAAAACTTCCCATTCCTTTTCTCCAGGTTTTGTAAATATGGAATAGGTTCCCGCTTTAACGTCTTTTCCTGCAATTGTTACATCTGTATTAAAAGTAATTTTGGTATACGAATTCGCTCCCGTCCTCCATAGTTTTCCATAGGGAACCAAGTCTCCAAAAACAGTTCTTCCTCTCATGGAAGGTCTTGAATAATCCACACCGATAGAGGTCAAACCTACCATTTGGGTGAGTGCAGATGCCGGACTTGGAGCAGGAGTTCTAATTTGAGCTTCAAGCGATAAAGAAGCCACTATAGCCAATAAAAAAAGTACTACTTTGTTCATAGTTAATTGATTTAATTAGTTTTAACAAAACTAGCTATAAACCAAAATCCTATTTGTTAAGAAAGTATTAAATAACCTGGTATTTGACCCTAATACAGTGCGAAGGGCACTGCTATGGTACCTGTGTTCAAATAGGCCGCGAAATAAAAGATACCTGGATCAAATACATTTCTTGAAATTAAACCTCTTGAGTTGGTATCTTCGTCAGAAATCCATAGTAGTTTACCTGTAGCATCAAAAATGGCGCTGCCAAAAACCGTATTTTGTGTTCGTATATCATATACAAACTCATCTAAACTCTGATCTTTGTAAATGATGATGGTCTCGTCCTGTTCATTTTCCGTTGGCTCCTCGGGATTTTCCGGTTCTTCTACAGGAACTTCAGATTTTGGAAATTCCACTTTGAACAATCGTGCGTCACTGGTGATGGAAGGAGTTTGCCTTGAAAAATATTCGGAAGTAATATAAAGTTGATTGGTATCTGTCTCGGGTGATACCTTCTGTTTGAACAAAGGACAAACCCAAATCATAACCAATAAATGCACCATTGAAAATATTTGTTACATCTGAGTTTTCAAACTTTATCAAAAAAGGAGTCAAAATAGAGGAGTATCCAAGTAAATACAATTCGGAGGCTGTACTATCATAAACAGCATCTGTAACAAGACCTACTTCATTAATGGCACCTATTCTACTAGCCATATGACTTCCAATGGTTTTAGGTATCGAATAGGCTACGGAACCTTGGCTTTGCCATTGTTTTGTAAAGAGCACCAATTCATTTTCCAGTGCTATAAAAGCTTCGGCATCCCAGTCGGAATTGCCATTATTGTTAAAATCTTCCTGATCTTCATAGCTAAATTCGATTGCTTCTGCTTGCACCTGATCAGATGAAAGATAATCGCTTTTATTGATTCGGTATATGACCAAATCCATTCTTGTACCCACATTATTTCCGAAATCCCCAATGTATATGTAGGTATCATCCTGTGCTAATGCTTCCCAATCCTGGTTCTCAGCATTCGTAATGGTTATTTGTCTTGTAATCGCCAAGGAAGTGGTATCCATTTCATAAAGCACAGCCTCATTTCCCGAATCATTATGGGTAATCAAACGGTCGTTTAAGAATAGAAGCCCTGAAGACTCCCTCACAGTCGCATCCAAAAGCCCTACTTCAGTGACCGAATGTTGCGCCGTAATAACGGATACAAAAAGGAAAAAAAGTCCGGTAAAATTTTTCATGCCTTTGCTCACATTCTTCGGAAAATTACAAAATCATTTTTTTTACGGCACAATTGGGAATTTTTACACTTTTAAAGGCTTTCTTTAATCGATGAATACACTTGGCTGCCTTTGATAGGAAAACAAAGTTTATATTTTGTTTAACCAATTTTTATTTTAGTTAGACAATATTGGATATATATTTGTTAAAACAAATGTATGAAGCTATACCAACTAAAGTCAAAACAGTATCTGCCCATTAGTAAGTCGGAAGCATGGGAATTTCTATCAGATCCTACCAACTTAAAGGTCATAACTCCGGACCATATGGGTTTTGATATTCTTGATGGAGCAGATAGAAAAATGTTTCCGGGACAAATAATACAATACAATGTAAAACCCTTTCCTGGGTTTTCAACAAAATGGGTTACCGAAATTACCCATGTGCAAGAAGGAAGCTACTTTGTAGACGAACAGCGCTTTGGTCCTATAGTTTGTGGCACCATAAACATTTCATCAAAGAAGTTAAGGGCGGTATAGAAATGGAGGATGTCATTGATTATAAAATACCATTTGGACTTCTTGGTCAAATGGTCCATCCCTTTTTGGTGAAAAAGCAATTGCAACAAATTTTTAATTATAGGGAGCAAAAATTGACCTCACTTTTTGGTAATATGGTGGGAATGGAAAATACAATTGAATTTAAAAGTATTTAGATGAAAACGATTTTATTGATAGGCGGAACACAAGGTATAGGAGCAAATATTGTTAATCAACTAAAGGAATCACATAAATTGATTATCGCTTCCGAAGCGAATTTCCTGAATCACACGAAAACATAAATCATATAAAATTTGATGCTATGGAAGATTCCCTTAATACGGATGAACTTCCGGAGCTCGACGGATTTGTATATTGCCCAGGAAGCATTAATTTAAAACCCTTCAAAATGATGAGCCTGGACACTTTTGAAAAGGATATGGAAATTAATTTCTTTGGATTGATCAAGGTGGTAAAAGATATCATGCCCAAAATGAAAGAGGCTTCAAGTCTCGGTTTTTTCAGTACCGTGGCAGTCTCAAATGGCATGCCCTTCCATACAAGTGTAGCGGCCGCCAAGGGGGCCATTGAGGGATTTGCCAAATCCTTGGCTGCAGAATACGCACCAAAGCTGAGGGTTAACGTGGTAGCTCCGTCCTTAATTGATACTCCGCTGGCCAGCAGATTGCTCAACAACGACAAAAAAAGGGAATCCATGGGCGAAAGACACCCATTAAAAAGAGTAGGAAAACCGGAAGATATTGGCAACATCGTTTCTTTTCTCTTGGGTGAACAAAGTTCTTGGATGACCGGACAAGTCATTGGTGTAGATGGCGGAATCTCTACTTTAAACCTTAGTTAAATGTCCAAAGAAAAACTCAATATTTTCCGGTTTAGAAGAGATTTGCGATTGGATGACAATGTGGGATTTCTAGCAGCATTAAAGGCCGACCATAAAGTGTTGCCTATTTTTATTTTCGACTCCAATATTCTTTCAAAACTGCCCGAAGACGATGCAAGGGTAACCTTCATTTTTGAAACCTTGCAAAAAATGAGAAAGGAGCTGCAAGACGAATGGAACAGTTCACTGGCTATATACCATGGGTCTCCAAAGGAAATATTCAAGGGCTTAATTGAAGAACATAATATTGAGGCTGTCTTCACCAGCAGGGATTATGAACCCTATGCGAGAAAGCGGGATGAAGAAATAGAAAAGTTTTTAAATGAAAATGACATTGCTTTTAAGACTTTTAAGGATCAAGTGATTTTTGAAAAATCGGAAGTAGTGAAAGACGATGGCGACCCTTATGTGGTGTATACGCCTTACAAGAATAAATGGAAAGAAACCTTTGATAAGGGACAACATTTGGAAATTCATTATACCCATCGTTTTCTCGATAACTTAATTGAGAACACAAGACTCCCAAATCTATCGCTCAATGATCTAGGGTTTAAAAAATCCGATATTGAGGTTCCGGAATATACGGTAACCCCTACCCTTATTAACAACTATGAGGATACCAGGAACTTTCCCGCAAAGGAAAACGGAACTTCTAGGTTGGGACCTCATTTGAGGTTCGGTACGGTATCCGTACGAAAAATGATGAAGAAAGCCATCAATGAGGAAAATGAGGTGTTCGGAGCGAACTGATTTGGCGGGAGTTTTTTATGCAAATTCTTTGGCATTTCCCTCATACCACAGACAAGGCCTTTAAGCCCAAATATGACCGAATTGAATGGAGGAACAATGAGGATGAATTTGAAAAATGGAAGAACGGCCGGACGGGATATGCCCTAGTAGACGCAGG
The DNA here is from genome assembly GCF_025244665.1 of Maribacter litopenaei. Lineage (GTDB taxonomy): Bacteria > Bacteroidota > Bacteroidia > Flavobacteriales > Flavobacteriaceae > Maribacter > Maribacter litopenaei. Next base: position 1,618,255 of record NZ_CP104205.1, on the reverse strand, counting down.
AATGCGAGAGCTAAATAACACGGGTTATATGCACAACCGGGTGCGAATGTTAGTTGCAAGCTTCCTGTGCAAACATCTGTTAATCGATTGGCGTTGGGGCGAAGCATATTTTGCCGAAAAACTCTTGGATTATGAAATGAGTTCTAATGTGGGCAATTGGCAATGGGCGGCAGGAAGTGGTGTGGATGCAGCACCTTACTTTAGGATATTCAACCCCATGACTCAAGTGGATAAATTCGATAAACAAAAAGAATATATCAACAAATGGGTCCCGAACTACAAGAACTTAATTATCCCGACAAAATGGTCGATCATAAGATGGCCCGAGAACGCTGCTTGGAAACCTATAAAGAGGCGCTTAACAATTGATTATTTAGATAGCTGATCAAAGCTTGCCTCCAGCCGTTGCTGCTCTGCAATTCTTCTCCTTAAGATATTCACGTAGGTAAGTGCTAATCTCGTTTCATAATCGGAATAAGAAGTAGAAGCAAACTCCAACGCTTTTTCCAAGTCACCATTAATTTCATTGATAATGGCCATATTGTAGTGGGCCCTTCCGGCAACCTTAAAGTTTCCATTATCTAGTTCTGACGCCCATAGATCAGCGGCACCATCCCAATTACCCGTTCTTGCCCTTCTCATAGCAACCTTAAAATTATTGGTTCCCCTAACGAAGTAATCCCTGGCTACGCGTACATTTACTGGTCTCGGTCAAGAGTCCATAATCCACACCGGTATTATTACTTATCTCGGAGGACGCCCTCTTTTCTTCCCGCAATGGCCTCGAAAGCTTTCACAGGATTAATGCCCTCACCTACCGATGTTAGGTAGTCATTGAAAATATATTCGTCCAACAAGCTTTTTGTAACGGGATCATAAACCCTCCAACCATTTTTAACTACGGTATTTAGAGTTAATCTATGCCCTGGAATACCAACATTAATTCCAATATTGTTTGGTATGTTTACTGTTGTTAGTTCATAACTGGGAGCAGTGTCCGTGTCATAAAACTCTAAGGAAAACAGAATGTCTACATCATTATCACGACAAATTTCTGCTACCAAATCTGTTGGTAATGCCGCCGGAAATACCCCCAACCCTTTTCGTTGCCCTTCGATATTGTCAATAAGCTTAACAACTTCAAACCTGTTATCTCTACTTAATTCGTCAATAAGGCCTTGAATAGCATATTCCGCTCCTTCCTTGTCCAAATTCAAACCTTCTAAAGACAATATCTTGTCCAATTTGTCCAACTTGTTATTCTCTTCGGATGGAATACTTCTATTGATGATGCCTATTTTGGTTACATTAGTTGGTATGGCTATACGTGGTGCTTGGGTTACTCCCATGGTTAACCTATTGGTGGAACTACAGGAAGAGTTGATAATTAGTATGCCAACTAACAAAAATAAAAGGCTACACTTTTTCATAACATTGAATTTTGGGACTTAATTGATTGATATATAACGAAAAACCATGCCATTAATTATATACTAAGTTTAAAACCCGGAAATTCAAAGGATTTTATTTCTTATAAATTCTTAGAAAAGAATCTAAAAAAATGCATAAATCACATTGATAACTACTTCGTTCAATTCTTATAATACCCTATATTTACTGAGTCTTATAATCATTCTTATGATTTTTTAAAAAAAATATCCATCAACCAATACCAAATGACTCGATGAAAATGAAAAACTTATTATTTCTAGGATTATGTCTAGGCCTATTGAATACGGTTCATGGGCAAAAAATGAGCAAAAACAAAAAAGAGGTTATTGCTTCTGTTGAAAAACACAAGGAACAACTAATCAAAATTAGTGACTCAATTTGGGCGCTGGCCGAAACAGCCTTTGATGAAACCGAATCATCCGAAATTCTCGCAGATTATGCGGAAAAAAATGGGCTTACAGTAACCAGAGGTGTCGCTGACATCCCTACGGCTTTTACCGCTACGTATGGATCCGGAAAACCTGTGATAAGTATTTTGGGCGAATTTGATGCCCTTCCGGGAATATCCCAAAAAGCAAGTCCGAGAAAAGTCACCTTTAAAAGAAGGGGCAGCAGGACATGGTTGCGGACATAATATGTTTGGCACTGCAAGTCTTGGAGCGGCCATCGCCATCAAGGAGCTTATGGATGCCGGTAAAATTAAGGGGACCGTTAAGTTTTTAGGAACCCCGGCGGAGGAAAAATATTTTGCAAAAGTTTGGATGGTGAAGGCAGGTCTTTGGGACGATGTAGACGTAAACGTAAGTTGGCATCCATCACCTGAAATAGAGGCCGACGTACAAACCGGACTTTCCTTGATTGATTTTATTGTTGAATTTTATGGCCAGGCCGCACATGCATCAGCAGATCCTTGGAACGGTAGAAGCGCCTCCGATGCTTTAGAGCTTTACACTACTGGAATCAATTACTACAGGGAACATATTCTACCTACATCAAGAATTCATTACCATATTCAGGATGGCGGTCAAGTTGTAAACGTAGTTCCGGATTATGCCAAACTTTGGGTACGAGTACGTGACCCTAAAAGATCCAAAATGTTGCCTACCTACGAGCGGGTTAAGGCCATGGCCGAAGGTGCTGCCATTATGGCCAATGTAGATTATAAAATTTCATTGGTATCGGGAATCTATGAGACTTTGGTAAATAGAACTGGAGGGGAAATCATGCAATCCAATTTGGAGCTTTTAGGTCCCATATCATACACTGATGAGGAAGAAGCCTTCGGTAGGGCCATTCAAAAAGCAACGGGTAAACCTGAAGTGGGTATGGACGGTAAAGTTCATCCTTTAAAGGAAACCGAGGAAAATCCCGGTGGAGGTTCCACGGATGTTGGTGATGTGAGCTGGAACGTTCCCAACATCAACCTGGGGGTAACAGTGGCTCCAAAAGGTACCCCTTGGCACTCTTGGGCCGTAGTCGCCTGTGGTGGTATGTCCATAGGTCATAAGGGAATGATACATGCCTCCAAGGCCATGGGGATGACCATGCTGGACCTCTTTGAAAATCCCAAAATGGTTGAAGAGGTAAAAGCCGAATTTAAAACAAGAAAAGGTGATGAGGTCTATGAGCCAATGATAGATGGCCCTCCACCAATTGGGGACGACAAGCCATAAGCTAACTATTACATCAATGAAAAATGGCCGAAAAAACGCAAAAAAACCTAGTGCATTTTTTTAGTAAGCACTTTATCTATGTATTTTCGGCCATTTTGCTTTTAGACCTTTGGGTAGATTCAAAAAATTCTGACATTCGATGGGCCACCAAACCTTGGTTGCTTATTTCCTTGATTTTATATTCTCTTTTATGGAAAAAGTCCATTCTAAAGACTGAATTTAAAGTACTGTTGGGAGGACTCCTTTTTTCCCTTGCGGGAGATATTTTTTTATTGAGGGATGAATCCATATTTTTTATTTACTGGTCTAACTTCATTTTTGTTGGCCCATATATGTTATATCCTCTTATTTTCTAAAGATTTGGCTTCCTCCATAAATTGGTACAAAATTACTATTGTAATAGCTGTTTTTGTTTACGCCATGTTGCTTTTCAATTACTTAAGTCCGCATCTAAACGATATGATGATTCCAGTAATCCTTTATATCCTAGCAATTATAGCTATGGTGACAATGGCTGTGCTTTGTAATGATAATTTGGATAAAGCCTACTACAATAAGGTCTTGATAGGGGCTTTATTGTTCATGGGTTCCGATAGTATTTTGGCCGTTGACAAATTTGTAAATCCTTTGCCTTATGCATCTATTATAATTATGACCAGCTACGCAGCGGCGCAGTATTTTATTGTAACGGGAGTCATTAAAAGGGCGTTACATTAGTCTCTCTTTTTATACGTATATTGACGTTTTAAACAATTTTAAATGAAAAATATTCTTTTAACCATTACCCTAATTTCATCGATAGCGGTTGGAGCACAATCCTTCGATTTTAAATACGATCATTATTCTCTCATTGTAAAGGACCTGGAAAAAACAGGGGAATTTTACAAGGAGGTACTGAGACTAAAGGAAATTCCGCACCCTTCGGCTACCAGTGGTTTTAGGTGGTTCGTGATCAATGGTAATTCTCAGTTGCATTTAATTGGGAAAGATAGTGTTGCCATGAAACATAGCAAAAGTGTCCATTTGTGTTTGGCCACACAGAAACTCGATGAATTTATCGCCTATTTGGAAGAGAAGGAAGTACCATATTCCGATTGGCCAGGAAAACCTAATGCAGTTACGCTAAGGGCTGATGGTGTAAGACAGATTTACGTCCAGAATCTCGAAAACAATTGGGTGGAAATCAATACGGCGGTACATTAAAGATTCCTGTATCACGGTATGATTATTAAAGCCTAAGTACAGTGGTAATTGAAAGTATATCTGCACAAGCTACTTGGCCCCTTAGACATCAGGTTATGTGGCCTAATCTTCCGCTGGACTTTGTAAAACTTGAAAATGATGTCGAAGGGTATCATTATGGCATTTTCTGCAATGAGAATATAGTAAGTTGTATTTCCTTATTTGTGCAAGATGGATCTGCTCAGTTTAGGAAACTTGCCACAAAGCAGGAATTCCAAAGAAAAGGGTACGCATCTGAACTCATAATTCATGTTGTAAATATTTGCCGCCAAATGAAGCTTAAAAAAATATGGTGTAATTCAAGAATGGACAAGACAGATTTTTACGAAAATTTTGGATTGGCCAAAACCAATGAATGCTTTATCAAGGGGGGATAGAATTTGTGGTGATGGAGCGTATTTTGTAAATTTTTTTAGGAACTGTAACTTTACATGTCTACTTGAACTTAATTTCAATTAAATGAGTGATACTATAATTCGAAAGTTTCCGCTTGGTTTTCAATGGCAGACCCAAGATCCCTTTTTGTTTTGCGTTCATCACTTGGACCATTTTCCAGAAGGCACGTCAGATTTAGATCCTAAACCTGAATTATTGGAAGGTAGACCGTTAGGAAGTGATTTTGACCCCAATCAAGATTGGCGAATGTATCATGGACAGACTATACCCGGATTCCCCGCACATCCTCATGTGGGCTTTGAAACGGTAACTGTGGTGAACCAAGGTTTTTGTGACCATTCTGACTCTTTAGGGGCTGCAGGTCGATTTGGTTTAGGAGATACCCAATGGATGACAGCGGGTGGCGGAGTTCAACATTCTGAAATGTTTCCTTTATTACACACGGACAAAGAAAACACTCCGGAACTTTTTCAAATTTGGTTGAACCTACCTAAAAAGTCCAAGTTTGCCGACCCACATTTTAAGATGTTATGGCATGAAGATATTCCTGTAATTAAAACAGAGGATACATCAATTACTGTTATCGCAGGGAACTTTAATAATACTTTAGCGCTTGATCCGCCACCAGATTCATGGGCATCTGAGTCTAAGAACAAGGTAGCTATTTGGAGTATTTCTGTTGAAGCAAATAGGGAACTGAGACTTCCAAAAGCAGAAATTGGGGTTAATCGTAGTATTTATTTTTATGATGGCGATGAAATCACCATCGGTACTGAAAAAATCTTGAAAAACTTTGGAATAGATATAGAACCCGATGCAGACATAATAATAAAGGCCGGTTCTAAAACAGCAAAAATACTAGTGCTACAGGGAGTCCCCATTAACGAGCCTGTTGCGCAACAGGTCCTTTCGTAATGAATACACGGGAAGAACTTCAAAAGGTATTTTCACAATTTAGATTGACCCAATTTGGAGGTTGGCCATGGCCGTATCCTGACAATGTACACGAAAAGGACTGAGGAAGGTTTGCCAAATATCCGGATGGTACTGTCATTGAAAAGTAAAATCTCAGTCTCTAGACCCTATCTATTTTTGCACCAATAGCCCGTAACCTAACGTCAATATTCTCATAGCCCCTATCGATTTGTTCAATATTGTGGATAATCGAAGTGCCTTTAGCAGAAAGGGCAGCTATTAGAAGAGAAACTCCTGCTCGTATATCTGGTGAGGTCATGGTAGTCGCTTTTAAGGTCGATTTAAAATTATGGCCCATTACTGCGGCACGATGCGGGTCGCAAAGAATGATTTTAGCGCCCATGTCCAAGAGTTTGTCCACAAAAAACAATCGGCTCTCGAACATTTTTTGATGAATAATCAATTCACCTTTAGCCTGGGTAGCTACCACAAGAATGATACTTAATAAATCCGGAGTCAACCCTGGCCATGGAGCATCCGCAATTGTCAAAATAGACCCATCAATATAGTTTTGAATTTCGTAGCCATCCTTGTGTACAGGAATGTAAATATCATCGCCCCTGCGTTCCAATTGAATACCCAACTTCCTAAAAACTGTTGGGATTTGACCCAAATCGTCCCAACTAACATTCTTAATTGTCAGTTCACTTTTGGTCATAGCGGCCGAGACCGATCCAGCTACCTATCTCAATCATATCGGGCAACATAGTATGCTCTGTTCCACCGAGTGATTCTACACCATCGATTACCAATAAATTGGAACCGACACCGTAAATTTTGGCGCCCATCCTATTGAGCATTTTACAAAGTTGTTGCAAATAAGGCTCACAAGCTGCATTGTAAATAGTGGTTTGACCTTTTGCGAGTACAGCGGCCATTAATATATTGGCCGTACCTGTTACTGAAGCCTCATCCAGCAACATATAGGTACCTTTTAGCTCCTTGGCCTCTACCCCATAAAAGTATTCCTCCCTATTGTATCTAAATTTGGCACCTAACTTAATAAAGCCTTCAAAATGAGTGTCCAAACGTCTTCTACCTATTTTATCACCACCCGGCTTAGGTATGTAACCTTTTCCAAAACGAGCCAATAAAGGATCTACCAACATTATGGATCCCCTAAGTCCCCTTCCATCCTGTTTGAACTGATCGGACTGCAAGTAGTCCAAATTGATATCATCGGCTTTAAAAGTGTAAGAGCCTTTACCCTTCTTTTGAATTTTGACCCCTAGGTCCTCTAAAAGAGAGATAAGTTTATTTACATCAACAATGTCAGGAATGTTATGTATGGTAACTTTTTCAGATGTCAAGAGCACTGCACACAAAATTTGCAATGCTTCATTTTTTGCACCTTGTGGTGTTATTTCACCGGAGAGTGAATGTCCACCTTCGATCTTGAATGTTCCCATCTAGGAAATGGAAGTTTAGTAGCGTTTTTTGCCGCGATTATTATTTCTATTCTTTTTACCGGAATTGAATCTGGGAGACTTGGCCACCTTATTCTTCAAGAATTGTCCACTGTCGGTTAGATTTTCGCCTTTTGCAGCCAAATCTATCTCGCCATTGCTGAGCTCATACAAATGGTTGAAAATGGCGGTATCATCCACAACTTCCTTGTTCCAGTTCAGGTAACACTTTTTCATATGATTGGCGATGGCATACTCTAATCCGAACGCTTATCACCCTTTTCCCACTTAACAGCAACATCGATCATTCGCTTAATGTTGTTACCATAAAATCTATATTTAGGATAATTTTGGGGATAATCCAAAGGCTCGGACGCTTTTGCAGCATTTCCTTAGATGTTATTGGAAAAGGTGATTCTACGTCCAATTTAAAATCGGACATAATAAAGAGTTGGTCCCATAATTTATGTTGGAAATCCGGAACATCCCTCAAGTGGGGTTGTAAATTGCCCATAACACTTATAATGGACTTTGCCACACGGTTACGCTCGGCAGGATCTTCTATTGTTACTGCATAGTCCACCATTTTTTGAAAATGCCTACCATATTCAGGGATAATCAATTGGGGACGCTCTGTATTGTATTCGAGGTTATTTACTAAATCCAAATTGGAAAATTTATCTTAAAATTGTTTGAAGAAGTATTCTTTTAACGCCTGCAAATTAATAAAATTATAGGTGAAATACTATTTTACCGGATAATCCAGATTATTAAAACTCCGAGGCCAGTATCAATTTCAATGGTTATTGGGAATACTTTGTTAAATCATGAGAACCTGACAGGCATGCGCCAAGGTTCTTTACAGGGAGATTACCCCTTCTATTGCCCCAACTTCCTTGTATTTGGCGACGACTTCATCTGGATCTTTTAAATTAACGGTAATCGATACACTGGTATATTTTCCATTCTTCGACTTTTTAGATTCAATTACCGCTCCCATATTATCGAATATCTTATGAATACCATTAATCTTTTCCTGATCTGACAATACTATGAATTTATATAGATAATTGGAGGGCCAAGAACTGGTAGCCAGTAATTGCTCTTTCAATTTACCATAAAACTCTTCAGAATTCTTTTCCGACATTACTTCCTTTTTTACAAAGATACGGGGATTTGGTTAGTTTTTTAATACCCATGGTTTCCGTATTTTTGATGGATAAACAGGTGTCGATTGGACTTCAAAAGAATTGTGATAACAGGTGCCCCAGGCACCGGGAAAACTTCGGTAATAAAATCCTTGGAAAATTCCGGGCACTACTGTTTCCATGAAATTATCCGCACAATGACCTTGGAAGCAAAAAAAAATCAGGAGCCAAATGCAATTCTAAGCAACCCAATTGATTTTGTAGACGATTCGCTAGCATTTAATCGGTCTCTTATAATGGGAAGACTGGAACAGTTTAATAAAGCCGTAAAAATAAAAAAGGAACTGATTTTTTATGATCGTGGAATACCGGATGTCTTAGCCTATATGGATTATTTTAAACAGGACTATAATCAAGATTTTAAGAATGTCTGCCAAGCCAATCGCTATGATGAAGTATTCATTCTACCCCCATGGGAGGAAATATATGAGCAGGACAACGAACGATTGGAGAGCTATCCACAAGCCGTTGACTTACATGTTCATCTAGAGGAAACATATGGCTCCTTTGGTTATAAAATTAATGAAGTACCATTTGGAACCGTAGCCGAAAGACTGAACTTTATTCTTAATAGAATTGGGAATTAGGTGAATTTTGAACCACATAAAATCCTTAGAGAATATTGGGGATATCCTCAATTTAAGGGATCACAGGAGAATATCATACGTGCTATTTTAAACGGTAGGGATGTCTTGGCGCTCCTGCCTACCGGAGGAGGGAAATCTATCTGCTTCCAAGTTCCTGCCATGGCAAAGGAAGGTATTTGTATTGTCATCTCACCGTTAATTTCATTGATTCAAAACCAGGTTTCCCAATTAAAAAATCTTGGAATCAAAGCTATTGGACTTACGGGGGGACTAAATTTTGAGGAGGTAGGCGACCTTTTGGACAATTGTGTTTATGGTGGGTACAAATTTCTATATCTATCGCCTGAGCGTCTAGAACAAGAATTGATTCAGGATAGAATACGCCGAGATGAACGTTAATTTTCACGGTCGTAGATGAGGCGCATTGTATCTCACAATGGGGACATGATTTTCGTCCGGCCTATTTAAAGTGCCAAGTGATGCGGGAACTACATCCCGAAGTTCCCATGATAGCATTGACGGCAACGGCCACTAAAAGAGTAGTCGCTGATATTGTTGGGCAGTTGCAGTTATTAAATCCCTTGATTGAAAAACAGTCATTTACAAGAGAAAATATCTCTTTTCAGGTCGATATTCATGAGGATAAACGATTTCAATTACTATACTATTGCAAACAACTTAAAACCAGCGGCATCGTTTATACCCGCTCACGAAAGGTTACTGAGGAATTAAGTTTGCTCCTATCCGAAAATGGTATTCCCAGTACTTTTTATCATGGCGGTATTCCCGAAAAGGACAAAAAGGATAAATTGCAAAAATGGCTTCAAAATGACATCAAAATTATGGTAGCTACCAATGCTTTTGGCATGGGTATAGATAAACCTGATGTTTCCTTGGTCATTCATTATCAAATTCCGAGACTGTATCGAAAATTATTTCCAGGAAGCAGGTAGGGCTGGAAGAAATGGGGACATGGCCAAAGCCATTCTCTTGACCAACAAAACGGACGAGGAACTCGTAAAAAAGCAATTTCTAAATGTTCTGCCGGACGTTGCCATGGTAAAATACATTTATAATAAACTAAACAATTATTTCCAGATTGCCTTTGGAGAGGGAAGTAATGAAAAGTACCGATTAAACTTCAATGAATTCTGCTCAGCTTACCAACTTAATTCAATGCTCGCCTACAATGTTCTTAAAATCTTGGATAGAAATTCGGTAATATCCTTGTCGGAGTCTTTTCACCGTATGTCCAGTATTTTATTTGTAAGCTCAAAAGAAAATCTCTTGAATTACTTGAATCGGAATTCCTTTATGGACGATTTGGTCAAATTAATATTAAGAACGTACGGAGGTATTTTTGAAAACCATACCGTTATCAACACCTTTAGCTTGGCCAAGAAAATAAACTATCCGGAGAAAAAGGTTTTGGAATTTCTTGAAATTTTGGAAAGGGACGAAATAATAGCATACCATGCTTCCCACAGTGATTTGGAAATCACTTTTTTGGTACCCAGGGAGGATGATCAAACCATCAATAGGTTTGCAAGAAATATAAAGAATCAGAACGAGTTAAAACAAACGCAGGTAGCGGCAATTCTAAACTATATTAATAACGATAAGGAATGCAGAAGCAAGCAGTTATTGAAGTATTTTGGAGAACAAGATGTAAAACCTTGTGGAGTTTGCGATATATGTTTGGGCGAGAGCAATCAAGATAGTGAACTGGATTATGTTAAAAAACAGGTTGTCAAATTGCTGAATTCCCAGGAGGCATCCTCCGAACATTGCTACATTTGTTACAATGTGGTTCTGATACTTTATTAAAAGTATTACAGGAGCTTTTGGAAGATGGGAAAATAGCCCTCAATTCCAAAAATGAATATAAAATTATCTAATGCAAGAATTAAGAATTGTTTTTATGGGAACTCCGGATTTTGCGGTGGGAATATTGGATGCCATCATCAAAAGCAGATATAAGGTGGTGGGAGTTATCACAGCACCGGACAGGCCTGCAGGGAGAGGAAGGAAAGTGAATGAATCAGCAGTTAAAAAATATGCTTTGGATATGGGCTTACCCATTTTACAACCAACCAATCTAAAAAGCGATGGGTTTTTAAAAGATTTGAAAGATTTAAATGCCAATCTCCAAGTAGTGGTTGCCTTTCGAATGTTGCCGGAGATAGTCTCGGTCAATGCCGAATTTGGAACTTTTAATCTGCATGCCTCTCTTTTACCACAGTACAGAGGAGCGGCTCCTATCAACTGGGCCATAATAAATGGAGAGAAAAAGACTGGCGTTACCACTTTTTTTATAGATGAAAAAATCGATACGGGTGCCGTTATCCTGCAAAAGGAAACTGACATCCTTCCGGATGAGGATGCAGGCTCCCTACACGATAGATTACTCTTACTTGGCGCGGAAGCGGTACTGGAAACGCTTGATAGGATAGCCGAGGGAAATTTGGATTCTACCCTGCAGACAAATGCCGGTGACTTAAAGGTGGCATATAAAATACATAGGGATACCTGTAAAATCAACTGGGAAAGGCCTTTGGATGAGATTTATAATTTTATAAGGGGGCTGAGTCCATACCCCGCCGCATGGAGTATTTTAAAGAATGGTGAGGAGGAAACAATCTTTAAGATTTATACTACTTCTAAAGAAAGGATTCAACATAATTTGGATTACGGAACATTGGTGTTTGACAAAAAAGAAATGAAAGTAGCCGTTAAAAATGGATTTCTAAATTTATTGGAAGTACAGGTTCAAGGGAAGAGGAAGATGAGCATCTCCGATTTGCTAAACGGGCTTCATCTCTCAAAAAATGCGCATCTTGGCTAAACCCCCGTCCCTATTGGGCTAGCTGAGAACGTAAAAAAAGCCCTACTTTATCAACAAACCCGCTGAGTTATCAACAAAATAAGGGATTTAGCCCTGTTTTACTTGCGTTGGTCGTAAATCCATATAAATTTGTTCTAGGTTTAAAATTATTTAACAACAATTAATTTAATCACATTATGAACAAAACAGAATTGATCGATGCAATGGCAGCAGACGCAGGCATCACTAAAGCAGCGGCTAAAAAGTCATTGGAGTCTTTCTTAGGAAATGTTGAAGGTGCTCTTAAAAAGGGCGATAGAGTTTCTCTAGTTGGTTTCGGATCTTGATCCGTGTCTAAAAGAAATGCAAGAGAAGGTAGAAACCCATCTACTGGTAAAACAATCCAAATCGCTGCAAAAAACGTTGTTAAGTTTAAGGCAGGTTCTGACTTAAGCGATGCAGTAAACTAAATATTTGCAAGTTTATCATATTAAAAGGCACTTTTATAGTGCCTTTTTTTATTGTCCATTTGGAAAATTAACTTGAATTGTCTTATTTTAGATACATACAGGTAGCTTAAAAATGGTCCATTTGAAGCCAAATAAGGGTAAGTTATTAATTGCAGAACCATCGTTAACCGGGGATGTTTCATTTAATAGATCTGTGATCCTACTAGCGGAGCACAATGAAGAAGGTTCCGTTGGTTTTATCCTGAACAAACCCTTGGAATACCAAATTAGTGACTTGGTTACCGAAATATCCAAACCTTTTCAAGTGTACAATGGAGGTCCTGTAGAACAGGACAATCTTTATTTTATCCATAAGGTACCCCATTTAATAGATAATAGTGTTGAAATATCTGACGGAATTTATTGGGGAGGTGACTTTGACAAAACCGTCGACCTAATTAATAACCATATAATTTCCGAGGATGACATTCGTTTCTTTTTGGGGTATTACGGGTGGTCATCCTTGCAATTGGATAAGGAGCTGTTATCGAAGTCTTGGATTGTTGTTAAAAATGAATACCGGAGTCAGATTATCCAGAAATCTTCAGGGGCTTTTTGGAAGGAAAAAATGCTGGAACTTGGAGGCGACTACCTCCTTTGGTCAAATGCTCCGGAAAATCCCAGTCTGAATTAATGGGCTAATCGAGCCAAGGTATTCAATCTGCCCACAAGCTTTTTAGAAATTTCTGAATTGAATTGTTTTTTTCGGTATTTGGTCACTGGAATAATACCACTAATGGTGTTGGTGATGAAAATTTCATCGGCTTTTTGAAGTTCAAATGGGGAAACACTTTCTGCCACTAAGTTGAAGCCTACATCGTCCTTTAACATTGAAATCAACTTCTTCCTAATGATTCCATTCAAACAACCATCCTCTAATGGAGGCGTTTTAATGGCACTACCTGACACCACAAATATATTTCCATTAATTGCCTCTACTACCGATTTTTCATTGTTCAGCAAAAAACAATTTTGATAATCGTTTTCCTTGGCATATACCCCTGCAACCACATTAAGTATTCGGTTGTTTGTTTTTAGATTGGATAGCATATCCTTATTTACAAAGAAGTCCTTGAAAAGTTCCACTTCATAGGGTGCTTCATCTAAAACATAAAATGGAGTCTTAAGTTCATTTACCTCCACCACATGGGAAATATCATTTGTGGAGGGGGTATAGAATCCACCATCATTTCTAAATACCACGAAACGAATTCTATGGGCGGGAGCATCTTTATTGGCCTTAATAGTTTTTTTAATTTCCTCTTCGAAAAACTCCATGGTAAAGTTCATGGGGATTTCCATTCGTAAAATCCTCATGGAGGACATGAGTCTTAGATAATGTTCTTCTAGAAAATAAATATTTCCATTTACCACCCTAATGGTCTCAAAAAGTGCGTCTCCATAACGAAAGCCCCGATTATTTTGGTTAAAAAAATGATGGTCTTTCGAGTCTATATCTCCATTAAAATTTACCATTAAAAAAGGCCTTTATATTAAAGGCCCAAAGATACGGTTTACTTGATAATTTTTATTTTGACCCAAGTACTTGTTTTAAGTCCGATACTTGGTTCTCCCATAACATTTTGGCTTCATCCACTTCATCTTCTTCAGCAAAATCGGTTATGAACAGAGAAACATCCTTTGTTATTTCGTCTACTATTATCTTCATTTCAAAATAAGAATCATCATCACTTTCAGACCAAGAAAATCTTACAAACTCATCCGATTTTCTTTTTAACAATTTTGCCTCCTCTTCGGCTCCGTCCCGGATAAATATATATTTCTCGCCCCTAGAATTTACATTATCGGCAAACCACTCAGAAAGTCCGGATGGAGTAACCAAGTATTGATATAATAATTGGGGAGAAGACTGTATAACGTATTCTACTTCAAATTTTATTTTGTCGCTCATTCTATCATCTTTATGCGCCCAATATATATATTTCTACATGATTAAAAAATAAAAGAAGCTTAATATTTTTAACCTCCTTCTTTTGAAGAAGAAAAAATTTAACTCTATATTTGCAGCCGCAAAAATTACCATGGCGAGGTAGCTCAGCTGGTTAGAGCGTCGGATTCATAACCCGGAGGCCGAGGGTTCAAGTCCCTCTCTCGCTACTAATAAACAAAAGGAAACCCAAGATATAGATCTTGGGTTTTATTTTTCTGTACAACATATGTACAACAATTGTAAAGATCTATATGAACCTAAAAATTTATCTATTTGTAAGGTCGTATGATTTTGAATTTTAATTATTATTTGCTGTCTTACCTATAATAAAATCTATTTTTCTCCCTAACAACATAATATTTTTAATTACACTTCGCAGAAGTAGACAGTTTTGGGACCGCAAAACATAACTTGCTATCCGTCTCACGGATACATCTGTGATTGGCAATTCTCCTTTCACTATTCCAATATAAACAACCGTATCGTTCCTAAAGTTGAATTAACATGTTGAACAAAGGCCAAACTAAAATTGGCCTTTGTTAATTTTAGAATAACATGCTTTCATTGTTCCAATATTTTGTGGGGAGGGGAAGGAAAGTCCTTAACGATCCTCGACCGGTCAGGTCTTTCTATGGAAACAAGGGGGCTCAGTCCGTTCACAAACAGGGCAAAGGCTCCCGCAGGGGGATTAAATAGTAATCACGGAGCTGATCTATTTTTCCATGTAGTCCTGCCAAATTATAAGAACGTATTTTTCCCTACCGTTTTCCATTCTTTTTAGATAACCGTATTCATACACAAAATGGTACACATCCCCGTTTTGGTTTCTCCAAGCATGGGTCGAGAATTGGTCGTTGAAACCAAGGTCCGTCAACAACTCCTTCCTCACCGTCACCTTACCGCCCTTGTTGAATTCCTTCAAGATCTTTCGGTTCAACCGCAATTGGTTGTCGACCTTATCGAAGAACCGTTCGGGAAGGTTTTTGGACCTTTCGTATTGATAGGCACTCTTACAGTGCAGGTTGCAATATTTCTTGTCGCTCCTCCCCCTAAGTGCCTCGCCACAGTATAGGCAGTTTTTTTGATCCATGTTTTCCCAGGAAATTAATCGAATGTCTATGCGAACATTATTCGGTTAAAATACGGTTAAATCATACAAATATGTGAAATTGGTAAAAAAAAACCATGTTCAAGGGCAGAAACATAACGCTCAGACATCTATTGATAGGTGGTAAAAAACACATTGGGCTCCAGTTCAAATCCGATAAGGTGGTACAGGCATTGGTCGAAAAATTACCTGAAGTATACTGGAACGACGAATTCGGCATGTACCATATCCCCAACAACAAAAGGAACCTTGGTATTATCTTCAATACCTTCCGAGGGGAGGTATGGGTCAATGGCAACTATTTCTTTGAGAACGGACAGGAACTGAACGAGGATCGACCAAAGAACGTTTCCTGGTACAGGACAAGGAAACTACAAAAGGATTTTAAAAGATGCCCGGACGAGTATCTTGACAAATTGGAACTTAGGCGATATGCGGAGAATACGGTGAAGACCTATGTACACCAATTCGAGGCCTTCATAAACCATTACAGGGAGATAAGACCGGATGCCATTACTGAAAACGAGATACGTCTCTATCTCCAAAAACTTTCAAGGGAGGGACGTTCCAGCTCCTATCTCAATCAGGCGGTGAACAGTATCAAGTTCTATTATGAAGTAGTCCTGGGGATGCCCAACCGATTCTATGACATTGAACGGCCCATAAAACAAAAGCAATTGCCAAGAGTCCTTTCCAAAGAGGAAGTCCTAAACCTCATAGGGAATACCAATAATCTAAAGCACAGATGTATCGTATCCCTACTATATTCGGCCGGCTTGAGAAGGAGCGAGCTGCTGGACCTTAGACCGGCCGATATAGATAGTAAACGTATGTTGATCACGATTAAGGGAGCCAAGGGCAACAAGGACAGGATGACCGTCCTAAGCCCTACCCTATTGAAGGACTTGAGGGCGTATTATAAGGAGTACAGGCCCAAGAATTTCCTATTCGAAGGACCGGGGCAAAAGGCCTATTCGGCATCGAGTGTCCTTAAGATTATCTCGATGGCGGCCCTTCGGGCGGGAATCCGTAAGAAGGTCACCCCGCATATGTTGAGACATAGCTTTGCCACCCATCTCTTGGAGGATGGTACGGATATAAGGTACATCCAGTTGCTTTTGGGGCACAGTTCCACCAAGACAACGGAGATTTATACCCATGTGGCCGAAACTTCCTTCACTAACATCAAAGATCTCCTATCTTAGTTCCGCATATATAAGATATATAGATCATTAATGATCTATACTCCTACGTTGGCAATAATTAAAACGAACTAATATGAATGAATTAAAAATTAAATTTAAAAAAGTTGTTGGATTATCTGATTATCAGCTATCAGATAGTGAATTTTCAAAAATTGGAAGATTAATTCAAGCTTTACCAAAAAGTGGAAGAACAATTGCCTCTCTTCAAAAAATTGTAACAATTGTTACTGGAGAAGAGTTATTCATAATTAAAGAATCTTATGACAATAGTGATATAAACAATTTAATTGACCAAATAATAGACACTCTTAAAAATCCAAGTTAATTGGCGAAAAAAGAAAACATTACTGATTTTGAAGATGAAATTTCTGATGCTAGAAGTGAATTTCGTCTTCAAACGAAAAATATATTAACCTATCTCAAAAGCGACGATATAACTAAAAACGAAGTTCAAGAAAGGTTAAATGACTTACACACATCAGCTGTAGATTATTTTGGAATCTTTTCAAGGTCTATTAATGAATATAGTACTACATCTTTCGACTCAAACAGTAATATAGTTAAGAGTAAAGTAGACGATGCCATATCTATTTCAACGACAATAAACAAACATTGGCAATCTCTAAAATTTTATAAACTAAAATATGGTGTAACAATTCCTGAACCATCAAAAAAAGCATACTCATCTATACAAGCATTCATAAGTAAATATGACAAAGATGAAGCGAAACGCTTAAAGGACGAATTCAAAAAAAACGGACTACCAATTGATGGATTTAATAAAAAAAGACGGTATGTTACGATAACTGATAATACGCTTTTATTTGGTTACGAAATACCTTGGGAAGGAATTGCAGTTCTATCTGGTTTAATTTCAGTTATAGTTTATAAAATCATTCAATCAAACCCGTAATATATTGACGAAGTTATTATTGGATTTGGAGTGACTATTTTCGTTTTAATACTAAATCCAAAACGTAGATTTTATAGAGGATTTTGGTCAACAATGTCATTACTTTCAACATTAATCATCTTACCTGCTTTTGATTTTACAGCACAAATAGAATTGAACGAACTTGGCTCTTTTGAACAACATTTGTATCGTATTGTCGTGGAGGAACCACATTGGATTATATATTTAGTATTAGGAGCTATTGCAATAACTTGTTTAATTTTCGATGCGAGAGAACAAAGAATAAGAAAATAACTATTGCCAACAACGTATAACACTCATTGCGTTTGTTGACAAAAAGAATTTCGTTTCTTACTTTTTACTATCTTTAATCCCAACCCAAAATAAAAGAACATAAAACGCAACGAAGCGTTATACAAACTCGTTGGGCGTAATATCGAAAAACACAATTAATGAGAATATTAGAAGTTGAAATAAATAATTATAGGTCTTGTATTGAGACCAGATTTGACCTCGTTCAGAATTTAATGGCCCTAATTGGTGCTAATGGTGTAGGAAAAAGCAATATTCTTTATGCGCTACAACTATTCACTAAAATGGACAGAAATAGAAGATTCTTCTCTCATGATAGTAAAGAGGAATTGGCAAGTACTCAGATAAATTTAGTTACTGAATTTGAAAACAAGATTATTTTCTTCAGAGCAGTATTTTATTATGAAACTGATGAAAGAAATATAGATGAGATATATCATACTGAAGCGAAATATAGAATCCAAGGAGAGAATCCAAGAAAATGGAACAATATTGACAATGTAGTTTACGAATTAATGAACGTGAATTTTAAACGTCATTTTAGAAGAAATGAACTACCAAAAGAGTTTCAGTCTGAGAAAATCCAATTTCCCATCAGACTAATGAGTAGCCTTTCCAACCTAAGTTATTACAGTGCTACCCAATTTTCCGACCCAAGCAAATGCCCTATTTCCATTGAGTTGGACGATTTTAAGATAAGTTATAGAGGTAGAATGAATAGAATACACCAGCAGTTCATTTTCGACCTTTATAAAGCCTATAAAAGCTCTAATTCTAATTTTGAACTATTTATAAATACCGTAGGGATAAATGGCTTAAGTCTAATTGAAAATATTGAGTTCAGAGAACATACCATTCCAAGTAGTTCTTATAAAGTAAAAACGGGAGGTAAAATTCAACAAATTGAAAATACCAAGAGTATAATTATCCCGTCTGTCAAAGTTGATGGTTTAACACTATCGCCCAATCAACTTTCGGAAGGGACATTCAAGACATTAGCTCTAGTATTTTACATCTTAAACGATAAAAATGAATTATTATTAATTGAAGAACCGGAGGTATGTATACATCACGGTTTATTGAGTAGTATACTCCAGTTAATAATTCAACAATCTCGATATAAACAAATTATTATTAGTACACATTCCGACTATGTACTCGATATGCTTAGCCCTGAAAATATACTATTAGTTCATAAGGAATTTGATGTCGGCACCAAGGTAAGTTCGATTTCAAAATCTATGTCTGCAAACGAATATAGAGTACTTAAGGATTATTTGGAAAGTGAAGGGAATTTAGGAGAATATTGGAAAGAAGGAGGTTTTGATTATGAGTAAAAAAAAGAAAACCAAAATCAAAGCAATTGGTCTTATTGTTGAAGATAATAGTGACTTTAATTCTTTTAAAATAATCATTAGCCGAATTACAAAAAAAGATAATCTAACCTTTAAAAAAGCAGTTGGAAATGGTTGCGGAAAAATGAAAAGGAAAGCTGTCAGTTATGCTAACATTTTAAGTAAAAAAGGATGTGATTTAATTATTTTGGTTCACGACTTAGACAGAAATGATATAAATATTCTAAGAAAAGAACTTAATCAAATAATTAATTCAAGTAATGCGAAAAATAAATTTGTATGCATTCCTGTAGAAGAGTTGGAAGGTTGGTTTTTAGGCGACCCGGAAGGAATAAAAGACACCTTTGGTCTTGGTAGAGTTCCGAAAATAAAGGGTAAGCCTGAATCAGTAGATTCGCCTAAAGAAAGATTAGAAGATTTTGTATATCAATGCTCAAATAAATCAAAAATATATTTAAACACGAAGCACAATGATTTATTGTCTGAACGTTTAGACTTACAAAAAATCAGGAATAAGTGTGACTCATTCAAAGAATTTGAAGTTAATATAAATGAATTTGAATATTGAAAATACTACGCCCAACAATGGCTATAGCAAATAGGGCATAAAGTCCTATTTCCATTGGCCTGGGCGTGTTTTCTAACACCGCCGAATCTTTTGGATTCGGTATTTATAATGGATAAGATAAATACGAACGCAAAAGATTCGGCTAAGGGCTTGGCGGAATGGCCGGTGCCGCCCGACCGCCCTACTTGCCATAGCCGAAGCCGATGATGTCGAATACGCCTGCGGCGTACTTTTGTCGCATTGCTGGCGCAATTACCGCACCAAAAGCCAGTCGACATCATCGCCGCGCTATGCCGGATTACATTGGCCGTAGGATAAGGGATCTCTTTGCAAATACCGCCGCTACGGCTTATCTACTCGACATATCAGGACGCTATATGTAATCTGGTCGACAAATTTAATTCCCAATACCGTGAAAACCACGATAGACGGCCACAATGTGGCCTTATCGATGAACGATGACACGGTTCACAATACCCCAAACCCGTCAGTTAACCGTATCATCGTTGATGGTTTTCACTATATTTCCATAAAATTCGCCGGACTTCACATAGCGCGGCGTTGCCCACAATATGAAAAAAACTTTGAGACAGACTTTAACACTTGGTTTTTTATTAATCGGAATTGCTGTTTACGGACAAGAATTTAATTTTGATATTCACAATACAACACTAGATGAATATCTTGAAATGGAGCGGAATTTACGAAGTGAACAAATTCCTAATATCCGAAACCACATTTCTGCTGAAAATGCGCAACCGATAAAATTTAAGCGTGAACAAAAGATTATTTCCGATTTAGTTGGGCATTATTATTTCAAGAAAAAAGACAGTACAATGTCTCATATACTTTATGAATGGGATGAAAGTCTATTGACTTTGAAAACAAATACGAATGACAAAAAATCAAAGAAATATCAAAAGGCTCTTATTCGTAAATTCAATGAATTAGAAAAGATGATTACGAATCTTTATGGAGAACCTGTTTCAGAAGGCGATTTATCTGATTTAAGAATAGCCAACGATGATATAAAAGGCGGTTTGAAAAAAAATGTAAAATGGTTTCCAAACGACAGTACTGAAATCGAAATGTACGCTAATGTTTCAAATTATTATGAAAAGCGTGGTATGGTTACAACTTCACCAACTCATAGAATTCGACTTTACATAAGAAACACAAAAAAAGTAGAACAAATTACGCCTGAACTAACTGAAAAGCGAATTGATAGCTTAAAAGGAAGTATAAAACAATTTATTGCATCGTTAGAAAATGGGAATATAGCAAAATCTAAAAGTTTCTTGTCAGAAATGATAATTGACCAAGTGACGGACGAACAACTCAAAGCACTAATATCTCGGAATTGATTTTGACAGAGAACTTGAATTGGTATACAGCGGAATTCAAATGGCTATGAACGGTAAAGCGTTCGCAATGCTTCAATATAAATACAATGACGACCAAAACAGTCCACCAAAAGAAATGATTAAGGTAATTTTCGATGATAAAAACAAGATTGTAGGAATACAACCAATGAAAATGCAAAACTGACGAAAAAATACTGTGGGCAACAACGTATAACGCTCATTGCGTTTGTTGGCTAAAAGAGTTTCGCTTCCTACTTTTTACTATCTTTAGTCCCATCCCAAAATAAAAGAACATAAAACGCAACGAAGCGTTATACAAACTCGATGATGTCGAATACGCCTGCGGCGTACTTTTGTCGCATTGCTGGCGCAATTACCGCACCAAAAGCCAGTCGACATCATCGCCGCGCTATGCCGGATTACATTGGCCGTAGGATAAGGGATCTCTTTGCAAATACCGCCGCTACGGCTTATCTACTCGACATATCAGGACGCTATATGTAATCTGGTCGACAAATTTAATTCCCAATACCGTGAAAACCACGATAGACGGCCACAATGTGGCCTTATCGATGAACGATGACACGGTTCACAATACCCCAAACCCGTCAGTTAACCGTATCATCGTTGATGGTTTTCACTATATTTCCATAAAATTCGCCGGACTTCACATAGCGCGGCGTTGGCAACAAGCTAAAAAACCGAACTGAAATCAAACATTTAGGGAATGACAAAAATTATCTCAAGTCCGAATTGTGGAAATTCACCGAAAATGGAATTTCTAAAAGACTTTAATATTGCTTTTGCTAAAGGAAACATTGAATTTATTGTCGATAGCGTAACAGATGATATTGTTTGGAATATAATTGGCGACAAAAAAATCGAAGGGAAAGAAAAGTTTACTGTGGAATTGGAAAAAATGAAACCCGAAAAAGTAAGCGAATTAGTTCTTGAGCAAATATTGTCTCATGGAAAAGAAGGAGCGGCAAGCGGAATTATGAAAATGCAAGACGGGAAAAAATATGCGTTTTCAGACTTATATGTTTTTCAAGGAGCAAAAGGGACGAAAATTAAGTCTATGAACTCATATGTGATTGAAATTCAATGAAAAAAGAAAAAGCCAGTTGCCAACAAAACCTATACGCAATGCGGGTTGACGAGATAATCGAAAGGTCGGTGCTTTAAGCCCGCCAAAGCTCCGCTTTGACGTTTTTGTTGAATAAAATTAAAAACACAAAACGCAGCTTTGGCTACCGTTGGAGCAAGGTTGAAAGTTTCGGCTTTCAAACTCCGCACTGCGCATAGCCAAACCGTTAGCCATAATATAAAACCAACGAATGGACTTTTTAATAATCATAATTGCAATCGTCTTAATTATAGTCGGATTTAGCAGAATGAAAAAGTCGAATAAAAACACTTCGACAACTAATTCTGAAAAAAAACAAGTTGTAGCAAAAACAATTAAGAAAGAAGTTGCTTTACAACCTGTAAAGAATAAAAGTACATTCAAACCAATTGCATTAATCCTCGACACAGAAACGACAGGATTAATAAATGACAACTCGATTAGAGTTACAAAACAAAATGTTATCGACCATTCAGACAACTTCCCAAGAATTGTTCAACTCGCTTTTATGTTAGTTGATAGAAATGGAAATTACGATGGAGAAACTTTTTATATAAAACAGAAAGAAGATATTCCAAAACAAGCAATAAAAATTCACGGAATTACGAACGAAAAATGTGAAAAAGAAGGTGTGGAATTAGAAAAAGCCCTATCAGCTTTGACTGTTGCCGCATCGAAAGTAGACGACATTGTTGGACACAATATTGCGTTTGACTACAAAGTATTACACGCTGAATTTGTGAAAGCAGGAATTCCATTTTCGTTAAAGAAAAAGAACAAAGTTGACACAATGAAATTGACAGGAAAACAACTTGGACATAAATATGGATTCAAAATTTCATTATATAATTCAGCTGACAAACTGTTTGGGAATAAAAAGGAATGGCAAGCACTTAAACCGAATTTGAAAGAACATAATGCCGAAAGTGATATTATAGTGACTGCATTGATTTATAATATGCTGAATGGAAAATAAAATACTATGGCTAACAATGTATAACCGCAATTACGGCGGATTCGACTACGTCCGAATCCACTCGGAATTGCTAACGCCAGTTCTTAACCGAAAAACACTAACTTTAAAACCGTAACTGGGTTATACTATACCGTTGCCACCAATTATGAAAAAACGCCTTTCCCTTTTAACAATTATCTTTTTTTCAGCGTTAGCTTCTTATAGCCAAAGCGAAAAAATACAGTCATTGATTAAGGAAACAAAAGACACAAAACTCGATATGTGGGATTTGACTGAACTTGTGGCTGACAGAATAAAATCTAAAGAAGAACAAGCAAATTTCTTCTACCACTGGATTGGCAATAATATTTCCTATGACCACCAAACATTTGAACGAATAATAAAAGGAACTATTTTATCCGAGGAGTTTTCCTCAAGCCAAGATAAATATACGGTATATGAAAACCGAAAAGCAGTTTGTGCAGGCTACGCTAATTTATATAAATGGTTTATGGATGAACTTGAAATTGAAGCTGTAATAATTTCCGGTCATATTCGAGACCCAAGAAATCACTATATTGATTTGTATCAAGATGACAACTTTCGACACGGTTGGAACGCTATAAAACTTAATGACGAATGGAAATTGGTTGACACAACTTGGGGCAATTCTAATGACCCAACTCAATCAGAATACTACTTCGATATTAATCCGGAATGGTTAATTATTACACATTATCCCGAAGAAAGTAAATGGCAACTTTTGGATGAACCACTTTCCCTTGAAGAGTTCAATAAATCAAAATACATAAGTCCCGTTTGGTTTCATCTTGGATTTTCAGAAGCACCAAAACTTATGGCGGATGATACATATTATTACTTTGCATTTAAAGATTTAGAAACAGATTGGAGTGTAAATCTGCAATACAGTTCGGACAATGTTAAATTTGACTATATCAGAGGAATCGAAGTAATAAAGCAAGATGGAATGATGTACTATCGCTTCGAAAAAGAGCAGATAGCGAATGAGGCTTTTTTTAAAGTTGGATTAACTTTACTTATCGAAGAAAACAATGGATATTCGACAAAACAACATAAAGATGTTATTAACTTTAAAATCTAAAAAATAACTGGTGGCAACAATGGCTATAAACAATTGCTATTACAGGCTTATCCTGAAAATTCCTGCGGAATTTTCAGCTTATCGTGTACTTGCAAAAGTCCGTGCCAACCCACGCAACTGTTCATAGCCGAGACCGATGATGTCGAATACGCCTGCGGCGTACTTTTGTCGCATTGCTGGCGCAATTACCGCACCAAAAGCCAGTCGACATCATCGCCGCGCTATGCCGGATTACATTGGCCGTAGGATAAGGGACCTCTTTGCAAATACCGCCGCTACGGCTTATCTACTCGACATATCAGGACGCTATATGTAATCTGGTCGACAAATTTAATTCCCAATACCGTGAAAACCACGATAGACGGCCACAATGTGGCCTTATCGATGAACGATGACACGGTTCACAATACCCCAAACCCGTCAGTTAACCGTATCATCGTTGATGGTTTTCACTATATTTCCATAAAATTCGCCGGACTTCACATAGCGCGGCGTTGGCAATAATGTCGGAATTGCGCAAAGGAATCATAATTTTAGCTTATTTAATTGCCTTACCAATATTTGGACAGAATATGGATTTACCCAAAGACTTAACTGAATTTCTAAAAGCAAAATCGGAATTGATTTACGACCATAAAACTGTGGAACCTGACTTTGTCGGAATTATTGACTTTGAGAAATTGGAACTCGGAAAAGTATGGATTGAGGGAAATGTTAGCGGAAAATCTTATTACGAAATTCCTGCAATCAATTTGACTGACCAGTGCGAACATTATGACCCTGAATACATCCTACTCTACTTGCCGAATGAAAAACTGTACGGAACTTGGGATTCTGACCATTGGACACTTTATGTTTTCCCGAATACTAATTGGACTGACATTACTGAAAATCCAGCGGAATTTATAAACCAACAATGGAATCCGAAAAAAGAAATTGGAATCGAATTTGACCCGAAAACGAATTATAAAATGAAAAACGGATGGCCATTTTAGTGGAAAATAAAACACTATTGCCAACAATGTATAACCGCAATTACGGCGGATTCGACTACGTCCGAATCCACTCGGAATTGCTAACGTCAGTGCTAAACCGAAAAACATTATCTTTTAATCCCGTAACTGACGGTTATACGAGACCGTTGGCGGTAATATAACGGAATCGAAAACCGACCACTAATTCCCAACATTTTAGAAAGAAAAATTTGCGCAGTCAAATAGTTGCATTTATATTTGCAGTCAAATAACTGCGTAATGAAATTAAGACGAGATGTTTTTCAAGCAATTGCCGACCCAACTCGAAGAACGATTATTTCTTTAGTTGCACTTCAAGCTTTGACACCAACTGCGATTGCCGAAAATTTTGACTATTCAAGGCAAACGATTTCAAAGCACATTCAAATCCTCACCGAATGTGAAATTTTAGAACAAGAACAAAAAGGACGGGAAATCTACTATCACCTAAACCCAAACGGAATGAAAGAAATAGCGGAATTTATCGAGCCTTTCAGAAAATTATGGGATGACCGATTTAACAAATTAGAATCGGTAATGAAGAGCTATCAATCAAAAAAATAAAATATGGAACAAAAAACAAACGTGATAGCCGAAGATGACAAACAGGAAATACTCATAACACGAACGTTTGACTTACCTGTAGAACTCTTGTTCAAAGCCTACACAGAACCGGAAATAATTGAACAGTGGATGGGAACGAAAGTGCTAAAGTTCGACTTTCAAAAACACGGTAGTTTCCAATTTTCAACTTCCGACCCAAAAGGCAATAAAATCGCATTTAATGGTACAATACACAACTTTGTAACAAACCAAAAAATCATACGAACTTTTGAAATGGAAAATATGCCTTTTGGCGTTCAACTCGAAATTTACGAATTCGAGAAATTGTCAAAAAAAACAAGCCGATTAAAACAGAGTGTAATCTATCAATCCGTGAACCACAGAGACCAAAACCTAAAACTTCCATTCAAGCAAGGTATCAATTGGGCACATAACAGATTGGAAGGAATATTGACAAAATCAAAATAATTACAAAATGACAAAAACGAAAAAAATAACCTATTGGGTTTCAACAATCTTCCTGTCATTCGGAATGTTAGCAGGCGGAATACAGCAAATGCTTCAAATTGGTGGATACAACGAAATAGTAACCCAACTTGGCTACCCACTCTATTTGTTGTCAATTCTTGGAACTTGGAAAATTTTGGGCGTAATCGCAATTTTAATTCCTAAAAAAACTTTGCTAAAAGAATGGGCTTATGCAGGATTTTTCTTTGCAATGTCCGGAGCAACCATATCACATTTAGCAGTTGGACAACCCATAACAGAAGCAATGCCTTCAATTATTTTGCTTTTAGTAACGATTACGTCTTGGTATTTCAGACCAAACGACCGAAAAATCATTGAATTACAAAAACAAAGCTAAATATGGAAAAGGTTGACAGATATATAGATAAAATCAAGAGTTGGAAAGAAGAAACCATTTTGCTACGAGAAATTTGCTTGGAATGTGGACTTGACGAAGATTTTAAATGGATGCACCCTTGCTACACTTTTCAAGGCAAGAACCTAGTTCTAATTCACGGATTTAAGGAATATTGTGCTTTACTTTTTCACAAAGGAGCATTGCTAAATGACGCTGAAAATATATTGGTGCAACAAACTGAAAATGTACAATCTGCTCGACAAATTCGATTTACAAACAAAGAGCAAATTATTGACACAAAAGCAATTATCAAAGCCTATATTTTTGAAGCAATAGAAGTAGAAAAAGCAGGTTTGGAAGTTAAAATGAAAAAGACTTCTGAATATGAAATGCCTGAAGAACTTGAACAAGAATTTGAGAACGACTTGGAATTTAAAACTGCATTTTACAATCTGACACCAGGAAGACAAAGAGGATATTTGCTCTATTTTTCAGAAGCCAAACAATCCAAAACAAGAAGTTCAAGAATTGAAAAGGCGAAACCGAAAATCTTTGACGGAAAAGGTCACAACGAAAGATAAAAAATACTACCGCCAACAAAGAACTGAGGTAAAAAAATTAGTTTAGCTCACATTAAGTATTATGCTACCTAGATGGATTTCAAAATAATCATTAATTATAATCTAATGTAGGACGTAACTATAAACAAATCTTGTCATAAAGCAATTAAAAGTTTATAACCTTTTCCAATGCATCATCTGTTTCTTTATGCATGAAGTTCGCTTGGTAGTTTACCGTAGTGGTTATTGAAGAATGTCTATATAACTTCTGTAACATTTGAATTGGTATGGTATCACCTGAAATATTGCCAAAACTATGTCTCGCTATATGCATCGATACTTTTTTTTGAATTCCCAATTTTTTTGCCACAATTTCCAATCTTCTATTTAAATTTCCGGTAATAGTCTTTATTCTAACACTTAACTTCTTAGTATTTTCCAATTCCTTGATATTTAAGAAGGGGAATATCAGATGGTCTTCATTTACAGTTTTATCACAGTATTTATTTAATATCCTTTCGGCCTTTAAAGGAATAGCCAACGATACTAGTTTATTGTTCTTGCCCATTCTATAGTACAATCGACCATCCCTAAAATCAGATTTCTTGAGCTTAAGTACATCACCAACCCTTATTCCTGCAAAATAAAAGCTGAATAGCCATGTATCAACAGCTATTTGCTGTGATGGAGTTATGTCATTTATGGTTTCGGAAGAATAATTTCTTCACGATTGAGTCCAATTTTTTCGGACTCGGAAACTTAATTTGAATCTTTCCTTTTCCGAATGGGTAAATTTTATAGTCAATATCGAATTCCCTTCTCGCAAAATTGTAAATAGTCCTAATCAACATTAAATAATTTACTGATGTTCTTGGAGATACTCCCCGTTCATGAATTAAAAAAGAATCAAATCTATTTAGTAAAGACACATTTAAATCTTGAAATGATAATTTGTCTGAACCAACAAATTTTCTAAAAATTCTAATCCTTCGTTCTTGATTATAATGCTGATTGTATTTTTTCTTTTTAAAAAGGTTGGACAAATAAATTTTGCTTACAGAAAAAAAATCCTGTTGGTCTTCTCCGGTTATTTTTTTAGATATGTATTTTGCAGAAGAATCCTGTTTTTTGGATTCAGCTTCCAATGCAATTTCATGTGCCTCGGATATCTTCTTTTTAAGCATATTATTCAGTCTTGCAGAATTTGGATGGATTTTCTTGATTATTTTTTTATTATCATCCCAATGTTTGGGTAATACATATTCTCCTGTATATATAAACCTGGATTTTCTATTTTTGGTAATCCTTAAAGCCAATGGGCAAGTTCCATCACTTTTACTGTAATTCTTTCTGAGAACTATGTTTATTGTTGCCATAACAAATCCATTTCACCTGTAAAATACAAAATCTCTGTACAACATATGTACAACAAATGGAGTTTTTACTCAATTTGATATACTTTTATAAAAATTATAATCACCTCATAAACAGTTGATTATTAGACCATTTAAGGCCATATTAATACAAACATTTGAGAATTCATAACCCGGAGGCCGAGGGCTCAAGTCCCTCTCTCGCTACAATCGGAGAACGTCATAACAATTTTAATCCAATCCGATATCAGTATATTTGAATGTTTATGACATCAAATTATATGAGACTATTTTTATTGCTTACTGCACTAGTTTTATTTATTAATTGTACTGACAAATACGCTGAATACAAAAAAATACCGGAATACATCACAAATCCATCTGCTACTAATGCGGCTTACTATGAAGCATATGACCAAACTTTAAAATTATGGGATGTATCTTTCGAAGAGCTGTACATCACCACCACTAATGGAATTGCACATGTTATTGTAAGCGATCCAAAACATGGAGAACCCGTTGTGTTACTACATGGAATGAATGCCAGTTCAACAATGTGGTATCCAAACATTGGGTCACTTAGTAAAAACCATAGGGTATTTGCAATTGACTTTATTCTTGAACCAGGAAAATCCTACTTATATAACGATATTGAAAGCGTGGAAAAAGTGACGGACTGGTATGAGGAAGTTTTATATGTTCTAGAATTGGATAGTTATCATTTAATTGGTGCTTCTCGAGGTGGATGGTTAGCTGTTAACATTGCACTGGAAAACCAAAACAAAATAAAAAGTCTCATTTTATTAAGTCCGGCCCAAACATTCACATGGATTAAGCCAAGTATGGATCTATTAAAGAATATTGTAACCTTGCTAGCGTCAGAAGAGAAACAAATTGAACAAAGTTTGGAAAGCATGTCCAACAATGTGGGTAATATTAGTGATGTCTATCTAAAACAGTATAAACTAGGTTTGGAAAAAGAATCTGAAAACAAGTTTATAACCAGCATGACACCTTTTTCAAATGAGGAATTAAAATCTTTGCAAATGCCCGTATTGGTGTTGATCGGCGATGATGATATGATCAATAAAAATAGAACGGTCGAAATTGCCAACCTGCTACCAAGAGGAAAAGGAGAAGTCATTCAAAACGCCGGGCACTTTTTATCCATTGATCAAGCGGAAACAGTAAATGAAAAAATGCTGACTTTTTTGAATGACCGTCCATAATATTTAAAAAAAGATAAAACAATTCTTGCCTTTCAAATATCATGCAGGGAGGTGGATGGAAAATTTAGCCGATTGCTCGCTCATAGTGAGATGGGAGATGGTTACAATCAAAAATTTTTTCCACGAACTCTTTTTCGAAAACCCAGTAGATGTGGATGCATCAATTATCCATTTCCTATAATCGTATTAAAAAATTCTGTTTAGGATTTCCTAATTTTAGAATATGCATCCAAGAGTATTATTAAGGGAGCTTAAACAAGAGGACGTCCCCATTATTGCTGAGCTTGCCAACAACATTAAAATCTTTAATAATGTCAGGGACGCATTTGGGCATCCATATACCGAGGAGAATGCGCAACGGTTCTTTGAACATCAGGCCGAAAGCGATACCGAAGTCGTTTTTGCCATTGAGACCGATGGCAAACTTTGCGGACTATGCGGACTGATTCTTCAGGATGATGTGTATGGAAAATCGGCTGAAGTAGGTTATTGGCTCGGAGAGCCTTTTTGGGGTAAGGGCATTGCTACAAGTGCCATTGGATTATTGGTGAGCCATGCCTTTAAAGAGTTTAAATTGATTCGTTTGTATGCCGGAGTTTTCGAGTATAATTCAGGTTCTATGCGGGTATTAGAGAAAGTTGGTTTTGTAAAGGAAGGAATTTCTAGAAAGGCGGTTTTTAAGAACGGTAAGTTTTGGGACGAGCATCGATATGCTGTTCTTAAAATATAATTTTATATAAGTTTAGGGCCGATTTGATTTTCTTAACTATAGGTTCGAATTTGTGATTTGTGATTTGGTATACCCATAATGCCGTACTAAAACATTACATGCCCCTCAAATAGATTTATTGGTGCCCACATTTTTTATTCAAATGATAGCTTTAATAATCATTTTCTAGTTTTATTCCATACATTAGAGGATATAATATCCCTAAAATTTGTTTGTAAAAGGTCGCAATCCTTAGTACTCTAAATGACCAAACCAGATATAGTACAACTAAATAATTTACGTATGAAAGCTACTCGTTACTCTATCCTACTCACAATTTGTTTCTGTTTTTGGAATGGCCTTAGTGCTCAAGATGATAGTTGGATTTCATTGTTCAATGGAGAAAATTTTGACGGATGGAAAGTCGGAAAAAACAGCGATAGCTTTTCTATTGAGGATAACACGATAAAAGTTCAGGGACCTGTAGGCCATCTTTTTTATTCGGGAACGTTGAGAACCACGATTTTAAGAATTTTGAGTTCATGGCAAAAGTCAAAACAATGCCAGGGGCAAATTCACGTATTTACATACACACCACCTATCAGGATGAAGGATGGCCAACTTATGGTTATGAAGTTCAAGTAAACAACTCCCATACAGATTGGAAAAGGACAGGAAGCTTATATGACATATTGGATGTTAAGGAAACCTATGCAAACGAT
Source organism: Maribacter litopenaei (assembly GCF_025244665.1). Lineage (GTDB taxonomy): Bacteria > Bacteroidota > Bacteroidia > Flavobacteriales > Flavobacteriaceae > Maribacter > Maribacter litopenaei. Next base: position 1,586,968 of record NZ_CP104205.1, on the reverse strand, counting down.
AATGAATGGTATACGGAATATATAAAAGTGGTAGACAATAGGGTCATCGTAAAAATTAACGACATAGTAGTTGTCGACTATACGGAACCATCAACACCAAATAGAAATGAAGGCTCCATACATAGAGTTTTAAAAAGTGGAACCTTTGCGCTTCAAGCTCATGATCCTAATAGCATTGTTTACTACAAAGGACATAATGGTGAAACCACTACCAAACTAGATGTAGATTTAATCATTTTACTATTGAATAATTTGTACGGGAAAGTTTTATATCATAATTTGTATGATGTCTTATAAATAATGGTGTATGTTTCCATCCTTGGGCAATAAAATAGCACTCTCCGAACAAGTAGAAAATGAACTAACTCAAGCCATTCGTAATGGTAATTATCTACCTGGAGGTAAACTGCCTACCGAGAATGAACTTTCGCAAATGTTCAATGTTTCTAGAACCTCTATTCGGGAAGCGGTCAAAAAGATGAGCGCCAAGGGACTGGTTGAAGTTAGAAGGGGTAGCGGGGTTTATGTTCAAGAAATTAGCATAAAGAATACTTCCGAAATCCTGAATATGTTCTTTGAACTTTCCACAGATGAGGATATCATTTCCCAAACAATAAATGCTAGGCTGATTCTCGAACCTTCTTTAGCAGCTAATGCCGCCAAAAATAGGAATGAAAATCAGTTAGAAATTCTTCAAAAAAATTTTGAGGAACTCATAAATTGCCAACTAAGTGAAAAGGATAAAGAAGCTGAAATAGATAATAATTTTCATAGAACCATTTTATCAATATCAAACAATAAAGTCCTCACTTTATTAGTAAGTCCCATTTTCAATCTAATGCCAAAATTTAAAGCTGTAGTATATGCAAAACCGAGGGATGGAGATATGCAAAGGGAAAAGGAAATAATGTTGGCACACCATAAAAATATCCTTGAAGCAATTCAACATAAGGATGAAAATGCCGCCAAAATAGCGATGCAAAAACATATCTTGGAAACAAAGACCAACTATTCTAAATCAATAAAATTAAAATGAGCTTTGTAACATTTGGTGAAATAATGCTTAGGTTGACTCCTTCCCTAAACACTGGAAAAATTCGTACGGCCCATGGTTTTGATGTAAATTATGCCGGTTCTGAATCCAATGTGGCAAGTTCCTTGGCTGTCTTGGGCAATGAAGTTGCATTTATCACCAAACTACCAAAAAATCAATTAGGTGAAGGTGCCCTATCTTCCTTACAATCATATGGTGTTGACACTAGTAGAATCATAAGAGGAGGTCAAAGAATTGGTACTTATTTTATAGAGCTTGGGGCATCTATTAGACCTTCGAGTGTCATTTATGATAGAAAAAAATCGGCCATAAGCGAAATACGGGAAAATGAGTTTGATTGGGATTCCCTTTTAAACAACAAAAAATGGTTATTCCTTTCCGGAATAACCCCTGCCCTATCAAGACAATGTGCGAATGAAACTGCACTTGCAGCTCAAATTGCTAAAAAGAAAGGTGTAAAGGTGGCCTTTGACATGAATTATAGAAGAACCCTTTGGGAGGATGCTTCTGAAGCCCGGAAAATATTCGATCAGATTTTAGAACATACAGACCTTCTTTTTGGGAACATGGGAGCTTTAAATGATGTTTATGGTATAGAAATAAATAAGGGTTCTATTTCTGAAGCAACTCTTGAAGCCATGCATACAGCCTCCAAAAAATTTGATTTGGAAGCTATTGCCTTTACAGTCAGAAATCAGATTTCAGCAAGTAAAAATATACTTTCAGCAATGTATCAAACAAAGTCGCAAACATTTTTAGGAACAGAAATCGACATCGAAGTAAGTGATCGTTTTGGGACAGGCGATGCCTTTGCGGCCGCCTGCTTACATGGATTGAATTTAGAATGGGATTCCCAAAAAACACTAGATTTTGCAACTGCTGCCTTTGCCTTAAAACACACCATATTGGGAGATCAGCATACGAGCAGCGAGGCCGAAATTATCTCCGTAATGAATGGTAATATTAATGGACAGGTGCTAAGATGAAAAAAGAGGAAGTCATCCGGAGAATTAAGAGGGAAAAGATAATTGCCATTGTAAGACTTGACTCCCAGGGACAGGTATCGCCACTAATTAAAATACTGGTCGAGAACGGAATTTCGATTTTGGAAATTACTTCCAATACACCTGGTTTTACAGAGGAGATTTCCAAGGCTAAAAAATCATATCCAAGAACAATCATTGGTGCAGGCACCGTCTTAAATCCTAAGATTGCGGAGGCAGCGATCAAGGCAGGTGCACAGTTTTTGGTGACCCCGAACGTTAATCCGGGGGTAATCAAAATTGCAAAACAACATGCCATCCCGGTGCTTATGGGTGCAATGACCCCAACTGAAATTTACAATGCTATTGAAACTGGTGCGGACTTCATTAAGCTATTCCCAGCTGGTAATTTAGGTGTGGTTTATTTTAAAGCCCTCAAGTCAGTTTTCAACCAAATAGATTTCTTTGCCGTAGGAGGTATAGATACATCCAACATACAAGAATGGCTAACATCGGGGGTCGCGGGTATTGGTTTAGGAAGCGCATTGACAAAAACCAATGACAATTCCCATGGAATCGAAAAAACTATTCAACAAATCCTTCACTTATCAAAAACTCAATAATGGATCAATTACAAATTGAAAGCATTAAATTGTTCAAGGTGCCACCACGTTGGCTTTTTTTAAAGGTCACCACAAAAAGTGGTATCATCGGTTGGGGAGAGCCTGTCATTGAAGGAAAGGCAGATACCGTGTCTGCATGTGTGGAGGAGTTAAAGCAGTATGTCATTGGTAAAAATGCCAATACTATTGAGGACATCTCGGCAGGTATTGTATAGAGGCGGCTTCTACAGAGGAGGTGCGATTTTAATGAGCGCCCTTTCCGGAATAGACCAAGCGTTATGGGATATAAAAGGAAAATACTTAAAAGTTCCGGTATGTGAGTTATTGGGAGGAGCTGTAAGAAACAAGATGAAAATGTACTGCTGGATTGGCGGAGATCATCCTGAGGTCATTTTAAAACAGGCTCAAGAAAAAGTAAACCAAGGTTATAAAGCGGTTAAAATGAATGCTACTGGGGAGATGGAATGGGTCTCCTCATTGAAAGACATAAAAAAGGCATCCCAAAACATGAAGCTATTAAGGGAAGAGTTTGGCTATGAATTGGATATTGGCCTAGATTTTCACGGTAGAGTCCACAAGCCAATGGTAAAAAGATTGATGGACGAGCTAGCGCCTTACGAGCCTATGTTCATCGAGGAACCTGTTTTGTCCGAAAACAATGATGCATTAAAACACATCTATTCATACACCAGCATTCCCATTGCTACCGGTGAACGAATGTACTCACGTTGGGATTTTAAAGATATACTACATCAAGGAATCGTAGATATTATTCAACCGAGACTTAAGCCATGCGGGAGGAATTTCTGAAGTAAGAAGGATTGCAGCTATGGCCGAGGCCTATGACATTGCCTTGGCCCCCCACTGTCCTTTAGGATCTATATCATTGGCTTCTGCCCTACATATTGATTTTGCCTGCCCCAACGCGGTCATTCAGGAGAGTAGCCTGGGAATACATTACAACAAAGGTTATGATCTATTGGATTATCTTAAAAATCCGAAGTGTTACAATTGCAAGATGGATATATTGATATTCTTTCCCAACCAGGATTGGGAATAGAAATCGATGAACAAAAACTCAGGGAAGCCGAAAAAATTGGACATAATTGATCCAACCCCATTTGGAGAAATAAGGATGGCAGTCTTACGGAGTGGTAATAAAGGTTTTATATAATTAACTATGTTATATCTCATTGGATTATTGGTTGCTTTGGTTTTTCTGATAGTTTCTATCGTAAAAATTAAGGTACATCCCTTTTTCAGTCTATTATTGACTTCCATCGTCTATGCATTGATTACCGGAATGGAACCTGATTTAATTGTTGACTCCATTAACTCTGGTTTTGGTGATATTTTAGGTAAAATTGGATTAATCATACTTTTTGGGGTTACCATTGGGACTATCCTGGAAAAATCCGGTGGGGCATTTGTTATTGCTTCCAAAATCCTAAACCTAATTGGTGAAAAGTCCATCCATTTGGCTATGATGTTAACGGGCTATTTCCTTTCTATACCCATTTTTGCGGATAGTGCCTTACTTATGATGAATCCGTTAAATAAGGTTTTGTCAAAAAAGACGGGTATGTCCTATGCCGGTACTACAGCCGCTCTTGCCATGGGTCTAACTGCCTCACATGTGATGGTACCCCCTACCCCTGGCCCGATTGCCGCGGCTGGAATTCTTGGAGCCAACCTTGGCGATGTTATTTTATGGGGACTCATTATTAGCTTTATATCCTTGATACCATGCTATTTTTATGCAAAAAATATTGCTTCCGGAATCAGTATTCCTATACTATTAGAACCTATTACCGACCCCGAAAAAAAACCAGCCCTTTGGAAATCGTTGCTGGCAATTTTAATACCACTGATACTTATCTTGGCCAAATCTGTGATAGAATATCCGGGTATAACAGGACAGGACACTTTTTTTAAAAGAATTATTTCGCTTTTAGGTACTCCTGTGATTGCATTGCTAATAGGGGTACTTTTATCCCTTTTGATTCCCAGGAAATTAGACGAAAGAATATTTTCAAGTACCGGTTGGATAGGAGAATCACTTAAAATAGCCGCTCCTATAATTCTAATTACAGGGGCTGGAGGAATTTTTGGCAAAACCCTGCAAAATTCAGGAATCGCCGAAGTAATTACTACTTCCTTTTCTCGGTTTGCAACTTGGTTTGTTCTTCCCCTTTTTGTTAGCGGCCTGTTTAAAGACAACACAAGGTTCATCAACGGTGGCTTTAGTAACAACGGCTTCTATAGTAGCGCCCTTAATTGGAACATTGGGGCTAAATGATCCATTTTTATTAACAATGACAGTGCTCTCAATTGGAGCGGGTGCTTCCGTGGCATCGCATGTAAACGATAGTTTTTTCTGGGTTTTGACTCAATTGACGGGTATGAACGTTAACCAAGGGTATCAAGTCCAAACCGCAGGTACTTTCATATTCGGAACCAGTGCCATGGTATTTATTTACATTTTCACACAAATCATCCACTAATAATGAAAATTTATTTTCCACTTCTTTTTTTAGGCATCTTGGCAGCATCCTGTAAAGAAAAAAAAGCGACTAAAATCGAATCGACCACTAATGAAGAAAGCCTACATGTGGCTGTAGATAGCATATCCAAGAATTTTCGTATCGAAATTTTGGATGAGGAGGCATTATCATTGCTTAATAAGGATGCAACTATCAAAGTGTTGGCCTCAGGTTTTAAATGGATCAGAAGGTCCTCTATGGATAGAAAATGGCAATTTTCTGTTGTTTTCTGATGTAATGGACAATAAGGTTTATAAATGGAGCGAAGACAATAATATATCAGTTTATCTAGAGCCATCGGGATATACTGGAGAAGGAACTTACTCCAATGAGCCGGGATCTAATGGATTGATTCCGGATGGGGATAAATTAATTATGATGCAACATGGAGATAGACGCGTCGCAAAAATGAAAACGAACTTGGATAAACCGGAATCCAGTTTTAGCACATTGATCGACTCGTTTGAGGGAAAAAAATTGAATAGTCCAAATGACGGATTTTTAGATGCCCACGGTAATCTCTATTTTACGGATCCACCTTACGGCCTGCCCGAACTAATGGAAGATCCGACCAAGGAATTGGATTTTCAGGGAGTCTATTGCCTTATGGCCGATGGAGAATTGAGATTGTTGGACACTCTATCAAGGCCTAACGGTATAGCGCAATCACCGGATGGCAGTACCTTATATGTTGCGGTTTCAGACCCTGCACATGCAGTGTGGTATAGTTACGATATTGAGGAGCCGGGTAATATTTCTAACAAGAACTTATTCTATGATGCTACACAAGAGGTGAATCAGGTAAACCCGAATGGGTTGCCGGACGGTCTAAAAATACATTCCAAAGGCTACTTATTCGCTTCGGATTCTAAAGGTCTATGGATATTTTCACCAACCGCCAAGTTATTAGCTAGAATATATACAGGACAAGCAACTTCCAATTGCGCTTTTAATGCAGATGAAAGCACTCTTTTTATTACTGCGGATGACCATCTATTATCCATTAAATTACAATAGAATTACTGCTTTCTTAGATAATCCCTTGACTTATTGGAATTTACCGAACAAGCTATAAATTGGCTGCAATTGACTAGTTTGGTAAGTGACTTTTAAGTAAATTAAGGGTTGGAAATATTGGAAAATTCCCAAGAATGAATTTTATAGATTATTATGAGGTCTTAGGACTCAATAAATCTGCCACTGAAAAGGAAATTAAGTCCGCTTACAGGAAACTGGCAAGAAAACATCATCCGATTTAAATCCCAACAATTCAGAGGCCGAAGAAAAGTTCAAAAAAATAAACGAGGCACACGAAGTTTTAAGCGACCCTGAAAAAAGGAAAAAATACGACCAATATGGAAAGGATTGGCAACACGCGGAAGAATTTGAAAAGGCCAAATCACAAAGACGTAGTCAACCTTCCGGCGGCGGTTACAGGGAATATACCTACTCCGGCGGTCAAGAAAGTGATTTTTCAGATTTCTTTGAATCCATGTTCGGTGGGGGTGGTGATTTTGGCAGACAACAAGGAAGGACAAAGTTCAGGGGACAGGATTTCAATGCAGAACTTCGCTTAAATCTTTCCGAAGTTAAAGAAACGCATAAGCGCACTCTCACTGTAAATGGAAAAAATATAAGAATTACTATTCCCGCTGGGATTGAAGACGGTCAGACTATCAAAATAAAAGGATATGGCGGGGAAGGAATTAATGGGGAATCTAAAGGTGACCTTTACATTACCTTTTCCCTAGTAAACGACACCCCTTTTAAAAGAGAGGGCGCAAACCTTTATAAGACCATTGAAATTCCATTAACTAAGGCGATCCTAGGTGGGGAAATAGTCATGGAAACCTTAACAGGGAAGGTCAAATTAAATGTAAAGCCAGGAACGCAAAACGGTACTACCGTTAAACTTAAAGGCAAAGGGTTTCCTATTTACAAAAAAGATGGATTTGGAGACCTATACATCTCATACAGCCCAAAAATACCTGAAAGTTTAACCCCGTAACAAGAAAATCTCTTTAAAGAACTGGAGAGGACTAGGTCTTAAATAATAACTCATGGAACAATCTACATTCATATATATAGAAGAATTTTGTACGCACCATAACATTGAGGTTTCGCTAGTTCATCAGCTAGTGGAGTTTGAAATTCTTTCGCTTGAGAAAACGGATGATAGGGAAGTTATTGAAATAAGTGAACTTCCAAAACTGGAAAAAATGGTACGCCTTTACCATGAATTGGAAATCAATCCACAAGGGCTTCACGCGATACACCACCTATTGGAGCAGGTTAACAATTTACAAGAGGAAGTCCTTACATTACGTAGAAGACTAAATAGATTTGAGGATTAATTCTGAAGTACGCCTATTTTCCGTTTTTTACTGTTTTTTATTCAACAACCAAAATTCTTTAACTCATTTGGGATTTAGATAGGAATCTTCCTTAAGTCATTAAGTAATTGAAGAAAGGGATTGACCAAATTTAGTTCCATCTAAAACCTTGTGGGGTTAACAATATCAGTACTTAAGATATATTTAATACTACATAGAATAAAAAATATATTTAATTTTAAGGATTAACTTAACCCTATTTAAACACTAACATGCTCTTCATAGATTTTGAACACCCCTTTGATCAATTAAGGAAATTATCTCTGAGGCTTAATGGCGACTTTAAGGAAAGTCAAGATTCTGCTATACTTACCTTGGATAATGAAGTTGGCAAGGGGAAAATCACTTCCTACAACATATATAATGGCCTCAATGTGAGGGTATATGATGTGTTTTTTAATGAAGAAATTGTTATTAACAAAAAGGAATCAGATTCACTAATTATTTATTTTCTGTATTGTGTAAAGGGGCATATCTACCATAAATTTGAGGGAGAGGGCGAACTAGAAAGAATTAACACCAAACACAATGTCATTTTTTCAAGTTCCCCCAAGGCTACAAACGTCATTGTTTTACCTGCCAAGACCCAAATCAAATTAAGTGTCATCTACTTAAAAAGAAAAAGCCCATCAGCTCCCACTAAAAGAAAAAATCTATTGCAATCGGCCGTTGAGGATATAACCGCTTTCTTAGATAATGGAGAACGAATCAATTATTTTTGTGAAATAAGCCCTTTGACTTCAAAATATGCAAATATCCTAGTAGAGAATAAAAGGACGGATGCCGTTGGCAAGCTATTGGTTGAAGGTGCCGTGGCGAATACGCTGGCATCACAAGTTGAAAACCATGATATGAATAAGGACTCGGTTCAAATCGGGTTAAGTTTGACAAATTCTGAAATCAACAAAATATCTGAAGTAGCGGAACATATCGCAGAACATATTGACCAAACCCTCAATATTGACCATCTTTCGAAAAAATTTGGCTTATCCCCTAAAAAACTTCAGGCAGGTTTTAGACATCTTTTTGGGGAAAGCCTAGGTAATTTTATAACGCATCTACGCCTTGAAAAAGGAAAAGAACTTATTCAGCATACAGACTTGACGATTTCCGAAGTATGTTACAAAATTGGTTTCTCCAGTAGAAGCTATTTCTCAAAGACTTTTTCGGAAAGATTTGGACTACTACCTAGCAAATTCAAGAATTCGCTTTCCTCAAACGATTTGATTTATGAACTAACTTATAAATCTACCATGGCCGATGGTATTTCCGTTGACGATATTGAAGATATTATTGCCGAGGCGGAATCTGCAAACCAAAAACATAACATAACAGGATGTCTTGTTTGTCAAAACAATAATTTCTTTCAACTTTTGGAAGGGCCTAAGTCCAATGTGCTCCGCATATATGATAAAATAAAAAAAGATGCAAGGCATTATGATTTGGAAGTACTTACAAGAAAAATCAATTCCAACCGCTTTTTTCCAAAGTGGAGCATGGCACTGCTATCGGACAGGGATGAGCTGAAACATACTTTTAAGAATAGGGCCATCAACTTAAATCTAGATACTTCAGGAATTGTTGGTAATGACAACGTAAATATCAGCAGTACGGTTTTTTGGAGAAGGGTCCTAAATATGATAAAAGAATATAGAGCCTAGGGGCCAATGAAAGCGAACCAGCTGAATAACCGATTTCCTAATTTATTTTCTATAGAACATCTTATCTATTTAGGCCCTTAATTACTTAAATATAAGTGGCCCTCGGTTCCTGTTTCGGTATCAAAATCGTAATTTTGCCACTTTGCAAAATGCTATGATCAATTACGAAGAAAATATTGAGGTGAAAGGCGCGCGCGTCCATAATCTCAAAAACATTGATGTTACTATCCCAAGGGAAAAACTGGTCGTGATTACCGGGCTTTCAGGTAGTGGCAAGTCTTCATTGGCGTTTGATACGATTTATGCAGAAGGGCAGCGCAGGTATATTGAAACGTTTTCCGCATATGCCCGTCAGTTTTTGGGGGGGTTGGAAAGACCGGATGTGGACAAGATTGATGGCCTATCTCCAGTAATCGCCATAGAGCAAAAAACTACTTCTAAATCTCCAAGATCTACCGTTGGGACCATTACAGAGGTGTATGACTTCCTTCGATTACTTTTTGCCCGTGCAGGGGACGCACATAGTTACAATACGGGTGAAAAGATGGTCAGCTACAGCGACGCGCAAATAAAGGAGTTGATTATTGATGCCTATTATGATAAAAAAATAAATGTACTGGCTCCTATAATCAAATCCGGAAAGGGGCACTACAGGGAATTGTTCGAGCAAATTGCCAAACAAGGATTTGTAAAGGTTCGAGTGGACGGTGAGATCAGGGACATTGTTAAGGGAATGAAGGTAGATCGCTACAAAACCCATGACATTGAAATCGTTATTGATAGGCTAAAAGTTCAAGATGGCGAAGACCTGCAGAAGCGATTGGCGGAAACCATCAATACTGCCATGTACAGCGGAGATAATGTATTGATGGTGCTTGAGGAAGGCTCTGATATTCCAAGATATTTTAGTAGGGATTTAATGTGCCCCACAACTGGTATCTCCTACCCAACTCCCGAGCCCAACACTTTTTCATTCAATTCCCCAAAAGGAATGTGTCCCAATTGTAGTGGTTTGGGCCATGTATATGAGGTGAATGAAGACAAAATATTCCCCAATAAAAAACTCTCCATAAAAAACGGTGGTATAGCACCACTTGGCGAGTATAAGAAATCTTGGGCCTTTAAGCAGATTGAGACCATCGCACAACGTTATAATTTTGAGTTGACGGATCCCATCAATAAAATACCTAAGGAGGCCATTGAAATTCTTCTTAACGGAGGAAATGAAAGTTTTGAAATAGATTCCAAATCCTTAGGCGTTAAAAGAACCTATAAAATTGATTATGAGGGAATATCAAATTTTATAAAAAGTCAGTTCGAACAAGCGGAATCGACTTCGATAAAACGATGGGCCAAAGAGTATATGGACAAAATCAAATGTCCGTCCTGTGATGGTACTCGTCTAAAAAAAGAATCGCTTTACTTCAAAATAGACAATAGGAATATAGCCGAATTGGCCAATATGGACATTGCTGAACTGGCCAATTTTTTTGACGGTCTTGAAAAGACTTTGGAAGGAAACCAGTTAAAAATTGCCGAAGAAATCATAAAGGAAATTCGAACTAGGATTCGTTTTCTTTTGGATGTTGGTTTGGACTACCTTTCCCTGAACCGTAGTTCCAAATCTTTATCAGGTGGTGAGGCACAAAGAATTCGCTTGGCGACCCGGATTGGATCACAATTGGTAGGTGTCCTTTATATTTTGGACGAACCTAGCATAGGCTTGCACCAAAGGGACAATTACCGTTTGATTAAATCCTTGGAGTCATTAAGGGATATTGGAAACTCTGTTATTGTCGTGGAACATGATAGGGATATGATAGAAAGGGCTGACCATGTAATTGACATCGGTCCAAAGGCAGGTAGGCACGGTGGAGAAATTATTTCAGAAGGAACTCCAAAGGACCTAAAAAAGCACCACACACTTACGGCCGACTATATCACTGGGGTTAAGGAAATAATAGTTCCTAAAAAACGGAGAAAAGGAAATGGGGAAAAAATAGTACTATTTGGATGCACAGGGAATAATCTAAAAAACATCACAGTTGAATTTCCATTGGGAAAAATGATTGGGGTAACAGGAGTTTCAGGAAGTGGCAAGTCAACCCTTATAAATGAAACTTTATATCCCATAATGAACGCCCATTATTTTAATGGCGTAAAAAAACCAATGCCCTATAAAAAAATTACAGGGCTTGAACATATAGACAAGGTTATTGACATTAATCAGTCGCCGATAGGCAGAACCCCTCGATCTAATCCCGCTACATATACAGGTGTATTCAGTGAAATTAGATCCCTATTTACCAAAACGCCGAAGCATCCATAAGAGGCTACAAACCAGGTCGATTTAGTTTTAATGTGAAGGGTGGTAGATGCGAAACCTGCCAAGGAGGAGGATTAAGGGTCATTGAAATGAACTTTCTGCCGGATGTCTATGTAGAATGTGAAACCTGTAACGGGAAACGTTTTAACAGGGAGACCCTGGAAATTAGATATAAAGGAAAATCCATTTCGGATGTATTGGAAATGACCATCAACGAAGCGGTTGATTTTTTCGAGGCCATTCCAAAAATTCACAGAAAGCTTAAAACCATAAAAAATGTCGGATTAGGTTATATTTCTTTGGGCCAGCAGTCCACGACACTTTCAGGTGGTGAGGCACAACGGATAAAATTGGCCACCGAACTTTCAAAAAGGGATACAGGAAATACTTTTTATATTTTGGACGAACCGACAACAGGACTTCATTTTGAGGATATTAGGGTACTAATGGAAGTTTTGAACAAATTGGCGGATAAAGGCAATACCGTTTTGGTGATCGAGCATAACTTGGATGTAATAAAAATGGTAGACCACGTTATTGATATAGGATACGAAGGTGGACGTTCCGGTGGTCAGCTCATTGCAGCGGGTACCCCTGAAGAAATATGCAACGTAAAAAATAGCTACACGGCAGAGTTTTTGAGGAAAGAATTAAAACTATAAGGCATACAAATGAGAAACGAAAAACACCACAAAGGGTGGAACGAAATCAAAACCAACGATTCATGGGCCATATTTAAGATAATGGGAGAGTTTGTGAATGGTTTTGAAAAAATGAGCAAAATAGATCCGTGCGTTTCAATCTTCGGTTCCGCAAGAACAAAAGAAGATGGTAAATACTATCAGCTGGCCGTAAATGTATCCAAAAAAATAGCCGAAGCCGGCTACGGTGTTATCACGGGAGGTGGCCCGGGTATTATGGAAGCAGGGAACAGAGGCGCACATTTGGCAGGTGGTACCTCGGTAGGACTCAACATCGACCTTCCTTTTGAACAACATGACAATCCCTATATAGATGAGGACAAAAGCTTGGATTTTGATTATTTCTTCGTAAGGAAAGTGATGTTCGTGAAATACTCACAAGGATTTGTGGTCATGCCCGGAGGCTTTGGAACCTTGGACGAATTATTTGAGGCAATTACGTTGATACAGACCAATAAGATTGGAAAATTTCCTATCATTCTTGTTGGGAGTGATTTCGGAGTGGGCTTTTCGATTGGGTGAAAAATACCATGCTTTCCTTTGGAAATATAAGTCCGAGAGGATTTAGATCTAATTAAAATAGTGGATACGGAAGATGAAGTAGTGGAAATCATCGATGCTTTCTACAAAGGCCACACTTTAAGTCCCAATTTTTAAATTTCAATTTGGAACACCCCTCACTTATTAAGAATTTATTTCTGACCTCATTATTCCTTTTAGTGGGCTGGGGTAGTCATGCCCAATATGAAACCAATCTTACGGTAAGATTGAATGATTTCGCAAAGGAATTGGACATAAAGCAAGAATTTAATTATTACAATGATTCCAACTATAATTTAGGTATTCTCTATTTCAATGATTGGGCCCATGCCTATTCCAACAAAAATACGGGGCTAGCCAAAAGGTTTGCCCAAGAATTTAAAAAGAGCCTTCATTTGGCAAAAGAAAATGAAAGGGGATACACTACCATCATAAGTGCAGTTGATGGGGAATACGAAGGTTTGGAATGGGAACGTACCGAGGAGGACGACATCATAAAATTTAGATTGAACAAACCTCTATCGCCCGGAGAATCGGTAAAACTCATCATTACTTACAAGGTAAAACTTCCTCCCAATAAATTTACGGACTACGGCTATGACAATAGAGGTAACTACTATCTCAAGGATTGGTATTTAACACCAGCTGTATATGATGGAAAATGGCATCTTTATTCCAATAAAAACTTGGAAGATCTTTATACAAACATTACCAAAACTACCATAGATTTTACGTATCCAAAAGGCGTTTTTTTAAATTCCAATTTCAAGGAAAACAAGAAAACGGAAATGAGTAATAGCCAACGTGCGGAGTTGGTAGCAGAAGATCAAAAAGGAGCAGAAATAATTCTAACCGTACAAAACCTATTTACCACACACGTTACACCTCAGATGAAGGTCGTAACCAATATTTCCGCTCCAAGATATGATCCCATTGGGCAGGGAATTTCAATAAATAGAATCACTGATTTTATAGAGCGGAATTTGGGCAAATACCCTCATGAAAAACTATTGGTCAGTGAAATGGACTACAACAAGGACCCGCTCTATGGAATAAACCAATTACCATCTTTCATTAGACCCTATGAACAACAGTTCCAGTTCGAAATGAAATTTTTGAAAACGGCATTGAACAGTATTCTAAGGGAGACCATGTTTTTAGATCCAAGAAAAGAGCAATGGCTGAACAGCGCCATTGCCAACTATCTAATGATTGGGTATGTTGAAGAATTCTATCCGCACCGGACACTATTGGGTAACCTTTCCCGTATTTGGGGAATTAGAAGTTTTAATCTCGCCAAAATGGGTTTCAATGAACAATACCCCTTTCTGTATAATTTGACCGCCAGAAAAAATTTAGACCAGGCGTTGACCACACCTAATGATTCCCTTATCAAGTTCAACCGAGAAAATTGCAAATAAATACAAGGCTGGGCTGGGATTGGCATACTTGGCAGATTACATTGGAAAAGATAAGATAGACGAGAGCATTAAGACGTTCTTTAAATATTATCAGCTCAACAAAGTTAAAATACTGGATTTTGAATCTATCCTAAAAAGGTCTACCGATAAGGACATCAACTGGTTTTTTAGGGAATATGTATCAACGGATAGAAAAATAGATTTTAAAATTAAGAATGTCGACAAAACGGAAGATTCTCTAAGGGTCACTATCAAAAACAAAGAAGGAACAAATGTTCCCATAAGTATGTTCGGATTAAAAAATGACACTTTGGTATCCAAATATTGGTTCAAGGATATTGAGACTTTAGAAACCTTTACGGTACCCAATAATCAAGAGGACAGATTGGTTCTGAATTACGATCAAAAAATACCGGAATTCAACCAACGGGACAACTGGAAGTCCTTAAAAGGGTTTTTGTCCAGTAACAAAAAACTGAAGTTTACATTTTTCAAGGATTCCGAAAACCCATATTACAACCAGGTTTTTTATGTGCCGGTCGTAAATTTCAACATATATGATGGATGGGCACCTGGCATGAGGCTCTATAACAAGACGCTGCTAGAACGACCTTTTGTATATGATTTTGCCCCCTCCTACTCCTTCAGGGAAAAGGCCTTTGTGGGATACGGCAAATTTAATTACAGGAAGTACTTAAGTAAAAGCGGCCTTTATGTCGCCAATTATTCATTGAACGGGTCTACGTCGCATTTTAATGTAAATTCCAGGTATTCCTCCATTACACCAGCAGTGAGTTTTGGATGGCGCCCGTAAGACTTAATTTCCAATAAGAGACAAGTTTTGTCATTTCGATTTGTGAATATTTTCAGGAATTTTGATGAAAGCCTGATTGATTTGGCCAATAATCCGGAAAATCCTGACTACAGTGTTTTCAATGCGAGATACCTTAACAGGGACAATAATATTCTAGACTATAAATCATGGTTTCCGGACTTTCAGTTGGCTGGAAAATTCAGTAAACTTTCCTTTGAATATGAGTATCGAAAACTGTTCCGGAACAACCGGCAATTCAATTTTAGATTCTTTGCAGGGAAGTTCCTTAGCAATAATACCGATTCCAATTTCTTCAGCTTCGCTCTCGACCGCCCCACCGACTATTTGTTTGATTATAGCTATTTAGGACGCTCTGAAGATACGGGTCTCTACAGCCAACAAATTATTATTGCGGAAGGCGGATTCAAATCCTTTTTGGATGAGCGTTACCGATTTTCAGACAATTGGATGGCCACTGTAAATACTAGTTTTAATTTGTGGAGATGGATAGAGTTATACGGTGATGCAGGATTGGTAAAAAATAATGGTTTTAGTGAGAAGTTTGTTTATGATTCCGGTGTACGACTAAACTTGGTGACAGATTACTTTGAACTCTATTTCCCTTTATATTCCAATAATGGGTGGGAAATTTCGCAGCCAGATTACGGTGAAAAAATACGCTTCATTATTACCGTCAGCCCAAAAACACTTACCGGCTTATTTACGCGCAAATGGTTTTGATTTAGATATTTTCAATGAAGTGCCCTCAAAGCATTGGTTTAATGAGAATTTCACAAAATAATTAATTTCAAATAACATTTTCGCAACGGATAAAGCTTAAACCGGATTGCTAAAACGATTTCAATTAGGTATTTTTGTAAAAATTTGAAAAATACATGAAGGTTTCTTCCAAAACGAGCAATGATATATCATTTGAGGATTTTAAAGAACAAATAATTAATGATTATAAAATTGCTTTTTTAAGTAGAACCTGTAGCCTATTAGGTAGAAAGGAAGTTCTTACCGGTAAGGCCAAATTTGGAATCTTTGGGGATGGTAAGGAATTGCCACAACTAGCAATGGCCAAATCCTTTCAAGATGGGGATTTTAGAAGTGGTTATTACAGGGACCGAGACTTTTATGATGGCCATAGGCCAATTAAAACCAAAAGATTTTTTTCACGGACTTTACGCTACAACGGATTTAGAAAAAGAGCCCATGAGTGCCGGTAGACAAATGGGGGGGCACTTTGTAACCTACAGTCTTAATGAAGATGGTAGCTGGAAGGACTTGACAAAACAGAAAAACAGTAGTTCGGATATTTCCTGTACTGCAGGTCAAATGCCTAGGTTACTAGGATTGGCTCAAGCTTCCAAAGTATATAGGGAACTAGAGAATTTAGATAGTTCCAAATTTTCGGATAACGGTAATGAAGTTGCCTGGGGAACCATTGGTAATGCAAGTACAAGCGAAGGTATGTTCGGGAGACCATTAATGCCGCCGGGGTTCTACAGGTACCCATGGTATTGAGTATTTGGGACGATGAATACGGGATTTCTGTACCAGCAAAATACCACACTACAAAAGAGGATATTTCCAAAGTGCTTTCGGGTTTTCAAAGAGATGAAAACAATGAAGGTGTTGAAATTTTAAAGGTGAAGGGATGGGACTACACCGCATTGATGCACACCTACGAAAATGCAGCGGATATAGCCGAGACAGGAACACGTTCCTGTAATCATTCATGTGACGGAACTTACCCAACCACAAGGGCATTCTACCTCAGGTTCACACGAAAGATATAAGGACGATGAACGATTGGCCTGGGAAAGCGAAAATGACTGCAACAAAAGGTTTAGGGAGTGGATATTGGAATCAGGTATAGCTGAAGAGGAAGAACTTTCCAATATAGAAAAGCAGATAAAAAGAACCGTTCGTGAAGCCAAAAAGGAAGCTTGGACAGAATATCTCCAGGAGCATCCGGCTTTGAAAAAGACATTAGTTGAGCTCCTCAATGATGCTGGAAATAAAAGTTCCAACAAGAATTTTATATCGAAAATCAAAAATGACCTAATTGCTATTGATGAACCTGTTAAAAAGGATTTGGCAGTGGCGGCCGTAAAGGCATTGCGTTATCTTTTGGGGGAAAATTCCAATGAAAAGCAAAATTTAGCAAATTGGTTGAACAATTTTCTTTCAGAATCCCAACCCAAATTCAGTTCCCACCTTTATAGCGAAAATGAAAATAGAGCCACAAAAATAAAGGCCGTACCACCAACATACGATTCCTCTAAAGAGGAGAAAGTTGATGGACGCGTACTTCTACGCGATAACTTTGATAAGCTTTTTAATAAGTATCCTAATGCCTTAGTATTTGGTGAGGATACCGGAGCTATTGGAGATGTGAACCAAGGATTGGAAGGCCTACAAGCCAAGTACGGTGAGATACGGATAGCTGATACTGGAATAAGAGAAACAACCATCATTGGTCAAGGTATTGGAATGGCTTTGAGAGGATTAAGACCTATAGCCGAAATTCAATATTTGGACTATATATTTTACACTCTTGCCACTCTAACCGACGATTTGGCAAGTCTTTTATATAGGACTTACGGAAAACAAAAAGCTCCACTCATCATCAGGACTAGAGGACATCGCTTGGAAGGCATTTGGCACTCCGGATCCGAAATGGGCGGTCTAATCCATGTACTAAGAGGAATCTATATTTTGGCTCCTAGAAATATGACCCAAGCTGCAGGATTCTATAATACCTTGATGAAAAGTGATGAGCCTGCCCTAATCATCGAAAGTTTAAACGGATATCGTTTAAAAGAAAGAAAACCAACAAATCTAGGGGAATTTTGCACTCCTATTGGTGTTGTGGAAACCGTAAAGGATGGAACCGACATTACATTGGTCTCTTATGGCTCTACCTTACGAATAGTGGAACAGGCGGCCAAGGAATTACTTGAGGTTGGGATAGATGCCGAAGTTATCGATGCCCGCACCTTGTTACCTTTCGATATTAACGGAGATACCGTAAAAAGTGTTCAAAAAACAAATCGTCTTTTAGTAATCGATGAAGATGTACCTGGCGGTTGCTCTTCCTACCTGTTGACGGAAATCATTGAAAGACAAGGAGCTTATAGATATTTGGACAGCGCCCCTCAAACCCTTACGGCGCAGGCACACAGGCCGGCCTATGGCAGTGACGGCGATTATTTTTCCAAACCTAATGTGGAAGACGTTTTTGAAAAGGTATATGCCATTATGAACGAAGCCAACCCCCAGGATTATCCACCGCTTCGTTAGTATTGTATTTTTATTACTTAAGTCTTCTCCGCCACTTTCATCCATTAAAAGGTAATTTTTTTACTTCATTATTTCATGCTTCCTATTCAAAAAAGGTTTATTCTTTAGTATCTTGATTTCATAATCTTAGGGTGAAAAATCCTTACTACTTCTAGATGGAACAGCTTCAAAAAACGATTAATCGAGTACTTCAAAAACATTTTGATATTTCCAATCCATCCATAGTCGGTATGGAGGGATATGAAAGTCGAAACTTCAAAATTAAACATGGAGAGCAATTATTTGTGCTCAAATTATATGATGCCACACCAGCTAATAAGGCAATTATTGATGGAGAATCCAACATCCAGATTGAGCTTCAAGATTTAAGTAAATATGATTTTCCCTTTCCTATAAAAACCGTTAGCGGGATGTATTGGGTGGAAGAGAATGGTACGATATTTCGATTACTGACATTTGTTACCGGCGAATTTCTAGGCAATCTTTCAAGAAATAAAACTTTAGCGTTTCAACTTGGGGTGTTTTTGGCGGAGATGGATGAAAAAACCATTTCTATGTATGATGCGCCCACCATGGCAAAGCAAATTCAATGGGACCTAAGGTATTTATACAAAAACGAGCAGTTTATAGAATACATTCCAAACCCAAAGGATAGGAGCTTGGTTGAATACTTCTTCTTGCAGTTCAAGGAACAGGTAATTCCCCATCAGGAAAAACTAGGATTGGGCATCATCCATAACGATGCCAATGAGTGGAATATTCTAACAAAGAACAATTCAATATCCGGTATTATAGATTTTGGTGACATGTGCTTTACTTGGACTATCAATCAATTAGCCGTTGCCATAACTTATTATATGATGGACCAAGAAAGTCCCTTGGAATACGCTATTGAGTTAATAAAAGGATACCATTCCTTTAGACCATTAAAAGTTTTGGAACTGGACATCCTATACTATCTCATTGCCGGTAGGTTATGCATTAGTGTTTGTAACTCTGCATTTGCCAAAACACAAAATCCAAATTCTCAATACATAACGATAAGCGAAAAACCGGCTTGGAATCTATTATATCATTGGTTGACAATCAATCCAATCAAAGCCCGTAATACGTTCAGAAAGGCGGCTGGTTTTAATCCAGCTGAAAAAAAAACAATAACCCAACAGCTAGAACTCAGACAGAAATATATCAGTAAATCCTTATCCTTGAGTTATGACCAACCGATACACATGGTTCGATCTGCCTTTCAGTATATGTATGACGCCGATGGGAACACCATATTGGATGCCTATAACAATATCATGCTTGTAGGACATTGTCATCCCAAGGTTGTAGCAGCCGCACAGCAGACCATGGCCAAGTTAAACACCAATACTCGATATGTATACGACGGGTTACAATCCTACAGTAAAAAATTACTATCGAAATTCCCATCTTCCTTAAATAAAGTGTTTTTCGTAAACTCGGCAGTGCTGCTACGGATCTAGCTATCAGATTGGCCCGCGACCCACACGAAGAAGAAAAAGGTCATGGTAATGGAACATGGCTATCATGGAAATACACGTCAGGGAATCGATATTAGCCATTATAAATACAATCATCAGGGAGGTTCGGGAAAAATGGAATATATCCTGCAAGCGCCGATGCCCAAGGTCTTTGGTTCTGGATTTTCTTCCGAAGAGGAAGCGTCTTTGTTCTATTTTGAAAAAACACTTGAGGAAATTCAAACACACAGAAATGAAATCGGAGCCTTTATCGCTGAACCCATTATTGGGTGTGGAGGGCAAGTACCATTACCTAAAACCTATTTAAAAAGTATATACCCTGCAATAAGGGCTCAAGGCGGGATTTGCATAAGTGACGAGGTACAAGTGGGATTCGGAAGATTAGGCAATTACTTTTGGGGGTATGAAATGTATGATATTGTCCCGGATATTGTTATCCTTGGCAAACCCATGGGGAATGGCCATCCCATTGGGGCCGTTATAACCACTAGCGAAATTTCCGAAAGTTTTGAAAACGGACTGGAATTCTTTAGTTCCTTTGGTGGCAACCCTGTATCCTGCGCCATTGGCGAAGCAGTTTTGAATATCATCGAAGAAGAGAATTTGAATGATGAAGCACAAAAAACTGGCAGCTACTTAAAAAAACTTTTGAAGGATTTGGGGAGAAAATATCCTGAAATTGCCGATGTAAGAGGTGAAGGATTATTCCTTGGAGTGGAAATTTTGGACGAATTCAATCAACCCGATAAAAATCGGGCTCATTACTTAAAAAATGGATTGAGAAAGACAAACATACTTATTGGAACAGATGGCCCGGAGGACAATGTATTGAAAATAAAGCCTCCGCTATATTTTAATATGGACAACTGCAATACATTGGTAAGCACAATGGAAATACTTTTGCAGAAAAAATAAAATACATACTTTTATAGGAGTTAACCAATTAAACAAAAATGTTTCCCCCAATGAAAGACATAGGACTTGCCTTTTTTAGAATAGCAGTTTCGGCGATGATGTTAACCCATGGCCTACCCAAGTTTCAAAAATTGATAGCTGGCAACTTTGAGTTTGGTGATCCCATTGGTATTGGTGCTGCACCTTCCCTGTTTCTGGCGGTCATCGGAGAGTTTATTTGCCCAATCTTGGTAATCATTGGTTTCAAAACTAGATTTGCAGCCATTCCTACGGCCATAACTATGGCAGTTGCAGGTTTTATAGCACATGCTGCCGATCCCTTCGGAACAAAGGAAAAAGCTTTACTATACTTAGTGGCTTTTGTAACCATTGCTCTATTGGGGCCTGGAAAATTCAGCATTGATAAAAAATAATCAAAGGATTTTATATAACAGTTCCTTTAAAAGGTCTTGATGGTTTACGCTTGCGGAGTTGACTCCTTTTCCCTTTATGATCCAATTCCCTAAGATTTGCAATGATTTGACTTACCCTTTTCATTGGGAAATTTTTGGCCGCTGTTTGATATTCGCCTACAAAATAAGGATTGATTTTAAGAACACTGGCCACGTTTTTTGGAGAGTGATCGTTCAGACCATGATATTGTAATAACTGGGCGAAAAAGCTGTGAAGAAGTGTAATGGTAAGTACAAAGGGATTGTCCTTTGGGTTTTGGGCGAAGTAATTCACAATCTTAGTCGCCTTTAGTATATTTCGTTCCCCAATGGCTTTTTTAAGCTCAAAATTGTTATAGTCCTTACTAATACCAATATGCTGTTCTATATCCTCCGGCGTAATCTCCTTTTTATCGGGAATAGCCAATTTAAGCTTTTCGAGTTCATTATTTATTCTTCCCAAATCCGTACCCAAATACTCCACCAGCATAATAGCCGCCTTGTGGGAAATAGAATAACCGCTAGATACCAGGGTTCTGCGCAGCCATTCTGATACTTGGTTATCGTATAGTTTTTTGCTCTCAAAAACGACCCCATTCTTTTTAATATGCTTATAAAGGGTTTTTCGCTTGTCCAGCTTTTTATATTTATAGCAAAATACCAGTACCGTGCTCATCTGTGGGTTTTCCGCATAGGGGCTTAAATTTTCGATAGTCCTGGACAAATGCTGGGCCTCCTTAACGATGACTACCTGCCTTTCTGCCATCATTGGAAATCTCTTTGCATTGCCAACGATATCATCAATGGTGACATCCTTTCCATATAGTACCATTTGATTGAAGCCTTTCTCCTCTTCTGTCAACACTTTGTCGGCTATATAAGTTGAAATCTTATCTATAAAATATGCCTCCTCACCAAAAAGGAAATAAATAGGCTTTATCTTTCCTTGCTTTATATCGTTTACGATTTGTAGTACTTCATCCATTCGGAAAAAATCATCAAATTTGTAGCATGCAGTCCCTAAACTTTCCTAGGTATACCTTTAGATTCAAAAATAGTCAAAATTCAGCGCTGATTTTTGACATGATCTGCAAAAAGTTCGTGGTTCTCACACCCGAAGAATGGGTACGACAACATACCTTAATGTTTCTTACCACCGAAAAAAAATATCCATTAAGCCATACAAATATTGAAAAACAAATTTCGTATAATGGTTTAAAGAAAAGATATGACATTGTAGTCTTTAACCCCGATGGATCCATACATTTATTGGTAGAATGCAAGGCGCCACATATCAATATTTCGCAGACAACCTTTGACCAAATTGCACAGTATAATTTTAAGCTCAACGCTACCTATTTAATGGTGACCAACGGATTGGAACATTATATTTGCAAGATGTTGTTCAAGGAGGAAAAATATAAGTTTTTAAAGGAGATTCCTGAATTTAGCCGTTAATTTGCAATCGTTTTGAAGATTGCCATCGTCATACTTAATTGGAACGGAGAGGTTCTCCTGGAACGCTACCTACCGTCGGTAATAAGATTTTCCGAAGGACTTGCGGACATATATGTTGCGGACAACGCATCTACTGATGGTTCCATCGAATTTCTAAAGCAAAACTATCCCAATATTAAGCTGATCCAAAATAGTTCCAATGGAGGATTTGCAAAGGGATATAATGACGCTCTAAGAAATGTGAAGGCCGATATCTATTGTCTTTTAAATTCGGATGTTGAAGTTACAAAAGACTGGTTAAGACCTATTCAACAGTTTTTCCAGGAACAAAAGGAGGCTGCCATAGTTCAACCAAAAATATTGGACCTTTTAAAAATGATCAATTTGAGTATGCAGGTGCTGCGGGTGGCTTTATTGACCAATTGGGATATCCGTTTTGTCGAGGGCGAATTTTTCAAAGTCTCGAAAAGGACAAAGGACAATATGACGATACTATAGAAATATTTTGGGCCACTGGTGCCTGCATGTTCGTACGTTCAAATGTTTTTTGGGAGTTAGATGGTTTTGATCCTGATTACTTCGCACATCAGGAGGAAGTGGACTTTTGTTGGCGGGCTAAAAATCAAGGATACAAGGTCTTTTATTTAGGTAATTCCAAGGTATATCATCTTGGTGGATCTACATTAAGCAACATGAACCCGAAGAAAACCTACCTGAACTTTAGAAACTCCCTTTTCTCGATTACCAAGAATTTACCAAGACGGAAGGCTTTTATCGTTATCTTTATTAGATTGCTTTTGGACGGCATAGCGGCCATACGATTTGTATTCCAATTTAGGCTTAGGCATTGTTGGGCTATTTTAAGAGCACATTTAAGTTTCTATAGACAATTCAGGCGCATGTATGGCAAAAGGGAAAAAGCTAAATTCATATTAAAATATTATATTGTAAAATCCATTGTATGGTCTTACTTCGTAAATGGAGTAAAGAATTTTAACATTTTAGTAAAAGATTAACGAAGAACCACTTTAAACGATTGTCAAAAACTATAATTTTGACTGCGTTTTAAGTAAAACAAGTAAATAACAAACATTAATATAGTTAAACAATTATGAAAAAAATCATTTTAGGCTGTCTTGGAGTAACGCTTTTATTGTCTTCTTGTGTTTCGCAGAAGAAATATGCCGATCTTGAGGCAAAACAAAAAGAAACCCAAGATTTATTGAACTCGGCAACGGTTAAGTTGAACGATTGTTTGGAAGAAAAGGCGACTGCTGCTTCACGACTTCAAACATTGGAAGATCAGAATGCTTTCTTGAAAGCAAACAATCAAGAGTTGATCAATAACATGGGCAACCTAACTACATTGACTACAAAAGGTGCTGAAAACTTAGAAAAATCTTTGGAAAGCCTTAAAGAAAAAGATTTAACAATCCGTAAATTGAACGATGCCATCACTAGAAGAGACTCAGTAAACCTATCTTTGGTTCAGAGCTTGAAGGGAGTTTTGGGTAATTTGGATGATGAGGATATTGAAATTAGTGTTGAAAAGGGTGTGGTTTTCGTATCGATTTCTGATAAATTATTGTTCAGCAGTGGTAGCTATAATGTAACTAGCAGAGCTAAGGAAGTTCTAGGAAAAGTTGCCAAAGTTGTAAACAACAAGCCGGACTTTGAATTTATGGTAGAAGGTCACACTGATGATGTACCTTACAGAAGCGGAGTATTGTTGGACAACTGGGATTTGAGTGTTAAGAGAGCAACCGCAGTTGTTAGAATATTACAAAACGATTTTAACGTTGATCCTAAGCGTATGACCGCTGCAGGTAGAGCTGAGTACGTTCCAGTTTCCCAAACTGAGAAATCCAAAAACAGAAGAACCAGAATCGTGGTACTTCCAAAAATCGATCAGTTCTACAGCATGATTGA
This sequence comes from Maribacter litopenaei, assembly GCF_025244665.1. Taxonomy (GTDB): domain Bacteria; phylum Bacteroidota; class Bacteroidia; order Flavobacteriales; family Flavobacteriaceae; genus Maribacter; species Maribacter litopenaei. Next base: position 1,562,359 of record NZ_CP104205.1, on the reverse strand, counting down.
AGAGGGTATGAAAGATCCTGCCATCGGAGGAAAATAATTTTCTGATATCTATAAAATTAAAAAGCGGCCTAAATTGGGCCGCTTTTTTTATTGGATTTATTAATTTTTATATAATATCAATATCTCCCTTTCCTTCCCTAATTACTTCGGGAAGCCGGTTGACAAATCAATGATGGTAGAGGCTACATTCCCTCCGTATCCCCCATCTATCACCACGTCCACCAGGTTGTCCCATTTCTCATAAATCAATTCCGGATTCGTAGTATACTCTAAAACGTCATCATCATCACGAATGGAAGTAGATACAATAGGATTACCCAATCCTTGTACCAGGGCCTTCGCAATATTGTTGTCTCGGAACCCGAATACCAACGGTTTTTTTCTTTTTGAAATCCTTGGGCAAATTATTGTTACCCGGCAAGATAAAGGTATAGGAATCGGGTAAGGCTCTTTTCAGAATCTTAAAGGTAGCGGTATCAATCTGCCTAGCATAGTCAGAGAGGTTACTAAGGTCCGCACAGATAAATGACCAATTTGCTTTTGCCAATTTAACACCCTTTATTCCGGCAATTTTTTCTAGGGCCCTAGAGTTGGTAATATCGCATCCCAAACCATATACTGTGTCAGTTGGATAAATTACAAGGCCTCCCTTTCTCAATACCTGAACCACTTTGGATATTTCCCTTGGGTTGGGATTCTCTTCGTATATTCTAATAAGTTCGGCCATACTCCTTTAATTATTTCTGATATACCCGTACATAGTCAACTTCCATAACAGCTGGAAAAATGGTATCATCCACACCTTTCAAACCACCCCAGTTACCTCCTACAGCAATATTTATTAGGAAATAAAAAGGTTTGGAAAAAGGCCAATTATCCGAATTGGATATCGACGGTTTCAAAAAATTCAGCTGTATATTATCCTCGGTATCAATATAAAATTTCATGTATTTATCCGTCCAAAGCACGCCGTAGGTATGAAATTCCTCTTCTATGGTTTCCAAAGGAACGGGACCGAAGTAATCTGAGTCCCCTTTACATGGTTGTTTGCCGTACTATGAATCGTAAAGTGAACTTCGTTTGGACTATAGCTTACATATTCCATAATATCTATTTCGCCACAGGCAGGCCAACCTACTGAATTAATGTCGTTACCCAACATCCAAAGTGCCGGCCAAATTCCTTTTCCTTTATAATCAGGAATTTTGGCACGAATCTCTATTTTACCGAACGTAAATTGCTTTTTACTATTTAATCTAGCCGAAGTATAATTACTGCCATCCACATTTTCCTTTTTGGCAATAATTTTCAACGTACCATCACTCACTTCTACATTTCCCTCGCTTTGATAATTTCGAGTTCATTGTTACCCCATCCATGATCGCCGGTTTCAAAGGTCCAGTTTTCCAAGGAAAGATCTGTTCCATCGAATTCATCGCTCCATACCAATTCTGCATCTTCCCAGTAACTGGGGCGAAAACATTCTCATTCACAGAAGGCTGTTGAGTATTTTCGGTTAAAATAGGTTCTAATGTTTTATCGACCTTTGAAGAACTTTGGCAGGATGCCATTAAAAAAGAAAATAAAATGAATATGCCGCAAAATGTATATTTTATCATTTGTTCAAAATTTATCCCAATTTAATAATTTAGGGACAAACCATTACAGCACCTCCAATTTTGCAAACCTAAGCAACAATTTTTTCACATCCCCCTGATCAAACCTGATCTCTGCCTTGCGATCATTCCCTACACCCTCTATTTTAAGTACTTTGCCCCTACCAAACCTTGAATGGTTTACAAAAGATCCTTCGGCCAAACTAGGGTCAATTGTGTTTGTGTTTCCTACGGGTTGAGAAAGTTCCGGTTTGATTTTCCTCAGCTTTTGTAGTTGATTTGTATTCGGCCTGCCGATGCTTGGAGGTGTTCCATTTACGGGTTTGGTCCGGCGCAATTTACTCTTATCCACTTCACCAAAAATGTCGGCATCAATCATGGACTTGTAGCGATATCCTCCATCCAAAGGAGTTAAATTCTCCACGTACTGCTCATCGATTTCCTCTAAAAATCTACTGGGTTCCGCATCTATTAATTTTCCCCAGCGATATCGGTTTTGGGTATAGGTCAAATAAGCCTGCTTTTCTGCGCGTGTTAATGCCACATAAAAAAGTCGTCGCTCCTCCTCTAACTCGCTTCTAGTGTTCATACTCATTCCGAGAGGGAACAGGTCTTCTTCCATACCTACAATATAGACATATGGGAATTCCAGTCCCTTGGCCAAGTGAATGGTCATTAGAGCAACCCGATCATCATCTCCAGTATCGTTATCCAAATCGGTTGCTAGGGCCACATCCTCTAAGAATTCGTTCAAGCCACCCGTTGCATCCGCTAGTTCCTTTTGGCCCTCAACAAAATCCTTGATACCATTTAGCAACTCCTCAATATTTTCCATACGGGCGATACCTTCAGGGGTGCCGTCCTTTTTAAACTCCAGTAATAATCCGGTTTTCTTGGCCACATGTTCCGCCGGACTAAAGGCATCGGTGCCCTCGTTCATGATTTGGAAACTTTTGACCATCGTTACAAAATCCTCCAGCTTTCTCTTGGTACCAGCATTAATCTTGAGGTCAATTTTTGAAATATTTTCCATGACTTCAAATATGGAACGACCATAATGATTGGCGGCCACCACCAATTTATCAATGGTTGTTTGACCTATGCCTCGCGCCGGAAAGTTGATGACCCTTTTTAATGCCTCCTCGTCCTTTGGATTGATAATCAATCTTAAATAGGACAATACATCCTTGATTTCCTTCCGTTGATAAAAAGAAAGTCCGCCATAAATTCTGTACGGAATATCGCGCTTACGCAAAGCGTCTTCAATTGCCCTAGACTGGGAGTTAGTTCGATACAAAACAGCGAATTCCCCATTTCCCATTTGATTTTGCATTTTATGCTCCCAAATGGAATTGGCCACAAACCGGCCTTCCTCTGCATCGGTAATACTTCGGTGGATTTTGATTGCCGCCCCGTCATCATTGGCCGTCCAAACATTCTTTTCCAACTGGTTTTTATTCTTGGCAATGATAGAATTAGCTGCGTTTACGATATTCTTTGTCGATCGATAATTCTGTTCTAATCGATACAAGGCTACGTTATCATAATCTCTCTGAAAATTTAAAATATTGCTGATGTTTGCACCCCTAAAGGAATAGATACTTTGGGCATCGTCACCCACAACACAAATATTTTGAAAGCGGTCTGCAAGGGCCCTAACAATTAAGTATTGGGAGTGGTTAGTATCCTGATACTCGTCTACTAATATGTATCGAAAACGATCTTGATACTTAAGAAGGACATCGGGAAAGCGCGTCAACAACTCATTGGTCCTCAGAAGTAAATCATCAAAATCCATAGCCCCAGCCTTAAAACAACGATCCACATAATTTTGGTAAATATCTCCTATCCTTGGTCTTTTGGCCATGGCATCTGCCTCCATAAGCTCAGGATTGTTAAAATATGCTTTGACTGTGATGAGGCTATTTTTAAAGGAAGAAATTCGGTTTTGTACTTGTTTGTACTTGTAGATGTCCTTGTCCAAACCCATTTCCTTAATGATAGAGGCGATTAAACGTTGTGAATCCTGCGTATCATATATGGTAAAATTACTAGGGTAACCAAGCTTGTCCCCATCATACCGCAACAGTTTGGCAAATACGGAGTGAAAGGTTCCCATCCAAAGGTTTTTTGTCTCGGAAACCCCTACGATATCACTGATTCGCTTTTTCATTTCACGAGCAGCCTTGTTGGTAAAAGTAAGTGCCAAAATATTAAAGGCATCCACACCCTGCTCCATCAAATAAGCGATACGATAGGTAAGTACCCTTGTCTTTCCCGAACCTGCTCCTGCAATGACCATTAAAGGCCCATCTTTATGCAAAACAGGTGCTTTTTGGGCATCATTCAATTCATCTATAAAAGAACTCAACGTAGTACAATTTTTAAGGTGTGAATTTAGCCATAATTAAACGATACCGGAAATGATGTTTTTCAGATTTATAAACATTGTCATGAGTCGTTTGTTCCTTTTTAAATATCTTTAACCAATCAATTTTATAGATATGACCCGCTTTCACGAACTCTTAGGTCTAACACTGTTGCTCGTATTTTCGTTTCAGATTTCCATCGCCCAAAAAAAAGAGAGTGATCCCATCATAGACGAATATGGCGAGGTTTGGAAAATTGAGAATCAAGACTATACATTAGACACATCAAAAACCTTTAAAGCCGTTTTTGACATCATGTCAACTCCGGACGATTTGGATCAGGTAAATCCATCTATCGAGACCGCCGCCCGTTTTTTGAATATGCACGGACAAAACGGTGTTCCCTTAGAACAGTTAAAAGTAGCCTTGGTAATCCACAATAAAGCTTCCAAGGATGTTATTTCGTCTGAAGCTTATGAAAAAAAATACGGGACCAAAAATCCCAATGAAGATTTATTAAATGCACTTTTGGCTGCCAATGTCGAGATTATATTTTGTGGGCAATCCTCCGTTTCCGGAGGTTTCCCAAAAGAAGACCTCATACAAGGTGTGCAACTGTCCTTAAGTGCTATGACCGCATTAATCCAATTACAGGATGATAATTATAGACTGATTAAATTTTAAATGAATACTATGAAAAAACTAGGTATACTCACCTTTTTATTATGTGGGATGTTGGCAACGGCACAAAAGTCCATGGAAAAAGATTTTAGCTCTATTGAAGACAAGGTAATAGAATGGAGAAGGTATTTCCATGAACATCCGGAGCTTTCCAATCGGGAATTTGAAACCGCGAAAAAAATTGCGGATCATTTAAGAAGTTTGGGAATAGAAATAGAAACCGGTGTTGCCCATACTGGGGTCGTAGGAGTCCTTAAAGGAAACAAACCTGGTAAAGTGGTAGCCCTGCGTGCGGATATAGATGCCTTACCGGTCACGGAGCGCAACGACCTTCCCTTTAAAAGTACCGTTACATCGGAATATTTGGGTAATGAAGTGGGGGTCATGCACGCCTGTGGACACGATACGCACATAGCTATTTTGATGGGAGTGGCAGAAGTACTTTCAAAAAACAAGGATAAAATTAAAGGTACCGTGAAATTCATTTTTCAACCAGCTGAGGAAGGAGCACCTCCAGGAGAAGAAGGCGGGGCTGCGTTAATGATCAAGGAGGGTGTCTTACAAAATCCGGATGTAGATGCCATATTTGGATTACATATTAATTCCCAAACTCCAGTAGGTATGATTCGTTATAAGTCCTGGTGGAATATGGCGGCCGCCCAACGGTTTGTCATCAATGTTAAAGGGAAACAAAGTCATGGTTCCCAGCCATGGTCCGGTGTGGATCCTATTTTAATCAGTGCCAAGATTATCGATGGACTACAAACCATCATCAGTAGGGAAATGAACCTGACGAATGAGGCTGCCGTTATAACCGTAGGTAAAATCACTTCCGGGGTTAGAAACAATATCATTCCTGAAAGTGCAGAAATTGTCGGTACCATAAGAACTTTGGATTATGATATGCAAAAGCAATTGAATAGGAGGATGAAGGAAATGGTCAGTTCCATAGCGGAGGCCTATCGTGGCGAAGCCACCACGGAAATAGCCTCAGGAACGGCGATTACTTACAACAATCCGAATTGGTTTCTCAAATGCTACCCACTATGGAAGCTGTAGCCGGGAAGGAAAATGTGGTGGTTGCCAAGGCCATTACAGGTGCTGAAGACTTTTCTTTCTACCAAGAAAAAGTGCCTGGATTCTTTTTCTTCTTGGGAGGTATGACACCTGGAAATACGGAATCCTTTCCTCATCACACCCCTGATTTCAGAATTGATGACAGTGGGATGCTCTTGGGGGTAAAAACGCTTACAGCAATGAGTCTAGACTATTTGAATAGCGATAAGACCCCAAGATTGGAAAACCAACCAAAAGGATAATTTTAAATGGCCATTCAGATTACTTTACTTGCCATATTTCCACGGTGGGCATGGATTATTATCGTATTAGCTTTAGTGGCCATATGGGATATTTTCATTCAGAAGAAACATACCATTAAGCATAATTTCCCGATTGTTGGGCATCTAAGGTATTGGTTGGAAAGTATTGGACCTGAGATGCGTCAATATTTTGTGGCCAATAATCGGGAAGAACTTCCATTCAATCGAATTGAACGGGGATGGATATACGCCTCTGCCAAAAAAGAGAATAATTATGAAGGTTTTGGAACCGACAGGGACATTTATGCGCATCAACATGTTTTTATAAAAAATAGGATGATGGCATTTAAGGTGCCCCAAGGTCATCCTAATGAACTTGATTATACGTTTATCCCCTGCGCCAAAATCATGGGTGCCTTCAACAAGCGAAAAAAGCCCTATAGGCCCGCTAGCATTATCAATGTATCTGCCATGAGTTTTGGTTCTTTATCCGCGGCTGCCGTGGAAGCTATGAACAAGGGAGTTAAAAAATGCGGCGCCTATCATAATACGGGTGAAGGTGGACTTTCCCCCTACCACAAACAAGGTGGCGATGTCATCTTTCATTTTGGTACGGGATATTTTGGGGTACGTACCCCGGATGGAAATTTTTCAATAGAAAAATTGAAAAAATTGGTTGAGGGAAATCGGTGTATAAAAGCCATAGAAATAAAGCTATCACAAGGTGCCAAACCAGGCAAAGGAGGTGTGCTACCCGGAGCAAAAATAACCCCTGAATTAGCTGAAATTAGGGGTGTGGAAGTGGGTAAGGACGTGTTATCCCCAGCAACGCATAAAGCTTTCTCCTCTGTGCCGGAACTCATTGAACTTATTGAAAAAATTGCCCAAGAAACCGGACTGCCGGTGGGAATAAAAGGTGCAATTGGCAAATTAGACCAATGGGAGGAACTAGCGGATTTGATGCTTAAGACCGGAAAAGGATCGGACTTTATAACTGTAGATGGTGGAGAAGGTGGTACGGGTGCCGCCCCACCCTCTTTTGCAGATCATGTATCCTTACCTTGGGTTTATGGGTTTTCAAGTGTATTTAAAGTATTCATGGAACGAAAGCTAACGGAGCGAATTGTTTTTATTGGTAGTGGTAAATTAGGTTTCCCGGCAAAGGCTGCCATGGCATTTGCCATGGGGGCCGACTGCATTAATGTCGCCCGAGAGGCCATGATGAGCATTGGTTGTATCCAAGCACAAGTTTGCCATACCAATAGGTGCCCTACAGGCATTGCTACCCAAAACAAATGGCTTCAAAACGGCATAAACATACCTTTAAAGTCAGATCGGCTGGCCCAATATTTTAAGACCTTCCGAAAGGAATTTTTGGAAATAACCCATGCATCTCGGATATGAACATCCTTGTCAATTTACCATGGACGACGTTCAAGTAAATTTGGACGATAATGAACTTAATAAAAGCCTCGCCTACGCATACGGATATAATAAACCCAAAGTACCGTTCAACGGTGTTCAGGAATTAAAAGACTGTTCGTATCTTGGCGGCAAATAAAATGCAAGTAAACATGAAGAAAATTTTACCCTTATTATTGCTCGCTTTTTGCTTTAGTACTACGATTAATGCCCGTAAAAAGAGTGAACTAATTGAACAGAACCAAGACTTAAAATATCGATTGGATTCCATAACGCGTTTGATATCCACTGCACAAGCCACTCAAAAAAGAAGCGAAATCAAAGCGGAGGAATTACAATCACAGGTGACCGAATTACAGGATGCCAATGCTACATTGTTAAAAAACCTGAACAGTTTTGCGGCCCTTTCCAGCCAAAATTCAGAAAATATAAATAAGACCTTGGCCACTTTGGAACGCAAGGAGGCCCAACTAAAAGGTATCGTGGACGGTGTGGCAAGTAATGATTCTACGGCCATTGTAATTTTGACAAATGCAAAACAGACCTTGGGTGAAAATGCCAAAGTTCAAGTGAATAATGGTTCTGTAATCATTTCCGAAAAATTGGATTTCTATTTTGCAGATGGTTTAGGTTCCAAGGTCCAGGATTCGGCCAAAACATGGCTAGAAAAAGTATCAAAAATCATCGCAGCAAATCCGAAATCAGCAGTTACCGTTTCTGGTTTAAGTATGACCGGGGAATTGGACATCGCATTGGAACAGGCTGCTTCCGTAGCCCAAATCCTCATCAAGGATTATGGTGTGGAAGGTGCCAGGGTGAGCGCTAAAGGTTTGGATGGAGGCCTTAGGGAGTCTTTACAAATTGAAATTCATCCCGACTACAAATCATTCTATGGTACTGCCAAAGACGATGTGAAAAACTAAAATTGCATTTCATCGATCAAGTAGTATACTAATTGACAAAACTGGCCGTTAAAGAGTCATATACTATAAACTAACTAGGTTAAAATTATAAGAATGACTTCAGACCAAATTTTTCAACTTTTTGCTTATTTATTACCATCTATTGTAACAGGTGCCATTGCATTTTATTTTTTTAGGATGCACACTAACAATGAAGAAGGAAGAAGGCGTTTTCTTCTACATAAGGACTCACAAAAGGATACTTTGCCCGTTCGTTTACAGGCCTATGAACGCATGGCGTTGTTCTTGGAGAGAATCGCAATACCTAGCTTGGTTGTAAGGGTCGCTCCTAAAAGTCAGGACAAAGATGCCTATGAGAATCTACTGATAAAAAGTATCGAAACGGAGTTTGACCATAACCTTTCCCAACAAATCTATATGACAGATGAATGTTGGAATATCATCAAAGCGGCAAAAAATGCCACGGTTCAAATGATTCGCAAGGCAGCAATGAGCCAATCTGAAACTGCGGATAAATTACGTGAGGATATTTTAAACGACACCATGGAAAAAGCTTCCCCATCAGCTACTGCATTGTCCTTTGTGAAAAAGGAAATTAGTGAGTTGTGGTAAATGGTTCGTTGATTGTTTTTTAATTTCTAACAACTAATTTATTCATTTTCATTAGGTTCGATCGGATTGGTTTCCTCATTTTTATTCTTGGCGTAGAGGTAACCACGTTTCCACCATAGGGTCATTTTTTTCTTATCAAATATCAAAGAATTGGTGGTTAAAATAGTGGGTGTATAATAAAGATTGATGATGGCATTGTTTTGGTTAGCCACAAATTTCCCAATTCTTATGTTTTGGGTCTCTATACGGTCAAAAACAAAACTCATCATGGAGGTCAAAAGCTCAAAAGGGTTACGGGAAGGCATTCTATTGAGGTAGTTCACTTCGGTATGTAGTACTACCACATCTACTTCCGTAGCACCTCTTTTTATTGCCTCCTCAATAGGTACGATGCTTCCTAGTCCACCGTCTGCATATTCACAACCCTCTTTACGGACCAAACTCATAAAAGGGGTATAATTGGCCGAAATCCAAATCCAGTCGCAAAAATCCTCATAGGAGCAATCCTTTATGGACTTATATTCCACTTGGTTTAAGGAAAGATTACTGACCGTAATGACAACGTCGGACATTCCTTTCTTTAACTTGTTGAACTCCGTTTTGGTTAGACTCTTGCCAATGAGTTGCCGAAGATTTTCGCTCTCACCAAAGGTCTTTTTGCCCCTAATAAAATTGCGAATGACGTTCCAGTGATTAATCCCAATTTCATCACTCCCATGTTTTTTCCTGACAACAAAAGGACAGTTATTAAAAATACTACTTTGCGTTACATTGGAGTAAATACGTTTGATTTTATTCAATTTACCCAAAGCAAGATGGGATATCAGCAGACTTCCTGTAGATGTCCCGACAAATATGTCGTACTTTTTACCGTAATCCTGAATTAGAAATTGGGCCACGCCTCCGGCGAATGCTCCTTTACTTCCCCCTCCTGAAATGACCAAAGCCTTCATGGTAAATCTATTTTGGTTTTAAGATAACGCAAATCCGAATCGTTTAGTTTCTTAGCTACTTCGATGAGCTGATTCTTTAAGTTAGCATCTTTAAGTATTTCTTCCAACAAATTTCTGCTATATGACCTGAACTGCCAGGAATGATGATCGGTAGCTAAAATCAAATTCTTCAATGCTATATCATTCAAGCCATTGATTTGATATAAATACTGAAAAGCCCCTTGACGAACTTCTGGATTGTATTGGGAATCGGTATAGTGAACCAATTCATCCAAATACACTTTTTTTTGAGAGGTATTATATTCGGAGTTACCAATGCCAAGGTCAACCAGAGTAAACGGACATTTTTATTGGGGAGGCCCATTACATTCTGTAGTTCGTTCAAATAACCCACCCTTTCTTCGGGAAACGCTTCCCAAAGTTTGAATAATGCATGTTCTTGGGTAACATAGCTTTTATCTCCTAAAAAGGATTGAAAAATTTCATTTTCGTCCTGATTAAGTAAAGCAGAATTAAATGCAATCGCCTGTCTTATAGTTTGAGATTCTGTTTTTAAAATTTCATAAAAATTAGTTTCCTGGAAAGATTCTGAAAATTCATTAATAAGGGCAACTTTTAAATTATCCGAAGAAAATCCATCCCATAAACGCATTATGGGATCAAACCTTTCAGGGTAGGCATCAAGGCTCTTTTTTAGTTTCGAAAATGTTCTTATAGAAGACGAATTCCTAGTAATAAAGTCATTTGCATCCTCCCAAGGAAATGAGTTGGAATCCAACCATTTTGATTTAAAATCATTTAAGTCTTTATTTGCAGCTATTTCAATTTCATGTAAAAAATCATCCACAGTCACATTTTTAAAGGCAAACCTTTGCAAATAAGATTGTACACCCTTTCTAAAAGCCTCCTCCCCTACTTCCTCTCGAAGTATCACCAAGGCCCAAGCGCCCTTTTCATAAAATGTGAGACTACTCGCTTTGGGATCCGTAAGACTTTCCCCTTTGCCCGATATTGACAATTCTTCTAGCTGTTGGGCTGTATCGAACAATTTCCAATAAAAATGGTCGGCACCAAATAAATTCTTTTCCGCCGGATAGTCATAGTAGGTAGCAAAGCCCTCATGAAGCCAGTGGTGGTTGCCATCCTTCTCTGTGACCAGATTCCCAAACCATTGGTGGGCCATTTCATGGGCGTTGATGTTCACATAATTCCTATCGATGAAAGCTGTCGAATCTATGACATAGGCATCGGAAAAAATCGTGGCCCCGGTATTTTCCATTCCGGCGTACAGAAAATCATGCACGGGAACTTGTTTGTAATTCTGCCAGGGATAGGCTATGCCGATTTCCTCTTCAAAAAAATCAAAAATCTCTTTGGTATAACGATATGTAGGTTCCACTCGAAGGCTGTCCTCTGGATAGAAATAGTTTTCGATAGCAACGCCACTTTCGGACATCAATTCCTGCTTGTCGTATTCCCCTATAACAAAGGCTAACAAATAACTGCTCATTGGCTTTTCCATGTCGAATTGCCACGTGGACACTTCATCCTTTGTTTCCCGCTGTAGCAAAATCCCGTTCGCTATTACCTCAAAACCGGTATCCACCGTGATATCCATATCGAACTCCACTTTCTCCTCCATGGCATCAAAACTGGGCAACCAATGGCTGGTGTACTTTCCTTGGCCTTGGATCCAAACCTGGTCGTTTTCCGGATTGTTATCGTCAAGTCCAATAAAATAAACGGTTTGTTTCGGGGTGCATTTATATTCTAAATAAAGTTTATGACTGGATTTTTTTTTGAATTTTGACCTTATTACAATTCTTTTTCCGTCATAATCCCATTCAATCCCTTTATCATTTAGTCTAATTTTCTCAAAGTCCATATTCTTGGCATCCAACCAAACGGAATCTACACTTTCTAAAACCTTAAACGTATAAATGACCTGCCCATCAATTCGTTTTTCCTGAAGATTTGGACGAATCTCTATAGCAGCATCCAAAAAATCCACTTTTTCCTGATGCTGTGGATAGATGGCGAAACTACAAAAGAAGAATAGAAACAAATACCGATGCATAATCAAATCCAATCAATTCTCGGACCAAATTAAGGCTTTTCCCGTATTGCAGTTACAGATGGTAAGTCCTAATTTAGTCGGATGAATGCCGGATTCCTTCAAACTCCCGTTGCGTATCTTAAAGGTGTAGGGCCAAATAGGGCCGAAACCCTACAGTCTGAATTGGGCATTCATGTCTATCAGGATCTTTTGAATCTCTTCCCCTACAGGTATATAGACAAGACCCAATACTACAAAATAGGTCAACTGCAAAAGAGCAATGCGGAGGTGCAGATTGTAGGTAAGATCGTACATGTAAAAACGGTAGAACAGAAACGAGGCAAACGTCTCGGTGGCAAAATTCGTAGACGATACCGGAGAATTGGAACTCGTTTGGTTTCGTGGACAAAAGTGGATACGGGAAAATCTCAAACTAAACGTTCCCTATGTAATATTTGGTAAATGCAATTGGTTCAACGGATTATTTTCCATGCCCCATCCGGAAATGGAATTACTGGCAGAACATGAAAAGAGTCTGCGGATCCATATGCAACCAGTCTACCCATCCACCGAGAAACTAAGCAATAAGGGAATTACCAACAGGGTATTGAGTAAGCTGATTCACCAATTATTTGTGGAGACCAAAGGTAAGTTTGCTGAGACTCTTTCCGATAAAATCCTGTTTGATCTAAAACTGATCTCAAAAAGTGAGGCCCTTTTCAACATTCACTTTCCCAAAAATCAGGAGCTATTGGCAAAAGCGCAATTTCGTTTAAAATTCGAGGAGCTTTTTTACCTACAACTACAGTTGATTGCCAAAAACATGTTGCACAAGCAAAAAATCAAAGGCTTCAATTTTGATCAGGTTGGAACACTGTTCAATGACTTTTATGCCAATCACCTTCCTTTTGAACTTACCGATGCCCAAAAAAGGGTCATCAAGGAAATAAGGGCCGATCTTGGGAGCAATGCCCAAATGAACCGATTATTACAGGGTGATGTGGGTTCGGAAAAACTATCGTGGCCGTGATGACTATGCTTTTGGCAATTGACAACGGATTTCAGGCCTGTTTGGTTGCCCCAACCGAAATATTGGCCAATCAACATTACAATGGCATTAAGGAGTTGCTAAAGGATACTGGGGTCACTTGTGAACTTTTGACCGGGTCGGTTAAAAAATCTGTTCGTAAACCCATTCACGAAGCTCCGGAAAGTGGGAATCTCCATATATTAATAGGGACCCATGCCGTTTTGGAAGATAAAGTCGTTTTCAAAAATTTGGGCTTTGCAATAATTGACGAACAGCACCGCTTTGGGGTGGCACAACGTTCTAAACTTTGGCACAAAAACGAAATTCCGCCACATGTTTTAGTAATGACGGCTACTCCTATTCCAAGAACGTTGGCTATGAGCCTATATGGGGATTTGGATATTTCAGTAATCGATGAACTACCACCCGGTAGGAAGCCTGTTAAAACCGTGCATAGATACGATTCCAATCGGTTGAAAGTATTTCAGTTCATCAAAGAGGAAATAAAAAAAGGACGTCAGGTGTATGTGGTATATCCACTCATTCAAGAATCAGAAGCACTTGACTATAAGGATTTAATGGACGGTTATGAGAGTATTGCGCGCGATTTCCCCCAACCGGAATATCAGATTTCCATTGTACATGGCAAAATGAAACCAGAGGACAAGGACTATGAAATGGAGCGATTTGTAAAAGGGGAAACCCAAATTATGGTAGCCACTACGGTGATTGAAGTTGGCGTGAATGTGCCTAATGCCTCCGTTATGATCATTGAGAGTGCCGAACGTTTTGGACTTTCTCAATTACATCAATTACGGGGACGTGTGGGCAGGGGTGCCGATCAAAGCTATTGTATCCTTATGACGAGCTATAAATTGAGCTCAGAGGCCAAGACTCGTTTGGAAACCATGGTGCAAACCAATGATGGGTTCGAAATTGCCGAAGTGGATTTAAAACTTCGCGGGCCAGGAGATATTATGGGTACGCAACAAAGCGGCATGCTCAACTTAAAAATAGCAGATATCGTAAAAGACAACTCCATATTAAAATCTGCAAGGTACTACGCCTTACAATTGTTAAAGGAGGACCCGACTTTGGAAAAACCTGAAAACTTGGTTGTAAGACATTTTTATGCTCAGTTGGCTAAATTCAAAAATATCTCGGAACTATATTAGTTGATTGTCATTTTTAACAGATTCAAGTTTTGAACATCGTAATTTAAACAAGTGACGATTTCTTAAAAATCCTTGTTTTTAATATTTTTACACTCTTACATTATAAAGATTATGAGCGCAACTAAAACGTTATTTGATAAGGTGTGGGATTCCCACGTAGTACATAAAATTGAGAATGATCCGGACGTCCTGTTCATAGACCGTCACATGATTCATGAAGTAACAAGCCCCGTAGCATTCCTAGGATTAAAAAATAGGGACATTGGGGTATTATATAATAATAGAACGTTTGCCACGGCTGACCATAACACTCCGACCATAAATCAGCACTTACCAGTTGAAGACCCGCTTTCCGCAAACCAATTGAAAATGTTGGAAGAAAATGCCAATGAACACGGTATTTCGTATTGGGGCTTGGGTCATGAAAAAAATGGTATCGTACATGTGGTTGGACCTGAGTATGGAATTACCCAACCTGGTGCAACTATTGTATGTGGAGATTCCCATACTTCTACCCATGGTGCCTTTGGTGCGATTGCTTTCGGTATCGGTACATCTGAGGTAGAAATGGTTTTGGCCACGCAATGTATCATGCAACCCAAACCAAAAAGAATGCGAATCAATATCAATGGAGAACTTAGTAAAGGAGTTACCCCAAAGGATGTAGCGCTTTTTATAATCAGTCAGTTGACAACTTCAGGTGCTACAGGATATTTCGTGGAATATGCCGGTGATATCTTCCGAAACATGAGTATGGAAGGTAGAATGACCGTATGTAACCTAAGTATAGAAATGGGTGCCCGTGGCGGTATGATCGCTCCGGACGAAAAGACATTCGAGTATATTAAAGGACGGGAATTTACACCTACTGGTGCCGAATGGGACAAGGCGATGGCGTATTGGGAATCGTTATATACCGATGAAGATGCTATTTTCGATAAAGAACTGACCTTTGATGGATCTCAAATTGAACCGATGATTACCTACGGTACAAACCCTGGAATGGGAATGGGAATCTCAAAAGATATTCCATCAGCAAACGCCACACAAGGTGGAGCCAGCAGCTATAAAAAATCTCTCGGAATATATGAAGTTCAATGAAGGGGAAAGCATAATGGGGAAAACAATCGATTACGTGTTCCTTGGTAGTTGTACCAATGGACGTATTGAAGATTTTAGGGCCTTCACCTCTTTGGTAAAAGGAAGAAAAAAAGCGGATAACGTAACGGCTTGGTTAGTGCCCGGTTCACATAAGGTGGAAGCGGCCATCAAAGAAGAAGGGTTATTGGATATACTTACAGAAGCAGGATTTGAACTTAGGGAACCTGGATGTTCCGCATGTCTTGCTATGAATGAGGATAAAATTCCCGCAGGTAAATTGGCCGTAAGTACTTCGAACAGAAATTTTGAAGGAAGACAAGATCCGGGTGCCCGAACTATTCTTGCTAGCCCATTGGTGGCAGCGGCAGCCGCGGTTACCGGAAAGGTGACAGATCCACGCGAACTAATGGAATTGGAGACCGCTTAATTCATAAACAATAACTATAGACAAATAAAATGGCTTACGATAAATTCAACATATTAACATCAACAGCGGTACCACTACCCATAGAAAATGTGGATACAGATCAAATTATCCCTGCACGGTTCTTAAAAGCAACGGAAAGAAAAGGATTTGGTGATAACCTATTCAGGGATTGGAGATACAATCAAGATGACACTCCAAAAAAGGATTTTGTATTGAACAACCCTACCTATAATGGTAAAATATTGGTAGGAGGTAAAAACTTTGGATCGGGATCTTCTCGTGAACATGCGGCCTGGGCCGTCTATGATTACGGATTTAGATGCGTGGTTTCCAGTTTCTTTGCAGATATTTTTAGAAACAACTGTTTAAATATAGGCGTGCTTCCCGTGCAGGTAAGTGCGGAGTTTTTACAAAAAATATTCGATGCCATTGAGGCGGATCCTAAAACCGAATTAGAGGTAAGCTTACCCGAACAAAAAATAACCTTGTTATCCACTGGCGAAAGCGAATCCTTTGAAATCAATGGATACAAGAAGAATAATATGATGAACGGTTTTGATGATATCGATTATTTGTTGAACATTAAAAAGGACATCCGGACTTTCGCTGCCAACACACCACTTTAAGTATTATTACCGGAACGCTAAATGAAAAGAATGTTGGAAATTATGGATACCACCCTTAGGGATGGTGAACAGACCTCCGGGGTATCCTTTTCAGCCTCCGAAAAACTTACCTTGGCCAAATTGCTCCTGGAAGAGTTAAAGGTAGATCGTATCGAAGTGGCTTCCGCACGTGTTTCGGAAGGGGAACTACAGGCAGTACAACAAATAACGGAATGGGCCAAAGATCATAACTATTTGGATAAGGTAGAGGTCCTAACCTTTGTGGATGGCGGGGTCTCTTTGGATTGGATGGAAAAGGCCGGTGCCATATCCCAAAATTTATTGACCAAGGGTTCTTTGAACCATTTGACCCATCAGCTAAAAAAAACACCGGAGCAACACTTTAAGGAAATAGCCGAGATTTTCAAGAAAGCTTCTGAAAAAGGTTTTATTAATAATATTTATCTCGGAAGATTGGAGTAATGGAATGCGAAATTCCAAAGACTATGTTTTTCAATTTTTGGATTTCCTTACCACCCAGCCCATTAAACGTGTTTTATTACCGAGACACCTTGGGTGTACTGACGTATACGGAAACCTTCGATTTCATCTCTGAAATCGTACAAAAATATCCGAACTCCATATAGACTTTCACGGTCATAACGACTACGATTTGGGAGTGGCGAATGTAATGGAGGCCATAAAGGCAGGGTGCCATGGTTTACATTTGACCATAAACGGAATGGGAGAACGTGCCGGTAATGCACCAATGGCAAGTGCCATTGCCGTTATCAATGACTTCCTTCCGGATGTAAAAATCAATCTCAACGAAAAGTCACTCTTTAAAGTAAGCAAACTGGTATCCGCATTTACGGGTATTAGTATACCCTCTAACAAACCAATTGTTGGGGACAATGTTTTTACACAAACAGCAGGTATACATGCAGACGGCGACAGTAAAAAAAATCTATATTTCAGTGATTTGATGCCCGAGCGCTTTGGTAGAAAACGAAAATATGCGCTTGGAAAGATGTCCGGGAAGGCAAATATTCAAAAAAACCTTCAAGAACTTGGCTTAACCCTCAATGATGAGGAACTTAAGAAAGTTACCGCTCGGATTATTGAATTGGGGGATAAAAAGGAACGAGTTACGAAGGATGATTTGCCTTATATCATATCAGATGTCCTTGATACGGATTATCAACAAAAGGTGTTTGTGAAGTCCTATGTACTCACGCACTCTAAAGGGCTAAGGCCCTCCACTACCCTGTCCCTTGAAATAAACGGAAAGACCTTTGAGGAAAATGCCTCCGGAGATGGACAATATGATGCCTTTATGAACGCATTGCGAAAAATATATAAATCCCGTAACTTAGTTCTTCCCGGATTGACGGATTACGCTGTAAGAATCCCTCCAGGTAGTGCCTCTGATGCACTTTGTGAGACCGTAATCACTTGGGATATAGACGGTAGGGAATTTACCTCACGTGGTCTAGATTCGGATCAGACGGTTTCAGCGATAAAAGCCACTGAAAAAATGTTGAATATAATTTAATCACTAGATAAGAAAACAAGCATAATGAAATTAAACATAGCGCTGTTGGCCGGGGATGGAATAGATCCTGAAGTAGTAGATCAAGCAGTAAAAGTTTGCGATGCAATTGCAACCAAATTTAATCATGAAATTACCTGGAAACCTGCACTTACCGGTGCAGCGGCCATTGATGCCGTAGGAGAACCCTATCCAGATGAAACGCATGATATTTGCGCGAGTGCGGATGCCGTATTATTTGGTGCCATCGGGCATCCTAGGTTCGATAACGACCCAACGGCGAAGGTCCGGCCGGAACAAGGGCTTTTAAAGATGAGACAAAAGCTGGGATTGTTTGCCAATGTACGTCCTACGTTTACTTTTCCTTCCTTAATAGATAAATCCCCTTTGAAAAGAGACCGTATTGAAGGTACCGATTTGATTATCTTGAGAGAATTGACAGGTGGTGTCTATTTTGGAGAAAGAGGTAGGAAAGATGATAATAATACCGCTTTCGATACCATGACCTATCAACGATTTGAAATAGAGCGATTGGCCAAAAAAGGTTTTGAAATGGCCATGAAACGCTCTAAGAAATTATGTTGTGTAGACAAGGCTAATGTTTTAGAATCCTCTAGATTGTGGAGGGAGACCGTACAAGCCATGGAAAAAGACTTTCCTGAAGTTGAAGTTTCCTATGAGTTTGTGGATGCTACCGCCATGAGATTGATACAATGGCCAAAAGGTTATGATGTCATCATTACCGCTAATCTCTTTGGTGATATCTTAACGGATGAAGCCTCTGTCATTTCACGGATTCATGGGTCTTATGCCTTCATCTTCTGTGGGCAGTAAGGTTTCGTTGTACGAACCAATACATGGCTCCTACCCACAAGCTGCGGGTAAGGATATTGCAAATCCGTTAGCTACAGTTTTGTCGGCCGCCATGTTGTTCGAAGATTTGGAGTTGACCAAAGAGGCGGAAGAAATCAGAAGGGTCGTAAACAAATCCCTTGCCGAGGGAATAGTTACCGAGGATTTGGCCGAAGGTGGAAAATCATACAAAACGAGTGAGGTGGGTGATTGGCTTGCGAAAAACATATAATCAACGTACTTCACAAAAGCAAAAACCCTCAACTTAAAAGTTGAGGGTTTTTTTCTTGAATAACACTCACTAAATTATAAGCTCGCCAAAGCATCGGGTGATAATTCATAAATATGTTTAACAATGGCTCTAAGGTCGGGTATGACATTTTTGGCCAAACTGGAGTGATTGTTCATCAGAACACAAATACCTAGGTCAGAATCCGGAAAAAGGGCAATTTCATTTCTATAACTATTGACGCTGCCCCCATGGTGCCAAATAGTTTCTTCTTTCTCCTTTTCTTTATCCTTGATCGTATGGATTCTCCAACCAAAGGCATAGGCGGATTTTACATGACCTTTCCACCTTTGATAATATTTATTATTCTCGTTCAACTCAATAAACGGTTCAAAGGCACGATTCAAGGCATTGGATTTCATTATCGCTGGATTATGTCCCAATAAAAAGCGCATCCATTTACCCATATCTAGGGAACTCGCGTCAATACCTCCTGCAGCCACGGCATTGTAATAATTATTTTTTAACGGCAATACCCTCCAACTTCGACCCCTTTTGGTGTGTGGTTCCGCAATATTACCCTTTTCCAAAAATGACTCATGGTTCATAGAGGTTCCGGACATTCCCAAAGGCTTGAAAAAACGGTCTTTCAGTAAAAAATTGATATCCTTGCCCGTTGCTTTAAATATAATTTCTTGGCTCAAAGCGAACATGGCATTTTGGTAACTATATTGGATTCCTGGTTCGCTTAAAGGTTCCACTGCTTTAAACTGCTCTGCAATTTTATTCATTGGAATCCCAGCTTCCACTAGATTTGTATAACTATGGTAAGGTGTTCCGGATGTATGGGACAGTAGGTGGGCTATTTTTATTTTTTTTGTATTTATACTATCGCCGAAAACAAATTGTGGAAGGTAATCAGTAACCTTGTCCATAAATCCAAGCGCACCTTCTTCCACCAATTTTGCCGCCAATATACCTGTAAATCCCTTGGACAAGGAACCCAACCTGAAAACGGTTTTCCCATCTATTTGAGTACCCTCTTTACTATTTCGAGCGCCATAACCTTCTGCCAACAAAATGGAATCCCCTTTTACGATACTTACTCCCGCTCCGACAATTTCACCTGATTTTAACGCATGGTCAAAGTATTCACTAATAGCTCGCTCCAATGCCTTTTTTCGGAAGCATAGATTTTGGCTTCCTTTTGAATGGCTAATTGATTCTGAAATTCGACTTTGGATACTTCCTCCGGTTGAATATCAATAGTTGCCGCAGAAAAAGTGAAAAGGATAAGTACCAATAGAAAGGCACCAAGGATTAGTTTTAAACGTTGCACTTATTAAGTATGATTTAGGTATAATTTCTAACGTACAAATTAGGAATTAATTACGACTATAATCATAAAGTTGTGAAAGCTTTATAATCCGATGTCAATTAGGAACTTAAAGCCACTTTATTGGATTTTCCCGCCTTTTGCTTTCTGTACATGTAAATGGCTATAGCCAAAACAACCCCGAAGCAGCCAATATACCACCTACCAAACTGGAGTACACTACCTCAAAGCCAAATACCATGGGTAAACCTGCAAGATAAGCTCCGGACGCATTTCCCATATTAAAAGCACTTTGGTTCATGGATGAACCAAGCATTTCAGAACCTTTGGCCGTATTAATAATGGTCATTTGTATGGGCGTAGAAACGGTAAATGCGATTGCTCCAATTAAAAAGGTAAAGGCCATCAGTAGATAGGGATTGGTAGCGATGAACATATTAAGTACCAAAACAGCGGACATTACGGATAAGCTAATAATAACGGCCTTTAATGGAGAAAAGATCTCGGCCATTTTTGCTCCCACAAAATTTCCGAATACCATTCCCAATCCTGCAAGCATCATGGCATATCCTACATAGTGATCATCTAACCCCGCTACATCGGTTATCAAAGGCGCTATATAACTGTACCATGCAAAAAAGCCTCCCGTACCTATGGTGGTCAAAGCAATCATAGCCCATAATTGTTTATTTCTAAGGGCATCCAATAACTTTACTTGAGGAGTATTGCTGGCTGTTTCCATTCTAGGCATCCAAAACTGTAATGTCGCCAAGGTTAAAATTCCCACAATGCCCACAAGAAAGAATGAGGTACTCCAACCAAACTCTTGACCAATGTAAGTCCCTATAGGAACACCGATGACATTAGCAACCGTTAACCCTGAAAACATAATGGCAATAGCTTGTGCGGATTTTCCTTTTTTCGCCAATTTCATGGCTACCACCGCCCCAATGCCAAAAAATGCTCCATGGGGTATCCCGGATAGAAATCGTAACACTAGTAATGTTCCATAATTTGATGACAAACCGGATAGGGTATTGAATAATGTGAACCACATCATCAATAGAAACAACATTCTTTTAGGGGACAACTTGGAACCCAGGCTGGTTAATAAAGGAGCCCCGACCACAACTCCGAAAGCATAGGAAGCAATAAAATGACCTGCCTGGGATATAGTAATGTCCAAGGCAGTCGAAACCTCGGAAAGTATTCCCATAATTACGAACTCTGTAAGCCCAATTCCAAAACCGCCAATGGCTAATGAAAAAAGTGCTTTTTTGTTCGATTGATTACTCTTCATATGTATCTGATTGGCTTTGCCTATATTCTGTAGCACAAAATTAGGAAACTTATACACCAATAGTAGTCGCTTTATTATCCTTTTTATATGCGATATTAACCTATTAGGTTAGCTATTTGTTAATTATGGATAAAATGACACATTTCTTGGTATTTCCACATAAAAAAGCCGAAACAAAGTTCCGGCTTTTTTAATTTTCTATTTAATAGTTACAGAATGTAATCTGTACTTACAAAATTGGAAACTTTGGCTTCCAATAACTGTTGCACGGTTTGGGTATTCAAATCATTGTCCTTAAAAGCAACAAACGTACGAATAGAAAATGACCGCAAGGCGTCATGAACACTTAAAGTAGATTGTGCGGAGTCCTTTCTTCCGGTAAACGGATATACATCCGGCCCTCTTTGACATGAACTATTTAGGTTTACCCTACAAACTAGGTTAACCAAGGTATCGATCAACGGGGATAGTGTATAAACATCCTTCCCAAAAAGACTTACCTGTTGACCGTAGTTGCTTTCCGCCATATCATCCAAAGGCTCCTCAATATCGGAAAAAGATACAATTGGGATAATCGGACCAAATTGTTCTTCCTGATAGACCCTCATTTCCTTTGTTACGGGATACAAAACGGCCGGCCATATATAATTGTCAAAATGCTTGCCTCCCTTTTTGTTCAAAATCTTTGCCCCTTTTGCCAAGGCGTCATCGATTAGATCCTGTATATAAGCGGGCTTATCAGGTTCCGGCAATGGTGTCAATTTTACCCCATCGTCCCATGGGTTACCAAACTTGAGTTTATCTACTTCCTCTGAGAATTTCTTTAGGAAATTTTCGCGTACATCCTCATGTACATAGATAACCTTTAAGGCCGTACATCGTTGTCCATTAAAGGAAAGCGTGCCTGCTAGGCATTCATTGATAGTCAAATCCATATCTGCATCCGGCAAAATAATGGCAGGATTTTTAGCTTCCAATCCCAAAACCAATCGTAATCTATTACTTTTTGGATGTTGATCCTGTAGTGCATTTGCAGATTTACTATTTCCGATCAAGGCCAAAACATCCACTTTTCCAGTCTGCATAATCGGCGCCGCAACTGTTCTTCCCCTTCCAAAAATAATATTAACCACACCTTTTGGAAAACAGGATTGAAATGCTTCCAATAAAGGAGTGATCAGGAGTACTCCATGTTTGGCAGGCTTAAAAATCGTCGTGTTCCCCATGATGATAGCCGGAATCAACAATGCAAAAGTTTCATTCAACGGATAGTTATAAGGTCCTAAACAAAGTACCACTCCCAAAGGTCCCCTTTTGATATGTGCATAAACTCCATCATGTTTTTGGAATTTGGCCG
Organism: Maribacter litopenaei; assembly: GCF_025244665.1. Lineage (GTDB taxonomy): Bacteria > Bacteroidota > Bacteroidia > Flavobacteriales > Flavobacteriaceae > Maribacter > Maribacter litopenaei. The sequence goes on along the minus strand of NZ_CP104205.1, from coordinate 1,539,444 downwards.
CATTTCTATCCAAGTTTTTATAATCCTCAATGGTATCCTCAACATATTCTACCGTTCTATCGAACTCCTTTTGGGAATCAGGTAATGATTTTCCAATCTCCCACATCAAATATTTAACGACGATGTCCCTCTTTGTCTTCATCTGCTTCACAAAATTTTCCATACAGATGATTCGATCCCTTACGTGCATCGTTGGCCAAACTCCCTGACCCTTATTATAGGCATTCAAGGCTGCATTTAAAGCATCCATTGCCTCAGGCTCCTGTAAATGCGGCACGCTGCCCAACAAGGTAGGTTTATACTCTTCCGTGGAAGAAATGCTAGAATAAACATCGGTTGTTGGCCCTGACCATACCTTTAATTTCCCGTCTATTAAATATTGGGTCTGATGAATTGGTTGATCGATTACAAATTCCTTAGGTATGTTGGTTTTCTTATTGCTCATATTTTCAATTTTATACCAAATATTGAAATAAATCGGTTTGTCATTAATATAATCCCCAAAAAAGTTATTGGCCTTCATTCTTTCCATTAAAGGCTCTAAATCCTCTGGATTTTTTAGTTCGATACCCACAACGGCAGGTGCATTTTCCTTGCTCGATTTTTTGGAATATTCAAAATGGGTAATATCATCCGTAGGGCCCAAAATTTCTGCTACAAATTGTTTAAGCGCTCCGGGTCGCTGGGGAAACCGGACAATAAAGTAGTGTTTTAATTTTCCATATAAAAGGGCCCGCTCCTTTATTTCTGCCGTTCACGGTGATATCATTATTACTACCACTTACGATACAGACAACATTCTTTCCTTTAATTTTTTCTGCATAGACGTCCAATGCGGCTATACTTAAAGCCCCAGCCGGTTCCACGACAATAGCGTCCCTGTTGTACAAATCTAAAATGGATTGACAAACCTTACCTTCATGTACGGTTAATACATCATGAAGGTGCTCCTTGCATATGGCAAAGGTAAGATCACCCACCTTTTTAACGGCTGCCCCATCAATAAACTTATCGATATGAGGCAGTTCCGTGTTTTTGTTTTTTTCGATGGATGTTTTCATTGAAGGGGCTCCAAAAGGTTCCACACCAATGATTTTTGTATTAGGTGAAAGAGATTTGAAAACCGCTGAGAGTCCCGATGCCAAACCACCACCGCCTATAGCTACGAAGATATAATCAATTGGTTCTTTGGATTGTTCCAACAGTTCCAAACCAACTGTGCCCTGCCCCTCAATGACCTTTGGGTCGTCAAAAGGATGTATAAATGTCTTATTTTCCGCAACACAATACTTCATGGCAGCATTGAAGGAATCATCAAAGGTATCCCCTTCCGGAACAATAGAAGCCCATTCCTCACCGAACATCCGGGTTTGCTCTACCTTTTGCCTGGGCGTTACTGATGGCATGTAAATCGTCGCCTTGATTTTTAAATGCCTACAAGCGAATGCCACCCCTTGCGCGTGATTTCCGGCACTTGCACATACAACGCCATGCCTTCTTTCTTCCTGCTTGAGGGAATTGATCTTATTGTAAGCACCCCTAATCTTATAAGAGCGAACCCGCTGCAAGTCCTCCCTTTTTAGATACACGTTCGCACCAAACAGTTTGGATAAACGTATACTAGGAGTAAGCGGCGTTACCTCCGATACTTGTCGGATGGTCAACGCCGCTTGCTGTATATCCTCTACCCTTGGGAAATATTCCATAGGATGTACGGTAAAGGTTTGTTATTAAAAATTATACGATTGGTTTCATAGCCGTCATGGACTCCCTAAGTCTAGCGCCCACTACCTCAACAGGATGTTCCCTTAGTTTTTTGTTGACAGCTATCAACTTGGCATTGTCAACACCATTGTCCCTTTCTTCACCATAATGCTTCCCGATTACATCGGTATCTACTTTTTTCATGAAGTCGGCCAATAAAGGTTTACAGGCATGGTCAAATAAGTAACAACCGTATTCCGCAGTATCGGAAATTACACGGTTCATTTCAAACAATTTCTTTCTAGCGATTGTATTGGCAATCAATGGAGTTTCGTGTAATGATTCATAATATGCCGACTCCCCGATAATTCCGGATTCAGTCATAGATTCAAATGCCAACTCCACACCGGCACGTACCATGGCAACCATCAATACACCATTGTCATAATATTCCTGTTCGGAAATAGAATCGCTACCCGCAGGCGTCTTCTCAAAGGCTGTTTCACCAGTTGCAGCTCTCCATGTCAATAGATTCTTATCATCATTGGCCCAATCCTCCATCATAGTTTTAGAGAAGTACCCGGTCATGATATCGTCCATGTGTTTTTGAAACAATGGTCTCATGATGTCCTTTAATTCCTCAGAAAGTTCAAATGCCTTGATTTTTGCCGGGTTGGATAAACGATCCATCATATTGGTAATTCCTCCATATTTCATCCCTTCCGTAATGGTTTCCCATCCGTATTGAATCAATTTGGAAGCGTATCCAGGTTCGATGCCCTTCTCTATCATTTTATCAAAACATAGGATGGAACCTGTCTGTAACAAACCACAAAGAATGGTCTGCTCTCCCATTAAATCTGACTTTACCTCCGCTACAAAAGAAGACTCCAACACCCCTGCCTTATGACCTCCTGTAGCGGCTGCATACGCTTTGGCCTGTTCCAATCCCTTTCCTTCTGGGTCATTTTCAGGGTGTACCGCTATCAACGTAGGAACACCGAAACCTCTTTTGTACTCCTCTCTAACCTCTGAACCTGGACTCTTAGGAGCTACCATGATTACGGTAAGGTCCTCCCTTATTTTGGTTCCTTCCTCCACAATATTAAATCCATGTGAATATGACAAAGTGGCTCCTTTTTTCATTAGGGGCATTACTGCTCCTACTACTTGGGTATGTTGTTTGTCCGGTGTAAGGTTGATGACTAAATCGGCACTAGGAATCAATTCCTCGTAGGTTCCAACAGTAAAACCATTTTCAGATGCATTTATATATGACTGTCTTTTTTCTTTAATGGCGGCATCCCTAAGGGTATAGGCGATATCCAACCCTGAATCTCTCATGTTCAAGCCTTGGTTCAAGCCTTGGGCACCGCAACCAACGATTACAATTTTCTTTCCTTTTAACGCAGTTACGCCATCGGAGAATTCCGTGGGATCCATAAATCTACATTTTCCCAATTGTGTTAATTGGTCTCTTAATGACAGCGTATTAAAGTAGTTTGACATTTTATTTATTGTTTTTAAGTGTGATTTTTCCCGAAGGGATTAGTTTAATTAGTTTTCAAATGTATTAATTGTGCTGAAACTCACGCAATAGGGATGTAATTTGCATTTCGTCCTTAGTTACCGAAATTCGGCCGAGACCTAACAAATTGCATAATACCAAAAGGCTTTAATTGTTCGTACATCTCATCTATCTCGAACCTTCTACCGCTTTTTGCCAAAACAAAAAACTCTCTAGAAACCGTAACGATCTGCGAATTACTTTCCTTGATGATATTTTGGATTTGACGTTCGTCGAATAAAAGATTGGAGGCAATTTTAAATAGTGCCGATTCCTGATAAATTGTTTCGTCATCAGTATGATAAAATGCCTTTATGACCTCTATCTGTTTTTCAATTTGCCCAACGATATTGTGAACCCATTTCTCAGTGGTATTCACCACGATAGTGAATTTGGAAACATGGTCGATTTCCGATTTGGACACGTTCAAACTCTCTATATTGATATGTCTCTTTAAGAATATACCGAGATATCCTATTGAGCAATCCAACATTATTTTCGGAATATACCGAAATGGTAAACCATTCATTTTTCATCACGTAAACCTTAATTCAAAGCCAACTATTTTGGCTGTTACTTGTTTTAATGGACTTATAGTTCCTTTACTATTTTGTTTTTACGGCCAATACGACACCTGTTGACCAGTTCATTTTTGTCAAATTCAAATCTTCCCTGCTTTCCAAATGTGCAACCAATTCCTCCACATTTTTGTCATGCCCTTCCGGCCAGTTTGGCTGGGCCAACATATCATCGATTACATAGAAACCTCCAACCTTTAATAGATTAAGGGTTTCTTCCAGTTGACCATATTTTCCAGGCCACGCATCGGCGAAAATCAAATCAAAATGCTCTCCTTCATAATTTTTAATCCATTCGGCGCCATCATCACAAACAATATCAACCCGAGTATCCTTACCAAAGAAAGTATGCGCAATTTCAATTAATTCGGGATCATTGTCCAACGTTATAAGTTTAGATTCCGCATCCAATCCATCAATCATCCATGATAAACTTAATCCAATACCGGTACCTAGTTCCAAGAATCTTCCCTTTGGTTTTGAGCTAATCAAAGTTTTTAAAAGGGTTCCTACATATACATCGGAGGGCATGGCAAACCCAATTTCATTGGATTTATCCTGAATAGCCCTGTAGACTTTTGGAATATCCTGTACGTTGGAATCGTCCATTGATTATTTCAATCTAATCTCGGATACCGCAGCTCCTGACGGTATCATCGGGAACACATTATCCTCCTTCTCCACCTTCACTTCTAAAAAGTAAGGATTCTTAGAAGCCATCATTTCCTGTATCGTGCTCTTTAATTCCTTTCTCTCGGTTACCCGTTTTGCCTCTATATGATATCCCTCCGCGATTTTCACAAAATCCGGATTGGTCATTACCGTAGAAGCGTAACGGCGGTCGAAGAATAATTCCTGCCATTGGCGTACCATGCCCAAATGGTCGTTGTTCAAGACCACAATCTTTACTGGTACGTTGTGCTGAAAGATTACCCCCAATTCTTGGATGGTCATTTGATATCCACCATCGCCAATAATAGCAACCACTTCCCTATCCATTGCTCCCATTTTGGCACCTATGGCCGCAGGCAAAGCAAACCCCATAGTTCCTAATCCTCCTGACGTTATATTACTTTTAGACTCCTTGAACTTTGCATATCGGCAACCGATCATCCGGTGCTGCCCAACATCGGTGACAATAACCGCTTTTTGATCCGAGGCAAGATTGATTTCCTCAATTACCTCACCCATGGTCAAGCCTTCCTTGGTTGGATAGATATCGTTCTTGATGACAGTATCATATTCTATTTGGTATTTTTCAGCAAACAACTGAAGCCACTCCTTGTGCGAATTTGGATTTATCAATGGTAAAATCAAACTCAAGGTTTCCTTGGAGTTTCCAAGAACGGGCACATCTGCATGGACATTTTTATTGACTTCTGCAGGGTCGATCTCAAAATGGATTACCTTGGCCTGTTTTGCATAATCTTCCAAACGACCAGTCACTCGATCGTCAAAGCGCATTCCAATAGCTATTAATACATCGCATTCATTGGTCAAAAGGTTTGGCCCATAATTACCGTGCATGCCTACCATACCAACATTTAAAGGATGTTCGGAATCCAAGGCGGATGCTCCCATAATGGTCCAAGCTGCAGGAATTCCAGCTTTCTCAACCAATTCTTTCAATTCTTCCTCCGCTTTACCAAGAATGACTCCTTGACCCCAAACAATCAAAGGCTTTTTTGCGTTATTGATCAAATCGGCCGCCTGTTTCAAGGCATCAGCATCCGGCTTTGGTGCCGGTTTATAACTCCTGACCCCATTGCATTTGGTATAAGTGAAATCCAGTTCATCGAACTGCGCATTTTTAGTAATATCAACTAGAACAGGACCTGGACGACCCGATTTTGCAATATAGAATGCCTTTGCCATAATTTCAGGAATTTCCGAAGCTTTGGTCACCTGATAGTTCCATTTGGTGACCGGGGTTGAAATACCAATAATATCGGTTTCTTGAAAGGCATCTGAACCCAATAAATGTCTCGGCACTTGACCAGTTATACAAACCAAGGGCGTTGAATCTATTTGTGCATCCGCAAGCCCCGTTACCAAATTCGTAGCGCCTGGACCTGATGTAGCCATGGCAACACCTACCCTACCGGATACCCTGGCATATCCTTGGGCAGCATGTGTGGCTCCCTGTTCATGTCGTGTCAAAATATGGGTAAGCTTATCCTGAAATTTATAAAGTTCATCATAGACAGGCATAATGGCTCCGCCCGGATAGCCATAGATCAAATCGACACCTTCCGCCAACAAACAATGAATAATGGCTTCCGCTCCACTAATTCTAATGGATTTCTTGGTCTTTTGTGCTGTCTTTTTTTCTTTCAATGTTTCCATATCAAACAATTAAAAATACCTAAGCTTTAAAATTCATCCGTTACACATCCTTTGGATGCGGATGAAACACTTTTGGCATATTTGTACAATATTCCTCTTTTGGCCTTTAATTCGGAGCTACCCATTTTGATCTTCTCGCTTCCAACTCTTCATTAGAAATTTCAATATCGATTGTATTGTTCACCGCATCGATGGAAATGATATCCCCATTTTCAACCAGGGCAATGTTCCCGCCCACCTGAGCCTCCGGTGAAACATGCCCCACAACAAAACCATGAGACCCACCTGAAAAACGTCCGTCAGTAATTAAGGCAACATCCTTACCTAGACCTGCTCCCATGATAGAGGAGGTAGGTTTCAGCATTTCCGGCATACCGGGAGCACCTTTAGGGCCTTCATATCTAATAATCACCACATCACCTTTTTTTACCTTTCCAGTCTTAATACCCTCATTTACAGCGGTCTCACTATCAAATACATTGGCAGTCCCTTTAAAGGACAAACCTTCTTTACCCGTAATCTTGGCAACCGCACCTTCTGTAGCCAGGTTTCCGAACAAAATCCTGATATGCCCAGTTTCCTTAATAGGCTTATCCAATGTGCTTACGATATCCTGTCCATCTACCAAATTTCGTACACCTTTTAGGTTTTCCGCCAACGTCTTTCCAGTCACGGTCAAACAATCACCATGCAGCATATTGTTATCCAACATATATTTTAATACACCCGGGATTCCACCAACACCATGAAGGTCTTCCATGGAATACTTTCCACTAGGTTTCAAGTTTGCCAAAAGGGGTGTATTATCACTTATTTTCTTGAAATCTTCCAAAGTAAATTCAATTTGGGCAGCCTTGGCAATTGCCAAAAAGTGCAACACGGCATTGGTAGATCCACCCAAAACCGTAACCAATCTAAAAGCGTTCTCCAATGATTTTTTGGTAACAATATCAGATGGTTTAATATCCTTCTCCAATAACAGTCGTAAGGCTTCTCCAGCCCTAACCGACTCTTGTTCCTTTAAGTTTCCATCACTTATAGCCGGGTTGGAGGAGTTAAATGGTAAGGACATTCCCAATGCTTCAATGGCAGAAGCCATCGTATTCGCTGTGTACATTCCTCCACAGGCACCAGCACCAGGACATGCTTTATGAATTACCTCCTTATACTCTTCCTCGTCAATATTTCCGGCCACTTTCTGCCCATATGCTTCAAAAGCGGAAATAATATCAAGCTTCTTACCGTTGTGACAACCGGATGCAATGGTACCCCCATAAACCAATATGGAAGGTCTGTTCAGACGCAACATCGCCATTAGGGCACCTGGCATATTCTTATCACAGCCAACTACGGTGACCGAGACCATCATAACTCATCGCCTCAACCACAGTTTCCATGGAGTCGGCAATAATATCCCTTGAGGGAAGCGAAAAACGCATTCCCGGATTCCATTGGAAATTCCGTCACTTACTCCAATGGTATTAAAAATTAAACCGACCAAACCGGCATTATCGGCACCTTTCTTGACATGTACAGCCAAATCATTCAAGTGCATGTTACAGGGGTTGCCTTCGTAACCTGTACTGGCTATTCCTACTAAGGGTTTCTTTAAATCATCATCAGTTAATCCTATGGCATGCAGCATAGCTTGTGCCGCAGGTAAAGTTGGGTCTTGGGTTACACTTTTGCTGTACTTGTTCAATTCCATTTTTTTCGTCTTCTAAAGTCAATTTTAAATTGGCCTATATCAAAGATATAAGTTTAATATCCGTTCAGTTTTTAACATTTATTTCAGGTTCAAATTCAATGTTGTCAAAAATGCATCAAACAACTGATTTACAATAACTTAGTTTTTGTTTTAATATCATATTCAATACATTGAGATTTTGAAAGGAAACATAAAAAAAACCTGTATCGGATAGCTCTGATACAGGTTTTTAAGTCAATGAAAATCTATATCATTCCCGGTTGGAAATAATGACGACCTCAATGACAGTTCTATGATTCGTATTCATAAGACAATAGTACGTAAAATTATTATGCCACCAAAAAATTGATAAGAATCTCGATAAATTATCAAATAAACTTAAATGAGATGGTATTGCCTTCTCTCTTTTGGGCCAGTACAGAGATGGATCTATCCGAAAGTTGGAGTATTCTAGGGTAACCTCCCGTAGTCTGTCCATCCTTCATTAATATGATTAATTTTCCGGAAGGTGTCAATTGAATCGTTCCGGGCAAAGTGGCCGAGGTCAAAATACTATGCTGATGCCCTTCCAAGGTTTCAGATAACTGGTATGCCATTCGATTGTTTTCTTTGGAAACCGTAAATTCCTTTGAAAATAGGTTTTCCAATTGTCTATCGGTCAGCAAATCAAATTCAGGGGCTTTGTACACTTCCAATACCGTTTCGTCCAACAAGCTATCTACTTTAATTTCGGAAATCTTTGGCGAAAAACTCTTGTTTTCCCCATAGGGAACTTCATCACCATCCTCGATTCTATTCCTATCCGTTATGGGAACATAAAATGATCGGCTGCCAAGAATTTCGTCGGTTTTAAAACCACCCTTAACTGCTAAATAAGTTCTAATTCCCTTTTTGAGCTTCCCGTATGACAAGATATCTCCTTCCTTCACTTGGTACACCTTATAATTTTGAATGGGTTCATTGTTAAGTGTTACCGAAATTATGGCACCCGCTATTACAATAAAAGTATCCTTTTCAAATACCAGCGTTGAATCGGTCATGGTAATTTCCAAAACGGCACTGTGCACATCGTTTTCCAATAAGGTGTTTGCCTTATAAACCGAAGGTTGATCCATACAACCCGAAACCGGGACACCCTTCTTCCTATGGTGAAACCTTCCCAAATCCTGAATGCTGGTAAAAAATCCGGCCTTTAAAACCTTAAGCATGTAGTATCACTTTTTCTCGGTTTATAAATTCCTACCTCGGCTTCTATTTTGTGCAGTTCATATTCGCCCAAGGACACTTTATGAAACTGTATTTTATCCCCAACATTTACAAAACAGGGTCCTTTTTATTTCTGTCGAAAAGGGAAACCGGACAGTTTCCGATAATATTCCAACCCCCAGGGGATTCCTGTGGATAAATACCCGTTTGTTTTCCGGCAATACCAACAGCTCCTTTATCCACTTTCAACCTAGGAGTTGCCTTTCGGGAATTTCCAAATCCTTGGGAACGCCACCCAAGTACATAAAACCAGGAACAAAACCAATCCCATAAACAGTATAAATACTTTCCGTATGAAGTTTAATGACTTCATCTATGGTCTTACCCAAATATTTTGATACCTCCTCCAAATCGACTCCAAATGATTTGTCATAGCATACGGGGAGCTTCCGGAGCACCTTCTGTCTATCTATACTCCCTTTAGATTGCTCGTACCATTCCTTTATTTTAGCACTGAAATTTTCATATTCGACTTCAAGGGTTGGATGTATGACTAATAGGGAATTGTAAGCTGAGATGGTTTCCCAATCCTTTTCTTTTAAACAATCCTTGACCGGAAAGTCCTCAAAGTCCAAGATACTTTCCAAAATTGTTTCGCTTACCTCATTGGGCCATTCAATTAATATGGCATGCCTTCCATATGGTTTTAAGGAAATTGGGGGATGGCTCATCTTTTTAAGGCTATGTCGTGTTTTGATAATTCTATTGTAATATACATTAATATTTGTAAAGCTTCCCGGGTATCGCCATGTATGCAAAAGGTATCGGCTACCATGTTTTTGTATGTATTGGTGATGGTCTTGACCTTATGCTCCTTGACCATAAGCACCAAATGATTCAAGACCTTTTGCGGTTCCGTAATCAGGGCATTGGGCAATCCTCTGGACACAAGACTCAGGTCTTCATTATAGTTTCTATCGGCAAAAGCCTCTACCATTATTTGAAAACCCTCTTTTTTAGCCGAGACTTTTAATGACCGAATCAAAAGGTACAAATAGTACCAACTTAGTTTTATAGTCATGAATGGCATCCAAAAACAAACGAGCCAATTCCTCACTCTTGGCTAGGTCATTATATAAAGCCCCATGAGGTTTGATATGTTTTAAGGAAACATTCTCCTCCTTACAAATAGATTCCAATAACCCTATTTGTGAAACAATACTTTTGGAAAATTCCTTAGCATCCATCGTAAGTGATTTTCTTCCAAAATTTTCTCGATCGGGATATGAAGGATGAGCTCCAATACGAACATCATATTTCTTAGCCAAATGAAGAGTCTCTTTCATTGTAACCTTATTACCCGTATGTCCTCCGCATGCAATGTTACAGCTTGTAATAAACGGGAAAAGTTGGGCTTCGTTTGCAACACCCTCCCCTACATCGCAATTGATATCTATGGCATATTTCTCCATTATATTAATTCTAAAACCTTTAAAATACTCTTCACCCCTAAGAATACAGCTAAAAGAACAATGGCAATTCCCATTACATTCTGAATGGTGGTGTTCCTATATGCACCCATAACGGTACTCCTATTGACTATCCAAAGTAGGAAAATGGCAATTACGGGAAGAAGGACTCCATTGGCTATTTGGGCAAACTTGATTACTTCAATCGGTTTGATATTAAAGGATAGAAAGAAAACACCCAATCCTAAAATAACCATCCAAACAATTCTGAACCTGACATCTTTAAGCCCCTCCTTCCATCCAAAACAATTGGACGCAACATAAGCCGCCGCCGGAGGAGCCGTAATTGCCGAAGTTACTCCCGCCGCAAAAAGGCCAATTCCCATGAAATATCGGGCACTGGTACCATACAGTGGTTCCAAAGCCTTGGCCATATCCATTACATTATCAATCCTCATCAAATCTACAGAGGCCGCCGCAACGATAATACTCATTGAGACAAAGCCACCTAAAAATATTGAAAGATAGGTGTCACGCCTAGCATATTTTAAATCATCTTTTGATTTCCATTTTTCCCCAACCAATGAGGCATGTAAAAATAAATTGTACGGGACTACCGTAGTACCAACCAAAGCGATTACCGTCAATATATTATCATTGTTAACATTGGGAAGAAAAAGTCCTTTTAGAATAAGTATTACATTGGGCTTTGTCAGTAAGGCAGTAATAATAAAGGATAAACTCATGAGTAGTACCAACGAAATAAAGACCTTCTCCAACACTTTATAGTTTCCCATATAAAGCAATATAAATGCCAAAAAGCCAATTAGAAAAGGAAAGTAACCAGTAAATGACGACCCAAACAATGCCTCTAGGCCCAATGCACCTCCTCCAATATTTCCTGCCTCATAAGCTGCGTTACCTATGACTATGGCTGAAAGGATAACACCCACCACAGTCATTTTTACATATTTATTGGGCAATTCCTGTTTGATAACCTCTGCCAAACCCATTTGGGTAATGATTCCCAATCCGGCGGACATTTCCTGTAATACCATGGTGGCCATTACCGACAATAACATGGCCCACAACAAGGCGTATCCAAATGAAACCCCTGCTATTGTACAGGCCGTTACCGTCCCTGATCCAATGAATGCGGCCGCAACTAGGATTTACGACCCATTTTTTTAAACATTCGGTAAAAAATTTAGGTTTTGATAAAGATACCTTCAATTATCCTAAAATTCTCCCTTTAAAAAAATAGAAGTTCACAACAATTTTAACATTTCAAAATGCCGTTTATCTAAAAAAATGTCATTCGTCTAAAAACAGGATGTCATACATCGATTATGAATACTAAACCCAAAAAATCGTTGTTATAAATACCCCAAACCAAATAAACTTAACCTTCTTAATGACTTGCTTAGAATGTAACAAAGAGCTTGGATATCTTGATCATAAAAGTGCCATAGAAAGCGTGGGTGTAGAGCTATGCTCGCATCATCAGGAATTGATAAAGGAACTGATCAAAAAGAACAATACTCCTCTAGAGGCCATTCAATTGTATTATGGATTAAAAGAGGCTGGAGTCCAAGGAATGCTAGAATGGTGGGATGGAAAAAAATCCGTCGATATCGCCATTTCTAGGGTAAAGCTGAATATTGAAATTGATTGTGGCTATGAAAAAATGACCGAGGAACAGGCCATCAATAATTTGGAGGAGGCCATGCACTCCTTTAAAAATGGTTTTACCACCATTCGTATCCCCCATATTCTAGTAAGATACTACCTAAATGAAACTATTAAAAACATTATGGGAATTATGGAAGGCCTCAAGGCAAACATAAAAGTAATCAACTAAAAATTATCGTTATGAGCACAACTAACAAAACCTTAAAAACACCGCTTAGAGTGGCCTTGGCCTGTTTGATTGTTGGTATGCTTACGCGAATAGTGCACTGGCCTTATGCTGGTGGTATCATACTGGTCTCCTTTTTGGCAATTCTAGTACTTTACTCCGTCCGGTTCGCCAAAAAGAATCCTAAAAAACCTGTAGACTTTATTAAAATGGTGCTGATCCTTTCTCGACCACCAATGGTCTTCTACGAATTCTAGATTTCCCCTATACCGGATTATTTCAAATAGGTACGGCACTATCCTTTATACTTTGGTTTGCCATGGAAGGTACTGCCTATTTTATGAATCAAGACCGGAAATCTACGAACAGTATAATTGAAATCGTCTCGGAATTTCGCTATGGTACTTGGTGTTTTGACAATCATAGCTGGCGGTTTGATGCAGCTTTTAAAATGGGAATTTGCCATACCCACCCTTACTACCGGACTCACCATTGTGACCGCCTATATTCTTAAGGATATTTTTAATTCCGAGAAAAAGGAAAAAAGGGATAACAATAACGAGGAAATCCGAGATATAGCCCAAAAAGGGGCACTTCCTTATTTTATTGTAGAACTCCGACTAACCACATCTTTTTGTACCTTTTAGAAAAAATCCAAAAAAGGTATGAATCACATAGACAGAAGAAACTGGTTAAAGACCTTTGCACTTACGGGTGGCCTTACCGCCATGGGTGGTTTAAACGCACTAGCAATTACTAGACCTCTTAAGGAGAAAAGTAATTTGCTTCTTGACGTAGCAAAACTAAATAGCAACGAAAACCCATATGGGCCATCGGAAAAAGTAAGAACTGCCATAACCGCTGCCTTTGATAATGCTTGTCGCTATCCTTCCATTGTGTTTAGACCCTTATTGGAAAAAATTGCCGAAACCGAAGGCGTTTCTACGGACCATATCGTAGTGACCGGTGGTTCTACGGAGGGGCTTAAAGCCGTAGGTCTTACCTACGGGCTGCAAGGCGGTGAACTCATCGCGGCGGACCCAACCTTCCAATCCATGTTGACCTATGCCGAAAATTTAGGGGCCTACGTGCACCGAGTACCTGTAGATGAAAATATGCAGCACGATTTAAAGGAAATGGAAAACCGGATCAATGGTAAGACCCGACTCATTTTTATCTGTAATCCCAACAATCCTACAGGGACTCTTTTGGACAAAAACGAACTGAAATCCTTTTGCGAACGTACCAGTGAAAAGGCCATGGTTTTTAGCGACGAGGCTTACTACGATTTTATCACGGAACCCGATTACCCTTCCATGGTGGAATTGGTGAAGGAAGGTAAGAACGTCATCGTTTCCAGGACCTTCTCCAAAGTATATGGCTTAGCAGGGATGCGGATCGGGTATTTGGTAGCCCGGCCCGATGTTGCTTCACGATTACGAAAAAACATTATGGCCATGACCAATGTGCTAGCCATTGAAGCTGCCAGGCATGCCTTGGACGACGACGATTTTTACAAGTTTAGCGTGGCGAAGAACATGGAGGCCAAACAGGCCATTTACAAAACCTTGGACGATTTGGAATTGCCCTACATAAAATCCCACACCAATTTTGTGTTCTTTAAAACCGGAAGACCTATTCGAGACATGATGGCCACCATGGAAAAGGAAAACGTTCTAATAGGTAGACCCTTCCCACCCTTTTACGAATGGGCCCGTATCAGTACCGGCACCATGGAGGATATGAAGGCTTTTGATAAAGGGTTAAAAAAAGTGATGGGGTAATTTTTGAGGGCTGATTCGAAGTTGCAAACTTTGAAGAACGGTAATATCTAGTCGGCTTACCCGAGGACAAAATGATATAAAAGAATAAAAGAAACTCAATAAAAAGCAAACATTTACTTTCCTTTTAGTTTACCGCAAAAACTCAATATAACATAAAGGCTACCAAAATAATTCCTATGGCAGCAACGGGCACAATAATCATCATGTAGAGAAATGAAATAATATTAGCTTTAAGAAAGGCTCCCAACCATGAACTCTTATAAAAATTTCGCAGTGCCGGAATCAGGTATATTACAAAGGAGAAACAAATTAGCACTTCAATCCAAATAGGAATTTCCCATACTTTATTCACTAGTAGGATGACACAAAACGAGGTGAATATGAAGGTAAAATAATAAAAACTAAACACTAAGTGGTGGGCAAAGGTGCCACGTTTCCAATAGAACAAGGTCACCAGTACGGCAAAAAGTGGTAAAAGTAGGAACATTGCAATAGGTATAGTATCATATAATACCTGTATAATACCGCCACCTTGCTTTTCATAAAATTTAAGCATTTGTGCATAAAACTTACGGGTAAAGGCATTGGCATCTTCTTTCATGCCCATGGCCTTATATTTCTGAGCGAGGGGAGCCCCTGCTGTAATTAGTGAATCCAATAATTTGCGCTCAAAGCCAAATGAAATATTGGCGGTCTGAGAATCTGAGTTCATTACTGAATCTAATTCCACTAGCTCATCGTCAGATAGACCTATAATCTTCCGGTTTTTTTTAATGACTTCTTTGGCCTGAGAAATATCCACTGAATCTGTCTTAATCTTTATAGAATCCAAACTTATTTCCTGCTCAAATCCCTTTTTGAAAGCCTCTGAAACTTCAGTATCTGCTTTGCGGACGCTGAAAGAAAAAATAAAGAAAAAGACAACCGAGATAAAAAGGTAAAATTGTGCAGGGTGCAAGTATTTCAATCGCTTTCCATCAACAAACCGCCGTGCAAGAACACCAGGTTTTAACATAAGCGTTCCAAAGCTCTTAAAGAATCTAGCATCTATAGAAAAATAATTCTCTATGGTATTGCTAAACAAGACACCAAAAGTGAGATTGTCACTGGCTTCCATACCACAGTGAGGGCAGTAATCAAAGGATGAATCAAATTTTTGTTCGCAGTTTTTGCACTGTTCTGTGGTTGGCATATAAATGGTTTTACTAAAATTACAAAAAGAGAGCAAACTAAAAGCAGTTTTCCTTTTGGTACTTTGGTATAAACCGTTTACCAATGGTACAATTAATTGTATTCTTTATAAAAGCCAATAAAATAGGTGATGAAAAAACTTCTACATATTATAGACAATTTTATTTATTGAGTTTTTTTGTCCTGATTGCTATGTGTAATGAGATATTTAGCTATCCCTACCCCAACCAACCTTCTCGGTCCAAACTTCTATATTGAATCGCCTCACTGATATGGTTGCCGGTGATATCCGGGGCATTATCCAAGTCGGCAATGGTACGTGCTACTTTTAAGATTCGGTCGTAAGCACGTGCAGAAAGGTTCAACCGCTCCATAGCGTTTTTTAGCAAAGATTTAGATGCATCATCCAACCTACAGAATTCCCTAATCTGTTTGGTGTTCATCTGTGCATTATAATGGACACTTTCCAATTCTTTGAACCTTTCGGTTTGGAGTTCCCTGGCTTTGGTCACCCGTTTTCGGATTTCCACACTGCTCTCCCCTTTGCGGTCTTCGGAGAGTTTTTCAAAGGGAACGGGCGTCACTTCGATGTGAATATCGATTCGGTCCAACAAGGGTCCCGAAATCTTGCTCAAGTAGCGTTGCATTTCGGCTGGCGAAGAGGTTACGGGGGCATCGGGGTCGTTAAAATAACCACCAGGACTCGGGTTCATACTGGCTACCAACATAAAACTACTGGGATAGGTTACGGTAAATTTCGCTCGTGAAATGGTTACTTCCCTGTCTTCCAAGGGTTGGCGCATCACTTCCAAAACACCGCGTTTGAATTCCGGCAGTTCGTCCAAAAACAATACGCCGTTGTGCGAGAGCGAAATCTCACCGGGTTGTGGATAGGCCCCGCCTCCTACAAGTGCCACATCCGAAATCGTGTGATGTGGGCTTCGAAACGGGCGATGGCTCATGAGTCCCATATTCTTGATCTTGCCAACCACACTATGGATTTTTGTGGTTTCCAGGGCTTCGTGCAGGGTCATGGGCGGTAAAATGGAAGGTAATCTTTTTGCCAGCATGGTCTTACCGGCACCTGGAGGTCCAATTAGAATGATATTATGCCCGCCCGCAGCGGCGATTTCCATACAGCGTTTGATACTTTCCTGTCCCTTGACATCGGAGAAATCGAATTCCGGAAAATCCAAATTTTTATAAAACTCTTCACGGGTATCGATAATAGTTTGTTCCAAAGGAGTGCCCTGATCAAAAAAGTCGATGACCTGTCTGATATTCTCTACCCCAAAAACTTTCAGATTTCCAACAATGGCTGCCTCCTTGGCATTTTCCGCTGGGAGGATAAATCCTTCGAAACCTTCCTCTTGAGCTTTTATGGCAATGGGCAATGCCCCTTTTATGGGTTGCAAACTACCATCTAGTGAAAGTTCGCCCATAATGATATACTTCTCGATAGCTTCCGACTGTATTTGCCCGAGACGCGGCCAAAATACCCAATGCCAAGGTAAGGTCATAGGCGGAACCTTCCTTTCGCAGGTCTGCAGGAGCCATGTTGATGGTGATTTTTTTCCCGGAATTTTGTAGCCATTGTTTTGCAAGGCCGCCGCAATACGATAGTTACTTTCCTTAATGGCATTATCGGGAAGTCCTACCAAGTGATAGCCTATGCCCTTGTCGATGTTTACCTCCACGGTAATAGTGGTTGCTTCCACTCCAAATACCGCACTACCGTAAACTTTTGTTAGCATTTAGTTTTCCTTTGGGCTAAATGTAATGTTTTTACTGCAATGTCACCCTTGTAATACTGGACGTTAAATTTTTCAGTTAAAACATATTACCGGAATTAATAAGTAGCTTTTTAATATGAAATACATATTACAAAGTATCTTATTCTAAATGCTATGTTAATCTATCATCAGATATTAGAAAAAACAAATCCTGTACTTACCCTATACAAAAAAGCGTACAGAACAATCGCGAACATTACTAGGGTAAAAAAGGCAAAAGCCTTGAAGTAGTGCTTAACGATATAACTCTGAATACTTCTAAATGCCTCAGTATAAATTTCTTTAAAAAGTAAAAATGTTTTCATAAACTCTGTATTTAGTTCTGTACAAATTTTTAACGATTGTAATGAAACAGAGTGATTTTTCTACAAATTGCTTAAATCAATTGATGAAATTTGTTTGCCATCCGGATTATCCAGTAAACCTACCTTTAATCGACAACTGGATGATTTATATTACCTGCTTAAAATTAAATTTATAGGATTAACTACAAAGTTCTAAAAAATGTAATTCTTTGTAGACTATACTATAACCAAAACCTAATAAAAAAGTCGGTAGGAATTTTTACTTTATTTTTTATAAAGAAGTAATAGTATTACTTATTGAATTAGATGAACAAGTTCTAAATTAAAGATGATAATGATGGTAAGCTTTAACTCCAAATAAAGCACTGCTACTAACTCTGATTAGTATTTAGTATTTTGTTTGGGCTAAATGTAATGTTTTCCCCAATAAACTTTATGTTATTGAACCTTAAACCTTTCTGTTAGAAGAATAGGCTTTCCTGTAAGCGTAAATCCTTCCACAATCACTTCAAAATCCCCGGATATATCAGAACTAAAAAATTCGACTTCCTGATTTTTTTCGGTCACTCCGTACTGGGGTAGCCATAGCAATTGATACCTGAAATCAGGTAAACGTCTATAGGAATTGCCTAAGGTATCCTTATAGGACTGTCTATAATAATTTTTATTTTCATTTGGCTTAAATAGCTCCTTCGCAAATAAGTCATCCGTATAATAGTTTTGAAAGTAGTCTGACTTAAAAGTGGAAATATCGACTACCCCTTGAAAGGTTTTTGTTCCGTAAAAATGTTGGTTTCTAGAAATATGTATGGTATTGATCCTGCTTGACGGTAAATTTAACAATAGCTCGTGATTCAAAACCAAAACCCCATCCACTATTACCAAAGGCAATTGACCGAGATTCTACGTAGGGAGCTTCCGGTCTTACGTGAAACTCCATCTGCCCATCTTTGTTCGCTTGTAACCAAACATGCTCCACTACCTCAACAAAAGTTTCCCTTACCGTAGAAAATCTTGTGTACTCATCCAAAACATACTCTGTTACATCAGATCCGTAAAATCTTTTGTTACCGTTACCTAACAAAATCGTATCCGGTTTGCTGCTGTAATACGCATTTTCTATTTGATTGTGAATACTACGTTCCTTTATACTGGACTCCATATTCCTATCCGGAGAAAAAGAGTGAAACGTAAGCTTTGAAAAATCCAATTCCTGCTCAGGGGTCAAGGATATATCGAGACCATCCCCAGCATTAGAAAGAGGTTGTATATAAACATCCTGTGCACTATAATCCTTGTTTACGTTAAGAAAAAAATCTCCCTCGTTATTCGTATTTACGATTTTTAAAAGGTAATCCTCCCCTGGGAAGGACGCAGCGAGCAAAACATCACTTTGCCCAACTGTTCCATTGGAAGTTGTTACTTTTCCTTGAATCAATTCTCCCCGCAATTCGGCAGCACCCTATTTGGAATGGGCTTCACCTCAGGATATATTTTTTGATAATCCAGCACCGTCGGCTTTTTGCCTCCCTTTAGTTCATCGATTTTCCTAACCGAAATAACATAATTGCCATATCCCTCCTTTGCTCCCAAAGAAGTAAGGTTTAGCTTAATAGCCTCTCTTTTGCCGTAAGAGGCTTTATCTAACTCCAACAGCAAAGGTTGATTTCCATTTGCCCTTGACATATTAGTATCATCTCCGGAATTAGGGACACTACCATTATTACTATTTCGAAATACAGCTTGATTGCTTGTATATGGATTAATAACTGTAAAATCTTGCTCGTAATAGTACCCCATGCCATTATTCAACATCCACTGGGTATAGGCAACCAGTTTGTAATTCCCGAAGGAACACTGGAGGGGATAAAAAAGTTACTATCACCTACTCCATTTGTCAATTTTATTTTATGGTTTACGACCACCTCCCCATTTTCGTTTACCAACTTTACATATGCTATTTTACTAACCCCACTCAACTGCCCGGTATTTGACCTTAGGTTGAACAATGTATAGTACAAATATTCGCCCACAAAACCCAAATTAGTATTGGTCTTGAGGTATGCCTGTTCTTGATAGGGAATTTTCATATTATTAACAAAGGCATTAGCCGAAGTCCCCTGTGCAACCAGCTGAATACTATTCAAAAGCAGCGCTACCAAAATAAGGTTCCTTAAATTTTTCATCTTCTTATTTTTTTATTCTTCTGTCCAAAAATCAGGTGGTGTATTATTGCCCAAAACGGTACAATCTCCACATACTCTATACACCATAAAGTAAGGACATGGAGCGTCCCAAGTCAATAAACCGTCTTCAGGTGCACTGTATTCACTATAATATTTGATTAAGTTCTGTTCTATACCATCGATCAATGGTGAGGCTCCTCCCTCCACAACCAGAGCAGGGGCCAAAAGTGGGCAATCACTTACATAATCCGGCAATCGTTCGTCCGGAAAAAAATCTTTATAATTGAAGAAGAGTCGCTTTTTGGATACTGTACTTACTTGAAAAAAACCGACTACATCTTCGGAGGTATCTGATACAGAACGGATATTACCTTCCAAAAAACCTGTTTGTATTTGGTTAAAAAGATTTTCCGAACCTGATAGCGTTTCCAAAGTCTTGTAAAATGTAAATGCCTCACGCGATTGTACATACTGCTTTACCAAAATGCTATATCTGTGTGATAAAATATAGTTGTTCCTGTCTATAAAACGTACGGGAAACTTTGTTATACGATCTTCATCGAACTCCGTAGTGCTTTGTTGTATTATTGTATTGGATCCAACCGTATTGTAACAGACGAGTTCTTCTTGTGTTCTAGGTCTAGTGGCTACTGCCGGAGTTGGAGGTAATGAAACCGCGTAGGCATCTTCCGGGCTCCAAAAAGGTGCAATTATTTTATAGGTTTCCTCGTATTCGTAACTATAATATTTGGACTGTCCGGAAGGATCATAGCTGTCGACATAAATAAACATACCTTCATCAACATCATCTTTAAAATCTCTTTCAGCATAAATCCTGTCGATTTCTGTTGTTGCAGGAACATTGGTATCTTCTGATTCGTATTTATTTCCATCTACGGTAACGATATTCAATTTATAAGTCAAACCGGAATTTACGGCAAAAGGAACGGTCGAACTATATTCGCCCGATGATACTTCAGTAAAATCGTACGTACCTCCATTACTATCCGTCACTGAAACTAAGGCATTGTTCTCACCAGCCATCAACACCGTATCCAAAGGAAAAGTCCTAGAAATCCTAACATGCTGTATGGCTTCCTCATCCGTTATGGTAGCCTCTACAACCAGTGCGCTCTGAAATTCGGTAGATTCAAAGTCAAAGACATCCACACAACTTTGTGCTAAATGTAAAACCCCAAATAGCATTACTACTAACTTTATATGGTTAATTAATTTTTGCAATCTTTCTTTTATTAACACATGGTACCTATCCATATGGTACTATTCCACCCGTAATTCCGGCACTATATTGCTTCCGTACACGGTACAATCCCCACAAGGCGTTGGCACCATTAAAAACGGACTGAATTCACTAAAATTTAAAGGGTTTCTTTCTTGATCATAGTCTTCCACATATTTTAAAGTTTCCAACTCAATGGCAATCAATAATGGAGAAGCCCCTGTCTCAGTAATTATGGGAGGTGATACCAAATCACATCGTATCGGATAATCCGGTAAGCGTTCGTTAGGAAAATAATCGTCATAGTTGAAAAAAATACGCTGTTCCGATACGGTACTTACCTGAAAGAACCCGATAACATCCTCGTCCGGGTTCGATACATTCCTGATATTACCCTCTAAAAAACCAACTTGTAGTTGCGCAAAGAAATTGTCGGAGCCGGACATCGATTCCAGGGTTTCGTAATAGGCAAAAGCAGCCCTGGACTGTACATATTGCTTCACTAATATACTATATCGATGTGATAGTATGTAATTTTCTCTATCGATAAAACGAACCGGAAATTTGGATACCCTATCTTCTCCAAATTCCGTGGTGCTCAATTGTATAATATTATTGGATGGAATGGTTGCATAACAAATTTGCTCTTCTCGCTCTTTAGGGCGCGTGGCCACTGCAGGAAACGGTAAAGGAGATACTATATAGGCATCCAGCCCGGTCCAATTGGGGGCAATTATTTTATAGGTTTCCTCGTATTCATACCTATAATAATTAGATTGGCCCGAAGGGTCATAGCTATCCACATAGATAAACATCCCTTCTTGTGCACCGTCATCCAAAAAATCCCTTTCCGCATATAAGTTTTCAATGGTTGTTTGTGCAGGTACGGGCATGGCCTCGGATTGATATTGTTCCCCGCCCGGAGTGGTTATATTTAAGGTATAGGTTAGGCCGGAAACAACTGAGAACGGGGCATTTGAAAGGTATTCGCCAGTGGATGCTTCCGAAAAATTAAAAGTACTACCGTTGCTATCGGTTACCGAAACGTTGGCACCACTTACTCCGGACATTAATACCGTATCCAAAGGAAAGGTCCGCGATATCATAATCCGTTGGGTTTCCTCTTGATCTGTAATAGTCCCTTCCACGACAAGTGTACTTTGAAATTCGGTACTTTCAAAGTCGTATTCATCGATACAAGAAACTATGAATAGAAAAAATACCCCAATTGTAATTAAGTCAATGACTTTTCCAATTTTCTTCATAGTCGTTAAAACTTAAAATTATAGGTGATTGTAGGTACAGGAATGGAGAATATGGAGCTTTGATAAGCCTTTAACTCCCCATTTTCGGTTACAAAAAATACCGAGTAGGGATTGTTTCTTCCCAATACGTTATACACCGAAATATTCCAAAAACTATGTGCCAACTTTTTTAGCTTGTGGTTCCCTTCAATGTTGAAACCAAGATCCAATCTATAATAATCCGGTATTCTGAATTCGTTTCTATTACTATAGACCACATATTCGGAATTATTGAAATTATACCGTGCCACAGGATAGGTGACCGGCCTACCGGTCTGATAACTTAAATTGGCCGAGGCGCTGAACCTTCTGGTAAACTTATAGTTCAAGACGGCACTAAAGTCATGGGGCTTGTCATAATTGGTAGGGAAGTACTCCCCGTTGTTCACTCGTTCCTCGGCATATTCACTGTCCAACTTCAAAAAAGAGCGCGCATAGGTATACCCTATCCAACCATTCAACCTTCCCGAGTTTTTACGTATCAAAAACTCAACCCCATAGGCTTGGCCGTCTCCCTGAAGGGTTTCCGTTTCAATGGTTTCGTTCAATAAAAGTTCAGAACCTACTTTAAAGTCCAGCAGATTATCCGCTTCTTTATAATATCCCTCCAAACTTATTTCATAGGTATTGGCATCCAAGTTCTTGTAGAATCCAAGACCTACCTGCCTTCCGCGCTGTGGCTTAATATTGTTGTCCGATAGTTTCCAAGTGTCAATAGGGCTTATGGTCGTGGTATTGGACAATCGATGTATGTACTGGTAGGTACTATTATAACTGGCTTTCACCGAAAAATCCTCTCCCAAGAAATACCTTGCCGAAACCCTAACTTCCGGACCTCCATAAGTTTCCACAAACTCATTGTTACCATAGGAAACGGTTTCCACCAAGGTTTCCTCGTTCTTGGGAACGCCCTCTTCATAAATGCGTGCCTCGGTCTCACCCAAGGTGGCGAACATGGAGTACCTAAGTCCTACATCAATCAGGAGTTTATCGTTCACCTCAAAATTATCGGATAGATAGACAGCGGCTTCCGAGCCTTTTCCCTAGCTATGGTCTGTGGTTCCACTATGGAGTTTTCTCCATTGGGTTCCAAATACCCGGGTTGCACATTATACAACTTGGCGGAAAGACCATAATCGAACTTATGGGCCTTACTATGCAGGTAAGTGAACTTGAACTTGGCCTCGGTTTCATCTACAACAAATCCCAAGTCAAAATTGTTATCTGAATTTCCCTCATACCCAATATTGAATTTATAGTTACTATTGGCCACAATCAAACTACCTGCATTTTTATCATTGAACTGGTGATCCCATTGTAAGGACATTAACCTGTTATTGTAACCGTAAATGGAATCAGAGGTAATACTAAAGGCATCATTACTATAGTAGCCCATAGCCTTAACCGTATTCTTCTCGTTAAAGGTATGCGTGTATTTGGCGACGGCATCATAAAAGGAAGCCTTGCTATTATTCAAAGACTCCTCCTTTAAAGATCTTAGAATCCATCCGAGTAGAGTCCCCTACCCCCTAACATTAACCCTGATTTTCCCTTTACTACAGGAATCTCCAAGGCCAAATTACTGGTCACTGGGCCAATGGCGGCCTCACCGGCAATCTTTTCAGTATTGGCGTCTTTGGAAGTGATATCGAATACAGAGGAAAGTCGTCCTCCATATTCGGCAGGTATTCCTCCCTTAAGTACTTTAAGATCTTTGGTCGTAAAAGGGTTGATCGCTTGAAAAATACCAAAGAAATGTGAAGGATTGTACATGACGGCATTATCAAGAAGAATCAAGTTCTGATCCGTACTACCGCCCCGCACGTTAAAACCGGCCGCACCTTCTCCCGCCGTGGAGATACCCGGCAAGGTAGTTGCCACTTTGAGCACATCCCTTTCTCCCAAAACCAAGGGAATATTTTTGGTTTCCTCCACCACCAATTCCGTACTTCCGGAAATAGCCTCCTCAACGTTTTTGGCTGCATTCGCTTCTACGGTCACCTCATCCAGGAATTCAACGCTTTCGGCCAAATCAAAATTGAGGTTCCCATCATTATAGACAACAATTACGGTGGTACTGGGTTCTATTCCCAAAGAACTTGTTCTAACTATATTAGTTCCTGCAGGCACCTCTAATTGATAATATCCGTTGTCATTGGTAACGGTGCCTGAATTTTTATCATTCAAAATAATGGACAAATTGGAGATCGGCTGATTCTGATCAACGGTTCCGGCATATCCGCTAATGATGAAGGTGGTTCTATTGTCCGAAAGGTTCTCCTTGCCAATCCTTACGGTTCTGGATATTTCATTTCCCCTATTGGCTTCAATATTTGAAAAAACGGGGTTACTCGTTACCTTGATATTGTTGGCAACGGCGGGTAAGGAATCAACTTCTTCCCTGCCAAAAAATCCTTCCGGCAAATCCTTATAGATAATATTGTTCCGGGTAAGGATAATTTTATCGGCATCATATTGAAAGAAGTTCAATGTAGTCTCCTTAAAAACCTCCTCAAGAATTTCGGATAGGGTAGCATTATTGAAAGTACCTGAAAAGGTTTGCCCCGAAAACCAGCTGATATCATAATAGAATACTACATCAGCTTGCTCCTCTAGGATCCCTAGTACCTCTACTATATTTTGTTCCGAGAACTGAAATGAATATTTGGCTTCCTGTTCCTGGCCAAACAATGTCGCACAACATACCAGGACAAAAATGTGTAATAGTTTCCTCATAATTTTTACCCTCTGTTTTGTGAATTGATTTCATCGGACAATTTTGTAAAGAAATTGATCCAAAAGATTTCTTCATCAGCCTTTTTCAATGAATTATTATAATTCTCATTGATATAGTCCCGCTGATCCGCCAAATTCTCACCACATCTTGTTTATTGGATATTTCGTAATAGGTGCCGTCATATTTGATAGCAAAACTTCCTTCCTGTATAAATTCATAATAAAGGGTACTACCACGAATTCTTTTGAATCGTTTCTTAAAATTTTTCTTCAACAAGGAAACAAGAGAATTTTCCAGTAAAATCTGATAAAAACCGTGTTCCTTTAATTCTTCGATATTTTCCGGGACCTGTATGAAATCCGCACCAGGTAAACTAAACCGTTCTACTTTTGATTTAATCAATATCAAAATAGGATAAGGGTAATTGTATCCAACGTTTAGGAGTAGGTCATCAGCATCTAAATCATATTTTAGGGGTACCTGATCAAAAAATTGACCATCATAGACCACGGAGCCAAATTGAAAATCACTGGTGCCGTAGAATTTATGCTTATCATTTATTGTTCTATAAAGTTCGATATACTCGAGCCCGTTAAAAAGCGAAGTATTATTTCTCTCGGACTTCATTATCGAACCAATTGAAATATTGGGGTTCAACTGAGGCATTTTGAGCGATACCGATATGTAAGGAGAAGAATACTATGGACAGGAGTGAAACAAGGTTGGTACTTTTCATAGTGTTGGTTATCCACTAAAAATAACAAAAAACCTTTGAGGTGTGCCAAATTAAAACTGCTTCTTTTTGAAATTTAACGATTCCCTAAAAATGATGGTTAATACTTGAGGTAACTGCCTGATTGACTTTTCCAAATTATTATTTCCTAAATATCAATACAGATTTTGCATTTCTTTTAATCTCCTCTTCATTCATCATCATTTTTCTGAATTCCCCATTAATGTACATCTCCGCTTGATCCTTGTAGTGTTCGCTGAACGGATTGCCGGATTGTCCTGTAGGTAAGATGCTTATACTATTTTCAACATCGGAAAAATCAATGACCCTTCGAGTGGAAGGGCCCATACTTACATTGTACATTCCTGTACTATCATAGGGAAAACCCAGGTTGTTTATAACCTCTCTAGTCCCTACAACAGGATAGGGACCCACATTGAATAAAGAACGTAGGGCCTCGACCTGACCGATTGGATGCCCATGCTCAACCTTATGTACCTTGTCCCAGGTCCAATTATTGGTATCTGTCCCGAAATCAGATTCCAAGGAGGTGATAGCCTCCATCAAGGACTTTTCAAAAATGTCACTCCTATTTTCTTTGGTCTCGGAAGTATTGACATCATCCCACCAAACCGAATTTTCCATCTCAATTATAGGTGCAATGGTTCTTTTAAGAATATGGGTCGACAACAATTGTTCGAATTGTTCCGTTCCCAATTCGTCTTTAAATGTGTTCTCCAATATTTTATATACCCAACGTGTATATATGGTTCCTCCGATATTATCCAAAGAGTACGTTCCGTCCCATGCTTCCAAGACGTCCAAAACATTGGTTACCCTTTCGGTTAAGCCGCTGATATTAATCGAGTTGATTAGATTTTGGGCAGTCTCCAGGTGTACGGGTGAATTTACGTCCAATATCATGTTGGAAACGTCCTCTTGATTCCAGTCATTTTTAGGCTCCAATAATTGGACGATTCTTTTTGCCCTATTTTCCGGCAAATAATAACCCGGATACAACATGCCCGAAATGGAATCAGGTTGGTTGTTTGCCGAATACACATAATCCCATGGGGGATTTATAGCCTGTGGATTCTTTTCAAATCCCAAAAATTCCCTTTCCTCATTGGGTCTGTTCATTGAATCAAAGACCAGTTTTGTGTTTACACTATCCGGAACCTGCCAAAGTTTTGCGGTGGCAAACCAACCTATATTGCCTTCGGCATCGCCATACATAATATTGAGTCCAGGTGCATGTATTTTTGGCAAGGCCAATGTAAATTCAGAGAGATTGGTGGCGTGACTTATTTCGTAAAAGGCATCGACCACGGTATTTTCCTCTTGGGTATAGACCCAGTACATAGAAATGGGCCTCTCCCCTTCTATTTGATTTGCGATGCCATTCAGAATGGGATCATGAATCGATTTTTTAAATGAAAATTCAACATCTGTGGAATCCTTTACCTTGATCGTTTTCATTACCGATTCATAATCTTTCCATGCTCCATTTAGCCTATACTGATTTGAATTTTCCGGATTGTCTTCCTCATAGTAAAAATCGACATCATCGTTCTCGAACATGGTCATACCATAGGCTATATCTCGATTGTGTCCCAAAACCGGAAACGGGATGCCGGCAATATGGTAGCCATATTTCGAATAGGTAGGCGTTTCCAAATGGGCCTCGTACCAAACCGATGGTTGTGCAAAGCCAATATGCGGATCATTTGCAAAGATGACCTTGCCTTTTTCGGTCTTTGCAGGTGCCAAAACCCAGCTGTTGCTTCCCTCGAACAGGGGAAGGTTTAATTTTGCCAGTGCTTTCGTGACTATGGCAGTTACGGAATTTCCAACGGAATCCACGGCATCATTTCTATAATTCTGAATCCATACAGTGGAAGTATCGGAATAGATTGTCAAATCATTTATATACGCTGGCCCCAGTTTGTTATGGATATTGCTAAGCAGTGGGTCCGTTTTGTGCCCCATGGCAAAACTAAATGCCATATAACCCATGGTGTTATAAACATCGGTAATCGTAAACTTGGTTTTTTCGATACCCGTCAAATAAAATTCAATGGGCGTGGGTCCTTCTTCTACATACTTATTAAGCCCGTCCAAATAGGCATTTATAATAGCGACGCCCTCACTATTCATATCCAATTTGGAAACGGTGTTTTCCGATGCCTCATCGATTCCCAAGGAAAGAAAGAATTTATCCGTACCAATCAAATCCTTGCCAAAAACTTCAGAGAGTCCCCCACTACCTATTCTTCGAAGCAATTCCATTTGCCGAGCCTGTCTTGCGCATGCACATACCCTAGGACTCTAAAGGCATCTTCTTCAGATTTTCCATAGATATGGGGAATTCCGTAATTGTCATAGTAAACCTGTACCTCATCTTGTAAATTGGAAAGCTTTTTATTACCGGAATAATCAGGTTTATGTAGTTGAATAAAAATGAACCCGTAAATAACCAGTAGCACTACAAGGACTAAAAGAGCGAGTCCTATCTTTTTTACAAACCTCATGAACACCATAAATTAACCGTTGTAATTTAAGGTTTAATTTCAAAAGCGGTAAAACGGTATGCGTATTAATTAAGGAAAACTAGAAAGGCCCTTTTTATCAAAAGTCCTCAATCCTTCTTCCAACCAATTTTTATAAGTTTCCGCATCTGTATTTTGAATGGAAGTGTTCAATACCTCTAAATGCTGGGAAAGCAATACATAAAAAGGCTGTGATACTGCATTAAAGTTTACATCCTGAAAAGTCCCCCATTTTTGGGCAATGTTACCTATACGTTTTATGCGTCCCGAGTCATACTGAAAATTGAATTGTTCCTCCTCAGGAAGTTCTTGTCTATCATCTACATACAGGGAGATAAGCACAAAGTCATTTTTAAGAATGTTATAGACGTCTCGGTTCGCTCCACACATTTTCTTCCATCTTTCTGCAGTTGACACAGGCCCATCCGGTAAAATCCAATAGAATCGGTTTATCCTTTTCCTTGGCATAGGCCAATCCTGTTTCAAAGTCCTTAAAACAGTCAATGCCCAGGGGACAATCAGATTCCTGTTCAAAAACACTGTAAAATTCCGGTGGCGGAAAACCACTCAATAATTTTAGATTGGAAACACCGGTCAGACCCAATAACAGATATAAACTGAAGAGCGCACTTACAACTCCGACCGCCTTTCTTCCGATTGTTAGTTTTCCCTTTGGATCGTCATGAGGAAATCTAAAAATGCCGAATAAGTATAGCGTTGTGAGTAAGCCAATAAGAATCCAGATCCCTATAAAGATTTCTCTTTTGAGAATTCCCCAATGTCCAACCAAATCTGCATTGGAAAGAAATTTTAAAGCCAACGCTATTTCCAAAAATCCTAATACGACCTTTACCGTAGTCATCCAACCACCTGATTTTGGCAGAGAATTCAACCAAGCAGGAAATAGGGCAAAAAGGGCAAACGGAAAGGCCAAAGCAACTCCGAAACCAGTCATTCCAGCCGATAAATTAGTGGCCACATCACCTTCAGCCAAAGTAGTGCCGCCCAAGAGTCCGCCCAAAATTGGCCCTGTACAGGAAAAAGATACGATGGCCAACGTTACCGCCATAAAAAAGATTCCCAAAGCTCCTCCAATCTTTGAAGAAGCGGCATCCATCTTATTGGCCCATGAACTGGGTAATGTCAATTCATAATAGCCAAAAAATGAAAAGGCGAAAAATACGAAAATGGCAAAGAATGCCAGGTTGAGCCAAACGTTCGTAGCAATGGTATTCAGTATTTGAGAGTCGACTGAATCAAATAAATGGAACGGTAGGCTCAAAAGAAAATAAATTAATACAATGAAAAACCCATAAAGTAACGCATTGGCAATCCCCTTGGATTTCTTCTCCGAATGTTTGGTAAAAAAGGAAACGGTCAAAGGAATCATGGGAAATACACAGGGCGTTAACAGTGCAATAAGTCCTCCCAAAAACCCGAGGGCAAAAATGACCCACAAATTGGAACCCGACCCAATATTCTCCTGGCCCTGACTCAATAACGCTTTGTTCTTTAAGTCCAATTTTAGACTGGACGTTAACAACTTACTCTTTTCGTCCAATTCCACTGTATTTGTGACAGCTTCAGAACCATCTAAGGAGAATACAAAATCGATATCGGCTGGTATACAAACTTCTTTGCAAATTTGATATTCAAGGTAGACCCCAATCTGGTTGATTTACTGGATTTAAAAGTTTTATATGCTGCCTAAAAGTGACTTCATCAACAAAAAAAGTTTCGTCCATTTCCCATATATCCGAATACTCCACTACAGTTTCGCTTTCCTCCGTTCCTCCAATCAATTCATAGTCCTCGCCTGCCTTTTTGTACTTGAATACACTTGGTAATGAACCTCCTTCAGCATTGAATTGGGAAAATATATGCCATCCCTTATGGATGTCTCCTTTTATGATAAGTTCAAATTCCGTATCCGAAATCTTATTGACTTCGTGACTCCAAACTACGGGGTTTTCATCGCTCCGGGAATGTCCCATAAATGATGTAAAAAGAAGAAAAATTCCGAAAATTAAATTCCTCATAATAATGTTATACTTAGTATTTCTTTAGTCGTATCCCTAACTTTAAATCGGTCATCCGCACGTCTTCCTATCACCCAAACGATTTGATCGTTAGAGCAAAGCAGC
This sequence comes from Maribacter litopenaei, assembly GCF_025244665.1. Taxonomy (GTDB): domain Bacteria; phylum Bacteroidota; class Bacteroidia; order Flavobacteriales; family Flavobacteriaceae; genus Maribacter; species Maribacter litopenaei. The sequence continues at coordinate 1,509,042 of NZ_CP104205.1, read as the reverse complement.
CATTGTTCCGCTTTGGAAAAGAGGTCTACTTTTTCGTCTTTAAAGTATTTGGACAGTTTCTTTTTCCCCTTCATTCCCAAAGGATAAAAATAGTCGCCTTTCTTCCATTTCCTTACGGTCAACGGAAACTTTAACGTGTTTTTGTCCAAATAAATTATGCTTGAGGTATTATCCTGTTTTTCAGACACCACTTTGCTTTTCAAACCTATTGGATAATCGATGGTAAAAACATCCCTTTCAATTTCATACGCTTCTTGCCGCTGTTCTTCGTTTTTAGCCAAAATCAGATAATCCCGGTTTTTTAGCAAAACATATTCCTTGGAGTAAATTGATTTGCCGCTCATGGCATCCAACAACTCCAATACATTGGTCCATTCAGTAAAACCATACTCCCGGAACAGACCATATAAATACCCTTTTAAGGGATGCAATTTTTTTAATTCCGATACCGAAATCTTCAAATACTGGTCTTCCTTTTGGAACAGGCTTTCCTTGACCCTTGACAGTTCATTTTCCGAAATTTCCCGGGCCTCCTTTAGAAAACCCAATGTTCTTTCAAAATTCTCCATAAAGGAAGGATGTAACTCCTTTAGTTTGGGAACAATTTCTAGTCGGATTTTGTTACGCAAATACTTGGGATCCGAATTACTTTCATCTTCCCTCCATTTTAAGCCTTTTTTTTGGGCATAGTCCAAAATCTCATCACGGGTATATTTTAGCAAAGGTCTCCTAATTTGGTTCGATGCTTCCGGGATACCTGTCAATCCATCGATTCCAGTTCCCCTTGAAAGATTAATCAAAAAGGTTTCCAGATTGTCATCAGCGTGATGCGCCGTTACCAAATAATCTATGCCATATTCCGCCATCAATCCGCTGAACCAATTGTATCTAAGGTCCCTTGCTGCCATTTGTACGGAAACTTTATGACTATTCACATAGCCCATGGTATCGAAATGGGTTACGAATACGGGGCGATCCAAAAGATGGCCCAATTCCTTTACAAAATCCTCATCCCCATCACTAGCAGCTCCCCTTAATCTAAAATTACAATGCGCCAGTATGAAATCCATATTGCACTCCTTACAGAGATAAGACAGTAAAACGCTGTCCAACCCGCCACTGCAGGCCAATAAAAATCTATTTTCTGTCAGTTACGGAAAATTATCGGAAATATGCGATTGAAAATCTAAGAGCATGACACAAAGTTAACCAATTAAGTAGTTGGCTCTTATTTAAAAATCTTCCAGTACCTGCCTCATGGCCTTGGCCTTAAGAAGACATTCCATATATTCCTTTTTCCGGATCGGATTTGGCCGTTATCGCACTTCCTACCGAATAGGAAAGATATTTATGGGAGCTATTGTAAAGGATACTTCTGATAACCACGTTGAAGTCAAAATCACCTTGGGGATCCAAATATCCAACCGCTCCACTGTACAAACCTCTCTTAAAAGATTCGAGTTCTTCAATAATTTTCATTGCCGATACCTTGGGAGCCCCAGTCATACTTCCCATAGGAAAACAACTCTTTAAAACATCCACAGGATTTTCATCACTTTTAACCTTACAGGAAACTGTGGAAATCATTTGATGTACCTGTTTAAAAGAATACACTTTGCACAGTTCCTCTACCATTACACTTCCCTTAGTAGCTTTTTTAGAAAGATCGTTACGCACCAAATCTACAATCATCACATTCTCTGAACGTTCCTTTTCATCCTTCTCCAAGTGTAATTTCAGAATATTATCCTGCTCGATGTTTGTTGAACGTGCCGCTGTTCCTTTTATCGGTTGCGAAACAATTTTGTTGTCCACTTTCTTTAAAAACCGTTCCGGGCTTGCACAAAGCAAATATTTATCAAACAACTTCGCATAGGCCGCAAAAGGAGGTTTTGAAATGGCATTCAACTTTTCATAGATAGGTAAGGTTAATATTTCCAATCCTTCACAGAAAAACTCCTGGCAAAAATTAACCTCATAAATATCCCCATGATGGATATGATTCAAAATGGTATCTACGTTTTTGAAATATTCATCCTTAAAAATCCGCATTTTAATGGAGGGGCTTTCATTAGTAACAGGGGCATCTCTATTATTAGTATCAATCTCACAAATAGTATCATAATCCAATTGGATTTCATCTTGGACCATCTGCAGATACATAAAGGAGATTTTGTTGTCTTTAATTTGGATAATTCTCTTGGGCTGATAAAAATAAAGTTCCGGAAAATGTAGTCCATCATAATTTTGGGAAACGAGATTTTCCACATTATTCTTTAAATCATAGGACAGGTAACCAAATATCCAATCGTTCACCTGTGATTGATACTCCCTTAAGTCCATAAAGGCATTATTGTAATCCGTGGAGATTCCGGTAAGCCCGTCCACTGCAAGTATTGCCTCAAAGGAAGAATAAGAATTGGAGTGATCGTTGGAATCCAGCCAAACAATTTCATCGAATTGCTGTGCCCAACGAAGCACCGAACGTTTGAAGGTTTCGATGTCTTTTACAGTATAGGTTATTTGTTTTCGCAACAATTTCAGTCTATGACTTTTAAAAAATCCTGCACTAATAATTGATGGCTATTTGCTAATTCTGTATTTAGAATACCGCGCTCAACATCAAAATTTTCCTTAAAAAGAGGTAGTGAAAAGGTACCCACAATATCGGCTCCAAATCTTTTCAACATGGATGCGCTTACCTCCAAAGCTCCTATAGCCCCTCTCCTACCTGGAGAGGTGGCCATCAACATAACTTTTTTATCCCGAATAAAATCCCGATCCAAACGTGACAGCCAATCCATCAAGTTTTTGAAATAGGCAGACGGATACCCGTTATGCTCGTTTATCGAAATGATAATACCCTTGGCAAACTGTATGTCCCTCTTCAACTCATTAAGAGAGTTTGAATACCCATGCTCCTTTTCATAATCCATACTATACATAGGAAATGGGCAATTATGCATATTCATTAGCCGTATTTCTTCCGTTGGAATTAAGGAACAGGTAAACTTTACCAGTTCAAAATTTATGGAAGTGGAAGAATTACTACCCGCAAAAGCTAAAATGAAGGACATAACCAATTGAATATGTGAATGACTAAAATAGCCCAAATGCCACTCAGTTACCACTATTTTGTATAATTTCGCGCTATGAAACATCCAATCATACTGTAAATTAAGTATATAGGGTAGTTATTTTTCTTTATGGACAAACGTACCACAAGGTTGTTTTTTATAGATGCCATAAGAGCCTGGGCCATTTTAATGATGTTGCAGGGGCATTTTATTGATGGTCTCCTGGATCCTATTTACCGAGATCCTTCCAATACAATGTATAATATTTGGAAGTATTTTAGAGGTATAACGGCTCCGGTATTCTTCACGGTTTCGGGATTTATATTCACCTTTCTTCTAATTAAGGTTCCACAAATAGGCTGGGAAAACCCTAGAGTAAAAAAAGGTATTAAAAGAGGCTTACAGTTACTGTTCATTGGGTATTTGTTACGGTTGAACATATGGGGACTACTAAAAGGGCAGATTTACAGTTCTTTTTACTTGGTGGATGTATTGCATTGTATAGGGTTTTCCATCCTTGGGATCATCACCTTCTATCTCCTTACGGCCAAATCAAAAAAATGGCTATTCCCATTGATTCTTTTATCAACGACTATTGTTCTATTTATTTTTGAACCGGTTTATAAAGTTCGGAGTATAATGGTTTACCTACATGGATGGCCAATTATCTCACTAAAACTAATGGTTCTGTATTTACCATTATACCATGGTTTGGATATACTACCATGGGAGCATTCATGTCTATCATTTTTTCTAGATTTAAGGAACGTACCCATTTATATACAGTTGCCATACCAACCTTCTTATTAGTTGGATTTGCTTTGATATGGTATTCTTCCAGTTTGTTTTCCTCCTTGCACAACATTACAGGTTTTCAATTATTTGCTGATGTTGTATCCAATAATTACCTATTTATTAGGCTTGGGGATGTATTGATAGTATTTTCCATTTTTATGTTGTTAAGGGAATTTCTTACGAATAAAACAGGATTACGGCTAGGACAGAGCACCTTATCCATTTACGTGATTCACTTTATCATTCTATATGGTAGTTTTACTGGTTTTGGTCTGTACCGATTTTTTCACCACTCGCTAAACCCATGGTGGGTCATATCAGGAGCATTGGCCTTTATGATTCTATGTTCATATTTGGCCCTCAAATATGAGGACTATAAAGTACAGATAAAGGAAAGTTTAAATAGATTCGTAGGCCTTTTTAGACTTCAAATGGAACGTTACATCGTTATTAGTTTTAATTTTTTAAGAAACTTATCCTATAGATTGGCTCAGTTTTTAGGACTGCAAAAGAATTAATTGAACTTTTCAATTTCATTTTTTTCCGCTACATTAAAAAATAAAACTAAACAATGAGCGAAAAAACATATAGTCCAATATCCGTAGATTTAGAAAAGGACAAGAGATATGCTTGGTGTACCTGTAGCCATAGCAGCAACCAACCATTTTGTGATGGTTCCCATAGAGCGCATAATAAACCGCCATCGCTAGGATTTAGCTTTGAAGAGAGTAAAAAAGCCTATTTGTGCACTTGCAAAAGAACCGGAAACCCTCCCTACTGCGATGGTAGCCATAAAAAGTAAGTTTCTCGATAGCAACTTAATATGTATTTACACTGAATTAAGCTGTAATAAAAAAGCAGCTATTTTTAGCTGCTTTTTTATCTATATGATGGTTTTCTTATACATGTAGAGCACGGTCGTCAGTAGCTGCAAGAGCTGCCTCTTTAACTGCTTCCGCATAGGTGGGATGTGCATGGCTCATGCGGGATATGTCCTCTGCAGATGCCCTAAACTCCATGGCCGTTACGGCTTCCGTTATCAAGTCCGCACAACGAGCCCCTATCATGTGGACTCCCAAGACTTCATCGGTTTTCTTGTCGGCCAATATTTTTACAAATCCATCTATGTCCATACTGGCCCTGGCACGTCCTAAGGCCCTCATAGGAAACTGACCGGATTTATATTCTACCCCAGCTTTTTTGAGCTCTTCTTCCGTTTTCCCAACAGCAGCTACTTCGGGCCAAGTATACACAACACCGGGAATCAAGTTGTAATCAATATGTGGTTTTTGTCCGGCCAATTGCTCGGCTACCAAGGTTCCTTCCTCTTCGGCTTTATGAGCCAACATTGCACCTTTTACTACATCCCCAATGGCATAAATATTATCCACATTGGTTTTCAGATGTGCATCCACTTCTATTCTTCCCCTATCATCCATTTTAACACCGGCGGCCTCCAGATTGAGTCCTTCCGTATATGGTTTTCTACCTACGGATACCAAACAGTAATCCCCTTCAAAAACTACCTCTTCACCTTTCTTGTCATCCGCTTTAACGGTTACTTTATCACCTTTCCGCTCCACAGACTTAACCTTATGGGACAAAGCGAACTTTATTTTTTGTTTCTTAAGTACCTTCATCAATTCCTTGGAAAGTGCCCCATCCATACCAGGGATAATTCGGTCCATATATTCGACAACGGTCACATCAGCGCCAAGACGACTATACACCTGACCCAATTCAAGGCCAATAACACCGCCACCGATAACAATCATATGTTTTGGAATCTCCTTTAGTTTTAAGGCTTCTGTGGAGGTGATAACTCGTTCTTTATCAATAGTTATAAAAGGTAAACTGGACGGTTTTGAACCAGTAGCTATTATTATGTTCTTGGCTTCAATGGTTTCTGTCTTTCCGTCATTCTTTTGGATATTTACGTGGGTTGAGTCCTTGAAGCTACCTATGCCCTCATAGACATCAATCTTATTCTTATCCATCAAAAATTGAATCCCTTTTGTTGTCTGGTCAACAACGCCCTGTTTCCTGGAAATCATTTGCTCAAGATTTACCTTTACCTCACCAGGAATCTCGATACCATGCTCCTTAAAATGGTTGATGGCATCTGCATAATGGTGCGATGAATCCAATAAAGCTTTGGAAGGAATACATCCCACATTCAAACAAGTGCCTCCCAAAGTGGAATATTTTTCTATTATGGCAGTTTTCATTCCTAATTGTGCACATCGTATGGCGCCAACATATCCTCCGGGATCTGAGCCAATAATGGCTACATCGTATTGATTCATAAATTTTAAATTTTTACTCTTTCTTAGAGATTTATTTTATTCCGACCGTTAGGCCGATATTAAACTTACTAGTTTCAAAACCCAAGGTAGTACCGTGAGGGTTTTACTTATGTAAAATTACTGCTTTTTTGTATTTTAAAGTGGTATGGCAGTAGAATGCTTCACTTCTTTTATAGTAAAGGAACTTTGCGTACTACCTATATGAGGAATGGCAGTTAGTTTTGAAACCATGAAATTCCTGTAATCCTCCATATCCTTTACATGGATTTTAAGGATATAATCAAAATCACCACTCAAATGATGACATTCCACCACCTCATAAAGCTTGAGAATCTCTTGCTCAAAATGCCTGATATTCTCGCGTGTATGCTGTACCAATTTCACATGACAAAAGGCCGTAAATCCCTTATTTACTTTAAACCGATCAATGAGTGCCACATAGGAGGTGATTACTTTTGACCGCTCCAATCTCTTAATGCGCTCATATACTGCAGTGGTTGAAAGTCCAAGGTTATCGGCATATTCCTTAGTAGTCCTTTTACAATCCTCTTGTAAAAGTCCTAATAACCTTTCATCAATTTCATCAAATTTCATAACTGAATTGTTTTCTAAATATTAACATTCTGAACGTAGGAAGTAAAATTATATTCTAAAATAATATTATATATAGATTATTATTCTATGATAAATAATTTTTATTGACAATACATCTAAATAAGTATATTTTTGATGACAAATCATACACAATGAGCCATAAAGAAGCAAACGACTTACAGGATTTACAATATTTCGGAGAGTTTGGTGGGGTGAATCCCTCAATTTCGGATTCCTCTACCTATACATTTCTATCCGCTAAAACCATGTTCGATACATTTGAAGGGAACACGGAAGGGTGCTATTTATACAGTAGGCACTCCTCCCCTTCCAATCTATATTTAGGCGAAGCACTTGCAGCACTTGAAGGCACGGAAACCGCTAACGTCACTGCTAGTGGCATGGGGGCGATTACAGCTGTCATTCTACAACTATGTGATGCCGGTGACCACATCATTAGTAGCAGAACTATTTATGGGGGGACCTATGCTTTTATGAAGAATTTTTTAAAGAAGTTCAACGTTGAAATAACCTTTTTGGACATTACCAATTTGGATGCTGTGGCCAGGGCCATGACCTCCAAAACCAAAATGATTTATTGTGAAAGCGTAAGCAATCCACTATTGGAGGTAGCCGATATATCTGCATTGGCAAAAATTGCCAAGGAAAACAAGGTTCCTCTAGTGGTTGACAATACTTTTTCGCCACTTTCTATAACCCCGGCAAAATTGGGTGCCGATATCATTATCCATAGCTTGACAAAATTCATAAATGGATCTAGCGACTGTGTTGCGGGTGCAGTTTGTGGTACTAAGGAATTCTGTTTAAGCCTTAAGGACGTAAATAATGGGGCTGGAATGCTTTTGGGAAGTACCCTAGATAGTTTGAGGGGCGCTTCCATACTAAAAAATATGCGTACACTACATATCAGGATTAAAAAGCATAGTGAAAATGCCCAATTCCTTGCTGAAAAATTTGAATGTGATGGACTTAGAGTAGTATACCCAGGTTTACCTTCGCACCCTGGCCATTTGATTATGGAAGACCAAATGAACCCTCAATATGGCTATGGTGGACTTTTAACTATGGATGTAGGCTCCCTCGAAAATGCCAATGCCTTGATGGAATTGATGCAGGAAAGAAAGTTAGGGTATTTAGCTGTTAGTCTAGGCTTTTACAAAACATTGTTCAGCGCGCCTGGAACATCCACCTCTTCAGAGATACCGTTGGAAGAGCAAAAAGCCATGGGCTTGGGTGACGGCCTCATCCGTTTTTCCATTGGGTTGGATAACGATATCCAAAGAACCTACGACATTATGAAAAAATGTATGTTGGAATTGAAAATCCTTGAAGCAGATACAGTTACCAAATAGCAAGAAAGCATCGGGTTGCACATCATTCCTTTAAATCGTAATATTACGGGATAACCAAAGGAAAAGAATTGATGGCGGATCAAAAAACCAATAAACATAGGGCGGACGAGCATATCGTTGAAAATAAGGAATTGAGCATTATAGAGGCAATGATTCCGGTAGTAGCCTTAGTTATCATGCTTGCCTATAATGTCTATGTTTTTGGCGATGATGCATTGAGCGGTTCAAATCAGTTTATTTTATTACTTGGCGGTGCTGTCGCCGCTATTGTGGGAATCTACAAAAAAGTGCCCTACAAACAAATGTTGGCCGAAGTTGCGGAAAACATCAAGTCTACTTCGGCGCCCTGCTGATATTGCTTATGGTAGGCGCCTTGGCCGGTACATGGCTGATTAGCGGTATTATTCCAGCCATGATTTATTACGGCCTCCAAATTCTAAATCCCACGATTTTTTTAGCTGCCTGTGTCGTCATTTGTGCTATTATTTCTATAGCCACAGGAAGTAGTTGAATCACCGCAGCTACCGTAGGAATCGCATTGATAGGAATCGGTGAGGCCTTGGGGATTTCATTGGGTATGACGGCGGGAGCTGTACTTTCCGGAGCATATTTTGGTGATAAACTTTCACCACTAAGCGATACAACCAATCCGGCACCCGCTATGGCGGGCGGCGAATTGTTCACGCATATAAAGTATATGCTGTGGACAACTGTACCAACTATCTCAATTACATTGCTCGTTTTCATAATTATTGGATTAAACCTTGAAACAAGCGGTGAGGCGGATGTGGATGCCATTCTTTCTTCAATAGATGCCTCTTTTAATATAAATAGGTGGTTATTTATAGTACCCATTGCCGTAGTGGCATTGATCGTAAAAAAAACACCACCCTTGGCTGCTCTGTTGATAGGAACGCTTTTAGGGGCACTTTTTGCCCTTATATTTCAACCGGAAGTAGTGGCCGGCATTACAGGAGCAAAAGAATTAGATTTTCAATCGGGATATAAGGGTATTTTAAGGGCAATTACCGTAAGTACCGATGTGCCCACGGACAATGAATCTCTGAGCGATTTGTTCTCCGCCAAGGGAATGGCGGGAATGCTCGGTACCATTTGGTTAATTGTTTGCGCTATGGTCTTTGGCGGAATTATGGATGGTATAGGGGCGCTTTCCGAATTACAAAAGCCTTATTAGGTCTAGCCAAGTCAACCTTCGGATTGTTCTTTAGTACAGGAATTAGCTGTATCGTTTTAAATGGTACGGCGTCTGACCAATATTTGGCTATCGTTGTCCCCGGTAAAATGTTCGCAAAAGCTTTTAAGGATAGAGGTTTGGCCCCGGAAAACTTAAGTAGGACATTGGAGGACACAGGTACCGTTACTTCTGTATTAATTCCCTATAACACATGCGGTGCCTACCATAGTGGGGTCTTGGGAGTAAGTGTTGCTGAATATTTTGTATATGCCATTTTCAATTGGCTCAGTCCCATTATGACCTTCATTTTTGCTGCATTGAACATCAAAATCAAAAAATTGGCGTCAACAGTTGCCAAGTAATAAAAATAACCTGTAAAATAATTATTCTTTTTTACCGGATTCGGCTTTTAGGTGTGGGCTTATATTTTTAATTTCACATTCCAATTAAAAACGTATACTATGGCTACCGTAACACTAAAAGGAAGTGAAATACATACCCTAGGTTCTTTACCTACCACTGGAAGTAAAGCACCTGATTTTCAACTAACAAAAAACGATTTGTCCTCTGTAAAACTTTCTGATTACGAAGGTTCAAAATTGGTTTTGAATATTTTTCCAAGCGTGGACACCGGAACCTGTGCTCAGTCCGTGCGACAGTTTAACGAGGAGGCCGCTGAACTTGACAATACTATTGTTTTGTGTGTTTCCAAAGATCTACCGTTTGCGCAGGCCCGTTTTTGTGGCGCCGAGGGAATTGAAAATGTAGAAATGCTATCCGATTTTAGGGACGGTAATTTTGGTAGAGCTTTTAACTTAGAGTTTACAGATGGTCCTTTGGCATCCTTACACTCTAGGGCCGTAGTAGTGCTGGATGAAAACGGAACAGTTTTGTATACTGAGCAAGTTCCGAGAGATTGTGGACGAACCCAATTATAAAGCTGCTCTTGAGGCTTTGATGGATTCCTAAATCCAGTACAATGCCCAAGGAATCCTTTCTAATAAATAGAATAAAGAGCGTAGGGTTCGCCCTTCGTGGCGCCCTTTTATTGATAAAAACCGAAGCGAGCATAAAAATTCAGGTTTTTATCACCTTGATTATGACCGCTGCGGGTTTCTACTTTGAAATTTCCAGTACAGAATGGATATTACAAATTTTCGCGATTGCATTGGTCTTGGGAATTGAAGGCCTGAATACCGCCATTGAGAAACTTTCTGATTATGTACAACCGGAGTTTGATAAAAAAATAGGTCTTATAAAGGACATCTCTGCTGGTGCCGTTATGTTGGTCTCGATTGCCGCCAGTATTGTAGGTTGTATAATATATTTTCCAAAAATTTTTTAAAAACAATAGCAAGAAGGCTTAGGGGGTAAATTTGTATTTTTGCCCCCGTAATAGAGTTTACATGGCAAAAAAGGCATCCAAATCAAAGCCAAAGGCTACATCTACTAAGAAAAAGAATCCTTTTAGGATATCCAAACAGAATAAGATTATCTTGGGTAGTCTTCTAATACTCTTTAGTATAGCCCTATTCTTTTCGTTTGTCTCTTTTTATTTTACCTGGGAGCATGATCAAAGTTTATTGACCGAGTTCAAGAATAGAAATGAGGAAGCCAAAAACCTTCTCAACAAATTTGGGGCTAGTATAAGTCATTTCTTTGTTTATAAGGGATTTGGGATTGCTTCTTTGATTATCCCTTTTTTACTATGCCTAACTGGAATATATATGTTCCTTGGATTGAACAAAAAAGGATTGGTAAAGAAATGGATATGGGGGCTCTTGTTCCTTATTTGGTTTTCAATAGCCTTTGGTTTCTTCGCTGCTGAAAGCCCATTGCTAGGAGGGCTTGTAGGTTATGAAATGAACGATTTTCTTCAAGATTATACTGGAAAGATTGGAGTATTGTTGCTATTGGTTTTTGGTTTGGTTTTCATCCTTGTTCGTCTATTCAATCTAACTCCTGAAGGTATCGCCGAATATGTTAGATCTAAGAAAAGTGAACTTTCTGCAGACTTTAAACCTTCCAAAAAAGATAGCGATACTGAACCGAACGAGGAAGATACTCTAACAAGTTCCGAAGATGAGGACCAAGTAATCATTGATACTTACACCCACAAAGAGGAAATACCACATTTGGATAAAGAAGATGATGACTTTAAAGTTTCAGTTCCTAAAGAGGAGGAAGAGGAATTGGCCATGGAAGTTGAGCAAATAGTAGAAGAACCAGAAGAAATAGATGTTTTGGCCAGTAAATTGGTGGACGATTTTGGTGAGTTTGATCCCACACTAGAACTGGGAAACTACAAATTTCCTAATATTGATTTATTGGATGCCCATGGTGTTACCGGAGGAATTACCATTAATCAAGAAGAGCTTGAGGAAAATAAGGACAAAATTGTTGAAACCCTCAAAAATTATAAAATAGGGATTGCCCAAATAAAGGCTACCATTGGCCCTACGGTAACACTTTATGAAATAGTTCCGAGATGCCGGTATACGAATTTCCAAAATAAAGAACTTAGAGGATGATATTGCCTTGTCCCTTGCGGCACTGGGTATTAGAATCATTGCCCCAATTCCAGGGAAAGGGACTATCGGTATTGAAGTTCCCAACAAAAACGCGACCGTTGTTTCAATGCGTTCGGTCATAGCATCAAGCAAGTTCCAAAAAGCTGAAATGGAACTACCTATTGCATTTGGGAAAACAATCAGTAATGAAACGTTTGTAGTTGACCTTGCAAAAATGCCCCATTTATTGATGGCTGGTGCTACTGGCCAGGGTAAATCGGTTGGATTAAATGCCGTATTAACTTCACTTTTATATAAAAAACATCCCGCCGAGGTTAAGTTCATTTTGGTAGACCCCAAGAAAGTGGAACTTACGCTTTACAATAAAATAGAACGACACTTTTTGGCCAAACTTCCAGATTCCGAAGAGGCAATTATCACGGATAATACCAAGGTTATAAATACCCTTAATTCACTGTGTATTGAGATGGACAACAGATATGAACTGTTGAAATTGGCCATGGTGCGTAACTTAAAGGAATACAACACCAAATTCAAGGCGCGCAAATTAAATCCGAACGACGGTCATAAATACCTTCCTTACATCGTATTGGTCATAGATGAGTTCGCCGACCTAATTATGACAGCCGGCAAGGAAGTTGAAACCCCCATAGCGAGATTGGCCCAATTGGCTAGGGCTATTGGTATACATCTTATAGTGGCTACACAAAGACCTTCGGTAAACGTTATTACCGGTATAATCAAGGCAAACTTTCCGGCCAGGATCGCATTCCGGGTTACGTCAAAAATCGACTCAAGAACTATTTTGGATGCGCAAGGAGCAGATCAATTAATTGGAAGGGGTGATATGTTGTACACCCAAGGCAATGATGTCACTCGTATTCAATGTGCTTTTGTAGATACTCCGAAGTGGCCAAAATAACGGAATATATTGGTTCACAAAGGGCGTATCCCGAGGCGCATGAACTTCCTGAATATGTTGGAGAAGATTCGGCACGAGTGTTGATTACGATATTGAGGACAGAGATAAAATGTTTAGGGAAGCGGCAGAAGTAATCGTAATAGCACAACAAGGTTCCGCCTCGTTAATTCAACGAAAGTTAAAGCTTGGTTATAATCGTGCAGGACGAATTATAGATCAACTTGAGGCAGCTGGCATTGTTGGCCCCTTTGAAGGAAGTAAAGCGAGACAGGTCTTGATTCCGGACATGGCATCACTGCAACAATTATTGGATAATGAAAGCCCTTAATAGGCATTAATAAATGAAAATATCAAGTCATGCCCACTAAAAAGTTAAACTTTAAGGGTAATGGTGAAAATTTTAAAATGAGAGAAAAAATGAAAAAAGTACTACTTGTATTGGCTATAGTCTTATCGGCAAATATGTTAAGTGCCCAAACACCTGAAAAAGCCAAGTCATTGTTAGACGAAGTATACAATAAGGTAAAAAGTTATGATAATATCTTTGTTGACTTCAAATTCGATCTTAAGAATGCAGAAGCTGGAATTAATCAGGAAACCAGAGGAGATGTTACGCTTGCGGGTGACAAGTATGTATTCAACTATTTAGGTTCAAAACAACTTTATGATGGTAGAAAAGTATATACCATCGTTCCCGAAAATGAAGAAGTTACCATTGAGGATCAGTCCGAAGATGAAGACGCGATGACACCTTCAAAAATGTTGACTTTCTATAAGGAGGGTCATAATTATGAGTGGGATATTCTTCAAAACGTACAAGGAAGAAAAATCCAATATGTGAAACTGACCCCAATAGACTCCAATACCGAAATCAAATCTAGATTATTGGGCATTGATATGGGTACCAAACATATTTATAGGCTTATTGAAACTGGAAAGAATGGCACGAAAACTACCATTACTGTTAATTCTTTTAAAACAAATCAGCCTTTATCCTCCACCTTGTTTAATTTTGACGAGGCCAAATATAAAGATGAAGGGTACTACATCTTAAGAAATTAAAACCATTGAGAATATTAGACCGGTATATATTATCCAGGTTTACCTATAATTTTGTCAGTTCGTTTGTAATATTGATGTTTATCTTCATATTTCAAACGATTTGGCTTTTTATAGATGATTTGGCCGGCAAGGGTTTGGATATCATCATAATCGGGAAATTCCTTTTCTATCTTATGCCAGATCTTACGGAGAAAGTACTGCCGTTAACAGTGCTCCTCTCCTCTATCTTGACATTTGGGGCCTTTGCGGAAAATTACGAGTTTGCGGCAATGAAGGCGTCCGGTATTTCACTTCAAAGGGCCATGCTAAGCTTGATAATTTTTGTGACCCTTCTTGGTGGACTTACGTTCTTTTTTGCAAATTCCGTTATTCCCCTATCACAACGTAAAATATACAATCTTAGAAAAAATATTGCCAAGGTAAAACCAGCTGCAGTAGTGGCAGAAGGTGTGTTTAGCGATTTTGAAGGGATGAATATAAAGGTCGATGAAAAATATGGTGACAATGACCGATACCTTAGAAATGTCATTATCCATCAAAAAAATAATAGAAACCAGAACAATGTTGTTATAAAATCTAAGCAAGGAGAATTGGTGAGCAGCGAAGATTCTGATATTGTACAATTGATTTTAAAGGACGGCCATTATTATGACGATGTAGAATCAAAAAACAATAAGCTTAAATATCCTCATGCAAAGGCGGATTTTGATACTTACATTATGAATATTGAAATCCCGGAATTGAACAATGAGGATTTAGAGGCGGAACAGGATATTAGTACGGATAAAATGAAAAATATATCCCGCTTGCGAAAGGATATTGATTCACTGAGGAATGATAATTATAAAATCGTCAGGGCATTCTCAAAGAGTATTGGAAATAGAATGGGAATGTTCCAACCGCTAGACCCGAGCGATACTTCAAAAATAAAAACACCATTACAAATTAGTCAGGACTCTATTAGGCAAATAAAATTGGCGGTTCTAAAAAATAATCCTTCGAAACAAGATTCTATAAAGGAGGATATATTCCATCTTTTCCCTTTTTATCTTAAAATGCAAATAATAAATTCAGCAAAAAATGCCACTACCAACGTTTTAAATTCTGTTAGCGGCAAAAAAGAGGAAATGCAGAAACGCTATAAGATTTATAACATGCACATTCTGTCTATGCATAATAAATATGCATTGGCATTTTCATGCATTATATTGTTTTTTGTTGGGGCGCCCCTAGGGGCCATCATTAGAAAAGGAGGTTTGGGACTTCCCATGGTTATCGCAATTGTATTATTTTTGGTGTATTATTTTATTGGTGTATTTGCAGGCAATTACGCCAAAGAAGGAAATATTCACCCAATGTTGGGGGCTTGGTTATCGACTTTGATAATGTTGCCTTTAAGTATTTTCTTGACTAAAAGAGCTACCGAAGATAAAGGTCTGATGAGCTTTGGAGTAATAACGGATTTTTTCAAAAACCTTTTTAAGAAAAAAAAGAAAAATGGAGGTAATGACATCTAATCTAACAGATGAAATAAAGTTGAATACGATAGAGGAGGCCATTGAGGATATCCGTAACGGAAAGGTCATTATCGTAGTTGATGATGAAAACAGGGAGAATGAAGGAGACTTTTTAGCCGCCGCGGAACTCGCCACTCCTGAAACCATTAATTTTATGGCTACCCATGGTAGAGGTCTCATTTGCGCTCCTCTTACGGAAGGAAGGTGTGAATACCTCGGGTTGCACCGAATGGTCAATAACAATACGGATCCTTTGGAAACTGCATTTACTGTTTCGATTGATTTAAGGGGACAAGGTGTCACTACGGGTATATCTGCGTCGGACAGGTCAAAAACTGTCTGTGCACTTACCGATGATACAATTAAGCCCCATGATTTTGCCGAGACCAGGACATATCTTTCCTCTAGTGGCTAAAGAAGGTGGTGTACTTAGAAGAACTGGACATACTGAAGCCGCTATTGATTTTGCTCGACTTGCCGGATTAAAACCTGCTGGGGTAATCGTCGAAATCATGAATGAGGATGGTAGTATGGCCCGTCTTCCCCAATTGATGGAGGTTGCCGGAAGATTTGATTTAAAAATAGTGTCTATTGAGGATTTGGTGGCCTATCGCATGGAGCATGATAGCCTTATCCATAAGGAACTTGATTTTACCATTACAACCAGATTTGGTGATTTTAGACTAAGAGCATATAAGCAGACCACCAATAATCATGTGCATCTCGCCTTAACAAAAGGTTCCTGGAGTCTCGGGTGACAAAGTATTGACCAGAATCAATTCCACTCGGTGAACAATGACATTCTTGGAACTCTTACCAATAGTGTGGATTCCCAATTGGAAAATATGTTCAAGGCCGTAAATCAAGAAGGTAAGGGGGCCATAGTTTTTATCAACCAAGATATGGAGTCCATGAATCTTTTATCAAGACTTTCAGAATTAAAGGAACTTCAAAAAGAAGGGGTTTATAAGGCGCCAAAAATAGAAATGGATGCCAAGGATTTTGGGATTGGTGCTCAGATACTCCACGATTTGGACATTTCAAAATTGAGATTGCTAACAAATAGTCAACAATCTAAGAGGGTAGGCATTGTAGGTTATGGTTTGGAAATTGTAGAATACGTTTCCTATTAAGTTAAAGCATAATCTGTTTTATAATTTCGGCCATTCTATTGGCTCTCTGCCGTACTTCGGTTTCCGTCCAACTTAATTTAATTAGACTGGAAATGATCCATACTAATCCATTTGTCAGATTCGGAAAAATCAGACTTGGAGTAATCAGGCATGTTTTTATTGATGTCATCGGGCAACTTTCCCAAAGAAGTCAGATTTATAAGATGCTCCCATTTCCTATAATAATGCCAATTGTTATCGTACCAGTAGAAACAAGCATCCACTCCCCCATCACCTAGGGCTTTGTGGGCTCTTCTGGTCAATACCTCAGTTGGAAGGAAAAAGTTCAAAAAAGAATAATTCTGAATTCCACCTTTTGGGATTCTTCTGAAACTAATACCATCAACATCGGATAAGGCCTTATAAAGAATATTATAATTGTTTTCCTGGATTTCCAAGAATTCATCCAGTCTTCGAATCTGAGCACATCCTACAGCAGCATTTAGTTCGGAAATTCGAAAGTTATATCCCAAGAATGGATGGGTTTCCGCTCCTCGGTTGTTCCCAACATGATCATGTCCATGATCTGAATAGTGATCTGCATTTTTATAATATTCCAAATTATTAGTAATCAAAGCACCACCTTCACCGCAGGTTATCGTTTTTACATAATCAAAGGAAAAACAACCCAGGTCGCCATAACTTCCCAAAGGCTTTCCTTCAAAACTACCACCAATTGCCTGACAGGCATCCTCTAAAAGAATGAGGTTATACTTTTCGCAAATTGTCTTTAAGGCTTTTAAGTCGGCCATAGATCCACACATATGAACTGGCATGACCACCTTCGTGTTTTTAGTTATGGCCTTTTCAACCGATGAAGGATTTAGGGTCAGGGTCTCATCTACATCTACAAGGATCGGAATGGCCCCTATCGCCAAAATCGACTCAAAACTGGCCACAAATGTAAAGGTTGGCATAATTACTTCATCCCCTGCGCCAACACCGGCGCTAACCAAAGCCACTGTTAGGGCCGCGGTACCACTACTAACCAATTGAGCATATTTGGATTGCATTCTTTTGGATATTGCTTCCTCCAATTCTTTGGCTTTCCAATGTCCCTTGCGGGCACTATCAAAGCCATAGCGCATCAAGACAGTCGTGTCCGAACATCGTTTACACTTTGCCTTTCCTTTTCCCCAAATAATTCAAAACCTGGCATACTTACATTTTAGATTGAGAAGATACTTATTTTAGTTTGGATTTAAAGTGACGGTAGATTTCTAGTTTTTCGTCATTAGTAAACTTCTTTTCTTGGAACCAATCGTGGGCCGTAATTTTTTCGTTCTCAATTTGTGCTTTTCTTATGGCCTCCAAAGAGACCAAGTGCCAGTGAGTGCCCCTGTTTCTAGATACGGAATAGCCAATATCTTCAGTAATATAGGAGGTCTTTGGTTGATTTATTAAACGGATACCATTTTTCAAGATGGCCAGTGTTTTCGTCAAAGAAATTACCTCGGAAAATGAGTATCGTACAAAGTCTGCAAATCCATTTTGCCTCGTATTATACACTTTGTCTCCAACTTTTAATTTATCCATACGACTAAAAGTCCGCAAAAATAAAAGTTGACTTTAGTTTCACAATTACCATTTTATGGAATTTATCAACATCCATTTACGTTATTGCATACTTCACTCCTTAAATTTAGACTGATTCCATTTAACAAGTTGGTATTCATATTTTTATAGTCTTTCTTTAAATTTGCTTACGGTGAGCAAATTATTTTCCATAGTAATGTCCTTTGTAATCCTATTACAAAGTATTGGTCTTCATTCAGATGATTTAGTCCAGATCGATGAATTCATCGAGCATGCCAAATTTCATAGTGAACAATACGGAGACAACGTACTTGTTTTTATATCAAAACATTATGGAGAACTGAAAGCGGCGCATGAAAAAGAACATCAGGAAGAAAAAGAAGATCATGAACAATTGCCCTTTCAGCACCATTGCCACTTAAGCTCCATTGTGGCCTATACTACCGATCCGTTGGACTCCGAATTGGAGACCCAAATGATTATGGAGTACAATGCCGCAAATTTTTATTATCAACCACCCTCTTCTTCCTCACACACCAAAGGATTGCTACAACCGCCCCGGTATTCATAAATTAATCAGATTACACTTCGATTCCGAATTACCTAATTCGGACAATTTTAATGTTGATTATTTTATGACATATGCTATCACATATTATTAATTTCAGTATAAAGAACAAGTTTATTGTACTTCTTTTTACTTGTTTCATTATAGGTTTTGGAATTTATTCCCTTACAAAAATTCCCATTGGTGCGGTCCCGGACGTGACCAATAACCAAGTGCAGGTGATCACGACCTCAAGAAATTTATCCACCCAAGATATTGAGCAGTTTATCACCTATCCTGTTGAATTAGAAATGGCGAATTTACCCGGTGTGACCGAGATTCGATCCGTATCCAAATTTGGACTTTCCGTGGTAACTATTGTTTTTGAGGATGACCTGGGTACCTATTTGCCCGAGACAATTAATAGCCGAAAAAATAAAATCGGCCTCTGAAAAAATCCCCTCCAATTTCGGCACTCCGAAATGGGGCCAATAACCACAGGTTTGGGAGAAATCTACCAATATATATTAGACGTAAGACCGGAATATAAAGATCAATATTCCGCGGAAGACCTGAGAACCATTCAGGATTGGGTCGTGAAAAGGCAACTATCCGGGATTCCTGGCGTGGTAGAAGTCAATACTTGGGGCGGTTTTTTAAAGCAATACGAAGTAGCTATTAATACCGAGAAACTAAACGCCATGAACATTAGTGCGCAGGAGGTGTTTACCGCGGTAGAAACGAATAACAGTGTAGCTGGAGGTGGATATATAGAAAAAGTGAACCAGGCCTTTTTTATCAGAGGTGAAGGTTTGGTAAACTCCCTAAAGGACATAGAAAACATCGTTGTTAAAAATAACGATGGGGTTCCCATCTATATAAAAGATGTAGCCCAAGTAGGTTTTGGCAATGCAACCCGATTTGGTGCCATCACAGGAAACGGCGAAGGTGAAAAGGTTTTAGGCCAAGTGATGATGCTAAAGGATGCCAATTCAAAAAAGGTTATCGAAGCGGTAAAGGAACGTGTTGCGAGTATTTCCAAATCACTACCAGAAGGTGTTTATATCAATGCATTTTTGGATCGTAGCGAACTTATTGCCAAAACGACGTTCACAGTAACCGAAAACCTTATCCTTGGATGTTTGATCGTTATTTTTGTGGTGGTATTGTTATTAGGGAATTTTAGGTCAGGTCTCGTGGTAGCATCGGTCATACCACTATGTTTATTATTTGCCCTTTCGTTGATGTATATTTTTGGTGTGGATGCCAACTTGATGAGCCTTGGTGCCATTGATTTTGGAATCATTATCGATGGTGCGGTTATCATTGTGGAATTTATTGCATTTAATGTAACCAAGAAAAGAAGCGAGTTAGCCGGTTTGACTATAAGCGAACAACAAGATTTAAGGGATAGTATTACCTATACTGGTGCCACTAAAATGATGAATTCTGCCATCTTTGGTCAATTGATCATCCTAATTGTTTTTATTCCCATACTATCCCTGAGCGGGGTGGAAGGCAAAATGTTCAAGCCAATGGCTTTGACCTTCAGTTTTGCCTTAATTGGGGCCATGATTTTATGTTTTACCTATGTTCCGGTGGTATCCTCCCTTTTTCTAAAACCATCAAAAACAACTGATAAAAACATCTCTGTTCGTCTAATGAATTGGTTGACGAAAAAGTACGACCCTATTATAGACTGGGCATTACGAAGTAAAAAAGTGGTTTTAGGGGTTGCTGCGGCGCTTTTAGCTATTGCTGTTTCATTGTATTTGTCTATGGGAGGTGAATTTGTTCCTACATTGGATGAAGGGGATTTTGTAATTCAACCTGTACTAAAAACGGGTACTTCCTTGAGTAACACTGTTGAAATCACCACTGAGATAGAAAATATCCTATTGAAACAATTTCCCGAGGTAAAGCAAGTGGTTACCGAATTGGTGCCGCAGAAGTACCTACAGACCCCATGTCCATGGAGGAAAGCGATGTAATCATTATACTAAAACCTAAGGACGAATGGACATCAGCGGAATCAAAAGATGAATTGGCCGATAGTTTCAAAGAAGCCTTGGCTGTAATTCCAGGAATGGAGGTTGAATTCACGCAGCCCATTGAAATGCGTTTTAACGAACTCATAACAGGGGTACGTGCCGATATTGCTATCAAGGTTTTTGGTGAAAACTTGGATATTCTTGCTAAAAAAGGAAAGGAAATAGGTGAACTAATTCAAGATGTTCCGGGTGCCGCCGATATTTCAGTAGAAAAAATTGCGGGACTACCGGAAATGAACGTTAAATACAATCGCACCAAGATTGCTAGATACGGTGTTAATATCCAGGATTTGAACGATATGATTTCCATGGGATTTGCCGGTAAGACGGCAGGAAGCGTTTTTGAAGGGGAAAAGAAATTTGATTTGGTAATCAGGCTTGATAGTAAAAAACGCCAGGACATTGAAAATCTCAAAAACCTATATGTGGATCTTCCTTCCGGAGGAAAAATCCCTTTAAGTGAATTGGCAGAGATCACCTACCGAGAAGGTGCTGCAAAAATTTCACGGGACGATACCCGAAGAAGAATCGTTGTTGGTATCAACGTTCGAAACAGGGATTTGCAATCTGTAGTAGACGATGTTAGAAAACTGATAGATGAGAACATTACACTTCCAGTGGGGTATTCCATTACCTATGGAGGCCAGTTCGAAAACCTACAAAGTGCAAAATCAAGATTGATGATTGCCGTGCCAATTGCACTGATACTCATCTTTATACTGCTTTATTTTGCTTTTAAATCAGTTAAGGAAGCCCTAATGATTTATTCGGCCATTCCTTTGGCAGCTGTAGGTGGCGTGCTCTTGTTATGGATACGGGGTTTGCCCTTCAGTATTTCAGCGGGGGTCGGTTTCATCGCTCTTTTTGGTATCGCTGTACTTAATGGTATTGTACTTATTGAACATTTCAAAGAGTTGAAGGCGTCTAATAAATTTGATAACATGAACGATTTAATAAAAGAAGGAGCCAAAGATAGGCTTAGGGCCGTACTTCTGACAGCCTCGGCTGCTGCCCTTGGATTTTTACCTATGGCCATATCAACGAATGCGGGAGCAGAAGTGCAACGTCCTTTGGCAACAGTAGTTATTGGTGGCTTGATTACCGCTACTATTTTGACACTAGTTGTATTGCCAGTATTGTATTCCTATCTGAGCAGTCATCAGAAACGAAAAAGCACACATCTTTCAAAACAAACCAACCTCATAATTGGTTTGTTGATTATTTTTGGGTCAGGTCATCTAAAATCACAGGAGGCGTCAAAAAATTTAGAGGCCTTGATACCTATCGCGATTGAAAACAATGCCGGTCTGAGAGCATATCAATTACAAATGGAACAATCGGACGCTTATGTCAATAGTGCCTTCGATTTCGATAAAACTGATGTGTACTATGCCTATGATGAGAACAACCTAGCAATAAACAATTTGCCTTTAAAGGTTTTTGGAGTTGCCCAAAGTTTCAGTTTTCCAACTGTTTACTTTTCCAAAAGAAGGGTGAACAAAGAGCATTATAACATTTCCAAAAGCAATTATGACATCCAATTAAAGAATTTGGAAAGGTCTGTAGTTTCAGGTTATTACCAATACCAGGTAGCTAGGGAGATGGCCAATGTTTTTCAAATATTGGATAGTCTTTATGGTAACTTTTCCAATATAGCCGATAGGCGATTTGAATTAGGTGAAACCAATTATCTCGAAAAAATAACGGCAACGTCAAAACAGCGGCAAGTACAACTTAAATATGCCGAGGCTTTGAGGAATGTAGATATAAACTATCAGAATTTGATGAAGATAGTACAATCACAAGATAGCATTGCTATTGCTGAAGAGCCTATTTTAAAGGTGCCTTTAGAAGATATAACTGTTTCATCGAGCCCGGAAATTTCTTTTTATCAAAATCAAATCGACTTAAAAAGGGCCGAAAAAAATCCGGAAAATCAACAACTGCTTCCCGACATTGGCGTGGAATATTTTCAAGGTACCAATGATGGCCTCAACGGAAACCTTCATGGTTACCAGTTAGGGCTAAAGATTCCGTTGTTGTTTGGCGGCAAAGCTTCAAGGATGAAGTCGGCTAAAATCGCGGAACTAAGTGCGGAAGCCGCTTATACCAATTACGAGATACAGCTCAGTACAAGATTGTCAACTTTGAAAAAGCAACTTCAAGTGCTCTCAAATTCTTTGGAATACTATGAGAACGAGGGAGGTCTATTATCCGATGAAATTCTGAAAATGGCCAATAGTAGCTTTCAGAATGGAGAAATAGACTTTTACCAATACATACAGAGTTTGGAGAGTGCTTATGATGTAAAGCTAGAATATCTGAATAAACTACAAGAATATAATTCCACGGTAATTGCCATTAATTACTTAACCTTATAAACAGAAAACCATGAAGTCATTTATATATTATTTTCTATCGTTTGCCCTTTTATTGGGCATTGCCAGTTGTGGTGAAGGAACAATCTCCGCAGAAAACCAAGGGGATACCGAAGGTTCCCCCTTTATTGAAGTATCACAGGCACAATTTGATCAACTTGCCATGGAAATGGGAAGTATTAAAGAAATGTCTTTTCCAATTAGTGTAAGCGTAAACGGCATGATCGATGTACCACCAGGAAAATAGAGCGGTCGTAAATGCCACTATGGGAGGTTATATTAAAACAACCCCATTTTTAATTGGTGACAAGGTAAGCAAAGGACAGACCTTGGTAACCCTGGAGAATCCGAATTTGTAAACCTTCAGCAGCAGTATTTGGAGGTAAACGAACAGCTCTCCTACTTAAAGGCTGAATATGAAAGACACAAGATCATGTCCGAAGAGAACATTACATCACAAAAGAATTTTTTGAAATCGGAAAGCGAATATAAATCTGCCTTGGCGAAGCATACCGGATTGCAAAAGCAATTGATTATGCTAAACATCTCCCCTGAACAAGTTAAAAATGGAAATATCGTTTCAACTGTATCAGTTAAGGCTCCCATTTCAGGAAGTGTTACGAAGGTAAACGTGACAAAAGGAGCATATGTTTCCCCAGCTTCGGCCATTTTGGAAATTATTGATAATGACCATGTTCATTTAGAACTTTCTGTTTTTGAGAAAGATATCATGAAAGTGAAAAAGGGCCAACGCATTACCTTTACTATACCGGAGGCCTCTCAAGAGACCTTTAAAGCTGAAGTGCATTTGGTAGGCACCTCCATCGACGAAAATAGGACTATAAAGGTACATGGACATTTAGAGGAGGAAGGAAAGGAAAACTTCCTGACGGGAATGTTCGTGGAAGCAAACATTATAACGGAAGACATTCAGGAAAAGGCCTTGCCAAATACGGCCATCGTAACCATTGAGGATAGCCCCAATGTATTGGTACTGGAAAAAAAGGAAGGGGACACATATTATTTTTCACAAAAAGTAGTTACTGTATCTGATGAGCATGATGGATTTTCCATAATACAGGAGGCGGATAGTTTTGCACCAAAAACCCAATTCTTAACCAAAGGAACCTACAACCTTATCGGGGAGTAAAAAATTGGGTTTTAATTGAAAGCTTTTGGTACACTAATTGACTAAGCGATTAATAAAAATAGAGATGAACTTGAAAATAAACTTGCTTTCCATTTTTTTCTTTGTGGGTATAACATCGGCCCTTTCGCAAGAATGGCAAACCAATTTTGGCAAGGCGCAACAAATAGCTAGAGAGAATCACAAGCCGATTATTTTGGTATTCCAGGGTTCTGATTGGTGCGCCCCTTGTATTAAATTGGACCGGGAAGTTTGGAGTACGGATGAATTTCAAAAATATGCCGAGGACCATTATGTAATGCTTCAGGCAGATTTTCCTAGAAAAAAACTGAATGCCCTTCCTGAAGACCAAGCCAAGGCAAATGCCAAGCTTGCCGAACAATATAACAAAAATGGTATTTTTCCTTTTGTGGTTGTTTTAGATGAGCAAGGCAACGTACAGGGAGAGACCAGTTATAAAAAAATGAGTCCAAAAGAATATATACAGCTTTTGGATTCCTTTATGGAATAGTTTGAGAAATATAATTTTTGTTTGGGCTCTTTTGACTTCTACTGTAATTTTTTCACAGCAGAACTATCAACGTACGCTTAAGTTGATGGGAAGCCGTTTTGACATTACCGTGGTGGCAAATGATTCGGCCAACGCAAATAAGTATATTGATCTAGCGGTCAATGAAATATCACGAATAGAAAAATTGATATCCTCTTGGGACCCAAATTCCCGAGACTTCCGAGATTAACAGAAATGCAGGGATTAAACCTGTGCAAGTGGAATCGGAGCTATATGAATTGATCAAGAGAACTATCGGTATTTCAAAATTAACGGATGGTGCCTTTGATATCAGTTATGCTTCTATGGACCGTATTTGGAAATTCGATGGCAGCATGAAGGAAATGCCGCCTGAAGAAGAAATAACAGCATCGGTAGCGAAGGTCGGTTTTCAAAATATTATTTTGAATCCGAGAAGAACAGACTGTTTTTCTGAAAATGGAAGGCATGAAAATCGGTTTTGGGGCAATAGGAAAAGGATTTGCCGCGGACAAAGCAAAGCAATTGTTGATGGAACATGGTGTGGTGGCGGGTATCATAAATGCTTCCGGGGATATGAATACTTGGGGAAAACAGGCCAATGGGGAATTTCGGAAAGTGGCCATTACGAACCCAATGGACAAAAACAAGGTGTTTGCCCTGTTGCCTATAACGGACGGTGCTGTGGTAACATCAGGAGATTATGAACGTTACGTAAACTTCAAAGGAAAACGGTACGCTCACATTATTGACCCACGAACCGGATATCCGGCTACGGGCATTATTAGTGTGACCGTATTTGCCCCCAAGGCCGAATTGGCGGATGCTTTGGCTACCTCTGTTTTTGTCATGGGAAAAGAAATTGGTCCGGACAGAATCAATCAACTGCCCAAAGTGGAATGTATTATAATTGATGACAATGGAAACATTTCAAAATCCGATAATATCGAAATAGATAAATTATGATAAAAAAATTGATGTTGATGACCTTAATGGTTGTCTCCTTTAGCAGCTGTGTAATGGTTAAGGAATACGAGAAAGTAAATATCAACGACCCGGATATGATTTTGGCGGACAAGCCCTGTGACCGCAATGTTACGACCATGCATTCTTACAGGGAAGCGGCGGCAGGTGCCAATGGTGGAAAAACAGGAGGGGGTTGCGGGTGCAACTAATTGAAAACGGACAACATTGATTATGACGAGTCTTAGAAATTATTTGATCATATTCCTATCGTTATGTGCAGCTATTGCCAATGCCCAAGATCAAAGTGACCATAGTACCTATAAGAAGCGGGTTTTGGAAACTACCGAAGTTGATTTCCTTACCAGCTACTATTCCCAAGATGGGGACAATGCCGCAGTCAGTGGGGGTATTGGTACTGAAAAATTGACCGATGCTACTGGAACCTTTGTAGTCTCCATCCCATTGAATGACGACGATGTACTTACCATAGATGCCGGTGTATCCGCCTATACTTCAGCATCATCAAGTAATATTAATCCTTTCGATGGCGGTCGAAGGGCAGACCCATTTGTGGCCAGTTCCGGGGCTTCCAGTGGGGATGTATGGGTCAATCTAACCGGTTCCTATTCGCATAGTTCGGATGACCGAAATAATATCGTTTCCGGGAAGCTATCCGTATCCTCTGAATATGATTATTTTTCTTTTGGCTTTGGAGGAAGTTACTCTAGGCTTTTCAATGAAAAGAATACAGAGATAAGCGTTAACGCAAATGTGTATTTGGATTCTTGGAACACCATTTATCCCTTTGAGCTGAGAGCTTTTGGAAACAACGGGATTGGCTTTTTTAGACCTACTGAAATTACCGGCAACGTAAATTATAATCCAAATTTTACTGAATTCGACAAAACAAACAGAAACTCTTATTCGATAGGATTGGGCTTTTCCCAAATATTACATAAAAACCTTCAAGGTTCGCTCGCTTTAGATTTTGTAAAACAGCAAGGACTGCTTTCTACCCCATTTCAACGTGTTTATTTCATTGATGTAGCGGATTCCTTCATCGAAGATTTTCAATTGGCAGATGATGTGGAAAGACTACCTGACAGTAGGTTTAAGGTAGCTATGGGAGGTAGGCTAAATTGGTTTGTGAATGAATTGATTACGGTTCGCACTTTCTATCGGTATTATTTTGATGATTGGGGCATTAACTCACACACCGCCAGTTTGGAAGTTCCTATCAAAATTTCTGATAAGTTTACCTTGTATCCTTCCTATCGTTTCTACAATCAAAGCGCAGCGGACTATTTTGGTGGGTACGAAACACACCTATCCACTCAGGAGTTCTATACATCCGACTATGATTTATCTGAATACAAAGCCAATCAATTAGGCTTTGGTGTTTCCTATACGGACATTTTCACCCAAATGCATATTTGGGAATTCGGACTAAAAAGTATCGACCTTAAATTTTACAAATACGACCGTGATACTACCTTTAGCTCCTATATCATTACCGGAGGGTTTAAGTTTGTAATGGACTAGTACTATAAAAAAGCCAAGTATTTAAATGGATAAATTCCCTGCTAGTTGCTTTAGGATGATTTCAGATAGTTTTGCTTGAAATTTGGCATTACTGAACCTGACCTTAGCATTGATATAATTTAACTGGGCAGTCCTAAACTCAATGGTAGGTATAATACCGATTCTATATTTTTCCACAGTAATGTCCAAATTCTCCTTGGCAATAGCCTCATTGTTTCCCTCTAGCTCGATAAGGCTCACATTGGTGAGGTAGGTTTGGTAGGTAGTTCCCAAGGTCGCCAATAAATCCTGCTTCCGTTGGGCGATGGCCACTTCCGAGTTTTCTATCTGCAATTTCACTATTTTCTCGTCCCTGTTTTGAGTAAAGCCGTCAAATAGGTTCAAGGTGGCGCCAAAGCCATAGCTGAAACCTTTGGAATTGGAAGAAGTGATAAATCCCAAACTTGATTCAGATTCGCTAATAATATATCCCGTGGTAGCGGTAATAGTGGGCAACCTAGCGGCCTTAATCTGTTTTAATTCCAATTCCGAAATTCGCTTGTTAATCTGAGAGGCCAACAATTGGGGATTTTGGCTCAAGACCATAGTTTGAAGTTCATCCAAAAGCAGGGATTCATCTACAAAAATTTCAGGTACCACCTTAAAATCGGTCTCTAGGTCACGGGCCAATTGCTGGTTCAATTGAATTTTTGTATTGGCATATTGTTCCTTTTGACGCTGCATTAAGGTTTCATCCGTATTCAAATCCACTTGGGCGTTCAAAACTTCCAATTTGGAGGCCTTCCCAATGGTAAACCTATTTTGTGCCAATTCCACCCGTTGTTTTGAAATCAAAATAGTACTATCCAAAGCGGTAAGTTGCTGCTGTTGCTGTACCAAATCATAATACGTAATCATCACCTCCCCTACAGTGGTCAATATGACCTGTTTCAATTCCGCATCGCCTAATTTTCTGTTTTCTTTTAGTTGCTCGTAATTCGCGAACATTCTGAGACCATCAAAAAGTGTCCAATCCAGTGCTACACCATAATTTAGGCTATTGTTTACGGCATTGTCCAGTTCTTGTACGGTTCCATCCAATCGCACTTGGGAAAGATTAGTAGTCCTGTTATTGTCAGTGATATTAGCTTGAACAGAGGGCAGCATTCCTGCATAACCCAAACTAACTCCATATTCATCGACTTTCAAATCGTTCTTGGCCGTACGTATCTGAAAATTATTTTCTAAGGCCAACTTTACTGACTCATCAATAGTGAGCACCTCCTGTGCAGTAATTATAAAAATGTTCAAAACAATAAATAATGAACTTATAGGTATTCGATATGGCATTTTAATACGTTTCTAATACTTTGAATTCAGGCCTTTCCACTCTTTCCTTGGATCATAAATAATATAAAGCAGGAATAACAAAGAGGGTCAATACCAATGAGAACATGGTTCCTCCAATGATAACCACTCCCATCCCAATTCTACTGGTAGATGCCGCTCCTAATGACAGGGCAATTGGCAAAGCCCCAAGAGCTATGGTTAAACTTGTCATTAAAATAGGCCTCAATCGAGATTCAGAGGCCTTGAAAATAGCCTCGTGTTTGGACATACCCTGTTCCCTAAGTTGATTTGCGAACTCTACAATCAATATTCCATTTTTGGTCACCAATCCAATTAACATGATGGTTCCAATTTGGCTGAATATATTCCAGGATTGACCAAAAAGCCATAAAGAAAACATAGCGCCGGCAACTGCCATAGGTACGGTCAATATAATAATAAAGGGATCTATAAAACTTTCGAATTGAGCGGCCAAAATCAGAAATATCAATAATAAAGCCAGCCCAAAAGCAAAAAGGGTATTGGAACTACTTTCCACGAAATCACGGGACTCACCACCCAAATCCGTTGTGAATGAATCGTCCAAAACTTTGTCCTTAATTGCCTCCATGGCCTCGATACCGTCGTTGATAGTTTTACCCGGGGCCAAATTAGCAGAAACGGTTGCGGACATATATCTGTTGTTGTGATACAATTGCGGTGGGCTACTGTGCTCAACAGTTTCCACCAAATTATCCAACTGAATCAATAATCCATCATCGTTCTTCACAAAAATGGATGTTAGGTCCATTGGAGCATCCCTATCCTTTTTGTCAAACTGACCAATTACCTGATATTGCTTACCGTTCATTAAAAAGTATCCAAAACGTTGTCCGCTCAAGGATAATTGTAAGGTCCGGGCAACATCACGCACCGAAACCCCGAGGCTCTCCGCCTTTTCACGATTGATGTTCACATAAATTTCAGGCTTGTCGAATTTTAAGTTAACGTCTACAAAGGAGAACGTTTCGTCCTGTTCAGCTTCTGCCATAAACTCAGGAATTTTTTCTTCAAGTTTTTCAAAATTTTGTGCCTGAATTATAAATTGGATTGGAGGTCCTCCCCTTCTGTTTACGGATATGGTAGGTCTCTCCGACACATTGGATTTTCCACCCACATAGGCCTTGGCCCATCTACCGAGGTCATTGGCTATTTCATTCGGGAACGTTCCCGTTCACTAGGATCCACAAGGGCCACATTTGCCCTTCCGCTATTGACCGAGGAAGCTCCAAAACCTGGAGAAGTCAAGACGAGGCTTACTTTCTTTTCCGGAATGGAGTCGTTGATCAATTCTGTAATATCCGTCATCAACCGATCCATGTACTCATAAGAAGAACCTTCCGGAGCGGTCACGTTCAAACGGACAAAACTTCGATCATCATAAGGGGCAGTTTCCTTTGGTAAAAGGGTGTAAAAAAGTGCAATAAGACCCAAACATCCTATCAGTATGGGGAAACTAAGCCATTTCTTTTTCATAAACCCTCTTAAAGTCTCGGCATAGTAATCATTCATTTTTACAAAATATTTTTCCGTAAAATGATAGAATTTGGACTGTTTTTGTTTCCCGGGTTTTATTAAGTAGGCATTCAGCATTGGTGTCAAAGAAAGCGAAACAAAAGCGGACACCAACACCGCAGCGCCTAGTACAACCCCAAATTCCCTAAATAACCTACCCACAAAACCCTCCAAAAATATAACCGGAAGAAAAACCGCTGCCAGGGTAATGGATATGGAAATTACGGCAAAGAAAATTTCATTAGATCCTTTTATGGCCGCTTCAATGGGACTCATCCCCTCTTCTACCTTCTTATAAATGTTCTCTGTGACCACAATTCCGTCGTCCACAACAAGACCAGTCGCCAAAACAATGGCCAAAAGGGTAAGTACATTGATAGAAAAACCAAACAACCACATAATGAAAAAAGTGGCTATCAATGAAACCGGAATATCGATCAAGGGCCGCAAGGCCATTGACCAGTCTCTAAAGAAAAAGTAAATGACAAGGATTACCAGTATTATGGAAATCAATAGTGTTTCCCCTACTTCTGTTACCGCCTTTTTTACAAAAACGGTATCGTCAATAACCACATTGAGCTTAAATCCCTCAGGTAAGTCCTTTTTCAATTTTTCGTACTCCTCATAAAAGGCATCGGCGATCTCCGGATAATTGGTTCCAGGTTGCGGAATGACCGCCGTTGCCACCATGGGCTGACCCGAATCGCTCATCTTGGTCTCCATATTTTCACCTTCCAGTGAGGCCTTTCCAATATCGCTAAGACGTACCAACTTTTCACCTTCGGCCCTAATAATGATGTTATTGAACTGTTCCTCGGTTTGAAGATTTCCAATAGTTTTAACAGCAAGTTCTGTATTGTCCCCTGTCAATTTTCCGGAAGGTAATTCCACATTCTGTGCCGGAAGGGCACTTCGTACATCGGCCACGGTCAATCCATAAGAAGCCAATTTTATGGGGTCTATCCATAAACGCATCGCATATCTTCTTTGACCCCAAATTTGTACACTACTCACCCCTGGAATGGTTTCTATTCTTGGGGTGATAACGTTCTCCGCATAATCGGACAACTCCAATATATTCTTATCATCACTTTGTACGGTCATTGAAAGAATACGTTGGGCATCTGCATCAGATTTAGAAACAACCGGGGGAGCATCCAAATCCTCGGGCAGACTACGTATAGCCTGTGAAACCTTATCACGCACATCATTAGCGGCATCCTCTAAATTTTTATCGAGGTTAAATTCAATACTTATAGAACTGGAACCTTGAACACTAGAGGAAGTAATATTACGAATACCATCAATGGAGTTGATAGCCTTTTCCAAGGGTTCCGTAATCCGGGACTCGATGATATCCGCGTTGGCCCCGGAATAACTTGTTCTTACGGATACTTGTGCTGGATCTATGGATGGGAACTCCCTAATTCCTAAATAAGTATACCCAATGATACCAAACAGTACTATGGTAATGTTCATTACGATAGTCAGTACTGGTCGCTTAATACTTAGGGTAGATAGATTCATTACTCCGCTGGCTTTAGTACAGTTTCTTCAATCTCAACGGTTACAGGGGCCCCGTTCTTTAAGGCCATTACCCCATATGTCAATACGGTATCCCCAACGTTCAATCCATTCAATACGCGAACCTCGGATCCCGTGCGTGCACCAATTTCCACATCTATTTCTTTGGCCTTACCATTTTCTGCTACAAAAATTTTCTTTCCATTTTGTACTGGTATCAAAGCTTCCGAAGGAACCAAGAGGGCATCATTTACCGTCTGTAGGGGTAAAACCACATTCGCATAGGCGCCTGGGTATAACGTTCCGTCCAAGTTGTCGGCAACGGCCCGCATTCTTAATGTTCTAGTGGCAATCTCAACCTCAGGTTCTATGGCGTAGATAGTCGCAGAATAATCTTTGGAGGCATCAGAAGTCTTAAAGGTAAAGTTAGAGCCTTCTCTTATCCGGGATGCATACTTTTCCGGAATGGAAAAAGTGATTTTCAATTTACTGGTGTTTACAAGTTTGGCCACAGGGGTGGAAGGTGTTACATAGGTTCCCACTGAAATGGAACGGAGTCCGATGGTTCCAGTAAAAGGAGCCCGAATTATGGTTTTTGATAATTGGGCGGATATCAGGGATGCCTCCGCATTTGCCGACTGAAAATCAGCACTTGCAATATCATATTCCTCCTGACTAATGGCTTGCTTGTCTAATAATAGTTGAGCCCTTCTTTCATTTTCTGCCGCTAATTTTTCTGCAGTTTTTGCTTTTGAAAGCTGGGCCTGAAGTTCTATATCATCAACCTTAAAAAGTACCTGCCCTTGATTGACCTTACTACCCTCCTGAAAGTTGATACTCTTAACTACTCCGGAGACCTCACTTCGGATGTCAATTTGTTCGTTTGCCTCCAACGTTCCGAGAAAGCGAGATGTTATCATCAAATTTCCTGGGGGTCAGAACTACCCCCTTAACGGTAGTTTTTTTGATTTCTGTAGAGGGTTTTGCAGGCTTTCCAATATTGGCATTGGCATTAATGCGGTATACGATCATGCCTCCCAAACCCACCGCAAGCAGCAAATAGATTATATACTTGAATTTCATAGGGTAAAGATGGTAGTTTGTTTTTCTTGGTCTCTCAAAGCTAGGTCTTAAACCCATTTTTAAAAAAAACTTATGTTTTATTTAACACGCGTTAGTACCCATTGTTATTGAATACATAATTTGAAATGGTAAAATTTAGGAAATAATCAAATTCTGGTTATGGCAGAACTAATAGTTAGAAACTAAAATGTCGGATAAAAATAAAAAAACCCGTAACAAATGTTACGGGTTTTGCGGAGGAAGAGGGATTCGAACCCCCGGAGGTGTGACCCTCAACAGTTTTCAAGACTGCCGCATTCGACCACTCTGCCATTCCTCCTAAGCGGGTGCAAATATAGAAAGGATTTTATTTCTTTTAAAAACTTTTCTGCTATTATTCTCATCTTTTCATTTAATCCATTGGTTGCCCTTTGACTATTGGATACAAACATTTTCCTAAATTGCTTCCTATGTTAGACCCACTGGTGAGCATTATCATTCCTTTTAAGAACACCGAGCCTTATCTCAGAGAATGCCTAAACTCCGTTGTAACCCAAACCTATCCACATTGGGAAGTCATAATGGTCGACGACCATTCCGGAGATAATAGCCTTAAAATTGTACAAGAATTTGCCGATGGATACCCTCGCATCAAGGTATATAAAAATAAGGGTGCTGGAGTTATTCCGGCCCTCCAAACTGCTTATGTACATAGTAATGGAACCTTTATCTCCGAATGGATTCGGACGACATCATGGCTCCAAACCGTCTTCAGGTGATGACGGATTCTTTACTACAACATGGAAAGGGAAACATAGCTGTAGGACAGGTTCAATATTTTTCTCATCGAGGAATTAGTAATGGGTATGAACGTTATGAAAAATGGTTAAATGGTTTAACCAAGTTGGGGACTAATTTTAACGAAATTTACAAAGAGTGCGTTATCCCCTCCCCTTGTTGGATGGTCTACCGCGCAGATTTTGAGGCTTGCGATGGTTTTAATCCCCATAGGTATCCGAGAGGATTACGACCTTACCTTCCGCTTTTACGAAAAAAAATTACGCATTATACCATGCGATAAGACCCTACTCCATTGGAGAGACTATGATAACAGAACGTCCCGCACTAGTGAGCATTACGCCCAAAATTATTTTTTGGACATTAAACTTCATTATTTTTTAAAGTTAGACTATGACCCGAAAAGATCCTTGGTTATCCGGGGCGCGGGTTTTAAAGGAAAAAAAATAGCCAAGTCCTTAAAAAATAAAAATATCGCATTCTCATGGATTTGCGATAACCCAAAAAAAATTGGAAAGGAAATCTATGGTAAGACCCTGCAGCCGTTTCAAGAATTGGATACTATTGAAAACTCCCAAAGTATCGTAACCGTGGCCAATGAGAGGGCGCAAAAGGAAATTAAAAACTATTTTAAAAAAAGACATTTGCAACCCATGACCGACTATTTCTTTTTCTGCTGATTTTTCCCTACAAATTTCTAATGGAAGAATAAAAAACCTCATCCACTCCTAAGAACAAAATACCTATCTTTGACCAATCACGATAAGGAATGCAGTTTAAATATCCGAACTTCTTTGGGCCCTTTTGCTACTCGCGATTCCAATAATTATTCATCTTTTCCAGCTTCGCCGTTTTAAAAAAACTCCCTTTACCAATGTAAAACTGCTAAAAAGGGTAGTTTCAGAATCCGAGAAAGAGCAGTGTTTTAAAAAAATGGCTTATCCTTTTGGCAAGATTGGGCATTTTTGCGGGCTTGATCTTTGCATTCGCCCAGCCATTTAGTGCGAACGAGAATGCCTTAAAAAGTCAAGAAACGGTCATTTATTTGGACAATTCCTTTAGCATGCAAGCTAAATTGGACAATGGTACCCAATTACAAAATATGGTTCAGGAAATTATTAGGAACGTTCCTAAGAACAATTCCTTCACTTTGATGACCAATGATAAGACGTTTGAAGATGTGGAAATTGAGGACATTCAAAATGAGCTGATCGACCTCTCACCCAGTACCAACCAATTAACGTTGGATCAGGTACTTTTAAGAAGTGCTACTATGTTTGCCAACGACAAAGAAAGCATTAAAAGAACCGTACTTATTTCAGACTTCCAGGAAATACTGGGACCTTTGCCAATAATAGGTCAGGATTCTGAAATATATTTTATAAAACAAGAGCCACAAGACTTAACGAACGTTTCTATCGATTCCGTTTATATCTCCGATTCAGACAACGAGGTAATTGAATTGACCACTTTATTATCTTCAAGTGTTAACATTGAAACGCACGCCGTTTCCCTATACAATGGAGATCGGTTGATAGCAAAGACCTCTGCAGCGTTTAATGATGGAACAACCGCCGATGTCACTTTTTCGGTTCCTGCAAACGAACCCATTGACGGTAGGTTGGTCATTGCAGATATGGGACTTCCTTATGATAACGAATTCTATTTTAACGTAGAAAGCCCTAAAAAGATAAAAGTGCTAGCCATTTCTGATATTGATACTGGCTTTTTGAGAAGAATATACGACCCTGAAGAATTTGATTTTACCGCTACACCATTGAGCCAGGTCAATTATAGTGGTATAGAAGACTTCAACCTAATGGTTTTAAACGAATTGGAAGCTATTCCTGGGGGATTGGAAAACACGATACACTCTTTTGTTAGGAATGGAGGGTCATTTGTAGTAATACCGGCTCCAAATAGTGACCTTGTTTCTTACAACAGGTTTGCCTCTCCCTATTTCAACACAAAATATGGCCAGTACATATTGCAGGAGGCAGCTATTTCCAACATTTCCTTTGAGCATCCTTTATATAGAAATGTCTTCAATAATCGCGTAACAAATTTTCAATATCCTGGTGTAAATAGTTATTATAATCTAAATTCCGCGAGTCAAAAAGCACTTACTTTTCAAAACGGGAATCCATTTCTTGTTGGCAATGAGAATTCCTATTTCTTTTCATCTGCCCTGAACCAAGAAAATTCGAACTTTAAGAATTCACCCCTTATTGTACCGACATTTTATAACATGGCCCGCAATAGTTTAAAATTGCCAAAGTTGTATCAAACCCTGGGAATCTATGAAGAATTGGAAATACCTGTCTCCTTATCCAAAGACCATATTTTAAAGATCTCAAAGGATGACTACGAATTTATTCCTGCACAAATTTCACAACCTAAGAAAGTTCAATTGACATTTGACGAAAACCCTACCGAAGATGGTATTTTTCAGATAATCAATGGAGAAGAAACTTTGGGGAAAATTAGCTTTAATTATGACCGAAAGGAAAGCGACCTTAGGTTTATGGATTTAAGCCAAGTAGAAAACGACAAGGTTTTTGCCTCCATTTCGGACTTTTTCGAGGATGTCCAAAAAAAGAATAGCGTCAACGAATTTTGGAAATGGTTTGCTATTTTAGCACTGGTTTTTGTGCTATTGGAATCCATCCTTCAAAGGTTCTTAAAATAATTCTTACATGAACATACTTCTAAAATCGGCAAAGATTGTAAATGGGGCAACCAAGGAAATTCATCTTAAGAAGAGAGATATTTTAATTAAGAACGGCATTATAGAAAAAATTAGCACATCTATAGATGCACCGCCGAAGACAAAAATCATTGAAAACAAGAATCTACATGTTTCCTTGGGTTGGATAGATACCGGAGTAAGTTTTGGCGAACCTGGTTATGAGGAAAGGGAAACTATTGAAAATGGTCTTCGGACATCAGCAAGAAGTGGGTTTACGGATGTTATTTTAAATCCGAATAGTCTTCCGCTTCCCGATAGCAGTTCAGATATCGTTTTCTTGAAAAATGCCGGCAAAGGCGAGGTTACCAATCTACATCCACTAGGAAACCTGACAGTTGGCGGCAAGGGCGAAACATTGGCTGAACTTTATGACATGAGAAATGCTGGAGCGGTAGGATTCTACGATTTTAAACAAGCCGTTGCCAACGCCAATCTGCTAAAAATCGCTCTACAATACGCACAAAACTTCAACGGTATGATTCTTTCTTTTCCATTGGACCATCAAATCGCTGGAAAAGGAATCGTAAACGAGGGAGTTACAAGCACAAAGCTGGGACTAAAAGGAATACCGTCCATGGCCGAAGAACTTCAGG
Source organism: Maribacter litopenaei (assembly GCF_025244665.1). Taxonomy (GTDB): domain Bacteria; phylum Bacteroidota; class Bacteroidia; order Flavobacteriales; family Flavobacteriaceae; genus Maribacter; species Maribacter litopenaei. Next base: position 1,472,193 of record NZ_CP104205.1, on the reverse strand, counting down.
TATCAAGGGATCTTTTTATTTTGGAATACACCGGTGGCAAACTGCACATTCCTACAGTAAGTACGGCTGATTCTGTAAAACTTATAGCAGCCGCCAAGAAAAAGGGCCTTAATGTAACCTGCAGTGTAGCGATTCATAATATATTTAAGACGGACGAGGTATTGGAGGATTTTGAGACTAATTTCAAGGTATTGCCACCTTTAAGAACTTCCAAGGATGCAAAGGAACTAATTAAGGGGGTTAAAAATGGGATCATAGACTTTGTGACTTCAGACCATACACCCTTAAATATTGAACTTAAAAAAGTGGAATTTGACCACGCTGAATATGGTACCATTGGTCTCGAAAGTAGTTTCGGGGCATTGAACCAACTTTTTTCAACGGAGGAAACCATAGATATGCTAACCCGTGGAAGGAAAACCTTTGGTATTGAAGTTCCTGAAATGAAAGAGGGTGTCAAAGCTAATTTGACATTTTTCGACCCAACTGTCGAATATACCTTTACCGAAGCCCATATCACCAGTAGCTCTAAAAACAGCCTATTTCTGAACCATATGTTAAAGGGGAAAGTGTTGGGCACTATTGCTAATGACCAAGTGTACTTAAACGACTAAATAGTATGGCCGAAAAAACAATAGAGGGAAAAAATACGGCAATTATTGCTTATTTGACCTTGGTGGGAGCCATTATAGCCATTACCATGAATGCGGAACCCAAACATGATTATGCCCGCTTTCATACACGCCAAGCTTTTGGTATTCATCTTCTATTTCATGCCTTTGCCCTGTTTTCCAGTGTTTGGTACAACCAATATGGCCTTTACGGACTTTACATCTGTTATCCGGCACTTTGGTTCTATGGTTTTTTAGGCGCACTAAATAACAAGAAACAACTTGTACCTTTACTGGGAACCCATTTTCAAAAATGGTTTACATTTATTCAATAAGACATGACCACTGCTCCCCTATCCTTAGAACATATCATTAGACCTTCCTCAATTAGACAGGGTAAAGCTCCGGTGCTATTTATGTTACATGGCTACGGAAGCAATGAGGAGGACCTTTATTCATTTGCCGATGAATTGCCCCACGAGTATTGTATTATTTCGGTAAGGGCGCCATATACACTGCAACCTTTTGGTTATGCATGGTATGCCATTCATTTTGATAATGAACAAGGGAAATGGAGTGATGATCAGCAAGCCATTGAATCCCGAGATAAAATTGTCTCCTTTATAGAAGAGGCCTGTAACACCTATCAACTTGACCAGTAAAGATGTTACGTTACTTGGTTTTAGCCAAGGTACTATTCTCAGTTATGCGGTTGCACTCTCCTACCCTGAAAAAATTAAAAGGGTCGTAGCCCTTAGCGGTTATATCAATGAAAGAATTCTAAAGAAAGGTTATGCCAATAACAATTTTGATTCATTGAAAATCTATGCCTCTCACGGACAGGTAGACCAAGTAATCCCCATGGAATGGGCACAAAAAGCCCCAAAAATCCTGGATAAATTAGGTGTTAGTAATATTTTTGAAGAGTTCCCCGTTGGGCATGGGGTAGCACCCCGAATTTTTACTCGTTTAAAAAGTGGTTGATAGCCAACCGTTAGTTACTTCGGTATATAAAAGATGGTCCATTAGTGTAAAGTCAACACCCAAATCATCCTTTAGTTCATAACGGATCAAAATTTCCCCCCAATATTTACCATCAGAAAAATCGGCCAAAATCCATTTATGGTTGAGTATCTTAATTTTATTTATCTTAAAGTCGTTCTCCATGCCCTCATAAGGCACCAGTGGATTATCTCCCTTGGACTCATTCGTTTCCAATAATTTGTCTGAAATGTACCTGGTTGGGTTTTCAAGCTCCAAATGGTCATAGTAGGCCAAGGCATCATCATTGTTCTCCAAAGAAAAATACTGCATTTCCAAAGCTCTTAATTCCGATTGCTGTAGGGAATCCTTCAAAGCATCGACCTTGTTCTCCAAACTTTGAATTCTACTGTTGCTAGCAGTGGACATTTTACTTCCACTTACGGCCAGGTATAAACATATCAAAGCAGTAAAAATAAATAGGTATAGATAGATGTTCTTTTTCATGTGTTATAATGATATGCTAAGATTATCATGGGCCAAATGTACATTTTCCGGAAGACTCTTTTCAACTTCGGCATGAAATCCCAGCAGATGGCTGATATGGGTAAAATAGGCCCTTTGCGGTTTTACTCTTTCAACAAAGGTCAGTGCCTCTTCTAAATTAAAATGGGAATGATGGGGCTCTATGCGCAAGGCATTCACTACCAATACCTTAGTGCCCACAATTTTTTCGAATTCCTCCTCCTCAACTGATTTAACATCAGTCAAATAGGTAAAGCCTCCAATGCGATATCCAAAAACCTTTAGCCGATTATGCATTACCTGAATTGGGGTTACCAACCGGTCACCTATTTCAAAATTTTTATCTTTTTCTACATAATTGATCGCTACGGACGGAGCGCCTGGGTACCGATCTTTTTCCTGAAATATATAATCAAAACGTCTTTTCAATGATTTTACCACCCTTTTATGGGCATAAATGGGAATGTCGCCCTGCCTGAAAAAAAAGGTCGAATGTCATCTATACCAGCTGTATGATCTGAATGTTCATGTGTAAATAGAATCCCATCCAACCTATTTACCTGATTTGTTAACATTTGTTGCCTAAAATCCGGACCGCAGTCAATTACAAAATTATAGGCTCCCCAGGAAAGAAGTACGGAAACCCTAAGCCTTTTATCCCTAGAATCCTCACTTAAACAGACGGGATGTGAACTACCAATAATTGGTATTCCTTGCGATGTACCCGTTCCAAGAAAAGTAATCCTTAAGCCTTCTTCCATAGACCTCAAATTTACTCCTTATTTAAGAAAAGAAAGGCCCATATGTAAATTAGGTTAATTCCAATTGAATCTTTAAAGAGTAATTAATATCACAATCGGGAATTTTTTAATTCTATTGGCTATTAGGTTGCCCTTTCTTTATAACTTTGTTGAAATAAACTACTAGAATGGCCTCAGTTTTAAAGAGAGAAAGTGTTTTCGAGAATATCCCATCGATCAAAGCCAAAACTTTACGAATAAACCTGAATCCCGATATATATGGCACTTTTGCCGAGATTGGAGCCGGACAGGAGACAGCCGAGACATTTCTTTCGGTCTCGGTGGTGCATCAGGAACGATAGCGAAGGCCATGAGCGCCTATGACAAGGATTTTAGTGATGCAATCTATGGTGTAGAATCGGACGGACGTTATGTAAGTCAGGCACGATTAAAAACCATGCTCAAGTATGAGATGCAACTCATGGAAGAAAGAATCAGTCGTGAGGCCCACCCCAATAGGGTTTTCTTTTCCTATGCCAATACCGTTGCGACCATAGATTTTTCAAAACGTTACAAAGGACATGGCTGGGTTGGTATCCGGTATCAACTTGACCCTACCCGTAAGGAATACGATGAAATAGTATTGCACGTTCGATTTAAGCAGAACGAAGCCAGGCTTCAGCAAGAGACGCTTGGCATTTTAGGTGTTAACCTTATTTATGGTGCCTTCTATAAGTACCATAAGCCAAAGAAAATGTTGAAATATCTATATGACCATATAGATAAGGATACCTTGGAAATAGATATGATCAATTTTTCCGCCCTAATTTTAAGGAGGTAGATAATAGGCTTATGAGCCTTCAATTGATCAGAAACGATATGACCGACGCCGTAATGTTCGATCTGGATGGTAACAACCTATTGCCAGCGGCCGTTCTTTACAAGAAAAACATTTTAGCACTCAGGGGAAGTTTTAGGCCGGTTACCAAGGTCAACATGGATATGTTCCATAAATCCTATGACATTTTTGTCCGAGACCCCCAAGTGGATCAGGAAAACAGCATTGTCATTTTTGAAATTACATTATCCAACCTAAAGGCTTCCGGAGAAATTGATGAAGAAGACTTTATGGACAGGGCAGAGTTATTATGCTCTTTAGGACACTGTGTAATGATTTCCAAGTTTCAGGAATACTATAAATTGGTAGAATATTTTAATAATTATACCAAGAACAGAATCGGACTTACCATGGGGGTTAACAACCTTGTGGATATTTTTGATGAGAAATACTATCGCCACTTAAGTGGGGGCATATTGGAAGCCTTTGGTAAATTGTTCTTCAAGGATCTTCAAGTATACCTCTATCCTATGAAAAATCCGGATACTGGCCAAGTAATGACCAGTAACAATGTAAAAGTTCATCCAAGAATGAAGGAGCTTTACAAGTTCTTCAAATACAATGGTAAGGTCATGGACATTATTGACTATGAGCCCGAAATCATGGATATTTTCTCCAGGGATGTATTGAGAAAAATCATGAACGGTGAAGATGGTTGGGAAGAAATGCTACCGGAAGGAATTGCAGAAATAATAAAGGAAAAAAACCTATTCAACAAAAAAGGACTATCGAAACCTGAAGAAATTGAAAAGGAAATAGAAAAAAAATAACCCCCTATTAGGGGGCATATTTTAATCTAACAATTGGGAGGCGTGATCTTTAGTCTTTACTTTATCTATAACCTTGGAAACTTTGCCTTCTTCGTTTATAACAAAAGTTTTTCTGTGTATTCCATCGTATTCCCTGCCCATAAATTTCTTCGGATCCCAAACGCCAAAAATATTTAAGACGGTATGGTCTTCATCTGCAAGTAAGGGAAATGGAAATTCATATTTGTTTTTAAAATTCGACTGCTTTTTTTGTGAATCCGCGCTTACCCCTAGCAACTCATAACCAGCATCTTGCAATGATTTGTAGTTATCCCTTAAGTTACATGCTTCCGCAGTACAACCAGGAGTGTTTGCCTTTGGATAGAAAAAAACAATCAACTTCTTTCCGCTATAATCAGATAAATTAATAGTATTGCCATCTTGATCCTTGGCAGAAAATTCGGGAACTTTATCCCCCTCTTTTAGTGTTTTCATAGTCAATTATCTTATATTTTGTTCAATATTATTTTTATAAAATTAAACAAAAATGACGAAGGCGGAAAAAGTATCATTTGCAATTTCCAAATTACGGGAACTCTACCCAACAATTCCGGTTCCCCTGGAACATAAAGACCCGTACACCCTTTTGATAGCGGTATTGATGTCCGCACAAAGTACGGATGTAAGGGTCAACCAAATAACCCCTCTTCTCTTTGAACGGGCTGATAATCCTTTTGAAATGGTAAAAATGAGTGTGGAGGAAATCAGGGAAATCATTAAACCTGTTGGGTTATCGCCTATGAAATCCAAAGGGATACATGGACTTTCAAAAATCTTGATTGAAAAATATAATGGTGAAGTTCCCAAGGATATTCATCTTTTAGAAGAGTTACCCGCAGTTGGCCATAAAACTGCAAGTGTAGTGGTTTCCCAAGCATTTGGTATGCCTGCCTTTCCTGTGGATACACATATCCATAGGTTGATGTACCGCTGGGGATTTTCTAACGGAAAGAATGTAGCCCAAACTGAAAAAGATGCTAAGAGGTTATTCCCCAAAGAGTTATGGAACGACCTCCACTTGCAAATCATTTGGTATGGTAGGGACTATTCGCCTGCAAGAGGTTGGGATTTGGAAAAGGATATAATTACCAAAACCATTGGAAGGAAATCTGTAATTGACGAATATTTAAGTAAAAAAAAGACCCGCTAAGCGGGTCAATATTTTAGTTTAAAAAAGTTTCGAACTCCAAGTCCTTATACTTGACATCGTATAATGCCTTTGAAAAACTCAACAAAAAATTGATTGTCTTGGGGCAAACCTTTTTAAACTCGGTTCTTTCCTGATAATTAGAGTAAATTTTTTCCATATTTCCATTGTTGTTACATTAAATTAACGTAACTCAAAAGGAAATATTGTTTATCTTATTTAAAGAAGACTAATTCGTAAGGACAATATTGTGTTTTTCAATAATCTTTCTAAGATTGATCAGCGCATATCGCATTCTTCCAAGAGCTGTATTGATGCTCACTCCTGTATTTTCTGAAATTTCCTTGAAGCTCATATCTTTGTAGATACGCATTACAAGAACTTCTTTTTGATCATCAGGTAATTCTTCAATTAATTCCCTTAAATCAGTATCGATCTGATCTTTTATCAATTGCTTTTCAGCATTTAACTTGTCATCCCCAATTACAGAAAAGATATTAAAATCCTCGTTCCCCTCGAACATGGGCATTCTTTTGTTTTTTCTAAAGTGGTCTATAATAAGGTTATGAGCTATACGCATCACCCAAGGCAAAAACTTACCTTCTTCACTGTAGGTGCCCTTTTTTAAAGTCTTAATAACCTTAATAAAGGTATCCTGAAAAATATCCTCCGTGATATCCCTATCTAAAACTTTTGAATAAATAAAGCTTGTAATACGTTGATTATGTCTATGGATAAGGATCTCCAAGGCTTTTTCATCGCCGCTGATATAATCTCTTACTAGTTCTGAATCTTCAATCTGTAATTCCATATTAGTTACTTTCATTAGGTGACAGGGTGGGGATCCTGATTTTGGTTATTAATTAATTGTAATTAGTCGTTCAATTGTGATATAAAACTAGATAAATCACCCCCTGTAGGAAAAAGTATGTTGTAAAAACGCCTTTTTTTGATGTGAAAACATGAAAACCTATTTTCTATGCAATAAATGCACATTTTATAAGTTGCCTGTGCCCATTAAAAAAAGGCTGGAATAAAATGAAGATGGCGCAAACTTCAATTACCGTTAGGCTAATCGATAAAAAACAAAACCCCGGGAAAAAATTCCCCGGGGTCTAAATTCTATAATTGAAAATGTTTTAGTTCAAGTTACTTTCAAATTGGATGCCTTTTGCTTCCGTAATCTTGAGTGACTTTGAGTAGTCCAACAAAAATTTAATGGTTTCCGGTTTTGCGGATACTTCTTTTGCTTTATTAATCTTGGTTGAGTAAATTTTTTCCATATTCTTCCGTATTTGTTTCACTTAAGAAACGTCAACGGGTTCAATATAGTAGATCCACTCGACCTGTTACCAATTAATTCGTTAAAACTATACTATTGGCCTCTACCAGTTTTCTAAGATTGATCAATGCATAGCGCATTCTACCTAAGGCGGTGTTGATACTTACACCAGTATTTTCTGAAATTTCCTTAAAGCTCATATCCTTGTATAGACGCATCTGTAGTACCTCTTGTTGATCTTCCGGTAGCTCCTTGATCATACGTACCAAATCGGTATCGATTTGTTGCTTTATCAGTTGCTTTTCGGCATTCAGTTTTTCATCCCCCATTAAAGAAAAGATATTAAAGGAATCCGAACCATCACACATGGGCATTCTATTGCTTTTTCTAAAATGGTCTATAATGAGATTGTGGGCAATACGCATTACCCATGGTAAAAATTTACCCTCTTCATTATACGCTCCACGTTTTAACGTACGTATTACTTTCATGAAAGTATCCTGAAAAATATCTTCGGTTAATTCCCAGTCCCCTACTTTGGAATAGATGAAACCGGTCAAGCGTGCATTGTGACGGTTGATAAGAACCTCGATGGCCCTTTCATTACCGTTCATATAGTCCTTAACTAGTTGGGAGTCTTCAAGTGCCTGTATCATAAGCCTTACTTTTGTGGGTTAAAATTTGAATCCGAACGCCTTTCCAGCGCTTGGATTTTTAATTCTTTTCTAACTGCAAAAGTAATTTTAGGCTATAGGCTCTTCATTTTTATTAAGTTTCAAATATATAAAAAAATAAATACTCCAAAAAAAATGTGAAAAAATACAGCCATAATTTAGAATTGTCCCAATTAAATTTTTAGCTGAATACCATATTGTATCTTTGCAGCTTTAATTATGAATATGACTACAATATCAAAGGTCGACCCCAAAAAAAACATCATTATAAAAGGTGCCAAGTTGCACAATCTTAAGAATGTTGATGTGGTAATTCCTAGAAATAAATTAGTGGTCATCACCGGTCTTTCGGGTTCGGGGAAATCAAGTTTGGCCTTTGATACATTATTTGCCGAGGGACAACGTAGATATGTAGAAAGTCTATCGTCTTATGCACGCCAGTTTTTAGGTAAATTAGACAAACCCAAAGTCGATTATATAAAGGGTATTGCTCCTGCGATTGCCATAGAACAAAAAGTAAATTCTACCAATCCAAGGTCTACCGTTGGCACAACAACCGAAATTTATGATTATATAAAGCTGCTGTATGCCCGCATTGGAAAGACTTTTTCCCCAATTTACGGTAATGAGGTGAAAAAAAATACCGTATCCGATGTCATTGAATATGTTAAATCATTTGAGTTGGATACCAAATTGTTGCTCCTTGCCCCCATTACCATACGAGAGGATAGGGATTCGCTAAAATCCCTTCAATTGTTTTCCAAACAGGGGTACGCCGAATCAAATACCAAGGGAAAGTCATAAGGATAGACCAAGCGCCTGAAAATATAGGAAAGGAATTTGATCTTGTGATAGATAGGATAATAACAAAGAATGACGAAGATTTTTATAATCGGTTGGCAAATGCAGTGGATACGGCTTATTTTGAAGGTAAGGGACAGTGTATCATTGAGGAGTTGTCTAACTCCAAGCAACGCCTTTTTAGCAATAAGTTTGAATTGGATGGAATGACATTTTTAGAACCCAATGTTCACCTATTCAGTTTCAACAATCCCTATGGGGCCTGCCCAAAATGCGAAGGTTATGGCGATGTAATAGGTATTGATGAAGACCTTGTCATTCCTAATACTGCGCTTTCCATTTATGAAAATGCCGTATTCCCTTGGCGCGGTGAAAGTATGAGCTGGTATAGGGATCAATTGGTAAATGCTGCCTATAAATTTGATTTCCCCATTCACAAACCATGGTTTGAACTGTCCGAAGAACAAAAAGAATTAGTTTGGGATGGAAACAAACACTTTATTGGTTTGCATAAATTCTTTGAAACCCTTGAAGAAAAAAGCTATAAAATTCAAAATAGGGTGATGCTCTCCCGTTACAGAGGAAAGACAAAATGTAATCTGTGTAATGGAAAGAGACTAAGAACTGAAACGGATTACGTGAAAGTTGGTGGAAAATCTATTTCGTATTTAGTCGGTCTTCCTATTGAGCGCTTGACTCCATTTTTTGAAAATTTGGACCTTTCCGAACACGATACCAAAATAGCGAATAGGCTTTTAAAAGAAATAAATACTAGATTGGGTTTCCTGGACAAAGTAGGGCTTAGCTACCTTACCCTAAATAGAAAATCCAATACACTATCAGGGGGTGAGAGCCAACGGATAAATTTGGCAACCTCATTGGGAAGTAGCCTTGTTGGTTCAATGTACATCTTGGACGAACCCAGTATTGGCTTGCATCCAAAAGATACCGAAAATCTCATTGAGGTATTGTTATCGCTCAGAGATTTGGGAAATACCGTCATTGTAGTGGAGCATGATGAGGATATCATGAAGGCTGCGGATGAAGTTATCGATATAGGATCCGAAGCTGGAACACATGGTGGAAATATTGTAGCACAGGGTACCATGGAAGACATCTTAAAATCCACATCCCTAACAGCTAGCTATTTAAATGGTACCAAAGAAATCAAAGTGCCAAATGAAAGAAGAACCTCTAAAAACCATATTGAAATTATTGGTTGCAGGGCCAATAACTTAAAAAATATCAATGTAACCTTTCCCTTGGATATGCTCACTGTTGTTACTGGAGTATCAGGAAGTGGTAAGAGCACTTTGGTAAAAAAGTTATTGTATCCTATAATTCTTAAAGAAACCGGGGGGTATGGTGAGAAGGCGGGTCAGTTTAGTTCTGTAAATGGAAAATACAAACATATTAAACATGTAGAATTCGTTGACCAAAACCCTATAGGTCGTTCTTCACGCTCCAACCCAGTTACCTATATTAAGGCCTATGACGAAATTCGAAACCTTTTTGCTAGTCAAAAACTGAGTAAGATCAGAAATTATCAGGCCAAACATTTCTCCTTCAATGTGGATGGAGGCCGATGTGAGAAATGTAAGGGAGAAGGAGAAATAACTGTAGAAATGCAGTTTATGGCCGATGTTCATTTAGAATGTGATACGTGCGCCGGAAAACGATTTAAAAAAGATGTTTTGGAGGTCACCTTTAACGACAGCAATATTGATGACATTTTGAACATGACCATTGACGATGCCATATATTTCTTTGAAGCAGGCCTGCAAAATAAGATAGTTGCCAAATTGAAACCTTTACAGGATGTAGGTCTAGGTTATGTAACCTTGGGGCAGTCCTCCTCTACCCTATCCGGTGGCGAAGCGCAACGAATTAAATTAGCCTCTTTTTTGGTAAAGGGAGCTACCAAGGACAAAGCACTTTTTATATTTGATGAACCAACCACCGGACTTCATTTTCATGATATCCAAAAACTTCTAAAATCATTTAATGCACTCATTAAAAAAGGACATTCCATTGTGGTTATCGAACACAATATAGACCTTATTAAATGTGCCGATTATATTATTGATCTTGATCCGGATGGCGGTGAGAACGGTGGACAACTTTTAGCAGAGGGCACACCCGAGGAAGTGGCTAAGAACACCAAATCCTACACGGCTAAATATCTTAAGGAAAAATTATAAACATATAGTTCTCATTATTCTTTTTAATAAAAAAATTTTAATATATTGATTTCCAGTATATTAAATATATTCTTCAATTTTTGGCACGCTGTTTGTTTTCTATAGGTCGAGTGCAAATAGTTGCACTTAGAATTTAAAACCTTATATCATGAAAAATTTAGTACTCTTTTTTGCGGCAGTAATTTTGGGCACAACAGGTGTCTTGGCCAAAAGTACGGTAGAAGATAAGGTTGCAATGCGCAATGCTTATAGGTACAACAACTCATTTATTTTTGTTGAAAATGGCATTACGTTTTCAGTATATCCAGATGGGGAGTTTGACTTCTATATCGAGGATTATGTAACTGGAAGAAGAAATGGGATTACATTCAACTCAGGGTATGATTACAGTCCCTACGCGCAATATGATGATTATGGTGCTGTTATCCAAGTAGAAAATGTTCCTATCTATTACGACTACTACGGTAGAGTTACTCAAATTGGTGATGTGGATATTAGATATAGAAACAATAGGGTACGTAGTGTAGGTGGAATGTTTGTCTTCTATAATAATAGGGGATTCTACGACTACCACACCGGTTTCATCAATATATATAACAGACATTATGTGTATCGTCCATTTCACGGATTTTTCATAAGACCTGCCATAGGTTTCTCATTGGTTTTCAACAGACCTTACAGAAGGTATTATACACCGATTAGATATACCTATTACAGCCCTTACAGGTACAACACCCGTAGAGCATACGTAAAAATTGGTAGAGAACATCGATACAATAAAGTAAGACGTGAAAGAGCGAACATTTATAGAAACGATAATCGAGTAGCTGTTAGGGAAAATTCTTATAGAGGAAACAAGAGTACGGCTTATAGAGATAATGACAGAGTCCGTTCCAATAACAACACGGCTAGAAGAAGTGATGATTTTAAATCCGGAAGAAGTACAGCCTCAAACAATATTGGAAGAAAAACCGATAATTCCGTAAGAAGGTCGTCAACAGTAAATAGAAGTAGTTCCACAACGGTAAGACGAAATAATGGTAATAATGCGGTAAGAGGGAATGACAAAAGAAAGGTGGTAACTTCTAGGGAAGTTACTAGAACCCCAAGGAGTACAACGGTGAAAAGAAGTACCACCACGTATAAAAAGCCTACGAATAGGAATACGGCCAGTCGTAGTAATGATGGTAGAACCGTTACCCAAAGAAGCGTAAAAAGAACAGTTACCAAAGCACCTTCTACCAACAGGAGCACGGTAAATAGATCTGCTAGGTCCGTTAGTAAATCACCTTCTAGAGGCACTACAAGAAGCAGCAGTTCTAGATCAGCTTCTAGGAGAAGTAATTAATTAGATAGTAAAGTTAGTTTTTAGGTTGGTTAGTTGTTTAGCCCTGTGGTAGATTCATTTACCACAGGGCTTTTTTATTGGTAAAAGCCTTAAAAAAACCTTGTACATAACATAAAGTTTGGTATTCTGACATTCTTCATTTCTGACTGAGTAGATCCGTTTCAAGTTCGAATTCGATTACTTATTTAATCGTGTGCATCAATCCATCAGAAAGAAAACTTCTACTTTGCCGCAATAACACTTTTTAAAAAACTATTGAAAAAAATACATCCAAGCCTACTAAGACAAATTTTATTACTTACACTGATACTTCTTTTTGGAGGGCTCATTATAGATTCCATGATTCCCTATATTTCAGGAGTTTTGGGTGCTCTTACCTTATACGTAATACTAAGAAAATGGATGCATAAACTTCAAAAAACGGGATTTGGGAAAACTTGGTCTGCGATTATCCTAATTATTTTGGCCACTATCGGTATATGCATACCCCTTACCGGAGCGGTATATATGTTAGGATTTAAAATAGGAAATTTAGCGGATAAATCAGAACAAGTCATCAGTGCTTTCAAAGAGGAGGTCTTTGTTATGGAAAAGCATTTAGGCTATGACATTTCCAACGCCATAGATCCACAACAGGCATCCGGATGGATTACAGAAAACCTTTCAGGATTTGCAAGTGGCACTTTAAACATAGTGATTTCCTTGGGTGTTTTGATCATTATCCTTTATTATATGTTAATAAGCCCGCGGGAAATGAAGGATTCGTTAATGGAATACATACCCCTGAGCAACAAAACACTGGTTACCCTGGGCAAGGAAATTGATCATGTAGTACGATCCAATGCCATTGCCATTCCCTTGGTAGCTCGGCCCAAGGAATCATAGCCCTTATCGGGTTCTATATTTTTGATATTGACAATCCTTGGTTTTGGTTCGTTATAGTTACCATTGGATCTATGGTTCCCTTCATAGGTACCTTTATTGGCATTTTTCCCGTTTTTGTTTTGAGTCTTGCTAGCGGAAATGATTTTCAGGCTTGGGGAATATTAATTTATGGTTTGGTAGTTGTGGGCTCTACAGACAATCTTATTAGGTTATTTTTGCTTCAAAAAATGGATAGTATACATCCATTAATAACCTTAATTGGGGTACTTCTCGGTATCCCATTATTCGGTTTTGTCGGCTTGATATTCGATCCACTCATAATAAACCTATTTTTGATTTTAATTAAAATATATAAAAAGCAGTACGGTGGTCAAAAATCGAAGAGGGCTCAAAGTGCCTGATTTATTTTCTGCCAAGGTATTTGTGAATTACTGCATTAATATCCACTGATATCTTCCACTTGTACAACAAATAAAAATAGAGTGTTGTTATTAAGATACTCTTAACCCCTATATTAATAATAGGCTGAAAGGAAAATGGGACTATCGAGAAGATAATCGCAATAACCACAATTAATAGGAATACCTTTAACGTTCCGATTGTGAAAGGTTGAAGTCCAAACTTGGATTTTACATAATACAACTTCAAGGAGTTATATATAAAAAAAGCCGAAAAACTTGCAATTGCAGCACCCTGCAATCCATATTTCGGAATTAACCAAAGATTAAAACCTATGGCCAATATAGCCAGTAGCACTCCAAAAAATAATACTGATGTATAATATTTAGAATTATAGAGAATAGAATTATTATTGCCCAATAACGAATCGTAGACCTTCGCTAGACCTATCCGAATACAATACTGTAACCTTCGCTATAATCCGAGGGCAGAAGCCTATATAAATCTTGTAAATTCAAGAGTATTAGAACCAATAGTAAGGCCGACACTATAAATAGGGTCAAAGAACTTTTTCGATATAATCCTTCTAAGGCATTAATTTCATTTCTATTAATATATTCTGCGGTCATTGGATAGGTAATTTGATGCATAGCCCTAGTAGGTACCGCTATTACGGTGGCCATAAATCCGGCAACGGCATAAAAGGCCACATTTTCAATGGGTAAATAATTATTGAGCATCACCTTATCCACTTCCATAAGCACGATTGCCGTGGAACCACCTAAAATGATAAGCCCGCTATATTGCAGAATCTCTCGCCAGTTATCGGGCAAATCCTTTGTGAATTTTGGAAAACGAAGGCGATAGGCATAGAACTTTATGATAGCCAGCCTTATGATATAAAACCCAACTAGGGCATTAATAAACTGCGGGACATCCAAAACCCTCAGCCATAACAGAACCAATAAAATGCTTTGCCCTACCCTGCAAAAAATCTCTTTCATAAAATTTCCAAAGACCGACTTCATCCGAATCCTTGCCCATGCATAAAACACCTCAAAATATGCCATGGCAATTCCAATAATGAATATTTGCCATACATAGTCTCGAATCACAGGGTTTTCCCTAGAAAGAAAATTCCCAATAGCCTCATTGGAAAAATAACTAATAATACCAATTGGAAAAATGAAAAATAGGGGTAAAAAAAGCATCATGCCCAAAAACCTGTCCTGATCCCTTTCCGTATTAAAACCACTGTAAAACTTCACCAAGCTATTAGGTACTCCAAAAGCTAATATGGGCATTAATACCCCTGAAACAGAAAGAATCAATTGTACGAGCCCATAATTCTCAGGCTGCATAAAGTTCGTATATAGAAAAAGTGTATTAACAGCTCCTATGGCAAAACCAACGTAGGTAACAATGGTGTTGTTCAAGGATTGCTTTAGTACGATGCCCATATTAAATATACTCCACTAATTGTCCGGTTAATTCGCGCCTACTATATTGGTCAATGTTGGTAGAAGAAATGGCCAAGGAATTGTTCTTAAAAAGTTGAAACCAATTTAAAAGTACATTTTTAAGTTGGGAAAGCTCTAAATAATCAAAGACCTCGCCCGATGCAGTTTCACGTATCATTTCTGCCACCTCCCAACCATCTGATCCAATTCCTAATATGGGTCTCCCAGCTTTCAAATACTCAAAAAACTTCCCTGGAATGATGCCCATGGTCTCTTTAGAGTCGATTTCAACCAAAAGTAATACTTGCGATTTATGCTGATAGGAAACAGCCTCTTCATGGGATACATACCCCATAATATTTACATACTCCCTTAATCCGAATTCTTCTAGGGAATCCAATATATCCTGCCCCACAACACCCACAAAATTAAGCTGTATCTGCCTTCTAAAATCCTCATTTTCGTCAATCAGTTCACTAAGGACCTTCCATAAATTTATTGGATTTCTATTGGTAAGCAGCGAACCGATATGGGCAATGGTAAATTTTTCATCCAATGATGTTTGTACACTTTTTTGCTGGTCAAAACCATTGGTTATTACTTTAATTGGCTTTGAGGTGATAGCTCGAAATTCTTGCTTGGTAGTTTTACTCGTAACAACAATCTTATCGGCAGTATTCAAAACTATATGTTCGAGTTGTTTATGTCTTTTTTGGGCAGGTAAGGTTAACTTCAATTTTTTGTGGTAGCCAATTGAAGTCCAAGGATCCCTAAAATCGGCTATCCATTGAATTCTAAATTCTTCCTTTAATCTAAGGCCGATTAGATGTACACTATGCGGGGGTCCCGTGGTAATAATTGTTTTAATGCCTTCCTTCTCCAAAATAGGCCCTAAAAACTTTACCGATGGATTCACCCAAAATTTCCGGGCATCGGGAATAAAAAGATTTCCCCGTATCCAAAGCATTATCCGTTCCAATACGGACTGATTCTTTTGGGTAATGACTCCAGAACTTATCCTTTCGGTCTTCCTACCGGATATCAACTTTGAGAGTCCGTAGGGTTCAAAGATTTTATGTTTAATGATTTTGATATCCTTTGGAACATCCTCAAACAGGGATTCATCCTTTAAAGGATAATGTGGATTTTTAGGAATGTATACAACAGGCTCCACACCAAAATCCGAAAAATACGTTACAAATTTTAGCCATCGCTGTACACCGGGGCCACCCGCCGGAGGCCAGTAATACGTGATGACCAAAACCTTTTTCATTAGGATGTTTCTTCTTTTTTTGTCCTCCAAAAAGAATAACCGATTCCTCCCAAAAGCACTAAACCTAGTAAAATAGTACTTGCAAGAGTAATCTTGCTTCCCTGTTCAACTACCTCAGGAACAAATTTGAACTCGATAGTGTGATTCCCTTCAGGTACTCTCATAGCCCTCAAGACATAATCTACTTTAAAATGGTCTGTTAATTGTCCATCAATATACGCTTTCCATCCATTTGGGTAGTACATCTCACTAAAAACTGCGATACCTGCATTGGGGTTATTGGATCATATAGGTCAAATGGTTAGGCTCATAATCTGTTAGCACGATAGATGCCGTTGAATCCACTTGATACTCCAATCGGTTAATATTACTCACACTGGTAGAGTTGAAGACGGCGACATTTTTGGTATTTAGACTATCCAAGGCAAGTATTTCCTCATTTGCGGAACTTACACCCTTCAATTCCTCAACAAACCAAGCATTTCCATTGGCATTGGGGTTTTCGATAGGAAAAATAGTTCCTTCCTGATCCTGCCTAATCACATATTTTATGTTCAACATATTAAACACAGAGAGATTCCCTTTATAAATATGAAATTCATAAAGGTCCCGCATTCCCGCTGGTTTCGCGGCATGGTATCCAGTTATGCTTTGATGAAAGTATGCTGTTTTTGCCGAATCAAAACCATCGGTCCGGTCAAAAACGCGGTAAACCCCATCGTCTTCCATAATTTGCTTATTGGCACTAGTTGCCTGGAAAGGTTCAAGCATCCTACGTTTGGCGACAAAACTGTCGGCATTTACGTAACGTAGGTTTACCCCAACCAAATCAAACACTACGAGGAAACCAATACCTACTACTACTAGATTCTCCTTTAATTTACCTTTGAGATAAAACCAAACCAAACCGGCAGTAATTAAGACATATATGAGCGACCTAATAAGGTCATTAGTGTAGACAGCTTTTCGGTCCAAACGTAGCATTTCAGGGAGTTCCTCTAAACCGGTCATGCGCAATCGCTCATCTGAAAGCCCCACAAAATCAAACATTCCTTTGACTAGGAACAATAAAACGCCAAGACCCAAAACTATGGCACCTGCATATTTTAAAGAATTCAGTTTGTCGGTTTGAGGGACTCTTTGGGAAAAAATCTTTTTCAATGCTAAGATGGCCAATATGGGCGCACATAATTCCAACACAACCTGGATGGAGGAAACCGCCCTGAACTTGTCATACAGCGGAAAATAATCGATCATAAAATTGGTAAGACCGCTAAAATTCTTTCCCCAAGAAAGCAAAAGCGACAACAACACTCCGAACAGCAACCACCATTTGTGCTTACCCTTGACCAGAAACAACCCCAATATAAACAGGAAAAATATAATAGCCCCGATATATGCCGGATCTGCCACTCCTGGTTGCTCTCCCCAATAAAGAGGTAGCCCGCCTACAAAATCCAAGGCACTGGATCTAGGCAAACCTTTGTCGATTAAATAATTGAAAGATTTGGATTCCTCTCCTAGATTTTCTTGACTAGCACCACCAAAAAGTCTTGGTACGAATAAATTAAAGGATTCGACTATTCCATAGCTCCATTGGGTAATATATTCCTTGCTAAGCCCATCGGTACTCTCCTTAGGGGAACCATCAGGGTTAATGGTCAATTCACTTTTCCCTCTGGTACTCCAATCAGCATACTCCTTAGTGGCCAAGAGACTTGTAGCATTGGCCGCTATGCCTAATGCTACCGCTGCCACCAAAATTCCTACTGAAATAAAATAATGCTTTACTTCCTTTCTCTTTATGGCATCGATTAAATACGCTATTCCCAATATCAATACCAATAACATAAAGTAATAGGTCATTTGGTAATGGTTGGCCACTATCTCCAAGGCCATCCCCAATGCCGCAACCAAAAATCCGGAGAGATATTTTTTCCTGAATACCAATACAATACCGGCCAGTAAAATTGGCAAGTACCCCAAGGCATGGGCTTTGGCATTATGCCCTGCACCAATAATGATTATCAAATAACTGGAAAAACCAAAAGCCAATGCTCCAACTATAGCCAATTTGTAATCGACTTTTAAGCAACAAAGCAAGATGTAAAAACCAATAAAATAAAGAAATAGATAATCTGCGGGCCTTGGCAGAAATCGAATAACCCTATCCAATTCCTTTATATAATTATGGGGATAATTTGCGCCTAATTGATAGGTAGGCATCCCGCCAAAAGCACTGTTGGTTCAATAAGGTTCGGTTTCCGTTCTTTTTCTAAAATCGTTTTGCTCTTTGGCCATACCTGTGTACTGGGCAATATCATTTTGAAAAATTACCTTTCCTTGAAGTACTGGATGAAAATATGCCAGGGCGGCGATGATAAAAAATACGGTGACAAAAAAATGGGTGAAAAAAAATTTTAGACCTTTCTTCATGTTCCGGTGGTTGGTGAGACAAAGATAACTAGTCTACTTCTTCAAAATCGATATATTCCCCAACTTTTTCGGAATTGTTTTTTTTCTTGGTAGATTTCTTATTTATGATAACATCACCTACTTGTTCTTCTTGTGGGTTGGATTCCTGATTGAATCCCTCATATGTCTTCCGAAAATGGGACTCCGTTTTCTTGGCAGCATAATTCAATATTTTGGGTGCGAACATCCTTGCCAAAATCTTCAGCAGATAATACACCAAAAGAATTATCAATATTGTTTTTAAAAATGCCATTTATTTGGATTGATATATATCAAAAATACAATTATCACGTTGTATTACTAGATTCAAAGTATTAAAATAATTATAAAGTCGTTTCCATGGGTAAGCCCCTTATTACCAAAAGACTCCTTTTCCAGCTTATACTTTTATTGTTTGGCCCTTTCTTGGCAACTGCTCAATATACGGATGTCATCAACTCAAATAGGCCAGGGCTCTCCGTTAGCGCCTATGCCGTAGGAAAAAATGTTCTACAGCTGGAGATGGGGCTATTTTACGAACAAAGTGACCATACTCGATTAAACACGCAATCCAATCTTTGGGGAACCAACTTTTCATTACGGTATGGGCTACTTTTTGAACAATTGGAACTTAATTATGAAGGTACTTTTCAGGATCAGGATATTGTCTACGAGTACTTTGACCTAAAGGCCAAAAGAAGGGATTTTTCAAGGAATAGACTGGGATTAAAATATTTAATCTATGATCCATACAAAAACCCAGAGCGTAATAAGCCTAATCTATATAGCTGGAGAGCCAACCACAAGTTTCGTTTTAAAAACCTGTTACCCGCGGTATCCCTATACGCGGGCGCAAATTTCGTGTTGGGCGATAATCCTTATTATCCAACTGAGCCCACAGTTTCACCAAGAGTGATGATTGCGACCCAAAGCAGAATGACCCCCGAATGGTAATGATTACGAATACTGCTTATGATAGAATCGGTACCGATGATCCCGAATTCAGTTATTTGATATCTATATCCCATGCCTTTAGAAATCCTAAATGGAGTACCTTTTTGGAGCATCAGGGTATACAAAGTGACAGATATGCCGATTTATTGCTTAGGGGAGGTGTCGCCTATTTGGTAAATGACCCAATCCAAGTGGATTTGGGACTTGGTGCCAGCTTTAAAAATACACCTTCAAGGGTATTTGTAAATGCTGGAGGGTCTTACCGATTTGATTTCCACAAAGATACCCTTATACCAATCGATGATCAAAAAGCCGTTGGATCCGGAGGGCCTATCAAGAAAAATTCCATGAAAAAGGAAAAGCGAAAAAACAGAAGATCTAGTGGAAACGGTGCAGAAGATATAGATTTAGGACCTTCCAAAAAACAATTGAGAAAACTCAAAAAGGCCCAAAAGAAAGGAAATAGGGAGGATAGTGAAATTGACTTCTAGAAAGGAATGAATAGGTTCACTTTTAACTTTCCCTAATTTTTCGATATTGATTAATATTCCTAATATTGATGCTTCTAAGAAGCATCAATGATTACACTAAAAGAAGTTGGTAATAAACAGGAACTGAAGCAATTTGTAACCTTTCCTTTTTCCCTTTATAAAAATTCAAAATATTGGGTTCCTCCAATTATCAAAGACGAACTTGCCACTTTTAACAAAGATGTAAATCCGGTTTTTAAAGATGCCGATGCTCGCTTTTTTCTTGCCTTTAAGGACGGTGCTATTGTGGGAAGAGTAGCCGCTATTGTCAATCGATTGGAAATAGGTCACCAGGGCATAAAAAAGATGCGTTTTGGTTGGTTCGATTTCATCGATGACATAAATGTTTCCAAGATTTTATTGGATAAGGTCGCAGAGATTGGAAAAGAGCATTTTCTCGAATTTATGGAAGGCCCCGTTGGTTTTTCCAATTTGGACAAGGTTGGGGTACTTGTTGAGGGCTTTGACCATATCGGTTCCATGGTAACTTGGTATAATCACCCCTATTATGAAAAACATTATACCGACTTAGGATTTGTTAAGGAGAAGGAATACATGGAAAATAAGTTTCCGGTAAGTAACGCAGACCCTGCCCTCTTTACCAAACTCAATGATATTGTTAAAAAAAGATACGGTCTAAAAGAAATGAACTTCAATAGTACCAAAGAGGTCATGCCGTATGTCGACGAAATGTTCGACCTATTTAATGAAACCTATGCAAAGCTATCTTCCTTTGTTCCTATTACGGAATTACAAAAGGAGTATTTCAAGAAAAAGTATATCAGCTTTATTAATCCAGAGTATATAAAGTTTATCCTGGACAAAAACGATAAACTAATTTCATTTGCTATCGTAATGCCCTCTTATTCGAAAGCGTTACAAAAAGCAAAGGGTAAATTGTTCCCTCTTGGTATTTTTCATTTATTGTCAGCAAAAAGAAATAGTAAGGATGCCATCTTTTATTTAATTGGTATACATCCTGAATACCAAAATAAAGGTGTCACGGCCATCATATTCAATGAATACTATAAAGTATTTAAGAAAAAAGGTGTTCTAATGTGTTACAGAACACCTGAACTGGAGGAAAATATCGCTATTAAACAAATGTGGAAACATTTCAGCCCCGAGGTTTACAAAAGAAGAAGGACCTATAGAAAGAGCCTATAAAAAAGCCCAAACTTAACGTCTCGGGCTTTTATTTTCTATTGAATTGAAGAACATATAAAATATTACTCTCCCATAGCCGCAGCAACAGCTGCGGAAAGTCTTTTATAGGTTCCATTTTTCAACCTGTCTCTAATAGCTGAAAAAGCATCTAAAGTTTCGGTAATATCCTCCATCGTATGTGTAGCCGTTGGAATCAATCTCAACAAAATTAAACCTTTAGGGATTACCGGATATACTACAATTGAGCAGAAAATACCATAATTTTCCCTCAAATCCTTGACAAGAGCCATAGCCTCCGGTATACTTCCATTTAAATACACCGGGGTTACACAACTTGTAGTAGTCCCAATATCAAAACCTCTTTCCTTTAGACCGTTTTGAAGCGCATTTACATTTTCCCAAAGCTTGGCTTTAAGTTCGGGCATGGTACGCAACATATCCAAACGTTTTAAAGCACCCTTTACATAAACCATGGGAAGGGATTTTGCAAACATTTGAGAACGCAAGTTGTATTTTAAGTAATCTATAATTTCCTTATCCGCGGCAACAAACGCCCCAATACCTGCCATAGATTTAGCAAAAGTCGCCAAATACACATCAATCTGAT
The DNA here is from genome assembly GCF_025244665.1 of Maribacter litopenaei. Taxonomy (GTDB): domain Bacteria; phylum Bacteroidota; class Bacteroidia; order Flavobacteriales; family Flavobacteriaceae; genus Maribacter; species Maribacter litopenaei. The sequence continues at coordinate 1,450,447 of NZ_CP104205.1, read as the reverse complement.
CTTGCACCCCTTGTTCCTCACCGGCACCGGCTCCGGTTTTACCTAAAGTACCAAAACCATGAGCATCATCTACCAACAACCTAAAACTAAATTTCTTTTTTAAGGCTACAATCTCCTTCAGAATACCTTGCTCACCGCGCATCCCAAATACACCCTCGGAAATAACCAAAATACCTCCTCCGGTTTGTTCGGCCATTTTGGTCGCCCTTTCCAGGTTCTTTTCCAAGCTTTCCGCATTGTTATGGGTAAAAGTAAATCTCTTCCCCATATGCAAGCGTACCCCGTCAATAATACAAGCATGACAATCTACATCGTAGACAATGATATCATCTTTAGTAACCAAGGCATCGATAACGGACATAAAACCTTGATATCCAAAATTTAATAAGTAGGAAGCTTCCTTTTGCGAGAACTCTGCCAATTCCTTTTCCAACTGCTCATGGAAATCCGTATGGCCACTCATCATTCTTGCTCCCATTGGGTACGCAGCACCGTGCTCGGCTGCTGCTTCACCGTCCACCTTCTTTATCTCTCGGTAAATTGGCGAGACCTAAATAATCGTTTATACTCCAAGTAATAACATCCTTACCTTGGAACTTCATCCTATTGGAAATAGGACCTTCCAACTTTGGAAATACAAAATATCCTTCTGCTTGTGAAGCCCATTTTCCCAAAGGATCTTTATTCTCTATGATTCTTTCAAATAAGTCTCTCATTGCCTAATTTTGATTCTGCCTGCAAAAGTAAAAATTTTTGGACAGCATTCATAAATAATTTAAATACACAAAAAAGCGGGCCTGATGCCCGCTTTTTTTAATCGAATCCAAAGGATTATTATTTTATAAATTGAATTTCTTGCTTTGCTTCAACAGGATTAGCCTCAAGAAATCCTTGATCTTCCATCCACTGATCACTGTATATTTTGCTCATATATCTTGAACCGTGATCTGGGTAAATGACCACTACCTTACTATCCTTATCAAATGTATTTAATTCGTCCAGTTGTTTCACGGCTTGCATAACTGCACCACTGGTATAACCTACAAAAATTCCTTCTGTTCGGAAATTTCTCCGGCCGTATGGGCACTTTCCGCATCGGTTACTTTTATAAACTCATCAATAACATCGAAATCTGTGGCCGTAGGAATCAAATTCTTTCCTAGGCCTTCAATCCTGTAAGGATAAATCTCATTAGTATCTAAAGTTCCTGTTTCATGATACTTCTTCAATACGGAACCATAAGCATCCACCCCTATAATTTTAATACTAGGGTTTTGTTCTTTCAAATATCTCGCTGTTCCTGATATTGTTCCCCCGGTTCCACTACAAGCTACCAAATGCGTTATTTGTCCTCCAGTTTGTTCCCAAATTTCTAGATCGGTAGAACTGTAATGAGCCTCCATATTCAATTCATTAAAGTATTGATTGATGTATATGGAATTTTTTGTTTCGCTATGTAAACGCTTTGCGACCTGATAGTAAGATCTAGGATCATCAGCGCTTACGTGAGCTGGACATACATAAACCTCCGCTCCCATGGAACGTAGCATATCTATTTTATCGGCAGAAGATTTTGAACTAACCGCCAAGATGCACTTGTATCCCTTTATAATACTTACCATAGCAATACTAAAACCAGTATTACCAGAGGTAGTTTCAATTATGGTACTGCCTTCCTTTAAAAGGCCTTTACGTTCGGCTTCTTCAATTATATGGATTGCGATACGGTCTTTGGAGGAATGTCCTGGATTAAATGCCTCTACTTTGGCATAAAAGTCACCTTTAAAGTTTTCGGTAATCCTATTTAGTTTTACCAAAGGTGTTTTCCCAATTAATTCTAAGATATTGTTGTTAGCCTTTATCTTATTTTCCATAAGGGGGATATGTTTTGTTTATTTTTAGCAAATCACAGATTTGTTAAAATTTGCTACAAATCTACTATTTTTTTTCTACAGTACTATTTTTCCTTCCAAATCCAACAAAAAAGCATATTCCTTGGCCGCTTCCTTAAGTGCCTCAAATCTTCCGGAAGCCCCACCATGACCGGCATCCATGTTAATGTCAAAGTACAAAAGTTTATCATTTTTTTTCAATTCCCTTAGTTTTGCAACCCATTTTGCGGGCTCAAAATACTGTACTTGGGAGTCATGTAGCCCAGTAGTTACGTATAAATTAGGGTAGTTTTGTGCTATCACATTGTCATAAGGGGAGTACGACTTGATATAATTATAATAGTCCAATTCATTTGGATTTCCCCATTCATCATATTCACCCGTAGTAAGTGGTATAGAATCATCCAACATGGTTGTCACTACATCCACAAAAGGAACCGAAGCAATGACCCCATTATAGAGTTCAGGAGCCATATTCACAATAACGCCCATTAAGAGGCCTCCAGCGGAACCACCCATGGCATAGAGATGCTGAGCACTTGTTAAATTCTGTTTAATAAGATATTTAGAACAGTCGATGAAGTCCGTAAAGGTGTTCATCTTTTTTAGAAGCTTTCCGTCCTCGTACCATTGTCTACCCAAATATTCACCTCCCCGTATGTGGGCAATGGCATAGGCAAATCCTCTGTCCAATAAACTTAATCTGACCGTTGAAAAATAAGGATCAATAGTATACCCATATGAACCATAGGCATATTGTAAGAGCGGAGTGTCCTTAGTAAGATCGGTATCTTTATGATGAACCAAAGAAATAGGTATTTTGGAACCGTCCTTTGCAGGTGCCCAAATACGTTTTTCAAGATAGTTTTCCTTATCAAAATTTCCACCCAAAACCTCTTGCTCCTTCATAACGGTTTCCTCTTTGGTAACCATATTGAAGTCAATTACCGAGCTTGGAGTCGTTAATGAATTATATGAATATCTTAAAATATGGGTGTCAAAGTCTCGATTATTACCTACGTGTGCCGTATAGGTTTCGCTCGAAAAAGGTAAATAATAGGCGTCCGAGCCATCCCATCTGATTATACGGATTTTGTTGAGTCCATTTTCTCTTTCAGAGAGCACATAGTACTCCTTAAAAATATCCACATCTTCTAACAACACATCCTCTCGATGTTCAATGAACTCTTTCCAATGTTCAGAACTGGTATTGGACTCTCCTACCCTCATCAATTTAAAGTTGAAAGCCCCATCTTTATTGGTCAACACATAAAAATTGTCCTTGTAATGTAAAATGGAATATTCCATTCCCCTTTCCCTGGGAGAAAACATTTTAAATCCCTCTTCCGGTCTTTCCAAGGATAAGATCTGAAATTCCGAAGTTAATGTGCTATGGGAACCTATTACAATATATTTTTTTGATTTGGTCTTATACACAAAGGTGCTAAATGTATCGTCCTTTTCATGGAAAATTAACTCGTCCTCCAATACTGAGGTGCCAAGTATATGCTTATAAATTTTGTCCGATCGTAAGGTAACAGGATCCTTCTTCGTATAATAAAATGTTTTATTATCGTTGAATCGGACACCCCCACCTGTAGTATTCTCAATTTTATCGGGATATATTTCACCAGTCTCCAAATTTTTCACTTGCAGTGAATATTCCCGTCTTGAAACTATATCCACACCGAAAATAGCCATTGAATTGTTAGGGCTCACCGCAATTCCGCCCATACTGAAATAATCGTGTCCTTCTGCCATTTCGTTTCCATTGAACATGATTTCCTCCTTAGACTCTAGGACTTCCTTGAACCGGGAATAGATAGGATACTCATTTCCGACTTCATATCCGGTTTTGTACCAATAGCCATTAAGTTTATAAGGTACAGACGCATCATCTTCCTTTATTCGCGCCTTCATTTCATTAAAAAGCGCTTCTTGGAAGGGTTTGGTGTGTGCGGTCATTTCATTGTAAAAGTCATTTTCACTTTGCAAATAGGACAAGACCTCAGGATTTTCTCTTTCGTTGAGCCAATAGTAATTATCGATTCGCACATCATTATGGGCTACCAATTCTTTGGGTTCCTTTTTAGCAACGGGCGCTTTCCTATTTGTCATGTGTAACACTTTTCATTTTTAAGATGGTCGCAAAAATAAAACTAAATATCAGGAGCATCCAGATTTTGCAGAAGGGAATTATTAATTCGATAGTATTTGAACATTTCACTAAATTTGATTTATAATCAAAAATAAAATTCACCTATGTTCGGAGATATGATGGGTATGATGGGCAAACTTAAGGAAACCCAGGAAAAAGTGGAGGAAACCAAAAAACGAATGGATACGGTTCTAATTGATGAAAAATCTTCGGATGGTTCCGTTTCGATAACCATTACCGCCAATAGGGAAATTAAAAAGATTGATATTTCGGAAGAATTGCTTTCGGACAAAGAACAATTAGAGGATTATCTGATCTTGACACTGAACAAAGCGATAAATAGGGCAACCAGTGTTAACGAAACTGAATTGGCGGCTGTTGCAAAGGAAGGTATGCCCAATATTCCAGGAATGGACTCACTTTTTAAATAAGCAACTTTATATAATTTCATTCTCTCAAATTACCTATCTTTAAAAGAAAGAATTGGTATGATCGAGGTTAAGAACAAGGAGGATAAATTCTACCAGTTTGTTGTAAAATCGGCATCCGGAAAGATATTATTAGAAAGTGTCGAATTTCCTGACACCAAATCTTTGGAAACCACACTCAATGAAATAAAAGACGTAAATCTACCCTTAAAAAGATTTGAGCGAAAAACAAATTTCGAAGGTAAGTTTCTTTTTAACCTAAAAAACGACCATGGGTCTGTAGTAGGAAGTAGTGGACTATATAATTCCGAAGCCGGTATGGAAAATGGAATTAAGAACCTAAAGAATATTTTGATTCAATAAGGCCATCAATTTTTAACACTTATAATTTTTTCAGTATTCCCAAAAAATAGTCGTGCATGTTATCTGTATAATCCATATGGGTAACCATTCTTAATTTACCCTGTCCCATACTAATAATATGTATATCCTTTTTAACCAATCGTGAATTAAAGTCTTCACTAGACATATGTTTATCATCTATTTCAAAAATGATAATATTGGTTTCAATAGGTTCCACTTTCTTTATAAATGGCAACGAATTGAGTTCCCTTCCAATTTCGGTAGCTTTTCTATGATCCTCAGCTAGTCGTTCCACATGATGGTCCAAGGCATAAATCCCCGCGGCTGCCGAAATCCGGATTGACGCATACCACCACCTAAAATTTTCCGAATTCTAAGGGCATCATGAATATGCTCCTTTGTCCCTAAAAGAACAGAACCAACTGGACAACCCAAGCCTTTGCTTAGGCAAACACTAATGGTCTCAAAAAGCGCCCCATACTCCTTTGGATTTTCATTATTTGCCACCATGGCATTCCATAACCTAGCTCCATCCAAATGATAATGTAGACCATGTTTTTCACAAACTTTTTTAATCCTTTTCAACTCCTCCAAATCCCAACAGGCTCCACCTCCCTTATTCGTTGTATTTTCAATACAAACCAATGAAGTTAAAGGGCTATGATAAAAATCAGGAGGATTAATCGCTTCCTCAACCTGTTGGGCGCTCACCATTCCGCGATGACCATCCAATAACCGACAGGAAACTCCGCTATTAAAGCTAACACCGCCACCTTCGTAATTAAAAACATGCGCATATTTGTCACATATCAATTGCTCCCCTGGTTGGGTATGTAATTTAATAGCGGTCCGGTTGGTCATTGTGCCACTTGGAAAAAAAAGGGCCGCTTCCATTCCAAACATCTTCGCTACTTTTTCTTCCAAAGCATTTACAGAAGGATCATTTTTGAAAACATCGTCCCCTACCTCGGCGGTCATCATCGCTTCCAACATTCCCGCAGTTGGCTTTGTGACCGTATCACTGATTAAATTTATTATCATAGGAAATTAATGCTGAGAATTAATGGAAACAATCCATTCCGATAGGAGAACCATCTCGGCAATTTTGGAGCAGGAACTACCTTAAAGGTATCTCGGATGTTCATAAAAATCATTGATTCTTCGATTTATCTCTCCTTGTATGATCGCATTGTCCATACTCATAGAATTCAATTTTTTTAGCTGCATATTAGCTATGGCGTTTACTTGAGGATGAACGGCGTCACTTGCTGCCAAGTTCATCAAATGAAAAAGTACCCTGAAATTGATGTTTTGCTGAACTTCATTGCTGTAGGAATCTTTTTGATTCTTACCGAAAGTATTGGAAACCACTTCACCCAAAACTTCTTCCAAACCAATATTGTTTGGATCCATGGCCTTTTGCTGTATCAATCTTGAAGCCCTTTCTCGGATGTAGCAATAGACCCAGGGTCATATCTGCGGCCGTTTCCGGAGCAGAAAGTGCATCGAAAGAAACACCGGTCTTTCCGTTAAAAGATTCCCTTGTACTTCCAAAACCTATTGCCCTAGGTGGAAACAAACTCAACTTGTCTTTTGGAATGGCGATTTCATTGGCATCCAAAGTCAGTAAAATTGCCTTTAAAGTCTGATCCTGCGTTCTTTTGTCAACTGGGGCAACCGTCAATTGGCCGTCCCCCTTCACGGAATAATTATAATCCAAGCCGCCTATGACTTTTGTAGCGGCCTCAGTTTGGTATCTATGGAAAAAATATAAAGGTGCAAAAACATCTTCTAAAACCGAATTTGCTTCGTTGGTGCGAATATTATCAATAGAGAAGTTTGCAATGGCCGTCTCCCTAACCTTTAACATATCCAATAATTCGCTGCTGATGGACTGACCATTGTCCCAAAGATGTGCGTACATGTGGGCGCCACCTTGCGGTCCGGCATCTTGATCGGATATGTATCGTAATCCATCGGAAGTTGCCTTTTCCAAAATTTCATTCAAAGCATCCCTTTCATTGGTACCTTCGGGAAAATCGCTGTAAGCATAAGCCACAATTACTTTGTCCCATTCACCAATACCTGTATCATAGGCATTGGAGAAATCAATTTCACCATTTTTGACCGAGAATTGCGGATGTGGATAATCCATTACTGAAGCTCTACCATTGGTACTTGCCGCAAAATTGTGACTAAAGCCTAAGGTATGGCCAATTTCGTGTGCCGATAATTGACGTATTCTCGCCAAGGCCAAATCCAGCATAGGCTGATAATTGTCATCCCTTTCCTCAAAGGGTTTGTTCATTAGTGCTTGTGCAATTAAAAAGTCCTGTCGTATACGTAAACTTCCCAAACTTACATGTCCCTTAATAATCTCACCTGTTCTTGGATCAGCTACACTAGCACCATAGCTCCATCCCCTCGTGCACCTATGTACCCATTGTATCACATTATACCGTACATCCAGGGGATCCGCATCGTCCGGCAACATCTTTACCTGAAAGGCATTTTTATAACCAATGGCCTCAAAGGCTTGATTCCACCATCTACCACCATCCAACAAAGCACTTCTCACCGGTTCACGGAGTACCATTGTCCAAATAATAAATAATAGGTTCTACTGCTTCACTAACTTCGGCATCAGGATTCTTTTTTTCCAATCGATGTCCGGGAATAAACCGTTTGATCAAAGATTCCTCCACCGGGGTTGCATAATCATAATAAGAAAAAGGATATGCCCCGGATCGCGGATCGAATTCCCGTTTTTCAAACCCATCATCCGGAAGTTCCACAAAAGAATGGTGTTGGGCCACGGTAATAAGTTCAGGATTTGGCACTACACTTCTTACATAACTTCCTTTTGGACTACCTTTAAATGTTAGTGTGATATCAAATTCAATATTTTTGGGAAAAGCCTTTGTCCTATCCATGGCCATGGCACTCTTTTCCTTGTCCAAGCTATAGTTTCCCTGGTCGCCCTTTGCAACCTGCCTATTACACCATGGGTGTCCTGCATTAAAAATCCAGAAATGTCTATTATATAGGTTCCGTCCTTTTCCTCTTCTATTGGAAAACCATACAATATTGATTTAGCGAAAGCCTGCTCCACCGATTTCTTTTCAAGAGCATTATCCGTAAGCGCCCTGAATTTTAAATTGGGCTGCACCAACATTAATTTATTACCTGCTTTTCTAAAAAAGACCACTTGTTCATTTCCAAGTTGTCCCCTATCCGAGACCAATGTCGTTACTTCCTATGCCACTGCTCAATGAAGAAACATATAGAAATTCCTTTTCCAAATCAGGAACCTCCAAATAGATTTTATCTGTTTTGGAGTCGTAGTAAAAATCAAAGAGACCTTCGAACTTTTCATAGTCCTTTTTTTTCTCTGAAAACTGACCATAAACTTGCGATAGAGAGAATACGACCAATAATAGCCATAAGTGGGATGCATTTTTCATTTTCTGAAATTAGTTTGGAGTTAAAAATATAGAATTTACGATTAAATTCTCAACTCGTAATCCCACAAATTACGAAACACGTTATAAATAAAAAAGGCACTTATTTTTTATTGAAAAGCCAATTATCAGGGCACATTAATATGATAATAACACCTGTATTCTCTGTAAAAATTTTTATCTTTTAGAAAAACATTTTATATGTCGAATATTGAGAGTCAAATTTTCTCCTCCTACCAGAGAAACCCTGATTTATATGATGAAATCTATGATAGCAATGGAAATATAAAAGATATATATCAAAAGCTTTTCGATATATATGGAGAGCATTCCATTCAGGATTACATCAATCTTAACTCTAAGGCAAAAGCATCCTTTTTCAATCAAGGCATAACTTTTCAGGTCTACGGGGAAGATAATGTTCAGGAAAAGATTTTTCCTTTTGACCTATTTCCTCGAATTATTGACCAAGAAGAGTGGGACATAATTGAGAGGGGATCCATACAAAGGGCCAAGGCCTTAAACCTTTTCCTATGGGATATCTATCACGATAAAAAAATATTGAAGGATAAGGTAGTACCATTGGAACTTATTACTTCCTCTGCCAACTATTTGGATCAGATGAACGGCGTTAATCCCCCCGGTGGAATTTATAATCACATATCGGGTACGGATATAATTAAACACAAGGATGGACAATATTATGTATTGGAGGACAACATCAGATGCCCATCCGGTGTGAGTTACGTCATTTGTAACAGAACTGCCTTAAAAAGGGCTCTTTTTGGGGTCTTTAATCATTATCAAACCCATACAGTTACGGATTACGCGGAAAACCTGTTAGAACAATTGGAATCCGTTAAGCCCAAAGGGGTGGACATTCCAAATTGCGTGGTGATTACACCAGGCATGTATAATTCCGCTTTCTATGAACATTCCTATTTGGCCAAGACCATGGGTGTTGAATTGGTTGAGGGCAGGGACTTGTTTGTTGAGAACGATTTTGTGTATATGAAGACCATAAAAGGTCCCGTGAAGGTCGATGTAATCTATCGAAGAATAGACGATGCTTTCTTAGACCCTTTGGAATTTAGACCCGATTCAGCCCTTGGTGTTCCCGGATTATTTGCTGCCTATAAAAAAGGAAATGTAACCCTCGCCAATGCTCCTGGTACCGGCGTTGCAGATGATAAGGCCGTATATACCTACATGCCGGATATTATCAAATACTACTTGAATGAAGACCCAATTTTGAACAATGTACATACGTACCATTGCAGTAGACCAGATGAATTAAAATACGTCTTGGAAAACATACCGGAATTGGTTGTAAAACCAGTGGATGAAGCTGGAGGATATGGCATTTCCATTGGGAATCGTCTAACGAAGGAAGAAATAGAGGAAGTGAAAAAACAAGTGAAGGAGAATCCCAGGAAATATGTAGCACAACCCATAATGTCTTTGTCCGTACATCCTACTTACATAGACGATACGGAATCCTTTGAACAGCGCCATGTGGATCTAAGAACCTTTACCATATTGGGAAGGGACAAGGAATTTGTATTGAAAGGTGGTTTAACAAGAGTGGCCCTTAAAAAAGGAAATTTAATCGTGAACTCCTCCCAAGGGGGCGGTTCTAAAGACACTTGGGTCTTAAAAAATAAATAATACATGCTAGCAAGAGTAGCCAACAATCTTTTTTGGATGGGGCGATATATAGAGCGTTCCGAACACATTGCACGTTATATGAACGTCAATTATTTTTCATCTTTAGATGCACCTAATCAAATTTCTCAGGATCGGCAATTTGTGCTTAGATTCATGTTATTCATGGTAGGAGAACCTGTAAAGGATTCCAATAAAACCTTAATCGAGGAAGACGTTCTGTTCAGGATAGGAGTCGATACCGATTTTGCATCCTCTATACTGAATAACGTAAGATATGCTAGGGAAAATGCAAATAGTGCCCGGGATTTAATTTCTACGGAATTGTATGAGTCCATCAATAAGTTTTACCATTTTGTCCTAAATTATCCGAAGGAGGTCTTCGTTAAGAGTGGACTCCATGATTTCACCACTAACGTCACGGAAATGAGTGCCATTCTTAGAGGAAAAATAAGAGGTACTCTATTACACGATTCTGTATATGCCATAATTATGATGGGCGTAAATATTGAAAGGTCTACACAGATTACGCGAATGATAAACTCAAAATACAATGATGCCCTTTTGGCCCAAGGAAGTTATGATGATGCTTTTACAAAAAGTTTTGAGTGGACTACGCTTTTAAAATGTGCCGAATCTTACGATATGATGCGGAGGTACTATAAAAAAACGCCCACAAGTATTTCAACCTTGGAATTTTTGATCCTCAACCCCAACTGCCCAAGATCGGTAATGAATTCCTTGAACCAGTTTTACAAACATGTAAAAATCCTTAATCCGGAGCGGCGTTATAATAAGGAATCGACGGCATTTCTAATTGGTAGGGTTAGGGCGGAATATGAATTTAAATATATAGAAGAAATTGAGCAGGACATAAAATCCTTCATTGAGAACATCCTTCGTAGCTTAGACGAAATCAGCAACAAAGTAGACGAGGAGTTTTTTAATTATTAATGTTGCCAAATGTTCTATTTTAGCATCCGAGATGTGGAAAGAATATACGGTTACTTACAAATCTGATAATGTTTATGATAATTGGGTTCATGACGCTTATTGGCAATTTTTGATAATTCCTGTCGAAAACGAAACCCAAAAACTGTTAGAGTTTGATTTTGCGAACTCCATACATTGTATCAATCAATATTCCATAAATGGATTTGGATTTGATACCATTAAAGTACATCCAAAGAAAAAATTCAAACAGATATCTTTTGAAGCCACCTTTAAAGTACTTAAATCAAATGAGAGCACCCCTAATGAAAATAATTTTGCCAAAATTGAAACTTCATTAAACGAAATTAATTCTCTAAACTTCAAAATTGATTTTGAGCGATATCTAAGGGAAACATCATTGACCGCGTTACCTAAACAAAATAAAGGAATATTCAAATTTGAAAGCAATACGGGTATCTTTGAAAACCTTTTAGGTTTAAACCATTGGAGCCATTCGCATTTAAAATATATTGCGGGGGTAACAAACATCGCTTCCACCTTGGAAACCATCCTAAACCAACGCTCCGGTGTCTGTCAAGACTTCGCCCATTTATTTTGCGCCGTTTGCCGTCATAACCAGGTACCTTGTAGATATGTGGCTGGTTACCTTAACCATGAAAGTGGGTATTTGGGAAATTCACAAATGCACGCATGGGTAGAAGCATTTGTTCCAGGTTCGGATGGCTAGGCTTTGACCCTACCAATAATATATTAGCAAACATCAATCATATTAAGGTATGCCATGGAAAAGATTATAATGATTGTTCTCCCCTAAAAGGTATCGTCTATTCCCATGGCAACCACAAAACATCCCATTCTGTCGTTGTAAAAAATCAGCAGCAACAAATTCAGCAATAATGCCAACCCACTAATTAAAAATTGGTAAAAAAGAATAGTATTTTTACCAAAAAAAATCTCAGATGATAGTAACCACAGACCATTATAAAGGTCTTATTGATCGCCTTGGTGCGTTAAGGAGGTATCTTTGACATCGATGCCAAACTTATTGAAATAGAGAACGAGCAGGAAAAAACCTTGGCACCTGATTTACGGGACAACCCACAAGAAGCTCAGGCACATATGAAATATATACAATCCAAAAAACAATGGGTTGATGATTTTAATGCCGCCAAAACCCAAGTAAATGACCTTGAAGTACTTATCGAATTTCTACAGGAAGGTGAAGTTTCTGAAGAAGAAGTAGAAAGTCAATATGAAAAAGCCCTGAATTCCTTGGAAAAGATGGAATTCAAGAATATGCTATCCGAAGAAGGGGATGAACTTCCGGCCGTTCTTCAGATTACCGCGGGTGCCGGTGGTACGGAGAGCTGTGACTGGGCTTCCATGTTGATGAGAATGTACATGATGTGGGCGGAAAAAAACGGTTACAAAGTAAAAGAGCTGAATTTTCAGGAAGGAGATGTTGCCGGTATAAAAACGGTTACCCTTGAAATTGATGGTGAATATGCGTTTGGTTGGCTTAAAGGTGAAAATGGTGTGCACAGATTGGTACGGATTTCCCCTTTTGACAGTAATGCTAAAAGACATACCTCCTTTGTTTCCGTATATGTGTATCCTTTAGTGGACGACAGTATTGAAATTGAAGTCAATCCTGCGGACATTACCATTACTACTGCAAGGTCGAGTGGCGCAGGAGGGCAAAATGTCAACAAGGTGGAAACCAAGGTACAGTTGGTTCATCATCCTACAGGAATACAGATTTCTTGTTCAGATTCTAGAAGTCAGCATGACAATAGGGCCACCGCCATGAAAATGTTAAAGTCCCAGCTTTATGAGATTGAGCTCCGTAAAAAAATGGAAGCAAGGCAGGAAATAGAGTCCTCCAAAATGAAAATTGAATGGGGGTCACAAATCAGAAATTATGTAATGCACCCATATAAATTGGTGAAGGACGTTAGGACATCCGAAGAAACCGGTAATGTGGATGCGGTAATGGATGGGGAAATAGACGCTTTCTTAAAGGCATATCTAATGATGATGGGTCAAAAAGATGAAGAGTAAAATATAATACTTTCTAAAAATGATTAAAATTTATCATAATCCAAGGTGCAGAAAATCAAGGGAGGGACTTCAAATCCTGGAGACTTCGGCAAGAAATTTGAAGTACGAAGATATTTGGAAGATATACCCACAAAAGATGAGTTGCGACACATTCTTGAATGCCTGGGTATATCGGCCGAAAATTTAGTTAGGAAAAATGAGTCGGTATGGAAGGAAAAGTATAGAAATCGTCTTATGACAGATGAAGAAATACTCGATGCCATGATTGAAAACCCAAAACTTATTGAAAGACCTATAGTTATAAAAAATAATAAAGCCGTTATTGGTAGACCTCCGAGAAATCATTGAAAAAATAATTTCTTAAGATTATAATAAATCACTGAAACTATTAACAAATAATTAACCAAAGCGGCTTAAACCAAAGTCTAATTTTACAATCTAACGTTATGAAAAGTACTATGAAATTTAGATTTTTCAATGTATTGGTAATGTGCTTTTTCCTTTTTTTAGGAGCTGAAGTTTATAGTCAATATGGCTATGGAAATGGTGGTTACGGATACGGAAGGGGTTATGGATATGGAAGTCAAAGAGCTGCCATACCTCAAGCTCAAGCGACTCCTAAGGAAGAAGAGCCCAAAACGGCGGAAGAATTAGTTGATGGCGAAATGCCCGGTATTAAAGAGGCATTACAGCTCAATGATTTTGAAACGGCCATTTTGAGCTCAATACTGAAAAAGTACGTACAAGAAAGGATAGAAGCAAGAATTCTCAAGCTTGAACCTGAAAAAATGCGTGAGGTTTATGAAAATATCACGCTTAGACAAGATGAGGAATTAAAGGCTAGCCTTCCTTTGGAAAAATATGAGGCATTTGTTGAACTTCAAAAAAATGGAGTTGACAAAACCATAAAGAAAAATAAAAAGCAAAAAAAGAAACAAAAAAAGAAGAAGAACTAAAACTAAACCTATGAGAAAACTTTTCCCTCTACTCCTACTACTATTTACTTTACAACCTATTTTAAGTCAAAGACCAGAAGGAGGCCCAGGGAACGGCTCAGGTACTGTGACAGTTACAGGTACTGTACTAGATCAAGAAAACAACCTGCCCCTAGAATATGCTACATTAGTTCTTCAAAGTGTAGACAACCCAGATCGAGTTACTGGTGGTATTACTGATTTAGATGGTAAATTTTCCGTAGAGGTCTCTCCTGGCCGGTACAATGCTAGGGTTGAATATATATCGTATAAGACCATACAACTTCCAAATCAAAACTTTTCGCAGTCCACAGATTTGGGAACCATAAAACTTGCTCTGGATGTTGCTCAGTTAAATGAAGTAGATGTTGTGGGCGAACGCACCACCGTAGAGGTTAGATTGGACAAAAAAATCTACAATATTGGTAAGGACCTTACCATAAGTGGTGCCACCGTGAGTGATGCCCTAAACAATGTACCTTCAGTAAATGTTGATGTTGATGGTGCCATTAGCCTTAGAGGAAATGAAAATGTTAGAATCTTAATAAATGGAAGGCCCTCCGCATTGGCAGGATTCGGCTCTACCGAGGCCTTACAACAATTACCAGCAGATGCCATTGAAAAAGTAGAGGTCATTACAAGTCCTTCTGCCGAGATATGATGCTGAGGGAACTGCAGGTATTTTAAATATCATTTTAAAACGTGAAAAAACTTTAGGGTTTAATGGTTCTGTAAATCTGTATGCCGGTCATCCGACCAATGCCGGTGCAACCGTAAATGCGAACCTAAGAACGGATAAATTCAATTTCTTTACTACCATTGGGTATAGAAAAAGAACTGGACCAGGAAATGGTTTTTTTGACAATAGCTATTTTCCTAGAACCCTAACTGACCAAAATGGAAACGATTCCATAGTAGACCCGGAATTTTCAAGGATTATTGAAGATCGCGACATTGATAGGCAAAATGAAGGTTACAATATTAACATAGGATCGGAATATTTCTTTTCTGAAACTTCATCCGTAACAGCAACCTACTTTAGAAGAGTTTCAGACGGAACTGATATTACAAATATATTTTCCGAGCGCTACAAGTCTGCCTTAGATGATGAAACTTTTAGACAAGAAATTGAGAATGAAGATGATACGAACTGGCAATTTTCATTAAACTACCTCAATAAATTTGATAATGAAGGGGAGGAATTAACAGCCGCATTTCAATACTCCGAAGGATTTGAGGACGTGCTTACTACTTTGGACGAAAGTGTTACCTCACCTACTACAGATTTAATTTCCCGACAAAATCTTTTTGAAACGGAGAAACAACAAGATATACTGCTTCAGATGGATTATGTATTGCCTATTGGAGAAGACTCACAATTCGAGGCTGGGTATAGAGGTACATTTGAAGATGAAATTACAACCTATGATTTAGAAGACTTCAATGAAACGGTAGGCGGTTTCATTCCAAACACGGATTTATCTAACGATTTTACCTACTATGAAGACGTTAATGCCTTTTATACCCAATACGGAAATAAATTGGGCAAAAAACTCTCCTTCTTGGCCGGTCTTCGATTGGAAAATACGAGGTTAACCGGTATTCTAAACACGCAAAGTGACTTCTTACAGGAGTTTTCCGGAGAGGTTGACCTTAACTTCAAAAAAAATTATCTTGGATTGTTCCCCACCGCTAATTTGACCTTTGAAATAGCAGAACGGGAAAATATCACCTTAGGGTATAACAGACGTATTAATAGGCCTAGAGGCTGGTTTATAAATCCATTTCCTTCCCTTACAAGTAGAACCAATGTCTTCCAAGGAAATCCAGATTTGGACCCTGCTTATTCCAATACATTCGACTTGGGATATTTAAAAAGATGGGATAAGCTTACCCTTACCTCCTCAATCTATTATCAACATGAAACCAACTCTTTTGAAAGAGTTCAAGAAAACACAGGACTTTTTACAACTGATGGTATTGAAATTATTAGATCTATACCGTTCAACTTGGCGACAAACATACGTACTGGTGCGGAAGGAAGTGTTATGTACAACCCGAACAGAAAAATGAGGTTCACCGGTAGTTTCAATATTTTTCAATTTAAGTCAGATGGTAGTTTTAACGGAAGGGAACTTGGTACTACAAATACAAGTTGGTTTGCTAGGTTCAATTCCAAAATCACTCTACCGGCAAAAATAGATTGGCAGACCAATTTCTTTTATAGAGGGCCAAGTGCCAATGCACAGACCGAAAACAAATCCATTTATGGCCTTAATTTAGCATTCAGTAAGGATATACTAAAAGGAAATGGAACCGTTTCCCTCAACGTAAGGGATTTGTTCAATACTTTTAAAAGGCAATCCTATACAGATACGCCATTCTTTACCTCAGACAATGAGTTCCAGTGGCGGGTACGCCAAATTACGGCTTCTTTTATGTACCGTATTAACGAACAAAAGAAAAGAGGACGTCCAGGAAGAGATGATGATGATGGTGAAGGAGAGGCATTCTAGTCATCGGGTGATTAAGAAAATAAAAAAGGGAAGCAAAATGCTTCCCTTTTTTATTGATATATATTTTTTTAAGCTTGTCTAGCAGCCCTTTTCTTTTCGCGTCTTTCCTTTAAAAGCTCCCTAATGTTTCCGAATAACCAATATGGAACTACAAAAGTCAAAAGGAATATCATCAACCAAAAACCAATGGTAAGTATGGTCAAAAAAGCTAAAAATCCTAAATATTGGTCAAACTCGAACATAATATTAATTTTTACGCTTCAAAGATACTTTGAAAAACATACATTTTGCAAATCAAAATTAAAAAATATTTAATTCGCTTTCAAGTCTAAAAAACTGGGCAAACCCCTAAATTTGTTTTCCAAAACATTTAAAATCATGAGTTATAGAATAGAGAAAGACACCATGGGCGAGGTTAAAGTGCCCAAGGAAAAGTATTGGGGAGCACAAACCGAGCGATCACGAAACAATTTCAAGATTGGTCCGTCTGCCTCCATGCCACTGGATATTGTGTACGGATTTGCCTTTTTAAAAAAGTCGGCCGCATATGCCAATTGTGAGCTCGGCGTTTTGTCAGAGGCTAAAAGAGATCTAATCGCCCAGGTCTGCGATGAAATATTAGATGGAAAGCACGACGATCAATTCCCATTGGTTATTTGGCAAACAGGTTCCGGAACTCAAAGTAATATGAATGTGAACGAGGTAATTGCAAACAGGGCACATGAAATTGCTGGAAAGGTAATTGGAGAAGGAGAAAAGACCATTCAGCCCAACGATGATGTGAACAAATCCCAATCATCGAACGATACCTTTCCCACAGGAATGCATATTGCTGCTTATAAAAAAATAGTAGAAACCACTATTCCTGGTGTTAAGCAATTAAGGGATACTTTGGACAAAAAAGCCAAAGATTTTAAGGATGTGGTAAAAATAGGTCGGACCCATTTGATGGATGCCACCCCCTAACCCTAGGTCAGGAATTTTCGGGATATGTTTCCCAATTGGATCATGGTTTAAAGGCGCTACAAAACACTTTGGAACATTTGGGCGAGTTAGCCTTGGGCGGAACTGCCGTTGGGATCGGATTGAACACTCCTGAAGGGTATGATATACTTGTTGCAAAATATATTGCCGATTTTACAGGATTACCATTTAAAACGGCTGAAAACAAATTTGAGGCCCTTGCAGCCCACGACGCAATTGTTGAAAGTCATGGGGCATTAAAACAATTAGCCGTTTCATTGAACAAGATTGCAAATGATATCCGAATGATGGCCTCCGGGCCCCGATCCGGTATCGGGGAAATTATTATTCCCGCAAACGAGCCAGGAAGCTCCATTATGCCAGGTAAAGTAAACCCAACACAATGTGAGGCTATGACCATGGTCTGTGCACAGGTGATGGGGAATGATGTAGCCATAACGGTTGGAGGAACCCAAGGGCATTACGAGTTAAACGTTTTTAAGCCCTTAATGGCGGCCAACATCCTGCAATCTGCCCAATTATTGGGAGATGCTTGTGTAAGTTTCGAGGAGCACTGTGCCGCTGGAATTGAACCTAATCACAGTGTAATTAAACAACTCTTGAACAATTCCTTAATGTTGGTTACCGCCTTAAATACTAAAATAGGATATTACAAAGCCGCGGAGATAGCCAATACGGCACACAAAAATGGAACTACTTTAAAGGAAGAAGCCGTCAATTTAGGTTATGTAACGGCCGAGGAATATGATCAATGGGTAAAACCTGAGGATATGGTAGGAAGTCTTAAATAAAAAGAGTTTCTAGAAAATAAAAAAGGGCGATTCAACATAGACCGCCCTTTTGTATTTAATGGATAGTGTTCTTATTTCAAAGTGAACTTGGAAGTTCCTAATAATTTAAGCTTATCATCATATACATTTACCATGTAATTACCATCTTGGAAATCACTTGCAGGTTTATTGATATAATCACAAACATCCAAAGCTTTGTTTTCATAGTAGAATTCAGTTGCCTTGCTATAAGTAATAGAAGCACCTTCATCGTTTGTTTTAGAGAAACTCTCGCCCATTACATTTCCTTGGGGATCTAACACCTCTAAATAAAACTCTCTGTCACCAGCCTGAGCGATTACGTTATCAGCAACGGTAAAACAAATTTTAAATTTATCCGTAGCTCTTGCTCTTTGAGTAGAAACCAATTTTCCACTGTTACGCTCCTTAACGGCGTCTACATTGAACTTTGATAGGTTTAAGGCAGAACCTTTGGCAACCGCATCAGCCAATTGAGTATTTTGTACCACTAGTGAATCGTTGAAGACAGTTTGTTTTTCCAACTCAACATAAGTACTGTCACGTTGCATGGCAATCATTGTGTTAGAACGGGTCAAGGAATCCACTTGTTTTAACAACTGCTCTCTTTCAGCCTTAAGAACTCCTACTTGTCTTCTGTATCTTGACAAAGCAGAGATATCAGCCTTCATTGTTTTTACGGAATCAATGTATTTTGCAATGTTGTCCCTAGCCGTAACCAATTCTTCGTTAGTAGCATTACTTTCCAAAATAGCCTTATCATATTCTGATTTCAAGCTATTCAAATCCTCAACAACCAATTCTTTTTCTTTTGTAAGAACGGTTTCTGTCTTTTTCTTATCCTGATAAAGACTAACAGTGTAAATAATAGTACCCAAAAGCACTACACCTAGTAATGCGGCTAGGACCTTCAAACCATTGTTATTTTTTGTTTCAGTCATAATGTGATATTTAATTAATCTTGTTGATTTTCAACTAAAGTGTTTGTTTGTATCAATCTATATACGTACGTAAGCTGATTTTAGATTTTTTAATGTTAAATTATTTTAAATCATTTTTAAAAGCCTAACTTCTTTTAATAATTTTAGGTTCGGGTCAATCCTATTTACCATGCTAAAAATCGTGGCTTATGAAGGCCAGTACAAGAATATTTTCAGGGATTTAAACCTAGCGTGGCTACAACATTTTTTCTATGTAGAGGAAAAAGATCACGAGCTACTCAATGAATCTGATACACATATCCTGGAAAAGGGTGGCTTTATTTTTATAGGACTATGGAATCAAAAGCCCGTAAGTTGCTATGCTTTGCTAAAACTTGAAGAAGGAATTTTTGAGTTGGGCAAGATGGCCGTTGATGAAAACCATCAAGGCTTACAAATAGGACAAAGAATGCTTACCCATGCCATAGAATTAGCAAAAGGCAACCAATGGAAAAAAATTATATTGTATTCAAGTACTAAATTAAATCCGGCCTTGCACATATATAGAAAACACGGCTTCAAGGAAATACTATTGGAAGGTAATTCCCCATATACCAGATCTGACATAAAAATGGAATTAATTGTTTAATCTAAATCAAATTATGAAAAAGAGAAATTTACTATTACTGTTATTTACAACTACCATTTTTTTTTCATGTAAAAATGTAGAAAAAAAGAATACTGAAAATGAAGCAGTGCAAATGGAATCTGCTGAAATGAATACTAAGGAAGGTCAGATGGATTCAAATTCCGTAGAAGTGATTCCTATTGAGCATGCCACTACCGTATTGGAATGGAACGATGTAACCATTTATGTAGATCCTACAGGAGGAGCCAAGGCCTTTGAAGGTCAAAATGATCCAGACCTAATTCTCATCACAGATATTCATGGGGACCATCTCAATGTAGAAACATTACAGGAGATCAACACGAGCTCTATTTCCATTGTAGTTCCTAAAGCGGTTGCGGACCAAATGCCCGAGGAATTCAACTCCCAACTTAAGATTTTAAATAATGGTGAAAATACTGAGATGAATGGTGTGGGAATAGAGGCAATACCCATGTATAATTTGAGAGAGGAGGCCAAAGATTTTCATGTAAAGGGAAGAGGCAACGGCTATGTGCTTACCTTAGGTAATGAAAGAATATACTTCTCAGGTGATACCGAGGACATTACGGAGATGCGAAATCTACAAGACATAGACAAAGCATTTGTTTGTATGAACCTGCCGTACACAATGACTGAAGAAAGTGCAGCTTCTGCAGTATTGGATTTTAAACCTGTCCAAGTATATCCCTATCACTATAGAGGACGACCAGATGTTAGCGATGTTGCTAAGTTCAAACAACTGGTCAATGAAGGTGACAAGAACATTGAGGTGGTACAATTGGACTGGTACCCTACCGAAGAATATTAAAAAAATGTAACATCTTTCATTACTAGTAGTCTTACTGTATGAAAACCTTTTTATAACCTAAATAAAACTACATGAAATTTAAAGCTGGATTGTTTTTCCTTCCCCTATTATTTCTGTTCATCCTTGCTTGTAATAATCAATGTGAAAAGACCGATACGGAGGAACAGGAAATCGCTCAGTTCAAGGTGCCTGTGGAATATTACACCTTGGATAACGGACTTAAGGTAATCCTATCGCAGGATAATACCTCGCCAACCGCCATTGTTGCTGTATATTACAACATTGGATTTCGGATAGAACCTCAGGAAAGGACAGGTTTTGCCCACCTTTTTGAACATATGATGTTTCAAGGTTCTAAGAATATGGGCAAAATGGAATTTATTAAGCTAGTTCAAGAAAATGGAGGTGTACTCAATGGTTCCACAAGATTCGACTTTACCAATTATTTTGAAATTGTGCCTTCGCACAAACTGGAAACCATGCTTTGGGCCGAGGCAGATCGTATGCGAGGACTGGATATTACCCAAGATAACCTGACCAACCAACAAGGCGTGGTAAAGAACGAAGTGAAAGTTAATGTACTCAATCAACCCTATGGTGGGTTCCCATGGTTGGATATGCCGCAGTATGCCAATACAAATTGGTATAATGCGCATAATTTCTATGGGGATCTAGAAGATTTGGATGCCGCTAATTTGGAGGATGTCTCCAGTTTTTTCAAAACCTATTATGCACCTAATAACGCGGCGCTTTCCGTGGTAGGAGATTTTGAATTGGAAGAGACCAAAGCTTGGATCGAGAAATATTTTGGAAACATTCCAGCATCTGAATTACCTGCCAAACCCGATATTTCAGAACCCAAGCAGACAGAGGAAAAAACCTTTGTAAAAGACGACCCTCTAGCAAATAAGCCGGCCATAGCCCTCGCCTACCATATGCCTGAAAGAAATTCCCAGGAATATTTTGCCATGGGCCTTTTGGACCAAATTTTGGTACAGGGAGACAATAGTCTATTGGCACAAAAACTCGAGAAGGAAAAAGGTTTTACCTCCAACGTAAGTGGTGGTATCAACTATTTGGGCAATATGTTCAATTACCAAGGCCCTATGCTATGGATGTATGATTTAACATATGACAACGATACCACGGAAGAGGAAATCTTAACCGCAATTGATGAAGTTATGATCGGTCTTAAGGATTCGATCAGCCAATCTATGATCGATCAAGCAATCGTAAAAATTAGGTCTCAATTGTATGATGATATTGGTGGGACCTTTGGATTGGGTAGGGCGGATTTACTCTGTTCCTTTGCCTTGTTTGATGACAATCCTGAAAGGATCAATACACTGGAAGATTCCTTTAAGGAAATTAACCCGGAAATTGTCAAAAAAACAATTGACGAATTCCTAATTAAATCCAATAGAACTGTCTTAACAGTAAATCCTCTATTGGCAGATAACGATAAAACACAATCCTAATGAAGCATTTTATTCCTTACATCATTGCGATAGCTTTTTTAACAGGGGTTTCGGCCCAGGAAAAAGAGATGCCCCCAAAAGGAGGCGAGCCCAAAAACTTTACCCTTCCAAAAAAGGAAATAGTTTCCTTTGACAACGGACTTACTCTCGTGATGATTCCATACGGATCCATTCCAAAGGCTACCATTCGATTCAGTATCAAAACAGGTAATATCGATGAAAACGAAAACCAAGTATGGCTTACGGATCTTTTAGCGGATTTGTTAGAGGAAGGCAGTACTACCAAAACCAACAAGCAAATAGCGGATGAAATGGCCGGAATGGGGGGAAACCTAAATATTGGCGTTGGATTACACACTTCGTCCATCAGTAGTTCCGTACTTTATGAATTTGCCCCGCAAGCTATTTCGGTTATGGCCGATGTCCTTAAGAACCCAAAATTCCCTGAAAGTGAGTTGGGAAGATTAAAGGATAACATGAAACGAGATCTTTCGGTACGATTATCAAGACCGCAGGCACAAGCCAATAGGGATTTTTATGCTTCTATTTATCCCAATCATCCCTACGGCAGAGTCTATCCAACGGATGAGATGATCGATTCCTATACGGTTGCCGATATAAAATCCTTTTATGAGAGTCACTTCGGGGCGTTAAGAACCACCGTATATGTCGCTGGCAATTTTAATAGGGAAGCTGTACGGGAGGCAGTCGAAAGTGCATTGGGCGATTGGAAAAAAGGCACAGAAGCACAGTATAATGTGGCAGAACCGGTCACTTCCAATGAAATAAAAATCATTGATCGACCGAGATGCCCCCCAATCTACTATCTATTATGGGCTTCCTACTGTAGGGCCTTCGGATGACGATTATGTAGCCTTAGACGTCACCAATTCCATTCTTGGAGGTTCTTTCGCTTCAAGGATTACCAGTAATATTCGTGAGGATAAAGGATATACGTATTCCCCTTATAGCAGTTTGGACACCAATTATAAAAGTGGGGTTTGGTATGAATCCGCCGATGTAACTACAGAGCATACAGGCGCGTCTTTAGCCGAAATACAAAAGGAAATTCAGCGTTTGCAAGAAGAACCGCCTACCCAGGAAGAACTTGATGGTATCATTAATTATGAATCGGGTATTTATGTGTTACAAAATTCTACCCCTAACGGAATTATAGGCCAATTGATATTTTTAGATACCCATGATTTGGATGAATCCTTCCTTACCAACAAGGTGCAAAATATGCATGCCATAACCCCTGAAAAGGTTCAGGAAATGACCCGTAAATACATCAGACCAGTAAAATATGACCTTGATAGTTGTTGGCGATAAGGCCAAGATACAGGACTAAAGTAATGGAAACGGTTCAAAAACCTTTGAAGCAATAATTTACAAGACAATCTTTAAGGATTTAAAGAACTACTGATACCAAAAAAAGGGCGGAAATTTCCGCCCTTTTTTTATACCATTTTTCAATGCATCTGATTTTGGAAGGTGAATTACATGTTCCTTCCATAATACCTACTTGGTATTTATCTGATTAACTTTTTATACTTGATCCGCTTTGGCATCAAATCACCACCCAAACGTTTCTTCTTATTTTCCTCGTAATCGGAGAAAGATCCTTCAAAGAAATATACCTCTGAGTTACCTTCAAAGGCAAGAATATGGGTGCAGATTCGGTCAAGGAACCATCTATCATGAGATATTACCACGGCACAACCGGCGAAATTCTCTAAACCTTCTTCCAAGGCCCTTAACGTGTTAACATCCAAATCGTTCGTAGGCTCATCCAGCAACAATACGTTTCCTTCTTCTTTTAAGGTCATGGCCAAATGGAGACGGTTTCGTTCCCCACCGGACAACATATTTACTTTTTTGTTCTGCTCACTTCCCGAAAAATTAAACCTACTTAAATAAGCTCTTGAGTTTACCTGTCTTCCACCCATCATAATTAATTCCTGCTCATCACTGAAGTTTTGCCGGATTGTTTTTTCCGGGTCAATATTGGAGTGGCTTTGGTCCACGTAGGCAATTTTTGCGGTATCGCCCACAACAAATTCTCCTTTGTCCGGGGCTTCCTCACCCATAATCATTCTGAAAATCGTGGTCTTACCTGCTCCGTTAGGACCAATAATACCAACGATACCGGCCTGGGGTAGCTTAAAATTTAAATCTTCATATAAGAGTTTGTCGCCATACGCCTTGCTTACACCTTTCGCTTCAATAACATTCGTTCCCAAACGAGATCCATTGGGAATATAGATTTCCAGCTTTTCATCCAATTGCTTCTAGTCCTGGCTCATCAACTTGTCATAATTCTTAAGACGGGCCTTTTGTTTGGTCTGTCTACCCTTCACACCTTGCCGTACCCATTCCAACTCACGCTCCAAGGTTTTTTGTCGTTTGGAGGCCGTTTTACTCTCTTGGGCCAGTCGTTTGGATTTTTGATCTAACCAAGAGGAATAGTTCCCCTTCCATGGTATACCTTCTCCCCTATCCAATTCGCGAATCCAGCCAGCCACATTATCCAAGAAATATCGATCATGCGTAACAGCAATGACCGTACCTTTATATTGGGCCAAATGGTGTTCCAACCAGTGCACGGACTCAGCATCCAAATGGTTGGTGGGCTCATCCAACAAGAGAATTTCAGGCTCTTGCAATAACAAACGACATAGCGCTACCCTTCTTCTTTCTCCCCCTGATAATACCGATATTTTCTTGTCCCCCTCCGGGGTTCTGAGTGCGTCCATGGCAATTTCCAATTTGGTATCCAATTCCCATGCATTGGAAGCATCTATCTTGTCTTGAAGTGCCGCCTGCTTGTCCATCAACTTTTGCATTTTGTCCGCATCTTCATATACTTCGGAAGACCGAACATATCGTTGATTTTATTATACTCATCCAAGATGGCCACTGTTTCGGCAACGCCTTCCTTTACCACCTCCAAAACGGTCTTGTTCTCATCCAGTTCTGGTTCTTGTTCCAAATATCCCACATTGTAGCCCGGTGAAAAGACCACATCCCCTTGAAAATTCTTATCCTTTCCGGCAATTATTTTGAGCAAGGTAGATTTACCGGAACCATTAAGTCCCAAAATACCAATCTTGGCACCATAAAAGAAACTAAGATAAATGTCCTTTAAAACTGGCGTATTTGCCGTTTTAAAGGTCTTGGTAACTCCGGACATTGAAAAAATGACCTTCTTATCGTCAGACATAAAAATCTAGAAATTAGTTGTTAGCAATTAGATTAAGCTTGTCGGTAGTTGGTTGTTGGCAACAAATAGTTGAAATATACCCTATTACCTTTAACTGAGAACTTAAAACAAAACACCTACACCCTACCCTTTAATGCATTAAAAACCCAGGCAATGGCAAAAAACCCGATACCGACAGAAGCGAAGCCCCAGCCCGCCACTTCGTCATATCGAAAGGCCCCCGCACCGATTAAAAGCAACCCCACTAAAATCATAATAAATGTGGCCCATGCCAAAACAGTATTCTTATTCATTCCCATCTTTCCTTTGGTTTTAAGCGAACATCAAATATCGTAATTTTTAAAATGCCTTTCCAATTTTCCCAGCGATTATTATTGTTCAAAAGGAAATTTAATAGCTGTTTTCAAGCGTATGGTGTCCATTAAAAAAATCAAGTCTAAACTATTCTGATGGG
Source organism: Maribacter litopenaei (assembly GCF_025244665.1). Lineage (GTDB taxonomy): Bacteria > Bacteroidota > Bacteroidia > Flavobacteriales > Flavobacteriaceae > Maribacter > Maribacter litopenaei. The sequence continues at coordinate 1,424,629 of NZ_CP104205.1, read as the reverse complement.
TGCACAGGTCACTTTCCAATTTTCCTTCCTGCAAACATGCATGCACTTCCTCTATCTCATGACCATATCCCTTTCCTATCTTGGGCAATTCCACAGTTTTTGTTTCACCATCTTTTACCAAGGTATAGTTAGTAGCCTCATGCCACCTAGGATTGATATAAATAGAACCCTTACTTCCTGAAATTTCGCTCTTCATTTCAGAATTTGTAGTAAGCCCACTGTACAACATGGCATGTGCATTGGGGTAGTCAAAAACCATACTACATTGCTTCTCCACCCCTGTCTTATGAAAATGTACATTTGCCATAATATCTGTAGGCATTCCCAGCATCAAATAGGATAAAAATATTGGGTATATCCCGATGTCCAGCAAAGAACCGCCGGCCAAGTCGGGGTTTAACAGTCTTCCATTTTCGTCCCGATCCAAAGCATAAAAAGCAAAATCTGAATACAGATATCCCACATCCCCAATTTCACCTGAATCCACTAAGTCCTTTACCGCATTTATGGTGGGATTAAATCGTGACCAAAGGGCCTCCATTAAAAAAACTTTTTCCTTTTTAGCTACACGAACCATCCTTTCCACCTCGGGCCTGCTTATGCCCATAGGTTTTTCACAAAGTACGTGCTTACCGGCCTGCATCGCCCTTATGGCCAGCTCGGTATGATTGGTATGCGGCGTAGCTATATAAACAACGTCTATGGTATCACTTTCAAACAAGGCATCATAACTTCCAAAGGTATGGGCAGCCCCATATTCAGCAGCAAATTCCTTTGCCTTTTCAAGACTTCTCGAACCAACAGCGGTAAGTGTACCCCCTGCAACCAATGCCAAATCCTTTGAAAAAGTGTGTGCAATTTTTCCAGCACCCACGATACCCCATCGTACCATACTTTTATATTTTGTTTACAATTTACCCAAATTTAACTCCTTATCTTTAGCCTAAGAAATGAAACAGGAAAGAATGGATCTAAAGTTCAATCAAAACGAGGATAGCAACAGACTACTTTTATCGGAATTAAGAAAGAAACTGGCCCATGTACAATTGGGTGGAGGAAAGGCCAAAATAGCCAAGCAACACGATCAAGGAAAACTAACGGCAAGGGAGCGCATCGACTATTTGTTAGACCCAAAATCAGAACAATTGGAAATTGGGGCCTTTGCTGGTGAAGGGATGTACGAGGCACATGGCGGATGTCCTTCGGGCGGGGTAGTTATTAAGATTGGATATATAAAAAAGAGGCTTTGCATTGTCGTGGCAAATGATGCCACTGTAAAAGCTGGGGCCTGGTTTCCGATAACCGCAAAAAAGAACCTAAGGGCGCAGGAAATAGCCATAGAGAACAAACTACCCATTATCTACTTGGTAGATAGCGCCGGGGTGTATCTGCCCATGCAGGACGAAATATTCCCTGACAAGGAGCACTTTGGCCGTATTTTCAGGAACAATGCCATCATGAGCAGCATGGGGATTACCCAAATAGCTGCCGTAATGGGAAGTTGTGTGGCCGGTGGGGCCTACTTGCCCATTATGAGTGACGAGGCACTTATTGTGGATAAAACAGGGAGTATTTTCCTTGCGGGCAGCTATTTGGTAAAGGCGGCCATTGGAGAAAGTATCGATAACGAAACCTTGGGAGGTGCCACCACTCATTGTGAAATAAGTGGCGTGACCGATTATAAATCGAAGGACGATAAAGATGCCCTTGATACAATAAAAAATATTGTTGACAAAATCGGGGATTTTCCTGTCGCAGGATTTAACCGTTCCAAAAGCTTAAAGCCAAAAGAAAATTCTGAAGATATCTATGGTATTTTACCAAGTTCCCGTACGGAACAATATGACATGATGGAAATCATAAAAAGGCTGGTTGACGATTCCGAATTTGAACCTTATAAAGAAAGCTATGGACAGACCATCCTCACAGGCTATGCCCGAATTGACGGTTGGGCCGTAGGTATCGTAGCCAACCAACGAAAAGTGGTCAAGACCAAAAAAGGGGAAATGCAGTTTGGAGGTGTTATCTATTCGGATTCCGCTGATAAGGCAACAAGATTTATCGCCAATTGCAATCAGAAAAAAATACCCTTGGTGTTTCTGCAGGACGTCACCGGATTCATGGTAGGTAGCAAGAGTGAGCACGGGGGCATTATAAAGGACGGGGCAAAAATGGTCAATGCCGTCAGTAATTCCGTAGTACCAAAATTTACAATCGTTATTGGAAACAGTTACGGTGCCGGTAATTATGCCATGTGCGGTAAGGCCTACGACCCCAGATTGATCGTTGCGTGGCCTAGTGCCGAATTGGCTGTGATGAGCGGAAATTCAGCGGCAAAGGTGTTATTACAAATTGAAACTGCCTCCCTGAAAAAGAAAGGTGAAACCATCACCGAGAAAAAGGAGAAGGAACTATTTGATAAAATAAAGATGCGATATGACGAGCAAGTTTCACCTTACTATGCCGCCTCTCGTCTTTGGACTGATGCAGTAATAGACCCGTTGGACACTCGAAAATGGGTTTCCATGGGCATTGAAGCCGCCAATCATGCGCCTATTGAAAAGCAATTTAATATGGGTGTGTTACAGGTTTAGTTGGAAACTAACTCAACAGTATTGGACACATTGAATAAATGTTGATTGAGGTTCTTGGTCATCAACTTAAACACCTTGATCTCCTTAGTCCGGAACGGTTCGCCATAGTTTCTATAAATGGCCACTTTTAGGTAGGTGGGAGTTATACTCTTGTTCCCAAAATAATTGATGTTCACCTGCCATTCGCCGGGATAGGTATTCCCTAATCGATATTCCTTAGCGGAATACCCCAAGGTTTTTTCGTCCTTTATGATTTCCTCATTATCCACAGCGGTATGCTTCCAACTAAAAAAACGATTTTCGGGGTTCACGAACTGTAGCTCAAATTCGGCCTCGCTATCCGCCCATTCAAAAACCAAACGTGTTCCTTTAAAATCCTCATTGGAGGCCAGTTTCTTGCGTTGTCTTGTAGTCAAGAAATCATTCCCCTTTAGTCCTAATAGATTCTTGAATTCGCTATCCAACAAAGCTGAAAATTCCCCTTTGTCATCGCTTAAAAAACCTTGCTGCTTAAGATAGTTGAATCTTGAGTACATGGAGGCCGCTAGGTTAAATTGTTTATTCTCCACATAACTTTCTGCCATATTGAAATAAGATTGTACATACTCGGCCTCAAGAGAAATACTTCCTTGTAAATTGCTTTCGCCAAAGCAAAATCACCATTTGCCTGGTGTATGTACGCTAAGGATTTTAAAGCGACCGGATTACCTTCAAAGAGCCTCCAATTGTCTTCAAGCAAGGAAGAGGCGATTTTTTTGTTGTCCCATCTATCCATAAAGTACCTGTAGGAATCCAGTACAAAGTAGAAGCTGTTGGCATATTTTACCAATTGGTTTTCGTAGGCTACAATGGCCTCTTCTTCAGAATTCGCCGCCAAATAAGACTCCATATAGATGGGTAGCGGCTGTGCACCATCCAAGGGTATTGCCCCACCATTGAACAAACTTTCTTGGTTCAATTTATTTTTGAACCTTTTGTAATTATTGTTTTGTACCGAAGAAAAGGTACCCGACTTTGTATTAATAATAATGACACCACCCCTACCCTTTTTGCCATATAAGCTGGTTCCTACCAAACTAGAATTAACGGCAATTCTTTTAATGAGGGAGGGATCCGGAGTATAGCAATCCATTCTTTCCAAAATTATTCCATCAACATCATAAACCACAGAATTTGTTCCCGAAAAGGAGGTTGCCCCATTTCTCAGGGCTACTTCCAATTCACCGATAGCATTGCATCTTGCCCTAATTCCGGCAAATCTTCCATTCAATAAGGTTGCCAAATTTATGTATTGGGGGCCAATATCCTTTTCGTCCAATATCCTTAAAGAGTAGCCTACACGTTCCTTGTCCGAGAAAACCAAATGAATTTTTAACGATATTTGGGTTGGAGGCATATTCAAGGGACATCTGTTCCTGAGATTTCATTCGCCTTTTTTCCGTCACCGTAACACCTCTTAGCTTTTCCACTTTATCACGTAACGTTACATTAAGCACCCGGGTAACATCCTCCACTTTGATTTCCATAGGCAGCTTTCCCATTAGCTCATACAATAGAATATCTCCTTCTTGGGCATAAATTCTGTAATTCCCACCTTCATCGGAAAAAGCTCTTTTCTGAGACCCTTCAATGGATACCACCACATTTTCGAGTGGACCATATTCATCGGTAATTTTCCCAAAGACCTCCTTTTCTTCTTGTGCTGTAGCTAGCGCACAACTAGTCAACACACATAAAAAAACAAATAAGTTTCTCATATCCGTAAGTATTTTGTTTTCAATTGAATATACTTAAAAAATAGGAATTTAACTACAGCTAAATAAAAATGTAATGGAATATAAAAAATACCCAATAGAGCCTTATTTGGTCCTGTCAGACCATGAAGAATCGTGTGAATGATGATTCATGAAAAAGACTAAGGAATTTCCAACAATGCCCTATTGACATCCTTTACATCCATCCTAAAAATATAAATGGCGTCATTTTGATGTTCCATACCATAATTGGTACTAACGGTTACTTTAAGATAAGTGGCCAAACCGGACCTGTTCCCTTTGTAAAGTGCATTCACTTTCCATGTTCCGTCATTCCCATATATGAAGAAATCCTTACTGGTATACCCTTTACCTATTAAACTTTCTCCCACTTCCCCATCACTTGCATTGGTTCAATTGCTCACTCCATTGTTGGGGCCTACAAATTGAAAATCCAATTGGGCCGTATCATCGTTCCATTCCAACAAGATCCGGGTTTTATTTTCATCCTTGTCCAGTAAGCCTGAAAGTGGGCCGTCTGTCTGATTTTCCTTGATTTCCAACAGCACTGCGACCTCTGTGTTGATTACCTGCTGCAATGCCTCCGGTTGTTCGGAAAAATATCCTTCCTGCACCAGGTTAAAATACCGGGCATATAGGTTTTTTCCGCGTTCCCTTTGACCGTTTTGGACATAGGCATTGGCCAAATCCCGGTAAGATTCCGCCGAATTTGATTTAAACAGCAACAACTGCTTGTATAATTGAACGGACTGATTTTGATTGTCGTACTTATCCATCAAAAACGCCAAGGCCTTTATGTAGTTGAAACCGTTGTTAAATCGGTTCAGGGCTATGGATAATAAATCCTTTGTAAAGGATTCCTGCTTCCAATATTCCAAAAAATAGTTAACTGCGTCAATGTTAAAATTGGGATTGGTTCCGTATTGAGATTCATAGGAATCGTAAATAGCCCTGGCTTCATCCAATTGTTTGCTACGATAAAGTTCCTGAAGAAAATCCGGCCAATTTCGGCGTACCTCCTCTTCTGTAATAGCCGAAATATTCGCCGTTCCTTTGACAAGACTTTCCTCGCCTCTAGTCTTATTATTTGAAAGTGAAAAATTTCCAAGGTTCGTATTGATTATGATGACCCCGCCTGCTCCTACCGATCCATATTTGGCCACCGCAGAAAGACCGGAAAGTATTGCAATTCGTTTAATCTGGGTAACATCGAGGAACTCAGGGTAGCCTGAGGCAATAATTCCATCTATTTCGAAGACAGCAGGGATTGGATTGTTAGTTCCATTCTGCCTTAGAAATATTTGGGTAGAACCATCGATAGCATTATCAAATGAAAGCATTGATAATCCGGATACCTTTCCCCTTAAAAGATTGCCTAAGGTAGTTGCACCGCTACTTTTTATTTCCGATTCATCCAAAATCTTCATTGAAACCCCAGCAGTACTCTTATCAAAAATTCCAAACGAAGTCTTTACAATCCCAGGGTCTTCATTGTATTGCTCAAAAAGTTCCTTTTGGGTTCTATTATTTTTTTCTGCCCCGTAACCACTGTTTCATCCAATGCTATGATTTTTTCCTCAAGCGAAACATTAATGGAATAGGAGGTTTCAAAAACTTTTCTGATCTGGGTTTGTAAAGACCCAAAACTGAATTCGAGTTCATCATTGACATTTACACTTATATTATATCTACCTATATCATTCGTAGAGGCTACTTCACCAGAGGTTAGATTCAAAACTTGGGCATTTGCCAAAGGTTTACCTTCATAAAAGACAAAACCACCTACCTGGGTCAATTGTTTTGGCTTAAGTTCGAGGCTTTGCAATAATTGATCTTTGGAATATTCTTTTACCAAAATTCCTTCCAGGTCATCTTCTTCTTCGGTTTCCTCCACAAGTGTTGTACTCACAAAATAAGTCAAAGCATCCTTGGGATATCTTAACCACTCCCCTTGACTTGCATATCTACGGTAGGATACTCCCGGGGTATCATCACCTGCTACAACAAGCCCTAATTGGTCACCGTATACCTTGAGCAATTCAATGCCTATACTAAAATCATCCTCTACAATGATGTCATAAGGGGTTAAATCAATACCCACCTTGCCTACCCTAGTCTTTATTGTATAAATGATATTTTTGTTGGTCAACCTTTCTTCCGGAACCTTAGTGCCGCCTTCATAGATATTTACCCTGACCAACAAACTGTCCGATTTATTTTCAAGCACATAAAAGTAGAATGCATTCAACTGCCGTTGCTTCTTGGACACATTGATTTTGGTTATCAATTCCCCGCCTAAGGCACCATCGCCTTCCCATGAGCCATTTTTTAACTGACCTACATAGGAATACCCTACCATTTTTTCGCTCTTGTTCCTTCTTTTTCGCTTTTTACTTGTCAATACTACCTCGTTTAAACTCAGAATATCCGGTTCTAGAAGAACGTCCAAAGGATAGGACTGTTCCGTTTGTACCACGGAAAAAGGAATCTTGTATTCTTTGAACGCTAGATACGATATCTTCAATGTGTCCTCAACGGTCAAGTTTGAGGCATCGAAGGAAAAATTAAAAGTTCCGTTTTCCTCAGAAACCGTTCCAAGGCCCCTGTCAACAAAACCGATATTTACAAAAGGTAGCGGGAGTCCCGTATCGGCATCTTTAACGGTTCCCTTCAGTACTGTTTGGGCAAGAACCATCCCCGGGAACAAAAAGAACATTGATTTCCATAAAAATGAATTCATTCTATGGGTACCAATTAATTTCATACATAGTGAATCTCTGTTATGCCTTTGTTAAGGTACTAATTTCCTTGGTGTTCTTTTACCCTTGGTATCAACAGAAGTTCGGTTTGTCTTCCATTTACATATCTGAAGCCATTCTCACCATAAAATCCTGCCTCCTCCAACATAATTCGAATGTCTCGTTTCCATTCGGAATCGTTATGGTCGTATTGAGTTCAATGGCATACACCGTATTAGGATTTAAAGGGTAGTTTTCGCCATCATCTTTCATGACCCCACCTTGAGAATCCCACATACCAATAGTGGTACCTGCAGAATGCCCATACATACCCAAAGGATGGGTATAAATGGAAGGTCTTAAACCGGCCGCCTTGGCATCGCTAAGGGATTTAGCCAAAATTTCATTGCCCGTTCTTCCTGCTATCATGTTTTGGGTCAAAAAGTCCTGCACCTTATTACCGTCCTTTAATCCATTTACCAAAAAATCCGGAGCTTTCTTTTCTTCAGGTTTAAGGACATAGGCCAGTTCTTGACAATCGGTGTTCAATCTCAAATATGTAATTCCAAAATCGCAGTGCAAAAGGTCTCCTGGAAGGATGACCATATCCTCAGGTCTACCGTGAAAAGGAATAGAGGTGCCCAACCAGGTCTTCGCTTGTTCTTTGGATATCTACCGTGGGGTGAAACCAGGTTTCTAATCCTAAATCGGTTACTTTTTGACGCATCCACCATTCTACATCAGAAGTTGTGGTAATTCCTGGCGTTATTACCTTTTCAGAAAACGCTTCCGAAATAATGTCGTGGGTAATATCTACCAACTGATTGTAGATGACCATTTCGCGGTCTGTTCTTGTTTCTATCCAACGGACGGCGAGTTGCTCTGCTGAAACCACTTTTGAACTGAATTTTTTGGGTAGATTGGACATGAATTCGTCATAATCGGTTTTATCCAAACCGTCCGCAATATTGTGCATTCTTTGAAAAGTTGAGCCCTATCTTCCGGGGGGTTCTATCAGATATCAATTCCATCAATCGCTTCCATTGGTCCGGCTCTTTTTCCTTATCCCATGCAGATTCAATGTTTTTTCCCACATTATAACGGGCAACCGCTAATTTTTCAATGCTATTTTTCACCTTATCCCTATAGAACAACAAAATGGTTCTACGTCTAGCATTTAGCCAAGTTGCTGGCAGCATCGTTCGCAACACGGGATCTTCGTTATATTCCCTTGAAATGACCACCCACATATCAATATTGGCATCATCCATCAATTGGGGTAATAGATTATTAAAACGATCGTCCAATAACTCATCAATTACTTTTGCCCTTTCCTTCTCGGGTAAGATACGTTGTGCATTCAAGGTTAAAACGGAAGTAACGATTAGAAAGAATACTATTCTTCGCATTGAATTAAATTTAGTTATTGATTATTAATGGCCTGTTTTATGGTCAGTTCTCTTTGAATTTTACCATTCTCAGTTCGTATAAAAGTGTTAAGATATAATATATCTTTTGGTCGTTCATAAGGTTCCAATGTTTTTATGGAGTTTAAACTGGCCATATCAAATTTTTGTGAGGAATCAGATTCCGAATTAATATCAGTTTTTGTCCCGGACGTTCATCATCAATACCCGCAATAATAAAGGGGCTTTCTACCGGAGGCATCAATTTGTTTTCAATAGTCTCCGGAAAAAGTTTTACTCCAGCAGAATTAATAACATTGTCATATCTTCCCAGCCAATGAAATTCTTGGTCCGAAACCAGATCCACTATATCATTGGTCACTACCTTTTCCATCACCACAAGGGGTGCCTCAATTACCAAGCACCCTCGTTTGTCACATGAGAAGAAAACATTGGGCAATGCCTTAAAAGGTGGTTGTTCAAATTCCGAGGTAATCTCCTTGATGGCCACATGGGTTATGGTTTCCGTCATTCCATAGGTCTCAAAACACTTGGTTTTTTTGGGAAACAGTTTTTTCTTTACTTCTTTTGAAACGGGAGTCCCGCCAATAATAAGTTTCTTCAATCGGTCGATTTCATCAAACGAGGATTGGACTTGTAAAGGAACCATCGCACAAAAATCAAAAGATTTTTGATTATCAATACTCTTTAAAGGCGCGGAACTTGGCTCTACGAAATGAATATCCAATCCCAAGACCAATGCACGGACCAACATCATCTTACCCGCTATATACTCACAGGGAAGGCAATGTAAACAAGTCGTTCCAGGAGTTAAATTGAAATAAGCACCTGTCGCCAAGGCACTATTCTTCATATGTTCCTTTAGCAGGGAAATTGATTTTGGGGTTCCTGTGGAACCAGAGGTATTTACTACGATAGAATTTTTAGGTGATAGCCAATCCAATAAAAAACTTCCAATACTTACTTGATAGGGTTCACCTTCTTTGATAAAACTATAAGCTAACTCTGATAGGTCCTTCCTGGAAATGGGTCTCCCTTTTATTTTAAATTCAGGATGGATCATGGAATCCTTCATGGTACACTAACGATTTTCTTGCGATTGTGACAAAAATTCTTCTTTGGTTAAAACCTTACCTGTCAAACGTTCCTTCCAATTTGTCCAGTTGTATTTTTTTGAAAAGAACCAAAGCAGCAATGGGAATACAACAAATACTGGTACCAAAACGTCCCACCCAAGTACTGGGTTGGAGATATCCCTATATACGGAATCCGTTTGAAAGGCAGTCCAATCGGCAGTTACCAACAGGGCAGCGGTTAAATTATTTGCCGCATGAAAGCCCAAGGCCAACTCCAAACCTTCATCCATCAAAGTAAGAATTCCCAAAAAGAATCCTGTACCTATGTAAAAAACCAAAATGCCGTAACCTAATTTTTCTACTTCGGATTTAATATGTGCATCAGACCAAAAAGTAAAGAGGTAAAAAACAAGGGGAACCATCTATTCTTGGTCATAATACCCAATCCTTGCATCATATAACCCCTCATAAAATATTCTTCCATGCTTGTCTGAATAGGAATAAAAACAATTGAAACCGCAGCCAATATGAGAAAAGGCTCCAATTTAAAGTTGAAAGAATAATCTTCCGGTGTCAACCAAATATCAAGAAACAATAAAGCTATTGATACAATTGCCCATAAACTAAAGGAGAACAAAATTCTACTCCAATCCACGCTTTTACGAGAAGTGGTTAATGATTTAATCGATTGTTTATGCACAAACTTAACATACAAGAGTAAACACAATAAACCTATGGCAAAAGTAAGCAACATAAAAAACAGGAAGGTATTAGAGCCTAATGCCTCTGACATACTTCCCATATCACCAGTTGCCAGGATCCCTGCAGCGTCAGAAACAAACAATGCTATTACCAAAGGTATTCCTCCGAAAATCTGCCATGCCCCAAAAACAACAAAAAGTCCCGAATATATCTCCAATTATCGCTTAACCCCTTAAATGCTTGTTCTATATACATAAATGTTCTATTAATTTTTCTTCCCAATCTTTCTTTTGGTCATAATATAAACTGCCATTTTTTACTTCTAAAGGGCTCTTAAAGTTATTAGTGAACAATGCCCCCGTACCCAGTCCCTGTGGCATTTTATTATTTAGGGTGTAAGTCCACTGTGCAATGGCATTTAAACCAATATTGCTCTCCAAGGCACTGGTAATCCACCAACCAATTCCATGCTTCTCCGCTAAATCTATCCATTCTTCAGAACCCGCAAATCCACCCACCAAACTGGGTTTTAAAATGATGTTTTGAGGTTTAATAGTTAGTAATAATTCTTGCTTTTTTGTTACATGAGTTACCCCAATCAATTCCTCATCCAATGCAATGGGCAATGGTGTATCTTCACATAATTTCTTCATAAAACCCCAGTTTCCTTGCTTTATAGGCTGCTCAATAGAATGAAGACCAAAACTAGCAAGGTCATTCAGCTTATTCAACGCTTCATCAGGTGTGAAGGCCCCATTGGCATCTACCCTCAATTCTATTTCATCAGAGGAAAAATCCTTCCGAATAGATTCCAGCAATCGCAACTCCTCCCTGAAATCAATGGCCCCAATTTTCATTTTAATGCATGAAAAGCCCTGTTCCAGTTTTTCAACGATCTGTGCTTTCATAAATGCTGAATCCCCCATCCGAGATAAGACCATTGATAGAAATAGGAGCGTTATCCTGGAGAAAAGAAGATTTAAAAAGCTCGAAAGGATTATCGCCTGCCAATGAAAGTAAAGCCTGTTCCAAACCAAATTGGATACTAGGAAACTCAATCAGTTCCTTTAAAAGAGTTGACTTACCCAAATGGATATTTTCCACCACCCATTTACATTTTTCTTCATACTCAGGAACATCATCAAAGCTTAGTCCCCTAAAAAGACCACATTCCCCTATACCTAGCTTTCCATCTTCCTCCGTAATTAAAAACCAAGTCTCCTTTGTTCTTAAAATACCTCCGGAGGTTCCACTTGGAGACTTAAAATTAAGTACATACTTTTTGAAACGTGCCTTCATTCAAAATTTAAATGGTTTTTCAACCCAAAATACTTTTTCATCATCCAAGTTGAATCCTGCAAATTTAGCTATATTTTGACTCTTAATGATTAGATATGGAGCGTTTAAAAGGTAAGGTAATTTGGATTACAGGTGCTTCCTCGGGAATAGGAGAGGCCCTTGCGTATAAACTGAACGAAATTGGTAGTAAAGTAATTTTGTCGGCACGAAGGGAAACTGAGCTTGTACGGGTTAAAAACAATTGTACGTTTTTGGATAATGTAGCAATTCTTCCCTTGGATCTTAGCAACTTTGAAATGTTAGAAACCATGCCACAAAAAGCACTTTCATTTTTTGGTGACATTGATATTTTAATCAATAATGGGGGAATCAGCCAACGTTCGCTGATCAAAGACACATCATTTAAAGTGTATCAAGAAATGATAAATATCAACTACCTGGGTACTATACAATTAACAAGATGTTTATTGCCGTATTTTATCACTAGACAAACGGGACATTTTGTTACAATTACCAGTTTAATGGGAAAATTTTCCTCTCCTTATCGCTCAGGTTACTGCGGAGCAAAACATGCCTTGCATGGTTTCTTTGATTCGTTACGAATGGAGCATGATAAGGACCAAATTGATGTAACAATGATCTGTCCTGGTTTTGTTCAAACCAATGTTTCCAAAAATGCCTTGGTAGCCGACGGTAGCATTTCAAATACTGATGATGAGGCAACGAAAAATGGAATTACAGCGGAAGTTTGTGCCGAACAAATAATTAATGCTATAAAAAGAAAAAAGTTTGAAGTATATATTGGTGGAAAGGAAAAATATGGGGTCTACCTGAAGAGGTTTTTCCCTAAACTATTGCACAAATTTGTTCTAAAAAGTAAAGTGAGATAACCTTATTTGAAATGGAACCAAAACCGAACTCCTTCAGCAGTTCTATCTGTATTCAAATTTGTTTGTAATTGGTTTGCCAATCGATTCATCAATCGGATACCCATGGAGGAATTCGCCCTTTCGTCAGAATCCTCAGGAAGTCCTACACCATTATCAGTGTATTCAAAAAATCCTTCCTGTCCCTGGGTTTTTCTGAGGTGGATATATATTTTGCCATTTTCCTCGTCATGTGGGAAGGCATATTTAAAGGAATTGGACACTAATTCATTTAAGATAAGTCCAAAAGGAATCGCTCGATCAATATCCAACTCCACACCTTCAGCATCTATGGTGATATTAATATTATGTCCTCCTTTTTTATATACAGATTGGACACTATTGATCAAGCTCTCGATATAGCCCTGCATTTCTATCACGGACAAATCCTCATTCTGATACAGTTTTTGGTGAATCAAGGCCATCGCCTTTACCCTACTCTTACCCTCCTCCAAGGCAACAATGGCAGCTTTACTTTTTGTGTTTTTTGTCTGAAGGCTCAACAAACTCGAAACCATCTGAAGATTGTTCTTAACCCTGTGGTGAATCTCTTTCAATAAGGAGTCCTTTTCAATAAGGGAATTTTCTATAAAATGTTTTTGTTCCGCAATCAATCTTTGGTTTTTGATACTTTTCAAATAGGCATAAACCGGACCCGAAAAACCTAAAAGAGTAAAAATCAGGGATATAAAAACCAAATTTATACGCTCGTCCTTTTCAAGGATTTCATTCCTGGTCTTTTCTAAAACCGCTTTCTGTTCCTCGTTCATTTTTCTCGGAATTTTCCAGATCTTGTTTCAACACGGACTCTAATTGCTGGCTCTTGATATTGGTGTCGTTATCATCCAGTGAGTCTCTAATCCTGTTATTTTGTTTGAGGTACTCATTAGCACTTTTATAATCGCCTGTTCGATCATAATATGCAGCATACAATCTGTTTTTTTTAAGTATGTTCTTAATCTTTACTGGTATTAGGTCTTTGCTCAAATAGTCCGTTGCCTTTTCATAATTATTTAGCTGAAGGTAACACTCGGCAATCTCCAAAGTATTTTCTACTAATTCGGTCGAAACTTTTCCCGTATTGTGTTTTTTGATAAGCTCTATGCCTTCTTCCAAATAAGGTATTGCCTTTTCATATTCCTTTAATTGCACATAGGATTTACCGATGTTTCCAAGAATGACCCCCTTTAAATGATTACCTTCATTGACCTCATTGGAAGTCTTGGTATTTATTACATCACTGAAATAAACATCGATTAAAGCATTCGCCTTGTTAAAATAACTTAAAGCTGTTGGCGTAGATTTATCCAACAGAAGGTAATTGCCAATAGTATTATTATAGATGGCCTGACCATAGAAATCACCTTCCTCTATTGTATTCTTTTCCTCAGTCATGTAATCCTCCATGGCCTTTCTGTGTTGGCCCAAACTTGAATAAATATCATAAAATGAAACCCTTTCGGTCAATCCCAATTCCCTTTTATACCTTCTAATTTCAATCTGCTTATCGTATAGCTCCAACTTGGAATAGTCGTCATCCATGATATTAAGAATGAGCGATTTCCACTCTAATGGGTATTCTTCCATATCATCGAAAAGATCCTTGGCAATGGACAAACTCCTCTCGTAATCCCCTAAATCATAATAGATTTTTGATTGGATCATTTGATATTCGGACACAGCTGCACTATCATTGATTTTTTGAGAGCTGATTAAATAAACATTTACCGTGTCCAACCAATCATACGCCGAGTTTTGGTTATACCGGTTTGAGGTATCAAAGAAAAAATCGATGCGGCTGGTAGAATTGGGAAGTTCCTTGAACTGCTGAAAATAATTCTCGCTTTGTGATGGTACGTCCTGTGAGTTAATCTCCATTGGAGCTAACAGAAAACAAAGAAAACCAAATAAAAGTACCAAAAAGCTTCTCTTCATATTATGTCCTAAATAGGAAGACTAACATAATCTAATCAACTCATAAATATTGTTTCCGGTAAGGAACCCTTTATGGATTCAATGCCCTACGAGTTTAATTATGTAGTAAACCTAAGCGATTCACATATTTTCAAGGTATGTAGACAAAATCAAGAAATTCAATTATAAATTCTGAATTATTCCCTAAAAATCTCTCTTTATACGTTTTTCTTCAAGTCACATATAAAGATGATTTTATCCAATATCCTTATTACAAAAATATTATTTACAATCCCCTATTATGCTTTAATGTTGTATAAGGTCGATTTTTTGTTGTGAAGATGCAATTCAACGAAAAACTATTCGTTTCAACTGGTTTTTTAAACACTTTATCGATAAAAGAAATACTAGTAAAACTTATAAGGCCAAACTAAAACTAAGAATTCATGGCGGAAATGATAAACTCCTTGAAATCTTTTGAAATGGGTATTAGCGTGTTGTTGATCATGATGTCCTTTGAATTAATTGCATCGATATGATCTACATTGACTATATAGGACTTATGTGCCCTGTAAAACTTATTCGAAGGAAGTTTTTCCAAATAGTCCTTTAATGGTGAGCGACCAGGAATTTTTTGTCAACCGTATTCACTTCCAAATAAACATTATCCGCCTTAATGAACTGGATATCCCCAAATTGAATTCTATAATAGAGATGTTGCTTTTTGACGAAAATAGAATCCTTAAGAATGGAGTTGCTCATTGGGACATCTTCATTGGATTCGACCGAATTATTAGCCGAACTACCCGAAGCCTGTTTCCCATATATAAAATTGGATAATGCGATTTCTATAGAAGTGTATAAATCCTGCTGCTCAAAAGGCTTTACCAAATAGCCGTTAGGTTTAACTGTCTTAGCATTTTCAACGGTGGCCCTGTCCGAGTTTGAGGTAACAAAAATAAATGGGATGTCGTAATTTTCCCGAATATGTTTCCCTAAATCAATGCCAGTTTTGTCCGAGGCAAGAATTATGTCAATAAGGACAAGATCTACTTGTTGGGTTTTTAATACCTCAACTGCTTGCTCGTAAACGATAACATTGTCTACAATTTCATAACCAATCTCCTCCAACATGGACTGCATATCATCTGCAATGATTACGTTGTCCTCTACGATAAGTATTTTAATAGGTTGTTCCAAAATTGTTAGTGGTTTAGTGGGTTAACGTCCAAAACTACAAAAAATTGTAATAACTAAAATAAAAGAGAATGGCCATTAAAAATGCACTTAAGGCCAACTTTTTGAGCTCAGGATCCAATAAAGCAGGGTTTTTAGTTCTCTTGACTTTTATTCCATGAATTGTTATTGGGAAGAACGCCAACAAACTTAGATATCCCCACCAGTTTTCGGCAGTGCTATTAATAAAAATGAAAAGTACCAAAAAGGCTACCAATAACAATATAATATGATATAATTTGCCCTTTGCAAATCCCATTTTTACGATTAACGTATTCTTCCCGGAGTCCTTATCGGATTGATGATCTCTTAAATTATTCAAGTTGAGTACACCCACACTCAAAAGCCCAATTGTAATGGCCGGTAATATAGAAAAAGCAGGAATACTCTTTATGAACAAGAACATACTGCCCAATACACTTACTAAACCAAAAAAAACAAACACAAATACATCGCCCAAACCATGATATCCGTATGCGTTTTCTCCAACCGTATACTTTATGGCAGCCCATATACTAAGCCCACCCAGTAGCATGAAAAAAATTGCCCATCCCAATTCCTCCCACTTGAAGGAAAAAAACAGTAAGGCAACAACCAATAATACATCTATTACTATAGAAATAACAATACCTCTTTTAAGTGCTCTTTTGGAAAGAAGACCACTCTGCAATGCTCTTTTGGGACCTATTCTATATTGGTTATCGGTACCTTTTATGCCATCCCCGTAATCATTGGCAAAATTAGATGTGATCTGAAATCCAACCGTGGTAAGTATTGCTAACCAAAAAATGACTGCATCCGAATTACCATAAAAAGAGGCCAAGGCGGCACCAATGAGTATACCGGAAATAGAAAGAGGTAGGGTTCTTAATCTTGCAGCGTTTATCCACGCCTTAAACTGGGTCACTACTAATAGGGATCTTCTATTTGAACTCTTTTACCCTCTTTATAGGAGGCCACGAAGGCATCTTCAAAACCTATATCAACCAATTGTTTTCTGAAGGATTGTGCCTCTTCCAAAGTTTCAAAAGTTCCAAGGGAATATGAATAAAATGGATTGGTTTTAACGAACAAAGTGTTAGTCAGAGCTTCTGAGGCCAAAGTAACGTTGTTATCAACAAACGATTTGACTTGGACCGAATAAATCATTTCCTTTTCCAAGAATTTCTTGGCTAAGTAGAATTCCTTTACCAAGCTTAGTTCATCATTTTGTGCCTTCAGGTTATCAATTCTTGATTTGATGGCATCCAAGCTATCTATAGATACAAGAAGATTATTATTTTGTTTGTCCAATGAATTGGAAGTATTTAATCCAGCAGTGAAGGATGTGAGGGCCAACCCACCAATGAGAAAAAAAGCAGTGATTCCAGCAAATATATTCCGCTGTATTTTGCTTCTTTTAAGTTCCTTGTTCTTAAATTTTATCTGGTCTAAAAGGCGTTCGTTAATTATTTGTGCTTTGTCTATATCTTTATGCAGCTCTAAAAGATCACTTTCTTCAATAAAGGGCATATGCTATATTATTTAAGTCTTAATATTACGTTAAATTTAAATAAAAAAAGAGTCGGATTTACACTTCTTCCACTGAGATGAGACAAAAATAGGATTAAAGGTAAACTACACCAAAAATAACCCCACAATATTCAGATTAAAAAATTGATCACCAATGGTTTAATACGCTATTTAAGCATATTTACTAATTAGACAAACGTATACCATTATCTTCCAGTTTTACCTTTCTCTCCTTATATAAGGTGCCGAGTCCCTTTTTAAAGGTTTTTTTACTCATCTGAAACATATCCCTAATGTCTTCTCGTATCCGACTTATCATGCAATGGTAAAAATCCCCCATTTTCCTTTAAAACATTATATATTTTATTGGCCGCTGGTTCCAATACTTTACTTCCAAGAGGCTGTAACGATATATCGATTTTATTGTCATTTCTTATCTTTTTAACACAACCTGGGATTACATCCCCAATGTTGATGGACTTAAAAACTTCATTAAAATAGACCAGCCCTTTGTGCTTTTCGTTCACTATGACCTCCCACCCTAAATCTGTTTGTCTTGTAATGACCAAATCCACCTCTTCCCATTCCTTTAGATTAAGGTTTTCGTTATTTAAGAATTTGTCCAATTTATTGGAAGCGACCAATCTTCCTGTTTTTTCGTCAAGGTAACAATGGACAATATACCATTGACCCTGTTTCATTTTGCTTCGCTGTTCCCTGAACGGTACTAATAAATGCTTTTCCAGTCCCCAGTCCATAAATGCGCCAAATTCATTTACCTCAGCAACTTGCAACAGTCTAAATTCACCCAGCATGATATATGGCTCTAGGGTCGTGGCCACTGGTCTTTCATCATAATCCAAATAACAGAAAACCTCTACACCCTCCCCAATTTCATAAGATTCTGGAACATATTTGTTGGGCAAAAGAACATCATTACCCTCTTCATCCCCTAGAAATAGCCCCACACTGGTATCCCTTAAAATTTTTAAGTTGTTTTTTCTACCTATCTCAATCATCTTACAAAATTACACGAATTAGAAAAGCGGCAACAAAAACTTAATGAAATAAAAAAGGATCGTTTCAAAGAACCGGTCCTTTAATTTTTTTATAAAAACTCTTAATAAACAGATGCTTTGTTAAAATGCTTGCATAGCATATAATACACAACAGCTCTATGCTTATTTCTGTTGGCAGAGCCATATTTGTCCATTACAGATTTGATAGCCTCCATTAACTGAGGTTCATCGCTAAGACCTAATTTTTTAATCAAGTAATTATTTTTTACAGTCTCAAGCTCCTTTTCATCACCTCCCGACACTTTGGAGGCGTCCAGGTTATAAATAGATGGTCCTAAACCTACAGTTACTTTGGTAAGCAAATCCATATCAGCAGTTTCGCCAAATTTATCTTTGATGTCAGCTGCGTATTTTTCAATAAGCTCGTCTCTTTTACTCATAATTTGTAGTGTCTTAAAATGTTAATAGTTAATATTTTCCCTAAGATATGAAATGAAAATAATCTGTCAAAATTTTATTGTTCAACTGTCGGGGAGTATGAATCTCCAAAAGTCTCGGAAAATCAGACTGTCCATAGAAATTGATCAACTCTCTTTGTAATTCATCTTCATTAAAAACAGCACTGTATTCAATCTTAAACATTTCACATAACTTGGATGCGTTTAACTCATGCTTGGTTTCAAAAAACCGTTCATAGGTTTCCGTGTCTTTTCGGCCGGGTAAAATTCTGAAAATACCGCCACCTGCATTGTTTATCAATACAATTCTAAAATCCTTTCGGATATGGTCGTTCCATAGCGCATTGCTATCATAGAAGAAACTAAGGTCCCCTGTAATCAATAAAGTTGGGGATTTGCCATAAACCGATGCTCCCAAAGCCGTTGACGTACTACCATCAATTCCACTGGTGCCCCTATTGCAAAAAACTTTTAAGGATGGATCTAATTGAAACAATTGAGTATACCGTATGGTTGAACTGTTTGCCAAATGCAATTGATAATTATTAGGAATTGACTTTAACACTTTGTCAAAGACAATAAAATCCGAATACGGAATTTGTTCAATATATGTAGCCCTCCTATCTCTATAATTGTGCCTTATTTTATTCCATCTTTCAAAATAGCTAGAAGTAGTACTATTACCTAATGGCGTGTACATCTTTTTAAAAAATTGGTTAGGTGATTCCTTATAATGCCATTTTAGACAAAAGAACGTATCATTGGCCCTTGAAGTGCCCACATGCCAATGATGTTTTGGCGTAAACTCCCTCAAAAAAGCCTTTATCTTTTTGGAAACCACATGTCCGCCAATTGTAATTAAAATTTCACGGCCTTAAATCTTCAAATAATAACTGCCTATTACTGCTCAACTCTATCGGAGCCAATATAGAATCAATGCTATTAAAAAAATAGGGATGATGCACGTTGCTGGTTGTTTCCGTAAACACAATCACAGAGGGATCTTCACCTAGTATTTTTACAAACTCATGTTCGAGTTGACCTGGATCGTTAACTCCAACCAGCACCATTTTTCTTTTGGCATGCTGCCATAAACTTAAAGCCTCCGTTGTATTCTTTTCCTCATTTTCAATTCTACCTTGGATGGGTTCCGGTAGCACTAATTCCATCTCCTCAATTGTATATAAAGATTCTTCAAAAGGGACATTGATATGGACTGGAAGGTTATCCTGAATCGTAGTGGTCAATGCTTTTTTTAATTCATCTTGATTAAAAATACGAACGTTTTCCTGCTCCTTTTCAAGGTCCTTCTCAATAACCCATTCAGGCCGATACCTCTCAATCCTTTCCGTTGCGTGCGTGAGGTCTTGTCTCAAGTTGGCCGAATAGCCAATGTGCCTTTCATATACATGGTCCTGTCGAATAGTTTGCCCGTCCCCAATATCGATTTTATAGGAGGGTCTATCCGCAGAAATGACCACCAGTGGTATTTCGCTGTAATAGGCTTCCGCAATCGCCGGATAATAGTTTAATAAGGCACTACCCGATGTACATATCAAAGCTACTGGCTTATGTAAATTTTGGGCCATACCTAATGCAAAAAAGGCCGCACAACGCTCATCTACAATACTAAAACAGCGAAAAAAGGAATCATTTGTAAAGGAAAGCGTCAAAGGTGCATTTACGGAACCGGGAGAAATAATAATGTCTTTAATCCCATTAGCTTTACAATGCCCAATAATGGATTGGGCTACGGGTATATTGGAGTATTTCATCAACTACAAAAATAAGGCCTCTTACTGTCAAAAACCAATTGGTTTACACTTAATCGGTAATTACTTTTAAAATGGTTTTGCTTTTATTCTCCGTCTCTTCCCATTCCTTCCTAGGATCTGAATCTGAGGTTATCCCTCCGCCTATAAATAAGGTCGCCAACGGATCATCCAATTTCATACATCGCAAATTGACAAAAAGTTCAGTTGAATTTAATATGGATCTATATACCCCGTTTTCCTTATTTCTTGGGTTGGTGTTTCGTTCTACTCCACTCCTCAGGTTTAATTCCCCTAAATAGCCCGTATAAAACATTCGGTCATATTGTTCATTTTCCAAAATGAACGTTTTGGCCTTCTCCTTAGGAATTCCACAGACCGCCGGTGTCGGGTGTAAGGATTTTATTAATTCTGCCAATTTTCCGAGCTCAAAATGTCCGGAAATTTTGGTTCTCAAATGCCACAATTGCCCGGCCATTGTAGTCTCCAGGTTACCGATTTTCAAGTCCGTCGTTTTACCTCTTAAAGCCTCTAGTATATAATCTGTAACCAATTGTTGTTCATATATTTCCTTCGGCCCCAATCAGGAACATCCTGTTCTTTGCCAACAACCTGTGTGCCTGCAAGGGACATGGTCACAAAGGCATTTCCCCTACTTTTCAATAAAATTTCAGGAGTGGCCCCTAACCAAGTGCCTATCTGTGGATGATACCATACATAACATAAGGCATTTTCATAGGTATTGATCAGTCTTTGAAATATTGTAATGGCCGAAACCGAAACATAGACTTCCTTTTTTCTTGAAAGCACCACTTTTTTAAGCTCATCTTCCTTAATGGCATCGATGGCCTTTGAAACCATCATTTCATAATTTTTAGAATCAGTATGTTCCCCTGTAGGCGAATCTTTTAAGACGCTTTTTTTTCAGTATCGAAAGTTTCGGTGCATACCTCATCCGCCTTCATCAAGATAGGTTTCATATGATTGTCAAATGGGGCAAAGACGAAACCACTTTCACTAAAATCAGAGACAGAATGAAGGGTTGCATTCTTCTGAAAAATACCATTAACATCAAATTCCCTTGGCTTTTTATAGAGTACAAATGGAAGTTTTTGCTCCATATGACTTTGGGCTTTATCGAAAATAGAAAAGACCATTTTACTTTTTTGGCAAAGCAATCGTGGTCAATTTACAAACGGATATGAGTTGATTCTGCCCGTTGGTAATCCTAATGTCCCAAACCTGAGTGGTTCTGCCCTTATGGATAAATGAAGCTTTGGCATAGACAAACCCCTCCTTTACACTTTTCACATGATTGGCAGAAATTTCAATGCCTCTTACAAAATACTCCGCTGCATTTAAAAATATATAGGAAGCCATGCTCCCAACGCTTTCAGCCGGAGCGACAGTGGCACCTCCGTGAAGTACACCATCAGGTTGATGTACCTTGGGAGATACCGGCATTTTGGCTATTAGAAAATCCTCGCCTACATCCACATAGGTGATTCCCAAGGTTTCCATTAATGTATTCTTAGAAGAGCTATTGCAGACTTCAAGTATCTTATCTTTGTGTTCGCCCATTTTCCTTTTTTATGTAAAATTAAGGAATAGAATACCAAGAGGTAAAAACAAAGACGATTGATTTATGGAAACCGAAATAAAACACGTTCAATATCAACATACCAATACCTATGAAACGTTAAATAGCCTAGATCCTAAAACCAAAAATGTTTGGTTGATTTTTCATGGAATTGGTTTTTTGAGCAAATATTTTCTCAAGTATTTTGAGGATTTGGATAAAAATCAAAACTACATCATCGCTCCACAGGCCCCTTCAAAATATTATCTGAACGGAAAATATAGACATGTGGGTGCCAGTTGGTTAACTCGAGTGGACAGGGAGCAAGAAACCTCCAACGTTCTCAACTATATTGAAAAGGTATTGGACAATGAAAATATCCCTGACCGATGCAATTTAATCGTATTAGGCTTTTCTCAAGGGGTATCTATAGCAACAAGACTCATCGCTAAAACAGGATTAAAACCCAAGAAACTGATTTTGTATGCCGGTGGTATTCCGGAAGAATTGACTCCTTCGGATTTTGAACATCTGTTGAAGTATAGAACGGACATTTATTCGGTCGTTGGTTCTAAAGATGAATACATCAATGCTAAACGATTAGAAGAAGAAACCAAGAAATTAATCACTTTGTTTAAAGGAAAGGCTAAACAAATTACTTTTGAGGGAGGGCACGAACTGAAAAAAGAAATCATTAATTCCTTTGCCAACTGACATGGAAATTATTTTGGAAAACGATAGGGTAAAACTTTTGCCACTCACATTGGAGAATTATCAAAATCTGATACCAATAGCCTCTGAAAAGAAATTGGTTCAGTACTCCCCATCCGATATCGAAACTCCGGAGGCATTAAAAAATTATGTCATTACAGCCTTAGAACAGCAAGACCAAAAAACTAGCATTCCATTTATAATTTTTGACAGAGCGGCTGAAAAATTTGCCGGCAGCACACGCTACATGAATGTCAATTGGAAAAATAAAGTCCTACATATAGGATCTACTTGGATTGGTAAGGAGTTTCAAGGAACAGGCCTAAATACAGAGATGAAACAATTAATGTTAAACTATGCCTTTACCAATTTGGATTTTGAGAAAGTAGAGTTTAGGATAGATGAACGAAATATTAGGTCCGGAAAAGCGGTAGAAAAACTTGGGTGCACATTGGAAGGTATTCTTAGAGAGGACGTATATCTCCTAGACGGATTTAAGCGAAATACCTGTTGCTATGGTCTGTTACGGGATGAATGGAAAATGATTTCTAATTGAATCAGTTCAATTCTTTCTGCCCGTAATAGGTTATTTTTCTTGTTGTGTATGAATTTTCAGGGGTTACAATTTGCTTTACCCAATTGCCACCTTCCCCTTTATCGTATTGATATAAATATTCCTTTTTATCCAAAATATTTTCACCTCTTTGAATCTCTTCTATTAACATCCCATTTTTATCATAATCAAAGGTTGTCCTAACGGTCGGCACAAATTTCTTGGATTGCGCATCAAACTCGAACTCTTGTTGGGCAAGTAATTTTCCATCTGTATCGAACACCTCTTCGTAGGCTTTATTGGCCTCTCCCTTAAGATACTCCTTTGTGAGTACGATTTTTTGCTTGTCGCCGTTTTTTGTTTGAAAGGATGTCCTTATCGATTTTAAAGGTACATCGTTCAATAGATAGGTAATAGTGTATTCTCCTTTATATTTCTTGTATTCCACCAATGTCTCATCGGTTCCTTCATTATTCGTCCGAACCATTTTTGTTAAATCACCCTTATCATCGTAGTTGTAGACATACTGGTCTAAAAATTCCTTATCATAAGAGAATATTTTTTCAGTTATTATAAGGTTTTCGGTGGTATCCAATTCAAAAAAATGAGCAATCGAAGTAGCCGGGTCAAACTTATTATCCCTATAAGTTTCGGATCGTTTTTCTATCAAAAGACTATCCCTGTATTTGTAATACATTACGTCATAGTCCGCTTCATTGTAGCGAGTAACCAACTTGGTGAGTAAACCCCTTTTATTAAAGTCATATTCCTCTTTGCCATATTTTGTACTGACCGAGACATGTTTTTACACTGTCCTTTAAATCAAAATCGGATACTGTAAAGATTCTAACCTCTTGGGCAAAAAAAGAATATGGAAGGGCCAGTAGCATCCACAAAAAGATATTGGAGTATTTTTTTAACATATCACAAAATTAATTCAATTACTTGCCCAAACAAATTACATTCCAAAATAAAAAAGGAGCGATTTCAATCGCCCCTTTCTATCATCAAGAGATATATTATTATCTCTTTATTTTACTTCTTCTAAGTCTATCCTTCATCGCCGCTCAGGACAAGCTACTTGACTTCTTCGAAGTCTACGTCTTCAACGTTATCGCCTTCCGTAGCACTTCCGCCATCAGCAGTAGGTTCTCCTTGTGCCGGTTCTCCTCCCTGCTGTGCCTCAGCTTGGGCTTTGTACATTTCCTCCGAAGCCACTTTCCAAGCCTCGTTGATTTTATCCAAAGCAGGTGCAATTAGAGCTACATCCTTAGCTTCATATGCTGCCTTAAGCTCAGTAAGTGCTTCTTCAATTGGTTTTTTCTTGTCATCGGACAATTTATCCCCAAACTCCGATAGTTGCTTTTCTGTCTCGGAATATCATTCCATCGGCCTCGTTCAACTTATCAGCTTTTTCCTTCGCTTTTTTATCACTTTCCGCATTAGCTTCGGCTTCAGCCTTCATCTTTTTGATTTCTTCCTCCGTCAATCCGAGAAGATGCTTCAATCCTTATATCCTGGGATTTTCCAGTTGCCTTATCCGTTGCAGAAACTTTGATGATACCATTGGCATCAATATCAAAAGTTACCTCAATTTGCGGCGTACCTCCGGGCGCTGGCGGAATTCCATCTAAGTGAAACTTACCAATGGTTTTATTATCGGCTGCCATAGGACGCTCACCTTGAAGTACATGGATTTCTACCGAAGGCTGATTATCTGCAGCTGTGGAAAACACTTGTGACTTCTTCGTTGGGATCGTTGTGTTGGCCTCGATCAATTTGGTCATAACACTCCCCATAGTCTCGATTCCGAGGGACAATGGAGTAACATCCAATAACAATACATCCTTTACATCTCCTGTCAATACACCACCTTGGATAGCGGCACCAATGGCCACAACTTCATCCGGGTTAACGCCTTTAGAAGGTTTCTTGCCAAAGAATTTCTCAACAGCTTCCTGTACCGCAGGGATTCTCGTAGAACCACCTACCAAAATAATCTCATCAATATCGCTTTTTGAAAGTCCTGCAGATTTCAAGGCAGTTTCACAAGGCTCAATTGTTCTTTTTACCAAATCCGCGATCAATTGCTCGAATTTAGATCTGGTCAACGTACGTACCAAGTGCTTTGGCCCCGTTGCAGTGGCCGTAACATATGGTAAATTGATTTCAGTTTGAGCTGAAGATGACAATTCGATTTTTGCTTTTTCAGCAGCCTCGCGTAATCTTTGTAGCGCCATGGAATCGTCGCGTAAATCCAAACCTTCTTCGGCCTTGAATTCTTCTGCCAACCAATCTATAATTTTTTGATCGACATCGTCACCTCCCGGATGCGTATCCCCATCGGTAGCCAACACTTCAAAAACGCCGTCTCCCAATTCTAAAATGGATACATCGTGTGTACCACCACCGAAGTCAAAAACCACAATTTTTTGATCGGTATCCTTTTTATCCAATCCATAAGCCAATGAGGCAGCTGTCGGTTCATTGATAATACGCTCAACTGTTAGACCGGCAATTTCACCCGCTTCCTTTGTGGCTTGCCTCACGGGAATCGTTAAAGTAAGCCGGTACAGTAATTACCGCACGTGTAACATCCTGTCCCAAATAATCCTCCGCAGTTTTCTTCATTTTTTGAAGAATCATTGCAGACAATTCCTGAGGAGTATACAAACGTCCATCGATATCCACTCTTGGCGTATCGTTATCCCCTTTTGTTACTTTATATGGAACCCTTTTTGCCTCTTTTTCCGATTCGGAAAATTTATTCCCCATAAATCTTTTTATGGAGTAAATAGTTTTATTAGGATTGGTTACCGCCTGTCTTTTCGCAGGATCACCAACCTTTATTTCACCGCCCTCAACAAAAGCTATTACGGACGGCGTTGTTCTTTTCCCTTCTGCGTTTGGAATTACTACTGGCTCATTACCTTCCATCACGGAGACACAGGAGTTGGTAGTACCCAAATCTATTCCAATAATCTTACTCATTTTATATGTTTTAAAATTTAAGTGCTTAATTTTTCAATCATCTTCTAAATGACAAACAATATGCCAAGGGATAAAAACTGACAGGATGTCATTTATTCAATTAAATGACTATTCTCATTGGACACCAATTAAATCAAATGCGAAAACAATTATCACCTCAATCTAACTTTGTACATTAGTAATAGACTTTTTAAAGAATAATGTTACAAAGAGAAAGCATTAGCATTTTTGACATGCTCAAAATTGGCATTGGTCCTTCTAGCTCCCACACCTTGGGACCTTGGAGAGCGGCAGAAAGATGGATCAAAGAACTTAAAGAAGAAGGGCAATTTGACAAGGTGGTCTCAATTTCGGTTCACGTATACGGTTCACTTTCACTAACTGGTAAAGGACATGCCACAGATTACGCCATCATTCTAGGATTATTGGGTACCGACCCCGAATCCATACCCATAGAAAACATCCATGGACTAGTCGACGCGGTAAAAAGCTCCTGTAAGTTAAATTTTGGTGGGACTAAAATCTTAAGCTTCAACCCGAGAAAATGATATTGTCTTCCATAAAAAATTTCTGCCCTTCCATGCCAATGGATTAAAATTTAATGCTAATCTGGTTAGTGGTAAAAAAACCTCCAAAACATATTATTCAATTGGAGGAGGATTTGTGGTAGTCGAGGAACGAAAAAATGCCAAAAAAAAGAATAAAGTCTTTAACAATTTTCCTTACCCTATTGAAAACGGAGCTGAGCTATTGGAGGTCTGTAACAAAAATTCCAATATTATATCCGAAATAGTTTTGGAAAATGAAAAATCATTAAGATCCGATGAAGAAATTGATCATGCTATTAGCAGGGTTTGGAACACCATGTTAGAGTGTATGTACACCGGATGCCATACCGAAGGAAAATTACCTGGCGGGCTCAATGTAAAACGAAGGGCATTTGAGCTGCATGAAAATCTTAAGGGCGACCTCCCCTATTCCAATCCGGAGGAATGGTTACAAACAATCAGACAGACCGAGGTCAAATTCAGACAAATCTTGCAATGGGTAAGTTGTTTTGCACTTAGTGTAAATGAAGTGAATGCCTCTTTAGGAAGAGTTGTGACCGCACCTACCAATGGAAGTGCAGGTGTAATACCCGCAGTTTTAATGTACTACTTGGTCATTGAAAACCATGCGGGTAATTTTGAACACATAAAACAATTTCTATTAGTGGCCGGGGAAATTGGAAGCATCTTTAAAAAAGGAGCGACCATCTCTGCTGCTATGGGCGGTTGTCAGGCCGAAATAGGAGTTTCCTCTGCTATGGCGGCAGGAGCTTTAACAGAACTACTGGGTGGGACTCCGAACAAGTACTCATGGCCGCGGAGATAGCCATGGAACATCATTTGGGCCTTACCTGTGACCCCATAGGTGGCCTCGTCCAAATTCCATGTATAGAACGAAATTCTATGGGAGCCATCAAGGCCATTAATGCGGCAGAGTTGGCATTGGGATCGGATCCATCAGAAGCGAAGGTACCCTTGGACAAGGTGGTACAAACCATGTGGGAAACGGCCAAGGATATGAGTTCCAAATACAAAGAAACTTCTGAAGGAGGATTGGCCGTTGGTGTTTTTCTAAGCGATTGCTAGTAGAAAAATTATAAACAAATGAAGAACCTAATTTCGGAACGTGTTGCCGATTTTTTAAAAAACTACCCTCCTTTTAATATTATGGAGGAAAAGTTATTGGAGGATTTATCCCAACAAGTTTCCATTATTTATAAAGAAAAGGGAAGTTTGGTTTTTTCATTGAACGAAGAGGCTCACCCACATTTCTATGTAGTGCACAAAGGGGCTATCGAACTCAATAATCCAAATATAAAATCAATAATGGATTATTGTGACGAGGGTGATATCTTTGGTCTTAGACCTTTGATTGCCAAGGAAAACTACAAATTGGAAGCTAGGGCTTATGAAGAGTCCATTCTTTACGCCATTCCTATTGCCATTTTCAAACCTATCACCGAGTCCAATCAGCGCGTGTCGAACTTTTTAACCGAAAGTTTCGCCTCCAATACAAGAAATCCATATAACCGAGACCCGAAACTTAGAAAAAATAGGCATATCTGCAAGTTTAAATACTCAGGGCAATTTGGTCATTGATGATTTTCAACCTGTCCGCTATTCTAAAAAATTAATCACTTGCGGATCGAAAACCACAATTCAAAAGGCTGCTGAACGAATGACAAAAAGCCGCATTGGGTCTATATTGGTCTGTAAAAATGAGCTACCTATAGGCATAGTCACAGATAAAGATTTAAGAAACAAGGTAGTCACCGGAAAGTTTCCCATTACTTCCAGCGTTAAAAACATAATGTCTTCCCCAGTTATCACTTACCCGGAAAAAATGACGATTGCCCAGGCACAAATGGCCATGATGAAAAATGATATCAGTCATCTTGTGTTGACCAAGGACGGCACCGTTAATAGTAAACCCGTAGGAATTCTATCCAAAAATGACATTATGGTTTCTCTAGGAGATAACCCAGCCGTAATAGTAAAGGCTATCAAACGGGCTAAAAAAATCAAGCAGGTAAAGGAACTTCGTAAAAGTATCATGATGCTTTTACATAGTTATTTGGGACAAAATCTCCCCATGGCCTTGACCTCTAAGATAATTTCCGAATTAAACGATACCTGTATTAAACAAGTAATAGAAATCTGCTTGGAAAGAATGGAGGTACTGCCTCCTGTTAATTTTGCCTGGCTGGCACTGGGTAGTCAGGGTCGTGGTGAACAACTGCTCCATACCGATCAAGACAATGCTTTGGTTTTCGAAGATGTTCAAGAAGAGCAATTGCCCAAGACAACAAAATATTTTTTAGAGCTTTCTAAAAAAGTGACCAAAGGACTTAACAAAATTGGGTATGAATATTGTCCAGCGGATATGATGGCATCCAATCCTAAGTGGTGCCTAAGTGTACAGGAATGGAAAAACAAAATATCCTATTGGATCATCAATCCGGGCCCCAATGAAGTACTGATGTCTTCCATTTTTTTCGATTACAGCTTGTCTTATGGCCATAAGGATTTGGTAAATGAGATGTCCGATTATATTTTTGACAATGTTACCAAATACCCTATTTTCTTAGTCCATATTGCCAATGGAGCTTTGCAAAGTCCATCTCCCTCAGGCTTCTTTAGGTCATTTTTGGTTGAACAGGACGGGCAGCATAAGGACTTTTTCGATTTAAAAAACAGGGCATTAAGACCTCTCATTGATGCCGCTCGAGTACTCATTCTATCTCACTCGGTCAAAGGAATTAGCAATACTTGGGAA
Source organism: Maribacter litopenaei (assembly GCF_025244665.1). Lineage (GTDB taxonomy): Bacteria > Bacteroidota > Bacteroidia > Flavobacteriales > Flavobacteriaceae > Maribacter > Maribacter litopenaei. Next base: position 1,395,023 of record NZ_CP104205.1, on the reverse strand, counting down.
CGATATGAAAAGTTGGCGGAACTGGAACCCAACAATCGGGATTTATATCTCGGCCTGTTCCTATGCCACGAAGGCATTATTGAAATTTAGAACCAAACAGGGATTGCTCCACCATGATTCCGGTAGATATATTGAATTGGAATCCTTGACAAAGGAAGAAAAAATGAAACTTAAACGAACCTTTAAGGCCATTAAGGAGATTCAGGACGTGATTTCCATACGCTTTAAGGTTTCCAATATTTTGGGCTGATGGGTATCTTTAACCGTTCTTCAAAATATCCCGATTATTGGCAAACATATGCCGCACTTTTTAAGAAGCCCTTGCCAAAAGAATTCGATGAGCTAACCTTTGTGGTTCTTGATACTGAGACAACAGGATTCGACAAAATGAATGACCGTATACTGTCCATCGGTGCACTAAAACTAAAGGGCCACAATATTCAAGTGAATGAAATTTTGGATGTCTACTTACAACAGGAGGCATTTAACAAAGAAAGTGTTCCCATTCATGGAATACTCAGGAATAGCAAGCAGGATTGCATTTCGGAGGAAGAAGCAATCCAAAGGTTTCTAAAATATGTGGGAAATCATATCCTAGTGGCACATCACGCTGGTTTTGATATCGGAATGATTAATAGTGCCCTTAAAAGATTGGATCTGCCGAAACTAAAGAATATTTATTTGGACACTGGCGTTTTATTTAAGAAAACTCTCATTAAATCCTATTTGGTTCAACCTAAAGAACATTATTCTTTAGATGATTTAACCGAGAAATTTTCAATTTCCAAAAAAGACAGGCACACGGCCCTAGGAGACGCCTATATCACAGCCATAGCCTTTCTAAAAATTTTATCAAAATTAAAGGAGAAAAGAGAACTCTCACTTAAAAACCTGAGATAATCAGTTTTTATTTAGATACTCCAATATGTTCTTTTCAATTCTTTGATGGATGTTTTCAGTATCGGCCTTTTGAAATGTTTCACCAGTGATGTTCTCGTACAATTCAATATAGCGTTCCGAAACGGATTCTATGTACTCATCTGTCATTTCGGGAACCTTTTGACCTTCTAATCCTTGAAAACCATTTGAGATAAGCCATTGCCTCACAAATTCCTTTGACAGTTGTTTTTGAGGTTCATTATTATCCTGTCTTTCCTGGTAGCCTTCTGCATAAAAATATCGTGAGGAATCGGGCGTATGAATCTCATCAATCAATACAATTTTCCCATCCTTGGTTTTACCAAACTCATATTTGGTATCCACCAAAATAAGACCACGATTAGCAGCAATTTCAGTACCGCGTTGAAATAAAGCTCTCGTATATTTCTCCAATACCTCATAATCCTCCTTGGAAACGATACCCCTTTTTAAAATATCATCGCGGGAAATATCCTCGTCATAGTCCCCCATTTCTGCTTTGGTCGCAGGAGTAATAATTGGTGTCGGAAACTTATCGTTTTCTTTTAGACCCTCCGGCATGGGAACTCCGCACAGTACTCTTTTTCCAGCCTTGTATTCCCTAGCAGCGTGACCTGATAAATATCCTCGAATAACCATTTCTACCTTAAAGGGTTCGCATGCATGTCCTATGGCCACATTGGGATCTGGCGTGGCCGTCAACCAATTTGGAACGATATCCGATGTAGAAGCCATCATTTTGGTAGCAATTTGGTTTAGAATTTGCCCCTTGTATGGAATCCCTTTCGGCATTACAACATCAAAGGCAGAAAGACGATCTGTGGCAATCATGATAAGCATATCATCCTCCAAGGCATATACTTCCCTAACCTTACCTTTATAAACACTTTTTTGTCCCGGAAATGTAAAATTGGTATCAAAAATGGTATTCGACATGCATTTTAGTTTTGATGTTCTATTGTTTTATAGGCATCTATCACTTTCTTTACCAATTTATGGCGAATGACGTCCTTATCGTCCAAATATATAATTTCGATGCCCTCCACATTTTGTAATATCAACAAAGCCTCCTTTAGTCCGAGAAATAGTTCTTCCGGGTAAATCTATTTGTCCCGGATCCCCTGTAAGTAAAAACTTGGCATTTCTTCCCATACGGGTCAGGAACATTTTCATCTGCGCATGGGTCGTGTTCGGGCCTCATCCAAAATTACGAATGCATCGTCTAGGGTCCTTCCTCGCATGAAGGCCATAGGTGCAATTTGTATAGTACCATTTTCAATATAATGCGCTAACTTTTCAGCGGGTATCATATCTCTAAGGGCATCATATAAAGGTTGCATGTAGGGATCCAATTTTTCCTTCAGGTCACCTGGTAAAAAGCCAAGATTTTCCCCGGCCTCAACAGCAGGTCTAGTCAAAATAATTCTACGTACCTGCTTTTCCTTCAATGCCTTTACCGCCAACGCCACTCCGGTATATGTTTTACCAGTACCAGCAGGATCAATGGCAAATACCATATCATTTTTCTTTGCCGCATCCACCAATCTACGTTGATTCACGGTTTGTGCCTTAATCAATCTGCCACTTACACCATGGATCAATGTTTCCCCACTATTTTCGGGGCCATGGTAATCCTTGGAATCCTCGCTCATTAGAACTCGTTCTATACTATTTTCATCTAGCTTATTATACTTCACAAAATGCTCCGTAAGCATATCAAAGCGCTTATCGAATTCCTCGAGTTGGTCTTCGTCACCATAGGCTTTTATTTTATTGCCCCGCGCGACAATTTTTAATTTTGGAAAATATTTTTTTAGAAGTTCTATATTTTCATTTTGTTGCCCAAAAAACTCTCTTGGACTTACTTCGGTGAGTTCTAGTACGATTTCGTTCAAACAGTGGGATTTTGAAGATTTTAATTCCGCCAAGTTTAATTTCGCTCGGCTATTTTTTTGTTTAATTTTGTACATCAAATTTAAGTAAAAATTAAGTTTGCCTAACCAAAAACATATCAACATTGCTGCATGGCAATCATTACCCTCACTACCGATTTTGGATTGAAAGACCACTTTGTTGGGGTATTAAAAGGATCCATTTATAGCGAATTACCCGATGCCAAAATTGTTGATATTTCCCATAATGTGGCTCCCTTTAACATACAAGAGTGTGCCTACATACTTAAAAATTCATATAATAGTTTTCCAAAGGGTTCCATTCATATAGTAGGTGTCGACTCAGAAGCTACCCAAGAGAATCAGCATATTGCCATATTAATCAACGGACACTACTTTATTAGTGCCAACACAGGGGTCATTGGGCTTATTACTTCAGAAGTAAAACCGGAAAAAATCGTTGAGATTAAAATTCCAGATCCCTTGCATGGTTCCTTTCCTGTTTTAAGCGTCTTTGTACAAGTAGCCTGCCATATTGCCCGAGGTGGTACATTGGAGGTTGTTGGAAAGCCTTTTAACGAACTTAAGGATCTAAGGGAATTTATGCCTCGTATCGTAGACGATGGCAAAAAGATTATAGGTAGTGTTATCTACATTGACAATTATGGCAACGTGGTGACCAACATTCAAAAACATCTTTTTGAAGCCTACAGAAAAGGACGGGATTTTGAACTTTTGGTGCGGAACCATAAAATCAAAAAGATACACAAGGCCTATAATGATATTATCGATTATTCCGTTGAAAAAAGTAAACGAAAAGGTGATGGTGACCTTTTGGCTCTTTTTAATTCATCTGAATATATTGAATTGGCCATTTACAAAAGTAACCTTAAAACTGTAGGGGGTGCGGCCACACTTTTGGGACTGGATTATAGGGATACTATCATTATAGATTTTCTTTAAACAGAAATGTATTATCTCCAATAGGCCATTTTCGTATTTGGTGATTGAACACTTAGGGAAACCAGAATACTGTTTCAAACATCTTTATAGTTAATAACTCCATTTACGTTTTTGTATAAAACGGTTGCTTAACCCCAGTAAAATGGTTAATTCAAGATAGACCACCTCATACTAGACTGTTGATAAGTTTGTTTCCTATAAATATCCTTTTAAAATATCTTTGTTTGATGGCAAAAGCGGCAACCTATTGGGTATTTTCCTAAAGGTTAAGAAAGCTTTTGAGATTGAAACAAAACCGAGAACGACCAATGAAATTTATTGTCTCCAGTACCTATTTATTAAAACAACTTCAAATATTGGGCGGTGTTATTAACAATAGCAACACCCTTCCAATTTTGGACAATTTCCTGTTTGATCTCAACAAAGATAAATTGACAGTGTCGGCATCAGACTTAGAGACCACCATGAGCTCTGTTTTGAATGTGGATTCCGATAATGAAGGAACTATCGCAGTTCCGGCTAGGTTACTTTTGGACACTTTAAAGACTTTTCCCGAGCAACCCTTGACATTTATAGTTGCAGATAATAATACCGTAGAAATCAGCTCAAACCATGGTAAATACGCCCTGGCCTATGCAGACGGGGCAGAGTTCCCCAAAGCTGTAGAGCTTTCCAGTCCCAGTTCAACGACTCTATTAGGGGATATTTTGGCTACTGCCATTAACAAAACAATTTTCGCTGCGGGTAATGATGATTTGCGTCCGGTAATGAGTGGGGTGTTTTTCCAGTTTTCACCGGAAAGTTTAACTTTTGTGGCTACTGATGCGCATAAATTAGTAAAATATCAAAGAGAGGACGTTACCGCATCAGAGGTTGCTGAATTTATCATGCCCAAAAAGCCCCTCACATTATTGAAAGGCATTTTGGCAGGAAGTGAATCCGATGTGTTAATAGAGTACAATGACAGTAATGCAAAATTTACCTTTGACGATACCGAACTTATTTGTCGATTAATTGATGGCAAGTATCCAAATTACGAAGCGGTTATTCCAAAGGAAAACCCTAATAAACTAACAATAGCTAGAAGTCAGTTTTTAAGCTCTGTAAAAAGGGTATCTATATTCTCCAATAAAACTACACATCAAATTCGGCTTAAGATTGCTGGGGCTGAATTGAATATTTCAGCGGAAGATCTTGATTATTCCAACAAGGCGGAGGAACGACTGACTTGTTCCTATCAGGGTGATGATATGCAAATTGGGTTCAACTCTAGATTCCTTGTGGAAATGTTGAACAACTTGGGATCTGACGAAGTCTCACTGGAGATGAGTTTACCCAACCGAGCAGGAATTCTAACACCTATAGACGGTTTGGACGAAGGGGAAAATATTACCATGTTGGTAATGCCGGTTATGCTGAACAATTAAAATTAAATATCCAACCCATAAAAAGAAAAGGGGAGCCAAATTGGCTCCCCTTTGTTTTGTATTTAATTCTGTTATGAGATAAACCGTATCGTTCCAAAGTAACTGGGCGGCTCGCCATTAGCGGCTTTTACTGCATTGACTATTGGCATTACAAACGACAAGATTCCCGCGAAAATCAAGAGTAATATACCAGCTCCCGAAGTAAAATGCTCGGAATACCAATTATTACATACAATATTAAACTAAGTTGAAAATTGATGATTGCCTTTCCGTGTTGGTGCATACCAATGACGGAATCCTTAGTACTAAGCCATATTACTAAAGGAACTATGAGTCCTCCAAATCCAGTTATGTAATCCAAGAATTGGCTTAAATGTGCTACCACTAGAAGATTTTTGTCTTCCCTAAGTGCTATATTTTGATTTACTACTTCCATTTCTGATTGATTTTAAGATGAATAACTACCAATAGGACGCAAAAAAGTGTGATTTGTTACAAACCGAATATCTATTTCTTTCGCTCTAGTTTTTCCAATTTTTTAGATTCCTTCAGGAGCTTGGTATTCAACTTTTCTATTTTATCCCTTAATCTTTCAATATCATTCGGAGAAAGCTTACCCTTATCCGTACCCTTTTCAATTTTCCTATTTAGGGATTTTATCTGCTTTTCATATTTGTCAATATCCTTTTCAGTGGACGAGATTTCTTTTTTTAATTTCTCCACCTCTTTGGCTACTTCACCTAACCGAGCCTCCTTTTTGCCCTTTTTTTCCTTTTTATCTACCTCTCTCCTAACCGCCTTTAGTTCTCTAGCCTCTTGTTTTCGTACGGAATTTTCTGATTCTGTGGTTCCATCCTGGGCGCATAAGATAACGTTGGATACCAATAAAAGAAAAATGTAAATAAAACCGATTTTCATATTTGAACTTATTTTTTCTTTTTAGCTGAATTTAAAAATAAATGCCCTCATTCGAAAATCAAGGGAAGACTACTTTCTAATTGATTATTTTTGCAGCATGAAAAGAGACGAAACAATAGTAGCATTGGCAACAGCCTCAGGAGCTGGAGCCATTGCCGTTATTAGAGTTTCGGGAAGGGATGCCATCTCCTTAACGTCCAAACTTTTTAAATCTGTAAGTGGGAAGAACCTAAATAAGCAGAAAACCCATACTATACATTTGGGCCATATTGTTGATGGTGTAAAAGTATTGGACGAAGTATTGGTCTCCATTTTTAAGGGGCCATATTCGTACACGGGTGAAAATGTTGTAGAAATTTCCTGTCATGGTTCACCCTATATTCAACAAGAAATCATCCAACTTTTTCTAAGAAATGGTTGCCGAATGGCCGAAGCAGGAGAGTTTACCCTGCAGGCATTTTTAAATGGCAAGATGGACTTGAGTCAGGCCGAAGCCGTTGCCGATCTAATTGCCTCGGATAATGAATCCAACCATCACATAGCCATGCAGCAGATGCGTGGGGGGTTCAGTAACGAAATCCGAATTTGAGGAAACAATTGTTAAACTTTGCTTCACTGATTGAGTTGGAACTAGACTTTTCCGAAGAGGATGTTGAGTTTGCGGATCGTACTCAGTTTAAATCTCTAGTCAATCGCATTCAAGAAGTATTGAAGAGACTCGTCAATTCATTTGCCATGGGCAATGTCATCAAAAATGGTATTCCCGTAGCCATAGTGGGCGAACCCAATGTAGGCAAATCCACACTTTTAAACGCATTACTGAATGAAGAACGGGCTATAGTTTCGGATATTGCCGGTACCACTAGGGACAGTATAGAAGATGAAATTACAATTGGTGGAATAGGATTTCGGTTCATCGATACGGCGGGTATTAGGGAAACAGAAGATGTCGTAGAAAGTATAGGTATTAAAAAGACTTTTGAAAAAATAATACAATCACAAATAGTCATTTTATTGGTGGATGGAAGTACCTTGACTAAAGTTGATTCCTATGGAGCTATATTAAACAGGATTCAATCAGAAGCCGGGAAGATTAGGAAGAAGAATCCGAGAAAAGCCATTCATTCTATTAATAAATAAATCCGATGTCCTCACGGAAGAAGCAAAGGAGATTGTTAAGGCAATATTGCATAAAGCACACTTAATATCGGCAAAAACAGGGCATGGGATTGAGGAGTTACAACACCAGTTATTACAATTAATAAATACTGGTGCCCTGAGAAATAATGAAACTATTGTCACGAACAGTAGGCATTATGATTCTCTTTTGCGAGCATTACAGTCCATTGAAAAAGTCCAAATGGGCATAACCGAAGACCTCTCTAGTGACCTTATGGCTATCGATGTAAAGGAAACTTTATATCATTTAGGGGAAATAACCGGAGAAGTTACCAATGATGAACTATTGGGAAACATTTTTGCCAATTTTTGCATCGGTAAGTAAAATCAATTAATACTAGTTAGATGTTCAGTTTTTTCACGAAAAAAAGATACTTAATTGACCATTTGGAGGGCTTTGTGGATATTCATAATCATATCCTACCGGGTATTGACGATGGCGCAAAAAGTGTGGAGGATTCATTGGCACTTATTAAGGGTTTTGGTGAATTTGGTGTTACGGATTTTATCTGTACGCCCCATATCATGGAAAACTACTACCCAAATACTCCCGAGACAATCAACAACTCCTTGGGTTTACTTCAAAATGCTTTAAAAATGAACGAATTAAAGCGTGTTCATATCCAGGCAGCCGCGGAACATATGATTGACGCCGGTTTTGAAAATAGATTGGATGAAAACCGAGATAATGAGACTTGCGAATAACTATATCTTGATAGAAATGTCCTATCTGCAACCCTCATTAAATTTATTTGAAATGGTAGAAAGAATTTCCGAAAAAAACCTCTACCCTATTTTAGCGCACCCTGAACGCTATAATTTTCTTCATGGAAAAATGAAATCCTTTGAAAACTACAAAAAGAAGGGAATGCTACTTCAATTGAACATATTGTCCATATCTCGGATATTATGGAAAAGAGGTTCAGAAGACCACCTTATCCTTATTAGACAACAATCTACTGGATTTTATTGCGACAGATATCCATAATACCAGCACAACTAAATGCCCTAAAGGAAATGCAACTAAAAGAGTCGCAAATTGAATTATTAGTGCCTATTATCGAAAGGACAACCTATAATTTCAGTAGTTAAGTTTATGTCAGAATTTCCACCACTTCTTAGTGGTTTTACTATAGCCATAGCCATATTTTCCACCATAACCCAGATTATCCAAACTAACGTCGTTCACAACAAAGGATAGGTTTTTTAATTTTCCTTCCTCCTTTAATTGCAATGGAAATTCGACAGCATTTTTATCTGTAATCCCTGCCCGAGTAACATAAATTAAAAAATCTGAATAAGGGGTGATCAATAGGGTATCACTAACAACCATTAACGGAGCCGTATCGACTATGACATAATCATACATGTCGGAAACTTTCTCAAACAATTCCTCAACCCTGGAGCTCATTAGAAGTTCTGCCGGGTTGGGGGGAATCTTTCGAGAATAGATGACATCAATGGTATTATGATGTACCAACATGGGGTTGATAATATCCCTTACTTCTATGTTGTTATTAAAAATAAACTCCGTAAGTCCTGCATCCTTGTTATTACTTGCACTTTTCAATTTATCAATGGAGTCCCCAGTAAAAAAGGAATAAAACTTGGGGTTTCTAATATCAGCTCCTATTAGGAGTACTTTTTTATTGGTACTGGACAATATCATCGCTAGATTGGTAGAGATAAAGGTCTTACCTTCACCCGGTACGCTGGAACTTATAAATATTCTATTGTTCTTTTTGTTATCAATTGCTGTTTTGGATTTTATGAGGTAATCCAAGTTGGTTCTCAGTATCCGCAAAGCCTCTGCTAGAACTGAACGATCATCCTTCACGATTAACTTTGAATCTTTCTTGCCTAATCTGGGAAGCTCGCCTAACACAGGCACATCCTTGGTAATATCTTCTAAGTTGTGTTTGTTATGGATTTTTGTATCCAAAAGGTCCTTACCATAGATAGCCCCAAAAGGAACCAACATACCTAGCATTAGGGCGGCTAAATAGATAATTGTCTTTTTAGGCTTAACCGGAACAGGACTGGCTACGTAGGCCTTGTCAATAACATTCGATTTGGGCTCTGCAGAGGCAAAGGCAATCCGGGACTCCTCCCTTTTCTGCAACAAATACAAATAGAGAGACTCCGTAGTCTCCTGCTTTCTTGTAATGTTTCGGAGTTCCCTTTGGTTTTCGGGAGCGGAATAAATCGTTCCCTGTATTCTTCCCAGCTGACTTTGTAAGGTACTTACGTTCATCCCTACATTTCGTTCCAAGGAAGCCAAACTGGACTGCATGGTATTTTTCAAACCGTCTAATTGCTCGTCCAAATTGACAATCATGGGGTTTTGCTCATCTGCACTTTTAAGTAGACGCTTTCGTTCTGCCACCAATTGGTTATATTGCATAGTTGCTTGGGAGATTGCCCCGTTGCCTACATCCACCACGGGCATTTCCTCATATCCTGTTTCCCCATCCACATATTCCTTTAGACCACTGACCATTTGTAGTTGAATCCTAGCATTCTCCAAGTTCTGTCGACTTCCTGCACTAACCTGTACGGCCGCACCAACTTCCAAACCTGATCCGGTCATTCCTTTTTCCGTCAAAAGTTGCTGCGCATCCTCATCAACGGTACTTAAAGTTCCGGATATCATTTGAATCCTATTATTAATAAATTCGGAGGTAGTATCCGCAATCCGTTTTTTTTCCTCAATCGCATTCCTATTATAGACCTCTATTAATTTATCGATAATATCTTTCGCTTTTTGAGGAATGGCACTTGTCATGGAAATATCCAAAATATTGGAGAACTCCTCAGCAGGTGTTACGGAAACGGCTGCCTTTAAGGAGCGCGCTACATTTTCAACAGGAGAAAGGGAAATATAGTATTCATTACCTATAAGACCTTTGGGTTCTTTAATGTTTGGTGTGATGATCATATCACCCAAGGGAGTAGGTACTCCATTCCCATAGGAATACACCTTGGAGGGAGCATCCTCTTGTTCCTTAATGGAGAAAGTTGTTTCTGAGGTAGATTCTATGTAGAAACCATACTTAGCACTGTTTACAACGGAGTCTGCCGAAATAAAATTCAATTTAAAAGGTGGATTACCATAGACTTCAGAGTTTATAATCTTACCAAGAGCGGTTACCTGAATATTAATGCCCAACTCTTTGACCACTTCGATAAAATTGGACCTTGATGCCAAAATTTCAATCTCATCCTCTACTTGATTAGAACCTCCACCTACTAAATTTAAATCTTGAAAAACACTTAATTCGTTCGTAGAATTTTTTTCCTGAACAATCTGTATTTGCGATTGTACGGCATATTCAGGAATAGTGTACCTAATTTTTACAAAAGCAACGGCCAAAGCGATTATTCCACAAAGAACAAACCACTTCCACTGTTTGGTATAGGTATTGACTATTTTTTTTAAATCCTCGGTTTTATTGGAAAAAGTCATAGAATACTATTGAAAGCAAATGAATGGGTTTTTAATTTCACGGTCAATAAAATAACCGTAGTCGTAATGAGCAAAGAAGCAATGGATACGGCAAGCCCAGCTCTATTATCCAAAGTAGACTGAGATACAGCGGATCGGTTTGGCTCAACATACACTACATCATTTTGAGTCAAATAGTAGACAGGTGAGTTCAATGCCTCCTTACTGGTCAAATCAATTCGTGTGTACACCTTTGTTCCATTAAAATCTCGAATGACCAACACATTATCGCGTTTTCCTTTGATACCCAGATCACTGGCAAGACCTATAGCCTCCAATACGGTTATCTGCTCTCCATTCACTTGATAGGTCCCAGGTCTATTGACCTGACCTAAAACCGTGACCGTAAAATTTACCAATCGAATATTGATGATGGGATCTTTAAGATAGGGCTTCAATTTTTCCTTAAGCAATTCCTTGGTGTCCTCGGGAGTAAGACCCAATATTTTTATATTTCCCAAAACTGGGAAGTCTATTTCCCCTTTTTTATCCACGATATAGTCTAGCTGGGTCGGTCTATTTCCACTATTCAAACCTGGTAAATTGGTTTCCTGTTGTACCCCCATAAAAATATTAAATGGAGCACTCGCTGCCTGGTCCAGTGTTGAAACATTGATACGTACCACATCGTCAATTTTAAAGGTGTTGACATAACTGTTATCACTAACAATAGTTTCATAATTCTGTGCATCTTGGAAATACACAATATCCTTGCTTGATCCACAAGAAGTGAATAAAGCTCCCGTGAAGACAATCACGGCCAATACCTTGAAAAAAGAAGTGATTTTGAACATAATAAGATAGCATGAATTTTACCCGCAAGGGTATGAAATATTAAGGTTGTACAATTTTTAGGTTGGGATTCGCCTTATGACTTTGAACATCCGAATTTGGCTTTCTATCAAACTCACAAAGTGTAGAATTTTTGGAAACATATTCCGGGACAATTTCCTTCATTAATTGAATGGTGTTTCCATTAAAGAACATGTTGGTAATGCACAATTCATCAATTTTGGAGCGCACTTTGGCATAATCCAATTCCCTTACCTTGCTGATTTTTATTTTTTGGTGGTAGGTCGGCAGGGTATTCTCACCGTTGGCTAACAATTCCTCGTACAATTTTTCGCCAGGTCTTAAACCGGTAATTTTAATATCGATATCCTCCGGGTAGCGTAAACCGGACAGTTTAATCATATTCTTGGCGAGATCATAAATTTTTACGGATTCGCCCATATCGAAGATAAAAATCTCTCCCCCTTCACCCATGGCGCCCGCCTCCAGTACCAACTGGGACGCCTCAGGTATAGTCATAAAGTAACGGGTAATCTCTTTATGGGTCAGGGTCAAAGGATCGCCCATTTCTATTTGCTTTCTAAATAGTGGGATTACGGAACCATTGGAGCCCAATACATTACCAAATCTAGTCGTTATAAATTTCGTCTTTTCCTCTTTTTGCATACAGCTGATATACATTTCTGCAATACGCTTGGAAGCTCCCATGACATTTGTAGGATTTACAGCTTTATCCGTGGAAACGAACACAAACTTTTCCACACCATGTATTAAGGAGAGATCGGCAATGGTCTTGGTACCGGCAATATTGATTTTAATGGCCTCATAGGCATTATACTCCATTAAGGGTACGTGTTTGTAGGCAGCGGCATGAAAGACCATATTTGGCTTGTGCTCCGAAAACAGGGCATTCATACGATTCTTGTCTCTGATATCGCTTACTATGGGAATAAAGTTATGACACCCGTTTTGCTTCAGTTCTTGTTGTAAATCATACAGCGCGGACTCCGCTGAATCGATAATTATAAGGGATTTAGGGGCATACGAACAGATTTGACGTACAATTTCACTTCCAATGGAACCAGCTCCCCCAGTCACCATAATACTTTTATTAAGAAGTTCCATCTCTATCTTGCTGTTCTTGATTTTTATGGGAGCACGATCCAATAAATCCTCAATTTGCACCTGTTTTATTTGGGAAACTTTTAGTTCCCCATTGATCCAATTTTCAATAGGGGGCACAATTTTTACCACTACCGGTAAATCCATTAATCCCTCTACCGTTTTCCTCAATTTCAAGGAATCGATATTTTGTATAGAGAAAATAATTTCGGAAATATTATATTTCTCAATAAATTCCTCGGTTACTGTCTTACGGGAAAAAACAGGAACTCCATTAATGTTCTTTCCTATTTTTTTAACATCCCTGTCAATGTAACCTACCACTTTATATTCGCTCTGTGAATGGTTGGTAATGGCTCCATGAGTCAGTACCCCGGAATCTCCTGCGCCATATATCAGTACCTTTTTAAAAGCTTTAGTACCTTGATGCATGCTGCTGTAGATAGATTTAAAAACGAACCTAGAAGCTGTAAGACCAATAAAAGTCAACAAACTGTTTATAATGATGATGGATAAAGGAATTGTAAATAGGTTTAAAACTCCAAAAATCCTATTGGCCAATACAATAAAAATGACCAAAATACTGGAAAGGCACACAGCATTAAAGATATTGTAGACATCGCGTACCCCAGTATGTCTGACCACACCTTTATACGAACCAACAATCAAAAAGGAAATCAACCCCGTAATGAGCACCAAGGGGAGTTGCACCAACAAATTTTCTACCTGAAAATCCAAGGTAAGGTTGAACCGTATCAAATAGGACAATACAAAGGCAAAGGCTATTGTGGCGAGGTCAATTATCAAAACCAACCACTTTGAAGCGTAGCGCTCTGCATTATAGGTTAGGTATTTTTGTATCATGATAAAGCGCTTTTGATGGTTTCTACTACCCGTTCCAAGTCCTCTTGGGATAAATTAGATCCACTCGGCAGGCACAACCCTCTGTCAAACAATACTTCGGAAGTACCATCCATAAACTGTTCAGCTTTCCTAAACACTGGTTGTAAATGGAGTGGTTTCCATAATGGCCTTGATTCTATATTTTCATCTAACAGTGCCATCCTCAAAGTTTCTCGCATATCATAAGAAGATGTTAAGATACAACTTAACCATCGATTGGAAAAAAAAATCTTTTGGTTCTGCCAAAAAGGAAATATCTTTTATTTCCCTTAGTGAATTTAGGTAAAAGTCATAATTCTTACGCCGTGCGGCCACCCTATCCTTTAAAACATTCATCTGTCCCCTACCAATACCTGCCAACACATTGCTCATTCTATAATTGTATCCTACATGACTATGTTGATAATGAGGGGCCTCGTCCCTCGCCTGGGTGGCTAAAAAAATTGCTTTGTCCCGAAGAGATGCATCTTTGGTGACTAGGGCACCACCTCCGAAGTAGTTATGATTTTATTGCCATTAAAGGATAAAACACCAATGTCACCAAAAGTACCACATGAAATTCCTTTATAGGAACTTCCCAATGCCTCCGCACTATCTTCCAAAATTGGAATTTCAAATTCCTCGGCAATGGCTTTGACCTCCTCAATTTTGTAGGGCATACCATATAAATGCACTGCAATGATGGCCTTTGGCTTCCTATAATTTTGTATTCTATCGATTATTGCTTCCCGTAGCAATTCCGGACTAATATTCCAAGTATCGATTTCACTATCCACAAACACTGGGGAGGCTCTCAAATATAAAATAGGATTCGCGGATGCGGAAAAAGTAAAGCTTTGACACAAAACTTCATCCCCAGGATCCACACCTAACAATTTCAGTCCTAGATGGATGGCTGCCGTACCGGAACTCAAGGCTGCAACGGAAACTCCGTTACCCAATACGGCTTCAATCGCCTTTTCGAAGGAATCCACATTGGGGCCCAAGGGTGCTACCCAATTGGTATCAAAAGCTTCATGTACGTACTTTAATTCATCTCCTCCCATATGGGGTGAGGACAGCCGGACTTTAGTAGGTGTTGCTATGGTTTTCAAACGGTTGTAACAATTTAGGGTTGCAAATATAGCTTCAAAATTAATCAATACTGTGCTCAATCAACATTATTAAGGACATAATTCGTCTAAGGTCCAAGATTTATCGGTTAATGGACTTTACGGATTCCATTTATCGGGGTGAAAGGATATTTGGTCTTTTTCATACCTATACACTTTTTAAAACCTGTTTTATTTTTCATCTTTGTCTTTTAATCCCTAAATCAGGAAATGAAAAAGATTACAAAAATCTGCTGTATAGGAGCAGGATATGTGGGCGGCCCCACCATGTCGGTCATTGCGAACAAATGTCCGAGAAATTCAGGTAACCGTAGTAGATATCAATGAAGACCGTATTGCCCAGTGGAATACGGATAATCCGGATAATCTTCCTATATACGAACCGGGTCTAAAGGAAATTGTAGGGGAAAGTAGGGGAAAGAACCTCTTTTTTTCTACCGAGGTGGACAAGGCTATAGACGAGGCCCAAATGATTTTTATATCCGTAAATACCCCTACAAAAACATACGGTAAGGGTAAAGGACAGGCAGCGGATTTAAAATTTATTGAATTGTGTGCCCGCAACATTGCCAAGGTAGCCAAGGACGATAAAATTGTAGTGGAAAAGTCTACCTTGCCCGTGCGCACCGCGCAGGCCATACAGAATATTTTGGACAATACCGGTAATTCTGTCCATTTCGAGATTTTGTCCAATCCGAATTTACGGCAGAAGGAACGGCCATTGATGACCTTTTAAATGCCGATCGGGTGCTTATTGGAGGAAACGATACCCCTTCAGGACAAAAGGCTAAGGACGCTTTAAGTGCGGTATATGAACATTGGTTGCCCAAGGAGCGTATTCTGCAGACCAACGTTTGGTCCTCCGAACTTTCAAAATTGGTAGCCAATGCTTTTTTGGCCCAACGGGTATCCTCTATCAATACTATTTCAGCCTTATGCGAAAAGACCGATGCCAATGTACAGGAAATTTCCAGGGCCATAGGTTACGATAGTAGAATAGGGCCAAAATTCCTAAATGCTTCCGTAGGTTTTGGAGGGTCTTGTTTTCAAAAGGACATACTAAACCTGGTGTATATAGCAAGATCCTATGGACTGAACGAAGTGGCCGATTACTGGGAGCAGGTGGTGATTGCCAATGACTACCAAAAAAGAAGGTTTGCGGACACTATTATTTCAACCCTCTACAATACGGTCTCAGGCAAAAAAATCGTTTTGTATGGATGGGCCTTTAAAAAGGATACCAATGACACCCGTGAATCCCCGGCCATTGCGGTAGCAGATGCGTTATTGGAGGAACGCGCGGAAATTTTGGTGTATGACCCCAAAGTGAGTGAAGATAGGATTTATGCGGATTTGGACTACTTGGGTACGCGGGCTCCTGAAGAAAATAGAAAACTATTGAAGGTTACCACAGACCCCATAGCAGTTACAAAAGATGCCCATGCCATTGCCATTGTTACGGAATGGGACGAGTTTAAAACCTATGATTGGAAAGCCATTTATGACCAAATGCTAAAGCCTGCCTTTGTATTTGATGGCAGACGAATTTTGGATACCAGGATTATGGAGGAAATTGGGTTCAACTATTACAAAATAGGGCAGTCATGAAGATTTTGGTAACAGGTGCCGCTGGATTTATAGGCTTTTTTGTATCTAAATCTTTGTTGGCAAAGGGGCATACGGTTATAGGCTTGGACAATATCAATGATTACTATGATGTTGGTCTAAAATTTGCCCGTTTGGAACAATTGGGAGTGGCCCAAAAAGAAGCCGAACAGTGGAACAAAGAGACAACCAGTACTAGCCATACCGGTTTTTCCTTCATACGCATGGCCTTGGAAGATCGTGAAAATCTTCCTGAGCTATGTAAAAAATACAGTTTTGATACTGTTTGCAATCCGGCCGCACAAGCGGGGGTTAGATACAGCCTTGAAAATCCGAGAAGCCTATGTGGATAGTAACTTGGTAGGCTTTCTAAATATTCGGAGTGCTGTAGAAATTATGACATAAAACATTTGGTCTATGCCAGTAGCTCTAGTGTCTATGGCCTGAATGAAAAAATACCCTTTGAAACGACGGATTCTGTGGATCATCCGGTGAGTTTATATGCTGCCACAAAAAAGAGCAATGAGCTTATGGCGCATGCGTACAGTCATTTATACGGGTTTAAATCCACCGGGCTTCGATTTTTCACGGTCTATGGCCCTTGGGGCAGGCCGGATATGGCCATGTTCTTGTTTACAGATGCCATTATGAATAACAAACCAATCAAGGTCTTCAACAATGGCAACCTGGAGAGGGACTTTACCTATATAGATGATATTACGGAAGGAGTCGTACGAATCCTAGAGACACCTTTGGAACAAAATGTATCTTCAGAAAAACTGTACAGCGTCTATAACATAGGAAATAGCAAGTCCGTAAAACTGATGGATTTTATAACGGCCATTGAGGAAAGTTTGGGTAAGGTAGCTCAAAAAGAAATGCTTCCAATGCAACCAGGCGATGTGGAAAAAACCTGGGCGAACGTTGGTGATTTAATTATAGATTACGATTATCGGCCCAATACACCAATAAAATTAGGGGTACAACGTTTTGTAAATTGGTATAAAAGTTTTTACGGTTATAAAGGCTAATATGGTATTTCTAATATCCGATTTACGTTAATCTCCATACTTTAAAATGCTATTTAATTCGATAGATTTCCTCATTTTTTTCCCAACAGTTTTTGTTTTGTATTGGGTGCTCAACAACAATCTTAGATTCCAAAATATTCTATTATTGGTTGCAAGTTATATATTTTATGCCTGGTGGGATTGGCGTTTTCTATCGTTGATTATTATTAGTTCAATTATAGACTATACTGCAGGACTCAAAATTTATAATGCTGAAACCGAGAGACAACGAAAATTATGGCTAATCATAAGCCTTGTTGCCAATTTAGGTTTTCTTTCCATATTTAAATACTACAACTTCTTTGTTGATTCCTTTGTGCAAGCGGTTGGTATTTTTGGCTGGCAACCAAATGATTTAACCTTGGATATTATTCTTCCCGTAGGGATTAGTTTTTACACATTTCAAACCTTGAGTTATACGATTGATATTTATCGGAGAGACTTTAAACCCACGAATAACATATTGTCCTTTTTTACATATATCGCTTTTTTTCCACAATTAGTGGCAGGACCCATAGAGAGAGCATCAAATCTATTACCTCAAATTGAGAAAAAAAGATTTTTTAAAAAAGAATGGTTCAATGAAGGTATTGTTCAAATACTTATTGGTTTGTTCAGAAAAATAGTTATTGCCGATACATTGGCAATCTATGTGGATACGATTTATTCGGATACGAGCCTATATAACTCAAGTACCATACTTTTAGCTACCATTTTCTATGCGTTTCAAATTTATTTTGATTTTTCAGGCTATTCGGATATTGCCATCGGTACTGCCAAATTAATGGGTTTTAAATTTCATCAAAACTTTAATTTACCTTATTTCTCCAAATCCCTGACAGAATTTTGGCGTAAATGGCATATGTCCTTATCCTATTGGTTAAGGGACTATTTATATATTTCATTAGGGGGTAATAGAAAAGGTATAAAAATTACCTATCGAAACTTAATGCTGACTATGTTACTGGGAGGTCTGTGGCATGGCAGCTCCTGGAACTTTATCATTTGGGGAGGTATACATGGACTCGTGCTTGGTATTGAAAAGTTCTTAAAATCCAATCCGAATTTAGTTTCTTACAAAAACTGAAATTTTTAGGAAGACCTGTCACCTTTGGCATCGTCATTTTGGCGTGGATATTTTTCAGGGCACAAACCTTTGATTCTGCACTAATTGCGTTAAATAAGATTATCTTTTTTGTGCCATCTTTGCCCTTTGTTGGAGATATAAACGTCATGACCAATTCCCTTGTAGTACTATTTTTGGGAATCGCGTTTGATACCTTTCTTTACAAAACCAATACACATTTGGAAAATTTAGGCGAAAATTACAGCATTTGGAAGCTTGTGATTTTTTGTGGCATCACTGTAATTTTAATAAACCTCTTCTACTCTACTTCCAGTAACTTTATTTATTTTCAATTTTAAGGCCATGAATAAATCATCATTGACTTATTTGATAAAATTGTTTTTAGTATCTGTGGTTTTTCTTTTTTTATTAGACAAACTAGTCTACTTTGGAATTAACAAAATCAGTCAAAAAGTTTATACAGGTCAAAGTGGTGGAAAAATTAATCAATTTTTATTACAAAAGGAATCAACTTGATTTTATAGTTTTTGGGAATTCGAGCAAATCATCACATTAATCCCAAAAAAATAGCTGATAACTCCTTCAATATTGGAGTGGATGGGACCAAAATTGCCCATACTTCGGCTTTAATCAAAACAACTCCCAAAAATTTAAAACAAACTTTTTTGGTTCATATTTCACCTTATAATGCCTTTAATCAAAACTATTTAGGTGAAGATGTTGCAAGTCTAAATTTATTTTATCATCAAAATGAAGTTATTAGGAATGAATTAGATTTATTGGGGCAAAATAATATTCTACATAAAATTTTTTGGAGCCAAACCTATAACGGTCGCCTACTTGGAATACTCAAGAACTTTGTAAAACCACAGTACGATTTTAAAAAATACTCGGGTTATGACCCATTAGTAGTGTCTGATAATCAGAGGAAAAAATTCAACCAGCTACTGGATAGATGGACGACAAGAAATTGTGATAGCATTCTTTCGATAAATTCAATATATTCAAGTTATATAGACGAAATAAAAACTTTTTGTGAAACAAATAACAAAGTGCTAATTTTCTACACATCCCCTATTTATAGGGATGATTGTAAGGAAGACGACTTAGCCCTAATTCGCATACTCAAGGAGAAAAATATTACATACTGGAACTTAAGTGATTTCTTTGAAAAAGAAAAGTCCTTGGAAAATTGGAAAGACAATACCCACTTATCATCAAAGGGTGCGGAGGCTTTCACAAGAGAAATTCAAATTAGAATGCAGAATTTATAAAAAGACCCCAGTTAAATTTACTTTATATTGTTAAGTCTTAATGTCAAAAACACAATTCTAAAACTTCAGATAAATAATAATGTCTTTTAATATAAAATCACAATTCAAAATTTTGGTAACTGGAGGGGCAGGATTTATTGGGTCCAACCTTTGTGAAACACTTCTAAATAACGGAAATATTGTGCGTTGTTTGGACAACTTCTCCACGGGGAAAAGGGAGAATATTGAGCCTTTTTTAGATGATTCAAATTTCAGCCTACTTGAGGGAGATATTCGTGATTTGGATATCTGCCGGACAGCTTGTAAGGATATGGACTACGTCTTGCACCAAGCAGCCCTGGGCTCTGTTCCAAGATCTATTAACGATCCCATCACCAGTAACGAGGTCAACGTCTCCGGGTTTTTGAATATGTTGGTCGCGGCACGAGATCAACAGGTGAAGCGTTTCGTCTATGCGGCCAGTTCTTCCACGTACGGGGATTCCACCAACATGCCCAAAGTAGAGGATAGTATCGGAAAACCGTTGTCGCCTTATGCCATTACAAAATATGTAAATGAACTCTATGCGGATGTTTTTGCCAAAACCTATGGCATGGAAACCGTTGGACTTCGCTATTTTAATGTATTTGGACGCAGACAGGATTTCAATGGGGCTTATGCTGCGGTTATACCAAAATTTGTGCTGCAGTTGATGCAGCATGAATCTCCTGTAATCAATGGAGATGGATCTTTTTCCGAGAGATTTTACGTTTATAGACAATGTGGTACAGATGAATATTCTCGCTATGATTGAATCTAATCCTGAAGCGATAAATACTGTATACAACGTCGCCTATGGGGAACGTACGGATTTGAAGGAGCTAGTCACCCTTTTAAAGGAATATCTAGGTGAATATGATGCCGAAATAAAAAATGTGGATACAATTTATGGCCCGGAACGTAAAGGCGATGTCCCCCACTCTCCGGCCTCCATCGATAAAGCAAAAAATTTATTGGGATATGCCCCGAATACGATATCAAGACAGGACTCAAAGAAGCCGTAGCTTGGTACTGGGAGAATTTGCGAAAATAGATTGTTAGCAATTAGAAGAATTTATAAATTACGAACATCCGACAACAAATTACCAATAGTTAAAACTAAAAACGGATTGCTAAAGGCCAACAGCCAGCGGCCAATAGCATTTATAAACAAAGAAAAGAAGCCAAGAGCCAAATGCCAATGGCTAAAAGCTAAAAAATAAAACATGAACAACACTAAAATTGCCATTATAGGATTGGGCTATGTGGGGCTGCCCCTGGCCCGATTATTTGCTACCAAATACCCTGTCATAGGGTTCGACATCAATGCAGCCCGTATTAAAGAACTAATGGGAGGGCATGACAGTACCTTGGAGGTGGAAGACGATATTCTTCAAAAAGTATTGGTTTCCGAATCGAAAATGGAAACCGGTCTCTATTGTTCCAACAAATTAGAGGATATCGCGGATTGCAATTATTATATTGTGACCGTACCTACGCCTGTCGACAGTACCAATAGGCCCATACTCACACCTTTGTACAAAGCAAGTGAAACCGTAGGGAAGGTCTTAAAAAAAGGAGACACAGTGATTTATGAGTCTACCGTTTATCCGGGCGTCACGGAGGATGAGTGTATTCCCGTTTTGGAAAAAGAAAGCGGCTTGGTATTCAATACGGATTTCTTTGCGGGTTATTCCCCGGAGCGTATCAACCCGGGTGATAAAGAACACACCGTAGAAAAAATCCTAAAGGTAACCTCAGGATCCACTCCGGAGGTGGGCAATAAGGTGGATGCCCTCTATGCATCGGTAATTACAGCGGGTACCCACTTGGCACCCACAATTAAAGTAGCGGAAGCGGCCAAAGTAATAGAAAATTCCCAAAGGGACATCAACATTGCCTTTGTCAACGAATTGGCCAAAATTTTTAACCTCATGGGCATTGACACTCATCAGGTATTGGAAGCCGCAGGCACCAAATGGAACTTTCTACCTTTCAAACCCGGTTTGGTGGGAGGGCATTGTATTGGGGTCGACCCCTATTATTTGGCCCAAAAAGCCCAGGAATATGGCTACCATCCGGAAATCATTTTGGCCGGTCGCCGCATGAACGACACCATGGGAAAATATGTGGCTTCCGAAATTATAAAATTAATGGTGCAAAAGGACATCCGTATCAAGGAAAGCAAGATTTTGGTGTTGGGCATCACCTTTAAGGAGAACTGCCCGGATGTACGAAATACCAAAGCAGTAGACGTCATCAACAACTTGAAAAGTTATGGCACGGATGTCACCGTTTTTGACCCTTGGGCATCACCACAGGAAGTGATCCATGAATATGGAATGAATATTACTAATACCATGCCTCAGCAGAAATTTGACGCTGTGGTGTTGACAGTAGCGCACAAGGCATTTTTGGATTTGGATTTTAGTAATGTGATAAAAAAGAATGGAGTTATATATGACGTTAAGGGGGTGCTGCCTCAAAAAGTTGACGGAAGACTCTAGATGGCTATCTTAAGTGGCAATCATTTTTCAGCATAGCTTTTTATAATTTGTATTGGATTCCCGCCAGCGACCGTCATGGCGGGGATATTTTTGTGCACTACACTATTGGCCGATATAATACTACCGTATCCAATGGTCACGCCTGGCAAAACAACGACACCTGTTCCTAACCATACATTATCCTCAATAACGATATCGGCTGCTTTTCCGCTGGTATGTATTCTTTCATGAACATTTGGAAAGGAAGCATCATGGCCATTGGAGTCCATAATTTGGCAATTGGCAGCAACAAGGCAATTATCACCAATAACAATACTCTTTTTAGCGTGAATACAGCTTCCATGAATTCTAGAGTTCGATCCTATATGAATTTTAGAAGTCGGTCTGTCTAACATAAGCTTACAAGGGCCGAACATGCTTAAATGATACCCTTTATTTTCGGAGTTTATAACGGCATTGTCAGCAATGCTAAGTTCTGCATTATCATGTATTTGAATATGGGGAATTCCTTTAAAAATCACATTTTCTCCAAGTTTAATTTTTTTCCTTCGCAACTTGAACAAAAACAGATTTATCTTTAATTTTCTTAAAATTATAGAATAGGTATTATGTAAAAAATTCATCAATACAGTTTTTCAAATGATAAAAGTCAGTAGTTAAATTAATTTTTAAAAATTGATTATCATATTATTTATGAACTCAGGTGTTATTTTAAAAATCCACTTGCAATCCTATTAAATTTATTAAATCGTTTAAATCATAAAGATATTGTTTCGGTATTCTTTTAATATTGATGTCTTAAATAGAACTTTTTTTAGCTTTTAAACACGGTTTGGGAACAAAAGTGTGCAATTCATCGAATAAATTGAAAATAAAATGTTAAAGGCATCGACAAAGAGATCTAAAACGTCGTTGATTTGCGTACCTACTTGAGTTTAAAAATGGACCTCAATTTTTAACTCAAAAGATTTTAATTTTAATTGAAATAAACAAAAAGTGCAGTTCGTCGAAAAAAAAGTGCTTTTAAACGATTCGATAAAATTAAACGTTATAATTGTGTCCCAAATAGTAAAACCTTAAAAATCCCTTTTGTTAACCTACTTATGAATTCCTTGAACCCCACCCTAAAAAAGATGAGCTTGCTATTATCATTGATTTTATTTGTCACAGCCTGCTCCAAAGATGCCGACTTGTTATCGGATTATGTGATTGCCAAAAATGGTGACTTAGAAAGTATTGCACTGTTGGTCGATGATCAATTTTTTATTGGAAACGGTCAGTCCAGCATCATTATGGATGTATTAAACAATGATAACTTTAATAGTGATGTCCAAGTTACTATAGTGGGGACCTCAACACCCCAAAATGGCGAGGTGGTTATCAATGATGATAATACACTTACCTATACCCCACAAACTATAACACCTCCAACGGAGGAAACTTCAACCAACACAGAAACTTCGGAAACGCCCCTTGAGGATACATTTACCTATACTACGGAGGTTACAACCCCCGACGAAGAGGTCTCTCGACAGGAAGCTACCGTAACCATTTCTCCTGTAGATATGGGCGAGTTATTGGCCTTTCCTGGTGCCGAAGGTTTTGGAAAATATACCACTGGAGGCCGAGGAGGTACTGTTATTCATGTGACCAACTTAAATGATAGTGGGCCCGGAAGTTTTAGAGATGCAATAGAAACAAATGGACCAAGAATTATTGTATTTGACGTTGGAGGAGAAATTAAGGTGGACAAGATGATTAAATTAGGAGTTGGCAATAGCAATGCTGATCCATCCACGAATATCTTAAGAGAAAATGTAACAATTGCTGGTGAAACGGCTCCATATCCCGGTATTACAATCAGAACAAGTGGTCAGTATTCTTCTGGTTATGGTGCCTTATTGGACATTCAAGCGAGCAATGTAATATTAAGGTATTTGACTTTTCGTGTTGATGATAATAATGTGAGTGCTATGGACGCTCTTCAGGTTGTAAATCCTTGGTACAACACTAACAAATACAATCTGAAAAATGTTATTATTGATCATGTATCTATTTCGAATGGCTCTGATGAAAACTTTGCTTTACAAGGCTTGACTAATAGCTCAGTTCAAAACTGTATGATTACTAATAACGATAATTTTAGAAATGTTCTTTTTGGTAAAAAAAATTATAATATTTCTTTCATAGGAAATTATCTTTCACATACTAGTGACAGAAATATATTGGTCGGGTACGGTATGAATGGGGAAACCTCTGAGTATATAAATAATATCATATATGGTTATGAAGAAGGAATGAATGTTGTTTGGGGTAATAATGCCGATGTTATTGGAAATATATACAAATCCTTCATTAACAATAAACCTAGAAATTATGCAATCTCTTGGAAACCAAATGAAATCAATAATCCAACTGCATCAATAACGGACGGTTCATTCTATTTTAAAAGTAATATTCAATTAAATCCACATGACAATAATATTTATAACGCAGACGCTATAAAATACAATTCGAATAACAGGGTAATTACTAACAGCTTGATTACAGAATGGGAAACTACACAATCAGGAATTCAAAACAGAGTTTTTAGGGACAAAGGTCCAGGAAATAGTATACACCAAGATTCTTACGATGAAAAGGCTATATCTGACTACTTTAATAATTACGGTGGTTTTGACTCATTAATTATTCCCAAAAAAGTTAGTACAACGCGTCCTACTAATTTTGACACTGATAATGATGGGATGTCAGATGAATGGGAAAAAAGTTATTTTGGAAACTTAAGTGAAAGTGCAAATGGAGATTATGATGGTGATGGATATACAAATATTGAAGTTTATTTTAACTGGTTGGCCGAGACAATAAATCTTGTATCTTCTCGAAAAAGGCGTTCTTTTGAACGTCTTTTTTAATTATTTTTTTTTTTAGCTATATATTTATCGTGTTTTAAAAAAAAATGTGAAAAATCTTTTCAAATCACTCTATCAAAAATCCAGTTTAGGATTTTATATCATAAAACCATTTGCACGTATCTACCAATATATACTTCACAAAAAGTATCTTTCAAGAGAGGCGTTTACACTACAAAAATTCAAAAAGTCATTTGGTTATATTCCAGATCTAAAAAATCCGGTTACTCTCAATGAGAAAATTAATTGGTTAAAACTTAACTTTTGGGATTCATCCTTCACTCAATTTGCGGACAAGTATGAAGTACGCAATTATATTTCAGAGAAAATAGGTGATAAATACCTTATACCTTTATTTTTCGCAACAGAAAATTACAAAGAAATTGTACCGGAAAATTTACCAGATATCCCATGTATTATTAAAACAAATCATGACAGTTCTGGAGGAATTATTATCTATAATAAATATGACAATCATAATTGGATAACTATTCAAAATATACTGCGAGCGCGCATGTCTCAAAACTTCTATTGGGATGGTCGTGAGCGTCAATATAGGAATATTTCACCGCGAATTATTGTTGAAAAACTATTAACGGATAATGAAGGTTCACTACCCGCAGACTATAAAGTTCATTGTTTTAACGGTAAGGTTAGGATGATTAACGTAGATATGGGTAGAAATACAGGAAAGCATTTTAGAAACTGGTACAACCGTCAATGGCAACGTGAACCCTATAGATGGTCGTCAATTTTAGGTGATGGGAAATTTACCGATCCAAATGAAGAGGATATCGAAAGGCCAGATCTTTTAGATGAAATGTGTGAATTGTCCGAAAAGCTTACTGCCAGCTTTCCCTATTTAAGAGCCGATTGGTATATCTATAAAAATCAATTGTATTTTGGGGAATTAACCTTACACCATAATGGTGGAAATAGGCCCATTTTACCATCTAAATGGGACACTCTTCTAGGGAAAGAACTTGAATTGCCAAAATTAAAATAATATTTCTTTGAAGAAATCAAACATTGCCTTTGTAATACCTTCTTTACAAGCCGGTGGAGCAGAAAGAGTTGTAAGTGCTCTTTGTAACGAATTGATTGAAAAGCACAATTTGACAATAATTACTTATTCCAAAAAAAGGCCTTTTTATGTTATAGATGCTAGAGTTAACTTAGAATTTTGTTGTGACAGCAATTTGAGCAGCGTTAATGCCTGGCAGGCTATAAGAAACAATTATTTCCTTTATCGCAAAATACTAAAGCTCATAAAGAAAAACAAAATAGATGTTATCATTGGTTTCATGACCAACTCAAATATTTTAACTGTTTTGGTTGGCAAAAGGTTGGGATTACCAACAATTATTAGTGAACGTATTGATCCATCAAAAGCACAGACAAATAAGGTTTGGAAAATACTCAAGAGAATTATTTATCCGTTGAGCAACTATTTAATCGTACAGACTGAACCGATAAAGAAATTTTTTACGAAATGGATGCCTAATAAAAAAATTATCATTTTACCAAACCCTATTTTTAATACTTTTTCTGATGAAAAGAACTCAAGTAAAAAGCAAAAAAAAGAAAATATTATACTTAATGTAGGTAGATTAACTTCTCAAAAGGGCCAAGAAATGCTTATACGTTCTTTTGCTAATATCAATCCAAAAAATTGGAAGTTACAGCTTATCGGTACTGATCCAATGGAATTGTTTTACAAAGAATTAATTGTTGACCTCAAAATGAGTGAAAAAATAGAATTATTGGGCTTACAAAAGAATGTAATTCCATTTTATAAAAAAGCAAAAATTTTTGCTTTTCCTTCTTTATTTGAGGGCTTTCCAAATGCTTTAATTGAAGCAATGTACATGGGTATGGCCTGTATTTCTACAGATTGCCCTACAGGACCTTCTGAAATAATTATAAATGGTACAAATGGATTTTTGACAAGCGTTAACAACCAAAGCGAATTTGAAGAAAAGCTTAATAAGTTGATTACGGATGATGATTTAATACTTCAATTTTCAAAAAATGCCCCAACTGCTGTAATGCATTTAGAAACCAAAAATGTAGTAGTCCAATGGGAGAGACTGATTGAAAATGTGCTAAAATAGCATAACAAACTTTAAGCTATTTATCGTAACAAAAATTTAGCAACCTTGCTATGACCGGCCCATTGTTCCATTGATGGAAATTAATATCTTGGCCCCATACATTAATTTCAACCGAATTACATTAGCATTATCATCAATAGCCAAATCCCAAGATACTAATCTAAAATAAGGGACTTTCTGATGAAGTAAAGTAACTGATTCTTTTACCTTATCCATAAAAGGTAGTTTTACTTCTTTAAATTCAAGTCCACTATCTGTTTCATAATAGGGTTTTCCATTAGATGTAAAACCCATTGCAGTTAAAGTCCCATCATAATTAACTCCACAAGAAATACCTCCACTGGATGAATTATCAGTAAATGCTCCTTTTCGGCCCATTCGAATAATTGAAGACAATATATTGACTCTATCATTGTTAATAAAACTCATGACTCTAAATGTGTTCAAAGACGAAGGATTTAGTGCAGCCATTAATTCATTCTGATTAACCCGTTCTTGAATTATGAAGTCTTTTTTATATAATTTAAATAATTCAATAAAGGAACTTTCACCGCTACCTAATAAATCTTCTACATTATAAACTCGAACATTTTTTCCACCACCTGAATCCAAAGATGGCTTTATAACTATTTCATTGGAAGATTCACAAAGTTTTATTGCCTGATTTATACTAATTAACTTATTATCTGCTTGAAATAGTCCACCAATATTTTTAAGTATGGTCTTTGGTTGTTTTACCTCATTAAAAAGATATTCCAATAGATTTTTGTCCGAAAGTACTTTTTTATAGGTTTTGTTATTTAGTTGAGGTTCAATTTCCGTATAAAAAAGAGTTTCGGTATGTAATATGGTGAAAATTCACCATTACAAGCGAAGTAAAATCTGTGCCATGAAGTAGATATTCTTTTTTTTCCGTATCCATTGTAAACTTCTCTAATTCTTTTAATTTGTTCCTGCTCTAAATGTGGAGAATTCTTTTCTTTATTAAGTAGGTCAATTTTTTTATATAGTATTCGACTATATAAATAATTAGCAAAAGGATTCTTTAGATAGTTTTCCGCAAAATCTCTTAGGCTTAAAAGATATTTCATTTGATTTTATATTCTCTATTAAACTAAAAGTAAATATAGCTTTGAAAAACCAAATTTACACTTTAATCTAACTTTTAATTACTTTCATCTTTTATAAATATCATTGAACTATTTAACAACTAATTTTGAAAGCATTATAGGTTAGGTTTTACAACTTTAATACCATTTGCCATTCACAAAAAGACTCCTCAGATTATACGATTCCTCTTGAAGTAAGCTTAATTTTGTAAGAACAACAAATAGGTGTGAGATGGGTTAAAACTTTTTTAACTAATCATTACAAAGGACGCAGAATGATTAATCCAACTTTGTACGAATAGATGTTTATGAGATTAAAAATAAAATCAATTTTAAATTATTTCCGAAAAAAAATAAAGATACTCGTGTCCAAAAAAGTTTTACAAAATTTTTTTTTGGTAAGCGGCGTAACTCTTGTTACCAGTATTCTTGGTTTTTTTAAGGAATCCATAGTGGCCTCCTTTTACGGGCTATCTTTAGAATTAGATACCTTTTTTGTAGCATTATTGATTCCTGGCGTAATTAACACTGTTTTTTTAGGATCTTTTAAAAGTGTTTTTATTCCTAATTACATAATTGAATTAAACCAAAAAGGAAATATTGGGGCTTTTCAGGCTACCAGTTTAGTTGTCACTACGGTGGTAAGCGTTTTTTTTGTCTTCATTGCATTTATATCGACAGATACATTTCTCGAAATTTTATACCCTAACAAATCCTTGGAATTTTATTACATGGTAAAGGAGCAACTATATATCCTTTTACCTGCCATTTTCCTGTGGGGTATGTCTTCTGTAACAGGTGCTCTTTTAAATGTTAATGATGAATACCGTTTAAGTTCATTTTCCGGTATTTTTACACCAATTTGTATTGTGCTAGGTATATATTTTTTTAATGATTATAAATCGAATACTTTATTGGCATGGGGCACCACGATAGGTGCATTTTTTAGTGTTTTATATTTGATTACGATTGCTTCCAAAAAAAAATTAATAATACTCGGAAAGGTCGATTTAAAAAATAAAAATATCAAAATTGCATTTAAACAAATTCCTGCAAAAATATCGTCGGGATTTTTAACAGCAATGAACTCCGTTGTTGATCAGTTCTTTGCCGCACAATTACTCGTGGGATCCATTGCGGCACTCAATTACGGGCTTAAAATCCCTGCTTTCACCAGTAGCCTTTTACTAGTGGCTTTTTCTACCGTACTGCTGCCTTATTTTTCCAAAACGGTGATTAATAATAGAAAATTGGCCTTTGAAAATCTTTTTAAAAATCTAAAATGGCTTTTTTTAGGTTTAACCATTATAACCATATTAGGTATTCTATTGTCTGATTTTGTTGTGGCTTTACTATTTCAGAGAAATGAGTTTACAGCAGAAGACACGCACATTGTGTCTACCATTCAAAAAATATTTTTAGCTTACATTCCCTTTAAAATTTCAGGTATGATTATGGTCAATTTTGCCACCAGTATAAATAAGAACAGTATTATGGCGTATATAGCATTAATAGCTTTAATTTTGAATATTATATTGGACTACATTCTTATGAAATTTTATGGTGTTTTTGGAATAGCCATTTGCACTACTATAGTCACGGTTATCAAAAGTTTAATCATGTATTTGTATTTGAAAAGACTAGGGGAAAATATTAAAACAAGCGTGCAATAATTTTACATAAACAACGTATGTATTAATATTACTTTTGAAAAAAATGAAAAAGATCTTTTTTTGGATATATCACAATACCCTATTCGGCAGTTTTTTAATTTACTTATTTCACCAAAGTAAAAACAGATTGTGGCGAGATAAATGGGTAATCAAATATAACTTTTGGAAGAGTCGCCAAAAGTCATTGAATCTTAAAAACCCTCAAACACTTAATGAAAAAATTAATTGGTTAAAGTTATATGACAGAAGGCCCATACAGACCCAATGTGCCGACAAATATGAGGTTAGAAAATATGTTGAGGAGCGCATAGGTGAAGATTATCTTGTTCCATTGTATTTTCAGACTACCAACCCGGATGAACTCATTCCTGAGAACATACCGGACATTCCCTGTATTATCAAAGCCAATCACGATAGCAGTGGCGGCGTTTTTGTTCATGATAAGGATACCTTAGATTACGCTGAACTTAGAAATAATTTTAAAAAAAGACTTAAGAAGAATTACTACCACTCAAACAAAGAGTGGCAATATAAAAATATTGTTCCCGAGTTATTGTCGAAAAATTATTGATAACCTCTAAAGGAACCATACCAATGGATTACAAGGTGCATTGTTTTAATGGAAAAGCCCATATGATTCAGGTAGATATTGGAAGAGGTACTGCGAGCCATTACAGAAATTGGTATTATACAGATTGGACAAGATGCCCGTTCAAATGGATCGCCGATTAGGAGAAAAACAAACTGATCCGGCGGATTTTGACATACCCCCTCCAAAGGAATTGGTCAAAATGGTCGAATTATCCAATATATTATCAAAACCCTTTGATTATGTTCGTGTCGATTGGTACGATGTAGATGGACAACTGTATTTCGGGGAAATTACGTTTCATCATGATAGTGGAAATAGACCTATTGAACCGAGAAGAATGGGATTATAACCTAGGTAAAATGGTGCAACTAAGCTCCTTGTAAACTTTCAAAAATTGGCTTTTCAACTTCTAAAATATTTAATTCTTTTTTTGGCATTATGTAATATGCCGGCTTTTTTATTGGTTTATTCAAGTTCTACAATTTCATCCGCAGCGAGTTATTTAACTTCACTTTCTTTATTGGCCTTTTTTGTTTTAGCCAAAGAACGTCATAAACCAACCATACCATTCATTATTTCATCATTATTGTATTTTTTAATTAGTGGGTTAAACTATGAAGGTGACGAAATATTTTTTTTAAAGGAATTCTTAAGATTTACCATAGTTGTGGTCTGCATAATTGAGGTCATGGCCGGAACAAATTACAAGGAACTCTTTTACATTTTACTTGTTGGAGCTTTGAGCGTTATTCTCAATGCGTTTGTATTTCCTTATGCAAATGCGATGCATGGGCTAGTTTTGGGCAGGTTTAGCGGATTTTTTTGAATCCGAACCTTGCAGGTATCGTCTGTCTTTTGGGCATGGCAATTTCCTATTCTATTAAAAATAATATACTTCGATTGACAGGGCAAGGAATTTTTACCTTGGCGGGTATGTTAACACTTTCTAGAACATTTATAATAATTTGGGTTTTAATAAATTTTACGGCAATATTTAAGAGCCGTAAAAATTTACTTGTCCCCCTGATTGGAGGTGTTGCTTTTGTTATTATAATTTCATTTACCGATAGCAGAATATTTGCACCGGATAGATTTAAAGCGTTGACGGCACTATTTGGAGAAGGACAAGTGAAAGCTAAATCTATAGGTAACGAAGGTAGAAGTACAACCTGGGCCATTTATTACGACTTGATTTTTAAAAATCCATTGACTGGGCAAGGCTATAAATCTTTTCAAGTAATGACAACAAAACTCCCAGGAGTCCATAATACCTATTTGATGATTTTGGGCGAAAGCGGATTAATCCCATTTTTGATTTTTATTGGCACTTATGGATATCTCTTTAGGTATAGTATAGTTTACTTTAAAAAAGAACCCTATTTACTTTACATACTAATAGTGGTATTATTGAACCTTATGGCGAGCCATACCTTTTTTGCGAATTATCAAAGTATTGCCTTATCCGTATTCGTATACTTAAGAATAAGAGAGTTTAATAACGAGAAATACATTTTTAGCGAAAGCCAATTAGCTTAAATTTTCTTTAAAATTCTGAAACCCACATACCGTTAAATTCAGAATATAAAATAACAACACTTTGAACCATTCGAAAATAAAAGTACTTTTCATTATACCAATGCTTAGTTTTGGTGGAGCAGAACGTGTTTTAATTTTTTTATCCAAAAATCTGAATAATTCTAAATTTGAAAGCGAACTAATTGTCATAGGAAAAGAGTTGGATAATGGGTATGAAACTACAGGCACGAATATTCAATATTTAAATTGTAACAGAGTTTCTAAGTCTATTCCTAAACTGATTTCGCTGATAAAAAAAAGAAAACCGGACATTGTCTTTGGCACTCTATCCCATGTTAATTTATTATTAGGTTTTATTTCCTTTTTATTCCCAAAGGTTGTGTTTGTTGGTAGACAGACTTCTATTACAAAAATTTATAAAGAGATTGGAGGGGAAACCAGTTTTGATTGGTTTTCATTTCTTTTAAAGTTTGCGTTAAAAAAATTAGGTTATGTCATTTGCCAATCTAAGGATATGGTTGAAGATTGTGTTCAATTGTATAATCTAAACAAAAACAAATTGAAGATCATTAATAATCCTATCACAGATAATTTCCAATATCATGATTCTATTCCAAGTGATTCCAAACACCTAAAGTTCATTACTGTAGGAAGATTAGTTACCGTTAAAGGGCATGCTAGAATTTTGCAGATGTTGACAAATATTGATTATCCTTTTAATTATACAATTATAGGTGATGGATCGTTAAAAAATGATTTGCTTGATAAGATTGAGATACTAGGGCTGTCAAACAAAATTCAATATATCCCATTTACGAAAGACGTGGCGATTTACTTAAGGAAAAGTGATTACTTCCTACAAGGTTCTTTATCCGAAGGATTCCCAAATGCCCTTTTGGAAAGTTGTGCTGTCGGAACCCCTGTAATTGCATTTGATGTTCCTGGAGGCACTAAAGAAATTGTTGAAAATGGAATTAATGGTTTTATGGTAAAGGACGGAGAGGAATTTTTATACCGCCTAAATCATTTGCCGAAACTAAATCCAAAATCGGTTTCAGAATCTGTTTATAAAAAATTCGACAAATCCATAATTTTAAAAAAATACGAGGATTTTTTCTTGGAAATCGCAAACTAGTCAGTAGAAATGAAGAATATAGGTATACCAAAAATTGCAATTTTCATGTACTCCATGGCTGGTGGAGGCGCGGAGCGGGTAATGTCCTACTTACTCCCTTATTTGAAAAACAAAGGTCATGAGGTAGTATTGGTATTAATGAACGATACCTTTGACTATGACATACCCCAAGACATACCCGTTCATTTCATAGAAAAATCGAGGGGAGATGAGCCAGGAATATTCAAATTTCTAAAACTTCCTTGGTTGGCATGGAAATATGCCAAACTGTTAAAGAGGGAAAGCATTACACATTCGTTCAGCCTTCTTACCGAGACCTTGTTATGTAAACATTATGGCAAGGTGGTTTACAAATCACCCCTATAAACTTATGGTGAGTGAACGGAATTATCCCAGCCTACAATATGGTTATGGTGACATGCAAAGTAAAATCAACACCTATCTCGGTAAAAAAATTATATCCCAAAGCAGACCTAGTTGTAAGCAATGCCAGGGCCAGTGCAATTGACTTGGTTCAAAACTTTAACGTAAACGACGAAAAAACACGGGTAATCTATAACCCCATTGATTTGGAACGAATTGATGCAATTGAACCTAAGGATCATTTCTTCGACGAAGAATATATAAACTTGGTAACGGTAGGTAGGTTGCAAATTGTTAAAAATCAAAAGTTCATCATAGATGCAGTGGTTCCTTTTAAAAAGGTGCGATTATACATTTTTGGAGAAGGAGAACTAAGAGCGGACCTCGAAGAGCAAATCAAACAACTCGGGCTACAGGACAGGGTTTTTCTAATGGGTTTCGAGAAAAACCCCTTCCAATATTTAAAAAATGCCAATCTATTTATTTTTGGTTCCCTACATGAAGGTTTTCCCAATGTATTAATGGAAGCCATGTGCTGTGGCCTACCTATTTTAACGACCAATTGTAAATCAGATCCGGATGAAATTATGGAGTTGCAAGAGGAAAAAAAGGACGATATCATGATTACAGACTATGGTATCTTAACGCCTGTAGGAGATTTGGAGCTTATGCGAAAAGGACTCACCTATTGCCTAGAACACCCGGAATATTTAGAACGATGTCGTATACGCGTTAAGGAACGTATACAGGATTTTAAAAGAGAACCCATTTTACAAGCGTATACTGATATTATTCTTTCCCAATAAATGTCTATGGCAAATTCGTTGAAACCTACAAGAAAAAAAATAATACGAACCGCTTCCCTATCATGGTCGCTCTATGCATTTTTAGGTGGACAGCTTAAATTTCTGAATCAATACTATGAAATGATGACCATTGGATCCTACAATAAAGAGGTGGAACCCTTGGTCGAAAAGGAGGGCATTAAATCAGTATATATACCTATTGAAAGAACTATTAGCCCTATAAAGGACGTCGTATCCGTGTACAGGCTCTATAAAACCTTTAAGCGAGAAAAACCCTTTTTGATCCATAGTATGACGCCTAAGGCAGGCTTGGTATCCATGTTGGCCGCCTATTTGGCAAGGGTGCCTAAAAGAGCCCATTCCTTTACTGGGCTTATCTTCCCTACTAAAACAGGGATAATGCGAAAGGTACTCATTACTACTGATTGGTTAATTTGCAGATTCGCCACCCATATTTTCCCTGAAGGCCAAGGCGTAAAAAAAGATTTGGAGCAACATAATGTTACCAAAAAATCGCTTAAGGTGATTGCCAACGGAAGTATAAGGGGCTTGGACCTTACCCATTTTAACCCAAAACTATT
The DNA here is from genome assembly GCF_025244665.1 of Maribacter litopenaei. Classification (GTDB taxonomy): domain Bacteria; phylum Bacteroidota; class Bacteroidia; order Flavobacteriales; family Flavobacteriaceae; genus Maribacter; species Maribacter litopenaei. The sequence continues at coordinate 1,359,910 of NZ_CP104205.1, read as the reverse complement.
TAGTATGGAGGATAACCTACAATTGCGAATGGACTATGGGTTACTGCCTGAGGATTTTGTATTTGTATATGTCGGTAGATTGGTCAATGATAAAGGAATAAATGAATTGGTAATCGCCTTTAATAGGTTATCGCAAAATTATCCGGAAGCTAAATTGCTCTTGATTGGTTCAGATGAAGGGGAATCTGACCGCTTGCGGAATCAACATGGAATATTATAAGGGAAAATGAACAAATTATTGAGGCCGGGCACCAATTCGATGTAAGGCCCTTTCTTGCTACTTCCGATGTTTTTGCTTTCCCCAGCTACCGAGAAGGCTTTCCAAATGTAGTATTAGAAGCCGGTGCCATGGGGCTGCCTTCCATTGTGACAGACATTAATGGAAGTAATGAAATAATAATCGAGAAGTATAATGGAATCATCATACCCTCACAAAACACAAAATCCTTGGAAACGGCAATGCGCGAATTTTTGGGGAATCATGATTTGGTCCAGGAGATGGCAGACAATTGTAGGCGACACATTGTGGAAAAATATCCAAGGGAATATGTTTGGCAGGAAATTTTGAAGGAGTACAGAAAAATGGAGGTGGAAGATTAATTCGTGATACTTTTATAATTGAAAGTATGTATCGGATTATCTAAACGAATTTTCAACCAATAATTCTCAATCTTAAAAAAAGAACCCTGGCATACCAAACTTAAAATTCAAATTTTCATTAAAGAAATAAATGTAAGTGTTTTATTTTCAATACCTTAAAAAAAATTAAACTTACTTTGAATCTAAATTTTCCTTTTTTTTGATGAGTAGCTAACGAATAATACCAATATTTGTCATCCCTACCAAAATTTCCATTCATCTAGAAATTAGGGATTTGCTCGAATTCTTATATCTTTTCGGGTTAATTTATTATTTTTTTGCACCATGCAGAATACTATTTTAGGCTATGGCTCTTTTTTCCAAAAGTCCCAAGTAAATGAAGCACCTCATGCCGATGGCTCGTTTATGGAAGACTACCAGCTTTTCTATGCTGGAAGATACGCTCTAAAATATATTTTTCTTCATATCTGCGAAAACTACAATGTACCCACTATCTCGGCTACCCATTTACTACTGCCCTCTTATAAAAAAATGGTTGGAAAATGAGTTCAGTAATATTCGCTATTATGACATAAACCCCTTTGATATTGATGAGCAGGTAGATTGGAAACTGTTTTCCTCAAAGGACTTAGTCTTGGTTCAAAATTATTGGGGACTAAAGAAGACAGTATATCCTATTGGTAACAGACCCATTATCGTAGAAGATCACTCCCATGGGTGGCTTACCCAGGGTTGTCTTGAAAGCCGGGCTGACTTTTGTATCGCCTCCTTAAGAAAAACCATTCCCGTACCACTTGGTGGAATCGCTTGGAAACCAAGAAAAAGTCTTTCCAACTTACCCTTCCCTAAAGCGGAAAATAAATTTGCCCCCATAAGTAGAAGTTCCATGAACATCTCGTGGAGCCTCATTACGAAGGCCATGGAATTGAAATCAAAAGCTGCTACCAATGAAGACAAAAGGGAGTTTTTAGGCACCTATATTAATGGAGAACTGTATTTAGGCGAAAATTTTGATATTCTACCTTTAGAAGAGGATCATTACAATACTATTAAACCCCTTCTTTTAAAAGATTTTAACGTCTTCAAAAAAAGAAACCTTGCCTATCTCAATAAGAAATTGTTGCCTACAAAAAAGTTCAAACGCCTACACTATTTAAATGGAACTCCTTTTGGACTTCTTTTTATTTTCAAAGATCGAGAAACACTGGACCAGCTTAAAAAGCATTTGATAGAAAAATCCATTTATCCCGCAGAACTTTGGAACAATAACCCTATAAAATATCAGCACAAATACTTACTGAACATTCATGTCGATTTCAGATATACGCCAAATGATTTGGATTATATTGCCAAATCTATCAATGAATGGCAGTATATTTGTGACCATGTATAGGAAATTTTTCAAAAGACCCCTGGATTTCTTATTGGCCCTGGTAGGGCTAATCATAGTCTCCCCTGTTCTACTTATAGCGATACTAATTTTGGCCATTGATTTTAGGGAAAATCCCTTTTTTATGCAGGAAAGGCCAGGTAAACATGAAAAAATCTTCTCGGTCATAAAATTGAAGACCATGAACAGTCGAAAAGATGCCAACGGCAATTTGTTATCTGATACGGAACGGCTTACCCCTTTGGGTATTTTCATACGAAAAACGTCTATTGATGAGCTTCCACAATTAATAAATGTGCTGAAGGGAGAAATGAGCCTAATTGGTCCAAGACCATTATTGATACGTTACCAACCCTATTATACCCTTGAGGAACGTAAGCGATTTTCAATCCGCCCTGGTATCACCGGGTTGGCACAGATTTCCGGACGGAACTATATTACCTGGGAAGACCGATTTGCCAGGGATGTGGAGTACAGTGAAAATATCACCTTTGCCATGGACGTTGATATTATTTGGAAAACGATTTTAAAAGTCGTAAAATCCGATGATATTGAAGTAGATCCAACTTCCAATCCGGACATGGAGTATTTGGATGTGGAGCGACGTGATTGGAAAGAAAAAGGCCTCTTATAATATCACACCGATGAAAATACTCTTCATTATCATGCGATTTGGCAAGGATGGCTTGGCCACCAATATAGCTGAGCTTGCCGATGGACTTGTAAACAAGGGACATGAAGTACATATCATCACTGGTGGTTTTAAAGAACAAAAAGACCAAGACAATACCTTCTTTAGTTCCTTAAGACAGAGGTTCGCAAATTTGGGGATAAAAATGCACTATTTTAAAGAGCCCCAAGGAGGTATATTTGCCAAAGGTTATCATTCCTTAAAAAGTTTGGTGCAGATTATTTTCCGGATTACTAAAATCAAGCCGGAAATAATACACTGCCATTCTCCCAACTTGACGTTTATACCTTGGCTACTTGGAAAAAAATTCACTTCTACGGTACATGCGGACACAATTAGACCCAATGCCCGCTACAAGCATCCCACCTTACTGATTGCAGTAAGTGAAGGATCCAAAAACTTTACAGAGACCGTAATGCATACGCCCCCCGAGAGTATACGAATGGTGTACCATGGAATCCCTGAACGATTTTCCGAACCGGAAACACAAGAAAACCTTAAAAGGCTTAAACGCGAGCACCAAATACCGGAGGATAAAATCATTATTGGTCTAGTAGGTCGTATCACACAGCAAAAAGGAACCGATGTTTTGGTAAAAGCTATAGGCCAGTATATGCCCAAAGAATTAATCCACAAAATCTTTGTGGTCATAGTAGGCGATTATCAAACCCCAAAACATGAGCTATGGTTAGAAGGCTTATTAGAGGAACATAAACTAACAGGAAAATTAAAAGTTTTAGGTTTTCAAGACCCAAAACCCTTCTATCAATTGTTCGATGTATTCGTGCTTCCCTCTAGATCGGATACCTTTGGGCTTGTAGCCGTTGAAGCCATGATGGGGGGTTGTTGCACCATTCGGTCTAATGGAAATGGGGCATCTGATCAGATAGAACATGGGGTGAACGGTATGATATTTCCTATGGAGGACTCCGCTAGTTTGGGAAAACAGTTGACCGAAGTCCTAACCAATGATGACTTAAGAAAATCCATGGCCCTAAAGGGTAGGGAAAAAGCATTGGCTTGTTTCACACTGGAAAAAATGACATCCAACACACTAAAAGTGTATCAGGAATTGAAATCCCTTTAGGAAGGTTTTCAAAATCCTTATTAGAGGAAAATACTTCTTTTTTTGGAATCTTAATAGATACTACTAAAAGTACCTAGTTTACATTGGAGCTCTGTATCTTGGAAAAAATCCAGTTTCTATATTCTCGAGACATTCACTTCCTACATTATCTTTTGTAGATAAAGACACCAGTTCCTTATACGCTTCGGCAAAATGATTTTTCTTCCGGTGTAAAAATCAATGTCATCATCCAAGGGAAAATACTTCTTCTTGTATTGGTAAAGCTTATCCTCAGATCCGTTTGAAAGTCCTCCTCCGATCATATAAAAATCCATTTCTTCACCATGGGCCCACTTTACCGCATTTATTTTCAAATACTCATTGGGTCGAAGTTTAAAATATTCGGAATCCGTTCCGCCCGAAAAAGAATACATGGTATTTTCGGATATCAAAAATAGTTCTCCGAGAAATGGGTTTGCCTTCATAGTATACCAAACCAATGGCACATTTTTTTGGATTGACCTTCCGTAACTCAATAAAATAGGAGACAGGATGATAAAAAGAGTCGATAGCATCCCTCCTATCCATAGTGCCAATATACACTTTATAAAAATCCTTGATTTTTTCCTCATCGATATCCTCATAAAACAAGCCGAAAACCAATCCTGTTTTTTCGGCCTTGCGGAATTGATTGCGCGTATTGGATTTTAGATTGGATCAAAAAGCTTCCCAATCCCTAATGTTCCCTTTTACATTCAGAAGTGTATGTACTGCAGTTCCCGAATAATCTATGTAATTCTGAAAGAAATTAAATCGCAAGAATTCAGAAACAACCGAGTGATCACAATACCAAGCGTCTACGGCATTCCAAAAACCGATACGATCTTCTTTAGATAAATCCTTTCTAAAGAATGGACCATTATAACCCCAAGGACTGCTAACATCATAATACTGGGTTTTTATACCATTAATAAGAACCTCCCTCATTAAAAAAGGCATAACCGCCAGCAAACCCTCTTCTGCAGATTCAAAAAGAAAAAATTGTAATTCTTGGTGTTCGTTTTGGCCACTATCAAGCAATTCATAACAATAATAGGCGCTATCACATTTCAACTGATTCAACGCCTCTTTATAAATAGTTATGGACTCTTTATTCGTAAATGATTTATTTTGAAGTGTATACGTCTCAATAGACTGCATAATTGTAAAGTTTTGTTTTTAAAACGTACTCAGGTCAAAAGAATTGCCCCTTTCTTTTACAAAAATAACCCATTTTATACAGTAGGGCTTGCTTTTTATTCTTTACATTGATTTAAAAAAATATTAGCTTTAAAAAGTATCAATTCATAGAAGCCCAAAGAGCTAATCAAAGTGAAATATCGGTCTATTCTTTTCACCGCTTACCGAGAACAAAGGATTTTCCAATAGGAGCAATAAATTTTCCAGTGAAGTAAGTGATTATTATGAGGACACTCTAAGTTTTAGAGTTGTTGTCCCCTTGACCTCTGTATAAGTACATTCAGTTATGATAAACTTCGTATAATCACCTTTTAATCAGAAAAAGCTAAAAATGAACTCTATAGACTACATATTTAAGATGTGAGTCCATTGCTATTAACATAAAATTATGGTAATTTGACCCACATTCCCCACAACTATGTTTTTTATGAAAAAAATTATTCCAGGGATACTCGCATTAATTGCCCTCTCCTATCTTTATATAAGCTTTTCCCCTCTATTTTATGAACCAGGATTAACGAATCCAGTAACCTGTAGGTCCTTTCTTAAATGGGAATTTTCCTGATAAAAGTGCCTCGGATGAAAAATATCAAGTTGCTTTTCCAAACTTGTCCTTTGATTCTCCTTTGACCTTTTCCACGGTACCCAACTCAAATCACCTTGTTGTAGCGCAGCAAAATGGGGTAATATACGGATTTGAAAATAATGATAATGTTACTCAGAAAACTATAATAGCCGACCTTTCCAACAAGGTTGGCGTTGTATGGGATGGCGGTTTTCTTGGATTGGCCATACATCCTGAGTTTGGACAACCGAATAAAAACTTTTTCTACATCTATTATACCACCAAAGATGGGCAGGGCAGGGATTATCCTGGTTCATTTGTTTCCGGGTTTGGCTGTAATTTAGAAGACTACTGGGGTGGATTTCTAATCTTGGAACGAATTTCCATAGACCCCAACTCATTGACTAGGATTCCAAATGAAGACTTGGTGATGATCAAACGCCGTATGTTCAGTTCTACCCATAGAGGTGGAGGACTCACTTTTGGAAATGATGGCTTTTTATATGTGGCCACAGGAGACCAATCTGCTTACGCCAAACCACAGGATGTGACAACCAATTTAGATGGTGGAGTACTACGTTTAGATGTAAATCAAGACTTAAATAAGAGCCATACGCCGATAAGGACGTTGACAAATGATGGCCGTTTTCCGGATGAAATTTCCGGTATCGGATATGGTATACCCAATGACAACCCATTTTTAAGTCCTGACGGAAGTCGTTTTGAGGAATATTATTCCATTGGTCATCGAAATCCCCATAGAATGACCTTGGATAAACTTACAGGGGCCATATATATTGGAGAAATTGGGGAAACTCGTCATGAAGAAATAAATAGACTGGCTGCGGGGAAAAATTTTGGTTGGCCCGTGTACGAAGGTGACTATTTCAGAGGAACAACCTGTGTAAATCTTTTGGATGATATGCCACATGAAAGGCCTCTGTTGACCTTCCCAAGAACAGAGGCCAACGCCGTAATAGGAGGATATGTTTATAGGGGATCTACAATGTCAGAATATTACGGAAAATACATATGTGCAGATTACGGTGTTGGTGAAGAAATTTGGGCTGTAGACCCTTCAACCGGATCCTACGAAGTAATTACGCAATTTTCACCAACAAATATTATCTCATTCGGCCAAGACCAAGGGGGGGAACTCTATCTTTTGAGTCAGGGCAACAACGTGAAAATCTACAGATTAACCCAAGGCGGAGATTTACAAGGTAATATGCCACAATTACTTTCGGAAACCGGGGCCTTTTCAGATGTCGAGAACTTAGTTCCAAATAACGGATTGGTTCCCTATGACCTTATTGAGCCTTTTTGGTCCGACGGGGCAGAAAAAAAGCGTTGGATGGTAATTCCCAACGATGGCACACACAACCAAGTAGATGAGCAGATTCAGTTTTCAGAAAATGGGGATTGGCAATTCCCGACAGGGACGGTACTCATCAAACATTTTGAGCTTCCTATTGATGAAAACAACCCTTCCTCGACCAAGAGATTGGAAACTAGATTTTCAATCAAGACAAGTGACGGGTCTTTTTATTTTGCCACTTACAAATGGAATGCACAGGAGACCGATGCGGTACTTCTGACGACTGGCTTGGATGAGAATATCCAAATAAAAAAGACCAATGGAACTACCACATATCAAAAATGGACGTACCCTTCCAATCAAGATTGTGTAGCCTGCCACAATCCGGCAACGGGGGGAACCTTAGGCCCCGGAACGCGTTATCTAAACTCGCAATACACATATGACAAAACGGGGGTTACCTCCAATCAACTAGTGACTCTAAGTCATTTAGGCATTTTGAACGAACTAATTGACGATACTAAGGCACAAAATTATCTAACGTATAAGGCACTTGATGATGGTAACGCAAACCTTGATGAAAAGGCTAGGTCTTATCCGGATCTTAATTGTGCTTACTGTCACAGACCTGGAGCAACAGGGGATAGAGCACAATTTGACCTACGCTTGTTTAACAGTTTACAGGAAACCGGACTATTAAATTCTGGTATCAACACTCCTTTAGGTATTACTGATGAAAAAATACTTTTTCCTGGAGATGCATCGAAATCCATTTTATACTATAGAATTAATTCCGATGACCCTTCCATCATGATGCCTCCAATCGCAAAGAATAAGATACATGAAGATGCTGTTACTTTGATAGAGAATTGGATAAATCAAATGGATGTATCCTCATCACCCCCTAATTATGGTGATTATAGAATTATAAGTTTTTCCAATGGAGAAACACTGCAGGTTCCCGATGGCGGACTTAACAATCAATCTAACATTGCCACAGGAAGTTATAATGAATTGGACTATCAACATTTTGCCCTGGAGGATGCTGGAAACGGATATTATAAGTTTAGGGCCCTGCACAGTGACAAATACATTGACGTAGCGATGGGCGCTACCCTTCCTGATACAAATGTTTGGCAATATACTGGCAATGGTACTGATGCTCAGTTATGGCAACTAATTCCCGCTGGGAATGATTCTTTTTTTATTATTAGCAAACTTTCAGGGTACTATCTTGGTGTTGGTGCGGATGGAAATGTGGCGGTTGTGGAAAACTTAAATGGTAATGATGTAAAATGGGTATTTACCGCAATGGGCATTTCATCGGATGGCGACTGCAACGGCCAGCTCTCGGACGTTACCGAGCCAGTGGGCAGCGGTACCATCACCTCTAGGAACGACTTCATACCCGCGGATGAATCGATACAAGGCGTTCGACAACAAAAGTATCCGGGGGGACCACTCCAAATGGCTCGACGCCGGGAGAATACCTACCACCGCAAGCCCGAGCTGGATACAGATAGTACTCCCGGAGCCCAGGCGCGTGGAGCAGATCACCATCACAAGCGCGAACGACGACTACGGAAGGGACCCCATGGACTTCAGGCTCATGGCCTCGAACGGCGGTACCTTCGAACTGGTCGGCTCATGGTCCGGAGAGACCTTTGACCGGAGGTACCTGAAAAGGACCTTCGACCTGTCGGCGCCGGGAACCTACACCACCTACAGGCTGGAGATCACAAAGAACGACCTCGACGTGGAAATGACACAGATCGCAGAGATCGAACTGCTCGGGTGCGACGCAACGCCTACCGGACCGGTGGCCGTAACCGGGGTGGAGCTCTCCCCTACCTCCCTGCAGATGGAGCCCGGGGCAACCCTACAGCTCCTGGCGAACCTCTCCCCGTCAAACGCCACCGATAAAGGTGTCTCCTGGTCATCGCAGGACGGCGCCATCGCCACGGTCGACGGCAACGGGAACGTTACCGCAATCGCACCGGGAAGTACCACAGTGACCGTGACCACGGATGACGGAGGGTTCACCGCGAGCGCAACGGTACAGGTGCAAGATCCGGGAACGGGCGGCGACTGCAACGGCCAGCTCTCGGACGTTACCGAGCCCGTGGGCAGCGGTACCATCACCTCAAGGAACGATTTCGTACCCGCCGAGGACCGGTACAAGGCGTTCGACAACAGAAGTGTCAGGGGGGACCACTCCAAATGGCTCGACGCAGGGGGAGTCCCAACCACCGCAAGCCCGAGCTGGATACAGATAGTACTCCAGGAGCCCAGGCGCGTGGAGCAGATCACCATCACAAGCGCGAACGACGACTATGGAAGGGACCCCATGGACTTCAGGCTCATGGCCTCGAACGGCGGTACCTTCGAACTCGTAGGCTCGCTAGTCCGGCGAGACCTTCGACCAGAGGTACCTGAAAAGGACCTTCGAGCTGTCGGCGCCGGCAACCTACACGACCTACAGGCTGGAGATCACAAAGAACGACCTCGACGTGGAAATGACACAGATCGCAGAGATCGAACTGCTCGGGTGCGACGCAACGCCTACCGGACCGGTGGCCGTAACCGGGGTGGAGCTCTCCCCTACCTCCCTGCAGATGGAGCCCGGGGCAACCCTACAGCTCCTGGCGAACCTCTCCCCGTCAAACGCCACCGATAAAGGTGTCTCCTGGTCATCGCAGGACGGCGCCATCGCCACGGTCGACGGCAACGGGAACGTTACCGCAATCGCACCGGGAAGTACCACAGTGACCGTGACCACGGATGACGGAGGGTTCACCGCGAGCGCAACGGTACAGGTGCAAGATCCGGGAACGGGCGGCGACTGCAACGGCCAGCTCTCGGACGTTACCGAGCCCGTGGGCAGCGGTACCATCACCTCAAGGAACGATTTCGTACCCGCCGAGGACCGGTACAAGGCGTTCGACAACAGAAGTGTCAGGGGGGACCACTCCAAATGGCTCGACGCAGGGGGAGTCCCAACCACCGCAAGCCCGAGCTGGATACAGATAGTACTCCAGGAGCCCAGGCGCGTGGAGCAGATCACCATCACAAGCGCGAACGACGACTATGGAAGGGACCCCATGGACTTCAGGCTCATGGCCTCGAACGGCGGTACCTTCGAACTCGTAGGCTCATGCTATCCGGCGAGACCTTCGACCGGAGGTACCTGAAAAGGACCTTCGAGCTGTCGGCGCCGGCAACCTACACGACCTACAGGCTGGAGATCACAAAGAACGACCTCGACGTGGAAATGACACAGATCGCAGAGATCGAACTGCTCGGGTGCGACGCAACGCCTACCGGACCGGTGGCCGTAACCGGGGTGGAGCTCTCCCCTACCTCCCTGCAGATGGAGCCCGGGGCAACCCTACAGCTCCTGGCGAACCTCTCCCCGTCAAACGCCACCGATAAAGGTGTCTCCTGGTCATCGCAGGACGGCGCCATCGCCACGGTCGACGGCAACGGGAACGTTACCGCAATCGCACCGGGAAGTACCACAGTGACCGTGACCACGGATGACGGAGGGTTCACCGCGAGCGCAACGGTACAGGTGCAAGATCCGGGAACGGGCGGCGACTGCAACGGCCAGCTCTCGGACGTTACCGAGCCCGTGGGCAGCGGTACCATCACCTCAAGGAACGATTTCGTACCCGCCGAGGACCGGTACAAGGCGTTCGACAACAGAAGTGTCAGGGGGGACCACTCCAAATGGCTCGACGCAGGGGGAGTCCCAACCACCGCAAGCCCGAGCTGGATACAGATAGTACTCCAGGAGCCCAGGCGCGTGGAGCAAATCACCATCACAAGCGCGAACGACGACTATGGAAGGGACCCCATGGACTTCAGGCTCATGGCCTCGAACGGCGGTACCTTCGAACTCGTAGGCTCGCTGATCCGGCGAGACCTTCGACCAGAGGTACCTGAAAAGGACCTTCGAGCTGTCGGCGCCGGCAACCTACACGACCTACAGGCTGGAGATCACAAAGAACGACCTCGACGTGGAAATGACACAGATCGCAGAGATCGAACTGCTCGGGTGCGACGCCGTATCACCCTTAATTGGGCTAACCGGAAAAATAGATACTCAAAAAAAGGTGCAGAACAATGAAAATTTAATAGTATCGCCTAATCCTGTTGGGAGAGATAGGTATTTAGAAATCATTCTTCCCACTATACTTCATAGCATGGAAGTAACTCTCAAAATTTTTGATGTAAGCGGCAGAATGGTTCATATTACGCGCCTCAATGGGTCTTACAAATCGGCAAAACATTCATTACAATTGGAAGAAAATTTGTCCTCTCGGAATCTATCTATTAACCATTCAAGGACACAATCAAATATTTCAAAAAAAGATAGTGCTCGAGTAGGCTAAATATGAATTATTATAGGATGTTATAAGCTTAAATTTAACAGACATTAAAACATTTTAGATTCGTATTCCCATTGATAATGGGAATCTTGTACAATTTCAATAACTATTGTTTACAGTAAATAAACACTTATTGTAAAATCAAAAGATTAGAACTTGATTCCTTTGTGATTAAAATAATTTCAAAACAATTTTAACAAATTGTAATCGTTAAAAGACTGAACCAAACCATTGCATAAAGTGAAGAGCAAACTAAAATCATTTCTATATCATTTTCTAGCCAGTACCCTTGGAAATCTTTTAATAATACTTCGCCCTAAAAAAGCCAAGGAAATGTCGGCCAACAGAATCACGTTGATTCATAAGAATAAGAAGAACATGACGATATCGGAAATCTTAATGAGGGCTGCATTGGTTAAAAAGCTAAAGCCAATAAATGACTATGAGACCATTAGGGATAACAATAGGGATTTTTGGATCAATAACACGGCTACTGAACTGTTTAAGGAAACAGAGGATGGTTTTGTAAAGGACTTTTTACCCAATTGTACTTTTGTATTTGATTTACTGAAAACTGAGTTAAATAACACAGATCAATCCTTTGATACCTTTGTTGAAATAGGTACAGGAAATGGTGATGTCCTTAATTGGTTAAGTTCTGAATTTCCAAAAGTTAAAAGGTTCATTGGAATAGATTTAAGTGAGCAACAGATTCAAATGAACAAGGAAAAGTTTGGTAATAATGAAAAACTTGAGTTTATCGCTGCCGACGCATATGAATGGGTCAAGAAGAAAGGAAAAAGTAATACAATTTTCGTTTCATCGAGAGGAGTATTGGAGTATTTTATTGAATCTCAATTACAGGAATTATTGAATAACATCTCAAAAATAGGGCACACTTTTTTTGTCGCGATAGAACCAAATGGTGGAGACCATGATTTTGAAGCTAGTCCCAACTCACAATTATACGGAAATGAACCATCTTTTTCCCACAACTATCCCTTACTATTTAAAAATGCAGGTTTTAAAATTTGGCATTTTTCACAGCAACCATGGTTAGGTGGTTTTGACAAGCAAACATTTATAGGTGCAAAATGTTGATTCATAAATTTTAACGGTAAAAAAAACGGCTTATCTAATTTTTAGAATCTGAGGTTATTTATTTCATACTTTTCTCAAAAAACAGTAGTAATATCCTTTTCAAAAGGTTTAAAATACAGAACTTTACTATTCCCCAACTATTACAAAAGTTATAGTTTAAAATTATTCAGTAGATAATTCTTTTTAGGTACACCAAGAAATAAATCCCAAGAAATGAACGGCCCAAATACTATATATACCCTATTTGAAAAAATCGTTAAACTTCATCCCAATGAAGTATGCATTATTTCTCGGAGAGGAAACAATTACCTATCAAGAAGCTTATATTCGAATAGAACAAATATCCAATAATATTCAATATTATGCCCGCGAGGAGTCATTTATTGGTGTACCTACTACCAGATGTATTGAGGAGATATTGTTTGTTATGGCCATTTTAAAATCAGGTAAAGCATATCTTCCTATTGATTTTAAGTATCCAAAGAAAAGATTAACAAGCATTATTAACAATTCAGGTCTGTCATTCTGCCTCACTACCCAAGCAGATGAAGAACTAGCTAGAAATGAAGGCCTTACAACTATTGGGATTTCAGGTGATAATCCGTGAAAATGTACCAAAGGAGGTTAAAAAATTAGATAATCTTCCAACTTATGTGCTTTATACCTCCGGTTCTACCGGTGAACCAAAAGGAGTATGCATGGGTGAAAATGCCATGATAAATCTTTTGCAATGGCAAAAGAAAAACTCAATTTGTAGAGAGGGACCCGTACATTACAATTTGCCCCATTAAGTTTTGATGTCTCTTTCCAAGAAATTATGGCCACCTTAACCACGGGAGGTACATTGGTACTTATCACAGAAGATATGCGTCTAGATATGATGGCGCTTTTAGAGCAGATAAACAAACATAATGTAAATAGACTTTTTCTTCCATTTGTTGCCCTTCAGGCATTGGCAGAAACTGCTGTCAGCACAGGGTTATTTCCAAAATCGTTAAAAGAGATAATGACCGCTGGTGAGCAGCTAAAAATCACCGACCAAGTTAGAGCCTTTTTCTCCAAATTGGAACATTGTGTACTTTATAATCAGTATGGCCCTACGGAATGCCATGTGGTTACAGAGTTAAAACTACAGGATACTCCATCATCTTGGCCCGCTTTACCAAGTATTGGAAGTCCCATTGACAATACTGATATTTATATTGTTGACGAAAATCTAAAATCTTTACCAAACGGCAGTTTGGGGGAACTTTGTATTGCCGGAGACTGTTTAGCGCAAGGTTATTTGAACAACCAACAACTAACGGAAGAAAAATTCGTTTCTTGGAACTCCCCTAACGGGAAAAAAATAAGGTTGTACAGAACTGGTGATATCGCAAAGTATTTACCGGATGGAAATATCGAATTCCAAGGTAGAAAAGATGATCAAGTTAAAATTAGTGGTCACCGAATAGAACTTGCAGAGGTAGAAATTGCTTTGAATACAATTTCCGGAGTATTGCAAACAGTGGTAGTTGCATCAGATCATTTGGCGGGACAAACTCAACTAGTAGCCTACCTTCAACCACAGAAGGAAGCATTGGATGTTAATGAAATTCGTCAAAAGGTGTCCACACTACTTCCGGAGTATATGCACCCCTCTCATTATGTTGTTGTAGATAATTTTGCTAAAACCAGTAGCGGTAAGATTGATAAAAAGAGTTTGCCTAAACCACAATATTCAAGACCGAGCTCTGCCCCGCCCTACAAAAAGCCAAGTTCAAAATTGGAAAAACAACTGGCCTCTATCTCGGGAAAGTTTATTGAATATTCCCAAAATTGGTATCGATGATAATTTCTTTGAATTGGGAGGCACCTCATTACTTGCCCAAAAATTAGTGGCACAATTGTTAAAGGAGCATAACTTGAGATTACCGGTAACAAAGCTTTACCAATTTCCGACTATCGCAAATATTTCCGATTATTTGGAACCAAAAAATAAGAATGTTAAAATGGCTTTTGCCAAACAATCCAAAAAGAAAAATGATTCCCGAGATATAGCCATAATCGGTATGGCTGGAAGATTCCCTGGTGCAAAATCGGTAGATGAACTATGGAAAATATTAAGGGAGGGAAAAGAAACTATTTCCCATTTCACAAAAGAGGAATTGGATAGCTCCATTCCGGAAAATATAAAGAATGATCCTCTTTATGTAGGTTCTAGGGGTATTTTGCCCAGTGCAAAGGAATTTGATGCCTTATTTTTTGGACTAAATCCAAAAGTTGCCTCCGCCATGGATCCACAACAACGAATCTTAATGGAAATCTCTTGGGAGGTATTGGAACAAACAGGTTATCTACCTGATCATCATGAAGGTACTGTAGGAGTTTATGCGGGCTGTGGTCATAACACCTACTATACGCATAATGTAATGCCCAACAAAGAGCTAATAGATCAAGTTGGTGAATTTCAAGCTAGTACCGTAAATGAAAAAGATTATATAGCCACTAGAATCGCCTATCATTTAAATCTTAAAGGACCAGCAATAAGTATTCACTCCGCCTGTTCCACTTCACTTCTTGCTATTGCCGAAGCTACCGAAGCACTTAGAAATGGTCAATGTGATATAGCCATCGCTGGTGCGGCCAGTGTTACATCACCCATGAACAGCGGGCATTTATATCAAGAAGGGTCAATTAAAACACCTGATGGTCATTGTAGACCTTTTGATGCCAATGCCAAAGGAACCGTATTTAGTGATGGTGCAGGAGTCGTATTGTTAAAGCGTTTGGATCAGGCCAAAAAAGATGGGGATTATGTTTATGGAGTAATAAAAGGTGTTGGCATAAATAATGATGGTGGCGACAAGGGAAGTTTTACGGCTCCCAGTGCCGAAGGCCAGGCCAATGCCATTATGAGAGCACATTTTGATGCGGACGTTGCTCCAAATGAAATCAGTTATATTGAAGCCCACGGAACGGCAACGCCGGTGGGTGACCCTATAGAAATTGAAGGGCTAGAAATAGCCTTTGGGGAACAGTCTGAAAAAAACTTTTGTGCGATTGGTTCTATCAAGAGTAATATGGGCCACTTAACCTCTGCGGCGGGTGTGGCTGGGGTCATAAAAACATTATTGGCATTTAAACATGAGGAAATTCCTGCCTCATTGGGCTTTTCAAGTCCAAACCCATTAATTGATTTTGTAAACAATGCGTTCTTTGTAAATTCCGAGTTACGAAAATGGGATTCAAAAGCATCTAAAAAAGCAGGTGTCAGCTCTTTTGGGGTTGGAGGAACCAATGTCCATGTTGTTTTAGAGGAGTATAAGAATAAGGAAAGACCTAAGTCAAAAGGTAGGCCCGTTGAAATTCTTATCCTAGTCCGCAAAATCAAAAAATAGTTTAGCGTCGTATCAAAAAGATTTAGGCGAGCACCTAGTTTCGAACAAAGATATCCCACTGGTGGATACAGCATATTCACTTACTGCTACGCGTAAAGCTTTTAATCATCGAAGCTTTTTGGTGACCGATGGTAGTCCAAAGGCAGAAGAACTTCTTCTAAGCGAAGGTTCCAAGGGAATAAAAAGTAATATTTTAAGATCTGTAACAGATGAACTAGGATTTTTATTTCCTGGACAAGGCTCGCAGTATTTGAATATGGGTAAAGCCTTATATGAAAACGAGGGCGTTTTTAGAAGAGCTGTAGATTATTGTGCAGAAGAAATCAAAGAGTTGCTTCATTTGGATATCAGGGATATCATATTCCAGGGTTTAACTACTCCTGAGGCAGAAGAAAAATTGAAAGATACCCAATACACCCAACCTGCTTTGTTCATTATAGAGTATGCGCTTGCACAACTCCGGCAAAGTTGGTCGATAAAACCAACTTTTGTCTGTGGCCATAGTATTGGTGAATTTGTAGCGGCTCATTTGGCCGGAGTATTTTCACTTCAGGATGCCCTACGACTAATTACACTTAGGGGTAAATTAGTTAGTGACCTCCCTGGAGGAAGTATGCTTTCCATAAGAACAGCGGCAGAAGAAATCATGCCCTTGTTGACAGATGATTTGTCCATGGCTGCCATAAATTCCGATAACTTATGCGTTGTATCGGATTCAGGATGAGGCCATCGAACGTTTTAGTAAAAAATTGAAGGAGGAAGGTATAGCCAATATGCTATTGGCAACTAGTCATGCGTTTCATTCGACCATGATGAATCCCATATTGGATACTTTTGAAAAAGAAGTTCAAAAAATGGAATTGAATGCCCCTAGAATTCCTATCATATCCACAGCAACTGGAAAATGGATGAGCAAGGAAGAGGCAACAAATCCAAAATATTGGACCAATCATTTGCGGGATGCCGTTAAATTCTCACAGGCGCTGGATACTATAATAGAACTTGATGAAAACACAGTACTTTTGGAAGTGGGACCGGGAAGAGCTCTATCAACATTGGCACGACAGAAAAAAGCAGGCAAAAGCATCACTCCCATTTCCTCTTTAACAGCTCCAAAAGATCAGGAAGATTCGTATCACACAATACTTACTGCTCTTGGAGAGCTTTGGATCAATGGACACGAACCTGATTGGAACCTATTTTACAAAGAACATGACCAACATAAGATCTGTTTACCATCTTACAGTTTTGACCGTAAACCTTGCTGGGTGGAAACACCTCAAATAGAGCAACAACAAGAAAACTTACATTTCACTAATAACACTCCGCCTACATATGATAGAGTGGATATCCCAATAAATATTGATACTTTCCATGAAAGTGGAACAAATGAAATCCCTAGTATTATGAGAAAAGACATAATCCTTCAAAAAATTTCTGAAATTATTTCCAATATATCCGGAATAGAGTTGGAGCAGGAAGATAACCAGTATAACTTTTTAGAACTGGGATTGGACTCACTGGTACTAACACAAATGGCTACTACATGCAAAAAAGAATTTGAAACGGATATTACTTTTCGTCAATTAAATGACGAATTGAATTCACCACAACTTCTTGCAGCGTATCTCGGATACCAAATTGCCTAAAGACCGATTTGCACCTGAAATTACTCACCCACAAACGGAAGTACAGGCGTCAAATACAATCCAACAGAACCATCAGTCAAATGTTCCAACATATGCACCGCCTGTTATTAATCAAAATTACTCGACTGGAAACACCAACAATTCGGCCCTTGGATTAATTGCACAACAACTTCAATTATTAGGCCAGCAGATTGACCTTATCCAAAATAACGGGCAAGTACCAATTTCCAATGTGACGGATTCACATAAAATGCAGGCACCAATGGCTGCCAATTCTACTAGTTCCAATAAGACAGAGAATATGTCCGCTCCTGGGAATACCAATAGTCATGAAGACGACCTTACAGAAGAGGAAAAAAAGGAATTGAAGAAACCTTTTGGAGCATCCCCCCGGATAGAAAAGCAATCTGCGGGAGTGAACATGGAGCAGGAAATTTATTTAAAGAAATTGACCGAACGCTATAATAAAAAAACGGCTTCCAGTAAGGCATATGCCCAACAACATCGATCCTATATGTCCGATCCAAGGGTAGTTACTGGATTTAAACCAGCTACCAAGGAGATGGTATATCCATTAGTAGTTGAAAAGTCATCTGGTAATAGATTATGGGACATAGACGGCAACGAATACATAGATGCCCTAAATGGTTTTGGATCTTGTATGTTTGGACACCAACCAGACTTCATTAAAAAGGTACTACATGAACAAATTGAATTGGGTTATGAGGTGGGTCCACAACATCCACTAGCAGGTGAGGTTTGCAAACTTCTCTGTGAATTTACTGGTCAGGATAGGGCCGCCCTCTGTAATACTGGGTCGGAAGCAGTTCTTGGCGCCATTAGAATCGCTAGAACGGTAACCGGTCGATCATTGATTGTATCGTTTAGCGGGGCCTACCATGGTATTAATGATGAGGCCTTAGTTAGAGGTTCCAAAAAATTGAAAACGTTTCCGGCAGCTGCAGGTATACTACCTGATTCCGTACAAAACGTATTGGTTTTGGAGTACGGTACTCCCGAAAGCCTTCAAATCATCAAAGAAAGGGCTCACGAACTTGCAGCCGTAGTAGTGGAACCCGTGCAAAGTAGAAGACCGGAATTCAGACCTGTTGAATTTCTTAAGGAAGTTAGAAAGATTACTGAGCAATCTGAATCTGTACTTATTTTTGACGAAGTGATCACGGGATTCAGAATGCACCCAGGAGGTGCCCAAGCCCTGTTCGGAATAAAGGCGGATCTTGGAACCTATGGAAAAGTTATAGGGGGTGGTATTTCTATTGGAGCTATCATAGGGAAAAGAAAATACATGGATGCCCTTGACGGAGGTCATTGGCAATATGGGGACAACTCCTATCCGGAGATTGGGGTAACGTACTTTGCCGGTACGTTTGTTCGCCATCCTTTAGCCCTTGCTGCCGCAAAAGCCTCTCTACTTCATATGAAAGAACAGGGAAAAGCATTACAAGACGGTCTCAATGACATGACCGAAAATTATGTTAAAGAAGTAAACCAAGAATTTGCAAAACGGGACTTACCCATGGAGATTATGTATTTCGGGTCTTTATGGCGACTTAAGTTTTTGGAAGACATTCCCTACTCTGACCTTCTATTTGTTTTAATGAGAGAAAAAGGTATTCATATTTGGGATGGCTTTCCCTGTTTTATGACGAGTGCCTTTTTGAAGGAGGACATTCAAAAAATCAAGGATGCATTTATAGAAAGTGTGGATGAATTAATCTCTATTGGAATATTTAGAGGTATTGAGGGTAACGATAAGAGCATGATGCAAGAGAATGTAAATTCGGTGAACATCGATAAAACAGACATTCAATCTCTTAATACTCCACCCGTACAGGGAGCTAAACTAGGTCTTGATGATTCGGGAATCCGGCTTGGTTTGTTCCTGATGCAAAAAAGGAAGGAGCCTTTGTTAAAATTGATTTTTAATAATTGAATAATTATAAAACCAACTATTGAATTCCCTTTAATTTCTCATTAACCAATTAGGAATGAAAAATACCGTTGATTACAATCCTTTTAGGGGTCCTGCTATACAAAGAGTAATTCCAATGATTCAGGCCCAAGCAGAGATTTGGATTGCTTGCAAGCTTGGCGGTGACGATGCCAATAGGGCCTATAATGAATCAGTTTCATTATTAATCGAAGGGTCACTCGACATAAATGCCCTACATCAAGCCATTGAAAAAATGACCGAAAGGCACGAGGCACTTAGAGCCACTTTTAATCCGAGACGGTCGTTTTATGACCGTTTTCGAATCGATTAAAATAGAGATTACCGAAAAGGATTTTTCAAATCTTGACTCCGAAGAAAGACAAAAGAGAATTAAGGATTACCTTACTGGCGATGCCCATTATGTATTTGATTTAATTAAAGATCCATTACTTAAAATTGGTTTATTAAAACTCTCCGATAATCAACATCAATTAGTTATAACGGGTCATCATATTGTATGTGATGGATGATTCATGGGAATTATTCTAGAAGAGTTGAGCGCTCAATACAATGCCATTAAAAATGGAACTTTAGCGCAAATATCCGAACCTGCATCTTTTAGTTCTTATGCTGAAGAGGAACAAATGTTCCTGAGGAGTGGAAAATTCGAGGAAACGGAAAGGTTTTGGCTAGAGCAATATAAGGGCAATGTCCCCACGGTTACTATGCCAACGGATTATCCTAGACCTCAAATAAGAACCTATAAAAGCAATCGATTAGATTTCCCTATTCCAAGTGATTTGGTAGGCAAATTGAAACAAGTTGGGATTAAGTCCGGGGCCAGTTTAGTAGTTACCTTAATGGCAGGTTTCGAGGTTTTTCTTAATCGCCTTACTGGACAAAATGATTTGGTATTAGGATTACCAGCCGCTGGTCAATCACTTCACAACAATACCCATCTCATTGGCCACTGTGTGAATTTGTTGCCTTTGCGTACGAGCATTGATACGAATACACCTTTCAATGAATATCTAAAAGATAGAAAAAATAAGATTTTTGACGCCTACGAACATCAACAGTTCAGTTTCGGACAGCTGCTTCAAAAACTAGCTATTGCCCGGGACCCATCAAGGGTTCCCTTGGTACCTGTTGCCTTCAACATTGATATGGGTATGGACAGTGCGGTTAAATTTGATGGTTTAACCCATAAATTGAATAGTAATCCTAGGGATTTTGAGGCATTTGAACTTTTTTTAAATGCTACGGGATCCGAAGGTGCCCTCATTCGGAATGGTCCTACAATACTTCTCTTTTCAGTGCTTCTAGTATTGAAAAAATGATGATTTCGTTTACGGAAGTCCTGGAGAGCATTGTTGATAATCCAACAAATCCCATCGGTGATATTATCAAAACTGATGTTTCTGCCTATGCGGAACTGAACAACACCAAAATTGATTATCCCGAAGAGCCCTTGCATGTTTTGTTGGCTAAACAGGCAAAAATAACACCCGAAAAAACTGCAATTCAGTTCGGCAATGTAGAAAATACATACAAAGAACTATACCAAAAATCTAACAATATAGCGGCCTACCTGATCGATAAAGGTATTACACCAGGTGACTTTGTCGCGGTTTCTTTACCGAAATCCATTGAATTAATCCCAATATTGATAGCGATTTTGGAAACGGGGGCTGCATATCTTCCCCTAGATCCTCAATATCCAAAGAATCGTTTGGAGTTTATGCTTGAAGATTCGGAGGCCAAATTATTGATTACTACAGAAGAACTATCACCAACTTTTAAAACAAATGTAGAGACTTTATTCCTAGGGGATATTCTTTCATCACTTTCCCAAAAGAATGGAGTAGCTCCCATGGTAGAAGTGTCAAATGATAAAGAGGCTTATATACTTTATACCTCAGGATCAACAGGAAAACCAAAGGGTGTTTCCATTACCCATAGAAACTTAGTTAATTTTCTTTTTAGCATGCTTAAGGAGCCAGGGATTAATGAAAACGATAGGTTACTTTCTGTTACTACCATATCTTTTGATATTGCAGGACTTGAAATGTTTGTTCCTTTATTAAAAGGTGCGACTTTAGTTTTAGCTGATGAGGAAACCGCTAAAGACAGTAGATTATTATGGGATGTTTTAAATAATGAAAATATCACCATGATGCAGGCAACTCCAACTACATGGCAAATGTTATTGGAAACTGGCTGGAATAAACGGTTACCTTTAAAAGCTCTGTGTGGAGGGGAAGCTCTTCCCTTGGTTCTAGCTAAAAATTTATTGGAGAAAGTAGATGAACTATGGAATATGTACGGGCCCACCGAGACAACTATTTGGTCTGCAGTAAATCGTATATTGGAATCGGATGAAGTTATTAGTATTGGTAGACCGATTGCCAATACCCGCATTTATATAGTAGATGAGCAAAACAGACTAGTGGAACCCGGTAAAACTGGTGAACTATGTATAGCTGGTGATGGAGTAGCAAGGGGATACTGGAAACGTCCGAACTTACTTCTGAAAAATTCATAAAAAACCCTTTTGAAATTGAATTAGGCCCAATTCTGTACAAAACCGGTGACTTAGCAAAATTATCTCCAAATGGTAATCTTATTTGTTTGGGAAGAATAGATCAACAAGTAAAAATAAGAGGTCATCGCATCGAATTAGGTGAAATAGAAAAGGAATTGGATTCCCTCATGGATGTAAAGAGCTCAGTGGTTTTGGTAACTGACAATCTTTTGGAGGCTTGCGTGATACTTTCTTCTTCAGAGGCTATAAATTCAAACCAAATAGATTCTTGGAAGAAGGCTCTCAAGGGACATCTACCAGCCTATATGGTTCCCCAAAAATATCACTTCGTTAAAGAATTTCCGCTTACTCTTAATGGAAAAATTGACCGTAAAACTCTTGGTTCACAGCTAAAGAAAAATTTTAATGTATCCACTTTTAATCATCCAAAAAGCCAGTTGGAAAAACAGATTTCCGAAATATGGCAAAAACATTTGGGTATTGAAAAAATTGACATAAGCCGAATTTCTTTGAACTGGGGGGGCATTCTCTCATTGCAGTAAGGGTAATGACTCAACTTGAAAAAGAAACAGGTAATAGACTACCGCTTGCAGCTCTTCTGCAAAATCCTACAATCAAGGAATTGGCGGCTTATGTTGAAAAAGAATCTTTTTCATGGGATTGTTTGGTACCAATAAAATCTTCCGGAACTAAACCTCCCTTGTATATTGTTCATGGGGCCCATCACAATGTTGTAATATTCCATGAGCTAGCAAAAAATTTAAGTGATGACCAACCAGTATATGGATTACAACCTAAAGGTTTGGATGGGCTACAAGAGCCTCATAAATCTATAGATGAAATGGCAAATGCCTATGTAAAGGAAATTATTGCCCGG
Source organism: Maribacter litopenaei (assembly GCF_025244665.1). Lineage (GTDB taxonomy): Bacteria > Bacteroidota > Bacteroidia > Flavobacteriales > Flavobacteriaceae > Maribacter > Maribacter litopenaei. The sequence goes on along the minus strand of NZ_CP104205.1, from coordinate 1,337,144 downwards.
AATCCTGATGGGCCATACTGTTTGGCAGGTTTTTCACTTGGAGGGATTATAGCATTTGAAATGGCCCGTAAATTAATAGAACAAGGTAAAATTGTGAAAATGCTGGCCGAGTTAGATTCTTATGTTTTTCCTATTTATTATTATAAGAATCCAATAAGAAAAAAAATAGTATCAATTGGATATTTTGTTGGTAAAGTTGGATTCATATTCGCCAATATGTTTAGTAGTAATAAAAACTTTAAACGTAGGATAGGTTTAATCAGCACAATGTTTAAAGGATTATACCTAAGGTTAAAGTTAGGAAGGGAGAAACAGTATGAGCAACAGTTCAATCGCTCCTTAAAAATAGAAATCAATCATAATAAAGCTACTGAAAAATATACAATTGTCCCTATGGATATCGTGATAGATTTATTTAGATCATCTGAAGAGATTAATTTCGTTCATGATATGGATTTGCTTGGGTGGAAAAATATAGCTAAAAAAGGTATTCGAAAACATTTGGTTCCAGGGAACCATATCGATATGTTCGAAAAACCAAATGTTGTGATATTTGCTGAAAAATTGCAATACGCCTTGGATACCTATAATGTAGATAGTTTTGAATAATCTCCTTTGTGGTAACATCCAAATACTCAAGACTAAGGCTGAATTTCAGAATTTAGGAAATAAAAGCAATTTCGGTATAAGGATTTTCAAAATCTTCATACCAGATTATGTACATTCTATTACTTCACTAATAGAAAATTTGGACAATGAGGAAAGGCTTCGTGCAGGAAGGTATCATTTTGATGCAGACCGAAATAGATTTATTATTTCAAGGTCCTTTCTAAAAATACTTCTTGCTAAAGAAATAGGTCTGAATGCAACTGAAGTTAAAATTGAAAAAAATTCGTTTGATAAACCCTATCTTCCTTCACATCCCAGTTTATATTTTAATATTTCACATTCAGGGGATTTTATATTGATAATTATTGGTGATAAAAAGGTCGGTATTGATATTGAAAAAATAAACCATACCCGAACTTTTCAGATATACTCCCTACTATTTTCAGCAAATACGAAATAGATGAATTATTGATAAGCTCCAATAAGACTTTGACCTTTTACAAATTCTCGACACGTAAAGAAGCTATCCTAAAAGCTATTGGTAAAGGAATTAACGTAGATTTAAAAAGTATAACTGTAACGGATGGCGAACATTTAGTACCCACTAATATTCTAAGCCAAAAGAGTCAATTCGTTATATTAAGTTTTGAGGTTGATGAGCACCATGTGGGTGCTATGGCATTTGAAGGGGTATACGATAATTCAGCTGAACATATGCCTTTTAGCCAATTGCCAAGATTATAAGTTTTAGAATGCCCAAACTAACCAATAGATAAGATATAAATGTCCCATAAATCATTTTGTATCTAATTTTGATTCAATTCGCTTAAAAAACTTCAATATACCACCCACCAACGGGTTCGAGATAATTTTAGCGGTCGTTTTTGAGCCAATTAATAACTTTAATTTTCTTCTGAATTTAGAAAATCCAGGTAACCATGAACTATTGAAGTGATGTATGGCATACGTATTCTTAGAACTATGAATAGTCCCTGTTTCAACATCTTTAGGACTGAAATAATCGCAAGGGAACAGAAAGAATTTGCTTTTGTCACTAATAAGTTGCTCCACATTTGTTACCTGTTCAGGAGTCATTTCAACCAATTCTTTTTCCTGCTTTAATTGTTTTTTAAGGATGGCAGGTAAAATGGTAATATCATATTTTCCATCTTCTTTCACAAAGGATCGACCATCATAGTGCTGCAGACAAAGTTTTAACCAATCTGAATTCTTTTCGGCACCAAAGACGGCAGCTTCAATGATATTCGCATGTTCCAAACCGGCAAAATACGGTAAGTGCAAAAGATCATCAAATCTCTTAAGAACCTGCACGTCCGTATCCAAGTAAATACCACCATATTTATGTACCGCATAGAGCCTTACAATATCGGACGCAAATGCATATTTTTTCTTATCAAAAGCTTCTTTTGCAAAAGGCCACTGATTCAAATCAAATCGGTTAGTATCCCAAAGCATGAACTCATAATCCGGCAACATTTCCTTCCATGAGGCTAAATTTCTCTTTATGTCTTGAGGAAATTCTTCTCCGCTCAACCAACAATAATGAATGATTTTGGGTATCATGAGATCTTTTCTAAAATTTATAGTAGCAAATATGTTACGAAAATACCTTTAAAAAGAATTAATCTGGAATTAAAACGTTCAAAATAAGTTTAAACAAGACAATCATCTTTAGTAGTGGACAATACTGTATAGTATCATCGTTGAATCTAATAAAAACAACATTCATGGAAGACTTTTTTGAAATTAAAAAGGCCATACTTTTTAAAGTATGGCCTTCGAAAATATTCTTACTAATCTTAATTTATAACCAATCTTTTTGAAACAGGTTCATTATTAGCGAACATAACGGTCACTACATAAACCTCGTTCCTGTAGGTGTTGGTTGGCAAGCGTAATACAGTTCCTTCCAAAACTTCATCCAGCATAAATTGCCTAATCAATCTGCCCGACATATCATGTAACATAACTCCCGAATTTGATCTAAATCAAAATTCTCGCTCATAACCACATCTACATAATTAGTAGTTGGGTTTGGAGCCAATACGAATTCGAAATCCGGTTCTTCTTGAGCAACGTTTTCCTCGCTTACTGTAATGGTAATCTGATCGGTAGATTGCAAACCACCTTCATCAATAACAGTTAGAATTACCGTATACTCCCCAATTTCATTGAAGGTATATATAGGATTAACATCAGCGGAAGTATTTCCATCCCCAAAATCCCAATTGTATGTGACTATACCAACATCATCTGTACTCTGATTCACGGTAAAGGCAACCTCCAATGGAACTTCCCCACTACTAATATTGGATGTGGCCACAGCTACTGGAGCCATATTGGTCGATGGATTAACTGTAATTGTAATAGTATCCGTATCTTCCAAACCATTAGCATCCGCTACTGTCAAAACTACTTGGTAGGTCCCTTCCCCAACGAAGGTATGTATTGGATTCATATCCGAAGATGAAGAACCATCCCCAAAATCCCAAGAATAGGTACTAATACCAACATCATCCGTACTTTGGTCACCTGTAAAGGAAACTTCCAACGGTACCGTTCCTTCTGAAATATCCGCAGTGGCCACCGCAATAGGTGCTCCATTAGGATCACTTGCGGTTATAGTAATCGTATCCGAGTCCTCTAACCCTCCATCATCTGTAACCGTCAAGGTTACCGTATAGACATCAGCCGTGGCAAATGTATGGGTTGGATTTGGAAGATTGGAAGTAGTACCATCACCAAAGTCCCAGCTATACGTTGCGATTCCAATGTCATCCGTACTTTGGTCTCCTGTAAAGGTTACGTCCAAAGGAGCATTCCCTTCAAAAATGTCAGAAGAAGCAACTGCAACGGGAGCACCATTCTCATTTACGACGATTTCTAACGTAGTTGTATCCTGTAATCCTCCATCATCCGTAACAGTCAAGCTCACAGTGTAAGTTCCTGGGGAACTAAAAGTTTGAACTGGGTTTGCCAGTGTTGAATTTCCACTGTTACCAAAATCCCAATCATAGGATATTACCGCAACATCGTCAGTAGACTGGTCACCTGTGAAAGATACTTCCAAAGGAGCATTCCCTTCCAGCACACTTGCAGAAGCTACGGCCGTTGGGCCAGCGTTCACATTTATGGTAATAATATCGCTTTCATCCGAATAGCCATCACCATCTGTCACGGTTAACAATACTTGATAGGTGCCTCCATCGGCAAAAGTATAAGATGGATTTAGCTCTGTTGAAGTTTCGCCATTACCAAAGTCCCACAAATAATCAACGATATCATTTTTGTCATCCGTTGAAGCACTTCCTGTGAACTGAACGGTCAAAGGTGCGTTTCCACTCGTTATATCAGCGGTGGCAATTGCTTCAGGTGGGAAACCTGTTGGTAAAAATCTCCACCTATAAAAATCACTACCATCTTCCGCATCTACGATGACATTTCCATCTGGTGCCACAGTTAAATAATATCCTCCAGGAAGTACACTAATTATAAAGTATGTACCATCACCGGCATCAACCACTTCAAACAATTGGGCAATATTCCCATTACCTGTATACATCCAAACATTGGCTCCTGCATTCCGGTTTCCATTCTCAATATCCACTACAAAGTTTCCATGTATTGCCCTAATACTATACTGATCATTGCCCATAGGCAGCAATTCAAAATGTTGATAGCTTGAGGCATCATAGGTACCTGTTACAAAATTGGTATCCCTTGTTAAACCACCATTTTCAGGCATTAAACTTTCCGTATTACCAACATTTTGCAATCTGTAAATACCTTGTCTAGGTGCGCCATTACCACCATCATTATCATAGTTTAGTCCTGCCACAGTATCACCTACGCCTCCATCATAATTCGTATCAATGATAGGGTCTATAACGACGGCTTCTACAGTATAATCTTGAATTCCATCCACATCGTCATCATTCACGCCAGTTACGGTAATAGTCCGGGGCACATCCCAATTACCTGGTTCAAATGTAAGTTGTGCAGTCGACAATGTAACTTCGTCCGCCCCCACAGTAACCATTATGCCAACTGTTACGGTGGCAGTAGGTGCTTCCGTCAGCACAACCGTGAAGGTATCGGTATCTCCATCCTCATCTGTATACAGATCATTCTTGTTAATTGAGACCCCGCCATTACCTGGTGTTTGAATTTCCTTAAATTCCCATCTAAAAATATCCCCACCATTGTCTACATTGACACTTATGTTTCCGTCAGGTTCAATACCTAGATAATGTCCACCAAGATCACTAATAATATGATAAGTTCCGTTACCTGCATCCTGAATCGTCCATAGCTGGGAAATCGTTCCGTTATAAGCAAAATGCCAAACATTAGTTCCAGGATTTGCATTGCCCAACTCAACATCTACCGCTTTACCGCTATGCTGAGCAATCAATGAATAGAGACCGTTATCCTCGTACCTTAATTCGAACTGTTCATGGGTACCTGCCTGGTATAAACCCTGTTCGATATTCACACTACTTGCTATGTCCTCATCCATGACTTCCATTGACAGACCACTGGACACATTAATTATCCTATAAATGCCTGGAGCTGGTGGAGCACCTCCACCGCCTTCATTATCCTCATTGTAGCCACCTACTATTTCTTCAAATCCTGCATAGGCTGCATCACTTCGTGCATTATCGACAGAAAAGCGAATGTCATAATACTGAACCCCATCCACGTCCAAATCGTCCAAACCGGTAATCGTTAGTATTTGGGGAGTATCCCAATTTCCAGCTGTAAATGTAAATTCTGTTTCGGATAGGGAATATTCATCCGTGTTCCCAACACCTTCAATCAAAACCACTACATCATCTACAGGTGCCGTCATTAACGATACACCTAAATTGTCCGTTGCACCATCCTCGTTGGTAATAACAAGGGATTTATCAACTTCAATCCCTATGGTAAATGGGGCGCTGGTGGGCAGAAATTCCCATCTTAGGGCATCGCTTCCGTCGTTTTCGACCACCAATACATTCCCTGAGGCATCTTGCCCTAAGAAATAATCGGATATCTTATTAACTAAATTGAACGTGCCATCACCTGCATCAAGTAATTCGAACGTTTGGGAAACAGTACCATTGGAAGTATATTGCCATACGTTGGCATTAGGTTGAGTATTTCCATTTTGAACATCCAAATATCTATTACTGTGTAAGGCACGCAGTTCAAAAAAACCATCTAGTCGCTCTTCCGGAGCAAAATGCTGATAGGACAGGCCTTCATAACTTCCTACATCCACATTCTGTCCATTAGAGGTACTACCACTGGAAACTTGTAGGGTTTCACCACTGGCACGGTTCACAATACGATACTCCCCTTCTGCCGGAAGCGGAGCAGGTGGTTGTAGCTGATTAATCCAAGCTTCCAATAATGCCACACCTTCCGTATCTACAATTCCCTTTGCCAAAGGTGGCATCATAATTCCAGGGTCAATGCTGTTAGCCCTATGATACACTTGTGACTTGGATGCGTCCCCGGCATACACTATTTGTTGGTCCAGTCCCATTGCTGGTATGGTTTGATTCATGCCAGCAGTTAATAGTCCTGTTTGGGAAAGTGTATTGAAAAGTCTTAAATCAAAATCAGCCCTATTACCTGTCGCCGGTTGGTGGCAATAAGCGCAATTATTGTCTAAATACGTTCTTGCTTTCTCATCTAAAGTTGCGTTAAGATCATTAATGGATTTATGGGTCAAATACCCTGGAGTATCCGTATCCGTTATAGTCTCGGTTCAATATTCCCAACGTACTTAACGTAACCAACTGGTTTCCTACGGTACCTCCCTTTTCCGCATAGTCAAAATCCTTGTTCAAGGAACGGGTTCTTGATCCCAAGGTACCTCCCAGTGCAGGATTATGACAGGAAATACATTGCGTATTGGAAGGGTATAACCACTCCACATTCCGGGTTCCCCCTCCAACGGTAGATACGGGTATAGTGACAGTATCACCAACTGTCATATCCACCAAATCAGCATCACTTTCATCCGGCCTCCATTTATAAGTCAAAAAGTAAAAGTTACCATCTGTACTTTTAACAGAAAAACGGGTCTCTATTTTACGTGTAACCGACGGGTCGTTATCGTCTATCGGGTAATCAAAATGTTTTACCAAAATAGATCCAATTGGGAAACCCCAATCTCCGTTTTCAGACCATTGAATTTGCTCCGCAGCCGTGTTATGAGATCCATCATTTGGTATGGCCATCCATCTAGTTTTGTAGGCTCCGTCCGACCAAAAGGGATCAATCATTTCATAGGGTATAAATCCTTCTGCAACCACTAAGTTCTGAACATCCGTGAAAACTCCTGTAGCCGATAATGTTGCAGGTGCGGATGCTTGTGTAATTGAAGACCTCATTCTATATAAAGGCACGTTATTGCCTAATCTTAAAAAATAGAGCTCTCCTTGTACATCCTGACCAAAAGAAATAACTTGTGTGGACCAAAATCACCTAATAACTGCTTTTCGCCCGTACCTGTATCAATTTGCCATATTGTATTTTGTGCATAATCAGCGGCAATATATTTACCTACCAATTCAGGCATATTACTACCCCTATATACATACCCTCCTATAATGGAACTTGCTTCACTCCTTACAAACTGGGTCAATGGAGGAGTATGAACATTACTTAAGGGATTAAGTGGGGTTCCACAATAATCACGTAAGGCATTTGCCTCATATTTGGGCCAACCATAATTATTTCCAGCACCTACCACGTTGATTTCCTCATGGGTATTTTCACCTACTTCACCAATATAGAAAATACCCGTACCCCTATCCTTGGTCATACGATGCGGATTTCTGTGTCCAATAGAATAGTACTCTTCAAATGTAGCTCCTCCCGGGCTTGGAAAAGGATTATCATTTGGAATGAAATATTCAATTCCTGAAAACTCATCTGCATCTCCGGCACCGGGATCAGATAGTGTTCTTATGGGGGCATGACTTGTACCTCCTCCAATCATGTCCACATCCAAACGCAGCACACCTCCATCTAAATTCTCATCTAATTCCTGTGCATTGACATAAGCGGCTTGATCACCTGTGGATAAATATAAAAACCCATCATCACCAAATTCCATACCACCACCCCTATGAGTGGTATTATACATTCTTCTGTTGATCATTGTAACCCTTGAATTCGCAACAAAATTCATGGTTATAGGATCCACCTCAAAACGCTCTAGTATTAAGTAGTTCCCTGAAAAAGTCTCTACATTACATGAAAAACCCTGGGGCCCGCCAAGTGTTGGGTTGTCCGAAGCGGTCGTGTAATAAATAAAAAAATAATTCTTACCAGGGGTCGTCCCAAATTCCGGATGAATGGCCAAACCTAAAAATCCTCCATCCCAAACCTGACCTTCGTTACGATCTCCAACTTCAGCAGAAAGATCAATGATTTGCTGCTTAACCGTAGTATTATTGGCAGCTCCAATCGAAAATACCTTTCCATCCAATTGACCCACAACAATCTTGGCTTGGTTTGGCACCGGACTAAAAGTTATGGGTGAGTCAAAAGTTAAATTTGGAAATGCTACCTCATAAGGGTCGTAGAAGTTCCGGTTGGCGTGAATGCCGTATCCGTCCATGGGTCAAAAGGTTCTGGGTTCGTTAGACCAGGTCCAAAAAACATAGAGATCGAATCCTGTTAAAATGACCGCGAAACCAATAACACCGGATAAATAGAAGTAATTCCGTATTTTCTTTGAATTAGTAGTGTAATTCTTTTTCATAGCAATAAGTCAATAGTAAGTAAATGAGACCACAAAAAAAACCATTGTTAAGCGGTTTTTAGATTAATATCGTTCAATGACCCCATAAAAACGTTTAATTTCAACCGCGCAAATTTAAGCCACTGCGAGTTCAAAAAGAAACCTTTGGGCCTACAAAAGAAGTAGTTATCAACAATATTATGAAATGAGTTACGTTAAAGTTTCCAAAGGAGGAATGGCAGAGTGGTTTATTGCAAATAACAACCTTAGTTGTTATTGAGGTTAACGCCTCCGAGGGTTCGAATCCCTACTTCCTCCGCAAAAAAAGCCCGTCCTCCACGGGCTTTTTTTCTTAAAAACTCGAACAAAGGGAATGTAATCGAACAAATGAGAAACTTTATCAAATTTTTGGCTTCGAGCATTGTCCTTAGAATATTAATAAAGTAATTTACACCAAATTTCAAAAGAAAATGTCCATAAAAATTGCCTTTATAGGAGCAGGTATTGCCACAAGTTATACCCTAATTCCATTCCTTGATAAGTACCCAAAACAAAAAAACTCGCCGCTAGAACTATACATTATAGATAAAAGTAATGATTTCTTCAAGGGTATGCCCTACGGCGACCGTTCAGGCAAATCAGTTTTATTGATTCAGGATCTTAAAAATTTTATATCTGAACCCCATAGATCGCATTTTAAAAATTGGTTAAATGAAAATATTGATGCTCTTCAAGAAGAGTTTATTAAAAATGGCGGTCATTTAGCCAAAAAGTGGGTTGAAAAAAACAGCCCAATATATCTTTCTCGGAGATTGGGATGATCTGTATATACCAAGATTCTTTTTTGGAAGATACATAAGCCAGGAAGTCCGAGAAACGAATAGAAGACCGAACCGAGGAAGGTCATTTAAAAGTATACTACCTACAGAAGGAAACTACGGGTGTATCTAAACATAGAGACCATTTTGAAATTAATTTCAAGGATGGTTCAAATCTAGAAGTGAATAAAACCATTTTATCCATGGGTTCCCTGCCTTATAAGAAACTTTATCAAAAGTCGATTAAGAATCCGCTAAACTCACTTTATATTAAAGAGCCCTATGGCGTAGGTATGGAGGAGAATATGAATCGGATTGTCGACTTTGTAACGGCAAGAAGAGAAAAAGGTATAGAAACAAAGATTGCCATTTTAGGAGCAAATGCCAGCGGGTTGGAGATGATCTATAAAATCTGTGACAAACTGCCAATGGATGAATTTCAAACATCATTTGCCACTCTATCCTCACATGGTGTTATGCCGAGATGGAACTATCGACCTAGAAAAGGCCAAATCATTTAGACCGTTGCATTTGGAAACATTAGCCAGCGCTAATAATATTAGTGCCGAATTAATTTCAGAGGCAGCGCACAAGGATATTGATGAGGCCGAGCGATTGGGAATTGGTGCAGCAACATCGGTTGGAATTATATCAAAAGGCTTTGGCTCCTTGTTGCCAAAATTGAATAGGGAGGAACTTCTCAACTTTGCATGCTTTCATGGAAATCAGATTGGCCGAAGACAACGTTGTGCAGGAAATCACTATCTATCAGTTGTTCAAGAACTTACAAAAAGAAAAAGATTCAAACACATCAAAGGTCGCTTTTTATCTTTAGAGGAAGTAAATGAGGGATTAGACCTAAGGTATAAGGTCGAGCAAAGTGAAAATAATGCATTGGAAGGTCAAGAAAACTTTAACTTAATAATCAATTGCCTTGGTAGTATTAATTTGTCTTCAGATGACCTTGGCCCCTTGCTTCAAAATTTAATACAGGATGGCTTATGTAAGCCAAATCCTTCCAATATTGGCTTTCATATTGATGATAAAATGCAGGCCTCGGAGAATCTTTTTATAGCTGGACCTCTGTTGGCCGGGAACCAAATAGAGGACAAAATCTTTTGGCATTTGGAACACTGTATTCGAATTATTTGGTCGAGCTCCGTACTTTCAAAAAATTTACAGAACAGTTTAAACTAGGAAATTGAACATTATCCTTAAAAGTAAATGGGCCAATTTTACTTTTAATACGGATAACCAAACATAATAGGAATGGTATCTTTGGATCAGCGAATAATTAAAATTCATGGCCCCCAAAACTACTCAATTTTCATTCCTATGGCTACTATTTTCGTTCATAGGAGATTTCCTGATAGCCCAAATATCCTACGAAAGCGCCTTTCCGGAACTATCCTTTAATTTTCCGGTCGAATTGGAATCATCAATAGATGGGAGCAATCGACTTTTTGTTGTGGAGCAAGCCGGTTTAATTAAGGTTTTTCAGAATAGACCGGAAACCACAATTTCCGAAGTTTCCGTCTTTCTTGATATTAGGGATAAAGTCTCATTTAGTTCGGGTCAGGAAATTGGTCTTTTAGGCATGGCCTTCCATCCACAATTTCAATCTAATGGATATGTTTTTGTTTATTATATTGACCAACCTAATGAATATTACCGGATAAATATTTCTAGATTCGAGGTGTCAGAGTCCGACCCAAATAGCCTTAATACTGAAAGTGAATTTATCATTGCCCAGTTCACCAAGGATACCGGAGACTCCAACCATAACGGGGGTAAAATTGCATTTGGCCCCGATGGATATCTTTATGCAACCATTGGAGACGGAGGTGGTGCTGGGGACCTCGAGGAAATGGGCAAAACTTGGAAACGGTTTTTGGAAGTATGATTCGTTTGGATGTTGACCTTAATGGGGACAATCCTTTGGAAACGAACCCAGCAGAACCCAATGGCCGTTATGAAATTCCCAGCGATAATCCACGAGTTAATCTTACCGGACTAGATGAACTATATGCATGGGGGCTACGTAATACATGGAAATTTTCGTTTGATGCCCAAGGTCGAATCCGGGCGGCGGATGTAGGCGGAACCTGTATGAGGAAATAAACATTATACAAAAAGGTGGGAACTATGGCTGGAATATGTTTGAGGCAATGAGCCAGCCTAGTTACGGGGCAGGGACTGTTCTCGCTACTACACCGAGATATAAAACCTATCTATTATTACGACCAAAGTGCCGGAGATGCATCCATCACTGGAGGATATGTGTATAAAGGTAGTATTCCGGATGACAGAATGCAAAATAATTATATATATGGGGACTTTGTGTCCGGTAGGGTATGGGCATTGAAGTATGATGAAAATACACAAACCACGGATAACGAACTATTATTCCAAACTAATGGAACCTATATCTCATCTTTTGGGGAGGATGAAAACGGTGAACTTTATTTTTTAGGATACGCCGATTCGGCAAAAATTTACAAATTCACTTCAACTTCAACAGAACCTGAAGCCCAAATGGTCCAGGGAATAGGTGAATGGCGAAGTCTTGGGAGCGGCACCAATGGAACGGTAGAATGTTTGGTCGAAGACTTAAATGGCAATATTTGGGTGGGCGGTGCATTTTCTCAAGCTGGTAATATTTCTGTAAATAATTTGGCACTTTTTGATAATGAAGGTAATTGGAATAATACCATTTCCGGTACTAATGGAACTATTTTTGACATGGCCATTTCAAATGAAGGTCACCTTTTTATTGCTGGTGACTTCACAGAGGTTGGTGGAATTTCAGCAAACAATATTGCCTATTATGATGGACTTAAGTGGTATCCATTAGATACTGGAACAGATGGACCTGTAGCTAAGATTTCTTTTAATAATGCGGGAGACATCCTTTATTTGGGTGGGGTATTCACTACTGCAGGGAATTTGACTGTTAACAATATCGCCAAATGGGAAAATGGAACCTTTCAAGGTTTGGCAGATGTAAATACCGGTATTGTTGGCACTAACAATGAAATTAGGGCTATGGCCCTTGACGAAAGTGATAATTTGTTTATCGGAGGTAATTTTGACGCTGCTGGAGGTGTTCGGCCAATAGAATTGCTGCGTGGGACGGATTACAATGGAAACCCTTGGGCTCAGGTACTACAGGTTTTGTGCAGACAATAGCCATTGAGGATAATTTCGTGTATGCAGGTGGAAATTTTGTAGGTGCCGGAAACAAAACCGTTAACAGAATTGCCGTATTTGATTTGTCCAATCAAGATTGGGAACCCATTGAAAATGGGGTGACTGGCAACGTTAACGATATTATATCCAAAGACAATTATATTTATGTTACTGGAACCTTCGAGGCTGCAGGAACAATAGGAAGTAGTTCAGATGAATTCAAATTTATGGGTAACATTACCCGTTGGAGCGAAAGCGATGGTTGGGAAGCCTTGGGGACAGATACCAATGTTGGAATAGACACTCGGGGCAACGCCTTAATTCACACGAATTCCAATCAAGAATTGATAGTTGGAGGAAATTTCAATCAATCAGGAGCAACGGTTAATACCAATAACATCGCCAAATGGGCACTTGAATTTGATCAAAACTCCATTGATAGTGATAGTGATGGAGTGGACGACACAATTGATGAGTGTCCGAGATACACCTCAAGGCACACAAGTTACACCAAACGGTTGTCCCATTCCTGCATTTCCAGCAGATCAATTTACTGTTGGAAGTAATGCTACAAGCTGTATTGGAACCAATACGGGCAAAATAAATATTACAAGTAAGATAGATGGGGAATTCATAGCCGTAATTACTGGAAATGATAGAAACGAATCGCTTAATTTCAACGATTCACTTATGATTGAAAACCTACCTAAGGGAAGCTACGACATTTGTATTGGATCCTCCAACGAAGAATATATTCAATCTTGCTATTCCATCATAGTACAAGAACCTGAGCCTCTTAGCGTAACGACTTCAATGGACTTCGTGAATAAAACGGTTACACTAAAAGTAAGTGGCAGCACAAACTATATCATACAATTAAATGAGGAAACCATAGAAAGTAGTTTGAATTCAATTACTTTACCATTGGATAGGATCAACAACGAATTGGTTGTAACATCCAAAGAATGCCAAGGAACTTATACCGAGACCATCATTTTAGAGGATTCCTTAATAGCCTTTCCCAATCCTTTTGATACTTTCCTGAATATAGATGTATCCAATATTCCGGAAGGGAGCATGGAAATAAAAATATTTGATATTACTGGAAAATTGGTTTTTAATGATAAATTTACGGTTGAAGAAAACATAAGGCCAATAAACACAAGTAGTTTTAAAAGTGGGTTTTACTTTGCACAGCTTACTATCGGTGAAGTAAAAAAAGTCATTAAAGTATTTAAGTCATGAAAAAAAAAATAGGGCTATTTTTCTTTACAATCGCCCTAGTTAATTGTAGCGCGGATAGTGACCTTGTGGATATCCTTGCCCCAAGTACCGTTATTAACCTGACTTTTCCAAAAAATCTATCTGAATGCACCGAAGGCACTTGGGTTTCAGACACTGAAAGTGAACTAACTTTTCTTTGGGAAAAAATAGATATTGTAGAAACCTACAAAATGACCCTAACCGATTTAAACAACTCCGAAACTCAAGAATTGGAAAGTACGGAGGCCCAGTTAAAAGTAACTTTAAAAAGAGGTACTCCTTATTCTTGGAACATTTCCTCTGCTTCCAATCCAAACAAAATACGAAGTGAAACCTGGGTTTTCTTTAATGAGGGTCCCGGATTGGAAACATTTGCCCCAACCCCCGCAATCGCGCTATCTCCAGTAAGTGGGGCATCTATTTCTGCTACGAGTACGGTCGTGAACCTTAGATGGAAAGCAGAAGATTTTGACAATGATATTATTGGTTATGATATCTATTTTGGAGAGAACAATGACCCTGGCATATTTGAAACGGACTTGGAAAACCCTCAATTTAATGACATTCCTGTGACCTCTCGGAAAAACATATTATTGGAAAATAGTAACTAAGGACAGCGTTGGTCATGAATCTATTTCTCCAATTTTTTATTTTTCTGTTGGATAATACTTTTACATACTTATGTTTTAAAATTTAAAAATAAAAAAACCGTTCCATTAGGAACGGCTTTATTCAAATTCTTGTTTAACGGTTTAAAATTCCACTACCTCAAACTCTGTCCTCCTGTTTTCCTGATGCTGGGCCTCGGTACATTTAACGCCGTCGGCACAATGATTAGCGAGTTCTGTTTCGCCCCTTGCTTTACCAACCAAACGTTCACGGTGCTATACCTCTATCTTGTAGATAGCCAATAGTACGCTCCAGCCTTTTTTCTGATAACCATTGGTTATATGTAGCAGAACCGCGGGCATCTGTATGCGCTGAAATTTCAAGAATAACGGAATCATAGTTATTTAAAATCTCGGTAAGGCTATTCAGTAATTCTTCGTCCTTAGAAGTTAGATAGGAAGAATTCAACATAAAATAAACTTTTCCTAAGCCGTTTATCTGTTCTTGAATATTTCTTAACTCTGCCTCCCTTTTTTCCTTAGCAGCTTTTTCAGCGGCGGCTAATTCAGCAGCCTCCTTTTCCCTTTTTAATCGTTCCGCCAATAAAGCTTCTTCTCTTTGTCTATTTACCTCTGCAATGGAGTCCGCTTGCCTTTGTTTTTCCTTTTCAATGGCAGCCAACAATTCCATCTTTTCTTCACCTCTTTTTGAAAGTCCTTTTTCAATGCCGAATTGATACACAACACCTACTGCATGCTGGATGTGGTTGGTGGCGCCATCTGATTGACTCATGGCCCATTTACCGGAGGAATTAAAATCCAGTCCCCATTTATCCGAAAACCAAGTTCTAAAACCGACAATGGCGTTATAGGTGCCTCTTCCCAAGTTATTGGCTTCCGTATATCCTGCACCAACCCCTACATAAGGATCGAACCATCCTGTTTCCCCTATAATTTTGTTCAAATCATATGTAACACGTGCATCCAAAGCATAGTAATTCGATTCTTCTTGGTTAACCTGTGCATCTATGATTTTTCCCTCTTTATACTTATTAATGGTACCAATGGCCTCTAAACCTAGGCCACTTTTAAAATACCTACCCAAACTGACCCTCGAAGGATACGGTAAAATGTTCCACTCGTCATTAAAATTAAATAAACCATCAAAAACATTACCGGAATCGTCAACAGCATTAAATCCGATACCTACCATCCATGAACTTTCAATGATACTGTCTTTGGAAGTAATTTGGAGGTCTTCTTGTGCCAGAGACGAATTGACCATGGCAATAATCATCATAACTGAAAATAAAAATCGGTTCTCATGTCCATTAAATTTGGGTATTACAATGTAAAATTATGACATTAAAAACTATGTTTCAAAAAAGTCCTTTGTAAGGTAATTTTTATCGTTTGATAGATGTATTCCTATAATTTTCCGATGTAATCTACTTGATTTTTATGTCCTTAGATGTTTTAGGAATGCTGTAGATAAAAAATGGAGTTACTATTGCCGTATTGTCATTTCCGGAAGTTTGCTTTCTTTTTTTCAAGAAAAGCGTTTCTTTTGAGGATTTTCCCATTGTTACATCTCGGCTCATTACTAGTAGTTTCACCTTTTAAGCGGATGATAATCGTTTTTCTTTCAAAATCAACTTTTGGAATTGGAATCCCGGGTTTTCTGGTTCTATTGATTTTTCCAAAAAAAGCCTCAAAATCTGACTTACTATCTATTTTAATCAACTGTTCTTTCTCATAGCCACTATGATCTCCTTTAAGAACAAGTTCCATTTGTTCCTTTCCATTCTCCCCAGATTGAACTTTTTCCTGACTTTTGCAACTGCATAGACAAACTACTAAAACAGATATAGCCAATAAGGACTTAGACATTTTTCAGTCGGCTTTTATAAGCTCTTTCATAGACCTCCTCATATAAAGGCAACACTTTTAAAATATCAAACTTTTCGGCTTCTCTAACCGCATTCCGTTTAAACTTTTCCAAGGTCTCATCATCACTTAAAATGTGAATGGCATTTGCGGCCATCTCCTCGATATTTCCAATATCACTTAAAAAACCAGTTATGCCATTGATATTCACTACGGTATTCCCCCAGTATTGCTCGAAATTACAGGAACCTTATTTATCATCGCTTCCAAGGCCGCCAATCCAAAACTCTCGGTTTGTGAAGGCAGAAGGAAAAGATCGGAAAAGCAGAGTATTTTATCTATTTCGTTGCTATTACCCAAAAAGATGACCTTATTAACTATACCCAAATTCTCACATAAACGCTCGGCTCCTTCCTTTTACGATTCCTCACCTACCATGATTAGCTTGGCAGGTAACTTTTTCTGTATTTCGTTAAATACCTTGATCACATCTCGGTATGCGCTTGACTTTTCTAAAATTACTTATATGAGTAACTATTCGCTCTCCTTCCTTGGCCATGGTAGATCTTTGGCAATCAGTAAAAGAAGTCTTATACTTATTCTTATCTATAAAATTTGGAATCACTTCAATTGTATTCTTAATATCGAATATCTCCAAAGTACCTTGTTTTAAACTTTCCGAAACAGAGGTAACCACATCAGATTGATTGATGCTGAAGTTCACGGCAGGTTTATAAAAAGGATGTTTTCCTACCAACGTAATATCGGTTCCATGAAGGGTAGTAACCATGGGAATATAAATTCCTTCCTCTTCCAGCATCTTTTTGGCCATATAACCCGCATATGCATGGGGAATCGCATAATGTACATGCAGCAGGTCTATGTTGTACAATTTAATGGTGTCCACCAACTTGCTCGACAAGGCTAACTCATAGGGTTGGTAATGAAATAAAGGATATTCCGGTACATGAACCTCGTGAAAATAAATGCTATTGTTCAATAGTTCCAACCTTACTGGTTGACGATACGTTACAAAATGCACCTCGTGGCCCCTATTTGCGAGTGCAATACCCAATTCTGTGGCAACCACACCACTTCCGCCAAATGTGGGGTAGCAAACAATAGCAATTTTCATCTATTCTAATTTTATTAAGTAATAGGTCAGGCACCATTTACCATAGAAAATCTTGGTCATTAACAAGGCTTATAATGGCTCTTTTTATATACAAAACTACTCTTTAATTTATAATAGAGTCGTAAATGGCCTGTTGAATCCTAGTTCTTAACCCGATTTAACTAAAAGTGTGTTAGAGGCAGTTGGGTAGGTCCTATTGGATAGGAATACGTACACTATTTCTTCTTCAGGATCGGCCCAAGTGTACGTACCGGTAAATCCACTATGACCAAAACTTTTTCCGGAAACACATCCGCACGTGGATCCACTATGTTCCAATTGGGGCTTGTCAAAACCGACACCCCTTCTTACATTTTTATCACAGAAATAGCAGGTATTAAATTTTTTTACAGTTCCGGAATCAAAAAACTTTGTACCACCATAATAACCGTTCTGTAGGTACATCTGCATGATTTTAGCTACATCGTTCGCATTGCTGAACAATCCCGCATGACCTCCTACTCCACCCTGCATAGCCGCTCCCATGTCGTGAACGTAACCTTGTACCGTTTGATACCGGTAATAATTATCTTCTTCCGTGGGAACTATTTTATTTTTTGGAAACTTCTCCAGGGGATTGTAGGTAGTGTAGTTTGCCCCTATTCTACTATACAGAAAATCGTTTGTTAAAATATTTAATCTTTCCCCATAGGTATCCTCTACATACTTCTTCATAACATAGTAGGGCACATCGCTATAACGATATCTGTTGGATTTTAAATCCTGTCTTCCGATTCTATTGTAAATGGAATCATTATAGGCGTCGGTCAGATATAAATTTTCTGCAACCTTTACTGAAAAACCATTAGTTGGTTGTGTTCTGTAAAATTCCTTCGAAGGCTTTCTATCCTCATCCAAAGTCCTGACGTAAAAAGGTATCCATGCTGGAAGTCTTCCATAATGCGATAAAGCCTTTAGTACCGTTACATTTTTTATTTCCGTATTGGAGTACTCGGAACCAATTCTTCAAAAGTATCGTTCAACTCAATTTTTCCTTCCTCTTCCATCTTCATAACCATAGGCAACGTCGCTAAAATCTTGGTAATAGAAGCCAAATCATATATATCGTCATCGGTTACCTCAGCATTGGAATCATATGTTGGTTTTCCAAAGCTTTTGTTGTAGACCACCTTACCATGTCCGGCAACCAACACTTGTGCACCAGGATACATCAGGCTGTCCAGTCCATCATGAACCAACCTATCTACTTCGGCAAGTCCTTTTGAACTAAGACCTACCCGTTCAGGAAGGCTATATCCTAAACGATTTAATGAGGTCAGTTCAATCCCTGTACCCGCACGAAACTCAAAACTACCACTCACAGGGAGTTTCCCTACAGCCGGTATAGCACCAAACAAAAGTTCTGCGGTCTTTTTTTGTGAAATCTCACTATTCTCGGTAGGATACCACCACGGCATCTATATTCTGAAAAGTCGAAATATCGGAAAGGGCATAAGGTTTCGCGAAAATCGTAAGAATTAAGTTCGATGTCCTTAAATTTGAAATCTCCTGAAGCCAAGCCAACTCCCTATCCGTAAATTTATAAGGCTTCCAAGGACTCTCATTGCTTTTATGATGCCCGATAATAACAAGATTATAATCCGATAACTGTTTTTTTAAGGATTCAATATTGTCATCATTTATCTGTGTTACCTCGGTGTATTTATTCAGTTCGCGAATAAAAGTATCGCTTGGGGCATCCCCAAATTTCACATAGGCAATCTTTTTATTTTCCAAATTCTTGATACCAATAAGGTCAAACCGATTTTTAATAACCGTGAGTGCATTCTCAATGGCCTCTTCATACAAAATATCATCCTCTAGGGTATTTAAATCTTCATACAGATTATCCAATTCAATTGGTCTATATTCATGAAGGCCCACTTTATACTTTGCCATCAAAATCTTCTTTACGGATTGGGCAAGTCTTGCTTCACTAATTCGACCCGTGTTGTAATTTTTGATTAATAAATTTTTAGCATTCTCTACATTTTGAGGCATTAAAAGGATATCATTGCCAGCATTAAAGGCTGCCAATTCAACTTGGCCTTCCGTCCCATATTTAGTAGCCCCTTGCATATTCAGGGCATCGGTAAAAACCGGACCTTTAAAACCTAGCTCATCTTTGAGAATTCCGGAAATAATCTGTTCAGATAAAGATGAGGGTAATCCCTCTTTTATCTCTAAAGAAGGAACCTCTAAGTGTGCGACCATTACACTACTTAAACCCTCATTTATTAGTTTTTTAAATGGATAAAGTTCTAAACTGTCCGAGACGATTCCTAGAAAATGGAATTATGGGCAAATCTTTATGAGAATCCACTTCGGTATCACCATGGCCAGGAAAGTGTTTTCCACTGGAAAGAACCCCAGCGCTTTCCATTCCTTTCATAAAAGCGATTCCTTTACTTGTAACGACCTCTCTGGTCTCACCAAAAGATCGATTTCCAATAATTGGGTTTTTGGGATTTGTATTGATATCGATATCCGGAGCAAAGTTGATATGTACACCAAGCCGTTTGGCATGATAGCCTACCCTTTGGCCAACTTTTTCTATGATTTTATCATCCTGAATGGCACCTAGGGTCATATTCCACGGAAAAGCATAGGTGGAGTCCAGTCTCATGGCCAAGCCCCATTCAGCATCCATACCAACTAATAAGGGTATCTTGGATAATGACTGATATTCATTACTAAGCTGGGCCTGGCGTACCGGCCCCCCTTTTGAAAATATAATCCCTCCAATTTTTTGTTCTTTAATAAGTCCTTTTATCCTATCCCTTTCCTGGTTCGATTGATTGGAGGTAACCGGAACCATAAACAATTGACCTATCTTTTCTTCTAAGGTCATTTGTTGGTACTGGGTGTCTACCCAATTTCCCTGTTCCGAGACTATCGGAACTAACCAATGGGTTTTGTCCAAAAAGAATAGATGATCCAATAAGAAAAAAGAAAAATCTAAGAAAAAGCCTCATGTGTTTTTGCTGTATGGAGATAACATAAAACCATGAAATTTATTGCATTTCATCGATAAAACCTAATAAAATTAATGGTTAGCCCATACTATGCCCTATACAAAGCGTGCGTGCCAACTTTCCGAGGCGGGTACCTCCCAATGATCTAGGTATTCACCTTTTGTAGCCACAAGATTATTGAAAACGATGGTATTTTTGGAAATGGCTTTTTGTTTTGCCATGGCCTTAAAATCGAGTAGGGTTTTATACGCTATGTACTCGCCCTGTTTAAATGAAACATTCATTTTATCCAGGAGTTCCACTTGGTACTTCTTTTCCAAATGCTGTATGAAATGAACTGAAGCATCAATAGAACAACCGGTAGCGGCCTGTCCGCTCTGGTTCAAGGCTATTACCAAAAACCTATTGTACTTAATTTCAAAACCCGCTTTTAAATCCTTTCCATGTGCCGTCCAGTTTTCCAAAAATTCGTTTAAATCGTTTTTTATTTCGATCAACTCCACTTCTGTAAAGCTTCGATTCGCCTGGTAAATCCAAACCCTTGAATCATCGGGCAATGTATTAAAATCTGCTAGCATAAATCCTTCCTGTTTTTTATTAGCGATGCTCCTTATAAGTCCTCTGCAGTGGCTATTAGCTCCGCAATATCCAAAACCTTAATACTGTCCTCCCTTTCCTTATTTTTTACACCATCGGTCATCATAGTATTGCAAAAAGGACATCCAGCAGCAATAATATCCGGAGTAGTCTCCAAGGCCTGCTCCGTGCGCTCAATGTTCACATCCTTGTCCCCTTTTTCAGGTTCCTTGAACATCCGGGCACCTCCTGCACCACAACACAATCCCCTTTGTTTGCAGTTTTTCATCTCTATCAACTCGGCATCCAGTTTCCTTATGAGTTCCCTAGGGGCTTCATAGACGCCATTGGCCCTACCCAAATAACAAGGATCGTGGAATGTAATTCTCTTCCCTTTAAAAGTTCCACCTTCCACGGTTATACGACCCTCCTTCAATAACTCCTTTAAAAATTGTGTATGATGGACTACTTCGTACGTACCTCCAAGACCAGGATATTCATTCTTAATGGTATTAAAACAATGTGGGCAGGTAGTGACTATCTTTTTTATCTCATAAGCATTTAGCACCTCTATATTGGTTACGGCCTGCATCTGAAACAAAAATTCGTTTCCCGCCCTTTTGGCCGGATCCCCTGTACAACTTTCCTCTGTCCCCAAAACTGCAAAGGATATATTGGCTTTGTTGAGAATCTTTACAAAGGCCTTTGTAATTTTTTTAGCCCTATCGTCAAAACTACCGGCACAGCCTACCCAAAAAAGTACTTCGGGGTTTTCACCGGCAGCATACATTTCCGCCATTGTAGGAACTTTTATTGTGTCAGCCATTTTGTTGTATTCTTTAAGATTCGGTACTCCAATTTAACCTATCCATTTGGTTGAA
The DNA here is from genome assembly GCF_025244665.1 of Maribacter litopenaei. GTDB lineage: Bacteria > Bacteroidota > Bacteroidia > Flavobacteriales > Flavobacteriaceae > Maribacter > Maribacter litopenaei. Next base: position 1,315,396 of record NZ_CP104205.1, on the reverse strand, counting down.
TGGCCAAGGAGCCCCGTTGTTTTCAATATTGCCCATCATATTGTTTAAATCAGATGGTGCCGCGGACTGTTCCATGACCAAATATTGTCTCATATCCATAATAATGGATAAAGGGTCGATACTCACAGGGCAAGCCTCTACGCAGGCATTGCAAGAAGTACAGGCCCATAATTCTTCACTACTGATATAATCATCCAGTAATTGTTTACCATCGTCCTTGAATTCACCCTTATTGGTATCCAGGATTTTACCTACTTCTTCCAAGCGGTCCTGGTGTCCATCATAATCTTTCTAGGGGATAATTTTTTCCCAGTCTGATTTGCGGGACATTCGCTCGTACATCGTCCGCACTCGGTACAGGTATAGGCATTTAACAACTGTACCCAGCTTAAATCCATCACATCGGAAGCGCCAAATTTTGAAGGTTCATCTGCATCCACATCCTCTGCAGGAGCAGAGAAGGGGTCGGCTTCGGGATCCATCATTAACTTGACTTCTTTAGTAACGGCCTCGAGATTCCTAAACTTGCCTTTGGGTCCCAATTTTCCGTAATAGGTATTTGGGAAAGCCAACAGTATATGCAAATGTTTGGAATAATATAAATAGTTTAAAAAGAATAGAATTCCAACTATATGTAACCACCAGGCGGTCCTTTCCAAGAAAATCAAACTTGAAATATCCATTCCACTGAACCAATTGGAAATATACTGGCTTACTGGAAAACTACCCGCTTGTTCATAGTGTTCCGCACCGAGTTCCTGCAAGCTTAAATCGGCCGCGTTCATCGTTAGAAAAAGAATCATCAAAACAAACTCTATATAAAGTATTAGATTCCCATCCTTCTTGGGCCAACCACTCATTTCAGGTTTAAAGAAGCGTTTAAGTTTGATAATATTTCTTCGGGTCCAAAAAACTACCACAGAAACAATTACCAGTAGTGCCAATATCTCAAAAGAAGCTATTAGAAAATCATATATAGGGCCTAAACCTGCAAAAATTCTATGGATCCCAAAAATACCATCAATGATGATTTCCAATACCTCAATATTGATAATAATAAAACCTACATACACTATTACATGCAGAAATCCTGCAATAGGACGCACCACCATTTTCGATTGGCCTAAGGCTATACGAACCATGTTTCGCCACCTTTTTTGTGTATCATCACTTACATCGACATCCTTTCCCAATAGGATATTTCGCCTAAGTTTTGATACATTCTTTGCGAAAAAGCCGATCCCTAAAACTAGGATTGCTACAAAAAGGATATTGGATAAATACTGCATTAGGTATTATTCTATTTTGGCGGCTGGGTCATCTTCAGGAACTTCATATTCCTTTTGCTTTTTACCGAAAACCGAAACGTTCACATATCGTTTGGGATTTAGTCTAAAGTCTTGTAGCAACAAATCCAATTCCCTAGAGGCATCGGTTAAATTGGAATATAATTCTTTATCGTTCATCAATTTACCTAAAGTACCATCGCCCCGCTCAATTTTTGATATCACTTTATCCAAATTGGCCATAGTTGTTTCCAAACTGGACAACGTCTTACCCGCACCGGCATTGTTCAACGTATCAGAAAGTTTGGCGAAATTGGATGTTAGAATCTCAAAATTAGTAAGTGAACTATCCAATTTTTGCTCATTGTTGGCCAAAATATCATTCAAGACTTTAGCACTCCCATTCAAGCTCACCATAAGCTCGCTCAAACCATTGATAGCTTTCTGTAAATCTTTTTTTGTGTCGGTGTCAAGAACATTGTTCACATTGATCAAAACAGAATCCGCATCGGATACTGCCGATTCAAACTTTTTGAACAACGGAGTAAGCTTTTCCTGCGCAAGCTCGGTTAATCCCGGCCTAATTTCTGTACTAAGGGTATCGCCGGACTTTACGATCCCAGCCCCATCAAAAACCGGGGTAATCTGCAAACCTTTTCCTCCGATAATACCTGTATCATATAATTCAACGGTACTATTCTTGGAAAATTCAAAATCACTACTTACCGTAAAGGTAACTACCAAATTTCCTTGTGAATCCTTAAATTTTATGTCGTTGACCTTACCTACACCAAATCCGTTTATGGAAACAACAGTACCGGCTTGTAGCCCCCCCACATCAGAATAAACTGCATATAAAGTTTTACTATTGTCAAAAAGGGGTGTGGATTTTAAATAGCTAAATCCTAATACGAACAAAAGGATTCCACCAATTACAATAATTCCTGTCTTAATTTCCCTGGATAGTTTCAAGCAATGAATTTTACGTTTATAACAAAATTAGGAATAAATAATATACCAAATGCCTTTATTGGGAATCCTCCTCTACCTCCTTGGGAATCGAGATTCTTTCACCTTTTCTATATGCAACGATATATGCTGAGGAATAACCAGTCCTAGCGGCCTTGGATTGCAACATTTTTGCCTCCCTATAAGATTGGGTGAACCCGTACATATATCTAAACAAGTTATTGTAAGGTTCTTTTGTAATTTGGGGCAGACCTTTAAAATTTTCGGCCACCAACTCTAAATCCTTACTACTTGCCATCAGCTGTACTTTATAGACAATGGTATTTTCATCCTGTTTTCCCTCCACTTCGGGTGCTTTTTGACCACGATATTGTTACTCTCCTTCTTTTCGACCAACTCCTTTGCTTTTTCCTGCTCCTTGATAGTTGAGGATTCTTCTGCCGGAACCTTCACTGATACTACCTCTTTATCGGCATCCTTTACTGTTTTTTCAGGTTCTTTGGATGGTGTACTCTGAACTATTTGACCAACTCCCTGTGCATCTTTTTTATATTTTAATATGGCATCGGCAATGGCCGTACCCATTTCCGATTGTCCCTTTTGAGAATTTAAATAGGCCCCTTCATCCTTATTTGTCAAAAATCCTGTTTCTACCAAAACACTTGGCATAAATGTTTGATGCAAAACAATAAAGCCAGCCTGTTTTACCTTTCTATCAGTCCTCTTTAATCTTCCGGACATATTGTCCTGTATATTTTTGGCCAATGCTATACTTTGATCCAAAAATTCTTCTTGCATAATGGTCAAACCAATAACCGATTCTCGAGAATTAATGTCATAATCGGCATATCGGGTTTCGTAATTATCCTCTAAATAGATTACAGAGTTTTCCTTCTTTGCAATTTCGAAGTTTTGTTTATTGGCATGTAGTCCAAGAACAAAAGTACCGGCTCCATGAGCATCCGAGTTATGTGAATCACAATGTACCGAGACGAAAAGATCGGCATTGGCCTTATTGGCAATTTCTCCTCTCACGAAAAGATCTATGAAGGTATCGTCCTTTCTCGTATATATGACCTTTATGTCTTTATTGGTGGACAAAATCTCACCTACCTTTAGGACAATATTTAGTGCTATATTCTTTTCCAAGTAACCATTTCCCAAGTTACCGGGGTCATGCCCCCCATGACCCGCATCCAACACCACCACAAATGGGTCATCTCGGAGACTTTTTGCCTTCCTCCGCGATGATATATGTCAACGGCAGGAAAAACAATAAAATAAAGAAGGCAACGATAGATTTAATTTTCATATTCTTATAGGTTTCCATATCTCTTTATATGGTTAAATTTATGGTAACACCCTGTAAAGAGAATAAAAAATATATGTAAGTTTGGCATCTGAATCTAGTGGCTTATAGATTGCCAAACCTTTACAAAAATAGGATATATAGCCTTGCAATCAAATAAACAGAACGTACTTTTCCTATTCCTACTTTTTGTTGGTGTATTTTCGGTAACAGCACAAGAGGGCAAGGTGGTTCCCCTTGAGATTAAGGCACAAAGGGATACTATCATGGCTCCACTTCTTCCTAAACCCATAGCAAACGATAGTGTATTGAGAGATTCCCTTCAAAGGGATTCCTTGAATAAAAAACCTCCTCTGTTACTGGATAACATTACATATAAGGCCAAAGATTTTGTTAAATTAAGTCAACGGGAGAACAAAATTTATCTGTACAACGAAGCTGAAATCTATTATCAGGATACGGAGTTAAAAGCGGGCATAATCATTATGGATTATGTGAAGAACGAAGTGTATGCGGGCAGAATTAAGGACTCCGTAGGCAATTACACCCAGCTACCCTACTTTAAGCAAGGTTCCAATGTAGTTATTCCTGATTCCATCCGATTTAATTTCGATTCCCAAAAAGCCATTATTTGGAATTCTAGAACAGAACAGCAAGCGGCGGCCGGTCAATTGGGTAGTGACGCTATGAAGGTGTATGCAGAAATCACTAAAAAAGAAAACGATTCAGTATATTTTCTCAGCGAGGCCAAAATTACGACTGCCCAGGATACCATCAATCCCGATTATTATATAAGGGTAAGAAAGGCCAAATTTGTTCCCAAGAAAAAAGTGATCGCAGGGTTTAGCAACCTCTATATTGCCGATGTACCCACGCCCATTGCAATGCCGTTCGCATATTTTCCCTTATCCGTGGGGAGCGCTCCTGGAGTCCTAATGCCTACTTTTGGGAACGACCCGGATCGAGGTTATTTTTTACAGGACTTTGGCTATTATGCCCCATTAGGCGACTATGCTAATGTGGAATTTTCGGGTGATTTCTATACCAATGGAAGTTGGGGATTTAGAACTGCATCCATTTACACCAAGAGATATAAATATAGGGGAAATATCAACTTTAGATATGAGAATCTAGTTAACAGTCAAAAGGGTTTCAGTGATTATAGTTTGACCAAAAACTGGAACTTACAATTCTCACATTCGCAGGATCAAAAGGCAAGTCCTAATTCCAGGTTTTCGGCTTCGGTGAATTTGGGGAGTAGTGAATATTATAGAAACTCCCTTCAGCAGCGTAATTTACCCAATACCCAAAACAACACGTTGTCATCATCCATATCATACTCCAAAACGTTCCCGGCATATCCCTCGGTGAACATGAGTATTACGGCAACACATTCGCAATTAACCTCACCAACGGCAACGGAAACCAACCGGGACAATATCACCATGACCCTTCCTACACTACAGGCTAGTATGGAGCGTATATTTCCCTTTGCAAAGAGGGACGGAATAAAAAAGGGAGCTATACAGAACATAAACTTTCAATATGATGTGAATGCCCAAAACCGACTCACTACCAATGATGAAGACTTTTTAACCGGACGTATGTTCGACAATTCAAGAATTGGTGCCGGACACCGGATTCCAATAAGCACAAACTTCAAAATAGCAAAGTACTTCAGTGTAACCATGGGAGGTAACTATGAAGATGTTTGGACGATGGAGACCTATCAAAGGAGTTACGATGCTGAAACTGAAAGTGTGGTGGTTGATAGTATTGGTGGATTTGACAGATACGGACAATATAATTTAAACGCGAGTATAGGAACCACCCTTTACGGGACTTTTAATTTTGGTGAGGACAAGAAATTCCAAGCAATGAGGCATGTGATGAGACCAACACTTAGTTACGGTTATGCTCCCTCATTTGAACAATACTATGATGAATATATAGAAGAAGGTATAAATGCTGAAGGCCGGGTGGTTCAATACAGTCGTTTTGACGGAACCTTGAACGGTGCTCCAAGACTGGGCCGTTCCAATAGTCTCAGTTTTTCACTTGCAAATACTTTGGAGGCCAAAGTCCGAGACAAAGATTCTACCAAAACGGAACCAAAAAAGATTCCAATTTTAAGCAACTTAAATATTTCAACGGCATACAACTTGGAATCAGACTCGCTAAGGTTAAGTCCGTTAAGCTTGAACGGGGGTACTACGATTTTGAACAAAAAAATGTCCATAAACTTTTCAGCTGGTCTCGACCCCTATGCCATTGACAATAACGGAAGACGGATAGATACCTGGAACATTGATAATGGAGGTAGTCTATTTAGATTGACCGGAGCCAATGCAAATATTTCCTATTCCATTGATAGCGAAATGTTTGGAAAGAAAAAGAAGGAGGAAGAAGGTCTTGAGGAAGAAGACCCCTTTGATTATGTTGCCCAAAGTGGTGGTAGGACAGATGATCTTTTCGGCCAAGCGGACAGTTTTAGAGACAATCCAGTGAAAGCCAAGGAAAAAGGGGATAATGTGGAAAACCCGGTTTATGGAACCAAAATCCCTTGGGATTTTAGGCTGGCGTACTCTGCCAGCTACTTGAACAGCGCCGGACAAAATGAGTTCAGCGCCCATTCCTTGATGTTTTCAGGGAACATAGAATTATCACCACGCTGGAAAGTGGGTGGATTCTCCGGTTATGATTTTAAAAACAAAGGTTTTACCTTGACACAGTTACGGTTTCAAAGAGATTTAAAAAGTTTCTCCATGCGTTTTAACTGGACTCCTTTTGGGCAATATAGACGGTGGTACTTTTTCATCGGAATCGATGCATCCATATTGAGCGATTTAAAATGGGAAAATAGAAGTCAGCCTTTTAGAAACTAAAAAAATAAGCTTTATGAAAAAAATAATAAACACTTCGAAGGCCCCAGCACCAATTGGCCCTTACAATCAAGCGGTATTCATTGGAAGTACCCTGTATATTTCCGGCCAAATTCCTATGAATCCGGAAACAGGTGAATTGGTTTTGGGAAATATCAAAAAGGAGACAAAGCAGTCCATGGAAAATTTAAAGGCCATTCTGCTTGAAGCTGGAATGACCTTTGAAAATGTAGTTAAATCCTCTATTTTTTTGAGCGATATGAATCAATTCGCTCATGTAAATGAAGTGTATGGTTCCTATTTTGATTCAGACACAGCACCTGCTAGGGAAACTGTTGAAGTGGCCAATCTACCAAAATTTGTGAATGTGGAAATCTCTATGATAGCCGTCCAGTTTTAAGCTACATATTTTCACGGTGGAAGACGACCAACCCTTCAATCGGCTTTTGTCTAATCACCCCTACTATTAAATCGTTTCGTTTTAATACTGTGGTTAGTTCATCCCGCAGATAATAGGCTATACTTCCAACAAAATTGATTGGAACCTTTGTTGCTAAATCGAACTGCATGATGTAATTGTTGATAAATTGCTGAAAGCCTTTATCAATAACACCTCTTGAATACGGATGCTCTTTGTTTTCTATTAAAAATCCGGCAAATGTTGCTAGATAGGTATTTGGATTTGGCTGCTTGTATAAATTGTCTTTTATCACATCTGCCTCCAAATTATATTGGCTGGCAAACTTTTCGGCTAAATCCTTGGGTATTTTGTTGAAGTAATAATCCCTTATCAATTTACGGCCAAAGAAGTTTCCACTACCATCATCCATTGGAATGTAACCTAAGGACGTTACTTTCTGATGCAGTTTTTCTCCATCATAATAACTACAATTGGAACCTGTGCCCAAAATACACACGATTCCCTGTTGCCCAACCTTGGTGGTGGCAAATATAGCTGCGTAGGTATCTTCCTTTACATCGGCCACGGCATTGGGAAAAAAGTCCTTGAATATATCCTTTAGGAAATTCTTCATCCGATCTGTACCACACCCAGCTCCGTAAAAAAACAAATGGGTTACATCCTCCCTGTTCTTGGAAAGCTCAAAGTTATTCGCCAACCTGTCCTCGATAACATCCTTTGTCAACACTTCAGGACTCAAACCTAAGGTCCGGGTCAAAAAGAGCTGATCGCCATTATCATCCAATGCGATCCAATCAGATTTGGTCGCCCCACTATCAACAATTAAAATCATGCCTTGATATTTAAAAAATAATCCTGAAAATAAGGAAAAAATACCTTATTCACAGGATTATCCTATGAAATCTAATTGCCTATTATAGGCTATTTACGTGTTGCATCAAGTCTACCATTTTGTTGGAGAACCCAGATTCGTTGTCATACCATGAAACCAACTTGAAGAATTTGGAATTTAATTCTATTCCTGCATCAGCATCAAACACACTGGTATTTGTCTCACCAATAAAGTCTTGGGAAACAACGGCCTCTTCTGTGTAGCCCAAAACTCCATTTAATTCCCCTTCAGAAGCATCTTTAAAAGCCTTTTTGATTTCTTCATAAGAAGTTTCCTTTTCTAATCTTACTGTTAAATCCACTACGGAAACATCCGCTGTAGGAACCCTAAAAGCCATACCGGTAAGTTTACCCTTTAACTCAGGAATTACCTTGGTCACTGCTACGGCAGCTCCAGTGGAAGCAGGAATGATATTCAACATCGCGCTTCTACCACCTCTCCAATCTTTTCTCGGAAGGACCATCAACCGTCATTTGTGTAGCCGTTGTAGCGTGGACAGTGGTCATCAATGCCTCTTCAATTCCAAAAGCATCATTTAAAACCTTTGCCATTGGCGCAAGACAGTTAGTGGTACATGATGCGTTTGAAACAATTGTATCAGAAGCTTTTACCTCTTTGTGGTTAACACCCATAACGAACATTGGAGCATCTTTCGAAGGAGCTGAAATTACAACCTTTTTTGCACCACCGTCTATATGATATTGAGCCGTTTCCAGGGTAGTAAAAATACCGGTACACTCGGCAACAATAGTGGCACCAACCTCATCCCACTTACAGTTTTTTGGGTCTCTTTCCGCTGTAATTCTAACGGTCTTTCCATTTACAATTAAGTTCCCGTCCTTTACATCTACAGTACCATCAAATCGTCCATGTACGGAATCATATTTTAATAAATATGCCAAGTGCTCAACATCCAATAAATCATTAATAGCGACAACATCTACATCGCCTCTTTTTACGGTAGTTCTGAACACCAATCTACCAATTCTACCAAAACCGTTAATTCCTATTTTTAAATTTGACATTTTCTATTGTTTTTATCGATTATAATTTAAGTTGTCATTATTTCAGAGACACGGATAAGTTCCTTGTCTATTTTAGTATGTCCCTTGATTGCCTTATTTATTGGGGTAAGGGTTATTTTATTGTCTTGTACTCCGACCATAAGATTGGTCTTTCCCTCCAATAAGGATTCCACTGCCTTTACACCCATCCTACTGGCCAATACACGATCGTAACAAGATGGCGCACCGCCTCGTTGCATGTGCCCCAATACGGAAACCCTTACATCATAAATAGGTAAATGCGTTTCAACGTATTCTTTAAGCTCAAAAACATTCTTCCCTGTTTTGTCTCCTTCCGCCACTATAACGATACTCGAGGATTTTCCGGACTCCTTGCTTCTTTTCAAAGATTCCAACAAACGATCCAAACCAAGATTTTCCTCGGGAATCAAAATCTCCTCGGCACCTGCTCCAACACCCGCATTTAAAGCTATATGTCCCACATCACGGCCCATAACTTCCACAAAGAATAGTCGGTTATGAGAACTGGCGGTATCCCTAATCTTATCTATACAGTCAACCACGGTATTTAATGCGGTATCGTAACCAAGGGTAAAGCTCGTTCCAAATATATCGTTATCGATAGTACCTGGTATCCCCATAATAGGGAAGTTAAATTCTTTATTGAAAACCATGGCCCCGGTAAAACTACCATCACCACCGATAACAACAAAAGCATCGATACCTGCAGCAACTAATTGGTCATAGGCCTGTTTCCTACCTTCCGGAGTCCTAAATTCAGTACATCTCGGCGGATTTTAGAATTGTTCCGCCTTTGTTGATAATATTATTAACACTTCGGCATCCATAGGTTTAAAATCACCTTCTATCATACCTTGATAGCCCCTATAGATTCCAACACATTCAACCTTCATGTACGCACACGTCCTAACTACCGAACGTATGGCTGCATTCATTCCAGGAGAATCGCCTCCGAAGTAAGCACTGCTATTTTTTTTATGTTTGAAGACATTCGAAAAATTAAGCCAACGAAATTAGTAAAACTTCTTTCAATTACGAAATGTGTTACCAATCCATTTCAACATAAATGCTTAAAAATAGTAATGATGTTACATTTTAACCAAAATATGACATAAACCTATGTTTGCTTAACAATAGATCGCAATATCAAATTGAAAAAGTGATCTAGAAAGATTTTGGCTTTGCATAAAAGTTTAACAAACTATCCCTTCCCATAACTGAAATAGGCGGTTCCTGCTGTTGAATCACCTTAATGTCCGTAGAATCTTGTTTTTCGTCTTTCTTAAGGATTTTCCTGAATAGTTCCCTAAAACTATCGAAATCAACCTCATAGGACAAACCCGCTCCTTGGGTAGACCCTTGTTGATCGGGAAGAAATGCCTGAATCTCACTCTGTCTACTAAAAAATTTAGCGCTTAAACTACCTTCTTCGTTCAATAAAACCTGAATTTCAAAGTCCCCAGCCACAAGGGTTTCACTAGCGCCACCTACTGGCACTCCAACCTTTCCATTGAACAACACCCTATCGGAAATTTGAGTAGAGACCGTTACGCCTATCCTATCGTCCGTTTCTAATTCGGTACTTTGATAGCCTTGTTCATAGGACAGACCAAAATTCAACTTATCATTTCCTCCACCAAGAATTGAGTTTAAGATACCTGAGGCACTCTGGACCAAGTTACCCGTAATGGCTTGCTGATTGATACCACTTTGATCATTAACAAAGTTTCCTTGGGCCAAAAGGAATATGGCATTTTTCTCAGCAACCGTGGGATCCTGTAAAGCATACTCTAGTTCTGACTTTACAATGGAGTTGGTACTGGGGAAATTGATCCCAAATTCAATATCGGGGTTTTGTAACTCCCCTGTTAAACGAATAATTACATCTGTAGGAATTCTTCCGGTATATCCTTGGTTTTCCAATAAGGGTGCAGGGTTTGCCGTAAGTGAATAAACCGCCTCCATATTCAATTGTGCCTCCAAGGGTTTTTGATCCCAGTTTATTTGCCCCCCAGGCTCCACTGTAAAAGTCTTATCAATAATACCACCGAATTTATACCTGAACTGCCCGGTAACCACAACGAAATCACCATACATTTCAAATTTACCGTTCGTATTTATTTGAATCAAAAGGATTCCTTCCCCAGTACCTTTGAGGGAACTTCCCGTTCTAGTGTCAGTGACAATTTCCACTTCGGCCTCAGGTGTAACGTCCAAATTGAATTCCAATTCCAAACCTTGGTAATCCTTCAACTGTCGTTGCCCGTCGATAGATTTTATATTATCCTTCTCCAAAAAGTTGATAAATGAATAATCCCCAACACTCGCCACATCGCTCAAGGGTATTTTTAATGAAGTTCCCCTGGCCGTTTCCCCATCCACAGTAATATTCAATGCTGTGGTAGATCCATAAATTCTTCCAGTACCATTAAGATATCCCGTACCGTAATACAAGTCACCTTCCTTAAATTCGGTATTTAATATCAAGAATCGATTATTATTGGTGTTCACATTAAAATTAAGCACCCAATTATCGAAATAACTATGTGTAATGGTACCGTCCAGATTTGCGCGAGTCCCCATAGCAACATCCGAAAGGGCAATGTTTTCAAAATCAAATGTTTGATTTTCCAAACGCACCCGTGATGCTGGAGCAAAGCTGTAGTCTACATTTAAATATGGAATGGCAATTCCAGCATTATCCAAGGTGACCAACCCATTGAAATTAGGATTGTCCACAGGGCCTGTAATATTGACACGACCTTCTAAATCACCCCTTATATGGTCTATAACCCCCTCCCCTAATGGGTTGAAAGGTTCTAAAGGAAACTTACTGAAGTTCGCGACCAAATTAGCCGTGGGCATTTCTTCCTTGTTTTCGATTTTACCCACGACACCAAATTTCTCTATGCCATTTTCGGATAATTGCGAATTGACCTGAAACTCCGTTAAATCCCTATTTCCGACAATACTAATGGCCAAATCTCCCATTGCCATATCATTGATTGCAAATTCATCGATATTTAAATTTGAAGATGGTAGATAGATACCATCTTTTTGTAGAATATTGAGATTTCCATTGACTTCACCTTGCAACTTTAGACTGTCGATTACCGGTGTAATTTTGTTCAGGGATACAATTTTAAATTGAAGCTGAAGGTCCTTGTACGTCGAGTCCGCAAGTTGTCCACGTAAGCGAATTTGCTCCTGCTCATCGTTGTTCATTACAATTTCCTCAATGGAAATACTGTCTAAAGCTCTATTTAAGATTACTTTGTTTTTGGTATTCCCATCTTTGTTCAAAATCCATTTATTGCCTTTAAAACTTACATCAGACGTCTTAAGACCGATGACTGATTTATTTTCAGCATTAAAAGTGTGATAAAAGTTAAGGTTGTAACTATCATTATATTCACTACCTCCTTTAAATTCTGACCTAAAGAACAAAGTGTCCTTTAACGTTGTGTTTATCAGATTAAAATCCTTTACGTTATAATAGGGGGTCTTTAAGTCTCCCACCGAAACATAGGTATTGAACAAAGGGTTTTTATTATCAATATTTACGACGATACTATCGGCTTCATTACCAAAAGCAACTATACTGGGAGATTCAAAATTAAGTTTAAAATCACCTTCGTCAGATACAATTTTACCTCGGATAAAAGTGTTGGGGTCAAACCGGACTTCGGAAAGAAAACATCGACAATTTTATTGTAAATCTTAAAATTAAAAGTGAGGTTTTGTCCACTTGAAATTTTAAAAGGACGATAATTTGTATAAATGCTACCAATTGAATTCTGAACCAACTTACCCAACTCCCTCACCCTAAAATTACCTTTCATAAATCCGGTAATGATATCTCGGAGAATTAATATCTACAACTCTAATAGAGTCACTTTCAAAAGTGGAGGTAATGGTAAAATCCTCAAAGTAATAGGTGTCGTTTTTATTTTGAAAATTCGTCTTGGTAAAATTTACATCTCCAACGATGTTATCCAAGGTATTACCCCTTATGTTCATGCTAACATCACCTTTGAATATGGAAACACTATCATTGATAAAATTCAACTTCCTTAAGTCGGCATAATCAACGGATGCCTTAAAGTTGAAATTATTGCTTTCCTCGCCAAAATCTGCAAGACCCTTAAAATTGAACTTTAAATTTTCATCATTACTCGTCAGGGAACCATCAAACAGCTGTTCTTTCAAAATACCGGAAACCTTGATATCCTGATAGTTATAGTTATTGAATTCTATAGAGTAAATCTGACCGATTACCTCTGTATTCAGCTTTTCGGTTACAAACCCCTGACCCTCCACATTAAAGTCAAGATTGGTCTTTCCCAGGCTTTTACTATTTACAAAATTCCCAAGGTCAAAATCAATTAGAGAAATGAAACCCGTATATGTAGCATTATCAATATTGTTGAAATTGGACAGTACAATATCCGAATAGCTATCGCCAACCGCAGTGTTGAGGTTTACCTTGGCATCTATGGAGGAATCGGTTACAAGGGCCTCTCCCCTAATAGTGAATTGTCCTAATTTACTAAAGGTGGACGGTAATGAATTCCCAATGAAATTTGGCAAAAGTGCATTTAACTGGTAATAACTACTGGTCACATTACGCATGTTGGCATCCAGTATAAAGGATTTTTGTTTGTTAAAAAGATGCTTAAAATTAAAATCCCCCCTTATACCAGTGTTGTCGGAAACCAAAAACAAATTATTAATATTGAGATCGTTCAAAACTCCACTTAAATTGGTAGTAAGGGTTGCTGTTTTACCCTGGCCGAACTCGTTATAAATTAGATTGATTTCATCAAATGAAACTGTAGATTCCTGAAAATCTGCCACCAAGTTTACCTTGTTCAAAAAATCCTGAAAATCCTCTCGATTGTAGTTGAAAACGATATTTCCATCAAGCTCGGAAAGTGGCGTTTTTATTTGAAGGGAATCAAAACGCATTTGTTCCTTTGTGTATTTAAAGTCGGTTTTCAAATTTTCAACTTGTATGCCCCTTTTACTAAAAAAGGACATTTTATCAATATCTGCAGTCACTTCCGGACCTAAGATTTGAAAATCGTTTGCCTGTATTTTTAGATTTTTAAAGTGTAGGGCCTCTTCATTTTCCAAATTCTCGTCAATATATTGAAACCTACTATTTTCTATATCCACAAAAGAAGATGAGAAAAAGAAAGGTGGAGTTCCAGGTGCCCTGGGCTTGCCATCGTCCAACTTATCAACAAAAACGTTGATATTCGTTTCCTGCTCGCCGTAATAGGTTTTCAGTTTAAAATGAAGTTCGTCAATTTCAATATCCCCAAACTCCAACCGCCCCTTGGCCAAATTACCTATGCTAACGATAGAAGTTTTTAATTCATTGATATAAAAAAGCGTGTCCTGCTTGTAGTCCTCCACAAAAACGCCCTTTAATGAAGTGTCCCAAGATATGAGGGAGACCCTTAACCTTTCTACATTGATATGTGTCCCGAATTCCTCATTTATTGAGTCTGTGGCATACTTGGCCAAGGTAGTCTGAACAATGGGCAAAGAGAGTACAATAGTCCCTAAAACACAGGTCAATAAAAGAACCAAAAGTGTTCTAACCAGTATTTTTCTAAGTTTTTTGATAGGGCTATTATGTTTTACCTTTGTATTTCAATTTTTATTCCAAACCTGTTGGAAAACGAAACTATTTATATTCACGCCATTGAATCCTCCTGCGACGATACTTCCGTGGCAGTCTTAAAAAACGACACTATACTCAGCAATGTGGTCGCTTCCCAAAAAATTCACGAGGAATACGGCGGGGTCGTGCCGAGCTTGCCTCGCGTGCACATCAACAAAATATCGTCCCTGTTACGAACCAAGCTTTAGCTAGAGCAAATATCGATAAAAAACAATTATCCGCCATAGCTTTTACAAGAGGACCTGGTCTACTTGGTTCCCTGTTGGTGGGCACTTCATTTGCCAAGTCGTTGTCACTTGCCTTGGAGATTCCCCTGATTGAAGTAAATCACATGCAGGCCCATATTTTGGCACATTTTATAAGGGCCGAAAACATGAAAACCCCGTAATTTCCCTTTATTGCCCTGACCATTAGCGGAGGACATACTCAAATCGTTAAGGTGAAAGATTATTTTGACATGGAAATCTTGGGACAAACCCTGGACGATGCCGTAGGCGAGGCGTTTGATAAGAGCGCTAAAATCCTTGGCCTCCCCTATCCCGGAGGGCCGTTAATAGACAAATATGCGGCATCCGGAAATCCGCTAGCATTCGAATTCCCAAAACCCAAAGTAAAGGATTTGAATTTTAGTTTTAGCGGACTTAAAACGAGCATCCTTTATTTTATACAGAAGCAAACCTCCAAAAATCCAAATTTCATAGATGAAAATTTGGAGGACATTTGTGCATCCATACAATATACCATTGTCAATATTTTAATGGTAAAACTTAAAAAGGCCGTTAAAAAAACAGGCATAAAAAACATTGCTATTGGTGGAGGAGTCTCTGCAAACTCCAGTATAAGAAAAGCACTAAATGATGCCGAAGAGGATCTAGGTTGGAATACCTATATCCCTAATTTTGAATTTTGCACGGACAATGCTGGGATGATCGGAATTGTAGGTTATTATAAATACAAATCCGGTCTGTTTGCGACCAAGATACTTCTGCCAAAGCTCGATACAACTTAACTTCTTAAACATGCAACTATTCTATAATCCCAACTTGGATGAGACCTCTTCCCATTTTTCATTTGATACGGAAGAAAGCAAACATATGGTGCGTGTTCTAAGAAAGAAAGTGAATGACGAGGTGTTGATTAGTAACGGAAAAGGTCTTATGCTAAGTGCCAAAATTACCGATAGTAATCCAAAAAAATGCGCTGTAGAAATTACAGGGGTAAAAAAGGTTCACCCAAAAAATTACTGGTTACATATGATTGTAGCTCCCACTAAACTGAATGACAGGTTCGAGTGGTTTTTGGAGAAGGCAACGGAGATAGGAGTCAATGAAATAACACCTGTTGTTTGCGAACATTCGGAACGTAAAACAATAAAATTGAATCGCTATAATAAGGTTTTACTATCCGCCATGAAACAGTCTATGCAGGCCTATTTACCTAAATTGAACGACTTAACCAATTTCAATGAAATTATTGAGGCACCAAGGGAAGGCGGGTTGTTTATCGCACACTGCGATGATTCCGAGAGATTTGAACTTAAAAGACGCGTTATTCCGAGATAAACCCATTACCATTTTGATCAGTCCTGAAGGAGACTTTTCAATTCGTGAAATCAAATTAGCTAAAGAGAAAGGTTATCTTCCTGTTTCCATGGGGAGAAATCGACTAAGGACAGAAACTGCAGCCATAGTAGCTTGTACCACCGTGGCCATTATCAATAATGGCTAAATATAATTCGGCCTATTTTTCATAGCTAGTTATTGCTTATTTTTGGATGACAAGTTTATAACAATGAAAAAGTTATTAGTCATCCTACTGGTTTTTGTGGTTACTATTGCATCTACTAGTGCCCAGGAAATAGCCATTTTAAAGTATCAGGGAGGGGGAGATTGGTATGCAAACCCAACGGCACTCCCCAACTTAATCAATTTTTGCAATTCTAATATTGGAACGAAACTCACCACAAAACCGGAAACTGTGGAAGTAGGAAGCAATTCTATTTTCCAGTACCCTTTTCTACATATGACCGGTCATGGAAATGTGGTGTTTTCCTCTGAAGAAAAAGAAAATCTAAGGAACTATCTTTTATCTCGGAGGCTTTCTGCACATTGACGACAATTATGGCATGAAAGAATATGTAATGGGACAAATAGAGGAATTGTTCCCCAATAACAATTTGGAGGAAATTGGTATAGACCATCCCATTTTTTCACAGGAGTACAAATTTCCTCAAGGTCTACCCAAAATTCATGAGCATGATGGCAATAGACCACAGGCATTCGGGATATTTGAAAACAATCGACTAATTTTACTTTTAACCCTTGAGTCGGACCTAGGTGATGGTTGGGAAGATTCCGCCGTACATAATGATTCGGAAGAAATAAGGACTAATGCGCTACAAATGGGCGCTAACATCATATCTTATGTATTTAAAAATTAGCAATGACCTCTAAGACCATAGCCAACGGAATTTTAAGGGCACTCGGAATAATAGCTGGAATTATTCTCATATTATATTTCTTTTACTTGATTCGGTCTGTATTGGCGTATTTGGCTGTAGCCGCGGTGATTGCGTTGATTGGCCGGCCCATCGTACTTTTTTTAAGGAGGAAGTTGAACTTTCCTAACACCTTGGCAGTCATTCTAACAATGATTTTAATGGTAGGTATTTTAGCAGGTATTTTTGCCCTTTTTATACCATTGATTACAGAGCAGAGTAAAAATCTTTCCTTGCTCAATATTGATGAACTACAGGAAAGCATAAATACACTTTACCATAAAACCACCCAATATTTTGGTCTTTCCTCACATGTAGTAGAAGACGTAATACAGGATACAGAAATTGAAAAAAACATCATCCAAGGTTTGGATATAGGATTTGTGCCCGATTTCCTGAATTCCTTGTTGAGTATTTTGAGTTCGGCAAGCATTGGCCTATTTTCAGTACTTTTCATTTCCTTCTTCTTTTTAAAGGATAGCAAGCTCTTTCAAAATGGTCTGCTAATATTTGTTCCGCAGACAAAGGAAAAAGGTACGATCAACTCGATAGATAAAATCAACAACTTACTTTCAAGGTACTTTGTTGGCCTCTTACTTCAGATTTTTATCCTATTTATTATCTACACCATAGTGCTTTTAATAGTAGGGATTGAAAATGCTATTGTCATTGCCTTCTTGTGCGCCTTGTTCAACATTATACCTTATATAGGTCCCTTGATTGGCGGGGCCCTTATGATAACCCTAACCATGACCAGTAATCTAGGAGCGGATTTTAGCGAAGTAATTCTTCCAAAAACGGGTTACGTGCTTATTGGTTTGGCCATCGGCCAATTGGTGGATAATTTTTTCTCACAACCTTTTATTTTTTCCAATAGTGTAAAATCACATCCACTGGAAATATTTTTGGTAATTATAATTGCGGGGCTCTTGTTTGGGGTCGTGGGTATGATAGTAGCCGTTCCTGGTTATACTGCTATTAAAGTTATTCTAAAAGAATTTTTGGCCGAAAATAAAATAGTAAAATCCCTTACGGAAAACCTTTAACACCTTTTGAACGAAAACCTACTACATAGGAAGGTACAGGATTTTATCAACCATAATTTGAATACGGACGTTCATGCCATCCTTTTGGGCAAAAAGGAATTTACTAACGTTGACAATAAGGAAATTGTTGAACAAATAGAGTCCAAAAGAAAAGCCCGGAAAAAATTACCTACTTGGTTTGCCACTAATAGTATTTATTACGCTAATAAGCTGAATATTTCTCAAACCTCCTCCGAAGTTACCGGGCATTATAAGGCCAACTTGGTTTCCGGTAATACTTTGTTGGATCTAACCGGTGGATTTGGAATTGACACCTATTGCTTTTCTAAAAAGGTCAAACAGGTATTCCATATTGAAGCAAACGAGGGTTTATCCAAAATAGCCGAACATAATTTTAAGCAGCTTGGTTTAAATAATGTTATTTGTGTAGCTGAGGATGGTATTGAATACCTGAAAACTTATCATGGTAAAATTGATTGGATATATCTTGATCCTTCTAGAAGGGACAAAGACAATAAAAAGGTATACTTTCTAAAAGACTGCGAACCCGATGTAACACAATGGCTCGAACTTTTCTTTTCCAAAGCTGATAATATCCTAATTAAAACGGGGCCATTATTGGATATCTCCTTAGGGATACAGCGGTTGCAAAATGTATCTACAGTTCATGTCCTAAGTGTTGACAACGAGGTAAAGGAAATTCTCTCGGGAACTAAAAAAGGGATATTTGAAAGAACCCCTCATAAAAACGATCAATATAGAAAAGGGCGAAAATCAAATTTTTCAATTTCATGTAAGTCAAGAGAAAGAAACACTGGTTGAATATTCCGAGCCACTTTCCTTTTTATATGAACCCAATGCGGCCATTATGAAGTCAGGAGCCTTCAATTTGGTTGGAAAAAGTCATGGACTAATAAAACTACAAGAACACTCCCACTTATACACTTCAAACGAACTGGTGCCATTCCCAGGTAGAGTTTTTAAAATAGACAGGACAATTCCCTATTCTAAAAAAAACATAAAGCAGTTGGGAATGAAAAAAGCCAATATCACGACCAGAAATTTTCCGAATCCGTGATTGAAATTCGCAAGAAAACGAAACTAAAGGAAGGAGGGCATAATTTCCTGTTTTTCACCAAGAATCATCACAATGATTTGATCATCATTTCTGCCATTAAAACAGCCCAACTTTAAAACGAAAAATCCTACAAAAATATAGGGGTTCAGTCTAAAATCAAACAAGGACTACAACGTTTGAAATTTGCAAAAAGAGTCGATTATTGACACACCACGAGACAATAATGTTAAATTTAGCTAATTATCGATTTGATAATTTTAAACACCTATAATTGCCTCCAAACTCAACAATAACGGTCAATTATGGGATTTGCTCAATATTTTAAGTGAATTTTTAACACTTGATTTTTAAAAATATTGAATTATCCATTATTTATAAGTCATAATATTTTGTTATCATTACGCCGAATTTGGTTTTTTTAACAGTTTCTTTTACTCACGGAAACCCTTTAAAAACCAGTTCAAGGAGATTAATTTAAACTAACAAACAACAAGGATTATGAATCAAAAGCATGATTTCAAATCGGTAAAGTCTAAGAGAGGTATTTCCTTTTTTACATCCGGGATTTTATCGATGGTCATTTGTTTAGGAGTTCAACTGGCTTCTGCAAATGCAACAACTACCAACTACAAGATTGTGTTGGATGAAACTTTACAGTCCACTGTTACAGGTACGGTAACGGATGAAACCGGTACACCGCTGCCTGGTGCTAACGTAGTGGAAAAAGGTACTACCAATGGTACTCAAACTGATTTTGACGGAAACTTTACCCTAAACGTTGAATCGGGGCAACTTTGGTATTCAGCTACATTGGTTTTCAAAGACAGGAAGTAGCTGTTGGAGGTCGCTCAACTGTTAACGTCACCCTTTTGGAAGATGCTGCTGCATTGGACGAAGTAGTGGTAACAGGTTATCAGGTATTGGCAAAAAGGGAAACAACTGCGGCTGTTTCCGTTGTAAAGGCGGAAGACCTTGCTGCGGTACCCTCAGGTAACATTGAGCAACAGTTACAAGGTAGGGTTGCCGGTGTAACCGTACTTACCAATGGTCAGCCTGGTACTACTAGCCGCATTAGGGTACGTGGTTTCAACTCATTTGGAAACAACGCGCCTTTGTACGTAGTGGATGGAGTACCCACTAGAAACGTGGATTTTGTTAATCCTGATGATGTACAGACGGCTACGGTACTTAAGGATGCGGCGGCTGCCTCTATTTATGGTGCAAGAGCTGCAAACGGGGTAATCGTTTATACTACAAAACAAGGTTCTAGGGCCAAAAGAAAGACTACAATGACATTAAACGTTAATAGCGGTGTCGTTGATCCAAACGTAGCCGGAGCTCCGGATATGCTAAACCCTATAGACATGGCTCGTTATACCCATATTGCTTATGAGAATAACGCAGCGGTTAATGGCACAGCGGTTCAGTACACGCATCCACAATATGGTACCAATGCTACCCCTGTAATCCCTGATTATTTGCATGCCAATGGAGCCAATGGTGTTAGCGCCTCGGAGGTGGATTTGGCAGCAGTAAGGGCTGCTTATGAAGCAAATCCGAAGCAACTTTCCTAATTCGTCCAAATTTACAGGGAACTAATTGGTATAAGGAGATTACTAGGATAGCACCTCAAAGTAGGGTTTCCTTAGGCTTTGATGGTGGTAATGAGAATGGTAGATTTTACATGGGTGTTTCTGCCCAAAATCAGGACGGTATTGTATTGTCCCAAGAATTTTCTAGATATGCCGCCCGTTTCAATTCAGAATGGGATGTTACTCCTTGGTTGAGCATAGGTGAAAACTTCCAGGTAACCTATAGATCTGCAGTTGGAGTATTTGGTGGTGCTGGTGGTGTTGAGGTTGCCGATGATGAATCTGAAGTACTTTCAGCATTTAGAATGCCTACCATTATTCCTGTTTATGATGAATTTGGCAGTTTTGCCAGTACAAGAGCCGCCGGTTTTAATAACCCAAGAAACCCAGTTCGTAGGTTAAAATTGAACAATGGCGATGACAAAAATTATAACATAGGTGGTTTTGGTAACATTTATTTATTACTTAAGCCAATTGAAGGTCTTACTTTAAGAACAAGCTTGGGTGGATCCTACAATAACTACCATTATGTAGATTATAACTTTAGATATTTAGGCGACTCAGAACCTGAAGCTAGTAACTTCTTCTCTGAAGGTAGTGGTTATGGTTTCGCATAGACCTTTACCAATACAGCTAGTTATGAAAAGCTATTCGGAAAACATAAATTAAATCTACTTGGAGGTATTGAAGCCTTGAACGACGGTAGGGGAAGAAACATAAACGGTTCTGGTATCAATCCTTTCTCTACGGATTTGGATTTTCAAAGTTTAAGTGTGGTTCAAAGTCCTGTAGTGAACAGCAACCAATTTAAGGGATCCAACTATTTCTCCTATTTTGGAAGTTTGAATTATAGCTTTGACGAGAAATACATTTTAACCGGTGTCATCAGGAGGGATGGTTCTTCACGTTTTGGAGAAAATACCGGATATGGTACTTTCCCTGCAGCCTCTGTTGGTTGGAACGTAAGTTCAGAACCTTTCATGCAGAATCAAAATTTTATCTCCAATTTACAGTTTAGAGCCGGTTGGGGACAAATGGGTAGTGATTCCAACGTATCACCTAACAACCAATTCTCCTTATTCGCTTCTGACAGAGGAAATACTTGGTATCCGATAGACGGTCAAAATAGTGGTGCCAATGAAGGTTTTGCCGCCAGCAGGATTGGTAACACTAATGCACAATGGGAAACTTCTGAAACTACCAACATAGGTTTTGACCTTGCTTTTTGGAACGATAAATTGGAATTTATTTTTGACTGGTGGAAAAAGGACACTAAAGACCTTTTATACCAGGTACCGTTACCAGGTACTACCGGTAACTATGCTGCTGCTCCATCGGTAAACATTGGTGGAATGAGCAACAGTGGAGTTGATTTCAGATTATTGGAAGAGGAAATATTACAGAAGACCTTACATTCCAAGTAAGTAGCACCAACTCCTTCCTTAAGAACGAGATTACGGCTCTTGCCCCAGGTATTGAATTCTTTGGAGACAACATCGCCTACCGTGGTATTGCTCCTATTAGAAACTCTGTTGGGCAGCCAATCTCTACCTTCTTTGGATATGAAATGATAGGGTACTTTAATTCACAAGCGGAAGTGGACAACTCTCCAACACAACCGAGACGCTGCTGTTGGCCGTTTTAAATATGCCGATATTGATGGTGATGGTGCCATTACCCCGGATGACAGAACAGTTATTGGTAACGCTGTACCAGATTATACAGGTGGTTTGGATATTTTATTACGTTACAAGAATTTGGAATTCCGGACATACTGGTACGGATCTTATGGAAATGAGATTTTTAACCAATCTAGATGGTTTACCCATTTCTTTGGTACTTTTGAAGGATCTGCTAAAGGTGCTGTAGCCTTCGATTCTTGGACACCGGAACTTGGCAATAATGCCGCTGCCCCAACTGGGAAAGCGCCTCCAACTTAAGTACGAGTGCTGCAGCCAACTCTTGGTATGTAGAGGACGGTAGCTACTTGAGATTGGTTCAGTTGAGACTTGGATATAATTTTGACAGCGATTTGGTGGAAAAAATGGGACTTAGCAAATTCAGTGTAGGCCTTAATGCAAACAACATTTGGACCATTACCAAATACAGTGGTTTAGATCCACAGGTTGCAGATCCTGATACCAACTTTGGTGTTGACGTAGGGAACTTCCCTGTAACACCAAGTTATGCTATAACCCTTGAAATAGGGATTTAACATTTTCAAATTCAAAACATTATACAAATAATTAGTAACTTTAGTAAAAAAGTAAACTATGAAAACATTTAAATTTAAAACTCCATCACTTTTGCTAGGTGCCATGCTTGTGGCCACCATGTCTTGTAGTGATGAATTTTTACAAGTGGCTCCTACGGATTCCTTGGCGGATGCCCAGGTTAGTACGGCTGCTGGTATTGATGGCTTGTTAATCGGAACCTACAGTGCACTTAATGGTGTATTTGGTAACCGATTCGAGGGTCCTAACCACTGGGCCACTGGTTCTGTACTAGGAGGTGAAGCCAACAAAGGAACGGATGCTGGGGATTATGGTTCCCTAAACCCTATTCAAAGGTACGAGGCCAGTCCAGTTGACCCTAACAATGATTTCAACAACCTTTGGAGAGCTCGTTATGAAGGTATTAACAGAGCCAATAAGGTGTTGAACGCCATTGCCAACTCTACTGAGTTAAATGCCGCAAATGCTGCTCGTCTTGCCGGTGAAGCGCGTTTATTAAGAGGTCATTTCTATTTTGACCTTAAAAAACACTTTAACAATATTGTTGTTTTTGATGAAACGGTAGAATCTGCGGACATTGCCCTTTTACCAAATAATGGGGACGCATGGGCCATTATTGAGTCTGATTTCCAATTTGCATATGACAATTTACCGGGAACCAATGGTCCTGGTAGGGTTAACAAATGGGCCGCAGCGGCCTACATGGGCAAAGCGAAATTGTTCCAATCAAAATTCGGTGAGGCAAAATCATGGTTCGATGATGTAATCGCGAACGGTACAACCTCAGATGGTCAGGCTTATGCTTTACTTGATGATTATGCACAGATTTTTAATGCAGAGAATGACAACCATGCAGAGTCAGTAATGGACGTAGAGTCTGCTAACAATACTGGTAGCACTCAAAACGCCAACTGGTTCGATGATTTGAACTATCCGTACAACACTGGCTCCGATGGTCCAGGTAACTGCTGTGGATTCTTCCAGCCAAGTTTTGAAATGGCCAACTCCTACAGAACTACTGCTGAAGGATTGCCACTATTGGATGGTTCTTACAACGACCCTGCAAATGCATTGGCTAATGACTATGGTATTGAAGCTGACGAGCCATTTACTGAAGATGCAGGTCCTTTAGATCCAAGAATTGACCATGTAATAGGTAGAAGAGGTATTCCTTATTTGGATTGGATAGAGCACCCTGGTAAAGCTTGGATTAGAAGCCAGCCTTATGCAGGTCCTTATTCTCCAAAAAAATACATCTACTATAGAAGCCAAGAAAATAGTTTTACCGATGGTAGTTCTTGGATCCGTGGTTATGCCACAATGAACTATACTATTATCCGTTTTGCAGATGTTCTTTTGATGGCTGCAGAGGCTGAGATAGAAGCAGGTTCCTTGGATAAGGCATTGGAGTATGTGAACATGGTGAGAGCTAGAGCGGCAAATTCTGAACATTGGGTAAAAGAGTATGATTCTGATGAAAATGCTGCAAACTATGTAATATCAGAGTATACTTCATTCCCGAATGCTGATTTTGCTAGACAGGCTGTTAGATTTGAAAGAAAATTAGAGTTAGCAGAAGAGGGACATCGTTTCTTCGACCTTGTAAGATGGGGAGTTGCTGCAGATGTACTTAATGATTACCTTGACTACGAATCAACTTTATTGGTTACTAAGTTTGGTGGAGCTAGCTTTACTGCTGGTAAAAATGAATACATGCCTATTCCACAGGCTCAAATTGATCAAACTGGAGCTGATATTTTAACACAGAATCCAGGATACTAATAACTGTATCAAACTTTTAGAAAAAGGGGCGTATTAAATACGTCCCTTTTTTTATAAATAAAATTCAAAAATTGTTTAACAAAAGTTTAAACAACAACCCTTTTAAGGTCTTCCCTTCATAAAGCATTACCTTTTAATTAAATTTGCAAAACAAACAACTAACTACTTTTCGATCTTATAGAGTCATATTTTGTTCATTACCAAAAAATCATCCCGTTTTCTCATGAAAAAATATATTTGCCTTTTACTCATTATTGGTCTTACAGCTATTTCATGTCAAAAGGAAAAAGAGAAGCTCTTTACGCTTATTTCTCCCGATAGTTCCGGAATCGATTTCAACAATAAAATTGTTGAAACGGATAGCTTCAATATTTTAACAAGTGAATATATTTTTAACGGAGGCGGTGTTGCTATCGGTGATTTTAACAATGATGACAAACCGGACATATTTTTTTCAGGAAACCAAGTTTCAAATAAGCTTTACTTGAACGAAGGGAACTTTAAGTTTTTGGATATTTCCAAACAAGCCAATGTTGAGGCTAGTGATAAGTGGAGTACAGGTATTACACTTGTAGATATCAACAAGGATAATTTACTGGACATTTACGTGTGTGCTGCCATGCTTGAATCAGAAGCCGAAAAAACAAATATGCTTTTTGTTAACCAGGGTGTAAACAAAGAAGGGATTCCAACTTTCAAAGAGATGGCTAAGGAGTATGGTATTGCGGACACAGGAAATAGTATGGGTGCCACTTTCTTTGATTATGACAAAGATGGCCTATTGGATTTATACGTACTTAACAATGTAGATATACATGTGCTACCATCTAACTATAGAAAAAAGATAACCGATGGTTCTGCATTGAGCAATGATAGACTTTATCACAACAATGGAGACGGTACATTTACAGATGTCACGCTAAAAGCTGGAATAACCATAGAAGGTTATGGGCTGGGTTTGGCCATTGCAGATATCAATTATGATAATTGGCCGGACATTTACGTTAGCAACGATTATCTTACCAATGACATCCTTTACATTAACAATCAAGATGGAACCTTTTCGAACAAAATATCGGATTTGGTAAAGCACCAAAGTAAATTTTCCATGGGAAATGATATCTCCGATTTCAACAATGATGGTTATTTGGATATAATAACCTTGGACATGCTCGGAGAAACCAACCAGAGGCTAAAAACAACTATCGCAGGCAACAAGTACACCAACTATATTCTTAATGATAGGTACGATTATGAATATCAATATACCCGAAATATGCTCCAAAAAGGTAATGGTAATGGGGTTCCCTTTAGCGAGGTAGGTCTTATGTCCGGAATTTCAAAAACGGATTGGAGTTGGTCGCCACTATTTGCTGACATGGATAATGATGGATATAGGGATTTGTTGATTACCAACGGGTTCCCTAGGGATATAACGGATTTGGACTTTGGTGATTTTAAATTCAACGTCAGCAGATACCTAGGGCCGGAGAAATTGTTGGACTCAATACCCACTATTAAAATTCCTAACTACGTATATGAAAATAATGGGACAGGTAAATTTGAGGACAAAGGAGAAGAATGGGGCTTGAATATTCCATCTTTCTCCAATGGCGCCGCTTTTGCGGATTTGGACGATGATGGCGATTTGGACTATGTAGTAAACAACATTAACGACCCAGCTTTTGTTTTTAGAAACAACTTAAAAACGAATGATAATTATCTAAAGATTAACCTTAAAAATTCGAATACGTATGGCGTAGGTGCTAAAGTCGTCATTCGGTTTGAAGACGGTACTTTTCAATATTACGAAAATTACTTTTATAGGGGCTATATGTCCTCCTTAGATGGTATTGTCCATTTTGGACTGGGAGACAAAACTGAGATAAGTGCTGTTGAAGTCCTTTGGCCCAATGGTACATTTCAAAAATTTGACAACGTAAAGTCGAACCAAACACTGGTTTTAAATCAAGAAGATGCCTCGCCTATTGATTCGGATAGTCCGGAATTCCCGTTCAAACCAAAATCGGAAAAAAAGGTTTACGTAGAAGTTTCAGGGGATCAAGATATAGATTACGAGCATAAGGAGCTGGATGTGGTAGATTTTAATATTCAAAGAATACTGCCGCACAAGCTTACTCAAAATGGATCATGTTTAGCCTCCGGAGATTTAAACGGCGATGGTATAGAAGATTTTATCATAGGAAGTTCTGCTAGATACTCCCCTGCTCTATTCTTACAGGATACTAACGGAAAATTTGCAAAAAAGGAACTCTTTACAGAAGAGGAGGATAAAAAATATGAGGAAGAAGGAATTACACTTTTTGACCTTGATAATGATGGTGATTTGGACATTTATTTTGTTTCAGGAAGTAATGAATTTACACCGGATGATAGCTATTATCTAGATAGGTTACTTTTGAATGATGGAAAAGGTAATTTTAGCCATGCTCCGGATAAACTACCGGAAATAAGGAAAAGTGGTTCTGTCGTAAAAGCGAAGGATTTTGATGGTGATGGATATGTGGACCTTTTTGTGGGTGGAAGAACACCTTTCGCAAAATACCCTATTCCGGAAAAAAGTTTTCTTTTAAAAAATGACAACGGTAAACTAATCGATATTTCAGATTCAAATGCTCCTGGCTTAAGTGAAATTGGTATGGTTACCGATGCTGCGTGGGCCGACGTAGATGCCGATGGGAGAGATGACCTTATTGTTATAGGCGAGTTTATGCCGATTACAGTTTTTAAGAATGACGGGGAGAATCTGACCAAATTTGAAAATACAGGAATTGACAGTTTATATGGCTTTTGGGAAAGCATAAAAGCGCATGACTTTGATAAGGATGGTGATTTGGATTTTATCGTTGGGAATTTAGGAGCGAATAATTTTTATCAACCTTCCCGAGATAGGCCTACAAAATTAATTTCCAAGGACTTCGATAACAATGGTACTATCGACCCCGTAATGTTCACCTATTTGAAATATAGTTTTGATAATCCGAGTATAGGGCCTTTCCCGTCAATTTTTGGGGAGATTTGAATGGACAGAGCCCTTTGTTCCGATCTAAATACACTACCTATAAAGGCTATGCAAAAGCGGATATAAATACTCTATTCAACAAAAAGGAATTGGAAGGTGCGAATACATTTACTGGAAATTATGATAGGAGCGTTTATTTGGAGAATTTAGGAAATGGAAAATTCAACTTAAAAGAGTTGCCATGGGAGGCTCAGATGGCTCCTATAAACAGTATTGCCATTACCGATTACAACGATGACGGTCATGATGATGTGTTATTGGTAGGAAATGACTATGGGAATGAGGTGTTTATAGGCAAATACGATGCTTCTAATGGATTTTTGCTCGAAGGAGACGGTAAGGGTAATTTTACAATTGTTGATATTCAGAAAAGTGGTTTTATTACACAAGGTGATACCAAGGATATTACCATAGTTAAAAATGCAACAGGAAATAATCCTTTTATCGTAGTTTCGCAAAATAGGGGGCCTCTAAAGGTATTTTTAAAAAATGAATAGTCCCATTTATGTGGAGCCTATTATCCTTAATACAATACATTTAAAATAAATTTTTGAAATCTGCTGTGGTATATATATACTATTGGAAGAAATCTCCTTTTATTAATATGACAAAACATGCAGATCTGAAACGCACGGTTTATATCCTATTTTTAATAGCCATATGCTCGTGTGGATCAAGGGAAAAAAAAGGCTGTTGCATTGTATGAATCTTATTGTTCCAGCTGTCATTTACTTCCAGCTATAGAGAATTTACCAAAGCATATATGGGAACAAGGTGTACTCCCTGATATGGGTGCTCGAATGGGTATTAGAGACTCAACCTACGATCCATATGAAAAGGTCACTCGAATGGAAAAATTTGCCATTGTCGAATCCGGGATTTATCCGAGAAAAACCTATGATCGATATTAAGGATTGGAATTTAGTGAAGGAATATATTCTTAAAATGGCCAAAGATTCCCTTAATAACCAAAATGTAATTGCCCCTGGCAAAGAAGTATCACAATTTAAGTTAGCCCCAATAATTTTGGATAGTACAAAAGGTGCGCTCATCACATTTTTGGAATATGACAGTTTGCAAAAAAAAATAATTACGGGAAATCTAAATGGTAAACTAATACATTATGACCCCATAACAAAGCAAGTTACCAAAACAGAAAGAACCGAAAATGCTGTAACCTCCTATTCCAAAAAAGATACTTTAAAATATTTTACCTATGTAGGGTACCTTAATCCATCAGAGCTTCCAAGTGGTAGCGTTCACGTTATTGAGCCGAGCAAACGAAAATTAAATAGAGCTGGAATACAATTACATAGACCTGTACATACCTTGGTATTTGATTTTGACAAAGATGGCCATGACGAAGTTGTTGTCTGTGAATTTGGTGATTTAACAGGAAAGCTCTCCCTTCTAAGTCATAAAGGTGATTTTATTTTTAAAAATACAACTCTATTAAACCAGCCAGGTAGCATTAGGACACTGGCAAAAGACATGAACAAGGATGGAATGGATGATTTGGTAGTTCTTACGTCTCAAGGGCGAGAAGGTATCACCATTTTCTATCAGGAGGATAATCTAAAATTCAGAATGGAGACTCCAATAAAATTTAGTCCGCTTTATGGTTCCAGTTGGTTCGAAATCATGGATTTCAATAATGACGGGTATGAGGATTTTGTTACCGTACATGGAGACAATGCCGATAAAAGTTACGTCCATAAACCATACCATGGTCTTAGAATCCATATCAATGACGGCAATAATAATTTTGAAGAAAAATTCTTTTATCCAATGAACGGTGCGACCGAGACTTGTTTCCAATGATTTTGATCAAGACGGAGATTTGGATTTTGGAATTCTATCCACTTTTCCAAATTACAACCAATCACCCACCTATTCCTTTGTATACTTAGAAAATAAAAACCCAGATCAGTTCCTATTTGAGCCTTATCGAATGGATTCTAGTAATTTAGGAAGATGGATGCTTATGGACACTGGTGATGTTGACCAAGATGGTGACGTTGATATTGTCCTGAGTTCATTTAGTTATTCTTTTACTACCGTTCCGAAGCATCTTAATGAAGCTTGGCGAAATTCCGATGTTGATTTATTGATTACGGAGAACAACCTTATACCTTGATCTATTGAAAAATTTCTCGGATTTTGTTTAATGTTCATTTTTGTGCTTAAAATCACCAAACCTATACTTTACGGTCCGCTTGAGCGGAATCTGCATCCCGTTGGTTTCTTTTAACCAATCATAAATGGCAGCTGACATTGATTTAGCCAACTCTTGTTTATCAGGGTCAGCAATAAGATTGTAGATTTCGTCGGGGTCATTTTCCAAATCATACAGTTCATTGCGATCCCAAATTCCATGGTATTTGATGTATTTGTATTTATCAGTTCGCATCCCAAAAACAGTAGGCGTCATAGGAAAATCATATTCCCAGTAGTATTCATAAAACACTTCTTTTCTAATGTTTTCATCTGTTTGACCGGTTAATATTGGAATAAACGAGGTGCCAGGCATATGCAGTGGTTGCTCTATTCCCGCTTCTGCCAAAACTGTGGGCCCTATATCTATATTCTGCACCATTTGTTTAGGACGAATTCCACCTTGAAACAATTCCGGACAACGAACCAATAGAGGCACTTTGACCGACTCTTCATAAAAATGCCGTTTATCTATCAAACCATGCTCACCCCAACTAAAACCATTATCTCCCATATAAATTACAAGTGTCGATTCATCTAAACCTTCCTTTTCAAGGTAGTTCATAACCGTACCAATACTTTCATCGACTCCCAAAAGGGTTTCGCAATAATCTACTATCATTTCATGAATATTCCTGTTCTCATGGTACATATAATCAACACCATGCCAACTTATACGTTGGTCAGCAACCCATTGAGGCCATTTAAGGTCTCTATAGGCACCTGTTTTTGTTTGTTCAAAGGTTGAAGGAAGGTCAATTTGTTTTCCTTTATATTTTCCTTTATGTCTTATGGCAGGTTGAAAACCGGCATGCACCGCCTTGTGGGACAAATACATAAAAAACGGCTTTTTTCTATCCCTTTTTTCCAACCACTCTACAGCATGATTGGTAAGCAGATCTGTAATATAAGTGGAATCCTTATAAGTAATCCTATTACCATTAATGTTTAAGGTCGGGTTATAGTAAACGCCCTGACCCGGAAAACTTTCCCAATGTGTAAACCCGGGTTGTGGACTATCACCATGATCGCCCATATGCCATTTACCAAAAAAGCTTGTCTGATAACCTGCCTTTTCTAAATACTCAGGAAAATAGGTGAGATTGCCTGGATCAGGAGCCTGATTATCTACAATAGTATGACTATGGGAATACATTCCTGTCAATATGGAAGCCCTACTCGGTGAACAAAGGGATGTTGTTACGAAAGCATTTGGAAGATAGGCCCCTTCACTAGCGAGTCTATCCATATTTGGAGTCTCAAGCCAAGGAACCTTACCTGTAAACCCCATATAATCATATCTGTGGTCATCGGTGAGAATGAAGATTACGTTCCTAGGCTTCTTTTTGATTGACTCTGATCTTTCATTAACGGGGTAGCCTTTGCTGATAAAAATTAAGCATAGGACTACTGTTCTCAAAATGGTGGTAGTCTTCATAATTTCTTTCAAATAAATGGGATTCGTTAAAATACTAGTTCGTAAGACTTTGTTCTAAAAACCAGTCATAAAGTTCTTCTGTAGCATACGCTTTAGACCATGAATCATGGCCCACATTTTCATATTTTGTGAAACGGACATCGTATCCAAACTCTTCTAATTTTTTTACCATGGATTCTGATTCCTCCACAGGGATAACTTCATCATCTTCACCATGAAATACCCATATAGCCATTTTTTTATTGATCCAAGAAGCATAGGGTAACGGGGTCATACCGCAAACGACTGCCATAGCGGCAAAAGTCTCCGGGTATTGAACAGCCATTTCCCAGGCAGCACCTCCGCCGCGGCTAATCCCTGATAAGTAAATTTTCTTCTTGTCAATTCTATTTTCGGCCACAACGGTGTCCAGAAGTTGCTTAATCGCCCTAGTATTCCACCAACTTTTCGAATATGAATTTTGCGGGGCCAAAATTAGGAACGGAAACTTTTTACCCTGTAAAATAAGGCTTGGAGGGGGTATTCTTTCATTAGGGTTCAAATCTTCCTCTACTTCTCCCCCACCATGTAAAAACAACAGTATTGGAAAATTCTTTTCCGGGTTTAACTCGTATTCAGGTGGGTAATATAAGTAATACTTAAGGGTCTCGGTGACGGAGGTCTCCAACTCATTATCCGTTAAAGTAAAACTAGGTTGTGAGGCACAACAATTACAAAGAAATAGAAGTAGTATAGGGCTTACCTTTTTAAGCAATGTGATTACGCATTTTACCTATGGAAGATACATATTTAAAGCTTAAAAAACTAGGGATACAAAAAAGGGAAGCTAGTCAAGCTTCCCTTTATAAAGTTCTATCTATATAATGTAAAGTGTCCAACATAACGGGTTTTTCGATCACCGAGGGCATTGACAACGTACCAATAATCCCCAGTTGGAACTTCCTTACCATCATAGGTTCCGTCCCATCCAGTCACTTTATCCAATACAGCCACTACCCTTCCATAACGATCATAGATTTTTACTTCCACCTCATCAAAAAATTCCGTATTACGTATTTGCCATAAGTCGTTTAATTGATCACCATCAGGGGTAAAAAAGTTTGGAATTACCAACATTCCCGTAAATTCGAAGGGCAGATCAACTTCGGCCACACAACCGTTGGCATCCACTACCCTGATATTTACCATACCACTTTGATTTGTAGTGTAGGTTGTTTCACTACCATATGAGGTGCCGTTAAAGAAGTATTCATAACCTCCGTAACCACCTTGGGCCATAGCTACCAACTCGTTAGGACCTGTTTTTTCAGCAGATAAGGTCAACGGGTCGTATGCGTCTACAGCAAATTCCACAAAATTGGTACAGCCATTTTGATGATATATATACACCGTATGGTCACCTGGGGCCGGATCTCCCCATTGATTCTCCATAGCCGCATCGGCGGTTATTGCATCGGTAGGGTCTACCGGGTCTAAGGCAAACATCAAATCGTCCATAGCCACATTACCCAACATATTAACTGTTACCGTACTGTTAGGGAAAATGCCCTCGCATCCATAAACAACTAAAGGTTCTGCTGTTAGGTCCACACCTATTCCTATAGAGAATAGCTCTAGTCCCGTACATAGATTGGCATCCCTAATATGTATGGCGTAGGAGGCTCCTCCTTGTAAATTCTCTATCAATTGTCCCGCTACATAAGGTTCAAAAATACCTGTACCGGTTTCGTCTACAGGATCTATCATCTCCACCTTATATTCGTAATAGGGAGTTGAGCTAACCATAGGGTCATTAATAGGTGTTCCCCCGGTTATCTCAAAAGTCATCGTTCCATCATTGGCACCGATACACAGTTCAGAGTGGTCTGTATGTTAATGGCCTGCAAAACTTCAGGTTCTTCGACGGTGATAAAATCGCGTTCAAAACATCCGTTTTCATCCTGAATCAAAATTTCATAAGTACCCTGTGCCAAGTCCTCAAAGGTATACACTCCAGGAGTGGTTGGTTCACTGAAGAACTCATTGAAGTTGGGATCAATGGCAAACTGAATTAAACCGATACCTCCGGATAATACCTCTACCGTAATTGTCCCATCCTGTTCTCCGTTACAACTTACCGTTGTAGGAGTCGCGTCGAAAATAATTGGATCTGGCCGAACTATTTCAAAAGGATCTGCAATATCCATACAAGTTGCTCCACTTGTAACTGCTATGTAATAATCCGTTCCTTCCGGTAGACCTTCAAAGGTTCCGTTATCCTGTGGCCCCCTAAATAAGGTTGCCGAGGGTGATGGGTTAAAAGCATCCACCGGGTCACCATTATAGAGATAGAAGGTATCGTCACCTACTCCCCCATTTACAAAGGACTCAATTCTACCATCCAACTCAGAAGCACAGGAAATGTCATCCGGCAAATTGGGCAATAAGGTTATTCCAGTGGCATCTGTCATCGTAATCCCATTTGAACGAACTGCCAAACATGTACTCGCCGCACTCGTCTTTCTTACATCAAATTGATAGGTAATACCTTGAACACCCGAAACTAATATTGAAGTTCCAACCATATTCTGATAAGGCCCCACCACAACGCCATTTTCGACTGGCGCATATTCGTAGGTAAATGAAGGGTCGGGATTACGGATGGACAAGCGCATTTCACCATCGCCTCCACAACCAGGTACCCGCGTTTGTACCAATAAGGGTTCAACCGGTGGTGGTGGTTCTACAAAATAGGGCTCCGTAACATATAGGCACCCAAAGCTTGAAGATACTTCAATGGCATACCATCCTGCACTAATAAAACCTCCACTTGCTCCAATAAACGTTGGGGTATTCTGCAATCCACTAGTAGATGCAACATCCGTATTATTGTTACTATTCAAATACAGTAATCGATAGTTATAACCAGCTCCTGGATATCCCCCTGTAGCTCCGGCAGTCGCCGTAGTGGCATCTCCGGTCGATGGGTCATATGCTTCCAAAACAGCATTGTTCCCATTTGGACAATCCAATCCTTGAGGTTGTCTAATACCCGCCTCTATTTGAGGGACTTCTTCAAGTTCAATATCAAAGAAGTTAGTACAAAGCTCGGAATCCCTTATTTCCACCCGATAAAAACCAAATTCAAGTCCTGTAAAGCCACTATTATTGGAAAAGGCTGCAATTTCTGTGATATAGGTCGTTCCACCATCAGTACTGAACATTAAACGATATTCATAGGGAGTACTATCCCATCCTCCAGTCCCGGTAGCCTGTATTTCACCGCTATCATTGCCACAACCAACATTTCCTACAGAATTGGCGGTAACCTGTAAGGGTCCGTTAGGTGTTCTAATGTTTGCTACATTACTGTCGTTGCTACAAAACGGTACATCTGTGGACACCACCTCAACTAATAAATTACCTCCTGGCAAACCTGTTATTCTAGCTTCGTCTCCATTCACATCCGGGAAATTGGTCGTATCAAAGCTTCCTGATGCAATCGGAGTACTTTTAGTGGTATCATCTGCCATATAGACCGTATAGTTATACGTTCCAACATAGTCCGTTACCTCAATGAACAACTCACCATCATTGGTTCCGAAACAACTCACTGGTTTAGCTTCAGAAATGAAAGCCGTAGGCAATTGTGGCTCATTAACGGAATGTACCGGTAATGGATACGTACATCCTCCTGTGTTGTCCACAATTTCGAATAGATAATCACCGGCAGCCGGTAAATTAACAAGCCCAAAAGATTGCCCACTAACATTTACATTGGCAACTGGAACTACTGAATTGGTGACTATGGTAAAATCTGTAGTGCCCACTACATCAATTCTGACTTGTTCCTCGTTGGCACAATCCAAAGGACTCACAACACTTAATGTTGGTACAACATCCGTTGGTGGATTGATGGTGGGCAAATCAAATGTTGTTTGACATCCATTCCCGTCAATGGCATAAACTGTGACATTTTGTGGCGAACCATTGTCCACAATTTCGAAGGTATTACCAGATTGATAGTTTGAAAAACCTGTGATACTATATTGATATCCGGAACCAATAGTTCCGGGATCCACCACATTTACCGTAATGATCGTAGAACTGTAGCGATTTGCCCCTGGCTCACAAGCAAAATCAGGTGCAGAAGCGGTTATGCTAAAGTCTGCCGGATTAGTAATTGTATGAACCGCTGATAATACCTCACATCCACGTTGTGTCACCACTTGTACCTGATAATCCCCTTGAGGCAAATCTGAGAACGTTCCCGTATTGTTACGCGCATGTTCTGAAGAAGTGGTAAGGTTGTTCAGAATATAGGTGATAGGTGTGTCTTCTGATGTAAACGGCACCAATACATTTGCAGGTCCAACAACCACCTCAATAGTTCCATCATTGCTGTCTCTACAAGTGATATCAGTCGCCAATTCAGAGGTAATAATTGGTTGTGCTGCCTGATTCAAATTGATTCCGGAAACGTTGTATTCACAGAAATTAGTTCCATCGAACATGATTCTATCTACCACGAGGACATCATAGGTCCTGGGGCAAGTCCTGTAAATACCGGGTTATCTTCTTGTGTAATAGGATCATATGGAAGCTCCTGTATAATCGGTTCCTGTTAAGATATAGCCAAAATCACCACTACCTCCAAAGGTAGCGATGGTTATCTCTCCATCGGCATCGTTACACGTTGAATCCGTTGAAAATGTACCTGTTGCCGAAAGGAAATTATAAACAGTTGCCGTACCTTGGCTGGTACATCCATTCGCATCTACCACATCTACAACGTAATCACCTGGGCTAGCCACAGTAAAGGTATATACCCAATTAGTCCCATCATCTGTTGGTATTTGTTCATCCCCTGCCAACGTAAAACGAGGTGTGTTCACCGAATTTGGCATTGCTACCGTAATATCAAATGCAGTTGAACTGGGATTACACTGGTTAACCACTGTAAACGTGGGTACCGGAAGGTCTCAGGTCCAATTGGATAACCGTTGCAATATCAAAGGAAATACAACCACCACTATCACGAACATAAATATCGTAATCCCCTGCAGGGCCCACAAACGTCGTTGTACTTACATAATCTGCTGGGTAGGCAGGTTCGGCGAACCATCGGGAACAAAAGCATATTCATATGGATCTCCGTAACCTCCTCGGCCTTGTACCGTAATCTGTCCGAAAGCATTACAATTTGCAGGTACATCGGAGATTACATCTATAGCCGGTAAGTTTTGATCTATGGTTACACTCGTAGCATCCCTACAGGTATCCGTTTCGTTTACAACTATAATTTGATAGTCTCCTGGCAATTCGGGTAGGTATTGTTATATGGTAAAGCGGTAGTTGTAAAAGATGGTACAATTACCGTTGTGGTGTTTGTATCATTATTCAATAATTCTATCCTCAATACATCACCAATCGTATATCCTATTACCTGATAGGCAATCTCCCCATTTCTGTTGACATCACATGCGCCTGGTGTAGAAGAAGCCGTAATTTCCAAGGTGGAAGGGGCGTCTACAGGCGGTATTTCCTGTTCATACAAACATCCTGTTATCACATCCCTAACCTGTACTGTGTAGGCAATTCCGTATTGTATTCCATCTGAAACGTTACTAAAAGTGTGATCATTAACACCCGGAGTATTGTTCAAAGGATAGAAAGAAGGTTGTTGTGACAACTTTATCTCATAGGAGCCTGAACCACCACTAACACTCACTGCATAAGTGAAACCACTATCGTCACAGGTTGGAGGCAAAGGTGGTAATATTGGGGTAATGATAACATCATTGGATGTAATGGTTACCGTGTCGATATCAGTACATCCATTGGCATCGAGTGTTATAACCGTATAATCACCTGGAACCAAATTAATATCATTTATGGTAACCGGAAAAGAGGATTGATTTTCCAATCGTGTTATTTCTGTACCCGTATTGTCCTCGATACGGAAATCAAAATTTGCCGTTCCATCGGTTACCCCGTTGATGATGATACCTCCACTTACCGTCCCACTACCATTACAAATGGCTGGGTCTTGACTAACGGAAGCATCCGGTGGCAAGGTTGTATCGGTTCCAACGACTGCATTTGCGGGAGCCGTTTCACAGCCTCCGGCATCCCTTACCAAAAATGGATAGGTACCAGCGGGCAAGTCGGAATAAACGGTTTGTGAGGTCCACCCCATACCGTTAAAGTTTACTTCATATGGTGGCACCCCACTTGTACCATCCGGAATAATAGTTACAACCCCGTTGTTGGGCGCCCCACAACTTACTGGCCGGGTTATAACCGAAGCAGCCGCAATATTCGCTGGTGGATTTAGTATAAGTGGTGCCGATGTTGCCTCACATCCTGTATTTGTGGTATTATTATCCGTGATTCTAAATACGTATGTTCCGTCCACAGCGGTATCATAGAAAAACGTACTGGATGTATAGGGAGTTGGTGCGCTAAAAGTCAATCCATTATCTGAACTTACCTCGTACAATCCAGTTCCTGAAGCATATCCTCCTGTAACGTCTACTCTAATCTGACCGGGTGAGCCACCACAGGGTATTTCGGTGACAACTGCAGTATTTACTCTTAACTGTTGTTCTATAGTAATTACGATGGAATCACTACAGTTATTGCCATCCACTACTTCAATTGTATAATTACCGGGAGTAAGACCATTGAAGGTCCCTGTAGGTTGCAATGAGCCTCCATTAATCCGATATTCATGGGTTCCCAATGCAGCTGTACCAGCAGCGGAAGTCACCACGGCGGTTGCTCCGGTTCCTGGAACATAACAAAAATCGGATGCCGCGTTGTCCAAACTTAAAGTCGGAGCGTCAATAGGTGTAAGATCAAACGTAAAAGTATCTGTACAACCTTCAGCATCTTCTGCCGTTAATGTATATGTTCCCGGCAAAGTAAGGTTACTAAAAGTCCTTCCGATTTTGGACCTATTGTACCCGATGGTGTCGTTAACGTATATCTATTACCTCCCCAACCACCAGTGAAATTGGCACGCACACCTCCCACATTTCCATTGGCACAGCTCATTGGGGTTACGGTACTACCGCTTATGTCCAAAGCTGGTGCATCAACAATATCGAAGGAAGCGGTATCGGTACAACCGGTATCTGCATCGGTTACAGTAATGGTATAGGTTCCGATTCCCGAAAGCGGCAAAGCCACTTCGGCGTCATTTTGTGGTCCACCTGAGTAAAGTCCTCCATTTATCTCGTAAGTATAATTATTGGCAAAACCATCGATAATAAATGTACCCGTGCCATCGGTAGCACCACTACATACTCTTAAATCCCCTCCTGATTTCACTCGCGCCCTAATGGAACTGATTACCGCCGGACTAAATCCTTCAGTATATGTACAATTGTTGGCATCAGTAATCTGAAATATGTAGGATGTTGAAGTACTCAAACCTACAAATGTGGCATTGCTTCCATTATCAATGGAAACAGGGCTTATGACCGAATAGTTAACGATGGGAGCATTAGAGGTCGGAGTCAAAGTAACATCCGAAGTACCGGCAGCACAGCTAATATTACTTTGCGCAAAGTCCAGATCCGTTGGTGGATCTACATCCAAGATATCTATGGGAGTCAGTTCCAAACGGCAACCACCGCCATCCCTAATTATGGGTGTATATGTTCCTGCAGATAAATTGGCATATGAAGTAATTGACGTAAAGTTTACACCATCAATACTGAATTCATAACCGCTTCCGGAACCTCCTGAAAAAGGTCCACAAAATCTATCTGCCCTCCATTGGTACCTCCACTTCCATCACAAGTTACATCGGAAACCTTAGTTGCCGAACCATTGATATTCCCCACCGTGGTCACGGTAACTGGGGGCAACGTAATGGTACACTCAAATCCACCTTGCTGATATCTTACCTCTATGGCATTATAGGTTCCTGCCGGTACTGAAATCTGCGGTGCAGTTACCCACGGATCACCGGAATTTACCCGATAAGAAAGGTTATACCCTCTTGCATCGTTAACTGTGAAATTAATTTTGGCACCACCATTACTACAGGTTCCATCAATACCAGTAGCTGTTATATCAGGAGGAAGAAGGTCCTCTACGTTGGATGATGCCGTTATGACACAGCCATTGCTATCCGTAATAATAAAATCATACGTTCCTGGCGATGTTACCGTATATGTAGTAGTACCCGTATCCGTAGACGGGTTTCCATAAGAAGGTTGTGCAGGATCGCCGTTGACAGTAAATGTATAAGGTGCAGACCCTCCGGATGTATTTACCGTTATATCCACACTTGAAATGTTTGAACATCCAAAGCTTGTATTTACTTCGGTAGAAGCGTCCAACGGATTTATTCGCGAACCAATGGTAATGGGGTTTCCAAAGGTATCCACATCTATCCTTGGCGGATTTATTCCATTTAAGGGATCTCCCGTACACTGCTGTGTTTCCACTTGTGCAATATAGGTGCCTGAACCTACAGCAGAGAATGTATATGTTTCATCAGGAATAAAAGCCGTAAACTCCTGTGCTACCCCAATACTGTTCAACAAGGTATATTTGTAGGGACCAAGTCCTGGAGTAGGTGTCACGGTTATGGTACCGGTTTCCCCTGCACAGTTAATATCTGTAA
The DNA here is from genome assembly GCF_025244665.1 of Maribacter litopenaei. Classification (GTDB taxonomy): domain Bacteria; phylum Bacteroidota; class Bacteroidia; order Flavobacteriales; family Flavobacteriaceae; genus Maribacter; species Maribacter litopenaei. Next base: position 1,275,355 of record NZ_CP104205.1, on the reverse strand, counting down.
AGTTTACGGATAAGTCTAATGACCTTTCCACAATTTCAATAGGTTCATAAGGATATTCACAGGTATTTGGAATATTTCTTAATCTAGCCTTTACGATGTAAGTTCCTGGAGACAAATTAGAAAAAATAGCACCTTGCCATGGATCAAATCCACTACCACTGTCGATACTGAATTCATAAGCACTGGACAAATTTGTTATTTGAATCCGACCTGGAACATCACATATATAGTCCTCTTTTACATAGGTTTGACTAATGGTACTTTTTTTAACCTTGAAATAATATATTTGTCCATCTGCAACTACCCTATACTCGGCACCTACGGTTGCAGGGACCGTACTAGCATCCAAACTGAATGTTTGCCCTGTGCCTACTTGTGAATAACAGGATCCCGTATTAGGGCAATCATTATTGATATCCGGGGAACATGACCCTCCCAAAATCTGCCATGAGACCGAGGAAAATGGATCACCCGATAAACTAATAATTCTATCATCGCTGTTACCACATAGATTAAAACGGGCAACCGTAAATCCATTGGTACTACAACCAACCTCTTCGTCTGCTCCTTGGATAATGGTTGCAAACATCGGCGCCATCGCCTTAGTGGATTGGGATTTTAAATTTGTGGATATTGAATTTTTGGACTCGGATAAAGTTTCTGTCTTTTTCCGGGAAACCGTTTTTTCGACTACCCTTTCCACTGCAAGGGTTACCTCACTAAAAATCTTGGTAATGCTAGAATCCGCAAGTGCCGTAGAGCCAACCACTGAAAAGAAAATCAGCAGAAGTACATACAGCGATTTACGCTGTTGTGATGGATGCATAGGTTAAGTAGTGTTTGGAAAGAAGGATATTGATTGGGGATCAATATCGTTCCCTGGTGTAATTATTTTTGCTTATATTCTCAGTATTATTTTAAAAAATCTATCTTCACTCAATAATATATTTCTAACGTTCCAACATGAAAAAAAGTGTATTATTCTTTTGTTTTTTCGTTGTATTACTAAATTTTTCTTGTGCACAAAATCCTGAAAATAAGGTTTCTACGCCGGAAAGCACTCCATTTGAGGCAGAGCTGTTCGTCGATGACCTACAGATTCCATGGGGCTTTACCTTCCTTCCCGATGGGAGTATGCTGATTACCGAAAAAAACGGTGATTTAATCCATTTTTTTCAGGGAAAAAAGACAAAAATTAGTAATGCCCCCAAGATATACCAACGCGGTCAAGGTGGGTTATTGGATATTGAACTGCATCCAGAGTATGAAAAAAATGGATGGATTTATATGTCCTATTCCTCTCCCGAAGGTGATAGCAAAGGTGGCAATACGGCTATTATGCGTGCGAAGTTACAAGGAGATAAATTGGTACAAAATGAAGTGCTTTATAAGGCCGTTCCCAATACTACAAAAGGTCAGCATTTTGGGTCTAGAATCGTATTTGATAAAAATGGATATTTATTTTTCTCCATCGGGGAAAGGGGCGAAAGGGATGTAAATCCGCAGGACATAACCAGGGACGGGGGTAAAATTTATAGATTAAACGATGATGGAAGTGTACCCAGTGACAACCCTTTTGTTGGAAAAAGTGGTGCCAAAACAGCTATTTATAGTTATGGACACAGAAATCCTCAAGGCCTTGCCGTTCATCCGAGATACTGGGGTTATATGGGACAACGAGCACGATGCACGAGGCGGTGATGAAATTAACATTGTTAAGAAAGGGGCCAATTACGGGTGGCCAGTGATAACCTATGGCATTAATTATAGCGGAACACCCATAACCGATAAAACGAAAATGGAGGGCATGCAGCAACCCATCCATTATTGGGTGCCATCCATTGCGCCAAGCGGAATGGTTTTTGTTACAACGGACAAGTACCAAGGATGGAAAGGAAGCGTATTGGTAGGTTCACTTGCGTTTCAATATTTAGAACGCCTGGAGTTAAACGGTTCCAAGGTTACCGGAAGGGAAAAGCTCTTGGAGGGAATGGGCCGTGTGCGATCCATAGAACAAGGACCGAGATGGTTTTATTTATGTAGGCGTAGAGGGAAAAGGAATTTATAAACTCATTCCTAAAAACTAAAATCTTTGGGTTAAATCCCGGCTTCCAATGCCTTTTTAACGGAGCCATGCTTTTTTAATAATTCCTCAGCCCGGCCATAACTTACACCAAGGCCTTCCACAATATATCTAGTACCCCGATCTACCAATTTATGGTTGGTAAGTTGCATATTTACCATTTTATTGCCTTTTACTCTACCTATTTTTATCATCAGAGCTGTAGATATCATATTCAATACCAATTTTTGTGAGGTACCACTTTTCATTCGAGTACTACCAGTAACAAATTCCGGCCCAACATTTACCTCTACTGGTATATCTGAAACTTTGGTAATGGGCGAGTTTGGATTATTTGTAATACAGGCCGTTAGTATATGATGTTCTTGGGCTGATTTTAGCCCCCCGATAACGTAAGGTGTCGTTCCCGAAGCGGCTATGCCCACCACTACATCCAACTCGTTTATTCCATGTTCCTTAAGGTCCAACCACGCTTGTTGCGTATCATCTTCCGCATTCTCGACAGCCTTTCTAATGGCCCTATCACCCCCGGCGATTAGGCCAATAACTCGTTCGTGGGGCATGCCAAAAGTTGGAGGTATTTCCGATGCATCCGGAATTCCTAGTCTACCGCTTGTTCCTGCTCCAATGTAAAATAATCGTCCCCCTTTGTCAAAGCGCTCCGCAAGGGCGTCTACCAATTGGGTTATTTGTGGAATTACTAAAGTGACGGCATCGGCCACTTTCTTATCCTCTTCATTCATTTTCTGAAGGATGGAAATAGTATCCAACTGCTCCAAATTATCGTGATTTGAAGGGGTTTCAGTTATTTTTTTGTATTCCATAAAGCTTTTATAAGATTCTTATATCATGATTTCTAAAGACCTCTAACATGCGATCAGACGGATCCAATTCCGTAATCATGGTATTTATGGTATTTATATCGCAGGTTTTATAACGATGCTGCGAATTTAGCTTTTCCGAAATGGATAATAAAACCGTTTTTTTAGCTGCTTTTATGACCGCTTTTTTAACTTGTACGATATCCCAATCAAACTCGGTAAGTCCATAAACAGCATCGACATATCCTGTACCTATAAAACTATAGTCCACCCTTATTTCAGATAGATTATGAATGGCATTTGCACCAATTGATATTTGGGCTTCCTTGGAAATTTGACCCCCAATGGAGATTACAGTAACATTAGGTTTATGCGATAATTCCATAGCAACAGGCAAACTAATGGTAAAACAGGTAAGCTTTAAATTATCAGGAATCAAACGCACCAGTTCCAAACATGTAGTACCTCCGTCTATAAAAATGACCGCACCGTCCTTAAGTAAGGTTACCGCTTTTTGGGCTATAACAACTTTTTCATCTAACGCATAAATGTTCGTATTCCGGCTATTACTATTGGTAAATCCTAAAGAAATAGCTCCCCCATGAACCTTCTTAAGTTTGTTCTCCGCATCCAGTTCCTTTACATCCCTACGAATAGTGTCAATGGACACATCCAAGCTTTCCGCAATATCGGTCAATAGAATTCTATTGTGCAGCTCTACTTCATTCAAGAGTATTTGTTGACGTTCTTCCTTTAACATATTAACTAATACATATGGATAATCAGGCAAATATAATTAAAAATTGTACATGCCGTTTTATTCAGTTATAACACTTCAAATATTAAATTAATATTAATTATTGCAAAAAACAGCATTTAAATATTGCAAAAAACAGCAAAATATAAATTTATTGCCTATCTTTGCATGGATTAAAATATCAAACTTCAACATTATATGAAAACCATAATGGTCAAAAAAAAGAGGGACATCAGCCATCAACCTATTGGACAGTTTGAGGAAACCCGCTTTGAAAAAATCCACAATGTGATTTTTTCTGATTCCAACGAAGCCTCAATTCGTGTAGCGGAGGAGATTGCGACCTCATCAGAAAAAAACAAAGTCAGAACAGAACATGTGTTTTGGGGCTCGCCACAGGCTCCTCTCCTATTCGAGTATATGAGGAGCTCGTGAGAATGCATAAGGAAGAAGGACTTAGCTTTCAGAATGTGGTAACCTTTAACCTTGACGAATATTTGCCCATGGAAAAAAGCAATATTCAAAGTTACCATTACTTTATGCACGAGCATCTATTCAATCATATTGACATCGACCCTGAAAACGTGCATATACCAGATGGAATGGTACCTTCTGAAGATACAGTAGCCTATTGTTTGGATTACGAGAGAAAAATTAAAGAATACGGCGGACTTGATTTTCAGTTACTGGGTATTGGTAGAACTGGACATATTGGGTTCAACGAACCTGGCTCCCATTACAATTCGGGAACCAGGGTCATAACCTTGGACCATATTACCAGGGTGGATGCTGCACCTTCTTTCCTTGGAATTGCCAATGTACCGAGAAAGGCCATCACCATGGGTATCGCAACTGTTCGCAAAGCAAAAAGAATCGTTCTTTTGGGTTGGGGTGAAAACAAAGCGGAAATTATCAAGAAAACCATTGAGGGTGAAATTTCATCCCATGTACCTGCAACTTACTTGCAAAATCATTCCAATTGCACCTTTATATTGGATACCGGGGCGGCATCGGAACTAACAAAAAATAAAACACCATGGCTTGTTGATGCGTGTGAATGGACTGAAGAGCTTAAGGCCAAGGCCATCATCCGGCTTTGCGAAGAGACCGGTAAGACCGTTTTAAGTCTCACAGATAAGGACTATAACGACAATGGCATGGCAGATCTTCTTTCCAACGAGGATTCATACGACCTAAATATTCAAATTTTCAACAAACTACAACATACCATTACGGGATGGCCAGGAGGTAAACCGAATGCCGATGACACGTACAGACCGGAAAGGGCCGAACCCATTAAAAAACGTGTCATCATTTTTAGTCCACATCCGGATGATGACGTAATTTCAATGGGAGGAACTTTCGATAGATTAGTAGAACAGGGTCATGAAGTCCACATAGTGTATCAAACTTCGGAAATATAGCGGTCTCCGATACGGACGCCCGTAAATTTGCAGAGATTGCCATGAACTTGAACCCTTCCGAAAAAGTTCAGGAAATTATAAACTCCATCAACAAAAAAAGTGAAAGCCAGGTTGACTCTCCCGAATTAAGAAAACTGAAGGGAAATATTAGGCGATCGGAGTCCTATGCAGCTACCGAGATATATGGGCCTGAAAGATGCCAATGTTCATTTCTTGGATCTGCCATTCTATGAGACGGGAACCATAAAAAAGAACAATCTTTCCGAAGAGGATATTGCTTTGATGATGGATATTATTAAACAAATAAAGCCGCATCAAATATATGCCGCCGGAGACTTGGCAGACCCCCACGGAACCCACAAGGTATGTTTGGATGCCGTTCGGAGGCTCTAAAACGATTAAAACCGGAACCTTTCATAAAAGACTGTTGGTTATGGTTATACAGAGGTGCTTGGCACGAATGGGATATCAATGAGATAGAAATGTGTGTACCCATGAGTCCGGGACAAGTCCTTAAAAAGCGAAATGCCATTTTTTGCCATCAATCCCAAAAGGATGGGGTCATGTTCCAAGGGGATGACGCCGAGAGAATTTTGGATGCGCGCCGAGGAACGAAACAGGGACACTGCGAACAAATACAAAGCCTTGGGAATGTCTTCATATGCTGCCATGGAAGCTTTTGTGAGACATAAATTTTAAAACTCTTAAAAAAGGGCCTATTTTCGATGTAATAGGCTCTTTTTATTTCTCCCATGCCCAAAAAGCTGTTCATAATTCTAATTGCGACCATCGTTAGTTCCTGCGGAGTCTTTACTACCAATATTCCACAACCAAAAAAGGAATTTCGTGGTGTTTGGATAGCTACCGTTGTCAATATTGATTGGCCCAAAAATGGATTGGATTCCGTAGAAAAACAAAAGGAAGACTACCTTAAGATTTTAGATTTTTATCAAAAATTGAACTACAACGCCGTCATCGTACAAATACGAGCGGCCGGAGATGCTTTTTATGATTCGGAATATGCACCCTGGTCAAGATTCTTAACAGGTAAGGAAGGGGAAAACACAAAGTGGGGAGAAGACCCATTGCAATGGATGATACATCAAGCACATGTTCGTGGTTTGGAATTCCACGCCTGGTTAAACCCTTATAGAGCTACGTTCGATTTAAATACCGATATCCTAAGTCCTACCCATGATTATATCATGAATCCCGACTGGATGGTCAAATATGGTAATAAATATTACTATGATCCAGGAAATCCCCAAGTTCAAAAAAATTGATCTCAATGGTAAAGGAACTTACGATTTCCTATAATATTGATGGTGTTCACTATGATGACTACTTTTACCCCTACACTATCAAAGATGAAGTCTTTAACGATAGTATCACCTATTACAACTGCTCACAACCCCAACAAACCTTAGCCGACTGGAGAAGAAGCAATGTTGACAGTCTTATTAAAAAAAGTTACCAAACCATTAAAGAGCATAAGCCGTGGGTACAATTTGGAGTTAGCCCATTTGGTGTGTGGAAAAATAAGTCCACTGATCCGAGGGGTTCTGATACCCAAGCAGGACAAACCACTTATGAAAACCTATATGCAGACCCACTATTATGGATGGAAAAGGGTTGGCTTGATTACATTGCTCCCCAAATTTATTGGAGTCCAGATATGCCGGTGGCATCTCATCGAACACTAGTAGAATGGTGGTCAAATAACAGTAGTAATAGCAATATTTATATTGGAAACGGGGCTTACAAGGTTCGAAACAATAGCGATCAATCCTGGAAAAAAAGAAAGAATTGCCCAACCAATTTAAACTGGCGAGGCAGACCCCGGAGGTATCCGGAAACATCATTTTCAGTGCAAAATCCCTAATGGAAAATAACCCGGACGTGGTTTCCTATTTGCGAAGAAAGTATTACAAATGGCCGGCCTTGACACCTGAAATTAGCGACGGACAAAAGCAAATTCTGAAAAACATCGACATTATTGGCAAAATACAATCGGATGATTATGTGACCTTGACTTTAGCGCACAACGATGCAATCAGATATGTACTTGTATATAAATCGGGAAAAAAATATACATCGAATCTACAAAGCAAAAAAATTGTGGATAAGATTTTCGTAAACACAGAAACAAATCAGATCCAAATCCCAAAATCGATCTTAACAGGGAATCATTTTGCCGTTACTTTTTGGATCGAAATGGTAGGGAATCCCAACCAACAATCTTACATTTAAAACAAATACCAGGGTATGGCAGAAAAGGATAAAGGCGCTTGGGGATGGGTCCTATTTTATATTTTACACAAGGCTTGCCCTATGTTTTGGTGGTGACCGTTTCGGTTATCATGTACAAGCAGTTGGGGGTGAGCAATACCGATATTGGACTCTATACCAGTTGGTTATACTTACCTTGGGTTTTGAAACCACTCACGGAGCCCTTTAGTAGACCTTAAAAGCACCAAACGAAAGTGGTTTTTGGCCATGCAGCTAGTTATTGCCATTGCCTTACTCGGAGTAGGGCTCAGCATTCCTACCAACATGTTTTTCGTTACTACCTTGGCCTGTTTTTGGATGGCCGCCTTTGCGTCGGCCACGAATGACATCGCTTCGGATGGTTATTACATGTTAGGGTTAACGGAAAAAAAGCAATCCTTTTTCGTAGGCATGCGTAGCACCTTTTACCGTTTGGCAATGGTGACCGGAGAAGGGCTTATCGTTATTATGGCGGGATTTCCGGAAAACAAATATGGGGACAATTCTAAAGCATGGAGCATTACCATGATAGCTGCGGCCGTTTTAATGCTGCTGCTGACCATCTCCAACTTTTTTGTGACCCCAAAATATGAATCGGAAGCATCGAATGTTGACGAAAAACCGAAAAGCTTCCTAGAGGTGTTCAAAACATTTTTTCAAAAGAAAAACATCGGTATCGCTCTCGGCTTTTATTTTGACATACCGACTAGGGGAATCACAGTTGGTAAAAATGGCCGCACCATTTATGCTTGATAGTACAGATAAAGGAGGTTTAGGGTACTCCACTGAACTCATCGGAACAATTTTTGGCACGGCTGGGGTCATTATGCTTTCCTTTGGTGGAATTCTTGGAGGCATCCTGATTTCCAGGGACGGACTTAAAAAATGGATGCTTCCCATGGTACTATCCCTTAATTTACCTAATATCTTATACGCAATTCGGCTATCACAAAAACGACCCATGTTGTCCCGGTTACGGCTACGGTCATGTTCGAGAAGTTTGGCTACGGATTTGGTTTTGCAGCTTTTCTAATGTACCTAATCTATATTGCGGAAGGGAAATCCAAGACCAGCCACTATGCCATCGCAACCGGATTTATGGCACTCGGCATGATGCTTCCAGGTATGATTAGTGGCTATATGCAACAATGGTTAGGTTATGATGGTTTTTTCATATGGGTGGTGATTGCCGCATTACCTGCTCTAATTCTGTTAAAATACATCTCCTATCCTCCTGAATTTGGAAAGAAAACTTCTAATTGATATGAAGGAGCTACCCACTTACAACGATGCTAAAACTCTCTTGAGTCCTATCCAAAAGATTGGACAGTTCTTTATGCCGGCAGCGTTCATCAATGATACCGAAGATGAAATTCGTGCCCTAGAGGATTTGATAAGGGATCATGGAATTGGTGGTATTTGCTTTTTTCATTCCCGGGCTAGTGCCGCTACCAATTTTGAGGGAAAAAAGAAGGTGTTACGCAACGAGGAGAGTTTTGAAACTCTAAAATCCTTGATAAAAAGATATCAGTCAGTATCAAAATATCCACTTTTTATTGCCATCGATGCGGAATGGGGCCTAGCCATGCGAATAGAGAATACTCCCCAATACCCATACGCAATTACCTTAGGTGCTTTTACAGGTAAGAAGCAATTGGTTTATGAAGTGGGTAAGAGCATTGCCCACGACTGTTTGGCCGCTGGCATTCATTGGAATTTGTCTCCGGTTGTAGATATTAACAATAATCCTGACAATCCCGTTATTGGATATAGATCTTTTGGTGATAACAGGGAACAAGTAACGCAAAAAGCCTTGGCTTATATAAAAGGAACCGAGAGTCCGGGAATATTGACAAGCATCAAACACTTTCCAGGTCATGGAGATACATCCGTAGATTCCCATCCGGGGATTCCGGTCATCGACAAATCCAAAAAGGAACTTACGGAAAATGAACTGTATCCTTTTCAGAATATAATATCTGAAGGTGTGGATGCTGTTATGGTTGGACATTTGTCCATTCCGGCCTTGGCCAAAGGAAAGCAGGAACCTGCAAGTATATCAAAAGATATAATTACCGATTTTTTACGGGGCGAAATGAATTTTAAAGGGGTGGTAATTTCAGACGCCCTCAACATGCACGCTGTGTCAAAAAACTATCCCGTTCCTGGTGAACTGGAATGGCTAGCATATAATGCAGGGAACGATATCCTTTGCTTTGCAGAACATGTAAAAGAGGGTATTGGGATCATCGCAAAAAATGCTTCCGAAAATCAACTGGAAGAAACCTTTGAACGGGTATGGAAACTCAAAGAAAAAGCTATGGGAAATCCGTATCAAAATAAATTCAAGGAACTATCCAAGAGTGCAGCATTAAACTGGCAAATCGCTAGAGAAAGCATTACGTTATACCATGGTACCGAAGCCGATATTACTGAGTTTAGCTCAGAAACTTTTTGCACACTCACTTTGAAGCGTACTCTTGAAAACGCTGCCCACGAGGAAATCCTTACTTTTTTGGAGGAAGCCAAACAAGAAATAAAAGAGGAGAAAAATATTCTTTTACTTCTAACTCCGCCCAAGGTAAAACCCGCAAACCAATTTGGCTTCTATCAAGAAGAAATCGATTTTATCAACACCATACTTGAAGAAAAGAACGTGGTCATTTACCATTTTGGAAACCCATATTCTTTGAAGCTTTTCGATATCAAAAATTCTTTGGCCACCGTATTGGTCTACCAAGATTTTACGGAATTTCAAGATGTGGCCACGGAACATTTCTTGGGAAAAATAAAGGCGAATGGAAAGCTACCTGTATCCCTAACCTGATGAACATGAAACTTTATAAAGTCGTTGGAATAATGTCCGGTACCTCATTGGATGGTTTGGATCTCGCATATTGTCAGTTACGGAGAAAGAAAGACCAATGGGAGTTTGAGATTAAAACTACAGAAAGCGTAACCTATTCAAAGGAAATGCAGAACGAACTAAAGGATGCCATCCATCTATCGGCGGAAAAATTGCTGCTACTACACAACGAGTATGGTATCCGGCTTGGGAAAAATGTCAAGGATTTCATTACCCAAAACGATTTGGAGGTCGATTTTATAGCCAGCCATGGCCATACATCACATCATAGACCGGAACTTGGATTTACCTTTCAACTAGGATCGGGACAACATTTGGCCAATGCTTCCGGACATAAAGTAATCTGTGACTTCAGAAGCAACGACCTCGCCTTGGGTGGACAAGGCGCGCCATTGGTACCTATTGGTGACCGATTGCTTTTCAGCGAGTATGATTTCTGCCTGAACCTTGGGGGAATCAGCAACATTTCCTTTGAATCTAGAGGAAGTAGAATTGCCTATGATATCGGCCTGGCGAATATGATATTGAATTATATCACAAGAAAAATCGGACTGGATTATGATAAAAATGGGGCTTTGGCAAAATCCGGCACAATTAACCCAAACATGTTAAAAAAACTAAATGACCTCAATTATTATCTGTTACCACATCCAAAATCCATAGGATATGAATGGTTTTTGGAGGAAGTGGTTCCCATTGTAGACGATACTGAAGATAGTACTGAAAATCTATTACATACCGCCGTTCATCATATCTGCGAAAAAATTGCCCAACAAGTGGCTTTAAATTCAAACAAAAAGACTCAAAAATTACTGATTACTGGAGGAGGCGCTCTTAACTCCTTTCTTATTGAAACAATAAGGCAAAAATTAAGTTCTAATATAGATGTAGTGGTTCCCGAAAAGAAATTAATCGAATTCAAGGAAGCGCTGGTTTTTGCCTTTATGGGCGTATTGAGGTCGGAAAGGGAAGTTAACGTACTCAAAACGGTAACGGGTGCCACACGGGATTCGTCGAGCGGGGTCATTTTCTTACCCAATTAAAGTATTTTCATTAAATTTCTATCTTAATTATACAATTCCTAGTAATGTCCGACAAACAAAAGCGAGCTTCCGCATACTGGAAGGAAAATGTTAGATATCTTTTTATTCTTTTAACAATTTGGTTCTTGGTTTCTTATGGGGCTGGAATCCTCTTTAAAGATGCTTTGGATACAATAAAAGTTGGTGGTTTCAAACTGGGTTTTTGGTTTGCACAGCAAGGATCTATCTATGTTTTTGTTATCCTGATTTTCGTATATGTCCGTCTCATGAACAAACTGGACAAAAAATATGGGTATGATGAATAGGCCTTTAAAACTATTCATGAAATGTTGCGAATACCAAAACACCAATCAAACTAAAAAAATATGAGCGTTCAAGTCTGGACCTACCTCCTTGTCGGAATTACTTTTGCCCTGTATATCGGTATTGCCATTTGGTCTCGAGCAGGTTCTACCAAAGACTTTTATGTGGCCGGCGGTGGGGTTTCACCATTGGCCAATGGCATGGCAACGGCTGCAGATTGGATGTCAGCTGCATCGTTTATTTCCATGGCCGGTATCATCGCCTTTGCCGGATATGATGGTTCTGTTTACCTCATGGGTTGGACAGGCGGATATGTCCTATTGGCACTTTTGTTGGCTCCATACTTGCGTAAATTTGGCAAGTTCACCGTGCCGGATTTCATAGGGGATCGTTACTATTCCAAAACAGCCCGGATCGTTGCCGTTATCTGTGCCCTAATTGTTTCCTTTACCTATGTAGCCGGACAAATGCGGGGAGTGGGTGTGGTTTTTTCAAGGTTTTTAGAGGTCGATATCAATACAGGGGTCATCATAGGGATGGTCATCGTACTTTTCTACGCCGTCCTTGGCGGAATGAAAGGCATCACATATACCCAAGTGGCTCAATATTGTGTGCTTATTTTCGCCTTTATGGTACCCGCCATATTTATTTCCATTCAAATGACCGGGAACCCTATTCCGCAACTGGGGATGGGATCCAAACTCGCCGATGGGTCGGGAATCTATCTTTTGGACAAATTGGATGGATTATCTACGGAATTGGGTTTTAATGCCTATACCAATGGCTCTAAATCAATGGCGGATGTTTTTGCCATAACCTTGGCCTTGATGGTGGGCACAGCAGGATTACCGCACGTTATCGTCCGATTCTTTACGGTAAAAAGAGTCAAGGACGCTAGAAAATCGGCCGGATTGGCACTCTTGCTTATTGCTATTTTATATACCACGGCACCCGCAGTTTCGGTATTTGCGGAACCAACATGATCAATACGGTCAATAACAAGGAATACAATGATTTGCCGGAATGGTTTACCAATTGGGAAACCACGGGCCTTTTACAATTCAACGATAAAAACGGAGATGGAAAAATTCAATATGTTGCGGACACCATTGTCAACGAACTAACCGTAGACCGGGATATTATGGTATTAGCCAATCCGAGAAATAGCCAACCTTCCAGCTTGGGTCATCGCTTTGGTAGCTGCGGGCGGGTTGGCCGCGGCACTGTCTACAGCCGCTGGGTTATTATTGGTGATTTCGGCTTCGGTATCACACGATTTAATTAAGAAAACGTTCAAACCCAATATTTCGGATAAAGGAGAACTCCGGGCAGCTCGTATTTCCGCTACCGTTGCCGTAATAATTGCAGGTTATTTTGGCATCAATCCACCTGGCTTTGTCGCCGCTGTGGTCGCATTGGCCTTTGGATTGGCAGCAGCTTCCTTTTTTCCGGCCATCGTACTTGGGATTTTTTATAAAAAAATGAACAAGGAAGGGGCCATCGCAGGTATGATTACCGGTACGCTTTTGATGTTATTCTATATGACCAAATTTAAGTTTGACTGGTTTGGAGGAGGCACTTCGGAAGATTGGTGGTTTGGAATCTCCCGGAAGGTTTTGGAAGTATCGCCATGCTCGTAAATTTTATTGTATCCATTATTGTCATGAAACTCACACCACCGCCACCTGAAAACGTTCAGGAAATTGTGGAGGACATAAGAATCCCAAGCGGCGCAGGGGAAGCTGTGGACCATTAAATTAATTCGTATTTTTAAAAGCCAAGACGAAATATGATTTGGAATATTTTCAATTTCGATTATCGAGTAAAATCAGCATACAAAAATGAGTAACTATCACATTAAACATTTAGAGGAATATTATCAAGTATATAGAAAATCGGTTCGTAATCCCGAAGCGTTTTGGGAAGAAATTGCTGAGGAACATTTTGTTTGGCGAAAGCGCTGGGACAATGTCCTTAGCTGGGATTTCAAAAAACCCGAGATCAAATGGTTCGAGGGTGCGCAGTTAAATATTACGGAAAACTGTATAGACCGTCATCTTCCTACCAGGGGAAATAAAACAGCCATTCTTTTTGAACCCAACGACCCTAAAGAAGAAGCAGAGCATATTACCTATAGACAATTGCACGAAAGGGTTTGTAAAATGGCCAATGTGTTATTGGAGAAAGGAATAAAAAAAGGAGATCGTGTTTGTATTTATCTCCCCATGATTCCGGAATTGGCGGTATCCGTATTAGCTTGTGCACGAATAGGTGCCATACATTCGGTGGTATTTGCTGGATTCTCCTCCAATGCTTTGGCTACGCGAATCAATGATTCCGACTGTAAATTGGTAATTACCTCGGACGGTTCCTATCGGGGTTCTAAAACCATTGACCTAAAGGGTATAGTGGATAAGGCTCCCGGAAGCCTGTCCTGGCGTTGAAAATGTGCTGGTAGCAAAACGCATCAATAGCGATATTGAAATGGTTCCTGAAAGAGATTACTGGTTGCAACCTTTATTAGACGATGCATATGGTGATAATGTGGCGGAAATTATGAATGCCGAAGACCCCTTGTTTATTCTTTATACCTCTGGTTCCACGGGAAGACCGAAGGGCATGGTACATACCACCGCAGGATATATGGTATATACGGCCTACACCTTTAAAAATGTATTTCAATATAGGGAACAGGATGTCTACTGGTGTACTGCCGACATTGGATGGATAACGGGTCATTCGTATATCGTCTACGGACCTTTGGCCAACGGTGCTACTACTGTTATGTTCGAAGGTGTTCCCTCCTACCCTGACTACGGTCGGTTTTGGGAAGTGGTCCAAAAGCATAAAGTGACCCAATTCTATACAGCTCCAACGGCGATTAGGGCCCTGGCGAAAGAAAATCTTGATTATGTCGAAAAATACGACCTATCTAGCTTAAAGGTTTTGGGTTCCGTGGGGGAACCTATCAATGAAGAGGCATGGCATTGGTACAACAATAATGTGGGAAAAAAACAAAGTCCCATTGTAGATACTTGGTGGCAAACGGAAACCGGGGGTATCATGATCAGCCCTATTCCTTACGTGACGCCCACTACTCCAACCTATGCAACGTTACCGTTTATTGGAATCCAACCGGCTCTAATGGACGAAAACGGAAAGGAAATCAAAGGGAATCAGGTTGATGGCCGACTCTGCATAAAGTTTCCTTGGCCTTCGATGGCGAGAACCATTTGGGGCAACCACGAACGCTATAGAGACACTTACTTTTCCGCCTATGAAGACATGTATTTTACGGGAGATGGCGCACTACGAGATGCCGTTGGATATTATCGTATTACGGGCCGTGTAGATGATGTTATCATCGTATCCGGTCATAATCCGGGTACCGCCCCAATTGAAGACTCGATCAATGAGCATCCAGCCGTGGCCGAATCCGCCATTGTCGGGTTCCCACATGATGTAAAAGGGAATGCGCTTTACGGGTACATAATTCTGAAAGAGACAGGCGAAAGTAGGGACAAAAATAATCTTAGGAAGGAAATCAATCAGCAGATTACGGAGCAAATCGGCCCTATTGCCAAACTGGATAAAATCCAATTTGTATCCGGACTTCCAAAGACACGAAGTGGAAAAATCATGCGAAGAATCCTGCGTAAAATTGCAAGTAAGGATACATCTAATCTTGGGGATACCAGTACGCTATTAAATCCCGAAATTGTTCAGGAAATAATGGATGAGGCCCTATGAGATAATTTTGCTGCTTTAGCCTATCAGAATTGAGCGTCCAGGAATATCTTATTTAATGGGTTTTATCATTATTATTTTGGCTCTTGTTTATGCATTTTATGTTTTTTCAAATGAGGATTTGAAATTGGAAAAAATCAAATCCTATCTTGGAAGAGAGAATCCGGAATATGTTAACCATAGGAAAGTTGTTAAACCTTATAACGCCAATTTTGAAATAGGAGAAAACCTTTTGACATGGCTTTACTTCAGAAAACATCATTATGAAATAGATGCCCTGAACTTAATCGGAGATCCTGTAGTTGTTTCAGCAATTCATTATCAATCAATGTTATTCTTTTTTAAAAACAGAACCTATTTTACGATTTCTGAAATATAAATTGAACTTGAATTTACCAGGTATTAAGTTCAGGAAATAATGGATAAAGCGTTTTAATCCTATTGATACGCGCGGTTACTGGCAAACAGTGGTCTTGTTTTAAACGCAACGAACAGGACCACTGAGATGAGTCCACAAACCCCAAGCCCCGCAAAAAGTGCCCATACGGAATCCGTTATAAATTTACCTATGTAAATAGAAATGGGGATGGACAAAACCGTTGATACAAAACCTGTAATAGCAGCTCCTATGCCCGCAATATGGCCAATGGGCTCCATGGCGATAGACCTCAAATTCCCCCAAATAAAACCTAAACATAAAAATAGTACCGAAAGAAAACTGAGTAAAACCGGAACGCTTGGGTCAGGCTGGTTCCGAGAAAACAACACTATAGAGCAGGGCAATCCCCGTGAAAGCGGACAATGCCACAAAAGATAGGTTTCGCATTCCAAATCGGATTACCAGTGTACCGTTCGTTAATGTGGAGAAACCGATAGATATTGCCAATCCCGCAAAAATTAAGGGAAAACTATCGGCCATTCCATATAGTTCTTCAAATACATGTTGAGCGGAACTTAAATACACTAGAAAAGAACCTGTAATCAACCCTGAAATTATGGTAGCGGAAACAGTCTCACGATATTTAAAGATTTCCTTGGTGCCTTGAATAAATACTGACGATTTAAAAGGAACTTTATATTCGGGCTTCAACGTTTCTTCCTGCCTTTTATAAAACCAAATACATACTATCAAAGCAAAAAACAGTTGCGCGTAGAATATGCCCTCCCAACTGGAAAAACTCATGATAAACTTACCGAAAGCAGGTGCAACAACAGGGATTAAAATAAAAAATGCGGTAACAAATGACATGATTTTAGCCATGTAGTCGCCCCTGTAGGTGTCCCTAATGATAGAAATACTAATGGTACGAGGTGCGGAAAGTCCTACTCCTTGAAGAATCCTTCCAATAATCATGATTTCCAGATTCGGTGCCAAAAGGCATATAATACTGGCCACCCCAAAAACTGCAAAACCAATATAAACAATGGGCTTCCTTCCCAAACTATCGGAGATGGGGCCAAAGAACAACTGACCTACCCCAAGCCCCAAAAATATCATAATAATCAATAATTGATTTTGGGTAGGATCTAAGCTATTAATAGCAATTCCAATATCTGAAATTGCCGGTATTAATGCATCGATTGTTAGGGCCACAATGGACATCAAAGAGGCCATCAATGCAACAAACTCAAAATTAGGTTTTACTTGTTCATTTTGCATGGTGCAAAAGTAGCCCTAAATACCGCAAAGATCGTTACCTAATCTTCAATTTTAAGTTTTGTGCCTTTTTGATATTCAAATATGTATTTTTGGGCTAAATACTAATTGAATGCTGATTATAGGAATAGCGGGAGGAACCGGATGTGGAAAGACAACCGTGGTAAATCAAATCATCAATGAATTACCTAAGAACGAAGTAGGAGTCATTTCACAGGATTCCTATTATAACGACCTTTCCCATCTTCCACTTGGAGAAAGGAGAAAGACCAATTTTGACCACCCCAGCGCTATCGATTTTAAATTATTGGAAGAACATCTCAAATCCCTTAAGGCCGGGCACTCCATAGAACAACCTGTATATTCCTTTTTGGAATGTAATCGAACCGAAAAAACTATACCGACACATCCACGGAAAGTAATGATCGTAGAGGGCATCTTAATTTTGACAAATGCCGAAATCCGAAACATGTGCGACATAAAAATCTTTGTACATGCCGATTCAGATGAACGACTTATACGCAGGTTAAAAAGGGATGTAAACGAAAGGGGGTGGAATTTGAACGAAACCTTGGACAATTACCAAAATGTCATAAAACCTATGCACGATCAGTTTATCGAGCCTACCAAGGAATATGCCGACATAATTATCCCAAATAATAAATATAATACCGTGGCCGTTGAAATTGTAAGGAGCATCATTAACGAAAAATTAGCAGAGGTCTAATGGGGTTAAAGGAATTAAGGAAGAAAAAATGGTTCAAGGTCATGACCAATATCTATGTCCTAGTATTGACCATATTCGTTATCCGGATGGTCTTTTTTGACACCAACTCCTTGTTGATACATATGGAACTGAAACGCGAGATCAACAAACTAGAAAAAACCCAGGAGTTCCTTAAAAAGGAAATCGCAAAGGATAAAAAAGTTATCGAAAAATTGTCCAGCGAAGAAGAGTTGGAAAAATTTGCCCGGGAAGAATATTATTTAAAGAAAAAAAACGAAGAAATCTATTTGATAGAATATGAGGACAGCCTAAAACTCAGCGAAAAGAACAAATAATCTTAATCCATCCAAACACTTCTCCTAATTCACATATTATCTGTAAAGTTTTGACATATAAAACTTTAACGCTATTTTAATGAAAAGCTTTTGGTTATTCACCTAGTGTTAACAAAATCCTTTTATCAGCCCCACAAATAATCGTATTTTTACACCCTAACTTACTTTGAATATGGGCAAGATAATTGCTATAGCAAATCAAAAAGGTGGTGTTGGCAAAACGACTACGACCGTTAATCTGGCGGCCTCGCTTGGAGTACTTGAAAAGAAAGTACTCTTGATCGATGCAGACCCACAAGCCAACGCTACTTCGGGGTTGGGTATCAATGTGGACAGTATCGAATTGGGGACCTATGAACTGTTGGAGCATACAAAAACTGCCAAGGAAGCAATAATTCCAACAACCTCCCCAAACGTTGATTTGATTCCAGCCCATATTGATTTGGTGGCCATTGAAATAGAATTGGTGGATAAGGATGAGCGTGAATATATGATGAAAAAGGCCATCATGGAGCTTAAGGACGATTATGACTATATATTAATTGATTGTGCACCCTCCTTAGGTTTATTGACTTTAAATGCCTTGACAGCGGCAGATTCCGTTATTATACCTATACAATGTGAATACTTTGCCTTAGAAGGCTTGGGTAAGCTTTTAAATACTATTAAAAGTGTACAAAGAATTCACAATCCGCAATTGGATATTGAAGGGATGTTGTTGACCATGTACGATTCCGGATTACGACTGTCCAACCAAGTAGTGGAAGAGGTCAAAAAGCATTTTGGTGATATGGTTTTTGAAACGATTATACAGCGAAATGTACGTTTGAGCGAAGCACCAAGTTATGGAGAAAGCATTATAAAGTATGATGCAGCCAGTAAGGGGGCAACAAACTACCTCAATTTGGCAAACGAGGTGGTCAAGAAAAATAAGCAGACAGCATAAATGGCAAAAGCAGTAAAAAAACAGGCTTTGGGTAGAGGATTATCGGCATTGTTGAAAGACCCGGATAATGATATACAATCTGCAACGGATAAAAATGCCGACAAAGTCGTAGGTAATATTATCGAACTGGATTTAGAACACATTGAGGTCAATCCGTTTCAGCCACGATCTAATTTTAATGACGAGACGTTACAGGAATTGGCCACTTCCATTAGGGAATTAGGTGTTATCCAACCCATTACCGTTAGAAAGCTTGGTTTTAACAAATATCAATTAGTTTCCGGGGAGAGGCGATTTAGAGCCTCCAAATTAGTGGGTCCGGATACAATTCCAGCCTACATACGCATCGCCAATGACCAAGAATCCTTGGAAATGGCTTTGGTAGAAAACATTCAAAGACAGGATCTTGACCCTATTGAAATTGCCCTGTCCTATCAAAGGCTTATAGATGAAATAAATCTAACCCAAGAAAAATTAAGCGATAGAGTGGGAAAAAAACGCTCTACTATAGCTAACTATCTTAGATTATTAAAGTTGAATCTCATAATACAAACGGGGATGCGCGATGGTTTTTTGAGCATGGGTCATGGTAGGGCTTTGGTGAACATTGAAAGTAGACAAGACCAAATAGCCCTGTACGAAAAGATTGTGGGGCAAAACTTATCTGTTAGGGACACGGAAAACGCAGTAAAAAATTATCATCAAAAAGATGTGCCTAAACCTACCAAATCAAAGGTAGAAACCCCAACCTATGTTTCATCAGGTGTAGAGGAAATATCCAAACATCTTTCCGCAGGTATTAAAGTGAAGACTTCGGAGCTTCAAAAGGAAGTATTACAATTCCTTTTCATTCCGAGAGAAGAATTCGAGCGTATAAAAAAGCTGATCACGGGTGCATAAACACTTTTCAATATTCTCCCTTTTATTTTTTTTGGCCGTCGCGTCTTACTCCCAAGAGGAAGAGAGCCCGGAGGAAAAAGTAACGGATACCGTTACAAACTCACTTAGTACCGATGTCATGGTCATGGACGATTCCTTAACGGTCAAGAAAAGAAGGAATATAAATCCATTGGCACCCAGCAAGGCCGCATTTTATTCTGCCGTACTTCCCGGTCCGGGTCAAATCTATAACAAAAGATACTGGAAGGTTCCACTTGTGTGGGGCGCTATTGGAGGAAGCGTTTATGCATATACTTGGAACAATGACAATTACAAAAGATTTAGAACGGCATTTAAAAGGAGACAAGCCGGTTTTACCGATGATGAATTCAATGGCGAAGGTAATTTTCCTTTCTTGGACGACGGCGACCTTGAAAACCAACAGGAACGTTTTCAGCGTGACCGAGATCTTTGGTTGGTGTTGTCCATTGTGGCCTATAGTTTGAATATTATAGATGCCAATGTAGACGCCCACCTAAAGCAATTTAATATCGACAACAATCTTGCCCTAGATTTTGAACCTTATTTAGACTTGAATGCCGTTACCAATAATCCAACTTATGGAATGGCATTAACCATAAAATTTTAAATATGAATATTGCACTTTTCGGTTATGGAAAAATGGGGAAAATGATTGAATGCCTGGCCGTAGAAAGAGGTCATGAAATCGTTGCCAAAATAGATGTCGGAAGTGGAGAAATTGATTTCGCAAAAATCGATGTGGCCATAGACTTTAGTACACCTGATGCTGCTTATGAAAATATCACCTCTTGTTTGAAAAACAATACGCCCATAATTTCAGGCACTACCGGTTGGCTGGAGAAATTCGATGATGTTGTTCAATTTTGTGAGGAAAAAAATGGTGCCTTTATTTATGCCTCCAATTTTAGTTTAGGGGTAAATATCTTTTTTGAACTTAACGCCCATTTAGCAAAAATGATGAAGAACCTTTCTCAGTATGAGGTATCCCTGGAAGAAATACATCATACCCAAAAACTGGATGCTCCCAGTGGTACGGCCATTACCTTAGCAGAAGGAATCATTGCCAATACGGATTACCAAAAATGGAAACTGGATGAAAGTGGGTATAAACAGATACCGATTACCTCCAAAAGAATTGGGGATACACCAGGGACACATACTGTAGAATATACCAGTGAAGTAGATAGCATAGAGATTAAACATACAGCCCAAAACCGCGAGGGCTTTGCCTTGGGAGCCGTTGTAGCGGCAGAATGGATTTTGGGAAAAACTGGGGTTTTTACCATGAAAGATGTGTTAAACCTGGGTTAAAATAAGTAACAATACTTTAAATGATAGACAGATACTATCAAATTAACGTTCCTCTATGGAGCATTGTATAATCTAAATTACCTCGGAGCAAGCTCACGAGTCAATGAAGAAAACAGATAAACGAAATTTGACGGAAGCGTCGGAAGATTTAAATCTCGATTATAGAGTAAAAACATAAAATCATGAATGGTACCCAGTGGATTATTTTCATTTTAGCAGTTCAGGTAATTCATTTTCTAGGAACTTGGAAACTTTATATCAAGGCCGGCCGTAAAGCCTGGGAGGCCATTATTCCTGTTTACAATGCTATTGTATTGATGCAAATAATAAATCGACCTAAATGGTGGGTCATTTTATTGTTTATCCCCATCATCAATCTACTAATGTTTCCGGTAATCTGGGTAGAAACAATCAGAAGTTATGGAAGAAATAGCCTTTTGGAATCATGGTTGGTAGTCTTGACTTTAGGGTTCTATATCTTCTATGTAAACTATGCATTGGATGTAAAGTATATTGAAAATAGAAGCCTTCATCCTGGAACTGCACTGGGCGAATGGGTTAGCTCCATTGTTTTTGCGGTAGTCGCGGCAACCTTGGTTCACACATACTTTATTCAACCCTATGTGATTCCTACTGGATCTTTGGAAAGAACCCTGCGCGTAGGTGACTTTTTATTCGTGAGCAAATTCCATTATGGTGCCAGGACCCCTATGACGACAGTTGCGGCACCTATGGTTCATGATACCTTGCCAATTATCGGCACAAAATCCTATCTGAACAAACCACAACTACCGTACTTTAGACTTCCAGGTTTTACAAAAGTAAAGCGTAACGATATCGTAGTTTTTAGTTGGCCGGCCGACACGGTGCGGCAATTTTTTAGGGCAGAAGCCGGGGTAAAAAAACCTATAGACAAAAAATCCAACTATGTAAAACGATGTGTAGGAATACCTGGGGATTCCTTGGAAGTACGGGACGGTTATGTCTTTATAAACGGTAAGCAATTGGAACTTCCGGGCAGTGCTAAACCACAGTATGATTACATTGTATATTCCCAAAAAGGGGTTTCTTCTAGACTTTTGGACGACCTAGGTATTACTGATTTTACCGTGAAAATACATTTCAGGGCCGGTAAGCCAGCAACAGGCTCAAGCGATTAATCCCTATTTAAAAGGTTTCAACCAATTGGCAGATGGACAATTGGAACTCTACACCGGAAGTTCAGGGTTTCCAGCTGGTTTTATTAAAAAACATCGACTTTCACTTAAGGAAGTTACAGATCGTGAACGATTGGTACCATTAACGGATGAAATGGTGGCGACGCTGCGAAAAGATTCCGGTATTGATTCCGTTGTACGTCAAATTGTACCCAAGGGAAAGAGGGGAATCAACCTATTCCCGCAAAGTCCGGATTATCCATGGAACTATAGCCAAATGGGGCCTATTTATATTCCAAAGGAAGGAACAACAGTATCTCTGAACCTTAAAGTATTGCCTTTGTATAAAAAGATTATTAGGGAGTATGAAGGTAATTCCATTGATGTATCGGGTAATCAAATTTTAATCAATGGTCAGGTGGCAGACACATATACATTTGCACAGGACTATTATTGGATGATGGGGGATAACAGGACCACTCTGAAGATAGTAGGGCCTGGGGGTATGTACCTGAAAACCATATCGTAGGAATCCCAATATTTATTTGGATGAGCTTTGACAATTTCACCGAGCCCATGTCCAACTGGCGCCCTAGATGGGATAGGATCTTTACTACCGTAAATGGTGATGGAGAACCGCAATCCTATTTCAAGTATTTCTTAATACTCCTAGTGGCATACTTTGTGGGTAATTGGTTTTGGAAACGAAAGAAGGCCAAATAATTTCTAAAGTATCTAATGACCGTACTTCATCCTGCATATTTTCCCAATGTGGCCTTTTTCAATGTTTACACAAAGTCCAAGGATATCGTGTTTGAGTTACAGGACAATTATCAAAAACAAACCTACAGGAATAGGGCCTATATCTGCACGGATCGGGGCAAGCATATACTAAGTGTTCCCATTATACATACCAAAGGTAAAAATGGCCGACAATACTACAAGAAAGTCAAACTGGATAATTCATATCCATGGCAGCGGCAGCATTGGAGAACCTTGGAAACGGCCTACAGAACTTCACCATTTTTTGAGTTTTATGAAGATGAGATTCGACCATTGTACAAAAAGGAGTTTGACCGTCTCATAGAATTCAATTTGGCATCGATTGAAATTATCTGTGACTGCCTCCAATTGGACCTTTCTGATAAATTCACGGAAGAATATTCATTCAATCATGCAAATGATTATCGATTCTTAGTAAATGCCAAAAAAGAGGTACCCCAAGATTTTCCGAGTATGTTCAGGTTTTTGGAGACCGACATGGGTTTATCCCCAACCTTAGTATTTTGGACGTGCTTTTCAACTTAGGATACTAATACCTTGGTGTATCTAAAGGATATTGAAATACTGAAGCAAAATGCTTAGGTTCATTATACACTATGGTATTCACTTTATTGTCCCAGTTCTAATTGCCTTATTGTTTTTCAAGGAACATCGGTTAAAAGTCTGTTTTATATTATTGGCAGGGATACTTACGGATGTTGACCATCTTTTGGCCACTCCTATTTTTGATGCCAGTCGATGTAGTATCAATTTCCATCCCTTGCACACCTATTGGTCGATGGGGATTTATTTTTTGATGTTGTTTTGGAGAGTGTCCAGAATTTGGGGAATTGCCTTTTTAATACACATGGTCGCCGATTTCACAGATTGTCTATTCATGCGGTCCAACTTTTAGGGTTGCCATAATAGGCTCATGGTCGGACAAGCTTACCTTATAGTTTTTATGGCTCAAAATATCAATGCCCGGATCCGCTAAAATAAAATCGATTCGCAATGGGAATTTCCAAAATTTAATGGTTGTTCCATAGCCATTTCCCTTTTCCAAAAAGCTATCTTCCATATCCTGCTTTAACTCTTGATAGGCATAAGAATATTGCGTATTGTTCATATCGGCGCAGACAATCTTTTTGTAATCGACCTGATTCATATGCGCTCTTATCAAATCGGCCTGCTCCTGTTGTTTGGCAAAGGAATAGCGTAATCTTCCCAATAATCTATCCGATCGTTCCCGTTTTAAGCTTCTTGGACGCACTTTTAAAGATTCCAAATGTAAATTATAGACTCGCAAGGTGTCCTTTTTATATCTGATATCAACATAAATGCTATTATTCAAACTATTAGGAAATTTCAAGGATCCTTCCTCTACTATTGGATATTTAGAATAAATAGCCTGATTAGTTTTTCCACTACTATAAGGTGTTTGACTAAAATATTTAAAATGTTTAAGTCGTTCATTCCAAATTCTACTATATTCCTGGATACATAAAATATCGGGATCTTCCTTTTTAATGAATTCAATTATTCCCTTTCCCTGAATACTCCTTCCATTGCCATTATCATCATTAAATTTCTCAACATTGTAGCTCATAACCTTTAAAACATCCTCTTCATTATTATCAGTCGAATTAAATTGGACAAAAGATCCCAAACTAAAACATCCCAATACCAAAACGGCAAAAGACAACCATAATTTTTTCGGTACCACCATTAACCAATAAAGAAGAAACAGAAAATTTGTCAGTACAAGAACCGGTACTGTTAGGCTTAAAAATGATAGACTGGCCGACTTTGTATAAGGAACGATACAAGCCAATAACAACAAAGCCGAGGAGACTATATTCAATCCGTAAACGGTCTTACTCCATATTGACATCTACAACAAACTCTATTTATTCCTTACCTGCCTTAAAAAGAAAATCCTTCTCCGCTTTGGAAAGGCTTTCATAGCCGAGACTTACTAATTTTGTCCAATATGGCATCTATCTTTTTCTGCTTGCTTAGGGCATCATAGTCTTTTGTATTCCTTGTAGAATTCGAACTCTTGTTCTTATAAACCGTTTTTAATGGAGCCTTTTTCTCCGAACGCTTGAACAAATTGGCAATACTGTCAAAAAACTTGGAAAAACCTGCCCCTATATCGTTCCCCTTGAATAATTGATTGGCATACAAATACCCTAATAGGGCACCTCCCAAATGGGCCAAGTGACCTCCGGCATTTCCACTAGTAGGTAATTGGATCAAATCCATTAAAACAACAAATACACCAATATACCAAAGCTTTAT
This sequence comes from Maribacter litopenaei, assembly GCF_025244665.1. Lineage (GTDB taxonomy): Bacteria > Bacteroidota > Bacteroidia > Flavobacteriales > Flavobacteriaceae > Maribacter > Maribacter litopenaei. Next base: position 1,249,923 of record NZ_CP104205.1, on the reverse strand, counting down.
ATTGAAAAAAATAACCCTTACCTCTTGGTTGGGAATATAGGTACAAATAAATATCAGTATAGCACTTGCCCCTGCAGAGGCGCCAATCAAAGCGGCATTTACGTTAAAGAATGCCGGGAAGATATTATAACCCAGCATAAAAAAAAGGCCCCCAAGAATGACCCCTAGAAAATAGACATTTAAAAAACGTCTTCCGTCAAAGAGGTTCAAAAATATCCTCCCTACAAAAAATATAAGGAGCATGTTCCAGAATAAATGACCTAAACCACCATGAAAAAATGAATAGGTGATTATAGACCAGGGCTGCACCAAAAACCCAAAGAAATCATTGGGCAGTTCAAACCATTGTACGAAGCTATTCTTTGAGATACCCAATAAAAAAGGAATGAGGGCATTGATGATATATACTACTACATTAATGGCAATAAGTTTCTCAGCAACGCTAAGTCTCGCATACTGGTATTTTAAATTTGGTCCTGCCATTATCTGTCCCACCGATTATTATTAAACTGATTTTTCCTCCAGTACCACATCATAAGAAATCCTACCAAGGCACCCCCAACATGCGCAAAATGTGCAATACCCTGCCCAAATATTCCATAACCTGTAATACCGGAGAATAAATCCAAGGCAATCAACACCGGAATGAAATATTTAGCCTTTATGGGAACCGGAAGAAAAATCAAAAAGAGCTCACTGTTAGGATATGACATGCCAAATGCCACAAGTACACCATAAATAGCTCCCGAAGCTCCTACTGCTGGTGTATGATAGGCACTTAAGAAATTATCGATTGTTGACTTCCCAGCAATATTGTACCATTCCGTATTGTATTGGCCCCTTGAAACAATATCCATTACCGAACTTTCAGAAACACCGGAGCTTACTATAGCATTAAGTCCTTCCTGAAAATAGTAATAATTGACACCTGTATGAAGCAAGGCAGCCCCTAATCCCGCTGAAAAATAAAAAAACAAAAATTTGTTTCTTCCCCACATTCTTTCCAAAGGGGTTCCAAAGGCATAAAGGGCGTACATATTGAAAAGAATATGCATAAACCCACCATGCATAAACATATGGGTAACTATTTGCCATAGCCCAAAATTTTCATTTTTAGGAAACCAAAGGGAAAACCATTGATACATTTGATCCCCATAAATATTGGTGGCAACAAAAAATAAAATATTGATGATTAATAAGTGCTTTATCGCCTCGGTAATTCTGCTCATTTATATAAATTTTCTATCAATATCATTCTCTGTTATGGTCGTATAGGTACGTTTATTAAAAGGGCTCAAAGCACTTTCCTTACAGGCAAAGAGATCGTTTACCAAGCCTACCTGAGAGCGCTCATCGAGAACCTCTCCAGTTTTAACGGACAGGGTTTTGGATAAGGTCTTTGCCAACATATCCACTTGGGAAAAACTATCTTCCACCACCTCCATCCGGAAATCAGAAATGAGTTGTTCCATAACCATTTGTACCTCACTCTCGGTCACGACCACGGGCACACCCCTCACCTCCACAGTTTCTACGGTGATATTACCAAAAATGAATCCCACAGCACAAAGACTTTCTTTTATTTCCTTTAAAATGGATATTTCTCCACGAGTAAAATTAAGGGTCAATGGAAACAATAACTGTTGGCTCACCGCTTCCTTTATTGTTATATTCTTTAAAAAACCTTCATAAAGTACCCGCTGGTGCGCTCTGCTCTGATTGATAATCAACATCCCGGATTTTATGGTGGAGACTATATATTTCTTTCGAAGTTGAAAGGTCGTGGTTACCGTATCTTGGGTTTCCAAGCCAGTATCAAAAATGGAGCTATTGATTCCTTCAGATTCCATTTCCGAACATCGGCCTCTTTATGGGAGATTTTTCGCTCCAAGCCTTCATACATACTTTCCCATCCCTTGGCACTGGAATGCTTGGGATAAGAGGCTGTCTTTGTTGACGAAACTTTTTTAAAAGGATTAAAATCCGCGTCTACAGTAATACTAGGTACTGATATCGCCTTATCCTTAAAATTATAAGGAGTTTCCAAATTTTGGTCCTTATCAAAATCCAAGGAAGGGGCTACATTAAATTGTCCCAAACTATGTTTTATCGTAGATTTTAGATAAGCATATAAAGTGTGCTCATCATCAAACTTCACTTCTGTTTTAGTGGGATGTATATTGATATCTATAGTGGCTGGATCGACATCCAAGCAAATAAAATAACCTGGATGAGTACCAGGTTTTATCAATCCATCAAAAGCGCCTAAAACGGCGTGGTGCAAATACGGACTTTTAATGAATCGGCTATTGGCAAAAAAGAATTGCTCTCCCCTACTCTTTTTGGCAAACTCCGGTTTTTGGATGTATCCTGATATTTTTACCACATTGGTTTCCTCGTTGATGGGAACCAACTTTTCATTCGTTTTTCTACCAAAAATCTGTACGATTCGTTTTTTTAAATCTGTGGATGGGAGATTAAACACATCACTACCGTTATTATAAAAACTGAAAGAAATTTGGGGATGTGCCAAGGCCACCCGGTGGAATTCATCTGTAATGTGCCTAAATTCCACTTGATCCGACTTTAAGAAATTACGTCCGGCAGGTATATTAAAAAAAAGGTTTTTTACCATCATGGAAGTTCCCTTGGGCAACACTGCTACCTCTTGGCCAATCACCCTACTTCCCTCAATTTTTATATGTGTACCTACTTCCTCCTCTTCTGTACGTGTCGTCATTTCCACGTGGGCTATTGCCGCAATCGATGCCAATGCTTCGCCCCTGAAACCTTTCGTATGCAAATTAAAAAGGTCCTCGGCTTTTTGGATTTTTGAAGTGGCGTGGCGTTCAAAACTCAAGCGGGCATCGGTATCACTCATTCCTATTCCGTTGTCCACAACCTGAATCAAGGTCTTCCCGCCGTCCTTAACTATCAATTTTATATCGGTCGATTGGGCATCAATAGCATTTTCCAGCAACTCCTTTACCACGGAGGCCGGTCGCTGAACTACTTCTCCCGCTGCTATCTGATTGGCAACGTGGTCGGGTAAAAGTCTAATGATATCCGCCATTATCAGGAAAAAAATATAGAAAGGTCGAAATCAATAATGTACAAGCAAATCAAAATGAGAACGACCAAAATAACTACGAATCGGATTTTTACGTTTCTATCTCCTTCCCTACGGCTGTCCTCCAGCACATTACTGATTTTATTCTTTAAGCCCCGTTGGTTATGCAGGGTGCTACGAAACTGATCAAATTTAGGTTCTATCCTATAGGGGCTTCCTTTACCCTTATCGTCATAAAATCTAGGATTGTACTCGAACCTTCTATTTTTTCGTAAACGTGTTATTTTACTCAGGAATCCCATAGGTTCAAAGTTACTCAAATTAGGAAAAAGCCCCGTACAAGGATCCCTAAAATTTGTTAACACACCGCAATGCCTAAAAATTCGGATTACCTAGGGTGTTGGGGTACGGCAGTACGATAAAAAGAAAAGAAACGGCTATCTACCCAATACGGCCATTTTTATTGCAGCTATGGCCGCTTCGGCACCTTTGTTGCCATGCTTTCCGCCGCTTCGATTCATGGCTTGTTGCATGGTATTGTCTGTCAACACACAAAAAATGACCGGAACCTCCTCTTGAACATTAAGGTCCTTAATTCCCTGGGCGGTAGCGCTACAGACAAAATCAAAATGTTTGGTTTCTCCTTGTATTACACTTCCAATGGCGATTACGGCATCCAACTTTTCTTGCCGAATCATTTTCTTGCACCCAAATGTGAGCTCAAAGCTTCCCGGCACGTTCCACCTAATAATGTTGGAATCCTGTGCACCGCAATCTTTAAGCGCCGCCTCGGCTCCGTCATACAAGCCCTCGGTGATATTGGAATTCCACTCAGAGACAACAATCCCAAACCGAAGGTCCTTCGCGTTTGGGATCGTATCTTTGTCGTATTCTGATAAGTTCTTGTTTTCCGTGGCCATTATGCCCCCGTTTTGGCGATGCCTATAAAAGCATCGATGGAATTTGCCTCTTGGGATGCGGAAAATTCTTCCTTGATTCTTTGGAAGTACTCCAAGGCCTTTGATTTGTTATCCATTTCAAGGGCGGTAACCCCAGCCTTGTACAAAAACTTGGGAGTAGTGTACTCATTCGTACTGTGCTTAAAGGCCGCTTCGTAATACCCCAATGCATCGGACGGTTGATCCAACTGCATAAAAGCGTCTCCAAGTCCGCCTTTTGCCGGAGCACCTAAAATATCATCATCAGAACTAAAATCTTCCAAATAATCTATGGCCTCTTGATACTTGTTCATGTTCAAATAGGACATTCCAGCGGAATAGTTGGCAAGATTCGCAGCCTTGGTACCGCTGTATTCCTCAATTATATCCAAGAAACCGTATTTCCCTTCGGCACCTTCCAACGCTAAAGTGAACAAAGAATCCTTTGCTGTAGTGCTGTTTAAAGCCTGGTCAAAATATTGCTGCGGATAATACATTTCATTAGCGGCATTTGCCTCTTTCGGTTTTAACACAAATTGATTGTATGCTAAATAGCCCAATACCGCAACAGCGATTACCCCAATGGTACCTAAGATGTAATTTTGATTTTTAGAAACCCATTCCTCGGTTCTTGAAGCACCTTCATCCAACGAACTAAAAACTTCAGCCGTTGTACTTTCTTGCTCTTCAAACTCCTGAGCCTCAACCTTTGTTTTGGGTTTAAATCCTCTTTTCTTGTATGTTGCCATCTCTATTTTTATTGGTCGCGCAAAAATAAAGTTTTTATTGAAATCCAATAGTGTATTTATTCGTTATTTTTGGAAGTCCAAGTAGCAGATGCGCTTTGCCCTCTAAAAAATCGAATCTTTATAATGTATTTAAAGACCCTTTCCCTTCTTAATTACAAAAATTTTGAATCCGGAAATTTCGATTTTGATTCCAAAATAAATTGCTTCGTGGGGGATAATGGCGTAGGAAAAACCAATATTTTGGACTCCATTTATCATTTGTCCTTTGGTAAAAGTTACTTTAATCCTGTTTCCTCGCAAAACATTAAACATGACGCCGATTTCTTCGTCATCGAGGGATATTTCCAAAAAGAAGACAAGGAAGAAAAAATCGTCTGTAGCTTAAAACGAGGCAACAAAAAGATTATTAAAAGAAACGGTAAGCCCTATGAAAAGTTTGCCGACCATATTGGGGTTTTGCCCTTGGTCATTATTTCTCCCGCAGATAGGGATTTAATTGTGGAGGGTAGCGATATTCGGAGAAAATTTATGGACGGTGTCATTTCCCAGTCAGACAAGGAGTACTTGCAGTATTTGATAAATTATAACAAGGTCCTGTCACAAAGAAATGCCCTACTGAAGTATTTTGCTGCGAACCATACTTTTGACAAGGCTACCCTATCTGTTTATAATGATCAATTGGAAAAATACGGTACTGAAATCTTCAAAAAAAGAGTAACGTTTTTGGAGGATTTTATACCCATCTTTAAGGAACAGTATAAAGCCATTACCAATAATACGGAAGACGTAAACCTTACCTACGATAGCAAACTACTCTCAGAAGGCCTGGGTTCATTGTTACAGGATCATTTAGAAAAGGACAGGGCACTACAATATACAAGTGTTGGGATTCACAAGGACGACTTAAGTTTTACCATAAGGGAGTATCCCATCAAGAAATTTGGAAGCCAGGGACAGCAAAAGTCATTTTTGATAGCCTTGAAGTTTGCCCAGTTTTATTTTATGAGAAAATTGTCCCGGACCAATCCTATTTTACTATTGGATGATATTTTTGACAAGCTGGACGAAAATAGGGTTTCCCATATCATCTCTTTGGTAAACATGGAAAATTTCGGACAGATATTCGTTAGTGACACCCATGCCGAAAGAACGGAAGCGGTCGTCAAAAAAATCCATCAGACCTATAAAATCTTTAAACTTTAAAGTATGCAGAGGTTACTGGTTTTTGTTCTGCTGTTTGTGGTATCCTGTGGTAACCATGTTTCTTCGGAAGATTTAAAGTATTTGAATGGATACTGGGAAATCGAGAATGTGGAATTTACAGATGGCAGCCAAAAGGAATACCCCATGAATACTGTAGTAGACTATATCGAAATAAAAGAATTAAAAGGATTCCGGAAAAAAGTGGCACCAAGATTTGACGGTACTTTTGAAACCTCCGATGATGCCGAAACTTTTACCATACAGGAAGAAAATGGACTATATTATTTGAAATATAAAAATCCATTGAGTGAATGGGAAGAAAGGTTGGTATCTTTAACGGAAGATACTTTTACCGTGAAAAACCCGGATGGTATCACGTACCATTTTAGGAGATTTGAACCTATAAAATTAGACTAAAAATGTCCCGTAGAGATAATGACCATTTGAACATGCAAGAGGCGCTGTCCGCCTTCATAAAAAAAATAACTTACAGGAAGGAATGGACAAAGTAGATGTAAGAACAGCATGGAACAACCTTATGGGCAATGGCGTTCAGAATTATACCTCTGATGTAGAACTAAAAATGGATACTTTATTTGTGTCCCTGACCTCCTCTGTTCTAAGGGAAGAACTTAGTCATGGCAAGAGCAAAATTATTAACATGTTGAACGAGGAACTTGGAAAAGAACTAATTAAAAAGTTGGTTCTTCGCTAGTTTTATCCATAAAAAAAACCGGCCTTTGGATCGGTTTCTTTCTATTCGAATATTCTCAAGTCTAATAAATTTCCCTACCTGAGAAATGAAATGCGCCTTCTATTGCGGCGTTCTTATCACTGTCGGAGCCGTGTATCGCATTTTCTGCTATATCCGCAGCAAACATTTTTCGAATGGTTCCTTCAGCCGCCTCTGCGGGATTGGTAGCCCCGATCAAGGCCCTAAAATCCTCCACGGCGTTTTCCTTTTCCAAAATTGCCGAAACAATGGGATCACGGGTCATAAATTCAACCAGTTCACCAAAGAAAGGTCTTTCTTTATGTATCGCGTAAAACTCCTGTGCGTCCCTAACACTCAATTGCGTGTATTTCATAGCAACAATCTTAAAGCCCGCCGATGTGATTTTTTCCAAAATGGCCCCGATGTGACCATTTTCCACAGCATCCGGCTTTATCATTGTAAATGTTCTATTTGTAGTCATTTCTCTAAATTTTGCGCAAAAATAAGCTTTTCCCAAAGAACAACAACCTTAAATAGGTTTACAAAAACATAATCATACATAAAAAGAGACACCTATAAATTGCCTTTCCTATTAAATTGTATCTTTGCGCCCATGAATTTTGAGCAAATAGATGCGCTAAAGAAGTTGCTTTCCTCCCCAAAAAGGATTGCTATAGTACCACACAAAAATCCGGATGGGGACGCTATTGGCTCTACCTTGGCTCTTTCCCATTATCTATCCAAGAAAGGACATAAAACCAATGTACTTTCCCCTAATGATTTTCCAAAATTTTTAAAATGGATGCCAGGCGCCAATGGAATTCTGAATTTTGAGAGACACAACTCTGAAGTAAAAAAATATATTGAGGAAGCAGACTTAATATTCACCTTGGATTTTAACGATTTTGGCCGTGTGGGACAAATGGCGGAATCTTTGGAAAATGCCAAAGCACAATTTATCATGGTGGATCATCATCAACAACCTTCGGATTATGCTCAAATAACCTATTCGGATGTCAGCATGAGCTCCACCTGTGAGATGGTTTATACATTGATTGATTCCTTAGGCGACTGTGATTTAATTGATCAAAATATCGCAAATTGTATTTACACAGGAATCATGACAGATACCGGTTCCTTTAAGTTTAAGGCTACTACTAGCCGAGACACACCGGGTTGTGGCAGATCTTATGGATAAAGGAGCCGACAATACAGAAATCCACCAGTATGTATATGATACCAATTCCCCAAGTAGATTGCACCTGTTAGGATGTGCACTTAAAAACATGGTCATCCTTAAGGAGTTCAATACCGCCTATATTACTTTGACCCAAGAAGAATTGGATCGTTATAATTATGAAAAAGGGGATACCGAAGGGTTTGTGAACTATGGTCTTACTTTGGATAAAATTCGCTTTGCGGTTATTTTTATAGAGAATAAGGAAGAAGGAATTTTTAAAATATCTTTTAGGTCGATTGGGAATTTTTCGGTGAACGAATTTGCACGAAATCATTTTGATGGAGGAGGACATACCAATGCGGCAGGAGGAAAAAGTGAAAAATCATTGCAAGAGACTATTGAGCAATTTGTTTCCCTATTACCGAAGTATAAAAAAGAACTGACAGAATGAGAACCTTAAACATACTTCTTTTAATGGCATTCCTTTTTGGATGTGAGGAATCGGAACCCAGAAAACCGGTACAAAGAAAAAGTGGGAGCTATTTTAAGGAGTCTATTGAAAGAAGTAGAAAACTTTTGGAGGCCGAAGAGAAAAAAATACAGGAAATTATTAAAAGGGATTCCCTAAAAGATTACACCCATAGCGCATCCGGTTCTTGGTATCATTATCTAAGGGTAAATGACTCTACGGATTATACACCCCAAACTGATGATATTGTCACTATGAATTACAATCTTTTGACCCTGGATAACGATACTTTATACTCCGAATCTGAAATAGGCACTCTCAGCTACAGGGTAGACAAACAGGAACTTTTCCTAGGTCTTAGAGAGGCGATAAAATTATTGAAGGTCAACGAAAAAGCCACCTTTCTATTTCCTTCTTCTATTGCCTTTGGATACCATGGCGATAATAATAGAATTGGGACGAATGTCCCTTTAAAATCAACGATTACTATTTTAAACATTGAAAAACAACAGGATAATTTAGAAGATTAAAGATTATGATAAAGAAAATGTATCTATTCGCGGCTTTGGTTTTATTCATGGCAAGCTGCAAGACAAGTCAAAGAGCGGATTTGGGAGATGGACTGTTTGCTGACATTAAAACCTCCATGGGAGATATCATTGTTAAATTAGAACATGAGAAAACACCGGTGACTGTGGCCAATTTTATTTCCCTTGCCGAAGGAAACAGTCCCTTTGTGAGTGAACAATACAAGGATAAAAAATATTATAACGGATTAACCTTTCACAGGGTCATGAAAGATTTTATGATTCAAGGCGGTGATCCATTGGCTACGGGTACTGGGAACCCAGGCTATAAATTTATGGATGAGTTCAATGATTCTTTAATACATGATAGGAAAGGAGTTCTTTCCATGGCAAATTCTGGATCAGGCCACAAATGGAAGTCAGTTCTTTATAACCCATGCCCCAACGCCTTGGTTGGACAACCGGCATAGCGTTTTTGGTGAAGTAGTAGAAGGCATGGAAGTAGTTGATTCTATTGCTAATGTAAAAGTGTCTCCAGGAAATAATAAACCTATTTCACCTGTTACCATGAATACCATAGAGATTATTAGAAACGGAAAGGATGCCGGACAATTTGATGCCGTAAAAATTATGACCGAATATTTTGATGGTGAGGAAGAAAGATTGGCAGCCATTGAACAAGAAAAGGCTAAAAAACAGGAGGAAGTTCAAAAGGTAAAGCAAGAATTCGTTGCCGAAATCGCCAAGCAAAAGGAAGAAGCTAAGTCATTTTCTTCCGGACTCAAAATGATTTCCTTACAAGAAGAGGACGGGGAAAAACCCAGTGTGGGTCAAAAAGTATTGGTGATGTATTCAGGATTCTTACCCGATGGTACTTTATTTGAAAGTAATTATGAAGAGGTTGCCAGGCAGTATGACATGTTTGATGAAAGAAGATTACAGGGCGGTGGTTATTTTCCAGCTCCTATGGATTACAGCCCGGATTCGGACTAATTGCCGGATTTAAAGAAGGTCTTTTGACCATGAAGGTTGGCGATAAAGTAAGACTTTTTATTCCTTCCCATTTGGCGTGGGGGCCGCAAGGCTCTGATTCTATACCACCTAATTCAGATGTAATCTTCGATATAGAGATTACAGGAATTCAGGAATAGAAAAGAATCATGTTTAAAAGCCCGGTTTTAAAACCGGGCTTTTTTATGGTGTTTGCTTTAATATTTCCAACAAGAACTTCCGGAATTTTTGTACCGATGAAATACTTACACGTTCGTCCGGGGAATGGGCCCCTTTGATTGTTGGGCCAAAACTTATCATATCCATCTCAGGATAATTTTGCCCTAAAATACCACATTCCAATCCTGCATGACAAGCCACCACATTGGGTTTGGCATCAAATAGCTTTGTATAAACCGATGTCAAGACCTTAAGTATTTCAGAATCCATATTGGGATTCCAGCCAGGATAAGAACCTGAGAATTTAACCGAAAATCCACCGAGCTCCAAAACGGACTTTAAGCTATTTGCCAAATCCATCTTTCCGGATTCTATCGAAGACCTTGTTAAACAACCAATTTCGATGTTTCCATCGGCAACAGTGACCTTGGCCACATTATTAGATGTTTCCACCAAGTCCTCCATACTGGCACTCATTCTGTAAACTCCGTTATGTAGACCGTAAACGGTTTTTATAAGTAGTTCCTGCGACTGCGGTTCCATCAATCTTTCGAAAGGCTTATCCAATGCATCAAAGCGAATCTCAAGCTTGGGTTCTACAATAGAAAATTCGGATTTGATTGCCCGAGCTTCGGTTTCTAGGGTTTCCAAAAAAGAATCCAACTGATTTTCATCTACATTGAGTAGGCACCTACTCTCCCTGGGAATAGCATTTCGTAAACCACCACCCCGTAATTCAGCAATCCTGTAGTTAAACTCATTAACTAGGAATAATAGTCGGTTCATAATTTTATTGGCATTGCCGAGACCTTTATGGATATCCATACCACTATGCCCCCGGACAATCCCTTTATGTCTATTTGCACCCCTACTTCTCCTATAATATGAGATGTTTGAATATAGGATCTAGTGCCTGTAACATCGATACCACCAGCGCATCCAATATCGATTTCATCATCTTCTTCGGTATCAAGATTCAATAAAATTCCCCCCTTTAGCACCTCTCCTTTTAAACCGAAGGCTCCGGTCATGCCGGTTTCTTCATCAATGGTGAACAGAGCCTCCGAGAGGTGGATGCACTATATCAGTTGCCTCCAATAAGCTCATAATGGCCGCCACGCCCATTCCATTGTCCGCACCTAAAGTGGTTCCATTGGCCTTTACCCAATCACTCTCAATGTACATTTGAATGCCTTCTGTATCAAAATCGAAATCTGTATCAGAATTTTTTTGATGAACCATATCCAAATGGGATTGTAGAGTAACCATTTTACGATGCTCCATACCTTTGCTTGCTGGTTTTCGAATAATGACATTACCTATTTCATCCTTGAACGTTTCTAGTCCCAATTTGTCTCCAAAATCAAGCATAAACTGAATTACTTTTTCCTCCTTTTTGGAAGGTCTTGGAACTGCATTCAATCTTGAAAAGTTTTTCCAAACGGTTTTGGGTTCTAACTCGAGTATCCGGTTTTCCATAAGATTGAAATTTTTCAGCAAAAATACATACCATAAAATCAAATCCCTATTTTTGAAATCATGAAGATGTCCTTAAAAACCGTAATCGCGGTTTCTTTGTTTCCCCAAATTATCCTGGTAAAATGGTTGGGCCAAAACACAGATTTCATAGAATCCTATTACAGCATGGGGCTATATCCCTATATATCCGGATTCTTTCGATGGCTCTTTGGTTGGATTCCCTTTTCCGTGGGTGACCTACTCTACTTCTTACTTATATGTACAGCCCTTTTTTACCTATACCGAAAATGGACCTTTATCAAAACGCATAAACTAAAGTTCCTAAGGGATTTGCTCATGATACTCTCCATCGCCTACTTTACCTTTCATTTGGCCTGGGGTTTTAACTATTATCGCCAACCGCTATCGGAAAAATTGGCCTTGACAGAAACCAACGATTACCAACAATTAGTTGACTTTACAACAAAGCTTATCCAAAAAACGAATACCATTCAAAAAGAAATTACGGGTGACACCCTCCGGAAAGTAAACATCCCCTACTCACAAGATGAAATGTTTACGATGAGCATTCATGGTTATCAAGAACTTGCCGAGAGAATTCAATTTTTTGGAATACGAATATCCTAGCATAAAAACATCACTTTTTAGTACCGGATTAACTTATATGGGGTATGCTGGCTACCTAAACCCATTCACCAATGAAGCACAGGTTAATGGTATCCTACCCAATTTTAGGTTTCCAATTGTGGCGGGTCATGAAATTGGACATCAATTGGGATATTCGGCAGAAAATGAAACAAATTTCATCGGGTACCTAGTAACCTCCAGCAATCAGGATCCTTATTTTCAATATGCAGCATACGCCTATGTATTGGGATATTGCCTAAGTGATGTTAGGAGGGGAAATATAGATACTTTTGACCAACTGTTCCAAAACCTACATCCGGGGGTACAGGAAAATTTTCGAGAAATGGCTATTTTCCGGCAGCAATATGAAAATCCCATGGAGCCAGTCTTTAAATCCATTTTCAATTCTTTTCTAAAGGCGAATAACCAAACACAGGGAATACAAAGCTACAATGGTGTTGTTTCCTTATTGATAGCCTACCACAAAAAATACCCGCTTTAATAACGTAATTTTCTTTACTTACGAGAGGCAATACACTTAATACGACTTGACAATTTGATAAAATTTTAAGAGTATCGGTGTAAAAATATTCGTTTTTTAAAAGTTGTAGTTTTAGATATCCAAATCACTGATTTCAAGTGTTAAAAAAAACTAAAAACCGCATAAAGCCGCAATTCAAACATTAATTTTAAAAGGACTAATCAAACGAACTCAAAATGAAAAAAATCTTTTTTTCACTATGCCTCTTTTGGTGTAGTGCAACACTCTTTTCTCAAGATTACTTTCCTGAAAACGAAGGGGTAAAGGCAAACAACAATAACTATACGGCCTTTATGAACGCCAAAATTTATGTGACCCCTACAGAGGTCATTCAAAAAGGTACACTATTAATCCGTAATGGTAAAGTGGAAAGCGTCGGAAGCTCTGTTAGCATTCCGCCAAACACCATTACTGTGGACCTACAAGGGAAATCCATTTACCCTTCCTTTATTGACGTATATTCCAAATTTGGTGTAGAGCAACCTAAACGCAGCAGTGGCGGCAGACGTTCTCCACAATTTGAGCCTACACGTGAAGGCTTTTACTGGAACGACCATATTATGCCGAGAAAATGATGCTATTAGCAGCTTTAAGTATGACGAAAAAGCAGCAAAGGAATTGATCGAGGCCGGTTTTGGTGCCGTGAACTCACATATTCACGATGGTATTGCAAGGGGTACAGGAGTTCTGATAGCCTTGAACGATGCCGGTACGGACGCAGATCGAGTTTTGGATGATTCCTCCGCTCAATACTTTTCATTGGAGAAGAGTGTTGCTAAATCCCAATCCTATCCTACCTCCCTCATGGGCGCCTTAGCCTTATTGCGCCAAATGTATAGTGATGCCAATTGGTACGCCCAAGGAAAAGCCTCCACAACCGATAGGTCATTGGAAGCCTTGATAAAGAACAAAAATCTAGTACAAATCTTTGAGGCCAAGGACAAGGGAAATGATTTGCGAGCGGATAAAATTGGTGATGCCAACGGCATTCAATATACCATTTTAGGTGGTGGCAACGAGTTCGAGCGCATCGATGAAATAAAGGCTACAAATGCCAAGTTCATTATTCCATTGGATTTTCCGGAAGCATATGACGTATCGGACCCATATCAGGCAGGTTATGTTTCCCTAGAAGACATGCGATATTGGAACCAGGCACCTACAAACCCCAAAGTCTTGGCAGAAAATGGGGTGTCCTTTTCCTTAACCCCATACGAATTAAAATCCATGTCGAAATTCAAGAGTAATTTGATGAAGGCCATAGAATATGGCCTACCAAAAACTAAGGCCTTGGAAGCGTTAACCACTATTCCTGCGGAGATATTGGGAAAATCGAATGAACTTGGTTCTTTGAAGAAAGGTGCATTTGCAAATTTCCTGATTACCTCAGGGGATATTTTTGACAAATCCACTACCCTTTATGAAAACTGGGTCAAGGAAACAAAAACATTATCAACGATAAGGACATCAAGGATATTCGAGGGGATTATACGATTACCACAGAAGGCAAAACCTATGATATTTCCATAACCGGTGAAATAGCAAAACCCAAGATAGAAGTAAAGCAGGATACTGTAAAACTTACCTCCAAGATTTCGTATGACGACGATTGGGTGACCTTCTCCTTTTCCACGGATAACGGTGATAAGACCTATCGAATGATCGGAGCGGTACTTCCGGACGCCGATAATCTTTCAGGAAGATTGATATTACCAGATGGTACAGAGTCTTTTTATACTGCAACTAAAAAATCCGGTTTTGAAGAAAAATCGAAAGCCGAATCCAAATCAATAGATACCCCTAAGGTAATGCCTGTAACCTACCCCAATGTAGGTTATGGTTACGTTTCCAAGCCAAAGCAGGAAGACTTATTGTTTAAGAACGCAACGGTTTGGACAAGTGAAGATGCTGGTATACTGGAAAATACGGATGTGCTTGTTAAAAATGGTAAAATTTCAAAAATCGGTAAGGACCTAGGTGCCGGCGGTGCAAAAGTTATAGACGCCACGGGCAAACATCTTACTGCCGGAATCATTGACGAACATAGTCATATTGCCGCTCTTTCTGTAAATGAAGCCGGTCATAATAGTTCGGCAGAGGTAAAAATGGAAGATGTTGTAGATCCTGAGCATATGGGTATTTATCATAGTTTGGCGGGTGGAGTAACCTCACTTCAATTATTACATGGTTCTGCCAACCCTATCGGTGGTCGTTCGGCCATCCTTAAGTTAAAATGGGGAGAGGAAGCCGATGGTCTTATCTACGATAATTCCCCTAAGTTTATAAAATTTGCCCTGGGCGAAAATGTAAAACAATCCAATTGGGATAGCTACTCACGTTTTCCTCAGACTAGAATGGGCGTGGAACAGGTTTTTATGAACTATTTTCAGCGTGCCAAGGAATATGATGACAAGAAAAAAAGTGGGCAGCCTTACCGTTATGATGAAGAAATGGAAGTGCTGGCAGAAATTATCAATGGCGAGCGGTTTATTACCTGCCATTCCTACGTACAGAGTGAAATTAATATGATGATGAAGGTAGCCGAAAAGTTTGGTTTCAGGGTAAACACCTTCACTCATATTTTAGAAGGCTATAAAGTGGCAGATAAAATGGCCGAGCATGGAGTAGGTGGTGGCACCTTTAGCGATTGGTGGGCCTATAAATTCGAGGTTAATGATGCCATACCCTATAATGCCGCCATTATGCAATCACAAGGGGTTACAGTAGCCATCAACAGTGATGACCGCGAAATGATCAGAAGATTGAACCAGGAAGCCGCCAAAACCATTAAATATGGAGGAATGACTGAACTCGAAGCTTGGAAAATGGTAACAATCAACCCAGCCAAGCTGCTTCATTTGGATGACCGTGTGGGCAGTATCAAGGAAGGCAAGGATGCGGATTTGGTACTTTGGTCCGGCCATCCTATGTCCGTTTACAGTAAAGCTGAAAAAACGATTATCGAAGGAACCACCTATTTTGATTTGGAAAAAGACCAGGCACAAAGGGAGGCTATAAAAAAAGAACGCAACGAACTGGTAAAAATGATGCTTGAAGAAAAAGCGGGTGGCAATAAAACCCAGCAACCAAAGCAAAGCACCAAACGAAACTTTACTTGTGATAGCTTATAAAATTCCTTAATTGAAAATATTTAGTAAGATGAAAAAATTAATAATAATACTACTGGCAATAGCAATGTATTTGCCAAGTAACGCACAACAGACGCCTGCCCCAAAGCAGACCGAGGCCATCACCATAGAGGGTGCTACGGCACATCTAGGAAATGGCGAGGTCATTGAAAGTTCATTGATTATGTTCGAAAATGGCAAACTTACCTTTGTTGGAGACTCCAAAATGAAAGTAGCCCGTAAAGGTAAAATCATAGATGCTACCGGCAAACATATTTACCCTGGTTTTATAGCGCCGGCAAAAACCTTAGGTCTAATAGAAATCAATTCTGTACGTGCTACGGACGATCAAGACGAAATTGGAGAACTAATTCCCCATGTGAGGAGTCTAATTGCCTATAATGCAGAATCCAAAGTAGTGGAAAGCATGAGACCCAATGGTGTTCTGCTTGGACAAATAGCCCCATCTCGGCGGAAGAATTTCCGGTACTTCCTCTATAGTGCAGTTTGATGCTTGGAATTGGGAGGACGCAGCTGTCAAGGTAGATGATGGTGTACATTTAAACTGGCCAAGAAGTTTCCGCCAGGGACGTTGGTGGATGGGCGAGGAAAGAGGGTATCGCCCCAATAAGGATTATTCCGAAGATGTTGAAACCGTTGTCGCATTTATTAAAAATTCTGCTGCATATGGCAAAGCAACTCCCAATGAGGTTAATCCTGCATTCGCCGCGATGCAAGGTGTTTTGGACGGATCACAGAAAATGTACGTGTATGCCGATGGCGAAAAGGAAATCATTGATGCCGTGAACACCTTAAAAATAAACGGCATCAAAGAAATCGTATTGGTTGGAGCATATGAAGCCTATAAAATAACCGACTTCCTTAAAAAGAACAATATTCCTGTTTTAGTTCAGTTTACCCACAACCTTCCAGTTTTTAATGATGACGATTATGATCTTCCTTACAAACTTCCCAAACTATTGGTGGACGGTGGTTTATTGGTTGCTATTCAGAATAATGAAGCTTCCAATTTCCGGACTAGGAACTTGCCTTTTTACGCCGGACAGGTAGGACAACAGGGATTGGATAAGGAAAAGGCCTTACAGTTGATTACCGGCAATTCTGCTAAGATATTAGGGATTGATGATAACTACGGTACTTTGGAAGTAGGGAAAAGCGCCACACTGTTTATCTCAGAGGGCGATGCCCTGGACATGCGGACAAATCAATTGACCCATGCCTTTATTGATGGCAGGAATATTTCTTTAGAGACTCACCAAACCGAATTATGGAAGCGGTATATGGGCAAATATGAGGGGGAATAAATCGTTTCTAAAACCAAAGATAAAACTGTACATTTAAGTCGGTAGGTATCGACTTAATTGTTAGTAAATTAAATAATAACAAAAGCTCGATATTTTATCGGGCTTTTTTGTTTGAGTTAAAAACAACCTTCCGTATGAAAAAATTAATCTTCTTTGGTCTTTTGGTTTTGGTGTTTTCCTGTAAGAAAAACAAAACATCGGCAAATGCTTTAGAATTGGGAGGTCTTAAGGAATCTGTAGAGATTGTAAGGGATCAATGGGGCATCAACCATATCTATGCCAACAATCAACACGATCTTTTTTTCGCCCAAGGTTATGCGGCGGCGGCCGACCGACTTTTTCAGTTCGAAATTTGGCGTAGACAAGCAACGGGTACCGTTGCCGAAATTCTTGGGGAACGTGAATTGAAACGTGATATTGGCACCCAACTTTTCAAGTTTAGGGGAGATATGAAAACCGAAATGAATCACTATCACGAAGATGGAGTGGAAATCATAACCGCTTATACGGATGGTGTCAATGCCTATATTGAGGAAGTATTGCAAAATCCTGATAGCCTGCCCATAGAATTCAAGATATTGGACATACTTCCACAGAAGTGGACACCGGAGGTGGTGATATCCGGACATCAAGGCTTGTTGGGAAATATCAACGACGAGTTACAAATTGGTAGAATCGTTTCAAAATTGGGATCGGAAAAAGCCAAGGAGTTATTCTGGTTGCATCCCAAAGATCCTGACCTGACCATCGATAAAAAAATAAACAAGGAACTCTTGTCGCAGGATATTTTAGAGCTTTACAATGCCTATAGAAAATCGGTAAAGTTTACCCCGGAGGATATTCGACCCGAATACAGAGACCAAGAAGTTGCCAACACCCTTATTGAAAATCAGGAAAACAACAGGGATTCCCTGTCCATTGGGAGTAATAATTGGGTGGTCAACGGCACCCGTACCAAAGATGGCAATACGTATATGGCCAATGACCCCCACAGGACCATTGCGGTTCCCTCCTTGCGCTATATGGCCCACTTGGTCGCTCCAGGTTGGAATGTCATTGGCGGAGGGGAGCCCGAAATCCCAGGTATATCGATCGGTCACAATGAGTTTGGTTCATGGGGCCTTACGGTTTTTGAAACGGACGGTGAAGATCTTTATGTGTACGAACTCAATCCTGAAAATCCGAATCAGTATAAATACCAAGGAGCATGGGTGGATATGAAAATCATTCAAGAAACCATAAAGGTAAAAGGGCAAAAAGACACCATTGTCAATCTACACTACTCCCAGCATGGATCTGTAACCCTAATCGATACAGAAAACAACGTTGCCTATGCCGTTCGTTGTGCTTGGTTGGAGCCCGGAGGCTCTCCATACTTGGCTTCCTTACGAATGGATCAGGCCAAAAATTGGGAAGAATTTCGGGAAGCATGCAATTACAGCCATATTCCTGGGGAAAATATGGTCCGGGCAGACAAAGATGGGAATATTGGCTGGCAAGCTGTAGGCATTGCCCCTATCCGAAGAAATTTTAGCGGTTTGGTTCCAGTTCCCGGGGATGGAACGTATGAGTGGGATGGCTATCTCCCCATTATTGAAAAACCGAACGACCATAATCCCGACAAAGGCTTTATTGCCACCGCTAACCGAATGTTACCCCACCCGATTATAAACATTGGGATGCCATTGGCTTTTCATGGTCAGATCCTTACAGGGGTAATAGGATCGAAAATGTTTTAAGTAGTAAATCGGACTTTACTATGGAAGATTTTAAAGCCTTACAAACCGATTATCTTTCCCTACCGGCAAAGGAACTTGTCCCCTACCTGAGAACTATAATGTTGGATGGTAAATACCAGGAGGCCAAAAGGAAATTGGAGGATTGGGATTTTACCTTGAGTACAAACTCCATCCCTGCGGCCATCTATGTAGCTTGGGAAGATTCGTTGGCAGTAATGATAGAAGATTTGGTCATTCCCGAAGAGGCAAAATCAATCGTATCCTATTTACAGCTCAAAACAATCATCGACTTTGTTTCCTCTCCTCAAAATGTATTTGGAGCCAATGGCGAGCGGAAAAGGGACGAGCTACTAAAAATGTCCTTTCAACAAGCCATCGATGACCTAGAAAGCAGATTGGGTCCGGATATGGAAAAATGGCAGTACGGCCAGGCAAAAAACAAGCATATTTATATAGAGCATGCGTTGGGAAAAGTAGTCAACCAAGCAATGCGTGACTCCCTTTTCAATCTAGGCCCTTTGCCTAGGGGAGGTAGTGGTACGACACCGGGATCAACGGGAGGCAATATGAACCAGTCGAGCGGTGCCTCCTTCCGAATGATCGTAAATACCGGAGATTGGGATGCCGCGCAAGCTACCAATGGACCTGGGCAATCCGGTAACCCAGAGAGTCCCTTTTATAGCAATCTGTTTGAACCTTGGGCAAAGGACCAGTATTTTCCTGTCTATTACAGTAAACAAAAGGTTGATTCCGTAGCTGTTGAACGCAAGAGGTTACTACCCAAAGATAATTAGTCCCTAACATCTAAAAACTAATAACTCATTTTAGCTGATCTTCAATGAAGTCATTGAAAGTGAACCGCCCAAAGGCTGGTCGTTAAACAATGATATTTCTTCATTCTTTTCCTTAAGGGCTATGGTATAGAGTAAAGGTAAATAATGCTCGGAGTAGGTATGGCCAAATCAAATGCCCTGCCCTGTGACCTAAAATCTATTAAAGGTTGATGGTTATCCTCCAAAATAAACCTTTTCATTTTCTCATTCGCTTCAATGGCCCAATCATATCCATAGGGGTCTCCATTTAGTTTATTCCATGCCACCATTCTCAAGTTGTGCACGATATTTCCACTCCCAACGATCAACACTCCTTTGTTCCTCAAAGCCGCCAATTCCTGTGCCAATTCATAATGGTATTTTGGAGGTTTCGAATAATCGATACTCATCTGTATCACAGGAATATCGGCATCCGGATATAAGTGTTTGATGACGCTCCATGAACCATGATCCAATCCCCATTTATCATCCAAACCCACCTCCGTTTTGGTAATCAGGTCCTTGGTACTTTGGGCCAATTCCGGACTTCCAGGAGCCGGATATTGCACATCATAGAGAGCCTGTGGAAAACCACCAAAATCGTGGATGGTTTGTGGATGCTCCATGGCCGTAACAAAGGTACCTTTGGTCTCCCAATGTGCCGAAACACACAGTATGGCATTGGGTCTTTCCAACTCGCTTCCTAGCTTCTTAAACCCCCTAACAAATTCGTTGTCCTCAATGGCATTCATGGGGCTACCATGCCCTAAAAACAATACAGGCATTTTGCCGGTATTGTCCATATGGGTGGTCATTTTATGTAATTCTCCTAACTTCATAGCTTGTGTCATAAATGGCGTAACCGCCAACGTTTTCAAAAATAACTTTCTATCCATAATGATATTTAAGGAAAATTATTTTTTTACAAATTGTAATTCTCCATTAATTCTGACCTCATCACTTACCATAACGCCTCCCGCCTCTAAGGCAGCGTTCCAGTTAAGCCCCCAATCCTTCCTGTTTATTTTTCCATTAACTGAAAAACCGGATTTCATATTACCATATGGGTCTTTCATTTGTCCGCCGTATTCCAAATGTAAATCAATTTCCTTGGCGATACCTTTCACGGTCAAAATTCCTAGTAGGGCATATGCATCCCCATCGATTTTTTTAATTGATTTTCCCTCGAAAGTAAGGTTTGGATACTTTTCCACATCAAAAAAAACGGCACTCTTAAGATGACTATCACGATCTGTATTATTTGTGTAGATGGAAGCGGCATCCAATTTTGCCACTATTTTGGATTTTGTAAAATCGTCTCCATCAATTCTTGCTTCAAAAGATGTAAACTCGCCTTTTACACTTGATATCATTAAGTGTTTTACTTTAAATGTAATTTCACTATGTGTCGGATTCAATACCCATTTTGTAGTTGTCATAATATTAGAATTTATAAAGTTTACATGTTATTGTGCCAATCCTATTTGTTTTAAAAAGGATTGATTGTCATAGAATAAATATTCTTCGGTCATCTTACCATCCTTCCAATGTCCGATGGTTGCCATTCTCAATTTGAATTTTTTACCTGTTGGAGGAATGGTTTGTCCATTCCCAAGGGGCATAGGTTCTGTAAAGGTTCCTTCAAGCTCGCCGATAACAGCTGTCCAATCTCCATTACCGAATCTAACCGGGTGCTTTTCGATACGGGTGTCAGGCGCAAAAACGAACATTGGGCTTAGGTCGTTGATATGCTGTGGATGTAGTCCTTTGGTTATACTCCCATCGGCATTGTAAACAACAATATCTTCTGAATGACTTTCACCAAAACGCTCCCATTTTTGATTGGTATAGTACTCAAAGTCCAACGTATCAAAAACAGTAAGACGGGCATTTTTTAGGGAGTCGGCTTGCTTATAAGCCTTCAATTCGGTCTCCAGTGCATCTATTTTAGACCGAAGTTGTGACGTATCATCCGAACAGCTAAAGGATAAGGTCGTAAATATGATTAGAGTCAATAGACCTTTAAGGGTTGTTTTAAAATTTGTTCTCATTTTTACATTATTAAGAATTAACAATGCAAAGATGGGAACAGATAAGACCACGGGTCTTACACTTTTCGGTAAAAGGGGTGTAGATTTAGGAAGTAAGGAGATTTTTCATGCTTTCCCGGAACTCACTGGGAGAAATTCCTGCCTTCTTTTTAAAGACGTTCGAGAAATAGGAATTCTCATTATAACCCAGTTCAAAGGCTATTTCCGATATCGTTTTGTCCGTACTGATCAGCAGGTTCTTCGCTTCTATAAGTTTACGGGTTTCAATTATTTCCGATACGCTTTGCTCCAATATGTTTTGGCAGATCAGATTCAAATTTCGGGCGGACATAAATAATTTCTCCGCATAGTATTCCACTCCTACTGGCCGTTTGTAGTTCTCCTCCAAAATCGTCAAAAAGTTCTTGAATGAAATATTTTGGGTCTTTTGCAACACATCCTTGTCCAACACCAATTTTTTGCGCTCTCCTTCAATCATGGTGAACAGTACACTGAGCAATTGCCTAATAATGGCATAATTAGGATTTTCCTGAAGTACTTCGTCCTGCATCATCTGACAGATATCCGGCAATCTTTGAAAGCAAGTGCCTTTTTCCAATTTTAAATTCGCTTGGTCATGGTATAACGAGTACAATTGAAAGGTAGTTTCGGGATAAACTCACTTTTAAAGCGAATAATCCGGATATCACAAGCTCCTTTTAAAACTTTCGGAAAGACCCGATGCACTTTACCCTTGGTCACGAAACTTACAAAGGGCGCTTCGGTTTGAACCGACTTAAAATCTATAAAATGTTCAATAGCTCCTTGACTACCGACCATTAGTTCCTCGTAATCGTGTTTATGGGGTTCATTGGGTTCAGAGGAAATTTTTGCAACCTCCTCTTCATCAACACGAAAAATTTGAAATAATTTATCCATCCGATTCAATTTCTAAAACTATTACCGAGTTCTTACAAAATGCACCAGCTCTCCTGCCTTATAAACGGACTTCCTAGGCTCCAAACAAATAAAACCATCGGCACGTGACAAACTCGTTAAATCACCGGAACCATTCTCCACAACCGGTGTAACCTGTAGGCAGCTGTCCTGCCAATGCGTACTTACCTGAATAAACCGGGTCAAAGGGGGTTGAATTTCGAGCTCAACCGTCAGTTTAGCATGTTGGTTTTCTATTTTGATTCCCCAGGAACTAAACAGCCACGGCAAAAAATATAAATGATAATTGGCAAAGGTCGATACCGGATTCCCGGGGAAGGAGAATATAACGGTATTGAATTCCTTATGGACACCGAACCAAAAGGGCTTTCCAGGGCGCTGTGCCACCCGATGGAATATCTTCTCTACTCCTAGGGCTTCCATCACATCCGGAATAAAGTCGAACTTGCCCTTTGAAACTCCACCGCTCAACATCAATACATCATTTTGCCGTAACGCAGATGATAGACCATCTTCAATACTTTTTTTATCATCCAAAAGATGTAAGGAACTTCCCTTGATTCGTAAATCGGACAATGCCGATACCATGGTAAGACTGTTTGATTTTCTAATTTGATGGGGTTCTCGGTAGTACGTCAACATCCACCAATTCATTCCCAGTGGCAATGCTGCATACGCGTGGGACCTTTTTCACCAAGACATTCGATCTCCCCACAGAAGCCATCACCCCAATTTCGGCAGGGGTTATTTTGGTTCCTTTCGACAATATTTGGGTTCCCTTGCTTTCGTCGCTCCCTTCATAGTGAATGTTCTGACCCTTGGTAACCGTTTCATTGATAGTTATACTATTATTCTCAATGGTTATATGCTCGTACATTATGACGGTGTCCGTGTGCTTGGGCAACATGGCACCCGTCATGACTTCGATGCACGCGGTTTCATCTTGAAGGGTACATTGTGCCATACCAGCACTTGCAATGTTTTCAATACTCAGATTATCAACTTTGCCTATAACGGCATCAAATTGGATTGCAATTCCATCCTTGGTTACCCGGTCAAAAGGAGGAAAATTCCTATCAGCATAAATAGGTTCATCCAAATACCTGCCAATACTATCCATCAGCGGTACTAATTCATTCCCCAGATCCAATGGAAATCCCAAAACCTTTTGTAATGCTTCCTTAAATGATATCATTTTTTGGTTTGTTGTTTGTTCCCTTCGACTACGCTTAGGGCAGGTGTTGTTGGCTTAAGTTAAAACATTTCATTTTTCGATTTTCACTTTTCACTTTAAACTATGAACTCTTCACTCTAAACTTTCAAAGTATTCCCAATCCATTCACCAATAGCACCCTAATTCCCACAATCAGGATCAATAGTGCCGTCACCCGTTTAATACCGTTCGCGGAAAGTCGCTTTAAACTGATACGTATTCCCAACTGTCCGCCTAATAGTACCGTGAGAGCCAAACACAATGTCTCTACCAAGGGGAGGGACAAGGAATTACTTGATAGTAACCCAAATAATCCGGAAACTGAATTAACCAAAATAAAGAAACTGGCCAAGGCCGCTATTTTAATGGCCTTATCCCAACGTAAATGATTTAAAATCGGTGCGCGAAAAATACCCCCGCCAATTCCTACCAAACCTGATAAAAAACCTATTCCGGCCCCTAAAAAATAGCTCAGGTAACCCGGATATTTTCTCGGTCTCTGCTACCGACTTTGCCCAATTAAAGGTTTGCAATGCCAAAAAGGTTGCCGAAAGAATCAAGGAGATGCCTAGAATAATAAAGAAGATATTTTCTTTTAAGCGGAACGAAGCCCCTAGAAAGGCCAAAGGAATACTTGTAATAATAAAAGGGAGAAAATCTTTCAACTTGGCATGCCCGTTTTTAAAATAAAGATAGGTGCTTCCGTAAACCACCACCAGGTTACAAATTAGGGCGATAGACCTAATAGCAAAAAAACTCCCCAGAAAAAGCGTTAAAAGGGCCAAGTAGCTGGAACCACCTCCAAACCCCACGGAAGAGTACAAAGTGGCCACCACAAAAAAACCCAAACATAAAAGTAGAAACTGCTCAATAGGTATTTGCATAGGAATTCAATTGGTTCATACCTCCGGCCACGTTGATATATTTTCCTGCCGGACACAATTCCTGTAACATTAAAACAGCCTTCCTACTACGGATTCCCGATTGACAAATAACATACACCGGTTTTTCAATGGCCACCTCCCCTGCTCTTTTTTCCAATTCGTTCAAAGGAATATTTTTAGCACCGTCAATAAACTTCCTTTGGAATTCCCGCTCCGTCCGAACATCCAAAAGCAACCCTTTATTATCATTTATCAGGTTTTGGATTCCAACTGCCTCAACGGACTCCAATGCCACTTCGCAGTCAAATTCATAGGAATCCTGAATCCTATTTATTTTCAGATTTTCAGGATTGCGTTTAAATTTCATGTGTTGCGTACGCTGCGATAGCGCATCATATAGCAACAATGTCTCTGATAGTACACTGCCCAATCCGCAGACAATCTTTACAACTTCCAAGGCCTGCAAATTGCCGATAATCCCGGGAAGAATTCCCAAAACACCATGTTCGTTGCAATTGGGAACCTCATCGGCCTTTGGCATATTTGGAAACAAACATCGATATGTAGGTCCGTTTTCGTAGTTAAAAACACTTACCTGTCCCTCAAAACCGTGCAAAGCTCCATATACAAAAGGCTTTTTTTGAAGTACACAAACGTCGTTTATTAGATATCGGGTAGGGAAATTATCGGTAGCATCTACCACCACATCATAGTTTTCAATAATTTTTTCGGCATTATCAGGGGCTAAATAGGTTTTATATATATGAATTGTAGTTGTTGAATTCTGTGCAGACAATTGTGCTTTTGCCATTTCCACTTTTGACTTACCTACCATGGCCTCCGTATACAATACCTGTCTGTGCAAATTGGACTTGGAAACAAGATCGGCATCCACTATTCCCAAGGTGCCCACTCCCATGGCATTCAGATAGGTCAGTACGGGCACGCCCAGGCCTCCGGCTCCTACAACAAGAATCCTGGCCTTTGCCAAAGCCACTTGCCCTTTTTCCCCGAAACCGGGCAAAATGGTCTGTCTATGGTACCTACCTTCCATTAGGCTTCCAGTTTTTGTACCGCTTCCTCATAATCCTCTTGGGAGTTGGCATTCAACAAAACTTCCGGTCTTTTAGGAAATACGAGCAGCACATCATTATTGATCAAAAACTTTCGGGGACAGGTGCCATTCCCAGCTTCCAAATAGGCTATGGAAATCTTCAAGGCTTCCGGCTCCCAAATAGCGCACAAGGGTTCTGGTAGCGGATTTTCCCTTTGTGCAAAAGCCGTGGCCATCTTTTTGGTGTCCCTTTTTTCTATCAATTCCTCGAGGGATTCCTGGTCTATCAACGGAAGGTCACATGCCAAAACCAGCCATGCAACATCAGGGTATTCCTTATGTGCTGATAACAATCCATTATACGGACCTCGAAATTCGTCTTTATCCAGAATGGTATTGAAAGTGGACGGAATGTCCCCTTGTTGATCTTGGCGCACACTCATAAATGCCTTGTCACAAACAGCCTCCAAAAGGCTATACAAATGTTCCCTTTGTGGTACACCATGATAGGAGATTAAGCCTTTATCCTGCCCCATCCGTGTGCTTTTGCCTCCGGAAAGCACCAATCCATAAATTTTAGCGTTCGTAGTCATTTTTACCTCCTGATTTTCTTTCTAACTGTACAGTAGAAATCACAATATCCTGGGACAAGGCCTTGCACATGTCATAAATGGTTAAGGCCGCAACGGAAACTCCGGTAAGCGCCTCCATTTCCACACCTGTTTTTCCATCACACTTAACGGTACAGGTAATATGAAATTGGTTATCGCCCGGAACAATATCCACATCTATTTTTGTCAGGTTGATCTGATGGCACAATGGAATCAATTCCGATGTTTTCTTGACACCCTGTATCCCCGCAATGACAGCGGTCTCGGACAATGCTTCCCTTTTTTCCCAAAAACTCCTGCTGCTGCAATTCTTTAAAAACTTCCGTAGGAAATAGAACCCTACCGGAAGCAATGGCGACCCTTGAACTATTCTGTTTTCCCGAAACATCCACCATTTCGGCATTTCCGGATGCATTGATATGTGATAATTTTTTCTCCATGGCCTACCCTCCAATCGATGTCATGGAATTGGAAAAGACATCCCGATATTTTTCTTGGGCCTCGAAACCGGTTTTTGCCCTACTGCCAACAGCTTTCAAAATTTGTTCTTCCACTTTGGATTTCGCATTTTCACTTCTCATAATGTCCCTTAGGTTTGCGCTGGGTTTTGCATACAAACAGGTAATAACATCGCCCGTGGCAGAAACCCTGAGTCGGTTACAGGTACCGCAGAAAGTCCTGCTAAACGAAGGTATCACCCCAAAAGTTCCCATATGACCGGGTATCTTATAATTTATGGAAGTGGAAGTGCTTGGTGATTCCAGTTTGTAGAAATCGGGATGGGCTTCCCTAATATGCTCCAGTATTTTTTTGTAGTCCCAAGTGATTTTTTGGAAGGTTTTTGAACCTCCATTAAAGGGCATTTCCTCCAAAAACCGAACCGATACAGGATAGTGCTTCGCCAGCTCCAAAATGGGCAGAATGTCCTGCGTATTTTGACCATCCAGGGCGATAAAATTTATGCGTACATTAAATCCCTCACTGATTAAACGAATCAGGTTGTTATGGATCGTATCGTATTGGTCCCTGCGAGTGATTCTCTCAAAAGTTGCTTTATTGATGGCATCCGAGACTCACATTGATATTTTTGATGCCCAAGGATTTTAGTTCATCTATATACGGCCCTATCAAGGTTGCGTTAGTGGTTGCCGAAATATCCTTCAAACCATCCAACTTGGCCAAGTGCCTTAACAATTCCATCAGATCCTTTCTCACAAAAGGTTCACCCCCGGTAATCCTGATTTTATCTATTCCCTGACCTACTAAAATACTGCTCAGGGTTTTCAATTCTTCAATGGTAAGCAGTTTATCGTTTTTGGCAAAGTTGATGCCTTCCGCGGGCATGCAATAGTTACATCTGAGATTGCAACGATCCGTAACCGCTAGTCTAAGGTAATTTATTGTTCTATTATGATTGTCTATCAACATATTCCTTCAATATACTCTTTTGCGTTACCAATGCAAAATGGCCAACAGTCGTTTGGTTCCTATTCCTTTTCATGGGTGAGCAGAAACCCGGACCGATTTATTTTTGAACAGTTCCTTTTTCCAAATAGGTACTGTTTCCTTTAAAGTATCTATTAAGAACCGACATGCTTCAAAACATGCTGACCTATGTGCGGATGAGGCTCCCACAATGACTACCGCATCTTGGACCTCTTTCTTGCCAACTGCATGTTTTATGACCACTTTGTTCAATTTCCATTTCTCCAAAGCGGTATCCGCCAATTTATCCATCTCTTTCAAAGCCATTGTCTCATAAGTCTCAAACTCCAAGGCCACCACTTGCTCACTATTGGTAAACTCCCTGACAGAGCCTACAAAAACACAGATACCACCACTATTTGGATGGGATAATTCCTGATACACTTTGTTGGTATCCAGATCTTGTACTATTTCTATGATCTTATTCATTAGCCTCCACTAACAGGCGGAATTATGGCCACCTCATCATTTGATTTTAATTGAACATCATCCTCTGCATATTCGCTATTTACGGCCACTGCCAAGGAGGACAATCTGGAAAGTTACGGATATCTTTTTTTTAAGACTTGTTTTAGGTCAGCTACCGAATTAGGGGATTCTTCCCCAAAATCCATATTCAGTTGGGATGTTCCAACAATGTCCTTAGCAATCCCGAAAAAAAGTAAATCCATTTGACTCGTTTTTCCAATGGGCATTCCCACTTTACCTGAACCCCTAAATTACTTATAATTCGGAAGTATCTAATGAATCAAGTGCCTATTTAACCTTTCGTTAAGTTTGAATGATACAACGATCAGCTTTGGGATTTTCCGGTAACAAAAACACCGGCTTCGGGCTTATTATAAAATTCATTGGGCATGGATTTCTTGCTTAATTCGATATTTTCAAAGTTCACTGTATTTATTTTATCCCCGATCTCCCTTCCTTCATAGGCAACCCAAGATATAGATTTAGGCAAAATAAGGTCTTCCACTTTTTGCCAATCATCATAGCGAATCCACTTTATGTTATCGGAATCCTCCCCAGTTCTGTAGGTCACCGTATAGCCTAACCAGGCCATTTGAAAAGTCTCCGGGTCGTAATGAAGGTAATACTCGTCCTTGGGCGATGTACCTACACCTGTATCATAAGTGATGCTTATTCCGGGAAAGGATTTGCCATCCACTAGTAAATCCTTGGTCTCCCCATAATTTATACCTTCATCACCCAATACAAAGGGCATTGCATAAAAATAGAACATAAGGTTGTGATAAAATACCGGGTCGCCTTGATATGTTTTTTCCGGGTCTGCGAGCCAAACCTTGTTTCCGTCAAACCCCATTTGCATATTTCCCATGGTAACTAAATCTATTCTACTTCTAAGGTCGAGAACGTGGATTTCGTTGGTCTCATCTTTCGGTATTTCAAACGAAAGTGTTCTATATTGCTTCCATGCACCATAAGTCCCATGTACATCAAATATTTTCTGCAAAGCTTCGGGGTATCTGTTTTCTACATAATTTGTTTCCGTCTTTTTAGATTGGGTGGTTTCTTTAGATGTATTTTCTTTGGCTGATTCCTTACAGCCCAAAAACAAAAGAAACATTGAGATTGGCAATAGTTGTCTTATCATTATACTAGTTTTAGTTTTTTAGTAGGTCGGTATTGAGATGGATAGTTAACAGATTAAATTATTTTTGTTTCCGATGATGAACATAAAACACATTAGTAGCCTACAAAACGACTTGATAAAAAGGACTCTTTTATTAAAGGAGAAATCTAGGGAACGAAAGAAATCCGGACTTTTCGTTCCGAAGGAAGAAAGGAAATTGAAATTGCCATCAATGCAAACTATACCATTGATACACTATTATTTTGTCCGGAACTAATCTCAAAGGAAGGTTTGGAAGCATTCATAGAAAATGCGAATACCTCTTTGATTTCGGTTAGCGCGGAAGTGTATGGTAAATTAGCTCATAGAAATACCACTGAAGGCATTATGGCCATTGCCAAAGCCAAAAACCACGACTTGGAAACCTTCACTCTTCAAAATAAAACTCCCTTAATCCTTGTAGCTGAAGCACCTGAAAAACCAGGGAATATTGGAGCCCTCTTAAGAACTGCAGATGCCGCTAACCTGGATGCCGTCTTTATCGCTAATCCTAAAACGGATCTTTACAATCCCAATATCATTCGCTCTAGTGTAGGATGTGTTTTTTCAAGAAAGATTATTGTGGCTGATACTTCCTCGATTATTTCATTTTTAAAAGAAAAGAAAATTTCAATGTATTGTGCTGCATTGAGCGCTTCCAAACCTTACACGGAGATCGACTACAAAGGGCCCACAGCCATTGTAGTGGGAACCGAGCACAGTGGACTCAGTGATGAATGGCTCTCAAATTCCACTCAAAACATTATCATTCCCATGGAAGGCGCCATCGATTCCATGAATGTTTCGGTATCCGCGGCAATACTTATCTTTGAGGCGAAACGTCAACGATTAGGATAACAAAACCGAAATTCGTTCGTTAACTTCAAAAGCCTATATGAACCACACCTTTGTTTTTTATTGTATACTAATCATCCTCATAGGGGATTTTATACTTACCACAATATTAAACTACCTCAACGCCAAGAAATTTGCAGATCCAATTCCGGCCGAAGTACAAGATGTTTATGATCCTGATGAATACAAAAAATCTCAGGAATACAAACTGGCCAATTATAGATTTGGCATTGTAACATCTACGTTTTCACTTTTACTCATTGTGGGATTTTTGGTATTTGGCGGGTTTGGCCTTGTAGACACTTTGGTAGGTAGGGTGACTGAAAACCAAATACTTCAAGCCCTGTTATTTTTTGGAATCATTATGATAGGAAGTGACTTTACGGGAACCCCTCTTTCCTATTACCAAACTTTTGTTATTGAAGAAAAATTCGGTTTCAACAAAACTACTTTAAAAACATTTCTATTGGACAAGATTAAAAGTTGGTTGATGACGATTGTCATCGGCGGAATTCTTTTATCCCTGGTTATTTGGTTCTTTCAATGGGCGGGTAAAAGTTTTTGGGTCTACACTTGGATTTTAATAGGAGTATTCACTCTGTTTATGAATTTATTCTATAGCAAATTAATCGTTCCCCTTTTCAACAAACAGGAAGCTCTTGAAGCAGGTACATTAAAACAAAAAATAGAAA
Source organism: Maribacter litopenaei (assembly GCF_025244665.1). Classification (GTDB taxonomy): domain Bacteria; phylum Bacteroidota; class Bacteroidia; order Flavobacteriales; family Flavobacteriaceae; genus Maribacter; species Maribacter litopenaei. The sequence goes on along the minus strand of NZ_CP104205.1, from coordinate 1,218,840 downwards.
AGTATGCCAGTCAGGTAGGCTTTGAACTCAATAATATTTTTGTAATCAATGGGTCCAAAAGATCTACCAAGGCAAATGCCTATTTCTCGGGTTTTGGAAAGGAAAAAAGAGTCACATTGTATGATACACTGATAAATGATTTAGAAGAGGACGAAATTGTGGCCGTTTTGGCACATGAAATTGGCCACTATAAGAAGAATCATATCATCTTCAATTTAGTGAGTTCTATTTTGCTAACAGGTTTTATGCTGTTTATACTTTCGTTATTTATAAACAATCCCAGTATTTCGCTTGCTGTAGGTGTTGACCGACCAAGTTTCCATGCCGCCTTGATAGGTTTTGGAATATTGTACAGTCCCATTTCTGAACTTACTGGATTATTAATGAATCATTTCTCAAGAAAGTTTGAATATCAGGCTGATGATTTTGCAAAAAAGACCTTCGCCGCACCTCCTTTGATTACTTCACTAAAGAAGCTTTCAAAAAATAGCCTGAGCAACCTCACCCCTCACCCAACCTATGTTTTCGTTCATTATTCGCATCCACCTTTAGTAGAAAGAATACGAAACTTAAAGGCATAATTTTTGTTGCCTAACCGCTAGGATTGTGCTAATTTTAATCTAGTATGACACAGGCCGCAATAGAAAAGGAGAACAAGTTAATAGCACAGGAGTATAAGGAACTTCTGCGCATTAGTTATCAAACACTATCCGAGGATGACAAAAAACTAATACGTAGTGCCTTTGAAGTCGCAGTAGATGCCCATAAAGATCAGCGGAGGAAATGCAGGGAGGCTTATGTGTTTCATCCTATTGCCGTAGCCAAAATAGTAGCTTCTGAAATTGGTTTGGACGCGGTAAGTATTGCCTCCGCCCTCTTGCATGATGTAGTCGAGGATACACAGTACACTTTGGATGATATTGATAGAATGTTCGGGGAAACCGTAGCTCGTATTGTAGATGGACTTACCAAAATATCCCACCTAAAAAAGGATATGAACATCTCCCAACAAGCGGAGAATTTTAGGAAAATGCTGTTGACCCTAAATGATGACGTTAGGGTTATCATTATTAAAATCGCCGATCGCTATCATAACATGCTCACCATGGACTCCATGCCCGAGCATAAACAGGTCAAAATAGCTTCAGAGACCTTGTACATCTATGCCCCTTTGGCTCATAGAATAGGGCTATACAATATAAAAACTGAACTGGAGGACCTAAGTTTAAAGTACACCGAACCCGAGGTCTATAATGATATCAAAAGTAAGATCGAAGAAAGCAAGGAAGAGCAACAAGCCTATATCGACGCATTTTCCGAGGTCATTGATAACTCCTTAAAACAGGAAGGTCTTAATTATTATATCAAAGGCCGAATGAAATCCATTTTCTCCATGCGGCGGAAAATGAAGGCACAAAATGTAGGTTTTGATGAAATCTATGATAAGTTCGCTATTCGCATTATTTATAAATCAGATGCCAAGAACGAAAAGTTTTTGGCATGGAAAATATATTCCATAGTAACGGATCACTTTACGCCCAATCCAGTACGATTACGGGATTGGATATCTTCTCCAAAATCTACTGGGTATGAAGCGCTCCATATAACCGTAATGGGTCCAAAAGGAAAATGGGTGGAAGTACAAATCAGGAGTGAGCGTATGCATGAGATTGCCGAGAAAGGGTATGCCGCTCACTTTAAATACAAACATGGAGACCAAAAAGAACAGGGGATTGAAGTCTGGCTGAACAAGTTACAAGAGGCTTTGGAAAACTCCAATTCAAACGCTGTTGATTTTGTTGAAGAGTTCAAGCTAAATCTCTATTCCAAGGAAATTTTCGTATTCACCCCCAAAGGAGAATTAAAATCATTACCGAAGGGTGCCACCCCACTGGATTTTTCATTTAACATCCATACCGAGGTGGGGATGAGAACAAGGGGTGCGAAGGTTAATGGAAAATTGGTGCCATTAAATACCACTTTACACAGTGGTGACCAGGTAGAAATCATAACCTCAGACCAAGCTAAGCCCAACCAAAACTGGTTGGATTATGCCACAACAGCAAGGGCAAGGTCCAAGATAAAATCGGTACTAAGGGAAGAAAAGAAATCTGTCGCGGAGGAAGGCAAGGAGATTTTAAGAAGAAAATTAAAATCCCAAAAAATTACCTTGAACGAGGATTCCATAAACAAAATGGTCACCTTTTTTAAGTTAAAGACCAGTCTTGACCTGTTCTATAGGGTGGGCATAGGCTCCATAGACAACCAAATGATTAGGGATTTTGCCTCGTCCTATAGCAATGCATTTATAAGCTTCTTCAAAAATAGGATCAGAAGGACTCCAGCCCCCGAAGATATCGATAGGGAAGAGATTACTTCCAAATATGATCTTTTGGTTTTTGGTAAAGAAGAGGAAAAATTGGATTATAAACTATCGCAATGCTGTAATCCTATTCCCGGTGATGACGTTTTCGGTTTTGTCAGTGTATCGGAAGGGATAAAGGTGCACAAAAAAAATTGTCCCAATGCTATTTCCCTTCAATCCAATTATGCCTACAGAATCATTAGTGCAAAATGGGTAGATTCCTCCCAAGAAGAATTTAAGGCTGATATTCAATTAACAGGTATTGACAATCTTGGTCTCGTAAGTGAGATTACAGAAGTCATTTCCGATAACATGCACGTGAATATGCGAAACCTCAACTTTAGCACGGACGGTGGCACATTCACAGGTAGAATAACCGTGGTCGTTAAAAATAAGGGAATCCTCAATAGACTCACGGAAAACCTGCAACAAATAAATGGTATAGACAAAGTGACCCGACTTTAGAAAAGGAATTAAAATTTAACTGTACCTTTGCACATTAATGTGGATTATATGACTTCTGATAAGAATCAGGAAATAGTAAAAAACGTCTTCACTTCTTTTTTGGAAGATAATGGGCACAGAAAAACGCCTGAACGCTATGCAATTCTTCAAGAAATATATGATAATGACGATCATTTCGACATTGAGTCGCTCTACATAAAAATGAAGAACAAAAATTATCGTGTAAGTAGGGCTACCTTATATAATACCATTGAACTATTATTGGACTGTAAATTAGTTCGAAAACACCAGTTCGGTAAAAATCAAGCGCAATACGAAAAATCATATTTTGACCGTCAACACGATCACGTAATCCTTACGGACACTGGCGAAGTTATGGAGTTTTGCGACCCAAGGATCCAATCGATCAAAAAAACGATAGAGGAAGTATTCGACATTAAGATCAACACACATTCGCTCTATTTTTATGGAGTAAAAAACAAATCAGAAAATACAAATAACTAACCAAGCAAGTTTATTTTAAATGGCAGTAGATTTATTGTTGGGCCTACAATGGGGGGACGAAGGAAAAGGGAAAATAGTTGATGTACTCACAAAAAATTACGATATAATTGCCCGCTTTCAGGGTGGCCCCAATGCCGGTCACACATTGGAATTTGATGGCATAAAGCACGTATTACATACTATCCCATCAGGTATTTTTCATAAAAATGCCATCAATATTGTTGGTAACGGTGTGGTCATTGACCCAGTAATTTTTAAAAAGGAAATAGACAACCTCAAGAAGTTTGACCTCGATATAAAATCAATTTTATTAATTTCCAGGAAAGCCCATCTTATCCTACCTACCCATCGATTGTTAGATGCAGCTTCTGAAGCGGCCAAAGGGAAGGCAAAGATCGGTTCTACTCTAAAAGGAATCGGCCCTACGTATATGGATAAAACGGGACGGAACGGTATGCGTATTGGAGATTTAGAATTGGATGATTGGAAAGAAAAATACAGAAGTCTTGCCAATAAGCATGAGGCCATGATCAATTTCTATGACGTGGACATCCAATATGACTTGGCGGAATTGGAAGCGGATTTCTTTAAGGCCGTAAAGGAATTGAAGGAATTAACCTTTATTGACAGCGAAGAGTATCTCTACCAGGCCCAAAAAGCGGGTAAAAAAATATTGGCTGAAGGAGCGCAAGGTTCTTTATTGGATATTGATTTTGGAACCTATCCTTATGTAACATCCTCTAATACCACTGCAGCCGGCGCCTGCACAGGGTTGGGAATTGCCCCAAACCAAATTGAGGAGGTAAAGGGAATTTTTAAGGCGTATACTACAAGGGTCGGTAGTGGATCATTCCCTACGGAGTTATTTGACAAAGTTGGTGAAACGATGGGACGGGTCGGAAATGAATTTGGCGCTACTACTGGAAGACCAAGAAGATGTGGATGGTTGGATTTGGTAGCCTTAAAATATGCCGTAAGAATAAACGGGGTAACTGAATTAATGATGATGAAGGGCGATGTACTTAGTGGGTTCGAAAAACTTAAAGTGTGCACGGCCTATAACTATAAGGGAGGGAAAATAGAGCATCTACCCTTTAATATCGAAGCTGAAAACGTAACGCCCATTTACACAGAAATGGATGGCTGGTCGGAGGACTTGACTAAAATGAGCAAAGAAGAACAGTTTCCAAAGGCTTTGAAGGACTATATTGTATTTTTAGAAAAGGAATTGGAAGTACCCATAAAAATTGTTTCCGTTGGGCGAGATAGGATCCAAACGATTCACAGGTAAATAAAAGTAGAATTCATAAATTTTAGGATAGCGGTATTGACAAAAGTCAGTATCGCTATCCTTTTTTTATTAAATTACCAATCAAACCAAAAAACTAACTAAATTATATAATGAATAAACTAAAGTTCCTCCCGTTTCTATTCATATTATTGATTTCCTGTAAATCAGAAAAAAAGAAGAAACTTCAACCGAAACGGTTGAACAGGCAACCGCTGAAGAATGGATTATTCTGTTCGACGGTGAAAGTACAGAAGGATGGCGAGCCTACAACGGGTCAGAATTACCCCCTGGTTGGATAGCCAAAGATGGCGCACTGACATTTGATACCGAATTGGGATTGGAACAGGATTATACGGGTGGTAAAGACATCATATATGGTGCTGAAGAGTTTGATAACTTTGAACTATATATTGAATGGAAATTACCCGAAGGAGGCAATAGCGGTATTTTTTATCATTTGAAGGAGGGATATGATGATCCACCTGAAGTATCACCGGAATATCAATTGATAGATGATGAAAACTATGCGAGAATACATGATTTAACCGCTTATAATAAAAGTCTTGGATATACAGAAAAGCCAGGAGGAATTAAAGCCGTTACAACAAACTGCCTCTGATTATGCTATGCACGCAGCGGATGCCAGCAAAAAAATACTGCACCCTGTTGGAGAATGGAATACTACCAAGATTGTTTTTACCCCTGAAAAGGTGGAACATTGGTTAAATGGTCAAATGGTGCTCTCCTTCGTTCCATGGTCAGAAGATTGGTATGAAAGAAAAAATTCGGACAAATGGAAAAATAGCGAGGATTATGGAAAATACAAAACCGGGTATATAGGTCTCCAAGACCATTCCAGCCCTATCTCGGTTTCGCAATATCAAAATCAAAAAACTATAGACCGAATAAGTGAAATGAGTCTAGAACCCCATGTAGATCGTAAGGTTATCCTAGACGAATTATTGCTGGCCTAACAACTTAAACTAAAGACAACAGATGAAAAAAAGGGAATTTTTAAAGAAGTCGGCCATACTTGCCTCCTCCACCGCGATTATGCCATCAATCTTTATTGCTTGCAAAGAAGAACAAAAGGCAATGACAGAAGCACCATTAACCAGACTTAGAACAGCACATATTGGCGTTGGCAATATGGGAGGGGAAGACTTAAGGGACATTTCCTCACATGCCAAGGTGGATGTAACCGCGCTTTGCGATGTAGATGCAAACAACCTCGCGGCTGCAAAAAAACTGCATCCAAATGCAAAAACCTATACAGATTATAGAGTTATGCTTGAGGAAATTGGCGATGAAATAGATGCGGTAATCGTGAGTACTCGAGACCATACTCATGCACCTGCCTCTATGATGGCCATGAACATGAACAAACCTGTTTACTGCCAAAAACCTTTGACTCATTATGTTTCGGAGGCTAGGGAAATGAAGAAATTGGCCGAGGAAAAAGGCCTGGTTACCCAAATGGGGATTCAAGTACATTCCTTTTATGACTATAAATTAGCTACATTGTTGATTCAATCCGGCATCATTGGTAAAGTACATACGGTACATGCCTGGTCTCCAAAAAATTGGGGATATGATGGCCCGTGAACCTGAAGGGTCAGATCCCGTTCCAGAATCGCTTAATTGGAATCTTTGGTTGGGAACCTCTGCAGAGCGACCCTATAAAGAAGGGGTTTATCACCCAGGTAACTGGAGAAAATTGGTAGATTATGGTTGTGGGACTCTTGGTGATATGGGCGTTCATATCTTTGATACTCCATACAACGCTCGGAACTGGATGTACCTAGGACTATTAAGAACGAATGTAGGGAACCCGATGGGTTTGGGTTTCGAGAAAAAATATTGTAACCTATGAATTTCCAGGAACCCCGCATACTGCTGAATCCTTAAAATGGATTTGGTATGATGGATCAGGAGCACCGGAAATGCATGAGGACTTAATATTACCCAATAGCGCAGCCAATAAGGAAGAAAGCTCTAAGTCCAACTCAGAGGAATCCGAAGAAGACAAAATATCTTTGGACGCTGGAATTGCGGAAGCAGGGCAACTTCCTGAGCAAGGTGCTATGTTCGTGGGTGATAAGGGAAGACTTCTACTGCCTCACTTCATGCAACTTCCCCAAAAAATAGTGGATGGCGAATATGTAGATATTTCCGAAGAAATTGCGCAGGTAGAAAAGGCAAATAATATGGGGAAACCCGTTAGGGACTATGCTTCTGAAGGACCTAAACACTACCATCAATTTGTAGATGCCTGTTTGGGAGAAGCGGAATGTAGCGCTCCTTTTTCCTACGCTTCCCGTTTGACCGAAACTATTTTACTAGGGGTCATTGCCGGTAAATTTCCCAATCAAACATTACATTGGGATGCCCAAAATGCAAAATTTGCCGAAGAGGAGGCCAATCAATATTTGGCCGGTGATTATAGGGATTTCTAAACAGTACATAAACGTTAAACTAAACAAAGGCCACTTTATCCTAGTGGCTTTTTTATGTTTATATTTAAGTGCAATTATATCCAACCAATGAAACTCAACTTTTTCTACAAAATTCTTTCCATATTAACTCTTGGATTCGGCGCCCTACTCTCATGTGAAAACCGAAAAGAACCATTAGTCGAAATCAACCCTAAAAGCAGTATCGTTCTTATAGGTAACAACCTAGGTTCCGAATGCTTAATTATGGTTTTTTTGAGACCGAAATGCAATTGAGGTTTCCGGAGGATTCGTTAAAAATCAGAAATATGTGTGATGGCGGGAATACTCCGGGTTTTCGCCCTCATTCCTCAAGGAACTCACCTTGGGCATTTCCCGGTGCAGAAAAATTTCAAACCGAATTGGCCCGGAATTCCGGTAGTGAGGGTTTTTTTCCCAGCCCCGACGAATGGTTAACCCAATTAGAAACTGATATTATCTTGGGGTTCTTTGGATATAATGAATCTTTTCAAGATCCTGATGGTCCGGAAAATTTTAAAGGAGAATTGGAAGCCTTCATTCAACATACCAAGGCCCAATCCTACAATGGAAAAAATAGCCCAAAACTAGTTTTGGTATCCCCCATCGCTTTCGAAAACCTTTCCCAAAAAATGGATATTCCCAATGGCGAAAATGAAAATGAAAATTTGAGGCTCTATACCCAGGCGATCAAGGAAGTAAGCTCAAATAATCAAGTGCCTTTTATTGACGTATTTACTCCAACTTTAGAATGGTTTGGAGGTAATGGGGACTATACAATAGACGGTTCCCAAATGAATGAAAAGGGGTATGAAAAGTTTGCGGCCTTTTTAGCGGAAACGCTTACGGGTATCACAAATGTGGGTAGTACAGCCAAACGCAAGTCCATCAACAAAATGGTGAACGAAAAAAATTATTATTGGCATAACGATTATAAGATTCCCAACGGTGTACACGCCTATGGAAGGAGGTATGATCCCTTCGGCCCGGACAATTATCCCTATGAAAAATTAAAGGTTAAAGAGATGACGGCCATTAGGGATACTGCAATTTGGTCCCTATTACAAAATAAAGACTATGACATTGCAAGAGCGGATGCAACTACCACCGTTCTGCCCGAAGTAGAAACAAATTACAATCCGGCCGACGAGGGTGAGATGATTACCTATAAGTATGGTGAAGAGGCTTTGGAAACCCTTACGGTACCAGAAGGATATAAAGTGGAATTATTTGCATCAGAAAGAGAATTCCCCGATTTGGCCAATCCCGCACAAATTTCTTTTGACAACAAAGGTCGGTTATGGGTAGCCACCCTTCCCTCCTATCCTCATTATCGCGTTGGGGATGCCAAACCCAATGACAAATTGATTATTCTTGAGGATACGGATAAGGACGGAAAAGCAGATAGGCAAACGGTTTTTGCGGACAGTCTTCACCTACCCATTGGATTTGAGTTTGCTCCCGAGGGTGTTTATCTTAGTCAAGGCACCAACCTTAAACTATTAACGGATACTGATGGAGATGACAAGGCGGATAAAATTGAAATCGTTCTAAGTGGATTTGACGATCATGATACCCATCATGCCATTTCTGCTTTTTGTGCCGATCCCTCCGGGGCCTTTTATATGGCAGAAGGAGTATTTCTTCATACGAATGTAGAGACTTCCTATGAATCTGTAAGAGGTACCAACGGTGGTTTTTATAGATACAATCCCCAACGAAAAAAGCTGGAGCGTGCCCTTCAGGTAAGTATCCCAAATCCTTGGGGAATTGCAATTGACGAATGGGGTCAGGATTTTTTCCTACACACATCCGGCCCTACGGTAAACTGGATGATGCCCAGTACCTTAAAATCCATATATGGGGTAGCATCTCCATTAACCGAGGACCTCATCGAGGAAGCACACCGGGTTAGACCTACTTCGGTTTGGAATTTATTTCAAGTAGGCACTTTCCGGATGATGTCCAAGGAGATATGATACTGGCCAATTCGATAGGTTTTTTAGGGATGAAGCAGCATCAGGTTATGGAAGATGGTACCGGTTATAAAACAAAGCACCGTCAAGATCTCATTAGCAGTACAGATAAAAACTTTAGACCTGTGGAAATGGAGTTTGCACCAGATGGCTCCCTGTATATGGTCGATTGGCACAATGTACTCATTGGACACATGCAACACAATGCAAGAGATCCATTGAGGGACCATGTGCACGGTAGAATCTACAGGATCACGTATCCTTCCGGACCGCTCGTTGAACCGGCTAAAATAGATGGTGCATCTATAGAGGTTCTATTGGACAATTTAAAACTTCCTGAATACAGAAGCCGTTATAGATCCCGACGGGAGTTGAGGTCTAGGGATACGGATGAAGTTTTAGAAAAATTGCAAACCTGGGTTTCCAACTTGGATACGGAAGACGAAAACTACGAACATCATAGATTGGAAGCCTTGTGGGTAACTTGGGGCTTAAATAAGATAGACAAGAACCTACTCGAGTACCTACTAAAGTCTAAAGACCACAGAGTACGTGCAGCTTCCGTGAGGGTTTTAAGGTATATGGGACACCAACTTGAAAATTCCCAAGAATTATTAAAAACAGCAGCAGCCGATACCCATGGCAGGGTTCGTTTAGAAGCGATAACCGCCGCGTCATGGTTACCAAAAGAGAATGGGTTAGAAATATTAGAAGTTGCAGGAAAACATCCTTTAGACCGGTGGATGGAAGACTCTTTCAAGTTTGCCGAAACAAGGCTTACCGGAAACTTTTTGGATACCGCAGAAGAAGAAAACCTTATCACCACCCTGGAGGGAGAGGATTTAGAGGTATTTGCCCAAGGAAAGAAAATATATGAGACCGAAGGCTACTGCATTACCTGTCACCAAGAAAGTGGTACCGGGCTTCAACAAGCGGGATATCCAACTTTAGTAAATCAACAATGGGTCACCGGAGATGAAGAAAGACTTATCAAATTGGCCCTACATGGACTGTATGGACCTATGGATGTAATGGGAAATCATTACGAAGGACAGGTTCCTATGATGCCATTCAAAGGATTATTGAACGACGAAGAGGTCGCAGCAGTTTTGACCTATGTAAGAAATGCATTCGGTAATAAGGCATCAGTCATAAAACCCGAATCGGTTAAAAAGATACGAGAGGCCACCAAGGACCGAAATGATTTCTATACCCCGGATGAATTGTTGGAAGAACATCCAATGAAATGAGCCATAATATGTCTTAATGCACACTGAGATGGTAATTGGCGAAATCAAAGATTCATGAACACCCTTGTAATCAAAATAAAATAATGTGAATAATTGCATCTGACCTTTGAAAAACAATAAAAAATAAACAGATGAAATAATATTTAAATGAAGACCATGAAACCCTCATCGAGGGATTTGTTATGGTAAGTTAAATACCTTTATAAAAGGAAATGTTTAAAAATAAAGCTATGAACCTAATTTTAAAAGTATGAAAGAACGAATCAATTTCAGACACCTATTGGCAGTAGCTTTAATGGTACTGGCCTTCGCGTGCAAGGAAGAGAAAAAGGAGCCCCAATTGGTGCAAGAAGAAAGTGAAAAATCCCCACATATTGTGTTTGTCACGGGGGATGAGGAATATCGTTCCGAAGAATCCATGCCCATGCTGGCCTCCATTGCCAAAAGGGAATTGAACGCAAAAGTGACAGTCTGCTATGCCTTGGACTCTACTGGCATCATCGACCCAAACAGGTTGGACCATATATCTAATTTGGAAGCCTTGGAAGATGCCGATTTAATGGTCATCTTTACCCGTTTTCGTCAACTGCCCGAGAAAGAGCGGAACCACATTGCCGATTATGTGGAATCCGGAAAACCCATTGTAGGATTTAGAACGGCTACCCACGCCTTTAATTACGAAGACCCTTCTCTCGGAATATTGGAACAACGAATGGCCTACCAAAGTATTTGGCCAACAATGGATTACTCACCATGGTCATTTTGATGATGGGAAATTTCCCGTTACGGAGGTGACCGCAATAGACTCTAGCAATGTCATCCTCAATGGATTCACACCCTTTGAGGCCTATTCTTGGCTATATCATGTGGATGGCGGGGATTGGAACCTATATGGTGATTCGAACCCTATTCTTAAAGGTCATTCCACCAAATCCCAACATGAAATCGATGGTAACTTGGATAAATTCCCACTGACCAATCCTGTTGCATGGACAAAAAGTTATACTGGTAGCAGCGGCAAAAAGGCAAGGGTCTTTTTTACAACATTGGGCCATCCCTACGATTTTAAACTACCGTGAAGTTAGGAAGATTGCGATGAACGGTATTTTTTGGGCCCTAGGAAAAGAGAATGAGATTCCAGCGAGTGGCGTGGACGTAACATTGACAAATCCGTACGAACCCAATAATTCCGGATTTGGACAAAAGTACAAGTTGAATAGAAAACCACAATCCATACAATAATTTTACTGGCTTCAATTAGAATTGAGCTATTTTCCAGGTAACCGCATCGTTCAAAAATGTGGTTTAGGTTCCAATTGAATCCTAAAACTATGCTAAGGATGTGTTGGCCAATCCTAAAAATCCTATTTTTGAAAAAAAATTAGTGTTGCGCCATACCATCTTGGGGACGTTGTTCCTTCTAGTAAACTTTTCCGTTTTTTCTCAGGAAACCTCTGAAGAGCCTAAGCAAATAAACATTGTTTATGGGGCCAACTTCACCAAAAACGAAACCGAATATCCAGGAGCTTCTATTTTTAGCAAAGATGAGAGACAGGTTCAATTTGAACATCAAGGAGCCGATTTATGGTGTGATGTAGCCATTTATTTTCAACGAGAAAACCGTCTCGGAGGCGATTGGAAATGTACTTTTAAAGCAAGGGGATTCCGTAGAGATGACCGCTAAAAAAATCAATTATCAAGGGGATGTAAAACTGGCAAAGGCATGGGGCAATGTTGTTCTAAAAAATGCCGACATGACCTTGGAAACGGATACACTTCGTTTGGACCGTATTAAACAGGAGGCATACTATCAAGATAATGGCACCGTGATAGATTCAGCGAATACCTTGACCAGTAAAATAGGTCGGTACTTTATGGAGCTAAAAAAATATCAGTTTTTGGATAGTGTTCATATTGAAAACCCGTAATACATTTTGGATTCCGAACAGTTGGATTATTATACTACCTCCAAAAATGCTTATATGTACGGGCCGTCGACTATCGTTGGGGAAACCTATAAAATATATTGTGAACGGGGGTTTTATGACACGAAAGTTGAAAGTGGCTACGGTATAAAAAATACCAAAATCAACTATAATAATCGCATCGTTGAAGGGGATAGCGTCTATTTTAACAAGGCAAGGGAATTCGCCTCAGCTACCAACAACATAACCGTCACCGATACAATAAATAATGGAGTAATCCGAGCCCATTATGCTGAAGTCCACAAGGCAAAAGATTCCGTTTTTGCCACAAAAAGGGCCGTTTCAATACTAGTGCAAGAACTGGATTCGCTTTATGTTCATGGTGATACACTAATGGTCACCGGGAAACCTGAGGAGCGAATTACACGTGCTTTTAGAAATGCTAAATTTTTCAAGAAGGACCTTAGCGGCAAGTGCGACTCCATACATTCCGAAGAAAAAACAGGCGTCACCCAACTCATTAAGAATCCAATTTTATGGAATGGAGCCAACCAGATGACCGGGGACAGTATCCACCTTATTTCCAATCTTGAAACGGAAAAATTGGACTCATTAAAGGTGCTACAAAATGCCTTTATTATTTCCTTGGACAGTATTAGCAAAACAGGGTACAATCAGGCCAAAGGCATTAATCTTTATGGGCAATTTGTTGAGAACGAGCTGAAAATCATCGACCTAGTTCAAAATACCGAGGTAATTTATTATATGTACAATGATGACGATGAACTAATTGGCATAGACAAAACAATATGCAGTGCCATTAGGATAACCATGGCCAATAATGATGTGGAAGATTTAACTTTTTTCACCAATCCGGACGGTACTATTTATACTGAGGCAGAACTTCCGAGAAAACAGTAGAATTCTACAAGGTTTTATTTGGCGGGGCGATGAACGCATAATGACCAAGGACGATATCTTTGATGAGGATGATAACAACATAGAATTGGTCACTATTAGGGGTATAGACAATCCCATTGATATTGACGCCGAAGAAAAGGAACGCAGCAAGAACGAAAGTGATCCAGTCAACAACATCCCCAATACCAAGGCTATCGATCCCGAAACAAAAATTCCACAAAAAAGTAGTACAAACTGTTCATGAAAGAGGATTTCCTCAAATATCAAGCGCAGACCTCACTTTATCCTCTTGGGTTGGAAATTTCCCATGCCAAGGGAAGTTACATCTATGATGTGGAGGGAAATGCACATTTAGATTTTGTTGCCGGGGTATCCGCATGTAGCTTAGGGCATTGCCACCCAAAAATAGTTGAAGCCATTAAAGCACAGGCAGAAAAATATATGCACGTGATGGTATATGGGGAATATGCACAGTCCCCAGCTATGGAATACACCAAATTACTTCAACAAAACCTACCTGATAATCTCGAAGTAACCTATTTAGTGAATTCGGGTACCGAAGCAATGGAGGGAGCACTTAAATTGGCCGGACGCTATACGGGTCGGTCACAGATTATAGCCGCTCACAATGCCTATCATGGGAACACCATGGGCAGTTTAAGCCTAATGGACTACGAAGAACGGAAGGCACCTTTTAGACCCTTGCTTCCGGATGTCACTCATATCCAATTCAACAATCAAGAGGATATACAACAGATTACCCAAAAAACGGCTTGTGTGGTACTCGAAACCATTCAAGGTGGCGCCGGTTTTATTATACCAGTAAAATGACTATTTGAAAAGAATAAGCGAACGATGTAAAGAGGTGGGTACCCTATTAATTTTGGATGAAATTCAACCTGGTTTTGGCAGGATCGGAAAACTTTTTGCCTTTGAGCACTTTGATTGTACCCCGGATATTTTGGTTATCGGAAAGGGAATGGCTTCCGGAATGCCAGTCGGCGCCTTTACTGCCAGCCGGACTATCATGGACAGCTTGAGCGATGGCCCTAAAATGGGACATATTACCACTTTTGGGGGAAATCCCGTAATAGCGGCTGCTGGTATGGCAACCTTAAAAGTGCTCTTGGAAACATCTTTGATATCGGAGACCCTCAAAAAGGAAAAAATATTCAGGGAAAGCCTGAAACATCCCAAAATTAAGGAGATACGAGGAATAGGCCTTATGCTGGCCTTAATTATGGAAAATCCCCAAATAGCGGATCAATTGATTTTAGAGGCCAAAAAAAACAACCTTATTTTATTTTGGCTATTATTTGAAAAAAGAGCCGTTCGCATATCCCCTCCCCTGACCATTTCGTACGATGAAATTCAAACGGGATGCAGGATTATTCTTGACATACTGGATAGACTTTAACAATAATTTGTTAACTAATTTGTTAATAATATAGCACGTATTTGTTGAGTTGCGCCCCTACAAAACTTTAATTTTAAATCCATAGTTTAACCAAAACGTTCCTATGGCGTTAGAATCTAACGAAAGACCTGACAAGCCCATTACCAAGTTTGAATCTATGCTTAAGACCGATGATGTCTATTTTTTTGACGCGGAGGACTTTGAGGATATAGTTCATCACTATCTGAACAACGGTAAAATTTCTCTCGGCCAAAAAAGGTATCAAAATAGGTTTACAACAACACCCGGGCTCCATTGAATTGAAACTTCTTCAAGTGGAAGTGTTAGTGTTTGAAAACCATTTGGAAAACGCTGAAAAGTTATTGGATGAATTGGAGTTATTGGATGCTAACAATGAGGAAATTTACATCCAAAGAGCTAATATCTTTTCAAAAAAGGACGATCATGCCACAGCGGTTTCACTTCTTTGGAAGGCATTGGAACTCACTTCCGATTCCTTTGACATCTATTCCTTATTGGGCATGGAATACCTTTTTATGGACGATTTTAAATTGGCCAAGGAAAGTTTTATGCGATGCGTTGAGTTCGACAATGAGGATTATTCATCGCTCTACAACGTGATTTATTGCTTTGAATTTTTGGAGGACTATGATGGAGCTATTTTTTACTTGAACGAATACTTGGAAAAAAATCCGTATTGTCAAGTGGCATGGCACCAATTGGGCAAACAGTATTACGAGAAGCAAATGTATCCGGAAGCCCTGACTGCTTTTGATTTTGCGATTATTTCAGATGACACTTTCATTGGCGCCTATTTTGAAAAGGGCAAGGTGTTGGAAAAATTGGGTAAATATCAGGACGCCATTGAAAACTATGAAACTACCATTAGTATAGAAGATCCCACTTCTCATGCATTTCTACGAATTGGCAAGTGTTATGAAAAGTTGAAAAATAAAGAAATGGCCAAGTACTATTTCTACCAAACCGTACACGAAGACCCCTTGCTTGACAAGGGCTGGCTGGCCATCACAAATTTTTACTATAATAACAAGAATTACGAAAAGGCTCTTTATTACATAAACAAGGCATTGAACATTGATGGAGAAAATCCATTATACTGGAAAAAATGTGCTAATATCAATTATGCCTTGGAAAACTACGACCAGGCCGATTTCGCTTACAAACAGGTGGTCGATTTAGGAAACTATGAATTGGATACATGGTTGAAATGGGCCGATGTGGCACAAATCAATGGGGATACCCTTTCTGCTTTGCAGATTCTTGCTCAAGGGAGGGAATTTTATCCTAAAAACCTAAAAATTATTTATAAATCAGTAGGCTTCAATTTAATTTTAAAGGACTTTATTAATGCCAGGATATGCCTTCTTGATGCCTTAAAATTGGACAAAAAACGTAAACAACTTCATCTTTTCAACAATCAATTTCCCCAATACAGTAATTCTGAATGGATTAATACTATTTTAGCAAACTACAAAAAGGCTTCTTGACGTTTGACTCCAAAGATGTATGGGAAATAGGAATTTTTTAGATTACATATTCGTAACCCTAAAGGGTATTGCCATGGGTGCCGCCGATGTGGTACCTGGTGTTTCCGGTGGTACAATAGCCTTTATCTCGGGCATTTACGAAGAGCTTATTACAGCTATTAACAACATAAACCTCGGCCTTTTAAAAACTTGGAAAACCGAAGGATTTAAGTCCGTTTGGACAGTAGTGAATGGTAATTTTCTACTTGCACTATTTGCTGGAATTTTTATAAGCCTTTTTTCTTTGGCAACACTTGTAAGTTGGTTATTGGAAAACGAGCCAGTTCTACTATGGTCTTTCTTTTTTGGACTTGTTTTGGCAAGTGTCTTTTTTGTAGGCAAGGAAATTAAACGTTGGAATTTGGGAATTATATTCTCCCTATTAATGGGAGCTCTGATTGCCTATTATATCACCACACTACCGCCAAACGAAAATATTGAAAGTCTACCATTTCTATTTTTATCCGGAGCCCTTGCCGTTTGTGCCATGATATTGCCCGGTATTTCGGGGGCCTTTATATTGGTTCTTCTTGGCTCGTACAAAACGGTTTTGGATGCGGTACATGAAAAAGACTTTACTGTGATAGCAGTAGTAGGGTTTGGTGCAATTTTCGGACTTTTAAGTTTTGCCGGATTATTAAAATGGATGTTCACACATTATAAGAACATTACCTTGGCTATATTAACGGGGTTTATTCTTGGGTCTCTTAATAAAATTTGGCCTTGGAAACGCGTGATCGAAACAAAAGTATTTGGAGATAAAACCGTGATAATAGATACCAACACTTCTCCATTTAATTACAACGGAGACCCTCAAATATTATACGCCATCATTGCCGCCTTCATAGGATTTTCCCTTATTTTTATCTTGGAAAGAACAGCTTCCAAAAAGTAAGCGAAGTCCCAAATGAACGACACTAGAACTTTACTGGATAAATTATTTTTAGTTGTCAAAGGCCTATGCATGGGAGCTGCAAACAAAGTTCCTGGTGTGTCTCGGTGGTATTGTAGCCTTTGTGGCCGGATTCTATGAAGAGTTCATCTATTCACTTCAAAAAATAAATATCAAAGCTTTTAAACTTTTGATCGGTGGGAGGTTCAAAAGCTTTTACAGATATGTAAATGGTCCGTTTCTTACTCTTTTGATTTTTGGAATGTTGGTCAGCTATTTTAGCGTTTCAAAGGTGCTTGATTACTTTTTGGTAAAAAAGGAACTCTACGTGTGGGCAGCGTTCTTTGGAATGATTTTAGGTTCTATCTATTACATAGGAAAGGATTTTGGCCATTGGATCAAAAAAACGGTAACAGCTGCATTATTGGGTCTTGCAGTAGGGGTTGCCATAAGTTTTTTGAGTCCTGCCAAGGAAAATGACCATTTACTATTTATTTTTTTCTGTGGTATGATTAGTGTCTCAGGAATGACACTTCCAGGCTTATCCGGATCTTTCATCCTAATTTTGCTGGGAAATTATGTATTACTCCTTGTCGATTCAGTGAATGCTCTTTATGACACATTCGCTGAAATTATAGTGGGCGACTTCAGTTTCACCTCTAATGAAGAACGTTTAAGGACTTTGAAAATCCTGGCCGTATTTACATTGGGTTCAGCGACAGGTCCGGTGACCTTATCCCATATTCTCAGCTATGTGCTCAAACATTACAAGCACATTTCCACAGCAGTTATTTTAGGGTTTATTACTGGTTCTTTGGGTGTTGTATGGCCTTGGAAAAAAACAATTTTCAAGGAAGATGCCAATGGTAATGTTCTTTTGGATACAAACGGTAAAGAAATCATCATGAACTACGAACGGTATCTCCCTAATATTGGGTTATCAGAAACCTGGTGGGCCTTCTTTTTCATTGTTATTGGTATTAGCATATTGTTACTTTTGGATTGGTATGGAAAAAACAGGAAAAGATTTGCATAGATTTGGTTTGGTGGGTAGAAATATCTCCTACTCGTTTTCAAGAGGATATTTTGCTAAAAAGTTTAACGAACTTGGACTCGACAACTATAGTTATGAAAATTTTGATATAGAATCAATAGAGGATTTTAAATCGGTCATTTCAGAAACCGAAAATCTTAAAGGGTTGAATGTTACCATTCCCTACAAACAGGAAGTAATTCCCTATTTAAACGAACTGGATACTTCGGCTGCAGAAATTGGCGCCGTAAATACTATTAAAATAAATGGGAATCAACTAAAGGGTTTTAATACAGACGCATTTGGCTTTCAAAAATCCTTGGAACCGTTACTCCAAAACCACCATATTAATGCATTAATCCTGGGAACGGGCGGTGCGTCCAAGGCCATAGCCTTTGTACTAAAAAAATTGGGTATTGACTTTACCTTTGTTTCAAGATCATCAAGTAAAAATGTATTTACTTATGAAGAACTATCGGAGGAAATAGTAAATAACCACTTGTTGGTAATCAATTGCACTCCATTAGGAACTTTCCCCAATGTTCAAAAAAACCAGATATTCCATATCAACATTTAGGCACAAAACATTTACTGTACGATTTGATTTATAATCCGGAGAAAACAGAGTTCTTAAGATTGGGGGAAACAAAAGGCGCCAGTACTCTAAATGGATTAAAAATGTTAGAACTACAGGCAGAAAGGGCTTGGGAAATTTGGAATGAATAGATTTCGATTCCGTAAAGAGACCTTTCTGCATTTCATAATTCATCAATTTGCAGTGAATCGACTGTTCTAATAGTCGATAAAAAGAAATCCTATATACTTTGCAGTTATATAGCTTGTCACTATCTTGTAAACTCCTAATTTTCCATGATGTCTGAAGAAAACGATAAAAAAATTACCGAAGAAAAAGTAGCGGAGGAAAAAACCGAAGTTGTCAAGGTCGAGAATTCTGTTAAGGAAGAAGCCAGTACTGAAGATGTTGGTGAAAGTGCTGAATCCGATAAAAGCAATTCTGAAAAAGAATTAGACGTACATGACGAAATCGACGAAAGCAACGCCGAGGATGCCGAGGACACAGATACTCAAAAAAGACATGAAATTCCTTTTTTGGACTACCATTCCATGTCCATGGAAAATCTCGTTGGCGAACTTCAAAGACTTATTAGAAACGAGAAAGTCCAAGCCATTAGAAAACATGTGGATTCCATTAAGGACGAGTTCAATCTAAAATTTCAAGACTTCATTGAACAAAAGAAAGAGGATTTCGTAGCCAATGGAGGTAATGAAATTGACTTTCGATACAATTCTGTCACCAAAAGACAGTTCAACGAGGTCTATTCAGATTACAAGGAAAAAAGAAATCAGTATTACAAAAATTTGGAGAAAAGCCATAAGGAAAATTTGGCTTACAGATTAGAACTTATTGAAAACCTGAAGGGTCTTGTAAATGTGGAAGAGGATATGAACACCACCTATAAGACTTTTAAGGAAATTCAAGAAAATTGGAGAAATGCCGATCCCGTTCCAAGAGCGGAATACAACAATGTGTGGCGGACGTATCACCATCATATTGAAATCTTTTATGATTTTCTACACCTGAATAGGGAACTTAGGGATTTGGACTTTAAACATAATCCGGAGGAAAAGCTGAAGATTGTGGATCGAGCCGAAGCTCTAGCCGTTGAGCCTGATTTGAACAAGGCTTTCAGAGAACTTCAGGTACTACATAAAATGCGGAAAGAGGAAATAGGCCCCGTAGGCAAGGAGCATAGGGAAGAAGTTTGGGAGCGTTTTAGCAATGCGACCAAGGCCATACATGAAAGAAGACAGGAGTATTTTAAGGAATTGGACATACTCAGTGAAAAAAATCTTGAAAAGAAAAACGAGATCATTGCTGAAATCGTACAACTATCAGAAAATGTTGGTAATAACCACCGAGTCATTCAAAAGCAAATCAAACAATTGGAGGAACTCCGGGAACTCTTTTTTAAGGCTGGCAAGGTGCCTCAAAAAGACAATGAAAGAACGTGATTCCTCATTTAAGAATGCCGTACGTTCTTTCAATCGTAATAAAAATGCATTTTATAAAAATATTAAAAAGGACCAACAAGACAATCTGGATAAGAAAAGGGCTTTGCTGGAAATAGCAGTTTCTTTAAAGGATAGCGAGGATTTTGATACGACTACCAATGAAATGAAGCGTATTCAGAGCGAATGGAAAAAAATTGGCCATGTACCTAGAAAATACTCGGATAAGCTTTGGAAAGAGTTTAAGAGTGCCTGTAACCATTACTTTGACAGGTTACATGCCTCTAAAAATGATTCTTATAAAGAGGAATTGGAAAACCTCAATAAAAAAGAGTCCATACTCTCCAAGCTAAGAGAGTTTAAACTTAGCGGCAAAAAAGAGAGCGACATAAAGGCAATCCGAGAAAATGTTGGAGGAATGGAAGGTTATTGGCCATGTTCCTTTTAAACAAAAAAACATCAATCAAAAGTTTAATAAAATAATTGATGCCCTATTTAGCAAAATGAATATTAGTCCCCAGGAATCTGAATTATTAAAATATGGGAACAAAATACAAAAGCTGAAGGAAGATGATAATCAAGAAATAGCCATTCATAAAGAGCGTAGTTTTATAAAGAAAAAAATCGAGGAAAGTAAAAATGAAATAAGACAGCTTGAGAACAACCTCCAATTTTTTTCTGATGATTCTGAAAACAATCCTTTGGTTCAAGATGTTATAAATAGAGTCGAAAAACACAAGGAGGCTTTGGACTCTTGGAAAACAAAACTTAAAAAACTGAATATTTTGAGGAACAACTTGGAAAAGGATGCCGAGGTAGAAAATGATACCACAGAAGAAGAGTAAAAAAACACCTCTTTTTGGCTTAGCCTTTTACATAACTTAGTTTCTACTGTCCAAATAAAATATCCGAGATATGAAAAGTCATCTTGCAAATAGTTTAATTCTCCTTTTTTTATTCGGATTCATAGCCTGCAATTCCGGCAAAGAAAAATCAGAGGAACCATTGTCCAAAATTGATTGGAGTAACAAGGAGGTTAATCTTGATCAAAAAGATTCACTTATCACCGGAACGACCTATCTATCCGTTTATTCTCAAATATATAGTTACACGGAGCATACCTCTATTGATTTAACGGCGACGGTCAGTATGCGAAATACAGATGACAAAAGAAAGCTCTATCTTCTAAAGGCCGACTATTTTGATACGGAAGGGAACAAAATACATTCCTATGTCAATAAACCTATAGAAATTTCAGAATTGGAAACGTTAGAAATAGTTATCGCAGAATTCGACAAAAAAGGAGGTACTGGAGCTAATTTTATGTTCGATTGGGCTATTGAACCGCAAAGCACCTCCCCTATTTTTGAGGCAGTAATGATTTCCACTTATGGGCAACAAGGTTTATCATTTACTACACAAGGACATCAAATAAAATAATTTGAAGGAAATAGTAACTACCATCCTTTTTCTTATCGCCGTAATTGACCCTGTAGGTTCGGTTCCAGTTTATTTGGAGGCTACCAAGCATTTTGACAAGTTCCACAAAAGAAAGATTGCAGTTAGGGCCTCTGTTGTGGCATTCTCAATTCTTTTGTTTTTTATTGTAATTGGTCAACTAATTCTTGAGGGAATGGAGATTTCCCTGAATGCCTTTCAAGTTTACGGAGGTGTAATTTTATTTCTTTTTGCGTTGACCATGATTTTTGGCGATGGCAAGCCTGAATCGGAAAAGCACTTAATATCAGATTACAAACATGTTACCATTTTTCCCGTGGCGATTCCAAGCATCGCATCGCCTGGTGCTATCATGGCAGTTGTTTTGATGACCGATAATCATAAATATAGTCTAAATCAACAGGTAATTACCACCATACTAGTTTTGGTAGTTATATTCCTAACCTGTATGTTATTACTTGCCGCCAATATGGTGCAAAAAAGAATTGGAGAATATGGAATCACTGTAATCAGTAAGATAATGGGACTTATTTTGGCTTCCTACGCTGTGCAGAGTATCTTGGACGGCTTAAAGGATTTTTTCCACTTTTAGAAGGCAACCGCTATGCTCAAAACAGGGGTTTTTATCTTTCAATTTTACCTTTTGGCCTCCCTTACCATTAGCAACCGAACATATACTACTCCAAAAGTATTAAAGGAACCACCACAATTGAGAATATCTATTGAAAATCAGGATTCTATAAAACAGAAAGCTTTTGCCGTGTTAGATTTAAAATGCAATTTCTGCCATACCTCCAAGAAAAGACTTGAAAATTTTACTCCGGAAAACATGAATGATCTTATTCCCAAAATAAACGAGCAGGTCTTTGTAACAAAGAAAATGCCCAAAGGAAAAAATAACATACTTACTTCAGAAGAGAAAAATTCCCTATTGATATGGATCAATAAGGAATTCCTAGAGTAATAAGGAAACCTTTAAAGGCTCCCATAAACATTTTTATTTGGCAACGTTCACAGCCCTTGTTTCCCGGATGACCGTAACCTTAACCTGTCCGGGATAGGTCATGTCCGTTTGTATCTTTTGCGAAATTTCAAAGGACAATTGGGCCGCCTTCTCATCACTTACCTTTTCACTTTCCACTATGACCCTTAGCTCACGTCCGGCCTGTATCGCATATGCCTTCTGTACACCGCCAAACCCAAACGCTATCTCTTCCAAATCCTTTAAACGCTGTATGTAAGAGTCCAATACTTGTCTCCTGGCTCCAGGACGTGCCCCGCTAATAGCATCACAAACCTGAACGATAGGAGATATCAAAGTTTTCATTTCTATTTCATCATGGTGAGCTCCAATAGCGTTGCATACTTCGGTTTTTCCCCATACTTTTCCGCCCATTGCATGCCCAATATAGCGTGTGGAGTTTCTACCTCAGCCTCCGTATTTGGAACTTTACCTATATCATGTAATAAACCTGCTCTTTTGGCAATTTTTGGATTTAGGCCTAATTCCGACGCCATAACACCGCACAACTTGGCAACTTCACGCGAATGCTGCAACAAGTTCTGTCCGTAAGAGGAGCGATATTTCATCCTTCCTACTGCTTTAATTAATTACGGATGAAGGCCGTGAATTCCCAAATCTATGACAGTTCTTTTTCCTATTTCAACGATTTCTGCCTCAATCTGTTTCTCGGTCTTTTTAACGACCTCCTCAATTCTCGCCGGATGTATTCTTCCATCGGTAACCAATTTGTGTAAAGACAATCCGGCCACCTCTCTTCTAACGGAATCAAAACAGGATAGAATTATAGCTTCGGCGTATCGTCTACAATAATCTCTACGCCTGTGGCAGATTCCAAAGCCCTAATATTTCTTCCTTCCCTACCTATGATACGTCCTTTTACATCATCCGATTCTATATTAAAAACGGACACGCAGTTTTCAACAGCTTCCTCCGTACCAATTCTTTGAATGGTATTGATTACTATTTTTCTAGCTTCCTGTTGAGCGGTAAGTTTGGCCTCTTCCAAGGTGGTCTGTATGTAACCCATGGCATCTGATTTGGCCGTATCCCTTAAACTTTCTATCAATTGACTTTTGGCCTCCTCAGCGGATAAACCGGAAATGACCTCCAATTGCTGAACTTGGCTTTTGTGAAGCCTGTCAACCTCAGCTTGTTTCTTTTCAAAGAAATCTTGCTTATGCTCCACTTCCTTAATCTTGGTTTCAAGTTGGGCGTTCAATTGCTTGTTCTTGGCAAGTTCACTGCTCACCTGGGATTCCTTGTCCCTAGTTCTTTTTTCAGCCTCACCAATTTTTTTGTCCTTTCCAATTATTACCTTCTCATGCTCCGCCTTAAGCTCTAAAAATTTCTCCTTTGCCTGAAGTATTTTATCTTTTTTAATATTCTCTCCCTCAACATTTGCTTCCTTTAAAATTTGGGCCGCATCCTTCTTTGCATTGGCTATTGTTTTGGAGGCCTTGCCCTTTTCCATAAACTTGGCAATGGCAAAACCAATGGCCAAACCTACAATACCTGCTATTATAATCATTGTACTATCCATAGTGTTATATTTAAAAAAAAGCCCACATTGGAGAAGTTTTGTACAAACTCCGATAAACAGGTTTAGGGCTAACAGACTGATCAAGGATCCTTATACTTGTAAGGCCTGCTTTTACAATCTAAACTCACCCTTTTTAACTTAATTAATGTTGAGTTCGTCAAAAGATATTACCAATGTGGGCAGTAACTTAATGTATTTAAAAGAACGTATTTATTTTGATGCAAGCTGCAAATTGACCAATTCCGTAAGAGCCTTTAAACGCTCCTCCGCCTCTTTGGTCCCCTTTGTCTGTTCTATACCCTTCTGCTCTATTTTCGAAGCAAATTGCAAGGCGCACATGGCCAAAACATCCTGCTTATCGCGCACAGCATAGTTTTGCTCAAATTTTTTGGCCAACTGATCAATATTTTTGGCCGCCTTTCTTAAACCCTCTTCTTGGCTCGGGTCTATAGTTAATGGATACATCCTATCCGCAATTGAGAGCTTTATTTTGAGCTTTTCAGACATATAGTTTTACATTATTCTGAAAGTTGCGCTATACAATAGTCCAACTCCCTAATCAATGTATTTATTTTAAGCTTAGCTTCTGTTTTATTTGTATTACTGCCAAGCATTGAATTTGCTAGTTTAAGCGAATTATACTTCTCCTCCCATTCGGACACCGTTTTCTGTGCACTTTCCTGATTGGATTTTATATGTTTTAATTCATTCTCCAACGTCTTATTAGCCTTGTCCAAAACCTCCAACCTATGGAGTAACTTGCTAATTTTATTCTCTAAGGAATCAACGATTTGAATTAATTCGCCCATACAAAAATTCGATGCGATTTACACAAAGTTAACATTCGTTTATAGACTTAGCAATAGTTTTCAGAAATATTCTTATCGGTACTCAGACAACATCCCAAAACACAAGAGATGTGGCTGTTCTTATATTTTTCGCATCTTCAACTTTCATGAATTGAAGCCTATTATTTATTTTCGTACCAACTTATGCTGCTATGAAGAGATTTATCTTTGGACTCATTTTATTATTTTCAACTTTTGGTCGTGGTCAGGAAAACTACCCACAGGATGCCTTTAGATCTCCGTTGGACATTCCACTGATTTTGGCAGGTACTTTTGGGGAATTACGTTCCAATCATTTCCATGGCGGTATCGATATTAAAACGCAGCAGCGGGAAGGCTTGCCAGTTTATGGTATTGCGGATGGTACTATTACAAGAATAAAAGTTTCTCTCTCGGGGATACGGCAAGGTGCTTTATATAGCTCATCCAAATGGATACACCTCCGTATATGGACATCTTCAGAAATTCTCCCCAAAAATTGAGGAATATGTCAAGAAGCTACAATATGATAAGAAATCCTATGAAGTAGAAACTTTCCCTGATTATGGCGAACTAAAAATTGAAGAAGGAGAGCTTATTGCCTATAGCGGAAATACTGGAGGATCAGCCGGCCCACACCTTCACTTTGAAATACGGAGCAGCATATCCGAAAAACCCACTAATCCATTCCTTTATGGTATTGATGTGCCCGATGCTACCAATCCTACTTTGGAAAAGCTATTTGTATACCCTCTTTCAGAAAACTCCCAAGTAAACCAAAGCAAGGAAAAGGTACAGGTCAACTTTAGTAGGCAAGCGGATGGCACCTATTTGGCTAGTCCTATCAACGCTCCGGGGAAAATCGGAATTGGATTTGTTGGTTTTGATAGGTTGGACATGGCAGCAAATAAAAATGGGGTCTATGCGGTATCGCTTTCGGTCAATGGCAAAACGTATTGTTCTTACGATTTTGAATCTTTTTCTTTTGGGGAAACACGATACATCAATACCCTAATAGACTACGATTACTTTGGTAGATATAGGGATAGAATTCACAAAACCTTCAAGTCCCCTGGCAATTACCTTAGCATTTACAATGAAATTTATAATAATGGGGTCATCGACGTGAACGAGGGTCTAAGTTATAATCTTCAACTTCTTATTTCCGATTTTAAGGGAAATAAGGTTACACTAAATATACCTGTTGAAGGGAAAAAAGAGGAGATTAAAATTGAAAAGGAAGACAAAAAGACCGATTATTACGTCATCGCCAAAAAACCCAACAACTTCGATTTGGGCGGAGCAAAGGTTTACTTTCCCGAGAATACTTTTTATGAAGATTTTTATATCGATTTAAAAAAGGGACAGGATACCGTTACCATTCACCGAAATACGGTACCGGCACACCGGAATTTTACCATCACGTTTGATGTGGACAAATATTCAGAAGAAGAAAGAAAACAGATGTTCATAGCACGGTTGGACGAAAGACTTAACCCCAGTCATTTAAATACCTATAAGCGTGGAAACACCTTTACCGCAAGGACAAGAGATCTTGGCACTTATACTTTGGCAAAGGATTCCGTTCCTCCAATCATACGAACCAAAAATTTCAAGGAAAAACAATGGCTTAACAATTATAGATACTTAAGCGTACATATCTCTGATGATTTAAGTGGGGTGGATACTTATTCTGCTAAATTGAACGGCGAATGGATTCTTATGGAATATGAGCCTAAAACAAATACACTTACCTATAATTTTGACGATAAGATTTTGGATAAGAAGCAATGTGTACTTGAAGTTACCGTTACTGATAATGTGGGCAATACGAGTAAATTGTCTACTCCCTTTTATAGAAATTAAAGTCTTTGAAGCTGCAGAAAATCATTTTCGCCCCAATACTTCTATTTTGTATTATTGGGGCGGCTCAAACTGCCACCATAACCGGAATCGTCTTGGATGAGGGTAATAATCCCCTTCCTAATACTCAAATTCGCTCCGGTACTACAACTACCTTCTCAGATGATACGGGTTTTTATTTATTGGAACTTGTTTCCGATGTGGAAACGACCATCACTTTTTCCCATATTGGGCACCAAACGGTCATTCCGGAAAAAGTACTTTTTAATACCAACGAAACCTTTGAGTTTAACCTTATTTTAAAGTCCAATGCCATTCAAATGGAGGAAGTTACGGTCTCCTCTGACGGGAATCGAAAACCTTTGGAAACCCTTTCCATTTCGCCAGAAGAAATTAGAAAAATACCGGGTGCCAATGCGGGCGTGGAGAATATTCTTAAGATCTTACCAGGGGTAAATTCAAACAACGAATTGAGTACCCAGTATGCCGTTCGCGGTGGCAACTTTGATGAGAATTTGGTATATATCAATGAAATTGAGGTCTATCGCCCTTTTTTAATCCGTTCAGCCCAACAGGAGGGCCTTAGTTTTATAAATAGCAACCTTGTACAGGATGTCGTGTTTTCCCCTGGCGGTTTTCAAGCAAAGTATGGGGATAAATTATCTTCTGTATTGGATATCAAATACAAGATTCCTACGGGTTTTAGCATAATGGGAGATTTTAGTTTTTTGGGTGCAAATGTCTCGATGGACACCCGCTCCAAAAATAAAAGATTGAGTTCCACATCGGGTTTTCGATATCGAAACAATTCACTTTTGCTGAACAGTCTTCAGACCCAGGGGAGTCTGCAGCCTAACTTTACCGATTTTCAAAGTTTTATTACCTATCAGTTTTCGAACAAATTCAATCTTAACTTCTTGGGTAATGTATCGGTTAATAACTATAAAAATGAACCTAGGCAAAGACAGACCAATTTTGGTACCATTACGGATCCCCGGGCATTGACCATTTTTTATGAGGGTTCGGAAAATAATCAGTATGCTACGGCTTTAGGGGCTATCAAGGGAAACTATTATTTAAACGAGAATACCACTTTAAAATTAATTTCCTCCCTATACCACACCACAGAGGAGGAATATTCCGACATCATAGCGAGTTACCTATTGGGCGAGGTAGATAGTAACTTGGGGAGTGAAGACTTTGGGCAGTCTGTAAATAATCGAGGGGTGGGCTCACAATTTAATCGGGCAAGGAATGATTTGGATGCCCTTATTTTTAACTTGTCACATAAGGGTACCCACCAAAAAAATAAATCACAAATAGAATGGGGTATAAAATATACCCATGAAGACATTAGGGACCGGCTTCGGGAATCGGAATTTATCGATTCTTTGGGGTTTTCAATTAGACCACCGGGTACACCCTTTATAAATAACCAACCAGAGGAACCCTTCATAGCGCCTTTGGAAGCTTACCAAAGTATAAATGCCCTGAATTTTGTGAAGACGAATCGGTTTTCCGGTTTTCTACAAATTGGAACCCGAGACCGATTTGAAATTTGGCAATCTTTATTACAATATTGGAATTCGTGCACACCATTGGATCGTTAGCGGTAGAAATGTGGAAAAAGTATCACATACCATACTCAGCCCAAGGGCACAAATTGCCTTAAAGCCGAATTGGAAAAAGGACATATTATTCAGACTTTCAACAGGCCTTTACCAGCAACCTCCATTTTATAGGGAGCTAAGGGATAGTACAGGTAAAATCAACCCAAATGTGAAAGCCCAAAAATCCTTTCATGCCGTTGCAAGTAACGAATACAGTTTCCTACTTTGGGAACGACCTTTTTCACTGACCAGTGAGGCGTACTACAAAAAATTGACGCAGGTAAATTCCTATACGCTGGAGGACGTGCGTATTAGATATAGCGCCAATAACAATGCCGAAGCTTATGTATACGGAGCGGAAGTTAGGTTAAATGGAGCTTTCGTGCCTGGCACCGAATCTTGGATAAGTCTTGGCTATATGGAAACCAAGGAAAACAGAAATAACCAAGGGTACATATCTAGGCCTACGGATCAAAGGTTTAAAATGGGTATCCTATTTCAAGACTATATCCCAAACATACCCGATTTAAAAATGTATTTAAATCTTGTATACAATACCGGCGTGCCTGGAGGCTCTCCCAGTTATGCGGACCCCTATATTTTTCAGAATAGATTAAGAGATTATAAACGTGCCGATTTAGGAATTTCCTATATTTTTGCCGATAAGAACAAAACATTCGACAAAGATCATTGGTTGAATGCTTTCAAGAACTTAAGTGTTGGTTTCGAAATTTTTAATATGTTCAACAATCAAAATTCGATAACCAACACTTGGGTGAGGGATATAGATAGCAAAAACGAGTATGCTGTCCCCAATTACCTTACCTCTAGAGTTCTAAATTTGAGATTACAAATGCGATTGTGATATAGAAAATGCAGAAATACATCATTTACTTTTTCCTTTTTTGTGCCATTACCTTACATGCCCGAAGAACATTTATGAAAATCCACGATTCGATGAATTAAGCGATGATCATAAAGTATTGGCGATTTTACCTTTTTTGACCAATTTGGACCTTAGGGATAACTCATCTGAAGTAGATATTAAATCCTTGGAAGAAAAAGAGGGATACGCTGTTCAAGATGCTTTTGAGACCTATTTTTCCAATAGAAAGAAAAAAAGAAATTCCCGGTAAGCTTCCAAAATATAAAGGATACCAAGGCGATTCTTGCACAAAACAAGATTGACTATGGAAACATTGATGTCTACACAACAAAACAATTGAGTGACATCCTGGGCGTGGACGCAATTATTAGTGGCACACTGGATTTAAACGTACTTTTGTCCAAAGGAGTTTCTACGGATTTCAGTATTACGGATTATTTCTCTGGGGACGCGGATTATGGTCGCATCGGGGTAAAGATTAGCGATGGCGATACCGGCAAACTTCTCTCGGAAATATGAGAAGGAAATCAATAAAAAAACCGGTAAGAATACGGATGATCTCATTGATAGAATGATGAAACTCGCCATTCGTAAATTCCCTTACGAAAGGGAGCGGAAAAAAGATAGAAGAGACTAAAATAAGTGGATCCTATTTCTTGGTAAATTCCTTTAACACTCCAATGGTATAGTCTATTTCCTCCTTAGTATTATACTTCGAAAAAGAAAACCGCAAGGATGGTTTTTTAAGGTCTTCCTCACTTAAAATTTCATTCAGCACATGGGAGCCCGTATCACTACCGCTTTGACAGGCACTTCCTTTGGAACAGGCAATACCCTTTATATCCGGATGAAAAAGGAGCATCAATCCCTTTTCAGGGGTTACCGGCAAACAAACATTGGCCAAAGTGTAGGTACTACTTTCCAAATTACCCGAAAGGCCATTAAATTTGGCCTCGGGAATCTCTTTTTTTACCTCTTCAATGAAATACTCCTTCAAGCCCCTAACAAATTCCTGCTCTATTTCAAGGTTGTCGTACGCCAATACAAAGGCCTCTTCCAAACCAACGATATTATGGAAGGATTCTGTTCCTGCCCTAAATCCTCGTTCTTGAGAACCTCCGGAAATCATACATTTGAGGCCGGAATTTTTTCGGATATAGGCAAAACCAATTCCTTTTGGATCATGAAATTTATGCGCCGCAGCAGCCAAAAAATCGACAGGAACTTCCTTTACATCCCAATTGTAATGTCCAATGGATTGTACGGAATCGGAATGAAACAAAGCACTATTTTCTTTACTAATTTTAGCAACTTCTGCAATATCTAATAAGTTCCCAATTTCATTGTTCACATGCATCAAACTGACCAATTTTTTGGTCGAATCCTTTTGTAAAAGTTCCTTTAAGTGATCTAAATCGGATTCCCAACTTCGTCAAGTTGCACAAACAATAGATTGATTAGCCCATGGGCTTCCATTTCTTCCGAGTATGCAATACGGCATGGTGTTCAATTTTTGAAGTAATAATAGTCTCAACACCTAAATCCTTCACAGCACTCCTTAAAATCATATTATCGGCTTCCGTTCCTCCGGAAGTAAAAATAATTTCTGACGGATGCGCATTCATATATTTTGCAATAGTCTTTCTTGCACTTTCTATAGCCGTTTTGGCAGTTCTACCAAAACTATGTGTGGAAGAAGGGTTACCATAATTGTTGGCCAAGGCTTCCTGCATTTTAGAGATGACCTCATCCCTCACCCTTGTGGTGGCCGCATTGTCTAGATAAACATGTTTCATGTCTTCCGGAGTATTATTTTAAAACTTCAAAAGTAATTGAAATATGGCAAAACACCTTGTTCGAAAGTAATGATTACCTGAGGTACCTAGTTGCGATTGTTTAATCCAATGAAATCTTGGATTTTCTGTTTAACAAATCCGTTAATTTATACTTAATAGATAGCCATCGCATAAAGTCATATCCGATAAATTCAATTAAATTTGAGGGATGAAAAAATATATATCGTGTGTCCTTTGCATCATCTTTTTTTCTTGTGATGATGGGGATTTAGAAATAGAGACATTGGACTTTGACAGTATTACCTCGGTTCAAAATTGTGGCGGGGTCTCCGTTACTGCATCCAATGTTTTGTTCAAAATAAACGGGGACGAAGCCTTAATTTTAGAATTACCCAATGGAGCTATTAAAAATGAGATAACTACAGAAGATATCGCAGTTAATGTAAATGAGTCCGGATCGGTGATTTATAGAATCTTCTCAGGTACTGTTGCTTCCTCTTATTTTTGCGATGATGTACCTCCCGTAGAACCTGTGGTTACAAAAGAGGTATCTGCCGAAGACGGGATTATTTATATTACGACTACAGAATTAGATTCTGTAACTTTTGAACATACAATACGCCTGAGCGGTATCTCGCTGGTAACCGAAAATGGTAGTAGAATTACCGATTTAAGAATCAATGAGTTCGGTACTATAACTACCAGTCAATAGGATTTAATAATTTTGATAAATGTAAACTTCAGTGGCTCCCAATCCATATTTTTGGTAATCAGCATCATAGTATTTTACATTTTCATATTTTCTAAACAAAGAAAATAACTCTTCCTTCAAAACACCTTCGCCAACCCCGTGAATAAATACCAATTTTTGGATACGTTTTCCAATGGCAAAATCCAATTGTCTTTTGGCCGTTTCCAATTGTAAGTTCAACATATCAAAATTGCTCAGTGACTTTGGATTCTTAACGAGCTGATTAATATGTAGATCCACTTCCATCTTTGGCAGGTTCCTTTCTTTTGGTTTAACCGTTTTTGTCCTTCTTTTTTTGGGCCCCTCTTTTTCTTTTTTAATTTGGGCCACCTCAAAATTACTTACACGAATATCATTGGCGATAAGCACCAATTCACTTTTTTGAAATTCCATTGGGAATCCATCCTCGGTAATCAAAGTAACCATATCACCCTTAACGTGGTTCACGATTCCCGATATAACATCATCAATAGCCTCTACCCTATCCCCTATTTCAAATTGAGCCATAATTTTGTTTTGATTACCCAAAAATAGTGGTAATTTTCAGCTTAAGAATTATGGGTACCATGCAATTATCGGCCATAGTATACTTTATCAACATTGAAAGGTTTATGCTTCCATGTTTTACCAAGCAACTTTTTGGTGTTGATTGTCCAGGATGCGGATTACAGCGTTCCTTGCTTTTTTTGTTCAAAGGAGCGTTCATTGACGCATTTAAAATGTATCCCGCTATTTACCCAATGATCATACTCTTCGCCTTTTTGCTGTTCGGTAAATTCCTAAAAATTAAATATGCCAATTATATTACCAATGTCTTAATGGTTACCACGGTTGGTGTTATTTTAGTTAATTATGCACTTAAATTTATTTAACCAAACCCTTTAAAAATTATGGAACAACAAAAATTACCTAATGTTACAATTGTTATCGTCTTGGCGATAATAGGATTTGTATGCTGCTGCTTCGCAGGAATACCTGGGGTTCTTTTTGGGGGAATAGCTTTGTTTCTTGCCCTAAAGGACGAAAAATTGTACAAAGAGAATCCTGAGAATTATTCAAACTACAGTACTTTAAAAACAGCCAAAACAATTTCCATAGTAGTACTTGCACTTGGTGTACTTTATCTACTGTGGTCGATTTACTCTATTATGTCCATGGGTGGTTGGGATGCCTATATGGAGCAATCCAGGGATATGATGGAACAATGGGGAATTGAAGAATAATATCATTTGAGTATGCAACCATTACCAGGAGCCAGTAACGCCCTTACTTTTGGCATTTTATCCATTGTTTTAACATTGTTTTGCTGCGGTCCCTTTGGTGCTATTTTTAGCATCATAGGATTGAGCAATGCCAAGAAAGCTGAAAATTTATACCATTCCGATAAGGATAATAATTACAGCGGGTTTGAAAATGCCAAAACTGGCAGAATCCTTTCCTATATCGGACTAGGTCCGGCTTTAGTATACCTGATATTTACCATTATTTATTTTGGTGCTATTGTGGCCATTATAATGTCCTCAGGAAATTTCCAATAATACAAATCCCATAAAAAATCCCCGAGCTCTTATCTCGGGGATTTTTTTATTTCCTGAAATTGGACAGTGTTCGTATTATAATATCAACACATTCCAGCAATTGTTCCTTGGTCATTACCAAGGGTGGCGCAAACCGGATTATATTACCGTGAGTTGGTTTAGCCAATAAGCCGTTTTCCTTTAACGCCATACAGATATCCCAAGCAGTGGAACTTTCTTCTGTATCATTAATCAGTATTGCATTTAACAAGCCCTTACCTCGAACCGAGGTTACCAAGTCGCAGTTTGGGATAAATTCATTCAACTTCAAACGAAATAATTCTCCCAGTTCTTGGGCATTTTCCGCCAAACGTTCTTCTTTTATAACATCCAAGGCGGCCATAGCTATGGTAGCTGCCACAGGGTTGCCCCCAAAAGTACTTCCATGGTTTCCTGGTCTAATGACCTCCATAATATGGTTATTAGCCAATACCGCGGAAACAGGATACGCCCCACCGGACAATGCCTTTCCCAAAATTAAAATATCGGGTTTCACCTCCGGAGTACCACTACAATGCTTATCGGCACAAGAGCAATTTCCACACGTAGCCAATAGCCTACCGGTGCGGGCAATACCAGTTTGGATCTCGTCCGCAATGAAAAGGACATTATACTTGTCGCATAGTGCCTTGGCTCTTTTTAAGTAATCCTCCGAGGGAACATATACTCCTGCCTCTCCTTGTATGGGTTCCACCAAGAACCCGGCTACATTTGGGCTGCTCTTCAAAGCTTTCTCCAAAGCCTGAAGATTATCATATTCAATCTTTATGAAGCCCTTCGTATAAGGTCCAAAATTCTTTCGTGCAACAGGGTCATTGGAAAACGAAATTATGGTTGTCGTTCTACCGTGAAAATTATTTTCACATACGATGATTTCAGCTTCGTTCTCAGGAATATCCTTCTTTTCATAAGCCCATTTTCGACAGATTTTCAACGCGGTTTCTACTGCCTCTGCCCCTGTATTCATTGGAAGAAGTTTGTCAAAGCCGAATGTCTCCGTAGCATACTTTTCGAAGGCTCCTAATTTGTCATTATAAAATGCCCTAGACGTGAGGGTTAACGTTTGGGCCTGATCCATCATAGCACCCACTATTTTAGGGTGGCAATGGCCTTGGTTTACTGCTGAATAGGCCGAAAGAAAATCATAATATTTTCTTCCCTCCACGTCCCAAACATACACACCTTCACCTCTACTTAATACTACAGGTAAAGGATGGTAATTGTGGGCTCCGTACTTATTCTCCAATGCGATTGCATCTTCAGAAGTGATGTTTTCTAAAACTGACATGATAAAAATTACTTTAAATAAAACTTTAGCAATTCCTTCTGTACCTTTATCCTTTCAAAATCCCGATGACTCCCAATAGCTATCGGGACGGAACGAAAATTCAGCGTGGGAGAGAAATCATCCCTGTAGAACTCCAAAAGTACAAATAATCCCTTTTATTATAAAGTATATTTAACGGTGTACAAACACATGTTAATACTATCACTAACCTACCTAACAATCCAAAGAAACCTATTATTTTTGCCGCATGCGAAAGAACAAAAGGAGACTCGTTTTTGAGAATGTAGAAGTCGTAGATGCCGGTGCCAAAGGCAAGACCGTTGGAAAGGCTCCTGATGGGAGAATTGTTTTCCTGGACAACGCTGTTCCTGGCGATGTGGTGGATGTGCAAACTCACAAGAAAAGAAAGAGTTATTTTGAAGGTACGGCCATTGAATTCCATACTCTTTCGGATAAACGGGTTACCCCTCAATGTGAACATTTTGGTGTTTGTGGAGGTTGTAAATGGCAAAATATGGGGTACGAACATCAGCTCTTTTATAAACAAAAGGAGGTTGAAAATAATTTAAGACGAATTGGCCATTTAGACTTGCCTGAAATACAACCCATTTTAGGTTCCAAGGATATCTATTTTTATAGGAACAAAATGGAGTTCTCTTTTTCTGACAGTAGATGGCTAACATTGGATGAAATTAAATCCGAGAAGGACATTGAGAACAAAAATGCCCTTGGTTTCCATATCCCGGGAATGTGGGACAAAATTTTGGATATAAAAAAGTGCCATTTGCAAAGGGACCCTCCAATGCTATTCGCTCGGAAACCAAAAAATTCGCAATAGATAACGGATTGACCTTTTTTAATCCTCGTAATCAACACGGATTGCTTCGAACTTTGATGATTCGTACCACTTCCACTGGAGAATTGATGGTACTGATTCAATTTTTTGAAGATAACCAGACAAACAGGGAACTACTTCTTAATCACTTAAAGAAATCATTTCCCGAAATCACTTCACTGCTCTATGTGATCAATGAAAAACAAAATGATACCATTTATGACCAAAAGGTGGTTTGTTTTTCAGGGAGGAATCACATTTTTGAGGAAATGGAAGGTCTTCAATTTAAAATAACGGCCAAATCCTTTTACCGGACCAACTCTGAACAAGCTTATGAACTCTATAAAATAACACGTGACTTTGCCATGTTAGAAGGAGATGAACTGGTATATGATCTTTACACAGGTACAGGCACCATTGCACAATTCGTTTCCAAAAAAGCTAAGAAAGTAATAGGGATTGAGTCTGTTCCGGATGCGATTCTCGGATGCCAAGGCAAATGCCGAAAGTAACAATATCAGTAATGTGGAATTCTTCGTAGGAGATATGAAGAACGTTTTCAATACTAATTTCATTTCCCAGCATGGAAAACCGGATGTAATCATAACCGATCCACCAAGGGATGGAATGCATAAAGATGTGGTACAAAAAATTTTGGACATTGCTCCCTCCCGTATAGTGTACGTTAGCTGTAACAGCGCTACCCAGGCTAGGGACTTAGAGCTTATGAAAGAATCCTATAAAGTAGTAAAAGTACAACCCGTAGATATGTTTCCTCAGACCCACCATGTTGAAAATGTCGTACTTTTAAAAAAGAAAAAATAGCATGCAGAATTTTAATCGGGTGATTTTCGCCTTGTTCCTTACTACCGTGATATCTTCATGTGAGAAGGATGATATATGTGTGGAAGGGGATACACCCTTATTGGTGCTTGAATTTTTCGACGCTGCAAATCCTGAGACTAACAAGAACGTAACCGCTTTAAGAATTATGGGTGAAGGACAAACCTCGGCGGTAAATACGTTCACAGATAGGTCAAACCTAAATAGTGTCACCCTTCCCCTTAAAACAGAAGCAGATGCCACTACTTTTTATCTAATATCGAATTCCGCGACCAACGATGGTGGACAGGAAACAGGAAATATAGACACATTGACGTTTAATTACGATCGAATAGAAGATTTTGCTTCCCGGGCCTGTGGATTTGTGGTTAATTATGAAAATCTTAATACCAACTTACAATCAGGTTCCGGTAATTGGATTACGGATATTGAAGTCATTAGGGCCACTGTTACAAACTCAGATTCTACCCATGTCAAAATATTTCACTAGTGTTTTTTTTCTTTTTGGACTGATGTTTGGCTTTGCCCAAAGCAACCCTATTGACACACAACCCAAGGACACCGCAGAGTACAGACAATCCTACGGACTTAGGGCAGGAATCGACCTTAGTAGGCCCCTCATGAGTTCATTAAACGATGACTATACCGGTTTTGAGATTGTGGCCGATTATAGACTGACCAATACACTCTACCTTGCCGCCGAACTAGGCACCGAAGATAAAACCAAACAGGAAGACCTTTATAATTTTACCACAACAGGTAGTTATATTAAGGTTGGTGTAGACAACAATACTTATGACAATTGGTACGGCGAGCAAAATTTGCTCTATTATGGAGGACGTTTGGCATACAGTACCTTTAGCCGGACCTTGAACAATTATCAATATTTCAATTCCAATAGGTATTGGAATACGGATGGTTTCGGGCAGGGCTCTAGCATTTCCGAGGAGTTTTCAGGTCGTTCGGCAATTTGGGTAGAAGCCCTCTTTGGCACAAAGGTGGAATTGTTCGCCAATATATTTTTAGGGGCAAGTATTAGAATGGGCTTTTTGGTGTCGGATTCAGACGGTGGGGATGCTCGTTTTCCAAATCTTTGGATTCCAGGTTTTAATAAGGTTACCGATGGAACCAAATTTGGAGTGGGCTATAATTACTCTATTTCTTATTTTCTACCGCTCTATAAAAAGAAAAAGAGTCCGGAAGAAGTATCCGATGAAATAAATGAGTGATCAGAGTTCCTTAAACCCCTTCAAGAAAATCCATTTCATCATCAATTTCTTGGTGCCCTCAACTTGGGCAATCGCAAACTTGGGAGCTAAAACCATAGCCAATAGTGCGGAAAATAGTGAAATGTATAAAGGTTTAATCGATAAAAAATAAGGTAAGCCAAATCGCATTACTAGAAAGATAGCGGCAAAACCTAGAAAATTAAACAGTAATGCTTTTTGTTTCAAACTCATCAGCTTATGATTTTGGGTTATTATATTTGGCTTTTTTACTCCCCTCATATATTTCATACTGAACCAATCTTGATTCCAAATGGCTATTAAAAACTTTTATTTTACGAGAAGTTCTAAGACCTACATGTTTTAGTGCATCTAAATTGGACGTTATCATCCAGGCATTTGTACCGGGATATCCCTGTTTTAGCGTATCACCAATGGACGCATAAAAGTTTTGCATATCAATGTCCAATCGTTCTCCATAAGGTGGATTAAAACACATGTGTAACGGTCCATCTGTCACCTTTTCGGTCTTGAAAAAATTATCGCGCCTAACTTCTATATAATCCGATAGGTTTGCATTTTCAATATTCTCCTGGGCCTTTCTTACGGCAGATGGAGCTTTGTCCATTCCAATAATCTTATGATGGAATTCCCTGGTTTTTTTTAGGCTGACATCGATTATTTTTTCATAAAGGCCTGCATCAAAGTCTCGGCCATTTTTCAAACGCAAAGCCTTTCCTATTGATATTTGCTGGAATATTACAAGCTATCATAGCTGCTTCTGTCAACATGGTGCCACTCCCGCACATAGGATCCATAAAATCACATTGACCGTCCCATCCACTTAGTAATAAGAGCCCGGCTGCCAAAACCTCGTTTATTGGCGCAATGTTGGTCGCAATCCTATAGCCCCTATGATGCAAAGAAGCACCGAAGTATCCAGGGAAAGATTGCATTGGTCGTTATGAATATGAATATTAATTCTTAAATCTGGATTCTTGACATCCACAGAGGGACGTTTTCCGTCGGTTTCACGAAATTTATCGGCAATGGCGTCCTTCGTCTTTTGGGAAACATACAGGGAATGAGTAAAATTATCGGAGAAAACCGTCGCATCTATTGCGAACGTATCATCGACCGAT
The DNA here is from genome assembly GCF_025244665.1 of Maribacter litopenaei. Lineage (GTDB taxonomy): Bacteria > Bacteroidota > Bacteroidia > Flavobacteriales > Flavobacteriaceae > Maribacter > Maribacter litopenaei. Next base: position 1,180,086 of record NZ_CP104205.1, on the reverse strand, counting down.
AAATATTCGGACCAATCCATTCGATAAATCTTTCTATAAAGATCATCTTCCCCGGAAACCTGAAAAGAGTTTATGGGTTTAATGATTTTAATTGCGGTTCTTAAACAAAGATTGGCCTTGTACATGAATCCAGTATCACCATCAAATGCCACATTGCGCACACCAACTTCCACATTCCCGGCACCTAGATTCCTTAATTCCTTGGCCAATAGATCCTCAAAGCCAAAAAGTGTTTTGGCTATCATCCTAAAATTATTCCCCATAAACGATGTTTAGCGTACAGCAAAAATACGTTAATTTTGATGCAGCAAAGAGCCACCGCTCTCAATTTGGTAATAAACCTTGCTTTTCATGATTTATATCCTGCCCATTCTTGGCGTGCTTTTAAGTTACATTTTTGTTTACTGGATCAGGCCTACAAAAAAGGAGCACTTTAGATTATTACTTGCTTTTAGTGGGGCCTTTTTATTGGCATTAACCATTTTTGAGTTATTGCCAGAGGTTTATGAGCATTCCAACACAAAGACTATTGGAATCTTCATAATGTTGGGAATTCTACTGCAAATTTTCTTGGAATTTTTTTCTAAGGGAGCGGAACATGGGCATGTCCATTTATCCAATACAGATACCCACTTCCCATGGTTATTATTTGCAAGTTTATCCCTTCACTCGTTATTGGAAGGGGTGCCCTTATCCGAAAACAATAGTCTCATCTACGGTATATTAATCCATAAAATTGCAATCGCGGTTATTTTAAGTTTCTTTTTGTTAGGGATCCAAATTGAAACCAATTACTTCTGCATTGTTTATTTTTCTATTTTCCTTGATGACCCCTTTGGGCACTTTTCTCTCCAGTACCTTGGATTTTTTTAAAGACAACCTTGTTTATATAAATGCGATGGTCATAGGGGTATTATTGCATATCTCAACAGTCATCCTTTTTGAAAGTTCAGAAGGCCATAAATTCAATCTAAGGAAATTATTGGTGATAGTATTGGGAATAATTATAGCGTATTTTCTATAATGTTCAGTAGAGAGGAGTCAAGAAAACTAAGGGAGGAATTTTGGATTTCCTTTGGAAAATCCTATCCTAAAAAATGGATATTGTACAAAACTAAAATAAAAGGACTTTCCTTAAAGTTTAGTTTTGATGTAAAAAAAGCGATGGTTTCCATCGATGTTGAAGGGACCTTGGGCAGCGAATTGATCTATGGGAGAAACTTATTTCCTTAAAATCCATACTATTGGAGGATTATTGGCCTAAGGCCATTTTTGATGAATATCATATTCGGATAATCAAAAGGAAATTTCCGAGTATATGTAGCCCTTGATAATGTTTCCATTCACAATAAAAACACGTGGTTGGAAACCATGAAATTTTTAAGCGAGAACATGGTTAAAATCGAGGCTTTTTTTGATGACTATAGAGACATTCTAAAACCTTGAAACCTTTAGGAAAGTAGACTTTCCCTAATTCCCATTTCAAGCCCCGACAGCTGCGCAAGTCCCAATGCCCTACCTATTAGGGAATATCCGGAGTAAAAATCATCCTGCCTATTCATGTCATCCAATAGGACATGTCCGTGATCGGGACGCATGGGAATATTTACAATTTCTCCTTTTTGGTTTCTTTTTATCTGTTCTTCCACTATCGCCTTCATTACTTTTTCCATGGGTACGGAGCCTTTTAAATGCTCTGCCTCATAAAAGCTTCCATTCTCATTTCTTTGTACGTTTCTTAAATGAATAAAGTGAATTTTATCTCCGAAATCGTTGATGATTTTCACCAAATCATTTTCAGAAGAGGCCCCTAAAGAACCCGAACAAAAGGTTAGTCCGTTACTAGGTGATGGACAGGCATCCAACAAAAATTTAAGTTCCTCGTAATTGGAAACTATCCTAGGTACTCCAAATACGGAAAAAGGTGGGTCATCCGGATGGATAGCCATCTTTACCCCTAGTTTTTCGGCTTCCGGAATAATCGCTTTTAGAAAATAAGCCAGATTATCTTGAAGTTTATTTTTGCTGATAGCCAAAACGGTTTTATGGTTCTTCTTGAACTCCTCCAAATCGATAAGCTTTCTAGAACCTGGCATTCCGGCAAGGATGGATTTTTCCAGTTTTGAAACTTCTGCCGTAGAAAGGCTCTTGAAAAAAGTTGATACTTCTTGTAAAAACTCATCGTTATAATCCTTTTCTGCATTTTCCCTTTTAAGAATATAAATATCAAAGGCAGCGGCGGCTAATGGATCATATTTTAAAGCAGAAGCACCATTGGGCAATTTGTAATCCAAGTTGGTGCGTGTCCAATCAATCAGCTGCATGAAGTTATAGCAAACAACCTTGATGTCGTTCTTTGCCAAGTTTTTTAGAGTTTCGATATAATTAGCAATGTACCGGTCCCTATCTCGGAAGTCCGTATTTAATGGATGTATGAATATTGACACTTTCAACCACCGACCATTCCAATCCCGCACATTCTATCTCAGATTTCAAGGAGGATATGGTTTCAATAGGCCAAACCTCTCCCAAGGGTACATCCTGACAAGCGGCTACAATACCCTCGACACCTATTTGCCTAATATCGCTTAATCGAACCCCAAAAGCAGGTCCAAACCATCTAAATGTCTTCTTTAAATATTCCATTATACGCCGAAAAAGAATTAAACCCTCCATCAACATCATAACATACCCCCGTTACAAAGCTGGAAGCATCGCTCAGTAAATAATGCACCATACCATTTAATTCGGATGCATCTCCAAACCGGGCCATAGGTGTATTGGTAATAATTTTATTTCCTCGCTCGGTATAAGACCCATCTTCATTGGTTAAAAGACTTCTATTTTGATTTCCGATAAAAAATCCGGGAGCTATGGCGTTCACGCGAATCCGGTCCGTGAATTTCGATGCCATTTCGTTAGCCATCCATTGTGTAAAAGTATCCACGCCAGCCTTGGCCATGGAATAACCTAAGACTCTAGAAATAGCCTGTTTCGAAGCCATGGAAGAAATATTAATAATGGAACCATGTCCTTGCCTAGCCATAAGTCCGCTCAGCACGATAGTTGGGATAACCGTACCAAAAAGATTAATATCCAAAACCTTTTGTGTATCCGAAATGGCAATATCATAAATACTTTGATTGGCACTCAAGGTAGCACCCGGGATATTTCCACCTGCTAAATTGACCAAGCCATCTAACTTTTCGAACTTTTGTGCTATTTCCTCGCGAACTTCATTGAGGGCCTCTTCGTTCAAAACATCTACCTCATATGTATAGGTTCCTCCTGAAGAAATAGCATCCAGTTCATTTTTTTTATCCCGCAATTTTTTAGTCGATCTACCCAACAAAATGACTTGGGCATCCTGCTCTATCAAGTATTTGGCGATTGACCCACCAAGTGTTCCAGTTCCACCGGATAGTGCTACTACTTTATTTTTTAGCGAAAATAAATCGGTCATCTGAGTGTATTGAGATTGAACGTGACGTCCGGATACGATTATCCATGTTTGAACAAATTTCGAGTGTTAAAAATAAGGTTTTAGAAACTCTTATTCTACCTTGATTTACCAATAATATAATTTTAAATAGTTACATTGGTAAAAATCAAGAGCATAAATTCTCACTTTTCAAATTCGATTATAAATGAAATCCACAGTTTATTTTCTAGTCATTTTTTTATTGATATTCAAAACCTATTCCCAAGATCTGGAACCCTTCGAATTAACTAGTGAATGGACAAATACCATCGTTTCACAACTACCGAATGATTACCCAAAACTGGTAGAAAAAAGAAAAGTTTTAATATTTAGCCTGTTTACCGGTTTTGACCACTGGACAGTACCTCATACTAGGGCCATATTGAAAGGAATTGCTGAAAAAAGCGGAAACTTTGAGATAGTTACTTCTGATGATGTGGACATGTTCAAAAAGGAAAATATTTACAAGTTTGATGCCATCGTTTTGAATAATAATTGTTCGGAAAGGGACAATAGAAATCTTTTCTATGATGTATTCAAAGAACAAATAAATTCGGATGCGGCATGGAAAAAGGCCGAACAGTACGAAAACAACATTTTGAAGTTTATAGAAGAAGGTAGGGGTATGGTCGTACTACATGGTGGTATCACTATGTTGAACAAATCAAAAAAATTCAGTGAACTAGTAGGGGGAAGTTTCGATTATCATCCCAAACAGCAAATGATACAAGTAAAACTGGCGGATAAAAATCATCCCATTCTTCAAGGCTTTGATGGTAAAGGCTTTGAGCATATTGATGAACCTTATTTCTTCAACAATGCTTATTTTGACTATGATTTTAAACCCCTACTATACATGGAAGCAGATAAAATCGAAGGAAAAAACAAAGAGGCTTTCAAAAACCGTAATTATTTGGCATGGATCAAAAAGTATGGAGAGGGAAGGATTTTTTACTCTGCCCCATCCCATAACCCTCAGAGCTATGAAAATCCTGGTATACTATCATTCCTACTCAATGGACTACTTTATGCTACCGGAGATTTGGAGTGTGATGATTCACCAATTAAATCCTAATTCTCTACTCCTGAAAAGAAAGTTCCAATAGTTCCTCCTCAGTATATTCGTTTCCGTCTCGGGATTTCAATTTTCTTAATTCACGAATTCTATCCGCTGAAATCCAAACAGGATTATCCGCAAAAGCATTGCTTACATAGGTAATTACGTCTGCAATATCCTCATCAGATAAAGTTTCGTTGTTTTTCAACCCCGGCATGGCCTGATTCATTTCATACAATTCGCCATTAACATGAATAGGTCCCTTTAAGCCATTTAAAATAATTAGGGCCATACGTTCAATTGGTTCTGAAACGTAATTGGAATGTACCAATGGTGGAGCAAGACCCTCATTACCCTCTCCATTGATTCCATGACAGGCGGCACAAATTTGTCTAAAAATTTTGGCTCCTTTAGTTCGAGAGTCTTCATTTAGACCATTGCTTACATATATTGGGTTGAGAATATCATCTTCCTTGTTCTGGATACTTTCTAAAAGCATTTGATACAAAAGCGAGGTAGTTTCAAAATTATTTTCATCTAGTGATTTT